>NZ_FOYN01000001.1:542068-959573 GCF_900111935.1 Halorubrum sodomense | reverse complement strand
ACGAGGGTGCTGCCGAAGACTTCTCAAAAGCCATCGAACGCGGCCGAGACGACGCCGAGATCTACTTTAAGCGGGGAACTGCGAGGGCAGAATCAGGTAATTTCGGTGCGGCAATTGAGGATTTCGAACAGGTGTTATCTATACGTCCAAAAGATGATAACGCTCTCCGAGCGTCTGTAGAATCAAAAATTGTACAAGGGAGCGTAGATTCCGCATTTGAAGATGCGCAAGAGGCATACCGATTTGCCGAGTCAAGTGACGATCGCGCAGTAAGTCTGCTGCTACTACTCATTACAAAAGTAATTCTTGAATTACCAAGAGAAGAGGAACAAGATTATCGAACCATCTGTGAGGAAAAGTTCGATGCCGGATGGGATCTGGGAGTACTTGATTCATGGCTCGATCGTGTCGACCTCACCGAAAAAAAGCGGGAGCGAATTACTGAGTTACTTGATCTATACCGAAAAAATCAATAGTAGATTTTGCCCCTCGACTTGTATTAGTCCGCCTGCGACACGCCCCGCCCAACACCGAGATCGAGCGCTCTCTTCGCGGCGAGCCGCTCGACGACCTCGCACTGCGCTAGCTCCGGGAGGTTGCCTCCCTCCTCGGGGATCCGGACCACGTAGGTCCGCCGCCCGAGCCGATCGACATCGAGATGCTGTTCGTCCGGGAGCTCGCCCTCATCTAAGAGGTCGTCCTTTTCGAGGTCGTCGCGCGGGATCGTCACGACACCCGATCCGCCGTGGTTCTGTAGCTTCTGCATAGCAGCGCCGTACTGTCTGGGTCTCTTAAAGGTACCTCTGACATTGACGAGAGGTTACTTTGTCCCATTTGAGACGAGGGTTCAACGGAGGGGGACATTACAGCCGGTCTATCGGCCGGAATTGGCCGATAGACAGCGATGGACAACATAACTGAGAGAATCCGAGGTGGTCGGCAACCGTGAGCGACGGCCCTCGCGGGCTGGCGGTCAGCGACCGGTTCGCCGAGTACCTCGAACGGTTCCGGGTGCGGTATCCGTTCGATGTCGAATTGGCAGAGAAGTACGGTGTGTCCGCCGGAAATGGACATTTTCGAAATCCAATGACACAGACTCGCAGTAGCGGCGGCTACGGAGGTAGCGCATGAATATCAAGAAGACGGGACTCGCGGCGCTACTGGCGCTCGCAGTCCTCACGTCGATGGCAGTCCCGGCGATGGCACAGTCGGGCACGGAGCTCGCGGACAAGTCCGTCACGGTCGACGGCGACACCGAGAGCGTCTACCTCGAGGTCACCAACTCCTCGGGTGACGCGCTCAACTACACGGTCTACGGCATCTCGGACGGTCTCTCGACGCAGGTCGACTCTGGGACCATTTCCGCAACGGCGAACGACACCGTTCGCCAGGAGTTCGCAGTCAACGCGACCGAATACAGCTCCTACCGCGTCGTCGTTACCGAGGACGCGAGCGACACGGACAGCGAATCGGCTGAGAACATCGAGATCGGGACGACGGTCAACCAGACGAGCGGCGGCGGTGGCGTCTTCGCCGGCGTTGGTGGCGGGCTGTTCAGCCTGCGAAACGGCCTGATCGCGGTCGTCATCGGTGGGGGCGCCTACGTCCTCGGCTTCCTCGACCCGGTCAAGAATCGGCTCGAGGGGTAGCATGGCGACGCTAGACCTCGGAAGCGGCGGCGGCGTGGACACCCTCAACGGCATCGCGACGTACCTCTCCAATGGAGGGACGGCGGCGAGAGTCCTCACAGCGTCGCTTCTCGGGCTCATCTCGTCGCCGTTCATCGCGGTCATCGACATCATCAACGCAATCAGGACGTTCGCGACGGCGCCGTTCGAGGGCGCTGGTCAGTCGATCGCCGCGCTGTTCGATGGGCTTCTGACCGCGCCGGCAGGGTTGATCGAGGCCGGCGCGCGCATCAGTGAGAACTCGATAGCGGCGGTGTTCGGCCAGACGCTTGCCGGCATCCTCGCGCTGCCGCTCACAGTCGCGCTCGCGCTTGGCAGCCTGCTACTGCTCGCGCGATTCCTGAACGAGGAGGAGACCGGGAACCTGTTCCCGGGACTCCCGTTCGACGTCCCGGTGATCGGGGCTGATGAAGAGGAGGTCGAAGACGAATGACCTCCGTGTCGCCGCGGAGTCGGGAGGTGAGAGCCGGTGAGTAGCTCCGGCGACGGCCTCCTGGCGTTTATCAACGGCGACACGTCAGGCGGGATCCCAATCGTGAACGTCGCGAACCCGGTGGATTGGGGCCGACTCGGCCAGACGATCGGGACGTCGATTCTCGCGACCGTGGTGGTGGGGGTAACGAACATCGTTGACGCCATCACGGACGCTATCGACCGGATATTCGGCGGACTCGCGGCGTTCATCGCAGGGAGCTATCAGCCGACGAACAGCACCGGCATCGGGTTCGAGTACGCACGTGGACTGCTCGACGTGACGATCGGCGCCGTCGGTGGCGCCTACACGTCCGCGTTTCAGTTCAGTTCCGCTCAGTTTGGGATCCTCGCGCTCCCGGTCAACGTCGGCATCGTGCTCGGGAGCGTCTACGTCCTCTCGGTCGGCGGACAGAAGATCGCCTCGAGAGCTACAGGAGGTGGGTGACCGTGTCGCAAGCATCGACCTCGTCTGGAGGGAGCGATGACGGCTACACCCTTCCCGAGACGCTTCAGCGATTGTCGAAGTCGCCGCAGGGGTTCATCCTCGGAGCGATTCTCGCACCGCTGATTCGGGGCCTCGAGAACATCGTTCTCAGGCTCCTCGAGACGCTCACGTTCGTCTTTCAGGGCTCGGCACCCGGCCTGATAGGGACGTACGGTCTCGCCGATATCCCGCTGTACATCGGGACGCAACTCGTCAACGTTGGCTCGATAATCGGGGGATCGGCCGCTGGTGGGACCGGGATCCTCGGTCTCATCAATCGACTCGTCGAGGCGGGCCTGGCGTTCGCGACGGCCGGCGGGCCGTTGGCGCCGATCATCGTCGCCGGCGAGCTCGTCGTTGTGGTCTACGTCATCGTCGTGGTCGCACGGAGGATAATCCTCGTCATCGCGGACGCGGTGCCGGGGCTCGCGGGGGTGCTCGGAACGTAACCATGTCACAACTCAAAAGCCCGGCAGCGATAGTAAGCGGCCTGTTCGCGACCGTCGCGGCGGTGTTCAACGTCCCGTTCGTCGACGGACTCGCGTTGTGGCTGTGGGGGAACGTCAACCAGTTGTTCCTCATCTCATCTATCGGTGTCACGGTCAGCGAAAAGCTCGCGATCCCGGAGAAGTGGGCGACGCAGGCGCTCCTTTTGACGGGCGTCATCCTGCTCGCGAAGCTTGTCCTGGACGCTGGAGACGACCTCGAAGATTCACTCGACGATTCATGAAACACACTCACGGAACGACGATCGACGATCGAACAGTGCGGCGAACGGAGGGAGCGTAGATGCCTGCGATGAGTATCGAGGCGATTCTCGGCTGGATAGTTATCGCGGGGTTCGCGTACGTTCTCGGGGAGTACACCGACCTCTTCGCGTACGTCTTCATGTACCCGAAGAAGGCGGGCCGGAAGCTCCGCGGGGCAGCGACGACCGACCGAGTCCTCGGCGCCGGCGGGCTCGTCGGCGGGCTGTGGTTCGGGCCGGCGGTCTGGGAGATCGGGGCGACAGCGCTGTCCGGGTTTATCGGCGGTGCGACCGGCGTGGTCGCGCTCGACGCGCTGGGGTTCCAACTGACTGGCGGGGAGCTGGCGGCGATCGGCGTCGTCGCGGTTCTCGCCTGGGCGGGCGCCTCGACGCTCGCCACGGAGGAGGATGACGACTGATGTCGATTCCGCGCCTCAGTAGTCCGTCGGCCCTGCTACCGTCCGGACTCGTGAAGAACTGGCTGTCGCAGGTCGGCCTCGGACTGATGGGTGTTTCCGCCGCCGGACAATCGCTGTCGGCAGCGTATCAGGCGACCGCGATGGGGAAGGGAGCGGCGCTTCTCCTGGTCGCCGCGAGTCTGGTCGCCTTTTACCACGCGTTTCTGATCGCGTGGAAGATGGACTCGCCCGCTGAGCCGGCGACTAGAACGCCGAGTCCGGTGACTGTCGCGGACGGCGGCAGCACTGAGAACAGCAGCGAGGTGAGCGAATGAAACTCTCCACTCGTCGGACGATTCGGCAGTGGTTCCTCGACGCGCCGCGAGGCGCGGCTCTCGCGCTCTACGCTGGGGCCGCAGGAGTGACCGCGCTTGGCTTCTTCGCCGACGCCAACAGCGTCGTCCTCGCCGGTATTCTCACCGGAGTGTCGCTGTTCTACCTGCGAGACGAGGCCCTTCCGGCCGACGCATGTCCCAATTGTAACTCGCGGGTGGACGTGATGTCGCAGCGCTACTGCTCGACCTGTGGGGAGCGCCTCGACGAACTCGAAGCGGCGCCGCCGATCGACGATCGCGTCGACGAGCGGTTCCGGCCGGTTGGCCTCGAGGAGCTCGAACGCCAGGCGAATTGCGACCGGCAGCCGAAGTCGGTGGTCGCGGACGGAGGTGACCAGGACCACGACGAGGTGAGCGCATGAGCAGCCTATTCCCACCGCTACGGGGTGTACACCTGGCGGGGTGGGCGATGTGTATGCTGCTCGCACTCGGTCTGATACTCATCACAGCCGGCGGTGGGTTTGAGAAAACGCTCACTACCGGGTACGCCGGGTTCATGCTCGGCTACTGCCTGATATGGGCGTTCTTGCGGTTCCGGTACGAATCCATCGAGTTCCGGACCGCAGTCGACGTCGTTGAGGGGGAGCGATGAGGCGCGGCTGGGTCGTCATGGCCGCCGCGTTTCTCGTCGCGAGTGCGCTCGTGCCGGCCGCTGCCGCCGTGGGTACTCAGACGGACGCTACGGCGGCCGTGGAGGCTCCAGGACCCGCGCAAACCGGCGCGAACGCGACGTGGGAACAGCCGGGGCCGTTCGACATCGAGGAGCTGCGGCGCAGCGGGACGCGCCCACCGAGCACCGCCGAGGCCGTGACGATCAAATCCGAGCGAAGTCTCGGGACAGGCGGCGCGTTCGTCAAATATCAGACGCTGTCGCTCATCAACTCGCAGCCGAAGCCGCTGACGCCGTCGACGCGGGTGAGCACGAACACACTCACGTTCGAGACGAGCGCGTACGTCGACGCTGTGGGCGAGTACGAGGTCGTCCTCGTCTATTGGAACGAGGCGACGACGACCGGACCGAGCGGCCGACAGCGGACGTACGCGGCGAATCAGGAGATACAGCGTGTTAACATCAACGTCCAGAAAGGCCGCGACGCGTCGCAGATCGCGCTTCACCCGCACTTTGACGAGACCAAACAGGTCACGATGTGGCTCGAGCGCGACGGCGAGCTCGTCGAGGGAGCGCGCTGGCGGTTCGAGCACCAGAGCAACCCGCTCGCGCAGTCGCCGGCGTTTAGCGTCGATTCGGAGGGCGACCTGTTCCGATGGGCCGGTGTCATTATCCTCCTGCCCGCGTTGATCTCGCTGTTCGTTAGCCGGCAGGTCGCGGACCACGTGTTCAACCGGATCGTCATCGGCGCACAGAAGAGCCTCGGGTTCTGGGTCATCCTCTCCGGGGTGATATTCATCGGGACCGCCGGGTTCGCGACGTTCGCGACCGCCGCGGTGCTGTCGAACGCGCCGTTCGTCGTCGGGCTCGTCGTCGGTCTCATCGGGCTTATCCTGATGCTGGGGCTCCGTGACGCTGACGCCGAGAAAGCGGGGTTCTTCAAGCGGCGCCTCGACGACGACGCGATCACGCCGACCGGCGACGAGGCGGCCTCGAGCCGGCTCGTTCCGAACCGAATCAAGACCGTGGTCAGTCGTGGCGGGACGCTCTATGCGCCCGCGAAGGGCATCCTGCCGATGATCGCCCGGTACTGGGCCGACCCGGCAGCCGTGCCTCGAAGCGACCTCACGACCGTCGACGAGGGCGACGCCGACTCCGACCTCGACCGGATGTACGAGGTGGACCCGACCAGCGACGAGGTACTTACGCACTCGCCGGCGACCCTCTCGTTCGCGCCGTCGCTGACCGTGGACGTCGACGAGTCGGAGCTGACGGAGCCGCCGGAGGGTGACGGCATCGGCGCGCTCCCCGGCGCGATTGAAGCGAGCCTGTCGAACCTCTCGAAGCGGCTCAACTGGTCGTTCCTCGCCGTCGCCGTCGGCGGCGGCGTGATGGGGTACTTGGGCGGCATGGCGATCTTCGGCGCGCAGCTGGTCGGCGTCGCGATCGCGGCCGTCCCGCTACTCATCGCCGGGACCGTGGCCGTCGACGGTCACATGGCCGTCGAGCCGGCGCCGTACCACTACTCGGACGTTCGCGCGACCGTCGCGACCGAGCGGCAGGAGTACGTCGCCCGGCGGACGTTCGAGGACCTCCACAAGCAGATTCAGGACATGGACTGGCAGGCACTCGACCGCGCTCAGTCCACGGTTCAGACCCTGCGAAAGGAGATGGCCGAGAAGATGGACGACATGTTCGGCACGGACATGGCCGACGACGTCGACGCGTCGTCGGGGTCGGACTCGGACGACGGCGACGGTGACTCGGCGGCGCCGTGGGACTTCGACAACGATGTCGAATCGGGGGTGGCGGACGATTAGCTCCGCGAGTTCCCCGGACCCGCTCGGGTCGATCATCTCGATGGCTCGAGAAGACGACGCGCGGAGCGCGGAGAAGGCACACGTCCCCGCGCTCCCGACGCTCCGAGCCCAGCAACGCGACATGCGGTCGCGACTCCGAGCGGGGTTCCGCACTCGACACGAGCTGCTCGTGTGGTCGCACGTCGCGGCCGCGATCTCGGTCGGACGCGTCCCTGACAGCTGGTTCTCCGACCTCATAAACGACCAGTGGACCGTCGCGGCGTGTCTCGACTCGCACGCGAAGCGGGAGCGGCTGTGTGGCGACACGGCGCCGTCGCCGTCCGAGGCGCGGACTGAGCGGACGCGCATCATTCAGGACGTGCTCTCGCCGGCGTTTCAGAAGGCGGTCGACGTCATCCGCGCGCAGTCGAACGACTTCACCGACGAACAGGACGGCGTGCGACACGTGGACCGCCAGCGGTTCATCGCGATGCGGCCGCGGCTCCACCAGCGCGTCGTCGACCAGCACCAGGCGCTGCGAGAGCCGTTCGGCGAGAGCGGAGTACAATCGCAGGCGGACGCGGTCGAGTGGGCGGACGAGGTCGCGTACGCGGCCTCGGGACACCTCCCGCGCGACTTCACGTCGCGGGTCTGTAACCCGATGAGTCAATGGTGGACCGCCCTCGCGAACGAGCAGACGACGGTACTCGACTCGATGCTCGCCGAGGATGTCCTCCCCGCGTGGAACAGTGCGCTCCGCACGGCCTCCTCGAACGCCGAGGAGCTGGCGAGCGGGACGGTCGAATCCTCCTCAGGAGGGAACCTATCGTGAGTAACTCAACCAACATTCCGGATGGCATCCCGGTGACCTCCACCGACTCGATGCTCGACGTCGTCCAGGACCCGGAGTACCTGTACGAGTGGCTATCTGGCCTCGAGGCGTCGAACATCGAGAAGACGCGAGAGGTCAAAAACGACAGACGGCGGCATAGCATCGGTGAGAACCTCGTTCGGCACATGGAAATGACGCCGTTCCCGAAGCTCCTCGACCGGTTGGAGCGGACGGCGGACCCCGTCGAAGGGACGCCGCCACACAGCGCGATCCGGCACCCGCGAGCCATGCTCGACGCGATTATCCACACGTCGGATATGGACGGGTTCCGGCTCGACTTCGAGGACTTCAGCGGCCTCTGCGACGCCCGCAAAGGGGTGTTCGAGTACCTGGTCGACCCGGACACGTCCGTCGACGACAGCGACCTCGAGACGACCGGCGGCTCGGACGCGTTGATCCACGGGCCGATGGGGCGCGGGAAGACCACGAGCGTCTCGACGTTCATCGCGCGGTGGATGGAAGTCAACGGCGAGGCGGTCGTGTGGCGCGGGACGCCGCAGCGGACCGAGTGGCTCCCATTCGCGCCGTGGGCTATCGTCTGCCTGCCGGAGGGCGTCGAGTACACCGTCCGACTCGCGCCGCCAGAAGACGGGTCTGGCTCCGTCGAGTCCGACTTCGAGCCGATCGAAGTCGACCTCGAGGACATCGTCTGGCGGGTAGAGCGCTACGAGGACCTAGACGACCTGAACAACAACGTCCTCATGTCGGGAGCCTTTCACGTCGTCTATCCAGACCCGAAGTTCCGGGGGTGCGAGCGGATCACTCAGGAGGCGTCGGAGTGTCCGGCCCTCGAGTACACGAGCGTCTGGGAAGCCGACCGGGCCCGACACGACCCCGAGCTCGACGAGAAGGAGACGACGCCGACGAGCCACTGGTGGTTCAGCTGGCTTGTTCATCACAACGTCAACGAGAAGCGCTCGATGCGGACGACGTGGGTCTGCGACGAGGCGAGCAACCTGTTCAAACATCACGCATCGAACGATAACGGAGGTCTCTCGACGAAAATCGACGCCGTCAGTCAGCAGTACGTCGACTTCCGCCGGAACGGGCTGTCGTTCGTGCTGCTGACCCAGAAGCCGAGGGAGATCTCCTGGATGATCCGCAAGAAGATGCGCTGGGGAGTCACCCTCTCCGGCACCGACAATCCCACCGGTAGCGACGAGATCATCGGCGTTCGGCCGCCGATGAACACGGAAATGACCTCGGACTGGAAGCTCGGTCGCGGCCTGTTCTGGACGTCGGGTCAGTACACCGAGTTCGGCTGGGACGATCTCCCTCGTCGATACAAGGTTCCGGGGAAGCTCCGGATCATCTCGCCGGAAGTTCGGAGGGTGAGCGCCAAATGAAACTAGATTCAATCACTCCGCGAAATCGAGGCGAACCGGCCGGCAGGCGACACTACGCGCTCGCGCGTACGCCTACCCCCCTTATCCCCACGCGATGGAGGTCGGCATGAATATCGGCGAGATGCTCGACGACGAGCAACTGAAAGTAGTTGGACTCATCGGCGTCGTCGTGCTCGCAGCGGCGGCCGCGCCGATGCTGCTCGCACCGTCGGACGAACCCGAAGTCGAACCGAACAACGGCACGATCACGACGCCGGAAACGGATCCGATCCAGGAAGTCAACACGGTCGATCGCGACACGCTCGGGACGCTGAACGTAGTTCCGAGGTCGCACACCGACGATAGTGGGCCGACTGTTCAAGCGTCGGCCGGCGCGCAAACGATGCGCGTCGAAGCGACGACCGTCAACGGCGAGCCCGCGCTGAACCTCACCGACGAGCGGACGCACGAGGGTCGCTGGGTGTCGGTTCCGACCCAGTGGTTCAAACAGGCGTACGGCGAGGTGCCGGAGGTCGCGAGAGTCGCCCACGAGGACGGCGGAACCTACACTGAGACGGTTCGCGTTCGCGGCGAATCCGCCGCGTTCTGGGTGCGCGGCTTCTCGACGAATACGATCACGTTCGGCGGCGAGCTCGTGATTCGTGACACGCCGGCGATCGACGGGACGCGTCACTCCTACCAGCTCTCGTCGATGGACCAGGTCGAGAACGTCTCGATCAATTTGACGGGCGTAGAGAACACCGCGATCGACTCGACTTCGGCAGTCCGCACGAATGGGGAGAGTCTAACCGCGAATGTCGGCGGGACCGCTCCGCCGCGGAGCGAGGAGGTGACGCTCACCGGTGCCGAGACAAGCTCGTCATGGTCCGGCTCGGGGAGCGGCGACGGGACCGTGACAGTCGACGGGAACCAACCGGCGGAGGATATCTCGGCGACGCTTGAAGGCTCGACCTCGACGAGCAATGGCGATCAATCGTGGACTGGTCTCGGTGATGGGGCGAGTCGTTCACTCACTTCGGGGAATATCGAGTCAACAGGGCCTGCGAATGGGGAACCGCGTGTCACGGTGACAGCAGCCCCCGGCACTGTTGAGTATGATCCATATCCAGATAATGAATATGCTGCGAGTGACAGCTTCCTATTCTACAATAACGGACAGGGGACGGTCACGCCTGGCGACATTACCGTCCCGGGAGTGAAGGATTCGACAACCTCCATAGAGTTGGGTGTCGGCGTAGTTAATGGTGGATCGGATACGACTATTGACGTGTATGCGATTAAAGGAGAAACTGCCGACGCGACATCCGCTGAAGGCACGCTCGTGGCAAGCAACGTTCAGATAACCAGCACCGGGACAAAAACGATTGAATTCGATTCCGAATTTAATGGTGGTGGCCAAACAGTCACATTTGGATTTGTTCCAGAATACAGCGGATCAGACTTTGCGAATCTACTGCTACACACGGTGGGTTCGGGAACTGAGGCCAGTTCCAATTATTTCCATTACGATGGTCAACAGAGTTCTTACCCAGAAATAAGGACGAACCATGTTGGAACGACGGATGTGATTATAAGCACAGGTAGTCAATCTGTCTCGTGGTCGTCGTTAAGCGAGGGTGAAACCGTATCGGATGCGCTCGACATACCAGCATCTGCGTCTTCACTCGACATCTCTACCAGTAACGGTCAAACAGATGTTACAGTTGAAAAAACGGACCGGACCGCAACCGAAGATCCGGCCCTCGATCTCGACGGGGACGGGGCCGACGAGGTCGCATATAACGGAATCCTCACGAGCGGGCAGACGTCGACGCTCTCGGCGTCGAACGGCGATCTCTCGTCGGGGAGTAACTCGATCGACGCCTCTACGACCGCCGGGCCGCTCCCGTCGTGGACGATCGATGCGACCGCGGTCATGGCGACAGAGGATCCGTCGGTCACGGTCGACGGACAAACCGTGTCTCACTCCGGCGTCCTCAGCGACGGCGAGACGGTCACGGAGTCGGTCGACCTCTCGACCGGGAGCAACACGCTCGACGTGTCGACTGTCGGTGAAGTCGAGGTCGCGGCATCATGGACCGAGGTCACCGAGACGCGCGATCCCGTCGTGGAAGTTAACGGTGAGACCGTCTCCTACAGCGGTACCCTCGCTGACGGTGAGACGGTCTCGCTGAACGCAAACGCATCGTGGCTCCGCGAGGGGACGAACAACGTTACCGTGTACGTCGGAGACGGGTCGTACACCGGCGCCGGTCCCGAGCCGCAGGTCGGACTCGAGTACCGCCACGACATCGAATCGCCGCGCACCGTGACCTACGAGAGCGAGGCGTTCTCCGAACGCTACAATATCTCGAAGACGTACGCGACGGAGCGAGCGGACGCGGTGCTGACGATCCCGCACGCTCGGACCGTCATCTCGATGCGGTCGCTCGAGTACCGACTGAACGAGACCGGCACCTGGTCGAGCGTGCCGCAGTCCGCGTCGAACCTCTCCGGGACGACGCTCACCGTCGCCGTCTCGGACCTCGCCGGAAACCCGGTCCCGAAGGGAACGACCGTCGAAGTGCGGTCGGTCGGCTCCCGACTCAAGCCGGAGAACGCGGAGATCTCCGTCGTCCGCGCGACACCGGTCGGGTTCGACCTCAACTCGCGCATCCGACTCGAGTCGTGGGACTCGACGAGCTCGCTCGGCGTCAGCTCGACGCCGCAGGGTAACCTCGTTCACTACGCCACGAACGAGAGCTACTCCGCCGAGAGCGACTACGTCGAACTCTACGGCGACGGCAGTCAGCGCTTCTACGCGCCGAACGCCAGCTCGGGCTCGGCGCTCACACTGAACACGCTCCCGGCCCGCGTGACGCCCGAGCGGAACAGTATGCGCGTCCGCGTGCCGGAGAGCGCGAACGCGTCGAACCCCGAGTTCGTGGTCGAGCCGGCGAGCGTCGTCGGCGACGCGTGGACCGCCGAGTACGTCGCGGGGACTGACGGCACCTGGTACGCGGTCACGGACGATGCGGGTAACCAGCTCGGGATCGCGAAAAAGCCGGCCGCGATCGAGGTGAGCCGAGACGACGTCGGCCTCGTGTCGATCGAAGCGACCGAGGCGCCGTCGGTGAGCGCGCCGAACACGGTCGGCGGGGGTATCTTCGCGACCGTGACGACCGGAAACCTCCCGACGCTCCTCGTGCTGTTCGGTAGCGTGGGGATGCTGTTCGTCGCCGGGACGCGACCCGCTCGCTCGCGAGACGCGGTCGACGACATCGCCGGCGCCGTCGACGGCCTAATCTCGAATATCCCGCGGGTCGGCGGGCCGATCGGCTCGGGCGTGTCGGCGGCCGTCTCCGGCGTCGGCAGCGCGCTGGTGAGCGTCGGGGAGAATCGACTGCTCACGGGCGCCGTCGCCGCCGCGGTCGCCGTGGCGGCCGCACAGGCCGGCCTGTTCACGCTCGGCTCGGAAGCGGGGGCGATCATCGCCGTCGCCGGCATCGCGGTCGGCTCGCTGTTCCTCCTCCGAGAGGCCGACGAGTTCACGACTGCGCGGTGGATCGCTATCGTCGCGGTCGCCGGCGTCGTCGCACTCCAAGGCCTCGGCGAGACGGACCTGTTGAGCGCGCTGGTGAACTCGCAGGCGTTCCTCATCGTGGTCCTCATCGGCGGCTACGCCGCCATCCAGCTGGTGCGTGAGTACCGCGCGAACAACTCCCCGGACGACGACCGCCCGCAGGTGATCATCGGCGGGCGGTTCCGCTCCGGCTCCGGTGACGACGAGGGGTCGAACTGATGAGCTGGCTCCTCGAAGCGCTCGCCGCGCTCGGCGCCGGCCAGCAGGTTCTTATGGGCGCCACGCTGCTCGTGGTGGGCTTCTACCTGTTCAAGGCCGTCAAAATCGGGAAGGTGGTCGGCGACTTGTTCAGCTCGGCCGCCGGCTACGCGATCGTCGTCGCCGTCGGCGCCGGGCTCGCCATCGCGCTCGGGTGGGTCGACCCGAACGTCGGCGCCGCAACCTCGCAGCTGGCGACGGCTGTCGACGCGGTGTGGTCGGTGGTCGGCGAGTGGGTGATCGAGCAGACGATCGGGAGGCTCGGCTAGCATGGCGCCGTCGAACTGGCGGGAGACGCTCACGCACCCGTCGACGTGGGTCGGCGTCGCGCTGATAGCGACGGCCTTCATGACGCCGGTGTTGCTCGGTCTCTCCGAGCCGAGGGCTCAAGTCGCGGTGACGGTGGCGTTTCTGTGCGGCCTGTTCGCGGAGCGGCTCGCGGCCGCGCAGCAGCGTCCGCAGAACAGCACCCATTTCTCGGCACGTGCTGCGCCGCTGTGAGCGTTTCCAGTCGTTCGAGACCAATACCATTCACAGCGGTTCGTTTCCGTAGGGCGAAAAGAAAGGTCAAAAGAAATATGTAATACGGATTAGACTGCTGAATGTGTCACTACCAAAGAAGATCGGACTGGCGATCGGATTGTTCGCAGTTGTCGGTATCGGCCTCGGACTCTCGGGGTACATCAGCATCAACGCAGTCGAACAGTTCTTCATGAACGCGGAGACAGGAGAAGTCGGCCCGCTTGCTCAGACGTTCGTCGCGCTGGTTGCTCTCCAAACGACGTTCGTGGTTTTCCTGCTCGGATCGATCGTCTCTACGGTGACCGGGAGCCGAATCGCAGCTGAAGCCTCTTCGACCAAGGAGGCGATGATCGCGAATGGAGCGGCGTCGTTCGTGGGCTTCTACCTGATGGTCGGCCTCGCGCTGGTCATCATGTTCGCCGCGGTCGGCTCGGGCGATGCGAGTGGTGGCGGTGGTGGCGGTGGTGGTAACGTCGATCTCGGTCGATTCGTCAGTCCCATCCTCCAAGTCGGTATCCCGACCGGACTCGTCGGTGTCGCTGCCGGTGGAATCCTTCAAAAACTGGACTAGACACGAGTGACTGCTGAAAGGGCGCGTTTGGAGTAGGCTCAATTTTTCGCGCGGGGCGAACCCCTGTTTCGAGTGCTTCAGGTGGAACTTCTGAGAGCGGTTGCTGTGTATTTTCCCCCGAAGGGGGTGCCCTTAGGCACACTCCCTAAGGGGTCCGTCCCAGCCCGTGGGATCGAACCCTGACCAGCCGCAGCGCTCGCGACGACATCGAGGTCGATCGCGACCGCGATCGAGAACAAAATCGGCTCAGATACCGCTCAAAACGTAACTATTTCGACAAGAAACAGGGGGCAGGATAGTGTTGCCACTCAACTGTCGGTGGTCAGCGGGGGAGCTTCGACGAGAAGAGAACGTCCCCGTTGCGGTTGATCGGGCGCTGACCCGTCCGACGTCCCTTCTCCTTCTCCGTCCAGGAGAACTCGCCGCTGATGAACTTCCGGTACGCTATCGAGCCCGTATCCTCCGCGGCGTCGACGCCGGCGCGGATGAGCTTCACAAGCTCGACGCGGGAAAGTGGCTGGCCGCCGAGATCGACGACCATCCCGTCGACGGACTCGGTGATCGAGATGCCGTGGCGCCGAGCCCAGCGTGCGAGCGCGGAGTCTTGGTCGATCATCTCCGTCTCCGCCGACGCGAGCTGACGCACGCCACCGACGACCCAGTCCGTGACGTCCTCGAAGGTGTTGAGCAAGTCCTGGAACTTCTCGCGGATCAGGCTGTCCTCGAACGACATCTTCGCGTTCGCGACCTCGACGAGGTCGTCGAACTTCTCGGCGGCGCGGTAGACGGTCGAGCGAGACGTGTCCGACAGCTCGGCGAGCTCGTCGACGCGGGCGCCGTCGCCGCCGTCGGTCAGCGCGGCCAGCACGGAGCGCTCAGACTCGGTCGCGTCGCCGCGAGCGAAGTGCGCGACCGCCTGCTGCTCTTCACCCTCCCGGACGCTGGGCATTTTGTTGTCCACGAGGTCGAGATCTCGCTCTGACTCGGTCGCCTCGAAGTAGTGATCCGCCGTGTAGACGCGTGGGTCGGCGCGCGTCGGGAGTCCCGCCCAGAGGAGGACGTTCACGAGCGACTCGTCGAGCTCTGTCCGCAGCGCCTCTACGTCGAACGCGCCCTCCTCGCTCCAGGGCACCGAGGCTCGGTCAGAGTAGTCCTTCGACCACTGGAGCTCGAGCTTCGGATCCGAGAGCGGGTCATCGGCCGACGACGTCTCCTCGGATCGAACGAACTCCGGGTGGTAGTACTTCACCAGCTTCCCGACGCCGTTCGGCTTCTCCGTGAGCTTCTTCCAGGTCGACTCGTCGAGCGCGACGGCGTTGCGGTGGCCGACGACCTTCTCATTGTCCCACTTGTACTCGCCCTTCCCGCGGTTGTTCGAACCGAAGAGCGCGAGCTGGTCGAGGACGGCACCCTGCCCGGCGACGTGTTGCTCGCCGGCGCCGCGGTCCAGGCGGAGGTACATCTCCATCTGGTAGGCGTTCGAGTGCTCGTGAACGCACTCGTCGCGGAAGTAGTGCGTACTGATGTCGAGCTCCTCCGCGAGTCGCCGGAGCAACGGGATCACCTCGTCCGGCTCTAAGTTGCTGGAGTTCGCTTGAACGCGCAGGCCGTACGGGAGATACTCCGGCATCGACCCGATCCGTTCGCCGTCAGCGGTTCGCGCGTCCGGAACCGACGGTCGGAACTGGAACGACGCCTTCCGCTCACCGAGGCCGTCCTGCGCTCGGACGGCGATCTGGTACTCGTTGAACGTCTCGTAGGGGCGCATCGGCGCAGCGATGCCTCCGGACCAGTAGTTCGTCTTGTCCGGGTTGATCTCCCAGAGCTCGCCGTCGAAGACGAACGACCCGACATCGTCGGCGATGCTGGGTTCGTACTGCGAGACGATCGCGTCGTACGGCGACAACGAGCCGGGGTGACCGTTCTGACTCGTGTCGGGCTGCGAGAACAGCAGGTGGGCGCCGAACGCGTGAACACGCGGCTCGACGCACTCGATCGGCCCCTCGGCGTCGAATGTCTGGTACTCGGTCGCCTCCGGACTGTTGGGATGGACCTGCCGAGTTCCTTCGCTGGCGGCGTCGCGAAGCTCGCGCGCCTCGTCGGAATCGACGACGCCCTCGATCGAATCCTCTTCGTCACCGGTGACAGGCTCGGCGTCTCCCAGCAGCTCGTCGAGGTCGCCCTGCGGCCCGGGTTCAAGGTAGTCGTCGCTCAAAGCTCCACCTCCTTCCGGGGAACGACCACGGCACCGCGCTCGCCGGCAGTGAACACCGCGACGAGCGGGACCCACGACTCGGTGGGCTCGAAGGCGGGCTCGCCCGGGTCACGCTCCGACGGATCGAACACATCGACGGAGGCGTGTTCCGGCGCGATCGCGAGGACGTAGCGGCCGTCGCGATACCCGCGGACCGGGACCATCTCCGAGCTGACGCGTCCGATGTGGACGCCGGCGATCCGCCGCCGTGGGATCAGCGGTGTTCCGACCGAGCCGTCCACGACGTCCTTCGTGACGGGATTCGCCGGCACCTTCTGGTCACCGACCCACCGGGCGATCGGCCGGCGGAGGACGTGGTTGTCGGACCGCATCACTCGACCTCTGTGGGGTCGAAGACGTTCGTCCAGGTGAGCTGTGTCTTCGGACCGCGACCGTCGAGTTCGTCACGCCAGCTCGCGTTCGCGTCGATCAGCCCGCCGACGCTCCGGGCGGGGACGATCTTCATCGCGAGCGGCACGCGGTCGGGGCGAGGCTCGCAGACGACGAACAGGTAAACGCCGCGGCGCTCGACGAGCGCCTCGTGCTGCTGTTCGCGCAGTTTGAAGCGCCCGCGACGCTGCGCGGCGGTCCCGACGACCATCGTGCTCTTGATCTCGACCGGGACGCCGGCCTCGACGACGCAGATCCCGGCCATCGGTAGCTCCGCCGAGGGCCAGACGGCGCTCTCGGCGACGGCATCCCAGTGTTCCTCGCCGGAGGTGGGTTCGAGGGCGTCGACGCGGTCGAGGACGTGATGCTCAGCGTTGTGCCCGGCCCGCTTCGCGGCAGCGAGGTGACTACTCACCGAGATCACCCCCTTGCTTTAACATCAAAGCGTTCAGGAAGCGCTCTATGACCGCAACCGGTCTGACATTGGCACTCGCACTGATCGTCGCAGGAGTCTGGTTTGCTCTCGGCTTCTTCGGCGCTAGGAAATATCGAAGAGGAACTACAGAGAAGCCATCTTGGAAACGTGGGAGAGGGCGATAAATCCCCTCAGACGATCCATCACGCGACATCGTTCACCTCGAACACCTGCGGGTCCTCTCCCTGCGACTTGATCGAAACGCGGTCCGGCGCGAGTTCCGGGTTCCGACAGTCGCGGAGTTCGTCTTCCTCGCCGAACGCCGACTCGTCGATCAGGCCGTAGTAGCCGTCGAGAGGCTCGGAGCCGAAGTGTTGGATCGTTCCCTTCGGTGTTCGGAAGACGATTTGCTTGTCGAATTCGCGGAGTTCCGGCGGGACCCAGAGACCGAGATCGTCGTCGACGTGAAGGGTCTCGTCGGTGTGCTGCTCACTCGGCAAGCTGCGTCACCTCCCGAACCTCATGGAACTGGAGAAGCAGCGCACCGAGATCGTCGAGTTCCTCGTCGACGCGAGCAGGATCGCCACCCTCGGCGCGTGCTTCCAGGTGTGCCTGCGTCAGCTCCCCAAGCTCTTCTTGAATCGCGAGGAGCAGCGTCTCCTCGTCTTGGTGACCCCACTCGTCGATGTTCTCGGCCGCCTTCCCCACCCAGCGGTCGAACACGACTGACGACGCCTCTCCTCGATCAACGCCGTCACCTAATTGAGCAGCGTCGTCAGTCATCGGCCGGCGTCACCTCCTCGAACGTCGACTGTTCGGCGACATCGCCATCGAGGGCACGCTCGCACGCGTCCCGGATCGACTCCGAGAGCTGGTAGGGGACTTTTGACCGCTCCGCAGCGTCTGTCTCGGTTAGGAGTCCCTGACGGTTGTCGCTCCCGCCCCCGTGTTCCTTGTACGACTGCGTCCGAGCGTGGCCGCAGGCGTCGTTTCCGTACCAACACCGGCGGTATTCCATTGGCGGATGCTCGCCCCACAGGTCGGTCGGCTTGGCGGAGTCGTGGCCGTACTGGCAGTACCAGACCGTCGCCTTCGGCTGCCGCCAGCGTTTTCGCAGCATCCCGCGTGGGTTCTCGATGAACCAATACTCGGGCGAGAGGCCGCGAATTAGGCCGCGTGTGTGGTCGACGAGCGCGAGCGCGTCGCGGCTGTCGTCGGTGGCGGGGTCGTTCCCATCCCACGCCGGATCACCGCCTTTCGTCACGTTCCGAATCGTCGAGAAGTACGTACAGGGCGGTGACGCGAGGACGACGTCAAACTCGCGGTCGAAGTCACTCGGCCGCATCTCGAAAACGTCGGCGCAGATGTCGGGGTCGAACCGCTCCTCGATCTCGACGGTGGTCACTTCCCACCGCTCCGAGTCCTCGAACGCCTGTGAGAACCCACCGAGGCCGGCGAACAGATCGAGACAGCGATCGATCTCTTCGTCGGATTCACCACTCGGGCCAGTCATCGATCTATCCCCCGAGTCCATCCAGCACCGGCGGTGTCAGTTCCGTCGTGCCCGCAGTCAGGGCATTCCTCGGGGCGATTCTTGTACGTGTAAGCAAACACCCGGTGACAGTTCCGGCAGGCAGATAGCTCAGACATCGCGCGGCTCACCTCCGTAGAGCGCGCGACGAGCATCCGGGTCGAGGTCGTGAACGCCCTCGTGTTCACGGAACCAGTTCAGGAACTCGCCGGCGGATGATCGGCTGATCTCCACCGACTCCCGGGGTTCGAGGCTCCGATCGACGGTCACGAACCGGACTTCCCCGTCGTTATCGGGCTCGGCGCTGTCGAACAGGGCCCAGCCGTCGACGCCGAGCGCGACGCGGCGCATCCTCTTGCCGTCGACGGAGATCTCCTCGGGGACCTCGTCGAGCGTCAGGAAACGATCGCCGACGACGGCGTAGGCATCGGGGTCCTCAACGTCGTCGAGGCTACGGATACGCTCCCAGAGCTCGCGGTTGTGATGTCGGTACCGGGCGACGTGATACCCGCAGTACGCGACGTCACCTCCGACCTCGGGCCAGGGCAGCCGGTAGCGCTGTTTGCGGTCGCAGTGCCCGCACTCGCAAAGGGCGTGTTCGTCGACTGGACCGACGTCGGGTTCGAGCGCCCGATGCGCCCCCGAGTACCACGGCTGGCTGTCGGGACGGCTCATAGGCTACCTCCGTCGGCGCGCAGGGCGGCGCCGACACGCTGTCCACGGTTGCGGTTCGGGTCCTCCGCGGGATCGACCAGATCGACATCGACGCCGGCGGCGCTGCCGCGGCTGATCCGTCGGAAGCAGTCGCACCCTAAGCAGCGGTGTGCGACGTCGTCCTCATCACCGAAGACAGCCCGGAACCTATCAGAAACGTGACCGTCACAGTACCGGCACTGCGCGGTTTCGTCGGAACCGCCGATTTGGCGGTTCATAGCGCACCCCCCGAATGCGGTTTTCGGGCGTTAGAAGGCGTTGAGACTGCCGATAATGGCAATCTGTAAAGAATCTGATGGGACCGCTGAGAGTCGAACTCAGGTCATACGGACCCCATCCGCATAGGATACCACTACCCCACGGTCCCTGACTACACGACGAGAAACGACGGTCCGGTAATTAAGGACTTCGCTTCACTCCTCGCCGGCGTCCCGCGGGACCACGAGGTCGCCGTCGTCCCGGACCGCGAGGCTGCCGATCGGGTCGCCCTCGTAGACGGCGAGCCCCTCGCAGCGGCCGAGGACGTAGCCGTCCGCGTCGGCGCGGACCGTCGCGCGCTCCGTGCCCGCGGCGTCGACCACGTCAGCGAGGGCGTCGCCCTCGGCGAACGCGTCGCCGGCCGCGACGCGGTGCCGGACGAGTCCGGCGGCGTCCGTCGTCGCGCTCCGGAAGCGCCGCACGGGAAACTCGACGGGCGCGGGATCGACGCCGACGCCGGACTCGTCGACCGACGCGGGCACGTCGCCGGCGGCCAGCAGGCCCATCTCGACCGCGACGCCGAACGCGCCCGCGACGCCCGCGTCGAGGTGCGCGTCGTCGACGACGCTGTGCGCGCCTAACTCCGCCGTGAACGCCGGGATACCCGCCTCGTTGAGCACGGCGCCGGCGGTCGACCGCTGGAGGTTTTCCTCGACGTACTCGGCCGCGGGGTACTCCCGGACGACCGGGAGGCCGAACGCGTCGACCAGCCGGCCGAGCTCCTCAGAGAGCGCGGTCGCCTCGGACGCGCTCCGGCGGTCGCCGTGGAGGACGCGGTCGCGGATGACGAAGGGGTCGCTGCCGACGCCCGCGGTGTGACAGTCGATCAGCGCGTCCGCGGCCGCGTTCGTCCCGACCGTCTCGACGGCGAACTCGCCCGCGTCGCTCGGAGGGTCACCCGTGATCGCGGCGTACAGCCGGGCGTCGATCCGCTCCTGGAGCTTCGGCGGGCGGGCCGACTCCGCGTCGGCGTCCGGGAAGTGGCGGTTCGGGTCCTCGTCGGCGTAGTACGTCTCCCTCGCGTTCCGGCGCAGTCCGGCCGGGGAGACCACGGGCACCGCGACGACCGCGCCCGCGAGGTCGGCGAGGCGGTCGCCGAGGGCCGCGACCGCGTCCTGAACGACCGCGACGCCCGTCGCCTCGTCGCCGTGGACGCCGCCCGTGAGCCACAGCGTCGGCCCGTCGCCGGCGCCGTTCGCGACCGCGACCGGCAGCGCCTCCGAGCCCCCGGTCGGGAGGTCCGCGACCGGGAGCCGGCCGCGGTCGAGCGTCCCCGGCCCCGCGCTCGCGCTCCCGAGTGCTATTCGGCCGCCCTCGTCCCCGTCCGCGTCAGACTCGTCCATACCCGGGTTCGAGGGTAGTGGAGTTATAAAAGAACGCGCTCTAAGTCGACGACGACCCCGCTGTCGGCGTCCGGATCGCCGACGACTCGCCCGAGACAGACCGCGGTGCCGTCGGGGGTGAAACACGCGATGAGGGGGGGATCCCCGTCGCCGGTGCGGTCCGGCCGAGCGGCGTCGTCGACGTCGATCACGCCGGGCGCGTACACGGGCGCACCGGTCGCGACGTTGCGCGCGGCCGACGGTGCGATCCTCACGGCCGGGAGGTGTGTCAGGGCGTCCTCGGCGGGACGGACCACCTCGCGGAGGAGCGCGTCGTCGCCGTCCTCGGCCCACGCGAGCGCGTCCACCAAGTCCTGAAGCGTGCGGAGGTCGCGGTCGTCGAACGGGTCGGTGGCGGTGCGCCGGAGGTGCCCCATGTGCGCGCCGACGCCCGCCGCGAGCCCGATGTCGTGGCACAGCTTCCGCACGTACGTTCCCGACTCGCATCGGACCCGGAGGAGGGCCTTCCGGTCGTCGACCGCCAGCACGTCGAGGTCGTGAACCGTCCGCGTGCGGAGCCGGCGGCTGACGGCGCTCTTCCGCGGCGGCTTCTGGTAGATCTCGCTCTCGAACTCCGCGACGACGTCCCGGAAGTCCGCCGGGGGCGACCCGTGGAGCTCCAGCACCGCGACGTACTCCTTGGTACCCTCCAGAAACACCTGCGCCATGCGCGTCGCGTCCCCGGTCAGCGTGGGGAGACAGCCGGTGACCTTCGGATCCAAGGTGCCGGAGTGCGCGACGCCGCCGGTGGGGGGGCCCTCGGGGTCGAGCGCCGCGAGCGTCTCGTCGACCGCGTCGCGCACCCACGCCGACACCTGGTGCGAGGAGGGGCCGGCTGGCTTGTCGAGGTTGACGACGCCGAACCGGAGCAGCTCCGACACCGACCGCTCCTCGGGCGGGGCTCTGAGGGGGTCCTCGCCGTCGGCGCGTTCGTCGGCGTCGGCGTCGGAGGCGTCTGTCATGGGTGGTGCGGTGGCGGGCGGTTCAGAAGTCGTACACGACGCCCTCGACCGGGGACTTCCCCTCGTCGTCCGCGGGGTCGTACGCCTCGACGGTCGCGACGAGGACGTCGAGGAAGCGCTCGGGCCCCCAGCGGGCGGTGTTGTACGCGGCGTCGTAGATCGAGAGGTCCTCGATGTCGATGTTGTAGTACTCCTCGTACCGCTTGCGTTCTGAGGCCTCGCGGCGCTCCGTCTCCGTTCGCGCGCGGTCGACCGGCTTCGCCTCGCGCTCCGCGATCCGCTCCGCGCGGACCGAAAGCGGCGCGTCGAACCAGAACCGGAAGTCGGCGTGGTCGGCCGCGAGCCACCCGGCGAGCCGCGACTCGAGGACGACATCGTCGCGGTCGACGGCGATCTCGCGGAGCCGACGGTCGAGGTCGCGGTCGATCTGGGGGTCCTCCTCGGCGAACTCGTTGAACTCGACGGGCGTCATGTCGCGTTCGGCCGCCATCTCGCGGAAGATGTCGCCGCCGGAGACGTGCCCGAGACCGAGCGCGTCAGCGAGCTGCGCGGCGTTGGTGCTCTTCCCGCTGCCGGGCGGGCCGGAGACGGTGATCAACATATCGTCACTGCGCGGGTGTCGTTCAAAACGGTTGTCGTTCGGTCGCGTCGGGCGTCGACAGTCCGGGTCGCGTCGGGCGTCGACTCGCTCACGCCTCGCCGTCCGTCGTCGCGGCCGTCATCGACCACACGGCGACGAGGCCGAGCAGGAGCGCGGGGACGAGCGGGAGCGCGAGGTACGTCGCGAAGAAGGGGAGGCCGAACCAGCCCGCCGCGTACGGGTAGACGTAGATGATCCCCGGGATGACGAGGGCGCAGGTGAAGATCGCCGCCGTCAGCGCCCACCCCTTGCGACCGAAGCCGTCGGCGGAAGGGTCGTCGGCCGTCGACGACCCGAGGCCGACGGGCTCGTCGCCCTCGCCGCCGTCGGCATCCGGAACGTGGACGTAGCCGCCGTCGGTGGTGCCGTCCGCGTCGGTCGCGTCCGCGTCGGTCGCGTCGGTCTCAGAGCTCACTGTCCGGTTTTACCACCACTTTGCCAAAGCCCTCACGGTTCTCTATCATCTCGTGTGCGCGCGCCGCCTCGCTCATCGGGAGGACCTCGCGAACGCGGGGCTCGAAGGTGCCGTCCCAGACGAGTTCGAGTACGTCGTCGACCTCGCCGGGCGTCGCCATCGTCGACCCGAGCACCGACAGCTGGTTCCAGAAGATGCGGTTGAGACCGGCGCCCGGATTCCCGCCCGTCGTCGCGCCGCAGGTGACGAGCCGGCCGCCCTTCGCCATCGACTTCAGCGAGTCGGGGTAGGTGGCCTCGCCGACGTGGTCGACGACGACGTCGACGCCGCGTTTGCCGGTGAGTTCGTCGATCTCGTCCGCGAAGTCGTTCGCCTCGTAGTCGATGACGTGATCGGCGCCGCACTCCTCGGCGTGCGAGAGCTTCTCCTCGGTGGAGGCGGTCGCGTACACCTCACAGCCCGCGTGGTCGGCGATCTGGACGGCCGCGTGGCCGACGCCGCCCGAGGCGCCCAAGACGAGGACCTTCTCGCTCGCCTCGATTTCGGCGCGCGTGTGGAGCATTCGCCACGCGGTCTGGAAGACGAGCGAGGCGGAGCCGGCGACCTCCCAGTCGACGCCGTCCGGGACCGGAACGAGGTTCGCCGCCGGGACCGTCGCCTTCTCGGCGTGAACGCCGCGGACGTGTTCGCCGATGATGTGGAAGGAGACGCACAGCGACTCCTCGCCGTTGCGACAGAACTCGCACTCGCCGCAGGAGACGCCCGCGCTCACGGCGACGCGGTCGCCGGGCTCGAACCGCGTCACGCCCTCACCGACGGCCTCGACGACGCCGGCCGCGTCGCTGCCCGGGACGTGCGGCATCTCCAAGTCGATGCCGGGCATCCCGCGTCGGGTCCAGATATCGAGGTGGTTCAACGCGCCGGCCTTGACGTCGACGAGCACCTCGCCGCGGTCCGGCTCGGGGTCGGGGAACTCGCCGTACTCGATCACGTCGCGGTCGCCGTGGTCGGCGAACTGAACGGCCTTCATGGTCGGACTCTCCCGCGGGATCCACTAAACAGTACGCCTCACGGAAACGGGCGGTGCGCCTCGATGGCTCTGGTGAAACCCTCTGAGACAGACACGTTCTACCCGGTCTCGGTCAACACAGACGTAGCGACGAGCGATTTCGGGAGTGAGTGTAGTACGTCTTGAGAGCGGTCGTTTATAATTCAGATTGCGGTGTTGCTGTCGGCTGTTTATAAGTGATTGACGCTACTGCGGTGAGTACCTCCAAAGCCCCAGTCGCGAGGCGGACGCACGCTCGCTGTGCTCCTCGCTCAGTCGCTGGCGCTCCTTCGCTGCGGTGCTTACGTCGCCTGCGGCCGCCTCGCGACTGCCCCTTTGAGTCCCGCCCCGCACGGCACCTCACGCCTCCCCAACCTCGTCAGTCGCCTCCGCTTCGCTCCGGCGACTGACTCCCTCGCGGGCTGGCTCGCGGCCGCCGAGGGCGGCCGCTCGCAGGCGCGCCACCGCCTGCCATTTATAAGCGCTCGTCGCCGTCGTTCATCGCCTTTTAAATACGCTCCCGCCACCGCCGATCTGCGATACTCACTCCCGCGATCGATCAAGAAGCACAACTCACCGATCGGCCGTTTCAGACGGGAAAACATCTGAAAAACAGGGCTCCAACAGCGCCGTCTCGACGGATTCTACGCGTCCTTCGCGACCTCGTCGCCCCTCGATACTCCCGACGCGACGACCGTGCGAGACCCCCACAGCACCCCGACCGTTTCGTGATGTTTAAGTACCGAAAGCGGGAGGTAACGAACGCACGAACTGTAGGGGCGTCGGGCCCCGAGTCCAAGAGGGCGATGATACAACGCGGGTTGCGGTAGCCAAGCCTGGCCCAAGGCGCAGGGTTGCTAACTCTGTGGCGTCACTGCCTCCGGGGTTCGAATCCCCGCCGCAACGCTCGAACGGACGAGTACCGCCGGATTCGCGCCGGTAGGGCTCACCACAACCAACACATGAGCACGGAAGAATCACAGGACGACTCGCCGGAGGAGGAGGAAGACCTCCAGTACTTCGTTCGGATCGGGGGCGCGGACCTCGACGGGACGAAGACGGTCGAGCGAAGCCTGTCCGAACTCGACGGCATCGGCACGCGCACGGCGCGGCTGGTCGCCGAGAAGGCCGACGTGGACCGAAACGCCACGTTCGGGCTCCTCGACGAGGATGACATCGACGCGGTGGTCGACATCGCCGAGAACCTCGAAGACCACGTCCCGTCGTGGATGACGAACCGACAGAACGACTTCTTCACCGGAGAGACGACGCACCTCGTCGGCACCGACGTCAGCGAGAAGCGCCGTCACGACATCAACCGGATGAAGATCATCGAATCGTACAAGGGCGTGCGCCACAAGCGCGGGCAGAAGGTCCGCGGGCAGCGCACCAAGTCCACGGGTCGCTCGGAGGGGACCATCGGGGTCAACGTCGAGGAGATCCGCGAGGAGATGGCCGACGAAGAGGAGGGTGACGACGAATGAGCACCGGAAAGAACACCAAGGGCTACGAGACGCCGAACCACCCGTACCAGGGCGAGCGCATCGCCGAGGAGTCCGACCTCCTCTCGCGGTACGGTCTGAAGAACAAAGAGGAGTTCTGGCGCGCCCAGTCCGAACTGCGTAACATGCGCCGGGAGGCCCGACGGCTGCTCGGCGAGGCGCAGGGCGACGTCGACGCCGCCCAGGACGCCGGCGCGGAGTTCGTCGCACGGCTCCGCCGCATCGGCATCCTCGGCGACAACGACGACATCTCGACGGTCCTGTCGCTCGACGTGACCGACTTACTGGAGCGCCGGCTTCAGACGGTCGTCTACCGCCAGGGATTCGCCTCCTCGACCCAGCAGGCCCGCCAGTTCATCGTCCACGGCCACATCACCGTCAACGGCGCTCGCGTCACGCGCCCGTCGGTGAAGGTGGACGTCGACGACGAAGGCGCCATCGCCTTCGACGAGAACAGCCCGCTCGCGGACGATCTCCACCCCGAGCGCGCGGAGTCACAGGAGAGCAACTAATGAGTGAATCCGAGGACGGAAAGTGGGGCATCGCCCACGTGTACGCGTCGTTCAACAACACGCTCATCACGGTCACCGACGAGACGGGCGCCGAGACGATCGCCAAGTCGTCCGGCGGCACCGTGGTGAAGCAGAACCGCGACGAGGCGTCGCCGTACGCCGCCATGCAGATGGCGGAGGTCGTCGCCGAGCGCGTGAAGGACGCCGGTCTGGAGGGCGTCCACGTTCGCGTGCGCGGCCCCGGCGGCAACCTCAACAAGTCCACCGGTCCCGGTGCGCAGGCGACGATCCGCGCGCTCTCGCGTGCGGGCGTCGAGATCGGTCGCATCGAGGACGTCACGCCGATCCCGCACGACGGGACGAAGGCGCCGAAGAACAAGCGAGTCTGACATGACCGAAGACGAATTCGACGTCCAGTACGTCGAACGGGACGAACGCAGCGCGCGAGTGCTTATCCGCGGGCTCACGCCAGCGTTCGCCAACGGCATCCGCCGGGCGATGATCGCCGACGTCCCGACGTTCTCGATAGACACGGTCCAGTTCGTCGAGAACTCCTCGGTCATGTTCGACGAGATGATCGGGCTTCGGCTGGGGCTCGTCCCCCTGACGACGCCGCTCGACGACTTCGAACTCGGCGACGAGGTCACCCTCGCGCTCGACGTCGAGGGACCGGCGACCGCGTACTCCGGGGACATCGAGTGCGCCGACCCGCTGGTCGGGGTCGCGGACGACAACGTTCCGATCATCGAGCTGAAGGAGGGCCAGCGCCTCGAGTTCGAGGCGACGGCGGTGTTAGACACCGGGAAGGAGCACGCCAAACACCAGGGCGGCGTCTCCGTCGGCTACCGCCACCTCCAGCGCGTCTCGGTCGAGGGCGACCGGGGCGAGTTCGACGAGGACGAGCCGAACATCCTCCGCGGCGTCATCGAGACGCCCGAGGGCGACATCGAGCTCACCGACGAGTTCGACAACGACCTCTCGGAACGGTTCCCCGGGAAGGAGGTCGCGGTCGAGGACGTGCCGGGCGCGTTCGTCTTCCACATCGAGACGGACGGCTCGTTCGACGTCGAGGAACTGCTGCTCCGCGCGATCGACTCCATCGAGGCGCGCGCGGACGAACTACAGACGAAAGTCGCAGTATAAGGAAATGACGGCCCTTCGAACCACCCCCCTGACCGTCGCCCCCGCCGCCAGCCGCGGCCCCGCTCCCAGCGCCGGAGCGCCCGCGGCCGAGGCGGTGGACGGCGGGACCGAAAGTGGTTTGAAGGGAGCCGGAATACGGTGGAGTGCACGCAGGGATAGCCAAGTCAGGCCAACGGCGCAGCGTTCAGGGCGCTGTCCTGTAGAGGTCCGCAGGTTCAAATCCTGCTCCCTGCACTCCGTTTTCCACGAACTCTCCGTTCAGGAGGGACAGCCATGAGTAGCAAGACGAATCCGAAACTACAGAACCTCATCGCCGATCTGAAGTCGGTCTCGCGCGACTCCGGTGCCAACGTGTGGCAGGACGTCGCCGACCGACTGGAGAAGCCACGGCGCACGCACGCTGAGGTCAACCTGGGCCGCATCGAACGGTACGCTCAGGAAGACGAGACGGTCGTCGTCCCCGGCAAGGTGCTGGGCAGCGGTGTGCTCGAAACGAACGTCACCGTCGCCGCGGTCGACTTCTCCGGGACCGCCCGGACGAAGATCGATCAGACCGGCGAGGCGGTGACGCTGGAACAGTTCATCGAACAGAACCCCGAAGGAAGCAACGTCCGGGTGGTCCGATGAGTCTCGCGAAGATAGACGCGGACGTCGTCGTCGACGCCCGCGACTGCATCCTCGGTCGCGTCTCCTCGGAGGTCGCCCAGCGCGTCCTCGCCGGGGAGACCGTCGCCGTCGTCAACGCCGAGCGAGCCGTCATCACCGGCAACGAGGAGGCGACGATGGAGACGTACCACAAGCGCGCGGAGCTCGGCTCGGACAGCGGGCCGTACTACCCCAAGCGCCCCGACCGGATCTTCAAGCGCGCCATCCGGGGCATGCTGCCGTACAAGTCGGAGGACGGCCGCGAGGCGTTCTCGAACGTGCGCGTGTACGTCGGGAACCCCTACGAGCGCGACGAGGACGTCGAGAGCGTCGTCCTCGACGGCACCTCGCTCGACCGCCTCTCGAACATCAAATTCACCACGCTCGGGGACATCTCCGAGTCTCTGGGAGCCAACGTCACATGGTAACGAACACCTCAGGCAAGAAGAAGACGGCCGTCGCCCGCGCCACCGTGCGCGAGGGCGAGGGTCGCGTGCGAATCAACTCCCAGCCAGTCGAGCTGGTCGAACCGGAACAGGCGCGGCTCAAGATGCTGGAGCCGTTCCGCATCGCGGGCGAGGAGCTCCGCGACGGCGTCGACATCGACATCGACGTCCAGGGTGGCGGCTTCAGCGGCCAGGCGGACGCGACGCGGACCGCCATCGCCCGCGGACTCGTCCAGCACCTCGGCGACGCCGAGCTGCGCGACGCGTACATGAACTTCGACCGCACCCTACTGGTCAACGACGTGCGCCAGTCCGAACCCAAGAAGTGGGGCGGACCCGGCGCGCGCGCTCGCTACCAGAAGTCCTACCGCTGAGGTGATCCAGTCATGATGATCCCCGTCCGGTGTTTCACGTGCGGCAACGTCGTGGGTGAACACTGGGAAGAGTTCAAAGAGCGGGCTCGCGAGGGCGACGAAGACCCGGGCGAGGTCCTCGACGACCTCGGGGTCGACCGGCACTGCTGCCGGCGCATGCTGGTCAGCCACCGCGACCTCGTCGACGTCGTCTCGCCGTACCAGTAACTATGTCAGGACAGCGATACAATCGATACGAGAAGGCACGCATCCTCGGTGCGCGAGCGCTACAGGTGTCCTACGGGGCGCCCGTGCTGATCGAGACGGACCAGACGGAGCCGATCCTCGTCGCCGCCGAGGAGTACGACGCGGGCGCGCTCCCGTTCACCGTCCGGAGGGAGAGCTGATGACGCGGATCACGAGCGTCTCGCTCCGCCGCGTGCTCGACTCGCGCGGAAACGCGACGGTCGAGGCGGACGTGCTCACCGAGTCCGGCGGCTTCGGGCGGGGCGCGGCCCCAAGCGGGGCCTCGACGGGCGAGTACGAGGCGATCGAACTGCCCGCGAGCGAGTCCATCGCGAAGGCCCGCGAGCACGCGGTGCCGCGCCTCGAGGGCGTCTACGCGGGCGACCAGCGCGCGGTCGACAACGCCCTGCGGGCCGCCGACGGGACGGACGACTTCTCGGCCATCGGCGCCAACAGCGCGGTCGCGGTCTCGATGGCGGCGGCGAAGGCGGCCGCCGACGTGCTGGGCGCGCCGCTGTACCAGCACCTGGGCGGCGCGTTCCGCGGCGAGAACTTCCCCGTTCCGCTCGGCAACGTCGTCGGCGGCGGGGAACACGCCAAGGAGGCGACCCACATTCAGGAGTTCCTCGCGGCGCCCGTGGGCGCGCCGAGCGTCTCGGAGGCCGTCTTCGCGAACGCCGCGGTCCACGCGGCGGTCGCGGACGTGCTCGACGAGCGCGGCGTGCCCGCGGCGAAGGGCGACGAGGGGGCGTGGGCGCCCCCCATCTCGGACGCCGAGGCGTTCGAGGTCGTCGACGAGGCGGTCGATCGCGTCGAGGACGACGTCGGATTCGAGATCCGCTTCGGCCTCGACATGGCGGCCGCCGAGCTGTACGACGACGACCGAGAGGCGTACGTGTACGGCGACGAGACGAAGTCGGCCGACGAACAGATCGAGTACGTCGCCGGCCTCGTCGACGAGTACGACCTCGCGTACGTCGAGGACCCGCTCGACGAGAACGACTACGAGGCGTTCGCGACGCTGACCGACCGGGTCGGCGACCGGACGCTGATCTGCGGCGACGACCTGTTCGTCACCAACGTCGAGCGGCTCGAAGACGGGATCGACGCGGGCGCGGCCAACAGCATCCTGATCAAGCCGAACCAGATCGGGACGCTGTCGGACGCGTTCGACGCCGTCGAGCTCGCCGCTCGCAACGGGTACGAGACGGTCATCTCGCACCGCTCGGGCGAGACCGAGGACACGACCATCGCACACCTCGCCGTGGCGACCGACGCCGGCTACATCAAGACCGGCACGGTCGGCGGCGAGCGAACGGCCAAGCTGAACGAACTGGTCCGCATCGCGGACGACGCGGTATGACGGACCGACACCACGCATGAGCGAAGACAACGACGCGGTCGAACTCGACGACGACGCGGAGACCGAGGCGGTCGACGCGGCGGTCGAGGAGGAGGCCGACACGACCGAGGAACCGACCGCCGACGCGGCTGCCGAGGGGGCGTCCGCCGACGCCGAACCCGAAGCAGCCGCCGACGCCGAGAGCGAGGCCGCCGCCGCGGCCGCGGAGGAGACCGAGGAGGAGGACGACGACGCCTCCCCGTTCGACGACGACGTCATGCCCGACGACGACGTCGACCTGCTGATCCCCGTCGAGGACTACCTCTCGGCGGGGGTCCACATCGGGACCCAGCAGAAGACGAAGGACATGGAGCGGTTCATCCACCGCGTCCGCGACGACGGGCTGTACGTCCTCGACGTGAGCCTCACCGACGAGCGAATCCGCACGGCCGCGGACTTCCTCGAGAACTACAATCCCGAGCAGATCCTCGTCACGTCCTCGCGGCAGTACGGTCGGTTCCCGGCCGAGAAGTTCGCGGACGCCATCGGCGCCCGCGCCCGCACCGGTCGCTTCATCCCGGGCACGCTGACGAACCCCGACTACGCCGGCTACATCGAGCCGGACGTCGTCGTGGTCACCGACCCGATCGGCGACGCGCAGGCCGTCAAGGAGGCCATCACCGTCGGCATCCCGGTGATCGCGATGTGCGACTCCAACAACCAGCTGTCGAACGTCGACCTCGTCATCCCGACGAACAACAAGGGTCGGCGCGCGCTGTCGGTCGTCTACTGGCTCCTCGCCAACGAGACGCTCGACCGCCGCGGCGCCGACACCGTGTTCGCCCTCGAAGACTTCGAGGACGAACTGTAGGCCGGTCGTTTTTCGCGTTTCGGTTCCCGTTCGCCCGTTCGACGTCCGCGAGCCGTCGGTATCTCGACTCGCGGGGATCGATCACCCCCAACGCCGTCCTCACGTCTGCGCGTTGTTACGCGGTTGAGCCGTCCGCCGACGAGGGCTCGTCGTCACCCGTCGCGTCGGCCGCCGGCACGTCGTGGGTCCAGCGCGGCTCGATCTCGCGGTTGGCCATCACGATCCGGTCGCCGGCGTCCGTGTCGATCCGCGTCTTCCGGAGCTCGATGGCGGCGACGGTGCCGGTGACGCCCTTCGCCTCGACGCGATAGCCGACGTTGAAGTCGGGGTCGCGGAGGAGGTAGACGCCCGCCACCGTGTCCTCGATCATCTCGGAGAGCGCGTACGAGACCCCGAGGGCGATGAAGCCGACGGCGGTGCCCAGACTCGCCGCGATGTCGCCCATCCCGAGCACCTTGAGGAAGGTGAGCGCGACGCCGAACCAGAGGAAGATGGCCACGAGCGTGGCGATCAGGTCGCCGACGAGTTCGCGGTCACCGATGTACACCCGGTCGATCGACCCCCGAACGAGCGCGAGGACGACCTTCACCGTCACGTACGCCAGCGCGAGGAACACCACCCCCGAGAGCAGCCGCGGTATCGCGACGGCCAACCCCTCGACGAAGTCGGTGAGCGAGCGGGCGACGAGCGACGAGATCCGCGTCATGCCGACCCGAACACGCGCCCGGATGGAAAAGGTACGGGACGACCGCCGCGTCAGTTCGCGTCGGTGTCGGAGGTGAATACGCCGTCGAGGTCGACGCTCGGCTCGCGCCGCGGCTCCGAGTCGCCGCCGGACCGGTCGTCCGGCACCCGCTCGCTCGCGAGTCGCATCAGTCGTTCGTGGATGTCACCGACGACGTACGCGTTCTCGTACTCGTCGATGTCGATGTCGAGGTGGTGCGGTTCGACGTCCGAGTGGAAGCGACCCATTACCTGCCCGTGCGACGGACACGATATTAAACGCCGCTAAGAGCCATATGTACGGATATATATACCGATCGTCGGCGCAGCCTACTCGTTTGCCACGCGTTGACACCCGGTCTCCAACCGCAACGCGGGCGTCCCGTCGGAGGCGGACTCGATCCACAGTTCGACGCCGCTGCGGTTCGGATCCCCGCAGGGAAGTCCCGGCCGCTCGACCCCCGGCCAGTCCCGCTCGAATCTGACGCCGTCGACGGTCACGACGACGGACTCCGGCTCCGACGACCCGGGAATGGGCTCGTCCTCCTCGGCCTCGTTGTCGTCCGAGAGGCGATACGCTTCCTCGAACAGCGTCGCGCCGCTCGCGTCGGTGATCGCGACGGTCACGTCATGAGTCTCCTCGCGCTCTCCGAGGTAGACGCTCACCCAGTGGGCGGGAGCCGAGTCGGAGCCACTTCCGGCGCACCCGGCGGCGGCGACGACGAGCGCCGTCGACAGTCCGGCGACGAACGTGCGGCGAGTTGCGGAGGGCATCGGTCACCCGTTGTCCGGATACCGAGTTAAATGATCGCCTCCGGTCGTGCGGTCCGGTCACGAGCAGGTCGACCGGTAGCCGTTCTCCGGGCCGTCGGAGAACACGAACGTGTGGCTCAGCGAGTCGCGGGGACAGTCGGCGAACGAGGTCCGGACCACTCGCCCGTCCGGCGCTTCGAACACGTACACGACCGCCGTACCGGGCTCCCAGGCGTCGAACGTGGCGGTCCGCGTCTCGCCCGGCGAGACGACCAAGCGCCGCTCGGTCGCGTTCCACTCGGCGCTCAGCGAGGCGTTGTAGTACGGGCCGTCGGTCTCGAACCGCAACCGCTCTACCGTCGTCCGCGCGCCGGTCTCGTTCGTCGCCCGGAAGGTGACGTTGCCGGCGCCGACCGGCTCCTCGATCAGGTACGCCGTCAGCCGGTACTCGGTCGCCTGCGCGTTCTCGACGGTCACGTCGGCGGCGGTGCCGCCGAGGCCCGCGCACCCGGCGGTGACGAGCAACAGGACGCAGGCGAGCGCCCGACGGCGAGTCATCGCCGACCCCCTCCGGCGGCCGCTCCGTCGGCCCGCCGCGCCGGGCTCCCCGCCGCGAGCGCGGGCGCCGTCGCCCCGGCCGCCGCAGGCGATTCCGCGCTCGCCGGGGGGCTCGCGTCCGCGCGCGCCGCCGGGAGCCAGGGCGGCGGCGCCACGTCGCCGGCCCCGGTGCTGACCGCGTACTCGAACCGCTTCCGCTCGCCGGCCCGGACGTACAGGAGGCGCGCCTCCCGCACGACCCCGTCGCCGTCGACGGTCAGCGACCCCCGGACGTCGGTGGCGTTCGGGACCGCGACCCCGGTCGCGACGTACCGGATGCGGCGCTCGTCGCCCTCGCCGCCGGCGTCGACCGCGCGGAAGTCGCCGACGGTCAGGATCCGCGAGGCGACGGCCCACATCGAGTCGGCGGCCCGGTGCCTGGTCTCGGCCACCGACCCGTTCTCGGCGTCGAACGACGCCCGGCGGTTCCGCGCGCTGCGGACGTACCGAACGCCGCCGTCCACGTACACGTCGTTGCGGGTGATGTCGACGTAGCCGTTGTGGACGTCGAGTCGGAACCGGGTCCGGTTCGAGTCCGCCTCGTACCGGTAGTCGGCGTACGCCCCGGCCCGGAACCGTTCGAGCGCGGTGCCCGACACCGGCCCCGTCCGGAGGAACGCGACGGACCGTTCGCGCGCGACGGTCAGGTCGACCCCGGAGCGGGAGAACCCCGCCGGGAACTCGGCGTCCGCGAGGCTCTCGTTCGGCGTCGCGTTCGACGGGCCCGCCGGTGACTGGAGTTGCGGGGCGGAGTCGCCGGCGGGCGATCCGCCGGGGACGACCCCTCCGCACCCCGCGAGGAGGACCAAGAGGGCCGCGGCGGCGGCCCGAGGCCTGCGAGACGCGCGTACCGGTCGCGAGCCCTCGGTGGGGCTGGTGAGTGCGGTCCGCATCGGCGGCTATCGGGCGCCGTTCCGGTCGACGGCCCGTCCGCTCTCCGATGGCCCCGTGTCGTCGCTCGCCGCCGGGCCCGTCGCCGGCTCGTCCGCCGAGGCCGACGCCCGGGCCTCCGCGACCGTTTCGTCGACAAGCCCCCACGCGACTGGCGGCTCGACGTCGGACAGCGCCGCGTCGAGCTCGTCGAGACGGTCGCCGAACTCGCCGTCGAGGCTCGGGCCGTCGGCGAGCGCCTCGGCGCTCGCCGCCACCTCGGTCTCGACCTCGTCGATCCGGGCGTCGACGTCCGTCGGGAAGTCGGCGCCGTCGCGCTCGGCCCACGCGCGGAGGTCGGCCGCCTCCGCCCGGAGGTCGTCGACGACGACGTCGAGGACCCGCGTCTGGACGGCGGCGTCGAACCGTCGCGCTCGGTCGGGATCGGTCGCCTCCCGAAGGGACGCGACGGTCTCCGCGACGGACTCGGCGGACTCCGCGGCGGCGTCGACGTCGGCGGCGAGTCCGTCGTGCCGTCGGTCGGCGGAGTCGAGCCACGCCTCGAACGCCTCGAGCTCGGTTTCGAGGTCGTGAGCGGTCCGGACGACGTTCTGTGCGTCCGTCGTGATATCGTGGAGCTCGACGGCGGCCCGGTAGACGCGCACCGGCGAGTCGAGGTCGTCGGTCGCCGCGCCGAGCGCCGCGCCGAGCGCCTGGACTTCCTCGCGGAGGTCCGCGAGCCGCTCGTCGAACTCCCTGTCGCGGACGTCGACGACGTCGAGGTCGGGGGCGTCGGCGACCGCGTCGCTCGCGCTCTCGCGGGCCCGCGTCGCGAGGTCGGCGCGCGTCTCGGCGGTCGCGATGATCTGTGACACGTCGGTGACGGTCGCCTCGACCGCCGCGGGGGTGACGGTCCCGCCGTCGGTGAACGGGTCGAGCCACCGACGGACCGACTCCGGGTCCTCGTCCGTCCGCTCCGTGACGGCGTCGACGAGCTCGTCGAGGGGGCGCTCCCCGAGCGCGAGTTGGCTCATACCGCGCCCTTCTGTACAGGGCGGTGTATACCTTCCGTCAGAGCCGATCGTTGACGGATAGTTCTCAACTTAGCGATATTGCGTTCTATATAGAAGACATCGTTCTCCGGAGCGCAACATATCGGTACCGCGCACTCGCTACGAGTACCGACTCGAAAATATCAGAAATATAAAACAGTTTAATGAGCTGGTCCGTGTGACTACTCGATGTCAGACCGGAACTGGGTCGACGGCGGCGTGTCGCGGCGGAAAGTGCTCATCACGTCCGGGGCGCTCGGGACCGCCGGATTGGCGGGCTGCGGGGGCAGCACCGACGGCGGCGACGCCTCCGGCGGCAGCGGAGGGGGCTCCGGCGGCGGCAACACGATGTCCGACAGCAGCGGTGGCGGTTCGGGTTCGAACACGGCGCTGCTCAACGCCGAGGGCTCCTCGACGGTGTACCCGATCTCGAACACGGGGAGCTCGTACTGGAACTCCAACGCCCCGCCGAGCGACGGCGAGTACTGGGGTGCGAACGACGAGGGCTCGGTGCCCGGCTGGGAGCAGCTCGCGTCCGACGGCGCGGACGACATGCTCCTCGCCGACTACTTCGCCTCGAAGTTCGGCTTCGAGCCGACCGACCAGCGCTCCTCCCCGCCGTTCCCGACGACGGTCGGCCTGAGCCACTCCGGGACCGGCTGCGAGGCCGTCACCGAGGGGCTCGTCGACATCGGCAACTCCTCCGGGCCGATCACGGCCGAACTGGACTGGAGCGAGGAGAAGGCGCAGAACACGGTGGTCGACAACGTCGTCGGCCGCGACGGCCAGCCGGTCGTCGTCAGCTCCGACGTCGTCGACGCCGGCGTTAGCCAGCTGACCGGCGAGGAGATTCGCGGCATCTACCAGGACGAGATCACCAACTGGAACCAGATCGACGGGATCGACTACGACCAGGAGATCTACGCCATCGGCCGCGCCGAGGGGTCCGGCACCGACACCTCGTTCCGCCTGAACATGCTCGGCAGCGCCGACGCCTCGATGTCCGGCGTCGACACGCGCTTCGGGCAGAACCAGCAGGTCGCGCAGGCGGTCGCCCAGAACGAGGGCGCCATCGCGTACATGGCGCTGGCGTTCACCGGTCCGGAGGTCACGCCCATCGCCATCAACTTCGACGGCACGCTGTACGAGACCAGCCGAGACGCGGAGAACACGATCTTCGACTCCGAGTACCCGCTCAACCGTGACCTCCACATGTACACCCTCATCGAGGAGAGCAACCCCGACGGCGGCGGGTACGACCGGCGCGAGGCGGCGTTCATCAACATGTTCCTCAACGAGTACGGGCAGACCGTCTTCGTCGAGGGGAGCAACTACATCCCGCTCCCGACCAGCGACCTCGAGGCGATGAAAGAGAAGGTCTCGTCCGTCGCCACGGAAGACCTCCTGATGCCCTAGCGCGGAGGGAGTTCGGTCGCGCGCCGTCGGGATCCGCCGCGCTCCCCGAGGGGGCACTTCCCCTCGGACGCCTGCTCCCCCGCGGCGTTCGGAACCCGCCCTCGACGCGAACGACGTTTCTACGACATACGGAACACACATGCCACTCATACCAACCCCATGGCACAGGTAACAGACTCCCGAGACGGACGGATCCGCGGTGCGATCGGCGAACAGGTCCGGCGGACCAAACGGTTCGCCGACGAGACCGAGACGGCCGCGCTGGCGATCATCTCGGTGATGGCGGTGTCGCTCCTCGGCGCGCTCGTCGGGTTCCTCGCCGTCTCGAACTGGACCGTCCTCCCCTTCGTCGCCTTCCTCGGCTCGTCGGCGATCGGGTGGGTCCGGTACCAGGAGGAGACGGCGTACACCATCGCGCTGATGATGACGGCCTCGACGATCCTCATCCTCGGACTGATCATCGTGTTCATCTTCCGGGAGTCGATCCCGGTGATCCGGTACGAGAGCGCGACGGTGTTCGGTGTCTCCGTCCCCGGGCTCCGGATGTTCATCCAGCCGAACTGGGACGCGGTCTCGCCGCCGATCCGCTACTCGATGGTCCCGATGATCCACGGCACGGTGATGGTGACGCTCATCGCGTCGGCCGTCGCCGCGCCGCTCGGCGTCTCCGCGGCGCTGTTCCTCTCGGAGATCGCTCCGGCCACCGTCCGCGAGGTCGTCAAACCCGGCGTCGAGATCCTCGCGGGCATCCCGTCGATCGTCTACGGGTTCATCGGCTTCACCGTGCTCGGCCCGTGGGCCTCGGACCAGTTCCAGACGACCGGGCAGGGGTCGTACCTGTTCGTCGGGATCGTCGTCGGCCTGATGGCGCTCCCGACCGTCGTCTCGGTCGCGGAGGACGCGCTGAGCAGCGTCCCCGAGTCGATGAAGAGCGGGTCGCTGGCGATGGGGACGACCGACTGGCAGACGATGACCTCGATCACCCTGCCGGCGGCGTTCTCGGGGGTCTCCGCGGCGGTCCTGCTCGGCGTCGGCCGGGCCATCGGCGAGACGATGGCCGCGACCGTGATGCTCCGCGGCGTGCCGCGACTGACGGATCCGCTGGTCAACGTCTTCTACGGCCAGGAGACCCTGACCTCGATCATCGCGCGGAACTACGGCGAGGCCGACGGGCTCCAGATGGACGCGCTGTTCGTCGCGGGCGTCATCCTGTTCGTCACCGTCCTCGTCATCTCGATCGGGGCGCAGTACATCGAGTGGCGGATGCACAAGCGGCTCGGGGGTGAGGTCTGATGGCCGGGGCGAGCGAAACGGACGCGAAGCTGGTCGAGTCGGAGACCACGGAGACGGACGCCGTCGCCGGCGTGGCCGTCGGGCTCTCGGCGGTGCTGTTCGCGCTCGCCGTCACGGCGCTGTTCGAGCGCGTCAGCCTCACCGGCTCGCTGTTCGGCGTCGGGACCGTCACGCTGCTCGGCGGCCTCCTGACCGCGCTCGGCGTCGCGGTGATCGCCTTCGGCGCCGGCTCGCGGCTCGGCTACGTTGAGACCGACCCCGACCCGAGCGCCGGCCTCGTGGCCGGCTTCGGCGCCGCGGTCCCGTGGGTCCTGATCGGCGGGAGCGTCGCGAGCCAGACGCTCGGCCTCGGCACCGGGGTCGGCGTCGTCGCCGGGGTCGCCGTGGGCGCCGTCGCGTTCGCGCTCACCGTCCTCCCGCGCGAGGACGTCGGGTCGACGCTCCCCCTCGGCGCCCTCCTCGTGCTGACGGGGCTCGTCTTCCTCACCGGCGTCATCGACCCGGCGTGGGCGTGGGAGCTCGACTGGGAACAGCAGGCCGCGATCACCGCCGAGTTCCTCATCCCCGCGGCGACGCTGTTCGCGGCCCTCTACGGCGGGTGGGCGTCCGCGAAGGCGTACGGCGGCTTCGGGGCCCGCGGGCGGCACATGGGCGCGTACGTGCTCGTCTACCTGAACGCGCTCTCCATCGTCGCCTTCCTCTGTATCCTCGTCGCCTACGTGGTCGTTCAGGGCGTTCCCGGCCTGCTGACCGGCGTCGACGTCGGCCTCGGCACCGGTCCGGAGACGACGATCCTCGGCGTTTCGGTCGCGCTCCCGGTCTCCGTTCCGTTCGTGATGAACGGCGTGGCCCTGCTGAACGATTTCCAAGGCGTGTTGCCCGCCATTGTCGGCACGTTCTGGCTCGTGATCGGGGCCGTCCTGCTGGCGGTCCCGCTCGGCGTCGGCGCGGCCGTCTTCCTCACCGAGTACGCCGAGCGCGGCCGGTTCACGCAGGTCGTGGAGGTCGCGACGAACGGGCTGTGGAGCACGCCGAGTATCGTGTTCGGACTGTTCGGGTTCGCGTTCCTGATCCCGCGGTTCGGCAACGGGAAGTCGCTGCTCTCGGGGATGATCACGCTCGGGTTCATGCTGCTGCCGCTCGTCGTCATCACCTCCCGCGAGGCGATGCTCTCGGTCCCCGACGAGTACCGCGACGCGAGCGCCGCCCTCGGCGTGTCGAAGTGGCAGACGATCCGAAGCGTCGTGCTGCCCGCGGCCCTCCCGGGCGTCGTCACCGGCGTCATTCTGGGCGTCGGCCGCATCGCGGGCGAGACGGCGCCGATCCTGCTGACGATGGCCGGCGGGACGTTCCTGCCGGGCTCGCAGACGGTCGACGTCATCGGCGGCTTCCAGTTCACCGCGACGCCGCCGTTCGTCGCCAACCCGGCGTTACTCGAAGCCACATCGGCGCTCCCGTACCAGCTGTTCGCGCTGATTACGGCCGGCGTCGGCCTCGGGAGTAACGTCGGTGACCCCGACGCTTTCCGGTGGGCAACGGCGCTCATCCTCCTGATGGTCGTGCTATCCTTCTACGCGATCGGCATCGCGACGCGCTACTACTTCCGCCGCCGGCTCAAACACACCTGATCACCGATGAGCGAGAACCAAAACCCACAGACCCAGACGAGTACCGCGACGACGGACACCGACCAGCCCCTCACGACGACCACCGGCGAGACGGACGAGCGTACCCGTGACGAGTGGACGGACTACGAGTTCCGAGGAGAGGCGAAGATGACGGTCGACGACCTCGACGTCTACTACGGCGACGACCACGCGCTGAAGGGCGTCTCGATGGAGATCCCCGAGAGAAGCGTCACCGCCCTGATCGGTCCCTCCGGCTGCGGAAAGTCGACGTATCTACGCTGCCTCAACCGGATGAACGATCGGATCAAGTCCGCGACAATCGATGGGTCGGTCCGCTTTGACGGCCAGGAGATCTATCAGGACGGGGTCAATCTCGTCGAGTTGCGGAAGCGGGTCGGGATGGTGTTCCAGTCGCCGAACCCGTTCCCGAAGTCGATCCGCGAGAACATCGCCTACGGGCCGAAGAAGCACGGCGACCTCGACACCGGGCTCCTCGCCCGGTTACTGAACCGGAGCGACGCCGAGGAGCGCGACCGGCTCGTCGAGCGCTGCCTCCGCGACGCGGCGCTGTGGGACGAGGTGAGCGACCGGCTCGACGACAACGCGCTGGGCCTCTCGGGCGGCCAACAACAGCGCCTCTGTATCGCCCGGTGCCTCTCCGTCGATCCGGAGATCATCCTGATGGACGAGCCCGCGTCGGCGCTCGACCCGATCGCGACCGCGAAGATCGAGGACCTGATCGAGGACCTCGCCGAGGAGTACACGGTCGTCATCGTCACGCACAACATGCAACAGGCCGCGCGCATCTCTGACCAGACCGCGGTGTTCCTCACCGGCGGCGAGCTCGTCGAGTACGGCGACACCGACCAGGTGTTCGAGGACCCGCACAGCGAGCGCGTGGAGGACTACATCACCGGCAAGTTCGGATAACCGTATGCCCCGGGAACACTACCAGGACTCGCTCGACGAGCTCCGGTCTGACGTGCTCTCGATGGGCGACCTGGTGACGGAGCGTCTCGGGGACAGCCTCGCGGCCGTCGAACGCCGCGACGAGTCGCTGGCGCGGGCGGTCGCCGACGGCGACGACGAGGTCAACGAGACGTACCTCGCCCTGGAGGACCGCTGCGTCGACCTCTTCGCCCTCCAGCAGCCGGTCGCCGGCGACCTCCGGTTCGTCACCGCCTCGTTCAAGATCATCACCGACCTCGAGCGGATCGGCGACCTCGCGGTGAACCTCGCGAACTACTCGCTGGCGGCGCGGGAGACGGTGGCCCCCGAGGTGGCGATCGACGCGATCGGCGCGGCGTCGCGCGGGCTCCTCGAACGGAGCCTCGCGGCGTACGAGACCGGCGACGCCGCGGCGTGTCGGGCGGTGGCCGCCGGCGACGACGAGGTGGACGCGCTCTGCCAGCGCGCGAGCGAGAGCGTCACCCGCGAGCTGATCGCCGGGACCGACGACGACGGCTGGGCCGCCGAGCGGCTGTTGGACGACGTGTCGCGGGTGCTGTTGACGGTCCGAGACTTAGAGCGGATCGGGGACCACGCGGTGAACATCGCGGCGCGGACGCTGTACATGGTCGAGAACGACCCGGAGCTACTCTACTGAACATGGAAACCCGCAAGGTCCAGACCGTCGGAAACGGAACGTACACCGTCTCGCTGCCGAAAGAGTGGGCCGAGTCGCAGGGCGTCACCGCCGGCGACACCGTGACGCTCCACGACTACGTCGACGGGGTGTTGGCGGTCCAGACGTGCGACCGGTCGGGCGGGGACGTCCCGACTGCCGCCCGGATCGAGTCGGCCGATCCGGCGGTGATCGAGCGCGGACTGCGGGCGGCGTACGCGGCCGGCGTCCGGGAGGTGACGCTGGAGTCCGACGAGCCGCTCACCGCGCAGCGGCGCCGCGCCGTCGAGCGGGTCGCCCGCGGTCGGATCGGGATGTCGGTGGCCGCGGAGTCGGAGGCGGCGACGACGGTACAGATTATGCTCAACTCGGAGGAGGTGTCGGTGAGCCAGTCGCTCCGCCAGCTCGCGTTCACCGTGCGCGCGATACACCGCGACGCGGTCGAGGCCCTGGCGGCCCCGCCCGGCGCGTCGCCGGTCGGCTCTCGCGACGAGCAGGTCGACCGCCTCGCGGCGATGATCGAGCGCTCCGTGTCGCGGGGGATGGCGGACCTCGGAGAGGTCGACGCGCTCGGGACGACCCGCTCGGAGCTGTTCGAGTCGTGGACCGCGATGCGGGAGCTGTGCCGCCTCCGCGACGCCGCCGTGGAGGTCGGCGCGGCCGCGGCGGCGCTCGACGGGCCGCCGGCCGAGCGGCGGCTGGAGTCGTGCCGCGATATCGGGCGGGCCGTTCGGGGCGCCGTGGCCGACGGCGTCGGCGTCGTGCTGGGCGACGAGGACGCCGGGGTCGCCCGGGGGGCGCTCGGCGACCTGCGCGAGGTGCGCGAACGGATCGACGCGTTCGACCGGCGGTTGGACGAGGCGGGCGCGAGCGCGCCGGAGCTGCGGCGCGTCTCGCGCGCGCTGCGCCGGAGCGCGGACCGGGGCGACGACGTCGCGGAGATCGGGCTCCGCCGGGCCGCCCGCCGCGGCGAGTCGCCGCGCGACGCCGGGGCGGAGCGGTAGTCCGCCCCGCGCCCGCAAGCGCAACGCCTGTAAGCGCGGGGGGAGAGGGAGTTCGTATGACCGTTTGCGAGGCGCCGGGGAAGGTGTACCTCTTCGGCGAACACGCCGTCGTCTACGGCGAGCCGGCCGTGCCGGCGGCCGTCGAGCGACGCGCGACCGTGCGCGTCGAGCCGCGCGAGGACGACCACGTGCGCGTCGAGGCCGAGGACCTCACCTTGGACGGGTTCACCGTGGAGTACGCCGGCGGCACCGGCGACCGCCCGGACGTGGACGTGCCGACGCCGCTCGTCGAGGCCGCGATGGGGTACGTCGACGCCGCGGTCGAGCAGGCGCGCGACGCCGCCGACGCCCCCGACGCCGGCTTCGACATCACCGTCGAGAGCGACATTCCGCTCGGTGCGGGACTGGGGTCGTCGGCGGCCGTGGTGGTGGCCGGCATCGACGCGGCGACCCGCGCGCTCGGCGCGCGGCTCGACCGCCGGGAACTAGCGGAGCGGGCGTATCGTGCCGAGTTCGAAGTTCAGGACGGGCAGGCCTCGCGCGCGGACACGTTCTGCTCGACGATGGGCGGCGCGGTCCGCGTCGAGGGCGACGACTGCGAGCCGATCGACGCCCCGAACCTCCCGTTCGTCGTCGGCTTCGACGGCGGCGCGGGCGACACCGGCGAACTCGTCGCGGGCGTTCGCGCGCTGCGCGAGGAACACGGGTTCGCCGCGGACACGGTCGAATCGATCGGCGACCTGGTTCGGGAGGGCGAGGCCCTCCTCGCCGACGCGGACCCGGAGAAGCCGCCGTCGTCCGAGCTGCTCGCCGGGCTGGGCGAGCTGATGGACTTCAACCACGGGCTGCTCGCCGCGCTCGGCGTCTCCGCCCGGTCGCTCGACGCGATGGTGTGGGCCGCGCGGGACGCGGGCGCCCACGGCGCGAAGCTCACCGGTGCGGGGGGCGGGGGCTGTATCGTCGCGCTCGACGCGAGCGACGCGACGGAGACCGCCCTCTCGTTCACGCAGGGCTGCGAGGAGGCGTTCCGCGCCGAGCTGGCGACGGAGGGCGTCCGGGTGGTGGAGGCGTGACGGGCGCCGACCCGACCGCAGACGGCGGCGACGCACGGGGCGCGGGCGGCGACGAAGCCGCCGACGGCGCCGGGACCGACGCGCCCCCGGTCGTCCTCAAGCTCGGCGGGAGCCTGATCACGGAGAAGGACCGTCCCGAGACGCTCGACGACGCCGCGCTCGACGCGGCCTGCGACGCGGTCGCGGACGCGCTCGCGGCGGGCGACGTCGACCGGCTCGTCGTCGTCCACGGTGGTGGGAGCTTCGGCCATCACCACGCCAGCGAACGCGGGGTGTCGACGACCGACGGGACGCGCGACGCCGACGCGGTGGCCGCGGTCCACGGCGCTATGAAGCGGCTGAACGCGCACGTGCTAGAGCGGCTCCGCGAACGCGGCGTACCGGCGGTCCCGGTTCACCCGCTGTCGCTCGCGGCGCGAACCGAGGGGGCGGACGGCCGGCTCGACCTCCCGCTCGGGTCGACGGCGACGCTGCTCGACGAGGGGTTCGTCCCCGTCCTCCACGGCGACGGCGTGGCGACCGCTGGCGACGGCGTCACGGTGGTCTCGGGCGACGAGCTGGTCGCGGAGCTCGCCGCGGGGCTCGCCGCGCGCCGCGTCGGCGTCTGCTCGACGGTCCCCGGCGTCCTCGACGGCGACGGCGACGTGATCGACGAGATCGACGACTTCGGCGCGGTCGCGGACGCGCTCGGCGCGAGCGACGCGACGGACGTCTCCGGCGGGATGGCCGCGAAGGTGCGCGAGCTGCTCGACCTCGACGCGCCGGCGTACGTGTTCGGCGCGGCGGGACTGGCCCCGTTCCTGCGCGGTGAGGGCGCCGGAACCCGGATCGACTGACCGGGTGACAGAACCCTTATTCGACCCACGGCCCTCCCCCCGGGCATGAACGAATCGGACGTGCGGGAGCGGCTCGCGGACGTGCGCGACCCCGACCTCGGCGGCGACATCGTCTCGCTCGGGCTGGTGAACGACGTCGAGGTCGAGGAGGGCGGGGAGGGGACCGGAGACGGCACCGCCGGAACGGTCCGCGTGTCGCTCGCGCTCGGCGCCCCCTTCTCCCCGACCGAGTCGGCCGTCGCGGACGACGTGCGCGAGGCGCTCGCGGACACCGGCCTCGACGTGGAGCTGTCGGCGTCGATCCCGGACGACCTCTCGGCGGACGAGCAGGTCCTCCCCGGCGTCCAGAACGTCATCGCGGTCGCCTCCGGGAAGGGCGGCGTGGGGAAGTCGACGGTCGCGGTGAACCTCGCCGCCGGGCTCTCCGCGCTCGGCGCGCGCGTCGGCCTGTTCGACGCCGACGTGTACGGGCCGAACGTCCCGCGGATGGTGTCGGCCGAGGAGCGCCCCGAGACCGACGGCGAGACGATCGTTCCCCCGGAGCGGTTCGGGGTGAAGCTGATGAGCATGGACTTCCTCACCGGCGAGGACGACCCCGTCATCTGGCGCGGCCCGATGGTCCACAAGATCATCACCCAGCTGGTCGAGGACGTGGAGTGGGGCGAGCTCGACTACCTCGTGATGGACCTCCCGCCGGGCACCGGCGACACCCAGCTCACGATCCTTCAGACGCTGCCGCTGACGGGGGCCGTCATCGTCACGACGCCGCAGGACGTCGCGCTCGACGACGCGGTGAAGGGGCTCCGCATGTTCGGGAAACACGACACGAACGTCCTCGGGATCGCGGAGAACATGGCCGGCTTCCGGTGTCCCGACTGCGGCGGGTTCCACGAGATATTCGGCTCCGGTGGCGGGAAGGCGCTCGCGCAGGAACACGACCTCCCGTTCCTCGGCGGGATCCCGCTCGACCCCGACGTGCGCACCGGCGGCGACGACGGCGAGCCCGTCGTCTTGGAGGACGGCGAGACCGCGGACGCGTTCAGGGTGCTCGTCGAGAACGTCGCGAACAACGCCGGCGTCGTCCGCCGCCGCGGGGTGAGCGAGGGGCGATGACCGACGCGGACGGCGGCGCCGACGGGGCGGAGTCCGACGCCGCTACCGGAACCGGGCCCGACGACGACGGCGCCGGCGACGACCGCGAGGACCCCCTCGCGGCCGCGGGCGTCGACCCGGTGGTCCCCGAGGAGGCGTCGGACGCCGAGTTCCCCGCGGACGACGAGGTCCGGGAGTTCCTCCGAGAGGTCGCCGAGGACGTGCGGGGCGACAGCTCCGAGAGCAAGCAGCTCTCGGCGATCCTCTACCGCGTCTCGGACCTCTACGACGCCGACGAGGAGACCTCGCCCGAGGAGATCTACCTCAACGTCCGGCACATCATGCGGATCAAGGCCGAGGGCGGACTGCGCCGCTGAGGCGGGCGCGAGCGCCGGAAGTCGATTGTAACTCGCGTCAGTCGTCCGAATCCGTTGCCTCGGCGAGGTCGATCGGGCGCTCGTCCAGCGGGGTCGCGTCGTCGACGACCTCCGCGAGGCCCAGGCGGTCGAGCGCCGCCGGCGTCGGGAGGCCGCGGTCGCCCCACTCCCGGGCCGCGTAGTAGCGGTCCAGCAGGCGGTCGAACGCGTCGACGTCGACCCCCGGCGTCCCGTCCGCCGCGGCCGTGCGGAGCGGCTCCGGGAGCGCGTCGTCGTCGCGGTCGAACCCCTCGCGGGCGTTGAACAGCCGGGTGAGCGTCCAGATCCGTTCGCCGGTCGTCGCGAGCGCGGCGACCGGGTCCGAGCGGTCCTCGGCGCGGTCGCCGCGCTCCGGCGCGTCGCCGTCGCGGTCCGTCACCGCGGGGTGGTCGACCGCCGCGAGCCACTCCGCGCCGAGGTCGTCCCAGACCGCCTCGCCGACGAAGTCGTCGACGACGAGGCTCCACAGCACGGAGCGCGCGTTCTGCTCGCCGACCACGTCCCGCACCCGGTCGGTCGGAGACCGGTCGGGCCGGGCGAGCGGCTCGCTGTCCTGCGGCCGCGCGCGTCTGTGACACGCGCCGCGGTCGCTCGTCGCGTACGCGAGCGCGACCCCGACCGCCGCGCGGGGGTCGAAGCCGGGCAGCGCCATCGACTTCACCGTGGGCACGAGCGCCTCGCCGCCGAACCGCTCGACCGCGGCGTCGATCCCGTCGGCGAGCGCGTCCGGCAGATCCGGGTGGACGTCGAGGTCGGGCGGCGCCTCGCGGGCCGCGATCGCCGCTAACAGGCGCTCTGCCCCGTCGGCGTCGCCGAACGAGACCGGGCAGTCGACGACACCGGCTTCCCCGGCGCGGACCGCCCACGCGACCGCGTTGCCCGCGCCGATCACGTCGAGGCCGAGCCGGTCGCAGACCCCGCAGAGCTCGACGACGCGGTCGAAGTCGTCGACGCCGAGGCCCGCGCCGAGCGTGATCGGGGCCGCGCCGCGCGGGACCACCTCGCCGTCCGGGGTGTCGATCCGGAAGCCGCCGGGGACGGCGGGGTCCTCGCCTTGGCCGGCGTCGGTAACTTCTTCGCGCCCCGTCGCGCGCTCCAGCGCGGCCTCGACGCCGATGTCGTCGGCGCCGTCGAAGCCGGTCCCCGTCCACCCCTCCGCAGCGAGGATCCCGACCTCGTTGGCGTAATCGACCGTCTCGACCGTTTCGCCGGCCGCCTGCCACTCGCCGGTCGGGTCGCGGCCGTAGGCCGCCGCGTCGCGGTCGCGGAGCGCGGCGAGGTCGTCCGGGACGCTCGGCGGGGGGTCGCGGGCGACGACCGCCTTCAGCCGCTTCGACCCCATCACGGCGCCGGCGCCGCCGCGGCCCGCGTGGTGGGCGCCGCCGTCGCTCGCGACCGTCGCGTAGGCCGCCTCGCGCTCGCCCGCCGGGCCGACGCAGGCGACGCCGGCGGCCGGGAACCGTTCGGCCGTCTCGGCGGCGTCGTCGCCCCAGGCGTCGCTCGCCTCGATCCGGGCGCGGCCGTCCTCGACCTCGATCCGGACCGGTCGGTCGGCCGCGCCCGTCACGAGCAGCCCGAGGCAGTCGTCCAGCGACCCCGCGAGGCGGTCGGCGAACTCGCCGCCCGCGTACGAGTCGAGGAAGCCGCCGGTGAGCGGCGACTTGGTCACCGCGGCGTAGCGCGTCTCGCCCGGGAGGTAGCCCGCGAGCGGGCCGACGAGGAAGCAGAGGAGATTCTCCGGACCCGTCGGCTCCGTCCCCGGCGGCAGCTCCTCGTAGAGGTAGCGCGCCCCGATCCCCTTCCCGCCGACGTAGTCGCGCCGCCGGTCCCGCGGGACGCGCTCGCGGGCCGTCTCGCCCGCCGAGAGGTCGACGCGGAGGACGTGGGTGCGGCGGCGACTCATTTGGAGGCCCTGCGCGGCGAGGACGTATCAATCTGTTCGCCGGGGGGGTCGGCCCCCGCGTCGGCTCCGAGCGCAGTTAGGCCCGCGGAGCGCGTCACCGACCGCCAGAGTGAGGGACGCGGCGCCCGAACGCGGCGGCATGGACTTGACGACCGCGCTCGACGCCCGCGACGCGACCCTCTGCGTCGTCGGCGCGGGCGGCAAGAAGTCGACGCTGTTCGCGCTCGCGGACCGACTCGACCGGTCGGTGGTGACGGCGAGCGTCCGGATACCGATCTTCGACGACCGGGTCGCGACGGTGCGCGTGACCGAGGACCCGATAGGAGCGATCGAGGACGCCGACGCCGGCGACTGGCCGCTCGGGCTCGTCCCCGAGCGCGACCGGTCGGACCGGTACCTCGGGTACGACGTGGACGTAGTCGCCGATATCGCCGACGCCGAGCCGGGCGCGACGCTCGTGAAGGCGGACGGGGCGCGCCTCCGGGAGTTCAAGGCGCCGAGCGAGCGCGAGCCGCAGATCCCGCGGAACGCGGACGTCATCGTGCCGATCGCGAGCGCGCACGTCGTCGGGGAGCCGCTCACCGAGGAGCGCGTCCACCGGCCGGAGGCGGTCGCCGCGATCACCGGCCGGGAGATCGGCGACGAGCTCACCCCCGCCGACGTGGCGACGGTCCTCGCGAGTCCCGCCGGCGGGCTGAAGGACGTCCCCGGCGACGCGACCGCGATCCCGGTCGTGAACAAGGTCGACGACGAGGCGGACGCGACCGCGGCCCGGGCGGTCGCCCGCGAAATTCTCTACCGCGCGAACGTGCCGCGCGTCGTCCTCACGCGGCTCGTCTCCGACGACCCGGTCGTCGAGGTCGTGGAGTGAGTAGTTCCGTGCGGCCGGCGAACGGATCTCTTCACGCGTCCGCGTCAGGCAACTGCTCGTACGACACCCACAGCGCCCGGTACAGCGTCCACGCGTCGACGCCCGTGCGTTCCATCACGGCCCGGCAGGCGTCGTCGAACCGCCGGTAGTCGGCGGCCGACGGCGGCTCCGGGTAGGAGGCGTCGAGCTCGCCCGCCGCGGCGAGCACCGCCCACGTCCGGCGGTCGACCGCGACGAACCGCTCGGGGGCGAGGAACTGGCAGAACCCCGACGCGACCGCGACGTCGACCCCGTCGAGCGCGGTGAGCGCGTCGAGGGCGGCGTCTGCCTCCGCCGCGTCGCCCCTCTCCGCCGCGTCGGCCCCCTCGTTCTCCCCGACACCGAGCGCGTCGACGGCGGCGTCGATGGCGTCGATCACGTCGCCGAAGTCGTTGTCGCGGAACGCCTCCTCCCGCTCGCGCCGCTCGCGGTCGGGGTACTCGCCGAGGTAGCGCCGGAAGTACCACCGGACGATCCACTGGGCGTCCCGGCGGCCGTACTCGTCGCCGGCGAACGTCTCCGGGACCGTCTCGACGTGCTGTCGCTCCACGTCGTATAACGGCTCCCGCTCCGCGTACGTCCGGGCGCGGTCCCGGACGGTCGATTCGCTCAGGTCCATCGCCTCGTGGTACGTCGGTGAGACGGATGAACGTTCGTGCCAATCATCCCGATCGATCGTTTCATATCGGTGTGGGCATTGACACCACACATGTCAGACGACCGGATCCCGGTCACCGTCCTCAGCGGCTACCTCGGCGCCGGGAAGACGACGCTCGTGAACCACCTGCTCTCGAACCCGGGCGACAGACGGATCGCCGTCATCCTGAACGACATGGGCGAGGTGAACGTCGACGCCGAGAAGATCGCCCGCGAGAACGACGAGGAGGGCGTCGTGGACCTCTCGAACGGCTGTATCTGCTGTCGGCTCCAGGACGACCTGCTGAGCGAGGCCGCGGCGCTCGCGGAGTCGCGCGAGTTCGACTACCTCCTCGTCGAGTCGTCGGGCATCTCGGAGCCGGTGCCGATCGCCCGGGCGTTCACCGAGGGGACCGAGGACAGCGACGTCGACCCCCGCGAGCGGTTCCGGCTGGACACGATGGTGACCGTCCTCGACGCCTACGGCTTCTGGAAGGAGTTCGACGCGGGCGAGAGCCTCCCCGGCGGGGCGGAGCCGGAGACGGACCGCCCGCTCGCGGACGTGCTCGTCGAGGGGATCGAGTTCTGCGACGTCCTCCTGGTGAACAAGACCGACATGGTGCCCGACGACGTGCTCGACCGGATCGAGGCGGTCGCGGAGCGGCTGGGCCCGAGGGCGAAGCGGATCCGGACCACCTACTCCGCGGTCGACCCCGGCGAGGTGCTCGACACCGGCCGGTTCGACTTCGAGTCGGCGAAGGGGTCGGCGGGGTGGAAGCGCGCCATCGCCGACGAGGAGGCGAGCGGTCACGACCACGACGGCGGAGAGGGCCACGACCACGCGCATCCGGAGGGCGCGGCCGCCGCGCACGGCGTCGGCTCGTTCGTCTACCGGTCGAGCGAGCCGCTCGACCCGGAGGCGCTCGCGGCGTGGCTCGACGACTGGGACGGGTCGATCGTCCGCGCGAAGGGCGTGGTCCGGGTGGCGGGCACCGACGAGGTGATCGGCGTGAGCCAGGCCGGCCCGTCGGTCCAGGCCGGACCGATCGGCGAGTGGGGGTCCGACGACGACCGCCGGACGCGGCTGGTGTTCATCGGCGAGGACCTCGACGAGTCGGGGATCCGCGAGGAGCTGGCCGGACTCGTCGCGGGCGACGCCGAGACGACGGCGGACCCGGACGCGGTGTTCCCGATCTAGATCCCCAGCTCGCTCCGGAGGTCGTCCCACTCGTCGTGGAAGCCGTGGGTCGACTCCGTCTCCGCGCCGACCGCCGACTGGTACGTCTCGTCGTACTTCAGCAGCTCCCCCCACCCGTCGTGGAAGGCCCAGTTGCAGTACTTACACATGGGCGTGACCACGCGCCGGAATGACATACCCGTTTCGGCGGCCCGGACGGGAGGGCGACTCCCCTGCTTCGCCGACACCCTCAAGCGTGGCGGGCGTTTACACCGGTCAGACGCGGGCCGACCCGGGTCGACGGAGCAACAGATGCCGACTTACAGACGCGGCGGGTACGTTCGGGGCGACGACGACGGCGTGGAGCGTGAGTGCGACCTCTGCGACTGGCACTGCGTGGCCGACACGTACCCGGCGCTCGTCCGGGAGTACCAGACGCACCTCCGGAGCGACCACCCGAAGGCGTGGCTCAGGGCGTGAGCGCGGGCGAAAAAAGCGCGGAGTTCGAAGCGGCGGCGCGACGCGGCGGTCTCAAGGCTCTAACAGGACCTTCGTGACGCCCTCCTCGCGGGCGTCGAACGCCTCGTACATCTCGGGGGCCTCCTCGAGGTCGACCCGGTGGGAGACGACCCAGCTCGGGTCCGCGCGCCCCTCGATGATCATGTCGCGCAGGTACCGGTTGTACTCCTTGACGTTACACTGGCCGGTGCCGCACTTGAGCCCCTTCTCGAAGAACTTCCCGAAGTCGATGCCGAGGCGGCCCTGTGCGGCCATGTCGTCGGGTGCGCCCGGGTCCTCGGGGACGTACAGGCCGGGGATGCCGAGCTCGCCGGTCGGCCGGACCACCCGGATCAGGTTGTTGATCACGACCGCCGGGTTCTCCTTGGCCGGCTGGTAGGAGTAGTCCTCCGTCTCGGTGTCGACGTCGTCCGGATCGGTCGCCTGGTAACCGACCGCGTCGACGCCCTTGTCGACCATCCCGCCGTGCTCCTCGATGATCTGGTCGACCGGGTCGCCCTCGGAGAAGTCAATGGCGTGGGCGTCGCAGTGCTCCTCCGCGAGCTCAAGTCGGCTCGGCACCTGGTCGACGACGTAAATTTCGGCCGCGCCCTTGATCTTCGCGCTGTAGGCGGCCATCAGCCCGACCGGTCCCGCGCCGAAGATGGCGACGGACTCGCCGGACTCGAGGTTCGCCAGCTCGGTGCCGTGCCAGCCGGTCGGGAAGATGTCCGCGAGCAGCGAGAACGCGTCCTCGTGCTCGCGGCCCTCGGGCAGCTTCAGGGCGTTGTGGTCGGCGTACGGGACGCGCAGCTTCTCGGCCTGTCCGCCGGGGTACGGCCCCATGGCGACGTAGCCGTACGCGCCGCCCGCGAAGCCGGGGTTGACGTTGGTACAGAAGCCCGTGTACCCCTCCTCGCAGTTCTGGCAGAAGCCGCAGGAGACGTTGAACGGCATGACGACGCGGTCTCCCTCCTCTAACGTCGATACCGCCTCGCCGACCTCGCTGACGATCCCCATGTTCTCGTGGCCGAAGATGATCCCCTCCTCGGCCGCGGTCCGTCCCTCGTACATGTGGAGGTCGGAGCCGCAGATACAGGACGTGGTGATGTCGACGACGACGTCGTTCGGGTGTTCTATCTCCGGTTCGTCTACCTCCTCGACGGCCACATCGTAGGGGCCTTGGTACACAACTGCTCTCATGTTGTTGCGATTGTAACGTGTTAACAACACATAGTAAATGTTTTTCCATTATATTTTACCATTAATAACTCGGTTCGTTTCGCTATTAACAAATATTGCGAGACGGGGTCGGGAGCCTCCCCGCGGCTCCGCTCGTGTGAATCCACCGATACACTCATGGACGCTGACGATCGATCGTGTGGTATGAACGCGCACGGAGGCGGTGAGACAGATGTCCAGTGAGCCGGACGACGCGACCAAAACGATCTGCCCGTACTGCGGCGTCGGCTGCGGGATCCGCGTGCTGGAGGGCGACGAGCCGGGCGAGATGCGCTTTATGCCGTGGGCCGACGCGCCGGTGAACGAGGGGAGCGTCTGCATCAAGGGCGGGGCGGCGACGCAGGTCGTCGACCACGAGGACCGACTGACCGAGCCGCTGATCAAGGACGGCGGCGAGTTCCGCGAGGCGACGTGGGAGGAGGCGCTCGACCGCGTCGTCGACGAGATGGAGGGAATTCGCGAGGAGCACGGGCCGGACGGGATGGGATTCTTCGGCTCCTCGAAGACGTTCAACGAGGAGAACTACCTGATCCAGAAGCTGGCGCGCCGGTACGGCACGAACCAGGTGGACAACTGTACGCGGATGTGTCACGCGTCGACGGTGTGGGCGCTGCGCACCAGCCTCGGGATGGGCGCGATGACGAACAGCATGGCCGACCTGGAGGACTCCGCGGACGTGCTGTGGATCCAGGGCGCGAACCCCGGCGAGCAGCACCCGATCGCCAACAGCCAGTACTTCCGGCAGGCCGTCTTAGAGGGCGCGACCGTCATCCAGGTCGACCCGCACGCGAACAAGACCACCCGGTCGTTCGAGATCGACGACACCGACCGGCACATGCACCTCCAGCTGAAGCCCGGCACCGACATTCCGCTCCTGAACATCGTCCTCAAGACGATCCTCGAGCGCCACGAGGAAGAGCCGGACGCGGGCTGGATCGACGAGGCGTTCGTCGAAGCGCGCACGAAGGGGTTCGACCACCTGAAGGAGACGCTCGCGGACTTCGACAAGGAGGCGGCCGCCGAGGAGTGCGGCGTGCCGCTGGCGGACATCGAGCTCGCCGCCGAGAAGTACGCGATGGCGAACGACGCGGCCATCTTCACCGGGATGGGGATGAGCCAGCACACCTGCGGCGTCGACAACGTCCAGAACGAGATCAACCTCGCGCTGATCACGGGGAACCTCGGTCGCCCGGGGACCGGCGTCAACCCCCTGCGCGGGCAGAACAACGTCCAGGGCACCTGCGACGTGGGCGCGATGCCGAACGTTCTCCCGGGGTACCAGCTCGTCGACGACGACGAGGCGCGCGAGTCCGTCGAGGACGTGTGGGGGTTCGAGATCCCCTCGGAGCCCGGGCTGACGAACGTCGAGATCTCCCACGCGATCGGCGACACCGTCCACGGGCTCTACGTCATGGGCGAGAACCCGATCATGAGCGAGCCCGACGGCAACGAGACCGAGAAGCGGTTCCGCGAGGAGCTCGACTTCATGGTGGTCCAGGACATCTTCATGACCGAGACCGCCGAGCTCGCGGACGTGGTCCTCCCGGCGACGACGTGGGCCGAGCGCGACGGCACGGTCACCAACACCGACCGCCGCGTCCAGCGCATGCGCGGCGTCCACAAGGTCCACGAGAACACGCGTCACGACCTCGACATCCTCTGTGAGGTGGGGACGCGCCTGTTCGACGGCGACGAGTTCGCGTTCGACGGCCCCGAGGACGTGTTCGAGGAGCTGCGCGAGGTGTGCCCGATCATGCACGGGATGACCTACGACGCGCTCGGGGAGACGGGGCTCCACTGGCCCTGCTACGAGGAGGGCGACGAGGGCGACCCGTTCCTCTACGAGGACGAGTTCGAGACCGAGGACGGCCTCGGGCGCATCGAGGGCGTCGTCCACCAGGAGCCGAAGGAGGTCCCCGACGAGGAGTACCCGCTGGTGTTGACCACGGCGCGGCTCGAGGAACACTACAACACCGGGACGATGAGCCGCCGCTCGCCCACGCTCTCGAACCAGCACCCGGAGAACTTCGTCGACGTCCACCCGAACGACGCCGAGCGGTACGGGATCGAGGACGGCGACTACGTCAACCTCAAGTCCCGGCGCGGGGAGATCACCGTCCGCGCCGACGTCACCGAGGACATCAAGGAGGGCGTGGTCTGGACCACGCCGCACTTCGCGGCCGCCTCCGCGAACCGCCTCACCAACGACGTGCTCGACGAGCGCTCGAAGATCCCCGAGTACAAGGCCGCTTCGGCCGAGATCGAGGTCGACATCGAGGCCGCGGGCGACGACTCGCCGGCATCGGCGGACGACTGAGCGACGTCGGCTTTTTTATACCCGTTCTTCCAGCACCGTCTCGTCTTCGTGCCGGACGACGACGCGCTCCGGGACGGGCGCCTCGAGGAACGCGACCGCGACCGAGTACGGGTGAGGTTCGGCGACGTCCGAGCAGCGGTCAACGTCCGAGTCGGGGTCGTCCTCGGAGACGATCCGGAGGCGGAGGGTCCCGTCGTCGAGCGCCGCCTCGAACGGCGTGACTCGATAGCAACGCCGGGGGCTGTCGAGGAGCGATCCCGCCACGACCAGCCGCGGCGGATCTTCGTCGAGGCGTCGACGCAGCTCTGCGACGTCGTTCCCCCCGGACTCGGTGACGTCGAGGTCGCCGTCGTACTCGCGTCGAAAGGTCAGTTCAGCGCCGTCGATCGTCGTCGGATCGTCGGTCCACGGCGGGGTGGGACAGCCGGCCAGCGAAGCGGTCGAGACAGCGGCCGCGGACGCGAGGAGGGCTCTGCGGCGCATATTGCTGGCGACGCGGACTGGCGGGAAGTGTCTTGTGCGGTCGGGGGTGCGGTTGGGGCCCTCGCGGCGTGCGACCGGCGTCACCGCCGCATCCGAAACCACTATCCCCGATCCGGCGAATTCCACGGTATGGACTGGCCACACGACCCCGACGGCGAGCAGGGGAGCGAGGGCATGCGGCAGTACGGCCACGCCGTGCTCGCGAAGAAGATCGACGAGGAGGAGGACTTCCCGCTCACGGCGGCGGAGTACGTCGAGCAGTACGGCGACCACCCGATCCGGATCGACTTCGAGACGGTCGTCTCCGTCGAGGAGATCTTCGAGGGCGTCGAGCAGGAGGAGTTCGCGGACTTCGTCGAGTTCCACCAGGAGCTCGGCCGCGCGATGCGCGAGAACGGCTACTGGTTCTACGAGGGCGCCGACCAGTTCGTCGACGGCAGCGCCTGATCTCGTTCTGCGGTCGATCGACTTCTCACCCGTCGCGCGCTCGGTGACGGGCGCGAGCTCACAGTTCCGCCCATAGACAGACGGCCGTTGACGGGCACAGCCCCTCGAACTGTGAAGTCGCGCGGATTTCGGCCGGGATCTCCTCCCGCGGTATCTCTGCGTAGCCCCGGGCCGCGAAGAAGTCGGCAGCGGTCGTCGTGAGCAGGTACAGCGCGTCGACGCCGTCGGCGGTCGCCTCTGCTTCGAGCGCGTCGCAAAGCGCCGTCCCGTACCCTCGTCCGCGCTTCGGCTCCTCGACGGCAACCGACCGGAGCAGCCCGGAGCCGCCGCGCCGTTCGACGCCGCCGACGCCGATGCGCTCGGCGCCGTCGCGAGCGACGTAGAAGGCGCCGGGCGCGGTACGGACGTCCCGAGACGGCAGGCCGTTCGCTTCCAGCAGCTCCTCGACGTAGGCGAGCGAGCCGTCGTCGGCCGGGGCGAGCGTGAGTGACGGGTCGCTCATTTCGAACTGAACGGTGGGGCGGCACCCACTTCAGCCCTCGGCCGGCGGGGCCGGTCACGGGCCGGGGAGCGGCCGAACGGGGTCTCTCCCGCCGACCACGCAGAGCGACATCCCTCGACTCTTTTAAGAACTCCCGGGGCGAGCGACCCACCATGGACCACGAGCGGATCGCCGTCCTCGCCCACGAGAAGTTCCCGGACCGCGCGAAGACCGCGCTCGGCGTGCTGCGCTACGGCGACCAGGACGTCTTGGCCGTCCTCGACCGCGACCGCGCCGGCGACCGGGTGCGCGACCACGTCGCGGACGTCTCGGACGCGCCGATCGTCGAGTCGTTCGCGGACGCGCACGCTGCCGCCGACGGCGACCTCGACGCACTCTACATCGGGATCGCGCCCATCGGCGGCGGCTTCGACGAATCGTGGCGCGGCGACGTCGAGGCCGCGATCGAGGCCGGCTGCGACGTGGTGAGCGGCCTCCACTACTTCCTGAACGAGGACGCGGAGCTGGCCGCGCTGGCCGACGAGCACGGCGTCGACCTCGTCGACGTGCGCGAACCCGACGACGACCTCACGGTCGCTTCCGGGGCGTCCGGCGACGTCGACGCCGACGTGGTGCTCACGGTCGGCACCGACTGCTCGGTCGGGAAGATGACCGCTTCGCTGGAGATCGTCTCGGCCGCCCGCGAGCGCGGGATCGACGCCGCGTTCGTCCCCACCGGCCAGACCGGGATCATGATCGCCGGCTGGGGGAACCCGATCGACCGCGTCGTCTCCGACTTCGCCGCGGGCGCGGTCGAGGACATGCTCCTCGAGGTCGGGGACGACCGCGACCTCCTCGTCGTCGAGGGACAGGGGAGCATCGTCCACCCCGCCTACTCGGCGGTCACCTGCGGCATCCTCCACGGGTCGATGGCCGACGGCCTCGTCCTCTGTCACGCCGCGGGCCGCGAGGCGATCCACGGGTACGAGTCGTTCGAGTTGCCGCCGCTCGCCGACTACGTCGACCTCTACGAGGACCTGGCGGCGCCCGTGCGCGAGGCGAGCGTCGTCGCCGGCGCGGTCAACACGAACGGCGTCGCGGACGACGAGGCGGCGGCCGAGGCGGTCGCGTCGTTCGCGGACGAGACCGGCGTGCCGGCGACCGACCCGGTGCGCCACGGCGCGGGCGACATCGTCGACGCCGTCGTCGAGGCGGGCCTCGGCGCGAACCCCGACGCGGGCGACGCCGCGGGCGGTGACCGAGCGACCGAGGGAGGGGGAACTGCCGAATGAGCCTCGAAACCGGATTCGAGCGGGTCTCGATGCCGCTCGAAGCGCCGTTCACCATCGCGCGCGGGACCCAGACCGAGGCGGAGAACGTGGTCGTCCGGGTGGCCGACGACGCGGGGACGACCGGAGTCGGCGGCGCGGCGCCGTCGGCCCACTACGGCGAGACGGCCGCCACCGTCGAAGCGGTGTTGCCGGCCCTCCTCGACGCGGTCGAGCGCGTCGGGGACCCCCACGCGCTCCACGCGATCGAGGCCGAGCTGCGAGCGGTCGTGAACGGCAACCCCGCCGCCCGCGCCGCCGTCTCGATCGCGGTCCACGACCTCGCGGCGAAGCGTCTCGGGGTCCCCCTCTACCGCCTGTGGGGGCTCGACCCGAGCGACGCCCCGATGACCTCATTCACGATCGGCCTCGACGAGACCGAGCGCGTGCGCGAGAAGGCGGCCGACGCCGTCGCGGCGGGCTACTCCGTGTTGAAAGTCAAGCTCGGCACCGACCGCGACCGGGAGCTGATCGACGCGGTCCGCGACGCCGCCCCCGACGCGCGGCTCCGCGTCGACGCCAACGAGGCGTGGACGCCGAAGGAGGCGGTCGAGAAGAGCGCGTGGCTCGCCGGCCGCGACGTGGAGTTCGTCGAACAGCCCGTCCCGGCCGAGAACCCCGAGGGGCTCCGGTACGTCTACGAGCGGTCGGCGCTGCCGATCGCCGCCGACGAGTCCTGCGTGACCGCCGCGGACGTGCCCGCGATCGCAGACCGCTGTGACATCGCGAACCTGAAGCTGATGAAGACCGGCGGCCTGCTGGAGGCGCGCCGGGTGATCGCCGCCGCGCGAGCGCACGGGCTGGCGGTGATGTGCGGCTGTATGATCGAGTCGAACGCCTCGATCGCGGCGGCCGCGCAGCTCGCGCCGCTCCTCGATTACGCCGACCTCGACGGCTCGCTGCTGCTCGCCGAGGACCCGTACGAGGGCGTCGACCTCGCGGACGGCGAGATCCGGCTCGCCGACCGGGACCGCGCGGGGACCGGCGCGCGCCCGGCGTCGGAGTGAGGGGTCGGAAGCGGGACCGACGGGAGGCGGGGACCGCGGGGACCGGGCCGCGACCGCGCTCGATCAGTTCCGCTGTTCGTCCGCGTCGGACTCCGACTCCTCTAACTCGACGTCGAGCTCCTCGTCGAGGTCGGTGCTCCCGGAGCTGCCGTCGCCGTCGAGGTCGGCCTCCAGGTCGTCGGCGTCGATCTCCGACTCGATGTCCTCCAGTTCGGCGTCGACGTCCTCGTCGCTGACGGCGGCGTCGCCGTCGTCGGCCGACTCGCCCTTGCCGAGCTCGCCCTTCAGCGTCTCCAGCTCGGCGTCGACCTCGCTGTCGGTCGAGAGGCCCTCCAGCTCGCGGTCGATGCTGTCCTTGTCCGAGAGCGCGTCCTCGAAGGCGCCGGAGTCCTCCAGCTCGTCCATCGCCTCCGAGCGCGCCTCCATCTCCTCGGTCCGCTCCTCGGCGCGCTCGATCGAGCGGCTCACGTCCTCCATCTCGTCGCCGACGCCGGTCATCGCCTCCGAGACGCGAGTGGACGCCTCGGCCGCCTCGTAGCGAGCCTTCATCGTCTCCTTCTTCGTGCGGAACTCCTCGATGCGGTTCTGGAGCTTGTTCTTCTTCTCGACGAGCTGCTCCTGCGTGTTGTTCAGCTCGGCGATCTGGCCCTCCAGCTCCTCGATCTGGGTCATCTTCGACTTCTTCTTTTCGAGGGCCTTCCGCGCGAGGTCGTCGCGGTCCTGCTGGACCGCCTCGCGGGCCTGGCGGTTGTGCTTCTCGACGTTCTCTTCGAGCTTGCGCTTCTGTATCTCCAGGCGCTTCTTCTGGGTCGTCAGGTCGGCGATCCCCTGTTTGACGTCCTGAAGCTCGTCGCGCATCTGTTCGTACGAGTAGTCGAGCGATTCGGTCGGGTCTTCCGCCCGGTTGAGGAGGGCGTTCACCTTCGAGCGGACGACGTAGGAGGCGCGCGAGAGGATTCCCATGCCACATCGTACGCGTTCCATCCGTTAAAACCTCATGCGGTTCGCGGCGGGCCGTCGCGGACCGTGGCCAGCGGGCACCGTCCGCGACGGCCGGGCGCCGCGCGACGCTCCCTGAAGATTTATTCGGCGGATCGACGTACCCCCGTGCATGGACATCGGCGTGCTAACGGTACCCCTGGGCGGCGAATCGATCGACGACGCGGCCGCGTACCTCGACGAGATCGGCGTCGACGCCGTCGAACTCGGCGTCGGGGGGTGGCCCGGCGAGGACCACGTCGGTCGCGAGACGCTCCTCGGCGAGGAGGCGGCCCGCGAGGAGTTGCGCGACCTGCTCGACGACCACGGGCTTCGGATCTCCGCGCTGGCGACGCACAACAACCCGCTCCATCCCGACGCGGAGCGAGCCGCGGAAGCCGACCGGGAGCTACGAGAGGCGGTCGAGTTGGCCGACCTGCTCGGCGTCGACACGGTGACCTGCTTTTCCGGGCTCCCGGCCGGCGCGCCCGGCGACTCGACGCCGAACTGGGTCACGGCGCCGTGGCCGACGGAACACGCCGACGCGCTCGACTACCAGTGGGACGAGGTCGCGGTTCCCTACTGGCGCGACCTGGCGGAGCACGCCGAGGGGCACGGCGTCGACGTCGCCGTCGAGATGCACCCGAACATGCTGGTGTACGAGCCGACCGGGCTGCTCGCGCTTCGGGAGGCCACGAACGAGCGGGTCGGCGCCAACTTCGACCCCTCGCACCTCTACTGGCAGGGGATCGACGTGACCGAGGCGATCCGGTTCCTGGGCCAGCGCGACGCGATCCACCATTTCCACGCCAAGGACACGAAGGTGTACGACGCGAACGCCCGCGTGAAGGGCGTCCTCGACACGACGGGCTACGCCGAGGAGGCCGACCGTTCGTGGCTGTTCCGCTCGATCGGGTACGGCCACGACGAGGCGCACTGGAAGGACGTCGTCTCGACGCTCCGGATGGTCGGCTACGAGGGCGCGCTGTCGATCGAACACGAGGACTCGCTCACCTCCTCGCGCGAGGGGTTAGAGAAGGCCGTCGACGTGCTGGAGCGGGCCGTCTTCGAGACGGAACCGGGCGAGGCCTACTGGGCGGAGTGAGGAGCGGACCCGAGAGCCGCGGCGCGTCTCTCGCTCGCGGGCCCCGGTCGCGGCGACGGCGCGAAACCGCAGCGATCCGGGTCGGGAACCACCCACACTCAAGGCCCGCTGCGGAGAACGCCCTGCCATGACACTCCGTATCGGCGTGCTCGGGTACCGTTTCATGGGCAAGGCGCACTCGAACGCGATGGCGCGGCTGCCGATGTTCTTCCCGGACGCACCCGAAATCGAGCGCCACACCCTCGTCGGACGCGACGAGGGAGCGCTCGCGGACGCCGCGGATCGGTTCGGCTTCTCGCACACCGCGACGGACTGGGAGGCGGCGCTCGACGAGGTGGACGTCTTCTACAACCTCGGGCCGAACCACGTCCACGCGGAGCCGTCGATCGCGGCCCTCGAAGCCGGGATCCCGGTCCTCTGTGAGAAGCCGCTCGCGCCGACGCTGGAGGAGGCGGCGGCGATGCGCGACGCGGCGGCCGCGGCGGACGCCCCGGCCGGGACCGCCTTCAACTACCGGTTCATCCCCGCGATCCGCTACGCGAAGGGACTGATCGAGGACGGCGAACTAGGCGAAATCCGGCAGGTTCGAGGGCGATACCTCCAAGACTGGCTCGTCGACCCCGAGGCGCCGTGGGCGTGGCGGATGGACGCCGAGATGGCCGGCTCCGGCGCGCTCGGCGACCTCGGCGCGCACACCATCGACCTCGCGAACTTCCTCGTCGGCGACGCGGTGGGGGGAATCGAGCGCCTCTCGGGCCAGTTGACGACGTTCGTCGACGAGCGCCCCGTCTACGACGAGAACGGGAGGATCGAGGAGTACCGCGACGTGACGGTCGACGACGCCTACAACGCGCAGGTCGCCTACGAGTCGGGCGCGACCGGCGGCTTCGAGGCCAGCCGCGTGGCCGAGGGGCACAAAAACGACCACGCGATCGCGGTCCACGGCACGGAGGGAAGCCTGAAGTTCTCCTTGGAACGGCTCAACGAACTGGAGGTGTTACGCGGGCGGAACCGCGGCTACGAGACGGTGTTGGTCACCGAGGAGTCCGACCCGTACGTCGACCACTGGTGGCCCCCGGGCCACGTGATCGGGTGGGAGCACACGTTCGTCCACGAGAACTACGAATTCCTCTCGGCGGTCGACGAGGGCGGATCGTTCGAGCCGTCGTTCGACGACGGTTACGAGGTCCAGCGCGTGCTCGCGGCGATCCAACGGGCCGACGATCGCGGCGAGTGGGTCACCGTAGGGTAGGCGTTCGTAGGGGGTCGATCTCCGACGGCCAGACAGCGCGCGAGACACCGCCGTCCCGTCGCCCGACGCCGCCGCGTCAGCCGACGCCGCCGTCCCGTCACCTGACGCCGCTGCGTCAGCCGACGCCGCCGTCCCGTCAGCCGCCGCCGCGTCAGACGCCGACGCCCGGGGTGCTGCCGCCGTTCCCCTCGCTCCACTCGTCGATCTTGGAGCTCTCGCCGTTGTAGCTGCCGAGCGTCTCGCGGGTGTCGAACGCGACCGGCTCCCAGACGACCTCGAAGTTCTCGTTGCCCGTGGCGTTGGGCACGACGATCCGGTCGCCGGGTCGGACGACGCCGTCGCCGGGCCACGCGCCGAACTGGACGCTTCCGTCCGGGTCCGTGCCGCGGACGTACAGCTCCTCGGCCGGGACCGGGTCCGGGCCGAGCGCGACGACGACGAGCGTGCCGTTCTCCTGTTGGCCTTCGAACTCGGCGTCCGGCGGTGCGACGCCGTCGATGAGACCGAACACCGCCGCGCCGACGAGTGCGAGCAGCAGCACGACGACCCCGACGAGCAGCCCCGTCCCCGCCAGGGGGGTGAACCCTCGCTCGTCGTCTCGGAACGCGACCATTCGGCCGTGACTCAGACGGCACCGGTATAAGCGTTTGCGCGCCGCGTATCAGTCGTGATACGTTCGGGGTCGCCGGGCGCGGCGGGCCGGGTCGGAACCGGGCCTCGACCCGAACCGGAAACGGGTTATTCCGCGCGGGCGAACGCCGGCCGTGAAGTCTCGTCCCGACGGCTCGGCGGGCGGTCGTCCCCGCGGACCGCGAGGCATCGCTCGCACGTGGGCCGAGGTGCTCGTTCGGCCGCGGCGCACGTTCGCGAACGGGATCACGCCCGGCGATCAGGCGCCCGCGCTGACGTTCGCGGTGGCGGTCGCCGCGGCGTTCACCCTCGGGTGGATCGCGTCGGACCCCGCGGCGATGCCCGTCGTCGTCCCCTCCTCGCGAGTGCTGTCCGAGGCCGTGGTCGTCGTCGTCGTGGTCGCGCTGGCGGCGCCGGTCGGGCTCCACCTGACCGCCGCGGTCGCGACCGTTTCCGTCGTGCTGGCGAGCCTCGAGGTCGACGGCGGAGTCGGCTTTCGCGACCGCGGGGGAGTGAGCGAGACGGTCCAGGCGGTCGCGTACGCCAGCTCCCCGATGGCGCTGGCCGGACCGGCGATCCCCGAACTCAGGGTCGTCTGCGGCGCGTACGCGGCACTCCTCCTGTTCGTCGGGTTCCGGGCGGTTCACGGACTTGGACCGCTCCGGACCGCCGCGGCCGCGCTCCCGCCGGCCGCGCTCGGCTACGGCGTCGGCTATCGGGCCGTGGCCGCGGCGCGAACGCTGCTCGGCGCGTGACGGGCCGGGCGCCCGCGCCGCCGCCAGCGGGTTTTCGACAACCGTTTTAGGCCCGAGGCTCTCGGTGTACTCAAATGGGATCCTGTATCATCTGTGGTACCGACGTCGGAGGCGGTCGCGTCTGCGACTCGCACCAGGAAGACGTCGTGTTCGACTTCCGCGGCGACTCTCCCGACGATCTGGTTCCGAGCCGGTTCTATCGGGGCGTCGTCGACGGGTACGCCGAGTTCGGCGTGTTCGTCGACCTCGCGCCGGGCGTCACCGGACTGCTCCACCGCTCCGAACTCGACCGCCGGCTCGACAGCCTCGACTGGGAGCCGGGCGACGAGGTGTTCGTCCAGGTGAAAGGCGTCCGCGACAACGGCAACGTCGACCTCGGCTGGTCGATCCGCCAAGCCGACCGCGAGTTCCGGGGCGTTCTCGTTCAGGAGTCCGACGGCGAGCACCTCCCGGACGAGGAGCCGGGCGACGACGGCGACGACGGCGAGGGCGCAGCCGAGACGACCGGCGATGCGTCCGCCGAAGCCGAGGAGTCGGTCGACGCAGGCGACGACGAGGACGCGGACGAGTCGGTCGACGAGACGATCGAGGCCGACGCGGGGTCCGTCGAGGTAGAGCCCGAGGCCGACGCGGGGTCCGACGATGCGGCGGAACCCGAAAGCGAGACGGGGTCCGCCGAGAGCGGTGACGCGGCGCCGACCGCCGCCGAGGAGATCCCGGAATCTGAGGCGGTCGAGGCGGCCGGGGAAGACGCCGACGCGGACCCGGAACGCGTGCCGATCACGACGCTCGGAGACGCGGTCGGCGACGCGGTGCGGATCGAGGGCGAGGTCGTCGGCGTCCGCCAGACCGGCGGCCCGACGGTGTTCGAGGTCAGCGACGAGACGGGCGCGGTCGACGTGGCCGCGTTCGTCGAGCCCGGCGTCCGGGCGCATCCGGACGTCGAGGTCGGGGACGCGGTGCGGGTCGACGGCGAGGTCGAGAGCCACCGCGGCGACGTCCAGGTGGAGTCCGAGGCGCTCGTCCTCCTCGACGGAGCGGCGGCCGAATCGGTCCGCCGCCGCATCGCCGAGGCGCTCACGGACGAGGCCCGACCCGAGGGGCTCCAGCCGCTCGCCGGCGACGAGACGGTCGCGGAGCTCGCGGACGGCCTCCTCGACGCGGCCGAAGCCGTCCGGCGCGCGGTCCTCGAGTCGCGACCGATCGTCGTCCGCCACCCGGCGACCGCCGACGGCTACGTCGCCGGCGCCGCGGTCGAACGCGCCGTCCTCCCGCTGATCCGCGACGAACACGCGAAGAGCGACGCCGAGTACCACTACTTTACCCGCCGGCCGCTCGACGAGCCGGTGTACGGGATGGACGCGGCCACCAACGACGCGACGCGGATGCTCCAGGACCGCGACCGCCACGACGAGAATCTCCCGCTGTTCCTGCTCGTCGGCGCCGGCTCGACGACCGAGTCCGCCGACGGCATCGACCTGCTGTCGGTGTACGGGGTCGACGCGGTCGTCGTCGACGCCGCGGTCGCGGACCCGGAGACCCGGGACGCGGTCGACACGCTCGTCTCGCCGGAGCTGGCCGATGTCGACGGCGACGAGACGCTCTCGACGGGCGCGCTCGTCGCCTCGCTCGCGTCGGCGATCAACGACGAGGTCCGTGCGGACCTCCGGCACCTGCCGGCGGTGAGCTACTGGGCGGACGCCCCCGACCGCTACGTCGACCTCGCGCGTGACGCGGGCCACGACGCCGAGCGCGTCGCGGAGCTCCGCGAGGCCGTCGCGCTGGAGGCGTACTACCAGTCGTACCAGGACAAGCGGGAGCTGATCGCGGACCTGCTGTTCTCGGACGGCGGCAACCTCGCGGCGCACGTCTCCGAGCAGTTCAGGGAGAAGTTAGAGACCGAGATCGAGACCGCTGACGCGAACGTCGTGACCGAGGCGGTCGACGGCGTCGAGTTCGCCCTGCTCGACACCGACGACTACACCCACCGGTACGACTTCCCGCCGACGCCGCTCCTGCTCGACGACCTGCATCGGCGCCGCGCCGACGGCGAACCGTTCGCGACGGTCGGCGTCGGCACCGACGAGCTGTACGTGCGCACGACCGCGGACGTCTCGGTCCGCGACGTGGCAGCGCGCGCGGCCGAGCTCGCGCCGACGGCGGACATCGACACCGCGGGCGTCCGCGAGGGGAAGATCGAGTTCCTCTCGGGCGAGCGCGACGCCGTCGAAGACGCCGTCGTCGCGGCCGTCGCCGAGGCGTTCTGAGGCGGCCGCCGCGTCAGACGACTCGGGGACTGGCCGACTCGGAGTCGCTTCCCGTTCCGCGCATCCATATGCGCGATGGTTTTCTCTCGCCGTCGATCGAAAACCGAGGGGCATCGGATCCGGCGGTAGATTATTACCGGTGTGTTGACCTCTCTCAAGCTGGTGTCACAGACATGGCAACGCAACCCTCCGAACGGACGCTTCGCGCGGAGCTGCTCGGCCGCGACGTGGAGTTCAACTACTCCGAGACCTGGCTGGCGTACTCGATGCTTGGACTCCGGGTCGTGATGGCGTGGGTGTTCCTTCAGGCCGGCCTGGAGAAGCTGTTCGAGGGGGGCCTCGCAGACCCGCTCGCGTGGAGCTCGGTCGGGTTCCTCCGGAACGCCATCGCCGAGGCCAACCCGTTACAGGGGCTGTTCCTCTTCTTTGCGGACTACGCCGCAATCATCGACCCGATGGTGGTGTTCGGACAGATCCTGATCGGGCTGGCGCTGCTGTTCGGCGTCCTCTTCCGGTTCGCCGCGCTGATGGGGGCGATCATGATGTCGATGTTCTGGACCGCCGCGTGGCAGGGCGGACTGCTGGCCGGGTTCCCGGTCGCGCACGGCTACTTCGTCGACAGCTCGCTCGTGTACATGCTGATCCTGTTCGGCCTCGGCGCGTGGGGCGCCGGGCGGATCGTCGGGATCGACCGGGCGTTAGAGGAGACGGAGCTGGTCCGAAACGCCCCGGCGCTGCGGTACCTGCTCGGGTGACGGACGCCGGCCGCGCTCCGGCGCCGGACGTTGTTGCGTCGACCGATCGACTCCCCCTCAGCGACGCGTGAACGGACCGGGCGGGAGGATGAGGTCGTCGAGCTCCGGGCGCTGTTTCACGTTGAACACGACGGACAGCTCGTCGGTCAGCGGGTAGCCGTTGCAGGAGAGGCGGAACCCCCGCTCGGCGAGGTCGTCGGGCATGATGTGGTCGGTCGGCTGCGAGAGCTCGCCCGCGGCGAGGTACACCGCGCAGTTCGCGCAGGCGCCGCCGCGACACGAGAAGGGCCACGCGAAGCCGCTCCGCTCGGCCGCCTCCAGCAGGCTCTCGTCGGGCTGGACCAGCAGGCGACCGTGCGCGTCGGGGTCGAGGTCGGCCTGACCGGCCTTCCGGAACAGCTCGTCGTCGTCGAGCGACCAGCCGTAGTCGACGACGGCCTCGTAGTCGAGGAACTCGACGCGGGTCGGCTTCGGCCCCGCGGCGTCGCCGTCGTCGCTGAGGTCGATGTCGGCGGGCCCGGCCCCGTTCTCCTCGCCGCTCTCGTCGCCGTTCCGGTCGCGCTCGGACAGCTCCCGGTAGGCGCGGCGGACGAGCTGAAACTCCTCGATCGAACCCCCCTGATCCGGGTGGGCTCGCTTGACGCGCTCGCGGTAGGCCCGTTCGACCGCCTCGTCGTCGGCGTCCTCGTCGACCTCCAACACCTCGAACGGGGAGACCATTCAGACGCGGACCCGTACGCGCGTGACGCATATAAACGGCCCAGAAGTCGGCAGGCGAATCGCGACGCGGGACGGACCGAGGAATCGCCGCGAGACACCGAGCCGGCGATTCCTCGGTCCGGGAGCCGTCAGCGTTTAAGAGCGGCGCGCCCCAGAGACCGGTAATGGGAAACGCCGACCTGCGCGACCTCGCGTCGATCCGCGACGTGCCCTTCGCGGAACTCGAGGGGAGCGTCGTCGCCGTCGACGCGCACAACTGGCTGTACCGGTACCTCACGACGACCGTCAAGTGGACGAGCGACGAGAAGTACACGACGGCCGACGGCGTCGAGGTCGCGAACCTGATCGGGGTCGTCCAGGGGCTCCCGAAGTTCTTCGAACACGACCTGATCCCCGTGATGGTGTTCGACGGCGCCGTCACCGACCTGAAGGCGGACGAGGTTGCGGAGCGCCGCGAGAAGCGCGAGGCGGCCGAGGAGCGTCGGGCCGCCGCCGAGGAGCGCGGCGACGCCGTCGAGGCCGCCCGGCTGGAGGCCCGGACCCAGCGGCTCACCGACGCGATCCACGAGACGACCCGCGAGCTGCTCGAACGGCTCGACGTGCCGATAGTCGAGGCGCCCGCCGAGGGGGAAGCGCAGTGCGCGCACATGGCCGCGAGCGGGACCGTCGACCACGCCGGCAGCGAGGACTACGACACCCTGCTGTTCGGCGCGCCGACGACGCTCCGCCAGCTGACGAGCAAGGGCGACCCGGAGCTGATGGACCTCGCGGCGACGCTGGCGGACCTCGGGTTGGACCGACAGGGGCTCGTCGACGTCGCGATGCTCTGTGGCACCGACTTCAACGACGGGATCCGTGGAATCGGACCGAAGACGGCGGTGACGGCGGTGACGGAACACGGCGATCTGTGGGGCGTTCTGGAGGCGCGCGACGCCGAGATACCCGACGCCGAGGCGATCCGCGAGCTGTTCATGAACCCCCCGGCCGAGGACGTCGCGGTCGACACCGACGTGAACCCGGACGTGGAGGCCGCCCGGGAGTACGTCGTCGACGAGTGGGGCGTGGCCGCCGACGAGGTCGAACGCGGGTTCGAGCGCATCGCGGAGTCGCAGGTTCAGGCCGGTCTCGACCGGTGGACCTGAGCGGATACGACCGGTGGACCGAGGAGACGGCCCGGGAACAGACGAGGCGCCACCGACCGGGTTCGGGCGGGGGTCCGTCGTCGAGACCGCCGCGAACACACCTTTTATTTCCTCGTCGTCAGAAGGGTGACTCACACGTGTCGCGGATCGCCTTTCGATCGCGGACGTCGTCCACGACCGGTAGACGAGCCGGATCCGCCGCCGTTTCCGGCGGCGCGGCGCGTCCGCGGGCCGACGCCCGAGCGGACCGCGGCGACCCTGACCAATGAGCTTCGACGTTCCCGACGACAGACGGTACTTGGAATCGCACGAGTGGGCGACGACCGGCGGCGACACCGTCCGGATCGGCGTCTCCGACTTCGCGCAGGACGAACTGGGCGACGTGGTGTTCGTCGAGCTCCCGGAGGTCGGCGACGAGGTCGCCGCCGGCGAGGCGTTCGGCGTCGTCGAGTCGATCAAGGCCGTCTCCGACCTGTACGCGCCCGTCTCGGGCGAGGTCGTCGCCGTCAACGAGGAACTGTTCGACCGCCCGGAGCTCGTCAACGAGGACCCCTACGGAGACGGCTGGATGCTCGAGGTCGAGCCCGTCGAGGGCGGCGACGCCGAGGGGCTGCTCGACGCCGACGCGTACGACGACCAGATCGCCTGAGTGTCCCGATCGACGCCGGGAACGGGGCGCCAGACTCGGACGAAACACCAACCGGACACACGACAATGACCACGCCACCTTCCGATCCCACGCCAGCGTTCGACTCCGCGCCGCCCGTGAACCGACGATCCGAAAATCCACGACCCGCGACCGGACGAACAAACCGTCGCGGACGAGACGGAACGAACCGATGAGCCGGGCGAACGGCACGCCGTACGCGCCCCACACCGACGCGGAAACCGCGGCGATGCTGGCGGAGATCGGCGTCGACGACGAGGAGGCGCTGTTCGACATCCCCGAGTCGGTCGCCTTCGACGGCGAGTTCGGCATCGAGCCGCGGACGGAACGCGAGATCCGCGACGAGTGCGCCCGAATGTTGAACCGCAACGACGACCTCACGGAGTTCCTCGGACGGGGACACTACGGCCACTACGTCCCGAGCGTCGTCGATCACCTCTCGGACCGCGCCGAGTTCCTCACGAGCTACACCCAGTACCAGCCGGAAGCGTCACAGGGGTTCCTCCAGGCGCTGTTCGAGTACCAGTCGATGCTGGTCGAGCTGACCGGTCTCGACGTCGCGAACTGCTCGATGTACGACGCCGCGACCGCGCTCGGCGAGGCCGCGACGCTCGCGGACCGCGTCCGTGCCACGTCCGGCGACGTCGTCCTCGTCCCCGAACAGCTCCGCGAGGGGAAACGGGCGGTGTTGGAGAACTACTGCGCGGGCGTCGACCTGACCGTCGAGACGTATCCGATGGCCGACGGGACCGCCGACGTCGACGCCCTGGCCGACCGCGCCGGCGACGACGTCGTCATGCTGTACGCCGAGAGCCCGACCGTCCGCGGCTGTATCGAGGAGCGGCTCGCGGCAATCGGTGACCTCGCCGGCGAGACGGACGCGCTGTTCGCGCTCGGCTCCGACGTCGTCGCGCTGTCGGTGTTACAGTCGCCGGAAGCGGTCGGGGCCGACGTCGTCGTCGGCGAGGCCGGCGCGCTCGGCCTGCCGACCAGCTACGGGATGGGACTGGGGATCTTCGCCTGTAGCGACGAGTTCCTGCGGCAGGTGCCCGGCAGGCTCGTGGGCGCGAGCGAGGACGCGAACGGCGACCGCGCGTACACGCTGACGCTCCAGACCCGCGAACAGCACATCCGCAAGGAGCGAGCCACCTCGAACATCTGTACGAATCAGGCGTGGGTCGCGCTCCGGGCGGCGATCCACGCGGCGACGCTCGGTCCGGACGGGCTCGTCGACCTCGCGAACGACTGCGTCCGCGAGGCCGAGGCGCTCGCGACGCGGATCGACGACTGCTCCGGCGCCGCGGCCCCCGTCCACGACCGCCACCACTTCCGGGAGTTCGCGGTGCGCGTCGACCAGCCGGCGGCGGCCGTCGCCGAGGAGTTAGAGGCCGAGGGGTTCGCGGTCCACGCGATCGGCGACCACCTGCTTCAGGTCTGCGTCACCGACCTGAACGCCGGGCGGGCGGACGGCCTCGTCGCCGCCTTCGAGGAGGTGCTGTAGATGATCCACGACCAGGCGAACTACGAGCGCGAGGCGGAGGACGTCCGGGAGCCGCTGCTCTCGGAGAAGGGCCAGGAGACGGTCGACGTGCGTGAGGACTCTCCGCTACCCGACGACCTGACCCGGGAGGCGCTGACGCTCCCGAACCCCTCGGAGCCGGAGACGGCGCGCCACTACACCCGGCTCTCGCAGATGAACTGGGCGATCGACGCAGGCCCGTACCCGCTGGGGAGCTGTACGATGAAGTACAACCCCAAGTTCACCGAGGACGTGGCGGCCGACCCGAACGCGGCGGTCCACCCCGACCGCTCCGCGCGCTCGGCCCAGGGAACCTTAGCGCTCCAGTACCGGCTCCAAGAGGTGCTGGCCGACATCGGCGGCATGGACGCCGTCACGCTCCAGCCGCCCGCGGGCGCCGCCGGGGAGTTGACCGGAATCCTCGTGGCGAAGGCGTACCACGAGCATCACGGCAACGACCGCTCGGAGGTCGTGATCCCGGCGTCGGCGCACGGGACGAACTTCGCGACCGCCGCGACCGCCGGCTACGACGTGGTCGAACTCCCCTCCGGCGAGGACGGCCGAGTCGACCTCGAGGCGCTGGAGGCGGCCGTGAGCGACGACACCGCCGCCTTGATGCTCACGAACCCGAACACGGTCGGACTCTTCGAGCGCGACATCACCGAGATCGCCGAGATCGTCCACGACGCCGGCGGCCTGCTCTACTACGACGGCGCGAACCTCAACGCGCTGCTCGGCCGCGGCCGCCCCGGCGACATGGGGTTCGACGTGATGCATTACAACGTCCACAAGACGTTCGCGACGCCACACGGCGGCGGGGGTCCCGGCGCCGGGCCGGTCGGCGTCGTCGACGAGTTGGCGCCGTTCCTCCCGACGCCGCGAGTCCGAGAGGCGGACGACGGCGGTGGTTACGAGCGCTTCGAACCGAGTCACACCATCGGCAAGGTCCACGGCTTCGCCGGCAACTGGCTCGTGTTGATCAAGGCGTACGCGTACATCGCCCGCCTCGGGGACGAGGGGCTGTCGGACGCCGCCGCGAAGGCCGTTCTCAACGCCAACTACCTCGCCGAGCGGATCGACTTAGAGGTGCCCTTCGGCCCCTTCCACCACGAGTTCGCGGCGACTGCGGGCGACCGCGACGCGGCCGACGTCGCCAAGCGGATGCTGGACTTCGGCGTCCACCCGCCGACAACGAAGTGGCCCGAGATGGTCCCGGAGGCGATGCTGACGGAGCCGACAGAAATCGAGGGGCGGTCGTCGCTCGACGACCTCGCCGAGGCGTTCAACCTCGCGTACGCCGACACCGACGCGGCGCTCGACTCCGCGCCGACCCGGACCGCCGCCGCCCGGATCGACCAGGTCGGCGCCGCGCGGGACCCGCGGCTCTCGTGGCAGGCGCTCGACGGAGAGTAGGACGGTCGGCGTCCGAAGGCGGTCGACCGCGTCAGGGCTCGGTCGCCGCGGACCGAACGGGTTCCTCGCGGTCGCTCGCGTCGAGCTCGTCGGCGTCGTCGATGTCGAACTCCCCTTCGTCGAGGGGTGGCTCCTCGGGGGGCGCGGTCTCGGCCGTCACCGCGTCTCCGACGTCCGCCCCCGAGGCGAACGCCCCCTCGCCGTCGACGAACCGGCGCATCACCCGCCCCTCGGCGCGGTGGAGCGTCTCGCTACAGGTCGATTTCGCGATCTCGTTGGCCTCGGCCAGTTCGGTGAGGGTACACCGTCGCGGCGTGTCGTAGTACCCCGCCCGGACCGCCTCGAAGACGAGTTCGCGCTGCGCCTCCGTGAGCGTCCGATCCGGGTCGCCGGCGTCGGTCGCGGCGACACCGACCGTCACGCCGTCGCCCGTGAGCCGCCGCCCGAACGCCTCGATCCGGTCGCGGTCGCCGACGACCGTCACGGTGGCGCGCCCGTCGACGACTTCCACCGTCGACTCGATCGGTAAGCCGACCGCCCGCGCCGCCGGGAGGTATACGGGGGCGCGCCCGGCGACCCGGAGCGTGCGAACCTCGCCGCGGCGCTCGACCGTCGTCGCGCGCTCGACCGCGTCGTGATCGCGAAGGGCGTCCTCGGCGCGGTCCCTCTCGGTGCCGGCGACGAGGACGGTCGCGATCGCCTCCGGGTCGTCGTCGGCCGTCTGCCGGGTGTTGCCACCGGTCGCGCTCGAATCGACGCCGACCGCGATCGTCTCCGCGACCCGGAGCGTCGCCGGGGGGACGCTTCGGGAGACGTCACCGAGCCACGACCCGGTCGGGAGGTCGAGTCGCAGGTCGGTCCGGCTCATCGCTTCCACCTCGGTTCGCCCGGCGGATCGCCCGTCCCGACGGTCGCTGGTGCGCGCATCTCACGTCCGGGTACGGCGGCGGTCCCCCTCGGTGTACCCCTTCATACGTTTCGAACCTAAATACCCCGCCGCGACCGCAGGACCGAAGTCCCCGGCGCGCGAGCGCGCGTTCATGGAGACGACGGACGCGTTCATCGGCCTGACCTGCGTCGACTGCGAGGAGACGTTCGACGCGGCGGCGGCGACGCACCGCTGTCCCGACTGCGGCGGGATCCTCGACCCCGACTACGACTACGACCGGGTCGACCTGACCCCGGCGACGCTCGACGCCCGTCCCGACGGGTCGATGTGGCGGTACGCCGAGCTGCTCCCGTTCCCGGCCGAGACGGCGGTGTCGCTCGGGGAGGGCGCGACGCCGCTCGTGGAGTGCCCGGCGCTGGCGGACGCGATGGGGGTCGGCCGCGTCCTCCTGAAAGACGAGGGCGCGAACCCGACTGGCACGTTCAAGGACCGGGGGCAGGCGGCCGCGATGACGGCCGCGCGCGAACACGGCGCGAGCGAGGTCGCGCTGAACAGCGCCGGCAACGCGGGGCAGGCGGCCGCGGCGTACGCGGCGCGCGCGGACCTGGACGCGCACGTGTTTCTCCCCTCGCGGGCGGGGTTCACGCAGAAGGCGATGACGGAGGTCCACGGCGCGGACCTGACCGTCACCGACCCCGTCGACGGGAACTCGCAGATCGGCGACGCCGGAAAGGCGTACGCCGAGGCGATCGAGGAGCACCCCGAGTGGTACTCGACGAAGACGTTCGTCACGCCGTACCGCCACGAGGGGAAGAAGACGATGGCGTTGGAGCTGCTGGCGCAGCTCGACTGGGAGGTCCCCGACGGGGTCGTCTACCCGACCGGCGGCGGCGTCGGCCTCGTCGGGATGCACAAGGCCGCCCGCGAGGCGCGCGACCTCGGGTGGACCGACGAACTCGTCCCGATGTACGCCGCGCAGGCCGCGGGCTGTGCCCCGGTCGTCCGAGCCTACGAGTCGGGGGCGGAGAGACACGAGCCCCTCGACGACGACGAGGTCGACACGGCCTGTAACGGGATCGCGATCCCGGATCCCGGCGCGAGCGGCCTCATCCTGGAGGCGATCCGCGAGTCCGACGGCGGGGCGGTGGCGACGACGGACCGCGAGATCCTCGACGCCGCGATCGAGGTCGCGCGGGCGGAGGGGCTGGAGGTCGGCGCCACCTGCGCCGCCGCCGTCTCGGGCGCGTTCGCGCTCGCGGAGTCCGGCGAGTTCGGGCCGGACGACACCGTCGTTCTGCTGAACACCGGCGCCGGCAACAAGGACGTGGACGCGCTCCGCGCGCACCTCGGCGAGCGCGAGGCCGAGGCGGAGGCGAACGAGTAGGAGCGAGGACTCGAACCGGAACCACTACGGCGACCGGTCGCCACCCCTCGCGCATGGAACTCGGCGTCATCGGGCTCGGTCGGATGGGGCAGATCGTCGCGGACCGGTCGCTTTCGGCGGGCCACGACGTGGTCGCGTTCGACCTCTCGGCGGAGGCGACCGCGACGGCGGCGGAGAACGGGGCGGAGCCGGCCGACTCGGTCGCGGACCTGTGTGACCGGTTGGACGACGGCGGGGGAGACGGCGGCGGCAAGCGCATCTGGCTGATGGTGCCCGCGGGCGACGCCGTCGACGCCACGCTCGCGGACCTGGAACCGCACCTCGACGGCGACGACGTCGTCGTCGACGGCGGCAACTCGCAGTTCCGGGAGTCAGTCCGGCGCGCCGAGGAGACGGACGCGGCGTACCTCGACTGCGGCACCTCCGGCGGGCCCGCGAGCGCGGAGGCGGGCTTCTCGCTGATGGTCGGCGGCCCGGCGTGGGCCTACGAGGCGATGGTCCCGGTGTTCGACGCGGTCGCGACCGGGCCCGACGGCCACGACCGCATGGGCGAGTCGGGCGCCGGCCACTACGTGAAGATGGTCCACAACGGCGTCGAGTACGCGCTGATGCAGGCGTACGGCGAGGGGTTCGAGCTGCTCACCGAGGGCCGGTACGACCTCGACATGGAGACCGTCGCGCGGACGTGGAACAACGGCGCCGTGATCCGGTCGTGGCTGCTGGAGCTCTGCGAGGAGGCGTTCCGCGAGGAGGGGTCGGACCTGGGCGACGTGGCCGACCACGTCGCGGGCGGCTCGACGGGCACCTGGACGGTTCGGGAGGCGCTCGAACAGGAGGTCCCCGTGCCGATCATCTATCAGGCGCTCGCGGAGCGGTTCGACTCGCGAAACGAAGGGCGCTTCTCGCGGCGGCTCGCGAACCGGCTCCGGTACGGGTTCGGCCGTCACGAGGTCGCGCGGCGGTCCGGAGAGGAGTAGGAGCGGACGACCGAAACGGTTCCTTCGTCTGAGTAGCAGGATCGGTCACGTCCGAGAAAGGCTTATGTACTGTCGTGGTAGAGTCTGACACGCATAGAATGTTCGAGCGATTCTCGAGCGGCTACTACCTTGGGGAACTGTACGTGGAACCCCGCGACGGCGAGCGCGCCGTCATCCGGCGGGCGGACCACGAACGCGTCAACGAGCAGCTGTACGCGGACGGCGAGGGCGTCGAGCGGCTCGACGCCCCGCTCGTCATGAAGGTCGACGGCGGCCACATCCCGGTCGGCGGCGACGACGACGTACCGAGCGGCACGCTCGCGATTCCCCAGGAGCTCGCCGACGAGACGCTCCCGGACCGGAAGAACGTCCTCCTAGCGGACGCGGACCGCGCCGAGACGCTCCTTCGGTGGGAGGGGTGGGAGCCGTACGTGAACGCGTAAGGCGACGGGGAAGGCCCCGGTTCGATGTCGACGTTGGCCGGCACGTGCGAGCGGGGAGTTCGATTCCGGGAGCCAACACCGCCGAAACCGGTTCCGCTGAAGTTCTCAGACACGGATAAGGGTCAGCTACTGAATACGGGGTTCAAGCGCGTGGCAGCGACTTTCGCTGCCGGGTGGTAGGCACCGAATACTAATCGAGACCGCCTCGTGATCGACGCGTATGACCGCATCGGCTAGCACCGCTTTTCAGCTGTACAGCGTTCGGTCGGATTCGGATTCCCTCCCTGATCTCGTTCGTCGCGTCGCGGCAGGCGGATACGACGGCGTCGAGTTCGCCCAGCGGTTTCAGGAGGAGCCGCCCGACGCTATCGCTGCCGCACTCGACGAAACCGGGCTCGTTCCGGTCGCGGTCCACGCTGACCTCTCGACTATCGAGGACGCTCTCACCGGTGAGAGTGACCTGTTGGAGCGGTGTGCGATCGTCGGCTGTGACCGACTCGTCGTCGCCCACCCCGACTCGGCGCACTTTCACACCCGTGAGTCCGTTCGCGCGCTCGCGGACCGACTGAACGACGCGGCGGCGGCGCTCGACGACCGAGGGCTGGAACTGGGGCTCCACAACGACCGCCGGTGGACGCGTCCGTTGCTACCGGGCGGTGTCGAGGCGCTTATCGACGCGACGCCGGTACCTGACGGAGCGGCCGACTACCTCCAGACGGCGGGGCGGCGACTCCGGACTCGAAACGCGGGCACAGTCCCTCGCGGCACCCCCCTCCGGCTGCTCGCGGAGACGGATCCCCGGTCCGTCTGGTTTGAGCTCGAGGTCGCCGAGCTCCGTGCCGGGGGCGTTGCGCCGACCGAGGCGCTGTCGTTGCTCAGCGACCGGGTGGAGCTGCTCCATCTCCGCGACCTGGCTCCGGGCTCCGGTCTCGGGGAGTTCGAGCACGTTCCACACGGTGACGGGGTAGTGGACATGAAACGCGTGCTCGAAGCCGCGAGCGTCGCCGCCGTCGAGTGGGTCGTCTACGAGAACGAACTCGACACGCCCCCCGAGGAGAAAATCGACGCCGGGAGGCGATTCTTCGATCGGACGCTCGGAGAGTGACCCGCGACGACCGATCTCACCAACCGAACGGAAGCGACTCGACCGCGATACCGTATTTAACAACGTATCGACGCGACCGAGACGAATCGAGTTCCCGATCGGCGACGCCACTCGTTGCTTGAATTCCCCGTACTGAGTGATCAGTTCCCGCGTAGCCCTGCCTCGTTTTGTAACACATTCGCGCTCTGTGTTCAGCGCGTCCTCGGAGAGGTGACTTCGACGGAGCCCGAACTCCGACCGCGATGACGCTACGCGCCACGGGCAGCCGACGACTCCGCCGCCGCCGCCCTCGCAGGCGCTCCGGCCGCCGGAGGCGGTCACTCGGAGGCGTGCGCCACCGCACGGCACTGCGGTGTGGGTTCCCGGTCGCGTCGTCGCCGCAGACGCACCTTTTAGGTCGCGGGAGAGCGCGGATTCGGTATGATCGACAAGCTGCTCGGCCGCGCCGAGCTGAAAGAGCGGATCGAGGAGCTCGAAGCGGAGAAGCGCCACCTCGAGCGCCGCGCCGAGGCCGAGGAGGAGCGCCGGTCCGACGCGGTCGCCGACCGTCAGCGCGCCGAGGAGCGCGTCAACGAACTCGAACACCGGATCGAGTCGTTAGAGGAGCGCCTCGATCGGACTGAGGGCACCGATGAGTCCGTCGAGTTCCGACGCGTGAGCGACCTCGGCGGCCCGCGGCTGGCAGACGCGCTCGACCGGTTCCGGGCGGTCGAGAGCGACGGCCCCGAGGGACTCCTCACCGCGTTCGTCCCCGGCCCTGACTCGGTGCCCGAGACCGTCAGCGACTGGTTCGGTGACCGTACGGCACTGGTCCGGCGCGCTGCGCCGGCGGTCGTCCTCGCCGACGACACCGGGGCAGTGAGCGCCGCGCTGACGCCGGCTGTCGCGCCGGACCCCTTCGACGCGTGGAGCGACCGCTTCCGGCTCGACGACGCGTGGTTCCGGCCGACCGGGCGGTTCGCGTTCGGGCTGGTCCGGGCGGACACGTTCGCGCTCGGCACCTACGAGGGCGGCGAGCGGGTCGCGTACGAGGGGTTCACCTCAGACGTGAAAGAGGCTCACTCGAAGGGCGGCTTCTCGCAGGGGCGCTTCGAGCGGCGCCGCGAGGGGCAGATCGACGACCACCTCGACCGGGCGAACGAGGCGCTCGCTGGGGTCGAGAACGTCGACCGCACGATAGTCGTCGGCGAGCGCAGCGTGTTGGGGCGGGTTCGCGACCACGCCGACGTCACCGACGTGTCGGACGCCACCGGGAACCCGAAAGCGGCCCTCGAGGACGCGTTCCGCGACTTCTGGACCGGCAGGCTACACGCGATCTGACACCACGTCGGCCACCTTCGACCGGGCTCGCTCAACCGGGAGACGCACCCGATAGCTCACCAGGATCCACAGATATCCGTCGGTTCGCCGCCGGTAAGCACTGAATACCTTTGAAATTGGATAGCACACTGACGAACGGAGGGAACGTCACTCGCTCCCCCTCCCCCCTCTTTTTCGCGGGTTTTCGACGCTTCCGTCGGTCCGACTCCGCGCCGTGTTCCGACGGTTCGGGCGAACGGTGAAGAACGGCCATATATCGGCGACGCGCGTTGTGCGTCCACGACACGGTCGGCCTCGAGCCCCTCGGTTCGGTCGGTCGTCGTCGCCTCGCTCGTCGCAGTCCTGCTCGTCACCGCGTTGCCGGTCGGCGGCGCGAGCGACGACGGGGTGCCCGGGTTCGGTCTCGTGCCGGCCGTGGTCGCGCTGCCGACGGCCGCGGGGCCGTTCGGGCGGTTCGAGCGGAGCGGTTAGGGAGCGCGGGCGGAGCGGTTAGGGAGCGCGGGCGGAGCGGTCGGAGGGTACGGACGGCGCGGTTAGAACGGCGCCTCGGGCCCCTCGTCCGTCCCGTCATTCTCGGCCTGCGACTCCGCTCCCGCCGTCACCAGCTCGCCGACCTCGCGCTCCCACGCCTCGATCCCGCCGCGGAGGCTCTCGACGCGCGCCTCCCGTGTCCCCTCGTAGCTGCCGATCAGCTGGGCGGCCTGCCGGCTGGCGACGCCGTGCGGGCAGACGGTGACGATCCGGTCGGCGTCGTCGAGTTCGGCGACCCGGCTCGTCAGTTCGGGGAACGGGATACACTCGCTGTCGGGGAGGTGCCCCCGGTCGAACGCGCGCTGGTCGCGGATGTCGACGATACGAAGCGGCTCGTCGACGGACCCGTCGCCCCGCTCCGACAGCAGCGACGACAGCTCCTCGGGGTCGATTTCGCCGTCCATCAGGGGAGCGGAGCGAGGCTGGCCGTGAGCACGGCTCGCTCGTCGGTGTCGTTGCGCGCGCCGTGGACCGCGCCCCGCTCGTTCTCCACCACCGCGGGTGCCGCGAGCGCCGACTCCTCGTCGTCGCGGATCACGGTCGGTTCGCCCTCTACCACGTGAAACACGTTCGTGGCGTCGGCGTGTTCGTGCGGGTCGACCGCCGCGTCGGGACCGAGGACGAACGCCTTCACGAGCACGTCGTCGGTGACGACGAGCTCCGCCGTCTCGACCTCGCCGGGTGCCGGGTCGAGACCGGAGACCGCCGCCGCGTAGCTGTCGAGCGTCATACCGGTGTCTCGCGCGGGACGGTGAAAAGTCGCGCGCTCGGGCGTCAGTACGACGGCGACTCCTCGGGCTCGCCGTCGCGCGCGTTGGCGACCCGACCGAGGGTGAAGAGGAGGTCCGAGAGCCGGTTGAGGTAGGTGACGACGGCCTCGTTAATCGGTTCCGAGCGCGCGAGGTCGACGACGCGGCGCTCCGCCCGTCGCACCACGGCGCGCGCGTGGTGGAGCGCGGCCCCCGCCTCGCCGCCGCCGGGCAGGACGAACGATGTGAGCGGCTCCAGCTCCTCGTCGAACGCGTCGATGTGGGCCTCCAGCCGCTCGGTGTGTTCGCTCTCGACCTGCGGGTCGTCCGGGTCGGGATCGGGGTTCGCGAGGTCGGCCTGGACGACGTGGAGGTGATTTTGGACCGTTTCCAGCAGGTCGTCGAGGTCGTCGTGGCCCGTGGGGCGGACCGTGCCGAGCAGCGCGTTCGCCTCGTCGACGGAGCCGTACGCCTCGATCCGGTGACTCGACTTCGACACCCGGCTCATGTCCCGGAGGTCGGTCTCGCCCTCGTCGCCGCGGCCGGTGTAGATGCTCATTGAAGGGTTCTCTCGACGTACTCGACGATGTTCGCGCTCTCCGCCATCGTCACGCCCCGCTCCTCGTCGACGAGGACCGGGACGCCGCGCTGGCCGCTGACGCGCTTGACCTCGTTCCGCTCGGAGTGGAGCGCCTCCACCCACTCGGTCTCGTACTCGACGCCCGCCTCGTCTAAGGCGTCGGTCGCCTTCTCGCACCACGGACACCCGTCGAGGGCGTACAGTCGAACGTTCATACCGATTGATCCGTCCGCGCCGTCAAGAAGGTGTGCGTCCGGGTCGGCTCGGCGGGTCGATCCGGAAGCGGTCCCCCGCGACCGCCTCAGAGGTCGTGGTACGACTCCATCCCGGCCCGGTGTTCCTCGGGGATCGGCGCCGGCTTCCCGGTGTCGGGGTCCAGCGAGACGAGCGTCGCCTCGGCCGCCGCGGCGACCGCGTCACCGACCCGGACCTCGTGGGTCATCGTCGCGCTCGACCGCCCGAGGTCCGCCACGTCGACGGTGACCGTGACCTCGCCGTCAGCGAGTTCGACGGGGGACCGGAAGTCGATCGATATCGACGCCAGCACGGTCGACGCCCGCGAGATGTCGACATCGAGCACGTCGCGGAAGTACCGCGTCCGCGCCTGTTCGATGTACGTCGCGTAGACGGCGTTGTTGACGTGGCCCATCGCGTCGATGTCGCGGAACCGCACGTCGATGTCCGCGGTGTACGTTCCCATATTCGACCCACTGACGGCGACCGTATGTAGGCGTCGGGATCGGAGCGGTGACTCGACAACGTATAAAAACGAGACGCGCCTACGACGAACGCATGGACAACGGCGCGATAGACGACGTCGACAGGGCGATCCTGTACGCGCTACAGGCGGACGCCCGAAACACGTCGTCCGGGGACATCGCGGAGCGGACCGGCACCTCGGACAGCACCGTCCGCAAGCGCATCCGGCGCCTCGAGTCCGACGGCGTGATCAAGGGGTACAGCGCCAGCGTCGACTACCAGCGGTCGGGGTACCCGCTCCGGATGCTGCTCTACTGCACCGCGTCGATACCGGAGCGCGGCGAACTCATCCCCGACATCCTCGACATCGACGGCGTCGTGTCGGTCCAGGAGCTGGTGACCGGCGAGCAGAACCTCCTCGTGACCGTCGTCGGCGAGTCGGACAGCGACATCACGCCCGTGGCGCAGGCCCTCCTCGACATGGGCGTCACCGTCGCCGACGAGGTGCTCGTGCGGACCCACGAGACGACCCCGTTCGGTAGGTTCGACGCGGAGCGTCACGACGAGGAGTGAGGCCTCCTCCGTCGGCGTCGGTCAGGCCACGACCCGCTCGACGTCCAGCCCGGTCGCCCGCCGGACGACCGCACTGACCGGATCGTCCGACCCGGACAGGTTGTCCGAGTCGCCGTCGAGGACGACGAGCGCCGCCCGCCGACCGGGCTCGACGACGCCGCAGTCGAGGCCGGCGATCTCCGCCCCTGCGGCGGTGGCCATCCGCAACGCCTCCCGGTCGGTCACGTCGAACCGCTTCGCCGTGTACGCCATCTCCCGGAACATCGACGGCTGATTCAGCATGGCGTTGTCCGTCCCGAGCGCGACCGTCGCGTGGTCGAGCAGTTCGCGAACCGGCGGTTCCCCCACGTCGAGGACCGCGTTCGCGCGCGGACAGACCGCGACCGGGACCGACCGGTCCGCGACCCGTTCCAAGTGCTCCCGCCCGGCGTGGACCATGTGAACGAGGAGGTCCGGGTCGAGGTCGAGCGCCGGGTGGATGTCGGTCGCGTCCGGTTCGCCCGCGTGGATCGCGAACGGCCGGTCGCGCTCCTCGCAGGCGGCGCGCTCCGCGGCGAAGTCGCCGTCGTTCGCGCCGGACGCGCCGTAGCCGTCGGCGACGTCGAGGACGGACGGGTCGCCGCTCCCGAAGATGAACGGGTCGACCCCCGTCTCCGCGGCCGCCTCGCGGAGCGCCCGCGCCCCGGCACGCCCCGATTCGCGGAAGTCCAGGGCGGAGACGGTGCCGGTCCGCCGCATGAACCGGAGGGTCCGGCGCATCGCCGACACCAGTTCCTCGCGGTCGGCGGCCGCCAGCCGGCGGTGTTTCAGGCTGTCCGGCGGCACCACCGCCTCCTCGAGCGACAGGCCGACGGCCGCCTCCTTCGCGACCGAGTCGCCGAGGTGGGTGTGCGCGTTGACGAACGCCGGCAGCACGATGTCCGTCGAGTCGGTGTCCGCCTCCTCGACCGCCTCGATCCGTCCGTCTTCGACGACGACGCGTCCCCGAATCGGGTCGAACGACTCGCCGGCGAGGACGGTTCCCGAGAGCGTCTCCATACCGTCCCTGCGAACTCGGGGACGATATGAGTTCCTGAGTGGCGACGGCGAACGACGCGCGAGTCTCGCCGCTGCGAGGAGAGCGAGGGCCGGCGGGTCGCCCGCCACTCCTCGGCCCCGCAGAAACATAATGTTCTATAATTCGCAATTTACGAACGATTTGTGAATAAAGACAAGTTTAATACCCGGAGTGTTCTCAGGCGGTGTAGAGAGCGACCGAAATCGGATCTGAACTCGTTTCGGATTCCGGAACCGGTCGCACAACGGATCGACCGATGTCAGGACGCACCTCGAAACCGACGGTCGGAGCGCTCCGGGAGGCGGCGAACGCGTCGTCCGCTCCCGTCGTACTAACGCGGCTCGCGTGGGCGCTGTTCGCCGCGAGCGTCGTCGCGCTCGTCGCCCGACTCCGACTCGACGGGGCGTGGGAGGTCCCCGGCGCCGTCGCCGTCGACGGACTGACCGTCCTGCTGTGGGTCGTCGTGACGTTCTTCAGCGGGATCGTCCACAGCTATTCGCGCCGCTACATGGCCGGGAGCGCCCACGAGACTGAGTTCTTCCTCGGGGTCTTCGGGTTCACGCTCGCCGTGATGGCGCTCGTCGCGGCCGACCACCTCGCGCTGTTCTGGTGCTTCTGGCTGGCGATGGGGCTCCTGATGGCCCGGCTCGTCGGCACCGTCGACGGCTGGCCGCAGGCCCGGGCCGCCGCGGGCGTCGCCCGCCGGCACTTCCTCGCCAGCAGCGCGCTCCTCGGCGTGGCGCTGACGGCGCTGTGGTGGGCGACCGGCGAGACGACCATATCGGGTATCGCCGCGAGCGCCGACGGCCTCGGCGGGCCCGCGTGGCTCGTCGCGGGCGTCGCGCTCGTCCTCGCGGCGATGATCCAGTCGGCGCTCGTCCCGTTCCACGGCTGGCTGCTCTCCTCGATGACCGCCCCCACGCCGGCGTCGGCGCTGATGCACGCGGGGTTCGTCAACGCGGGCGGAGTCCTGCTGACTCGCTTCGCGCCCGTCGTGACCGCCGAGACCGCGCTCATGCTCGGTATCGCGGTCGTGGGCGCGGCGAGCGCCCTGGCCGGGAAGCTACTCAAAACGGTCCAGCCGGACGTCAAGACCGAACTGGGCTGCTCGACCGTCGGACAGATGGGGTTCATGATACTCCAGGCCGGCCTCGGCTTCTTCGGCGCCGCGATCACGCACCTGATCGTCCACGGCTTTTATAAGGCGTACCACTTCCTCAGCGCGGGCGAGGAAGTCGAACACACCGGTCCGACCGGAGAGGACCTCCCCGGGACGGGCTTCGCGGGCGCGGTCGTCGTCCTGCTGACCGCGCTGGCCGGCGGCGCGACGTTCGCGCTCCTGACCGGGAAGGGAACGAGCGTCGACGGCGGACTGCTGCTCGCGTCGCTCGTCGCGCTCACGACGCTCCACGCGGCCCGGAGCGCGGTCAGACGCACCGGCCTGCCGGCGACGGCGCGCTACGGCGCGGTCCCGCTGGTCTTCCTCCCGGCCATCGCGGGCTACGCGCTCGTCTACGAGGCCGTTTCGAGCGTCCTCTCGGGGGTCCCGGTGGTCTCCGCACCGACCGAACTGACCGCGCTTCACGCGGTCGTCGCCGTCGCCTTCCTCGCGGCGTACGTCGCGATCGAGACCGGGGTGTACGAGCGGAGCGAACGCCTCTACGTCGCGCTGTTGAACGCGGGCCAACCCGCCCCGGACACCGTCTTGACCGCCACGGAGGAGTACGATGAGCACTGAACGCGCTATCGAGGACCGCGTCGACGAGGCCGCGACCGCCGTCGGATCGGTGTGGCCGATCCACTCGTTCGTGACCGCGAACCCCCTCTCCGGCTTCGAGGACCTCCCGTTCCCCGAGGCCGTCGAGCGGGCGTCCGACCGCCTCGGGGGCCGCGGCTATCCGAGTCCGGAGACGTTCCGGGCGGCCCTCGACGAGGGGCGGATCGACCGCGACCGCCTCGACTCGGAACTGACCGAGCGGGGCTACGAAGCCGACCCGGAGAGCCTGCTGGCGCGGGCGGAGACCGCCGCCGAGCCGGAACCGTCAAGCGCCGCGGAGGCGGCGGACTCCCGGAACGCCGCCGACGAGGCGGGCCCCGCCGACGCCGAGCGCGTCGACCGCGTGCTGACGAAGTGGCTGTCGGTGTTCCTCGACGAGGGGCGGGCTCAGTGGTCGATGCCGAACCGCGAGGACGGGTTCTACGACGCCTTCCGGTCGGTGGCCGCGTACGACGACGAGGTTCCCGACGGGGGCCTCGTCACCGATCTGCCGGACTCACCGATCGAAGCGATCGAGTCCGCGCTGGAGTCGCACCCCGAGGGGCGGTGGAACTCCGTCTTCGAAGCGCAGTTCGCGGCGCTGCCCGGATGGACCGGCCTGCTCAAACGCCGTGCCGACGACGGCGGCGCGTGGCAGTCCGCGTACCCGATCACGCCGGAAGGGTACCTCGCGGTGCGGCTCGCGCTGGCCGACGCCTTCGACGTCGACGTCGCGCCGCCGACCGAGTCGGGCGACGCGGCGACCGGAGCGTGTGAGGCGCCGACCGAGGGGAGCGACGGAATCGCCGAGGCGTTCCTGAGCGCGTGGGAGGCCACGTACCGCGGTGAGCTCGTCGGCCGGGTCGCCGCGGAGAGCGAGGCGCTCGACGACGGCGACGCCTCGGGTCGGCCGGCCGCCCAGTTGGTCTTCTGTATCGACACGCGCTCGGAGGTCATCCGCCGCCACGTCGAGGCGACCGGCGACTACGAGACGCACGGATACGCCGGCTTCTTCGGCGTTCCGATGGAGTACCGGGGATACGACTCCGAGGTCTCGGTCGACGCCTGTCCGCCCATCGTCGACGCGCAACACCGCGTCTCGGAGGTCCCGGTCGACGACGACGCGCGGGCGAGTCGCGACCGCCGGGCGGGCCTCCGCGAGGCCGCGGGCGAGGTGATCGAGACGCTGAAGTCGAACCCGGCCACCGCGTTCAGTTTCGTCGAGAGCGCCGGGAGCGGGTACGGGCTCGCGCTCGCGGCCCGCACGCTCGTGCCCGGTCGCGTCCGCGACCTGCTCGGCGGCGCGGACGACGCGGTGCCGGGCGACCACGAGTTCTGCGAGCCCGGCGTCCACGAGCACGACGACTCCGGCGAGGGGCTCCCGACGGGCCTGACCCGCGACGAGCGGGTCGAGTACGCCGCGACCGCGTTCGAGCTGATGGGGTTCGAAGAGTTCGCGCGGCTCGTCGTCTTCACCGGTCACGCGGCGGAGACGGCGAACAACCCCTACGACTCCAGCCTCGACTGCGGCGCCTGCGCCGGCAACCCCGGCGGCCCGAACGCCCGCGCCCTCGCCGCGATCTGTAACGACCCCGACGTGCGGGCGGGGCTGCGCGAGCGCGGGATCGACGTGCCCGACGACACCGTCTTCCTCGCCGCCGAACACAACACGACGACCGACGAGATCGAACTGTACGACGGCGATGTCCCGGACTCGCACGCCGCGGACCTCGACCGGCTGCGCGCGGACCTCGACGCCGCCCGCGAGGGCGCCGCCGCCGAGCGCACCGGGTCGGACGAGGGGACGCCGGCCGTTCGCGAGGCGGAGCGCCGCGCCGCCGACTGGGCCGAGGCGCGCCCCGAGTGGGGACTGGCCGGCAACGCCGGGTTCGTCGTCGGGCCCCGGGAGCTGACGAGCGGGCTCGACCTCGACGGGCGCGCGTTCCTCCACTCGTACGACTGGACGACCGACCCGGACGGCGACGCGCTCGAAGCGATCCTCGCGGGGCCGACCGTCGTCACCCAGTGGATCAACGCCCAGTACTACTTCTCGACGGTCGACAACGCGGCGTACGGAAGCGGGTCGAAGGTGACTCACAACCCGGTCGGCAACGTCGGCGTCTACCAGGGCAACGGCGGCGACCTGATGACCGGGCTTCCGCTCCAGTCGGTGATGGCCGACGCCGACGCCCCGTACCACCAGCCGCTCAGGCTCTCGGCGGTGATCCACGCGCCGGTGGACCGCGTCACCGAGGCCCTGCGCGACGCCGAGACGGTGACCGGGCTGCTGGACAACGACTGGCTCTCGCTGACGGTGATCGACCCGACGCGGGACCACCGCGCGTTCCACTACGAGGGCGACCTGGAGTGGGCGCCGGCGCCCGAGGCGACAGACGCGAGCGCCGAGCCGCGGACGGCGCCCGCCGTCGCCGACGACTGAGTCGGGAGGGTCCGGAACCGCACCGTTCCGTCCGGTGCCGGGTCCGGGACCGCGGCGTTCCGGCGGGTCAGGGGGCGACAGCGAGGTATCAGAAGTGATTGTCGCGGGACAACGACTTTCGGGTCGCTTCCGGTAGCGGGGGCATGAGAAGCGACCCCCCCGTCGATCTGCTGTACGTCAACGACGACGACCGGCTCCGGGAGCTGGTCTCCGCGCAGCTGCGCGCCGAGAGCGACCGGCTCCGGATCGAGACCGCGGACTCCGCGGCCGAGGGCGAGCGGCTGCTGGCGGCGGAGCCGATCGACTGCGTGCTCTGCGATCACCACATGCCGGAGGTGACCGGCGTCGAGTTCCTGAAGCGGGTCCGCGAGGACCGCCCGGACCTCCCCTTTCTGCTCTTCACGAACACCGGGACCGAGGCCGTCGCGAGCGAGAGCATCGAGGCCGGCGTCACGGACTACGTGATCCAGGACGCCATCGAGAACCAGGCGCCGCTGCTCGCCCGGAAGATAATCACCTACGTCGAGCACCGGCGGGCGCAGCGCGAGCGCGACCGGACGAACGAGCGGCTCCGCCAGATCGCCTCCGTGACCGACCAGGTGTGGTGGGTGTTCTCGCCGACGTGGGACGAGCTGCGGTTCATCAACGACGGCCACGAGGCGATCTTCGGCCAGCCGGTGTCGGAGCTCCGGGCCGATCCGACGACGTTCCTCGACCGCGTCCACGGGGACGACGCGGACCGCGTCCGGCTGGCGATGGAGTCGGCCTCGAAGGGGACGCCGCAGGTGGTCGAGTACCGGGTCGAGAAGTCCGACGCGGTGCGGCTCTGGGTCGAGTCGCGGTGTAAGCCGATCACCGACGACGCCGGGAACGTCACCTCGCTCGTCGGGCTGACGCGGGACGTGACCGACCGGAAGCTGTACGAGCGGGAGCTGACCGAGACGGTCGACCGGCTGGAGGAGTTCACCGCCACCGTGTCTCACGACCTCCGGAATCCGCTGAACATCGCGGCCGGGAACCTCCAGCTCGCGCGGGGGAGCGACGGGGACGAGCACCTCGAGACGGCGATCGACGCGGTCGCGCGGATGGACGACCTCATCGAGGAGGTGCTGACGCTCGCGAAGGAGGGCCGGACGCTCGGCGAGCGGCGGGACGTTCCGTACGAGGAGATCGTCGAGAAGAGCTACGAGAACGTCCGGGCGTCCGAGAGCGACCTACGGGTCACGGGGAGCGTCCCGCTGTCGTGCGACTCCGCGCGGCTCACGCAGGCGTTCGAGAACGTCGTCCGCAACGCCGTCGAGCACGGCGGGAGCGGCGTCACGCTCACCGCCGGCGTGCTCCCCGACGAGGCGGGCGTGTTCGTCGAAGACGACGGGCCCGGGGTCCCGCCCGCGGAGCGAGACCGCGTCTTCGAGAAGGGACACACGACCCGCCGGGACGGGAGCGGGTTCGGACTCGCGATCGTCGAGCGGATCGTCGACGCGCACGGCTGGGACGTGCGCCTCACCGAGGGGACGGAGGGCGGCGCTCGCTTCGAGATCCTCACCTGACAACGCGGACGGAAGGGAGAAGAGCGGAGTGCGACCCGTTCAGACGCCGGGGACGCCGAACGCGCTGATTCCGAGGCCGAGGACGCCGTCCAACACCACGATGACGACCAGCGCGGCCGCCCACGCGACCAGCCCCATGATCGCCGCGTCCTTCCAGCTTCCGGGGTACCGCCACTTGATCACCCATACCCACGCGACCAGCGCGACCACCGAGCCGATCAGGGGGATCAGCGACCCGATCGCCCACGCGACGGCGCCGAGCAGCGCCGTGACCACCGCGTGCGAGTAGTCGTCGACGCCCGCGACGAGGCGGCCGCTGACGTGAATTCCCAGCCCACCGACCAACAGCGCGACGACGAACGAGACGATCGCTCCGAGTACCATGTGTACGCCGTCGCCGGTCGGAGGGATATAACGGGGGGACAGCGTCACGCTCGGTGATAGGTTCGGGGCTGCCGGCGCGCTCCGGACGGGTCGCCGGCGTGAATCGTTCGGACCGAACCGGAGCGACCGCCGCTCAGTACAGCAGCTCGTCGTCGTTCTCGATCATGTACAGCGACCGGGCGGCGATGTTCACCGCGTGGTCGCCGACGCGTTCGAGGTCGCGGATCGTGAGGAGGAGCCGCGAGACGTTCCGCATCGTCGCCTCCACGTCCTCCTCCTCGCGGAGCTCGTCGCGCTCGATGAGGTCGCGGACGACGAGCTCGCTGGCGGCCTCGCAGGCGGCGTCGATGTCGTCGTCCGCCTCGGCGACGGCGTAACAGCGCTCGGGGTCCGACTCCGCGTACGCGTCCATCGCCTCCTCGAGCATCGCCAGCGTGTCGTCTCCGATGCGCTGAGCGTCGACGTCCGGGAACACCTCCCGGTCGGCCTGCTTGGCGTACTCCCCGAGGTTCGTCGCGAGGTCCGCGATCCGTTCGAGGTCGGTGATGATCTTGAACGACGCCGCGATGAACCGCAGGTCGCCCGCGACCGGCTGTTGAAGCGCGATGAGGTCGGTACACTGGCCCTCCAGTTCGAGGTACAGGTCGTTGATCTCGGCGTCGCCGGCGATCACTTCCTCGCCCAGCTCCTCGTCCTGCTGTTCGAGGGCGTCGAGTCCCATGCGGAGGCGCTCCGCGACCAGTTCGCTCATGTAGAGGACGTCGGCGCGGAGCCCTTCCAGTTTCGTCTGATACTGTTCGCGTGGCATCGTGTTGGCGTATCCGCCACGCCGGACGCACAAAAACACGTCGCCGGGGGGTGATTCACCGAGGAATCCACGCGGGAGAGCCCGGTCGACGGGGCGACCGGACGAGGACCCGACGGTCCCGCGGTCGAGCGAAGCGTTCAAACCCCGCCGCGACGAGAACTCGGACATGCAGAACATGGAAGGCCTCGTCCTCGACGAGAACGAGGAGGCGCTCGCGCCCGCGGTGGTGATAGCGACGATCGCGCTCCTCGCGGTGTTCGTCGTCGGGGCCCTGGTCTCGGTTGTCGGCCTCGTCGCCTGATCCGGCCTCCGTTCCGGCGGCAACGGCCGACGCTCCCGCATCGGAGCGTTCCCGTGCCCGCGGCGTTTTTGCCTCTTCGACGGATCGGGACGGTATGGACCAGCGGATACTCGGCGACCTCCTCGACCGCAACGACGACCACGTCGCTGCGCTCCCGTCAGGCGCCTTCGACCGGCACCGCGACGGCCAGCGTCCCGGGGTGGTCTCCGTCTGCTGTTCGGACTCGCGCGTCTCTCAGGAGGGGATGTTCGCCGTCGACGAGCCGGGGTTCCTCTTCACGTCCGGCGCCATCGGCAACGGCGTGAGCGCGCTCGTCGACGGCGAGCGGGTCCTCGACGGGAGCGTGGCGTACCCCCTCCGTCACACGCACACCGAGGTCCTCGTCGTGGTGGGTCACACCGGATGCGGCGCGATCGGCGCCGCGCTCACGGCGGCTCGCACCGGGGAGTTCCCGGCCGAACCGGGAGTCCGCGCCGACGTCGAGGCGCTGGTGCCGATCGTCGAGGCCGGACTGGACGATCCGGCCGTCACCGGAAGGGGAGGCGGCGGCTCCGATACGCAGAGCGACGGCGGCTCCGATACGCAGAGCGACGGCGCCTCCGACCGCGACGACGACGCCCGGATCCGCGACCGCCTCGTCGAGTACAACGTCCACGAGCAGGTCGCGTTCGCCCGCGAGAGCGAGGAGACGGCCGACGCGACCGTGTACGGGTTCGTCTACGACCTCCACGGCGCGTACGGCGACCGCGACGGCGCCGCCTACCTCGTGAACGCCGACGGGGAGCGGGACCCCGCGGCGCTGCGTGACCTCGTCGGCGACGCGCGCGGCCACCACGTGGCCACGCTGTTGTAGCGGGACGCGGTTCCCTCGCGCGCCTCGGGACACGCGTTTCGGTCGCCCGGTGCGTGCTCCGGGTCCCGACGGCCGGGGGCCACATCCGACAACCGTTTCACCGCGACGCCCGAAGTGGGTTCAAATGGACCGACGCGTCCTGTTCGCGACGCTTATTTTGCTGGCCGGGGGCGCGACCGGCGTCGGCGTGTCGCTGTTCGCGTTCGTGGGCATCGACGACGCGACCGCGGAGACCACGGTCGTCTGGGAGTCCGAGCCCGCGGCCGGCGACGACGGCAGCGGGGCGGTGGTCGCGACGGTCGACGGCGATCCCCTGATCGTCCGGCCCGCGGTCGAAAACGGGTCTCGCGCCGTCCGCGCGACGGTCGTGGGGACCGACGAGACGGCCTGGACGACCCCGATTTCCGGACCGGACGCCGAGCGCGGCGGCGGCGACGCGAGCGGGAGCGGCGGCGACTCGGGCGAGAGCGGCGGCGGTCCCCTCGGCGTCAGCGGGCTCGTCACGGGGACCCTCGGCGGCGACCCGGTGATCGCGCTCACGACGGCGCCGGGAGAGCTCGTCGTCCTCGACGCGAGCGACGGGTCGGAGCGGTTCGCGGTCGAACTCGGCGGTCCGGGAGGACTCCGACCGGCGGTCGGTGACCTCACCGGCGACGGGAGCCGAGAGGTCGCCGCGGTCGCGACGGACGGGAGCGTTCGCGTCGTCGACGGCGGGGGCGACCCGGTGGCTGAGGCCGCGGTGCCGGGCGACGTTACCCGACGACCGCTCCTCGTCGAACCGGACCTCGAAGCCGGTGAACGGGGCGGACTCGCGGTGTTGACGACCGTCGGTGACCCGGCGACGATCCACATGCTCGACGGGAGCGGCGAGACGCGCTGGACGACGACGCCGAGCGTGAACCCGCTGAGTTGGAGCGCCGCGGACAGCGGCAACGGTCCCGTGCTGGCGCTCGGCGGGTCGAACGGGAACCTCGAGACCATCGAGACGAGCGACGGGTCGACTCGCTACGAGGTCGGCCTCCAGGACCTCCCGATCGCCGTCGGCGACGCGGACCCCGGACGGGTGTACGTCGGGGGGTCGGGAAGCGTGTGGGCCGTCAGCCTCCTCGACGGCGAAGTCGTCTGGAAACAGCAGTACGACGCCGGGACCCGTATCAACGAACCGCGCGTCGGTGACGTCGACGGCGACGGCGAAATCGCCCCGGTGGTGGTCAACCGCGCCGGCGAAGTCCTCGCGATGACCCGGAAGGGTCGCGTTGTCGCACGGGGCGGTCCCGACGACGTCGTCGCGTACGGCGGCCCGCTGTTCGCCGACGTCACCGACGACGCCGGCGACGAGGTGATCGTGGTCGCGGCCGACGGGACCGCGATCGCGGTCGACACCTGAGCCGTCGGGCGCGCTGTCGGTCGGGGTGGCTCAGACGGTGCGCGTTCACGCGGGCGAAGTCCTGAGTCACAACCCGTCGAGAATAACTCCGACTCCGAACAGCGCGATAAACGCGCCCGCGATCCTGCCGATCGTAACCGACACGACACTCATCTCGATGTCGGCCGCGGTCTGTTTCGTTCCCCGCGACTTCACGACGCGATTGAACGCGTCCACGAGAGGGTGATTCACCACGGCCAATCCGCCCATCAGTACGAGTACGAGCCCCGTCCCGACCGGGAGGAAGTCGACCACGGAAGCCGTTCGGCGCGCTTCGAACAAATATTTTCTTGTCGCTTTCCGTTCGCACACCGCTCACTGCGATAGATTCGGAGGGACAGAACCTGTACTTACCGACGTACCCGATCGCGTCCGGCCGTGTCCCGGCCGATTTGCGCTCGGCATTCGACGCGGCCCCGACGAACGATCAGCGCTCAATGGTCTCAGCGGAGCCGTCGGTTTATAACCGATTTTCTTTCGAAAACCGCGTGACTGCGGACCGTTTTCCTACGAGGTTCACCGGAAATGCGGTGTGTCGAGGGAGCGGGGGCTCGGCGGGACGGGTCGGTCCGCAAAAGGTTCAAAAATCGGAGCGTGACCGCGTCAGTGGTCCTCGTCCTCGTACACCCACGCCGAGGTGTCGAGGTCGTAGTCGACGAGCTCCGCCTCGTCGAAGAACAGGCCGATCTCGCGCTCGTTGGCGCCCTCGTCCTCGTGGTCCGACGCGTGGATCACGTTGTGGCCGAGGTCTAAGCCGAAGTCGCCGCGGATCGTGCCCGGAGCGGACTCGGCGGGATCGGTCTCCCCGACCATCGCGCGGACCTGTCGGGTCGCGTCCGCGCCCTCCCACACCATCGCGAAGACGGGGCCGGAGGTGATGAACTCGACGAGGCCGTCGAAGAACGGCTTGTCCTCGTGTTCGCCGTAGTGCTCGTGGGCGAGCGCCTCGTCGATCCGGATGAACTTCCCGCCGACGAGCTTGAGCCCGCGGTCCTCGAAGCGAGAGACGATCTCGCCGATGAGTCCGCGCTGGACGCCGTCGGGCTTCACCATCACGAAGGTGCGCTCGTCGTGGTGGCTCACCGGTCGTCGCCTCCGGCTCTACGACCCTCCTCGGTCCACTCGAGGTCGCGAGCCTCGCGGCCGAGGAAGTAGTTCTTCTCCGCCTTCGAGTCGACGAAGTGGAGGATCTGTCCGTCCGTCTTCACGTACATCGTGCCCGTGCCGGGCTCGATCTCCTCGCCGGTGTAATCGCAGGTGCGTGTCTCGACCATTGGTTATCGGCCTCCGATGGAGTCGGCGTCGCGCTGGGTCTCCCGCAGCTGGAGCACGTCGCCCAGACGGACGGGACCCAGGACGTTCCGGGTGATGATCCGTCCCTGGTTCGATCCCTCCTGGATGCGGCACTTGACCTGCATGGCCTCGCCGTGCATCCCGGTTTTGCCGACGACCTCGATGACCTCCGCGGTCGTCGAGTCGCCGGTACCCTCTTCTGCGCTCATGGGTGGTTATCGGAGCTCCGCGACCTTCTCGCCGATGTCCTCGACGTCGTCGTCGGCGTCGCCGGCATCGACGACGGCGGCGGCGGCCGAGCCGACCTCGAGGCCGGCGGCCTGGCCGACCTCGTCCTGCGTGTCGACGAAGACGACGGGGATCCCCTTCTCCTCGGCGAGCTCGGGGAGATGCATCACGATCTCCTCGGGGGAGACGTCCTCGGCGACGATGACGAGGTCCGCGTTGCCGCGCTCGACGGCCTTGGTGGTCTCGTTGGTTCCTTTCTTCACTGTGCCGGTGTCTCGGGCGACCTCGAGCGCTTCGAGGGATCGCTCCGCGAGGTCCGCTGGGGTGTCGTAGTCTACGTAAACGGGCATATGTTTCTCCTGTCCTCCGCGCGGGCTCGCGTGTCCGTCCCGTGGTCGGTCCCTAACGGAACGGCACATCATCAACCCCACAGAGGCTGTGCCCCGTCGTAGTCAGGACATCCATAAAAGCGCTTTCAATGTCTCGTGCGTGTGCGAGCGCGGGTCACGGGTCGGAACCCCGAGAGAACACGAGAAGGCGACGCCGGCGAGCCGCGGCCACCGAGGCGGGCGAACTCCGCGTTTTTTAAGCGTCGCTCGCCCCTCCGGACGCACGTCCGATGGTCCGTCTCGTTCACTACTCCGATATCGAGAACGTCTTCGACGCCCCCGAGCGGGCGGCCCGGCTCGCCGGCCGGATCCGAGCGCTCTCGGGCCCCGACGCCGCGGTCGTCGCCACCGGCGACACGACCGCGCCGGGCGTCCTCTCGCTGGTCGCGACCGGCAGGCAGGTCCTCGACTTCTACGACGCGACCGACACCGAACTCGACACGTTCGGCAACCACGAGTTCGACTACGGTCCCGACGCGCTGCGCGACCTCGTCGCCGACTCACCGGCGACGTTCGTCTCCGCGAACGTCCGGGACGAGGACGGCGATCCGTTCGGCCGCGACGAGGGCGTCGTTCCGTGGGCGATCCGCGAGGTCGACGGCGCTCGGATCGGGTTCGTCGGCGTCACCGACCCCGCGACGGACTCGCTGAACCCGATGGCCGCCGACCTCTCCTTCGACGACCCCGTCGGCGCGGCGCGCGACGCGCTCGCGGAGATGCGCGCTGCGGCCGCCGAGCGAGGGAAAGACGCGTCGGTCGACAGCGCGACGGGCGGGGGACTCGACCGGGTCGTCGTCCTCTCGCACCTCGGGGCGGGCGACGACGACCTCGCCCGCGAGCTCGACGCGGACGCGATACTCGGCGGCCACGTCCACAGCCGTCGGAACGAGACCGTGGCGGACACCCTGCTCGTCCGGCCCGGCGTCAACGGGGAGACGGTGGCCGAGGTCGACCTCGACGCCGACCCGCCGACCGCGACGCTACACGAGCCGGACGGGGCCGAGCCCGCTCCCGGGCTGGCGGACGCGCTCGCGGCGCGGATGGCCGCGGCCGATCTCGGCGAGGTCGTCGACGCGGTCGAGGAGCCGATCGATCGCTCCGGGGACGTGGTCCACGGCGGGGAGTGCCGCGTCGGCAACTTCGTCGCGGACGCGTTCCGCTGGGTCCACGACGCCGACGTGGGCCTGTCGAACGCCGGCGGACTCCGGCAGGGCGATCCGTGGGACGGCGACGTGACGAAGGCCGACCTGATCAGTCTGATCCCGTTCGAGGAGCCGGTCGCGCTCGCGTCGGTCACCGGCGCGGAGCTCCACGACGTGTTCCGCGAGATGGCCGCCCCCGACGTGGACTTCGGCGAGGAGGACTGGTGGCACGGTCACGTCTCGAACGCCCGGGTCGTCTGGGACGACGAGGCCGAACTAATCCTCGAAGCCACCGTCGGCGGCGAACCCATCGACCCGGACGCGCGCTACACGGTCGCCGTCTCGGAGTACCTGCTCCACTCCGAACACGAGTACCCGACGCTCGCACAGCGCCACCGGATCGACGAGGCCGGCATCCAGTACGAGGTGTTGGCCGACTACGCCCGTGAACACGGAATCGACCCCGAGATCGAGGGCCGGATCGAGATCCGGAACCGCGCCGCCGCGGCCGACGACGACTGAAGCCGGCGGAGCGGACCGCGCTCCCGTCGCGGGCGGCTCGTCCGCCGTCTGCCGCGTCGTGACGGAGTTTTAACAGTATCCGTGCCGTTGTGTCACACACGGTATGGAGTCGCTCGACCGAGTCCTGAAGAAGTACGCGACGAGCCAGGACCTGATGGACCAGATCAGGTACACCGCCGAGGCGCTCAGCCTCGGCTTCGACCAGTGGGACGAGCAGTACGTGAGCGGTCCCAGTCTCTACGTGCTGATCGTGGCGGAGGTCAACTTCGACGAGTACACCGACCCGCTGGGCGACAACCGGTGGCCGGTCGACCGGTGTCAGGTCGTTACCGAGTCGCCCGACGTGTTCACGAAGGTCGCCCGCGACGTGGCGTTCAGTCGGGACGGGGCCGTCGTCGTGACCGGCGACGGCACCATCCAGCGACAGATGGTCCGCGTTCGGAGCCCCTTCGAGGAGGAGGTGCCGGGCGTCGCCGCCCTGGAGTTCCCCGATTGGATGGGCACGAAACACATGAGCGCGCTGGAGACGTCGCTGCGCGACGACGTCCTCTGGGCGATCACGCTCAGCGAGGAGGACGGCCGCGTCACCACGTTCCTCGACGGCACGTACCAGGACTACCCCCGCGACGACATCGGCGGCCGCTGGCGTCCCGAGGGGTAGGGGACGGCGGCGGTCGACGCCGCGCTACTCCAGACGCACGTCGACGCCGTGCTGGATCCCGGCCGCCTTCACCGTGTTATACAGGAGCATCGCGCGCGTCATCGGCCCCACCCCGCCGGGGACGGGCGTGATCGCCCCCGCCACTTCGCTCGCCGACTCGTAGTCCACGTCGCCCACGAGCTCGTACCCCTTCTCCGTGTCCGCGTCGACGCGATTGATCCCCACGTCGATCACGGTCGCGCCCTCCTTGAGCATCGAGCCGTCGACGAACTCCGGGATGCCGGCGGCGGCGACGACGAGGTCCGCGCCGGCCAGCTTCGCCTCCAGGTCCTCCGTCCGGGAGTGACAGACCGTCGTGGTCGCGTTCCCGGTCGGGGCCTTCTGGATCAGCAGGTTCGCCATCGGCTTCCCGACGATGTCGGAGCGTCCGACGACGACCGCGTCCGCGCCCTCCGTCGCCACGTCGTAGGCGTCGAGCAGCTTCTGGACGCCGTGGGGGGTACACGGCTTGAACCGGGCGTCGCCCGCGACGAGCCGACCGACGTTCTCCGGGTGGAAGCCGTCCACGTCCTTCTCGGGGTCGACCCGCCGGAGGACGGTCCGCTTGTCCACGTGGTCCGGGAGCGGGAGCTGGACCAGAACCCCGTGGACGTCGTCGCGGCCGTTGAGGTCGTCGATGGTCTCGTACAGTTCGCTCGCGGGCGCGTCGGCATCGATCTCGACGTGGAAGCTCTCGATGCCGACCTCCTCGCAGTCGCGCTGTTTCATCGAGACGTACGTCTCGCTGGCGGGGTCGTCGCTCATCAGCACCGTGGCCAGCCCCGGTTCGACGCCGGCGTCGGAGAGCCGCGCGACCTCGTCGGCGACCGCGTCGCGCACGTCGGCCGCGACGGCCTCCCCGTCGATGATCTCTGTCACGGGAGGACGTCGACGGCGGCGGAATAAAAATCATACGGGATCGTGGTTATCGAACCTCGAACAGACCTAAATCGATCCAAAAATACGGATCAACTACGCGGGGAACAGCTCCTCCTCGCGCTCGACCGCGTCGATCGCGGCGACCTCCGCGTCGGTGAGTTCGAGGTCGGCCGCCGCGAGGTTGGCTCGGAGGTGTTCCTCGGTCGACGCCTTCGGGATGGCCACCACCGGCTCCTTCGCGGTCGCCCACGCGATCGCGACCGCCTCGGCCGTCGTCTCGTGCGCCTCTGCGGCCTCGGCGACCGGCTCCACCTCGCGCACCCGCCCGCCGGCCAGCGGCGAGTAGGCGACGACCGGGTAGCCGTGTTCGCGGGCGTGATCGAGCAGGTCCGGCCGGAAGAACAGCGGGTGGAGTTCGGTCTGGTGGGCCGCGGGCGGCCGGCCGATGACCTCGATCGCGCGGTCCAGGTCCGCGATCTCGAAGTTCGAGACGCCGAGGTTCCGAACGAACCCCTCGTCGACCAGTCGATCGAGGGCGGGCAGCGTCGCCTCGGGGTCGTAGTCGCCGCGCGGGCGGTGGACGTACAGCAGGTCGAGCGCGTCGACCCCGAGGCGGTCCGCGCTCTCGCGGGCGGCGGGCGCGACCGTGTCGGCCGCGAGGTCGTCGATCCACAGCTTCGTCGCGACGGTCACGTCCTCGCGGTCGAGGTCGCGGTCCGCGGCGCCGACGGCCCGGTCCAGCCCCGCGGCGAGCCCCTCGCCGACGACCGCCTCGTTCTCGTAGATCCGAGCGGTGTCGAGGTGGCGGTAGCCGGCGGCGAGCGCGGTCGCGACCGCGTCGGGGTCGTCGATCCCCATCGTGCCGAGACCGACGGGCGGAAGGTCCATGGTCCGGCGTGGACCGACCGGGGCAAAAAGCGCCCGACTTCCCGCGCCGGGCGAGCGGCTACGAGCGGGGCGCGGTCGACGAGACCGCGAACGAGACGTCGCGGGAGACGGTCTCGTACCCCTGCGCGGCGAGCGCGTCGGCGTAGTACCGCTCGGCGACCAGCGTCTGCGGCAGGCTGCGGAGGCCGAACCGCCGCCGGGGGCACAGTTCGACGTCGACGACCGTCCGGCCCGCCGTCCCGTCGGCGGCCTCTCGGACCGCGGCCGCGTACGCGCCCCACGGCCGGCCGTCGAGCGTCCCCTCTATCAGGACGCGCGCCGCCGGGTCGCCGTCGGCCGCGCTCGCGCCGTCCGACGGCTCCGCCTCCGTGTCGACCGTCAGCGAGTGGCTCCGGAGCCCGAGGAGCCACTCGTGTTCGTAGACGCCGCCCGCGCCGTCGGACGCCGGGCGGACCTCGTCGGCGACCCCCCACTGGAGGGCGAGGACCGGCGGCGTCGCCGACGCGAACGCCTCGGTCACCTCCTCCGGGGGCCCGTCGGTCCGGAGCCTGGTCGTCCCGCCCCGACGCAGGACCGGCGCGCGCAGCGCGACGGCGAGGACGAGGGCGACCGCCGCGCCGTGCCAGAGCGAGAACGCGGCGACCGCAGCGAGGAATGCGCCCGCGGCGAGCAGCGCGAGCGTCCAGCTCGCGACCCGTTCGGTGCGTCGGTACCCCGTGACCGCGGCGTCGAGCGCGTCTCGGTCGACGCGGCGACGCGACTCGACGGGAGCGGAGGGCTCGGGCATGGCCGCCGACTCGGCGGGACCGCAGTTCAGAATTTCGGTCGACGCGGTCGGCCGCGGCGGCGGGCGCCCTCAGGCCGAGTCGTCCGCCTCGGGGGCCCGCCCGCAGAGGCTCACGAGGTCGTGGAGGTCGTCGATCTCATAGGTCGGCTGACAGGTGAGATCCGTCGACCGGCGATGGGGCCGGCGGACGAACGCGGAGTCGATGCCGGCGTTGTCGGCCGCGCGCACGTCCGACTCGTTGTCGCCGACGAACAGCGCCGTCTCGGCGCCGAGGTCTTCGAGGGCGCGCTCGATGTAGTACGGCGAGGGCTTCTTCCGCGAGAGGCTGGCGACCGAGGGCTCGCGGCCGTACGCCACCTCGAAGCGGCCTGCCAGCCCGAAGTGGTCCAGCAGGGCGTCGACGGTCGCCTGCTGGTTCGAGGAGACGACGCCGAGCGGGGCGTCCAGCGCGCGCAGCGCGTCGACGTCGTCGTACGGCGTCTTCCGCCCCTTCCGGGCGGCGTCGATCTGCGCCGCGGCGGCGGTCTCGTCCCTGACCCGCCAGAACTCCGTCGGGTCCACCCCGTAGCGCTCGCAGATGTCGGTCAAGGTCGCGGGGTCGACGCCGATCGCGACGTCGTCCACGTGGGCCAGGTCGGGGTCCTCGACGCCGAGGCTCACGAACGCGTCCCAGGCGGCCTCGCGGAGCGTGTCGAACGGCGTCCGCCCGATCAACACCCCGTCATTGTCGAGGACGACGGCGTCGTACACGCCTTTCCGTGGGGCGGTAACGGGCAAAAAGGTTTCACACGCCGGGACGGCCGCGCCCCACGGGCCGCGGGGCGTCGCCTCACGCGCCGAGCCGACGGCTCTCAGACGCCGAACAGCCGGAGGAAGAGCCCGGCGAACAGCGAGAGCGCACCGGCGAGCGGGCCGATAAACGGGGTCGGACCCGGGAGGGGAGTCACGATCAGCGCGACGCCGACGGCGATCAGCGCGGTCGATGGCTTCGCGCCTGAACTTCGGTCGCCGCGCGGAAATGCCTTCAGGCGGATTCCGCTCGTCGGACGGCGGCTGTCGGCGCGCGCGACGACTCCCGCACTTTCAATACCCGGCCCGTCGAACGCGTAAATCGGACCATGAACATCTCTGATATCGCGGTACCGGAATACGTCGAGGTCGACGTCGATGAGCGGCTCGCGAAGGTCCGTTCTATCTTCGAGCGAGAGAATCCCAAGGGGATCGTCGTCGTCGAGGACGGCGAGTACGCGGGCGTCGTCGGTGAGAAACAGCTCATGCGCTCGCGCATGGAGGACGACACGAAGGTGTCGGCGGTGATGAAGCCCGCGCCCTCGGTCGACCGCCACGAGGACGTGCGCGAGACCGCGCGGCTCCTCGTCGAGGGCGACGTGAAGATCGCGCCCGTCTACGAGGGCGAGAAGCTATACGGCATCGTCACGGTCGATCAGATCCTCGAGGCGGTCCTCGACAGCCTGGACGCGATCACCGTCGAACAGATCGCGACCGAGGACGTGATCGGCATCGGCGAGACGGAGAGCGTCGGCCGAGCGATCAACCGCCTCCGCGAGAACGGCGTCTCTCGGCTCCCCGTGCTCGACGACGACGGCGACCTCGTCGGCGTCGTCACCACCAACGACATCGTGGAGTTCGTCGTCCGCGACCAGGAGCGCCAGGGCAGCGGCGACCGCGCGGGCGACATCGACCGGATGCTCGACATCCCCGTCTACGACATCATGTCGAGCCCGGTCGTCACCGCGACCGACGACGAGACCGCTCAGACCGTCGTTCAGCGGATGTTCGACAACGAGGTCTCCGGGCTGGTCGTCACGCCCGGGGACGCCGACACCGTCGCCGGAATCGTGACGAAGACCGACGTGTTGCGCGCGCTTACCTTCACCGAAGAGGACTCGATGGACGTCCAGATCACGAACGTCGACCTGCTGGACACGACCTCTCGCGAGCACATCGTCCAGTCCATCGAGCAGGTCGCGGACAAGTACGCGGACATGCACGTCATCCACGCGCACGTCCGGCTCCACGCCCACAAGGAGAAGCTCCGCGGTACGCCCCTGATCCAGTGTCAGATCCGCCTCCGCACCAACGAGGGGCAGGTCGGCGGCTCCGGCGAGGGGTACGGGGCCGAACACGCCTTCCACGTCGCGCTCGACAAGCTGGAGCGGAACGTCTTAGAGATCAAGGGCGTCAACGCCGACGAGGAGTACCGCGGCCAGCTCCTCCGGAAGCTCGGCCAGCTGTGAGCCGATAGACGCTCGGCCTGGCGGCGGCCCGCGTCGCCGGGCCGTCGGCGGGCCGCGGTCGCTCGCTGCGAGCGTTTCGGTCCCGGTCTCCGCTTCTCCGGCCTCCGCTTCTCCGCCCTCCGCTTCGACACGTCCCCCGCGACGCTCAGGCGTCGGTCCCCTCCGCGAGTCCGTCGGCGACGATGCGGAAGGTCGCGGTGTCGCCCCCGGGCTTCGAGCGGTGTTTTTCCAGAGTCGCCCGACGGTTCCCGCCGCGGAACCGGTCGACGCGGACGATTGCGCCGGTCCAGTGGTTCAGCGTGTTGCCACCGAGCGCGCGGTCGCGGTCGCCGTCGGGGTCGGTGAACACCTGGTTCGTGATCACGACGGCGAGGTCGTGACGGCGGGCCAGAGAGAGGAGGTGAGTCACCTGTTTGGCGACCTTGCGGAGCGACTCGCCGCCCTCGGTGTCGCCGGCGCGCTCCAGTCGGTAGAAGCCCGTCGCGGAGTCCAACACGATCAGTTCGACTTCCTCGGCCAGTTCCTCCGCGTCGCGGACCGCCTCGCGCTGGTCGTCGAAGTCGTACGCCTCCGATATCACCAGCCGCGAGGCGATCTCCTCGACCGTCTCACCGTCGTCGTTCCGACCGATCTTCCCTTCGGCGATCTGCTCGAACCGGTCGATCGAGAGCCCCTCGGTGTCGATGTAGAGGACGCGGTCGCCGCCGGCCGCGACCTCGACCGCCGCGGCGAGCGCGAGGTTCGTCTTCCCCGCGGCCGGCGGGCCGTACACCTGCGTGACGACGCCGCGCTCGAAGCCGCCGCCCAACAGCTCGTCGACCGGGCGACAGCCGGTCGGGATCGGATCGCTCACTAGCGAGAGCTTCGCTCGCGTTCGTATTTAAACGGTCGATCGCGTCGCTCGTCGGGGGAGAATCGCCGCTCGTCGGATGGGGCCGCCGCTCGTCGGTGTGTGATAAGTGTGAAAGAAGCGGAGATAGGCGTCGATCGCGTCGAGCGACGGCCGAAATCCGGTAGTGCGTGCGGACGCGTCGTCCGCTACGTGGGGGTTAGTTGCGGACGAGGTTCGTCGCGCGGGGTCCCTTGGGGGACGATTCGATGTCGAATTCCACTTCCTGACCCTCCTCGAGGTCCGGGCCGCCGACGTCTTCCATGTGGAAGAACACGTCTTCGTCGTCGTCGAGGTCGCCGTCGTCAGTCGAGATGAAACCGTAGCCGCCAGTGTCGTTGAAGAAATCAACCTTACCGTTTGCCATTGCGAATATACGTACAGCCCGTTCGGGGATAACCCTTGCGAGGGTCGCGGTACCACGGAGGTTCCGGACGTTCGTCTATCCGAGAAACCCCGAATACCGCCTCGTCTCTGGCCGCTACGGTCGATGTTCGAACTCTCCCGGTCGTGTTCACTGCGCGCCACCAGGCGCGGGGTTCATTTACGAGCGACCACGTAGTTTCGACGACAACATGGACCGCCGCCACTTCCTCCGCTCGCTCGCCGCGACCGGCGCCGCCGCCGGCGCGACCGCTACCGCCGGCTGTGCCGGCGTTATCGGAGACACTGGCCTCCTCGGCGACGACGGGACGGTCCTAGGGCCCCCGGAGCAGACCCGCGGCGATCCGGTCCACCCGATCCACGGCGACGAGATGCCCGAGTTCAGCGTTCCCGACCCGATTTCGGGAGAGGAGATATCCACGGCGCAGTTCGAGGGCGAGCGCGCGTTCCTGTGGACCTCCTTTTACACGAGCTGTCCCGACGGCGTCTGCCCGGCGCTCATCCTCCGGCTCCGGCGCGCCCAAGAGGTCGCGGCCGAGCAGGGGTTCGGCGACGAGGCCGCGTTCCTCCCGCTCACCTTCGACCCCGAGCGCGACACCGCCGAGGTCCTCCGCGAGTACGCCGCCCGGCGCGGGGTCGACCTCGACGCCGGGAACTGGCACTTCCTTCGGCCGGAGAGCTACGAGGCGGGAAAGGAGCTGATGATGGAGAACTTCGGGCTGAAGATCGAGAAGTACCCGGACGAGAACGACCAATACGAGAATCTGGAGTACACGTTCCCGCACTACGGGCTCATCCTCCTCGTCAACAAGCGGGGAATCGTCGAACGGGCGTACCCGCGCGGCCCGGCCACCGACGTCGAACGGATCGTCGGCGACTTCCGACGGGTGGTGACGGCGTGAGGCGACGGCACCTGCTGGCCGGGCTCGCGAGCGTCGGGGTCCTCGGCGGCGCGGGCGCCGTCGCGACCGGCGGGGTACCGAACGCGCTCGGCGGCGAGGAAGCGCCCGAGCCGATCGAACCGGTGACGCTCGACACGGTCGACGCGCCCGGGAGCCGCGACGGCGAGGTGACGATCCCGGCGCCAGACCGGCCCACGTTCGTCGACTTCTTCGGGACGTGGTGTCCGCCCTGTGCCGAGCAGATGCCGGCCCTGGCGGCGGCCCACGATCGGATCGGCGACGAAGTGTTGTTCGTTTCGGTGACGACGGAGCCCGTCGGCGGCGCGGTCAGCGAGGAGACGATAGTCGACTGGTGGACGAAACACGGCGGCGACTGGCTCGTCGCCGCCGACGTGACCGCCGTGCTCGCGGCGCGGCTCAACGTCGGTAAGTACCCCAGCGCGCGCGCCATCGACGCCTCGGGACGCGTCCGCTGGGCGACCTCCGGGACCCACACGGCCGAGGAGTTCGTCGAGGGAATCCGGCGAGCGATCGACCGATGACGGGGCGGGCCGATCGATGAACGGACGGGCCCGCCGATGACGGACGTCTCGCTCGCGACGAACGTCCCGTTCGCCGTGACCGCGGGCGTGGCGACGTTCTTCTCCCCGTGCGCGTACCCCCTCCTGCCGGGGTACGTCGGTTTCTACGTGAACTCCGTCGACGCCGACTCCGCGTCCGTCCTCGGCGCCGGAGTTCGCGGCGTCGCGGCCGCGGTCGGCGTGCTGGCGACGTTCGCGCTGCTCGCCGGCGCCACCGTCCGGATCGGTTACTCGACGCTGTCGAACATCACCGTCTTCGAGACGTTCGTCGGCGGGCTGTTGATCGCCTTCGGACTGCTCGTGGTCGCCGGGCGCGCGCCGTCGGTGTCCGTACCGCTGCCGCAGCGACGCACCGGCGTGTTCGGCTTCGGCGTCTTCGGGGCGGGGTACGCGCTGGCCGGGGCCGGTTGCGTGGCGCCGGTGTTCCTGGGCGTCGTCGCCCGCGCGATCGCCCTCCCGTCGGAGGCGGCTGTTCTCGTCGTCGCCGTCTACGCGGGCACCGTCGCGGTCCTGATGGCCGCGACGACCGTCGCGACCGGCGTCGGTCTCATCAGCAACGCCAATCGGGTGATGGCGCACGCCGGCCTGCTGAAACGGATCGCGGGCGCCGTGATGATCGCCGCGGGAATCGGACAGCTGTACCTCTCGCTGGTCGTGTACTGACCGACCGCGGCACCGTCCGATCCCTGCCAAACGTTCGCACGCAGCCCGTACATTCTTAAGCCATAGCGCGGAACCCTCATGTAGCCGAACCGAACGGTTCGGTCCCCGCACCATGAATCTCGATCAGTTCACCGCGGAGAACGCACCGACCGACAGCGCGGAACCGTTCCAGCGCGAGAACAGCTACACCCTCGACGTCGAGGTCGCCGGCACCGTCATGGCGAAGGCGGGCTCGATGGTCGCGTACACGGGCGACGTCTCGTTCACCGGGAAGGCCTCCGCGGAAGGGGGTATCACCGGATTCCTCAAGCAGTCCGCGACCGGCGAAGGGACGCCGATCATGGCCGTCGAGGGCGACGGTCACGTCTACTTCGCGGACAACGGCAAGAAGGTACAGGTGGTCGAACTCGGCGCCGACGAGTCGATCACGGTCAACGGCGAGGACGTGCTCGCGTTCGAGGAGTCGCTCACCTACGAGATCAGCACCATCGACAGCCTCGCCGGAGCGTTCGCGGGCGGCTTCAGCAACGTCTACCTCGAAGGGCCGGGGTACGCCGCGCTCACCACCCACGGCGACCCGATCGTCTTGGAACCGCCGGTGGCGACCGATCCGAGCGCGACCGTCGCGTGGAGCGGCACCTCCCCGGACGTGGAGGTCAACCGGAGCCTCTCCGACATGGTGGGCCAGGAGTCGGGCGAGCGCTACCAGATGCGCTTCGACGGCGCCGGCGGCTTCGTCGTGGTCCAACCGCACGAGGAGCACGTCTGAGACGGCGCCGCTCCGAAGGGATCGGACACCCACCGGTTCCGACCGATCGGCGGCCGGCCTGAACGCGGAGATTCGAACGAAACCGACACCGCGAAAGCGACGTCGTGCCGCAACGGACCGTGAATTTAATAGCCGGACGGGAACCTCTCGGGGTATGGAACGCGTAGACGTCGCGATCGTGGGCGGCGGGCCGACCGGGTCGTCCGCGGCGCACGCCGCCGCGACCGGCGGAGCGGACGCCCTGGTCCTCGAGAAGGGAGTCCCCCGAGCCGACCGCGAGGGGCTCGGTCCCGACTCGACCGACGCGGCCGGAATCTTGGATTACTGGGTCGACATCATGGGGATCCACCCCGACGAGTTCGGCGACGGGGTCGTCCAGCGCGAGCTGAACCGCGCCGAGTTCCGCGGCCCCGACGAGTCCGCGACGCTCACCTCGACCGGGATCGACTCCTCGTACGACAAGTTCGGGTACACCTTCCACCGCGCACGCTTCGACGACTGGCTCCGCGACCGCGCCGAGGAGGCCGGCGCCGAGTACCGTGCCGGGACCTCCGTCCGCGGCGTCGACACCGACCTCTCGGTCGGATCCGGTGACGAGGAGCCGCGCCACACGCTCGAACTCGCGGACGGCGGGACCGTGGGCGCAGACTTCGTCGTGCTCGCCGACGGGCCGCAGCGAACCGTGACCAACCGGGTCCTCGACGAGTACCTGCCCGCGGACGCGGCCGCCTCCGACCGGCTCGCTTCCCGCACCGCGAACCACATCGCGTACCAGGAGTACCGGCGCGTCCCCGAGGCGGTGTTCGAGGAGGTGAACGACGCCCTCGTCTTCTGGTGGGGCGTGATGCCGGGCGAGACCGCCTACCCGTGGATATTCCCGAACGCGGACCGCGTCTGTCGGGTCGGGCTGACGATGCCGATCGGACTCGACATCGAGGAGTTCGACCGCGACGCGTACGCGCTGCTCGACGCCGACGACGAGTCGATTCCGCGGGGCGGCGAGTACGTCCGCCGGCTCTTAGAGTGGCAGTACGGCGACGAGTACGACATCGAAGAGGAGTTCCCCGTCGTCGACGACGCCGGGAAGCGGAACGGGACGGAGACCTACCCGATCTCGTCGACGCGACCGATCGACTCGCCGGTCGAGGCCGGCATCGCGGTCGCGGGCGGCGCGATGGGGACGACCTCGGCGTTCCACGAGGGCGGCGACCACGTCGCGGTCCGCACCGGCGCGATCGCGGGCGAACTCGCCGCCGAGGGCGACCTCGCCGCGTACAACCGCCGCTGGAAGGAGGCGATCGGCGACGAGACCGTCCGCAACGTGACGATGGCCGACATGGTCGCGGAGTACGAGCCGGACGACTGGAACCGGGTCATCGGCGCGGCCGACGCGATGCTCGCCGCCGAGACCGGTGACAGCCTCCTCTCGCAGCCGTACCGCTCCGGCTGGGAGTCGCTGAAGCTCATGCTCGGCTACAAGTGGAACAAGCGCCGGGTGAAGAAAGACTACGTCGGCATCGACGAGAGCGAGTACGTCTACTGACGCCGCGTTCGCGCGGCGCGGTGCGGCGTTCGGGCGGCGGCGGCGCGTCCTCCGCCGAGTCCGTCCCGTTACCGGATTACCGGCGCCGCCAGCTCGACGGGCTCGGCCTCGATCCCCGCGACGTCAACCGGTTCGACCTCGTGAGTCGGCCACCGACCGGTCTTCGTGAGCCGTTCGGTCAGATCGGACGTGACGAGGTGGGTGTCTTCGCTTTTCGTGCCCTGAACCGTCGGATTCCACGCGTAGCCCATCGGCCGCCGGACCGCCTCGTCGCCGTCCGGGGTCGCGAACCACTCCCGGCCGGCGAATCCGGCGGCGCCGCCCTGGTGGTGGTTCTCCCACTCGTCCGCGAAGCCGACCGCGTCGTACGCCGCTTGGATGGCCTCGAAGACGTCGCCGGCGGTGTCGGGGGCGTCGGGGTCAGGTGCGTCGCTGTCGGCGGCGTCACCGCCGGCGCCCTCACCGCCCGAGAGCGTCCCGGACGCGGCGGCCTCGGTGGCGCGGACCGCGGTCGCCTCGACGCGCGCCGCGGCGCGGTGGCGCTCCTCGAACCAGTCGGGGGCGTCGAAGGCGACGGTGCGCGTCATCGAGGCGTACAGCCCCGCGCGCTCGGCGGTGACCGACACGAGCGCGTAGTCGCCGAGGGCGGCGTCAGTCGGCGTGTAGTGACGGAACGCCTGCGCCCGGTCCGCGCCGCCGACGAGCACGACCGGCGTGTCCACGTCGCGGGAGGCGAGCGAGATGTCGATGCCGGCCGCGACCTCGTACTCGGGGTCCTCGGGTTCGAGGTTCCGACAGACGGTCTCGACGGCGGCCGCGACCTCGCGGCCCAGCTCGCGGTAGCGCTCGACGTCGTCGTCGGTGAGTGGCTGTCGGAGCCGGCTGCCGTCGACGGCCTCGAAGCCGGGCACGTCGAAGTCCGCGGCCGCGGGGGCGGGCGAGCGCTCGGCGACCGCCTCGGAGAGCGAGTCGGCGTACCACGGGACCGACTCGACCGCGAACGCGTCCGGGAGCTCCTCCGCGGCGAGCCGGTCCGCCTCGATGTTGTCGGTGATGACGCGGAGTTCGCCGTCGTAGCCGGCGGCCGCGACGCCCGTCGTCGCGTCGGCGTCGACGACGTTGTCGCCGCCGGTGAGCCACGCGAAGCCGTTGGGGCGAGCGAACCAGACCGCTTCGAGCCCGCGCTCCGCGAGGTACGCGTCGAGCCTGTCCGTGCGGGCGGCGAGGTCGACCATACGAACGGACTGTCGGCGAGCGGGTAAAAACGGTCGAAAGCCTCGCGCGCCGTCGGCTTCGGGGGCCCGCCGTCGCCCGATCGGCGGGTAGTGACTCACCCCGTCCGGATCCCCGAAACGAAAGGTTCAATTACGTCCCCCGGGTACGACGAAACGCGTCAGTAAGCCCCTGCGGGTTGGTAGTCTAGTCCGGTTATGACACCTCCTTGACATGGAGGAGGCCGGCGGTTCAAATCCGCCCCAACCCATTTTTGTCGACACCGCAACCGCGAGCGACAGCGAGCGGTCCGTGTCGACAAAATGGTGCCGCGGATTTGAAGCAGGGAACGGAGCGAGCGCTAGCGAGCGGAGTGACTGAGGTTCAAATCTGCCCCAACCCACTTTTGATTCCTCGCAATTTTGGTAGCATCGCCCGCAGGATATCCGTCTTTTAACAGCGCGTACTGCTGCGCTCTGAGCTTTTCCACTCGGTTATACCGAGTAGTCTGGGTCGAACTCAGCGTGGGCCTGTTTGTACTCTCGAAGGAGATCTCCCACTCCGGTAATCGCAGACTCCATCTCGATGATCGGGTTCTTCCGCATCTCGTGAAGCCCGACTTTCGCCTTTAGCTCGCTGGTGTTCGTCCGGTTCGAGCCCTCGGCGTCGCGGTACTCCCAGTCCTCGTGGTCCATGCTCGCGCACAGGACCTGTGTGACATCGATAGGCGGCGTCTTGTTCGGGGCGGGGGCGTCGTCCGTGGTGGACTTGCTCCGCGCGTTTATCCGATAGTGGATTCCGAGGAGCCACCCCTCGACATTGTGGTGTGCGTAGAACGTGTTCCCCTTCGACGCTTTGACTTCCAAGCCCGGACCGTTGTCGGAATCCTTGACTGCGTAATTGTCCGGCCATTCGTGATCGGTCCCATCGTAGAGCAAGTCCGGGTATCCGTCGTCGAGACGGTTGAGGACGAAGTCCGGAGACTCTTCCGCAAAACGAGTGGTTAGTCGGTGACTGACGAAGCCACCAATCGCGTTGTTCGCTCGGAACTGCTCGTGGAACCGTCCGTACCCTTGTTCGAGGTGCCACTCATTCACCTCGTGCCAGTACTCGTAGAAGCTCTCGATCGCGCTTACGACCTGCGAGACTTCGAGTCCATAGGGGAGTTCCGCGTCGCGGTTGACGAAGCGCTCTCGGACCTCTGGCCGCTTCATGTTTCGTCGAGCCCCATCTGTACGTCCGAGTCAGCGAGATGGTCGAGGACGCGGTTGTCCGGGTCGATGCTCGCAACGAACCGTAAGAGTCGCTGAACGCCGTCTGGATTCTCCTCGATGTTGGCGAAGAAGTGAACCATCCCGTGAAGCGCCCGGTTCTGCTTGTGGTAGTCCCAGAATCGAAGCTGTCGGCTGATGTCCTCGTCATCCAGAACCCGGACATCTGCTTCTTCGAGCGTTTCGCGGGCTTCCGGACTCACCTCTGTACAGATCGCGATGGCGATGGCGGTCGTGTTCTGTGCGACCTTCATCATCGTGCCGAGTTCGGCACTGACGTTCGATTCATCGATAACGCGGTCCTTGACCTCGACCGAGATCATGAGGTCGGGACCGTGGTACCCGTCAATGTCGCCGTACCGCTGTTGACGCGAGGAGCCGGTTCGGACCTTACTCGCGCGGAGAGACAAGTGCGGCCACTCCGCTTTGACGTACCCGTAACAGAGTGCCTGGTACGCCGATCCGCCCTGTTCATTTGGGGCCTTGCGTGTGTAGTCTCGGAGTACCTTCAGGAAGGGCTCTTCGAACGGCGGGTCACGCCGTTCGTACTCGCTCGATTCCAACCGCTCTAGACCGAGGTCGAAGAGTTCCTGTGCGGCGACGAAGCGACCGTCGCGAGAGAGCCGGAACGCGAGTTCGAGCATGTCGTCGTACCGCTCCCACTCGCCGGTGTGGTGGCCCGGTGAGCTCGGGAAATTGGTTCGGTTCAGGTCCTCCCGGAACAGTTCGATCAGCTCGTTGTGGAACGCTCGGATCCCTTCCCGAGTGTCACCGCGTTTCAGTGTCAGCGACGACTTCGCCGTGCTCTCGTAGCGGTCGAGGATGTCGTCGACAGTGATGTCAGGGTTAAAACCGGCCAGCCAGTCGTCGTACTTTGCCAGTTCTTCGGCGAGGACAACAAAGTCGATCGCGAGCCCTAGCGTCCCTTTCGAAGATGCGAACTGCGTCCCCGCCTCAGAAACGAGCGCATCAATCACATTGCGCTCAGCGTCTGAGATCCCATCGCCAAAGCCGTCGGATGCCGACAGATCCGATTGATTCCCGAAATAGGTGGCCGGGAAATGGCTCTGTAAAAACATCTCTATCGCTTCATCGTCGTGGTCGGCACGATCGTCGCTCCATCTACTCATCTGCGTATACTGTCCGGTCAACAGACACGCTTAGAAAAGTTGGCATTGGAAAACGAGAAACTAAGTAGAGGAAAATTCACGCTAGACGTTCCCTACTGGGACTGATTCCGATGGCGCTTCCGAGGTTGTTTTTGGAATCTGCCAGAAAACTATTCGACTCCTATTAGTCAGCGAAGTCAAGCGTGACCTGCTGCGCGTGGCCGCCGATATCCGACTTCTCCTCCTCGAACTCGGCGAGGTCCATCCCACCACAGCGGAGCTTGTAGATGCGCTCTCGCTCCTCGTCGGTCAGCGTCTGGCTGTAGACGCTCTGCTTGAGGTAGTAGCCGACGGACTCCGCGAGGTACGGCGGCACCGCGTTCCCGATCTGTTTCCGGACCGAGACGAGGCCGCCATCGAAGCGGTACCAGTCGGGGAACGTCTGTAAGCGCGCCCCCTCGCGCGGTGTGAGCCCGCGATGCTGGAACGGATGGATACACCGGGCGCTAGAGGGCTTCGACATGTTCGAGGTGATCGCGACGGCCGGCTCCCGCGAGTCGAGTCGAGAGTAGGAGTTGTGGTAGCCCGAGGACGGCTGGAGCTCGTCCGGGATCTCGGTTCGGTTTCCACCGTCAGAGATGTGCGAAATCATCTCCACCATGTCCTCGGTGTGGTTCGCGGCTTGGTGGTGGGTGAGATCGGTGTTGTCGCCGCGGAGGTCATCCTGGATGACCGTCGTCGGCTCGACGTCGTACTCGGTCTTCTCCTCGCCGGGACCGACTTCGGGGAGGTCGCCGATTCCGGCGATCACGCCGGGGGTCTCGATCGGGTCTAACTCGAAGCCGTCGAAGGGGAACTCGGTCGTCGAGCGCTTCGTCGCGAGCACCAGCAGGCGGTGACGCTGCTGCGGGACGCCGAAGTCGGACGCCTTTACGACGCGGTAGCTGACATCGTAGCCCATCTCGCCGAACGACTCCTCGACGGCGTCGAGGAACTTCCCGTCGGCGGTGTTTTGCATCCCGCGAACGTTCTCGAACAGTGCCGCCTTCGGATCGAGCTCGTTCACCCACGAGATGAAGTTCACGAAGAGGTGGTTCCGGTCGTCGCTGCCGTCGGGGCTGACCACTTCGGAGAACCCCTGACAGGGCGGGCCACCGGCGACGAGGTCGACGGTGTCGCGGCCGACGACCTCGGTGACATCCTGGTTGTCAACCCCGCGGATGTCCTGTGTCAGCTCCGTCGGTTCCAGACCCTCGCGATTGTTCGCGAACGAGGCGCGGGCGTCGTCGTCGACCTCGACCGCGTGGACGAGCTCGAAGCCGGCGCGTTCGAGGCCGACGGAGAGTCCGCCCGCTCCCGCGAACAGATCGACGTAGGTCAGGTCCTGCTGACTCATCTATCGGAGAGTGCCGCTCAACTGTATTTAATCGTTGGTACTGGGAAAATCGTTAGGGAGACGGCTCGTCCGGGTGACGCTCGTCACGGAGCCGGATCTTCCTGAGCAAATTTCATATCGTGGGGCGCTGAAGTCGACGTATGAGCGGTGACCTCGTTGAGCTCCCGATCGAAGTGGATGTCACACCGGAACGGTACGGGACACTTCGATCGGTGAATGTCGTGTCTGGAGACGATATTCCGCCGGCGTTGGATTCGCAGGAGTGGCGGCTCGAAGAGCTCTCCGTGGAGTCGCACGTCCGGGATCAGATCGATGTTAGAGCGATTGATGAAACAACGAACGTCGGTGTACTTCGAGTTGATACTACTACGCTAGAGTGGGAGTTCCTCGAAAATAAACGCTGACCCTTGTATAGATCTATAACTCACATTCGGGTGGCGTCCCCGTTCGAGGCCTCACTGTCCGTCGGGTTCTGTGCCTCGACGGCATCATTGTCGTCATCAATGTAGGTCCAATTCTCGGTGTCGAGTCGGCCGTCGAGATACGCCTCACCGTCGTCAGTGATCATGTAGACACCGTTTCCGAGATCTTTGACGAGACCCTCTTCAGCTAGCTTCTTACATCGTCGGTGGACCTGAACACGTGAATATCGAATCGGTCCCTCCCTCTTCATTTTCGTTGGAGAACCAGATTCGTGTTCAGAGAGATACTCCAAAATCCGATCGTCAGCAGCAGACATCCACTCTCCCGCATATCTCATATAATACACTGGCGCACCCATATTTAATATAAGACCGTATAGTGTTTTTAATCACTTTCCGTACATTCAAGTAACGAGAGAATTCATATGTAGCCACAGAACCCAAGTGACGAGCCCTCGGCGAGTGACAAAATGTAGAAATCCCGGCCGCGGTGTTGGAGCACCCGGCCGGGTCGGGTTCTGTGCCGTGACACAGAACCATGCCAACGATGGCAACTGCGGGGCTTAAGCCCTGCGTGACGACCGGAGAATCGAGCGAACCCACCGACTGCGCACGCTGTCCAGCGCCGGCTGACGGCTACGACGCCGCACGCGGCGTGCCCGTCTACCACGACTGCGCGGAGGACGACGCATGAGCGCGGAGTGCGCGCCTGACCGCAATGCGCTCGCCGACCTCACCGCGTTCCGGCGCGACCTGCTCTGGGCGCTCTCCCACGAGAACGCCCGCAAGGGGACGGCCCTGAAGGCGGACCTCGCCGACTACTACGGCGAGGCGATCAACCACAGCCGCCTCTACCAGAACCTCGACAGGCTGGTCGAGCGCGACCTCGTCGCCAAGCGGGCACGCGACAGGCGCACCAACGAGTACCGACTCACCGAGACCGCGCGTCGCGCGCTCGGAGCGCGCCGCGCGTGGCAAGCTGGGGGTGAAGCGTGAGGGTCGCCCACGGCGACCTTCAGATGCGAACTTTCTTTTACCTCTCCTGGGTGGATGCGGGTAGATGAGTGACCGAGGCGGTCGAGCGCCGGATCGGACCGAATCGCCGGCTTCGAACGGTGAAACGGCAGATTCCCGCTCTCCAACGCCGTCCGCCTCGCCCGCCGACGCGGCCGACGACGGGGCGTCGACTGGACGGCTGATCGTCGTCTGCGGGCTTCCGGGCGTCGGCAAGACGACCGTCGCCGAGCGAGTCGCGGCCCACGTCGACGGTCGGATCCGGCGGACCGACGTGATTCGCAAGGAACTGTTTCCCGACCCCGAGTACACCGACGCGGAGACCGAGGCCGTCTACGCCGAGCTCCTCTCTCGCGCCCGCGAGGACGTGGAGGCCGGCGGCGCCGTCGTCCTCGACGCGACGTTCGCGGACGCACGGTTCCGGACGCAGGCCCGCGAGACGGCGGCCGAGGCCGGAGTCGCGTTCGACCTCGTCGAGGTCGCCTGCGACGAGGAGGTCGTCGAGCGCCGGATCGAGCGCCGCGACGGGATCAGCGACGCCGACTTCGAGATCCACCTCCGCTTCAAGGAACTGTTCGACGAGGTGGCGGCCGACCACGTCGTCGTGGACAACTCCGGCACGCAGGCGGAGGCGTTCGCGCAGGTCGACGCCGCGTTCGGAACGGACGTGTCGGCCGAGGACGCGACGGTCGATTCCGACGGCCGATCGGCGGCGCTCACCGACGCGGAGTGAGGCGGCCACGGGTCGACGCATGACCGTCGCAGTCGTGCGAACGAGTCGCGTGGCGGGCGCACACACCCATCTCCAATCACTTATACGGGCGAGCGTACAACGGAAGGTATGAGCGAAGAATCCGGGCGGAAGAACCTCCGAATGCCCAACGACGACGAAGTGTTCGCCGTGGTGACGGAACACCTCGGCGGCAACCACGTTCAGCTGCGCTGCGCCGACGGCGAGGAGCGGCTCGGCCGGATCCCCGGCCGCATGAAGTACCGAACGTGGATCAGCGAGGGCGACGTGGTCCTCGCCGAGCCGTGGGACTGGCAGGACGAGAAGGCGAACGTCGAGTGGCGGTACGAGGACGAGGACGCCGACCAGCTCCGCCGCGAAGGCCACATTCAGTAGTCGAAGTACCCGCGCCGCACCGCGTCGCCGCCGACTGTCTCCTTGCGATCTCTCTCCGCTCCGACACCGTCAGGTCCGGGGTTCGCTCGCTCGATCCGACGGGATTTTCGAACGCGGATAGCCACCGCACCGGCTCGTATCGCGACGCTGCCGGACGGCCGGTACGCGCTTTTCTTGCCATAGTATTGTGAATACTATCCAAAACCATTATCACCACGCGGCGCGTAGGCGTAGGTATGAGTTCGACAGAAGCCGCACCCGGAGAGCCGATCCAGCTGACCGACGCCGACGCGTTCGACGAACACGTCGCCGACGGCGTCGTCCTCGTCGACTTCTACGCCGACTGGTGCGGCCCGTGTCAGATGATGGAGCCCGCCGTCGAGGCGGTCGCGGAAGACACCGACGCGACGGTGTTGAAGGTCGACGTCGACGTCCACCAGGCGCTGGCCGGCGAGTACGGCGTTCAGGGCATCCCGACCCTGCTCGTGTTCTCGGACGGCGAGCTCGCAGAGCGCATGGTCGGGGCGCAGAGCGAGCGGGCGCTTGCCGACGCGATCGGCGAACACACCGCCTGAGCGTACCTTCGGGCATCGCACACGGAATCACCCGAACGCGGTCACCGATCGGCCAGTCGCGGCCCGAGTGGCCGAAACCGACACCATGAGAACGATCCAACTCGACGACGACGGTATGACCCCGAGAGAGCTCCGCGCGGACGTCCCGGCCCTCGGCGACGCGGCGTACTTCAACTTCGGCGCGCACGGACCGAGCCCGGAGTACGTCGTCGAGGCGGCCGCCTCGTTCATCGAGGAGCACGAGTACGGCTCCGCGGCGACCGACCCGTACGAACACGCGTTCGAGACGTACGAGCGGGTGCGCGAGCGGATCGCGGCGTTCGTCGGCGCCGCCCCGGAGGAAGTCGCGCTCACGGAGAGCACCACCGACGGGATCACCCGCGTGGCGGGCGCTATCGACTGGGAACCGGGCGACGTCGTCGTCCGAACCGACCTCGAACACCCGGCCGGGGTCCTCCCGTGGCAGCGGCTCGAACGCGAGGGGATAGAGGTGCGCGTCCTGGAGACCGAGGACGGCCGCGTCGACCGCGAGGAGTACGCCGAGGCCGTCTCGGACGCCCGCCTCGTCTGCTTCAGCGCGATCACGTGGACCCACGGCACTCGCCTTCCGGTCGCCGACCTCGTCGAGGTCGCGAACGACGCGGGCGCGTTCACCCTCGTCGACGCGGTCCAGTCGCCCGGTCAGGTCCCGATGGACGTACACGAGTGGGGCGCCGACGCGGTCGCCGCAGCCGGCCACAAGTGGACGCTCGGCCCGTGGGGCGCCGGCTTCCTCTACGTCGACCGCGACGCCGCGGCCGACCTCGCGCCGCGCGCGGTCGGCTACCGGAGCGTCGAGGACCCGACCGGCGAGGCGATCGAGTTCAAGCCGGCGGCGGGACGCCTCGAGGTCGGGACGACCACCGCCGCGGCGCACGTCGGCCTCGCCGAGGCGCTCGACGCGATCGACGCGGTCGGCCTGGACGCGATCGAGTCGCGGATCGAGTCGCTCACCGATCGCCTCAAAGCCGGCGTTCCCGACGACCGACTCCTCAGCCCGCGGTCCTACGAGTCGGGACTCGTCACGATCGACGTCGACGATCCGGAGGCGACCGTCGAGCGACTGGCCGACGACGACATCGTCGTCCGGTCGCTGCCGCACCCCGACGGGGTCAGAGCGTCGGTTCACGCGGTCTCGACGGAGGCCGAGATCGACCGGCTGATCGACGCGCTCGACGCGGAGTGGTGAGCCGCGATCGGAGACGCCGCCGCGCGGACCCGTGCTCGGACACCGGGCGACCGGACACGTTAAAGCACTCGCCGTACAAGACCGCGCATGGGATTTCACACGTTCGACGCCGACCGGGCGGAGCGGCTAGATCGACCCGACCGCTACCGCTGGGTGTCCGCGGAGGAGCTGGTCGGTCCGCTGATCGAGGGCGGCGTCGAGGTCGTCGCCGACCTCGGTAGCGGCACCGGTTTTTACACCGACGACGTCGCCGAGCACGCCGAGACGGTCTACGGCGTCGATGTCCAGTCCGAGATGCACGAGTACTACCGCGAGAAGGGCGCTCCAGACAACGTCGACCTCGTCGCGAGCGATGTCGCAGACCTCCCGTTCGCGGACGGCGAGATCGACGGCGCGTTCTCGACGATGACGTACCACGAGTTCGCGAGCCCGGAAGCGATCGACGAGGTCGCCCGCGTCATCCGCTCGGACGGACGGCTCGTCGTGTTCGACTGGTCGGCCGACGGCGGCGGCGACCACGGGCCCCCGGTCGACGAGCGCTACCCCGTGAGCGACGCGCGCGACGCGCTCGCCGAGGCCGGGTTCGACGTAGAGCGTGCGGAGACGCGGACCGAGACGTTCGCGCTCGTCGCGCGAGCGCCGTAGGCGGCGGCCCCCTGACGCGGCTATCGAGCGGCTCGAAGCGGCGCAGAAACGACCTACAGGGTCGGATTCGAACGTTCGTGAAGAAATACCGTTAGGTGCGTTCGGCTCGTACGCGGGGTATGTCCGTTCGTCTCCGATCGGTTGCCGTCGCAGCGTTCGCCCTGTTCGCGACGCTCGTCGCTCGGCCGGCCGCGGCCCACGTCGACTACGTCACCGAGGACTCGGGCGACCCGCTCGACGCGATGGCGTTCATCGCGGAAGTGCTGTCGGACCCGTTCAACGCGGCACTATTCGCGGGCTCCGGGCTCCTCGCGACCGCCGGAATCGGCGCGTACCTCTGGGTGCGCCCGACCGTCGTCGACGTCGTCGTCCTCCGCGAGAAGCTCGCCAGCTACGGCGACCTCGTCCCGTGGATGCTGCGGCTCGCCGTCGGGCTCCCCCTCGTCGGCGCCGGCTTCCAAGGGTACCTGTTCGCACCGACGCTCTCGTTCGAACCGGCGACCAGCCCGCTGCTCCGCGTCCTCTTCATCGGGCTCGGCTTCTTCACCCTCTTCGGGCTCGCGACGCGGATCACCGCCGCGGCCGGCCTGCTGACGTACGCGTGGGTGCTCGTCGCCGTCGACCCGCTCGTCGTTCTCGCCGTGGAGTACGTCCCGGTGCTCCTCGCGCTGCTCGTCCTCGGTGGCGGTCGGCCGAGCGCCGACGACATGCTGCTCGAGGTCGCCAGCACGCCGGGGTCGTACTACGGCCGGATCGACCCGGTCCACCACCTGAAGTCGTTCCTCGACGAGGCGACCGCCCCGCTCAGGCGGTACGTCCCCACTGTGCTCCGGGTCGGCATGGGCGTCTCGTTCGTCTACCTCGGCCTGATCCAGAAGCTCGCCGATCCGGCGAGCGCGCTACAGGTCGTCGAGAAGTACGACCTCACGTCGGTCGTCCCCGTCGACCCGGGGCTGTGGGTCGTCGGCGCCGGCGTTACCGAGGTCGCCGTGGGCCTCGCGCTGATCGCGGGCTTCTTCACCCGGGGCGCGGCCGCGCTCTCGTTCGTCCTGTTCACGACAACGCTGTTCGGGCTCCCGGACGACCCGGTCCTCGCTCACGTGGCGCTGTTCGGCCTCGCGTCGGCCGTCTTCGCGCTCGGCGCCGGCCCGCTCTCCGTCGACCGGCTGATCGGTCGCCCGGCGCTCGACGACGGCGAGGAACCGGTCGCGGCGGCCGACTAACGTTCCGGTCGCCGCGTCCTCGCTGCGGGGGCGGCGCTCAGCCCGGTCGGCGGTTTTTAAGTCGCTCTCGCGCGGTGAGACACGTATGCGCGTGGACCTCGGCAACGCCCTGGAGACGACCCCCGGGCTCACGACGGAAACGCTGGACAGACTCGACGACCGCGTCTCGGCCGCGCACGAGCGGATCGCGGCCGGGATGGCCGACGACGAGTTCGGGTACGCCGCCCTGAACCTCCCCGAGACCGCGGACCCGAGCGAGATCCGCGCCGCGGTCGACGGGTTCGACCGCCCCGAGGCGGTGCTGACGGTCGGTATCGGCGGGAGCGCCCTCGGCGCGGCGACGCTCGCGACGGCCCTCGACAGCGACGTCGACGCGTACTTCCTCGACAACGTCGACCCGGACGACACCCGGTCCCTGCTCGCGTCCCTCCCGCTCGACGACACCGTCGTCAACGTGGTCTCGAAGTCGGGGACGACCGCGGAGACGCTCGCGAACTTCCTCGTCGTCCGCGAGGCGATGGCCGACGCGGGCGTCGACTGGACCGAGCGGACCCTCGTCACCACGGGCGAGTCGGGGAACCTCCGCGAACTGTCCGACCGTCACGACCTCCCCTCGCTACCGGTTCCCGACAGGGTTCCCGGACGCTTCTCGGCGCTGTCGACCGTCGGACTCGCGGTCGCCGCGCTCCAGGGTCACGACATCGAGGCCGTCCTCGCGGGCGGCCGCGACGGGATGGACGCGCTGGCCGGCTCGCTGTACGAGTCGCCCGCGTACGCCTACGGCGCGGCGACGTACGCGCTCGCGGAGCGGGGCGCGCTCACCAACGCCGTGATGCCGTACGCGGAGTCGCTGGAGACGTTCGCGGAGTGGTTCGCCCAGCTCTGGGCCGAGAGCCTCGGGAAGGACGGACTCGGGCAGACCCCCGCCCGCGCGCTCGGCGCGACCGACCAGCACTCCCAGCTCCAGTTGTACCGCGCCGGGCCGCCGGACAAGCTGGTGACGCTCGTGCGACCCACGGAGCGCGCCGACGTGCCGATTCCCGAGACCGACCTCGACGGGCTCGCGTACCTCGGCGGCTCGTCGCTCGGCGGGCTGCTCGACGCCGAGTTCGAGGCGACGGAGGCGAGCCTCGCGGCGGCCGGCGTCCCCAACGTGCGCGTCGAGATCGACCGCGTCGACGAGCGCGCGCTGGGGGAGCTGCTGTTCGGGACGGAGGCGGCCTGCGTGCTGTACGGCGAGCTCGCGAGCGTGTCGACGTTCACGCAGCCGGCCGTCGAGTGGGGGAAGAAGGCGGCCCGGGGGCTGCTCGGCGGCGGCGACTTCGCGGAGGCCGAGGCGGTCGAGGAGAAGCGCGAGCTGCGGATCGACTGAGGCCGCGGCCGGCGGGTCGAGAGTCGACGCCGCCGATCCCCTTCCGGTGCGCCTAAAGCCCCGCGAACCGTACCGCCGACGATGAGCGAAGACCCCCTGACGGCCGCGGTCGGGGAGCGGGTGTTCCGCGTCGCGAGCGCGCTGTTCGCGATCGTGTTCGCGTTCCTCGTCGCGAGCGCGATCACCGCGCCGGGGGCGAGCCTCGCCGCCTCCGTCGGGCTGGTGTCCGAGGGGTCGACCGGGTATCAGCTGCTCCGGACGCTCCTCCAGTTCGCCGGGTTCGCGCTCGCGGTCGCCGGGTACCTCGCGATCACCGACGAGTGGGAGATCGTCCGATTCTCGCGGCCGACCGCCCGCGAGACGGCGGTCATCGTCGGCGGGGGGATCGCCCTCTTCGCGTTCCAGTACGGGGCCCTGTTCGCGCTCGATCAGGTCGGGCTCTCGACCGGGCAGAACCAGGCGGTCGTCCCCGCCGGTGACCCCGTTCCGTACTACCTCGCGATGATCGCGGTGTCGCTCGCGGTGGTCGGGCCGGTCGAGGAGCTGCTGTTCCGCGGCGTCGTTCAGGGCGGCGTCCGGCGCGCGTTCGACACCCTCCCCGCGGTGCTCATCGCGAGCCTCGCGTTCGGGCTGATCCACCTCCCGTCCGTCTCCGGGACGCCGGTCGAGCGGTGGGCGTACGTCGGCGTCGTGGTCGTGTTGGGGTCGGTCCTCGGCGCGCTCTACGAGTGGACGGACAACGTGCTGGTCCCGGGACTGATACACGGCATATACAACGCGGTTACCTTCGCGGTGCTGCTGGCAGGAGCGATCTGAGAGCGGACGCGACCGTTCTGCGGACGGTCGACTCCGTCTGACCTCCGCGGCGGCGCGTGCCTGCGAGGCCGCCTCGCGGTCGGGGCGCCGGAGGCGTCCACCGCTACTCCGCCGTCGACTGCTCATGGAAGAGCGACCGCGTCTCAGTACGGCTCCTTCCCCCAGCGCAGGTCGTCGTAGGTCGCCTGCTGGTCGCTGCCGAGCCGCTCCTCGAACTTCCGACGGAGCGCGGCCTTCTCCGTGGCCGAGATCCGCGCCAGCTCGTCCGCCTTCGCGACCGGCTCCGGCGGCCCGCGCGTCGCCGCCACCTCCGCGACGACCTGCCGGGTGAGCCGCTCGCGGGTCGCCTCGTCGCGGGTGAACGCGTACGGCGCCTCCAGCTTGTACGTCACGTCGGTCCGCGGGTCGTAGACGACGGTGAACGTCGGCTCGTACAGCGCCGGGTCGAGTTCGCGCTCGACGCCGAGCGCGTCGCCGTCGGCGGCCATCGGCGCGTCCGCGCCGCCGCGACTCCGGAACCAGGTGGTGAACGTGAGGTCGTCGTCGAGGCGGGCGCCGCGGTCGGCGGGGCCGCCGGTGTCTCGGTCGCCGGTCGGTGCCGCGCCGTCCCCGTCCGGCTCCCGCCGCTCCAGCAGGCGGGTGAACAGCGCGGTGTCGTCGGGCCACGGCGACTCCACGCCGGCGCGAGAGAGCGCTCGGACCGCGGTGCCGCTCGCGGGATTTTTGACGAAGCCGGCCAGCGGCACGTCGCGCTCGACGAACCGCTCGACGAGGCGGACGTACTTCTCGATGACGGCGCGGGGCTTGGCCTCCCGGGCGAGCGCGCCGAGCTCGGGGTCGCGGTCGGCCCACGTGAACAGCTCCTTGGGGTAGACCGGTCCGTCGAGGACGAGCAGGTCGTCGACGCGGTCCGCGTGGTCGAGCGCGTGAGTCCCCTCCGCGAGGTAGAGGGCGAGCGCGTGGACGACGCGCTCCGCGTAGCGGTTCACCCGCGGGACGTGGAGGACGCGCTGGCGGGTGTGCCCCTCGTCGCGGCGGGCCCACTCGCTGTCGAAGCCGGCGGTCGAGTCGCCGGCGTGGACCGTGGCGACGATGGTGCGGTCGCGGTGGAGGTCGAGATCCGTCGGCGAACTCGCCATCGCCGCGTGCGCGACGTCGACGACGAGCCCGTTCTTGAACGTCGTGGGGTTGATCGTTCCGGAGTCGAGGCCGTGGACCGTCTCGAACGGGCGGTCGACGAGCGCGACGTCGTCGATCGCGGCCCGTCGGCGCTCGTGGTCGCCGAGCGCCTCGATCACGACCCGGCCGTCGCGGCGGAGGTCGGGGAGCCACTCGCGCCACACGCGCTCCGCGAGGTCGTCGTGGTCCGTCGCGTCCACGTCGCCGCCGATGCCGTACGCGAGTTGCGCGATGTTCTCGACGTGGATCGGATCGAGCGTCACGACCGTACGGCGGACCGGACCGATATAAAAACCGTCGGCCGCGCGGTCGACCCCGCGACCCGTCCGGCGACCGCGGTCCCGAGGGGTTCGCCTCCCCGGCCGCCGAACTAATTCGGCTTTCGTCGAGAAAGAGGCAAAGCGAGCGGGGTATCGATAGCTCCGCGGCGGGACTGGGATCAATTTATTACCCGCACTACGGGAGCTAAACGACGGTATCAGCGGTAATAGTTGGAGACGACGTGTTTTTATATCATACGACAATCGCCGGGTATGGCAGAGACTGCGACCGAGACGCGATCGGGGGAATCGGGCGGGCTGGCGGCGAGCGTGCGGGACGTGATCCGATACATCCCGGACGGCACCTCGATGCCGGACGAGATGTGGGCGCCGCGGCACCGGAACATCCTGATCGCCACCGTGGTTCAGGTCCCGTTCCTGATCGGCCTCGGGCTCTACGACGGGACTGAGTCGTTCACCGGCGCGCAGATCCCGGCGACGCCGCTGTGGATGCTCGGGGGGTTCGTCGCCGTCATCCTCGCCACCGCCGGGCTGGCGAGTTGGCCGCGGCTCGGCCGCCGTCAGCGGACGGTGCTCACGGCGTTCAGCCTCATGACCGTCTCGATGGCGATGGTGAAGCTGTCGGGCGGGTACATCGAGGCGCACTTCAGCTTCTTCGTGTTCATCGGCGTGCTCGCGCTGTACGAGGACTGGCTCCCGTTCGCCGTCGGCGTCGTGTACGTGGCGGTCGGCCACGGCGCGTTCAGCCTGATCGATTCGAGCCTCGTCTACAACCACACCGCGGCGATCGAGAACCCGATCGTCTGGGGCGGGATCCACGCGGTGTTCGTCCTCGCGCTGGCGGGCGCGCTGATGGTCAACTGGTACTCGATCGAGAAGTCGCGCGAGGCGGCGCGCGAGCAGCTCGAACTGGCGGAGCAGAAGCAGTCGGAGATCCAGGACGTCGAGGCCGCGAAGGCGGAGGTCGAACAGCGCCGCGAGGAGGTCGAGCGGCTGAACAGCCACCTCGAGACGAAGGCGGACCACTACAGCGCCGCGATGGACCGCGCGGCCGACGGCGACCTGACGGTTCGGCTCGACGCCGAAAGCGAGAGCGAGGCGATGGCGCAGATCGGCACGGCGTTCAACGGGATGATGGACGACATCGACGAGGCGATGAGCGAGGTCCGGTCGTTCGCCCGGGAGGTGTCGGACGCGAGCGAGAACACGGTCCGCGGCGTCGAGACCGCGAGCGACCGGAGCGAGGCCGTCAGTCGGTCGGTAAGCGAGATCGCGGAGGGGGCCGACGAGCAGCGCGAGATGCTCCGGCAGGTGTCCGACGAGATGAACGACCTCTCCGCGACGATCGAGGAGGTGGCCTCCTCGACCGAGACCGTCGTCGAGGTCGCCGAGCAGACCGCCGACATCGCCGACGAGGGCGAGGAGACCGCCGAGGCCGCGATCGACCGCGTCGAGGAGTCCCGCGAGGCGCTCGACGCCGCCGCGGGGACCGTCCAGCAGCTCGACGAGCGGATGGAGGACATCGGCGAGATCGTCGACCTCATCGGCGACATCGCCGAGCAGACGAACCTGCTCGCCCTGAACGCCAACATCGAGGCCGCGCGGGCCGGCGGGGGCGGCGGCGGGAGCGACGGCTTCGCGGTCGTCGCGGACGAGGTGAAACAGCTGGCCGAGGAGACCCAGGACGCGGCCACGGAGATCGAAGAGCTGATCGGCGCCACGCAGTCGCAGACCGAGGGGACGGTGACGGCGGTCCGGAGCGCCGAGGAGAACATCGCCGCCGGCGCCGACGCCGTCGAAGACGCCGCCGGCGCGTTCGCGCGGGTGTCGGAGAACGCCGCGGAGACCGACGAGGGGATCCGCGAGATCAGCCGCGCCACCGACGATCAGGCGGCCAGCACCGAGGAGACCGTCTCGATGGCCGAGGAGGTCGCGGACATCAGTCAGTCGACCGCCGACGAGGCGGACGCGGTCGCCGAGGCCGCCGACGAGCAGCTGACCGCGATGAACGAGGCGACCGCGGAGGCCGGCTCGCTGGCGGAGCAGGCGGAGCGGCTCGGGGCGCTCGTCCGCGACTTCGACGTCACCGGCGAGGCGGCCGACCCCGACGGCTCGCCCGGGCCGAACGCCGCGGTCGGCGACGGCGGACGGCCCGAGTGAGCGCGCGGCGAGGCGGCGAGAACTCGTTTCAGCGGATCGGCGCCTGCCGTCGGCTACTCGTCGTCCGACGCGTTTCGGATCGCTTCGAGGACCGGTAGCACTCGCTTCACCTGCGCGCCGTCCTCGACGAACACCAGCGTCCGCGGCGGGCGGACCGCCTTCGGACGGACGCGGAGGTCGCCCTCCCTCGCCGCCGTCGCGGCCGCGTCGGGGCCGGCGATCGCCTCGATCCGGGCGCGGTCCGGCTGGACGTACACCTCGGCGATCGGCTCGCCGGGAGTCGCCTCGTCCGTCGCGCCGGCTCTCCCCTCCGGCGTCTCGCGAGCGATCCGGTACGCCAGCGCGCCGTCGGGAGTCGGCTCGACGTCGCGGTCGGCGTCTGCGACCGTCAGCCCGCGGAGCCGGCTCTCGTTTCCCGTCACCTCGGAGGCGAGCAGCTGAGCGATCCGGACGCCGTCGGAGAGGCGGTCCGCGACCATCTCAGGCGGCCCCCGAGTCGTCGGTCGCGTCGTCCGCGTCGTCCGCGACCGTCGAGTCGTCGGTCACGTCGTCCGCGACCGTCGCGCCGTCGCCCGCCTCGGCGGCGAGTTCCTCGCGCACCTCGGCGGCGAGGCGGTCGACCGCGGCGCCTCGCTCGCGGGCGTAGAGGACCGCGGCGGCCTCGATGGTGACCGCGAGCGCGCGCTGTCGCTCGTTGATCGCGGCGACCGCGCGCTGCTTCTCGACGCCCGCGGCGACGATGGCGTCGAGCGCGCTCTCGAAGGTGGACTGCTCGCGGAGGATCGACTCGTCGGGCGAGAACCCCTCGGGAACGGTCACCTCAGTCGGGTCGAACCGCGGGACCAGATCGCCGTCCTCGGACGCCAACAGGCCGCGACCGACCGCGACGTCGACGAGGCGCTTCGCCTGATCGGGCGAGAACCACTCCCGCTCCAGCGACAGCGCGACGACGAACTCCCCCTGTCCGAGCCGGTCCCTGGCTCGGGCCTTGAACGGGGCGGCGACGGCGACCTCCAGACTCATGTGGAACGAACGGCTCGGCGGGCGCGTAAACGTGTCGAACGCGGGGTCGATCGCCCCCTGTTGAGAGTCAGTCGTCGCTTCCGGGGGTCGGAGCGGCGGTCTCGCCCGGGTCGGCGTCGGCCGCGAGCGGCCCCACGTCGATGGTGTAGCCGGTCGCGGCCATAACGAACAGCACGAGCGGCGAGAGGAACGCGAACAGGTAGTAGGGGGCGTACTCCAGCGTCGGCACGCCGGTGGCGCTCGCCATGAAGACGGCACCGGCGTGCCACGGGAACAGCGCGCCGGTCGGCGTCCCGGCGGCCTCGACCGCGCGGGAGAGCTGGTCGGTGTCGAGGCCGAACTCGTCGTAGGTGTTCCGGAGCGTGACGCCCGGCAGGACGATGCTCATGTACTGCTGGGCGGTGAGCGCGTTGATGACGATCGCCGAGACGCCGGTGCCGGCGACGAGCGCGCCCGGGCTCCGGACGGCCGACGTGAACGCGTGGGCGATCACCGCGAGGACGCCCGTGCGCTCCAAGATCCCGCCGAGCGACAGCGCGGCGACGACGACCGTGATCGTCCACGCTGAGCCGGTGAGCCCGCCCGTCGCGAGGAGGTCGTTCACCAGCTGCGAGCCCGACTCCGGCGCGGTCCCGGACATGAACGTCTCCCAGGCGGCGACGAAGCCGGCCCCCTGGACGAGTATCGTCGTGAGCACGCCCGCGAACACGCCGGCGACGAGCGTCGGGAGCGCGGCGTACCCGCGGATCGCCAGCCCGAAGGTGACGACGAGCGGGACGAACGCGACGACGGTGATCGCGTACGTTCCGGTGAGCGCGCCCTGGATGTCCGCGATCCGGCCCGCCGGAATGGCCCCGCTCGCGCGGAGGCCGAGCGCGGCGAAGCCGAGCACCGCGAGCCCGAAGGCGATCGCGGTGCCGGTCCGCATGCGGCGGATGTGGCCGTACAGGTCGGTGTTGGTGACGCCGGCCGCGAGGTTCGTGGTGTCGGAGAGCGGCGACTGCTTGTCGCCGGCGTACGCGCCGGAGAGGACCGCGCCGACCGTCATCGGGGCGGGGACGCCGAGCCCCGCGCCGATGCCGACGAAGGCGACGCCGAGCGTCCCGACGGTGGTCCACGAGGAGCCGATCGCGAACGCGACGACCGCGGCGACGACCGCGGCCGCCGGGAGGAACGTCGTCGGCGAGAGGATCTCCAGCCCGTAGTACATCAGCCCGGGGATCGTGCCGGCGCTGACCCACGTGGCGATCAGCCCGTAGATGGTGAAGATGATGAGGATCGCCTGGAGCCCCATGACGAGGCCGTTGGCGATTCCGTCGAACAGCTCGTCCCAGTCGTAGCCGAGCCACAGGCCGAACGCGCCGACGAAGGCGATACTCCAGAGGAGCGGCGGGTGCGGGTCTAAGCCGAGAACGGCCGAGCCGATGCCGAGGAACGCCACGACGGCGAGGACCGGGACCAGCGCCGCCGCGAGGCTCGGGCGACGGTCCGGGTCGAGGTCCTCGTACGCCGTGGGCGTGAACGAGCGTGGCATGGCCGGTCGTATTCTTTTAGGGCATAAATATATCTCGAAATATGCGCGAGATAGATAACGAACGTTCGTCGTCGTTCGCGGTCGGGAACGCTCTCCGGGAAGTCAGCGCGTTCGACCGTGCGCCGCCGTGTCGCGGCGGTACGCGAACGGACGGTCTTATACGCGTCGGCGGCCAAGCCGCGGTAACATGATATTTGAGGGCCTCCCGACGACTCCGCGCGCGGAGGAACTCGTCGACAAGGCGTTCTCGCGGGCGGCGCGGGCCGGGCGAGCGAAGCGCGGCCACGAGGCGCAGGAGTCGATGCTACGGACCGCCGGCAACGTGCTCTCGGACAACCTCGAGAACGTCGTCACCTCGTGGCCCGACTTCGGCTTCGACGTCGACCCGTTCTACTACGAGCTCGCGGACGCCATCGTCGACGTCGACCGCCTCCGACAGGCGCTCTCGCAGGTGATGTGGGCCAGCCGCCAGATCGAGGACCTCCGCGACGAGTACACGACGAAGATCCGCGACTCCGACGTCGACACCGCGCGGAAACACCGCAAGCAGGCGTTCGCCCGCATGGCGGACGTGATGGACCAGATCGAAGACGACCTCCGCTACATCGGCGACTCGCGCGACCAGCTGAAGGTGCTGCCGGACGTCCGGCCAGACGAGCCGGCCATCGTCGTCGCCGGCTACCCGAACGTCGGGAAGTCCTCGTTCGTCAACCGGGTCACCCGCGCGTCGAACCGGATCGCGGAGTACCCGTTCACCACGAAGGGGGTCCAGATCGGCCACTTCGACCGGAACCACGTCCGGTACCAGATCGTCGACACCCCCGGCCTCCTCGACCGGCCCGAGGACGAGCGCAACGACATCGAGCGGCAGGCGGTGAGCGCCCTCGAACACCTCGCGGACGCCGTCGTCTTCGTCCTCGACCCCTCCGGCGACTGCGGCTACCCCCTCGACGTCCAGCTGGAGCTCCGCGAGGAGGTCCGCGAGCTGTTCGGCGCGGACGTGCCGCTGCTCACCGTGGCGAACAAACACGACCGCTTCGAGGCGGTCCAGGCCGAGTCCGTCGACGCGACGATGAGCGTCACCGAGGACGAGAACGTCGAGGCCGTCCTCGACATGGCCGTCGACGCGGTGGGTTACGAGCCGGACCTCCCCACCCGCGACGGAGAGTAGCCGGGCGCCGACCGCGACGCTCGCACGCGGGAGAGGCCGGTCGCTCGCGCCGTCAGGCCGGGACGGCTTCGTACACGACCTTCACCGAGACGCTCACGGTCACGTCACCGGCCTCGATGGCGGTCGAGGCGCCCGCGTCGCCGCCGCCAGCGGCAGCGGTGGCGCGCTCGACGTACACCCCTCCTCCCGACTGCGCCGTCGACACCTCGTAGACGCCGGAGACCTCCAAGCCGCTCGCGTTCGCGAGCGCGGCCGCGTCGGCGTCCGCGTTCGCCATGGCCTTCGCGATCGCTTCCTCGCGGACCTCGCGTTCCGTCTCCTCGCTCAGTCCGAACTGGATCCGCTGGACCCGGTCGGCGCCCGCGTTCACCGCCACGTCGATCACCTCTCCGACGGCGTCGACGTCGTCGAGGTCGATCGCGTACTGGTGGACGCCCTCGTACCGCGTCCGGTTCGGGTCCTCGCGGGTTTCGTAGCTCTCGCGGACGTCGTACTGGGCGGTCCGGATCGCGTCGTCGTCGAGCCCCCACTCCGTCAAGGCCGCCCGCAGTTCTTCGTCGCCCGCGTCGAGTTCGTCGCGGACCGCCTCGGCGTCGGGGCCGGTCGCGGTGACCGCGACGCGGAGGGTGGCGCGGTCGGGCGCCGACGTCGCCTCGCCCGTGGCCGTCACTTCGATGCTCCGTTCCAGTTGCGCCTCGTCGCCGCCGGCCGGAGTCGCGGTTCCCGCGAGCCCCGAGCAGCCGGCCAGCGCGACGAGCGCCGCGATGCCGATGAGTGCCGTCAGTCGCCTGTCCATACGCTCCGAATCGATCCCGGACACCTATAAGCCGCCGATAACGCAAAGAGCCGTTTTCGCTATCGCCCGTCGCCCTCACCGACCGTGTCCTCGGGGTCCGCCCCGCCGGCGGCCTCCTCGTCGGCGTCGTCGTGGTCGGCGATGTAGCTGTCGTCGGGAGGCGGCCGTTCGTCGGTCGAACCGCCGGCGTCGACCCCCTCGTCGCCGGCGGCAGCCGTCCCGTCGGTGTCGTCGTCAGCCACCTCCTCGCCGTCGGTGTCGTCGCCGGCGTCGCGGTCGCTCTCCCTGCGTTCGGCGGACCCCACGTCCGTGCCCTGCGACAGCTCCGCGTCGCGGTCGACGCCGGCCGACATGTCGGTGGCCCGGCGGCCGGAGCCGAACAGCCGCTCGCGCAGCGACCGGGCGCTGGGCCGTTCGGTGAGCAACACTGAGGCGTCCACGTCGTGGATGACGTCGAGGTGGAGCGAGTTCGAGACCAGCCGGGAGAGCAGCCCCTTCTCGGTGGCGCCGATGATGATCAGCGTTTCGTCGGCGGCCGCACGCGCGATGCCGGCCTCGACGTCGCCGCCCTCGTCGACGACGAGCTCCGCGTCGTCGAGGCCGTGTTCGTCGGCCCACGCCGCGAGGAACGCCTCGCCCCCCGGTCGCTTCTCCGGACCGTCGACCACGTGAAGCAGCGTCACCTCGGCGCCGGCGGTGTCGGCGAGCACCTTCGCGACCTCCGCGCTCAGGTCCGAGTCCGGGCCGCCGGACGTCGGGATGAGGACCCGGGAGGTGTCGAGCTCGTGCTCGTTGAGGATGAGGAAGTCACAGGGGAGCTGGTTCGTGAGCTCGTCGATTGGCCGCTCCGCGCGGGCGGCGCCCCACAGCTGGTCGTCGCCCCACCCCATCAGGACCGCGTCCGGGCGGGTCCGCCGCGCCGCGTCGAACACCTCCTCGAACGAGCGGTGCGAGACGACGGTCGAGGTCGCCACCTCGACGTCGTACTCCGTCGCGGTGGACCGGAGATCGGCCATCCCCTCGGCGGAGACGTCCGCGATCCGGCGCCCCGCGTCCCCCGAGGACAGCGACATGCGCTCTGGCGCCTGGACGACGTGGACGATGTGGACGACGCCCTCCTCGTGGCTGCTCGCGAGCCGCGCCCCCAGTTCGACGATCGGGCCGTCAGTCCGGGGGTTCGTGATCGGGACCATGATCCGATACCCCTCGCCCGCGAACAGCCCCGCCTCGGTCGCGTCCAGTATCGGGACGTACGAACGTCCGGCCGCGCGGCCGAAGGCCCACTCGGGGACCGTCAGCCGACGGGTCACCCCCTCGAAGCGCGCCTCCTCCAGGCGCTCCTCGCTGGTCTGGAAGTAGTTGACGAGGGTGACCAAGACGACCCCGCCGATGGTGTTCCCGAGCAGGACGGGGATCACGAAGCCGACGAGTCCGGAGTAGAGGCTTATCTCCGCGCCGTACAGCGGGATGCTGTACTCGAAGAACAGGTAGAGCACCTCCGTGAAGGAGACGACCACGTGGAACAGGTCGCCGAGCGGGATCGCGAGGAACGCGAGGTAGACGACGAGCATTCGGCTCACGGAGTCGGTGGAGGCGAAGCCGACCCAGACGACGCCGGCGACGATCAACCCCGCCATCGCGGCCTTGAAGAACAGCGGGACGGCGCCGACGTCGAACCCGCCCCGGGAGATGTACCGCGCCGCCCCGACGGTGTCGCCGGTGAAGACCCCGCCGTACGAGAGGACGGCCGCGCCGATCGCACCGCCGGTGAAGTTCCCGGCGAGCACGATCGTCCAGTGGCGAAGCAGCGTCGGGATGCTCGCGAGCCGTTCGAGCGTGAGCGCCACCGGCGGGAGGGTGTTCTCGGTGTACAGCTGGTAGCCGCCGATGATGATGTAGATGAATCCGAGCGGATAGAGAAGGACGCTCAACACGGGGTGAGAGTCCGTCGACGCGGTCAGCGACGCGTACAACATGAACGTGATCGTGATCGCCAGCCCGGCGGCGAGCCCGCTGAAGAACAGCTCCCGACTCCCCGAGGTCACCTCCTCGTCCGCGGCCGCGATGATCCGCTGGAACACCTCGTCCGAGGAGAACCGGTCCCGGACCGCCTCTCCGACCGCCGGCGCACCGCTCCGAGACCGCTCGACGACCTCCCGCATCGAATCGTCGTCGGGTCGCTCTGAGTCCGTCACTGGCCGGCGCGACGGCGGCCCGATAAAAAGCCCTTGCTCTTCCGGTCACGCGGTCGGAAAACGACCGACTGCGGCGGCGTCACCCCGGGTGATCGCGGGCGACACGGTCGTGAGTGCGGCGGCGTCGCCGGGTGACCGCGGGCAGAGGGTGACCGCCGAGGCAGATTCAGGCGCGCTCGACGGTCACCGTGCGGACCTCGACGGTGACTTCGCTGCCGATCACGGTCTCGATCCGGTCGTCGATCGCGGGCGCGATCCCCTCGACGGAGCCGCCCGGTGGCACGCCGACCGTGATCACCACCCGCTCGGTTTCCAGCGGCGGGACCGTTCCGGTGCGCTCGACCGACAGTTCGAGGAGTTCGAACTCCGAGTCCAGCGCCGTCAGCTCGTCGCTCGCGGCGGCGCGGATGTCCGCCTCGGTGGTCGAGGCGACGTACGACTCGTAGGTGACGCCGCCGAGGAACACCGAGAGGAGCGCGATCGCGACCGCCAGCACGGCGGCGCGCTTGAGGAACGCCGAGCGCGCGTCGTCCTCGCGGAACCACCGCTGCGGGCGGTACCCCTCGTACCACAGCATGACGAGCGCAGAGAGATTGATCGAGAGGACGTTCACCGCGACGATGACGCCCGCGCCGATCACGAGCCGCGGGATCCGGAAGGCGATCCCGATCCCGACCGCGGCCGCGGGCGGGATGAGCGCCACCGCGATCATCACCCCCACGAGCGTCGCGGAGACGCCGGTCATCAGCGAGACGATACCCGCGATCCCGGCGCCGACCGCGACGACGAGAACGAGGACGTTCGGCGCGACCCGCTCCGACACCTCCGCGAGTTCGAGCGGGTCGAGTCCGGGCGGAACCAGGGCGAGCGACCGCAGCGCGAACGCGAACACCGTCGCCGCGAGGACCGCGACCGCGACGCCCAGTATCTGCATCCGCACGCCGCGCCGGAACAGCGCCTCGTCGTCGACGACGGTGCCGACCGCGGCCGACATCGCCGGCCCGATGAGCGGCGCGATCACCATCGATCCGACCACGGTCGCCGGGGAGTCGAGCAGCAGCCCCGCGGTGGCGATCACCGCCGAGATGACGGTCATCAACACGTACGTCCCCCTCCCCGACGCGAGGCCCTCGGCCTTCGCCTGAAGCTCCTCCCGGGAGATGTGGTCGCCGCCGTGTTCGGCGTCCTCCGCGTACTCGTCTTCGAGCGCCTCGAACCGCCGCGAGATGACCGTCTCGGCCGCGACGATGACCGTGTAGGTGCTCTCGTCGATCCCCGCCTCCCGCAGGCGGTCGAGGACGGGTTCGACGGCGGCCGTCGGCAGCGGGAAGGTCGCGACCGCGGTGTACTCCCGGCCGCTCGTCTCGTCGGTGACGACGTAGTCGACCCCCTCGTCGTCGAGCGCGCGGACGACCGCGGCCCGCTTGCCCGCCGGAATCATGACCTGAACGAGTCGCACGGTCGCCGGTCGTGCCGGCGATCCTTATAATATCGGCACGCGGCGGTCGGTCCCGAGCCGCGAGAAACGGAACTTTAATGCGCGAATCGCTCGCACCTTCGGCCAAGAATGCTCTCGCCGCTGGTCATCGACACGTTCCTGCTCGACTACCACCTCGGGCATATCGTCCTGTTCGGGCTCCTCGTGTCGCTTCTGGGCGCCGCGCCGCTGAAGTCCCAGAAGGTCATCGCGTCGATTCTGGCCGTCTTCGGGGTCGTCTTCCTGATGGCGCCGTACACGACGATGCCGAAGACGTTCATCCTCCTGGGCATTCCCCTCGTCTTGGTCGGCGCGCTGCTGTGGACGATGGCTCGCTGACGCCGACCCGCGAAGCCCCCGCCCGTCTCCCCTCCGCGCCGTGTTTTCTCCCCCGCCCCGTCTCGACGACCCCGACCGATCTCGCCGTCGTTCTGTGCGATCCCGCTCCTTTTTGCCCCACCGGTGACACTCCCCGTCATGGTAACGGTACGGGCCCCCGCGACGAGCGCGAACCTTGGGAGCGGCTTCGACGTGTTCGGGGCGGCCCTCTCGCGGCCGGCCGACGTCGTCACGGTCGAGAAGGCGGCCGAGACGACGATCGAGGTCACCGGCGTCGGCGCGCAGTACATCCCGGAGGACCCCGAGAAGAACACCGTCGGCGCCGTCGTCGAGGCGCTCGACGCGCCCGCGCGGATCCACATCGACAAGGGCGTGCGCCCGGCCTCGGGGCTCGGCTCCTCGGCCGCGAGCGCCGCGGGCGCCGCGGTCGCGCTCAACCGACTGTACGACCGCGGCCTCTCGCGGAAGGAGTTGGTCCCGATCGCCGCCGAGGGCGAGGCGGTCGTCTCCGGCGTCGCGCACGCCGATAACGTCGCCCCCTCGATCCTCGGCGGCTTCACCGTGACGACCGCCGAGGGAACCCGGTCGGTCGACGCCGCGATCCCCCTGGTCGTCTGTCTGCCCGACGTGGCGGTCTCGACGCGCGACGCCCGCCGGGTCGTCCCCGAGACCGCCTCGATGGAGGAGCTGGTCGAGACGGTCGGCAACGCGGCGACGCTCGCGATCGGGATGTGTCGCTCGGATCCGGACCTCGTCGGGCTCGGCATGGACGACCCCGTGGTCACCCCCGAACGCGCCCGCCTGATCACCGGCTACGACGACGTGCGCGAGCGCGCCTTCGACGCGGGCGCGACCGGCGTCAGCGTCAGCGGCGCCGGACCGGCGGTGATCGCGGCCTGCCGAGAGCGCGACCGCCGCGACATCGCCGCCGCGATGCTCGACGCCTTCGCCGGCGCCGGGATCGAGGCGCGCGCCTACCAGACGCGGGTCGGTCGCGGAACGACCGTTCTCGAGGAGCGAGCGGCCGCGGACCGGACGCCCGCTCGTTCGAACTAGGCGCCGCCGTCCCCGGCGAAGCGACACCGCCGACGACCGGCGGTACCGAGGCGGGCGATCACGCGTCTTGAACGAACTCGCCCGAGCAGTCGTACTCGATCAGTTCGAACTCGTTCGCGGCCTCGACCGTCCCGTTGTACGGGTGGATCCGCTCGTACAGCCGATAGATGGTCACGGTTTCGACGTCCGTCTCGTGGGTGCGGTTCCAGTCCGTACAGAGGTAGTTCGCGAGGTACGAGCGGTGGTTCTCGTTGTCGGCGGCAGAGACCTTCTTGAGGTACTTCCGCCAGCGCGCGGTCCGGTAGGTGGTCTCCGCGCGAGCCGGCCGATCGAAGTCGACGGTCGAGTCCCGGAACACGTCCCGTTCGGTCCCGTCTTCGAGCGTCCCGGACGCGACGTACCACCGGGTCGTGTGGATCGGATCGGGCGCGAACATCTGCCACGACTGCTGCATGTCGACGGCGTCTAAGGCGTCGGCGGCGGGATCCGGGACCTCGGCGTAGCCGACCGATCCCGCGCTCGACAGGAGGATCAACACGAGGAAGACGGTCGGCACGACCGCCGAGAAGCGGGCGCGTCCGCGGGCGATACCGGCGGCGAGGCCCTCGCTCCGGAGGCCGTCGAGACGCCTCGAGGCGGTCGGTCGGGGGAGCGACGCGGCGAGCGAGCGAACGGCCCTCGCCAGAGATTCGAGTCGGGCCCGCCAGCGCGCGAGCCGCGTCGACCGGTTCAGGCCGGCGACGGCGCGGTCGAGAGCGTCCCAGACGGGCGTCTGGAAGAACGGGATGAGGCCGACGACGACGATGACGGGGAAGAGACCGACCCGTATCGAGACCGCCATCCCGAGGTGCATTCCGGCGAACAGCGAGGCGAGCACGGCGCGTGGAGTCCCGGTGAGCAGGAGCAACAGCGGCGACGCGAACAGCAGCGCGACCCACAGGAGCGTGAACGCGCGGAGGAGGCCGCTGAACTCGGCGAGGTGGTTTCCGAGGTGGTAGGTGAACTGGTCGGCACGCATGACGTACGCGACCGCCTCGCCGCCCATCCAAAGGTCGCTCCTGTACTTGTGGACGGCGTTCGTCAGGTACATCACCAGTATCTGTACCAGGATCGCCATCGTGGCGACGCTCGCCACCGCTGGCTCGCTCGGACCCGGCGTCGAGGGACCGCCGCCGTCGCCCGACGCGGGACCGCCGCCGTCGCCCGACGCGGGACCGCCGACGGGATCCGCGGTGGGAGCGGCGTCGGCTGCCGCGTCGGCCCCCCGGTCCGCTCGCCTGACGGCGTCGACCGACCAGCGCGCGCCGAGCGGGAGGAAGGCGCTCCAGAAGAGCAGCATGCGAAGCAGACCGTCGCCCGAGTTCAACACCATCGGGTTCCGGGCGTGGAGCGAGAACAGCAGTAGCCACGAGACGACGGTCGCGAGTCGCGTCCGGTACCCGACGAGCAGCGCGAGGGCGACCCCGCCCGCGACCGCGAACAGCGACGCGATGGCCCACGGCTCGCCGGAGAGCGCGTGGAGCGAGTAGCTCGTCGAGTAGTCAGAGAAGAACGCCCGGCGCGGGAGCACGCCGTAGTCGGTGTAGAAGGCGGTCAGCGAGCGCGAGCGGAGGAGCAGGTCGGCGATCAGCAGCGCTCCGAGCCCGATCCGGAACGCGGCGAGCGCGCGGGGGTCCACCGAGACGCGCGCGGCGACCGCCGCCGAGAGCCGTCGGACGACCGCGGAGAGCCGCGACCGGACGCTCGCGGTCGAGAGGTTCCGAGCCATACTCTGTACTTCGGCTTGTTGGAGAGGTACCGGGACGATAAGTTTTCCGTGCGCGGAACGGGCGTCTCCGTCTCGGCGGTCGCGAGAGGGTCCCTCGGATCGAATCCATCGGAATCCTCAACTGCGACGGCGGCGTACCTCCGAGAGTGATGGACGAGGGTCTCCCGGAGGACGCCTCGATCGTTCTCTTCGACGGCGTCTGTAACCTCTGTAGCGGGTTCGTACAGTTCATCCTCCCCCGCGATCCGGAGGGCAAGTACCGGTTCGCCTCGCTCCAGTCCGACGTCGGACGGGCGCTGCTGGCCGAACACGACCTCGCGACCGACGAACTGGAGTCGATCGTGCTGATCGAAGACGGCGAGAGCTACGTGAAGTCGTCCGCGGTCATCCAGATCGCGACGGGGCTCGGCGGACGCTATCGACTGCTCTCCCCGTTCCGATACGTCCCCGCGGCGGTCCGCGACCGCGTGTACGACTTCGTCGCCGACAACCGGTACCGCTGGTTCGGAAAGAAGGACCGGTGTACGATGCCCTCGGGCGGCGCGGAGTCGCGATTTCTGGAGTGAGTCGCGGGCTCGGTGCGAGCGGGGCGCGTCCCGGCGCTCGGTCCCGCTCCGACGCCGCTCACTCCGCGTCCCGCCGCTCGTAGGTGACGAACGCGAGGTCGCCGTCGGTCTCGCGGGCGCGCTCGACCCACGCGTCGGAGTCCCACTCGGGGAACCGCGTGTCGCCGTCGGGCCGCTCGGGGATTTCGGTGAGCACCATCCGGTCGGCGGGGTCGAGGAACGCCTCGTAGACGGTCGCGCCCCCGATGACGAAGACCTCGTCGACGCCGCGGTCGGCGGCGTCCGCGGTCGCGCGCGCGAGCGCCGATTCGGTGTCGTGCGCGACGACCGCGCCCGCCGGGAGGTCGTCGTCGCCCAGGGGGCCGGTCGTCAACACGACGCTGGTCCGGTCGGGAAGCGGGCCGCCGATCCGGTCGGCGATGCGCTCGTACGTCTTCCGGCCGACGATCACCGGGTGGCCGGTCGTCAGCCGTTTGAACTGCGCGAGGTCGGCGGGGTAGTGCCACGGCATCCCGTCGTCGGCGCCGATCACGCCGTTCTCGGCGACGGCGGCGACGAGGACGAGGTCGGGGTCGAGCGCGCGCTCGTCGGAGCCGTCGTCCCCGGCGTCGGAATCCGCGTCCCCCATCACTCCGCGACCGCGAACGAGATGCCGTCCGCGGAGTCGTAGTCGACGACCGCGACGTCCTCGTAGGTCAACTCGTCGAGCGGCTTGTCCGCGATCTCGATCCGCGGGCGGTCGCGGGGGGTTCGCGAGAGCTGTTCGAGGAGGCCGGGCACGTGGTCGTACCCCTCCTGCCCGTTCGGCTCGTCGGGCGCGGTGCGCTCGACCCAGCTCTTCACGTCGAGGTAGTCGCCCTTGCGCTCGACGTTCGCGAGCCGCTCCTGGACGTACCGGAGGTTGTTGGCGTACCACTTCCCGCGGTCGCCCCGGCCGCAGTAGACGTGCGCGTCGACGACGGTGTGCCCGAACTCCCCGACCTCGAAGTCGGTCCGCTGGGCGAGCGCGTTCGCGAGCAGCGCGTACGCCGCGATGTTGAACGGGACGCCGAGCGCGATGTCGCCCGACCGCTGCGTCAGGTGGAGGTTGAGCCGGCCGTCCTGGACGTTCACCACGAAGGTGTAGTGGCAGGGCGGCAGCGTCGAGACGGCGGCGTTCGCCGGGTGCCACGCGTTCACGACCATCCGCCGGGAGTGGGGGTTCTCCTCCAGCGTGTCGAGGACGTACCGGATCTGGTCGAACGTGCGACGCGTCGTCCCGTCGGCGTCCTCCTCGACGGTGACCCAGCGGTCCGCGTCGTCGGGCCACGTCTCGCCGGGGAGCGCGGCGGCCTCCTCAGGAACCGGGTAGCGGCGCCAGAACCGGCCGTACGCGGTGTCGAGCTTCCCCTCCTCGTCGGCCCACGCGTCCCAGATCTTCGTCTCCTCGCGGAGGTTCCGGACGTGCTCTTCACCCGAGAGGTACCACAGCACCTCGTGGATGAGCGAGTTCCACCGATAACCGTCCATCTTCTTCGTGGTCAGGAGGGGGAACCCCTCCGCGAGGTCGACGGTGTACTGCCCGCTGAACGTCGCGATGGTGTCGACGCCGGTCCGGTTCGGCTTGTACGTGCCCGTCGAGAGCGCGTCGTCGACGAGGTCGAGGTACTGTTGCATGGTGGGTTCGGCGCGCCGGGATCGGATCGGTCGCCGGCGCGGACTGTTGTCGGATGAAACGAGTCGGGGCACCTAATAACGTTGATTCAGGCGGCGGCCGGGTCACCGGTACCGCTCGGGGAGGTACGGGTCGAGCGACGACGGGAGCAGCGGGATCACGGCCGCGGCGATCTCCGCGAGGCGCCGTCGAAGGGCGGCGTAGACGACCGCGACCCCGAGCGTGCCGATCACGACCGCGCGGAGCGGAGGGTCGACCAGCGCGAGGAGCGGGAGCCCCAGCGCGACGGAGAGCGCGAGGTCCTCGACGGCGCCGTCGTACCGGACGCCGCGTTTGGGTGAGATCCACGTTTCGCGGCGGTGGTCGTACACCGCGCGGTCGGAGTTCCCCTCCCACGGGCGGAGCTCCAGGCCGCCGCCATACATGTCCGAGACGCTGTGGAGCGCCGCGCCGAGGAGAAAGAGCGCGACGCCGACGGTGAGCGTCGAGGGCGCCAGCACGGCCGCGAGGAGCGCCGGGACGGAGAAGGCGGAGTAGTAGACGGGGTAGTGGAGCGTCCGCCGGTGGCCGGTGTACATGTCGAGATCGGGGACGAGTCCACCGAGGAAGCCGGCGGCGAACCCGACCGGCGCCAGTTCCGGCGCCACGCGCACCAGCGGGGTCGCAAGCAGCATCCCCGCCAGCACGTGGGTCGGAAGCATCATCGTACCGGAACGCAGGCGACAGAAATATATCAGCGTGTCGGCCCGTCGGTCACCGCGAACTCGGCACGACTCGCGCGGACCGCTTATGTACCGCCGGCCGAACCGACGCGTATGCTCATGACGCCGGGACCGACCGCGGTCCCCGAACCGGTGCGCGACGCGATGTCCCGCGAGCTTATCAACCCCGACGTGGACCCGCGGTTTCGGGAGATATACGACCGCCTCACGGAGCGGCTGGCGAGGGCCTACGGCGTCGACCCGAGCGTGCCGGCCGCCGCCGGCGGGCGCGACGTCGTCGCCCTCGGCGGCGAGGGCATCCTCGGGCTGGAGGCCGCGGTCGCCTCGCTGGTCGAGCCCGGCACCGAGGTGCTGTGTCTGGCGAACGGTCTCTACGGCGAGGGGTTCGCGGACTTCGTGGAGGCGTACGGCGGCGAGGCGACGCTGGTCGCGGCCGAACGCGACGAACCGCTGCCGCTCGACGCGCTCGACGAGGCGCTGGCGAGCGACGAGAGCGACTTCGACATCGCGACGGCGGTCCACTGCGAGACGCCGACCGGGACGCTCAACGACGTCGCCGCCGCGCTCGACCGCATCGAAGCCGCGGATCCGGAGATACTGACGGTCGTCGACGCCGTCTCGTCGCTCGGCGGCGTCTCGGTGCCGACCGACCGGATCGACGTGTGCCTCGGCGCCTCACAGAAGTGTTTCAGCGCGCCGCCGGGGCTCGCGACCGCGGCGGTGAGCGACCGGGCGTGGGCCGCGATGGAGGAGCGCGACCCCCACTCGCTGTACGCGAACTTCCTGCCGTTCCGCGACGTGAGCGAGGGCTTCCCGTACACGCACCTGACGACCGAGGTCGTCGCGCTCGACGCGGCGCTCGGCCTGCTGCTCGACGAGGGGCTCGACGCGGTGCGGGAGCGACACGAAACGGCCGCGACGCGGTGTCGCGAGCGCGGCGCCGAGTTGGGGCTGGAGCCGGTCCCCGACCCGGAGCGCAGTTCGCCGACGGTGACCGCCTTCGAGGTCCCCGGCCGCGCCGAGGCGCTTCAGAAGACGCTCCGGGAGGAGCACGACGTGGTGCTCGCGACCGGGCTCGGCGACGGTACCGAGGACGTCCTCCGCGTCGGTCACATGGGCCATAACGCGCGCGTCGGGCGCGTCGAGGAGACGATGGACGCGCTAGCGGACGCGCTGTGACCCGCGGACGGACCGATACACCGGTTCCAGCCCCGAGGCGGGGCGGACCGTTCGCGCGGGGACCCTGTCGAGGTTCCCGGCCGAGCGCCGACGGAGACCGCCGCTCGCGAGGATTTTGACGCAATGTTGAACGGAGTTCGCAGCGAGTTGGAAAAATATTCTTTAAGCGACCATTCGTCGGTGAAACCGGAGGCAGAGCGCCTCCGAGAACCAATGAACGGAACGAACACCCAGACGCGACGACGGGTCCTCCGGGCCGGAACGGCCATCGCCGTCGCCGGCGTCGGCGGTGCCGGCGTCGCCGCGGCGAATCCCGGGAAGGGAAGCGAGAAGGGGAACGGAAAGACGTTCGGGCGGGTGTACGCCGAGGGCGACCTCTGGCGCACGAACGTGGTGAAGGTACTCGACGAACGCCCGGATCCCGAAGACAAGATCTACTTCCTCCACGACGGAGAGCGACCCATCGTGGCGAACGCGGACGCGAGCGACGCCCAGCGCTCGCCGTTCGTCTCGGAGTCGGCACCCGGCGAGGAGGGGTGGAACGGCGGCCAGTGGACGCATTTCTCGGCGGAGGTGACGGACGTCGACGCGTTCAATCGCGACGCCCCGCTGACGAACGACGACGACATCCTGGACAAGGAGTACGTCACGGTCACGTTGGGCCGACCGGGGTTCGGCCCGCCGGACTTCTTCGTCTGTCCGCTCAACGGTCGAGCGTAGCGACCCGCTGAGGCGGCCGCCGCGCTCCCGCCGTTCGCGACACCGCCGGCGGGGTCGGCGTCGGGGGTCCTCGACGCGGCCGGCCGCGTCGCTCGGCCGCTGCCGCCTCCGGAACGCCCTTGCCCCCGCCCCGATCAGATGCGGGCGACATGAACCACCGCGAACTCGGCGGCGTCGGCGCAGTCAGCGAGGTCGGCTACGGCGCCTGGCAGATCGGCGGCGACTGGGGCGAAGTCAGCGAAGCGGAGGCGGTCGCGGCGGTCGAGGCCGCCCGCGACGCCGGGATCGACTTCTTCGACACCGCCGACGTGTACGGCGACGGCCGGTCGGAGCGGATCGTCGGGGAGACGCTCGCGGACGAGATCGAGAGCGGCGACGTGACGGTCGCGACGAAGGCCGGCCGCCGGCTCGATCCGCACGAGGCCGACCGCTACACGGAGCCGAACCTCCGGCGGTTCGTCGACCGCTCGCGGGAGAACCTCGGGACCGACACGCTGGACTTGGTCCAGCTCCACTGCCCGCCGACGGACGTCTACTATCGACCGGAGACGTTCGACGCGCTCGAAACGCTCGCGGACGAGGGGCGGATCGCGAACTACGGCGTCAGCGTCGAGCGCGTCGAAGAGGGGCTGAAGGCGATGGAATACCCCGGCGTGGAGTCCGTCCAGATCATCTTCAACCCGTTCCGGCGGCGGCCCGCCGAGCTGTTCCTGGACGAGGCGGCCGCCCGCGACGTGGGCGTGATCTGCCGGGTGCCGCTCGCCTCCGGGCTGCTCACGGGCGCGCTCTCGCGCGACGACGAGTTCCCCGAGGACGACCACCGCAACTACAACCGCGAGGGCGACGCCTTCGACGTGGGCGAGACGTTCGCCGGCGTCCCGTTCGAGGCGGGCCTCGACGCGGTCGACGCGCTCGACGAGCGCCTCCCCGACGACCGCCCGCTGCCCGAGTTCGCGCTGCGCTGGATCCTCGACCACGACGCGGTCTCCACGGTAATTCCGGGATCGACGACGCCGGCGCACGTCCGGGCGAACGCGGCCGCGAGCGAGGCACACTCGCTCTCCGACGCCGAGCGCGAGGCCGCAAGCGAGGTGTACGACGACTACGTGCGCGAACACGTCCACCAGCGCTGGTGAGCCACGGCGGCGCGGCGGCGGTCCCGTCCGGACCGGCGGCGAAACGCGTCCCTTTTTTGACCCGACCGAAACCGAACCGGTAGAGCCCCCGTGGCGAGCGCCCCCGACGACGCCGGCCGACGCGCGGAGAGTCCGGAGAGCGGTGCGCCCGCCGAGCGGGACGCCGCGATCCCCGACGACGAGCGCGAGGCGCTGGAGACGATCGCCCACGGCGCGGTGCTCACCTCGGGGGGCGTCGCCGGCCAGCGCGCGCTGATCGCGGCGACCGAGTTCGCGCTGGCTCGCGGGCTCGGCCCGACAGCCTACGGCGTCTACGCGCTGGCGTGGCGGATCGCCCAGCTACTCTCTCGGCTCGTGACGTTCGGCAGCGTTCCCGCCATCCAGCGCTACCTCCCGGAGTACGGGGACGACCCGGAGCGGCAAGGCGCGGTCGCCGGCCTCGCGTACGCGACGACGGTCGGGTTCGGGGTCGCGATCGCGGCCGGGGTCTGGCTCGCCGCGCCGGTGATAAACGCCCGCACCGTCACCGAACCGGGGTTCCCGGGAACGATGCGCGCGTTCGGGGGACTCGTCGGGCTGCTCGGCGTCGTGATGGTCGCGTCCGCCCTCCTCCGGGCGGTCGGGTCGGCCCGCGGCGAGATACTGTTCAACAAGCTGTTGCGCCCGGGGGCCCGGCTCGTCGGCGTCCTCGGCGCGCTCGCGCTCGGCTACTCCGTCGTCGGCGTCGCCGGAGCTATCGTCGCCGCGACCGCGTCCCTCGCCGCGGTCGCCGTCCCGCTCACCGCGTCCGTCACCGGCGTCCGTCCGTCGCTCCGGAGCGCTCGCGCAGAGGCGCGGCGGTTCTACGACCACGCGGCGCCCGTCGCGATGAGCAGCCTCGGAAAGGTGTTCCAGAACCGCGTCGACGTGCTGCTCGTCGGCGCGCTGCTGACGGCGACCGCGGCGGGCGTCTACAACGTCGTCCTCGTGGTGATCGCGGTCGCGTGGATCCCCCTCCTCTCGTTCAACCAACTGCTTCCCCCCGTCGCCTCGGAGCTGTACGCGAGCGACCGGACGGCGACGCTCAACGCGGTGTACGGCTCCGTCACGCGACAGATCGTCACGGCGGTCGTCCCGATCCTCGCCGTGTTGACGGTGTACGGCCGGGAGATCCTCGGACTGTTCGGCGACGCGTACGTCGCGGGGTACGTGCCGCTCGTCGTCTACCTCGGGGGCGTCTTCGTCGGGAGCGCGGTGGGGGCGACCGGCTGGCTCCTGATGATGACCGACCACCAGTACGCGCGGATGGCGCTCGACTGGCTGCTCGCGGTCCTCAACGTCGGGCTCACGTACGCGTTCGTCGTCCGGTACGGGCTCGTCGGCGCCGCGCTCGGCACGTCACTCGCCATCGCGGTTCAGAACGGGATCCAGGTCCTCCTCCTGCGCCGCTTCGAGGGGCTGTGGCCGTTCGACCGGAGCTTCCTCATCCCGCTCGCGGCGGGCGCCGTCGCCCTCGGCGCGATGTACGGAGTCCGGACGCTCCTGACAGGGCCCTCGGCGGTCCTCGCGGGGAGCGCGGTCGGCCTCGCGGCGTACGTCGGCTCGCTCCGCCTCCTCGGCGTGGACCCCCGGGACCGCTTCGTCGCGAGGCGGCTGGCGCGGCGGTACCGGGCCGCGCTCGCGAAGCGGTTGGGCCGGTGAACTCACTGACCGCGGACCGCGACGATTTATGGTCCGACGGCGGATACCGACGGTATGGAAACGTTCGACCGCGGGTCGGCGGGGTCGGCCCGCGTCGCGATCGTCGGCGGGATCCACGGTGACGAGCCCGCCGGCGTGCGGATAGTGGAGCGGCTCGCGGCGGAGCTCCCCTCGCTCGCCGCTGCCGACAGAGAGGGCGGAGACGGCGGGCTCGTCCGGCTCGTCCTGGCCAACGAGCCCGCGATCGAAGCCGAGACGCGCTACACGGACGCGGACCTGAACCGGTCGTTCCCCGGCGATCCCGACAGCGAGGAGTACGAGCGCGCGCTGGCGCCGCGGCTCACCGCCGAGCTGGAGGGGTTCGACGCGGTGCTCGCGCTCCACACCTCCCACAGCGCGCCGCCCCCGTTCGCCATCTTCAGCGACCTCGCGGAGTCGGTCCGCCGTACCGTCACCGGGCTCCCCGTCGACCACGTCGTCGACGCGAGCGGGCTGCGGTCGACGACGCTCGACTCCACGGTGCCCCACACCGTCTCGATCGAGGTGGGCCGCCAGGGCAGCGAGGGGGCGGTCGAGTTCGGCTACGATGCCTGCCTCGCGTTCCTCCGAGTCCACGGCGCGCTCGCGGACGAGCCGCCGACGTTCTCGGAGACGGTCGTCGTGAAGGGCAGCGAGGAGGTACCGAAGGGCGGCGGGGACCCCCGCGTCCACTTCGCGAACTTCGAGGAGATTCCGGAGGGCGCGGTGTTCGCCGAGGACGACGTCCACACCCACCAGGTCGAGGAGCCGGGCGTGGTCCCGATCCTCGCGAGCGAGAACGGGTACGACGACATCTTCGGGATATACGGCCGCGTCACCGGCGTCGTGAAGCCGCCGGGCGAGGGCGAGCCGCGGGTGTACCCGCGCGACGACGGCGACGGGCGCGCCGAACGCGAGGAGCGCGGCGGCTCGGGGGGCGACGGTGAGGGCGGAGAGAACGGTACGGGCCGGTCGGAGCGCGCGGAGTAGCTCAGCGGCTCAGTTCGCGGGCGGGCGGCTCACTTCGCGGTCGGGCGGCTCACTTCGCGGTCGGCGTGATGTCACCGACGGCGTCCATCACCTGGACTGCCGCGCTGGCGGCGAGACCGCGGGCGACCTCGTCGGTGTCGGACTCCGCGATGCCGGCGTCGAGGTCCTCCGGATCGGGGGTGAAGCCGGCCGAGACGGGGTGACCGGCCGGGGGGTTCACCGCGACCGTCGCCTGCGGACCGTCGGCGCCGACGGACAGCTCTGAGCCGACGGCGTAGCTGTCTGGGAGATACGATTCCGTGCGCGATACGATTCCGGCGACCGCGCGCCGGAGCTGTTGTTCCTGGTCCGGAGAGAGGTCGACGGTCGCGGGCGAGCCCGCGTCCGTCATACCCGGTGCCCCGGCGTACGGGTTGTTGCCGTTCATTCGAAGCTACGTCTGGTACGCGGAGCCGAGTCAAAAAGGCGTCGGCGGCGGCGACCGCGGCGTCGGCGCGGGCCGGGTCCGTCCGCTCGGCCCGCTACAGGATCGGCTCGGACTCCCCGTACGCGGCGATCACGATCGCGGTCGCGTACCGGTCCGGCTCGGCGGCGACCGTCTCGACGCGCGTCTCGCGGTCGGGCAGCTCCCAGTCGCGGAGGTCGGCTCCGGCGTCGAGACCGTCCCCGATCCGCTCGCGAACGTCGTCCGGGTCCTCGCCGGTCACCTCGTAGAAGATCCCCGGGCCGGGGCCCGTCGCCCAGCCGAGACCCGCGACCGCGTCGGGGCGGCGGCGAGGCGCGCGCTTCGACTCGGCGCCCTCGGCGCCCGCGCGGCCCCCCTCGCGGAAGTCCACCTCGTCGTCCGGGCCGATCGTCCGGCGCGCCTCGACGACGGTGAGTCGATTCCCCGCGGGTCCCAAGTCGGGGACCTCCGACACCGCTTCGACGGTCGCCTCGGCGGGAACGACGGAGGAGACCGCCACGAGGTTGTAGTTGTGGAGGTTCGCGTCCGCGAGCGCGGCGTCGTAGGAGGCCATCGCCGTGTCGGCGACCCCGACACCGCCGGCGACGTGAATGGTGTTCATTGACGACGAGTCGGCGGCGAGCGCGGTAAGGGGTTACGAACTGCCCGCTCCGGGAGCGAACGGCGAAACGGGAGACCGGGGGTTCAGTACTGGTAGTTGATGACCCGCTCGTCTTCCGTCTCGGCGTCCTGAAGCTTGTCTCGGGCCTGTTCGAAGTCCGCCTGCGTCACCTCGGTGCGGCCGTCGCGGATGGCGAACATCCCGGCCTCGGTCGCCAGCGAGGCGATGTCCGCGCCGCTGTACCCGTCGAGGTCGCGGGCGACCGCGCCGAGGTCGACGCCGTCCGCGACGTTCATGTCTCCGGTGTGGATCTCCAGGATGCGCTCGCGGCCCTCGGGGCCGGGCTCGGGCACCTCGATGAGGCGGTCGAAGCGACCCGGACGGAGGATCGCCTCGTCGAGCATGTCGAAGCGGTTGGTCGCGGCCATGATCCGGACCTCGCCGCGGTCGTCGAAGCCGTCCATCTCGGAGAGCAGCTGCATCATCGTCCGCTGGACCTCGGCGTCGCCCGAGGTCTTCGAGTCCGTGCGCTTTGCGGCGACCGCGTCGATTTCGTCGATGAAGATGACGGCCGGTTCACGCTCGGCGGCGAGCTCGAACAGGTCGCGGACGAGCCGCGCGCCCTCGCCGATGAACTTCCGGACGAGCTCGGAGCCGGCCATCTTGATGAACGTCGCGTCCGACTCGTTGGCGACCGCCTTCGCGAGCATCGTCTTTCCGGTGCCCGGCGGGCCGTGGAGCAGGACGCCGCTCGGGGGCTCGACGCCGACCTCCTCGAACTGCTCGGGGTTCTCGAGGGGGTCCTCGACGGCCTCGCGGACCTCCCGGATCTGGTCGTCGATCCCACCGATGTCGGCGTAGGTGACGTCCGGGGACTCGGTGACCTCCATCGCCTGCGCCCGGGAGTCGGTCTCGTCGTCGAGCACCTGCTGGACCGCGAAGGAGTCGTTGATCGCGACGCGGTCGCCGGGGCGGAGATCCTCGTCGAGCCGCGAGGCGGCCTGCGTGAGCACCTCCTGATTGTTGCCGTGCTGCTTGATCACGACGCCGTCGTCGGTGATCTCTTCGACCGACGCGATGTACAGCGAGGAGGTCTTGAGAACCTCGTTTTCGCGTTTCAGCTGTTCGACGTCGCCTTTCAGTTCCCCGCGGCGCCCCTCGGCGTCCGCGAGCCGGGCTTCCAGTTCCTCGTTCACCTGAACGATCCGCTGGTAGTGCTGACGGATCGCTTCCAGCCGCTCCGCGTCGCTCATCTCGGGGTCGAGCTCCAGCCGCGGGCGGTCGGGTAGTGAGGGGCTGTGAGACATTCGTTGTGCCCGGATAGGTTACGGGCGTAAATGTGCCTTTGGGTCACGGAGAGCGCGTCGGATCGATGCGCGGAGCGCGGAGGGCCGTCGCCGTCTACGCGGCGAGAGAGCTCGACCCGACTCGGCTCCGGTCCGGTGATCGCCGTCGGCTCCGGTCCGGTGATCGCCGTCGGCTCCGGTCCGGTGATCGCCACGCCGACGCGCAGAGATATCAACGCCGATAACGGAGGGTCAATGTTTTTACACGGAACGGAACAAGGCGTCCGTATGGACGCACGAACGGCGGGCGGACGCAACGGTTCGGCGCTCGCAAATAGCGAGACGCCGACCGGGAGGTCCCCCCCATGACCGGGAGCCCGGAGGCGACCGTCCTCGCGGTCGACGACGAGCCGGACCTCGCGGAGCTGTACCGGGTGTACCTCGACCCGGCCTACGACGTTCGGATCGCGACCGGCGGCGAGGAGGCGGTCGACGCGATGGACGAGACGGTCGACATCGTCCTGCTCGATCGCCGGATGCCCGACATGTCGGGCCACGAGGTGTTAGAGGCGATCCGGGACGAGGGGTACGACGCCCGGGTGGCGATGCTGACCGCCGTCGAGCCCGACGTCGACATCGTCGAGATGCCGTTCGACGACTACAAGACGAAACCGGTCACCAAGGAGGACCTGCTCACGCTCGTCGAGGTGCTCCTCCACCGCGCCGCGTTCGACGAGCGGAGCCAGGAGTTCTTCGCGCTCGCCTCGAAGAAGGCGGCGCTGGAGGCCGCCGGCACGACCAACTCCGAGGAGTACGAGGAGCTCGTCGAGCGGATGGAGTCCGTGCGCCTCGAGGTCGACGACACGCTCGATCACCTCTCCGCGCGCGACGCGTTCGTCGAGGTCCCCGGCGAAGTGCCGTAACCGACGAAACGCCGCGGTCGGCGGCTTCCTCCGCAAACTACTCTATCTCTAACTCGGCGTCGGCGCTCTCCTCGTCGCCGTCCTCGTCCCACTCCAGCTCGAACTCGACGCTCAGCTCGCCCGGCCCGTCGGCGGGCCCCTCGCGCTCCGCCTTCACTTCGAAGGTCGGTCGCGCGGGCGGGTCCAGCGTCGTCGACTCGTCGCCGCGTCTGAGCGTGATCGCGTTCCCGGCGTCGAGCGAGTCCGCGACCGTCCGCAGGTACGCGGCGATCTCCTCGCGGCTCCGGCGGCTCTCCGACTCGAAGAGGAGTTCTTCCGGCATGCGCGGTCGTACGCGTTCCCGGAGTATAAATACCGCCGCGGCCGCCGACGGGATGCCACGCGGGACGCCCCCGATCGTTTTGTGCCGTCCGGTCGAACCCACACGCCGTGTTCGTCCCCGACTCGCTCCGCACGGCCGTCGCCGTCGCCGTCTACTGGGCGGCGATCGCCCTCGGCGGGAGCGTTCTCCTCTCCGATCCGACGAGTCCGCTCGTCGCGGTCCCGGTCCTCGGCGGCGGTGCCGTCGTCGCGCACGCGGCGAGAGCAGACCGGCTCGTCGAACTCGGCTACGCGGTGGGAACGATGTGGATCGCCGTGCTCGCGCTGTCGATCGGGACCGGCGTCGTCGACATCGTCGCGCCGCCCGACGGAGAGATCGCGCCGCTGGCGGACTATCCGGGGGTCGCCGCTATCGGCACGTTCGGGCTGGTCGCCGTCCTCGTCGCCGCGTACGCGGCGTTCCTCCGCCGGAGCGCCGAGCGTGGCACGGCCGAGTGAGCGTCGACCGCGACGGAGGCGACGAGGGAGACCCGTCCTCGAAGACGAACGTCCCAGTCACACCTTTTCCCGGCCTCGCTCCGCTCGGCCGGCAAAAATCTGTACCAAAAACCGCACCCGTGAGGACGGCTGTCGATCGAAAGCCGCGACCGCCCCTCAGAACCCGTCCTCGAAGACGAACGTCCCGTTCCGCTGGACGACCTCGCCGTCGACCTCGATGACCGAGTCCTCGCTCATGTCGACGATCATGTCGACGTGCTCGGCGGATTCGTTGACCTCGTTGTCCCCGCCGACCGTCTCCGGGTACGCGGAGCCGACCGCCATGTGGACGGTGTCGCCCATCTTCTCGTCGAACAGCATGTTGTAGGTGAACCGGTCGATCTGCCGGTTCATCCCGATGCCCAGTTCGCCGAGGCGCCGAGAGCCCTCGTCGGTGTCGAGGATGCCGGTGAGGAGGTCCTCGTTACGCTCGGCGGAGTGCGAGACGACCTCGCCGTCCTCGAACCGGAGCCGGACCCCCTCGATCTCGCGACCGTAGCGGTAGAGCGGCAGGTCGAAGTGGACCTCGCCGTCGACGCCGTCGCGCGTCGGCGCGGTGAACACCTCGCCGCCGGGGAGGTTCGCCTCGCCGTGGTCGTTGAGCGTGGAGTTGCCCGACACGTCGAGGGTGAGGTCGGTCTCCTCGCCCGACGCGATCCGGACCTCGTCGGCGTCGTCGAGGATCTCGACCATGTTCGACTGGAACTCGCGCTGTTCGTCCCAGTCGAGCGAGACGGCGTCCCACACGAAGTTCTCGTACGCCTCGGTGCTCATCCCGGCGAGCTGGGCGTGGCTCGCGGTCGGGTACTGCGTGAGACACCACGTCTTCGAGAGGCGCGTGCGCTTGACCTCCTCCATCGCGCGGTTGTGCGCGGCGTTCGTCTCGGGGTCGACGTCGGCGTCCTCGGTGGCGTTCGCGCCGCCGCGCGCGATGACGAACACGTCGGCCTCCTCGTAGAGGGCGCGCCGGTGGCTCGGTTCGGTGAACTCGTCCGAGGAGCGCTTGAACGCGCGCTGGGCGCGCTTCGAGTAGTTGAGGTAGACGGGGTTGGCCCCGCGGTCGCCGCAGACCTCGTGGAGCGCGACCGCGAGGTCCTCGGCCTCCTTCGGCATCTGGATGACCACGTCGTCGCCCGACTCGATGCCGGTGGCGTGGTCGGCGATGATCTCCGCGTGTTCGCGGACGCGTGCGTCCATGACACCCGATTTTGCCGCCGGGGAATTACGGCTTTTCCTTCCGGCGGCCCGGGTGGGGGAGTCCGAAGCGGGGGGCACCGGAACGCGGCGACGACGACCCCCGCGGGCCATCTCGGCCGCAACGCGTTTGCCCCGTCGTCGCGTAATTCCGGACATGTCCCGGCTCGCGTTCCGCGCGGCCGCGGCGGTCGTCGGCGTCGCCCTGCTCGGCGCCTACCTGACCGCGGCGCTGTTCGTCGCCGACCTGCTGCGCGCGGCCTGGGCCGCCCGCCCCGACCTCCCGGCCCTCCTCGCGCTGGCGGCCGCCGTCGCGCTCGGGTCGGCGTACCTCAGCTACCGGCTCGGCACCGCGCAGGTCCTCGCGAACCTGGAGGGCGATCGCGTCCCCCGGAGGCGGGCGTCCGACCTCCACCGGCGGATCGACGCGCTCGCGGCGCGGATGGAGGTCGAGCGTCCGGACCTGTACGTCACCGACGCCCGCGCGCCGAACGCGTTCGCGGTCGGGAGCGGGACGACCGGCGGCGCGCTGGTGATCGACCGCTCGCTGTTCCGCCTCCTTTCGCCCCGCGAGATCGAGGCGATCCTCGCGCACGAGCTGGCGCACTTGGAGACGAACGACGGGTTCGCGATCGCGATGGCCGACGGGGTCGGACGCGTCCTCGTCGGGTTCGCCACCGTCCTCGCGCTGCCGGCGCTGCTCGCGCTGTCGGGCCTCGCCGCCGCCTCGGCGTGGATCCGCGGCCGGCCGGGCGACCGGTCGGGCCCGTTCGCACGGCTCCATCGGGCGCTCGCCGGCGCGCTGTTCGCCGGGTTCGTCCTCGCGACGCTCGTCACGCGGTCGCGGTCGCGAAAGCGGGAGTTCGCGGCCGACGACCGCGCCGCCGAGGTGACCGGCGACCCGATCGCGCTCGCGCGGGCGCTGCGCCGGATCGAGCGCGCGACCGACCCGTCGTGGCCGCTCGCTCCCTTCTCGGCGCACAAGCGGACCGACGGGGCGGCCGAGCGCTGGCTGTCGACGCACCCGTCGACCGACGAACGCGTCGAGCGCCTGCGGGAGCGGGCCGAGTCGGAGGGCCCGACGCGACGGATCCCGGCAGGGCCGTCGGGGGCGACCGGCGGGCGGGGACGGTCGCGGCGGTGAACGCTGTGCGACACGGGATTCGGCCGCTACTACGGCGGCGCGTGCCTGCGAGCGGCCGCCCTTGGCGGCCGCGAGACAGCACCGCGCGAGGGAGTCGGCCGACCGAAGGGAGGCCGACGAGGCTGGGGAGGCGCGAGGCGTGGTCGCTGTGCGGGGCGGTCTCGCGGCTGGGGCTTTGGCGGTGTTCGTTACCGCTCCGCCAGCAGTCATCTATAAGCAAGCGGCGGGGGTTTTGACGGTGTTCGTCACCGATCTGCTGGAAGCTATTTATAACCGAGCGGCCGGGGCTTTGGCGGTCTCCGTCGTCGATCTATTGGTAGTCGTTTATAAAATAAGAAGCCAGAGGTCTGGCTGTCTCCGACGCCGATCCGCCAGCAACGACTTACAAGTCGTACTGGGCGCGCGTCACGTCGTCGAGTCCGGATGCTTCCAGCACGTCGGACGGGACCAGCATGTCGAGCTGGACGACGCCCGGGAGCCGGCCGATCTGGACGCCGCCGGTGAACGTACACCGGGCGCGGACCTCGCCCTCGCTCATGCCGAGCAGGGTCCCGGCGCGGTCGAAGGCGTTCCGGGTGGCGTCGTTGACGGTCGCGCCGGAGCCGATCACCTGGATCGGGGCGGCGTCGGTGTCGACGTCGACGCCGTGTTCGTCCCCGAGGTCCTCTCCCGCCTCGATCTCCTCGTCGCTGTACGGCGCGCTGATGAACGGGAGATCCTCCTCGTTCGGCAGGAGGACCGGGCCGTCGAGGTCGAGGTCCTCGATCACCTCGACGTCCATCGTGACGGTGCCGCTCACGTCGGTGGTGTGTAAGGACAGCTCCCCGTCGCCCTGGTTCGCGTGGAGGTCGCCCACGTAGACCCCGCCGCCGTCGACGACGACCGGGCAGATCAGCGTCGCGCCCGCGCGGACCTCGGGCACGTCCATGTGGCCGTCGGTGCGCAGGTCGAGGTCTTCCTCGGTCTCGACGCCGTAGTCGTGGTCGGCGCCGATCAGGTTCTGGCCGAAGTCGCCCGCGTTGTGCGAGTCGGGCATCGTCACCGGCGGCGTGGTGCCGATGTTGCCGATGAACGGGCGGAGGCGGCCGAGCGCGCCGGGCATCCCGTCCGGCTCGTACAACAGGATCGGGTGCTGCCGGGCGTTCTCGGGGATGTCCATCACCTCGTCGGCGTCGAGCGCGAGCTCGTGGGCGCCCGCCTCGTCGAGGGTGATCCCGACCGCGTTCTCGTGGTCGAACGCGACGGTGTAGCCGTACTCGAAGCCGAACGAGGAGGCGTTGGCGCCGCACTCCGCACAGCGGATCGCGTCCTCGCCGGTGCCCTCGACGACGGAGTCCGGCCACGTCGTGCCGCACTCCGGACAGCGGTGGTCGACGAATGGGTCGTCGCCGAACGCGCCCTCGCGCTCCGCCATCGACCCCGTGCTGGTGGCCATGCTCGTCACCTCCACGTCGCGGATGTGGATCGCGACGGCGTCGCCCACCTCGGCGCCCTCGACGCGGATCGGCCGGGTCACCTCGTGGCCGCCCCGGAACGATGGCGTCACCATCGGCCCCCAACAGCCCGGGGGCGTGTACGTCGTCACCGTCCCGCCGTCCGCGACCGTGCCGGCCCACTCCTGGTCGGGCCCGACGAGCCCGAGCGTGTACTGGTCGACGTACAGCTCCTCTTGAACGCCTTGCTGTGACATACCGTGTCAGCGTACGGCACAGAGCGAAATAACCCTACTGCTCGCGGAAGGGGCGGCCGACCCGCCGGGACCGAACTCGGGTGCGGCCGTTTATCAGTACGTCCCGCCAAACGCCTCGCGTATGCAGACCCACATCGTTCCGGTCGGGTTCGACTACGACCGGATGATCGCCCCCCTCATCCGGGACCAGTTCGACGTCGACCGGGTGATACTGCTGGAGGGGACGGTCGGCAGCGAGGCCAACGTCGAGTACTCGCGCAACATCGCGCGCAAGCTCGAACAGGACTTCCGGAACCTCCTCGGCGCCGAGACGGTCCGAGAACGCCTGGACGACGTGTACGACTACGACGCCGCCTTCGAGCGCGCCTTCGACCTGATCAACGCCGAACTGGACCGCGACGAGGGCGTCGACGACACCGACGACCGCGAGGTGTGGGTGAACCTCTGTTCGATGCCGCGACCGGTCTCGTTCGCGTTCGCCACCGCCGCCCACTCGATCATGGTCGAGCGGCAGGCGGACCGCGACCGCATCCACACCTACTACACGGCCCCCGAGAAGTACTTGGAGACCGAGCTCGCCGAGGAGCTGCGCGCGACGCGGGACCTTCTGCGCGACCTCGACGCCGGCGACGACGCGGCCATCGCCGAGGCGGGCGTCGACCCCGACCGCGTCGCGGACCGGCTGGCGAGCACCACGGACCGCCTCGCGGAGTTCGACGAGCGCGGCACCACCATCGGCGCGAAGCGCATCGGCGACAGCCACGTGATCGAGCTGCCGGTCGCCTCCTTCCAGAACGTCAAGCCGTTCGAGGAGCTCGTGCTGTTCACGCTTGGTGAACACGGCGAGTTCGAGTCAGTGTCGGAGCTGGCGGAGACGCTCGCGGCCGAGCTCAACGAGGAGTACACCGACTCGTTCCGCTCGAAGGTCATTTATAATGTCGACCGGCTCGGGCCCGGCGGTAAGGGGTACATCGAGCGCGAGGAACACGGGAAGTCCTACCGGACGAGCCTCTCGCGGATCGGCGAGCTGTGGGTCCGCGCGCACGCCGACGAGGACCGAGACGTTGCGTGAACAGGGAGTGCTGAATCGGTCGTTTACTTATAAATAGGTTCTGGCGGATCGGCTACTAACTCCGCCAAAGCCCCGACCGCTCGCTTATAAACAGTCGACTACAAATACGCGAAGGACTCCGCCAAAGCTCCAGCCGCGAGGCGCGTAGCGCCACGGCCAACCGGCGGCGGAGCCGCCGGTGACTGCCCCTTTGAGTCCCACCCCGCACAGCGACCGCACCTCACACCTCCCCAGCCTCGTCGGCCTCCCTTCGGTCGGCCGACTCCCTCGCGCGGTGCTGTCTCGCGGCCGCCAAGGGCGGCCGCTCGCAGGCACGCGCCACCGCAGTTGTTTATAAATAGATGTAGCGTCGCTCGGAGCTGTTTATAAATAGCCGTTCGCAATCGGCGCCCTCTTCCCGACCCGATCGGTGTCGCGACCCGCCCGTTTATCAGGGTGGAACCGGGAGCGTTAGGGGATGAGTTCGGGGGACAGTTCCGGCGCGAGCGGAACGGACGAGGCCGGCGGCGGCGAGTCGGAGAGCGGCGCGAACGAGTTCGACTTCGCGACGCCCGCGACCGACCAGTCGTTCGAGAACGCGCTCGCGAAGGCCCGCGACGGCGCCCGGCTGACGGTCGCCGACGCGACCGAACTGCTCGCCACCGGCACGGCGTCGTCGGGAATCGACCCCGTGCGCAAGGAGGCGGTGTTGGAGGCCGCGGACCGGCGCAGGGCCGAGGAGGTCGGCGACGAGGTCACCTTCGTCGCCAACCTCAACAACAACGTCACCACGGCCTGTAACACGGGCTGCCTCTTCTGTAACTTCAAGGACTCCGCGCACGCGTTCGAGGCCGACAGCGACGTCGAGCACGCGGGCTTCACCAAGCCGCCCGCGGAGTCGCGCGCGGTCGTCGAGGACGCCCTCGACATGGGAATCTACGAGGTGTGTTCCGTTTCGGGGCTCCACCCGGCGTTCGCGCTGAACGAGGAGCATCACGAGATCCTCGCGGCGCACGGCGACCCCGCGAGCGAGGTGAACTACAAGCCGCCGGAGGCGTACGCGACCGACCCGGGCACCTACGCCGAGCAGATGGACGCGATGTCGGTCGGCGGCGTCCACCTCCACTCGATGACGCCGGAAGAGGCGTACCACGCCAAACGCGGCACGGACTGGGAGTACGAGACCGTCTACCGCGAACTGGCCGACGCCGGACTCGACTCCGCGCCGGGCACCGCCGCCGAGATCCTCGTCGACGAGGTCCGCGACGTGATCTGCCCGGGCAAGATCCGCACCGACGACTGGGTGGCGGCGATCGAGGGCGCGGCGGCCGCCGGTCTCGACGTCACCTCGACGATGATGTACGGCCACGTCGAGACGGTCGCACACCGCGCGCGGCACCTGAAGGTGATCCGGGACCTCCAGGACCGCACGGGCGCGATCACCGAGTTCGTCCCGCTCTCCTTCATCCACCAGAACACCCCGCTGTACCGCCGGGGCGTCGTCGACTCCGGCCCCTCGCGCGCCGAGGACGAGCTCGTCGTCGCGGTCGCGCGGCTCTTCCTCGACAACGTCGACCACGTCCAGGCCTCGTGGGTGAAGTCGGGCGACGCCCACGGGCTGAAGCTGCTCAACTGCGGCGCCGACGACTTCATGGGCACCATCCTCTCGGAGGAGATCACCAGCCGCGCTGGCGGCGAGTACGGCGAGTACCGCTCGTTCGACGACTACGTCGAGATGATCGCGGCGATCGGCCGGACCCCGGTCGAGCGCTCGACGGACTACCGGACCCGGCGCCGCATCGACCCCGACGACGGCCCGCACGGCCCGCGGCTCGGCCCGCGCGCCGACGGGACGCCGATGCTTCCGGACCGCCAGTCCGGCGGCGAAGGGGCCGGAGGCGACGCGACCGGGACGCCGCCCGCCGACGCCGACGACTGAGCCGGGGAGGCCGACGAGACGGCCTCGGTCGGACCGGTCGGATCCCGAACACGTTCCGCAGATCGGCCGCGGCTCCCAGCGAGTGGGAACCGCCGGTGGCCCCTTTATCGTGACACACGTCACCACGTGTGAGATGGCCGCACCCGACGCGCAGCCGACCGACCGTTCGGCGGGAAGTGCCGAGGACGGGGGGAGCGACGATCGGATCGGTCCCGGCCGACAGTCGCTCACGCGCTCCGACGAGCGGCTGCTCTCGTACCTCGCCGACGTCGGTGCGGACTACCAGGCGTTCATCGCCGGGAACACGGGCCTGTACGGCGACCACGCCGAGTCGCGGCTGACCGCGCTGGAAGACGCCGGGCTCGTCGAGCGCGTCTCCGGCGAGGCGGTCTACCGGGTCACCGACGCGGGGCGCGAGGCGCTCCGCGACGACTGCCCGCGCTGGTCGGACTGAGAGAGGGAGCGTTCCGCGGGCGGCGGCGCTGCCTACCGGCCGAGCTCCTCGTGCGCCGACGAGAGGTGTCGCGAGCCGAGCGCCGCGAGCAGGGAGAGCTCGCCCGCGAGCGCGCAGACCGCGATCGACTCCGCGAGCGCGTCGGCGTTGCTGCCGGCCGGGTCGCCGCCGCCGGCGACGCCGAGGATCTCTAAGCTCGCCCGCTGGGTCGGCAGCTTCGTCCCGCCGCCGACCGTCCCGACCTCCAGGCTCGCCAGCGAGACGGAGACGTAGAGGTCGCCGTCGGCGGTCGTCTCGGCGGTCGTGATCGCGTTCGCCCCCTCGACGACCTGCGCCTCGTCCTGCCCGGTGGCGAGGAACATCGCCGCGACCGCGTTGGCGACGTGGGCGTTGAAGCCGAGCGCGCCCGCCTTCGCGGAGCCGACGAGGTTCTTCCGGGTGTTGATCTCCGCGATCGCCTCCGGCGTGGTGTGGAGGCGGTCCTCGACGACCTCGCGGGGGACCGTCGCGTCCGCGACGACCGAGCGGCCGCGCCCCTCGACGGCGTTGATCGCTGCCGGCTTCTTGTCCGAACAGAGGTTCCCCGACAGCGCGACGAGCGAGGCGTCCGTCTCCGCCTCCACCACGTCGCAGGCCTCCCGCGTCGCGATGGTGGCCATGTTCATCCCCATCGCGTCCTTCGTGTCGTAGCGGAACCGGCAGAAGACGTTGTTGCCGACGACGTACGGCGTCACGTCCAGCAGCTCGCCGTGGCTCGTCGTCGACTCCGCGGCCTCGGCGAGCGCGGGCTCGTTGTCGCGGACCCAGGCGACGAGCGCCTCGGCCTCGGCGACGCCCGCGACCCGGAACACGGGCGCGCGGGTCATCCCGCTCTTCGTCACCCGCGCGGTCGCGCCGCCGGCATCCTCGACGACGGAGCAGCCGCGGTTGATCGACGCGACCAGGGCCCCCTCGGTGGTCGCCAGGGGGAGGTAGCGCTCGCCCGAGCGCGCGCCGCCGTCGATCGTCACCGGCCCGGCGACGCCGACGGGGACCTGGACGCCGCCGAGGGTGTTCTCGATGTTCGAGCCGTGGACCGCGTCGGCGTCGAACGCGTACTCGCCGAGCGGGTCGAGGTCGGCGTCGGTCGCCTCCGCGACGAGTAGCCGGCGCGCGGCGGCCGCGGCGTCGGCGTCGGCGTGGTCTTCCAGCTCGTGGAAGCGGAGGTCGCCGTCGCGGACCCGAGTCGCGAGGTCCGCGGGAGTCGGTTGCGACATGCCGGCTCCTCCTCGCGGCGGGCGCTAATGACTGTCGGTTCGGTGGCCTTCCGGTCGAGCGGAGCCGACGGGGACGGCGAGGAACGACCGCCTACCGGCCGACGAACCCGGAGAGCCGCTCGCGGAGCGATTCCCCGCCGAGCTTGAGGTAGTAGGCGTCGCCGCCGTCCTCGTAGTAGTCGTCGATGCGGCGGATCACCTCGAAGCCGAGGTGCTCGTAGAAGCCGAGCGCCTGCCGGTTCGTCGTGCGGGCGTGGCAGGTCACCGACCGGTGGTTCTCCGCGATGTCGGCGACCAGCCGCTCGGCGTGGCCGCGGCCGCGGTGGTCCGGGTGAACGGCGAGAAAGAGGATGTAGCCGTCCCGGCGGACGGAGGCGAACGCGACGAGCCGGTCGTTCTCGACGAGCAGGTGCGCGGTCGACCGGCGGTACGCGTCGACGAAGAAGCCGCGTCGCTGTCGGAGGACGCCCTCCGCGGACCGAATGCGCTCTTTGAGCTCCCACGCGGCGGTCGCGTAATCGGACTCGCCGGGGGGGTCGGTCCGCTTCTCGACGTTGACGCTCACTGGGATGACCTAACACGCCAGCGGAATATAACTCCACCGCCAGCGGGGACCGTTGCGAGCGGCGATGCCACCGGCGAGCGCGGTTGCGAACGGCGACGCCACCGGCGAGCGCGGTTGCGGGGGCAGCCCTTCTCTCGGCGGGCCGGAGTCGATCCCCGCCGAATCCGCGACGGAAACGATTTTGTCGCAGTCGCGCGTGAAGACGGGTAATGACCGACGAGTCGTCGGGAGCCGAACTCCTCCGACGGGCGTTCCTCACGGGCGTCGCCGTCATCGTCCCCGCCGTCATCACGCTGATCGTCCTCACGTTCGTGTTCAACGCGGTGTACAACTACCTCGACGTGTTCTCGTCGGCGGTCGTCGCCGTGTCGCCCGGGAACGGGCTGCCGGTGATCAGCGTCATCTCTCGGGAACTCGCGATCGAGATCGCGACGCCGATCGTGTTCGTGGGCCTCATCCTCCTCATCGGCGCGGGCGTCGAGTCCTCGCGGTACGGCGAACGCGCCGTCGACTACGTCGACGACGCGGTCGAACGGCTGCCGGGCGTGGGCTCCGTCTACCAGGGGTTCCGGCAGATGAGCGACGCCATGCTGGACTCGGACGGCGGGAACTTCCGCGAGGTCGTCCTCGTCGAGTTCCCGACCGAGGACACGTACACGCTCGCGTTCGTCACCAGCGAGACGCCGGCCGTCATCGCGGACCACGCGGACAGCGAGGGCGAGGGGATGCGGACGCTGTTCATGCCGATGGCGCCGAACCCGGTGATGGGCGGCCACGTCGTCTTCGTCCCGGATCGGCGGGTAGTCGACGTCGAGCTGACCGTCGACGAGGGGATCCGCGCGCTGGTCACGAGCGGCGTCGCGCTAGAGGAGGTCGCGGCCGACCTCGACGACGTCGACTCGGAGGACCTCCGCGCCGGCGCGCCGGAGCGGACTATCGACGCGCGCTTCCCGGCCGACGAGCGGCCGGGGAGCGCCGAGGAGTCCCGCGCCGGGACCGAGGAGGGAAGCGACGAGCGGTATCGGCCCCGCGCCGGCGACGCCGGACTCGGCTCCGGGGACGGATCCGGCGGCGACGCCCGCGAGGGCGACGAGCGATGAGCCACGAACTGTGCGACCACACCGCAGATGTCGCCGTCGAGGCGACGGCCGACACGCTCTCGGCGCTGTTCGCGGCGGTCGCGGACGGCCTCACGGCCGCGAGCGCGGAGTCGATTCCGGCGGCCGGCGACCGGTTCGAACTCGCGGTCGCCGCCGAGAGCCGCGAGGCCCTGCTGTTCGACTATCTCGATCGGCTGATCTACGAGCGCGATGTCCGGCTCGTCCTCCCGGCCGACCACCGGTGTACGGTCGTCGAAGCGGAGGAGACGGACCGCCCGGACGGCTCCGGGGACGCCGAGGGGTGGCGGCTCGCGGCCAGCGCGCGCGGCGTTCCGCTCGACGCGGTGGCCGCCCGGGAGGTCAAGGCGGTCACCTACTCCGAGATGGCGCTCGAACGCCGCGGCGACGAGTGGTACGCGTACGTCGTCTTCGACGTGTGAGGCCGCGAACCCCCGTCCGACGCCCGACCTGAAAAACCGTTATATTTATCGAGTGCGTTGCTAACGTATGTCGCACTCAGATCGGAGCGAGGGGAGCGAATCGCCCGCCCCGGGTCGGCGCTGGCGCGCGGGGGCGGTCGGCGGGCTCGTCGCCGGCGCCGCGATGGGCGCCGTGTTACATTTCGGCCTCGGGCTCATGTCGACGATCGGCGCGCTGATCGGGGTCGAGACGGTCCTCGCCGGGTGGGCCGTCCACCTGTTCAACAGCGCGCTGTTCGGCGGGCTGTTCGTCGCCGTCTTCGACCGGCCGTTCTTCGCCGACCTGCGCGGGGACGTCGGCGGGTGTCTCTCGCTCGGCGTCGCCCACTCCGCGCTGTTGGGCGTGATAACCGGCGGCCTGCTGTTGCCGGCCGCGATCGCGATCGAAGGCGCCACCTCGCTGCCGGTGCCGACGCTCCCGGTGCCGGGACTGACGGCCAGCTTCGAGTTCGGCGCGGTCATCGCGGTCGCACACCTGCTGTACGGGCTGGTGCTCGGACGGGTCTTCGCCGCGTTCACGCTCGCGGACGGTGAGATCGGCTGGCTCCCGATCGATCCGGTCGATCGGTGAGATCGCGGGCGAGCGGACGGCCTCGGCGCCCGCGGAACCCGACGGCCCCCGCGCCCCGCTGACGCAACGCCCTTGCCTCCCCGCGTCGAACGCCGGGTATGACCACGCGCGAGTTCGACGGGATCCGGCTGGAGAAGGTGCGCGAGCACGTCTGGGAGATCCCCCGCGAGGGCGAGATGAACGTCCCGGCGCGGGTCCTCGCCAGCGAGAGCCTGCTGGAGGAGATCGGCGACGACGACTCGCTTCAGCAGTTGAAGAACGCGACCCACCTGCCCGGCATCGTCGAGCCCGCCCTCTGTATGCCCGACGGCCACCAGGGGTACGGCTTCCCGGTCGGCGGCGTCGGTGCGATAGACGCCCGGACCGGCTGTATCTCGCCCGGCGCGATCGGCTACGACATCAACTGCGGCGTCAGGATGGTGAGAACGAACCTCACCTACGACGACGTGCGCGGCCGCGAGGAGGAGCTCGTGGACGCGCTGTTCGAGGCGGTCCCCGCCGGGCTCGGCGGCGGCGGCGTGATCGACGGCGACGCCGACGCGATCGAGGGCGCCCTCGAACGCGGCGTCGAGTGGGCGGTCGAGGCGGGGTACGGGATCGAGAGCGACCTCGCGCGCTGCGAGGACGAGGGGCGGCGCCCCGACGCCCGCCCGGAGTACGTCTCCCAGAAGGCGACCGACCGCGGGCGCAACCAGATGGGGTCGCTCGGCTCGGGCAACCACTTCCTGGAGGTCCAGCGCGTCACCGACGTGTTCCGGGAGACCGTTGCCGAGGCGTACGGCCTCGAGGAGGACGGGATCGTCGTCCTGATCCACTGCGGGAGCCGCGGGCTCGGCCACCAGACCTGTACCGACTACCTCCGCCGGATCGAGACGGAGCACGCGGACCTCGTCGCGGAGCTCCCCGACAAGGAGCTCGCGGCCGCGCCGGCCGGGTCGGCGCTGGCCGAGGAGTACTACGGCGCGATGGGCGCGTGCATCAACTTCGCGTGGGTGAACCGCCAGCTGATCACCCATCAGGCCCGCGAGACGTTCGGCGAGGTGTTCGACGCCGATCCGATCGCGGACCTCGGGATGGAGCTGCTGTACGACGTGGCGCACAACATCGCGAAGAAGGAGACGCACGAGGTCGGCGTCGACGCCGAGGGGCGCCCCGCCCTCGGTGACGAGGCGGTCGACCGCGAGGAGCGCGAGCTGTACGTCCACCGCAAGGGCGCGACGCGGGCGTTCCCCGCGGGCAACGAGGACGTGCCCGAGACGTACCGCGACGTGGGACAGCCCGTCATCATCCCCGGCAGCATGGGCGCCGGCTCGTACGTCCTCCGCGGCGGCGACGAGTCGATGTCGGTCTCCTTCGGCTCGACCGCCCACGGCGCCGGGCGGCTGATGAGCCGGACGCAGGCGAAACAGGAGTTCTGGGGCGAAGACGTCCGCGACGACCTCGAGGACGGCCAGCGGATCTACGTGAAGGCGCAGTCCGGCGCCACCATCGCGGAGGAGGCGCCCGGCGTCTACAAGGACATCGACGAGGTGATCCGCGTCAGCGACGAGCTCGGCATCGGCGACAAGGTCGCCCGCACCTTCCCCGTCTGTAACATCAAGGGATGACGACGGGCGCGACCGCCAGCGGGGCCGCTGCGCCGGGTCAGCGCTCCCGCTTCGCCGCGCGTCCGAGGTGCTCCTCGACGGCGTCGACCTTCTCCGCGGCGGTCCCGTCGCTCGTCCGCTTGTCGTCGATCTTCAGCACCGTCGAGACGCGGTCACCGTCGACGGCGTCGTGGGCGGCCGCCGCGGCCGCGAACAGCGTCTCCGCGTCGTCGGCCTCGATCACGGTCCCCATCGGGTTCGTCTCGTAGCTCACGTCGAACTCGTCGAGCGCGGCGACGGCCTTCGCCACCTCCTCGGCCATGCTGTCCTCGATAACCGGTGCGACGCTCAGCATCGCGATGGCTGTCATACCCGGGCGTGCGCCGCGGGCTCACTTAAGTGGTCGCGCGAGCGGTCGGCCCGCCGTCGACCCGCGAGCGGGGGCGTCGCCGCGCCCGCTCACTCCAGCGCGTCGCGGAGGAAGGAGAGCTGGTGACCGATCGCGCCCTCGAAGTCGTCCCCGAGGACCGAGAAGTGGTCCGCGGGCATGGTGACGACGGTCCCTCGCGAGAGCCGCTCGCCGGCGGCGGCGACCGAGTCGGCGTCGACGATCGCGTCGTCGGTCCCCGCGAGCAGCAGCGTCGGGGCGTCTATCTCGTCGAGCCGCGTCACGGGCCGGTAGCCGACCAGGCCGAGCAGCGACCGCGCGGGGGTCTCGTTGCGCCACGCCGACTCGCGGTCGACGAGGTCGAGGTACTTCCGCTTCGTCCCCGGCTCGGTGATCGCCGCGCACTCCTCCGCGCCGCCGACGATGGGGACCGTGCGGCCGCGACCGACTCGGTGACCGAACAGGTCGCGGAGGCCCGCGACGCCGGAGCGGAAGAGGTACCGCCCGCCGCGCCGCGCGGCGACGGCGCGCCCGTCGAGCATCGGCACGAGCCCGACGACCGCGTCGACGTCGCGGCGCTCCGCGGCGAGCGTCAGGACGTGCGCGGCCGACAGCGACGCGCCCCACAGCACGAGGTCGTTCCCGACGCCGTCGACGCGCTCCGCGCGGTCGACCGCGCCCTCGTACGCCGCGCGCTGGCGGGCGAGGTCGACGGCCTGCGAGTCGCCGTCGGAGCCGCCGAACTCGGGGTGATCGAAGAGGAGCGCGGCGTAGCCCGCGTCCGCGAACCGCTCCGCGACGGCGGGGTAGCCGAAGGTCCGTTCCGCGCCGAGGCCGGGCGCCATCACGACGATCGGGGGGTCGTCCGCGTCGCCGCCGGGGAGGTACAGCGTCCCGCGACAGGTCGCGCCGTCGACGTCGAACGCGACCGCCCGGGTGGCGAACCGCTCGCGGGCCGGACGCGCGAGGCGGCGCTGCGCGCGGTTGACCGGATCGCGGCGGGTCACCGGTCGGCCTCCGCGTCGCTTTCGGGTCCGGTATCGGCCCCGCCCTCGCTCTCGCCGCCGGTCGCCGTGGCGTCCTCGCCCTCGGGACCGTCCGCGGGCTCGTGGCTCACGGTCTCTAACACGCGGCTCGAGAACTCCGTCTCGGATATCTCGTAGCTCATGAGCGCCTCGAACCACGCCGCCTCGGCTCGCCACGTCCCCAGGACGTCGCCGGGAGACCGAACGACCGTGCCCTCGACGCGGACCGGGTCCCACTCGTCGGCCTCCGCGCGGTCGATGAGCGCGTTGAGCGCGCGTCCGATCTCGCCGCGGTGGATCTCGCGGCCGGGGAACGCGGTCATGTACGTCAGCTCCAGCGGGTCGCCGCCGTCGATCGATTCGACGCTGACGCCGTAGCTCCTGAGCTCCGGCTCCAGATCGGCCGTCCGCTCGTCGCCGGTCATACCCGATCCGTCGGCGGGGCGGGATAAATCGGTACCGGCACGCGACGGAGACCCGTCTGGGGGAAGCGGAGCGCGTCGGGCAAAAGCCGCGGACGGGGGTTCGACCGCCGAAGGGCGGCCGCGGGTGGGTTGTCAGAGGCACACGATTGTCCCGCGCGGCCAGCCCATAATACTCCCCGGAGTGATATAAACGCTCGGGCCGGGGACCATTTATGCTGCTCCCGTTCTGTACCAAGTCACATGCTCACCGCGGCCGCGGCGGCGCTGGCGCGAACCGACGACGCGGCTGGCGTCGTCCTCGTGGGCGGCGCCGTGACCCTGCTCGCGTGGGTCCTGACGCCGCTGTGGCTCGTCGGCGTCCTCTTCGTCAGCCCGGCGGTCGCCGTCGCGGCCCCGGTCGCGCTCGCGCCGTCGCTCGTCGCGCGCGGCTACTTCGTCCGCGTCACGCGCCTCGCGGTCGAGGCCGGGAACGCGGACGGCGCGCCGTCGCTCGTCGCGTGGGGCGAGTTGGTCAGGGACGGCGCCAAGTCGGCGCTGCTGTCGGCCGTCCTCCTCGCACCGCTCGCTGGCGGCCTCGCGGTCGCCGGCGGGGGCGTCGCCGCGCTCGTCGCCGGCCCCGTCGACCCGGAAGCGACCGCGACGACCGTCGAATCCGCCCTCGGGCCGAACGGACCGGCCGCCGCCGCCGCGGTCGCCGGCGGGGGCGTCGCCGCGCTCGTCGGCGCGTACCTCCTCGCGTTCGCGTACGTCCGGCCGGCGGCGCTCGCCGCGTTCGCCGCGTCCGGGCGGCTCAGGGACGGACTGGATCCGCGGACGGTGGCCGGCGTGGCCGCGACCGGACCGTACGCCACCGGGTGGGCGCTCGCGGTCGGGGCGCTCGCGGTCGGCTACGCGGTCGCGGCGCCCGCGGCGCCGCTGGTCGTCGGGGTCGCGCTCGCGTTCGCGGCCCGCGTCGTCGCCCACGGGCTCTACGGACGAGGTGCGGCCGACGCCTTGGGGGGAGACGCGACGAGAGGCCCAGCCGCTCGGCCCGACCCCGACGAGCGCGGGGTTCACAGCACCGTCCGGTCGCCCGAGTCATCGCCGGTCCCGGTCGTGTCGGGCGACGGCGGGCGACCGATCCGGAGCGAGCCGTCGGCAGCGGTACAGGTCGGCCGCGCCGTCCCGATCGGTGACGGGAGCGACGGCAACGGAAACGACGGGACGGGTGCGGAGAAGGCGGCCGGGGCGAACGAGCCGGACGAAACCGGCTTCGAGTGGGGGTCGGTCCTGAACGACGCGGAAGACAAGAGTTGATACGGCCGCGAGCGAACCGACGGGCATGCGCATCTCCGAGCGGGGGTACGGCGAGGAGGGCCGGGAGCGGCTCACGCTGGTCCCCGAGAACGTGGACGACCTCTGGCACCTCGCGCACGTCCTCGAACCCGGGGACCTCGTCGAGGGCGACACCACCCGACGCATCCAGCGGAACGACGACCAGATGCGGGACACCGGCGGGCAGCGCGAGCACATCTTCGTCACGCTGGAGGTGGAGGACGTGGAGTTCGCGCGGTTCGCCAACCGCCTCCGCGTCTCCGGAATCATCGTCGGCTGCTCGCGGGAGGACCAGCTCAACGCCCACCACACGCTCAACGTCGAGGAGCACGACGAGATAACCGTCGAGAAGCATTTCAAGCCGGACCAGACCGAGCGGCTTCAGGAGGCGACGGAGGCCGCGGAGAACCCCGATGTGGCCATCGCGACCGTCGAGGAGGGCGCGGCCTACGTCCACACGGTCCAGCAGTACGGCACCGAGGAGTACGCCTCGTTCACGAAGCCGACCGGGAAGGGCGAGTTCTCCCGGCCGCGCGAGGAGCTGTTCGCGGAGCTGGGCGAGGCGCTCGCGCACCTCGACGCCGACGCCGTGATCCTGGCGGGACCGGGGTTCACCAAGCAGGACGCGCGCGACTACATCGACGAGGAGTACCGCGACCTCTCGGACCGGATCACCACCGTCGACACCTCCGCCGCGGGCGACCGCGGCGTCCACGAGGTACTCAAGCGCGGCGCGGTCGACGAGGTCCAGAAGGAGACTCGCATCTCGAAGGAGGCGAGCCTCATCGACGAGCTGACCGAGAACATCGCCAAAGAGGAGAAGGCGACGTACGGCCCCGACGACACCGCCGAGGCCGCCGAGTTCGGCGCGGTCGAGACGCTGCTCGTCGTCGACGAGCGCCTCCGCACGGAGCGGCAGGGGGACGGCGACTGGGACATCGACGTCAACGAGGTGATCGAGTCGGTCGAGCGGCAGGGCGGCGACGTGGTCGTCTTCTCCTCGGAGTTCGCCCCCGGCGAGCAGCTCGCCAACCTCGGCGGTATCGCCGCAATCTTACGCTACCGGCTCCAGTGAGCGGCTGACAGTCGAAATGCGGTGGCGCGTGCCTGCGAGGCCGCCCCGCGGCCGAGCAGCACGCGCGAGGGAGTCGGCCGCCCGGAGCGAAGCGGAGGGCGGCCGACGAGGCTGGGGAGGTGTGAGGTGCTGGGCGGTGCGGGGCGGGACTCGAAGGGGCAGCCGCGAGGGAGGCGCAGGCGACGCAAGCACTGGAAGGAGCGAGTGTAACGAGCGACTGAAGCGCGCAGCGAGCGTGCGCCTCCCTCGCGGCTGGGGCTTCGGCGGTCGTGTTCGAGTCGGTGAGCACGTATCACATAGCGGCCGAGCCTTCGGTGGCTCGGCCCACGAGCCGTCCGCTACGAAAGCAGTCACGTATAGCGGCCGTGACCTTATGAGAGCGCGTCGCCAACCCCGGGTCGATGGCGGACCGATCCGGCGGTGACGGGAGCGTCTCGACGACCGCCGACCCCGAAAGCGCCGACGACGTCAACGGCGATCCGATCTCGGCCGACGCCGAGGCCCTCCCCGACGACCCGGACGACGTCGGCGTCGACGAGGCGGTGAAACGCCGGCTCCGCGAGGCGTACCTCAACGACGAGGAGAACGTGCTGATCGTCACGCGGGTGCGCTCCGTCGGCGACCGCGTCGCCGTCGAGATGCGCCCGCCCCACGGCGACGCGACCCACACCGAGCGGTTCGACGCGCCCCGCGACGGGTCGCTTCGGGAGTCGAAAAAGTTCCTCGAATTTCTCGAGGCTGCGGGCGTCTCGCCGCTGGACGTCGACGAACTCGTCGGGACCCGGGTGCCGGCGACGTACGACCCGGAAACCGGCTGGCGCGTCGACCCAGAGTACCGCGGCGAGTCGGCGGAAGGCGGCGAAAACCGGTTCGCGGCGGCCCGCGAGTGGCTCTGGACCTACCGGGCGTGGCTCCTCGCGGCGCTGCTCGTCGGCGGCGAGTTGGCGTTCGTCGCGGTGATCATCCTCGTGTACGCCTGAGTCGAAGTCGCGGCGCGTCGGCTCAAAGCACGCGGAGTCGGTACCCCTCGGCGGCGGTCTCGTCGGTGACGCGCCCCGCATCCAGCGCCGCGTCGAGGACCTCGGCGACGAACTCCTTCGGCACCTCGACGCCGATGAAGTCGGTGCCTTCGCGCGCGGTCGTGAGCCGCGCCATTGTTCGCTTCGTACCGTCGTCGTTATAGACGCTCCCGACGCGCTCGCCGTCGCGGAGGAACCGCAGCGTCACGTCGGTCGGTTCGAGCGCGTCGAAGCGTACCTCGAACACCCGGTCGTCGCTCTCCAGCCGCGCGAGGATCGCGCCGTCGTGTTCGACCGCAGTAGTCTCCATACGTCGCCTACGCGCTCGACACACATAACGGCGACACGCGGTCGACGGTCGCGCTCGGGCGTCAGTCCGAGTCCTCGGCGTCCAAGTAGCCGATCACCGCCTGCGGCGCCGCGACGGAAACGAATATCAGCACGCCGATCAGGAGGTCGTCGCTCAGACTGGTCGCGACGCGACCGCCGTACGCCAACGCCAGCCCGGCAGCCATGAACAGGAGGACGACCGCGTTCTCTCGGGAGACCATGCGCGTCGCTGACCGCTCGAACGACAAATACTCTGTGGGGCGGTACTCGACGCCGCGCCGCTCACTCGACGGTCGGCGCCTCCTCGTCGGTCGTCCCCGGGATCTCGAGTTCGATCTCGAGCGCCCGTTCGCCGTACCCCTCGTACTCGACCTCGAGTTCGACGGGCTCGCCGAACGAGAACGGGAGCGTCCACTCGTCGCCGGTGAGGGTGAGCTCGTCGCCCTCCTGAAGCTGCTCGCCGACTTCGACGAGGAAGCGGCCGGCCTCGGCGGCAGTCAGGCGGTACTCCTGTTCGAAGTCTCGGCCCTCCCTGATGAGGGTCAGGTCGTCTTCGGGCTCGTCTCGCGAGTCGGTGTCCGTCGCTGTCATCCCCCGCTGATTGCCGGCGCACGCGAATAAGCCGTGCGGTGAGGGGGTCGACCGTGCGGTGAGGAGCCTCGACCGCGCTCGTCACTTCCCCCAGAACGGGTCTCGCTTGCGGCGCGTGTCGAGGTACCCCTGGAGCGCCTCGCGCTCGTCCGCGGTGATCTCCTCCTTCAGCTCCTGTTCTAAGATCTTCGCGTGCTTCTCGGGCACCTCGGTCCAGAGCGTGTCGCCCTCCTCGATGTCGCGGCCGACGGTCGGCCCGTCGATGGCGATGCTGACGCGCTCGCCCGAGCGCGCCTCGTCGACGTCCTCGCCCTGCTTTTGAATCCCGGAGAGGCCGCCGACGCGCTCGAACTCGTTGCCGTCGAAGAAGCCGACGTTGCGGTTGTTCTGGAGCGTACCCGAGATGACCTCGACGCCGACGACCGCGGGGTCGTTCTGCCGGAACGTGTGGTCGGGGAGGATGCGGAAGCGGGCGGGGCGCACGACCTTGTCCAGCACCGTCTCCTGTTGCGCGCGCTGCTTCTCCTCGACGTAGCGCTCGTAGTCCTCGACCAGCTGGTAGATGACCTTGTTCTTGAACAGCTTCACGTCCGCGTTCTCCAAGTCCGACTCCGCGTTCTGGAGGAGGTCGACGTTGAAGCCCAAAATCGCCTTGTGTTCGTCCTGGTTCGCGGTCTCGGCGACCGCGATGTCGCGCGGCGCGATGTCGCCGACCTCGGCGCGGAGGATCGGGACCTCCGCCTCGCGGAGTGCGTTCGCCATCGCCTCCAGCGAGCCGAGGGTGTCCGCCTTGACGACGACGCCGTTGTCGGCGGTCTCGACCTCGATCTCCGCGAGCTCCGCCTTCACCTCCTCGACGACCTGATCGACGGTGCGGTCGCGGACGACGCGGACCGGCGCGCCCGCCATCGCCTCGTCGAGGTCGGGCGCGGCGATCTTCACGCCGGCCGCGGCGCCGATCTCCCCGACCTTCTCGAACTCCTTTTCGGTGCGGATCTCCGCGAGGGGGCGCGGGCGGAGCAGCGCGCGGACCTCGGTGACGATCGGCTCGTCTTGCCCCCCGACGACGACGGTGTCGCCGTTGCGGATCACGCCGTCGTAGACGACGGTGTCGACGGTGGCACCGAACCCGCGCTCGTCTTTCACTTCGAGGACCGTCCCCTCGCCCGGCCCCGTGACGTCGATCGCCATCTCCTCTTTCATGAACCGCTGGGAGAGGCCCATCAGGACGGTGAGGAGGTCCGGAACGCCCTCGCCGGTGAGCGCCGACAGCGGGACGACGCCGATGTTCTTCTGGAAGTCCTGGACGCGCCAGTAGAGGTCCGCGGAGAACCCGGCGTCGGAGAGCTGACCGATGATCTCGTAGAGGTTCTCGTCGAGCATCGACTTCGCGCGCTCGGACTGCGCCTCCATGCTCCGCTGGATCGGCTCGCCGTCCTGCGGGTTCCACCCGGGCGTCGTGTCGACCTTGTTGGCGGCGACGACGAAGGGGGTGCCCGTCCGGCGGAGGATGTCGATCGCCTCCTCCGTCTGCGGCTGGAAGCCGTCGTTGACGTCGACGACGAGCACCGCGATGTCGGCGAGCGCGCCGCCGCGGGCGCGCAGCGTCGAGAAGGAGTGGTGGCCCGGCGTGTCGATGAACAGCAGGCCGGGGAGGTCGAAGTCGGACGGGTCGATGAGCTCGCCCGCCATCCCGGAGATGGTGTCGAGCGGGATGTCCGTCGCCCCGATGTGTTGGGTGATCGCGCCGGCCTCGCCCTCGCTGACGGCGGAGCCGCGGATCGTGTCGAGCAGGCTCGTCTTGCCGTGGTCGACGTGGCCCAGCACGGCGACGATGGGGGTTCGCAGGGTGTCCGCGTGTGTGTGGTCGGTCATATGTGATCGCCCCGAGAAGGTTATACCGTCTCTTCTGCCCGGCCGTCAGTTAAGCCTTTCAAAATGCCGCGACGAACCGCGACGGCGGAGCCGGACCGTCCGGTCGTGGTTCGGCCGGTCGTGGTTCGGCCGGTCGTGGTTCGGCCGGCGACGAGCGCTCTCGCGTCGGTCGCCCGTCCGACGCCCCGTGGCGTTTAATACCGTCGCCCGGGACCGTGAGGTATGGTCGACATCCTCGCGGAGAACCTCTCCGGGAAGGCGGTAATGAGCGCCGACGGCACCGAACTCGGGGACCTGTACAACATCACGATGAACCTCGAGTCCGGAGAGCTGAACCACCTCCTCGTCAGCCCGCACGAGCAGCTCAGGCCCGAGCGCGTCGACTTCGAGGTCGACGAGATGGGGCGGCTCCGCGTCCCGGTCGCGAACGTCCAGGCGGTGAAAGACTACATCGTCGTCGCCCGCTGATGCAGGTCCTCGACTCGTCCGCGTTCATCCACGAGTACACGACCGACGACGACGTTGTCTCCATCCCGGCGGTCCACGACGAGCTCACCGGCGAGGTTGCCCTCCGCTTCGACGCGATGGAGGGTTCCGGAATGACCGTCCACGTCCCGGCGCCGGAGGCGGTCGACCGCGTCCGCCGCGCCGCGAAGGGGTCGGGCGACGCCGCGGAGCTGTCCGACACCGACGTCCGGCTGATCGCGACCGCCTTAGAGCTTCACGCGACGCTCGTCACCGACGACTACGCGATGCAGAACGTCGCCGAGCGGCTCGACCTCCCGGTGGAGGCCATCGCCCGCGACGGCATCTCCGAGGAGCGCGAGTGGCGCTTCCAGTGCGTCGGCTGTAACCGCACCTTCGACGAGAACAAGGAGCGGTGTCCGATCTGCGGCAGCGACCTGACGCGGAAGAACCCGGCGTGAGCGGGCCGAGAGCGTAGCGACGTCCGAACTGAAACTGATTCTGCGTGCCGGCGTCCCGCGGGCGACCGACCGATTGAACAGGCGCCCCGCCGACCGCTCGTCATGAACGCCTTCGAGGAGCTGTCGCCGGACGCGCTCCGCGCCGGACGGGCGGACGCCGTCGACGACGCCGTCGCGACGGCGCTGGCCGCCCACCCGCTCGACGGGGTCGAGACCGAGTATCCGCACTATCAGGGGGTCGTCGAGGGGGCGGAGGCGCCGCCGCGTCCCGCCGAGAGGCACCCGGTCTTTTACGGCTGTTTCGACTGGCACTCCGCGGTCCACAGCCACTGGGCGCTCGTCCGCGCGCTGCGGCTCGTCCCGAGTCACCCGAACGAGGCCGAGATCGCGGCGGGCATCGAGGGGCGGCTGACCCCCGAGAACGTCGCCCGCGAGGTCGCGTACCTCGACGAGAACCCCGGCTTCGAGGAGCCGTACGGCCGGTCGTGGCTGCTGCGCCTCGCCGCCGAGCTCGCCCTGTGGGACGACCCGCGCGCCGACGCGTGGCGCGAGACGCTCCGCCCGCTCGAAGACCGGGTCCGCCGCGGGACCCGCGAGTCGTTCCTCGGGATCGACCGCCCGCACCGCGTCGGCACGCACGGCAACACCGCGTTCGCGCTCGCCGGCGTCCTCGACTACGCGCGGGTCGTCGGCGACGCCGACCTCGAACGCGAGGCCGAGGCGACGGCGCGCCGGCTCTACGGGGACGACACCGCCGCGGTCGTCGGCGCGGAGCCGGTCGGGTGGGACTTCCTCTCGCCCGCGCTGACGGAGGCGGACCTGCTGCGCCGCGTCCTCGATCCCGACCCGTTCGCGGCGTGGCTCGACGGCTTCCTCCCGGACCTCACCGCGCCGCCGCACGACGCGCTGCTGTCGCCCGTCGACGTCGAACCGGACGAGGGCGACGGCGCCGCGATACACCTGATCGGCCTCAACGTCTCCCGGGCGTGGTGTCTCGCGGGGCTGGCTGACGCGCTGGCAGAGGGGGACGGACCGGCGGCGGCCCGGCTCCGCGAGCCGCTGGACGAGGCGGCGCGCCGTCACGCCGAGGCGGGGGCCGCGGACGTGCTCACCGACGACTACGCGGGGTCGCACTGGCTCTCCTCGTTCGCGCTGTACCTGCTGACGCGGCGCGAGGACGGGATCGCGCCGGGGGCGTGTTAGTCGGCCCCCGTGGAGTCCGCGGCGTCGCCGTCGATCCGACCGCCCGAGTCGCCGTCGCCCGGACCAACGCCGTCGCGTTCGGTGATACCGAGGGCGTCGTCGGAGAGGTCGCTCCCGTCGAGCCGGGGGACGCGCTCGCGAAGCCGAGCGGCCGCGGCGCGGGCCTCCGCGAACTCCACCTCGGCCAGCGCGCGCACCAGCGCGGCGGCCCGCTCCGCCCGGGCCCGCTGCCACGACTCCTCTCGCGACTCGTAGGTGCGGATCGCGCGCAGGAAGTCGGCCTCGGAGAACTCCGGCCAGTACGGCGCACAGAAGTAGACGGCGGCCTCGTTGCCGTTCGCGTGCCACGGGAGGAAGTTCGAGGTGCGCTCGTCGCCGCCGGTGCGAACGATCAGGTCCACGTCGCGGATCGGGCGGTCGTACAACCGGGATTCGACGGCATCGATGTCGACGTCTTCCGGGTCCATCTCGCCGGCCTCGACGTCGCGGGCGATGGCGCGCGCGGCGTCCAGCAGCTCGGTCCGGCCGCCGTACGCCAGCGCGACGTTGAGCGTGAAGCGGTCGTTGTCGGCGGTGCGTCGCTCCGCGTAGTCGACCGCGTCGCGGACGCGGGGCGGGAGCCGGGGCACGTCGCCGATGGCCCGGACGCGAACCCCCTGCTCGTGGACGCGGTCGGCGTCGGCGAACTCGCGCAGCTTGTGTTCCAACAGGTCGAAGAGGGGTTCCAGCTCCTCGTCCGGGCGAGCGAAGTTCTCGGTGGAGAAGGCGTAGAGGGTGAGCTCCGAGACGCCGAGGTCGGCGCACCAGTCGAGGACGCGCTCGGTGGTGTCGGCGCCGGCGCGGTGGCCCTCGGGCGCGTCGTCGCCGCGCTCGCGGGCGTACCGCCGGTTGCCGTCCTGGATGACGGCGACGTGGTCGGGGACGTCGTCGATCTCACGGCGGAGGTGTCGCCGGTACGCGCGCCCGACGAGCCCGCGGAGTCGGTCCAGCATCTTCCCTGACACAGACGGCCGAGCGGTATGTACTTTTACCCTCCGAGTCCCTCTCGCCTCCACGGATGGAGGCCGCGTACGTCTTCCGCGTCGGCGTCCGGCTGGATCCGCCGGCCGCAACCGTCGACCCCGATCGGTTCGAGACGACGATGGAGATACCCGCGGACGACCCCGGAACCGACGGCTGGCTCTTCTTCCGCGACCGGCTGTGGCGCGGCGAGATCGGCGACGAGCCCTCGTTCCGGCGGCCGGCCGAGGAACGGCTGGGGATCTCGGACGCCGCGGGCGTCGAAGTCGCCGCAGCCGACTTCCGCGAGCTCCGGACCGACGAGGCGTACCTGGACGCGCTGAAGGCGGCGGTCGCCGACGACCTCGGCCGGTTCAACGCCGACTCGGTCGACGAGGTCCTGCGCAAGTACCTCGGTTCGTCCGTCCACGTGCGGGAGTGAGCGGTGACCCTCTGAACAGGACCAGGCGGACGGCCGCGGCCGCGACCCGGGCAACCGAACCCGCAACGCACTTGCCGGCCCCCGACGTACGGTGAGGTCGATGGCCCTCGCCGACTACGATTTCCACCTCTTCGACCTCGACGGGACCCTCGTCGACGCCGAGTGGGAGTACACTCGGACGGTGTTCGACCGCGTCGGCGACCGGCTGGGCCGCGAGTTCTCCGACCGCGAGGCCCGCGTCCTCTGGAACGGTCTCGGCGGCTCCCGCGCCGAGACGCTCCGCGAGATGGGGGTCGACCCCGACGCGTTCTGGCCCGCGTTCCACGCCGTGGAGGACCCGGTCGCCCGCGCGGAGGCGACGTACCTCCACGACGACGCCGCGCGCCTCCTCGACCGCGTGAGCGAGGTCGGCGGCCCGACCGGCCTCGTGACCCACTGTCAGGAGTTCCTGGCCGAGCCCGTCCTCGACCGCGTCGGCCTCGACGGCCGGTTCGACGCCGTCGTCTGCTGTACCGACGAGACGGGCTGGAAGCCCGATCCCGGTCCGATCGAGGCCGCGATGGGCGAACTCGGCGTCGACCCGAACCGGGGCCGCGGCTACTACGTCGGCGACGGCGAGAGCGACGTGGCGGCCGCCTGGAACGCCGGTCTCGACGCGGTCCACGTCGAGCGCGTCGGCCGCGACGAGCGCGGGCGGTGTATCCTCGGCGACCGGCGCGTCGACCGGCTCGACGAACTGGTGGACGCGTCGTGAGCGATTTGTTGCGTTCCGGGGCGAGGCGCGACCCATGACGAAGTGGTTCCACAGCGGCCGGCGCCGCGACCTCTGCGCGCTGCTGTACGACCACGGCGAGCTGCGCGCGCAGTCGCTGAAGAGCCGGCTCGAATCCCACTACGACGAGCGGATCGACCCCGGCTCCTTCTACGGGACCCTCTCCGCGCTGGTCGAGGCCGGCTACCTCGACCGCCGAACCGAGGGCATCGCGGACGTGTACGCGCTCACCGAGACGGGCGAGACAGCGCTGCTCGACCACTACGCGTGGCTCGGCGATCGGATCGAGGGAGGCGGAGGGCCGGGGGCGCGAGGCGCGAACCCGCCGACGGACGGCGGCGGTTCGGACCTCAACGATTAACAACTCCGGCGGCGTGAGTTAATATATGACGGTCGTCAGCGTGTCCATGCCGGAGGAGTTGCTCAATCGGATCGACCGGTTCGCCGACGAACACGGGTACACCGGCCGCAGCGAGGTCGTTCGCGAGGCCTCTCGGAACCTCCTCGGGGAGTTCGAGGACGCCAAGCTGGAGGACCGGAGCCTGATGGCCGTGGTGACGGTGCTTTTCAACTACGAGACGACGAACGTCGAAGAGCGGATGATGCGGCTGCGACACGAACAGGAGGGGATCGTCGCCTCGAACTTCCACAGCCACGTGGGGTCGCAGTACTGTATGGAGCTGTTCGTGCTGGAAGGCGAGCTGGCGGAGATATCGACGTTCGTCGGGAAGGTCCGCGCGACGAGGGACACGCTCACGGTCGATTACAGCGTCACGCCCGTCGACGAGTTCGGCGCCGGCGCGCTCGGAGAGGGGCACGCGCACGGACCCGGGCCGGACGACGAGACCGCTGCCACCGAGGAAGACTGAGGGCGGCGCGGGTCAGGCGGTCCGGACCGCGCTGTCTCGGTCAGGCGGTCCGCGGGCGGACGGACTCGAGCGCGGCGTCGAAGTCCTCGCCGGTAATTCCGACCTCGTCGGCGTGGTCGTTGGCCGCCTCGCCGTGTTCGTCTGCGACGCGCTCGATTGCGCGCATCGCGGCCGCCCGCGACAGCGAGGCGATCTCCGCGCCGGAGTACCCCTCGGTCTCGTCGGCGACCCGCTCCAAGTCCACGTCGTCGGTCAACGGCTTCTCGCGGGTGTGGACCTCCAGGATCTTGCGGCGCGCCTCGCGGTCCGGTTCGGGCACCTCGACGTGGGTCTCCAGGCGGCCGGGGCGGAGCAGCGCGGGATCGAGCGCGTCCCGCCGGTTGGTCGCCGCGAGAACGACGAGGTTCGGATTGTCGCTGGCGCGGTCGAGTTCGGTCAACAGCTGCGAGACGACCCGCTCGCTCACGCCGGAGCCGTCGCCGCCTGCCGCGTCGCGGTCGGTCGCGACCGCGTCGATCTCGTCGAAGAAGACGATCGCCGGCGCGGCCTGGCGGGCGCGGTCGAACAGCTCGCGGACCGCCTTCTCCGACTCGCCGACGTACCGATCGAGCAGTTCGGGGCCGGCGACCTGGATGTAGTTGACGCCGCTCTCGCCGGCGATGGCGCGCGCGAGCAGCGTCTTCCCGGTGCCCGGCGGCCCGTGGAGGAGGACTCCGGTCGGCGGGTCGGCGCCGGCCGCGTCGAACAGCGGGCCGTACGACAGCGGCCACGTGACGGCGCGTTCCAGCTCCGCCTTCGCGTCGTCGAGGCCGCCGACGTCGGCGAAGTCGGTGGTCGGCTGCTCGGCGACGTACTCGCGCATCGCGCTCGGCTCGACGTTCGCGTGGGCGGCCTCGAAGTCCGCCTTGCCGACGGTCACGTCGTCGAGCGCGCGCGAGTCGGACTCCCGTGCGCGGCGGAGCGCGGTCATCGCCGCCTCCTGGGCGAGCCCCTCGATGTCGGCGCCGACGAACCCGTGCGTGCGGCTCGCGATCCGATCTAAGTCCACGTCGTCCGCGAGCGGCATCCGCCGCGTGTGGACGTCGAGGATCTGCCGACGGCCCGCCTCGCCGGGGACGCCGATCTCGATCTCCCGGTCGAACCGCCCGCCGCGCCGCAACGCCGGGTCGATCGTGTCGACGCGGTTGGTCGCCCCGATGACGATCACGTCGCCGCGGGCGTCGAGCCCGTCCATCAGCGAGAGCAGCTGGCCGACGACGCGGTTCTCCACGTCGCCGCCGTCGTCGCGCTTGCCCGCGATCGAGTCGATCTCGTCGAAGAAGACGATCGCGGGGGCGGCCTCGCGGGCCTCCGCGAACTTCTCGCGGAGCTTCTCCTCGCTCTCGCCCTTGTACTTCGACATGATCTCCGGCCCGTCGACGGTGACGAACGTCGCGTCGACCTCGTTGGCGACGGCGCGGGCGATCAGCGTCTTCCCGGTGCCCGGCGGCCCGTGGAGGAGGACCCCCTTCGGCGGGTCGATCCCGAGCCGGGTGAACACCTCCGGCTCGGAGAGGGGGAGCTCTATCGTCTCCCGGACCAGCTCCAGCTCCTCGTCGAGGCCGCCGATGTCCTCGTAGGTCGCGCCCGCGGTGTGTTCGGCCGGCGGGGAGTCACTGGCCTTCGGGCGCGCGCCGTCGCCGGGCGGGTCGGCCCCCGAGCCGGCGCCGGTCGCGGGTCCTCCGGCGCTGTCGCCCCGGGTCTTCGCCGGCGCGTCGGCGTCGCCGCTCGCCGGCTCCGCGTCGCCCTCGTACTCGACGGACACGTCGGTCGAGGACGTTATCCGGACCGTCCCCGCGGGCGCGGTCCGGGCGACCACGAAGCGGAGCCCGCCGAGCCGCTCGACGTGGACGGCCTCCCCCTCGGTGACGGGGCGGTCCCGGAGCTCGCGGGAGAGCGCCCGTTCGACCACCTCGCGGCTCACGTCGACCTCGGCGAGGCGGCCGGGAGCGGTCAGCGTCACGCGCTCCGCGTCGGAGACGTCGACGGGGGCGATGGCGACGGTGTCACCGACCTTCACGCCGGCGTTCGCGCGGGTGTCGGCGTCGATGAGCACGGTGCCGTCGGCGGCGTCCGGGCCGCCGGGCCACACCTTCGCGACCGCGGTGCGCTCGCCGCGCACCTCGATTGTGTCGCCGCTGAGGAGGGCGAGCCGCTTGCGGGCCGACTCGGGGAGCCTGGCGATGCCCCGGCCCGCGTCCCGCTTCTCGGCGGCACGCACCGTGAGCCGGAGCCCTGCGGTGTCGTTCATACCGCGTCGTTCTCGCCGGCGGCTCTTTACGCTTGTCCGGTTCCCTCCCCGTCATCGAACCGCGGTCCCGCGAGTCCCGACCGCAACCCCCTTCCCTCGGCCGGCCGCGATGGCTGGTATGCAACCGACCGGCCACCTGCGGGGCGACGCGGTCCGCGTCGGCGGGGACGCCCGCCAGCGCTTCTACGACGCCCGGGGATACGGGCGACCGCTCGACGGCGACGAGATCGCGCTCTCGCGGGTCGAGGCCGCCCACCTGCTGTTCCGCGGCGACCTCTCGGGGATAACGCTGAGCGATGGGTCGGATCCCGTCGGCTTCGAGCGCTTCTTCGTCGCGAGCGCGGCCGCGGCCGACCGCTTCGCGGTGCGCTTCCTCGTCTACTCGGACCTCCGCGACCGCGGCTTCTACCTGTCGCCCGCCCGGGAGCCGTGGCCGGGCTGGAGCGACGCGCCGGGCGACGCGGTCGACTTCGTCGCCTACGAGCGCGGCGAGACGCCCGACACGGGCAACGTGAAGTACCCGATCCAGGTCGTCGGCGAGCGCGAATCCGTCGCGACCGCGGGGCTCGCGGGGCGCACGCTCGCCGTCGTCGACGAGGAGTCGGACATCACCTACTTCGCGGCCGAGGAGGGTCGCATCGACGGCGCGACCGACTACGATCCCCCCGCCGACCTGACCGGCGCCCTCCTCGCCGACCGCGTCGTCGTCTGGGACGCCCCCGAGAGTCTCTACGAACACGGCTTCTACGGGCGACCGCTCACCGGGCGGGCCGCGAACGTCGAGGGCGCGCTCCAGCTCTCCCTCGTCGAGGCCGCGTCGCTGGCCGCGGACGGCCGGCTGTCGCTGACGGCGTCGGTCGCGGGTGCCGACGACGGCTCGGAGACGGACGCGAGCGAGACCCCCGCCGCGGCCGCCCGGATCGTCGCCCGCGGCCGCGACGTCGAGGGCGAGCGCTTCGACCGCCGACTCGTCGTCTACCGACGCCTGCGGGCGGCCGACGCGGTCCCGAAGACCGGTTTCAAGTTCGGCGCCGACTTCCGGACGTACCTGGACGTGGAGACGGTCGAGGACCTCCCGCACTCCGAACACCTCGTGCGCGTGGTGGGTCCGGACCACGAGTTCTCGCCCCGCGAACTGTCGCTCGACGTGCGGCTCGCGGGGGGCGTCCGGAAGGAGATGGTGTTCGCGCTGACCGCGGAGGGGAACGATCACCCGGGAGACGGCGGTAACGCGGCCCGCGACGCCGACGTGGAGTGGCTCTCGGTTGACCGCCTGACGCCGTGACCGCCCGGGAGTCCGATCCGCAGTCGCCGTCCGCTCGGATCGAATCGGACCGACCGGAGGCTGGAGCCGTTCCGGTCGGAGTTCCCTCCAGAACCGGATCTAATACTTTATAACGGAAAACGACCCTCGAACTACCCATGGACGATTCCTCCATGTTCCCGTCGGAGTCGAGCGCGTACGATATCTCGACCGTCGACCTCAGCGACGACCGGTACGAGGTCAAACAGTCGATGGTTCGGAACAAGTACACCGTCCGCGACGGCGCCGGTGACGTCGTCCTCCGCGGGAAACAGAAGATGTTCAAGCTGAAAGAGGAGTTCCCGTTCGTCACCGGCGACGACGAGGACGCCTTCTCGGTGAAGGCGGGCGGGATTATGGACATCGGCGGGAACTACGCCATCACCGACGCGGGCACCGGCGAGGAGGTCGTGGTCCTAGACGAGGACTACTCGCTGTTCGTCGAGAACTGGACGATCCGCGACCCCGAAACGGGGGAGGCGCTGGCGACGATCGAGTCGAAGAACAAGCTGCTGTCGGCGCTCCGTCACCTCGTCGGCGCCGCGAACCTCATCCCGAACAAGTACGAGATATTCGACGCCGACGGCGGCCACGTCGGCGACATCGAGGGGAAGTTCTCGCTGCGCGATGCCTACACGGTCACCATCGACGACGCGAGCGACGTGCCGAAGGAGGCGGTGATCGCCGCCGCGTGCATCCTCGACGCCTTAGAGAACCAGTAGGACGACCCGAGCGCGAGGCGTCACGCCCCGAGGCACAGCGGACCCGCTCGGGCCCCTACCCTGCCGTCACTTCACGTCGGAACTCGACGCGCGCGACAGCAGGTAGACGGCGACGCCGCCCAACAGGAGGTCGAGTCCCGCCAGTACGGCAACGCCGGGAGCGACGCCGTCGAGCGTCCCGCCGAACCACGAGACATCGATGACGGTCATCACGTCTCGGTCGACCATGAGCGAGCGCGCGGCGTCGACGCCGTAGGTGACGGGGTTAAAGCGCGCGAACGTCTGGATCCAGCCGGGGAGTGCTCCGAGCGGGAGGAACGCGCTCGACAAGAACAGGAGGGGGAACTGCAACAGGTTCGCGCCGATGATCGTCGACTCCTGATCGCGTGTGAGAAGCGCTAACGCGTTCGAGAAGGCGACGAACCACAGCGAAAACAGGACCCCGACGGCAACGATGCCGACGACGCCGACCACCCCGCTGACCACCTCGGCGCCGAGCGCGACGCCGAGGCCGATGATGATCGCGATCTGGACGGCGATCCGGAACACCTCGGCGGCGGTCTTGCCGACGAAGACGGCCGTGCGGTTCATCGGCGTGACGAGCACCTTCTCGAACATCCCGTTCTCGATGTCGTTGACCAGCCCCACGCCGGAGGTTATCGCCGCGGCGAGCGCCACCTGAACGGCGATCGCAGGCACCAGATACGTCTCGTAGCTGATCCCCGGGATCCCCTGATTCACCGCGCCGCCGGCCACCGTACCGAACACCTCCGTGAACAGCACGAGGAAGATGATCGGCTGGACGAGCGACACGACCAGCACGAACGGGTTGCGGACGGCCTTCAGATTCCACCGTTTGAAGTTCACCCACACGTCGCCGAAGAACGAGTTTCCGGAGCCGACGGGACCGCGGCCGTCGGTGGCGGCGCGGGTCTCGTCGGTGGCGGCAGTCGCTCCGTCCGCGGACGCGACCGCTCCGTCGCCGTCGGAGCCGCTCATCGCGACCCCTCCGCGTCCGCCTCGCTCGACTCGTCGGCGTCGAGCTCTTCCCCGGTGATCGCGAGGAACACGTCGTCGAGGGTCGGCGCCCGGATGTTGAAGCCGGTGACCGTCAGGTCCGCGTCGCGGAGCGCGACGAGCAGGTCGGTTCCGTGCTCGCGGGCCGTCTCGGCGGTGACGCTGATCCCCTCGTCCGTCTCGGTCACGGACGCGTCCGCGAAGGCCTCGAACTCCCTCGCGATCGTCGCGGCCCGCGAGGACGCGTCCCCGTCGGCTTCGAGTTCCACGTCGAGCACCTCGCCGCCGACCTCGCGTTTCAGGTCCGCCGGACTCCCGTCGGCGACGATCTCGCCGTCTAAGATCACCGCCAGTCGGTCACAGAGCTGGTCGGCCTCCTCGAGGTACTGCGTGGTCAGGAAGATCGTCGTGCCGAGGTCGTTGATGCGTCGGAAGTACTCCCACAGCCGGTTGCGGGCCTTCGGGTCGAGTCCCGTCGTCGGCTCGTCGAGGAAGACGAGCGGCGGCCGGTGGACCAGCGCGGTCGCGGCGTCCAGCCGCTTTTTCATCCCGCCGGAGAACTCCTCGGACCGCTTGTCGGCGACGTCGGCAAGGTCGACGAGATCCAGCAGTTCGGTGACTCGTTCGTCGCGCTCGGCCGACGGGACCCCGTACGCCTCGCAGGCGAACCGCACGTTCTCCTCGGCGGTCAACTCGGGGTCGATGCTCGTCTCCTGGGCCATGTAGCCGATCGTCTCGCGGATCGCCCGCGGCTCGGAGCGCACGTCGAAGCCGTTGACGCTGACCTCGCCGGCGGTCGGCGAGAGGAGCGTCGCGAACACCTTGATCGTGGTCGTCTTGCCCGCGCCGTTCGGCCCGAGGAAGCCGAAGAACTCCCCCTCTGGAACGGTCATGTCGACCCCCTGGACGGCGGCGGTCCCGTCCGAGTACACCAGTTCGAGGCCGTCGACGTCGATGGCGGCGTTCGCCGGCCCGTCGGACGCCGCGCTCCCCTCGTCGCGCGAGGGTTCGACTCCGACCCCGGGATCCTGTGATGACATGGGTCCGTTAGGTCGCCCGGCCGGTTATACTCCCGACTTCGAGGGAGGTGTGTGACTTCGAATATCGAAGTCAAAGCCGTTCCCCGGGCGCTCCGCGCCGAATCGGCCGACGGATGACGGCACCGAAAACGCCGCCGAGACCGGTTTGGGCGCTACGGGCGGGACGGTGAGTCCCCGGCGGCGCGGAACGCGTCGGCGTGGTCGTCGACGAACTCGCGGAGCGTTCGCGACGGTCGCCCCAGGACCGTCTCGACGTCGTCCGTCGTCCGGCCGGAGAGGCCCAGTCGCACCAGCGAGTACTCTGCGATCATGAACGCGACGAACCCGGGCGAGAACCCGCGCCGGTACATCGCCAGCCCGAACGCCGGCCGGGAGGGGTCCGCGTAGCCGATCGGCCTGTCGAGCACGTCCGAGAACACGTCGGCGGCCTCGCGGAAGTCGAGGGCTGCAGGGCCGGTGAGGTCGTAGGCGCGGTCCGCGTGACCGGACTCGGTGAGCACCGTCGCGGCCACCGCGGCCACGTCCCGCGCGTCGGTGAAGCTCAACACGCCGTCGCCGGCGGGGACGAATATCTCGTCGCGGTCGACGATCTCCCGACGGTGGATCTCGCTCAGGTTCTGGGCGAACCAGGAGGCGCGGAGGAAGGTACACGCGATCCCCGTCCCCGCGAGGTGCGTTTCGATCCGGCGATGCGGGAGGACCGGTAGCTTCTCCGCGCCGAGGATCGACAGGAAGGCCGCGCGGTCGACGCCGACCCGCTCGGCGGCGTCGGCGAACTCGGTGACGGCGCCGACGCCGCTCTCCGGCGGGAACAGCAGGAACAGGCGGTCAGATCCCGCTAGGGCCGTCCCCCACGTCTCGGGGCGACCGAGGTCGAACTCGACGTACTCGGGGACGTCGCCGAACTCGTCGCGTGCGCGCTCCGGGTCCCGCGTCGCGACGCGCACCGGGGTCCCGTCTTCGAGGAGCCGCCGGACCAGCGGCTCTCCCACGGTCCCCGTCGCACCGGTCACGAGGACGCGGTCCGGTTCCCCGTCCGAGTCGTCGGCCGGACCGTCGGCCGAATTGTCGGCCGGACCGTCGGACCCGCGCACCCCGCCGTCGCCGTCCGGCACGGCTCAGCCCTCCAACTCGGCGTCACACTCCGGACACCGGAGGTCGAACCCGTCGTCGCCGGGAATGGCCCGCATGTCCTCGTGACCGCACGCCGGACATTTCTGCGGGATTCGAACGTCCTCGCTCTCTCGGGGAGCGCCGAGCGCGAGCGCGACGACCGGTTCGTCGCCGTCGTTCTTGCCGGACTGGAACTCGCCCGGTGCGAACCGGACCGCCTCGCCCGCGCCGACGGTCACCGGCTCGTCCGGCGTCTCGAAGGTCGCCTCGCCCTCGACGACGACGAAGAGCTCCTCTTGATCCATGTGGGCGTGGAGTCCGCCGGAGAACCGCTCGCCCGGGTCGAGTCGGTAGTGGTTGACCGCGACGTCCGTCGCGCCGAGGGGCTCGGAGAGCCCGCGTCGGTCGACGTCGCTTCCGACCGCGTTCGGCTCGACCTCGTCGATGGAGACTCGTTCCATGGCCGTCCGTTCGCTCCGCCGACAATTATAGGTGCGACTTCGAGGGTCGGTAGCGAGGGACGGCTCCGGCTACAGCTCGTGTTCGATCGCCCAGTGGTGGAGGTGGGCGAAAACGGGGAACAGCGACTCGGCCCTCTCCGTCGGCGTGTACTCCACGCGGGGCGGGACCTCGTCGTAGGCGTCCCGTTCGAGCAGCGCCGCTTCGTTCAGCTCGCGCAACCGCGTCGAGAGCGTGTTCGGCGCGATCCCGAGTTCGGCCTCCAGGTCGCTGAACCGGAGCGGCCCCTCGGCGAACGCGAACTCGCTCAGGACCGCCATCGTGTGGGCCTTCCCGAGCAGGTCGAGGAGCTCCGCCACCGTCCGTCGAATGCGCTCCTGTTCCGCGTCTTCGAAGGACTCGCGCAGCGCGATCGCCTCCTCGCGTGACAGCCCCGAGTCGAGGTCGGGGACCGCCGGTGGATCGCTGGGACCGGTCATTGATCGCCACCACGAGACTTGCGATATTGTACCTTTGGTCGCGAGTCCTCGAAAGCCCATTACTTCGAAGTATCGAAGTCACTCCGATATGCTCCGAGCGCACCCATGTGTCGCGTGCGAATCGCCACCTTCGGTGCGGGCGGTCGAACCGGCCGCCCCCTCGTCGAACGGACGCTCGAACGCGGCAACGAGCTCGTCGCCTTCGTCCGCGAGATGCCGAAGATAGCGGACGCGGAAAGGTCACGGGAGGCCCGAACCGAGGGGGAATCGGAGAGCATGTGGGCGTCGAGAGCGGTCGGGCGGGCTCGCGACCGCCGGGTTTCCCCGCCGAGTCGACCCCTATTCCTCGCCCAGCTTCGACTCGCCGACCGCGTCGTGGCCCTCGATGACCTCCGTCCCGCCCATGTACGGACGCAGCGCCTCCGGGACGGTGACGGTGCCGTCGTCGTTCTGGTAGTACTCCAGGATGGCGACGACGACCCGCGGCACCGCGAGCCCCGAGCCGTTCAGGGTGTGGAGGTACTCGGCGGACTCGTGGTGCTCCTCGCGGTACCGGATGCCGGCGCGGCGCGACTGGAAGTCCTCGAAGTTCGAGACGGAGGAGACCTCCAGCCAGCGGCCGCCCACGTCGGGCCCCTCGTCCATGTCGTCGGCGGGCGCCCACACCTCGACGTCGTACTTCTTCGCCTGCGTGAACCCCAGATCGCCGGTACACATCTCCAGGATGCGGTACGGGAGGTCGAGCCGACGGAGAACCTCCTCGGCCTCGTCGACGAGCCCCTCGAAGCGCTCGTCGCTCTCCTCGGGCCGAACGAAGTTCACCATCTCCACCTTGTTGAACTGGTGGACGCGGACGATCCCGCGCGTCTCGGTGCCGTGCTCGCCAGCCTCCTGCCGGAAGTTCGGCGTGTACGCCTGGTACTTCAGCGGGAGGTCCTCGCCGAGGAGGATCTCGTCGCGGTGGAGGTTCGTGACGGGCACCTCCGCGGTCGGGAGCAGCCAGAGGTCGTCGTCGTCGTACGCGTCCTCGTTCGACCCCTCGACGCGGTAGGCGTCCTCGGTGAACTTCGGGAGCTGGCCGGTCCCGCGCATCGACGCGGAGTTGACGGGGATCGGCGGGAACACGTCCTCGTACCCCTGCTCGCGGTGGACGTCGAGCATGAACTGGATCAGCGCGTGCTCGAGGCGGGCGCCGTCGCCCTTCGCGACGTAGAACCCGCCGCCCGCGACCTTCGCACCGCGCTCGAAGTCGAGGATCTCGAGGTCCTCGCCGAGGTCGTAGTGCGGCTCGATCTCGTCCGGGACGTCACGGAGGTCGTCGAACCCCTCGCGACGCACCTCGACGTTCTCCGACTCGTCCGCGCCCACGGGGACCGAGTCCTGGGGTATCTGGGGGAGTTCGAGTAAGGACTCCTCCAGTTCGGCCTCCAGTTCGTCGGCGCGCTCCTCGATCTCCTGAAGCTCCGACTTGAGCTCCTGCGAGCGCTCGATGGCCTCCTGGGCCGCCTCCTCCTCGCCGGCCCCCTTCAGCTCGCCGATCGTCGAGGAGACCTCGTTGCGCTCGTGGCGCAGGTCGTCGCCGCGCTGTTTCAGCTCCCGCCACTCCTCGTCGACGTCGAGTATCCGGTCGAGGTCCACGTCGACGCCCTTGTTCGCGAGCGCCTCGCGGACGACCTCGGGGTTCTCCCGGACGAACTGTCGAGACAGCATTTGTCGGGGGTTCCGCGGGGCGACCCAAAACCGTATCGGAGCGTCGGTAACGTCTCACAGCGTCTTCTTTTAGTTAGCACTCGGTGATCGGCAGTGAACACTGCCGAAGCCCCAGTCGCTCGCTTATAAATAGTTGACAGCTGATCGGCGGCGAACACCTCCAAAGCCCCAGTCGCGAGGACGGCGCACGCTCGTTGCGCGCTTCAGTCGCTCACTCCGTTCGCTCCTTCCAGTGCTTACGTCGCCTGCGCCGTCCTCGCGACTGCCCCTTTGAGTCCCGCCCCGTCCCGCACCGCGACCGCACCTCTCACCTCCCCAGCCTCGTCGCCGGCGGCGAAGCCGCCGGCTGCCAGAGGCGCGTCGCGCCTCGCTGCCGCTCGCTCCCTTCGGTCGCTCGCGGCGTCCCTCGCGCGTGCTCCTCGCGGCCGCCGATGGCGGCCACTCGGAGGCACGCGCCGACCGCCTCGTCCATTTATGAATCGACGACCGGTGACTGAATCGTCAGTACCCGCCCGGCAGCGCCATCCCGACGGCGAGCGCGACGAGCGGCACGGCGGCGACGAGCGCGTACCACAGGCCGGCGCCGACGAGGAGGAGCCACGTCGAGTAGCCGTACCCCGTCGGATCCCAGTCGACGCCGAGCCGCGGCAGGCCGATCACGGCGACCGCCGGCGCGACGAGGGCGACGAGGACCGCGCCGAACAGCGCCGTCGTGAGGAACCCCTCGCTCCAGGCGGGACCCGCCTCGCCGGCGTACGCGACGGTGAGCGCGACGCCGGCGACGTACGGGACCGAGAGCCCCACGGACACTCCGAGGTACGAGGGCAAGACGCGTCCCGCCGGCGGGAGCGCGTCGAACAGCGCCCGGAGGCGCTCGGCGGCGAGGCACGGCGCGCACAGTCCGGCGGCGACGAGGCCGGGGAAGAGGAACAGCGCGACCGTCCACAGCCAGCCGACGACCGCGTCCGCGACGGCGGGGACCCCGAGAGAAGCGGTCGAGCCCCGGAGCGGAGGGACGACTCCCGAGCGGGCGGGGAGAAGGAACGTCATGCGGTGGAGAGCCCCCGCCGGCGACAAACGTCTTGTGGTTGCTCGGAGCGCGTCGCCGCCGACGGCCGCCGATCTCGCGACCGGGAACCACCAGCGTTTATTCCGCGCGCCGCGACCGGCCGACAACGATGCTCATCACGGGCGCGACGCTGGCCGACGGCCGGGTTCGGGACGCGCGGATCGGCGACGACGGACGGATCGCCGCGGTCAGCGAGGGGCTCGGCGCCGACGCCGGCGAGCGCGTCATCGAGGCCGGCGGGCGGCACCTCCTGCCCGGCGCGATCGACGTCCACGTCCACTTCCGCGAGCCGGGCGGGAGCCACAAGGAGACGTGGGCGTCGGGCTCGCGGAGCGCGGCCGCGGGGGGCGTCACGACCGTCGTCGACCAGCCGAACACCTCGCCGCCTACCGTCGACGGCGCGGCGTTCGACGAGAAGGCCGACCTCGCGGCCGACTCGCTCGTCGACTACGGGATCAACGGCGGCGTCACCCCCGACTGGGACCCGGAGAGCCTCTTCGACCGCCCGCTGTTCGCGCTGGGGGAGGTGTTCCTCGCGGACTCGACCGGCGACATGGGGATCGACGCCGACCTGTTCGCGGACGCGCTCGACGAGGCCGCGGCGCGCGACGCCCCCGTCACCGTCCACGCCGAGGACGCGACGCTGTTCGACGAGTCGGCGCTCGACGGCGACCTCGGCGGCGGCGGCACGGCCGCGACCGCCGACGCGTGGTCCGCCTACCGGACCGCCGCCGCCGAGGTCGCCGCCGTCGAGCGCGCTATCGCGACCGCCGCGGACCGCGACGCGCAGGTCCACGTCGCGCACACCTCGACGCCGGCGGCGGTCGACGCCGTCGTCGAGGCCCGGGAGGACGAGTCGACGGCGGCCGACGGGGACGGGGACGAGGTCGACGCCGACGGCGACGGAGCCGACGCCGCCGCCCGGCGGGTCACCTGCGAGGTGACGCCGCACCACCTCTACCTCTCCCGGGAGCGGGCGCGATCACTGGGGACGTTCGGACGGATGAACCCGCCGCTCCGGTCCGAGTCGCGGCGGGAGGCGCTGTTCGCCCGGCTCGCCGAGGGCGCGGTCGACGTGGTCGCGACCGACCACGCGCCCCACACGGTCGCGGAGAAGCGGGAGGGGCTCGTCGACGCGCCGAGCGGCGTTCCGGGCGTCGAGACGCTGTACCCGCTCCTGCTCGAATCGGCCCGGAAGGGCGAACTGTCGCTCAAACGCGTCCGCGACGTCGTCGCCGCGAACCCGGCCGAGATATTCGGCCTCGACCGGAAGGGACGGGTCGCCGAGGGGTACGACGCCGACCTCGTCCTCGTCAACACCGCCGACCCGCGCGAGGTGGAGGCCGCCGCGCTCCACAGCGCCTGCGCGTGGACCCCCTTCGAGGGGCTTCGAGGTATCTTCCCCGAGGTCACGCTCGTCCGCGGCGAGGTCGTCTACGAGCGCGACCCGGCGACCGGGGCCGCGTCGTTCGGCGATCCGGTCGGGCGGAACGTCAGGGAGCCGTAGTCGGGCCGGGGACCCCGGGCGGCCCGAAGCCTCGGGTGCGCTGAAACCTCAGGTGGCCTGAAACCCCGGGGAGTTTGAAAACTCGGGCGCCCCGAAACTCGGGACTCCGTCGGGGATCGCGGGCCCGTCCGGAGGAGGCCGAGGGGCCGAAATCGGCCGCGACGAGCGGACGGCCGGCGGCGGAACGCATATGCCGTTGCTCGCCTTAGCCGGGGTATATCGATGATCACGGGGAGCATTCGCACGGTCGTCTCCGGACGGGAAGCCGACCCCGGCGAGGCCGACCGAACATGACGGACCCCGGAGAGCCGGGACCGATTGGGACCGGTCCCGCGGAGTCGGCGGACGCCGAGGCGGAATCGACCGGCGGCGAGCGCGCTGGCGCGGCGGCCGGTGCCGCCGCGGCGAGCGCCCCCGAGACCCCCGCCGACGTCGCCGCGCTCGCGGACCGGATCGTGAGCGAGGTCGAGGAGGTGATCGTCGGCAAGCGCGACGCCGTCGAACACGTCCTCGTCACCGTGCTGGCGCGCGGCCACCTCCTCGTCGAGGACGTGCCGGGCGTCGGGAAGACGACGCTCGCGAAGTCGGTCGCGCGGTCGATCGACGGCTCGTTCAAGCGCGTCCAGTTCACCCCCGACCTCTTACCCTCCGACGTCACCGGCGTCAACGTCTTCAACCGCCGGACCGACGAGTTCGACTTCCAGCCCGGTCCGGTGTTCGCGAACGTCGTCCTCGGCGACGAGATCAACCGCGCCCCGCCGAAGACGCAGTCGGCGCTGTTGGAGGCGATGGAGGAGAACCAGGTGACCACCGACGGGACGACCCGCGACCTCCCCGACCCGTTCTGCGTCATCGCGACCCAGAACGACGTGGAGCCCGGACAGACGTACGAGCTCCCGGTCGCGGAGGTCGACCGCTTCACGAAGAAGATCCGGCTCGGCTACCCGGACACCGAAGAGGAGGCCGCGATCCTCGGGCGCCTCGCCGGCGATCACCCGGTCGACGCGGTCGAGCCCGTGGCGACGATCGCGGACGTCCGGCGGGCCCGCCGGATCGTCGGGGAGATCGAGACCTCGGAGGCGGTCCGGAACTACGTGGCTCGCCTCGCGGTGTACACCCGTCGGAACGCCCGGCTCGGGGCGAGCCCGCGCGGAAGCCTCGCGCTCGTCAGGGCGTCGCAGGCCCGCGCCGCGCTCGAAGGTCGCAGCTACGTGATCCCAGACGACGTCCAGGCCGAGGCGCCGACCGTGCTCTCACACCGGATCCGGACCGAATCGGGCGGGACCGACGGCGCGGACATCGTCGACGACGCGCTCGACCGAATCCGGGTGGAATGATGACGGTGACGCCGACCCCACTCAGGTCAGGATGACGCCGGCACTCACCCGCCGGGGGCGCGTCGCCGGCGTCGTCGGCCTCGTCGCGGCCGCCAGCGCGCTCGCCGCCGGCGGGCGCGCGCTCGACGCGGTCGTGCTCCCGGTCGCCATCGCGCTCGCGGCCGGCTACGTCCAGGTGTCGCGCGTCGAGGTGCCCGCGGTCCGCCACGTGACGCCCGCCGACGGGTTCGCCGGAGAGACGCGAGAGGTCCGCTTGGCGTTCGGACCCGAGGCGGCGCGGGGCGACGAGGCTGCCTCGCAGTCGTTTCTCGCCGACGTGCGCGTCCGTGTCGACGAGGGGCTCGACGGCCCGGCGGCGCCGATCCGGGCGTCTGTGGGCACGGAGCCGGTCTCGTACCGCGTCACGTACCGCCAGCGCGGCGAGCGGACGCTCGGCCCGGTCGAGCTCACCGTCACCGACGTGTTCGGGCTCTTCGAGCGCGAGCTGGTCGTCGACGAGACCGCGGCGGTGACCGTGTACCCGCCCCGCGACCCGGTCCCGACGCGGTTCCGCCGCGAGCTGTACGCGGCCGACGCGGTCGACGTGAGCCGCCAACGCGAGGAGTTCGACCGCCTCCGCGAGTACACCCGCGGCGACGCGGTCCGCGACGTCCACTGGGCGACGACCGCCAAGCGCGACGAGATCGTCGTCAAGGAGTTCGCGGCCGAGACCGTCCGGAACCGGGTGACGATCGCGGGCGGAACGGAGGTTCGCGGCGGCGGGGACGGACCGGTCGGCGGTCGCGACGACGGGCGCGGAGCCGGCTCGCTCGGCGCCGTCGATCGCGGCGACGACTCGACCCCCGGACGCTCCGCGAACGCGGCCGCTGCCGACGAGCTCGCGCGGGCGACCGCGAGCCTCGCGCTGGCGCTGCTCGACGACGGCGTCCCCGTCGACGTGCGACTGCCCGGCGGTCGCGTCTCGGCGGCGCCGGGCGGACGCGGCCGGCGCGAGGTGCTCGAACTCGCGGCCCGGACCGGTCCGGGGGCGGTGACCGACGACGAGGCCGACGTGACGATCGTCGCCGCGGCGGACGGCGCCCGGTTCCGAACGGGGGACCGCTCGGTCTCGTTCGCGGACCTGCGCCGCGAGGCCGACGAGGAGCGCACCGCGACCGACGGCCCGCAGTCGAGCCGACCGGACGGATCGACCGACCGCCGGGAGGTGGCGTCGCCGTGAGTCGCGAGTCGGCCGTTCGGGGGCGCCTCTCCCGGAGCGAGTCGGCCGGGAGCGGGTCGGACCGAAGCGACGGGCGGACGGCCGACCCGGCGGTGATCGGCGTCGCGGTCGTGGCCGCGGCGTACCTCGCCGTGTTCTTTCAGGTGACGAACGTCGTCGGCGGGACGGGGCGGACCGCGGCCGTCGTCGCGGTCGCGGGACTCGGCGGGGTCGCGCTGGCGCGGGCCGTCGGCGAGCGGACCGCGCTGTGGCTGGCCGGACTGCTGTTCGCGGCGGGGCTCGCGGGGTACTTCCTCGCGATCCCCGAGAGCCAGCGAGCGCTGTTCACCCTCCGGAGCGTCACCTTGGACCTCCTCGCGCTGTCGACCGGACTGTCCGTGCTGCGGCTGGCGCTCGCGGACGTCTGGGTGCTCGCGGTGGCGCCGGTGCCGACGTTCCTCGTCGGCTATTTCGTCGGGCGCGGGCGCCACGTCGCGGCCGCGGCGGTCGCCGGCGGAACCCTCGGCTTCCTCGTGCTCACCGGCGACGCCGAGACCGGCGCCGCGGTCGCCGGGGTCGTCGGCATCGCGCTCGCGATCGGGCTCTCGACGCTGTCGACGCCGAGCCGACGCCGCGGCCACGCCGGGACGTTCGCGCTGGTGGTCGCGGCGATGGTCGTCGCGAGCGCGACCGTCACCGTGATCCCGGCGGGCGCCGCGGAGCCGCTGGGGCTCGACCGCGGGACGCCGACCCTGGAGTCGAGCCTGAGCGGCGACGACGAGCTGGCCGTCGTCGGGACGACGCGGCTCTCCCCGACGGTTCGGTACACGATCGAGAGCCCGGTCGAGCGGAACTGGCACACGGGGGCGTACGACACCTACACCGGCGACGGTTGGGTCAGGACCGGCGAGCGGTCCGCGGTGAACGGCACGCTGCCGGGCCCGCCGGGAGAGGCGGAGGCGGTCGACGTGACGATCACCGCGGAGACCGAGTCGACGGCGCTGCCGGCGCCCTGGAAGGCGGTCTCGGTCGACGGCGCGGGAGCGGTCGAGGTCGACGAGCGCGGCAGCCTCCGGCTCGCGGAGCCGCTCGAACCGGGCGAGAGCGTAACGGTGACGAGCCGCGTCCTCGACGCCGGTCCGGCGACGCTCCGGAACGCGAGCACCGACTACCCGGCGGTGATCGAGGAGCGGTACACCCAGCTGCCCGAGAGCACCCCCGATCGGGTCGGGGAGCGGACGGAGGAGATCGTCGCGGCGGCGAACGCCGACTCGCCGTACGAACAGGCGGCCGCGATCGAGTCGTACCTGCGATCGGAGTACGAGTACTCGCTGACCGTCGAGCGGCCCGAGGGTGACGTGGCCGACGCGTTCCTGTTCGAGATGGACGCCGGCTACTGCGTGTACTTCGCGACGACGATGGCGGCGATGCTCCGCTCGCAGGGGATCCCGACCCGGTTCGAGACGGGCTACACGTCCGGCGAGCAGGTTAGCGAGGACGAGTACGTCGTGCGCGGACAGAACGCCCACGCGTGGGTGTCGATCTACGTGCCGGACCACGGCTGGGTGGCGTTCGATCCGACCCCGTCGGGCCCCCGCGACGAGGTCCGAGAGACCCGGCTCGCGGAGGCGCGCGCCGAGGGCGCGGAGAACGTCGACACCGAGGCCTCCGCGCCCGACCGGACGCCGGAGCCCGCTCCGAACGAGCCCGAGGCCGACGCGGGTTCGGCCGACGGGGACACGGGGGCGAGCAACTCGACGGCGGGGAACGCGACCGGCACCGGCGCGGTCGGCCCCGTCGATATCGCTCGCTTCGGCGGCGAGCAGACGGGGACGGTGCCGCCGGCCGGCGCGAGCGCCACCGCGGGGTCGACCGCTGGCGGGAACGACGACGGTGCGCTCGGATCGATACCGGACCCGAAGACGGCCGTCTACTGGCTGCTCGTTGCCGCGCTCGGCGTCGCTGGCGCCCGCCGAACCGGACTCACGGGTCGAGCGAGTCGACGGGTCGGACCGCTGCTCCCGCGGCGGCGGCGCGGTCCGATCGCGGACGCCGAGCGGGCGTTCGCGGACCTCGAACGACTGCTCGCCGGGCGCTACCGCGAGCGGCGGCCGGGGGAGACGCCGCGGAACTACGTCGACGCGATCCGGACGCTCGGCGCGGACGAGCGCGTCGAGACCGTCGCGACGGCGTACGAGCACGCCGCGTACGCCGGGTCGGTGACCCGCGCCGAGGCCGACGCGGCGCGCAGAGCGGTGCGGCGGCTCGCGCTCGAACGCGTGCCGCTTATCGGGCGATTCGTCCGCTGATCGGGGGGTTACCCGACACTATTTAATACGGGCGTCTTGTAGATTCGGGCTGTAATGTCGGAAGTCTGCTCGACGTGCGGACTGCCCCAGGAACTCTGCGTCTGCGAAGACGTCGCGAAGGAGTCCCAGCAGATCAGCATCCGCATCGACGAGCGCAGGTACGGTAAGGAGGTAACGGTCATCGAAGGATTCGATCCGAAAGACGTGGACATGAGTTCCCTCTCGTCGGATCTCAAGTCCAAGTTCGCCTGCGGGGGCACCGTCGAGGACGGCGCCATCGAGCTCCAGGGGAACCACTCGGGTCGCGTGGAGGATTTCCTCCGCGACAAGGGTTTCAACGTCGCGTGACCGTCACCTGACCGTCCGCCGTCGAGCATCGTTTCGCACCGCGACCGGTTTTCGTGTTGGTCTTCGTCCGCGAGCGGCCGCGCAGTTCGGCTCACACGACCACCGCGACGCGGCCGACGACGAACGCCGCCGCCGCGAGGAACGTGCCGTACTTGAAGCGGCGCTGTGCGGCGCCGGGGTCGGCGACGCTCTCGTAGGTCGCGTACAGCATCACCGCGTCGGCGACGACGACGACCGCGAGGTACGCCGCGCCGAGCGTTCCGGAGAAGTACGGCAGCGGGCTGACGCCCACGGCGACGACCAGCGCGGCCGCACCGATCCGCAGCGCGCGGCGCTCGCCGACCGCGATCGGGAGGGTCGCGAGGCCCTCCTCTCGGTCGCCGGCCACGTCCTCGACGTCTTTGATCACCTCGCGGGTGAACGTCGAGAGCCCGGCGAGCGCGGCGAGGACGAGGACGGCGCGGGGGTTTCCGACGGCGGCGCCGCCGAACAGGAACGTCGAGCCGACGAGGTAGGCGACCAGGGCGTTGCCGAGCCCGGGCGTCCCTTTGAAGAGGCTCGTGTAGGTGACGAGCGCGACGAGGTTCACCGCGGCGATGCCGATCGCTAACGCCGGGAGGCGGACCGCGACCGCGACCGCGACCGCGAACCAGACGGCGGCGGTCGCGAGCGCGCCCCGGGGCGACACCGCGCCGCGGGGGATGGGGCGGTCCGGGCGGTTGACCGCGTCGACTTGACGGTCGAAGTAGTCGTTGATCGCGTTGCCCGCGGCGACCGCGAAGACGGTCGTCGCGGCCGCGAGCGCGGTCGGGACGGCGGCGCCGCTCGCGCCCGCGACGAACGCGCCGGTCGCCGTGAGGGCCCCGGCGGCGACGCAGTTGCCGAGGCGAGCGAGGTCGACGATACCGCGGAGCGTGTCTCGCACGTCGTCCCCGTACTTCCGCCGCCGAGAAATAAACGGTGCGGGATCGGTCGGCCCGGGAGCGCCTCGCCGCGATCGCCGCGTCCCGAACACCTCCCCGGCCACGCAGGCGGCCGCGCCCGGCCTGCCACGAACGTTTATCACCTGCGAAATGAAACACTGGTTCATGGCTAAAGGCCTAGACGTCGGGACGATGAACATCCTCTCCGGGCGGCAGGAGGGCGCGGAGACGGTGTTCGTACAGCAGCGGAACTCGTTCGTCGAGATCGAGTACAGCGACATGGCCGAGCAGATGCTCTCGCGCAGCGAGGTCCTCCACATCCGAAAGGACGACAAGGTGTACGTCGTCGGCGACGACGCCCTGAACTTCGCGAACATCTTCAACAAGGAGACCCGCCGGCCGATGCAGCACGGCATCCTCTCCAGCGAGGAGGCGTCCGCGATCCCGATGATCAAGCTCATTACCGAGCAGGTGGTCGGCGAGCCCTCGAAGCCGAACGAGCGGCTGTTCTACTCCAGTCCCGCGGACCCGATCGACTCCGGGCTCACGACCCTGTACCACGAAAAGACGCTCGAATCGATGCTCGGAGACATGGGGTACGATCCCGAGCCGATCAACGAGGGGATGGCGGTCATCTACTCGGAGCTGGCCGACAACAACTTCACCGGCCTCGGGATCTCCTTCGGCGCGGGGATGACGAACGTCTGTCTCGCCTACTACGCGGTCCCCGTCATGAAGTTCTCCATCGCCCGCGGGGGCGACTGGATCGACGAGCAGACCTCGCAGGCGACCGGCACGCCCGTCGACAAGGTGACGAGCATCAAGGAGGACGACTTCGAACTCGACTTCCGCACCGACGTGGGCGGCGTCGAGGGCGCGCTCGCCATCTACTACGAGAACCTGCTCGACTACGTCATCGAGAACATCACCCGCGAGGTGGACGAGGAGGACGTCGAGGAGGGGCTCGACGTGCCCGTCGTCGTCACCGGCGGCACCTCCAGCCCGAACGGCTTCGAGGACCTGTTCGCCGACCACCTCGCGGACGCGAACATTCCGTTCTCGATCAGCGGCGTGCGCTCGGCCGACGAGCCGATGTACAGCGTCGCCAGCGGCGCCCTCGTCGCCGCACGCTCCGAGGAGGGCGAGGAGGCCGAGTCGGGCGGTACAGCCGACGAGCCCGCGGCCGAGGAGGCCGCCCCCGAGTCCGAGGACTAATCCGACGACGCGGTCGCGTTCTCTCACTCACTTTTTCGAAACCGACCCGGACCGCCGCGCCGGATCGCGGGAATCCGCCGAAAAGTAAAACCGACGCCGTCCGTAGCGACTGACATGTCCGACGCCGCCGGCGCCGAGGTGGACCGTCGCCTGCGGGTCGACCTCGACGTCGATCCGACCGGCGACCGCGGCTGTCCGATCGTCTCCGAGGCCGACGAGGCCACCGAGGTCGCGGTCAACGCGGTCGGCGACGAGTGCGTCGTCGACGTGACGACGCCGGACGGCGACGTGCGCCGCGGAACCGGCGAGGTCGACGCCGACTGCCTCTGTCACGCGTTCGGGGGCCTCGGCTGCGTCCCGCACTTCCAGCGCGTCGAGGACGGGACGATCCTCGTCACCGCGTACGTCGACGACCGGGGCGCGGTCCGCCGGCTCGTCGAAGAGCTTCGCGGGGTCGTCGACCGGGTTCGCCTCGTCCGACTCGCGGTCGTCGAGGGGCCGGACGCGACCGAGCAGGTCACCTTCGACCTCTCCGCGCTGACGCCGAAGCAGCGCCGCGGGCTCGAGCTCGCGGTCGTCCGCGGCTACTTCGACGACGACCGCGACGTGCGCCTGAGCGAGCTCGCCGACGAGCTCGGTATCAGCAAGTCCGCGCTCTCACAGCGGCTCCGCACCGCGCAGGCGAAGCTGGTGACGGACGTCTTTGACGGCGCCGAGCGGTGAGAGCCTTTGAAGCGGTGGACCGGTAAAGCGGGACGCCGAGGGGGCGCGACCTCCTCCGTCCGGTCATGACCGACGACGACCCGCCGGCCGTCGAGCCGGTGCGAGACGACGCCACCGTCGAGCTCGTGCGCGACGCGATCGGCGTCGCCCGCGGGGAGGTGCCCGCGGAGCGCTTCTCCGCGAAGTACGGGACGGGAGGTGGACCGGACACCGACGGAAACGGGGAATAAGGACCGGGCCCGAAAGCGATTCAGTCGTCGGCGGGCGCGGACCGGTCCCCCGCGTCGATCCGCGAAAGCGCCTCCTCGCCGGCGCGCTCCGCCGCCGTGAGGTAGCACTTCGGGTCGGGCGCGAACGGGTCGCCGTGCGCCGAGAGCGCGCGGAGCCGCGAGCCGCCCCGGCAGATCGATTGATACGCGCAGTCGGCGCAGCGGCCGGAGAGGCGCTCCTCCCGCTCGCGGAGCCCGGCGAGGAGCGGGTTCGACTCGTCGGTCCAGATCGCGCCGAACGAGCGGTCGCGGACGTTGCCGGGCGAGTACCCCTGCCAGAACTGCGTGAGGTGGACGTTGCCGACGGGGTCGACGTCGGCGACGCGCTCGCCGGTGGGGTCGCCGCCGTTGCGTTCGAGGTACCGGTAGATGAGCCGGGCGCGGTCGGTCCCCATCTCGCGGTCCGCGTACTCGACGAGGTGACCGGCGTCGGCGTAGTTGCCGACGAGCAGCGTCTCTATCTCCTCGCCCCGCTCGTGGTACTCGCGGGTGAGGTCACAGAGGTCGGCCACCGCTTGCCGGGTCGCCTCGGGCGAGAGGTCGACGTTCGAGATGTCGGCGCCGCGGCCGCCGTAGTCGAGGTGGTAAAAGCAGAAGCGGTCGACGCCGACGTCGACGAGCAGGTCGACGACGCCCGCGAGGTCGTCGACGTTGTGCTCGGTAATCGTGTACCGGAGCCCCGTCTTGAGCCCGACGTCGAGGCAGGCCTCGATCCCCCGGACCGCGGCGTCGAACGCGCCCTCCTCGCCGCGGATGCGGTCGTTGCGCTCGGGGAGGCCGTCGACGGAGACGCCGGCGTACTTGAGCCCCGCCTGCTTCAGCTCTCGGGCCCGGTCGCGGGTGAGGAGCGTCCCGTTCGTCGAGAGCACCGGGCGGATCCCGCTCTCGTCGGCGTACGCGATCAGCTCCGCGAGGTCCTCGCGGACGAGGGGCTCGCCGCCGGAGAACAACAGGACCGGGACGCCGAACTCGGCGAGGTCGTCGACGAGCGCCTTCCCCTCCGCCGTCGAGAGCTCGTTCGGGGCGCCGTCAGCGTCGGCGCCGGCGTAGCAGTGCTCGCAGTAGAGGTTACACCGCTTCGTGGCGTTCCAGACGACGACCGGCCGCCGCTGTTTCTCCTCGGTGATCTGCGGCTCCTTCGAGCCGTCGGCCGCGTCGTAGCGGAGTCCGTCGCTCTCGGCGTCGAGCCCGCACAGCAGCTTGCTGACGGAGATCATCGCGATCCCTCCGCGGGCGGCTCCCCGGCACCCTCTCCGTCGTCGTCGACTGGCCTCCCGCCGCAGGAGACCGTCGGCGTCCCCTCGGTCTCCTCGTAGACGCGCGGCTCGTCGGCGTCCTCGGCGTCCGCGTCCGCCCCGTCCTCCTGGTCAGCGAGCGACGCCGCGGAGTATCGGGACACCTCGGCGGCCGGGCACACCCACACGTCGCGGGCGTACCACGCGAAGAGCTTGCTCGCCTCTTCGTGGGCGACGTCCGGCGTCGGCGCGGCGACCGTGCCGACGTGGCGGAGCGGGTCCGACTCCGCCTCGCGGACGAACACCTCGAACCGGCGACCGTCGGCCGACCGCGGCCCGTTCGCGTCCTCGCTTCGACTCGTCTTCTCGACCATACCCCCCGTACGGACGGTCCCCCGAACGGGGTTTCGCGCGTTCTCACGGCCGCGAAATTCGCCCGAACGAGTTCGGGAAGTGAGCGACGCGGCCGTCGCCGAGAGAGCGACGAGGGCGGAGAACGCCGGGACTAATCCGGAACGAAAACGAGAGAATGCGGGGACGCGGCGACTGCGGTCCCGGGTGAGAGCGGTCGTTAACCGCGGTGAGAGAGTGCCGTTCAGATGACGCGGTTCTCTTTACTGTTGCCTCAACTACCGTGGTTTGAACTACGATAGTTTAGACTACGCTATCTGTACGTTTTATGTGCTGGTGAGTCGAAGGTGGAGGTATGCCCGCGTTCGTCAACCGAGAACAGGAACTCGACAGACTCCACGAGTTATACGAGAGTGGGTCCGCGGAGTTGAGCGTCGTCTACGGACGTCGGCGGATGGGGAAGACGGCGCTCGTCGTCAAATCCATCGAAGACCGTGAAGACGCGGTGTACCATCAGGCTGCACACGGGACGACGGAGCAACAACTTGACTCCTTCATCGCTGATGCCACAACGGTGTTCCCGGGAGTGAGTCGGATTCGGAAGGACTGGGAGAACGTTCTTACGTACCTCGCTGAGCAGGACACGGTCGTCATCCTCGACGAGTTCCCGTACCTCGTTGACGAAAACGAAGCGCTCCCCTCCCTCATCCAGCGAATCTGGGACCACGAAGTCGCTGATACAGCTGCGACCTTCGTGTTGACTGGCTCGGCGATCGGGATGATACACAAGATCGCACTCGACGGGAGTTCACCGCTGTACGGGCGGATATCGAAACGGCCGAACGGGAAACTCGAAATCGGTCCGCTCCCGTTCGCGGCCGCGATGGAGTTCTTCCCGAACTACGCGCCAGCCGAACAGGTGATCGCATACGGTGTGTTCGGGGGGACACCGGAGTACCTCCGAGCAGTGGACGATACGCAGTCACTCCAAGAGAACATCACGGAGACCTTGCTGCTCCGGGATGGCGGCCTCCACGAGGAGCCCGAGGACGTCCTGTATCGGGAACTGGACGAGGTTGACCGGTATTTCGCCGTCCTGAAAGCGATGGCGGAGGGGAACCACAAGCGAAACGGGATTATCCAGGCGGCGGGCATCAACGCCAACAGCGCGAGTTACTACCTCTCCCGGCTGCGGGAACTCCAGATAATCGAGCAGGAGTACCCAGTAACCGTTGACCCGTCCCGGAGTCGGAACAGCCGGTATCGAATCAGGGACCAACTGTTCGCGTTCTGGTTCCGCTTCGTACACGGCCGTTCGTCTCGGTACGAAGTGTTCGGAGCGGACGCGTACGACGAACTGGTCGAACCGCATCTTCCGGACTTCGTCAGTTCGTCGTTCGAACGACTCTGCCAGCGGGCAGTTCTCTACGAGTACGGGGACGCGTACACGTTCACGGAATCCCCAGGTCGGTGGTGGGACACCGACGGCCGTGAAATCGATATCGTGGCCCCGACGAACGGCGACACGCTACTGGTCGGGGAAGCGAAGTTCCAGCAACAACCGACGGGGTACGACGTTCTCGCCCAGCTCGAACGGGAGGCACCCGAAATCGAGTGGTCGCCGGCTGACAGCGACGTGAACTACGAGTACGTACTGTTTAGCCGAAGCGGGTTCGCATCCTCAGTGGAGGAAGCGGCCGAGGATCGGGACGATCTCGGTCTGTTCACAGTTGACGATGTCGTTGAGACCCTGTCCGAATAGCTGTTCCCGAGAATCGCTTCCGTTCGTGTACAGCAGTGATCGAAGGTGAAGGGCAAGCGAGAACACGAACGCTGCGTTGTCGGTGGAGTGTGGCTGAGCAGAAACATCGGTACGAGTGCGAGAGAAAGGGTGGGAGCCCCACACCTACTGACAGTACGACCCGCGTGCTATCAGTACGACTATTTTGTACTCACATTGTCATAACGAAAGTGGAAAACGCGGGTCTGTTCTGAACACAGTTCGTGCTACAAGAGAAAACGGCCAGTAGAGATCGATTTCAGGCCGGAAACGGCTGGTCTAAACTATCGCTACCCCTGGAAGGGGCCGCGTCTGTTTAACGAGCGTTATACGCCGTTGTTTAGATGACGCGGTTCTGCAGGTAGTCGAGGTGTTTCGCGTTGTAGACGATCTTGACCTCGTCGGTGGCCGGGCTACCGATACAGGTAAGGCGGACGTTCTTCTCCTCGACCTCCTCGTCGGAGAGGATCTGCTGCATGTCCATGTCGATGTCGCCCTTCTTGACGATGGACGCGCAGTTCGCACACGCACCGGCGCGACACGAGAAGGGCCAGTCGTAGCCCTGCGCCTCGGCGGACTCGAGGATGTATTCGCCCTGATTGACTTCCAGGGTTCCGTAATCCTCGTCGTCGAGGCCGGCGTCGGCGGCCTGTTCGAAGAGGTCGTCGTCGTCCATCGACCAGCCGTGGTCGTCGAGCACTTCGTAGTTGAGGTATTCTACTGTGGGCATCACCAGTCAGTTTGATGCCCACCTCATTAGGCTTTGCTGTTCCTTATCCCCCGCCCCCGAGAGACGCACCGGAGAGCCGAACACGTTCGATTCGTCTCGGCGTTTTCGACGGATTGCGGAGACGTCTCGAACGGGCGGAGTTGCCGTTTCTCTCCGCCGGGAACCGCACTAGTGACAGTTCGTTATCACGACTGATACGAGGTGAGTAACAATAAATAGCGTACGGCGCACAGGAACTATCGATGGGAGAGTCCGTCGTCGCCGACTTCGTGGGCCGCGTCCACGCGACGAGTCAGGAGACCGACGAGCCGGTGACGGGCCGCGTCCTGTTGAGCCAGCGACGGCTGGTCCTCGCGACGGACGACGGGAAGGAGACGATCCCGCTCTCGCGGGTGTTCGACGTGGTCGTCGGAAGCGTCCCCGGCGACCTGCGCTCGTTTTTCAACGAGAGCGTCACGATCGCCTACGAGAGCGACGGCTCGCGGCGCTCGGCGCTCGTGGAGGGCGAGTCGGAGGACATGGACCGGTTCGTCAGGCTGCTGTTCAAAACGCTGTTGCGGAACGTGACCGTCACGGTCCGACACCCGGCGAAGGTCGGCGGCCGCGTCACGGACGCCACCGACCACCGCGCCTCGGTGTCGGTGTCGCCGGGAGAGATACGGTTCGGGGACTGCCCCGAGCCGTTCGCGGTCGACCTCTCGGCCGTGATCGACTACGAGCGCACCGACCGCACGCTGGGCGGGAAGAAACGGCCGGCGCTCGTCTTCCGACACGTCGCCGACGGGCAGACGGTGACGTCGATCACGACGGTCCCGAACGAGCGGGCGCTCAACATTCTCGGTCGGTACATCAAGATCGAGTACGACGAGGCGATGGAGGATCTGGAGTCGTTCGACCCGACCGAAGAGCAGTTGGAGATCCTCGTCTCCATCTACTCCGCCGGCGGCGAGGCGACCATCGCCGACGTGGTCACCGGCGACGTCACCCAGACGTCGATGGTCCTCGACTCGCTGCGCGAGGCGGGCCTCGTCGCCGACGGGGACGCCGGGACGACGCTGACTCGGAAGGGCCAGATGATCGTGAGCTCGCACCTCGAATCGGTCAACGCGTAGCGGCCGGCGCTCCCTCGCCGCCGCGGGCCGCACTGCGCGTTCCGAGGCCCGCCGTGGGCAGCACTACGCGTTCCGAGGCCCGCCGCGGGCCGCACCGCGCGGGGGAAACTTCATGCTCCTGTAACCGTAGGTGTGTCTCATGGCAGATCGTGACCACCGCGGCGGCGAGACGCCGCTCGACGCCGTGGTCCGCGACCGGGGAATCGACGCGCCCGATCCGTCGGACGAGACGGGGTCGCCCGGAGGCGGGACGACCGCAAGCGACACCTCCGGGCCGAGACCGCGGGTCGCTCGCGTGCCGGAGGACCACGACCACGACACGTTCTCCGTCGAGGGGATCGACACCGACCGCCGCGAGGGACTGTTGGAGGCGGTCCTGCGCGACGTCGACGGCGTCAGCGCCGCCTCGGCGACGCGGCGCAACGGAACGGTCGGCGTCCACCACGACGCGTCGCTGTCGCGCGAGGCGCTCCGGGAGGTGCTCGCGGAGTGCGGGCTGGTCGTCGCGCCCGGCGACGAGGCGTTCGAGGCGCGCCGCGCCTCGCAGTTCGCGTCGGCCCGCGTCGCGGTCGCGGTCCTCTTCGGCCTGATGGTCGCGACGCCGTACGTCGCGGTGCTGTACCCGACCCGGATCGAGTGGCTGTTCTACGACCCCGTGACGGTCCAGTACCTCCAGTCGATCCTCGACTCACAGATGACGACGCACTTCTTCATAAACCTCGGCGCGCTCTCCGGGGTCGCGTTCCTCGTCGCCTGCGGTCCCGCGATCCGCCGCGCGACCGCCGCCGTGCGCGCCGGGCGGTTCACCGGCGAGACCGCGTTCGTCGGGAGCGTCGTCGCCCTCTACGGGTACAGCACGCTGACCGCGTTCACCGGTCTGGAGGGCGCGGTCCACTACGACCTCGTCGCGTACGCGGTCGTCGTCGCCACCCTCTGGACGCAGTTCGGGGTCACGGACACCGCCGTCGACCCCGCGACGGGCGGCGAGTCCGCGGCGGACGCGGCCGACACCGACGCGGACGAACCGGTCGCGATGACCGACGGCGGCCGCTGACGCGGCTCCGCGTGGTCCCCTTCCCGCCGATTGCTTCGACGGCGTCGGTCGATCACTCAGCCGCGGACTCGGCGTCCGCGACGGGCGTTCCGCTCTCGTCGACGGCGACGACGCCCTCGACGGCGACCTCGTCGCCCACGGCGAGCGTGTCGCCCCACGACGCCTCCTCGACGACGGTGTTGACCATCAGCCGGAAGTCGTGGTCGAAGCGGTCGCTCTCGGTCCACTCCGGCAGCGTCTCGCGGCGCTTCCGGACGAATCTCTCGCGGAACCCCGCTGTTTCGGCGCCCGTGTCCGGGTCCCGAGAAGGGACGACGCAGCGCTGACAGGGGTTGACGCCGATCAGTTCCGTCCCGCCGACCGCGACGCGGACGCCCTCCCCGTAGTCCGCGAACAGTCGGTCCTCGAAGAAGGCGGGACAGCCGTCTACCACGACGTTCGGACGCAACCGGCGACGCATCTCCGTCGCGTCCGCGATCTCGTCGAACCACGACGCGACGGTCTCCAGCGTCGCCTGCGAGACGACCGTGGGGCCGTGGGCGGCGCGGTCGTCGTGGAAGCCGCCCGCCGGGTCGCGAACGAGGTCGACCGCGTAGCCGAGGTACTCGCCGACCCAGTCGGCCAAGTCGTCGCCCTCGTCCGGCAGTGCGAAGGTGCGCTCGGCCGCCGGCGCGCGCTCGGTCTCCGGTCGCGAGAGCGCCACGGCCGTCGGGGTGGCGTCCGTCGGACCCGCGAGGTCGTACTCGGCGCGGAGCCCGTGGATCGCCGGCTCGCTTTTTCCGTTGACGTAGCCGCCGCCACCGCCGACGGAGGCTTCCCCCGGGTCGACGCCGGCCTCGACGAGCGCGTACGAGCGGTCGCCCCGGAGCGCGCCCTCCGGGCCGATCGCGGCGCGGTCGACGGCGACGCCGTCACAGGACTTCAGCGGGTAGGCGACGAGTTCACAGACGCGTGTCATGGCCGGTGTTCGACGGGGCGGACCAAAAGCGATCGGCCGACCGAGACGGGTTCCGTCGTACGGCTGCCGGGGACCGCGGACGGCGGGGGGCTCAGAACAGCCCGAAGATGAATCCGACGCCCATGACGACGAGGACCGCCGCGGAGAACGCCGGCAGGTACGGGGCGTACTGTTCGACGCGCTCCTGCGAGCGGTGGTATCCCGCGATCAGGAGCAACGTCAGTCCGACGATACCCGCGATGACGGTGAGCGCGTAGGCGCTCATCAGTTCGAGACAGTAGTTCGACCCGGCACAGAGCGCGATGATCTCGAACTCCTCCTCGTGGGCGAACCCGAGGACGAACGCGAACCACGCGATGCCGAGGAGCCCCCGGTCGGTCCCCTCCTCGAGACCGCCGTGCGAGTGGGAGTGACCGCCGGCGAACGGCACAAACCCCTTCAGGCGGGCGTAGAGCCCGCCGCTTTCGTCGCCGTGGTCGTGCGAGTGATCGTGACCCCGGTCGTGAGGTCCGGCAGGATCATGGCTGTGGTCGTGATGGTCGCTCGGGCCGTGATCGTGGTGGTCGTGACGGTCGCTCGGGCCGTGATCGTGGTGGTCGTGACGGTCGCTCGGGTCATGATCGTGATGGTCGGTCGAATCACGGCTATGCTCGTGATCGTGCCCCTCGTCGTCGGTCCCGTGAGAGTGGCCGTGGAGGTACTCGCGGACCCCGAGAGCGATCAGCAGCACGCCGGCCACGAGGCTGACCGGACCACCGATCTGGACGGCGCCGAACACCGCGATCGGCTCGTTGACCTGCGTGAGATCGAAGTAGTTCTTCGCGTAGAAGAAGACCGCAACCATCGCGATGCTGCTGACGAGGTGGCCGAATCCGATGAGGAAACTCGCCGCGAACCCGTACACCCACTTGTTGGTTTGATCGAGCGCGTACGAGGCGGCGACCGGCCAGCCGTGGCCCGGTTCGATCCCGTGGACCGCGCCGAGGAGGATCGCACCCGCGAGCGGGCCGAGCAGTTCGCTTGGGAGCATCGTTCGCGTGACACTCGAAAACGACCGCGTTTAGCAGTTGTTACTACCGGACCGGGGGTATCGTCATAACGAGGTTCTTGTGCCCGCGGCGTTCACCACGAGACCGTGAGAACGAGTTTCAACATCCCCGACGAGGTGGTGGCGGAGTTCGATCGGGTATGGCGAGACGAGGGCATAGAGAATCGGTCGCGGGCGGTGCGAGAGGCGATGTTAGAGTTCGTCGAGTCGCACTCCCGGCTCGAGGAGACGGCCGGCGAGGTGGTCGCGCTCGTCGGCTTCGACTACCGCCACCACGACGTGATCCGGGAGCTCCACGGCGTCCAACACGAGTATCAGGACGTGATCCTCAACACGAGCCACACCCATCAGGGCGAGTGGTGTCTCGAATCGCTGTTCTGTCGCGGCGACGCCGCGCGGGTCCGCGAACTGACGTACCGGCTCCGCGACTTCGACGCCGTCCGCCGCGTGAAAGTGATGCTGATCCGGGACGGCGATTGACCTCGGATTTCCCGGACCCTCTGACGCGGAATCGGCCGAACCGAGGGATTGATACCTGTCGGTTCGTCAACTAGACACGATGATCGAACTCGTCGCGTTCGCCGTCGCGGCGGGCTGTCTCCTCGGGCTCTCGGCGGTGATGGTCGTCTCCCTGCTCGCGCCCGAGCGTCGGCTCTGGCCCGCGGGCGACGACTGACCTCGGGAGCGGTACGACGCGGCGACGACGCGCTTACCGACTCTCCCGCTGTTCGACCTTGTTCAGGTAGCTGAAATCCAGTATATCGCACCCTGACCGAAAGTTGCGCATGTCGCCCGTGGTCCCTTCCCTCTCAGCTCTTCTCCGAGCGAAAAGAATTTAGATATGAATAGGATATGAATGCTCATGAGCAAGAGCGAGGAACGTAAGGTCGGTGAACGAGGGCAAGTCACCCTCCCGAAAGAACTGAGAGAGAAACTGGGTATCCGCGGCGGGGACGAGGTACTGGTTCACGAAGAGGACGGGAAAATCACCATCGAAAAACCGCTGTCTCGTGAGGAGCTCGCTGAGGGGTACCGACGACGCGCAGCAGAATCCGAAGCCCTCGCGGAGGAGATGGACGGTGTGTCTCGCGAGGCCGACGAGTACCTCGGTGATGTTCCCGAGTGGTAATCGATGGACGTTCGCCGCGGAGACATCGTCATCGTCGAGCTTGACCCGACAGAGGGGTCCGAGCAACGAGGAACACGACCGTGTCTAGTCGTGCAAAACAACGTTGGGAACGAGAACGCGCCGACGACCATCGTCGTCCCGTTTACGACCTCGCGAGGAGACGAACTGTACCCGTTCGAGGTACTCGTCTCGGCTGCCGAGTCTCCGCTCCGAGAGGACTCGGTTGCTCTCTGTAGTCAGATTCGCACGGTGTCCATCGAGCATCGTATTAATACCAGCCTCGGCTCAGTGCCGGCGTCCCGTATGGAGGAAGTCGACGAGGCACTCGAATACAGCCTCGGTCTGAGGGAACTCTAGCGACTCTCCCGCTGTTCGACCTTGTTCAGTTCGATCAGCAGCCGGAAGATGGCCTTCACGAGGTTGGCGTCCACGTCGAAGCGCTCGGCGTTCTCGCCGGCGCGCTCCATCACGCGCTCCTCTTGGCCCTCGTCGGTAGTCGGGAGGTCGCGCTCCTCTTTCACCGCCGCCACGGTGTCAGCGACGTAGGTTCGGCGGGCGATCAGTTCGACGATCTCGCGGTCGATGTCCTCGATCTCGCGTCGCAGTTCGTCGAGGCTTCGGTCCTCGGTGTTGGGTGTGTCACTCATTGGTAGGTAGTGGGTCAGTGGGTGGTGGTCACGGGGGCTCACTCGACGGCCGCGCCGTCGTTTCTGGTCGTCGTTCGTCGCAGCGTTCCGGGACGATCGCCCCAGGCGTCGGCGACCGCGCCGAGGTCGGTCTCGGGGTCGGCGGAGTCCGCGACGGCGACGACGCTCGGGCCGGTGCCGGAGAGCGACACCGCGGTCGCGTGCGGCATCGCCTCGACGGCGGGGTCGGCGTCGAACCCGAGCGCGGCCGAGAACGCCAGCCCGTTCACGGTCATCGCCTCGCCGTACCGGCCGTCGAGCGCGAGGTCGGCGACGAGATCGGCCATCGGCGCCACGGCCTCGCAGCGCGCCACGTCGGCGTCGGCGCTGTACGCCCGCTCTGGCGGAGTCCAGACGAGGACGTCCCAGTCAACGGCCTCTCGCGTCCGGAGTTCGTCGGCGTCGTTGTCGGTGACGGTGACGCCGCCGAGCATCGAGGCGGTCGCGTCGTCGAACGCGCCCGTGACGGTGACGCCGGCCTCGCGGGCGGCTCGGACGCCGAGCCGGCAGGCCGCCAGGCGGGTGACGTCGACGGCGGGGTCCTCCGGGTCGTCCCCGATCGCGAGCCCGAGCGCGTTACAGGTCGCGAGGACGGTCGCGTTGGCGGCCGCGCTGGAGCTTTTCAGCCCCGCGGCCAGGGGCACGTCGCTGTCGGTCCGGACGCGGCCCCCCTCGCCGTCGCCCCATCGCTCGGTCGCGAGCGCGACGCAGCGCTCGATCAGGTCGGTGTCGGCGCCGGCGTCCTCAGCTATCTCCCCGTCGACGCCGTCGGCCGCGGGGTCGAGCTCGACCGTCGCGCGCGTCTCGACGTCGATGCCGAACGCCGCGCCCGTGCCGGTCGCGAGCGCGTTCAACACGGTTCCGGCGCCGAGCGCCGCCGCCCGTCCCTCCATGGGTTCACGGCTCGCGAGCGCGGACAAAGAGGTAGCGATAACGGCGAGTCTCTCTGCCGGGACCCCACCCCGATTGCTACCCTCGCGCCGCCTCAGATCGGCTCCGCGCGCCTGACCGCCGCGTCGACCGCGTACCAGTCCGGGTCGGGCCGCACGCTGGTCCGATCGTCGGAGAACACGATCTCGACCGTGAACTGCCGCGGGCGCGAGCCGTCGAACCGGTTCTCGCCGGTGAACCGCTCGGTGTCGTACTCGAACCCGACCGGCTCGCGCTCGTCGGTCCCGGCCGGCGTCGCGTACGCGTCGACCCGGAACTCGACGACGCCGTACTCGAACCGTCCGGCGTTCTCGACGGTGAGGCGAGCGCGAACCGTCGTCTGTCCCCCGCCTTCGCTCACGTCCAAGACCGTCGCGTCGGTGACGACCAGTCCCGATCCGTCCGGCGCGACAGTCTCCGGCGTCGATTCGTCGCCGCTACCGCCGGAATCCCCGTCGCTCCCGGCGCCGCCGTCGCCGCCCGCGTCGCCCCCGGCGCCGCTTCCGTCGTCGTCGCCGGATCCCTGACCGCCACCGTCGGACCCGTCGCTCCCGGTATCGGAGCCGTTGCCGTCCGTCTGCCGGGGACCCGGCCCGCCCTCCGACTCCGAGGTCACGAGGCAGCCGGCCAGCAGCCCGGCGGCGCCGACTGCGAGGACGCCGCGCCGCGACGCGCGTCGGGTCCGTCTGCCGGGTCGCTCGCCGTCGCCGGAGTCCCGCTCGTCTCGGTCGGCGGTCATCGCATCACCGCCCCGAGGACACCGGTCGAGGCGCCGACGGCCCCGGAGACGAACGCCGTGGCGAGCGTCGGCAGGAACGCGTCGGCGAGGCCGTGCGCCTGCGCGGCGGCGTCGCCCTGCGTGACGACGATCACCGTGACCGCGATCAGCCCGTACGTCAGCGCGCCGAGGCCGGTCCCCAGTCCGCAGGTCGCCGCCGCGGCGACGACGCCGCGGGCCCGCGACCCGACGAGGACGCCGAGGACGCCGGCCAGCGGGACCGCGGCGACGAGGACGGTCGCGGTCACGGCGAGGTACGACTGGGCGACGAACACCGGGCCGAACCGGGCGGTCTCGCCGGTCGCCGCGGTCGCCAACGCCGCCTCCGCCCAGCCCGTCGCGGCCGCGCCGACGATGCCGACGCCGGCGCCGACGAGCGCGAACGCGGCCGCCACGAGCCCGATCTCGTTCGCGTTCATGCGCCGGTCACCCATCCGTACCGCAGTCTGCCGTGCCAGCCGGTCCGCTCCTCCCACGCGTCGCCGGAGAAGCCGGCCGCGAGCAGGAACTCGCCCGCCCGGACGACGTAGCCGTACTGGACGCCGGCGTGCTCGTCGAAGCCGTACCGCTCGCCCTCCGCCTCGCGGTGGTAGAAGCGGTGCCAGGCGGTCGGGCCGTCGTCGGTATCGGCGTTCGCGTCGGAGGCGTTCCCGCCGTCCGAGGCGTTCCCGCCGAAGTCCGAACCGGCGAGGGTCGCCTCGGGGTCGATCGGCGCCCGTCCTTCCGTCGAACCGGCCTCGAGGGCCGTCGAAAGCCGCGCCTCGGCGGTCTCCGGGTCCGGATACCGCTGGACGTGGACCGGGACGCCGTCGAGTTCGCGGGCCCAGCCCTCGAACGCGTCCCGACGGCGGTTCCCCAGCGGCGGGCGCCTCGCGAACGCGACGAACAGCTCTTCGATCCGGTCCGCGGGCTGCGGGATCGGGCCGAGCCGTGCGCGCAGTTCGCGCCGACGATCGGGGGCAAACGCCTCGCCGTAGATCTGCGGGATCCGGTCGCGGTCGACCTCGTCGCGGTCGTACGGCCGGTGTGCGAACGTCGAGAAGTTCCGGCTCGCGACGGCGAGCTCGACGAGCGTGCCGGTCGTGACGCGCCCGCGTTCGGGGTCGTCCGGCGGCAGCGGCGCCAGCAGGCGGCGGAACAGCCGGTTGTGGATCGGGTTCCGAGAGAACTCCTCGTCGACGTAGGTGGCGGTGCCGACGCTCGCGAGGTCGGTCCGCATGCGGTCGAGTTCCTCGAGCGCGCGGTCGACATCGTTTCGCGGCGCGAAGACCCGCAGAACGTCGACGTGGTACTCCGTCTGAGCGCGGATCCGCGGGCCGGGCGAGAAGTGCGGTTCGAGGGCGTCGGCCGCGCGGGCGGCGGCGGTTTCGGCGGCTTCCGCGACCGTATCGACCTGTTCGGCCGTGATCGTCGCCTCCTCGTCGACGGTCGCGCGGACCGACCGGACCGTCGAGACCGCGTCGGTTATCGCGTCGCGGTAGGTCGCGACCGCGTCGGGGTACTCGGTCGCGAACCACACCGCGTCGTCGACCACCGCGCGGGTCGCGTCCGCCAGCTCGGGATTCGTCGGCGGCGGGTCGCCGTCCGCGTCCGCCGAGTCGTCGGGAGGGGCGTCGTCCCCGGACGAGCCGTCACCGGGGGCGGCGCCGTCTCCCGGCGACCCGGCCTCCTCGGGGGCGGCGGGGTACTCGACGCCCTCGACGCCGAGACACCCGGCGGTCCCGACGAGGGCGGCGCCGACGCCCAGAAGCGTCCGTCGCGTCCGTTGCATGACACGCACTCCCCGCGGCAGGAACTTAAATGTGGCACGCCGATTCTCGCGGCTGAAGGCGCCCCGCCGCGCGGCGTCGGGGTCGGGTGGCCGTCCGGTGCGCGTCGGCGCGAGGGCCGAGCGCGTCCCTTTTGAGGCCGGCACTCCGAGCGTCGCGTATGTCCGCGCCATCGCGCAGCGACGTGCCGCCGACGTCGATCGGCGTCGACCTCCGCGAGGAGGGCGTCGTCGTCGAGTACCTCGACGGGCGGACGACCCTCTACCGGGGCGTCCCAGAGTCCGCCGAGGGGTCGGTGACCGCCGGTCCCGGCAAGGAGACCCACGTGCTCGTCACCGACCCCACGGAAACTGAGGGCGTGATGACGTACGTGAACGACTACAAGACCGACGACGAGATCCTAGCGGAGTCCGGCGTCGGCCGCGTCATCGTCGAGGACGGCGAGCGCGACGAGGTGTTCCCCGGCGTGATCGTCGGCCGCGAGGGGCAGCGCAACGAGGTCGTGGCCGACCCCGAGATCGCCGGCGGCCGGGTGTTCGTCTTCGTCGAGGACGGCTGGACCGAGGGGAGCTACGAGATCGTTGAGGGCCCCGAGGACGGGCTGGACGCCCACCGGTGACGCCGCCGAGCGCGCGGCCGGGCGGGGAGTCGACGCGATGAGCCTCGCGAAGCCGTGGCGCGACCTCGACCGTTCGACCGTCGGGAGCGCCCCCGACCGCTACGCGCTGTACGAACTCGGCGACGCAGACGGCGACACGGTCGGGTTCGGCACGGGCGTCCTCCGCGACGAACTGAAGGAGGCGCTCGCGTACGGCGACGCCGCGAAGGTGCGCTGGGAGCCGGCCGATTCCCCCGACCACGCGGAGCGACTGCTCGCGGAGCACATCGAGGAGTGACCGACTCGTCCGGCCCGGTCGATCGTCCCGAGCGAGCGGGAACGACCGACAGACGAAAGTCCCGCGGCCGCCGAGGGGGCGTCATGAGCGACGAGGCCGAAACGGACGGCGGCGACGAGGTGCTCCGCGCCAGCGACATCGGGGGCGAGGGGCCGCCGGTCGAGGAGAAGCCGTACAAGATCGTCTTCGAGGCGAACAAGTGCTTCGGGGCGGGGAAGTGCGCCGAGGTCGCGGACAACTGGGTGATGGACGTGGTGAGCGGGATGGCGAAGCCGGAGGCGTACTACATCGGCGAGGAGGACCTCGAAGAGAACGTCGCCGCGGCCGAGGCGTGTCCGGCCAAGAAGGACGCGGGCGTGATCCACGTCGTCGACCGCCGGACGGACGAGGAGATCGCGCCGGACCCGCACGGCGACGGGACGCTCTCGGTCGACTGGTAGCGTCCGGCCCCCAGTTCCGAAAGGGGTTTCACCGCGCCGCCGGTAGCCGAATCCGCGCGGGGGTGGCTGAGCCTGGCCAAAAGCGGCGGACTTAAGATCCGCTCCTGTAGAGGTTCGAGGGTTCGAATCCCTTCCCCCGCATGCTGTCGCGAACAGTACGTGAGCGACAGCACTGGGCACAGAAGGGATTCGAACCTCACTCACTCCGCTCGCTTCGCTCGCTCCGTTCCCTGGTTCGAATCCCTTCCCCCGCACTCCTGCGGCAAGCAACTCGCGAGCGACAGTCGTGGCCACTGATAAACCCGGTTCGGTGGCGCGTGCCTGCGAGCGGCCGCCATCGGCGGCCGCGAGACAGCACGCGCGAGGGAGTCGCGGCCGCTTTTAAGCGGCCGCGACGAGGCTGGGGAGGCGTGAGGTGCGGTTGCTGTGGGGGGCGGGGTGGGACGCAAAGGGGCAGTTGGGAGGCGGACGCAGGCGACGTAAGTAGCGTGGCGCTACGCGCCACGGAAAGCCGGCGGCGGAGCCGCCGGCGACACCGCAGCGAGGGAGCGATAGCGACCGAGTGAGGCGCGTGGTTCGAAACGCCAGCGCCGTTTCGTCATCACGAGACGCCGAAGGCGTCTCGAACGACAGCGAGCGTGCGCCCGCCTCGCGACTGGGGCTTTGGCGGTGTTCTCCGCGATCCGTTAGCGACGACGTAGTGCCGAGCGATTGGAGCGTTGGAGGGATTCGCTGCCGATCCGTGGTCAATTATAAACGAGCGCCGGGGGATCTGAGAATATCACCGCGACCTCGGTGACATCGATCCGTCCCGGTTAACAGCAGAACATGAAGGGGTAGACGAGGGCGACGCGGTCGCCCTCCTCCAGTTCCGTGTCGAAGCCGTTCTCGTTCTCGTTGAAGTGGCCGTTCACGAGGATCCGGGCGTAGGCGATGGTCTGCTCGCCGACCGGGTTCTTCGACCACGTTCCGGGCAGTTCCTCCGGCGTCGGCGCCCAGCCGCTGTGGGTCGCGTCGGACTCCGACTCCGCGATCAGCATGTCCTGGAGCTGCGGGTAGTCCTCGAACAGCTCGTTGAGGAACGCCCGGAGCGTGTCGCCCTCGAAGGTGTACTCGAACTCGTACACGCCAAGCTCCGTGCGCACGTGACCGGTACACCGCACGGTGACGGTCGTCTCCGCCTCGGTCGCGGTCGCTTCCGCCCCGTCCGCTCGGCTCGCGTCCGCGTCGGTCGGGGGCGACTCCGCCATCTCGGTGGTCTGAGCCATACGCGTACGTACGCTGCCGCTCCGGGTAAGCCGGGTCACGAACATGTTCACGGGAGGACGGACCGAGACCGAGCGGGGTCGACCGGTCGCGGTCATCAACCGGTCGCGGTCGCTCCCGCGCGGCGCGCGTCGGGGCGCCCGCCACAGGAGCAGTGAGATCGCTCGAAACGGCCCGGCGACGACGGTTTCGGACGCCGGGAATCCGACCGAACATGTTGCCGCCAAACTCATAGGCCGTGTCGGTGGTACGCCCGCCCATGCGACTCACGCGCAAGACGATAGCGAAGGTCATCGTCGCGGCGTTCCTGTTGAACCTGGCCGTGATGGGCGCCGGGGCGTGGTTGGCGTACCAAGAGGCGCCGCCGATACCGGACGAGGTCGTCGGTCCCGACGGCGAGACAATCGTCACGGGGGCCGAGGTCCAAGACGGGAAGGAGGCGTTCCAGCAGTACGGGCTGATGAACCACGGGTCGATCCTCGGGAACGGCGCGTACTACGGCGAGGACTACACCGCCGACGCGCTCGAACTGAAGGTCGAACACATGCGCGAGTACTACGCCGACGCCGAGTACGGCGCGGCGTACGACGACCTCGCTTCCGGGGAGCAGTCGCGCGTCGACGCGCTCGTCCGCGACGAACTCGACGCGGCGCACGACGGGGGCGACGTCGTGGAGTACTCCGCCGCGGAGGTGTACGCCCACCGGCAGGTGCGCGAGACGTACGTCGAACGGTACCACGAGGGCGACCACGACCGCGGCGTCCCCGCGGGGATGATCGGCTCGGCGGAGGAGGCCCGGAACTTCGCGGACTTCGCGCTGTGGACCGCGTGGTTCTCGCACACCGACCGCCCGAACGCCGACCACTCGTACACCAACGAGTGGCCGTACGCGCCCGGCGCCGGTAACGACGCCACCGGCTCGGCGATGACGTGGAGCGTGATCGCCATGGTGCTGCTCGTCGGCGCCGCGGGCGCGGCGATCCTCCTCTACAAGTCGGTGAAGCTCCCCGAGCCGTCCTCGGAGGGCATCTCGGTTCCGAAGCCGGGCGACGTGAGCGTCTTCCCGAGCCAGCGCGCCGCGCTCCGCTTCATCCCCATCGCGGCGGGGCTGTTCCTGGCGCAGGTGCTCTTGGGCGGGCTGCTCGCCCACTTCTACATCGAGCGGGCCGGGTTCTTCGGGATCGAGCGGGTGTTCGGGATACACGTCCTCCAACTGCTCCCCTTCGCCATCGCGAAGACGTGGCACATCGACCTCGGAATCTTATGGATCGCGTCGACGTGGCTCGGCGCCGGCCTGTTCCTCCCGCCGCTGCTCACCGGCCACGAGCCGAAGCGACAGGGGACGTACGTGAGCGTCCTGCTCGGCGCGCTCGTCGTCGTCGTGGTCGGCGGGATGAGCGGCATCTGGCTCGGTGCGAACGGCTACCTCCCCGGCGAGCTCTGGTGGCTGCTCGGCAACGAGGGGCTCGAATACCTCGAGGTCGGGAAGGTGTGGCAGGCCGGCCTGCTCGGCGGGTTCATCCTCTGGGCGGTCCTCGCGATCCGCGGGCTCAAGCCCCTGCTCGACCGCGAGCCGGTGTACGGGCTCGCGCACATGATCCTCTACGCCGGCGGCTCGATCACCCTGCTGTTCGTCGCCGGCTTCATGTTCACGCCGTCGACGAACATCGCCGTCACGGAGTTCTGGCGCTGGTGGGTCGTCCACATGTGGGTCGAGGGCGCCTTCGAGTTCTTCATCGTCGCCATCATCGGGCTCACCCTGGTGTCGATGAACCTGCTCTCGCGGCGCAGCGCCGAGAAGGCGGTGATGCTCCAGGCGCTGCTCGTGATGGGAACCGGCGTCGTCGGCGTCTCGCACCACTACTGGTGGATCGGAATGCCGGACTACTGGGTGCCGATCGGCAGCGTCTTCTCGACGCTGGAGCTGCTCCCGCTGATCTTCATCCTCTACGAGGCCATCGGCCAGTACCGCGCGATGGCCGAGACCGGATTCCCATACAAGCTTCCGTTCATGTTCATCGTCGCCAGCGGCGTGTGGAACTTCGTCGGTGCCGGCGTCCTCGGCTTCTTCATCAATCTCCCGCTGATCAACTACTACGAGCACGGCACGTACCTCACCGTCGGCCACGCGCACGCGGCGATGTTCGGCGCGTTCGGCTTCCTCGCGCTCGGCATGGTGACGTACATGCTCCAGCTGTCGATCGACCCCGAGCGCTGGGACGGCTCGTGGCTCCGCGCGTCGTTCTGGTGTTGGAACGTCGGACTGGCGCTGATGGTGTTCGTCTCCGTCCTCCCGGTCGGCTTCCTCCAGCTCGACGTCGCGTTCACCGAGAGCTACGCCGCGGCCCGCAGCCTCGCGTTCTACGAGCGGGACATCGTCCAGACGCTGTTCTGGGCGCGGCTCCCCGGCGACACGCTGATCATCGCCGGGACCGCGATCTACGTCGCGGACCTGATCCGCAAGCGGTTCGTCCTCCGCGCGTCGGAGGACGACCCCACCGTCGACGACATGGCGGTCGCCGAGGGGATCGTCGGGGACGACGACTGACGGTCGTTCCCGGCCGCTCGCTGACCGGGGAGATCAGTAGTGCCAGGGGTACTCGCGGAACTGCGGCTCCCGGCCCTCCAGGAACGCGTCGCGGCCCTCCTGGGCCTCCTCGGTCATGTACGCGAGCCGCGTCGCCTCGCCCGCGAACACCTGCTGGCCGACCATCCCGTCGTCGGCCATGTTGAACGCGTACTTCAGCATGCGCATCGCGGTCGGCGACTTCCGGGTCATCTCGTCGGCCCACTCCAGCGCCAGGTCCTCCAGCTCCTCGTGCGGGACGACCTCGTTGACCATCCCCATGTCCGCGGCCTCCTCGGCGGAGTAGGTCTTCCCGCGGAAGAACACCTCGCGGGCCTTCTTTTGGCCGATCTGTTTCGCGAGATACGCGGAGCCGAACCCGCCGTCGAACGAGCCCACGTCGGGGTCGGTCTGGAGGAACTTCCCGTGTTCCTCGCTGGCGAGCGTCATGTCGCAGACGACGTGCAGCGAGTGGCCGCCGCCGACCGCCCAGCCGGGGACGACCGCGACGACGGGCTTCGGCATGAACCGGATCAGCCGCTGGACTTCGAGGATGTGGAGCCGGCCCGCCCGCGCCGAGCGGACCAGGTCGTCGTCGTCGTCGCCCGCCTCGTCGTCGTCGCGGTACTCGTAGCCGGAGCCGCCGCGGACCGACTGGTCGCCGCCGGAACAGAACGCCCAGCCGCCGTCCTTCTCGGAGGGGCCGTTGCCGGTGAGGAGGACGCAGCCGACGTCGGCCTGCTTGCGCGCGTGGTCGAGCGCGGCGTACAGTTCGTCGACCGTGCCGGGCCGGAAGGCGTTGCGGACCGCGGGGCGGTCGAAGGCGATCCGGACCGCGGGGACGTCGACGGCGCGGTGGTAGGTGATGTCGTCGAACTCGTCGGTGACGCGATCCCACGCGTCGGGATCGAAGATGTCCGAGACCATGCGGGACCGTAGGCCCGGGGCGCGTATAAACGACGCCGGATCGAGCGACCGGGAGGACCCCGGCTCACGAGGAGCGGTCCTCGCCGCGCTGCGCGACGAGGACGGGGATCCGGGCCCAGCGCCGGGGACGGACGCCGGAGCGACGATTCGTCCGTCGGGGCCCGTCAGTCGTTCTGCGCGTGCGCACCCTTGGGGTGCCCCTTGTGCTGGAGGTTGCGGTTGTCACGTTTCCGCGTCGCGGTCGCGGGGATGACCTCGCGGGCGGGCCCGATCTCCGACCGCGGCATCCCGGTGTAGCCGTGGTCCGGATGCTCGGAGCAGTGCGCCATCGCGTCGTGCGAGCCCTCCCAGGGACCTTCGTCACAGCCGTCCGCCGTACAGACGAACACTATCTCCTCTGACATGCTAACCGGGGGTTTCCGGCCGGTGTATAAAAATCTCGCACCGAAATTATCAGAACTGATTCGATACGGGTAACCGTCGAGATCGACGGACTGCGCGGCCGGATCGTCAGTCGCTGACGGCGGGCGCGCCGAACAGCTCGACGCTCGTCCCGTCGTGGCGGCAGTCTTCGAGGGCGTGTTTGGCCGCGAAGCCGGCCTCGTGGGCGGAGGCACCGCGACCGACGCCGACCTGGAGTTCGATGTCGACGTCGTCCTCGACGTGCGCGACCGCCGACGAGAACGCCGTCTCGGGGAGGTCGGGACAGACCGCCACGATGTTGTCGCCGCCGACGAAAAAGGAGAGGGCGCCGTGCGCCTCGCGGAGGTGGCGCATCAGCGAGCCGTACGCCCGCTCGATGTTGATGAACGTGTCGAACTCGTTGAGTCGGTCGGTGTACTTGCCGGTCGCGTTGACCACGTCGAAGTGCGCGACCTGGAGGTCCGACCGGTCCGTCTCCGAGAGGTACTCGCCGGCGAGCACCTCGGTCCGGCTCTCGTCCTGCGCGCTACCCGCGGTCTGGAGCCGTCTGTTCGCCGCCTCGAGCGCGTCGACGGGGCGTTCGGCGACCGCGGTGCCGAGGCTCACGCTGACGGGGTAGCGGTTGCCGATCGACTCCTGGAGGGTCGCGTGGGCCGCGCCGTCGACGCCGTTCGTCACCGCGATCATGTTGTCGAACCTGGTGAAGAAGACGTAGGCGTCGCGGTGGCCCAGGAACTGGGCGACGTCGGCGAAGAGCCGCGACTGGAGCGTCTGGAGGTCCATCTCGCGGCGCGGCTCCGGCGTCGTCGTCCACGGCCCGTAGTTGTCGATCTGGACGAGGGTCACCTGAGTCGTCGTCACAGTGAACATCGATACGGAACGCTGCCGCTTTACCCTTCCGTTATCCCGAAGGTGGAACCGGTACCGAGTTCGTGATCCGAGGCGGTCCGTCGGCGTCGGCGGTCAGTTACCGTCCCCGTCCCGGGCGCAACCCCTACGGCCGTGGCGTCCCCACTCCGGGCATGGAGTTCAGCGGCGCCGTCCTCGACGTCGACGGCACGGTCGTGCGCGGCGACGATCCGATCCCGGGCGCCCCGGCGGGGTACCGGCGGCTCCGCGAGGCCGGGATCGAGACCCTGTTCGTCTCGAACAATCCGACGAAGGCGCCGCCGGCGTACGTCGACCGCCTCGGCGCGGCGGGGTACGACGTCGACGCCGAGAGGGTGTTCACCGCGGGCAGCGTGACGACGCGGTACCTCCGGGAACACCACGCGGACGACGACCTGCTCTGTATCGCCGACCCCGGACTGCGCGACCAGTTCGCGGCGGCCGGCCTCTCGACGACCGACGACGTCGCCGCCGCCGACGCCCTGGTCGCCTCCATCGACCGCGAGTTCGACTACGACGACCTCTGTACCGCGCTGTGGGCCCTCGAACGCGATATCCCCTTCATCGGCACCGACCCCGACGTGGTGATCCCGGCCCCCGAGCGCGACGTCCCCGGATCGGGCGCCGTGATCAACGCGATAGCGGGCGTCGCCGAGCGCGACCCCGACGCCGTCCTCGGCAAGCCCTCGGACACCGCGATCGAGATGGTCCGCGAGCGACTCTCCGCCCCCGCCGAGGAGTGTCTCGTCGTCGGCGACCGCCTCGACACGGACATCGCGCTCGGCGAGCGCGCCGGAATGACGACCGTCCTCGTCCGCTCGGGCGTCACCGACGACGACACCCTCGCGGCGTCGGAAACTGTCCCCGATCACGTGATCGATCACCTCGGCGAGATCGACCGCGTCATCGGCTGACGATCGGCTCTCCGCGAACTGTCACCGCCGCCACGTGGAGAACAGTTATATGGGCGGACGTGTACGGCTCTCTCATGGGAGTGGTTGACTCGCACGAGGATCGGATCGGTGACGACGAGGAGGACCCGGAAGAGTCCGTCCGCGTGCTGGAGGGACACGCGGTCCAGTTCAACGAGTACCGATACTGACATCGGCGTCGCGGTGACGGCGGTCAGCGGTCGACCGCCCGACGGCTGTCGGGACCGTTAAGTGGTCGTCGCGGGTAGCCGAGGACGTGCTACGGAGGGTCCGACGCGCGAGTGTGTTCGCCGCGGTGGCCGCCCTCGCGGTCCTCGCGCCGGCGCTCGACACCGCCGCCGCCGTCCCCTTCTTCGCCGTCGCCGGGGGCGCCTTCTTCGGCGTCCGCGACGGCGAGTGGTTCGAGACGCTCGCGTTACCCGGCGACCGGGAGGCCGAGCGCCTTTACGGACTCGTCTCCTTCGCGCTCGCCGGCGCCGGCCTCGCGCTGTTCGCGTCGCTGCCGCGCGCCCCGCTACCGTACGAGGCGTTCGCGGCGGCGACGCTCGCGGTCGGGGCCGGCCGCCTCGGTCGGACGCTCGTCTCCCGCCGGACGACCGACGAGTTCCCGCTGGTCGCCGGCTACGTCGTCGTCGGGACGGCCGCGGCCCTCGTCGGACAGATCGCGGTGCGACTCCAGACCGGCGCTCCCGTCGACGCCGAGACGGTCCCCCTGCTCGTCTTCCTCGCCGCGGCGGCCGCGCTGACGGCCGCGCTGATCCGCTCGCTCGTGTTCTCGCGGGACGCGCACATCACGACGGCCCTCGTCGCGTTCGTGACGTGGGGGTTCATCGCGCTGGAGCCGACCGTGGAGGCCCCCCTGATCGCCGCCGGCCTCGCGGTGACCGGCGCGCTCGGCTACGTCTCCTTCGCCATCGGCACCGCCTCGGTGGCGGGGATGCTCACCGGCGTCGTCTCGGCGCTGCTCGCGGTCGTGCTCGGCGGCGTCGGCTGGTTCCTCACGCTGATGTCCTTCTACGCGGTCGGCGGCCTCGCCTCGAAGTACCGGTTCGACGAGAAGGCGGACAGGGGAGTGGCCCAGGAGAACGAGGGCGCCCGCGGCACCGGCAACGTGTTAGCGAACTCCGCGATCGCGCTCGCCGCGGTGGTCGGCTACGCGGCCGCGCCGCACCTCGCCGTCCCGGCGGCGCCGTTCGGGTTCGTCTTCGCGGGCGCGACGGCGACCGCGATGGCAGACACGCTCTCCTCGGAGATCGGCGGCCTCTACGACGGCCCGCGGCTGGTGACGACGCTCCGACGCGTCGACCCCGGGACCGACGGCGCGGTCACCTGGCAGGGCGAACTCGCGGGCTTCTCCGGCGCGGTGCTCGTCGGCGCGCTCGCCGCCGGCGGGAGCCCGATCCTCGATCCGGTCGTCCCCGGCGGCGTCGCCGCGGGCGGAGCCGTCGCCGCCGCCGGCGTCGCCGGGATGACCGTCGACAGCCTCCTCGGCGCCCTGATCGAGGGCGACCGGGTCGGCAACCAGACCGTGAACTTCCTCGCGACGCTCGGCGGCGCGGTCGCCGCCGTCGCGCTCTGGACGGCGGTGTGAGATGGCTGACGAGGACCGAAACCCCCGCGTTCGCCCCGGACGACCCGCCGACGCCGCCCGGATCCGGGAACTCCAGTCGCACCTCCGACAGCCGAGCCCGGACCTGTTGGAGTACGGGCTCGCGGTGGGCGCCGCCCGCGTGAGCGTCGCCGACGGTCGGGTCGTCGGCTACCTGCTCCCGGTGGACGCGCCGAACCGCTCGGGCGTCCACGTCGCGGAGCTCGTCGTCGCGCCCGCGTTCCGGCGCGAGGGGCGCGCCCGAGCGCTGCTCGCCGCGACCATCGCCGACGCCGACGGACCGGTGACGCTTCAGGCCCACCCCGATAACGACGCCGCGCTCGCGCTGTACGAGTCGCTCGGCTTCGAGGTCGTCGAGCGGCGGCCGGGCGCGTACGCCGACGGCGACGCGCTCGCCCTGCGGCTCGCTCCGGACGGGTAGCGGGTCGGCCGTCTGGGAGCCGCCGTCTCCCGGCGTACCGGGGCTTCCGAGCGCCGCAGACACAAGGACTATTCGGGCGCCACGTCTCCGGACAGCCATGAGTGACGCCGACGCGGAGACCGGGGCGATCGACGTCGACTTCGGCGATGACGGGCTGGTGCCGGCGGTCGCCCAGGACGCCGACTCCGGCGAGGTGTTGATGCTCGCGTACGTCTCGCCCGAGGCGCTGGCGCGCACCCGCGAGACCGGCGAGGCCCACTACTACTCCCGGTCCCGCGAGGAGATCTGGCACAAGGGCGCCACATCCGGCCATACCCAGTCGGTCCGGGAGGTCCGAGTCGACTGCGACGCCGACACCCTGCTGTACCTCGTCGACCAGGCGGGCGGGGCCTGCCACACCGGCCACCGGTCGTGTTTCCACCGGACGATAGACGGCGAACACGTCGGGGAGCGCGTCTTCGACCCCGACGAGGTGTACTGACCGATGGCCGAGGGTGCCGGCGGGACGGCGCGGCGAGGCGACGAGGAGGGCGGAGCGGGCGACGACGACCCCGTCTCCGAGGCGGGGGAAGCGGCCGCCCGGCTCCGTGAGCGCTACGACGAGCTCCGGCGTATCGAGGAGCGGATCGACGGCTACGGCCGCGATCGCGTCGAGGCGGCCGCGGACGCCTACCGCCGCGCCCACCGGATCCTCGACCGGTACGAGGAGGACGCGGTCGGCTCCGGCGACTTCGAGTCGTACGTCCGGTTCCGCGGGGAGTTCGACGACGCGACCGACGTCGACGACGACCTCCCGGCCGCCGACGCCTTCGAGGCGGCCGACGAGGCGGTCGACAAGCGCCGGCTCTCGGAGTCGGACTTCGCGGCCGCCCGCGAGGCGCTGGAGCCGGCCGGGGAGTTCGTCGACCTCCTGGAGGCGTACGACGACGCGGTCGACGACTACCGGGGAGCCAGGAAGGCGGCCCGCGAGGCCCGCAAGCGTCTCGACGCGCGACTCGACGAGCTCCGCGAGGTCGCCGCCATGGCCGACGCCGACCTCGACGCCGACCTCGACCGGCTCCGCGATCCGATCGAGGCGTACGACGAGGGGATTCGGGCGGCGTTCCGGGAGTTCTTCGAGTCGGCGTCCGCCCGCGAGGTGTTCGACTTCCTCGACCGCGCGGACGCGACCCCGTTCGTCGACGTCGACGTGCCCCCGACGGACCTGGCGGAGTACGTCGAGACGCACGCGGCCGGCGAGGAGCCGCCCGCGACGCTGCTGGAGTACGCCGACTACACGAACTCCAAGCTGGAGCACTACGTCGACGACCCGGGGGCGCTGCGCACCGCGGTCGCGGTCCACCGGACGTACCTCGAACGCCTCGACGGCGAGCCGCTGACGGTGGACTGGCCGCCGAAGCCGGGCGACGAACTCGCCTACGAGATCGACGAGCTGGTGCCGCTGGTCGGCCGGATCGCGGACGACGAGGTCGTCGCGACGCTGCGCTCGGTCCGCGAACTCGCGCGGAGCGACGAGTACGAGCGACTCCGCCGCGCGGCCGAGGTAAGGCACGAACTCGACGACGACGCCCTGGCCCTGATCGACCGGGGGGAGGCGGACGAGCGCGTCGCCGAGGCGGAGCGGACCCTCTCGCTCGTCGACGACGTGCTGGCGGAGACGGAGCGGGAGTGAGGGGGGCGGGGGCCGAGAGGTCGGTCCGGGAGAGACCGGACGCCCGGCCGCCGCGGAGTGGGGATTTTAAGCCCCGTCGCGGCCGAGCGACCGTATGACCAGATTCGACGCCGCGACGGAGGACGAGCGGCTGAAGCTGTTCGCCGACGCCGCGGCCGCGCACCGCGCGCGCTCCGGTGACGTGATGACCGTCGACGTCGACCCCGACAGCGACGACACCGACGGCGGCGAGATCCCCCCGTGGATCCAGCTCGCGGGCACCGAGCTGATCATGGACTGCACCGACGACGAGCTGGACCGCCTGAAGGAACTGCTCTCCGAGTTCCCCGAGTTCCGGATCGACGAGCTCGTCAGCCCGGAGGAGGCGGAGGGGACGAACGCCGTCGTCACCGCCCGCTCGGACGCGAACCGAGTGGCGGGCTTCGTCGAGCGCGCCTTCCGCGAGGTGTACGAGCTCGACGAGGAGTACCGGGCGTGGGTGACGGCGATCTGACGCCGACCGCTCCGGTTCCCCCTCGCCGCTCGGCCGTCACTTCGCGAAGTAGCTCGTGAAGAAGCCCGAGAGGAAGGAGCTGATCGCGACCGCGACGAGGAGGTCCGCCGTGCTGTGGTCGCCGTCGGAGGCCGTGAGCCAGGTGACTGCGACGCCGATGCCGAGCGATATCAGGCCGTTCGCGGTGTCCGCTTTGAGTCCCATACGCGTCGTTGGCGGGGGAGAGACAAAACCGATGCGCCGGATGTCTCCGCGGCCCGACCGCGGCGCTCCGGGGGAGTCGCGGCGGGCGTCAGTGGAAGCCGCGGCGGGCGTCAGTGGAAGTCGCGGCGGGCGTCAGTGGAAGTCGCGGCGGGCGTCAGTGGAAGCCGCGGTCGACGTCGTCGTCCTCGATCAGGTCGTCGAGCTCGCTGGTGAGCAGCTCCTCGGCCGCCTCGAAGGTGTCGGAGAGCTCGTCGAGCTCGTCCGGGCGCCCGTCGAACTCGTACTCCATCGGGCCGAACGCGGGCGACTCGACCGCCTCCATCACGTCCTCGAAGAGGTGGTCGGGCTCGGTCGGCGCCTCGGCGTGGACCCGCAGCGCCTCCGTGAGCCGCGTCGCCATCTCCTCGGCGTGCTCCTCGTCTTCGGGCGCCGACTGCACCGCGAACCGGCCGTCGCTGTCGGCGTCCGGGAGGAGCGGATCGAGCTCGTCGTCGACGCTGCGGGCGACTCGGGTCCCGACCCCGCGGAGGTCTCGGGGGTTCTTCGCGTACGTCTTCAGGTGGTAGAGCCCGACGCTCGGGTGACCGAAGTAGAGGTCCTCGCCGAGGCCGCCCTCGCGGGAGCCGGCGACCGCCCGCCAGCCCTCGGGGTCGGTCGAGTCGCTCGCGACGTCCGCGAGGATGTCGTCCCAGTCTCGTACGCGCATGTCGGTCGAGAGTTCGGGACGGCGAGCGCAAGAGCGTGTCGGTGCCGGCGGAGCGGTCGGGCGCGATCGATCCGACGGTCACGGCGACCGCCGACCGCGACCACCGACAGCGTTTTTCGGTGCCGCCGCCGAGCGGGGACGTGAACGTTCGCGGGCCGATCGTCTCCGTCGGAGAGGCGCGGACGGTGTCGACGTCGTACGGCGAGCGCGACCTCCGGGAGGTGCGGATCCGGCCCGACCGCGGCGCGGGCGACCCGGTCGACGTGACGCTGTGGGGGAAGTGGACGGAGACCGCCGAACACGCGGAGCCGGGGATGGAGCTGCTCGTCACCGACCCCGAGGAAGACGAGTATCGCGGCGAGACGGGGTACGCGACGACCGACGAGTCGTGGGTCGTCCTCGAACCCGACTTCCTCGTCGACGTGACGGGGATCCGGTCGTGGGTCCAGTGCCCGCGGATGTACTACCTGAACAAGCTCTCGGGTATCCCGCTCAACTACCCGGTCGTCAAGGGGACCATCGTCCACGAGGTGTTCGGCGACCTGCTCCGCGGGATGGATCTGGAGGCGTCGGTCGAGGACCGCGTCGCGGAGGCCGGCCTCGAGCTCGGACTCCTCGGCTACGAGACCGCGGAGGTCGAAGACGAGGTGCGCCGCAACGCCGCCGCCGTCGAGGGGTGGCTGGCGCAGGGGACCCTGAGCGACGAGGACACGTGGCGCTCGGAGTTCACCCTCATCTCGCCCACGTTCGGGCTGAAGGGACGGGCCGACGCGCTCCGGCGCGGCACCCCGGTCGAGCTGAAGACCGGGAAGAACACGAAGCGCGAACCGCGGTTCCACGACAAGGTCCAGGCCGCCTGCTACGCGCTGATGCTCGACGAGCGCGGCGTCGACCCCGACATCGGGACGCTGCTGTACACCAAGAACACCGCCCTCGACCGCAACGAGGAGTCGGGCGACCTCGCGCCCGCCAAGGAGTTCACCGTCGGGCGGGGCTTCCTGGAGTTCGTCGTGCGCGAGCGCAACGCCCTCGCGGCGATGGAGTGGCGCGCGCTCAACGACCGCGGCGAGCGCCCCACCGTCCCGACGGGGTACGAGGCGGACGCGACCTGTAGCTACTGCTTCGAGCAGGACGCCTGTATGGTCGTCTCCGGCCGTCTCGACCAGGAGTCGAAGGCGGGCCAGATCGGCGAACCGATTCCGGACGAGGAGCGCGACTACTTCGACCGCTTCTACGTCGCCTTAGAGGAGGAGCGCCGCGAGACCCACGCCGAGTACCGGAAGCTGTGGGAGCAGACGCCGGCGGAGCGCGCCGCGGACGACCGCGCGCTGATCGGCCTCGAACCGACCGGCCGGACCGAGATCGACGACGCCCGGTGGGAGCTCCGCGCCCGGAAGCCGGGCGACGCCGTCTCGAAGCTCCGCGAGGGCGACGTGGCGCTCGCGAGCGACGGCGACCCCGTTTCCGGGCACGCGGAGCTCGGGCGCATCACCCGCCTCGGGAAAGACGAGGTCGTCGTCGAGGCGGACGAGCCGGTCGAGCTGCGCCGGCTCGACGTCTACCCCTCCGAGATCTCCGTCGACCGCTCGCTGACCGCGCTCCACGACGCGGTGCTGAAGGGCGACACGGACCGCAAGGACGTGCTGTTCGGTCGCCGGGAGCCGGAGTTCCGGGACGTAGCTGACCGCCCCGCAGAGACCCCCGACGCCTACATCGACAACAACGACGCGCAGAACGAGGCGGTCGAGCTCGCGGTGGACGCCGAGGACCTGGCGCTGATCCACGGCCCCCCGGGCACCGGGAAGACGTACACCATCGCCCGGGCGATCCGCGCGCTGGTCGAGGAGGGCAATCGCGTGCTGCTGTCGGCGTTCACCAACCGCGCGGTCGACAACGCGCTCGAGGCGCTTCGGGATCAGGGGTTCGACGACGTGTTGCGCGTCGGGACGGAAACGGGCGTCCGCGACGACATGCGGGACGTGCGGCTCGTCCAGCGCGGCGAGCCGAACGCGAAGGCGGCGGAGCTGCGGGACGCGCCGGTCGTCGCCGCCACCACCGCGGCCTGCGGCTCCCGCGTCATGCGCGAGTGCGAGTTCGACGTGGCCCTCGTCGACGAGGCCTCCCAGCTCACGGAGCCGGGGACCCACGCCGCGATCAACCTCGCGGACCGGTTCGTCCTCGTCGGCGACCACGAGCAGCTCCCCCCGGTCGTGCGCGCGGAGAACGACCTCCGGACCTCCCTCTTCGAGCGACTCATCGAGGCGTATCCGGACGCGAGCGTCATGCTCGACCGCCAGTACCGGATGAGCCAGCGGATCCAGGCGTTCGCCTCCGCGGAGTTCTACGACGGCGCGCTCCGCCCCGCGACTCCCGAGGTGGCCGGGCAGACGCTCGCGGACCTCGGCGTCGACGCCGGCGCGCTCGCGCCCGAACTGACCGGCGGCGTGGGGTTCGTCGACCCCGACGGCGAGCGCGACGGAAACCGGAACGTCCGCGAGGCCGAGCGCGTCGCCGGGGTCGTCGACGCCTACGTCGCGGCCGGCGTCGACCCGGGCGACATCGGCGTGATCGCCCCGTTCCGCGCGCAGGTCGCGGAGATCGGCCGCCGGACCGACGTGACCGTCGACACCGTCGACCGCTTTCAGGGCTCCTCGAAGGAGGTCGTCCTCGTCTCGTTCGTCGCGACCGGCGACCTCGACGGCCCCATCTTCGAGGACCACCGCCGCGTGAACGTCGCGCTCACCCGGGCGAAAAAGCAGCTGACGATCGTGGGCGACGCCGAGGCGCTCGGCTCCGACCCGTTCTACGCGCGGATGCTCGACTGGGCGCGTCGGTGAGGGGTGACGCCTCCCGCTACTCGTCGTCAGCGTCGGTGACGATCCCCGGCTCGCTGCTCGCGATCACGACGATCCGGTCGGTGAGGTCCTCGATCGTGTTGGCGAGCTCGTCCAGCAGGATCGCGAGTTCGCGGTAGACGAGCGGCTGATCGATCGCGCCGTCGCCGAAGGCGGTCTCGACGGCGTCGTTGCGGAGCTCGTCGCACTCGCTTTCGAGGGCGCGGATCGATTCGATCCCGCCGGCGAGCGTCTCCGTGGCGTCGGCGCGGGCGAGCCCCCTGACGAACCCCTCGACGACATCGCCGAGGACCGCGACCATCTCGGCGATCCGCTCGGCCATCTCGCGCATGTCACCGAACGGTTCGGCGCCCGCGTCGGGACGCATCATCGCCACCTCCTGGACTATCCGCTCGGTGTGGTTCGCGACCACGTCGAGCTCGTTGTAGAAGTCGAGCAGCGCGGACTCGTTGAAGTTGATCCGCGTGTTCAGCAGTCCGATGTCGTCCGGACCGGCGTCGGTGATGAGCGCCGTGAGCCCGCGGACGAGGTCGTCGCATTCGCTTTCGATGGCGACTATCTCGTCGACCGTCTCGCCGTACGCGCCGTCAGCCGCGTACTCGTCGAGCGCTCGCGGGAGCAGCGCGGCGCAGTCGTCGATCCGGTCGAGATACGCGACGGTCCGAGTCTCGAGCCGTTCCCCGAAGTCGGCGTCGGTTGGCATGCGCCGATCCACGCGCGTCGGCGGTAAAGAGGTTCCCTCGCGTTTCGTCGATCGTGAGGGTTTGACGCTCGCTCCAGCGGATTCTCAACCGCGCCTCACGGCGCGTCGACCGCGTCGAGCGCGGACTCGATCCCCGGAACGTCGAACCACTCGCGGTCGGTGTACGCGTTCGTCCCGGCCGCGTACAGCTCCGAGACCGCGTCGACGACCGCCGGCGGGAGGGGGTCCGGATCGGGCTCGCAGAGCTCGCGCCAGTCGTCCGTCTCGCGGCCCGCGACCGACTCCTTCGCCGCCTTCACGGCCGCGACCCAGTCGGGGTCGTTCGCCTTGTACCACTGCCGGACGACCTCCTTCGAGATCCCGCGTCCGTCGTAGGAGAACCGGTTCTCGTCGAAGGTGCCGACCACGTCCGCGACGCGGAGCTCGCCGTCGACGTAGAGGCACTCTATCTTCCCGTCCTCGTGGACGAACCCGGCCGCCTCGGCGCGCTCGGTGACGACGCGGTTCACCTCGCGTGCGAGGGATTCGAGGGCGTCGATATCGGCGGCGCCCGCGACCGCGTCGGCCTCGGCCCGAGCCAGGTAGCGGTCCTGCTGTTCGTACTTCGTGGAGAACTCCACGACGGGCTCGGAGAGGTCGACCGGCTCGTCCGGCCACTCGCCGTCAGCGAGGTCGTCGAGGCCGAAGTCTGCGGGCTCGGCCCGCCTTCGCAGACTCGACCCGACTGGAACCCGGTTGCGGAAGACCACTTCGAGCGGGACGAGGTAGTTCTCCCCGCCCGCCGCGTGGAAGGCGTCGTAGTCGTAGCCGGCGTGGGGCCCCTGGTACGGGAGGTCCGGTACCTGGGTCAGGTCGATCGCCATCTCGGTCGGCGGGGCGCTCGCCTCGTCGAGCGGGACGATCTCGTTCGAGTCCGCGACGCCCCGGTAGTGGGTCGGGACGCCCGCCGCCTCCAGCAGTTCGAAGTTGAACGCGCCCATCGTACAGAGGCTCGCGCCCTTCTTCGGGATCGCGTCGGGCATCCGCCCCCAGTCGAACACCGAGTAGGCGTCCGTGAAGACGAACCGCCCCCGCCCGAGTCCGTCGGCGGTCGCCGGCTCGTCGACGCGGAACTCCTTGACGCTCGTCATGGCACACACCGCGACCGCCTCCCACATGAAACTTTCAGTTACGTGGTCACCTCGAAGATTTTTGCCCTAATTCGATCCACGAGTGCGGATCGAATCGGGGAGGACGGGGCTCCTCGTCCGCGCGCTCGCATCGAAAGCGACACCCGGATCGGTCGCCCAGTCCGTGGCATGAACGATGCGCGCGAGGTCGTCGTGCTCCGGTACGGTCACCGGCCGGGGCGCGACGACCGCATGACGACGCACGTCGGGCTCACGGCCCGGGCGCTCGGTGCCGACCGGGTGATCTTCCCCGACAACGCCGGACAGTCGGCGGAGACGGTCCGCGGAGTCACCGACCGGTTCGGCGGCCCGTTCGCGGTCGAACTCCGCGACGACCAGAAGGCGATCGTCCGGAACTTCGAGGGGATCGTCGTCCACCTCACGATGTACGGTGAGCGCGTTCAGGAGGTGGAGGAAGCGGTTCGCGAGGCGGTCGGCCTCGCAACCGACGGCGAGGCGGGGGGCGCGACCGGGGCGGCCTCGACGCCCCGCGACCTCCTCGTCGTCGTCGGCGGCGAGAAGGTGCCGTGGGCGCTCTACGAGCGCGCCGACTTCAACGTGGGCGTGACGAACCAGCCGCACTCCGAGGTCGCGGGGCTCGCGGTGTTCCTCGACCGCCTGTTCGAGGGCGCGGAGCTGGACCGCGAGTGGGCCGACGCCGACCGCCGGGTGGTGCCCGAGGCGACCGGGAAGACGGTCGTCGACGCCGACGGAGACCCGAGGGAGAAGGGCGGCGACGGCGGCGACGGGAGCGAGGACGGGACCGCCGCGGGCGACGAGCCCGACGACCGCGACTGAGTCGCCTCCCTCGCTACTCGTCGCAGTCGCCGCGCGCGCCTCTCGGCCTCTCGTCGACGACCTCCGGCGTGCCGCTCAGGATGCCGCGGAGCCCGGACATCGGCTCGCCGACGGTGATCCCGTGTTCGGTGATCCGGAACTCGCGGATCGTCCGCTCGAAGTCGCTCGTCCGCTTCTTCAGGACGCCGATCGCCTTGCGGAGCTCGCCCCCGACCTCCAGGTGCCGGAGGAAGAGGATGTTGTCCGCGAGGTAGCTGACGTTCTCCATCGTCGCGCGGAACTCCCCCGTGACGTTCCGCGTCTCGTCGACGAAGATGCCGGTCACGCCCGCGTTCTTGAGGTACCGGCCGAGCGCGTGCATCTGCTGGAGCATCGTCTCGTCCTCGCCGCGCAGCGTCAGCCGGTACCCGGAGATACCGTCGATCATGACGATGTCGGCGCCCTCGCCCTCGACCTCGTCGCGGACCATCCGCGCGAACTCCTGTGGCGACCGCTCTAACGCCTCCACCTCGGTCACCTGGAGCGTCCCCTTCTCGATCATCTCGTCGACCGGGATGTTGACCGCCCGCGACCGCGCGAGGAACGTCTGTCGGTTCTCCTCGAACAGATAGATGACCGAGCGCTCCCCCCGCCCCGCGGCCTCCTTCATGAACTGCGTGCTGAGGGTGGTCTTGCCCACGCCGGTCGGCCCGCTCACGATGGTGACGGTGCCCCGCTCGATCCCGCCGTGGAGCAGCTCGTCGACCTCCGGGATCCCGGAGGATATCTGCTCGAACGCGACGTCGTCGCCGCGGCGAGCGCCGGGCTGGAGCGCCGGGTACACCTCGATCCCCGAGTCGGTGACCCGGTAGGCGTGGTCCCCGCCCTGCGTCGACGAACCGCGGAACTTCGGCACCCGGACCGTCTTGCCGTACGAGGCCGCGTCCAGCCGGACCGTCCCGTCAGTGATGAACTCCAGGTCGTCCGTCGGCAGCGACTCGGTGTTCTGAACGGTGAACAGCACCGTCGCCCCCCGCTCTTTTAAGAATCGCATGAACCCGACGACCTGCTTCCGGAACTGGTAGTCGTCGGACAGCAGGAACCGGAGCTGCGTCAGCGGGTCGACGACGACGCGGTCCGGGTCGACCGCGGTGACGCCCTCGACGATCCGCTCGGTGAGGGGCTCTCGCTCGACCTCGGAGGGCGCGAACACCTCGTACGACTCGTCGCCGACGAACGCCTCCGCGCTCGGGCTCAGGTCGAGGAACTCGATGGCGTCGGTGTCGAAGCCGAGCGCGGCCGCGTTCGCCTTCAGGTCGCGGAGGTCCTCTTCGAGGTTGACGAAGAGCGCCGTCTCGCCCTCGTCGACCCCCTGCTGGAGGAAGTGGAAGCTCAGGATCGTCTTGCCGCTCCCGGCCTGCCCGCGGACCATGTAGCTTCGCGTGGGGATGAGCCCGCCGGACAGCACTTCGTCGAGCCCGGCGATGCCGGTCGACGCTCGCTCGGATAAGGGTGATACCATGTCTCGCCTCTCGCCCGCGAGCGTGATATAAATGGGGTAGTTCTTAGTGGCGGCCGCACCTCGTTCGAAGAGACATGGGCTCGGAGTCGGACCGGACACGCCATGCCGCCGGCGGCGACGAGTCCGCGGAAGGCGAGGCGTCGCGCGGCGCTTCGAAGGGCGACGACGCCGGCGCTTCGGAGGGCGACGACGGCGGGGCTCCGGAGGGCGACGACGCCGGCGCTTCGAAGGGCGACGACGGCGGGGCTCCGGAGGGCGACGACGGGGACGCGTTCGACGACGGAGACGGCGTCCCGACCGTCGACCCCGCCCGAGACGACGCCTCGCCCGCGGGCGACGAGGCGACGGTCCTCCTCCTGATGGACGACGGCCGCGACCGCGCCCTGCTCGCCGAGGCGCTCGGCGAGCGGTACCGGATCCGCACCGCCGACGCTCCGTCCGCGCTCGACGGCGCGTTCGACTGCTGCGTCCTCGACGCGAACGCCTTCCGCGCCGCCGGCGACGCGATCGACGCCCGGCGTGACCGCGCCGACCCAGCCTTCCTCCCGTTCGTGCTGCTGGTGAGCGAAGGGCCGCGGGGGCAGCCGGCCGACAGCGTGTGGGAACGCGTCGACGACGTCGTCGAACTGCCGGTCGGTCGGCGGGCGCTGCTCGCCCGGGTCTCGAACCTGATCGAGCGGCGGACGACCTCGCTCCGGCTCAGGCGGACCGTCGGGGAGCTGCGGCTCAAAGAGCAGGCGATGGACGAGGCGCCCGTCGGGATCACCCTCGCGCGGGCTGCGGACGGCGACGACGACCCGCTCGTGTACCTCAACCGGGAGTTCGAGGCGCTGACCGGCTACGGCGAGGAGATGCTGGGGGAGGACTGCCGCTTCCTTCAGGGACCGGACACGGCCGAGGAGACCACGGCGGAGATCCGGGCGGCGATCGAGGAGGAGCGGTCGGTGGACGTGGACGTCCTCAACTACCGGACGAACGGGCAGAAGTTCTGGAACCGGCTCCAGGTCGAACCGCTACGGGACGAGGACGGAGCGGTCACGCATTTCGTCGGGTTCCAGACCGACATCACCGAGCGCAAGATCCGCGAGCGGCGGCTGGAGGTGATGGCTCGGGTGCTCAACCACAACCTCCGGAACAAGATGAACCTCATCGAGGGGTACGCCGACCTCCTCCGAGACGACCCCGACGAGGCGTCGCGACAGCGGTCGCTCGACGTGATCACCGAGACGGCCGCGGACCTCACCGGGATCGCGACCGCCGTTCAGACCGTCGACGAGACGGTCTCCGCGTCCGCGCTGGACGCCTCTATCGACTTCCGGAAGGAGCTGATCGAGCTCCGCAACCGGATCCGGAGTCGCTACCCCGACGCGGAGGTGACGCTGTCGCTGCCCGGCGACGACCCGATCGAGGTGGCCGTGGTCGGGCTGACCGTCGCCGTCGCGGAGGCGGTCGAGAACGCCGTGAAGCACAACGACGCGGGGACGCCCTCGGTCGAGGTGCGCGTCGAACGCCGTCCGCGGGAGTGGATCGCGGTCGAGATCGAAGACGACGGTCCCGGGATCCCGGACCACGAGACGCAGGTGTTGGAGGCGGGCGAGACGTCGCTGACCCACGCCGACCGCCTCGGCATCTGGCTCATGTACTGGGTCGTGGCCAAGGCCGGCGGAGACTTCGACATCGACACCGGCGAGGACGGGACGACGATCCGGCTGGAGGTCCCGAGGCATCCCTGAGCATCCCTGTCCGGTGGCGGCCGCCCGGGCGACGTCCGTCCCGCCTACAACGCCCGTTTCGATCGGAGCCGCGCGAGCCGCGTCCGGGCCTCCTGTCGGCTCGTCCCGCGCACGCGACCCGTCTCGGCGTCGGCCATGGAGACCAACGAGAGGCGGTCGAGGAGGGGCGGCCAGTCGCCGGCGCCCGCGGCGTCGCTGGCGAACGCGACCGCGTTGCCGAGCCCCTCGCGCTCCGCGGTCCCGGCCCGCGCGACCAGCGCGTCGGCGGCGCGGCGTCCGCCCGCGACGGAGAGCCGGTCGCCGACGGTGGCGGGGATCCACGCCGGGAGGAGTACCAGCCAGCACAGGGTCCCCGCGACCGCGTACGCCCACGACGGGACGCGCTCGCGGTCCGGCTCGTATCCGTGTATCCGGTTGACGCGACGGTCCGCGGCGGTGCGGTCTCCCCGGCGCCCGACGAGCAGCGTCGCGAGCAGCGCCGCCGTCTCGACGGCCGCCAGCGCCGGGAGCGTCGCGGTCGTCAGCGTCGCCCCGCGCGTCCGGAGCCTGACGAGCGCGTGCCGCAGCGCGGCGTCGCGGTCCGCCTCCGGGAGCGCGAGCAGGCGCGTCGAGACCACGAGCCGCGAGCCGCGGTAGCCGTCCGTGACGGCGACGTTCGCCGCGTCGGCGCGGACCGCGGTTACCGCGGGCGCGTCGACGCCGACCTCGGCCGCGAGCGCCTCGACGCGGTCGGCGACGAAGTCGGCGCGGCGGTCGTCGAGGCCGGCGTCGGGGAGCCGCGAGACCCGTCTGTCGACGAGGACCGGACCGAGGAGCGCGGAGCCGGCGGGACCGACGACGACGGCCGCGAGGAGTCCTCCCGGCGCTCCGAGGGGGATCACCCCGAGTCCGGCGGGGCCGAGGAGCGCGGCGACCGGGACCAGCGGAACCGCCGCCAGCACGACCGGAACCGCGAGGAGCGCGAGGGCGCCGAGCGCGCGTCGCCCTCGCCCGTCGACCGAGTCCGTCATACGGCCGAGTGTGAGCCACGGCGCGTAAAGCTCTGCCGGACCCGCGGGTCGCTCGCCGCGGTTCGGGAGGTCAGTCCGGCGGGGCGGTTCGAGAGGCCGACTTCCCCGGCTCGACGGGGCGGTCGCGACCGCGCCTTTCGGAGCTTTTAACCCGGTTCCTCCACCAAATTCTCGTAATGGCTTTTGAGGATCTACTGAACGACCCCGTCATCCAGAAGTACCTCCACGAGCTGGTGGGGCCGACGGGGATGCCGGTCGCGGCCGCGCCGCCGGACGGCGAGGTCACCGACGAGGAGCTGGCCGAGGAGCTCGGCCTGGAGCTCAACGACGTGCGTCGCGCGCTGTTCATCCTCTACGAGAACGACCTCGCGACGTACCGCCGCGTCCGCGACGAGGACTCCGGGTGGCTCACGTACCTGTGGACGTTCCACTACGACAACATCCCGGAGAACCTCCAGGAGGAGATGTACCGGCTGCTCGACGCCTTGGAGGAGCGCGAGGAGTACGAGCGCACCCACGAGTTCTACCTCTGTGAGGTGTGTTCGATGCGGTTCGAGTTCGGCGAGGCGATGGACTTCGGGTTCGAGTGTCCCGAGTGCGGCTCGCCGCTGGACGCGATGGACAACGACCGGCTCCGCGACGCGATGGACCGGCGGATCGACGAGCTTCGCGACGAGCTCAACGTGGACGTGACCGGCTGATGGTCGTCCTCGCAACCAAGTGCTACGTCGAGGGCGACGCCCGCGACCGCGCGCTCGACGGGATGAACTCGCTCGTCGCCAACGACGTGGGCGAGCTCGACGTCGACTGGCGGGTGGGCGTCCGCGACGACGACTTCGTCCAGGTCGACGTGACGGGCGAGGACGCCCCGGTCGCGCGCAACGTCCTCGCGGAGACGTGGGGAGAGGTCACCGCCCACGACGGCGGACTGGAGGCCGGCGAGGCGTACGTCGGGACCCTCGAGTCGTGGGACGACGTGGGAATCACGCTCGACGCCGGCGTCGACGTGTTCGTCCCCGCGGACGAACTCGGCCTCGGCGTCGGTTCGCCACAGCAGGTCGTCGAGCGGTTCGGCCTCGTCCAGCACCTCCCGATGCGGTTCGTCTACGGCGGCGGCCCGGACGCCGACGGCGACGAGGCGGGACCGTCCCGGCTCGCGGACGCCGAGCGCGACCGCCTGTACGACTGGCGGCGCGGTGACGGGCGCGTGAACGTCAACTCCGCGACCCGCGGCGAGACGCGGGCGACGGTGAACCGCGCGGGCCACGCGCAGGACATCGTCACGGTCGAGCGACTGGGGCTCCTCGAACAGAGCATCGTCTGCGCGGAAGGCACCGACCCGCCGGGGTTACTCGCCGCCATCGGCTCGTACCTCCCGGCGGAGATGCGGTGCGTCGTCTAACCCAAATCAATCGTGAACCGACGCTTCGCGCTCGCGGCGGCGGCGATCGCCCTCCTCGCGGTCAGCGCCGGCTGTCTCGGCTACGCGACCGGCGGCGGCGAGGTGACGAACGAGACGCTCGACGCCGAGCCCCCTCGCGAGTACGACTTCGACACGGACCGCGACGCCGCGTTCGACCTCTCCACCGACGGGCGGTACACCGTCGTGTACGCGGTCGGTGACCGGGAGGAGATCCGGCTGTATCAGCAGACGCCGTACGCGGGCGATCAGCCGCTACAGTTCGAGGCGCTCCGGTACCGGTACCCCGACGGCGAGGTGATCAACGGAAGCGAGTTCCGCGCCCGCGGCGGCGAGGTCGAGCGGACCACCGACGAGACGTGGATCCGGTTCGCGGACGAGATGGCCGGCGGGAAAATCGCGTTCTCGGGCGCCGGATCGCCGCGCCGGTTCACCATGCGGGCGTACGTCGACGGGTCGTACGCGGTGACGCTTCCGCCCGGGTTCAGCACCGACGCGCCGATCGTCGGCCACGTCTCGCCGCGCGACCACTCGGTCGTGACGGTCGACGGCCGCGACCGGATCGTGTGGGACGAGGTGACGGGCGGATCGATCGTCGTCCAGTCGTACCGCGAGGGCGACCTGGTGGTGTTCGGCGTCATCCTCGTCGTCGCCGCGATCGCCGCGGTCGTCGGGACGCTCTACTTCCGACGCCAGCTGGAGGCGCTCCGCGAGCGCCGCCGCGACCTCGGACTCGGCGTCGACGACGACCGGGACGACGACGGCTGGCTCTAGCGGGCGCGTCCGTCCGTGACCCGCCCGGCGCCCTCCGACTCGCCGCGCCCGTCCGCGTCGCGGTCCTTTTCTACCGCGCGCCGCTTGAGACGAGTATGAACGCCGCCGTCGTCACCGTCGGGGACGAACTCCTCGTCGGGGACACCGAGAACACGAACGCCACCTGGCTCTGCGACCGGCTCGACGTCCGGGGCGTCAGGGTGCGACGGGTGACCGTCGTGCCGGACGAGGTGAGCGAGATCGCGCGCGTCGTCAACGAGTACCGCGCCGAGTACGACGCCGTGATCGTCACCGGCGGGCTCGGGCCGACCCACGACGACGTGACGATGGAGGGGGTCGCGGCCGCGTTCGGGCGCGGCCTCGTCGAGAACGAAGCGGCGGCAGCGTGGCTCGCAGAGCGCGGGTACAGCGGGGACGACCTCGCGGCGGAGACGACGCACCTCCCCGCCGACTGCCGGCCGCTCCCGAACGAGGCCGGGGTCGCGCCCGGCGCGGTCGTCGAGTCCGTCTACGTCCTGCCGGGGGTTCCGGCGGAGATGAAGGCGATGTTCGAGCTGGTCGAAGACGAGTTCGCGGGGACGCTCACCCACGTGCTCACGGTCGACGTCGACGAGCCGGAGAGCGAACTGCTCGACCGGATCGCGTCGCTGCGGGAGCGGTTCGACGTGCGCGTCGGCTCGTACCCGGGCGAGGTCGTGACCGTGAAGATAACCGCCGAAAGCGAGGCGGAGGCCGAGCGCGCGGCGGCGTGGGTCCGGGAACGCGCGGACGCGGTCGAGGACGAGTCCGCCTGAGCGGTCGGCGGGCGAGGCGGCGAGGCGGTCGGAGGAGAGGCTTCTAGCGGTACAGGTACGCGACCCACACGGCGACGAGCGCGAGGCTCGCGAGCAGGACCGCGCCCGCGGTCGCGCTGATCGGCAGCGGCTCCGTCACGGCGGCTTCGAGGATCATGTCTCGGCGTTATCTTGGGGGCGTCTTAAGCGTTGATTCTCGGACGGGGCGAGCGTCGCCGGACGGACGGACGCCGCCGCGCGGACGCGAAAACGGGACCGGACGGCGCGGGCGCGTGGCAGCTACCGAGGGAGGGATCCAGTCCCGGTGAGACGAGCGGCTCGCGTCGCCGATGGCGGGCTCGTTCCATCGGCGCTCGGAGCTACGAGCCGACGCCTGTTGGGTCCCGTGTCTCGTTGTCGGGGGATTTTATCAGCCGATCGGACGGGCGGGGGCCGCCCGCGTCGGCCGGACGCGGCTCGCTTAAGAGGCCGGCGCGGTGAACGTCGGGCATGCACGTGGGGATCGCGGTGAACCCGGTCGCCGGAATGGGCGGCCGCGTCGGGTTGAAGGGGACCGACGGGAAGGTGGCCGAGGCGGTCGAGCGCGGCGCCGAGCCGCGGGCGCCGGACCGGGCGCGGCGGACGCTCGACCGGCTGGCCGCGGTCGCCCCCGACGCGGCCGTCTCGGTGGCCGCGGACCCGATGGGGGAGTCGGTCGTCCGCGAGGCGGGCTTCGACCCGGTCCGCGTCGTCGACCCGTTCGGGGGCGAGACGCCGGAGCCGACGGGGACGACCGCGGCGCACACCGCCGCGGTCGTGCGGGCGTTCGCGGGGGTCGGCGGGGAGGACGGGGTCGAAGCGAGCGACGGCGACCCCGTCGACCTCGTCTTATTCGTCGGGGGCGACGGGACCGCCGCGGACGTCGCGGAGGCGTTGGAGGGGACCGACGTACCGATGCTCGGCGTCCCGGCCGGCGTGAAGGTGTACTCGTCGGTGTTCGCGGTGTCGCCGGAGGACGCCGCCGAGGTCGCGGCCTCGTTCTCGCGGACCGAGCGCCGCGAGGTGATGGACATCGACGAGGACGCCTACCGCGAGGGCGAGGTCAACCCCACGCTGCGCGGCGTCGCCCACGTCCCCGTCGCGGACGACCTCCAGTCGTCGAAACAGACCGCGAGCGGGACCGTCGAGTCGCTGGCGGAGGGCGTCGCGGCCGACGTCCGCGAGCGCGACGGCGAGGGCGTCACCTTCGTTCTCGGCCCGGGGTCGACGGTGGGAGCGATCAAGGACGAGCTCGGCTTCGAGCCGTCGCCGATCGGCGTCGACGTCTGGCGCGACGGCGAGGTAATCGTCCGGGACGCGACGGAGGCGGCGATCCTCGACGCGCTCGGCGAGGAGAACGTCGTCGTCGTCTCGCCCATCGGCGGGCAGGGGTTCGTCTTCGGCCGCGGCAACCCCCAGATCTCGCCGGCCGTGATCCGGCGCTGCGACCTCCGGATCGTCGCCTCGCGCGCGAAGCTCGACGACGTGCGCGCCCTCCGCGTCGACACCGACGATCCCGACCTCGACGCGGAGCTCGCGGGCTGGGTCCGCGTCCGCGTCGGGAAGTTCGAGACGCGGATGATGAAGATCGTCTGAGGCGGGGCGCGTCCCGCCTCGCCGTCACCTGCGACGACGGCCGGGGCGACCGGACCTCTGGAATACCCCTCGTCCGGCGGGCGTCTAGTCCGTCCGAGGTCACTGAGCGCTCACGCAACGCGAAGATCGACCGAGGGTCGATGTCGGTTCAGCTACCTATCACCGCGAACCCGAACACGAGGGCGAGGTATACGACGACAACGGTGACCGCCAACACCGGAACCAGCGTGAGGTGGTCGTGACTCCCGTTGTTGCCGTCGACCTCACCGCGCTCGACGGCGTCGACGTCGACCTCGCCGGACTCGATGGCGTCGGCGGAGGGCATTACCTCGGGGAGTCCCTTGCGTCTGGCGTCAAACTTGTTGAGAGCGAGCACCGCGACCACCGTCAGCACGAGCGCTAGTGGCAAGAGGACGTAGGCCGTCTGAAGACCGAGACCGTACAGCACGAGCACGAACACCGTGACCCCTGCGGCAGTTCCGGCGAACGGGATCTGGGTGTTAACGTGGTCGATGTGGTCAGAGCCCGAGAAGATCGACGACATGACTGTCGTGTCGCTAATCGGCGAACTGTGGTCCCCGTAGATGGCGCCGCCGAAGAGCACCCCGACGAGCACGGGGAGGATTGAGGGACCGACTAACTCGTACCCCAGCGGGATTGCCAGCGGAGTCAGAATAGCCATGGTCCCCCAAGAGGTACCGGTCGTGAAGGCGACGAACATCGCCGCGAGGAAGATGATCACTGGGAGGAAGCTCCCGGGGACGCCGCTGCCGACCATCACGTCGACGATGACCTGAGCGGTGCCCACCTTCTCTGCGGCTAAACCGATCGACCACGCCAACACGATAATCGCGATGGCGATGTTCATCGTCTTGAAGCCCTGAATGATGGTGTCGCTGGCCGTTTCGAGGTCCATTGTTCGGTAGCCGAGCGCGCCGACAAATCCAGACACCATGAACGCGAAGGAACCGTACAGAAGACCGAGGGCCACGTCGGTCTCTTGGAACGCCTCCGAGATGCCGACGCCGGGGTTATGGCCACCTCCGAGCCACCACATCGAGACCAAGCTGACGACGAGCAACACCATGATCGGCCCGAAGAAGTTCACCAGCGTCGGGTTCTTATCGCTGGGTTCGCCGACGTCTTGTGAAACGTCCGACAGCGGTGTCGCGTCCTCACGGATGGTCTGACCGGTGGACCGCGCTCGCCACTCGGCGTCGAGCATCGGACCGAAGAACCGCTGGGTAATCGCGATGAACCCGACCATGAAGAACGCCATGAAACAGTAGATGTTCCAAGGAATGCTCTGGAGGAACAGTCCGAAGGGAGTCATCCCGAGTTCCGAGGCGGTGACCGTGGCGGCCTCGAAGCCGACGATAATCATCGACACTTGGTACCCGATCCAAGATGACACCGGCCCGAAGGTCGCTACGGGCGAGGTCGTTGAGTCGAGCGTATACGCGTGCATCTCTCGGGAGGAGCGGTTCTCCTGAGCGAGGTCCCGCGTGGAGTTTCCCGTGACAATCGTGCTGGTGTACGAGCTAAAGAAGATGAACACGCCGATGAGCCAGGTGAGAATCTGCGACTCGCGGGCGCTGTCGACTCGGTCGCCGATCCACTGCTCTAGTGCTAGTATGCCTCCGGAGCGATGGATGAACGCCGCGCCCGCCCCCATGAACATGATCAGGATTATGAACTTCGTGTCGAATGGCGACCGGAACACCTCTACGAGCCAGTCCATGGTGAGCGCTGTCGCGGCGATGGGGTTCCAGCCCGCCACGATCATCGCACCGATCCAGACGCCGGCGAACAAGGACACGAGCACCTGCCGTGTCGTCATCGCCAGTACGATCGCAAGAAGCGGCGGCGCCAACGCCAACAGACCGTAGGTTGTGGTGGTCACACCCACGATTGAATATCGACCCATGATAAATATTCGTATATATCTACAACGGCCTCCGTGGCGTGCCGAAACGTCTCGAACCCTTCCCGGTCGACGTACGATATCAATAATATTCTCAGTCTATCGTACGATTATCATATTCACAGACGGAAGTACAGTACACACGACTGCGCCGAAATCACGGATAGTGGTCGTACGAGTACGGTTTTTGAAATTTCTCAGGGATCACGCGCCGAGCTGCTTCTCGGTTACAAGTTTTAAACCGAAGCCGATCAGTACGCTACCGCTCGCATACTGTACAAACCGAGAAATCGTCTTGGAGTTAACGATGATGTGTCGTACGCGGCTGGCGAACATTACCACGATCAAGAGGTACAGGACGCTGAGAGTAGCGTAGGTCACCCCTAGAATGGAGATTTGGAGCGAGACGTTTGCCGGCTGAGAGACGAACTGTGGGAAGAACGCGAGGACGAAGACGGCAACCTTTGGATTAGAGACATTGATCGTCACCGCTTGCCGGTATGACCGTTTAAGTGAGGTGTTTTCCGCTGAGAGGTGATTCCGGATCTCAAACGCTTCGTCGTGTCGGAACGTCTGAACACCGAGATAGACGAGATAGGCGGCGCCAACGTATTTCACGACGGTGTAGGCGAGCGCTGACGTTCGGATAATCGCAGCTAATCCGAGTACCGCTGCTGTCGTGTGAACGAGAACTCCCGTCGCCGTTCCACACGCGGCAGCCGCCCCAGCATAGCGCCCGCGACGGAGACTCTCTGTCAAGGCGTATATCGTATCGGGGCCGGGAGAAATAATGACCACGACCGCCGCCGAAACGAACGCAACGAGGGTCGGAGGATCAAAAATGGGCATAGTTGAAGAAAACAATTTCTCGGTTTTTTTATTTTTATTGGAGAATCTAACGTTATCTGAATATACGTTACTATGGATCAAAAGCATTGTACTCCACGGATACTCTCAACTACGATATATTTTCCCAAAGCTGAATAAAAAGAATGTGATCCCGCTACGCTCTCCCGGAAGCGGTCCGGTGCGTTGAATCCGAGTACCGCACGGCCATCACGACATCTGTCGACTCGACAGCCTCCCCGCGCTGAAGCGCGAGGCTTTTCGTCTCGAGTTTTTGTAACAACCTTCGGCAGCGCCGACGGACAGCCCTTTGTCGCTCGCCGCGGCCGATGATGTATGGAACGCGAGAAGGAGCGGATGCTCGCCGGCGAAGCGTACGACCCGGCGGACCCGGAGATCACCGCCGACCGACGGCGAGCCCGCGACCGCTGCCGGCGGTACAACGACACCGCGCCGACGGAGACAGACCGCCGAGAGCGACTCCTCGGAGAGCTGTTCGGCGAGGTCCGCGGCGACGCGACGGTCATGCCGCCCGTCCGGTGCGACTACGGGTACAACGTCGGCGTCGGCGACGGCTTCTTCGCGAACTACGGCTGCGTTTTCTTGGACGCCGCGCCGATCGCGTTCGGCGGGAACTGCCTGCTCGGCCCCGGCGTCCACGTCTACACCGCGACGCACCCGATCGATCCCGACGAGCGCGCGGCCGGCCGAGAGTTCGGCGAGCCGGTGACGGTCGGCGACGACGTCTGGATCGGCGGGCGGGCGGTGATCACGCCGGGCGTCGAGATCGGGGACGGGGCGGTCGTCGCGGCCGGGGCCGTCGTGGTCGACGACGTGCCGGCGCGCACGGTGGTCGGCGGCAACCCGGCCGAGGCGATCCGAGAGATCGACGGCGAGTGATCTCGGTTACGGCTCGTCGAGCGCGTCGGCCACGACGGGCGCGACGCTGACGACGCTACAGCCCCGTTCGACGGTGTCGCTGCCGACGATCCGGTCGACGCCGGCGGCGCGGAGCTTCGTCACCGCGTTGGCCGCGAGGACCGGGTGGACGCAGGCCGTCAGCACCCGCGCGGCGCCGCGGTCGGTGAGGACCCCGACCGATTCGCTCATCGTCGACCCGGTGGCGATGATGTCGTCGACGACGACCACGTCCCGGTCCGAAACGGGGGCGTCGGAGGGCGACACCGCGACGGCGCCCGTCTCGCGGTCGCGGTGCTTCTCGAAGTAGTCCGTCTCGCCGGCGCCGTACGCGTCGCGGACGGTCGCGGCCGCGTCGATCGCCCCCTCGTCGGGCGCGAGGAAGAGCGGGTCGTCGAGGTCGGCCGGGAGCGGGTCCGCGAGGACGCCCGCGGCGTCGACCGTCTCGACCGGAACGTCGAAGAAGCCGGCGACCGTCGCCTCGTGAGGGTTGACGAGGCGGACGCGGTCGGTCCCGGTCGAGATCGCCCTCGCCATCGCGCGGGCCGAGACCGGTTCGCCGTCGCCGAACGAGGCGTCCTGGCGCGCGTAGCCCATGTACGGGATCACTGTCGTCACGTCCGTCGCGCCGGCCTCGCGGACGGCGTCCTGGAGCTGGAGCAGTTCCACCCACGCCTCGTCGGAGTCGGTCGCGGCGACGATCACGGCCTCGTCGGCGTCGAAGTCGGGCACCGCGGCGAGCCCCTCCCCGTCGGGGAACCGGTCGTATGTCGGGGTCGCGAGCGCCCGGCCCGTCTCCGCGGCGAGCGCGGCCGCGAGCTGCTGCGAGCTGGACCCGGGTACGATCATGGGCGACCGTTCCGCGGACTCCGGTAAACCAGTTTCCTTACCGCGCGGCTCCGACGGGACGCTCCCCCCGCCGGAACCGCGCCGGCGGGACGCTCCGGCCGCCGAGCGCCACGCGAGCGCGACCCACACCGGCCCCACAGGGGCGGATATTTACGGGCGGGGCGGGTACGAGCCCCAATGACCGAAACCGAAGCCGGCGCGCGCGTCGGGCTCCCCTGTCCGTCGTGTTCGCCCGCCGAGCCGACCGTCCACGAGGTCCTCAGTCCGGGCGGGCAGGCCACCGTGCGCTGTACCGAGTGCGACCACACCCACAAGACCGAGATCCCCGAGGAGGAGACGGTCTCCGTGTCGATCGTCGTCTCACAGGACGGCGACTCGTTCACGACGACGATGGACGTGCCCGCCGAGGGCGACGTGGCCGCCGGCGAGGAGTTCGTCGTCGACACCGACGAGGCGCTGATGCAGGTGCGGATCACGGGGATCGAACTCGGCCCCGAAGAGCGCGTCGAGGAGGCGGACATCACCGACGTGGAGACGCTGTGGACCCGCGCGGTCGACAACGTCGCGGTCCCCGTCACGCTCCATCCGAAGGACGGCGACGCGGACCAGACGCGCTCGCTGCGGGTGAACGTCCCCGGGGACTACGAGTTCACCGTCGACGAGACGGTGGAGTTCGGTGAGGAGGAGTTCACCGTCGAGGGGCTTCAGATCCGCGAGGACGCGCCGGAGTACCGCCACGAGAAGCTCGATCACCCCGGCGACCTCGCCTACGCGAAGGACCTCAAACGCGTGTACGCCCGCGACGAGACGCTCACCGCGTGGTCGGCCTGGTAGGACCGACCGGCCCGCGCCGCCCCCGCCGCACGATCCGCCGCGGCGGCGAGGCTCGTACTAACATAAACAATTATGAAGGATACGCCCCTTTCCCGAGTCGTGCCGCCCGTAGTACACGACTGACGCACGCTCGACGGCGGGGACGGCGACCGGTCCCGCCGGTCCGAGCACGCGCGAGGCGACCGAGACCGAACCGACGACCGACCGATCGGGTCCATCGACGAACCCGGCTGACGGCGGTGCGACCGACGCCGAGGACGGGACCGACGGCCTGCCGACCGCCGCCGAGGCGGTCGCGCAGGCGGCGGGGACGTTCGACCCGTCCGACACCCGGCGGATCGCGAACGGCACCGACCGCTGGAACGAGTACGCCGGCTCGTCGCACTGACGCCGCGGCCGGATCCTTTTATTCGGCGGCGCGACTACCGGCGAGCGGCCGATGACGAACCACCGCTCCGAGCCGGACTCGGCACCCGGCGACGACGAGCCCTATGAGTACCGAGGCCGGCTTTTCACCGCCGAGCGCCGCGGTCGGGCCGTCACGGCACGAACGAGGCGATAGCGAGGAACACGAAGACGACGAGCCACTTGGCGACGGTCACGCTCAGCCCGCCGACCCCGCGGGCCCCGGCGATCGCCACGGACCAACCGTTTTCACGCCGCCGGGCGACGCCACAGACATGGACCACCGCTGTCCCGACTGCGGCGTCACGATGGAGGAAGTGGAGTTCAGCATGGGTGACGCGTGGAACGCCCACGTCAGGACCGGCGAGAAGCGGTCCGGGCTGCTCGGCAAGCTGGGAATGAACGAGCGTAAGGAGCTGACGACGGTGATGTGCCCCGAGTGCGGGTTAGTGCGGCACTACGCCGAGTTCGAGGACTGAGGCGGGCCGCCGCTCGTGGCGGTCGATTCGGATTGACCGGATCCCCGGTGTCACGGGGGTTAAACCGTTCGCAGCCCTCCGATCTAACGGAATGTCCGACTCCGAGTACGCGCTTCAGGCACGGCTCGAAGCCAAGCCCGAGAAGGCGGACGAAGTGGCCGAGTTCCTCGAGTCCGCGCTCCCCGCGGCCGAGGCCGAGGAGCAGACGACGACGTGGTTCGCGCTGCGGCTCGACGAGACCACGTTCGGCATCTTCGACACGTTCCCCGACGAGGAAGGCCGACAGGCGCACCTCGACGGCGAGATCGCCGCGGAGCTGTTCGAGCGGGCCGACGAGCTGTTCGTCGAGGACCAGCAGGTCGACGAGATCGAGGTCCTCGCCGCGAAACACTCCTGAGCCGCCCGATCCGGACGGTAGACACCGGATAGATCCGGTCGGTGGTTTATTCTCCCGCGCGCCGGACGGGTTCGTATGGAGCCAGACTTAGACCGATTCACGTCGCGCCGGTCCACCGTGTACGGTCAACGCGGGGTGGTGGCGACCAGTCAGCCGCTCGCGAGCGAGGCGGGGATCGAGGTCCTCCGCGAGGGCGGTAACGCGTTCGACGCCGCGGTCGCGACCGCGGCCGCGCTCAACGTCGTCGAGCCGACCTCGACGGGCCTCGGCGGCGACGTGTTCGCGCTGTACCGGACCGCCGACGGCGAGGTCGGCGCGATGCGATCGTGCGGCGGGGCGCCCGCGGAGGCAACGATCGAGAACGTCAAGGCGGCGCTCGCGGAGGACGACGACGCGGACTCCTACTACCCGGACGACGGCGGTTACGCGGTCGACGACGCCGGCGAGGCCGGGATGCCCTTTTACGGCCCGCACGCGGTCACGGTCCCGGGGACGGCCCGCGGCTGGGAGGCGACCGTCGAGGAGCTGGGCCGGCTCAGTCTCGCCGACGCGCTCGATCCGGCCATCCGCTACGCGACCGAGGGGTACCCGGTGTCCGAGGTGATCGCCTCCTACTGGGCGAGCGCCGACGCGCTGTTCACCGAGGACCACGCCCGCGAGGCGTTCCTGTTCGACGACGAACCGCCGGCCGTCGGGCAGACGGTGACGATGCCGCGGCTCGGCGAGTCCATGCGGAAGATCGCCGAAGAGGGCGCGGACGTCGTCTACGAGGGCGAGATCGGCGAGGCCATCGCCGACGAGGTCCGGTCGCGGGGCGGGTTCATGACCGTCGACGACCTCGCCGGCTTCGAGGTCGAATGGCCCGATCCGGTGTCGACGACCTACAACGGTGCCGAGGTGTACGAGCTCCCGCCGAACAACCAGGGGCTGATCGCCCTGGAGGCGCTCAACGTCGCCGCGGAGCTCGGGGCGGGCGAGTACGACTACGACTCGCCGGAGCGCGTCCACTACTTCGCGGAGGCCATGAAGCGGGCGTTCCACGACGGCCACCGCTACATCACCGACCCCGACTACGAGGAGGTCCCGCCGCTCGCGTCGGGCGAGTGGGCGAGCGAGCGCGCCGCGGGCGTCGGAGCGACCGCCTCCCACGACGTCTCCTTCGGCGTCCCGAACGCGAACGCCGAGGACGCCGACACCGTCCTCCTCACCGTCGCCGACGACGCCGGCAACGTCGTCTCGTACATCAACTCGCGGTTCGCCGGCTTCGGCTCCGGGCTCGTTGCCGGCGACACGGGCATCGCGCTCCAGAACCGCGGCGCGTCGTTCTCGCTCGACCCGGACCACCCGAACGCGCTGGAACCGGGCAAGCGCCCGTTCCACACGCTCATCCCGGGCGTCGTCCGGTTCGACGAGGACGACTGGGCGGCGTTCGGCGTGATGGGCGGATACATGCAGCCACAGGGTCACGTCCAGGTGATCTCGAACCTCGTCGACTACGACATGCCGCTCCAGCGCGCGCTCGACGAACCGCGCTGGCGCTACCGCGAGAGCGGCGAGCTGGCGCTCGAACCCCACTTCGACGACGACGCCGCGGCCAAGCTCGTTCGTAAGAATCACGACGTGCGGACGCTCTCGCCCGTCATGTTCGGCGGCGCGCAGATCGTCCGGAACGAAGACGGGGTCCTGTCGGCCGCCACGGAACCCCGGAAGGACGGGAACGCGCAGGGGTACTGAGGCGAGGCGCCCGCGTTCGCGGCGCCGGCCGAGTTGCTATCGGCGCGAGAAAATGAGGCCGGTTCGGGCTCGGGAGCCGATCGACGAACCGTCGGTAGAGCGCATCGATACGCGACGGGAGCCGTCCGATCCGGTCGAATTCGACCGGTGTCGTATTTGTGGTCGTGGATACGCTTATAACGGCTCGTATGGTATACGATCACAGGATGAAGCGAAGAATCCAGCGACGCGACGTACTCAGGGGTGCCGGCGCGGTCGGTATCGCGGGGCTCGCCGGCTGTTCGACGGAGAGCGGTGACGGCGGCAACGGAACCGGTGGTGGCAACGGATCCGGCGGCGGCAACGGATCCGACGGCGGCGGGGGCGACGCCAGCAGCATCCCCGACGCCGTGATGGTCGTCGGGTTCCCGCAGTCCGGCATTCAGCTGTTCCGCGACTTCTACTCGGAGTTCGCCGACAGCGCGCCCGATCTGGACATCATCGTCCCCGACGGCCTGATCGACAGGGACCTCCCGAGCGAGGTCGACAACGACATGAACAACGTGATCGGCACCGCGCCCTCCGCGGGCGGTCCGGGCGCGGAGTTCTTCACGTCGTCGTACGAGGAGGCGTACGGCGAGGCGCCGGGCGTGTTCACCGCGCAGGCGTACGACGCGATGGCGGTCCAGATCCTCGCGGCCACCGCCGCGGGCGAGAACGACGGCGAGGCGATCCGCGACCGGGTTCGGACCGTCGCCAACCCCGGCGGCGAGGAGTTCGGACCCGCGGACCTCCCGGACGCGGTCGAGACCGTTGCGGGCGGCGACCCCGTCCAGTACGTCGGCGCGTCCTCGAGGGTCAACTTCGACATCAACGGCGACATCGCGACGGCCGCCTACGACATCATCGACTTCCAGGACGGCGAACTGGAGACCATCGACACCGTCGAGTTCGGGAACGACCTCACCGAGGAGGACCTGAACGCGACGGCCGAACCCCCCGTCGGCGTCGACTCGTTCACCGCTCGGGTCGGCGTGTTGATGCCGGAGACGGGTGACCTCGGTCCGCTCGGCGTCCCGATCCGCGACGGCGCGCTGCTCGCGGCGACGCAGGTCAACGACGCCGGTATCAACGTCGACGTCGAGACCCGCGTGGAGGACACCCAGACCAACCCCCAGGCCGGTATCTCGGGCGCGAACGCCATCGTCAACGCCGGCTACGGCGCCGTCGTCGGTCCGGCGTCCTCGAACGTCAACCTCCAGGTCGCAGACCAGGTGTTCATCCCGAACGGCGTCGTGGGCATCTCGCCGTCGTCGACCGACCCGAACGTGACGGACTTAGAGGACAACGGCTACATCTTCCGGACGGCGCCCTCCGACCTGCTCCAGGGGCCCGCGATGGCGGACCTCGCCGTCGGCGACAACGTCGGCGCTGAGAGCTCCGGCACGCTGTACCTCAACGACGCCTACGGACAGTCGTTAGAGGAGGCGTACGTGAACGCCTTCCGGGAGCGCGACGGGACGATCACGCAGCGCGTCTCCTTCGAGCCGAACCAGCCGACGTACACCAGCCAGTGGTCGAGCGTGCTGAACCAGTAGGGAGTTTCGAGTCCTTCTCCGTTTTTTCGACGCGCGTGAGCCGTGGCGCCGGTCGGCGGCGTGACTCGTAAACGACCGACCCCAAACCGTAGTCCGATTATCCGCCCAGGAAGTCGCGCCGCACGTCCTCGTCGGCGAGCAGCACGTCGCCGCGGTCGGTGTAGCGGTTCTCGCCGTTCACCAGCACGTAGCCGCGGTCGCAGCGGCGCAGCGCCTCCTTCGCGTTCTGCTCGACCATCAGCACCGCGGTCCCCGAGTCGTTGATCCGGTCGATGCGGTCGAACATGTCGGAGACGAGGTCGGGGGCGAGCCCGGCCGAGGGCTCGTCGAGCAGCAGGAGGTCCGGATCGAGCATGAGCGCCCGCCCCATCGCGACCATCTGCCGCTGCCCGCCGGAGAGCGTCCCGGCCTTCTGGTCGCTGCGCTCCCGGAGGATCGGGAACCGGTCGTATATCGTCTCGATCTGGTCTTCCGGCACCTCGTCGAGGATGTACGCGCCCATCTCGAGGTTCTCGCGGACGCTGAGCCCGGGGAACACGTTGTCGTTCTGGGGGACGAACCCGATCCCCTCGCGGATGATCTGCTCCGGCGCGAGCCCGTGGATCGGCTCTCCCTCGAACTCGACGGTGCCGGCCATGTGCGTCGTGAGCCCGAAGACGGTCTTCATCACCGTCGACTTCCCGGCCCCGTTGGGCCCGACGATGGTGACGAACTCCTCGTCCGCGACGTCTAAGACCACGTCCGAGAGGATCTGGAGGTCGCCGTAGCCGGCGTCGAGGTCGCGGATCCGCAGGATCGCGTCGCCGTCGATCGCGTGGGCGGTTCCGGCGTCCGCGTCGGCCTCGACCGCCTCCCGGTCGACTTCGACCGCGTCGTTCGCGTCGACCGCGTCGTTCGTCTCGTCGGCGCTCATAGGTCCTCACCCAGGTACGCCTCGATGACCCGCTCGTCGTTCCGTATCTCGTCGCCGGTCCCCTCGGCGAGCACGCTGCCCTGGTACATGACGATGACGCGTTCGCAGTTGCTCATGATGACGTCCATGTCGTGTTCGACGAGCAGGAAGGTGTAACCGTCAGCCCGCAGGTCGTGGATCCGGTCCAAGAGCTTCTCCTGAAGGGTCGGGTTGACCCCGGCGAGCGGCTCGTCGAGCAGCACCATCTCGGGGTCGGTCATCAGCGCGCGGGCCATCTCCAGCAGCTTCCGCTGGCCGCCGGAGAGGTTCCCCGCGGGTTCGTGCGCGAGGTGGTCGATCTCGAAGAACTCCAGCGTCTCCCAGGCCCGCTCGCGGAGCTCGGTCTCCTCCGCGACGACCGCGCCGCGGAGCCCGGGCGTCACCGCCCGGATCGCGGACTCGCCGAGCTGGCCCTGCGGCGCGAGCATGAGGTTCTCCAAGACGGTCATCTCGGAGAGCTCCCGGGCGATCTGGAACGTCCGCACCAGCCCCTTCCGGGCGATCTCGTGGGGCCTGAGCCCGGTGACGTCCTCGCCCTCGAAGTACACCCGCCCGGCGGTCGGCTCGTGGACGCCGGTGATACAGTTGAACGTCGTCGACTTCCCGGCGCCGTTCGGGCCGATGAGTCCCGTCAGCGACCCGGACTCCACCTCGAAGGAGGCGCCGTCGACGGCGGTGACGCCGCCGAACCGCTTGACCAGCCCCTCCACGCGGAGCGGGGGCGCCCCGGAGGGGACGTGTTTCGCCGCCTCCTCGACCGCGCTGTCGTTCGCCTCGGGTTCGTCGACCGTCGCGTCCGTCGCGTCGACCGTGTCGGCGACGTCCTCCGCGTCGGCCACGTCGCCAGCCTCCGGAACGTCGCTACTCATCGGTCTCACCTCCGGCGGGCCGCTCCGAGAGGTCGACGGCCGCGGCCGTCTCGATCCGGTCGCCGAGGATCCCCTCGGGCCGCCGGTGAATGATGAACACGAGGACGAGCCCGAGGAAGACGAACTGGAGCGGCGCGATGTTCTCGGTCGCGTACGCGAGGAACGTCACCGGGTCCAGCGTGGCGACCGCGTCTGCGAACGACGGCGGCGTCTCCGCGTCGATGAGCCCCCGGACCGTCCCGCCGACGCGCCGCGGCCCCTCGAACAGCACCGCGGCGAAGACGATGCCGCCGAGGACCGAGCCGGTGTTCGACCCGGATCCGCCGATGATCACCGCGATGAACACGTAGAACGTCAAGAGCGGGCGGAACTGCGGGGTCGGGGAGACGTTCCCCTGGCTGCCGAACCAGAGGATGCCCGCGAGCCCCATCAGCGCGCAGCCGATGACGAACACCTTGATCTTCACGAGGTTCACGTCCTTACCGAGCGAGTCGGCGACGAGTTCGTCCTCCCGGATCGCCTTCATCGTCCGGCCGAACGGCGAGCGGCCGAGGCGCTCCAAGACGAGGTAGAAGCCGACGAGGAAGACGGCGAGGACGGCGATGTACCCCCACCCGATGAGGATCGGCTGCGAGATGCCGAGCCCGTCGGGGCCGAAGACGCCGAAGACGAGGTCGCCGAGCGCGGTCGGATCCCCCGCCTGTCCGTCGACTAAGAACAGGTCGCGGACCGGGTTGTCCGGCATTCCCATCCCGCGACCGCCGCCCGTTCCGGCCCCGATCGTGTCGCGCAGGAAGCTGTCGAAGGCGCTCGACTGGAGCGACAGCCGGACGATCTCCGAGAGACCGAGGGTCACGATCGCGAGGTAGTCGGCCTTGAGCCGGAGGGCCGGCAGGGCGGCGACGGCGCCGAGCAGCGCCGCCATCCCCGTGCCGGCGACGATCCCGACCGGGAGCGGCAGCCCGAGTCCGGGGGGGCCGAACGCGGGGTCGGGCGACCGGACGACCATCCCCATCGTGTACACGCCGACGGCCATGAAGCCGGCGACGCCGATGTTGAAGAGGCCGGTGTACCCCCACTGGAGGTTCAAGGCGAGCGCGGTGAGTGCGTAGACGATTCCCAGGAACGTCAGCGTCTCCATGAGCCCGACGACGCTGTTGAGCCCGTTGGTGAACGTCAGCAGCGTCGCGGCCGCGTAGATCGCGAGCAGCGTCCCGATCACGAGTCCGAGGTCGCTCTCTCGGGCGGCCTCGACCACCGCCGCCGTCGCGCTCTCCGGCGCGTCGGCGTCGCCCTCGGGACCGCCCGGCGCGTCGGCAGCGTCGCCGCCGGACGCGTCGCCGTCGGGGGAGTCGGCGGCGCTCATGTGGTCGTCACCCCGCCGAACAGCCCTTCGGGACGCAACAGCAGCATGAGGATCATCACGCCGAACGCCGCGGCCTGGTTGAAGTCCGAGGGGATCCAGATCGTCGACGTGGTGAACACGACGCCGATGACGAGACCGCCCGCGATGGCGCCGTAGACGGAACCGATCCCGCCGAGGATCACGGCCGCGAAGATGAGCAGCAGGAGGAGCCAGCCGAAGTCGAACTGGATCGTCCCGCGGAGCAGCACGTAGAGGTAGCCGGACGCGCCCGCGAGCCCGCCGCCGATGATCCACGTGGCGGTGACGACGCGCTCGGCCGGGATCCCCGTGATGAGCGCGAGGTCCTTGTTGTCGGCCATCGCTCGCATCGCCGTGCCGAGTTTCGTGTGCTGAAGCATGGCGTGCATCGCGAGCATCAGCCCCACCGCGGCCACGAGGATGGTGAGTTCGTGGGCGTCCACCGAGACCCCGATCGGGTCGAACGCCAGGTTCGACGCCTCGACGCTGGCGGTCACGCCGCGCCGGTCGGAGCCGTAGACGAACTGGAGCAGGTAGCGGACGATGAGCGCCGCGCCGATGGAGGCGATCAGCAGCGAGATTCCGTCGCGGTCCCGCATCGGCTTGTAGAACGCCCGGTCGAGCGCCACCGCGAGCAGCGCGGTGACGACGAACGCCGCGAGCAGCCCCACGAGGATCGCCACGGGCGTCGTGAGGACGTGCGCGCCGATGTCGCCCGGCGAGGCGTTCCCGGCGTCGCGGACGGTCAGCAGCGCCCGGACCGGTATCTCGCCGAACCCGGCGATGAGGAAGGCGATCCCCCAGCCGGAGAACGCCCCGACGCTGACGAGGTCCCCGTGCGAGAAGTTCGCGAACGAGAGGATGCTGTACGTCATCGAGAGCCCGATGCCCGCGAGTCCGATCACCAGTCCGATTACGATTCCGCTCCAGAGGTTCGAGCCGAGCCGATCGACCGAGAGCGACCCCCCGACCGGGCCGAGGCCCACCCCCGCGAGCTTCGCCGCGAGGTCGACGAGCAGCAGGCCGCCGAGAAGGGCGACGAAGAGAAGCCCCGGCCTGGCCCGCGCCGAGTCGACGATCGACGAGTCAGTCGTTCCCATGTGTACGTCTCACTAACACAGGCTGGGTCACCGAGAGGTAAATAATTCGCTGTTTGAACAAAAGTCGATACCTCGAAAGCGCCTGACAGCTGTCGAGGGAGACGCGTTCCGAAATCCGCCCCCAGACGCGTTCCGAAATCCGCCCCCAGACGCGTTCCGAAATCCGCGTCTCAGTCGCCGCCCGCGGCCCGGGCGTGTCGCCGGGCGTCCTCGGGCGTCCGGCCCTCGCGCAACAGCGCCTCGACGAACAGCTCGCCCGCCTTGTACGACGAGCGGACCATGGCGCCCGACGCGCAGTAGAGGAAGTCGAACTCCGCCTCGGCGACCCGGCGCCACGTCTCGAACACGTCGGGGTGGACGTACTCGAACACGTCGAGGTGCGAGCGCGACGGCCGGAGGTACTGGCCGAAGGTGACCACGTCGACGCCGACCTCGCGGAGGTCGCCGAGCGTCCGGTACACCTCGTGGTCGTACTCGCCGACGCCGAGCATCAGGCTCGTCTTCGTGTGGATGTCGGACTCGCGGTCGACCTGATCGAGCACCGCGAGCGACTGCTCGTAGTTCGCGCGGCGGTCCCGGACCGGCCACTGGAGCCGTTCGACCGTCTCGACGTTGTGCGCGATCACGTCGGGTTCCGCGTCGATAATCCGGTCGATCGCCGCCGGGTCCCCCTGGAAGTCCGGGATGAGCGTCTCGACGAGAATCTCCGGGTCGCGGCGCTTGATCTCGCGGATCGTCTCGGCGAAGTGCGCCGACCCCCCGTCCGCGAGGTCGTCGCGGTCGACGGAGGTCAAGACGACGTAGTCTAAGCCGATCTCCGCGACCGCGTCCGCGACGTTCGCGGGCTCGTCGGTGTCGAGCGCCTCCATCCCGCCCGTCTCGACGTCGCAGAAGTTACAGCCGCGCGAGCAGCGGTCGCCCATGAGCATGAACGTCGCCGTGCCGCCGCCCTCGGCGGCGTCCGCCGCCTCGCCGTCCGGGGGCGCGCTCGCGCCCCCTGACCAGCACTCGCCCATGTTCGGGCAGTTCGCCTCCTCGCAGACCGTGTGGAGGTCGTGGTCGCGGAGGGTAGACTTGATCTCGGTGAACCGACTCCCGGACGGCGGGCGCGACTTCAGCCAGTCCGGCTTCCGGCGGCCGCGTTGCATGGTCGACCCTTGGCGTCCGAGCGCAAAAGGGTGCGGGTCGCCCCCGGCTCGGGCCGGGGCGGTGCGGCGGGCCCCCCGGCTTACGCCTCGGGGACGAAGACGTTCATCGACGGCGTCTGGATCCCCTGGAACTTGTTCTTCCAGTTGTACGCGATGTTCAGGACGCGTCGCCGGTCGTCCGGCGGCCCCGTCACCACGCTCACCGAGGTCCCGTCCTCGGGGATCTCGACCCGCGTGTCCGCCCACTCGAAGCCCGCGAGCAGCTCCGAGGGGTTCTCGACCGTCACCGTCCCGCTGTTTCTGTTCACCTCGTACAGTCGGTAGGAGTTCGTCTCGATCAGCCGCTTGATCTCGTCGAGGTCGTCGTCGAAGTGCGCTTCGAGCGCGTCGGCGGTGTGGTAGCCGCAGACGATGAGGTGCGCGAACGTCTCGACGTTCCGCGGATTCTGCTCGGCGTCGCGGAGATGGTCGAAGTACGCCAGCTTCTCCTCGCGGTCGAGGTCGAGGATCGCGTTGATTATCCGGGCCGCCTCCCGCTGCGGCTCCGTCGCGTCCGGGTCCGCGAGCACCTCGTCGGCCCGCGATCCGGTGTGCTGCCCCCGCGACACGTCGAGGACGTTCTTGAGGTGTTTCGCGCGGTCGTACACCGCCGACTTGTACGACCAGTCGCGGACGTCGTCCGGGTAGTCGTCGAACTCCCGCAGCAGCGCCTCGCGGTCCTCGGGGAAGCCGATCTCCTCGCGGAAGTCGCTCCACGCGGTGGCGCCCTCGAACAGTTCGAACTGGGTCAGGGTGTCCTGCCCGAGGTTCGCCCGCGTCCCGCCGCTCGCGACGAACTTGGCCTCGACGAACGTCTCGCCGCCCGGCGTCTCGACGATCAGGTCGCCCAGCGAGTCGTAGGAGTTGCCGGCGTGGCGCACCGCGGTCAGCCTCGGGAAGTCGCTCCGGAGGCGCTCCGCGAGCGACTCCGCGAGGTCGAGCCGGCCCCGATCTCCGAGGTCGGCGTCCGGCTCCGCGCCGTTCGCGAGCCGCGCCGTCAGCTTCTCCGTGGCCTCGACCCAGCCGCGCTCGTGTTTGCCCATGTGTCGTGTCGGTGTGGGTGTGTGAGGTAAAAAAGCGCCCACTCCGGGAGACGCACTCCCTCGTGGAGCCATCCGACGGCCGGTGACGTTTACCCGGTGGGAACCGTACGGCGGTCCGAGAGCGTGTTTCGGAATGGATGAGGTCGGGGCCGGAATCTTCGTCGGGACGCGGTCGGACGCCGAGGACGAGTCGCTGCTTCGGGACCGCGGCGTCGACGCCGTCGTCTCCCTCACGCACGACGATCCGGACACCGGATCCGTCGCCCGCGTCGATACCCCGATGACGGACGGACCGCAGAACGAGTATTCGGCGTTCGTCGACGCCGTGGAGACGGTCGTGGCGCGTCGCGAAGCCGGGCAGCGCGTCCTCGTCCACTGTTCGGCCGGCGCCTCGCGCAGCCCGGCGGTCGCCGCGGCCGCGATGACGCGTCTGACCGACCGGGGACTCGACGAGGCGTTCGAGCAGGTGCTGGCGCGGCGGCCGGAGGTCGATCCGCACGACGCGCTGGTCCGGCGAGCGGTGACGTTCGTCGCTCGGGATCGGGAGTGAGCGGCGGCGTCGTAGAAAGAGCCTAGGCCGAGATGTCAACCGTCCCGCGAATGATGACGCGAAACTTGTCAGTGAACTCTGCCTCCATCGACGGTCAGTCGCTCGGGACGAATCCCCGATTCGGCGTCACGGTTCCTGACTTCAGGGCGAGTTGACTGTCGCCCGTCCGCCGAGACGGCTGTAGGCCCCGACGGACGTACCTCCGTCCGACGTTCTTCGCGCCGACGTAGTCCGCGTTCCCCGTCTCACCACACGATTGGCACTCGAACTCCGAGCGCGCGATTCGGTTCCCTTCGCTCGTGTGACCGCACTCCGGGCACCGCCGACTCGTGTTCTCCGGTGACACGTACACGACACGGAGCCCCTCCGCGTCCGCTTTGGACTCTACCATGTCCACGAGCTGTCGATGCGCCCACTGGTGGAACTCCTTCACCCGAGGCGCACGGTCTCGGATGTGCCGGAGGTTCTCGAAGGCGATGTACTCGCAGTCGTATTCAAGGGCCTCGTCGATGATGTCGTTGGCGACCTCGTGAAGCGTGTTCCGGACGTGTCGCGATTCCCGCCCACTCATCTGTTGAATCGTTCGGTGCGCGGACTGTGTACCCGTCCGTTGGAGCCGACCGCGGATCCGCTCGAACTCTCGGTGTCGGTGCCGGAGTTCGTCACCGGATGCGAAGTACGCTGTCGAGGTGGTCGCGATGTTTGCGATACCGAGATCGACGCCGAGAACTGTCCTGTCCTCGGTGTCATCCCGTACCTCGGCTCGTTTCTTGGGCTTGGGTTTCCGGAACTCCAAGTGAATGTAGTACCCACCATCGCGCCGTGAGAGTGTGGATTCGGTGATCTCCAACGCCTCGCTGTCGAGGTACTGGTATTGGTATCCGTTCTCGTCGTCCGGCAGCACGAGTTCACATCGGATACGGTCTCCGACTGTAGAAAGAGAGACGGTTCCGTCGTCGAACAACGTCATCGTGCGCGTGTCGTACTTCACCGTGTCTGCCGTGAATTCCGGCCGAGAGGTGGCGTAATCCTCTTCGAGAGCTTCGATATCGTCGATGCCGCTGAGTGCCGCTGCGGCTTGATGAGTTGCGAGTATCGTGTGTTGTCTCCCGAGACGTGTCTCTTCTCGCACCTCGTCGTAGGCGAGCTTTTGAAGACGTGTTTTCCGCGCTTCATCTGCTCTCCATCCGATACGACTGCTGATGTTACAGGCGCGTTTCCACTCAGAGATGGTGGCGTCGAGCAGCGTTCTCTGCTCGCTGGTGAGAGTTAGGCGAGTAATTGCGGTACGTCTCAGGTACTCGTCCGCCACGTCTCTCGATACCGCAGTATGGTACTTAGTGATTATCTCGTGTCACGGGAACTTCACTGCCCTCACCGAGTTCGCTGATCAGAACTCTTCGCGAAACGTACTCTCGAGGACGTGAAAGTGAGGAGAATAAGAAAAGCCTGAGGGGGGATTTGAACCCCCGGTCTCGTCCTTACCAAGGACGCGCTTTACCGCTAAGCTACCCAGGCACGCAACCAGTCGTTGACCGGATTCGACTTTATGGGTTTCGATTCCCGGGCGCAGCGTCGGGGGATCACGGAGCCTCCCCCGGGGGGTCTCTCCCCGATCAGCGGTCGGTCGCGCTGACGGCGCGGTCGGAGATGTCGGCGATGCGGTCGGCGGTCGCGTCCGGCAGCGCCCGGCCCGCGGGCGGGAACTCGCCGTCGCAGTCGGCGGCGAGGTCGCGGGCGTACGCGAGCAGCTCCTCGGGCGTGTCGCCGCCGACCGCGGTGGTACCGGCGACGACCGCGAGTTCGAGCGCATCCACCTCCAGGTTCCGGTCGAGCCCGACCGCCGTCTCTGCGTCCGTCTCCTCGCGGTCGCGCAGCGTCTGGTCGCGGCCGAACGCGCGCACCACGTCGACCGCGGGGCGGGCGGCGTCGGTACACGCCAGAAGCGAGAACCCGCGGGAGACGAGCACGTCGGCCGCGAGGATCTCCATGTCCGCGTCGATGTCGGCGGCGGTCGGCGCCGTCACCCACGGCTCCTCGCGGGCCACCGTCCGGGTGAGTCGCAGCCCCTCGTAGATGAGCTGCACGCCCGCGGCGCGGTCGGCCACGTCGTCGAGGTCGACCTCCGGCTCCAGCGCGCGAGCGGTGACCAGCGCCAGCACGCCGGGGGTCACCGCGGCGTCGACGAGTCGAGAGTCGAGGGCCTCGCGGAGCTGTTCGGGTTCGACGTCCGCGAGCGCCTCGCGCGCGGCGTCACGCGCTCGCGCGGCATCGTCCATTGCCGACAGGTAGATGAGCGAAGGGCAAAGACCTTTGGAAACGAACGGGATTCAGTCCCGTGATCCGCACCCGAACCGACGGCGACGTGCGCGTCGTCACGCTCGACCGCTCCGAGGCGCGCAACGCGATCCGTCCGGAGGATCTGACCGCCCTGAGCGAGGTGTTCGAACGGTCGGAAACCGACGGGAGTCCACCGGTGACGTACCTCCACGGCGCGGGCGACGCCTTCTGTGCCGGCGCCGACCTCGACGCGGTCGCCGCGCTCGACGACCCGGCGGCGTTCGCGCGGCGGGGCCAGCGCGTGGCGACCGCCGTCGAGGAGTCCCCGACGGTCGTCGTCTGCGGCGTCGACGGGGCGGCTCGCGGCGGCGGCGTCGAGCTGGCGCTGGCGGCCGACGTCCGTGTCGCGACCCCGCGAGCGACGTTCGCCGAGCCCGGCGTCTCGCTCGGGCTGTTCGGCGCGTGGGGCGGGACGGGCCGGCTCCCGCGCGTCATGCGCGAGGGCGACGCGCTCGACTTCGCGCTGTCGGGGCGCGTCCTCGACGCGGAAGCGGCCCTTCGGACCGGACTCGTCTCTCGCGTCGTCGACGATCCCCGAACGGTGGCCGACGAGATCGCCGGGGGAGCGTCGGACGCGCTCGCGGCGATCAAACGCCGGATCCGCGACCGCCGCGACGTCGAGGCGCAAGAGCGCGCGGAGGCGGAAGCGTTCGCCCGGCTTCACGACGCGCACGCCGACGAGATCGCGCGACGGCGAGGGGAGTGAGCGCGGGAGCGTCCGCGGAGACCATACCGTCCCGTCGCCCCGATGTGACAGACTTAAGTGAGTCTCCGACCAACTGCGGAACGCGAAGCACGCACCGGTAGTGTAGTGGTATCACGCAACCTTGCCATGGTTGCAACCCGAGTTCAAATCTCGGCCGGTGCATTTTGCGAACGGAGCGAGCCGTGAGCGAGCACGTCTGATTCTGAGTTCGAATCTCGGCCGGTACACTCCTTTCAGTCGTGCCCCGGCGGCTACCGTCCGAACCGGCGTTGACGGTCCTGAAAGTCCAAGACAGCGCGGAGGTACTCGCGCCTGCGGAAGTCGCGCCAGTTCACGTCGGTGAAGTAGAGTTCGGCGTACACCGACTGCCAGATGGCGAAGTCGGAGAGCCGCTCGGCGCCGGTCTTGATGACCAGATCGGGCTCTTCGGGGAATAAGAGCCGCTCTGCGACGTCGGTCTCGTCGATGGCTTCGGGCGCCAGGTCGCCGTCCGCGACGTCGCTCGCCAGTTCGCGAACGGCACCGGCGAACTCCGCCTTCCCGCCGAGACCGACCAGGATACGGACCGGCGCGTCCGCCTCGTCGTCGGCGTCCCACGCGGGGGCGCCGTCGGAGTCGGTACGCGCCTCCGTCGACCCGTCGGCCTCCGGGCCGCGAACCACGGTCTCGGCGGGGACGTCGAGGCGACGTAGCTCCCGGATCAGCGTCGGGGCGACCGCGCGGTCGAGGACGGAGACGGAGACGGTGACGCGGTCCGCGCCGTACTCGAACGCCCAGCCGATCGCCGACGAGAGCGTGTCGAACGCGCCGTCCGCGAGGAGGTCGCGCTCGGTGAGAACTAGGGCGACGTGCGCCGGAGGCTCGGCGTCGTGGAGGCGGTGGTGCGTCGCGAGGTACGCGTCGTAGAGACCCACGTGAGGAGGATCCGCTCGCGCATATAAATGGTTTCCCGCCGACGAGGGGTTTAATTCTCCGACGCGCCTACCACGGTCGATGACAGACAGCTACCGCGGGGTGTTCGGGGCGATTCCCTACGCGTTCCGCGCGACGGAGTCGCGGACGATGCGCGCGTACGCCGCGATCGGTGCGCTCGCGGCCGGATTCGTCGCGCTCGTCGTCACCCTCGCCCTGATCGTCTGGATGGGAGAGACCGCGTCGGCCCGCGGGGGGACGTTCCTCTTTTCGCGGTCGCTGTTCGTGGTCGCCGGCCTCGGTGCCGTCGGGCCGCTGCTCGCGCCGATCCTGTTCGTCGCCCGTCACCACCGCCGCGGGGATCCGGTAGCGGCCACGTACGACCGATGGATGGGAGTCGCCGGCTTCCTGTTCCTGCTCTCGCTGTACCTCGGGATGATCGTCTCAGCGCCCGAAGGCCTCCGCGAGCCGAGCGGCTCCGTCGTGGTCAACGCGCTGTACGCGCTCCCGCGGCCTGCGGGATTCGTCCCCCCCGTCGCGGCCGCGCTCGCGGTCTTCGCGACCCACTTCCGACTCCGCGGCGGGGCGGACGGCGACGCGGCGGTGGCGGGCGAGCCGTCGGCCGACGCCGACCCCTCGGTCGACGCCGACGAGTCGACGTGAACGGAGCGCCGTCGGCCGCGGCTCGAAAGCTCGAAGTCGCTCGGCCGACTATCCGGGCGCAATGACCGACGAGAAGGAGAGCACGTTCCTCGTCACGCACGTCGAGAGCGAGTCGGCCGTGCTGAAAGACGTCCGCGACGGACAGGTCCACACGCTGAGTTCCAACCCCGGCCTCGACGTCGACGACGCCGTCGAGGCGACCGTCGCCCCCGATCCGCCGCTGGAGGTCACTTATCAGGTGATCGAGGTCGCGGAGCGGCGGTCCCTGTCGATCGAGGAGAGCCCGGAGCCGCCGACCGTCCACGAGCGCGAACTCGCCGCGGAGACCCCGACGGGGGAACTGGCCCGGGAGCCGCGTGCGGGCGTCGGCGAGGTCCACGTGTTGACGCCGCCGGAATCGGAGACCGACGAGGCGGTCGCCGACGTCATCGACGACCGCGAGGGAACGCTCTCGCGCGCGGCCCGCCTCGGCGTGAACCGCGTCGAAATTCGGTCGGAACCGGGGGTCGTCGCGGTTCGATACCTCCCGTAGCGGCGGGGAGTTCGCCGTCGCTCAATCGCTCCCCGCGAGGTTGACGATGTGGCCGCAGTCGGCACACTGGTAGCGGCCCGGGCCGAGCTCGGAGAACTGCGGCGACAGCAGGGTGTCCCTCTCGCCGCACTCCGGACAGCGGTCCGGCTCGGTGAACGCGTCGTCGGAGCCGGAACTCGTGTCTCCGGAGCCGAAGAACGCGTCCATCACCTCGAACGGAGACGGACCCGGCTCCGCGCGGCGCTTCGCGTCGGCCTCGTGACGCGCCTCCGCGCCCCGGGCCGAGACGCGTCGGTCCAGGACGTCGTCGAAGTCCCCCGCCTCGTAGTCGCGGTTCGACATCACCACGCCGCCGTCCGTGTCGACGGTAACCGTCGCGTACTCCGTTGGCGCCATCCCGCGATACAGGACGTACGCGCCTCCCGCGACCCCGGCGACGACGAGGACCGGGATGAGCTGGGGGAGAACGAAGACGAGGATGAGGCTCAGGAGGACCCCGACGAACGCCCCCACGAGCGCTCCGAGGAAGGCGCCGAAGAGGCTGCCGTCCTTCAGCTGGACTTCGAGGCCGACGCGGGTTCCCTTCGGCGCGTCCGCCATCCCGACGAACGTGACTTCGACGGCGCCGTCGTACAGTTCGCGCTCCGCGTACGCGATCGCGGTCTCCCTCACTGTCGACTCGACGACCATACGTTGGCGGAACACGCACTTCGGCATAATTGTTGCCGCCAGACCGGAGAGAGCGACCGCGTAGTCGACGCGGGGGCCCCGGACGAGACGCGGTATCCTACCAGATAAGAAGGCTTATTCGCGCCCGCAGAGGAAGCGGTATTTATGGTAGCGATCGAGGTGCCGGCGATCAACTACACCGACTACTCGAACCGGCAGCTCGCGGCGGTGCCGCTCGCCTTTCTGGTCCTCGCGCTGGCGATCATCGGCGGCTGGTTCGTCGCCACCGGTGCGCCGGCGAATCTCGGACTGGAGTTCACCGGCGGCGTCGAACTGCGAGTCACGGACGACGGGGACAACGTCGAACAGCGCATCCGGACGGCCTTCGACCGCGAGCCCGACGCGATCCAGACGATCCCGGCCCAGACGCTCCCGGGCGACGACGACGTCGTCGTCGTCACGTTCCAGGCGTCCCAGAACGATCCCGAGGGGCTGGCCAACGATCTCCAAGGACAGGCGGAGGCGGCGGGGTTTAACACGACCGCAGTCGATCAGGTGTCGCCGAGCTTCGCGAGCGACACCGCGCGGACCGCCCTCTTCGGCGTGGCGCTCGCGTTCTTCGGGATGAGCGTGCTCGTGTTCGCGCTGTTCCGGACGTTCATCCCCTCGCTAGCGGTCATCGCGTCCGCGTTCTCCGATCTGGTAATACCGATCGCGGCGATGAACCTGCTCGGCATCGAGATGACGCTGGGGACGATCGCCGCGCTCCTGATGATCATCGGGTACAGCGTCGACTCGGACATCCTGTTGAACGACTCGGTGCTGCGCCGCACCGGCGGGTTCTACGAATCGGTCAGCCGCGCGATGCGGACCGGGGTGACGATGACGCTCACCTCCATCGCGGCGATGGTCGTGATGGCGGTCGTCGCCTGGGTGTTCGGGATCGGGCTCCTCCGCGACATCGGGATCATCCTCTCGGTCGGGCTGTGCGCCGACCTGATGAACACGTATCTGATGAACGTCTCGCTGCTTCGCTGGTACAAGTTCGAGGAGGGAGGACGCTAATGCTGGAACCGATCAAAAAGAACTGGCGGATCCTGCTGCTCGTCGTCGTCGTGATCGGGTCGTCGGTGGCGCTTTTCGCGCCCGGATTCGGTCCGGAGCCGGCGCCCGGCGAGAACGCGAGCGAGGCCAAACAGGGAATCACGAACCTCCAGTACGGGCTCGATCTCGCGGGCGGGACCCGCGTCCGCGCGCCGCTGTCGGGATACACCGCCACCGGCGTCGCGTTCGGCGGCGACAGCCCCGGAGCGGTCGCGGAGGCGGTCGCCGCCGAACTCGACAACGCGTCGACGCGGAACGTCGGGGTCGTCCCCGAGGAGAGCGCGGTGGAGGTCACCGAGCCGTCGGTGACGGAAGCCCAGTTCCGAGCGGCCATGGACGCCGCCGGCTACGAGTACGAGCAGATCCGATCGGGCGTCACCAGCGAGACGCGCCAGGAGACGATAAACGTCATCCAAGGGAAGATCAACGAGGCGGGGCTCTCCGGCGGGACCGTCCAGCAGGTCCAGTCGATCACGGGCGAGTACTTCATCCTCGTCGAAGTCCCCGGACAGGGCCGACAGGAGGTGATCGACCTCCTCGAGGAGCGCGGGACCGTCCGGATCGACATCGCGTACCCCGAGGGCAACGGCACCGCCGTTCAGGAGGGCGTGTTGATCCAAGACGACTTCGAGGAGATCGGCACCGCGACACAGCGGGATCGGGGCACGGGCGCGTACGTTCCGGTCACCGTTCGGAACACCGCTCCGGACGGCGAGCAGTCGCCGGCGCACGCCTTCCAAGCGGCCGTGGTTCAGCGCGGCTTCCCGCAGGCGTACGAATCGCGGGGCGATACGTGCCGGTACAACCCGGAGACGGGCGAGACGACGACCCCGTGCCTCCTGCTCGTCGTCGACGGCGATGTCGTCAACTCCTTCGGGATGGCCCCCGACCTCGCGGACAGCATGGCGCGCGGTTCGTGGGCCGAAACCGGCAACTTCCGGCTCACCACCGGAAACTTCTCCGAGGCCCGGTCCATCTCGCTGAACCTCCGCGCCGGCGCGCTGCCCGCCGAACTCGACATCAGCGGCAGGGGGACGTCGTCGTCCATCTCGGCCGCGCAGGGAGAGAACTTCCGGACGTACTCGCTGGTCATCGGCGTCCTCTCGGTGTTCGCCGTCGCCGGGATGGTGTTCCTGCGCTACCGCGAGCCCAGAGTCGCGCTGCCGATGATCGTCACGGCGCTGGTGGAGGTGTACGCCCTGCTCGGATTCGCGGCGCTGCTCGGCTACCCGCTCGAACTCGCGGTGATCGCCGGCTTCATCGCGGTCGTCGGGACCGGCGTCGACGACCTCGTCATCATCGCCGACGAGGTGATGAGCGAAGGCGAGGTGAACTCTCGGACGGTGTTCGACTCGCGGTTCCGCCGCGCCTTCTGGGTCATCGGCGCGGCCGCGGCCACGACGATCATCGCGATGTCGCCGCTGATGGTGCTCTCGCTCGGCGACCTCTCCGGGTTCGCCATCTTCACCGTCCTCGGCGTGCTGATCGGCGTGCTGATCACCCGTCCCGCGTACGGTGACATCCTTCGCCGGCTGTTGACCGTGAAGTAAGCCGGCCCCGGACCGCCCGCCGCCGACACCCGGGTCGAGTCGATACCACGAACGGTCAGTTCCCTCGGATTCTGAGTGTCATTTCGTGCGTTCGTCGACCCGATCGAATCGGCGTTGAGCGTTACTCGGAAACGAGGGATCAACCCGACAAACTATTAATTTAGACCGGTCAAAAACAAGTATGCCCACCGACGCCGTCGAGGATTATCTCAAGGCGATCTATCGGATCGAGTCGCGGGCGGGGCCGCCCGTCTCGACCTCGCAGATCGCGGAGGCGCTCGAGAAGACCCCCGCAACGGTGACGAGCATGGTCGAAACGCTCTCGGAGCGGGGACTGCTCTCCCGCGAGAAGTACACGGGCGTCGAACTCACGCCCGCCGGCGAGGTCGCCGCGCTGGAGGTCGTCCGCCGGCACCGGCTCATCGAGGCGTTCCTCGCCGACCAGTTGGACTACGAGCCGACCGAGGTCCACGACGAGGCCGACGCGCTCGAACACCACGTCAGCGAGGAGTTCACGCGGCGCGTCGAGCGCGTGCTCGACTACCCCGCCGCCGACCCGCACGGCGATCCGATCCCGCCCGCGGACCTGTCGACGCCGGAGGACGCCGGAACGGCGCTCGTCGCGGCGTTGGATCCCGGCGAGCGGGGAACGGTCGTTCGCGTCAGCGACCGCGACCCCGACGTGTTGGAGTTCCTCGTCGACGCCGGGATCACTCCGGGCAGGACCGTCGAGGTCGTCGACGTCACGTCCTTCGGCCTCGTCACCGTGCGGACGAGCGACGGGAGCGAACACGGGCTGCCGGAGGCGGTCGCGGACCGCGTGTCCGTCCGCCGCGCCGCGGAGTCGACCGCCGCGACCGACGGCCAGGAGGCGGGAGACGCATGATCGGCTACGTCGAGATCGTCGCGGTCGCGTTCGCCGCTCAGCTCGTCGTGCTGCCGGGCGAGAAGGTCCAGCTGATGATCGCCGGGCTCTCGACGCGGTACGATCCGAAGATCGTCGTCGCCGCCGCCGGGTCCGCGTTCGCCGGCTGGACCGCCGTCGAGATAGCGTTCGGCCAAGCGCTCCAGTCGGCGCTGCCGCCGCTCGCGCTCGACGCCGTGACCGCAGCCCTGTTCTTCACCTTCGCGGTGCTCCTGTACCGCTCTGCGCCGCCCCGCGGAACGAGCGCCGAGGCGGAGCGCACGGACGGCGGGATGGCCGCGTTCGACGACCTCTCGCTACCGGGGCGACTCGACCGGTACTCGGGGTCGCTCGGCGGTTTCCTCCCCATCTTCGCGCTCACCGCGACGGGCGAGTTCGGCGATAAGACCCAGCTCGTCACCATCGGTCTGGCGGTCCAGTACGGCGCCACCTCCGCCATCTGGGCCGGCGAGATGCTCGCGATCATCCCGGTGAGCATCGCGAACGCGTACTTCTTCCACACCTTCGCCGGACGGGTCGACATGCGGCTCGCGCACCTCGGCTCCGCGCTGCTTTTCGCCTTCTTCGGCGCGGACACCGTGTTAGCGATCGCCACCGGCTTCTCGGTGTGGGAGGCGTTCGTCGGCGCGGTCGGCGGCCTCGCGGCCGGGCTGTTCTAGCCGGTGTCACGCCGGGCCGTCGGATCGGTCAGAACTCGTCGAGCGCGGACTGCTCGGCGGCCGCGAGCACGTCGTCGCAGGTCGCCCACGATCGACGGGCGCAGTCGGGGAGACCGCCCGTCTCGGCGACGTACTCGCGGAGGAACGCCCGGGTGACCGGGTCGCTCGGGTAGCCGCTCCCGAGGTCGTCGTACTCGGCGTACGCCGCGTCGATCGCGGCCATTCGCCGGTCGCGGGCCACCTTGGCGACGACGCTCGCGGCGCCGACGACGGGGTCGTCCCCGTCGGCGCCGTGGGCGGCCGTCACGTCGACCGACGGGAAGGGTTCGCCGGCTTCTGGGACCTCGTTCTCGTCGGTGTCCTCGACGAACTCCCGGAGGCGGCGCGCGAACCGCGCCTCGCTGGTGTCCCCGGCGTCCGCGACGACGCGGACCGGTTCTCCGAGACCGGCCGCGACGCTCCCGGAGAGCGCTATTCGCGCCGCCCGCGCCTGTCCACGGACGGTGAGCGTGTTCATGTCGGTGTCCGGTCGGTCGATCTCGGCGGGCTCGACGCGAGCGACGCCGACGGCGATATCGGGGTCGTTCCGGAGGGCCGCGGCCATTCCCTCGCGCCTGGACGGCGCTATCCGCTTCGAGTCGTCCACGTCGGCCGGGAGGCTCGCCGGGTCGGCGAGCACCGCCGCCGCGACCATCGGTCCGAGAACGGGACCCTTGCCGGCCTCGTCGACGCCGAGGTACACGCGTCGGTGGTGGACGAGCGAGGGGAAATACCTTCAGAAAGGCGTCGACCGGAGACGCCGGGCGACGGAGCGCGCGTCGGCGTCAGTCGATCAGGACCGCGTTGACCTGGCCGGTCTGCCCGGGACGGGAGGTGACGCGGGCGCGGCCGGCGGACGTCTCGATGATCGCGCCCTTCGTGACGATGTTCCGGCGGGCGTAGTTGACGTTCGCGGGGTTGTCGACGACGTTCTCGATGTCGGCCTCGCTGACGTCGCCGTCGGCGGCGACCTGCGCGACGTTCGTCGAGAGCGCGCGGACCTTCTTGTCCGTGCCGCGGGCGTCGATGTACTGGAGTCGCGTTTCGCCGACCGTCGTCTCGGCGGGCTCGCGGCCGAGCTGGTGGCGCTTCTTGTTCGAGGCGTGCTTGAGTCGGCCGCCGGTCCGCTTGCGCGCGGAGCGTCCCTGGTCTTTCATACGGGTACGAACAGCCAGCGAATACTTGAAGCGTTCGACTCGTCCCGGCGGGGAACGGCGGCGCGAGCGGGACCGGCGTCGGGGGCCGGCTCAGGCGAACGCGCGCTCGAACGCGCGGACCCCATCGTCGGTGCCGGCGACGACGAGTTCGTCGCCGCGCTCGATCCGCGTCTCGGGGCCGACGTCCGTAACGAGGTCGTCGCCGCGCTCGATCGCGATGACGGTACAGCCGGTGACCTCGCGGACGGACGCCTCGCCGACGGTCCGACCGGCCAGCGACGGCGCCTCGCTCCTGACGACCTCGACGTGCGTGTCGAGCGAGAGCACGTCTCTGTCCGCGAGCACGGCCGACGCGGACATCCGACCGGTCACCGTCGCGAGCGAGAGCACGTAGTCGGCGCCGGCGCGGTGCATCTTCGGGACGCTCTCGGGGTCTTCGACCCGCGCGAGGACCTCCACGTTCGGCGCCAGGTCGCGGACCACGAGCGTCGCGAACTCCGCGGTCGTGTCGTCGGGGAGCGCGAGGACGACGGTCCGCGCGTCCGCGACGCCGGCGTCCCGCAGCGTCTCCGGGTCGGTCGCGTCCCCGACCACGTCGATCGCGTCGCCGCCGTCTCGGTCGACGACGACCACCGGGAGACCGGCGTCTTCGAGGGCGTTCGCGACGGTCTCTCCGACCTGGCCGTGACCGATGACGACCGTTTCGCCCGCGCCGAACCGACGGGCCGCCGAGTTCGTCAGATCGACGAGTCGCTCCACCTGGCTTTCGGTCCCCGAGACGAGGAGCACGGTGCCGGCCGAAAGCGTCGCGTCCGGCGGCGGCGCCGCCTCGAACGACCCGTTGAACCACGCGCCGATCACGTCGACCCCGGTCCGCTCGCCGATTCGACTCCCGGCGAGCGTCGACCCGGCGAGCCCGCTTCCGTGGTGGATCGACACCTCCGCGATCCGCAGCGAGTCGCCGATCGCGACCGCCTCGTCGAGGTCGGTCCGCACCGCGGTGGTCACCTTCGAGGCGAGGCTCTCGCCGAGCAGCGACCGCGGGGAGAACACCTCGTCCGCGCCGGCGAGGCGGTGGTAGCGCTCGCGGCTCGGATCCTCGACGACGCTGATCGCGCGGACGTCCGTCGAGAGCTCCTTCGAGGCGAGGACGATGCTCGCGTCCACCCGGTCCGAGACGTCGGTCAGGAGGGCGCGGGCGGCCGGCAGGCGCGCGTTCGAGAGCCCCTCGGTCGTTTCCGGGTCGGCGCGGATCACCGTGTGTCCCGCCTCGTACAGCGCCGACGCCCGATCGGGGTCGGGCTCGACGACCACGTACGGAACGTCCTCCGACTCGAACTCGTCGAGGAGCGCGTCGGAGCGCGTGGTGTCGGACGCGACCACGACGTGCCCCGCCATCTCCCGTTCCAGCGACCGGGGAACGGTCGTCGCGAACGCGGACTCGAGGAGGGGAGTCGCGACGACGGGGAGCGCGCCGATGAGCAGTACCATCCCGACGAGGTCCATCACGGCGACGAACGCGTGCATCTGCTGGCTCTGCCACGACGACGCGTCGCCGCCGAACCCGGTCGTCGTGAACATCTCGATCGCGAACTGGAAGGACTCGATCAGCGTTCGGGGGTCCTCCTCGAAGACGCGCATGCCCCACCGATAGACGACGGCGGTGAACGTGAGCATGGCGCCGAGAAAGACCGCGTACAGCACGACTCGCCGCTTCCACGTGTCCATCGGACCGCGATACGCCGCGACCGTACAAAAACGGGCGGACTCGCGCGGCGGCGGACCGAAGTTCGATGGTTTAAGTTCCGGGGGCCGAAGCGTCACGCATGGTGCGGGACCCGTCGCGAGAGCCGGAGCCGCCGTCGGTCGACGAGGTGCTCGACGCGCTGGCCGACGACGCGGCCCGTCGGATCGTCGCGGCGCTCACCGAGCCGAAGACCGCGAGCGAACTCTCCGAGGAGTGCGACATCCCCCTGTCGACGACCTACCGGAAACTGGAGAAGCTCACCGACGCCTCCCTGCTGTCGGAGTCGACCGACATCCGGCGAGACGGACAGCACACGACGCGGTACTCGGTGTCGTTCGACACCGTCACCGTCTCGGTCGACGACGGCGCCGACGGCGACGCGGACCGTCGCGAGTTCGACGTGGAGTTCTCTCGGCCCGAGCGGACCCGAGACGAGCGTCTGGCCGACCTGTGGTCGGAGCTACGAGAGGAAACATGAACCCCTACATCGACCTGACGATCATCGTCGCAAAGACCGCCATCCTGGTGCTCGGTGGCAGCATCACCTACTACGCGCTCCGCGCGTACGACCGGACCGGCGACCGGTCGCTGCGCGAGCTCGGCGTCGGCTTCGGCATCGTCACCGTCGGGGCGCTGCTGGGTGGTGTCTCCCATCAGATAATCGGCGCTGACCTGGCGGTCGGCATCGCCATCGACGGCCTCCTCACGGCGGTCGGGTTCGCGGTCATCGTCTACTCGCTGTACCTTGAGTAGGCTGCGCGGCTTTCGACGCGCGACGAACGGTACCCTTTTGCGGCGTTCGGCCGTCCGTTCACGGCATGAGCGACGCACGCGAGGAGCTCTCTCGCCGGATCGCCGGCGAGATAACGTTGAGCGACGACCCGGGCGCGACCCTCCGGAAGTGGCGGACGGACTTCGACGTCTCGCAGACGGAGCTGGCCGACCAGCTCGGCGTCTCTTCCTCCGTCGTCTCCGACTACGAGAGCGGTCGCCGCGAGAGCCCCGGCATCGGCGTGGTCCGCCGTACCGTCGAGGGGCTGCTCGACATCGACGAGCGCCGCGGCGGCGGCCGGCTCCGCCAGCACGCCCGCGTGCTCTCGGCCGGGTTCGAGAGCGACATCGTCCACGACCTCCGCGAGTACTCGACGGCGGTGCCCCTCGAGGAGTTCTACGAGGCGATGGGCGCGACGGAGATCGTGCGCGGCGACCACGACCACGTGAACGGTCACACCGTCATCGACTCGATCCAGGCGATCACGCGCCTCTCCAGCGAGGAGTTCTACCGGCTGTACGGCCAGTCGACGAACCGGGCGCTCGTGTTCACGCGGGTGACGCGCGGCGAGTCGCCGCTCGTCGCGCTGCGGGTCGTGAGCCCCACCCCGAACGCGGTCGTGCTCCACGGGATCGAGGACGGCGCCCTGTGGGACCACGCCGCCGACCTCGCCCGCGTCGACGGCGTGTCGCTGGCGACGTCGAACCGCGACCTCGACGACTGCCTGGCGGACCTCCAGAAGCTCTGAGATCGCGGGCGGACCTGGTGCCGTCGCCGGCTTCGCGTCGCCGTCCGGCCGCGTCGCCGGCTCCGCGTCGCCGTCCGGCCGCGTCGCCGACCGAACCGCGGGCCTGAAACCGCCGGCGCCCGTCGGGCCGGGCATGAGCGAGGATTACGCCGAGCGGCTCCGCGCGAACCGCCGGGAGAAGGACGAGTTCTTCGCCGACCACCCGCAGTCACCGATCCCGCCGGAGCAGCGCGACGAGTTCGACGGGCTCGACTACTTCGAGCCGGACCCGACCTACCGCGTCGAGGCGACCGTCACCGTTCACGACGAGCCCGACCCCGTCGAGATGGAGACGACCGCGAGCAACCCGGTGCGGTACCTCCGCGTCGTCACGTTCGCGTTCGAGATCGGCGGCGAAGAGCACACGCTGGCGGGCTACCAGCAGGAGGGCGACGACGGGGAGATATTCGTGCCATTCCGCGACAAGACGACCGGCCAACAGACGTACCACCAGGGGCGGTACATGGATCTGGCGCCCGAGCGGGAGCTCGACGACGGGGACGCCGTCACGGTCGACTTCAACCTCGCGTACAACCCCTTCTGCGCGTACAGCGAGACGTTCTCCTGTCCGCTCCCGCCCGAGGAGAACTGGCTGGAGATCGTCGTCCCTGCGGGCGAGCGGGCGCCCGACCTCAACTGAACGGCCGGTTCGTCGCCGGTGTCGCCGCTGGTCGGGGCGTGAAAAACACGAAAATTGAATTCCGGATCGTCCTGAAAAGGCCCGCCGCTGTCGGCCTATTCGAGCGTCTCGCTCGTGACGAGCGTGTCGTCCTCGAGGTAGTGTTCGAGGTGGTGGCCGTGTTCCTCGACGTCTTCGAGGATGTCGCGGAGCTGCTCCTCGGTGTTGTAGTCGCCGAGGTTGTTGGCGAGCTGGATGTGCTCGCGGAGCTGCTCGGTGATGTCGCCGAACATCTCGAGGTCGTGTTCCAGCGACATCCGGATGTCGTAGGCGTCGGCGTCCTCGGGAGTCACCGGCGCGTGCTCCTCGTAGTTCGCGCCGCCCGAGAGCGGCACGCCGCCGAGCGCCTGCGCGCGCTCCGCGAGCACGTCGGCGCCCTCCTCGAGGTCGGCCGCGACCTCGCCGAGGTACTCGTGGATGTCGAGGAACTCGGCGCCCTCGACGAGCCAGTGGTGCTTCTTGACCTGGTGGTAGAGGACGTACGTCGCCGCGAGGTCGCTGTTGAGCGCGTCGACGAGCTGTTCGGCCTTCTCCTCGGGGACGCGGAGCGCTTCGCTTTCGTGAACGTCGCCGTACCGTTGACGGGCCTGCTTCTGGGTACTCATTTCAACTGTTCATACGCGTGCGACCCACTTAATAGCTTCTATTATAGAAACTACTCTTTCAATATTACCAAAATTATTTTCTATAGCTCGTCGAGCGCGCCGACGATGTCCCGCTGGGCGGACAGGGTGTCGCGGTCGAGCGTCGCGGTCAGCGTCGCCGGCGCCCGGTCGAGCTCGACCGCGACCGCGCCGTCCGGCCGCGCGACGAGGGAGTTGCCGGCGTACGTCGCCTCGTCGGTCGCCCGCCCGCCGCCCGAACTCCCGGTGCGGCCGGCGCCGACGACCCACCTGACGCCGTCGAGCGCGCGGGCGCGGCACAGGAGCCGCCAGTTCGCGACGTGGTCGGCGGGCCACGCGCCGACGACGACGAGCGCGTCGACCGCGCGCTCCGCGAACCACGCGCTCTCCGCGACGAAGTTGAGGTCGTAGCAGGTCAACAGCCCGGTCGGTCCCGCGGGCGTCTCGACGACGACGCGCTCGGTCCCGGGCTCGACCCACGCCCCTTCCTCGTCCCAGAGGTGTCGCTTGCGATAGACGGAGAATCCACCGCGGTCGGCGGTCGCGGCCGAGCCCTGGCCGTCGCCTGTCTCCGCGCCCGGGCCGTCGCGCGCGGCGCGGTCCGGCGGCGGAACGTACGCGGTCGCGTTGTACACGCCCGCCCCGTCGCGCTCGGCGTAGCCCGCGATCACGGCCGCGTCGGCCGCCTCCGCGACGGATTCGAGCCGTTCGCGCGCGGCGTCCCGAGGAAGCGCTGTCTCCCGGAGCCGCTCGTCGGCCGCGAACCCCGTGAGCGCGTACTCGGGGAAGACGGCGAGGTCGACTCCGTTCGACAGGCCGGCCGCTCGGCGCCGGAACCGCTCGGCGTTCGCGTCGACGCGGAGGTCGTCGACGGGGACCTGCGGGACGGCGACGGTCGGATCGGGGGCGGATCGGTCGCTCACGCCGTCGCGTTCGGACCGAGCGACCAATAACTCCGGGCTCGCGCGACGAGTCCGGAGGTCCGAGGTCGGCGCTCGACCGCGGCCGCAAGGACGATACGCCCGCGGCGCCGACCGGCTGGTATGACCTTCGCCGACCTGTTCGAGCGCGCGACCGCGCTCGGCGGCGACCTCGACGAAGCGGACGTGCGGCGCGCGGTCGACGACGTGCGTTCGGCCTCCGACCGAGGGGAGGGTGACTCCGCGGGCGACGCGGTCGGCGACCCCCTCGACCCCAGTCCGGCCCGCGTCGTCGTCGACGCCGACGCGCTCGCGGCGGACCTCCTCGTCGGCGGCGCCGCCCGCGAGGCCCTCGACGTCCTCCGGTCGCACGCCTGGACGACGCTCGTCGCCAGCGACCCGCTCCTCGACGACGCCGAGTCGGTGATCGCGTCGCTGTCGGACCCCGACCTCGCGGCGGACTGGCGCGCGGCGGCGACGGGGTGGCGCGAGCCTGTCGCGCAGCCCCCGGTCGATCACCCCGCGCTGGCGTCCGCCTACCGCGGCGGCGCGATGCAGATCGTGAGCCTCGACCCCTCGCTGACCGGGCCGGGGGCCGCCGCCGGACTGCGCGACCGCCTGCCCGTGAGCGTCCGGGAGCCGCGCGCGTTCGCGACGGTGTTCGACCCGGCGAAGCTGTACCCGGACGCCGTCGGCGGGGCATACCCGGGTCCCGACCGCGACCCGCGGACGATGGACCCGGTCCGCGCCGACGGGGACCAGCACCGATAAACCGCCGCCGGCCGGAGCGATCCGCATGACCGACGCGGAGAGCGTCCCCGAGCTCCCGACCGACCTCGACGCGGTCCGCGACGCGCTCGTCGACTGGTACGAGGCCGACCACCGCGAGTTCCCGTGGCGCCGAACCGAGGACCCCTACGAGATACTCGTCAGCGAGGTGATGAGCCAGCAGACCCAGCTCGACCGCGTGGTGCCCGCGTGGGAGGACTTCCTCGACGAGTGGCCGACGACCGCCGACCTCGCCGCGGCCGACCGCGCCGACGTGGTCGCCTTCTGGTCGGACCACTCGCTGGGGTACAACAACCGCGCGAAGTACCTCCACGAGGCGGCCGAACAGGTCGAGGCGGAGTTCGGCGGGTCGTTCCCGAAGGACCCGGACGGCCTCAGCGAGCTGATGGGCGTCGGCCCCTACACCGCCAACGCGGTGGCGTCGTTCGCGTTCGACAACGGCGACGCCGTCGTCGACACCAACGTGAAGCGGGTGCTGTACCGCGCGTTCGACGTACCGGACGACGACGACGCCTTCGAGCGGGTCGCCTCCCGGCTCATGCCGGCGGGCGAGTCGCGGGTGTGGAACAACGCGATTATGGAGCTCGGCGGCGTCGCCTGCGGGAAGCGCCCGCGCTGCGACGAGGCGGGCTGTCCGTGGCGCGAGTGGTGTGCCGCCTACCAGACCGGAGATTTCACGGCCCCGGACGTGCCGGAACAGCCCAGCTTCGAGGGGAGCCGGCGGCAGTTCCGGGGCCGGATCGTTCGGCTTCTCGGTGAACACGACGAGATGGAGCTCGACGCGCTCGGCCACCGGATCCGAGTGGATTACGCGCCGGACGGCGAACGCGGCCGAGAGTGGCTCCGCGGGCTGGTCGACGACCTCGCGGACGACGGGTTGGTCGAGGCCGACCCGAGCGGGGACGAAGTCGTCGTGTCGCTCCGTCGTTGAGAGCCGGCTGCCCCGGCGGGGCGCGCCGCCCCGGGAACCGTCACCCGTTTATTACGGGAGCCGGAAGGGAGACGCATGAGCGAGACCGTCGACTCGGACCTGTACACCCGCACGAAGGCCCTGCTTGAGCCCGGCGACATCGAGCTGGTGGGCTGTATCGTCCACACGGACCTCGGCGGTCAGCAGGACCTGGAGATGCACGAGCTGACGGTCGCCGCAAACGAGGTCATCGCCGACCACGCGGGGAAAGGCGAGACGTACATCGAGGCGGGTAACGACGACACGGACTTCTCCTCGAACCAGTTCCAGGGGCTGACGCTCGACGGCGAGGAGTTCGTCTGGGAGTGCCAGCAGCTCCTCCGCGACGGCGCCTTCGACCTCGTCTTCTACTACGAGGCGACCGTCGATCAGGAGGCGCTCGCGGCCGACCTGGGGGAACTGGACAACGTCGAGCGCGTGACGCAGGTCCCCTGAACGACCCCGACGAGATCCGGTCTCATCTCCCGTGAGCGACACCGTCCTGATCCCCGGCGGCCGCGACGTGCGCGCCACCCTCGACACGGCGGCGAGCGACGCGCCCAACGCCGACGCCGAGGACGCGCCCCACGCCGACGCGGTCGTCGTCGCCTGTCCGCCGCACCCGCAACAGCGCGGTCACCGCGGCGACGAGCGCCTGACGGCCGTGAGCGACGCCCTGACCGACCGCGGAATCGACTGCCTCCGGTTCGACTACGGCGACTGGGACGAGGGGTACGGCGAGAGCACGGACGCGGACGCGGCGGTCGGCTGGGCGCTCGACCGCTACGGACGCGTCGGGCTGTTCGGCTTCTCGTTCGGCGGCACGGTCGCGCTCGTCGCGGCCGCGTCGCGGCCCGGGCTCGCGGCCGTCTGCGCGCTCGCGCCGACGGCGCGGCTGAACCCCGACGTCGACGCGGTCGCCGCGCTCGGCGAGGTCGTCGACCGCGGCGTGCCGGTCCGAGTGGTGTACGCGACCCGGGACTCGACCGCTGACTGGGAGCCCGTGATCGAGCGGGCGGAGGCGTTAGGCGTCGAGACGGTCGCGTTCGAGTCGGACCACTTCTTCGTCGGTCGGGCGGCGCGCGTCGGAGAGACGGTCGCCGAGTTCCTCGCGCCGCGGCTGCGCGAGTGAGCACGAGTCGGGGCCGAAAAGGAGATCGAGCGGCCTCGCGGCGGGATCAGTCGCTGCCGACCTTCGTCGTCACCCGGAACGTCTCCGGAGGGTTGAGGATCCCGGCGACGGTCCCCATCGAGTGAACGACGGTGATAAGCGGCGCGAGCGGGACCGCGAGCGCCCAGTGGTGGTGGTCGTCCCCGTAGTAAGCGACGCCGAGGAGGAACCAGCCGAGCGTACACAGCGCCAGGCCCATCGACGCGGCGAAGAAGAGCCCGCTGTAGGCGATGGTGACGCTCAACAGCGACAGCGGGACGACGAGCAGGGTGACGATCGGCGAGAGCGCCCACGCGTAGTTACGGACCCGCGTCAGCAGCTCGTACCGCAGCGGGAGCATCGTCGACGCCTGAACGTTCCCGGCCGCCCAGCGACGGCGCTGCTGGAGGATCTCGTACAGCGACGGCGGCGCTTCGTTGCGACAGACCGCGTCCGACAGCGCGAACGTCACGTCGAGCTCGCGGAAAGCCGCCCAGACGAAGGCGGTGTCCTCGACCAGCGTCTCGCGGTCCCAGGTGGTCTTCTCCTCGATCTCGGTGCGAACGGCGATGCCGCCGCCCCACGCGAACAGGGGGATCGAGAGCCGCGCGAACGCGCGCTGCTCGATCTGGACGCCCATCCGGTACACGTCGGCCAGGTAGCTGAGGCTCGAGTCCGTGCGACGCGGCTTCTCGCGGAGCTGGACGATGTCGGCGTCCGGCAGCCCGTCGAACGACTCGACGACGCTGTCCTCGTCCAAGTAGAGGACGAACTCCGTCCGACAGTCGAGCGCCCGCCGAGCCCACTCCTGCGCGCGGCCCTTCCGGACCGCGTGACACGAGAACTCGTCCGGGACGGCGTGGACGGTCGCCCCACGCACGTCGATCGGCGACTCCGCGATCACGTGGACGTCGTCGAGCCCGTCCGGGAGCGAGTCGACCGTCTCCTGAACGACCTCGGCGGCGTCGACGGTCATGATGCGGATCTGAACCTCGTCGAGGCCGTACTCGTTCGGGGGCGTCTCGTAGCCCGCGCCCACGACGGTCGTGAGCACGAACCAGACGAGCGCGGTCGCGCCGAACAGGAGCGTCACGCCCCAGAGCGCGACCCCGAACAGCGATCCGAGTCCGCCGTCGGTGACGGCGGTGGTGGCCGACGCCTGGCCGGGAGCGGCCCCGGGACCGGAGACGACGGTCGGTGCGAGCAGCGTCGCGACCCCGCCGACGACGAGCGCAAGCGTGACCGCGACCAGTGCGACGCGTTCGGTGTTCATCGTGCCCCGACCTCTCTCGTCGAATCATATGAACCGGCCAAACGCTACAGCGGAATTCAGTCGTGTTTCGGCCGGATTTACGCGCTTAATCGCGGCGTACTCGAACAAATCGGTAGACTGCGCTGCTGTGGTAAACGGTAGCGCGTGAAACGACACCGGGTGACTCGATAGGGGCCGATTCCGGGTTCGGCCCGGGCGATCGCGTCGCGCGCACCGAACCGGTTCGCCGCGTTCGACTATCGTTTCAGCGCTCTCCTCGCGGTCCAAACGGAGATCGCAGATGCGTGCGGAGGTGGATCAGAGGAGTCCGGAGAGGCTCGAACTGAGCCGGAGCCGCTCACCGGAGGTCGTCTATCAGTTCCGCTGCCATCCGCTCGCCGCGGGCCGGGTCGTACCCCTCCATCCGGAGGTGCGCCAGCGGCGCCACGTACGGGTTCCGCTCCCAGTGGGCCCACACCTCGGTGCCGCCGCCGGGCGCGGGAAACAGCCGGACGTGGACCTGCCAGTCGCCGGTGAGCCCCTCGGGCCGGTGGACGAAGCTCCCGACCTCGTGGACCGTCTCCCCGTCGCGCTCGTAGGCGTGGAAGTACGCGCGAATCAGCTCCGAGAAGCCGTGCTCCGGGAGCATCGCGCGGGTCTCCGCGGGGCTCGTCCGGACCGTCCCGGCGTACTCGTCCGCCGGCGGCGGCAGCACCCGAACGTGGTCCGGGGCGCCGTCGTCCGGCAGCAGCGCGAGCAGTTTGCCGACCGCGAGCCTGACGCGCCAGAACCCGACGGCGCGGCCGGCGAGGAAGACCGCGGGAACGACGACCGCGAGCGCCGCGAGCGCGCGGGCGACGGACGCACTGAGGGGCCGTCGCCGTGAGGGGTCCGAGTCCATCGCGGTCAGTTGTACCCGCGCCAGCGGTGGCCGCACTCCTTACACTTGAAAAAGCGCGTCGGCGGCTCGTCGGCGGCGCCCGTCTGCTTGATCGTGTACCACGCCTCGCCGTGGCCGCACTCGTCGCAGACGACGTCGTTCGCGGTCGGCTTCCCCTCGAAGTTCGCGCCCTCCTCCGTCTCTATCACCTCGTCGCCGGTCTGTTCCGTCGTCGACTCGAACTCGGCGGCGAGCGCCTCGTCGCGCTCGGTCGTGGCGCCGCAGTCGTCGTTCTGACACACCATCTCCCCGTCGCGAGAGACCATCATCGAGCCGCAGTCGTCACAGAACTGCATATACGTGGGAGACAGGGTATCGAGCGGTATAGGTCCGGTGGGTGCGGCCGGATATGCGGCGTGCGTCGTAGAGCAACCGTGAATTGGCGATGCCCCCGACGGAGGAACTGGGACGCTCTGATCCGTCGTCGCGGTGACGACCGCCGAAGCCCCAGCCGCTCGGGGATACGCTGTAACCGATCCCGCGGTGACGACCGCCGAAGCCCCAGTCGCGAGGGCGGCGCAGGCGACGCAAGTAGCGTGGCGCGTAGCGCCACGGAAAGCCGGCGGCTTCGCCGCCGGCGACACCGCAACGAGGGAGCGAACGCAGTGAGCAACCGAGTGAGGAGCACAGCGAGCGTGCGCCGCCCTCGCGACTGCCCCTTCGAGTCCCGCCCCGCTCCGCACAGCACCTCACGCCTCCCCAGCCTCGTCAGTCGCCCTCGCTTCGCTTCGGGCGACTGACTCCCTCGCGCGTGCGACTCGCGGCCTGTCGGCCGCTCGTCGGCACGCGCCACCGCATCGTGTTTATAAATGGTCTCCTCTCACTGACCCGTTATCCGCCGATCCGTTCCCACGCGAGGTGGACCGCGATCCCGGCGAGGAACGCGACACCGAGGTTCGTCGCGAGCGCGAGGAGGCCGATCCCGACCGAGAGCGCGCGGTTCCCCGAGTCGGTGACGTTGCGCGCGAGCGAGACGGCGACGATAGCGAGCAGGGCGCCGAGCATCGCCAGCGGGAACGCCGCGATGAGCGCGGGGGTGGCGAAGAGCGCGGCGACGAGGTAGCCGGCGCCGAGGACGACGTTCGCGCCGCCGGTGCGCGCGCCGAACGCGTGCTTGCCGGCCACTCCGTCGCAGCCGTGACACATCGGGATCCCCCCGAGCGGCACCGCGATCAGGTTCGTGATCCCCATGCTCGTCGAGAGCTCGTCGGGCGTCACCTCGGCGTCGAGCAGGTCCGAGAAGAGCAGCGCGGTCGCCAGCGCGGCGTTCCCGATGGTCATCGCCAACTGCGCGGCCACGCCGTCGAAGGTGGCGCGCGTGAGGGCCGCGCCGAACGCCGGCGTCGGGGGCGCGCCGGGCAGCCGCGGCGTCGGCACTCCCGCGACGACGAGCGCGGTCGCGATTCCGACGACCGCGACGGCCAGCGCGCTCGCCTTCCCGTGGCCCGCGAGCGCGAACACAGCCGCGATTGCGACCCCGGCGAGCGCCACCGCCGGGTCCTCGACCGCGAGTCCGAGCCCCGTCTCGAAGAGGACGAGCCCGACCGCGAACTGGACGCCGCGGATGACCGGTTCGCCGATCCACCGCTCGACGTGCGCGAGCGTTCCCGTGAGCCCGATCGCGAGGAGGAGGACGCCGAGTATCACGCCCGCGAGCGCGAGTTCGGCGTAGGTGAGCGCGCCGGCGATAGCGAGGGCGGCCAGCGCCTTCATCGGTTCGACCGACACCGGAAGCCCGTACCGAACCCCCCAGACGATCTGGAACGCGCCGAACGCGACGAGCGCGTGCGGCAGCGAGACGTCCGTCAGCAGCGCCAGCGCGACGACCAGCGGGATGACCGTAATCGAATCCCCCATCGCGCCGGTGACCGCTCCGGCTCCGAACTCGACCGACCGGACCCCCGTAGAATCGGAGCGTTTCACGAGACGGGCGCCCTTTCGTCCGAGCGCGCTTGAAGCTGTTCAGCAATCGCTCCGGGTCACCCCGCCGTCGAAGCGAAACCACGTTCGATTACTCGTCGTCGAACGCCGGGTCGTTCGCGTCGACCATCGGGCAGTTCCGGACCCGAAACCGGGAGAAATCGACCGACTCGACGATGTCGGTCCCCTCGTGAGTACACGCCGTCTCCGGAGGCGCCGTGAAGTGCGGGCACTGCTGACAGTAGCTCCGCTTGTCGACCACGCGCTCGTCGCCGGTCGCCGCGGCGCCCGCCGCCGGTCCGGCGGACCGCGTCGCGCCGTCGACCCCGCCGCCAGCGGCTCCGCCGTCGAACCCGGCCGCGTCGGTGCCGACCGACGACTCCTCGTCGAGCGCCTCCCACACGTCCTCCCCGACGTCGCCCACCGCCATCGCCTCGAAGGGGTCGTCTCCGCCCGCCGCGTCGCCCGCGTCGGCGTCCAACTCGGCGAACGGGTCGTCCGGAGGGACGGCGGGTTCCGGGTCCGTTCGGGGTTCTGGGTCGGCGTCGTCCGAACCGCCGCCCGCGTCTCGGTTCGATCCGGCGCCGTCGTCCACTCCCTCGCCGAGCGCCGCGAAGGGGTCGTCGGCCCCGTCGGCGTCGGGAGCTTCGAAGGCGCCGGCCTCGTCGCTCGCTCCGTCGTCGAAGGGTCCGTCGTCGAAGTGGTCGCCGTCCGACCGATCGCCGTCGGTCATCGACCGTCCCCGTCCGGTCCGCCGTCGCTCGCGGCGGTGCTCGTCCGGTCGGTCGTCCGACTCGTCTCGTCGCGCTCGTCGTCCGCGACGTCGCCGTCGATGGCGGGCTGCTCCGCGACGAGGAGCTTCGACGTGCCGAGGAAGCCGGTGCTCGGCTCGAGGTCCTCGAACCGACTCCCGCAGTGGGGACACTCCGGCGCCGACAGCAGCCCCAACTCGACGCCGCCGCCGCAGTAGTCGCAGTCGGCGGTCCGCACTCCGTGCCGGTTCGCGGTCCGCGTCAGCGCGTCCACGCGCTCGCGGTCCGCTCGGTCGCGCTCGGCCGCGTCGAGCCGGCGCTTGACCTTGACGACCGCGTTCGCGACCCGGGAGAGCTTGTCGTCGACCTCGGTCAGCTCGTCCGCGGAGATCCCGGCGAGATCGGACTCGACGCCCGAGACCCGCTCGTCGACCTCGTCGAGGCGATCGTCGACCCCGGCGAGGCGGGCGTCGACGGCGTCCAGTCGGTCGCGGACGGCGTCTAACTCGTCGAGGCGGGCGTCGAGGTCGTTGACCCGGCCGTCGAGGTCGTCGACCGCCTCCGAGGACGGGGCGTCGGCGACCGCCGCGTCGAGGCGGTCCAGCCGGGCGGCTATCCCCTCCAGTTCGTCGGTGAGGTCGTCGAGGGGCGCCGCGTCTCCCCCGGCGGCTGCCTCCCCGTCGCCGGCGTCGAGCGACTCCACCTCGCGGTAGAGGTCGATGAACCGCTCGCGGAGGTCCGCGACCTTCTCGTCCAGCTCGTCGTCGAGGTCGTCGAGGCGCGCCTCGAGCGTCGCCACCTCCTCGGCGTCGGGGACGTCGACCCCCTCGGACTCCGCGAGCGCGACGAGCGCGCGCTTGAGGAGCTCCTCGCGGCTCACGCCGGCGTCTTCGGCCGCGGCGTCGAGGGCGGCCGCCGCCGGATCGAGGTCGCTCATCGCGGGTCCTCCGTCATCTATCCGTCGTTGCGTGGCGAGGCTTAAGTAACCTGTCGCGCCGTTCTCCCGATCGATACTCGGCGGCGGGGTCGAGTCGAGAGAGGCGAGGACGGCGGACGTACCGGGCGGACCGCGCTCGCTACCGGATCTTCCGCACGTCGCTGATGTCGAACCCGCCCTCGTGGATCTCGGTCTCGAAGCGGACGATGTTCTCGGCCTCCAGCTGCGAGAGCACGCCGCGGAACTCCCGGACGAACATGGTCCGAGCGCGCTGTGACCCGCCGCTCTCCCAGGAGAACTGTAAGGTCCCGCCGGCGGCGTCCATCAGGGTGCCGAACTCGCGGTCGCGCAGCGAGTCGGTGTTCACCAACACGAGCACCAGAGCGTCCCACTCGTAGGCCGCCTTCTTCAGCCCCTTCATCACCATGGCGACGTCGCTCCAGTCGGTGTCGTCGGAGACCATCGAGACGAGGTCGGTGACGGAGTCGATACAGACGAGGCTCCCCCGGCCGTGTTCGGAGAGATAGTCGCCGAAGGCGGTAAGCACGTCCTCGTACTCGCCGCGGTCCCCCAGTTCGGTGATCGACGCCGTCGCCGTCTCGTACCAGTCGCGGGGCACCGGCGACAGCTGGAAGTACTCCGGCGAGAGGTCTCGGAAGGAGATCTCCGAGACCGCCGCGTCGACGATCTCGTCTGCCATCGTGTACCCCATCTCCCGGGTGATCGCGTCGGTGCCGGCGGTAAAGGAGATGTAGTGGACCGACTCGGGCAGCGCCGCGTCGGGGTCGACCTCGCCGTAGTACAGGTCGAACAGCTCCTCGTCGGCGCGCGCCAGGGCGTTCATCGCGGCGCTGGTGTAGCAGAACTCCCGGGCGCCGGCGCCCGCCTCGCCCGCGAGCAGCACGACGCTCCCCGGCGGCGCGCCGCCGCCGAGGATCGAGTCGAGGCGCGCGACCCCGAACGGAAGACTGGACATGGCTTACGCCCCGTCGCCGCGGGGTTTAGTGTTACCCCTCTCCGGGTCGGCGGACTGCGGGTCCGTCGCCCCGATCCGCGCCCCCTCGTTCGACGCCCGGACGACCGACACCTCGCCGTCGACCCCGGCCGCGTCGAGGGCGCGTTCGCCGGCGACGAGCGCCGCGTCCGCGCGGGCCGCGTCGGTGACGCCGTAGACCGTCGGCCCCCACGAGGACTGCCCCGCGCCGAACACCGCCGAGGCGGCCGACAGCGACGCGACGATCCCGCCGACCGGCGGCCGGTACACCCCGCCCTGTTCGTCGGCGTACCACGCGCCGTTGAGCCGACCGATCTCCGCGACGGCCGCGCCGAACGCCTCCGCGTTCCCGGTGGCGATCGCGGGGAGGACGCGCCGGGTGACGATCCCGCCGATCCGGTCTGCGAGCCCCGGATCGGCGCGCTCGACCGCGGTCCGCATCGCGTCATCCTCGGCCGCCCCGCTCCGCCCGGCGTCCGCGTCCGGCTCGACGAGCAGGAACCGCCAGTCGTCCGGGACGGCGTGACGGGCGGCGACGGGCGGCACGGTCCACTCGCCGTCCGCCGGGCGGTCCGTGGTGAAGCGCGCGGTCGGGTGGCCGGCGTCGAGGACGAAGCCGCCGGACTCGAACGTCGCGACGCCGACGCCGGAGCGCCCGCCGCGCCCGAGCGCCGGCGCGCGCTCGCGAACCCGAGTCGGTTCGCCGTGCGCGGCCGCGACCGCCGCGAGCGTCGCCGCCGCCAGCTGCGTCCCGCTGCCGAGGCCTGCGTGTCGCGGGAGCGACTCGCGGACCGCGATCCGGGCGCCGTCGACGCCGAGCTGGTCGACCGCGACGGTCGCGTACTCGCGGACGTCGTCGCGCACGCCCGGAGCGGAACCGGTCGACGCCGCGGGGTCCTCGACCGCCGCGTCCTCGACCGTCACGCGTACGTCCGTGGCCGGCTCCGCGTCGATCACGACCCGTGGCGCCGCGAGGCCGACGCCGAGGGCGCCGTACAGCCGCTCGTGGGAGAGGCAGAGGTTACAGAAACCGAAGTGGAGCCGCGCCCCGGCGCTCGCGCGTGCCATCTTGGTTCCGGGTTCGGGACGGAGTACTAAAGGGCCCGTGACCGTGGCGGGAGTTGCCTCGGAAGCCGCGAACCGGCGCGCGAGACCCGCGAACTGGCGGGAGCGACCCGCGAACCGGCGCGCGAGACCCGTGAACCCCGCCGCGCCGATTCGGTCGGTGAGGCGACCGAACTGGTGCGCTTTTGAACGCGGGGGACCTCCGTTCGCGTATGACCGAAACGCTCAGGCTCGCGACTCGCGGGTCGGACCTGGCCCTCCGACAGGCCGAGACCGTCCGCGAGGCGCTGTCGAGCCGGCGCCGCGACGTCGAACTCCGACAGGTGGAGACGCGCGGCGACCAGATCCCCGACGAACTGATCCACCGCCTCGGGAAGACGGGCGCGTTCGTGCGCGCCCTCGACGAGGAGGTGCTCGCCGGCGACGCCGACCTCGCGGTCCACTCGCTGAAGGACCTCCCCACCGAGGAGATGGCGGACCTCGTCGTCGCGGGCGTCCCCGAGCGCGCGCCCGCCGGCGACGTGGTCGTCCATCCGGACGGACTCGGAATCGAGGACCTCCCGGCCGGCGCCGTCGTCGGGACCGGGTCGCTCCGGCGGGGCGCGCAGATCCGGGCCGCCCGACCCGACCTCACCGTCGAGCCGATCCGCGGCAACGTCGACACCCGGATAGAGAAGCTGCTCGCACCCGGCCTCCAGGCGGAACACGAGCGACGCCTGATCGCCTCCGGGGAGGAGGCCGCGCTGACCGCCGAGGCCGACGACGCCGGGGACGCGGAAGCCGAGGTCGACGAGCAGTTCGACCGCACCGTCGAGGAGTGGTTCGACTCGCTGTCCGACCTCGAACGCGCGGCGATGGAGCGGAAGGTCGAGTCCGAGTACGACGCGCTCGTCCTCGCTGAGGCGGGCCTGCGGCGGTCGAACCTGTTCCACGAGGTGGAGACGACGCGGCTCCCGCGCGAGGAGTTCGTCCCCGCCGCCGGGCAGGGCGCCATCGCGGTCACCGCGAGCGATCCCGACGTGATCGAGGCGGTCCGCGACGCGGTCGACCACCCGCGGACCCGCGTCGCGGTCACCGTCGAGCGGACGGTCCTGGGTGAGCTCAACGGGGGCTGTGTCGCACCGATCGGCGTCTCGGCGCTCGTCAAGGGCGAACACGTCCACGTCCGGGCGCGGGTGCTCTCGACGGACGGCACCGAGGAGGTGGCCGACACCCGCGACCTCCCGATCCGGTCGCACGCGACCGCCGCCGCCGAGTTCGCCGCCGACCTCGCGGACCGAGGCGCGGACGACCTGATCGCCGAGGCGCGCGACGAGGCGGAGACCGGAGGGGGCGATGACTGACTCCGGCACCGGCGCGGGCCCGGGATCGAACGCGGACGAACCCCCGACTCGCGGCCGCGACGAGCGGGTCGGCACCGTCTTCCTCGTCGGCTCCGGGCCGGGCGACCCCGACCTGCTCACGGTGAAGGCGAAGCGGCTGATCGAGTCGGCCGACGTGGTCCTCCACGACAAGCTCCCGGGTCCGGAGATCCTCGGCGAGATCCCGGAGGCGAAACGCGAGGACGTGGGGAAGCGCGCCGGCGGGGAGTGGACGCCGCAGGAGTACACCAACCGCCGCATGATCGAACTGGCCCGAGAGGGGAACCGGGTCGTCCGGCTGAAGGGCGGCGACCCGTTCGTCTTCGGCCGCGGCGGCGAGGAGGCGGAGCACCTCGCCGACGAGGGGATCCCGTTCGAGGTCGTCCCTGGCGTCACCTCGGCCATCGCCGGCCCCGCGGTCGCCGGCATCCCGGTGACCCACCGCGACCACGCCTCGTCCGTCTCCTTCGTCACGGGCCACGAGGACCCGACGAAGGACGAGTCGGCGGTCGACTGGGACGCGCTCGCGGCGACCGGCGGGACCGTCGTCGTGCTGATGGGCGTCGGGAAGCTGCCGGCGTACACCGCCGAACTCCGCGACGCGGGCCTCGACGGCGACACGCCCGTCGCGCTCGTCGAGCGCGCCACCTGGCCGGGGATGCGCGTCGCGACCGGCACGCTCGACACCATCGTCGACGCCCGCGACGATGCCGGGATCGAACCGCCCGCGATCACCGTGATCGGGGACGTGGCCGCGACCCGCGACCGCGTCGTGAGCTTCCTCGAGAACGCCGGCTCGGCGCCGGTTCGGTCGGCGGGCGAGGACGGGGGAGCGGCCGGCGACGACGATCCGACCGGAGGCGACGGAGCGTGAGCGACGAGACCGACCGCCCGCGCGTGGCCGTCTTCCGCCCCGACGACGAGCGGATCGAATCGGCGGTCGAACTGCTCCGGTCGCTCGGCGCGGACCCGGTCCCCGACCCGATGCTCGAAGTCGAGCCGACGGGCGCGGTGCCGGCCGACGCGCCGCTGGTCGCCTTCACGAGCAAGACCGGCGTCGAACTGGCCGCCGAGGCGGGCTGGGAGCCCGGAGACGCCGACCTCGCGGCCATCGGGCCGGCGACCGCCGCGGCCGCCCGCGAGGCGGGGTGGACGGTCGACGCGGTCCCCGACGAGTACACCTCCGCGGGGCTCGTCGCGGCGCTCGAACCGCACATCGCGGGCGAGCGCGTCGTCGTCGCCCGCTCCGATCACGGCAGCGACGTGCTCCTCGACGGTCTCCGCGAGGCCGGCGCCGAGGTGACCGAGACGGTGCTGTACCGGCTCACCCGGCCGCCTGAGGCCGGCGACTCCGCAGAGGCGGCCGCGTCGGGCGACCTCGACGCGGCCGCGTTCACCTCCTCGCTGACCGTCGACAACTTCCTCGCGGCGGCGGCAGACCGCGGCGTCGACGAGGGGGCGCGTGCCGGACTGGCGGACGCGGTCGTCGGCGCCATCGGGCCGCCGACCGCGGAGACGGCCGCGGCCCGCGGCGTCGACGTCGACGTCGTCCCCGACGAGGCGTCGTTCGAGTCCCTCGCGACTGCGGTCGTCGACGCCGTCGACGCCGTCGACGCGGGGACTGTCGACGCGTCCGACGCCGACCCACGGTAGCCTGAGTCAGGCCTCGCCTCGTGGCCGCCGCGGGAATCAGACGTGCCGCGGAGTCGATAGGTTCGCGAGTTGATGAACGTATCCGAGTCTCTCGACCGAGAACACCGAGGGGGCGTCTTCGACGGTCGCTCTGAAACGCCTCCGTTGTGGCTGCTGGCCGGATCTGTGCGATCAGCGCGTCGGCCGGTAGTATTGTATCTGATATTTTGACGCGGAGGTTTATAATCAGGAACGTGATATCGGACGGTATGGAACCGAGCGAGCGCTGGCTGCTGCGGGTCGAGGACGACGTCCTCGTCGTCGAGTTCCCACACGGGACTGGACTGAGCCCCGCGGACGGCGAGGCGCTGCTCGGTCGGTGGCGGAACGCGGCGGACCCCGACGCCGTCGAGGCCGTCGTGATCGTCGTGCGGACCAGCCGGCCGTGTTCGGACGCCGGCCGTCGGGCGCTCCGCGAGTCCGCACAGATCGCGGTCGCCCGCGGCGTCGACCGCTTCGCCGTCGTCGGGCAGCGCTCGAAGCGGCGCTACCTCAAGCGGACCATCGACGTCGAGGGCGTCGACACCGAGGCGTTCAACGACGACGACGCCGCGATGCGGTGGGCGAGGTGCCCGTCTACGGGCGCCTCGTCGGTCGAGACCTCCTCGTAGTTAACTTCCGGCCGCGGTTCCGTTCGCCGCGTCGTCCGTCTCGTTCCCGCCGGTAGCGTCGTCTCCGTCGGAGTCGTCGTCCGCCGTCTCCCCGTCGTCGGAGCCCTCCTCGTCGTCTGATCCCTCGCCTTCGGCGTCGTCATCGTCCTCGTCGTCGTCATCGTCCTCGTCGTCGATCTCGTTGACCTCGACGTCTCGGCCCGCGACTCCGCTCCCCGAGATCACGGGCTTGAGGATGTAGCCGTTGTTCTTTCCGCGTTTGACGACGTTGATGTCGAAGACGAAGCTCACCGCCTCGTCGGGCGCGACCTCGAACTCGTTCGTGATCTGGAGCTTCTCGCTCGGGAGCTTCACGTCGACCTCGCTGCCGTCGACGATCCCCGACACCGCGGATACCTCGAGTTCGATCTTCTCGTAGCTCCCCGCCGGAATCTCGCCGTCGAACACGGCGATCGCGTCCTCGTCGATCACCTGCGTGAGGTCGACCGTCGCGCCGCCGAGCTCGACGACGGTGAAGCCGCGGTCGCCCTCGTCGTCGTCTTCCCCGTCGGCCTCCTCCTCGTCGTCCCCGCCGTCATCGACGTCCGTCTCGTTCGCGTCGTCGTCTTCGTCCGCCGTCTCGTTCAGGGACTCGTCGTCATCGTCCGTCTCGGTGGCGTTCCGGTCGGCGCCGTCGTCCGCTTCGTCGTCTTCATCGGGCTCTTCCTCGTCGTCACTCTCGTCATCGTCTTCGTCTTCCCCGTCCCCCGCCTCGAAGACGCGGGCCCGATCGAGGGTGACGTCCAGCCGGTCGAAGTCGCCGATGTCGGCCGGGGCGTCGCTGATGAGGAGCCGGAAGTTCCCGGTGAGCGTCTCCGACCCGCCGGAGCCGTCGGAACCGTCGGAGCCGTCTGAGCCCCCCGACGACGGGAGAGACCCGTCGCCGGCGCAGCCGGCGAGCAGCGTCGCGCTCGCGCCGGCGCCGAGGGCCACGAACTCCCGTCGGCGGACGCCGTCCGCGGACGCGTCCGCCGAGCGTCCGCCGTCCGCGGGCCCCGATCCGCCGTCGCCCGTCGTCCGCGATTCGTCGCCGCCTGTCGTCCGCGATCGGTCAGTCATCGTGAGCGGACGAACGGGCCCCGAACGGGTATAAGCGGTAGATACTCCGTCCGAATTTGTGCGGATAAAGCCGGGTTTCCGCCGATCGCCGCGGTTCGGGACCGAAGAGGGCGGGATCGCTGAGCCGGGCTACGGGCCGGCCGTCTCGATGCCGGCCGCCTCGACCACGCGCTCCGCGTGGCGCGTCGCGCGCTCGCGGACCGCGGCGGCGTCGGTCCCGACGTGCTCGCCGTCGGCGTAGCGGACCTCGCCGTCGACCATCGCGAAGGTCACGTCGTCGCCGTGGGCCGCGTACACCAGGTGCGAGAGCGGGTCGTGGAGCGGCGTCGCCCTGGTCAGGTCGGTCGAGAGTCCGATCACGTCGGCGCGGTGCCCCTCGCGGAGGGCGCCGAGGCGGTCGAAGCCGGCGGCGCGGGCGCCGCCCTCGGTCGCCATCTCCAGCACGGTCGCGGCCGGGAGGCGGGTCGGGTCCCGGGCGTCGACCTTTCCGAGCAGGCTCGCCTGCCGCATCTCGGTGAAGGCGTCGAGCGTGTTGTTACACGGCGGGCCGTCGTTGCCGAGCGCGACCGTGATCCCGCGGTCGAGGTAGTCTTGAACCGGGGCGATCCCCGATGCGAGTTTCATGTTCGAGGAGGGGCAGTGCGTGACGACCGTGTCGGTCTCCGCGAGCACCTCGCGCTCGCGCTCGTCCGTGTGGACGCAGTGCGCGAGCGTCACGTCCGGGCCGGTCAGGCCGACCTCGTCGAGCCAGCGGACGTTGCGCTTCCCGGTGTCGGCCTCGACGGTCTCTACCTCGTCTTCGTTCTCGCTGGCGTGAGTGTGGATCGTCACGCCCTCGTACCGGTCGGCCAGCTCGCGGCAGCCGCGGAGGCAGGCCTCCGTACAGGTGACGGCGAACCGCGGCGTGACCGCGTAGCGGACGCGACCGCCGGCGGCGCCGTGGTACTTCCGGATGAGTTCCTCGCTCTCCGCGAGCGCGGCGTCGGTCTCCTCGATGAGCCCGTCGGGCGAGTCCTTGTCCATCAGCACCTTGCCGAGCCGCGCGCGGATCCCGGTTTCGATCGCGGCCTCGAACGCCTCGTCGGCGTGGTTCACCGAGAGGTGGTCGACGACCGTCGTCGTCCCCGATTCGAGACACTCCAGGTAGCCCAGCTCGGCGGCCGCCCGAGTCGCCTCGGCGTCCATCGCCGCCTCCATCGGGAGCACGGCGTCGAACAGCCAGTCGAGGAGGGCGTCGTCGTCGGCGATCCCGCGTCCGAGCGACTGGACCGAGTGGACGTGGCCGCCGACGAGGCCGGGGGTGACGATGTCGAACGCGCGCCGCTCGTGGTCGGGGTAGCGGTCGCGGAGTGCGGCCTCCTCGCCGACCGCGGCGATCGTGTTCCCCTCGACGACGACGGCGCCGTCGGGGATGACGGTCTCGGAGTCGGCGACGACGGTTCCGGCGATCAGCATGTCCGTCCGTTCCTGACGGTCGACCGGTAAGAGGCTGTCCGTTCGCGACCCCCCGATCCCGTCCGTTCGGGGCTGCCGAGCGATCAGGTGTCGAGACGGGGGATCAGCCCAGTACCAGTGACGCGATATTTAAATATGAGTGAGCGGCCGCGCGACCGCTTATAAATAGGTGCGGTGGCGCGTGCCTGCGAGCGGCCGCCCACGGCGGCCGCGAGACAGCACGCGCGAGGGACGCGGCGACCGGAGCGAAGCGGAGGGAGCCGCGAGGCTGGGGAGGCGTGAGGTGCGGTCCCGCGAGCGACCGGAGGGAGCGAGCGGGAGCACGGAAGTCGCAGCCCGCGCAGCGAGCGAAGCGAGCGAGCAGGACCGTCTTCCGGCGGTTGCGGTGCGGGGCGGGACTCAAAGGGGCAGCCGCGAGGCGGGCGCAGGCGACGCAAGCACTGGAGGGAGCGAGCAACGCGAGCGACTGAAGCGCGCAGCGAGCGTGCGCCCGCCTCGCGGCTGGGGCTTTGGAGGTGTTCGCCGTCGGTCCTCGAACAACTATTTATAACTGAGCGGTAGGGGATATCGGCATCCCAGAGTCAACAATTTATAAATAGCCACCAACTCAGTCCGATTAGATCTATGCCAGTCGGCGATCGCGGAACGCCTGAATCACGTCTTGGCGCGCGATAATCCCGACGATCCGCCCCTCCTCGTCGACCACAGGAACGCGGTTAATATCCGGGTCGTCGCCGACGAGCAGGTCCAGCACGGCGTCGACACTCGCGTCCGGCGTCACCGTCGCCACGTCGGTGCTCATCACCTCGGAGACGGGGCGGTCCGCGTTGCGGATCAGGTCGACCCCGAGATCGATGTCCGCCCACGGTCGCTTGATCTGATAGGAGAGCGTATCGACAAAGGGAGGAAGCCCGATCGGGATCCACAGCGTCTCGTCCTCGGGCTCGAACAGGTCGACGAGGTCGGACTCGGTGATCACGCCGACCACCCGCTCGTCGTCGTCGACGACCGGGAAGCCGCTGAACTCGTAGCGGGCGAACCGCTTGAACACCTCGGCGACGTCGTCGTCGGGCGAGACCGTCTTCACGTCCGGTTCCATCAGGTCGCGGGCGGTCAGTGTCATACCGAAGCGTCACGGCGGGAGGCCGTAGGCGTTTCGCCCCGGGCGCGCCGACGCAACGATTTGCGTGCCGACGCAACGGACTTAGGGACCGGGAACGCAGTCGCTCACATGCACCGCAAGGGTCACGTCGGGGCGTCGCTCGTCGTCTACGCTCCGTTCGGGTTCCTCGTCACGGCCCTCGCCTCGATCGAGGTCGGCGTCGTCGGCGCCGCGGGCGTCGCCGCGATGGCGATGGTCCCCGACCTCGATATGCGGATCCCCTTCGTCAAACACCGCGGGATCACCCACACCGTCTGGTTCGCGCTGCTCGTCGGCGTCGCCTTCGGAGTCGTCGGGCTGGCTGTCGGCCTCCAGACCGGGGCCGTCGAGGCGCTGTTGTTCGGCGGCGCCGGGTTCCTGTTCGGCGCCGTGACGATCGTCTCGCACCTGCTCGCGGACGCGCTGACGCCGATGGGGATCCGGCCGTACGCACCCGTGCGAGGCCACGAGTACACGCTCGACCTGTTCACGGCGGCGAACCCGCTCGCGAACTACGGACTCCTCGGGGTGGGCGGCGTCGTCGTCGCGGTCGCGCTCGTCGCCGGTGAGGCGGTTCCGGTGTAGGGGGTATGCTGTATGACCATTTTTGAACGTAGATTTCTGAGCGTCACCCCGGCGCGCGGGTGTCTATTTTATACGCTCTTGAGCTCCGAAACGTCACTGGCCAAGAAAAGCCAGTGACAGGTGACAATGGACGCAAAACAGATTCCAATACTGTTCGCGGCAGCACTGTGTTTGGTAGCATTGTTTATGTTGGCAATCCGAATTTTGTCCGTCGGTTTCTGAAACGCCGATGGACACCTCCGTTTTGCCGTTCTGATTTATTTGGAGGATGTACTCCTGAGAAGGAGAGCCAGATTACTACCCGGAGGTGGGTGTGTATTTCAACTCTATTATGGTGGTTGTACTTACCTGCCTTCTGTTACCGATTAGAGACTTCATCTCTCCTTCTCACTCAAAAGTTGAGACTGGCCGTCTCAATGCATACGGATCTGACACTGATTTCTTTGTACAGGGTCTCTCGATCAGTCGAGCCCGTGATTTAATTTGAGCGCGTCGTCGATTTCGCACATTGTCGCGTCGTCGAGACTGCCAGCAACCGAATGGATTCGGTTCTCGACAGACACGACTCGAATTTGGTCAAGCCGCACGAAGGGGTCTTTCTCAAACAGTGAGTCCGATGCTTCCACAAGTAACGCCAATCGATCCGTCAAGAAGTGAGAACGATGATACCCGACCGAGGATTTCTTCTGTCCGACATACTACGGTCGGTAGCGGCCGAAGCTTACAATATACACTGAATAGTGAACGGAGCATATAAAACGATATCAACACCCAGGAGTTTGCGTGATGAGAATAAACGGATCGCGCTCGCGGTTGTAGTCGGCGACGTCTCCGGCGACCGCCTCGATGAGTCGGCGATGAACTTCTCTAGCTGCTCGTCCCTCGTCTGGGCTTAGGTAGTGGAACCCGCCCAGACTCTTCCAGAAATCACCGTCAAGCCAAAAGAGTGTCTCGTCGTCCGACTGATAGATGATATCGCCGTTATCGGTCAGTCCCTCGGTGTCAAGTTGACGACCCGAGAGCTGGGCGCGTGCCAGCACCGCCACAAGCTGCCGGCGTGAAATGGATACATGAACAGCAACATCGTCGATCAAACTCCCGAAGTAGGCTTCGACAATATCAATCGTTTGGGAGAACTCATCGAGCGTAACGGAATCTAACGGTATTGTTTCTCTTGGTACTTCTCGAGTTTCCCAAGAATAAGAGCCGCTAAGTAATACGTCAGATGCAAGGTTGAGTTCAATACTATCCGCCGTTCGACAGTACTGTGTTCTATCCCTGCTCTCGTCCGCAGTGACCTCTTCTAAATACATATTCTCAGAAAGTTCCTTCACACGTCTATAACAGGTGGCAATCGGGATATCTAGCTCTTGACTCAGCCAGCTAACTGATCGCGGTTCCTTCGCCGCCCGCAGTATATCTACGCTGTATTTCCGCCCGAGTACCTCAACTGCTTCCGTCGACATCTTGTTACCACGATTGATTCTCAAGGCTGAATAGCTGTACCCTATATTTATCGATCTAATTCTATTAGGGCCGATATGAAATGGTTCTCTAAGCGAAAACATAATACAGCGGAACAACAAAATCGGATGTATGAGCGATGGAGACGCGTACACGGACCATACCCCCGCAGGACTTCTCGAGTTGTCTTCGGAACTGAATCAAGCTGGTTCTATCGAGGACGTCTCTGTCGTTGCTGTCCGAATGTTGGATCTCAATTTTGATGCGCCTCTTTCGGCGATCTGGGAGTACAATGAAGAGGGAAACGAACTCCGCCCAATCGCCGAATCAACTGAGGCACAAGAGGTGATTGGCGATGCACCTATCCTTCCAGTTGATTCTCTCGCGGGGCGTGTGTACAGACAGAATCGTCCGGAAGTGTTCGACGATGTCCACGAGGCCGACGGCACGTATAATTCAGGCACCCCGATTCGGAGCGAAATTCTCGTGCCAATCTCGGACTTCGGCGTCTTGAGTGTCGGAGCTACTGAAGTGGATGCCTTTACCCAGAAAGACGCAGAACTGGCGAAACTCGTCGCCTCGAATCTCGAAGACGCAATTTCACGAATCCGATACGTCGAGGAGCTACAGGCCGAGCGTGATTGGACACACACGTTGTTTGAAGGCTCCAACGATGCCATTTTCATTAGTGATTCAGATGCGAACTTCGTCCAAGTGAATCAGGCTGCTTGCCAGTTAACTGGCTATGCGCGAGCGGAACTCCTCTCGATGCGTATTCCCGATCTTCACGAAGAGGTCGACTTACATGCCTATCAGGATTACCACGACCAAATTTTAGCCGGCGAACCAGCAACCACTGAAGCGAAACTACTTCGGAGCGACGACAGTAAAATCGATGTCGAGTTCTCGAACCGTCGGATCGAGCGCGATGGGGCGGCCTATATGCATACCGTTGCGAGAGATGTGACGGAACAGCGGGAACGCCGGCGTCGCCTAGAGTCATTTAAATCGGCCATCGAGAACGCGAGTGATGGGATTGCTATTTTGGAGAACGAGGAGTACACGTACGTTGATCAAACGCATGCCGAAATGTACGGGTTCGAGGACCAAGATGAGTTACTCGGGCAGACTTGGCGTGATTTGTATACTGATCCCGTTGAAATCGAGCGAATGGAGGATGAGGCGCTTTCAGCGCTCCGATCTGATGGTGAGTGGAGAGGCACTGTAACTGCCTCTCCAGAAGGCAAGGAAGAATTTCCGACTGAACTATCGCTGACACGCTTGGAAGACGATCGAATTGTCTGTGTTGTCCGTGACGTGTCTGAAAAATATCGGCGTCAAGCGGAACTTCGGGAGAATGAGCGGCGTTTCGAGTCGGTGTTCGAAGACCCCGAAATGCTGGTGGCGTTATTAGAAACTGATGGTGAGACGATTGAGGTCAATGAAACAGCGCTAGACTACGTTTCGAACGACAAATCCGATATCTTGGGGGAACCGTTCTGGGAAGGAGACTGGTGGTCGCATTCCTCGGACCTACAAGAAGATCTTAAAGGCTGGATCGAACGAGCGGCTGCTGGCAAGTACGTCAGTTTCCAGGCGGAACATCCGGATCGGGACGGTAATATGCGGTTCGTTACGGGCACAATCCGTCCGGTTACAGGGGAATCAGGCGTCGAATCACTCGTTATTTCCAGTCGGGATATCACGCCCCGCGAGCAGCGCCGTCGCGAATTGGAGACGTTCCAACAGGCTGTCGAGGATGCGAAAGACGGCTTCGCCATCCTCGAAGATGGAGAATACACCTACATCGACGAGACACACGTGGATATGTATGGATTCGATGATACTGACCAACTCATCGGGAACTCTTGGCGGATACTCTATGACGAAGATGAGGTAGAGCGCCTTGAGTCGGAAGCCTTCCCTGTTCTTGAGTCGGAGGGGCACTGGCGGGGCAAAGTAACCGGATCCCAACCAGACGGAACGACGTTCCCGGCAGAGATCTCTCTGACTATCATCGATGATGGTCCCCTCGTGTGTACTGTGCGCGATGAAACTGAAAGACAGCAACGGGAACGTGAACTCGAACTCAAGGAGCAAGCGATTGACTCCTCGAATGTTGGGGTTATGATCACCGACCCACAGCGAGAAGGCAACCCAATCGAGTACGTAAATAAAGGATTTACCGACATTACTGGCTACGAAGAGGACGACGCGTTGGGTCGTAATCCACGTTTCCTCCAGGGACCCGAGACAGACCCAGACGAAATATCGAAGCTCCGAGAGGCGATTGCGGCCGGTGAACCGGTGACAGTAGAATTGAAAAACTACCGAAAAGACGGGAGTGAATACTGGAATCGATTGTCCGTCACGCCAGTCACTGATGTAGATGGGACGCTTTCGAAGTTTATTGGCATACAGCAGGACGTAACAGGTCGGAGGCAACGGACTCGGAGCCTGGCAGAACAGAACCGGAAACTCGAATTGGTTCTTTCTGGAACGGACACTGGTATTGCAGAGTGGAGTCTTGAGACGGATCAGATATCATTCGACGACACGCTTGTCGATTTACTTGGCCATGATCCGGACAATTATGAAGAGTTCGTACAGATCGTCGCGCCGGAAGATCGGGACCGTGTTCGTGAGTCACTAGAACAAGTCGGCGAGACCAACGACTTGTCTGCGGATTTCAGAGTTATTGATGCCAACGAACAAACGCGATGGATACACACAGATGCTGTTCTGATACCCGATGACGAAACTGGAGAGAGACTTGTCGCGATTGCCACGGACATAACGGATCAAAAACGACGGATTCGGCAGATTCAACAGGAGCGGAAGCGATTCGAGATCCTCTCGGAAAGTCTCGAGGAATACGCCTTTGTCCTTCTCGATGACGATGGACAGATCGACAGCTGGAACGATGGAGCAGCCGACATCTTTGGACATGACGAAGAAGCTGCAATTGGTATGCCAGCAGCAGAGTTACACCCTGAACAGGATCAAAAACGTGGGATTGCTGATCGGTTACTAAAACAGGCATCACTCGCAGGAGAAAGTACTCACGAAGGACAGCGAGTCCGTCAGGATGGATCGTCGTTTCCTGCAGAAGTCTCATACGTCCCGCTTCAAACTGAAGATGGAGTGTTCCTGGGATACGGGATGGTCATCAGAGATCTTACTAACCAGCGTCAACAGCGGCGTAGAACAGAGCGGTTCGTTGAGGAATCAGTCGACGTCGTGTCTATCTTAGATCGCGACGGGTGTTTCACCTATCTTAGTGGCTCTACTGAACGGGTTCTTGGATATGATCCAACTCAGCTAAATCAAGAGAGTGTCTTTGATATTATCCATCCTGAGGATCGGGAACGTGTAATGGAAGCGTTTTTCGCCGCCGTGGAGGATTCCGATTCAAGCGTTCAGCTAGAGTTCCAAGCAATGGATGCGGATGAGGAGTGGATTACTGTAGAGGCACGTGGACGGAATCTCTTTGACGATGAAGCAATTGGTGGGTTTCTGTTATATATACGTGACATCAGTAATATAAGAGAACAAACGAAAAAATTCGAATCCGTATTCAATCAAACGTTCCAATTGACAGGGCTGATGACCCAGAGTGGTGAAATCCTCGAGCTAAACGACCCACTCACAGAGTTCGGCGGCATACGTGTGGAGGAGAGCAGAGGCACACCGCTCTGGGAGTGCTCTCTGTTCGCGCATTCGTCTGAAGTGCAAACTCAAATCAGGCAGGCAGTTACTCAAGCATCTTCGGGTTCATTCGTTCGGTTCAACGTGGAAGCAGAAGGCGTTGATGGACTCGCCAGCTTCGACTTCTCGGTCAAGCCGATCTCAAGCCAGCGCGGGGAGCTTAGCTTCCTGGTATTCGAGGCACGAGATATCACAGCTCAGGAGCAGCGTCGGCAACACGTCCAGGTCTTACACCGGATTATGCGGCACAATATCCGAAATGATCTGACGAAACTGAGAGGGTATGTCGATCTGCTTGCGTCGGACACAGAGACAGACACTCGTGAACAGCGCGCTGCGACGATCCGAGACATTCTCGACAAGTGGGAAAGAATGGCAAACAAGACCCAAGAGCTCCAGAATATACTCACGAGCGAGAGCGCTCTCGCTTCCTACCAGAGTGCTCAGCAAATAGCTCAGGATATTCAAGCCAAAAAAGAAGACGAATATGCTAATGCGAATATCACTATCACAGCCGACCACGATCTAGAATCACAAATACCGAGTGAACTTGACAAGGCGATTTCTGAGCTCGTTGAGAACGCCATCACAGCGAACGATACTGAGCATCCATCCGTACAGATCAGTGTCTCGCAAGCCGATGAACGGTGGGTAGAGGTTTGTGTGTCCGATACTGGGCCTGGACTCCCGGAAATGGAGAAAAATCTCCTCGAAACTGGCGAAGAAACGCCGCTGAGTCACGGGCAGGGACTCGGATTGTGGATGGTGCGATCACTGGTGGCTCATGCCGGGGGATCGATTTCAGTTGAAACCTCGGGCGATGGGAGTGAGATCACATTGGAAGTCCCCACCCAACCGGCTCGAGAGGACTTATAAAAACCGGGCATCGTGTCGTAAACTATGACCCAAAACGGAAACACAAAAATCCTGGTCGTCGAGGATGACCAAAATTTGGCTGAGCTGTATGCAGAGTGGCTCGCAGACCGCTATGTTGTCGAAACCGCATACTCTGGCGAAGAAGCCTTGGAGGCGTTCGATGCGACTGTCGATATCGTTCTTCTGGATCGGATGATGCCCGGGTTATCCGGCGGAGAGGTTCTCACGCGACTCAGACAATATGAGTCGAACTGCCAGGTGGTTATCGTCTCTGCGGTGACACCGGACTTCGATATCGTCAAAATGGGATTCGATGCGTATCTCGAAAAGCCCGTTGAAGCTGACGACCTCGAAGACGTTATCTCCCAGATGCTCACTCGTGCCGAGTACAACGAGGATCTGCAAGAGCTGTTCTCGCTGATAGAACGCCAATCGACCTTGGAAGCCGTCATGGAGGCAGATACCCTCGAAACGAGCCCGAAATACCAGGCACTCACAGACCAAATCACAGAACTCGAGGATAAAGTCGAACGGTACCTCCAGAACCTGCCAGATAGGGATTTTCGAGTGGCTATCGAGCGCCTGCAACGAACAGCAGCAGAGCGCAGGGAACAACAGCAGTACCAGTCCCTCACTGAAGACGTATTAGACACATCACAGGAAGGGGTCATTGTAATTGACCGTGATGGACAAGTGGTGTGGGCAAACGAAACTACCGAAGAATTACTTGGAGTTGATAGAGACGATATCCAAGGGTCTGACTACAGTCGAATTGCTTCTGAATCGTACCAGGAATATCCCTCAGGTGAGCAAACACTGTCTGACCTCGTAACTCATTCTCTAGAGAACATGAATTCCGAAGTCGAAGCCATCGTCCGTATCCCTGAGACGGCTTCGAAAGAGCAGCAGTGGTTGGAGTACTGGAGCGGGCCGATTCAAACTGGTCTTTATGCAGGCGGGCGGATTGAACACTACCACAATATTACAGAGAGGTACGCGTATGAACAACAGCTTGAGGATCTGCATGCGGTTTCCCGCGATCTAATGACAGCGGACTCGGAACGTAGCATCGGCGAGACCGTGACAACTGCCGCAGTCGGGGAACTCGGATTCGAGTTTGCCGCGATATATACACGAGAAGAGCACACGGGACGCTTGGTCCCACTAGCACACGCATCCACGGAAGATGTTACTGAAATCGATCTTCCCACTATCTCTGAAGGAGACACACCAGTCTGGACGACCTATGTGACTCGAACGGAACAGTTGGCTCCCGACGACGAAGACGTAGTAGATACTCGGTCAAGCCAGTGGTTGGCAGAGGAGTTCTCGTCGTGGCGACTCTACTCACTAGAATCAGAGGGGGTTCTGTTGGTGGGGATGACCACGACGCCAGAGATCTCCTCAAGAAAGAACAAATTGGCAAAGACGTTAGCAGCGAACGCAGCAAGCGCATTCGAACGAACAGCACAAGAGGCGGCCCTTCGGCAACGCGACCAGCGGTTAAACGAGCAAAACGAACGGCTGACACGACTGGATCGAATCAATACACTGATACGGTCGATAAGTGCCACGGTTATCAGTGCAAATACACGAGAAGAACTGGAGCAAGAGGTCTGTAATGCTTTAGCTCATCTGGATCTGATTAGCGGGGCGTGGATCGGTAAAAAAGATATTAATACGAATACGATCGAGGTCAGAGCCAAAACGGAGTCGCTCCAATATCAAAAAGTGGGGGCGAACGACACTCCAGCAGATGACAATACCCAACGGAGTAACTCTACATTGCCACCTGCTGAACGGGCATACAGGATTGAAGGTTCGGTCGTGGAGAGCGACTTAATGACCGCTCGCTCCGAAACGGAGTGGGAACAAGACGCACTGAAAAATGGCACCAACTCGATTGTGGCTGTACCACTACAGAGCGAGGCGTCGATCCTTGGCGTATTAGAAGTCCACTCCAAACTACCAAACGCCTTCGCTGAAGAAGAGGTGACAGCCCTCACAGAGCTCGGTCAAATAATAGGTCACGGGATATCAGCACTCCGGCAAAAGGCGGCGCTTCTATCTGGTGGGGGCACAATTCTCGAAATTCAGTTCGAGGACGATACTGGCCTTGCAACTCTTGTTTCGGATATGGAGACGGATCTCGAAGTGTTGAATGTAGTGACTGAGAGTCCAGATCACCTCCTGTTCGCGCGAGTGACCGGTGAAAACGTGACCCCCGAGGCGTTCGAAGCTGCTGGTTTCGATCCAGAGACGGTCATTTTGAGCGACTCTCGAAATGGTATCTACTGTAAAGTCCCGGTGCGGAACAGCAGCTTTTGCGAGAAACTGACCGACCAAGGAGTTGCGATAAATCAAATCACAAACGCTTCCGAGTCCAACGAGATCGTGGTTTCAGTAACCGTGCCATTCACCGTCGACGTCGGGGAATATCTGAGTTCACTCCGGGAAGACTACAGCGATCTCACCCTGTTATCCAAACTGGATAGTGAGCGGGGAGAAACTAATACCTCTCTCTCAGCACGTCTTGATGGAGCTCTTACCGCCCGGCAAGAAGAAGTCTTGCAGACGGCGCTCTACGCAGGATATTTTAATTGGCCGCGGGATGCAGATTCGACGTCGATTGCCAAGACTCTCGATATCGCACAGTCAACGTTCAACCAGCATCTTCGAGCTGCTGAGTCTAATCTGCTGACGACTCTCTATCAGGATTCAACCGAGCTGTGACCTGCCTCAGTATCACGTTCTACAGTACTCGGGCTGTCCTGCTTATCGACATTCGGAAAACTGGCTCCAAATAGTGGGCCTTTCCATATAGGCATTAAATTTGGCAACCCGATATTAGAGGGTAGAAGACGTTTGATTGTAGAATAGATGTATTCTTTATGGCCCAAAGCTCTCCGCACCGAGAGTCTGAACCTACGGGATGGAGTACAGATTCCCAAATAGTGCGTGAATTTGATAGACCTGTCCGTGTTTCGGATGCGGTCATTGAGACACTTATGGAAGCTGTCGAAGACTGGCCGGAACTCAGTAGATCACCTCCGGTGTTCGAATTTGTTGATACAGACAAATTAGATGGCTTGTTCAAAACTCGTACAGTCGAGGAGACCAGTCATATGCCCTCTGTGGAGTTTCTCTTTCAGGACGCACTTGTGACGGTCATGTACGCATCAACGGTGCGTGTCATCGTCGAACGAGATGCGTGAGTGAGAATAGATGACCCATTCCAGTACCGTTCTGATCGTCGAAGACGAAGAGAATCTCGCTGACTTGTTTGGCATTTGGCTACAGGAGCAGTTCGAGGTTCATGTGGCCTATTCCGGGGAAGATGCACTGGAAATCTTCGCTGAGGAACCGATTGATATTGTCCTTTTAGATCGTCGAATGCCGGGCCTCTCTGGCACGGAGGTGCTACAATCAATTCGTGAAGGCGGCGATGCCCAGCAGGTGATCATGGTAACAGCTGTTCAGCCAACGGAAGACCTAGCGTCCATCGATGTGGATGACTATCTTCTCAAACCAATCGACCGGACGAAGCTTCTTCGAGCTGTGGAAGCTGCGGAGCTGGTTCTAACATACGAAGATTCACTCACAGAGCTTCTCTCACTCACCGCGAGGAAAGCCACGTTAGAAGCGAACCTCGACAAGACAGAGCTAGAAAAGGACGACCGATACGGCGATCTCCTCCAGAGAATACGAGAGTTGGAGGAAGAAGCTGATACGACACTCCAGCGTCTCGAGACAGATTATCAGATCGATATGCTGGTCAGAGACCAGCGTATCGGATCCCAACCTGTAGAGCAGTTCTGATATGGTGCGAGGAGCCGTGGCATCCACTAATTGTGCTACCAGCAGCAGTATCGAAGTACTCGCAGAAAATAAATATCCACTGCTCATCGGATTGGTCTTCGTACGAGCTATAGATGCGAGTCTCACGTACTATGGGCTAAGCATCGGACTGCGAGAAGCCAATCCGATTGTCGTACTTATTGTTGAGACTCTCGGAATCATCCCCGGCCTATTCTTTCTCTCGTCGGTGTCACTAGTGTTATTATTCTTTCTTGGTGAATACCTGCTTCCCTGGGTCGGACAATCGAGACATAATATCGATCTGTGGAGCAATGTAGCATACCTTTCAGCTTTGGTCGTATGGAGCGCTGTGTCGCTTCATAATATGGTACTCATTTGGATATGAGATTGATCGAGTTTGTCGGCGTATTATTATATGTTTCAATTGTGTTAATTATATCATTTGCTATGCTGCTTTCTCTGCTTTAATTTCTGCAATGAAGCTCCAAACCCTCACTTTATAAACGGTATAGGAGGATGGCTTAACCCTGCGGAAATTCACGGATTAAAACTGGATAGAGTATTGGCACCTATTAGCAGAGACAATCCACGAGTTACACTATACATAGCCCCGTTCACCCCTCAAAGCCGGATTATAGATAGTAAGGCCAATACTTAGACGTTGACAATATTGATCAGGTACATCTATTGGGTTCAGAATTATGTTCTTCCTCAATAATAATCGAACCGGATACCTCTCAAACTGGTATCCAGCGAAGCGTCAGAGGCACACCCACCCCACCCCCCCGTTTAATTAAATATAACACGCGTTTTGAGTTCGTTCTACTTTCTATAGACTGATGCCCTACACCAGTCAGTCCTGTCGGACTGTGTTTCGACGGATCGCCCAACGACAATATAGTGAGTGGCCGGCGTACAATTCGACACCACTGTACGATCGAACGTCGCTCGCTGGACTGGAATCAGATATCCGGACAGTCTCGGAGACGTGGTTCGATCACGATAGTCACGACTCTATCGAGGAGTTCGTCTGTACACTCCCGCTAGCCTACTTTCGATTTAGCGCCCATGATCAGTATGCGGGGTCGACACGCTACCAGATGGCCACTCTCTTCCGGGTGTTCGTTCTGCAAGAATGCCACGGGTGGGAGCACGAAACCGCACTCGTTGGCTACCTCAGGAACCGCCCTGAACTCCGCGATAAACTGGGGTTCGAGACGATCCCGTACCAATCGACACTGTGGCGAAGCTGGCACGAGCGGTTCACCCCTGACCTCCGAGAGACTGTCGAGACAGCGGCTCGAACGATTCTCATCAAAGCACAGAATGCAGGTGTCGCGGTTCCGCGTGAGCCGGCACGAAAGCTCCGATACCACGGGAACGAGTCTGGTGAGTCAGACCCGAATGATCAAACTACGTTGGAGCAGGCAGAGAAGATCACCGGACACGTCAGCCGCATCGTGTTCCCGGCGTTTTCGCTGGAACGTGGCGAGGGCTGTGAGATACACGAGAACGCCTACTGGGACTTACAGACGTATCTCGGACTTCGCGAGCGGCTGGCTGCGAACGAAGGGGCTCGCAGTTTTGTCTACGAATCGACTCGGGATCGGACACCGCTGGGCCACGCCCATCGCGAGCACATCCGCGACCTCTCGGTTGACCAAGTGCGAGAGATGTACCGGCAGGCCATCACTCGGCTCCTGAACGAAGTTGCGGAGACAGAGCAGTTCTTTCGAGCGGGGATCGTCGCGATTGACATTACCGAAGCTGACCCCTTCACAGGCGATAGAACTGGCTACGAGGATGAGATCATCGGAACGAAGAAGAAGAACGACGAATACGCCTACCAGTGGGCGACAGTCCAGTTAGTCGGGAATGCCGTTCCGATCGTTCTAGACGCGCAGCCAGTTCGGAAGGGTGAGCCCCGCTTAGAAATTGTTGAGGGCCTCTTGGATTCTGCCGAGGAGATGGTTCACGTCGATAACGTGCTGATGGACCGAGAGTTCGATAGCCAGCACGTCCTGGAGATGCTCAGCCAACGTGGGCTTTCATACGTCGTGCCGAAGCGAATGCAGACCAGCGAGAAAGCCCAGGCCAAGCGATTGCTCCAGCGCGACCAAGACCGCTACGAGACCGACCGGAAGCTCCATCTCGGAAAGAATGAGTGGCACGAGACGACGCTGATCTACCGCCGGAAAGAGGACTCTGAGTACGACGATCACCGGCAGTATTCGGGGTTCATGACGAATCAGGGGAGCGGACACCTTACGGAGTACGGCTACAGGTGGGAAATCGAGAGTGGGTACAGGTCGATCAAACGGTTCATGGCGGCGACGACGTCGAAGGATTTCGGGCTGCGATTCTTCTACTTCGCGTTCGCCTGCCTGTTGTATTCGATCTGGCGGGCTGTCGATCTGCTCGTGCAGGTTGAGTTGACTGGTGAGTACGAACATTCGCCGATCGTAACAGCCGACAACACGCTGACGTTGCTGAAGAAGGAAACGGGAATCGGGTAGAGAGACACCCTGTCTGGGTTAGCGCGCCGTTTGAGTGGCTACACTATTGGATATCTCGAAAATTCGCCCTTACGATTGGAAGTGTGACAATAATGTCCGCTTGGAGAGTGATCTGGAGCAGTTTCCGCTGACCGAATCGTTCAAATTCGCACATCACAGGCCCGCTAAACCCACTGTAGTCTCAACTTCACGATCCAAGGGGTAGTTGAGACTGGTCGTCTCAATGCATAAGATTGGATTCGACGGTTGAACGCCAATCGTTTTCCCCGCTACCCCCTTCAATTGAATTGTATCGATTGCCGAGCACGTCGCACCGGCTGTGTGTACAGATAGAACGTATGCCACTCGCTCAACTCCTCGAACAATACGTCAGTCTGGGTATCTTCGTCCTCGCTGCAGGCCTGAGTGTACTCAGCTTCCTCGCATGGCGGCGGGAACGTGATCGTCGTATGTGGATCGTTACGCTCGGGTACGCGATGTTCGCCGTCTATGGGTTCATCGTGTTCCTTGAGTACCCGCTGCTCCCGTACTTCCCGTACGCGACGCTGGAATTGCTCGAACACGGGAGTGCAATCCTGATCCTCGGTGGCCTCCTGGCGTTTTTCGTCGCTTTGACGCGGGACTAAGCAATGTCGGACCCGGATCTCGAATTGGCCTCTCGGCGGGAAATCTACCAGCGGATAGCCGATACGCCCGGAATTCACTTTCGCGCGCTCCTCGACGATCTTGAGTACGCACAAGGGACACTCCAGTACCAGCTCAGGTGGCTCGCCGATGGGGACCTGATCGACGTCTCGGATGACGGCAAGTACACACGGTACTATCCGGCTGCCGAGTTCGACGAAGCCGATCGAACAGTGATGAACGCGCTGCGCCGGGAATACAGTCGCCGCATCCTCGCACATCTTCTCACAGACGGCCCGCTCTCGACAACCGAACTCAGCGACCGCCTCGACAAGGCACAATCGACCGCCTCGTGGCATCTTTCGAAACTCGCCGAGGCCGACCTCGTCACCAAAGAGCGTGACGGCCGGAGTGTCGTCTACGAAGTCAGCGATCCTGATCGGGTAAAATACCTCTACACGGTTCACCGGCGCTCGTTCACTGACAAAGTCGTCGACCGTATCCTGGGCCTCTGGGACAGCTACTAGCTCGCCGCCGCGTTCGACGGGAGCCCTCGAAGCACCAACAGACGCAACAGGAGCACGTACACGAGAAACGCCACTGAGGGTCCCAGCAGGGGACGAATAAGTCCCGTCAGATCAGTCCCGATCGCTGCAGCATGGATTGTCCCGAAGGCGAACCCAGCATACGCGAATGAGTGGACGACGCGTGGGCCCCAGGGGCGCTGGAAGCGTCTTGCGTCAATAAAGCCAAGCACCGCGACGACAAGCATGAGCAGTGCCCCCGCACCGACGGCGACGCCGCCGAGAAAGTACGGCATCGAGTATGCCGGCGCTGGAACCTGTCCGGTGATAACGAACCACGCATCAAGGACACCGAGTCCCGCGTGTAGCAACGTGACGATCATCGCGAACACGGATAGTTCGATATGGATTCGTTGAGCGGCCTCGTGGAGCATTCCAAACGATTCCGTGTTGTAGAGGATGCCCGTGAGAACTGCCAGATACAATGCCGGATACGTGACAAGTGCGGCACCTCGGTCGAGGAGCCAGACGAGCTGTGACATCACGATGCCCCCGTCGTTTCGACGATATCGGGACAGCCGTCCGCGTCCTGGAACCCGTTTTTCGTTTCCGGTCGTGTCGGACACGTATCCGCGGAGTCGTTGATATCATCATCATCGTAATCGGCTGGGGCCTGTCGCGTTGAAACGGTCTGGTCGACGAGGTCGCTTTGTTTTTGTTCGGTCGCTTGGGCGGCACGCACGTCTCCGATCTGCCAAAGAGCAGGGACAGCCACCACTAAGACGACCATCGCCACGACGGTGATTCGTTGCTTATGTGTCCAAAACATGTGTCTCAAAGCCATCTGTCGTATGGAAGACGCCATCGTGGATGATGAGCGCCTCTAGACCCTCCCAGTCCGATGCTAATTCGCGTGCCTTGGCAAGCGGGAGTGCCGCGAGGGTCGTCGCCAGGGCGTCGGCTTCCATACAGTCTCGGCGTGCCACGACGGTGACCGATTCATGGCGAGAGCCGAGCGATTCGGTGGTCGGATCGTAGACGTGGTCAGTGCCGTTTCGTGACCGTCGGTATCCGCCCGATGTTGCGACATACCAGTCCGTGTCGAGGACCTTCAGCGGTGTGTCGTCACCGTACGGGCTCTCGATGGCGACCGGTCCCGTCGGTGGGGACATGTCACCGCCACCACTGACGAACCCACGTCGGCCGACGCCGCCGAGTGCCTCGCTGGCCCGATCAACGATGTACCCTTTGGCGAGGCCATTCAGGTCGAGTTCGACGTCGGTCGTGATGTGAGAGCCGCTGGCTTGGACAGTTCCAGTATCAAACTCTGTTGGTAGTGTTTCACTGTCACCGCGCAGGAATGTTTTGAGGGTGTGTTCGACGCGGCCCTGATGAATATCGAACACCCCGTCGGTCCGGTCGTTGTATTCGATTCCACGGCGAACGATTTGGGCAACGTGTTCGTTCCTGACTTCTCCTTCACGGTTGAGCCGGCTGACGGCACTCGCCGCATCGAAGGCGTTCAGTTGGGCTTCGAGTGATTTAGCCGTTTTTCGGGCCACAGTAGCCCCAGCCTCGGCCCAAACGCCCGTCGCCTGAATCCGAAACGTTGTGTCACAACACTCGAACTCGCGTTGGGTGTCCCCGAACCGTTCGTAGACCGATGCGAGCGATCCCATCATCTCGGTCACTCATCCTCTTCGTGTTCTTCGTCCTCGTGTTCCTCTTCGTATTCTTCCTCGTCGTCTTCATCTTCGTCGTCTTCTTCGTACTCCTCGTGTTCTTTGTCCTCGTATCCGGACTGTGTCTGGACTGCTGGGGTGAACTCCTGATTCGGCGTCGGCGCATCCGAAGCGGCCTGTTGTGCTACATCCGATGCCGTTGAACCGGATGAGTCAGTTTGCTCGCCAACTTGCGCGAGGCCGCCACCGGGCAGCGCGAGGGCCCCGGCGACACCAGCTGTGAGGAGCGCACCGACGAGCGTGAAGGCGACGAGTTTGTTTTTCGGGACGGGAACGCGCATAATTAGCTACCCCTCGGTTCAGAACCACTATCTTCGACGTGTCGGTCGTTGCGTTCTGTCATTGCAAATAGAGGGTTGAGACAGCCGTAGTAAGGCGTTCGCGTCCAACCATCGAATGTTCGTACAGCTATCGAATCTGTTCAGGACATGAAATGGGTTCTGAGCACGCATGTGATTCGGTTACCAGGCATCTGGTGCGATCAGTGTCTGTCTGACCCTGTGCACGCAGACGATTCGATGGTTGTACGACGATTCGATAGATGGACGCGAATGCTATTTTGTAAACTGTACCTATGTGGGATTGCAATGCCAAGGAACAAGATAACCAGTATCGCGCTCGTTGCCTTGCTAATATTGAGTGCAGGTGCAGCAGCAACTGGTTCCGCCACCGCCGCGCCCGCGAACCAAACAGCAGATGCTGATCAAGAAACGAACAGTACTGCTACGGGGACGAGTGAGATAGGGATAGAGTCACTTAGCGGACTATCGCTATTTGATTCGCTCGGAGCACTCTTTTCCGATGATAGTGCATCCGATAGCTTGACTGCCGACACCCCGAGTGAGACCATCGATATCGACGACATCAACGAGACAGACACTGACGACATCAACGAGACAGACACTGACGACCTCAACGAGACCGACACCGACGACAATTCGGATTCAGAGGATACGGTTTCTGACGACAGCTCAAACGAGAACGAAGGTGACGAAAACTCTGATGAGGATGACGCTGGCAACCCTGATTCAGACTCTGACTCCGACGACCAGTCCGACGATGATGACTCTGACGACCAGTCCGACGATGATGACTCTGACGACCAGTCCGACGATGATGACTCTGACGACCAGTCCGACGATGATGACGAAGATTAGCTGATCGCGGATCAAACCTATCCGCTATTGTAAAGTAACCGTCTGCAGGCACAGTAGTCCCGGGCACCTGCGTTGAGCCCTTCGTATTATGCCAGAATACTGTGTGGACGCATACGATTCGATGACTGGACGCGAACACACTTTTTGATACCGTACCCACAGCTAGATATGTATAATCGATTATCGCAAGTCGGTCTCGCCGTTGTGCTCATTCTGGTCGTTAGTGGAGTCGGCACTGTTCAAGCGGGGGCATCACCAGTAGATGGTGATCATATAGTCGTGAAAAATCTTGACGCAACAGAACAGTCACTCCCTCCTGTTGCGGACGTGGATGAATTGGAGGGTGAGGAAGAGGAAGGTGAAGATGCAGAGGATTCGGACGAAGATGAGACAGGCGCGAGTCTGATTGGAGATTGGTGGGGCCTTGGTGGCGAAGTGAATGAGGCTCCGTACATTGGTGTGGTTGAAGCTGGCGTTGTCCTTCTCGTCTTCGGTGTCCTCGGGTACAGTCTTGTAAAGCGAAAGCGATTGCTGCCGGTGCAGTACCGTCGGTATCAGTTACAAACACACCAGTGGGTCGTTCTCATCGGGACGGCACTAACGCTGCCACACTTCATTGCTGTCGAAGAGTGGGAAGGCCTCGGTCTCGCAGTTGCTGTCTTGCTCGGTGTAGAGGTGGCGAGTGGCCTGTATGGTCGATATCTACATCGACACGTCGTCCGGCTTGGACGAGGAGATGAGACACCGTCAGTCGTTGGCCGTGTGCTGACTGTCACAAAAGAGACTCTCTTTTCACGATGGCGACGAATACACGTCTTGCTGACTGTTGTCACTGCCATCATCCTCGTCCTCCACATTATCACCGCAATCGGTGACTGACCTTCCCGTGGTCTCGACTCAGCCTGATAGTAGAGGACTGGCAGCAAAGTTGGAATTGGCCCGTTTCGGACAGTACCGCACATCTTTCGATGGAGATGAGTCCGTACACGAGTCAGGGGCATGGAGTTCTAGTGGTCCCGAGTGACACTTCCCGCCGTGATGTCTTTCGACGAATCGCTCAACGCCCACACGTCGATTGGCCGGCCTACGACGCGACGCCACTGTACGACCAAAGTTCACTGACTGCGCTCATTGAGGATTTCCGGACTGTCTCTGGAATCTGGTTCGAACACAGCGCTCACAACTCGGTCGAGGGGTTGGTCTGTCAGTATCTACTGTCCTACGTGGAGTTCAGTCCCCACGACCAGTACTCCGGTCCGACCCGATATGAGATGCCACAGCTCTTCAGAGCGTTCCTGCTGAAAGAAGTGTACGGCTGGGATCACGAAACCGCGCTCGTCGAGTATCTCCGTCAGCACTCTGAAACCCGTCGATCGCTTGGGTTCGATTCCGTTCCCGACCAGTCGACTCTCTGGCGCAGTTGGAATGAGCGCTTCAGTGCCAAGCTCCGTGAGACTGTCGAGAGAACGGCTCGGACGACCCTCATCAACGCCCAGAATGCCGGTGTTGCGGTTCCTCGTGACCCGGAACGGAAGCTCCAGTACCACAACGAAGAGTCTATGGAGACCGATCTTGACGACCAGACTATTTTGGAAGAAGCAGCGAAGATCAGCGATCACGTCAGCCGAGTCGTCTTCCCGTCATTCTCGTTGGACCGTGGTGATGGCTGTGAAATCCATGAGAACGCGTACTGGGACTTACAAACGTATCTGGGTCTTCGTGAGCGGCTGGCTGCGAACGAAGGGGCTCGCAGTTTCGTCTACGAATCGACTCGGGATCGGACGCCGCTGGGGCACGCCCATCGGGGGCAGATTCGGAACCTCTCGATTGAACAGGTTCGAGCGATGTACCGGCAGGCCATCACTCGGCTCCTGAACGAAGTTGCCGAGACAGAGCAGTTCTTTCGAGCCGGAATCGTCGCGATCGACATTACCGAAGCTGACCCGTTCACAGGTAACCGCACGGGCCACGAGGACGAGATCATCGGGACGAAGGAGAAGACCGACGAGTATGCTTACCAGTGGGCGTCCGTCCAGTTAGTCGGCAACGCCGTCCCGCTGGTCCTCGATGCCCGCCCCGTCCGAAAGGGGGAGACACGACTGGAAATCGTCGAGGACTTGCTGGATTCGGCTGAAGAGTTGGTACACGTCGATAACGTGCTGATGGATCGGGAGTTCGACAGCCAGCACATCCTGGAGATGATCAGCCAGCGCGGGCTTTCATACGTCGTGCCGAAGCGAATGCAGACCAGCGAGAAAGCCCAGGCCAAGCGATTGCTCCAGCGCGACCAAGACCGCTACGAGACCGACCGGAAGCTCCATCTCGGAAAGAATGAGTGGCACGAGACGACGCTGATCTACCGCCGGAAAGAGGACTCCGAGCACGACGATCATCGGCAGTACTCGGTGTTCATGACGAACCGGGGGAGCGGACACCTCACGGAGTACGGCTACCGGTGGGAAATCGAGAGTGGCTATCGATCGATAAAGCGGTTCATGGCGGCGACGACGTCGAAGAATTTCGGGCTCCGATTCTTCTACTTCGCATTCGCGTGTCTCTTGTACTCGATTTGGCGAGCGGTCGATTTGCTCGTCCAAGTCGAGCTGACGGGTGAGTATGAACATTCGCCGATCGTAACAGCCGACAATACGCTGACGCTGCTGAAGAAGGAAACTGGAATCGGATAGAGAGATACTCTGTCCGGGGTAGTCCGGATTCCTGAGTGGCAACACTGTCGGAGATCTTGGAAATTCACCGGTTTAGTTGGTAGTACGCCACCAGAAGACTATCGAGAGTAGATCCGAAGCAGCTTCGCCTCGAAAATTCGCCCGAAACAACGCATCACAGCCCCGCTAAACCCACTGTAGTCTCAACTTCACTTCTCACTATTAACGAGGTTTCTGTGGAGTCATTTGAGATCAGACCCCAATTAATCAGATATTTGTCAGTAACTGAATAGAATAGATTGTATGGCCGGGGTGGGCTCCGAACCCACGATCTCCGCATGTCCCAGGTCCGAGGCTCGGCGGAGCCACGGGAAGGACGCGGACGCTTCCAAGGCGTCACCGCACCGAATCTCCGAACCCTATGAGTGCGGCGCTATGTCCAGCTAAGCCACCCGGCCTCACCAGTTCGTACCGCGATGAGACTCTTTAACCTTCCCATCCGTCGGAGGGTTGTGAACCGATCGCAGATCGCCGCGGGCGGCCGCTTCCGGCGGTGAATCGGACCGAAGGCGCCCCCGTTTCCGAGCGGGGCGAACCCGACGGCCCCGCGCTCGCGGTCGACCCAGCGGATTTATGCCGGGCGCGGCGTATCCCCGGCGTATGAGCCTCCCCGAACTGCTCGCGGCGACCGTCGGCGACGAGGACGTCGTCGCCGAGGTGCCGCTGGGCGGCGACGATCGACTCGCGGTCACGCCCACCCGGACCCTGGTCTTCCGCGGAGACGGGCTCCTGTCCGACGAGTCCGTCGACGAGTACGGCCACGACGTCGAGCGCATCGAGGTCTCGACGGGCCGCCGCAAGGCGAAGATCACCCTCGGGTACGGCCTCGACGGCGACGAGACGCTCTCGGTCCCCGCCAAGCGCGTCGACGACGTCCTCCACCCGATCCTCGCCGGCGTCCTCTCGGCGAGCGGCGTCACGGGCCCCGGCGAGACGGTCGTGCGCACCTTCCGCTTCTCGGAGCTCACCCTGATCGTCACCAGCGAGCGGCTGGTCAAACACGTCGGCTCGGCCGTCTGGGACCCCGAGTTCGAGGAGTTCCACTACGCGGACCTCACCGGGCTCGACTTCGAGGAGGGGACGGTCGCCACCGCGATCGTCCTCGTCCACGACGGCCGTTCGGAGCGGTTCAAGGCCCCCAACGAGTCCGCCCGCGCGGTCCGGGAGACGCTCGCCGACGCGGTGTGTTCGTTCCACGAGGTCGACAGCGTAGAGGAGTTCCGCGTCGCCGCCGCCGAGGCCGACGAGTCGGCCCCGGACGCGGAGGCGAGCGGCGCGACCGACTTCGGCGAGGGGCCCGACCCGCTCTCGGCGTCCCCGGCCGCCGACGCGGAGGCCGACGCCGACGGGATCGGAACCGGACCGAACGAGTCGGCCGGTGCCGCCGACCTCGGTGGCAGGTCGGACCCGCCCGTCGAAGGCGATAACACCTCGGAATCGGCCGCCCCAGGATTGAATTCGGCCGATTCCGACGGTTCGGCCGACGAGGACGACGACCCGCTGGACGGAGACCCGCTCGCCGCGGACGCGTCCGTGGACGACGCGACGGGGGCAGACCCGCTCGACGACGCGACCGCGACGGATTCCCTCGGCTCGGAGCCGACCGGGGCCGCGTCCGTCGACGACGGGAGCGAACGAGAGGCGGGGGGCGAACCCGCGTCCTCGGCCGACGGTGAGACGGTCGCGGCGGACTCGACGGTCGCCGGTTCGACGACCGGAGACCCCGTCTCCGACGCCGCCGACGCCGACTCCGTCGCCCCCGGCGTCGAGACGGACGCCGCCGGTCCGGACGACGACGCGTTCGACGGGTCACCGTTCGAGAGCGCCGGGGTCGAGGACGCGGACCTCGCGAACGAGGTCGCCGCGTTGCGGCGCACCGTCGAGACGCAGTCCGAGCGCTTAGACCGGCAGTCGGCGCTCATCGAACAGCTGATCGAAGAGCTCCGGCGCGGGCGGTGACGGACCCGCGCCTCGCCGCGGCTCGTTTCCACGAACCGGCCGACCCGATTCTCTCGGGTGAGACTCGCGTCGGATCCGTTATCCGGCCGGCGGCGAATCCCCGGACGTAATGGCCGGAGTGGGAACCCGAATCGGTGCGGTGTTACGAGACGTCGCGAGCACGGAGGGACGGCTGGCGGTCACCGCCGGTATCGTCCTCGCGACGCTCGCGATCGGCTGGCTGTTGCTTCCCAGGGCCGTCCGTGCGGGTCAGCGGGTCGCTTCGGGCTGGATCGAGCGGGTCCTCGACGACCGCGCCGGGGCGTCGACGGAAGGCGCGATCGAGACGCTCCGCGACGGCGTCCCGTCGTCGTTCCTCCTCAGGCTGGCGGTCGGCGGCCTCCAGCTCGGGCTGTTCGTGCTCGCCGGCGTCGCCGTGCTGACGCTGTGGGGGCGGTTCGACGTCGTGGTCGCGGTGCTGCCCGTCGCGGAGAACGCCGTCAGGGTCGGTGCGCAGGTCGTCGTCTCGGCGGTGCTACTCGGCGGCGCCTACGTCGTCAGCGACGTGGTGGAGACGTACGTCACGGAGCTGTCGGCGGACAGCGACCGGATCACGGCCCACCAGGAACAGCTCCTCACCCGGCTCGCGCAGGTCGGGCTGCTCGTGCTCGCCGCCATCACGGTCCTCGGGATCTGGGGCGTGAACCTCGGCGGCCTCCTCGTCGGCGCCGGCTTCCTCGGGATCGTGCTCGGGATGGCGGCCCGGCAGACGCTGGGGTCGCTCATCGCCGGCTTCGTGCTGATGTTCGCCCGCCCGTTCGAGATCGGCGACTGGGTGGAGATCGGCAGCGAGGAGGGGTTCGTCACCGACATCACGATCATGAACACCCACATGCGCAACTTCGACGGGGAGTACGTCGTGGTGCCCAACGACCTCGTCGCCAACCAGGCGATCACGAACCGGAGCCGCGAGGGGCGCCTCCGGATCCACATGGAGGTCGGGATCGGATACGACGACGACCCCGACGAGGCGGCCGAGATCGCTGAGGAGGTCCTCAACGGGATCAACGTGATCGCGAACAACCCCCAGCCGTACGCGATCCCCTCCGGGTTCGGGGACTCCGCGATCCTGCTCGACCTCCGCTTCTGGATCGATCCGCCGACACCGCAGGCCCGGTGGCGCTCGAAGGCGACCGTGGTCGAGCGGATTCAGGACCGCTTCGCCGACGCCGGCATCTCGATCCCCTACCCGCAGCGGACCGTCTCGTACCCGCCGGAGACGGCGCAAGCCGAGGAGACGGTCGAGCGCGTCGAGCGGACCGACGGGGACGACGAGGAGCGGTCGCGGGACCGCCCCGCCTGAAGCTCCGGCGCTCCGCCTCGCTCAGCGGTCCGACGGGCCGGTGTAGCCGCTCGGAAGCTCCGTCCCGCGGCCGGTGAACAGTCGCTCGAACCGCTCGATTCGCTCTAACACGTAGCTCAGGGCGGCCGTGAGCGAGTCCGCGCCGATGGACAACAGGTGGCGCGCGCCCTTCGTGCGGTCGGCGTGATAGAAGCTGATCTCCCCCTCCGGCTCGGTGTTCCGCTCCGGCATCACCACGAGGTCCTGTCTGCTGGGGTCGTGCCGGAAGACGAGCACGTCCGTGAGCGAGTCCGCGCCGTAGGTGACCACGTCGTGGCGGACGCTCCACTTCGCCGGCGTCTCCTCGGCGAGCGCGTCCGTGTCGACGACGTTCCGCATCGTCGTCGCCGTCGAGACGCGTTCCAGGCCGGATCCGCGGCGCTCCCGAAGCCACGCGAGGATCCGCTCGACGACGTCGCGGAGGCCGTCGGGGCCGGAGAACCGGCCGGCCGACCGCTCTCGCGGCAGCGACCCCCGCGTCACGTCGGTCCGCTCTCCCATGTGAGAACCCGCGGCCGCGTCGTGTTAATAGGTACCGGTCGGGGCCCGTACCCGTCTCGACGTGGAGCGCACCGGTACCCGGCTCGCCGGTCCCGACCCGCGACTCACCGGTCCCGACCGAACCCGGCCGCGAACGTCGCCTCGTCGACGGAGAGAACGGTCGGCCGGCCGTGCGGGCAGGCGAAGGGCCGGTCGCACTCGCCGAGGCGGTCGAGCAGGTCTCGCCGGTCGCCGTCGTCGAGTTCGGAGAAGTCGCCGCGCTTCAGCGACGGGTGACACGCGAGCTCCGCGAGCAGGTCGTCGCGCGCGTCCCGCGGCGCGCCGCGGTCACCGTCCGACCCCGAAAGGGCCGCGAGCGCGTCGCGGAAGGCGTCGGCGTCCGCGGTCCGACCGAACGGCGCGGGGACGGTCCGAAGCCGACGCGTGCCGCCGCCGAACGCCTCGGTCTCGAAGCCGAGCGCGGCGAGGTCCTCGGCGTGCGCCCTCGCGGCCGCGGCCTCGTCGGCCGACAGCGAGACGGTCGCGGGCGGGTCGAGCGGCGCGGTCGGCACCGCCTCGCCGTCGAACGCCCGGGCGAGCCGCTCGTAGTTCACGCGCTCGTGGGCGGCGTGCCCGTCGATCACGAGGAGTTCGTCGCCGGCCTCGACGAGGACGTAGAGGTCGCGGAAGACGCCGACCGGCTCGGCGTCCGCGAACGCGCCGGTCCGCGAGCCGTCGTCGGCGCCGACCGGGCCAAGGGCGGATTCGAGGTCGGTGGCGACGTCCGCCGAGCGTCGGAGGTCCGCGCCGGTGAGCGCGTCCGTGACGACCGACGCGACCGCCTCGGCGACCGCGTCCGCGCCGCGGAGGCCCACCTCACGCTTGGCGGGGTGGACGTTCGGGTCGACGCGGTCGGGCGACAGCGACACGTCGACCGCCGCCACCGGCTCCCGGCCGTCGGCGAGGAGGCGACCGTACCCCTCGCGGACCGCGGCCGCGAGCCGGCCGTTCCGGACCGGCCGACCGTTCACGGAGACGCGGACGTGATCGCGGGTGGCCCGAGTGATCGACGGATACGCCAGTATCCCCGAGACGCCCACGTTGACCGCGTTCGGGTCCACGCTGGCCGACTCCGGTTCGGCGTCGACGCTCGCGTCGACCGTCGTCGACCGGCTCGCGGTGTCGCGGTCGTACACGCCGAGGAGGGCGTCCGTGCGGTCGGTTCCGGGCGTCGACAGCGTGGTCGACCCGTCGTGGTCGAGCGCGAACGCGACCGAGGGGTTCGCCAGCGCGTAGTCGGCGACGAGCGAGGAGACCCGGGCGAACTCCGCGCTCGCGCCCGCGAGCGACTCACGGCGGGCCGGCCTGGTCGCGAACAGGTCCTCGACGACGACCGTCGTCCCGCGAGCGCGACCCGCGGGCTCGACGGTGACGTCCCGCTCGCCGTCCGACCCCTCGGAGCGACTCCCGACCGCCGCGGTCCCGTCGACGACGACCCGCGTGCCGACGCCGTCGCCCGGGCTGGTCACGAGTTCGAGCCGGGCCGCCTCGGCGACGGCGGCGAGCGCCTCGCCGCGGAAGCCGAGCGAGTCGACCCCGACGGGGTCGCCGTCGGGCGCCAGCTTGCTCGTCGCGTGGCGCTCGACGGCGCGGGCCGCGTCCGCGCGGCTCATCCCTCGCCCGTCGTCAGCGACCCGGATCCGGTCGGTGCCGTCGCCGTCGACGGCGACCTCGACCCGGGAGGCGCCCGCGTCGAGCGCGTTCTCGACCAGTTCCCCGACGACCCGGGCCGGCCGAGTAACGACTTCGCCGGCCGCGATCCGGTCGACCGTCTCCCGATCGAGCCGGCGAACGCGTCCCTCGTCCTCGGCCGAGTCGCCCCGGGCTTCGGCGGCGTCCTCGGCGCCGGACGCGCCGCGACCGCGGTTCCGCTCACCAGTCATCGTCGACCCTCGACTGGAGGTCGTGGAGCGCGTTCAGCGCCTCGATCGGCGTCATCCGCGCGAGGTCGAGGTCCCGAAGCTCCGCGGCGAGGCCGGAGGGCGCGTCGGCCGCGGCTCCCTCGTCCGCGTCGTTCGTCGAACCGACGCGAGACTCTCGGGCCGCCGAGGGGTCGACCGGTTCGGTTCCGTCCGCTTCCGGCCCCTCCGGCGTCTCCTCCGCGAGGAACTCGCGCAGCGACGCGTCGGCGTCGGGGGGATCGTCGTCCGGATCCCCCTCGCCGGTCGCGTCCGCGTCGCCCGTCGCGCCCGCGTCGCCGGGCGTGTCCGCGTCTTCGATCCGCTCCGCCTCGCGACCCCGCTCCGCCTCGCGACCCCGCTCCGCCTCCTCCGCGGCGACGAGGTCGCGAGCGCGGTCGACCACGGGACCGGGAACGCCGGCGAGCTCCGCGACCTCGACGCCGTACGACGACGAGGAGGCGCCGGGGACGACCCGGTGGAGGAAGGTCACGTCGCCGTCCTCGCGCGTCGCGGTGAAGTGGAGGTTGAAGACGCGCTCGCGCTCGTCGGCCAGGTCCGTGAGCCCGTGGTAGTGGGTCGCGAAGAGGGCGGTCGCCCCGAGCTCGTCGTGGAGGAACTCGGCGGCGGCGCGGGCGATGGCGCGCCCGTCGGTGGTGGCGGTCCCCCTCCCGACCTCGTCGAGGAGGACGAGCGAGTCCGCGTCGGCGTCGTGGAGGATCTCCGTCAGCTCGCTCATCTCGCGCATGAACGTCGACTGCCCGCCGGCGATGTCGTCGGAGGCGCCGACCCGGGTGAACAGCCGGTCGAAGACGGGGAGCGAGGCGGCCTGCGCGGGGACGAACGAGCCCGTCTGCGCGAGCACGACGATGAGGGCGACCGACCGCATGTACGTCGACTTCCCGCTCATGTTCGGCCCCGTGATCACGGCGACCGAGCCGCGCGGGAGGTCGGCGTCGTTCGGGACGAAGGAGTCCTCGGTGCGCTCGACGACCGGGTGCCTGCCGCCCTCGATCTCGACGCCTGCGGCGGGGTCGCTGGCGGCGTCGGGGGCGTCACCGACGGCCGCGTCCGAGCCCTCGCGCAGTTCGGGCCGGACGTAGTCGCGCTCGACGGCGACCGCGGCGATCGAGGTCAGCGCGTCGAGCTCGGCCAGCGCGTCGGCGAGGTCCTGGATCCGCTCGGTCTCGGCCGCGACGCGGTCGCGGACATCGACGAACAGCTCGTACTCTAGGGCGTCCGCGCGCTCGGCGGCGCCGACGATCTCCTCCTCGCGCTCCTTCAGCTCCGGGGTGACGTAGCGCTCGCTGTGCTTCAGCGTCTGCCGGCGTCGGTAGTCGTCGGGGACGCGGTCGAGGTTCGCGTCGGTCACCTCGATGTAGTAGCCGTGGACCTGGTTGTGACCGACCGACAGCGAGTCGATCCCGGTGCGCTCGCGCTCGCTCGCCTCCAACTCCGCGACCCACTCGCGGCCGTCGCGCTCGGTGGCGCGCAGGTCGTCGAGATCGCCGTCGAACCCCTCGCGGATCACGCCGCCCTCGGTGATCTCCTGGGGCGGGTCGGTCGCGATCGCGCCGTCGATCAGCTCGCGGACCTCGGTCAGCTCGTCGAGCCGGTCGCGGAGGTCGCGGAGGTGATCGGTTCGAGGGAGCGCGGGGTCGCCCTCATCGGCGGCGTCCGTCGCGTCGGCTCCGTCGCCGTCCACCCCTTCCGTCTCCGCGAGCGTCGCCTTCAGCTCTGGCACGACGGCGAGCGTCCGGTGGAGCGAGCGGAGGTCCCGGGCGTCCGCCCGTCCCCGCGAGACGCGGCTCACCAGCCGTTCGAGGTCGTAGGCGGTCGCGAGCGCGTCGGCGACTCCCTCGCGGGCGAGGCTCCGGTCCGCGAGCTCGCCGACCGCGTCGTGGCGGCTCCGGATCGCGTCGGCGTCGACGAGCGGACGGCGGAGCCAGCGCTCCAAGCAGCGGCGGCCGAGCGCGCAGTTCGTCTCGTCGAGCGCGTCGAACAGCGTGTCGCTCGCGCCCAGCCCGCGGTTCTCGAAGAGCTCCAGGCTGCGCTGGGCCGCCGCGTCGAGCCGGAGCCGGTCGCGGGGGTCGTACCGTCGGATCCGGGTCACGTAGGGGAGCGGCCCGTCGTCGCCCTGCGTGTACTCGGCGTACGCGAGCACGGCACCGGCCGCCCGCAGCTCCGCGTCGGCGTCGAACCGCCGGTCCGGTGCCGGGAGGTACGGCTCCAACCGCTCGGCCGCCGTCCGGCGGTCGAAGGCGCCCGCGTCGTAGTCGTGGGTCGTCCAGCCGCGCTCCGCGTCGCTCGGTTCGAACGCGGGAGCGTCCGGGCCGGCGATGAGCTCCGCCGGCGCGATCCGGTCGAGCTCGCCCGCGACCGCGTCCGCGTCGCCCGACGTGACGAGACATTCGCCGGTCGAGACGTCGACGGCGGCGAGGCCGACGTTGGTCGCGGGATCGGACTCCTCAACGCCCCGGTCGGCCGCGACCGCCGCCACGTAGTTCGTCGTCCCCGGTTCGAGGAGGTCGTCCTCGACGACGGTGCCCGGCGTGATCACCTCGGTGACGGCGCGGTCGACGAGGCCGGATGCCTGCTCGGCGTCCTCGACCTGGTCGCCGAGCGCGACGCGGTAGCCCGCGTCGAGCAGCGATTCGAGGTAGGGGGCCGCGTTGTCGATGGGGATCCCGGCCATCGGGTAGTCGCCGGTCGAGTCGGACCGCTCCGTCAGCGTCACCTCGCAGACGCGGGCCACGGTCTCGGCCGCCTCGCAGAACGCCTCGTAGAAGTCGCCGACCTGGAATAGCACCAAGGCGTCCTCGTGGGCGGCACAGAGGTCGGCGTACTGCGAGAGCATCGGCGTGAGCTCCTCGCGGACGGTCGCGATCCCGGGCGGCAGCCCGGTCACCGTCTCTCGGTCCGCCGGTTCCATACCCCGTACCCGGGCGGCCGCGGGCATAAACGGTGCGGAGGCGTCGGCGGAGAGCAGAACGAGCTCGTGGGGGCGTCGAGAGCCTTACGGTCCTTCGCCCCCGAGTACGGCCGTGACGAACCGAACGATCGTCGTGGGGCTCGCCGGGACGTTCGTCGGCATGACGGCGCTCCTCGTGATCGGCGGGATCGTCCTCCACCCGATCGCGTTGGCGCTCGCGGTGCCGTTTGGCGCCGTCTCCTACTTCCTCTGGTACCACGCCAGCGGGCGCCTCCACGACCGGGCGCGACGGTCGGCCGAGCAGGCGGGGCCGACGGAGCGCGAGCGCGCCAGACAGCGCGCCCGCACCGAGGCCAACCGGGAACGCGCGTACCGCGCCGCCGGCGACGGCGGTCGGAGCGCGAGCGGGCGACGCGGCGGTGCCCGCGGGGCCGGAGGGCGGTTCGGCTCCGGCGCGTCCGGAACGGGCGACCCCCGCGACAGGGCGCCCGCCGCCGACCGGATGACCGAGCGCGAGGCGTACGAGACGCTCGGGCTCGACCGCACGGCGGACGGCGAGGCGGTCCGGCGGCGCTACCGAGAGCGCGCGAAGCGGCTCCACCCGGACGGCGAGGACGGCGACGAGGAGGCGTTCAAGCGACTCAACGAGGCGTACGAGGTCCTCAAGGAATAGCGCGGAGCCGTACGAGGTCCTGAAAAAGTAGCGCGGAGGCGTACGAGGTTCCGAGAGGCGAGGCGACGGCTCACTCCGCGTCGACCGCGGCGGCGATCGCCCGCTCGGCGTCGTCCCGCTCTTCCCGCGTGTTGACGTTCGTGAAGGTGCGCTCGGTCGTCAGCGACCGGATAGCCTCGTCGCCGACGACGACCTCGTCGACTCGGTCCACGAGCGCGAGCACCTTCCGCTCGCCGCGGTTGAGCGCGCGGTCGCAGGCGGCCGCGGCGGGGCCAGTCGCGTACGCTGCCTGCGTCGTCTGGTACCAGCGGTCCTCCAGCCGCGGGACCGCGGCCTCGGCGTCGGCGGCCGCCTCGCGGAGGTGGTCGAGGAAGCCCGGGTCGACGAACGGCATGTCGCAGGCGACGACGACCGCGTACGGGTCGGTCGCGGCCCGGCAGGCGTTCCGGATCCCGGCCAGCGGCCCGAGGTCGGGCTCGTCGTCGAGCGCCCAGCGGACGGGGAGCGGGAACCCGGCCAGCGCCTCGGCGATCGCCTCGCGCTGATCGGGGCGACAGTTGACGACGAGCTCGTCGACGACCGGGTCGCCGCCGGCCGCGCGGTCGGCGCCGGGCGGGACCGGGTCGTCCGCTCCGGCGAGCCGGTCCGCGACCCGGCGGATCATCGGCACGCCGGCGAGCTCGGCGACCGCCTTGTCGGCGTCGCCGAAGCGCGTCGAGCGCCCGCCGGCGAGGATGGCTCCGGTGGTCACGGACGGGCTTTGAACGGGGAGGGACTTCGCGGTTGCGGTGGCGAGGCACGCGGCGATCGATCGGGCACCGTGCGCGGCGAGCCGTCCGGCCCGGCCCGCCGTGATCGGACGGGTCCCACGCGCGGTGATTGGACGGGCCGCGAACGCGCGTTTCGGCCGGTCCATCCGCCCGAAAGCGACCCGTTAAGTGGCCGGCGACCCAACCTGTATCCATGCCAGAGGCAACGGATCTGGAGGAGCTGAAGCGGGGGACCGAGCTGGTCAAGCGCGGCTTCGCGCGGATGCAGAAGGGCGGCGTGATCATGGACGTCGTCAACCGCGAACAGGCCCGCATCGCGGAGGACGCCGGCGCGGTCGCGGTGATGGTCCTCGAACACGTCCCGGCGGACATCCGAAAGCGCGGCGGCGTCGCGCGGATGCCCGACCCCGAGCGCGTCCCGGAGATCATCGACGAGGTGTCGATCCCGGTGATGGGCAAATCGCGGATCGGCCACCGCAAGGAGGCGGAGATCCTGGAGTCGCTCGGCGTCGACATGATCGACGAGTCCGAGGTGCTGACGCCCGCCGACGACGAGTACCACACCGACAAGCGCGACTTCACCTCCCCGTTCGTCTGCGGCGCGCGCAACCTCCCAGAGGCGCTCCGCCGGGTCCGCGAAGGCGCGGCGATGATCCGGACGAAGGGCGAGGCCGGCACCGGCGACGTGAACCAGGCGGTCAAACACCAGCGCACCATCAAAAACCAGATCCGCACGCTCAGCGGCCTCAACTACGAGGAGCGCGAGAAGTGGGCCCGAGAACACGGCGCCCCGCGCGACCTCGTCCACGAGACGGCCGAGGCCGGCCGGCTCCCGGTCGTCAACTTCGCGGCCGGCGGCATCGCGACGCCCGCGGACGCCGCCCTGATGATGTACCACGGCTGCGACGGCATCTTCGTCGGATCCGGCATCTTCGGCGCGGAGGACCCCGAGGCGATGGGCACCGCCATCGTCGAGGCCGTCAACAACTGGGACGACCCCGACGAGCTCGCCCGGATCGCGAGCGGCACCGGGAAGGGGATGAAGGGCCAGTCCAACGAGGACATGAAGGAGGAAGAGAAGCTCCAGGGCCGCGGCGTTTAGAGAGGCGTCTTCGGCAGGGCGGCGATTTTTTTCAATTAAAACTGCGGTGGCGCGTGCCGACGAGCAGCCATCAGGCTGCGAGTCGCACGCGCGGGGGACGCCGCGAGCGACCGGAGGGAGCGAGCGGCAGCGAGGCGCGACGCGCCTCTGGCAGCCGGCGGCGTCGCCGCCGGCGACGAGGCTGGGGAGGTGTGAGGTGCGGTTGCTGTGCGGCGCGGGGCGGGACTCAAAGGGGCAGCCGGGAGGGCGGCGCAGGCGTTCACGAGAGCGAAGCTCTCGTGAGCCAATCAGAACGCGAAGCGTTCTGATGACGACGTAAGCACCGCAGGAGCGAGTGAAACGAGCGACGAGGAGCGTGGTTCGAGAGAGCTTCGCTCTCTCGTCACCACGAGACGCCCTCGGCGTCTCGAACGACAGCGAGCGTGCGCCGCCCTCCCGGCTGGGGCTTCGGAAGTGTTCGCCGTCGATCCAGAGTCAACTGTTTATAAGCGGGCGGCTGCGCCTATCGAGATTCGTTTGTATGCGTCGAAAGTCGACCGATAGCCATCCCAACCGCGTACCCGGCGAGCCCGGCGACGACCGCGAACTACAGCCCGAGTCTGACGCCGAGTTCGATTCCGCCGAGCAGCTCCCCACGCGCGGATTGGTACCCGTATCCCAGCATTCGCGGATACGTGTACCGGCCCGCGCCCGTCCAGTTACCCGTGATATAACCGACGAGCGGAGGAACGCGAACCACCAGCAGTCGACGAGCCACAGCGAGCCGACGGTCGGGACGACGCCCGCACTCGCGATCCCCCGCCGCGACGGCGATCCCGAGCGCCAGCGCGATCTACCACAGGGAGATTCCGGTGTTCAGCCCGAACGCGAATCCGAGAGAGGCGAGCAGGAGGAGGCCGACGACTCCCAGCGCGAGCAGTCCTCTCGCCGGGGCGTCGCCGATGAGATGCGGTGACGTGCGGGCGTCTCGGAGGGCCGTGGTCGTCGGTCGTCCCGCCGCACGCAGAAGTCGATCTGGGGCCATGATCAGTCGAGTCTCGACGGGGAACGCTTCCAAAGCCCCAGTCGCTCGGCTGTACGCGATAACTACCTCTGCGGTGACCAGCTCCAAAGCCCCAGTCGCGAGGACTCGATGGGCTCGCTGCGGTCCTCGTCGCTCGCTTCGCTCGCTCCTGCGGTCCTTGCGTCGCCCGTCTTCGTCCTCGCGACTGCCCCTTTGAGCCCCGCCCCGCCCCTCACCGCACCGCCCCGCACAGCACCGCACGCCTCCCCGGCCTCGTCGCCGGACTACGTCCGGCTGCAAGCGAGAGCTTCGCTCTCGCCCTGTCAGTCGCCCTCGCTCCGCTTCGGGCGACTGACTCCCTCGCGGTCGGCTCGCGCCCCGCGGGCGCTCGCCGGCGCGCCGTTCGGTTGACGAGTCGAGCGAAGGCGTGGATCTCTCGGTCGGTCTCGGCTCAATTCCGCAGCGCCTCGACCGGCCGCTCGTTGGCCGCCTTCCACGCCGGGTACGCGCCGCTGACGATCCCGACGCCGACGCCGAAGCCGAGCGCGAGCAGGAGGTAGTACCCGTTCGTCGGGTCGAGCACGAGCGCGGCGTCGACCGCGGGCGTCGCGGCGACGAGGCCGGCGACGAGCAGGACCGTGAGCAGGGTGCCGGCCGCGGCGCCGGCCGCACCGATGAGCCCGGCCTCCGCGAGCAGGACGCGCAACACGTCGCGGCGCGCGACCCCCACGGCGCGCATCACGCCGATCTCCTGCCGGCGCTCGACGGTGCTCATCAGCATGACGTTGAGGATCGAGACGCCCGCGACGACCAGCGAGATGGCGCCCAGGCCGAGCAGGAACGTCGAGAGGAGGTCGAAGAACTCGTTGATCTCGTCGACGAGGGCGGCCAACTCGAACAGGTCCACCCGCTTTTCGCGGGCGTTCACCGCCTCGCGGATCGCGTCCGCGGCCGCCCGAGCCTCGGCGCCCGAGTCGGCGACGACGAGCGCCTGCGCGTAGCCGTCGGCCGAGAACGCCGACTCCGGCAGGAAGACCGCGTCGTCGGGCGCCACCGGACTGAACGTCTGGCTCTCGACCAACACCGCGATCACCCGCACCTGCGAGCCCGCGATCTCGACGGTGTCGCCCGCGCCGGCGCCGAGGTCCTCGGCGATGCCCGCGCCGAGGATCGCGCCCTGTCGGTGCCGTTCCGGGAGCCGACCCTCGGCGGCCTCGTACGCGAGCGCGGGCTCCTCGATCCCGTACACCGTCGCGAACGTCTGATCGCCCTGCCGCGCGACCGTGGCGCTGTCGGAGTACAGCGGGATCACCGCGGGCTCGCCGACCGCCCGTCGGATCGACGCGACGTCCGCGTCCGACAGCGACTCGACGCCGGCGTCCGTGTTCGGGGAGACGACGACCTGCGTGCCGATGTCGCCGATGGCGTCGTCGGCGCCAAGCGCCAGGACGTTCCCGAAAATGCCGAGCGCCGCGACCGCGAGCACGCCGATACAGACGCCCAACACCGCCAGCACGGTCCGCATCCGATTTCGCCGGAGGTTCCGCGACGCCATCGACACCGCGGGGCGCCACCCCCGGAGCCAACCGGAGAGACCGTTCGCGTTCCGACTCCCGTCGGTCATGGCTCACCGCCGCTCATCGGTTCTCACCGCTCATCTGCCACCCCAGTCGGTCCGGTTACTCGCGGGGTCCGCCTCGTCGTCGGCTTCCGCCCCGTCGTCGGCTTCCGCCCCGTCGCCGGCTTCCGCCCTGTCGCCGGCTTCCGTCTCGTCGTCGACCCCCGATCCCCCGTCGTCCGGAAGCCCGCCCGTCAACACCCCGTCGGTGAGGTCGACGACGCGGTCGGCGTACTCCTCGACGAGCGGGTCGTGCGTGACCGCGACGACGGCGACGCCCTCGGCCTTGACGCGCTCGAACTCCGCGAGGATCGACTTCCCCGTGTCGGTGTCGAGGTTCCCCGTCGGCTCGTCCGCGAGCAGCACGGCGGGTTCGTTGATCAGCGCACGGGCGATGGCGACGCGCTGCTTTTGACCGCCGGAGAGCTCGCTCGGCTCGTGGCCGAGCCGGTCGCCCAGCCCGAACCGGGAGAGCAGGTCGGCGGCTCGGTCGCTCGCGTCGCCGGGGTCGAACGCGGTCGGCATCGCGACGTTCTCGACGGCGGTCAGCGTCGGCAGCAGGTGGAAGTCCTGAAAGACGAAGCCGATCGACTCCTTGCGCGCCAGCGTGCGCTCGGCCACCGAGAGGCTCGTGACGTCGGTGCCGTCGAGGAGTCGCCGTCCCGCGGTCGGGTCGTCGAGCAGCCCGAGGACGTTCAACAGCGTCGACTTCCCGGAGCCGCTGGGGCCGACGACCGCGACGAACTCGCCGGGCCTGACCGCGAAGTCGACGTCGTCGAGCGCGACGACCGGTTCGCCGCCCCCGCTCGGGTACCGCTTGACCACGCCCCGGAGCGCGACGCCGTAGTCGTCGCGCACGGGGGCGTCGCGGGCGGCACGATCGTTCGGGGGAACGTCGACACGATCGTTCGGGGAAGCGTCGGCGTCGCTCGTCCGTCCGTCCGCGGAGTCCCCGCTCACGGCGCCGACCCGTCTCGTCGTCCCGTCGAGCCGCCGATACGTCCGCTCCTGACCGCGGCGCCGACAGCGCCGGCGAGACCGACGAGCGCGAGACCGCCCGCGACGGCGCCCGCGGATCCCACGCCGCCGACGCCGATCCGGCCGAGCGCGCCGCCGGTATCGGTCTCGTCGGCCGGCTCCGGCGCCGCTACCGGCAGGGTCTCCGTGTACCGGACGCCGCGCTCGGTGTAGGTGACGCGGATCGGGATCTCCTCGGCCACCGAGGCGTTCACCGTCGGTTCGAGCTCGAAGCCGACGAAGTCGCCGGCGCCGAGCGTCCCGACGAAGTACTCGCCGCCGGCTGGAGTCGGCTCGACGCCGGGCGCGTCGCCGACCGAGACGACCGCCCCCGTCATCTCCCCGCTGCCCGCGTTACCGAGGTTGGCGTCGACGACGACCGCGCCGTCCTCCCCATCGCGGACCGTCGCGTCGGTCACGGTCGGCGTCGCCTCGCGGACCGGGTACGTCACCGTCGACACCGCGGTGCGGTCGGCCCCGCGGTCGTCGCGCGCGTCGGTGTCGGCGCGGAAGGTCGCGGTGACCGTCACTTCCGAGCGCCGGTCGAGCGGCCCGAGGTCGACGATCACCTGCCGCTCCTCGCCGGGCGCCACGTCCTCAACGACGAACGGGCCGGCGGAGACGGTCTCGTCACCCTCGCCTCCGGCGCCGGCGTCGCCCGGGGTGCCGGTTCCGCCGCCGTCGACCGCGGTCCCGACGGCGCGGAGGCTGACGCGATCGGCGGTCGTCGTGCCCGTGTTGACCACGGTCACCTCGACGGGCGAGTCGGGGACCGGCGGCGACGCCTCGCCCTGCCGCCCGTCGGTGCTCGCGTCGAGGCCGCCGCCACCGCCGAAGATGCCCTGGATGCCGCCGACGCCGAGGTCGGCGGCCGCGCCCTGGCTCCCGTCGTCGCTCCGGAGGTCCTCGGGGTCGAGCGCGCGGGTCCGGAGGTCGAGCGCCACCTCGATCGGCCGCACCTCGATCACGGTGTCGCGGGTGACGGTGACGAACTCGCCGCTGGTCGACTGGTTCGCGACGGCCTCGACGGTGAGCCGCTTCTCACCCGGCTCCGCGAACGTCGTCCAGAGCGTCGCGTCGAGCGAGTCGCCGGCGGAGAGGGCGCCGACGCCCGAGACGCTGTCGAGCACGTCTCCGTCGGCGTCGCGGACGCGCACCGCGGTGACGTTCGCCGCCGCGTCGCTTCCCCCGGAGTTCGAGACGGTGACGTTCAGCGCCGTCCGCTCGCCGGCGGTCGGAGGGTTCGGGGACACGCCGATCTCCCCGACGGTGATCCGCGCGTCCGGTACCGCCGCCGCCCCGCCGACCGCGAACGCCCCGCCGACGGCCGACAGGATCGTCAGCGCGGCCAACAGCGCGGCTGTGGTTCGTGTGAGCGTCAATGTCATGCGCGTTACGCGACGTGCGTGGATATATCCGTCGCCGGCGGAACCGGGGGCCGCGTCGCCGCTTAGCGACGGACGCGAGGTGATTCTCCGGAAGGACCGTTCCGGCGACCGGCGGGCCGCCGGACCCGGGGTTGCGGAGGCTCCGAGACGTACCGGTTACGGATGCTTTTTCAACGCCGCGGCGTAAGGAGCGGTAATGAGCGAGCGCGACACCGCGCGAGCGGGTGATCGACGATGATGGGGAACAACGACCAGCAGGCGTACGACCGCGGCACGTCGCTGTTCTCGCCGGACGGTCGAATCTACCAGGTGGAGTACGCCCGGGAGGCGGTCTCTCGCGGCGCGCCGAGCGTCGGCGTCCGGACGACCGACGGCGTCGTCTTCGTCGCGATGTCCCGCCCCTCCTCGTCGCTGATGGAGGCCGAGAGCATCGAGAAGCTCCACAAGCTCGACGACCACGTCGGCACCGCGAGCGCGGGCCACGTCGCCGACGCCCGCCAGCTGATCGACCTCGCACGCCGCCAGTCGCAGGGGAACCGCCTCCGATACGGCGAGCCCGTCGGCGTCGAGACGCTGACGAAGTTCGTCACCGACCACATCCAGGAGAACACTCAGCGCGGCGGTACCCGGCCGTACGGCGCCGCCCTCCTCATCGGCGGCATCGACGACGGCGAGCCGCGCCTGTTCGCCGCCGACCCCTCGGGCACCCCCAACGAGTGGAAGGCGACCGTCATCGGCGGCGGCCGCCAGGAGATCCAAGGCCACCTCGAGGAGGAGTGGAGCGACGACCTCTCGCTCGAGGCCGGCATCGAACTCGCCGTCGCGGCGCTGGCCGCCCACGACGACGAGTTCGAGCCCTCGGACCTCGCGGTCGCGACCGTGACGGAGGCCGACGGCTTCCGGACGGTCCCGGTCGAGGAGGTCGAGGCCGCGTTCGAGGCGGCGGGTCTCGACGCCGACGACGACGAAGCGGACGCCGACGACGCTGACGCCGACGACGCTGACGCCGACGAGGAGTAGCGACCCCGTTTCGGCCCGGCTTCCGTCGACGGCGTCGCGGTCGACGACCGTCCGCCCGGCCGAATCCGTGGAATTGTGCTTTTTACACACAACACTTTTATCGACGGAGAGCCTCTTTTCTCGCGTAAAATGCCCGATTCGATGTCCGAACAGCTCCAGCGGGACATGGAGTGCGAGGGGTTACTCGAGTGTTTCCACGGCCTGAAGCAGTTGGACAAGGACTGCTACCGGACGCTGGTCTCGGCGGAGGAGTCGCTCACGATAGACGAGGTCGCCGAGCGCGTCGACCGCGAGCGCTCGACCGCCTACCGCGCGGTCCAACGGCTCCTGAAGGCCGGCTTCATCCAGAAAGAGCAGATCAACTACGAGCAGGGCGGGTACTATCACGTGTACAGTCCGACGGACCCGTCGCAGATCGCCGACGACATGCAGCGCATGCTCAACGACTGGTACGCGAAGATGGGCCGGCTCATCGGAGAGTTCGAGGAGAAGTACGACCGCCCCGAGCGCGCCGCCCCCGAGAGCTGATCCGAAACGCGAGCCGACACCGTCGCCACTCGACGAGCGCGACACGGACGAGCCGAGATCGGATCTCGTCGGCGTTCGATTCGTATTGTGCCGAGTTCCCAATCGGGCGACTCTGCGATCGCTTCCGCGAGGACCCGCCGCGGGGATTTTTGCTCTCGGGGCGCGGAGCGGGAGCCGATGACACGAGAAGTCGTCTCACATCGCGACGGCCACGTGTACGAGTTCGGTCCGGAGATGGATCCCGTCTACGAGGCCGCCGACGGCGAGTCGCTGACGATCGAGACGGTCGATAGCCTGAACGGCGAGATTCGAGAGGAAGGCGACCTGCTCGACGCGATCCCGGAAGAGGTAAACGCCGCCACCGGTCCGATCGCCGTCGCGGGCGCGAGCCCCGGCGACGTCCTCGCGGTGGAGATCGAGGACGTGCGCGTCGCCGAAGACCGCGGCCGCGTGCTCACCGCGCCCGGGTTCGGCCTCCTTCAGGACGACCCCGATATCGACCACCCCGCGACGCGGATCACCGAGGTCGAGGGCGGCGGAGCCGACGGCAGCGGCGGCGACGCGGCGGGCACGATCGACTTCGAGGGGATCGACGTCCCGATCGAGCCCGTGATCGGGACGATCGGCGTGGCAACGGACGGGGAGACGGTCTCGACGCTTACGCCCGACGACCACGGGGGAAACCTCGACACGACCGACGTGACCGGCGGGACGACCGTCTACTTCCCGGTCTTTCAGTCGGGCGCGATGCTGGCGATGGGCGACGCGAAGGCCGCGATGGCCGACGGCGAGATGTGCGGGACCGGCGCCGAGATAGCCACCGAGATCGACGTGACGCTCTCGGTGATCGAGGATCCGGCCGTCTCGCCGGACCGGCCCCTCCTCGACACCGGCGACGCGGTGAAGACGCTCGCGAGCGCCGAGACGATGGAGGAGGCGGTCGAGCTGGCGAACGGCGACATGCTGGACCTACTGACGCACCACCACGGCTTCTCGCGCACCGAGGCGTACCTCTTTTCGAGCCTCGTCGGCGGCCTGGAGATCAGCCAGGTGGTCGACCCGCAGGTGACCGCGCGCAACGCGGTGCCGAGCGACCACCTCTCGCTACCGTTCTGACCGGCGAGGCCGGGAGACGGTAGCGCCGCTGGTCCCGGGTCGAACTCAGCGGTCCGAGCGCTCGGCGAACCGACGGGCGGCGTCGCTCAGCCCGGCGTCGGTCGGCGTCTCGGTGCCGTCGGCTTCGTCGGTCTCACCGGCCTCGACGTCCGTCGCGGTTCCGTCGCGGTCGGCGGGGGCTTCCTCGTCGCCGGTGACCGCGCCGTCGGCGTCAGCGAAGGTGGCCCCGTCGCCGTCCCCGGTGACTTCCACGTCGTCGACTTCGGACGGGTCGGCGTCCGCCGGGTAGCTCAGTTCGGCGGGCGGGACGAAGACGCTCTCGACGGCGCGGACGATCTCGTCGACCTGCGCCTCGTCGAGCCGGTCGGCGTACGCCTCGCGGACGAGGTCCGGGACCGCGTAGGCGTAGTGGCCGCGACCGGCGTGGCGGATGAGTCCCGCGCGCCGGACGGGTCGGTGACGGCTGTAGGCGTGGCCGGAGTCGCCGTCGCCGCCGGCGTCGATGTGGGCCGCGACGGGGTCGCTGGCGCCCTCGCGGCGGTAGTGGCGGAGCATCCCGCGCGAGAGCTCCGGGAGCGCCTCGATGCGCGAGCGGAGCTCCTCGATCACCGCCTCCCGAGTTCCGAGCTCGATCGCGTCGTCGAACCGGAGCGCGCTCTCGGCCACGTCGTCGCGGGTGACGGGGTCGACGTCGTCCGGCGGGCCCGCCTCCCCCTCGGTCGCGGGATCGGCGCTCGGAGCGTCCGCAGCGTTGGCGTCCGCGGTGTCCGCGGTGTCCGCGCCCGCGGCGTCGGCGTCCGCGTCGATCTCGTCGCCGCCGTCGGCGGCCGAGGCGTCCGGTTCGGTCGCGGTTCCGGAGTCCGCTTCGCCCGCGTTCCCCTCGGTCGCTTCGGTCGCGGCGACCGCCTCGTCGTACGACTTGAGAACGGACTGGTCGGCGGCGTCGTCGGCGTCGGGTCGCTCGGCGCCCGTCGAGGAGGGCCCGCCGCCGCTGCGGTAGGGCGCCTCGGCCTTGCCGAGGAGCGCCTGCGCGAACTGGTCGGCCATGTTGCTCAGGTCCTTCGCCTCCTCCAGCTCGCGTTCGAGGTCGGCGATCCGCTGGTCTTTCCTCTCTAACTCCTGTCTGAGGTCGGCGATCTCGGACTCGCGACGCTCCTCCTCGTCGGAGATGGACTGGAGCTCGCCCACGAGGTCGCTGGAAACCGACTTCAGCTCGGGGCGCTCGAAGTCGTCGAGCCCGGGCGTCGCGCCCGCGTCGAACGTCTCCTTACGGTGGAACTGGATCCGGCGGATCGACTCGTCCCAGTCGGTCATCAGGAACGCCTCGCCGTCGCCAAGGTCCTCGACCGCGCTCGCGTACTTCGAGCCGAGGATGCGCCCCACCACCTTCGTGTCGTTGTCCCAGGTGAGCCGGTGCCAGCAGAGCCAGTCGCACTGGGTGATGAAGTCCTTCTTGACGTCCGCGGGGCGCTGGCTGATCCCGACGATGCCGAGCCCGTGTTTCCGGCCGCGCTTGCCCACCTTGATCAGCATCTTGCCCGTCTCGTCCATCCCGCCGCCCTCGGGGATGTACTCGTGGCACTCCTCGATGACGAGGAGGAACGGCTTCTTCATCCGCTTCTCCTTCGCGAACAGCTGCTTGACGACCTCTAAGAGCAGCTCGTTCGCCGTCTCCTCTTCGAGGTAGCCGGAGACGTCCAAGATGATCGGGACGTTCTGCTCTAAGGCGAGGTTCGCGAGCTTCTCCGCGTGTTCGGGAGAGACGACGATGTCGCACTCCTCGTCGGCGCCGGCGTGGAGGATCTCGTACTCCTCTTTTAAACCATAATATTCGCCGTCTGTATCCACGATGAGAACCGGAAATCCGCTGTCGAGCAGGTTCTCGATGACGACGGACGCGGTGTTGCTCTTCCCGGACCCGCTTTTTCCCGTGATAAACGATCGGCCGGTGAGCACGTCGACGACCGGGAGCTCGACCGGGGAGCCGGGGTCCGCCGTCGCGTCGCCGCCGATCCCCTCGCTGGCGTCCGCGACGTGGATCGTCTCCTCCTCGCTCATACCCGTGAGAGGTGGCGCCCGCCCCATAAACTATCGCCTCGCTCGGCGGTCGGTCGTGCCGGGCGCGAGCCGACCCCGCCGCCGGTCTTCGCAAAACGTATGCCGCCGCCGGGAGTCTGACCGCGCATGGACACCGAGAACACCCTCCTCAACGCGGTGGTCGGCGCGATCGCGTCGGCCGTCCTCTCGTTCACCGGCGTCTCACCCCTCCTCGGCGGCGCGGTCGCCGGGTACTTGAACGGCGACGACGGGCTCCGAGTCGGCGCGCTCTCCGGCGCGATCGCCGCGATCCCGATCGTCGGGCTGCTGCTGCTCGCGCTGGTGATCCTTCCGTTCCTGGGCGTCTTCGGGTTCCCGCTCGAAGTCGGCCTCGCGACCGGGGGGATCGTCGTCGTCGCGGCTCTCATCGTGTTGGGCGGCGTCGCGTACTCCGTGGTACTGAGCGCGCTCGGCGGGCTGCTGGGCGCGTACGTGAAAAGCGAGCTGTAGGTCGATCGCTGGTACTTATAAATATTGGTTGCGGATCGGCGGAGAACGGCTTCAAAGCCCCAGTCGCTTACTTATAAACAACCGACAGTAGATCCGCGGCGGACACCTCCAAAGCCCCAGCCGCGAGGGCGCAGTACGCTCGTTGTGCTCCTCGGTCGCTCACTTCGTTCGCTCCCTGCGGTGCTTACGTCGCCTACTGCGCCCTCGCGGCTGCCCCTTTGAGTCCCGCCCCGCACCGCACAGCGCCTCACGCCTCCCCAGCCTCGTCAGTCGCCCTCGCTCCGCTTCGGGCGACTGACTCCCTCGCGCGGTGCCGTTCGCGGCCGCCGATGGCGGCCGCTCACGGGCACGCGCCACCGCACTGTTCATTTATAAATGACGTGTGAAATCGGCCTGCGACCCGGCCACGAAACGCCTCAGTGCTCGCCGCCGGTGCCGCGCCGGTCGGAGTCGAGGTCGATGTCGAGGTCGTCGAGCAGTTCCTCGGCCTCCTCGCGCTTCTCCTGGTGGTCTTCGAGGAACTCGCGCATGAGCTCCGCGGCCTGCTCCTTACAGCCGCCACAGAGGCGCTCGCCGTTGACGCACTCGGAGTAGACGGTCTTGGTGAGCTCGTCGTCGTCGCCCGCGAGCAGGTAGGCGTACAGCTCGTAGACGGGGCACTCGTCGGCCTCGCCGCCGAGTTCCCGCTGCTTCTCGGCGGTGTCGCGGCCCCCCGTTGTGGCGGCCTTCACCTTGTCGTAGCCGTCCTCCGGGTCGTCGAGCAGGGAGATATGGCTGGCGGGGATAGAGGAGGACATCTTCCCGCCGGTGAGCCCGGTCATGAACCGGTGGTAGATCGAGGATGGCTGCCGGAAGCCGAACCCGTCGTGGTCGATCTCGACCTCCCGGGCGATCGACTCGGCCTCGTCGCGAGCGAGGTCGAACGCGTCGACGTGGCCCTCGAAGACGCGCTTTTCGCCGTCGACCGCCTCGATCAGCGCCTCGAACGCCTCGTCGGTCGCGTTGCGGTCGAAGAAGCGCACGCGGGGGCGGAGCGGCTCTTTCCCGCCGGCCCGGAGCTTGTCGAGCGCGGTCGACTTCGCGGCCGCGAGGTCGACGCTCTCGCGGTCGCTCTCCGGCGGCTCGTAGTCGACGAGCCACTCGGCGGCGTCCTCGCAGCGCACGTCGGTCTCGGCGCCGGCGGCGGCCGCATCGCCCGCAGCGGCCGCGAGCGCGTCGTAGGCGGCCCGCACCAGCTGTCGCTCCTCGTCGTCGAGCTCGAAGGAAGCGAACGCCTCGGTCACCTTGAAGTAGCGCACCCGGGTCGCCAGGTCGCGGGTGAGCCGAACGTGGGGGTCCTGATCGGGCCCGACCGGGATGACGGTGGGCTTCGGTTCGTCGACGAGCTGCGGGTAGAGGATGTCCGCGGTCTGGGTGATCACGCTCTGCATGTGAGAGACGTTCGTCTCGCCGTCGAAGCCGTAGATCGCCTCGAACTCCGAGAAGTTCGCCTTGGAGCCGAGCTCGAAGCCGAGGTCCTGTACCGCGCGGTTGTCGGACTGGCGGTACAGCTCGCCCTCCTCGGCGTCGAAGCCGAGCGCGAGCAGCGAGAGGAGGTAGTTACGGGCGTGCTCGTCGATCTCGTCCCACGACATGCCGCGCGCCGAGTGGGCCTCGAGGTCGGCGATCAGTCCGAACGCGTCGCCGCCCTGCCGTTGGTGCCAGATGATCTCGTCGAACACGAGCTTGTGACCGATGTGCGGGTCGCCGGTGGGCATGAATCCCGACAGCGCCGCGAACGGCTCGTCGTTCGCCATCGCCTCCGCGACCGCGTCGTACTCGCGGTGCCCGAAGATGACGCCCCGACGCATCAGGTAATGCGGGTCCGGCACGTCGTCGGCGACCTCGTCGAACGCCTCGATGCCGAACTCCGCGAAGAGGTCCGCGTAGTCCCCGACCGACGCCGAGCCCCACGGGTCGAGCGCGACGTCCTCGGCCGGCTCGTCCGCGCGCTCGGTCCCGCCGTCGGTCCGGAGAGGCGTCGACGGCCCGCGGGCGCCGGCGGACTCGCGTCCGTCGCCGCCCGTCGCCGTCCCCTCTGGGGTGTCCTCGTCCATACCACCCCTCCCGTCGGTCGACGCAAAAACCGTTCGCTTGCGCGGGAGCGATTGCCACGGCGCGGCGACTCGGGGCGTCTCCGCGGGCCGCGTCACTCCGCGAGCGCGACCAGCCGCGTCGCGGTCGCCTTCCACCGGATCGAGACCGGGTCGTCGGGGGCGAGATCGAGCCGGTCGACGCTCTCCGCGGTGATCAGCGCGACGACTTCGGTGTCGGGGTCGGGCGCGTCGTCCGAGCCCTCCGCCGCCCCGACCGCGATCCGTACCGTCGACACCGTCTCGCCGGGATCGATACGCGAGACTCGCCCGTCGAGGCGGTTCCGCGCGCTCGTCGCGTCCGGGTCGACCGCGGTGGCCGCGTCGTTGACGGTGACCGCGTCGGCGCCGATCCGGACCTGAACCGCGTCGCCGGTGGCTATCCCGCCGCTCCAGCCGCTCTCGGCGCCTCCGTCCGCGCCGTCCCCGTCCCCGCCGTGGAGTCCGGACAGCTCTCCGACGGCGGTGTCGACGACCGCGAGTTCGCCGTCGACGGCCGTAACGGTACCGTCGAGGACCGTCTCCGGCACCGCCGCGGTCGCCGCGAGGACCGCCTGGAGCCGGTCGTAGCGGTCGAGCAGGGACCGGCCCGACGCGGCGAGCCGGCTTCCGCCGCCGCCCTCGCCGCCCCGCCGACGCTCGACGAGGGTCCCGTAGGCGCCCTCCAGCGTCTCGATCCGGGAGAGGGCGCGGGAGCGGGAACGACCGAGGTCCGAGGCCGCGCCGGCGACCGACCCCGTCGCGTCGACCGCGCGCAGCAGGGCGGCGTCGCGGTCGTCGAACTCGACGCCGCCCTCGACGAGCGCGGCGCGGCCGCGCCCCGCCGCCGCGTCCGGGCCGGCTTCGGTCGGCTCTCTCATGTGCCGAGGTTGCGGTCGGCCCGTATTGGCGCTTTCGGCCGCCCGCGCGCCGTCGCTTAGCCGCGGCACGGAACTTATATGTGGCATCGACCTATCGTTGTCTCTATGCTGATACAACGAAGGCGGTTCGTGGCGGCGCTGGGTGCCGGAGCGATCGCGAGCACGGCCGGCTGCTCGTCGACGGACGGCGGTGACGGGGGGAACGGAAGCGGGAGCGGCGGCGAGTCGATCGGCGTCGCCGGCGAGACGCTGACGCTCACGACGACGACCAGCACCTACGACACGGGACTGCTCGACGCGATCCACACGGACTTTCAAGAGATGTACGGCGTGACCGTCGACGCGGTCGCACAGGGAACGGGTGCGGCCCTCGAGACGGCGCGCAACGGCGATTCCGACGTGGTGATGGTCCACGCCCGCGGACTCGAAGACGAGTTCATGCGGAACGGGTACGGGATCAACCGCCGCGACCTGATGTTCAACGACTTCGTGATCGTCGGGCCCGAGAGCGATCCGGCGGGGATCCGGGGGATGAGCTCCGCGACGGACGCGCTCACCGCCATCGCCGAGGCGCAGGCGACGTTCGTCTCGCGGGGCGACAACTCCGGCACGCACACGAAGGAGCTGAACCTCTGGGAGGCGGCCGGCACGGAGCCGGGCGGCGACTGGTACCAGGAGACCGGCACGGGGATGGGCGAGGCGCTCAACATCGCGAACCAACAGGGCGCGTACACCCTCTCGGACCGCGGCACCTTCATCTCGCAGCGCTCCGAGATCGACCTCACGATCCTCGTTCAGGGACCGATCGAGGGCGGCCCGGAGATCCTCGCGAACCCGTACGGGGTCATGGCGGTCAACCCCGGCGTCCACGAGAACGCCAACTACGACCTCGCGATGGCGTATATCGGCTGGATCACCAGTCCCGCCGTCCAGAACGCCATCTCGGAGTACCGAGTGAACGGCGAGCAGCTGTTCTTCCCGCGGGCGGTCTCCGAGGATCCGGACTTCCAGCAGTACGTTCCGGAAGGCTGGAGTAGCGAGGGCGACGACGCGTAGCCGTGCCGGTCGAGTCGACGGTCCCGCTGATCCCGGCGCTGCTCGGCGTCTCGTTCAGGGACGGCTACGTCGGGAGCATCGTCGTCGTCTCGCTGTACGTGAGCCTCTCCGCGGTGGCGCTGAGCACGCTCGTGAGCGTGCCGGCCGCCGTCGCGATCGGGCTCACGGAGTTCCCGGGAAAGGGGTTCGTGAAGTCGGTCGTCAACACCGGGATGGGGTTCCCCAGCGTGGTCGTCGGGCTAGTCGTGCTGTTCGCGGTCTCCAACCAGGGACCGCTCGGCACGTTCGACCTCATCTTCACCCGCGAGGCGATGATCATGTCGCAGTTCGTCCTCGCGACGCCGCCGATCACCGCGATCAGCCTCGCGGCCGTGAGCGGCGTCGACGACGGGGTCCGTGACGCGGCTCGCGTCCTCGGCGGGACGCGAATCGACGTGGCGCTGGTCGTGATCAAGGAGGCCCGGTACGGGATCGCGACCGCGGTGCTCGCCGGGTTCGGCCGCGCGATTAGCGAGGTCGGCTCCGTCCTCATCGTCGGCGGGAACATCACGAGCGCGAGCGGCATCTCGAAGACGCGCACGCTGACCACCGCGATCCAGCTCGAAGCGCGACAGGGGCAGTACGAGACCGCCATGGTGCTGGGCGTCGTGCTGGTCGCGCTCGTGTTGACCGTCAACGCCGTCGTCGTCCGCTTCGGTGACCGCGGGGTGGCGGGCTGATGTGTCGCGGGGTGGTGAGCTGATGCGCCCGGAGGTGACGGACTGATGCTCCGCGCGACGGACGTGTCGCGGTCGTACGGCGACGAGACCGTGTTCCGCGACCTCTCGCTCGACGTCGACGCCGGCGAAGTCGTCGGGATCATCGGCCCCTCGGGCGTCGGGAAGACCACGCTGCTCCGGACGCTCGCCCTGTCTCTGGAGCCGGACGAGGGGACCGTGACGCTCGACGGGACCGACGCGTGGGCGGTCGACGAGGCCGAGCGGCTCGCGCTGCGCCGCCGCGTCGGGATGGTGTTCCAGGAGGCGAGCCTCTTCGACGGGACGGTCGCCCGCAACGTCGAGTACGGGCTCCGCGTCCGGCGCTCGTGGGGCGACCGGATCGCCTCGATGCTCCGACTGAACGGCGCCGCCGACGCGGTCCAAGAGTCCCTGGAGGTCGTGGGGCTGGCCGACAAGACCGATCAGCCCGCCGACTCGCTGTCGGGGGGCGAGGCTCAGCGCGTGTCGTTCGCCCGCGCGCTGGCGTACGACCCCGACGCCCTGCTCCTCGACGAGCCCACCTCGGACCTCGACCCGCGGAACACCGCCGTCATCGAGGGGGCGATCGGAGAGGCGAGAGACAGGGACATCGGCGTCGTCGTGGCGACCCACGACATGCACCAGGCCGAGCGGGTCGCGGACCGCGTCGCGGTGCTGCTCGACGACGGGATCACGGAGATGGGGGCGACGGAGAAGATCTTCGAGGACCCCGAAGACGAGCGCACCCGGAAGTTCATTTCGGGCGAGCTGGTGTACTAATAAGTACCGAGGGGTGACGGGAACCGAGTCGGATCCGGCGATCCGAGATAGGTGATCGACGACGCCGCGGTGAATACCTCAAGAGCCACGGTCGTTTACTTATAGATAATCGACAGTAGATCGACCGTGACCACCGCCAAAGCCCCAGTCGCGAGCAGGCCGTACGCTCGCTGTGCTCCTCGCTCAGTCACCCCGTTCCTTCGCTGCGGTGCCTGCGTCGCCTACGGCCTGCTCGCGACTGCCCCTTTGAGTCCCGCCCCGCACAGCACCGCCCCGCACCTCACACCTCCCCAGCCTCGTCGCGCGTGCTCCTCGCGGCCTCCGCTTCGCTCCGGCCGCTCGCAGGCACGCAGGGAGGCGCGACGCGCCTCTTACAGCCGGCGGCAGAGCCGCCGGCGACGCCACCGCACCGCTTGTTTATAAGTAATCGACGCCGTCGACTCAGACGTCGAACGCGAGTTCGACCGCGTCGCCCCCGTCGGCGTCCCCCGAGTCGACTGCGTTCTCGTCGGCCGCGAACCCCGCGTGGAGGTGGTCGTAGGTGCGCTCTATCGCCTCCACAATCACCTTCGTGTCGCCGGTGACGGGCATGAAGTTCGTGTCGCCGCTCCACCGCGGGACGACGTGCGTGTGGAGGTGATCGATCGAGCCGCCGGCGGCGTCGCCGCCGAGGTTCTGGCCGGTGTTGACGCCGTCCGGGTCCAGGTCGCGGCGCAGCGCGGCGAGCGTCGCCGCCTTCAGCTTCGTGTGGTCGAGCAGGGTGGCGTCGTCGAGGTCGGTCGGATCCTCGACGTGTGCGTCCGGGACCACCATCGCGTGACCGGGGTTGTACGGCGCGTTGTTCAAGAGGACGTAGTTGCGCTCGCTGCGGGCGACGATCCGGGCCTCGCGGGCGTCCTCGCGCTCGGGCAGGACGCAGAACGGGCAGCCGTCGATCGGGTCGGCGTCGCGCTCGACCCACTCGATCCGCCACGGCGCGAAGATCCGATCCATCAGTCGTCGAAGCCGTGGATGCCCGCGGTCGTCACCTCGACGCCGTCCTCGGTGACCAGCAGGGTGTGTTCCGCCTGGCTCACCAAGGCGTCGTCGTCCTCCTTCAGCACGGGGTACCCCTTGATCGCGTTCGCCTGTTTCAGGCGACGGAGCGCCATCTCCGCGCGGTCGGTCTCCAGCCACCGCGCCGCGAACGGGAGGTCGTCGAACCCCTCGATCTCCTCGAGCGCCTGTCGCGCCCGCCGGTCGCGCACGCTCGCTGAGCCCTGCTGTTCGAAGATCTCCTCGTCGGTCCCCTCGCCGACCTTCCCGCGGCCGTCGGTGGCGAACGGCTCGATCGCGACCGCCTGCCCGGGCTCCAGCTCGACGGAGCGGTCGACCCCCCGGTTCGGCACCGTGGGGCCGGTGTGGGCGTCGTAGCGCTCGACGCCGTGGCCGGAGAGGTTGAGGACGGGCGTGTAGCCGTACCCGCGGATCACGTCCTCGATCGCCCGCCCGACGACGCCGACCTCGACGCCCGGGGCGGCCTCGTCGAGCGCGGCCTCCAGCGCCATCTCGGCGGCCTCGACGAGCTCCGGGGTCCCGCTGTGGTCGACCGTCACCGCGGCGTCGGCGATGTACCCGTCGACGTGGACGCCCACGTCGAGACACACCATCTCCTGGCCGAACTCCGTCTCGTCGTCGCGGCCGGGCGTCGCGTGCGACGCCTCCGGGTCGACGCTGACGTTCACCGGGAAGGCGAGGCCGGCCCCCTGCTCGCGAACGAAGTCCTCCGTCCACTCCGCGACCTCGAGGTGGGTCCGTCCCGGTTCGACCATCTCGCGCGCCTCGTTCATCGCCTCGACCAACACCGCGCCGGCCTCGCGGTAGCTCTCGACCGCGCCCTCGTCTAGGGGTCCGTGACTCATAGACCCGGATTCGACGAGCGCGCGCAAAGAGGTTGCGGAGGGCGGTCGACCGCACCTCCGATCAGGCGGGCGTGATCTCGACGTACCACTCGTCGTCGGCCGGGTTCGCCGTCTCGTGGGCGAAGCCGCGCTCTTCTAACACGCCGTACAGCGGGGCCGGCTCGAAGCTGTTCACCAGACAGAGCGACTCGCCGTCGTCGAGGCCGTCGAGCGCGGCCATGATGTCGCCGAACGGTTCGCCGTCTATCTCGCGGGCGTCCAGACGCTCGTCGGCGTCGTCGAATGGGTCGGCGCTCACGTGACCGATCGCCGGGCCACGCCGGCGTATAGTTCCTCCCGAAGACGTTCGGGGACCGCGCTCGAACGCCGGGGTTCCGATCGAACATGTTCGCTCGAAGGCCTACGGGGCCGGGCCTCCTACCGTCGTATATGTCGAGTACACCCGCTGACCACGACCACGAACACGGCGCGGACCCGGTGACCGACCACGTCCACGAGAACTCGTGGTCCGCGAACCTCGAGGGGCCCGAACACGCCGAGGACCGCGACTTACTCGTCCGGCAGGCGATCGAGGCGGTCGAACACACGGCCGCGGGCAACCACGTCAACCTCGTCACCCACGGCGACCACGGCCATCCCGAGGAGTACCTCTTCGAGGCGCTCGACGCGGAACTCGGCGGCGACGTCGACTGGGAGTACGTCGAGCAGTGCGGCTGCGGCGGGCACGTCGTGCGCGTCCACGCGTAGCCCGGTTATCCGTTTTCGCCGTTCGCTCGCGGGAGCCAGATCCGAACTATCGTCCCGGTCGGCTCGCGGGTGTCGAACTCGAGGTCGCCGCCGGACTCCGTGACGATCCAGTGGACGAGCCAGAGGCCGAGTCCGCTCGCGTGTTCGAGCGCGGTCTCGCGGGCCTCCGAGAACACCGTCTGCTCGATCGGCGGGATCCCCGGCCCGTCGTCGGCCACGTCGATCCGGAAGCGGTCGCCGTCGGCGACGACCGTCGCCTCCACGTGCGGGTCGTCGCCGTCGTTGTGGACGACGGCGTTCTCCAACACGTTCCGGACGGCCGACTCCAGCAGTTCGTCCGCCGAGACGACCGCGGAGTCGGGGACGGACACCGTCACCGTCGCCCGAGGGAACGACGACGCCAGCGAGTCGCAGAGGCGGTCGACGAGCGCGGCCAGGTCGATATCGGTCCGCCCCGCGTCGCTGTGGAGCGCGACGTCGATCTCGCGGGCCTGATCGCTGAGGTGGGTCAGCGTCTTGACCTTCCGGTCGATGATGTCGAGGTACGGGTCGCCCTCCTCGTCGACGTGGTCGCGCAGGAGGTCCGCGTACCCGCCGATGACGTTGGTGTCGTTTTTGAGGTCGTGTCGAAGCACGCGGTTCAACACCTGAAGCCGCTGTTCGTACCGCCTCGTCTCCGTGACGTCGGTCGCGGTGATGACGACCTCGCTGCCGTCCGCGAACAGCCGTTCGATCACCGTCTCGAACCGTCGCCAACTGCCGTCGTCGTGGGCGATTCGGTGCGTGAGCGACTGCGGCTCGGCGTCCTCGAACGCGCGCTCGAACGCCTTTTGCGCCTCGCGCCGATCCTCCGGATGGACGAAGTCGATGACCGGGCGTCCCTCCACCTCGCTCGTTTCGTGACCGAGCAACCGCGCTATCGACGGACTCACGTATCGGAGCAGGCCGTCGTCGCCGCAGACGGCGATCACGTTCGGGGACTTCTCGATGAGCGCGCGGTAGCGCCGCTGGAGCGTCTCCCGCTCGGTGACGTCGCGGAACAGGAGGACCGTCCCGCCGCGGACCGTCCCCGGCCCGGTGATGTCGTGAACGTCGACCGTCAGGAACCGCGGCGCATCGTCCCCGGGAAGCGTCACGCGGAACTCGTCGTCCGACGCCTCGCCGGTGGCCGCCTCGGCGACCGCGGGGAGGTCGTCGAACGCCTCCTCGGCCCCGGCGCCGAGTTCGACGTCGGGGAACAGCGCCGACGCCGGGTCGTTTCGATCGACCACCCGGCCGTCGGCGTCGCAGACGACGACGGCGTCGGAGAGGTTCGCGAACACCGCGTCGCGGGCGATCGGCGAGATGTCGAGCAGCCGGTACCGGAACACGACCCACGCCAGGAGCGCCGAGGTCCCGCTGAACGCGACCGGCGTGAAGTCGACGAACCCGTTTTCCGGACCGACGACTCCCGCGGTGCCGGCCGCTCCGAGCGCCAGCGGCGCGACGCCGGCGACGAAGAGGACGGCGGCCTGCCGGCGGAACACGCCGTCCCTGGAGACCGCGGCGTAGCCGAGGACGGCGAAGGTGAACAGGTTGACCGCGTAGGTGTAGCCGACGAACGCGAGCAGCGCCGGCGTCGGCTCGTACTCGACGACGCGGTAGCCGCCGGCGTCGACGAGCGCCGGGTCGGCGTAGAACAGCGGGTCGACGCCGACCGTCCAGACGGCGACCGCGACCGCGACGGGGACGACCCAGAAGAGCGCGAAGCGGCGGCGACCGAGCCACGCGGCCCGGTCGACGTACGACAGCACGAAGGCGGGCCACGCGACCGCCAGCCCGGCGGCGCCGAGCCAGACGAATCGGTTGACGGACAGCGTGGCGCCGAGCGAGGTCGCCGACAGCTGCGCCGCGTACGCCAGCGACCAGACGCCGCCGGCGCTCGCGACGCCGACGAAGCTCCACAGGAGGGCGCGACCGCCTCGCGAGCGGTTGGCGACCCCGTACGCGGCGAATCCGAACGACGCGACGGCCGCGACGAGCAACGGGGCCGTGTACGGCGTCGGTTGCCACGTCATCGATACGGGTAGGATGCGGGTATCCGGTAAAAATGGACCGAATCGCCTAACCCGTTCGAGGGGCGTCGATCCGTATGCTCGAGCCGGGCGACTCCGCACCCGAGATCACGCTCACCGACCACCGCGGCGAGACGGTCACCGTCGACCCGACCGCGGCCAGCCACACGGTGGTGTACTTCTACCCGCGCGCCGACACGCCCGGCTGCACCGCCGAGGCGTGTGGCTTCCGCGACGAGTGGGACGCGTTCGAGGACGCCGACGTCGCCGTCGTCGGGATCAGCGACGACCCCGTCGACGATCTCGAGCCGTTCGCCGCGGAGTACGACCTCCCCTTCACTCTGCTCTCGGACCCCGACGGAACGGTGTCGAGCGCGTACGACTCCTACGGCGAAAAGCAGATGTTCGGGAACACCTTCGACGGCGTGTTCCGGAACACGTACGTCCTCGACGGCGATGGCACGGTCGTCCTCGCGTACGAGGGAGCCTCCCCGGAGGACCACGCCGTCGAGATACTCGACGACGTCCGCGCGCTCGACGACTGAGCGACGACCGGAACTGACCGACGACCGACGACGGACCGACCGCCGACTGCCGCTGTCCGGTACTATTATTACCTGTCACGAAGCAGACGAAACGATGCCCTCCAAGCGAACGTTCGCGAAGCGCCTAGCGGCGCTCGTCACGGCCGGGCTGGGAGTCGGGAACCCGATCGACGCGCTGGTCGGCCGGCCGCCGCCCGACGCGACCCTCGGGGTCGAACCGGCCGCGATCGGCGGCGGACCGAGCGACGGCGGAGCGACCGACCGAGACCCGACGAGCGACCGCACCGGCGCGGGGGCCGACGCGCCGCGCTCGGCGGTCGCCGCCGGGACCTACGACCCGGCCGCGGTCGCGTCGGCCGCTGTCGACACCGTCGCGACCGGTCGGATCGATCCGGCGGTCCTGGCGGCGACCGGCCTCCCGAGCGGCGTCGGGAGCCGGGTCCGTCGACTCCTCGACCGATACGAGAGCGTCTCTCTCGGTGAGCTGCGGGAGGCGACCGGCGGCGCCGCGCTCACCGCGCACGGCCCGGAAGGGTGCGCGGTCGCCGTGGGCGACGTCGACGCGGCCGCGCTCGTCGCGGAGCTCGACGGGGACCCGGAGGTCGTTCGCGAGGCGGACGACGGTTCCGGATTCGTCCGGTTTCGGACGCGAGGCCTCGGGGCAGCCGTGGCCGTGAGGCGCGGGGAACTCGTGGGCGCGTACGGTCCGACCCCCGCCGTCGCCGCGACGCACCGCGACGCCGGAATCGACGGCGGACCGCGGCGACGAGCGGGCGCGACCACGAGCTACGGGCCGCTCCCCTCGCTGCTCGGCGGCGACGCGACGGTGTGCGTCGACCTCGGGCCGGACGCTCGCGACCGCCTGCTGAGCCTGCTCGCCGACGGCCCCGACGAACTCCGCACCGCGGTCGACGCGGCGGGCGCGGTGGGGGCGTCGCTCCGGGTGGTCGGCGGAGAGTCCGCGGAGGGACGCGCAGACCCCGATGAACCGAGCGTCGCGCTGCGGTACGGCGCGGTCGCGGACCCCCGACGACTCGACAGGGAGACGGCCGAGGCGGTCGCGCGGGCCGCGCGGGAGGGCGACGCCTCGCTTTCGGACGCGACCGTCACGCGACACGGGCGGACCGTGATCGTCAACGCCGCGGCCGACGGCGACCTCTTCGCCGCTCACGCCTCGCTGTTCGGGGGGACCGTCGGCGATCCGATCGAGGTGGCCGACGCGTGAGCGACGCCGTCGACCGCGAGGGCGCCGACCCCGAGAGCAATGCGGACGTATCGAGCGGTGACCGACGCGCGGGCGAACCCACGATGACGACGCGACAACACACCACGCCACGACAGCGGTATCGAACGAGGACGAATCGATGAGCTCCGAAGACGGGCCTTCGAAGATGCCTGACGAACCGACGGACGACGCGGATGCGACGGGCGACGCGGATGCGACGGACGACGCGGATGCGACGGGCGACCGACCGACCGCCACGCGCTCGACGCCGGCGACCGACCGACCGACCGCGGCCGATCCGCCCGCGTCACCGCTCGACCGGATCGAGACCCGACACGCGGTCGGGATCGCCGCGGCGCTCGCGGTGGCCGCGGGGCTGCTCGTCGCGCCCGGCGTGTACGGCGCCGTGACCGGGCCGGACGGGACCGTCGCCGTGATCGAGATCGACGGCACCATCGACTCGGGGACGGCCCAACACGTCGAGGACAACCTGCGGGACGCCCGCACGAACGAGTCGATCGAGGCGGTCGTCCTCGAGGTCAACAGCGGGGGCGGCCTGCCCGCGCAGAGCGAGCGGATGTACGCCGCGGTCGACCGCACCGCGTCGGTGATGCCGGTGTACGCCGCCGTCGACACGCTCGGCGCGTCCGGCGCGTACCTCGCCATCTCGCCCGCCGACCGGATCTACGTCGCGCCCTCCGCCCAGGCGGTCGGCAGCGTCGGGGTCGCCGGCACCGCGCCGGCTCCGAGCGGGCCGAACGCGGGGACGACCGGCCCGGACAAGGCCGGCAGCGACCCGGACACGCAACGCGAGCGCAGACAGACGCTCGCGAACCTCTTCATCGCGAACGTGATCGAACAGCGCGGCGACGAGATCGAACTCGACCGCGAGGCGATCGCGCACGCCGACGCGTACCTCGGCACCGAGGCGGTCGCGAACGGCTTCGCAGACCGGTTCGGTTTCGTCGACGGGGCGGTCGCTGACGCCGCCGCCGAAGCGGGGCTCGACGACTACGCGGTCGACACCCGCCGCACCGAGAGCCGCATCCCCGGCGGGTTGTCGCTGCTACGGCGCGACGACGGCACGGTCGTCGTCGCCGACGGGGCGAACGACGAGCTCGGTGACGGGCTCATCCTCGCGGTCGCACCGGAGGCGTGGGACGAGACCGTCGGCGACGACATCGTGATGACGAGCTACACCGGGCGGCTGCCCGCGGCCGGCGACGCGGCGGACGCGAGGACGACGACCGGCGACGCGGCGGTCGGGGACGAAGCGACCGCGACCGGCAACAGCTCGGCCGCGGCGACCGAAAGAATCGGCGCGGCGGCCGCGGCGAACGGAGGTGACGGCGTATGAGCGTCGACCTGCGAACGACGGTCGGCGCGTTCGCGCTGGTCTTCCTCGCGGTCGTCGGCGCCGCCGCCGTCGGGGGCGTCGTCCTCGACGACGCGCCGCCCGAGACGGAGCCGGTCGCGAGCGAACACTGGCAGCTGGACGCGGTCGAACCGGAGACGGTCAGCGAGGGCGGCACGGTCGAGATGGAGAGCGACGAGCCGTCGAACACGGTCGTCGTCCACCTCGGCGGCGGAACGGCCGGGCTCGGCGGGGGCACGTCGATCCTGCCGATCGAAGACGCCGATCGGCCCGCGGAGGCGGACATCGGAACGCTCGGCGGGGTCCGACGAGGCGTCGCGCCGCTCACCGCGGCGCTCGTCGAGAGCGGCCACGAGGTCCGGTTCTACGGCGGAGTCACGAGCCGCCAGCGACTCTCGACGATACTCTCGGACGCTGACGCGTTCGTCACCACGAACCCCGGCGCGCTGTCGGGGCCCGACGCCGACGCGGTGGAGTCGTTCGTCGAGGCCGGCGGCCGGACGCTCGTGGCGAGCGATCCGGGCGGCGCCGGCGCGCTCACCGACTTCGGCTCGCCGTTCGGCGTCTACGGCGAGGCGGGCTACGTGTACGACATGGTGAACAACGACGCGAACTACCTCAGCGTGCTCGTCGAGCCGACCGGGCCGGGGGCGCTGACGGAGGGCGTCGAACGCGTCGTCCTCCGCGGCGCCGCGCCCGTCGGTGTCGCCGACGGGTCGGCGTCGCTCGCCACCGCGGAGACGTCCCGGCTGTCGACGACTCGGGAGGCCGGTTCCTACGGCGTCGCGGTCAGAAGCGACTCGCTCGCGGTGGTCGGGGACTCGAGCTTCCTCGAACCGGAGAACGCCGGTCGCGCCGACAACGGGGTCCTGATCGGCAACGTCGCGGACTTCCTCGTGACGGGCGAGAACCCCGACGTGTCGTTCGGGCCGCCGACCGGACCGGGCGGGGCAGTCCCGCCCGGCGGAGCGGTCCCGCCCGGCGGGGCGGCGCCGACGCCCGAACCGACCGATCCGTCCGGGAACGCGACCGCGTAGCGCTCCGCGGCCCCGCGGAGCGCGATGCGATCCGGTGCGGCCCGTGCGGCTCGACACGGCTAACTCGACGCGCTGCGGCCGCGACGCTTCTCTTTCACCCCGGGAACCGGATCCCGGCCGCCGCCGAGGCGATCTCGCGGCGCTTCAGCAGGCCGAATCCGAGGACGATGACGACGAAGCCGGCGACGGTGAACGGCGTCACCGGCTCGGCGAGCAGCAGGGCGCCCGCGACGGTCGCGACGATCGGAACGACGTACGAGACGAGGTTGATCTCGAAGGGACCGAGCCGGTCGAGCAGCGTGAAGTAGATGGTGTACGCCACCGCCGACGAGCAGAGTCCGAGGAACGCCAGCGCGAGGAGCGCGCGCGGCACCGTCGACGGGAGCCGCTGGCTCTCGCCGATACCGAGGCTGAGCGCGTGGATCGCGAGCGCGCCGAACCCCATCGCCCACCCGGTGAGCGCGACGCTGGAGAACGAGGTCTCGACGGTCCGGAGGCCGACGCTGCCGACCGCGACGGCGACCACGCCGATCGCTATCAGCCCGACGCCGACCGCGACGCCGCCGCCGAGGGTCGCGGGGTCCGGCTGCGCGACGAGCCCCACGCCGAGGAACGCGAGGACGACGCCGACCGCGCCGCGCGCGTCGAGGTCCGCGCCGCCGATCCACAGGGTCGCGACCGCCGCGGTCGCGATGGGGACGAGGCTGTAGGTGATCGAGGCGATGCCGCTCGTCGTGTACTGCTGGCCGACGAACAGCAGGGAGTTGTTCGCGGCCACCGAGAGCCCGCCGCTGAACCCGATCGCGGCGAGGTCCCCGCGGGTCCGCGGGAACGGGTCCTCCTGCGTGAGCAGGACGTACGAGATCAGCGCGAGCGCGGCCACGTAGAAGCGATACGCGGCGTACAACACCGGCGGGTAGTAGGCGAGGCCGACCTCGATGGCGACGAAGGAGCCGCCCCACAGCAGAGCGAGCGTGAAAAACAGCGCGGCGTCTCGGTACCGTGACACGGTCGGCCGAACGCGGGCCGCAGGTAAAGCCGTGTCCGTCGCGGCCCGAACCGCCGGCACTCGAACCGTGACCGGCTTGTCCGGCGACCCGACCGCTCAGCGACCCAACCGATCAGTAGCCGCGGACGATGAGGTAGTCCGCCAAGTCTTCGAGCAGGCTCCGAGAGCCGCTCTCGGGGAGTACTTCGAGGTGTCCTTTCGACCGCGCGGTGAGGTCCTCGGCCGTCTCGCGGGCGTACTCGATGGATCCGGCCTCCGCCAAGGTCGCCACCGCCTCCTCGATGGCCGCCTCGGTCACCTCCGCGGGCGTGTCGGCCTCGACGAGCCCGTCGACGTCGATCCCCTGCTGACGGGCGTGGAGAGTGATGAGCGTCTCTTTCCCCTCCACGAGGTCGGAGCCGCGCTGCTTGCCGAGCTCCTCCGAGGGGACCGTCAGGTCGAGCACGTCGTCTTGGATCTGAAACGCGCGCCCGGAGTCGATCCCGTACCGGTAGAGCGCGTCGACCACCTCCTCGTCGGCGCCGAGCAGCAGCGCCGGCGTCGCCGCCGACGCGCCGTACAGCACCGCGGTCTTCAGCTCGACCATCTCTAGGTACTCCTCGGGGAGGATGTCGTCGCGACTCTCGAAGGAGACGTCGAGCGCCTGCCCCTCGCAGATTTCCGTACAGGTCGACGCGAGCATCCGCATCGCTTCGAGCCCGTTCTGCGGGTCCGCACCCGTTTCGGTCATGAACTCGAACGCCTTCGAGTAGAGGGTGTCGCCGGCGAGGATCGCCGTCGAGACGTCGTACGCCTCGTGGACCGCGGGGACGCCCCGCCGCAGGTCGTCCTCGTCCATGATGTCGTCGTGGATCAGCGTGAACGACTGGATCACCTCGATGGCGACCGCGGCGCGCATCACGTCGACGTCGTCGCCGTCGAGCGACGGGAACGCCCGGAAGTCGGCGCCCATCGGCTCGGTGCCGGTGACCGCCTCCGCGGCCAGCGTCGTCACCGTCGGGCGGAGTCGCTTCCCGCCCGCTTCGAGGATGTACCGGGTCGCCTCGTACAGCCGCTCTGGCTCCTGTACCGGCAGCTCCTCGTCGATAGCGGCGTTGACGAGGTCACGCCGCTCGCGGATGGCGTCGAGCACCCGCGCCTCCTTCGTCTCGCTCGTCATTCGACGAGCTGGATGACGCTCCCGTTCTGCGTGACGTGGACGTCGCGTCCGAGCTTGTACCCCTGGGACTTCGCGAGGTCGACGTACGGCGAGCGGCCCTTCAGCGTCTGGTGGCCGGGGATGAGGTGCTGGGGCTGGAGCGCGTCGAGCATCTCGTAGTGGCCCTCCTCGCGGAGGTGGCCGGAGACGTGGATGTCGTCGTAGAGGCGCGCGCCCTGCATCCGGAGTAGCTGTTCGGACTGGTAGCGCTGGCCCTCGTTGGTGGGCTCCGGGATGACGCTCGCGCTGAAGACGACCTTGTCGCCGTCGTCGATTTCGTACGGGGTCTCGCCGCGACCCATACGGGTGAGCATCGCGCGCGGCTCGCCCTGGTGGCCCGTGACGATCGGGAGGAAGTTCCCCTTCCCCTCCTTCATGATCCGCTTGAACGCGCGGTCGACCGACTTCCGGTGGCCGTACATGCCGACGTCGCCCTGGAAGTCGACGAAGTCGAGCCGCTCGGCCGTGCCGGAGTACTTCTCCATCGAGCGCCCGAGGAGGACCGGCTGGCGGCCGATCTCGCGGGCGTACTCGACGAGGGTCTTCACGCGGGCGATGTGGGAGGAGAACGTGGTGGCGACGATGCCGCCCGTGTAATCCTCCATCGATTTGAACGTGTCCTCGACGTGCTTCTTCGCGTACGACTCCGAGGGCGTGCGGCCCTTGCGGCCCGCGTTCGTACAGTCCTCGACGTACGCGAGGACGCCCTCGTCCTGGCGGCCGATCTCGCGGAACCGCTCCATGTCGATCGGGTCGCCGATGACGGGGTCGTGGTCCAGGCGCTTGTCGAGGCCGTAGACGATGGCCCCCTCGGGCGTGTGGAGGACCGGGTTGATCGCGTCGATGATCGAGTGGGTGACGTTGACGAACTCCATCTCGACCTGCTCGGAGTCGCCGATCGCCATCGAGGCGCCCGGCTTCATCTTCACGAGGTCGTTGTCGACCTGGAACTTCCCCTCGTCTTCGATCTGCTGGCGGACTAACTCGATCGTGTACGGCGCGGAGACGATCGGGGCGTCGTAGCGGTGGGCGAGCTTCGGGATCCCCGCGATGTGGTCGAGGTGACCGTGGGTGGGGACGATCGCCTGAACGTCGCCCTCGAGTTCGCTCATGACCCGGTCGTCCGGGATGGCGCCCATGTCGATCAGGTCGAGGCTGTGCATGCTCTCGGTCTCCACGTTGTCGTGGATGAGGACCTTACTGAGGTTCAGGCCCATGTCGAAGATGACGATGTCGTCGCCCGCGCGGACCGCCGTCATCTGTCGACCGACCTCTTCGTAACCGCCGAGTGTCGCAATTTCTATTTCCATGGTGTGTGCGTGTCGAACGCCGTGATCGGCGTCGTTCACTGAAACCCCGCAAGGAGCCGTCAGCGCTGCGTCGTACCGTGCGTCGTTGAGGCCCCGCTACGGCCGAGTCGTCGCGACTCACCGTGTCCCGCGGGAGTGTGGTACCTCGGCGTACTCCCGCCCACGTTAAAAACTCCCGGGTTCGGTCGCGCGGCCGCGGTTCGCGTCGGAGCCGGGGCCAGCGGGCGCGACGGGACCCATAAAGCGTTTCACGCTTTCGGTCGGATCGTCGACGATGCCAGACGTTCCCCGCCGCCGCGCCCTCCTCGCGGCCGCGTCCGGGCTCGCCGCCCTGGCCGGCTGCGCCGGCAGCGACTCCGCGTCGAACAGCTATCCGAGCAGAAGCGACCGACCGATCGACGGCTACGAGCTCGCGAAGGCGCGCGACGAGGACGGCCGCGCGCTGGTCGCGTCGGACGGCGAACTCCCGTCGCTCTCGGCCGACGAGCGCGCGTTCCAGCGCCGCAGCGCACGCCGGGTGTTGGTCGCCGACGAGGACCTCGTGGAGCTCACGTTCGCCGAGACGGACCCGGGCGAGCGGCTCCGGTCGTTCCTCGCCGCGACCGACTTCGAGTCGGCGTCGGCGTACCTCCTCGCGATGCCGGTGCGGGCCTGTCGGGAGGTCCGGTTCCGGTCCGTCTCCGTCGAGCCGGACGAGCTCGCGGACGGCGACCTCCACCCCCACGCGAACTTCTGTCAGACGTACCGTCCGGCGGACGTCGAGTGCGAGGGCGACGAGGTCCACACCGTCGGGTTCGCGATCCGGCTCCCGGTCGCCGCCGAGCGCTCGACCGGGAGCGGCAGCGGCATGAGGGGGTCCTGCCGGCGAGGGGAACCGCCGACCGTGTTCAACGCGTCGACCGCGTCCGAATCCGGTGACGACGCATGACGGGACGGTCGAGCTCGCGCCGTCGGTTCCTCGCCGGTGTCGCGACCGCTGGCGCGGCGGCGATCGGCGGGTGTTCGGGGCTCCCGTTCACCGACGACGGAGCGCGTGACGAGGTCCCGGCGTTGCTTCCGTCGGACGTCGTCGGATCCGTCGACTGGCCGGCGTCGCCGTTCCCCGTGACCGTCCCGGAATCGCTCGCGGAGACCCACGAGACGCGGACGCGCGAGATGCTCGCCGAGGTCCCGGCCGAACCGAACCTCCCCAACGCCGCGGTCGCGTCCGCGATCGGCGGCGACCGCGAACGCGCGCTCCGGCGCGCGAACGCCGAAATTCCCGACGGCTGGCCGGTCGATACCCTCGCAGCCTGGCGACGGCGGCGAGAGGACGCCGCGGCCGTCCGGGGGGAGTACCGGGCGGCCACCGGGAGCGACGACGCCCCCGCCCTGGCAGCTCGGCGCCGGGCGGTCCGGGACGACCGCGGGACGCTCGCGACCGACCTGGCGTACCGGGCCGGATCGACCGCGGAGGCGGTGCTGGCGTACGAGCCGGTCGAGTCGCTGCTCTCGGAGTGCGCGAGATACGTCGAACCTCGCGTGACGTACCCCGCCGACCCGATCGCGGAGCCGTTCCGAGCCGGCGAAGCGGTCGCTCGCGTCGAGCGCGCGCGAGCGGCCGTGACCGACGCCGGTTCCTTCCGCCAGGCGTTCCTGAACGAGCGCGACGAGCCGTCGCCGCGGTGGGCGTCGCTGGTCGCGGCCGCCGACGAGCTGAGAGGGTCTGTGATCCGGACGCGGGCGACCGTCCGCGAGCGCGTCGGGGGCGAGGAGGCGCCCGGCGACGGGGACCTGAGCGGGACGGTCGCACAGGAGCTGTACACCGCGATCGACGGACGCGTCGAGCGGGCGGTCGAGGACGTCGAGCGGGCGGCCGACGCCGGCGACCACGCCACCGCCGTGGTGGAGGCCGGCGTCGCGCTGGCCGCGATCGAGGCGCTGCGAGGAGCCGTCGACGAGATCCGCGACGGACAGCACCGCGAGGTCCCGTCGGAGACCGCCGTGCGATCGGCCGCGGAACGAGCGAAATCGGCCGTGCGCGAAGCGGTCGAGACGAGCGATCCGCTGGCGACGCGGCTCGTCCGGCCCGGGCTGGAGGCGGTCGAGTACGTCGACGACCGGATCGAGCAGAGGTATGGCTCGGTGCGGCGGACGCAGGCGGAGCTGGCGTACGTCGACCTGTACGCGAGCGCCGTCCCGGCGGCGGCCGAGTTCGTGCGGGAGCGGCTGGAGTGACCGGGGGGCGTGGCGACCGACTCGCGTCGAACCGACGGGCCTCGAGGCCCGCGTCCCGGTATTTTTATTACCGCGAGGTGCCGCGGTACGGACAATGAGTGGACGACCCCTCGACGTGCTCGAAGCGTCGCTCGAGGAGCCCGTGACGGTACACCTGAAGGACGGCACGACCTACTACGGCGTCCTCGGCGGCTACGACCAACACATGAACGTCGTTATCGAGCCCGAGTCCGACGTGGACGACCGCGTCGACGACGACCTCGACGGCGAGTTCGCGGTCGCGATCGAAGACACAACGATTATACGCGGCGATAACGTCGTCACCATCAAAGCATGACCGGCGCAGGTACGCCCTCTCAGGGAAAGAAGAACAAGACGGTCCACGTGAAGTGCCGCCGCTGCGGCGAGAAGTCCTACCACGTCAAGAAGGAGCGCTGCTCCTCGTGCGGCTTCGGCGAGTCCGCCTCCCGGCGCGACTACGCCTGGCAGTCGAAGACGGGCGACAACTGACGACGCGGTCTCTGCGGTTTCTTCTCGCTTTTACTCGCGCAGCTGCGCGTCTGGTAGTCGGGTACTAGTCGGCGACGAGGCGGCGGCCGCCTCCAAAGCGCCAGTCGCTCATTCTGTAAATAGTCAACTGTAGATCGGCGGCGGACGCCTCCAAAGCCCCAGCCGCGAGGACTCGCGCGGCTCGCTGCGCTCCTCAGCCGCTCGCGCTGCTCGCTCCTTGCGGTGCTTGCGTCGCCGTGCTTCGCCCTCGCGGCTGCCCCTTTGATTCCCGCCCCGCCAGCACCGCGACCGCACCTCACGCCTCCCCAGCCTCGCGGTTCGCGCTCTTCGAGCGCTCACCGCGTCCCTCGCGCGTGCCGCTCGGCCGCGGGGCGGCCTCGCAGGCACGCGCCACCGCACCGGATCCAGTTGCGGTCCGCCACGACGCCGCCGGCACCCAAACCGTTTCCCGCGACCGTCGCCGACCGCGGACATGGACCTCTCAGTCGTCGACCTCTCGCCGGTCCCCCGCGGCGGCACCGCGGCGGACGCGTTCGCGAACACGGTCGACGCCGCGAAACAGGCCGAGCGGCTGGGCTACGAACGGTTCTGGGTCGCCGAACACCACGGAATGGGCGACCGCCTCGCGGGCACCACGCCCGAGGTGCTGCTCGGGCGGCTCGCGGGCGCGACCGACTCGATCCGGATCGGCTCGGGCGCCGTCCTCCTGAACCACTACAGCCCGTTCAACGTGGCCGAGTCGTTCGGCGTCCTCGACGGGCTGGCGCCCGGCCGCGTCGACCTCGGGATGGGCCGAGCGAACGGCTCGCCCGCCTCGGACCGCGCGCTCGGCACCGACCGGCGCGTCGAGAGCCCGAACGAGGACCACCGCGAGCGGATCACCGCCGTGGTGAACCACCTCCGGGACGCCTATCCCGAGGACCACGCGTACGCCGACCTCTCGGTGCCGGGCTCGGATTCGGGGCCGGCCGTCCCGTGGGTACTGGGGTCGAGCCCGGCGAGCGGGGAGATCGCCGGCGAACTGGGGCTCCGCTACTGCTTCGCCGGCTTCATCCGCCCCGGCTTCGCCGAGCGCGCGTTCGCGGCCTACCGCGAGGCGTTCGACCCCGAGGGCGGGCTCGGGGGGCTGGACGAGCCGCGGGGGCTGGTGGCGGTCAACGCGGTCGCGGCGGAGACGGACGAGGCCGCGGCCCGGCGGCGCGCCCCCGCGGAGGCGACGTTCCGCCGGATGAAACGGGGGGAACTGGGCGACGAGACGCCGACCGTCGCGGAGGCGGTCGACGAGCTCGGCGGCGCGCCCGAGCCGACGCCCGCGACGCTGGACGACGACGAGTGGCCGCGGTCGATCTCCGGGAGCCCGGAGACGATTTCGGGGCTGTTGGAGCAGCTGGCCGACCGGGTCGGCGTCGACGAGGTGATGATCCAGCACACGGTTCCCGACCACGACGACGCGCTCGACTCGCACGCGCTCCTCGCCGAGGCGATGGATCTGGACACGCGAGGATAATTCGGCTCCGACGTGGTGGACGTTTTCGACCGCTTAGTTGGATAGGCAAACCGATCGCCGGTGACGGGCACCGCCAAAGCCCCAGTCGCGAGAGCTCGGCGCGCTCGCGACAGCGTGGCGCTACGCGCCATGGGCAACCGGCGGCTCTGCCGCCGGTGACTGCCCCTTTGCGTCCCGCACAGCACCGCAACCGCACCTCACGCCTCCCAGCCTCGTCGGCCTCCCTCCGCTTCGCTCCGGTCGGCCGACTCCAGCGAGGGACCGAAGGTCCCGCTGGCAGCCGGCGCGTCGCGCCGGCGACAGCGAGGCGCGACGCGCCTCTGGCAGTCGGGCGAAGCCCGACGACCTCGCGCGTGCGGTTCGCGGCCTGTCGGCCGCTCACCGGCACGCGCCACCGCGGATCGATTTATAATCAATGACGCGGTCAGAATTGCGCTCGCGCTCCTACTCCACGCGCTCGCGGGCGGCGGCGACGAGCATCGGGAGCATCACCGTCGCGTCGCCGTAGACCGAGGCGTTGCGCGCGTCCTTCTCCAGTTTCCCCCACGAGCGCGCCTCGTCGAGGCTCGCGCCGGAGAGCCCGCCGGTCGCCTCCGGGTCCATCGTGATCTGGACGGCGTAGTCGTAGGCACGCGGCGTGACGAGCATCGTCTGGAGCGTGAAGTTCTTCGGGACGCCGCCGCCGACGAGCAGACAGCCGGCGTCGTCGGCGTCGAACGCGAGGTCCGTCAGTTCGGTCATGTCCGCGAGCGCGTCGAGCGTGAACTCCGCGGTCTGGGCGTACATCCACGCCTGAAGCCCCAGGACGGAGTCTTGAACCGCGGGGCAGTAGATCGGCACGTCGCACTCGTAGGCGGCGGCCGCGACGCCCGGCCCCTCCGAGATCGCCTCGCGCTCGTTGACCGCGGCGTTCGCGCGGCCGAGTTCGCGCGTGAGGTCAGCGATCGAGACCGCGCCGTCCCTCGGTCCGTCGCTCTCGCCGCCGCCCTCGGCGTCGGCGCCGCGGTTGGCCTCCAGCGCCGGGAACACCTCCTCGCGGAGGTGCCCCTCGAACTCGGCGAAGTGCTCTTGGGGAAGGTAGACGTTGTAGATGCGGTCGACCTCCTCGTCGCGGAGCCCCTCGTCGTGTTCGCGGGCGCTCTTCTCCGGATCGTGGGTCCGGCCGTGGTGGTGTTTCCCGCCGATGGCCTCGATGGCGTCGTGGGTGAGGTTCGCCCCGGTGGTCACGAGGGCGTCGACGTAGCCGTCCCGGATGAGGTCGGCGACGATCCGGCGCATGCCGGCGGGGACCATCGCGCCAGCGAGCGAGCAGAACACGGTACAGTCCTCGTTCGCGAACATCTCCGCGAGCACGTCTCCCGCCTCGTTGACCGCGGCGGCGCCGATCCCCGCGTCGCCGTAGCCGTCGACGAGTTCGCTCACCGTCATCCCGGCGGTCGCGCGGGTGTGACCCATCGGGTCCTCGTGGAACTCCTCGCGGTGCGGGCCGTGGTCACCGTGGGCGTCCGCGGCGTGGTCGTCGCCCGCGTCCCCGGTCTCGCCTCGCGTCCCCTCGTCGCTGTCGGTCATGGCTCCCGATGGGGGCGGCGTGCGTTTGAAACGACCGGTCTACCGCCCGACGGTCCCGCCGCTCACGGGCGGGAACAGCGCCAGTTCGTCGCCCGCTTCGAGCGTCGCGTCGAACCCCTCGTCGTGGCGGACGCTGCGCCCGTTCCGGAGGACGTTGATGTGGTCGGCGACCGTCCCGTCCTCGATAACGCGGTCCCGGAGGTCGGGGTGCGCGTCCAGCAGCGCGTCGAGCGCGTCGCCGACCGTGTCGCCCGGCTCCGCGTCGACCGTCACCGCGCGGTCGCCCGCGATCTCCGCGAGGTCGGCGAACAGCTTCCACTCCATACGCGGATCCCCGCGCGGGCGACTCAAGAGCGTTGCGTCCCGTCGGAGTCGGCGGCGACGTCGGCGTCGCGGGAGTCCCCGACAGGTCCGTCCGCGGAGGTCGCCGGGTCCGCGCCCTCGGTCCCGGTACTCCCGGCGGTCGCCGTTGCGGCCGTCTCGAACCGACGGATCGCGTCCGGGCGGCCGACGAGGTACACGAGGTCGCCGGCGCGGAAGGCGTAGGCGCGCGGCGGGATCGGTCTGACCGACTCGTCGGCCGGACGGACCGCGGCGACGACGGCCCCGACCTCGCCGACGGTGCTGCCGTCGAGGTCGCTCCCCGCCCCGACGGTGACGGAGGCCATCGTCTCGTCCGCGTTCCGCAGCAGCGAGGCGAACTCCCGGTCCGCCCGCGGCTCCGCGGGCAGCGTCACGAGCCGGTAGTCGCCCTCGTCCGTCAGCGGTTCGGCGTCCGACTCGTCGAGCGCGACGGTGACGGCGTCGCCGGCGACCCCCCGCAGTTCGCCCGTCGCGACGCGCTTCGGCTCCGGACCGTCGCGCCACAGCTGGACCGTGTCGCCGGCGGTGGCGTTGTTCGGGGGGTCGGCCGCCACCGCGACCGCCGCCGAACCCGGCGCGAGCGTCGGACCGAGCCCGGCGGCGCGAGAGCCGACCGCGAAGTACTCGACCGACCCGTCCGCGTCGAGGTCGACGTCGACGTAGCCGACGCCGTACTCGGCTTTGAGCCGGGCGACGAGCCGCTCGCGGAGTTCCGCCGCCGACAGCTTTCGCGGGAAGAGCAGGGTCGTCTCGGCGATTTCCGCCTTCTTTTCCGGGGAAACCGGGTCGTACGTGTCCATGTCGGCGATGTCGTCCGCCGGCGGGAGCGTCACCGCCGTGAACCGCCCCACCGCGCGCACGATGCCGCTCAGCTCCCCTTCGAGCTGCTTGGCCCCGGAGAGCGCGAACACGTCGACCGCGAGCCGGTCGCCCGCGTACCGGCCGACGGGGGCCGTCACCGCCGCGACGCCGAGCGAGACGAGGTTGAAGAACACGCTCTCGGGCGCTAGGAGGGCGGGGTTGTCGCCGACCGCGACCGACCCAAGCGATGTCGTGTTGAGGTACAACGCGACGACGGAGACGCCGATCAGACCGGTCACTCCCTCGGGTATCTCCGCGCGGAAGTACCAGCGGTAGGCCAGCGCCGCGCCCCCCGCGACGAGAGCGGCGACGACCGCGAACGTGACGAGGGTGACCGCCGCCTGTCGAGGGCGTGCGAAGCCGACATCGACCGCGGCGGCGAGGGGGGAAGCGACGAGAGGGGAGGCGGCGAGAGGGGAGGCGGCGAGGGGGGAAGCGACGAGAGGGGAGGCGGCGAGAGGGGAGGCGGCGAGAGGGGAGGCGGCGGTGCCGAGGTCGACCCCCGCGACGACCGCGTCCGCGGCGGCGGCGAGCGCGAGCGTCACGCCGCCACCTCCGTGAACCGGTCGAGGGCGTCGCGGCTCCCGACGACGAACAGGGCGTCGCCCGCCGACAGCGACTGCGATCCGCTCGGCGCGATCGTCCACGACTCGTGACGGGCCGCGAGGACGGCCACGTCGTACGCCTCGCGGACCTCGGCCTCGCCGATGGTGTGGCCGTCGAGCGGCCCGCCGGCGACGACAGACACCTTCCGGAACCGCTTCCCGGCCCGCCGCAGCAGGGCCGTGAGCTCGTACTCGCGGCGAGTGCCTCGCGACAGCACCAGCACGCGCCCGCGGTCGACGCCGAGGAGCGCCGTCGCCTCCGAGCGGTCGACGGCGAGCGTCACTCGCCCCTCACCGCCGGTCGTCGTGGGCGCGGTCGCGGCCGGCGGGGAGGAGACGGCGGCCTCGCCGCCGTCGGCCCGGAGGTCGTCGTCCGCGTCCGGGTCGTCGCCCGCGGTGGGAGCGGGTTCCGGCGTCGCGGCGGCCCCCGGTTCCGGCTTCCCGCTCGATCGCGCGGCGAGGACCGCCCCCTCGACGTCGGCGTCCGGAGTGATCACCCGGACCACGTCGCCGCGGGCGATACCGGTCGGCACGAGCGCCGACACCGACACCGCGCGCTTCCCGTCGGGCACCCATTTCGAGAGCGCTCCGGCCGGCGGCGCGGCGGAGACGGTCGCCCGCGCCTGCTCGTCGATCCGGACCGCCACGTCCGCCAGGTCGAGTTCGGTCCGGAGCCGTTCTGCGAGCCGGGCTTCGAGCTCCGCGAGCGGGAGGTCGGCCGGGAACGTCCAGTCGCCGTCGACGATCGCTCGGCGCGTGTCGGCCGGTAGCGACGGGTACCCCTCCATGTCGTTCACCTCCCCCGTCACCTCGACGGAGACCCGCCCGCGGCCCCCGACGAGCTCGATCACGTCGGTCGAGAGCGTCCGGTCGCGGAGCTGTTTGAGCGAGATCCGCTTGGGGACGGTAGCGCCGAGCCGGTCCCCCTGCGCGTGGGCGTACATCGAGAGCATCAGCACCACGACGATCGCCGTGAGGATCGCCGGCGCGCGCTCCGACGACCGGATCGTCTCGTCGTTGAGCGCGAGCAGCCCGCCGTTGACGCCGGCGATCGCGAGCGACAACACGACGACCCCGAGCCCGGGAATAGTCACGTCGGTGACGTACTTGAACACGAACCCGAGGACTCCGGCCACCAGCGCGGGAACGATCCCGGTGATGACGCCGAGGTAGACGCCGAAGACGATCTCGACGGGCAGCGACATACGCCCCCCAACCGGCGGCGCGGTTAAACGTGTGTCGGCGCGGGGGTCCGACGACGCGACGATTCACCGCCACGTGCGCCTCGCGGGGTTTAAGTCCGGTCTCGGCGACGCGGGGATATGGAGCTGACCCGGGACTGGGTGACCGTCCGAGCGTCGATCCTCCTGACGTTCGCGGTCGCGGTGCTGTCGATCCTCGCCGGGCTCGCCCAGATCGGCGGGCTGGGGGTCTCCGGCCCGCTCGCCCCGCTGGTCCCCGACTTCGTCCGCCAGACCGTCGGCTTCACGGGGACGATCACGGGCTTTTCGATGCTCGGGAGCGGCTTCGCGCTGAAGAACGGCTACCGCGTCGGCTGGTACTCCACGGCGATCCTGCTCCCGCTGACCGCGCTTCAGGGGCTGATGCAGGCGTCGGTGCTGTCGTTCCCGCTCGTGGCGCTGTCAGTCCTCTCGGTGCCCGCGCTGGTCTACAACCGTCGTCGGTTCGACAGGCAGTTCTCGCCGTCGCCGACCCAGCTCGCCGCCGGCGCGGCGCTCGTGACCGCCGTCTCGTACGGAACGGTCGGGACGTACGCGCTACGCGACCGATTCACCAACGTGGAGACCATCGTCGACGCGTTCTACTTCACCGTCGTCACGGCCTCGACCGTCGGCTACGGCGACGTCTACCCCCAACCCGGCGCGGCCGCCGACATCGCGCAGCTGTTCGTGCTCTCCTCGCTCGTGATGAACGTCGCCGCCTTCGCGGTGGCGCTCGGGGTCCTCCTCACGCCCGCCATCGAGGCGCAGCTCTCCAAGGCGCTCGGAAAAATGACCGACAGACAGATCGACCTCCTCGACGACCACGTCCTCGTTTTAGGCTACGGGGACCTGACGGAACCGATACTCGAAGAGCTCGCCGCCCGCGACGGCGTCGACTACGCGGTGGTGACGCCCGACGAGACCGCCGCGAGGCGGCTCGCGGAGCGCGACATCCCGGTGTTCACGGCAGACCCCAGCGACGTCGATCCGCTCGAACGGGTGAACCTCGACGGCGCCCGCGCGGTCGTCGCCGCGACCGAAGACGACGCGCGCGACGCGCTCGCCATCCTCACCGCCCGTCAGCTCAACCCGGACGTGCGGATCGTCGCGGCGGTGACCCAGCGGGAGAACGTCGACAAGCTCCGCCGCGCCGGCGCCGATCAGGTGATCTCGCCGTCGACGCTCGGCGGGCACATCCTCGTCGACTGCGCGTTCGGCGCCGACAGCAAGGAGGCGACCGAGGGAATCTTAGACGACGTCGACCTCGACGACTGAACGACGACGGCGCGCGGCGGCGAACGACGCTCCGCCGGCTCAGCGGCTCTGCCGTCCCTTCGTCTGCCGGTAGTCGCGGCTCAACACGTTCTCGCGCATGTGATCGCGGAAGGCGTCGGCCTCGGCGTCGCTCATCTCCGCCGGCTCCTTCATCGGCACCAGTTCGAACCCGCGCCCGCGGACCGTCGTCGCGTGTTCGGCGTCGACGTCGAAGGAGTCCGGCCGGCGCGTCGTGTACTCGACGGCCAGCTCGCGGAGGGGTCGCTCGCCGACCGGCACGATGATCTGCGGGTTTATCATCCGGATCTCCGCGTTGAGGAAGGGCTCACAGGTATCCACCTCGCGATCCGTCGGGTCGCGGTCCGGGTGTCGACACCGCGTCAGGTTCGTGAAGAAGACGTTCTGGACGTCCGGCTCCGCGGCGTCCGACTCCGACCGGACGAAGCCGAGGTCACCGAAGATCGACTGGACGCGCTCGCCGCCCCCCTCGCCGGTAAAGGGGACGCCGTTGCGCTCGGCGGCCGCCGTCGGCGCCGTCCCGACCACGAGGAACTCGGCGCCGACGTCGCCGTAGCCGTGAACGACGCGCTCGCGCGCGCCGCACAGCTCGTCGCAGTTCTCGCAGTCGGGGTCCATCGCGAACGGGTTCTCGAACTCCGTCTGGTTCGCGTCCACGGTCGGTGTGAGCGTTCCGCGCCCCTAAACGCTCCGACGCGAGGCGGGTCTCCCCGTCGATCCCGCGTCGAGAAAGCGGCCGCGTCAGTTCGGCACGTAACAGTCGCCGTCGCAGTCGACGAGCCCCTCGCTGCGGAGGGTTTTCAGGATGCTGTACAGGGAGAGCTTCTTCATCCCGAGCGACTCGCCCATCTCCGAGACCGTGGCGTCGCCGTTCGTGGTCAGGTAGAGGTACACGAGCTTTGCGCGGGGCGACTGGAGCTCCCGGGGGAGCGCCGGGGCCGTCGCGGACGCGGTTTCGGTTTCTAACATCTTGTCCGATCCGTTGAGTTCGACGATAATAAACCCCCATTTCAACGTTCGTCGAAACTCCAGAAGGGGCTCGAAAAGCGATTGCCTCCGGCGAAAACGGCATATTCGAGGAGAGTACGTCGATCGACGAACGCTCAATCGACGAATATCGACGCCAGATTTCGATCGTCGACGGATAGCAAACCGTGAACGATCCGGATCGATCGGGCGAGGCGCGGCGGAGCCCGCGACGGCGCCCGGCGAGGTCCGCACCGGGACCGCCGCGTCGCGAGCTGCCCGGCGTTGGCGACCGGCTCAGTACGAGCGACTCTTCGGCTCGTACGTCTTGTTCTCGCCCTCGAGGACGACCGGTTTGTACCACAGCTCCGGCTCGCCGTCGTTCCACGAGATGAGCGTGTGTTTCAGCCAGTTCTCGTCCTTGCGCTCCTGATGCTCCTTGCGCCAGTGAGCGCCCCGGAACTCCTCGCGGGCGAGCGCGCCCATCGTCAGCGCCTCCGCGAGGTCGAGGATGTTCCGCGTCTCGATGGTGTGGATGAGGTCGGTGTTGAACGTCCGCGACGGGTCCGACACCGCGACCTCCTCATACGCCTCGCGGGCCTCGCGGAGGTCCGCCAGCGTCTCCTCGAGCCGGCCCTCCTCGCGGAACACGTTGACGTTGTCCGTCATCGTCTCCTGGACCGCGGAGCGGATCTCCGCGTGGTTGCGTCCCTTCCGGGAGAGCAGCTCCTCGACGCGCTCCTGCGCGCGGTCGACGGCCGCCCCGAGGACGCCCTCGGCGTCGGTCGCCACCGCGCCGCCGTCGGCCGCGGCCGTGCCCGAGCCGCCGGTGTCTCCGACTTCGACGCCGAACTCGTAGTCGGCCGGCTCCCAGTCGCTGGACCGGCCGGTCGTGACCTCGGCCTCGCCCATCTCCTCGCCGGCGGCGTGACGGCCGGCGCGCTTGCCGAAGACGATGAGTTCGGGCAGCGCGTTCCCGCCGAGACGGTTCGCCCCGTGAACGGAGGCGCAGGCGCACTCGCCGGCCGCGTACAGCCCGTCGATCACCGTCTCGCCGAACTCGTTCGTCTCGATACCGCCCATCGCGTAGTGCTGGCCGGGTTTGACCGGCATCGGCTCCGTGAGCCCGTCGGCGCCCTCGAAGTCCTCAGCGAGGTGGAGGATGTTCTCCAGCCGGTCGAGGATGCGCTCCTCGCCTAAATGCCGCATGTCGAGGTGGACGTACTCGTCTTCGATGCCGCGCCCCTCGTTGACCTCGGTCAGTTCGGCGCGCGAGACGACATCGCGGGAGGCGAGCTCGCCGTCGTTGTTCGCGTACCCGTGTTCGAACATGAACCGCTCGCCCTCGCTGTTGTAGAGGATACCCCCCTCGCCGCGGACGCCCTCGGAGATGAGAACGCCCGTCGACGGCAGCGTCGTCGGGTGGAACTGGATGAACTCCATGTCCTCCATCGGGACGCCGGCGCGGTACGCCATCGCGACGCCGTCGCCGGTGTTCGCCACCGCGTTGGTGGTGTGGTCGAACACCTGCCCCATCCCGCCCGTCGCGAGGATGACGCCGTCTCTGGCGCGGAAGCCGCTGATCTCGCCGCTTTGGATGTCGTACCCGACCACGCCGTGGCAGGTCCGCTCCGCGGGGTCGTCCTCGTCGGTGACCGCCAGGTCCATCACGTGCCACTCGTCGTACACCGTGATCCCGCGTTTGACCACCTGCTCGTACATCGTGTGGAGCATCTGGTGGCCGGTCTCGGCGCCCGCGTAGGTCGTGCGCGGGAACGAGAGGCCGCCGAACGGCCGCTGGGAGACGCGGCCGTCGTCCTCGCGGGAGAACGGCATCCCCCAGTGTTCGAGGCGGATGACCTCCTCGGGGCTCTCCTGACAGAGCGCCTCGACCGCGGGCGCGTCACCGAGGTAGTCGGACCCCTTCATCGTGTCGTAGGCGTGGTCCTGCCAGGAGTCGGCGTCGCGCAGCGCCGCGTTGATGCCGCCCTCTGCCGCGCCCGTGTGCGACCGGACGGGATGGAGCTTCGACACCATCGCCACGTCCGCGCCCGCTTCCTGTGCCGCGATCGCCGCCCGGAGTCCCGCCCCGCCGGCTCCGACGACGACGACGTCGTGTTCGTACATTGTTGGGATGTAATTTCGTAGGTTCCGGAGTCCCTTGATACTGTCTGTCGGGATCACCGGGAGTCGTTTTAGATTCGATTCACCAGAACTTCAGGTTGTTCTTGACCGCCTCGCGTTTCAGCTCCTGGATGTGGTCGGTGAGAGGAATGTCCTTCGGGCACACTTCCGTACAAGAGAACTGGGTCTGACACCGCCAGACCCCGTGTTCCTGCTCGATGATCTCCAAGCGCTTCTGTTTGATATCCTCGCCTTCCCGCTCGTCCATCGCGAACCGGTACGCCTTGTTGATCGCGGCCGGCCCGAGGTACTCGTTGTCGCCCGCGGCGATGTTACACGAGGACATACACGCGCCACACCAGATACAGCGCGTGGACATCTTGATCTTCTCGCGGTTCTCCCGGTCCTGACGCTGCTCTTCGAGCTCGCCGTCCGGGTACTCGTTCGTCTGGAAGTACGGCTCGACGGCCTCCATCTGGTCGTAGAAGTGCTCCATGTCGACGACGAGGTCCTTCGTCACCTCGGCGTGCGGGAGGGGTTCGACGCGGACCGGCTCTTCGAGGTCCGAGATCTGGGTCTTACACGCCAGCTTCTGGCCGCCGTTGACGAACATCGCGTCGGACCCGCACACCGCCTGCCGGCAGGAGTGCCGGAACGTGAGCGAAGAGTCGTACGTGTCGCGCGCGTACATCAGCGCGTCGAGGACGGTCATCCCCTTCGTGAACGGGACGTGGAACGTGTCGAACCGCGGCTCCTGTTTCCCCTCGACCTGCGGGTCGTAGCGGAACACCTTCAGCTCCACCGTGCTCTCGTCGGCGGCCGCCTTCTCGGCCTCCTCCGCCTGCCGCTGCTCGCGGCGCTCGGCCGCGCGGCGCCGCTTCTCGGCGCGGCGCTCGTCGCCCTTCGAGGCCGGCTCCGTCTCGGCGTCGGTCTCGCTCGATTCCTCGGTCTGCTTCGGAATTTGCGTGCTCATTGTCGGGTCAGTAGAGTCCGATTCCCGCCCACGCGTTCGCGGTGCGGATTCCCTGCGCGATCAACACGACGCTCGCGGCGACGAGCGTCCACTTGATCACGGTGCGTTTCGTGCCGGTGAGCCCCTGGTTCACCAAGGCGTTGTAGACGCCGTTGACCCCGTGGAACGTCGCGGTCACGAGGAAGAGGATCATCAGCGAGTAGTAGCTCAGCTGCTCCATCCGGGCGGAGCTGGCGAGGAAGGACACCTCGTCGGCGTGGTGGACGAAGTGAAGCAGGAAGAAGTGGAACGCCAACACGACTAAGAGGAAGACCGCCGTGACCCGCTGGAGCAGCCACATCCGACCGCCCGACTGGAACGAGGAGTAGCGCTCGGCCATCTCAGAACGCCCCCGCGATGAACGTCGGCACGGACGCGACGGTGATCGCTCCGGTTAAGATTAGCGACGCGTAGAAGCTCTTGTCCTGTGCGTCCAGCCCGATACCGAGGTCGACGAGCAGTAGCCGGGTCCCGTTGAGCATGTGGAAGACGGCGACGGCAAGCAGGCCGACCTCCAGGATGCGAACCAGCAGCAGCCCCTCCAGCGAGACGATGGTCTGGGTGTACACGTCGTTCCCCGCGGCGATCGCCGCTTCGCTCGCACCGGCGGCCGGAATCCCCGTACTCAACACGGCGATGTGCGTGAACAGGTACCCGATGAGCACCCATCCCGTGAACTTGTGGAATATCCACGCCCACATCCCCGCCTCGAACTCCCGCCAACGGCCGAAGTCCTCGATGAGGCCTCGATTGTACGACTGACTCATACTAACGGTTCTGAACCGGGGTCGTATAGTAGTTACTAACACGGCGGCGCTCGCTCCCGCGTCTCGGAAATCCGGGGAGCGCTCCGTCGGGCCGGAAAGGCGTCTCGACGCCGGATCGCGGGAGGTGTCGCGGCTCCGCCCGCGGGCGTCGTCCCGCCGTCGGACCGCACCGTTCCACGCCGCGGCCCGTCGCGGAAGCCTTATATGTCCCACTCACGCTTCTACGGTCGCAATGGCGAAAGGCGAAGTTGACTTCTTCAACGACACGGGCGGCTACGGTTTCATTTCGACTGACGACGCGGACGAGGACGTGTTCTTCCACATGGAGGACGTCGGCGGTCCGGACCTGGAGGAGGGTCAGGAAGTCGAGTTCGACATCGAGGAAGCGGACAAGGGTCCGCGCGCCACGAACCTCACCCGTCTGTAAGTCGGCGACGACACCGAGGCGAATCGGCTTTTCGACTGTACCCGTTCCCGGAGCGGCCGCGCCGGAGCGCGTTCGGCCGCCGAGCGGCGGGGGCGCGGCAGCGGCGAGCGGGTCCGGTGGAACGGCTCCGACCGATAGGGATTTACCGATCGTTGACTGACTAGTCAGTCAATGAGCGACGCGCCGAGCGCGGCGGAGGAGATCATGGACGGAGTGTACAGCGCCCTCCGCGCTCACGGCTACGCCGACCTGACGATGCAGGACATCGCCGACGAGTGTTCGAAGAGCAAGTCGCTGCTTCACTACCACTACGACACGAAAGAGGACCTGCTCGTCGCCTTCCTGGAGTACGTCATCTCCGACTCCGAGGACCGGATCGCGGCCCGCGCCGACGACCCGCCCGTCGACCGACTGGTCCAGTTCGTCGGGTGGTTCGTCTTCGCCCCCGACGAGGCCGACCGCGAGGCGTTCCACATCGCGCTGTTGGAACTGCGCACGCAGGGGCCGTTCAACGAACGGATCCGCGAGCAGTTGGCGCGTAGCGACCGGCTGCTCCGCGGGACCGTCGCCGACATCCTGGCGGACGGCATCGAGACCGGCGTCTTCCGCGACGTCGACGTCGAGGAGACGGCGGCGCTGCTCGTGGCGACTCTCGACGGCGCGCGGACCCGACAGATCACCCTCGCGGGCGCCGAACGCGGCGACGAGGCCGACGGCTACACCCGCCAGGTCGCCGAGGCGGCGCTCCGGCGGACCGTGGGGCCGCTGCTCGTCGATGGCGTCGAGCTGCCGCCGCTCGACGCCGGGATCGAGTCCATACGGCGGGACCGGGACGGGTCGGAGAGCGACGGCGCCGCGGGAGACACGGAATGACCCGCTTCGGGTTCGAGCGGCCGCCGCCGGTGCTGCTCGCGGTGATCGCGAGCACGTTCTTCGTCGGCTTCGGCGGCGGCGTCGTCTTTCCGATCCTGCCGAACCTCGGTGCGGTCCTCGGTATCTCGGCGTTTATGGTCGGCGTGATCCTCTCCGCGAACCGGTGGGTCCGGCTCGTCGCGAACGCGCCCGCCGGCGCCCTCGTCGACCGATACGGGACGCGCAAGCCGTTCGTGGTCGGGCTGTTCGTCGAGGGGGTCGCCACGCTCGGTTACGTCGTCGCGCTCGTGATGCCGCCCGCGGAGTCGCTCCGTCCCCTCGCGGCCTCGCTACCGACGCTCGCGGCGGGCCCGGTGACCATCGGCGCCGAGGAGTGGTTCGCTCCGCTGGCGGCGGCCGTCGCGCCGGAAACCTGGTTCCTGATCGCACGGATCCTGTGGGGGCTCGGCTCCGCCGCGGTGTTCGCGACCGCGTACACCATCGCCGCCGACCTCTCTGACGGCGGCTCGCGGGGGACGAACATGGGGATCGTCCGCGGCGGGATCACGATGGGGTTCCCGGCCGGCCTCGTGCTCGGCGGGATCGTCTCCGCGATCGCGGGCAACGTCGCGGCGTTCGTCGTCGCGGCCGCGTTCGCGCTCACCGCCAGCGTCGTCGCCCACCGCTACGTCCCGGAGACGCACGTCACGAGCGACCGCTCCGGGGACTCGATCAAGCCGTGGGAGGTCGACACCGCCGTGCCCGCCGTGACCGTCGGGCTGGTCAACTTCGGGCTGATGTTCGCGTACATCGGCGCGCTGTTCTCGACGCTCGTCCTGTTCCTCGGCGCGAACGACATCTCGCTGTTCGGGCTCGCCCCGCAGGGGACCTCCGGGCTGTTCATGGCGGGCACGGTCGTCTCGGCCGCGGTCTTCATGCTCGCCGGCGGCCGGATCTCCGACACCCGCGACTCCCGGACACCGATCCTGCTGACGTTCCTCGCCGTCTCGTTCGTCGGGTTCCTGCTGCTCGCGCGGGCCGGGTCGGTCGTCTCCTTAGGCCTCGCCTGCGTCTTCATCGGCGCCGGGCAGGGCGGGACGAGCGGCCCGATGATGGCCCTGCTCGCGGACCTGACCCCCGACGAGCGGATGGGGCGCGCCTCGGGGACGAACAACGTCCTCGGCGACGTGGGCGGCGGCCTCGGCCCCATGGTGTCGCTCCCGCTGATCGAGGCGGTCGGGTTCACGCCCATCTACGCCGCCTGCGCCGTCCTCCCGCTGCTCGCCGGCTGCGTCCTCCTCCTCGGCGTCCGCAGGGAGACCGGCTCGTTCCTCCCCGGGCGCGTCGCGGACGAGGCGGGTGCGAGCGATCCGTCGAGCGTGGTCGATTCGTAGCCGGATGCGTCCTTGACCCTGCGTGGACACGATTTATAGATAAACGAGGCGGTGGCGCGTGCCTGCGAGCGGCCCTTGGCCGCGAGCAGCACGCGCGAGGGAGTCGGCCGACCGGAGGGAGGCCGACGAGGCTGGGGAGGTGTGAGGTGCGGTTGCGGTGCTGTGCGGGGTGGGACTCAAAGGGGCAGCCGCGAGGCGGGCGCAGGCGACGCAAGGACCGCAAGGAGCGAGTGAAACGAGCGACTGAGGACCGCAGCGAGCGTGCGCCCGCCTCGCGGCTGGGGCTTTGGAAGTGTTCGCCGCCGAACCGCGATCAACTATTTATAAACGAGGGACTGGGGCTTTGGGGGCGTTCTCCGCCGATCCGGCATCAGACATTTATAAATGAGCGGCTAGGGGTTCGCTATTGCTCCACTCGGAATATCGAGATCCTTTATAAATCCGCACTGGATCTACGTAGCTCGTCGAAACGGTCGTTCACCGCCAGTTACGCGAGATGTAAGGTGTGCGAACCGCTGACTCCCCCTACCCGAAAGAACAACCGTTAAAAGTCGGCGTCGGGTTCGTACGGACATGGCTGGAACTATCGAAGCGCTCGTCCCCGGCGGGCAGGCCACCCCCGGCCCGCCGCTCGGTCCCGAGCTCGGACCGACGCCGGTGGACGTTCAAGACGTCGTCGCGCAGATCAACGACGAGACCGCCGCGTTCGACGGCATGGAAGTGCCCGTCACCGTCGACTACGACGACGACGGCTCGTTCACCATCGAGGTCGGCGTGCCGCCCACCGCGGAGCTTATCAAGGACGAGGCCGGCTTCGAGACCGGCTCCGGCGAGCCTCAGAAGAACTTCGTCGCGGACATGTCCATCGAACAGGTGAAGACGGTCGCCGAGCAGAAGTCGAGCGACCTGCTCGCGTACGACACGAAGGCCGCCGCCAAGGAGGTCGGCGGCACCTGCGCCTCCCTCGGCGTCACCATCGAGGGCGAGGACGCCCGGACGTTCGACGACCGCGTCGACGCCGGCGAGTACGACGACGTCCTCGACGAGTAACGCTCCCGTCCGGCCCGTTTTTGCTTCTCCGCGCTGATTTTGACGCCGACCCGTTACACCGCGGGCCGTTCCGCGGACTCCGGCTCGGACGGTTCCGTCGCGACCGGCCGCACGTCGGTCCACGTCCAGCCGACGATCGCGGCCGCGGCGACGAGCGCGTAGAACTGGACGAACACGCCGGCGATCGTCCCGAGGATCGGAACCACGGAGAGGACGCCGATCGCGAGCGCGCCGGCGAGGACGACGACCGCCGCCGTGAGCCACCCGGTCGCGTACGCCCGCTTCGTGACGACGCCCCAGAGCGTCCCGACGGCGAACCCGTCACCGACCCGTCCCGACTCCGCCACCGCGGCGAGCGCCGCCGGCGTCACGTAGAGCCCGACGAGCGACAGCGCGAGGGCGACGAGCCCCGCGACGAGGACGAAGATCCCGACGGCGAAGGCGCCGAGGAACGCCCCCGCGCCGCCGTCGCTGCTCCCCGGGACCACGACGAACGCGCCGAGGCTCACGACCGCGGCGGTCGCGACGACCGCGAGCGGGAGCAGCGAGTAGACGAAGACGACGGCGAACGCCTTCAGGCCGTCGACGAGCAGCTCTCCCCACTCCTCGAAGGCCGGCGGGGCGTCGTCGCCGTCGGCGGTGCGCCGCACGACGCGCGTGAGGTAGCCGAGGACCAGGACCGATGGGATGACGAGCGGGCTCGCGAGCAGCAGGAGCCCGCCGATGACGGCGGTGATGACGGCGTCGTCGCCGTCGCGGAGATACGTGAGCGATGCGTCTAACATGGTGATTCTCACGGTCTACACGCGCCGTGAGGTATTAAAGTAGTACTACGTCGACGTGTCCGGCGGCGAGGCGACGCGTTACGTCGACGTGTCCGGCGGCAAGGCGACGCGTTATAGTGGCGTCCGCGCGACACGCCGGTATGCCCGACCTCAACCCCGTCGCCAAACGGATACACAACGCCCAGCCCCGCCCGGTACGGCTCGAGCTCGACTCCGGCGAGACCGGCGTCTTCGAGTTCTCGTCGACGGAGTTCTTTCAGCGGGAGTTCCGCGGCGAGGGCGTCCGGACCGACGCCGACCGCGACGCCGACTTCCGGCTGATCAGCTCGGAGGACTACGAGCGGGTCCTGCTCGGCCGCTCCGACCCCGACGAGGAGGGGTGGTCGATGGTCGGCGAGGTGGTCGCCGCCGAACGAGCCGAGCGGGCCGAAGAGTGATCGGCGCCTCCCTCACCGAACGACCGTGACGGGCACCTCGGCGCGGCGGACAACGCCCTCCGCGACGCTGCCGAGGAGGACCCGGGAGATTCCGGTTCGTCCCTGACTCGCCAGCACGACGTGGTCGAACGGTTTGCCGGGCTCGTCGCCGTCCTCGCCGACAGGCTTCTCGCCGCCCGCCATGGCGAGGATCGTCTTCGTCGGGCGCCCGACCTCCAGCCGCGTGTCGATCTCCTGATCGACCGCGTCGACCGCCTCGGAGAGAATCCGTTCGCCGCGCTGCTTGGCGCTCTTGTACCACTGGTCGGAGGCGCCCGGGAACCCCCCCTCGGCGCCCGTCGCCGAGTCCGCGGGGTTGATCACGTGGAGCGCCGTGAGGTCGGCGTCGGGCCACTCGCCGGCCGCGAACCGCAGCGCTTCGGCCGCCTCCTCCGACCCGTCGACCGCGACGAGGATGCGCTTGCTCATACGCGGCGGTTCGCCCGCTCCAGATAAAAAGGGCGGCGGCGACTCCGGCTCGGCGGTAATCCGGGGCGCGCCGCGTCGCGCAGAGGGGCGCGGATACGTCTCGTCAATCGTGCCGGGTCACGCACTCCGAGAGCCCGATCAGCTCGACCGGCTCGGAGTTGTCCGGCGAGTAGACGACCATCTGCCCCTTCTCCATGTACGGTACCTTCCCGGCGAGGTTCGTCGGGATGTTGACGCTCGAGATCGCGTCCTCGTCGCCGAGGTTCAAGACGATCTTCGTGTTTACCTGCTTGAACACCGATTCGGCCACGTCCTGCGGGTCCTGCGTGATCAGGAACAGGCCCAGCCGTTCCTTGCGGCCCTGCTTCGCGGCCTCGGTGAACTTCTGGACCACCTTCTGCGCCTGGACGTTGTCGGCGTCGGCGAGGAAGTTGTGGGCCTCGTCCATCCCGACGAGGAGCGGCGTCTCCTTGATCCGGTCGCTGTCCGGGTCGTTCGAGAGCTTGTCGTCGATGAGCAGCCCCGCGACCGCGAGGACGACGATCTCCTTCTGCCGGGAGGTCGGCAGGTGGTAGGTGGGGACGACCGAGAGCCCGCCGGGACGGACGAGCGTGTGGTCCAGCTCCGTGATCGGCTTCGCGTCCTGGTCGAACACGCCGCCCGGGACCCCGCGGACCCGGCGCTTGACGGCGTCGAAGGTCGCCTCGTGGACCCGGCCGCTCTCGTGGAGCTCCTCTTTGAGCGCCGGGTCGTCGAGGTACGAGAGGAACTGGCTGTACGTCCCCGAGTCGCCGTAGCTGTCGAAGAAGCGGTTGAGCAGCGTCAGCAGCGCGGGGTACTGGTTGTCGTTGAGCCCGGAGCCCGCGACGAGCCACGGCATCTCCCGCGCCAGCGAGAAGGGTATCGTGAACTCGACGCGCTCGGCGCGGTGGCCCTCGCCGGGGTACGTCGCGTTCGCGACGCGGGGCACGAGGGCGACGGTGTCGTCGTGGCCGCCGTGGGCGATCCCCTCGCGCTCCAGCCGCCGGGCGAACGCGTCGTCGAGGTCGGGGTTGTCGTCGTGCATCTGCGCGTACTCGTCTTGCGGGTCGAACTGGACGACCGCCATCCGCGACTCGCGGCCGTCGCCCATCGGGTAGGTCCGGTCGGAATCGAGGTACTGCCGGAGGACGTTCTTCGAGGCGTGCGTCTTCCCCGATCCGGTGCCGCCGGCGACGAGCGTGTGCCGGAAGGCGAGCGGGTCGCCGTCGGCGTAGTCGTCCTTCACGCGGTAGTCGACCGTGGGGGGCTCCGCGGCGGTCCGCACCTTCTCGCCGCCGACCGAGAGGTGGCCGAGGAAGACGCCGTCGTCGGGGATCTTCAGCCCCGTCTTGATCTCGGCGTCGTCGGCCGCCTCCTCGACGACGGCGCCCGGCTTCGGAACTCGGTCCGTCATCCGGCGTTTCATCTCCTCGCCCTCGCCGTACACCACCGACATCGGCTCCAGGTCGGCGACGAACTTGTAGTCGCGCTCGGCGAACTCGTCGCGGCGCATCTGCCGACGGGCGTGGATCTCGGTCGCGTCGTCCGACTGGAACTCCTGCGCGTACTCCAGGCCCGTGATCCGACAGAACAGGCGCTCGCCGTCCGGGTACGGGATCAGGAGGTACTTGCCGAGCCGCACCGACTCGCGGTTGTCCGTCGTGACGAACGCCTTCAGCGACGTCTCCTCCTCGTCCTCGGCCACGCGGAGCCCCTGCGACACCGACACGACGCCGAGCCCCGCGTCGCTGCCGGCCGGCGTCGCCTCGTAAGCGGCGAAGGCGTCGTCCTCGGCGTCGTCGCGCGCGTCGGACCCGCCCGACGACGCGTCCGCCCCCGCGGTGGCTCCGGGCGCGTCGGCGGCGTCAGCGGCGCTTCCGCCGTCGGCCGCGGAGTCGACCTCGTCCGCGCGGCCGTCGGCGTCGTCGTCACCGTTGAACTCGGTGAAATCCTCCAGCGTCATGGCGGATCCACCGGTCGCCGGGCCGAAAGCGTTTGCCCTCGGGCGGCGACCGTGCGTGTCGCTCTCCCACCGCTCAGGCGTCACGGCGCCCTTATCCCGCTCGACCCCGTACCCGTGGCATGATACTCGTTCGCGGCAGCGGCGGCGGGACGGACCTCACCGGCACGGTGTTCGAGCGCGGCGAGGAGCCGCCCGCCTACAAGGGCGCGCCGGACGAGGACGCGCCGTACGTGTGGGTGTGCGACTCCTTCTACGAGGTCGAGAGCGGCGGCTCCCCGCTCGTCGTCGACGGCGAGGAGATCCGCGTCGCCTTCGAGGAGCCGATGCCCCGCGGGTTCGACACCCGCGACCAGGCGGTCGAGGCGGCCCGCGACCACGTCCGGACGCAGTTCGCCCGGATCGGCGTCGACCCCGACGAGGTCGAGGTCGAAGTGAGCGCTGCGGATCCGGCCTGACCCCGCGGCCGAAGACGCCGACGAGCCGAAGTGAGACGGTCGCCGCTCCGCTTCCCGCAACCCCTTTTCACCCGCGGCCCTACCACTTCGTATGACCGAGCTACCGGACCGCGTCGTGGGCGACGCGCGGACGAGCGACTTCGGGTGGGACCTCCTCACCGACCTGACCGACATCGGGAATCGCATGGCGGGATCGACCGGCGAGCGCCGCGGCGCCGAGCGCGTCGTCGAGGCGTTCGAGGAAGCCGGCCTGCGGAACGCCGGCCTCGACGAGTTCGAGATACCCGGCTGGTGGCGCGGCGAGTCGTCGCTGTCGGTGTCGGGACCCGTCGAGCGGCACCACGAGAGCTCCCACGAGGTGATCGCGCTGCCCGGCACACCGAGCGGCGAGGTGACGGCCCCGCTCGTCGACGTGGGCGACGGCACCGACGAGGAGTTCGCGGCCGCGGAAGACGAGCTGGAGGGGGCGGTCGCGATGGCCTCCTCGCGCACGCCGGAGAGCCGCGACCGGTGGATCCACCGGATGGAGAAGTACGTCGCGGCCGCGGAGCGCGGCGCGGTCGGGTTCGTCTTCCGGAACCACATCGAGGGGGCGCTCCCGCCGACCGGCGAGATCGGCTACCACAACCGACCGGGCCCGATCCCTGCTGTCGGCGTCTCGAAGGAGGTCGGCGACCGGCTCTCGCGGCTGGCCGCGGCGGCCGAGGGCGGCGGCGACGGGTCGGGAGACGGCGCCGCGGACGGCGACCGCCCGACCGTCTCGCTCGACGTCGACTGCCGGAACGAGCCGACGACCTCGGTGAACGCGGTCGCGGAGGTCGGCCCGGACACCGACGAGGCGGTGTACCTCACCGCCCACGTGGACGCCCACGACGTGAGCGACGGCGCCAACGACAACGGTGCCGGGTCGGCGCTCGTCGCGGAGGTCGGGCGCCTGCTCGCGACGGTGGAGGACGACCTCGACACGCGGGTGCGCCTCGTCACCTTCGGCTCCGAGGAGATCGGGCTGTGGGGGGCGTATCACACCGCGGAGACGACGCCCGAGGAGGAGATCGCCTGCGTGGTCAACCTCGACGGCGCCTGTAGCTCCCGGAACCTCCGCGTGGGGACGAACGGGTTCGAGGAGATGCGCTCGACGTTCGAGGCGGTCGCGGACGCGTTCGACGCCCCGCTCGAAACGGGCGAGACGATCTCGCCGCACGGCGACCAGTGGGCGTTCGTTCAGGAGGGGATCCCGGCCGTGATGGCCTCGACGACGAGCGACCAGTCCGGCCGCGGCTGGGGTCATACCCACGCCGACACCCTCGACAAGCTCGACTCCCGTGACCTCCGCGAGATGGCGACGCTCGTCACGGCGGCCGTCTCCCGGTTCGCGACGGGGGGAGTCGAGGCCGAACACCGGTCGCGAGAGTCGATCCGCGACGCCATCGACGAGGGGTACGTCGAGGAGCTGAAGACGGGCGGGCGGTGGCCCTACGACGGGTGACGGCGGCGGAAGAGTCGGAGCGAGCGCGACCGGGACCGAGACGGAGATCGGATCGACGGCCGTGGCGAAGTCCTCGGTCGACGTTCGTGTTAGAGTCGTACTGAGTGTACGGAGCGTGTTCGGCGACTGAGATCTCGAAGGGCAGTTAGGCTCTGCATCCGGCCGTCCGAACCTCCCGATACGGGCTGTCGGTCGTGTCCGGGAGTTAACTGTTCCCGCCGAACTACATCACTTTGGACGCCTTTTTGCCGACGGAGCCGTCGTCGTACTGAGCGATTTCGGCTAGTTCTGAACCCGCGTTAATCGAGTCCAATGCCTCGACGCACCGTAACCGGAGATCTTCGTCGTCCAGGTCGAAAGCGAGCTCCATTAGCTCTTCTTTCCCCCGAGCATACTCCAACTTGTCAATAGCCTCTCGGCGCACCCACCGTTCGCTGTGGTCGTACGCGATCTCGTCTAAGGCCGTCGCCGCGTTCTCAGTGCGGGCCAATTTGTCGATCGCGTCTCTCCTCTTCCCGTCATTCGAACTGTTGAACACTAAGTCCAGCATCTTTTCTTCACGATCGGTGTAACTCGGTCCACTGCTAAACAGTCCCATACCAGCACGGGTACGTTTTCGACTAATAAAAGTACCGTCCTAACAACTGTTTGAAATTACTCGGCAGTAGCGGACGCAGCGTATGCGCGGGTTCCGGCCCCGGAGCCGCGGTGACTTTCCGAACGGTCGGCGGAACGCTTCGGCCCGCCACGGCCCGGGGCGACAGCGCGCCTGCGGGGACAGTGTTTCCCCCGACAGTCAGCGGCTAATGCGTTGAGAGCATAACAGGGCGGCCGATCGATCCGTCGAGCCCGGCACGGCAGCTCACGGACGCCTGGCCCTCCCGCCGCTCGACTCACTCCTCGTCGGAGCCGTCGCAGACGCCGAGCGGGAGCGACTCGGGGGCGTCGCCGTCGGCGTCGAGGCCGGCGTACGCGTCGTCGATGAGCCGGGCGACCTGCGTCTCCGGGCTCACGCCGCGGGCGGCGGCGAGGGCCGCGAGGCGCTCGTACTGCTCGTCCGGCACGGAGACGGTTCCGTCGTCCATACGCGGCGCTCCGTCTCGAAGCTACAAAAACGTTGGTCTGAGCCGTATCTACGACGAATCAGACCGATCGGTCTCGCGGACGGCCCCGACCGGCTCGCCCTCGGCGAACCGGTCGAACAGCGCGTTCATCACCGCGGACTCGGCGCGTGAGAGGTGTTCCCACACTGTCGTCGTGCCGAGTCCGAGCTCGGCCGCCACCTCCTCGACGCCGACGCCGCCGCCGTGGTCGTAGTAGCCCGCGGCGATCGCGGTCGCGAGGACCTCCCGCTGCCTGTCGGTGAGCCCGTCGAGGAGGCCGGACGCGGGGAGCTGCGGGGAGCGCTCGATCGACGCGAGCTCCACGTTCCGGGCCAGCTCCACCTCGTTGCCGCCGCGTTCCAGCTCGCGCATCACCGCCGAGAGGTCGTCGGCGTCCTCCAGGTACGCCGTCCAGCGCTCGACGCCCCCGGAGATGGTCGTCCCCGTCCGGTAGTGGATCCCCATCCGCGAGAAGCGCTCGCTGATTCCCTCCCAGTCGGCCGCCGAGACGTCGATCGTCAGGGCGACGTACGCGTGGGTCCCCTCGATCGGCGCCAGCGGCTCCGCGGACACGATCAGGTCGAACTCCCGGAACTCCTCGACGAACGCCTCGATCTCGGCCGGCGGCCCGGTGAGTTCGGCGATCCGCTTGCGCTCGGGCCCGCTCCCGGTCATCGACGAGACGGACCGGTAGCGCACCTCCGGGTGGCGAGCGCTCACCTCGCACTCCGGCTCCCCGGCGTGGTGGATCCGGAACGTCACCTCCCGCATAGGCGGACCCGAGGGCGTCGAGGTTCAAACGGGTTCCGGACCGGTCGCGAGCCATTTATATCCGCGACTGCGCAACGGTCGGCGTGGTGGCGATGACGAGTCGGTTACCCCCACCGAGCCCCTTGTGACGACGGGTTTCCACCGAGCCACCGTTTCCGTGCCCGCCAGCGGCGCGGCCGGGCCGGGGCGCGGTGAAAGTGGTTCTGCGCGGTCGCGGCCCGTCGCTGTCGTGCGGTTTCGAGGCGAAAGAAGCGGGTCAGTCCGGGTCGGCGAAAAGGGGACTCGTCGCCGCTCAGTACGAGGCCGCGCGCTTGTCGAGGCCGGCCGCCTCGATGTCCTCGCCGTCGACGGAGGTGCGGAGGACGTCCATCCCGTCGTCGCGGTCGACGTCGAAGTTGCGGGCGTACAGTTCGTCGAGGCGCTCGTACTCGGCGTCGGAGATCGGGGGCACCTCGCTCGCGGCGCTCCACTCGGCGATGTCGTCGCCGTCGCGGAAGGTGGGCGTGACGGAGGCGACCTCGTCGTGCGCGAGCAGCCACCGGATCGCGGCCTGCGCCATCGTGCGCGTGCCCTCCGCGTGGTCCGGGTCCTCGAGGAAGCGGATCGCCTCCACCTTCTCCCAGCCCGTCTCGTACCACTCCTCCGGGCGGTGCGAGCGGTGGTCGCCGTCCCCGAGGACGGTGTCAGGCGTCACCTGCTCGTTGAGCAGGCCCGACGAGTGCGGGACGCGGGCGATGACGGATGTGTCCGAGCCGGACTCGCGGATCGTCTCGACGAAGTGGCGACCGGGCTCCTGCTCGAAGAGGTTGAAGACGGTCTGGACCGCGTCGAACTCCTCGTACTCGATCGCGGCGTCGCCCTCCGCGAGCCAGCCGATCGAGGGGCCGAGCGCCCAGCCGAGCGCGCCGACGCGACCGTCGGCCTTCCACTCGCTGAGGAGGTCGCGCACCTCGGGCGTCACCTCGTCGACGTCGGCGTTGTGGAGCTGGAGCACGTCGACGTAGTCGGTGTCGAGCCGGTCGAGCGAGGCCTCGAACGCCTCGGTGAGGTACTCGCGGTTCAGCTCCTTCGGGAGCTCGCCGTGGCCGGCCTGGGGGTTGTCGTAGAAGTCGTAGCCGACCTTCGTCGACAGCGTCACCTCGTCGCGGCGGCCGTCGATCGCTTTCCCGATGATCTCCTCGCTGTCGCCGTGGCCGTACACGTCGCCGGTGTCGACGTAGGTGACGCCGGCGTCGAGCGCCTCCTCGACCATCTCGACCGCCTGGTCGTCCGAGCGGTCGCCCCACCAGTCGGTGCCGACGACCCACGCGCCGAAGCCGACCTCCGAGACCTCGACGCCCGAGTTACCGAGTTCGCGGTGTTCCATACCGGTCGGTTGGCGGTCGGGACACTTATCGGGCGCGGTCGGTCCCGGGAGAGCGGAATCGACGGGGTTCCGACGACCGCGGTAGACCCCCCGCGACCGCGGCGGATTCCTGGCGACCGCGGCGGATTCCTAGCGACCGCGGCGGATTCCTGGCGACCGCGGCGGATTCCTAGCGACCGCGGCGGACCCCCCCGCGACCGTGGCAGAATGCGGCACGGCGTCACGGCCCGGACCGTCGGATATTACTCCCTCGTCGCCAACCGTGGAGGCATGGACGACGCCCTCCGCCGTCGACTCGACGCGATCGTCGCCCTGCTCGCGGCGATCGCCGTCGTCTCGGTCACCGCCCTGCTGCTCTCGTTCGGTAGGGCCGCGATCGCCCCGGTCTTCACGGTCGCGTTCGTGGGCGTGCTCGTCGCCCTGTTCGTCGACGCCGAACTACACTGACCGGATCGGGCGCCGCGATCGCACAACCGAATCCCTTTGAGGGACGGCGACGAAAGGGCGCCGATGACAAAGCGACACGTGTCCCTGCCGGACGGCGCCGAGGCCGGGGTCCGAGGGTTCATCGACGAGGTGGACGAGCGGCTCTCCTCGGACGAGGACACCTGCGAGGTCGTCCGCGACGTGCTGATCGACCTCCACGGCGACCGCGAGGCGTGGGAGGCGTGGCAGGACGGCGAGCCCGTGTCGCGCGCCGAGCGCGTCCGTCTCCAGGGGTACGACCCGTGTAACGCGACGCTGGAGTCGGAGTACTACGCCGAGAAGGACGAGGACCGGTTCCAGCGCTCGAAACACCTCCAGTGGCTCTGGCGGCAGTTCGACGCCACGCCGATGGCCGACAACGTCGAGTTCGCGCTCCGGTTCCGGCAGATGCTCGGGGACCACCTGTTCGCCGAGTGCGGAGAGAACTGCCGCTTCTTCAAGGGTATCTCCGTCACCTACGGCCACAACATCGAGGTCGGCGACAACGTCGTGATCCACGACGACGTCCACCTCGACGACCGCGGGAAGCTGACGATCGGCGACCGCGCGTCGGTCTCCGACGGCGTCCACCTCTACAGCCACGACCACGACATCGTCGACCAGACGGAGGTCCGGAACTTCCACACGATCGTCGAGGCCGACGCGCGCGTCACCTACGACGCGATGGTCCGAGCCGGCTGCCGAATCGGGGAGAACAGCGTCGTCGGCGCGCGCTCGGTGGTCCAGGGAGACGTTCCGGCCCACCACGTCGTCGTCGGCTCGCCCGCGCGCAGCGTCCGCGTGAAGCCCGGTTGGGAGGAGACCGCCGAGGAACTGGAGGACGGGCGGCTCCCCGACAACCAGGACGAGCGCGAGATCGAGTACGACCTCCCCGAGGACCTCGAACGGTTCGACGAGTTCGAGCGGGACCTCCGACCGCCGAACTGAGGGTCCGTCCGGCGGAAAACGGGTGTCGCGGCGGTCAACTCTCCTCCTCGTCGACCAACAGCGTGTTCCGTACCAGCGTGGCGATGCCGCGCCGGAGGCGTTCGGTCACGGCCTGGTCGGAGATGTCGAACGAGTCCGCGAGCTCCTGCGTGGATATCTCGCGCGGCAGCGAGTAGTACCCGGCGTCAACGGCGGCCGCGAGCGTCTCGCGCTGCGGGGACGTCAGCCCGTACCACGGACCGGCGTCGGGTTTCGTCGGGTTGTAGATTCGCGCGACCGACACCTCGATGTCCTCGTCGACGTAGTAGTCCTGAAACGCCGAGAGCGCCTCGTGGGTCGGGAAGCGGAGTTCGAACTCCCAGGCGTCGGCGGTGCCGGTCGCGCCGAGTACCACCGCGTCCAGGTCGAGGATCCGCCGCAGCAGCGAGGCCTCGGAGGGCTCCCAGTCCAACGCGTACAGCGTCTCGTCGTCGTGCGTGTTGACGAGTCGGATCTCGTCGACCGAGGGGTGGTCGCGGACGGTGCGCTCGAACGATTCCCGGGCGTCGTTCCGGATCCGGACGAACGGTGTCGGTCGCCCGCCGAGCGGCACCATCGTCTCGAGCGTGACCTCGGTCGGCGGTTCGACCCGGAGGATCTGTCCTAACTCGAACGCCGTAGATGGGACAGTTATCTCGACGATAACGCTCATCAGATACGTTCCCGTTCTGGCGCAACCGCGTTAAAGACTCGGTAGCGGTGCTCTGACGGCGCCGATAGTAACTTGGTGTACCATGCGTTCCGGTACTGTTATGCCGTGCGAAGCCGTGTCATATGTCGTTGAGACACGCGGCTGCGGTCCCTCGTCCGTGTGGTGGTAACTCTCACGATCCGGCGGCGTCGTATCGCAGTCGCGTGTGCTGCCCACCATGACAACCGACTTCACTTCAGACGACGAGATGTCGAGTCCAGAGGAGTTCGAGGCGGCTCTCGGTCAGGTGATTCTCACCGCCCTCGAAAACGGCATCGACCCCCGCGGGACCTGGGAGTACCGTACCAACGGGACGGATTCGGACGTGGAAGTGATGGTGGTCGAGCTGGCGGACTGACGCGCCGCGGGCCGGGCCGGTCGGCCTCCCGGTCGGCCGAACCATCGTCAACGCGCACGGCTGGGACGTCGTCGCGGCCGACGCGGGGAGCGGGAGAGCCCGGTTCGAAGTGACCGGCATCGAGTGCCTCGGCGGAGTGCGAGTCACCGATCCGCGCCGTCGCGCCTCCGCTGTCCGGCAAGCACGTCGCCCGCGAGATCGGGCGGTGTGTTACCAGTCGCCAGTACCGTTATTGGGTAGTAGCGCGTATCAACAGCCGGTGTTACACACATGACAGGACAGCGGATCCTGATGATCGTCGGCGACTTCGGGGAGGACTACGAGATAATGGTCCCGTTCCAGGCGCTCCAGGCGGTCGGCCACGAGGTCCACGCCGTCTGCCCGGAGCGGGAGAGCGGGGAGTCAGTCAAGACCGCGATCCACGACTTCCGCGGCGACCAGACGTACCTGGAGACGCGCGGCCACGACTTCGAGCTCACGCACGGCTTCGACGACGTCGACCCGGCCGACTACGACGCCCTCGTCGTCCCCGGCGGGCGCGCGCCCGAGTACCTCCGGGGCTACGAGGAAGTGCTCGACGCGGTTCGGCACTTCTTCGAGGCCGACAAGCCGGTCGCGTCGATCTGTCACGGCCCGCAGATCCTCGCGGCGGCGGGCGTGCTCGACGGCTACGAGATGACGGCGTACCCCGCCGTCAGACCCGAGGTCGAGGCCGCCGGCTGTTCGTGGGTCGACGGCGTGACGACCGACGGCAACCTCGTCACCGGGCAGGCGTGGCCCGACCACCCCGAGTGGATCGCGGAGTTCCTCGACCTCCTCGGCACGGAGATAGACCACGAGGCGACGGCGGCGACCGCGGACTGACGCGTCCGGAACCCCGATGTCGGACCCCCGAGCCCTCGCGGTCAACGTCGCCGCCAACACGAACGAGCCGGGGTTCCGCGGCCCCGTCTACCCGGACGGCTCCTTCGCGTACGTTCCGATCCCGGAGTCGGCGGCGACGCTGCCGCGCGAGCGGTTCCCGGTCGACGAGTCGATGCCGACGTACGGCGACCTCGATCTCCCCTTCGCCGTCCCGGCGAGCCTGCGCGAGACGCCCGTCCACGCCGACCCGGAGTTCCCGGGGGTCCACGGCCGCGAGCGCGCGACTTACGGCGACCCGTACGGGGTCAAGGCGGGCCGCATCGCTGCGCTCGGGCCCGGCGACCGGCTCCTGTTTTACGCGACGCTGACGCCGCGACCGTACGGGTGGGCGGGCCCGGGCGAGGAGCGTCCCGGCGACGCGGGCGCCGACGACCGCGACGGCGCGTGGCTCCGCGAGCGCGGGATAGCGGTCAACGACGACCTCGCGCCCGACTGGGGCGCGTACCTCTTCGCGGGGATGCGGGTCGAGCGGGTACTCTCGGGCGGAGACGAGGAAGGAGACGGCGGGGGCGTCGTCGACCGCGCGGTCGCCGCCGAGCGCGCCCCGACGAACGCGCACCTGAAGCGCGATCCGTTCGACGCCCGCGTCGTCGCGGTCGGTGACCCCGAAGCGTCGGGGCTCTTCGACCGGGTCGTCCCGCTGAGTTCGCCCGACGCCGGGAGCGAAGCGAACCCGATCGTCACCGACCTGTCGAGCGACTCCGGGAAGGGCCCGTGGTGGCGCCGCCCGATGGCCTTCGACGCGGCGGCGACGAGTCGGTTGCTGGCGCGGATCGATCGGCCCTGAGTCGGCGGGGTTCGGGTGTCAACGCAGAAATACCCAAGTATTGCCGGTGATTGCGGGAAGACAGCCTCTCCCGGAATCGAAAAAGCGCTATCGGGGCGTCTACGGCCGATTTTGTCGCCGAGGCGGTCGAATCGAAAACCGAACATATTCGGCGCCCGTAATATTTGCGCGAAGAGGGTTCCACCTCACATGTTTGTCGGTTTCGTGATTTATACCCCAAAATAAAACTATGGTGTATTCGATGTCAGACCTGAATATCTCGCACGAATACTTCACGTGGAAGCTCGTGCAGGACGTCGCGGAAGAGAAGGGGTACTTCGAGGACGAGGGGGTCGAGGCCGACCTCTCGTACTTCGCGCCGGGAACGCAGGACTTCGAAGGGGAGAACGCCTTCGACGCCGACTGGTGGGACGACATGGACGAGGACGGCGGCACCCACGGCGTCTGCGAGTGGAACGCGGTCCAGGAAGCCTCCGAGACCGACCGCGACATCGTGGGCTCGTATAGCGAGTGGGACCGCGTCGTCTTCGTCCGCGACGACGACGACGCCGAGACCATCGACGACCTGCGTGGTCGACCGATGGGGATCAACAAGTACGCCACCTCGTTCTACTCGATGCGCGAGATGCTGGAGAACGAGGGGCTCGAGGAGGACGACATCGTCTTAGAGCACGTCGGCGAGGCGGAGGAGCGCTTCGAGGCGGTCAAGGACGGCGAGGTCGACTCCATCGCGGTGCTCGAGCCGTTCGTCACCCTCGGCCGGTACGACGAGGAGCTGAAGGAGGTGTTCGACGGCCCGTGCCGCGCGGCCATCACGACGCGCGAGCAGCCCGAGCCGGAGAAGCTGGAGGGGTTCCTCGCGGCGCTGAACCGCGCCGTCGCCGACATCAACGACGACCTCGAGGGGTACACGGACCGGTACATCGAGCTGCTGGAGGACGAGGCGGCGGACAAGCCCGCCTTCGACGACGTGAACTTCGAGCGGCTCCGCGAGGAGTTCGAGCTCCGCGAGTTCCTCCCCGTGCGCGCCCCCGACGAGGAGCGGATCGACGCCACCACGGACTGGATGCGCGACAAGGGGTTCGTCCCGGACGACGCCGACGTCGGGACCGCGGAGGAGGTCGAAAACGAGGGCGTGCTCCCGGACGACGAGGCCGAGTCCGAGGAGGACGAGCCCGAGGCGACGGCGGACTGACCGATGTCGCTCGAGTCCCGCGCGGCGACCGACGACGGCGGCGACGAGCCGGACGCCCGGTCCGACGCCGCGTCGGCGGTCGGCGCCGACGCCGGCGACGCGGACCGCCGCGCCGACGACGCGGCGTCGGTCGTCGCCGACGACCTCACGAAGCGGTACGACGACACGCTCGTCTTCGACGGGCTCGACCTGTCGGTCGCCCCCGGCGAGGTCTGCTGTCTCCTCGGGCCGTCCGGCTGCGGGAAGACGACGCTGCTCCACCTCCTCGCGGGGCTCGAGGACCCGACCGACGGCCGCGTCGAGATCGACGGCGAGGCGGTGACGGGCCCCGACTACCGGTGGGGCGTCGTCTTCCAGGACCCGCTCCTCTACCCGTGGCTCTCGGTGCGCGAGAACGTCGAGATCGGTCCGCGGCTCCGCGGCGAGGAGCCGGACCCGGACCACGTCGACGAGCTGCTCGAACTGGTCGGGCTCGACGGGGTCGAGGACGCGGACACGTCCGACCTGTCCGGGGGAATGGCGCAGCGCGCGTCGCTCGCCCGGACGCTCGCCAACGAGCCCGAGGTGCTCCTCCTCGACGAGCCGTTCTCGGCGCTCGACCAGCTGACGAAGATGGAGCTCCAGGACGAACTGTTGCGGATCGTCGACGAGCTCGGCGTCACGACCGTCTTCGTCACGCACGACATCGACGAGGCGGTGTACCTCGGGGACCGCGTCGCGGTCATGGGACCGGTCCCCGCGGGCATCGAGCGCGTCGAGTCGATCGACAGCGAGACGCGGTCGCGCGGCGACGAGGCGTTCGTCGAAGAGCGCGCGGCCGTCTTCGAACACCTGGAAGCGGTGGGGATCCAATGACGCGCGATAGTCACGCGGACCGCGGCGACGCCGACCGCGACGGTGTTGAGCCCGACGACGTCGACCCCGACGTGGCCGCGAGCGCGCGCCGCCTCGTCGGCGGGAGCGGCTGGCGGAACCCCTCGGCGAAGGCCCGGACCGAGGGGCTCTCGCGCCGCGAGTTCATGAAGGAGTCCGGGCTCGCGTCGCTGGCGGCCGCGGGCGTCGGCTCGACGGCCGGCTGTTTCGGCGGCGGAGGCGGCGGGGACGGCCCGCCGACCGCGGAGATCGGCTACCTCCCGATCACGGACGCCGCGCCGCTCCTGGCCGGGTACGCGAACGACCACTTCGCGGACCACGACGTCGACGCCGCGGAGCCGACCCTGTTCCGCGGCTGGTCGGACCTCGCCGAGGCGTTCCTGGCGGGCGAGGTGAACGTCGCCCACTTCCTGATGCCGATGACCGTCTGGATGCGGTACGGGAACCAGTTGGACGCGAACGCGAAGGTCGTCGCGTGGGACCACACGGACGGCTCGGCGCTCACCGTCCAGCCCGACGTCGAGAGCTGGGACGACCTCGGCGGCGGCACCGTCGCCGTCCCGTTCTGGTACTCCATCCACAACGTCATCCTCCAGATGGGGCTGCGCGAACACGGGCTCACGCCCCGGACCGGCTCCTCGGCCGACGGGGTGGCCGACGACGAGGTGAACCTCGTCGTGACGCCGCCACCGGACATGCCGGCGGCCCTGAACAACGGCTCCATCGAGGGGTACATCGTCGCCGAGCCGTTCAACGCGATCGGCGAGCTGGAGGCCGATGGGAAGATCCTGCGCTTCACCGGCGACGTGTGGCGGGAACACGCCTGCTGCGTCGTCGTGATGCGCGAGGAGCTGGTCGAGGCGCAGCCCGAGTGGACGACCGACGTGATGAGCGGGCTCGTCGACGCGCAGCGGTACCTCCGCGAGAACCGCTCGGAGGCCGCGCAGCTGCTCTCCTCGGCGGGGAGCGGGCTGCTCCCGCAGGGGCCGGAGCCGATCGACCGCGCGCTCACCCACTACGACGAGCACGAGCCGTACCTGGAGTCGGGCGCGATACAGAACACGGAGTGGGAGTCGGACCGGATCGGCTTCTACCCGTTCCCGTACCGCTCGTACACGGAGGAGCTCGTGCGTCGCATGCGCGAGACGCGCGTCGAGGGCGAGGACGCATTCCTCGACGACCTGACGCCCGCAGAGGTCGCCGACGACCTCGTCGCGTACGACCCCGTTCGCACAGCGCTGGAAGAGGCCGGCGGCCCGCCGGCGTTCGACATCTCTGAGGACGATGGCTACGAGAGACAGGAAACGATACGGTTCTGAGCTGGTCGGGGAGAGCGGTCGTCTGCTGCCGGCGGTCGGGCTCCTCGGCGGGCTCGCCGTCTGGTGGGCGGTGACGGCGCTCGGTAGCGGCATCATCACCAACTTCGCGCCCGCGGCGGCGTTCGCCGTGCTGGCCGACCTCGTCGTCTCGCCGGCGTTCTACGACCACGTGTTCGTCAGCGTCTACCGGTTCGCGGTGGCGCTCGCGCTCAGCCTGACGGTCGGGCTCCCGATCGGCCTGGTCGTCGGGTACTTCGGCGCGGCGGAGAAGGCGACGACGGTCCTGTTCCAGTTCATGCGGATGATCTCGCCGCTTGCGTGGTTCCCGATCGCGATCATCGTCTTCGGCGTCGGGACCCGCTCGGCGGTGTTCATCATGTTCATGGCCGGCGTCTGGCCGGTCGTATTGAACACCGCGCACGGGGTGGCGACGATCGAGGACGACTGGATCACGGTCGGCGAGTCGCTCGGCGGCGACACCCGCGCGCTGCTGCGTCGGGTCGTCGTCCCGGCGGTGATCCCGGACATGCTGACCGGGGTCCGCCTGTCGATCGGAATCCTGTGGATCATCCTCGTGCCGGCGGAGATGCTCGGCGTCAACACGGGGCTCGGCTACCTCATCCTCGACGCGCGCGACCGGTTCGCGTACGCCGAGATCCCGGCTGTCATGCTGGTGATCGGCACGATCGGCTTCGCGCTCGACGCCGCCGTCCGCCGGCTCCACGCCCGGCGGACCTGGGAGTAGCGGTCGGGGCCGCTCGTTCGCGGCGCGGCACGCGACGGCCGACCGCGGCCCGACCCGCTCCCGGCGGGGCGATTTATGTGGGGCGCGGCCGTTGGTTATCACATGAGCGACGACACTAACGCGCCCGAGGCGAGCGAGGAGCGCGGCGCCCCCTCCCGGATCGGCCGGGTGCTGCTCGGGGTCGGCCTCGCCGCGCAGGCCTCCGAGGACTTCCGCGACATGGACGACACGATCGAGTACGCCGAGTCGGCGGGCGTCCCGATGCCGGATCTGGCCGCGCCGTTCGCCTCCGGCATGATGGTGGTCGCCGGAGTCGGGATCGCGCTCTGGCGGCTCCCGCGGGTTGCGACGGGCGCCGCGGTCGCGTTCCTGACCGTCGTGACCGCGACGATGCACGACTTCTGGAACGCCGACGAGGACGACAAGAGCGGCGAGCGGCTCGCCTTCTTCGGTAACCTCGCGATGCTCGGCGGCGCGCTGGTGTTCCTGCGCGAGGCGTACAAGAAGTGAGCGCAGGCGTGAAGTGGGGACCTGAGATGTTGGCTTCTCGTTTATAAATAGCTGCTCCCGGATCGGCTGAGAACACCGCCGAAGCCCCAGCCGCTCGGCGCTATGTGATCGACGACCCCGGGGTCAACACCGCCAAAGCCCCAGCCGAGAGGCGGGCGCACGCTCGCTGTGCTCCTCGTTCGTTCGCTTCGCTCACTCACTGCGGTGCTTACGTCGCCTACGGCGGCCTCCCGGCTGCCCCTTTGAATCCCACCGCGTACCGCACAGCACCTCACGCCTCCCCAGCCTCGTCGCTCACTACGTTCGCGACTCCCTCGCGCGTGCGGTCTCGCGCCCTTCGGGCGCTCACCGGCACTCGCCGCCGCGTCTTATTTTATAACATTACCAGCGTCCAGCGGGTCCTCTAACTGTCCCATCACCGCCTCCATCGCGTCGGTCGCGGTGATCAGCCCGACGACCTCGCCGTCCTCGATCACCAGAGCGAGCTCCTGTGACTCCGCCTGGAACTGGTCGAAGGCGTTGCTGACGCTCACGTCCGCCGAGACCGTCATCGGCGGGGCGGCGACGTCCGCGAACGACAGGTCGCCGTCCCGGAGCTCGTCGAAGCGGCTCACGATGGAGGGGGCGTACACGATCCCCTCGAAGTCGTTCAGGTCGTCGCCGACGAGCGGAAAGCGGCTGTGCGGAGTGTCGCGGATCCGGTCGAGGTTCTCCTCGGCGGAGGCGGTCGTCGACAGCGAGACGATCTCGTCGGCGGGGGTCAACACCTCCCGCACGGCGAGTTCGCCGACGTCGAGCGCGTTGAGGACCTCCTCGCGGCGCTCCTCGGGGAGCTCGATCTCCTCCATCATCGAGCCGAGACGGTTGCGCAGCTGTGCGCGCGTCTCTAACACCTCCTCTTCGGCCTCGGTCCACGACCCGGTCATCTCGACGCCGAACAGCCCGAGCGTCGCCTTCGCGACCCAGTCGCCGAACTTGATCAGCGGCGAGATGAGCCACGCGAACCAGTACAGCGGCCGGGAGCCGTACCGGGCGACCTGCTTCGAGCGCTCGACGCCGAGGTACGTCGGCGTCTGCTCGCCGTGGGTGAGGTGGACCATGTTGATGAGGAAGAAGCCGAGCAGCGAGCCCGCGCCGGCGGACGCGAGCGCCGTGTTCTCGAATATCGGCGCGAAAAGCGCCGCGAGCCCCGGCTCGGCGACGATACCGAGCGCGATGGAGGTCCCGGAGATCCACACCTGACAGGTCGTCAGGTAGAACTCCAGGTCGTCGGTCATCTCCCAGGCGCGGCGGAGCCCGGGTGAGTCCATCTCCGATTCGGGGTACTGACGCAGGCGCGTCAGCCCGAACTCGATCGCCACGAAGTACGCGTTGATCAGGATGAGGGCGACGCCGGCCGCCACGCGAAGACCGATCTCGCCGGGAGCCATCGCCGTCGCGAGCGGGATCATCGTGCCCACGGTCCCGGCGCGCGATTGAAAAGCGTTGAGGGACCGGGCGGCCCCGCCGGACCGAGGCCGCGCGCCGCGGCGCTACGCGTAGTCCCCGTAGGTCGGCAGCCCCTCGTCCGGGGGGAACTCCTCGACCGGGACCGTCGTCTCGTCGCCGCTCGCCATGTCCTTCACGGTGTACTCGCCGTTCTCCAAGTCGCGCTCGCCGACGACCACGACCGTCTCGGCGTTGATCGAGTCCGCGTAGCCCAGCTGCGCGCCGAACGAGCGGTCGGAGACGTCCTGCTCGACGACCACGTCGTCGCCGAGCGCGCGGAGGTCGCTCGCGAGCGCGGCGGCCTCGCTCCGGGTGTCCCCCACCGAGAGGACGTAGTAGTCGGTCGCGAGCTCCTCGTCGGGCCAGACCCCGGCCCGCTGACAGAGGAGCTTCAGGGTGGCGTGGCCCGGCGCAACGCCGACCGCGGGCGTGGGCTGGCCGCCGAAGCTCTCGATGAGGTCGTCGTAGCGGCCGCCGCCGAAGACGGAGCGGGAGACCTCGCCGGTGGAGTCGAAGCACTCGAAGACGACGCCCGTGTAGTAGTCCAGCCCGCGGGCGGTCGTCAGCGACACCTCGCAGAACTCGCCCGCGCCGAAGTCGTCCGCGGCGGCCAGCACGTTCCGGAGGTTCTCGACCGCCGCTTCCACGTCCTCGCCGCCGGCCTCGGCGACCGCGTCGAGGTCGTCGACGGTCTCGACGCCCGAGATGAGGTCGTCGAAGTCGCGCGCGGTGTCGCGGGCGAGGCCGGCGTCTGAGAGCAGGCCGACGTACTCGCCGTCGTCGACCTTCGCTCGCTTGTCGACCGCGCGGATCGCCGCCGCCGTGTCGACCGCTTCGGGGTCGGCGGCGAGCGAGCGCACGAGCCCGCCGAGGATGTCGCGGTGGGAGACGCGGAACTCGAAGTCGTCGCCGGTGAGCCCGAGGTCGGTCAGGGCGTCGGCGGCGACCGCGAGCACCTCGGCGTCGGCCTCGGGCGCCGACGAGCCGAACACGTCGACGTTCGTCTGGTAGAACTCGCGGAAGCGGCCCTGCTGGACCTGCTCGTAGCGCCAGAACGGGCGGGTGGAGACCCACTTGATCGGCTTCGACAGCTCCTGGCCCTTCGCGACGACCATCCGGGCGACGGTGGGGGTGAGCTCCGGCGTCATCGAGACGCCGCGGCCGCCCTTGTCCTCGAAGGCGTACAGCTCCTCGACGATCTCCTCGCCGGACTTGTCGACGTACATCTCCGTCCGCTCCAAGGCGGGGGTGGCGATCTCGCGGAAGCCGTGTCGGGCCGCCGCGTCCTCGATCGCGTCGGTCACCTCGCGCCGGGCGGACTGCTCGCCGGGATAGAAATCGCGGAATCCCTTGAGGCCGTCGTACATGAACGTCGGTTCGGTGAGGGCTCGCTTGAAAGCATCCCTTCCGCGCGCTCGGGCGCCGTCCGGCCGACCGGGGGCGAGGTCGGCGAACTCGGCGGCGGCGGTTACGACGTCCGGGTTCGCGGGTGGATCGGGTCCTCGTCGACGGACTCCCGTCGGTCGTTCTCCGGGGCTTCCTCCCGGTCGTCCGCCGGTTCGGCAGCGTCCGCGTCCGCCTCTCGGTCGACCGAGGGCGGGACTCGCGTCCGCGTCGCTACCGGTCGGGCGGCCGGCTCCTCGAAGGCCTCGGCGAGCGCGTCCCGTGCGTCCGCGGCGTCTCGTGGGTCGTCGACCATCGCGGCCGATCCTTGCGGACGAAGGGAGGAAACGCCGCTCGCACAGTAGCGAGGGTCTTTAACACGGGATCGGAGAACAGAGGCCCGACGCAGCGGGAGGGTCAGTCGTTCCGCCCGTGGACGTACGTCTGGTCGTGGTCCGGGAACACGTCGGTCACGGTCTCCTCGCCGTGCTCGTCCGCGATGAGCGTCCGGAGCTCGTCCTCGTAGTCCGCCTTGGGGACCTCCTCGCTCGGCCCCTGCTGGACGTCGAAGGTGGCGTCGACGAGCTGGTCGACGGCGTGGCGGCCGAACCCCGAGAGCGGCGAGATGTAGTCGATCCCGTTTCGGTCCTCGAGGCTCTGCGCCTGCGCCCGCGACACCGTCGGGACGCGGTCGTCGCGGCGCGTCCCGTCCGCGATGGCGTCGACGTCGAGCGCGGCGATGGTCTCTAACGCGTGCTCGTGGACCCGCTGGATCCCGTTCCGGGGGTACCCGTCCGCGACCATCGTCTCGGCGGCGCTCTCCGCCACCTCGCGGTCGAGGTCGACGCGCTCGAACGGGAACTCGAGCTCGGCGGCCGCCCGCTCGGCGTACTCCCAGTCGTCGGTGAGCCCGAAGCTCCCGGTGACGCAGCGGACGTCGTAGAACCGATCGAGGAGGTGAGCGGCGAGCGAGGAGTCTTTCCCGCCGCTGTACAGCAGCGCGAGCTCCATCTACCGTCGCTGGATATCGAAGCTCTGCTGTTCGGGCTGGAGCTCCTTGAGGAGCTCGCGCATCTGGTCCTCGTCGATCTGTCCCTGGACCCGTCCGCTCTGTGCCAGCGCGGCGACCTGCTGTTTCACCTTCTCGCCGAACTCGGGTTTCGACATCGCGACCGCGTTGAGCCGCTGGCGCGCGCCGTCGGTGAGGTGCTGTTTCAGCACCGCTTCCTGCTGGGCCTCGGCGCGCTCTTGGGCCTCCTGCTGGGCCTCGGCGTCGCCGCCGCCGCCCTGCTTGCGCTCGCGGAGCTCTTCCATCTTCTTCTCTCGCAGTTCTTCGAGTCGTTCGTCGTCGGGGTTGCCGCTCATACACGCCCGTTCTCGGTCCGTGCGAAAAACCATTTCGGCGGTCGCGACCGCCCGTCTCGACCGGAACCGGTGTCGCGGTCGGCGGCACCCGGTCGACACGGTCCGCGCCGCTTAAACGGATCCTCGGCGTAGCCGGAGCCAATGAGCGAGTCGCGGGAGTTCTGTCCGCGCTGCGGCGACCCGGTCCCCGAGCGGCGCGACCCCCTCCCGGGCGAGCCGCGCGGGCGAGACGCGCTGCTCTGTGACGACTGCTACTTCGAGGACTTCGACTTGGTCGACGCGCCCGACCGGATCGAGGTGCTGGTGTGTTCCGGCTGCGGCGCCGTCAGGCGCGGCGAGTCGTGGCGCGACGTCGGCGCGCGCGACTACACCGACGTCGCCGTCGACGAGGTCGCGGAGGCGCTCGGCGTCCACGTCGACGCCGAGGACGTGGAGTGGGGCGTCGAGCCCGAGCAGGTCGACGAGAACAACGTGCGGATGCACTGCCGCTTCTCGGGCGTGGTGCGCGGCACGCTCCGCTCGGCGGAGGTGACGGTCCCCGTGAAGATCTCGCGGGGGACCTGCGACCGCTGCGGGCGCATCGCCGGGGGGTACTACGCCGGGATCGTTCAGGTCCGCGCGGACGAGCGCGACCTCACGCCGGCGGAGCGCGCGGCGGCCCTCGACATCGCCGAGGCGTACGTGGCCGACCAGGAGGCCGACGGCGACCGCGAGGCGTTCATCACCGAAGTGAACGAGACGGACGACGGACCGGACATCAAGCTCTCCTCCAACCGGCTCGCGCAGAACGTCGCGACGCGGATCACGGAGTCGCTCGGCGGGAGCTTCGAGTCGTACCCGACGCTCGTCACCGAGGACGGCGACGGCAACGAGGTGTACCGCGTCACGTTCGCGGTCCGGCTCCCGAAGTACGCGGCAGGCGAGATCGTCGACCCCGAGGACGGCGACGGGCCGGTCCTCGTCACCGGCGTCTCCGGCCGCCTCCAGGGCGTTCGGCTCGCGACCGGCGAGGAGTACACCTCCGCGTTCGCTGACGCGGAGGCGCCCGACGCGACCCGGCTCGGCACCCGGGCGGACGCGACGGAGACGACGGTGGTGACCGTGGAAGACGAGAACGCGATCCAGGTACTCGACCCGGTCACCTACGAGGCGAAGACGGTCCCGAACCCCGCGTTCGTCGACGACGGCGCCGAGTCGGTACTCGCCTTCGAACACGACGGCGACGTCCACCTCGTGCCCGAAGCGGGGACGGAGCCGGCCGCAACGTCACCGCGAAGCCGGGACTAGCGCCTTCCCCGCGGACCGGGTCGAACTCGTCTTGAGCGTTGCCCGCAGGAGAGACGAAACTGATCGTTCGTGGGAAGAGCGTCGCGAAAGCGGTCGGGCGCGTCGACGCGCCAGCGGGGACGTGTCGTCGGTCAGTCGGCGCGGGCGGGCCGTTCGCGGCCGAGGGCTGCGGCGCGCTCGGAATCGGTTACCTCGATGCCGCGGCGTTCGAGCTGCTCGATGAATTCGGCCTCGCTCAGCCCTGCCTGTGCGGCCGCCTGCGACAGCGTCAGGGTTCGCGCACCGTACAGCGTCAGCGCACTCGACAGCCCGTTCGTGGCCATACACCCAGTAGTCGCGTGAGGGATTATGAAGGTTACTACTTCATTGAGGGGCCTAGTACACCTTATACGATATATATTGACAGACGATCGGTACGGAGAGACTAATACAGTCCGCCTCTCGCTCCCCTCGCCCGCAGGAATTATACCGCTCTACGGCCGACACCCGGACATGGACAGACAACAGGTCATGGCCCTGTTCTTCGCGTTTCTCATGCTGAGCTCGATGGTCGCGTACGGCGTCTCGCTGCTGTGACGGCCGCCTCGCGATAGCCCCCTGTCAGCCGTCGCCCCACACGTCCGACAGGGGGTGGTCCTTCCGTCGGTCCGCGTCCCGCTCGGAGCGGGTCCGGACCGACTCGCCGTCGGCCGTGCCGCTGTCAGCGGTCGGGTCGCCGCCGCCGGCCTCCGAGTCGCCGTCGCCGCGAGACGAGCGACCCGCGTTCCCGCGCTCTGACCCGCCCGACCGTCGACTTCGCCGCCGCCCCGTTCCCGCGCCGTTCGAGGGCGACGCGTCGATTCCGGCGAGCGCGGCCTCGGGGTCGAACGCCGGCAGCGACGGGGGCGTCATCGCGTCGATCTGATCGCGGAACCACGACGGCGTGTCGGCCTCGGCGCGCTCGAACAGGTCGAGCAGGGAGTCGTCCGCGAGGTACGTCGCGCCGTAGTCGTCGGGCGACCGGACGACCCGGCCGCACGCCTGGATGACCGTGCGCAGTGCCGTGCGGTGGTACCACGCCCACTGGCCGTCTTCGAGCCGGCGGGCGACCCGCGAGTCGTTCGTGTTCCGATACGGCGCCTTACACACCACCTGCCATCGACACAGGGCGTCCTTCAGGTCCAGCGCCTCCTCCATCTTCACGGAGACGAACACCTCCGGGTCCGAGCTCGACTTCCACGCCTCCAGCTCCGCGTCGCGATTCTGCCGATCGTGGCGCCTGACGCGCGCGGCGACGCCGAACTCGCCGAGGCGCTCGGTGAGCCGCTCGGCGATGTCGTACGAGTGCGCGTGGACGAGCCCCTTCTCGTCGGGATGTTCCGCCATCAGTCGGACGATCAGCCGGGCGATCTTCGGCACCGTCTCGTCGCGGTGCTCGTACGTCATCGACCCCTGCGTCACGTCGTACAGCGGGCGGTTCGCGAGCGGGAACGTGTGCTCGACGTCGACGAGGGCGACGTCGGCGGGGTCGAGCCCGACGCCGCGGCAGAACGCCTCCTTCGAGAGGATCGTCGCCGACAGCAGCGCGAACCGGTTGCCGCGGTCCCACACCGTGTGCCTGAGGTACCGCGCGGGGTCGAGCGGCTTGATCGCTATCGTCGACTCCTCGCCGCCCGGCTGGTCGACGACCCACGTGGTCGGCGTCTCCGGATCGCGGTAATCCTCGAGGAACCAGCCGAGCTCGCCGATGAGTTCCTGAAGGCGGTCGCGTCGGGCGACCTCCTCGCGGTCGAGTTCCGGTCGCCCGACCAGCTCGTCTTTCGCGCGGATCGACACGTCGCGGAGGGTCTCGACGAACCGCGCGGTCCGGTCTATCGCGTCCTCCTCCGGGCCGGCGTCGGCCGCGACGTCGGGGACGCCGACGTCGTCCCACACCGGGACGCGCTCGGGCGAGATCTCGATGGTGGCGTACATCTCGGCCCACTCCGCGAGCCCGTGCGCCTCGTCGATCACGACCACGTCGCGCTTGCGGAACACCTCGGAGCCGGCGGTGCGCATGAAGTACGCGAGCGTCATGGCGGCGAAGCGGTTCCCGGAGGCGATGGCGCGGTCGGAGAAGTACGGACAGCGGTGCCGGATCGAGCAGTCGAACCCCTGCTGGCGCGCGCAGGGCGCGCGGTTCACGGGCGTGTCGTGCTCGCCCGGGAGCACGCAGTCGTAGTTCGACTTCCCGCGGATCACCGCGAGGTCGTCGAGCAGGTCGTCGGCCGCGACGTCGTCGATCTGCGACACCTGCGGGGTCGTGTAGTAGGCGCCGGTCGCCTCGCTCGGCGCCGCCTCGCCCGCGGTCTCGGCCGCGCCCATGATCGCCCGGGCGAGCAGCGACTTGCCGCTGCCCGTCGGCGCGCGCACCAGCACGACCCGGTTGCCCGCCGCGAAGGCGTCGCGGATGTCGTCGAGGGCCCGCTCCTGTGCGCCGCGGAAGCTCGGCGCGGGAAATTCGTCGGGGATCCGGCTCGAGTCCACACGACGCCCTCGCGCGCTGTCGGAATTAAACCCTCGCTTGGCGGCCGCCGTCGACCGAGCCGGCGACGGCGGGGCGGGCTCGGAGCGCGGTCACGCCTGCCCGTGCGTCTCGATGTTCTCCCAGACGATCGCCATCAGCTCGCCGGTCTTCGTCACGAGGTCCTCGACGGCGTCCTCGTCGACCCCGGCGGCCGACGCGCAGCCGAGGTCGCGGATCGCCTTCGTCGCCGACACGTGGTGGACGTGGACGCGGTCGTCGCCGGCGCGCTCGTACACGACGGTGGTACACGGAAGCATTCCCGCCAGGGTGGGGTCGATGCGCAGCGCGTCGTACGCGATTTCGGGGTGGCAGACGACGATCAGCGCCGTCCGCTCCACGTCGTCGTGGCCGAGCATCCCCTCGATCATCTCGTCGAGCCGCGTGACGCGCACCGTCTCGAAGTCGGCGAGCTCGTGTTCGAGCTGGACGAACGGCACCGCGTCCTCGAAGGGAATGTCGACGGTCGTGTGGAGCGCCTCGTCGGCGGTCGGCGCGGGGAGTGCGGCGTCGCTCATGAGAATTTCTCACATGCTACCCGGTAAAGTCCGTTTCGCCCTCCCAACACCTGCCGCTACCTTCGACGGGGAACTGCGACGCCGGGGCGCCGTCGCCCGACCGAGACGGACTCTGTCCGGCGGCCGCCCGTCGGGCGATGCGTGATCGAGTTCGAGCGGGCGGCCCGGCTACTGTACGTCATCTGCGCGCTGGACGGCTCCCCGTTCGTCTGGTCGCGGCGCTGGCGCGGAGACGCGGCGGGATTCGAGCAGGAGGCGGTGTCGGTCGACAGCGGGGAAGCCGACGGCCGCGACCGAAGGGAGGCTCAGGGGACGCGCGACCGATAGGTTCGAGCCGCGCTCGTCGGGGTCACTCGCTTCGTCGAAGAAATGCTCCGGCTGGGATTCGAACCCAGGTCATCACCGTGAGAGGGTGATATGATTGGCCGGACTACACCACCAGAGCACGTCCGTTCGTCGCAATCTACGGTAGGAAAGACGATAGTAAAACAGTTCCGTTTCGACGCCGCCGTGCTCCGGTTTATCGTGGCGAGCCGCGTTCAGACGTCGACGGCGAACGGCTCCGGTCCGGGCTCGACGTCGCCCGCCGCCGCGCCGATCGCGGCGAGGAGGTCCGCGACCCCGTCGAGGTCGGTCGCGTCGATCACCTCGACCGGCGTGTGCATGTACCGGTTCGGGATCGAGACGTTGAGCGCGGGGGTTCCGCCCCGCACCGTGTAGAACGCGTCCGCGTCGGTGCCGGTGCGGGTGCCGGCGGCCTGAAGTTGGACGTCGACGTCGGCGGTCGCGGCCGCGTCGCGCGCGAGGTCGACGAGGACCGGGTGGTTCGCGCTGCCGCGTCCGATCACCGGACCGGCGCCGAGTTCGATCGGGCCGCGGCGCTCGCGGTCGACGTCCGGGTTGTCGGTGGCGTGCGTGACGTCGACCGCGACGAACGCGTCGACGTCCTCGAGGTCGACGCCGACCATCTGAGCGCCCCGGAGACCGACCTCCTCCTGAACGGTCGAAACCGCGTAGACGGTGGCGTCGACGTCCGCCTCGGTAGCCCGGCGAAGCCCCTCCGCGGCCGCCCACGCGCCGGCCCGGTTGTCGACTCCGCGGGCGGCGAGTCGGTCGCCGGCGAGGTCGCGAACGCCCGTCGAGAAGGTGACCGGGTCGCCGATCTCGACGCGGTCGCGCGCCTCCTCGGCGTCGTCGACGCCGATGTCGACGAACTGGCCGGCCACGTCCTCGTACTCGTCGTCGCCGCCGTCGCGGAGGTGGATCGCGGTCTGTCCGATGACCCCCTGGACCGGCTCCTCGGCGTGGACCGTGACGTGCTGGCCCTTCGAGACGGTGCGGTCGGCGCCGCCGATCCGCGCGATCCGGAGGAACCCCTCGTCGAGCACGTCGCGGACGATGAACCCGATCTCGTCGGCGTGGCCGGTGACGGCGACCGTCGGCGCGTCCGGGTCGCCCTCGTAGACCGCCGCGGCGTTGCCGTAGGCGTCGATGTCGACCCGGTCCGCGAACGCGTCGACGTAGTCGGTCCAGACCCGCTGGGCGGCCGTCTCGAACCCCGAGGGGCTCGGCGTCGCGAGGAGGTCGTCGAGGAACGCTCGGCGCTCGTCGTCCATGGACGAGGCTGTCGGCCGGCGAGCAAGAAAACACCGATATCGGGGATCCGCTCCGGAGGCCGGCGACGGCCGATCGGTACGGGGCCGACCGACGCAAGCGCTTTGGGGCGCCCGCCCGTCCGATCGACATGGACATCCTCCGAAGCGTCCGGGCGGTCGCCGAGGCCGAGGGGCCGGGCGTCGTCGACTGGGACCGGGCCGCGGCGGCCGCGAAGCGCGCCACGGACCCCGGATCGATCGCGCTCACCGACGCGGAGCGTGCCGGGTACGCGACCGACGTCCGCGACGCCCGATCGCGGCTGGCCGCGGTGGCGGGGATCGACTTCGACGTCCCCGACGCCGTCGAGGTCCAGAACCGACACCACTGGATCGACGCGAGCGTCGGCACCTTCCGACGCGTGATGGACCCGATCGAGGCGGCCGCGGTCGGCGACGGCGAGGAGGTCGGAGCGGTCGGGAATCCCGGGGCCGACTCGCTCGACGTGATGCCGGACAGCGCGCCCGGACCGATCGGGCCCGCGCCCGGCGCCGCGTTCGCGCGGGACCTCTCGCGGGTCGCCAACACGGGGTCGATGGCGTTCGCGCTGGGGTTCCTCGCGCGCAACGTCCTCGGTCAGTACGACCCGCTCCTGCTCGCTGACGAGCCGGACGCCGACCACGGGCTCTACTTCGTTCACCCGAACATCGTCGCGGTCGCGGACGCCTTAGACGTGGAGTACCCCCGGTTCCGCCGGTGGATCGCGTTCCACGAGGTGACCCACGCCGCCGAGTTCGGCGCGGCCCCGTGGCTCCCCGAGTACCTGGAGTCGCGCGTCGAGCGCGGGATCGAAGGGATGGTCGGCGGCGCTGGCGGCGTCGAGGGAACGGCCGGACGCGGGCTCGACCCCGACGCGTTCGCGGAGCTTCAGACCGCGATGACCGCGGTCGAGGGGTACGCAGAGGTGCTGATGGACCGCGCGTTCGACGACGAGTACGCGGACCTCCGGCGGAAACTGGACGAGCGCCGCGGCGGCGGCGGACCGGTGCGCCGACTCGCGCAGCGCCTCCTCGGGCTCGGCCTCAAGCGCCGCCAGTACGAGCGCGGCGCCGCCTTCTTCCGGCACGTCGCCGACGCGCGCGGCATCGAGGCCGCGGGCGCCGTCTGGGAGCGCGCCGAGAACCTCCCGACCGCCGCGGAGATCGACGACCCCGAGGCGTGGCTCGTCCGGGTCGACCCCTGAGCGCGGGGCGAGTCACTCCAGTTCGAGGTCCCGTTCCCGGGGTTCCTCGCCCCGGTCGGACTCGATCCGGTCGAACCGCTCGTCGAGGTCCTCGGTCGCGAGCAGGCGGTCGAGTCTGCGCTCGAACTCGGCCTCGTCGATCTCGCCGGTCGCGTACCGCTCGCGCAGCGCCGCGACCGGGTGGTCGGCCGCCGTCGCGTTCGTCGATCCGACGGTCTCGTCGGCAGGGGCCGCATCGTCGTCCGACGCGACGAGCGGGAAGTCCTCGCCGAGCACCAACACCAACGGGATCAGGATGAAGAACCCGGTGATGAACACGGCGGGGATCAGCGCTCCCAGGACGGTCGGGAGGAGGACGGCGAGAAGCGACGTGAGCCCGAACGAGAGGATCGCGATGAGGCCGATGAGCCGCTTCTTCTCGAACGTGGGGAGGGCCATGTGTCACGTACGCTGTCGCGCTGACAAAAGCGTACTGCCGGGGTGAGAGCCTCGACCGCCGGGCCGGTGTTCGCCCGCCCGCGACCGACGGCTATTCCTCGCGGGCGCGCCCACGCCGATCCGTGCTCAGGTACGTGACGACGAACCCGGGGAAGGTGCGCGAGGCGGAGCGGTACCTCCCGGACGGCTCGGTGGAGCGGCTCGACTTCGACTACACGGAGATCCAGGCCGACGGACTCGGTCCGATCGCGGCGCGGGGGGCCCGCGAGGCGTACCGCCACGCGGACGCGCCGGTCCTCGTCGACGACGCGGGGCTGTTCGTCGAGGGGCTCGACGGCTTCCCGGGCCCGTACTCCTCGTACGTCGAGGACACGCTCGGGATCGAGCGGGTCCACGAGATCGCCGCCGACCTCGACGACCGCCGCGCCGCCTTCCGCTGCGTGCTCGGCTACTGCGACGGCGAGGGGTTCGCGGCGAGCCCCGACCCCGTCGACCGAGGGGACCGCGACGCGGCCGCGGCGGCGGGGCCGGACGGCGAGGGCGACGGCGGATCGGACGGGACCGACGCGGAGCCGCTCCCGGTCAAGCTGTTCGAGGGGTACGTCCCGGGCCGGATCGTCGCGCCGCGGGGCGACGGCGGGTTCGGCTACGACCCGATCTTCGAACACGACGGCGAGACGTTCGCGGAGATGGACACCGACCGGAAGAACGCCGTGTCGCACCGCGGGCGGGCCTTAGCGAAGTTCGCTGAGTGGTACGCGGACCGCTGAAGCTCGCCCCGTCGAGCCGCGGACGACGACCGAGTCGGGACCGACTCAGGCCGCGGCCGCGATCGCGTCTGCGAGGAGGTCGGCGCCGAGGTCGATCTCGCGTTCGGTGACGTCGAGCGGCGGGAGGATCCGGAGGACCTCATGGCCGCACGCGAGCGTGAGGAGGCCGCGCTCGAACGCGTTCTTCACGACCGCGTCCCGGCGCTCTTTGGTGTCGAACTCGAGGGCGCACAGCAGCCCCTTCCCGCGGACGTCGTCGACCGGGTCGAGGTCGGCGTCGCGCATCGTTTCGATGAACTGCCGGCCGCGGACGACGGCGTTGTCGGTGAGGTCCGCCTCCTCGATCGCGTCGAGCGTGAGCGCGCCCTGCGCGGAGGCGATCAGGTCGCCGGCGCCCCACGTCGAGGAGAGGCGGCCGGTCTCCTCGGGGAACACGTCGCCGCGCGAGACGGTCGCGCCCACGCGCAGCCCCTTCGCGCTCGCGATCACGTCGGGGTCGTACGCGTAGTGGTCGGACCCCCACATCTCCCCGGTGCGACCGACGCCGGTCTGGATCTCGTCGGCGATCACCGTGATGTCGTGTTCGTCGGTGATCGCCGCGATCTCGTCGGTGAACGCCTCCGAGGGGAACCGGTAGCCCCCCTCGCCCTGGATCGGTTCCATGATGAGGTAGGCCACGTCGTCCGGGTGGACGGTCCCGCGCTCCGGGTCGAGCTTCCTCCGGAGCCGCGAGACGCCGTCCGCGAAGAAGCCGCACGAGCAGGTCTCGGGCGAACAGGTGCGGTCGTCGCAGAACGGGACGTCGGTCACGCCGCTCACCTCGGGGAAGTCGCGGCGGTAGACGGACTTCGATCGGTTGAGCGAGAGCGCGCCCAGCGTCCGGCCGTGGAACGCCCCGTCGAAGGTGATCGCGTACGTGGCGCCGTCCGAGGCGTCGTAGGCGATCTTGACGGCGTTCTCGACCGCCTCGGCGCCGGAGTTCGAGAGGAAGACGGTGTCCATATCGTAGTGACTCGTCAGGTCCGTCAGGCGGTCCATGAGCCCCGAGGCGCCGGGTATCCCGTCGTCCGGCGAGGGGCCGCCCGCGGCGTAGAAGTCCTGTCCCGCGATCTTCAGCGGGTCGACGAGGTCGAACTCCGCGAGCCGGTCCATCACGAGCGGGTTGTTGTACCCGAGCGGCGCGGCGGCGACGTGGCTGGTGAAGTCCATGAGGACGTTGCCGTCGACGTCGGTACAGAAGGGGCCCTCGGCGGGGGCGGTGCGGTCCCAGACGAACTCGTAGACGTAGGTGCTCGGCGCGGCCGACTCGCGGTGGTACTCGACCCACTCGCGGGCGCGCTCGCCGGGGAGGTCGTCGACGGCAGGCGTGGCTGTGTCGCGGTCCATGCGCAACGATCGCGCCCGGGCGAAATAAATCCGGGCGACCGCGGGGAAGTCGGGGAGACATCCGACGTCCGTTCGCTCGCCCTCGTCCGGGGTAGAGACCGGATCCGTCGGCGCGACGCGTCGAAACGCGTGTTCGGTTCGGACACGAGTCGAGACGTAAAATGTGGTAAAGTACCATAATACGGAAAATTTTTATAGAATCGCAATCATACATACGCCTGCGTTCGAGGTGGTCAGCAATGCCCATGCTCGAACCGGCGAACACGTGGACGCAAGGACTCGACTTCCCGAGCCGACTGTTCGAATCCGGTAGCAACGACTACCAACTGTACGAGGAGGACGGCGAGTTCGTCCTCTCGGTCGAGCTTCCGGGGTTCGACCCCGCGGAGATCACCGCCTCGTGGAACAACGGCGTGCTCAACGTCGCCGGCGAACACGAGGACGAGACCCGGGGGGCCCGCCGGACGTATCACCGGCGGTTCCGCTTCCCGAAGGCGATCGACGAGGAGGGTATCGAGGCCGAGTACCGGAACGGCATCCTGACGGTCCGACTCCCCGTGACCGTCGAGGACGCCGTCTCCGGCACGGAGATCGAAATCGAGAGTTAACGCCGATCCCGTCGGTTTCGCCGGCCGTCTGCCGGCCGCCTCCGATCCGTTTCCCCGTCCGTTTTTCGCCGTCCGCGCGTTCCAAGACGGCCGGTCGCGTCGACCCAGCACGCCTTTGGGTTCCCGGCGCGACGGGCGAGACATGAACCGCGAGGAGTTCGCCGCCAGCATCGACCACACCGTCCTCGGTCCGGAGACGACCCCGGCCGACGTGCGAACCGTTCTCGACGAGGCCGCCGATCACGGGATGAACGCCTGTATCCCGCCGTGTTACGTGTCCGAAGCGGCCGAGTACGAGAACGCGCCCGAAACGATCGCGACCGTGGTCGGGTTCCCGCACGGCCAGCACGCCCCGGCGGTCAAGCGGGACGAGGCGGTCGCGGCGTGGGAGGACGGCGCCGACGAGGTCGACATCGTGATCAACGTCGGCCGGCTCAAGGCGGGCGACGACGGCGCGGTGGCGGACGAGCTCGCGGACGTCGTCGCGGCCGTCCCGGTCCCGGTGAAGGTGATCGTCGAGACGGCGCTGCTCGACGACGCCGAGAAGCGTCGCGCCTGCGAGGCCGCCGTCGCCGCCGACGCCGACATGGTGAAGACCTCGACCGGCTTCGCGGACGGCGGCGCGACGGTCCCCGACGTGGAGCTGATGAGCGAGTACCTCCCGGTGAAGGCCTCCGGCGGCGTCGCCTCCTACGCGGAGGCGACCGCCATGCTCGACGCCGGCGCCGTCCGGATCGGCGCCTCCGCCGGCGTCGACATCGTCGAAGGGTACCCCGAGTGACGGAGCCGCTCGCCGTTCTCCCGGCGTGAAAATACGGTCGGACGGATTTATAATCGGAGCGCGTACGGGAGGCCATGAGCCACCAACCGGGATCGCAACGCTTCGACCTCGACGCGGCGTTCAAGGCGTTCGGCGCGGTCGGAATCGCCATCTCCGTCGCGCTCATCGTCGGCGTGCTCGCCCTGACGGATCCGTTCGGAGAGTACGTCACCGCGTCGCCCGCCGTCTTCGGTACCCTCCTCTCGACCGCCCTCGTCGTCGCGGTCGGCTACACGACGTACGCGCTCCGCCGACGCTGACGAGGGACCCGCCTGCCGAGGTCCGGCCGCGACGCCGGGAAACATAAACCGCTCGCGGGCGGAGCGACGCGCATGACCGACGAGTCGACCGACGAGGCCGTGGAACGCTTCCTCGACCGAGCGGCGGCGGCGCTCGACGACTACGACGAGGGGTACGCGGACGCGGACGCGACGCTGGCGACCCTGCGCACGCACGTCGACGAGCTGTCGGCGGGCGTCGAGGGGAGCGAGGACGGAGGGAGCGAGGGCAGGGGGAGCGAGGACGGGGGGAGCGAGGAAGAAGAGAGCGAGGACCGGGAGGGGTAGCGCGCGACCGGCTACGGGTCGGCGCCGATCAGTTCCCGGACGCGGCCGACGTACTCCGCGAAGGCCGCGTCGCCGCGCTCGCGAGGGCGCTCGACGTCGACGTCGACCACCTCGCGGACGCGACCCGGCTCCGCGGCCATCACGACGATTCGGTCCGCGAGCGTCACCGCCTCCGCGACGTCGTGCGTGACGAAGAGGACCGTCTTGCCGGTCGAGGCCCACACGTCGAGCAACTCCCGCTGGAGCATCTCGCGGGTCTGGGCGTCGACCGCGCCGAACGGCTCGTCCATGAGGAGGAGGGCCGGGTCGACGGCGAGCGCCCGGGCGATGGCGACGCGCTGTTTCATCCCGCCGGACAGCGATTTGGGATAGGCGTCGCGAAACTCCGTCAGCCCGACGAGGTCGAGCATCTCGTCGACGCGCGCCTCGCGCTCGGCGGGCGAGCGGTCGCTCCGTTCGAGCCCGAACCCGACGTTCTCCGCGACGGTGAGCCACGGGAACAGGTGGTACTCCTGGAACACCACGCCCATGTCGGTCGTCGGCTCCGTGACCCGGGTGCCGTCGAGCAGCACCCGACCGTCCGTCGCCTCGGTCAGTCCGGCGACGATCCGGAACAGCGTCGTCTTCCCGCAGCCCGACGGACCGACGAGACAGACGAACTCCCCGTCCGCGACCGAGAACGACACGTCGTCGAGCGCGCGGACCGGATCCCCGTCGCCGTCGCCGGCGTACGTCTTGCCGACCCCGTCGAGGGCGACGCTCGCCTCCCCCGGGGACGGAGCCGCGCTCTCGTTCACGCCCGCCATACCAACACCCGCCGTTCGACCGCGCGGAACGCCACGTCGACGATCAGGAACATCAGGCTCAACACGAGGATGTACGCGATGGCCCGGTCGACGCGGAGGTTGTTGCTCGCGCGGATTATCTCGCGGCCGACCCCGGGGACGCCGAATATCTCCGAGGCGACGACGAGCATCCAGCACCGGCCCAGTCCGGTCCGGATCCCGGTCATGATCCCCGGCATCGACGCCGGCAACACGATCGACCGGACCGCGTCGAGGTCGCCGCGGACGCCCAGCGTCCGCCCCACGTCGAGGAGGTCGTCGCTCACGCCTTCCACGGCGCCGTACGACGCGTAGAAGTTGATCCAGAAGGCGCCGACCGCGATGATGAAGGCGGCGCCCCAGTCGTTGATCCCGAACCACGCGATCGCGAAGCCGATGAGCGCGAGCGGCGGCACCGGTCGCAGCGTCCGGACGAGCGGCGCCGTCAGGTCGTCCAGCAGGCGGCTCCACCCGAAGGCGACGCCGGCGGCCACCCCGAGCCCGGTCCCGGCGATCGTCCCCGGGACCCAGTGGCGGACGCTCTGACGGAGCGCGGTCGTCATGTCGCCGGACGCGAGTTCGCCGACGAACGCCCCGCCGACCGCGACCGGCGAGGGGAGGACGAACGGGTCCTGCGTGAGCGAGGCGGCGTGCCAGACGACGAGGAAGCCCGCAATTCCGGCGGCCCCGCGGAGCAGCCGGCGGCGGTCGCCGAGCCCGACGCTCGCGAACGCCCCGCCGTCGCCCCCGACGCGCGGTCCGGTTTCGGTCGCCATCAGAGCGAGTCGTACACCTCGAGGTCGAATATCGCGTCGGTCGACAGCGGCTCGTCGATCTGCCCGTTACCGGCCGCGAACTCCGAGAACACCTGCGTCGCCTCCGTGATCTCGTTGGGGTCCGTGATGAAGTTCGACAGCGGCGAGTCGAGCGCGTCCCGCGCGCGGTCGGCCGGCATCCCGATCCCCTCCTCGACGTGGGACGCGGTCGCGTCCGGGTTCGCGTCGATGAACTCGGTCGCGCGGACGTGCTGTTCGAGGAACTGCGCCGCGAGCGGCGAGTCTCGGACCGCATCGCTCATCAGGGTGACCGCGGCGGGCTGGCCGGGGAGGACCTCGGCGGCGGTCCGGAGCATCGTCACGGACGACCCCTCGGCCTGCGCGATGGTCGGCACCGGCTCCATGATCGATGTGCCGTCGATCTCGTCGTTGGCGATCGCCTGCCACACCGCGCTCGCGCCGTTGATCTCGAGGATCTCCACGCTGTCGTTCTCGGCGGGGTCGACGCCGACGTCGCGGAGCCAGTACCGGAGCAGCACGTCCGGGACGCTCCCCTGCGGGAACGTGCCGAACGTGAACGGCTCGCCCCGCTCCTCCGCCCACGTCGCGAACGCGTCGGCGCCCTGCCGCTCGAACGTCTCGTGGAACGACTCCTCGGCCATGATCCCCATCGGCTCGCGGATGTTCGCGGCGGTCACCTGCGCGGCGATCCCGCGATCGATCGCGATCATCGCGGGAACGATCCCGAACATCGCGACATCGATGTTCCCGCCGCCGAGCGCCTGAACGATCGCCGGCCCGTTGCCGAACTCCTGACCGGTGATCTCGGCGTCGATCTCCGAGAAGTACCCCTCGCCCTCCATCACGTACCACTGGAGGTCGGGGTAGATCGGCATATGTGCGACCGTCAGTTCGTCGAGTCCGCCGCCGTTTCCGCCACCGAGACAGCCGGCGAGGCCGACCGTCGCAGTTCCGCCCGCGGCCGCGAGGAAGGACCGTCGCGACGCCGTCCGCGCTGATTCGTACACGTGTACGCGAAGACCCTTACGGGTAACACCCTCGCGTCACCAGCAACAGACGCGCATTCCGGTGACGGCGACACGCGGAGAATTACCCGTCTCAGACGCTCTTGGGCGCTCTTAGCCACTCTTTGACGTATTTTCTCGATCGGTTTTCGTCACCGATAGACGCAATTGTTGCTCCCATCGTCCCGTCGGCCGGAATCGCTCCGTGGGCGGCGGTCAGGCCCCACCGACCGCGTCCTCGTCGAACAGTCCCAGGTCCTCGGCGACGAGGTCGGCGAGGCGGTCTTTGATCGCGGGATCGACCTCGGCGACGGACTCGCCGTCGTGTTTCTGGGCGTTGTGTTTCTCGAGCGCGTCCGCGAGGTCGTCGAGGGGCACGCGGGTCTCCGTCTCGCACTCGTCGCACACGATCGGGACGGACGGCTCGTCGGTGGACATGATCCGTACGATCTCCCGTGGCGGATATATGCCTTCGGGGGCCGGGGGCGGCGCCGCCGGGTCCCGGGGTCGGTCCTGCTCCGGCCGACGCCGCCAACCGCCACCGTCTACTGGGCGCGCCGCGACGCTCCGTCATGGACGTTCTCGTGACGGGAGGCGCCGGCGGGATCGGCGGCGGGGTCGCGCGATCGCTCGCGGCCGCCGGCCACGACGTGCTCGGCGTCGACCGCGACGCCGAGGGGCTCGCGGCCCTGCCCGACGCGGTCGAGACCGCCGCGGTCGACCTCCGGGACGAAGCCGCAGTCCGAGACCTGCTCGCGGACCGCCCGCTCGACGCGGTCGTCTCCTGCGTCGGCGGCTACGAGATCGCGGCGATCGAGGACACCTCGGCCGAGGCGTTCCGCCGGCAGGTGGAGACGAACCTGACAGCGGTCCACGCGACCGTTTCCGCGGCGCTGCCGACGCTGCGCGAGCGGGGCGGCCGCGTCGTGGTCGTCGGGTCGATGGTCGGGTCGGTGGCGCTGCCGTACCACGGCGCCTACAGCGCCGCGAAGGCCGGCCTCGATGCCTACGTCGACGCGCTCCGCCGAGAGGTCGGACCTCGGGGAGTCGCCGTCGCGCTGGTCGAACCGGGGCCCGTCCCGACCGGCTTCAACGAGCGAGCCGCCACGGCGGTCGAGGCCGAGAACGGCGAGGCGACGGGCGACGAGGGGCCGAGCGGCGAGGGGCCGTACGCCGACGCCTACCGCGCGTTCGAGGGGTACTCCCCGGCGGCGACGGACGTCGAGACGGTCGTCGAGCGCGTGGTGACCGCGACGACTGCGGACCGGCCGGGGACCCGGTACCGCGTGAGCCGCCGGGCGCGGTGGCTGCCCCGGCTCGCGCGCGTCCTCCCGGACCGGGTGTACGACCGACTCGTCCGAGCCGGACTTCCCGGCGGGCTCCTGTGGCGGCTGCTCCACCGGTAGCCGTCTCGCGGCGGACGTCTCCCGCGGGGCGCGCCGCGGCGAGTCAGTCGTCCGCCGCGCCGGACGACGCCCCCTCGGACTCCTCCGGGTCGTCCGCGCTCTCGGCCTCGGACTCCGCGTCGGCCGCCGCCGTTCCGTTCCCCTCGGCGTAGAACTCCTCGGGCGAGGCGTCGATCCGCTCGAACTCGCCGAAGTCGCGCTCGTGGTGGCGGATCATCTGCTCGACGATCCACGCGCTGTACCGCTCCGAGTAGCCCCAGTCGGCGTCCGCGTCGTCGACGTCGAACCGGTCGTCGGTGGCCAGCGCGGCGTACAGGTGGTAGAAGCCGAGGACGACGTCACCGAAGTCCCGCGCCTCGCCGCCGATGTCACGACGCTTCTCGGCCAGCTCCTCGCGGCCGGCGTCGGTGAGCGCGAAGTACTTCCGGTCGGGCTCGTCGTCGCGCTCGACGCGCTCGGCGACGCCCTCCTCCTCGAACTTGTAGAGGATCGGGTAGACGGAGCCGTAGGAGGGCTCCCAGTGCCCGCCGCTTATCTCGGTGATCTCACCGAGCAGCTCGTACCCGTATCGGGGACGCTCGTCGAGCAGCTCCAACACGAGATACGAGATCAGTCCTTTCGGCGGGCCGCTTTTCCGCATCGTCTCCATCTTTCGGGGTCGCGTCGAAAGGGTTTCGATCACGGCGACTCCGGGGCCGCTCGGCCGGAAGCGACGTCGTCCGAACCGGTTTCCCGGTGCGAACGACGCCGGATCGTGGCCCCAGTTCCGACGGACGGATCCCGCGACCGTCCCCCCGTTTCCGGTCTACGGGACGACCCGCAAACCCCTAAGTCGCGGGGCCCGAACCCCGAGTATGGTCGAGGCTCCACAGACCGCCGAAGGGTGGTTCTCGCTACACGACTTCCGCTCGATCGACTGGGACGCCTGGCGCGAGGCGCCCGAGTCCGAACGGGAGCGGGCTATCGAGGAGGGCGAAGCCTTCCTGAAGCACCGCGAACTGGTCGCAGACGCCGACGACGGCGAGTCCGCGCTGTTCTCCGTGCTCGGGCACAAGGCCGACCTCCTGTTCCTCCACTTCCGGCCGGCGCTCGACGACCTGTCCGCGATCGAGCGCCGCTTCGAGGACACCGCGCTCGCGGAGTTCACCGAACGGGAGACCTCCTACGTCTCCGTCACCGAGGTGTCCGGGTACGTCTCCGACGACTACTTTGAGGAGGGCGCCGACGCCGTCGACGAGGGGCTCCGCCGGTATATCGAGGGGAAGCTGAAGCCCGAGATCCCGGACGACGAGTACGTCAGCTTCTATCCGATGAGCAAGCGCCGCGGCGAGGAGCACAACTGGTACGACCTCGAGTTCGAGGAGCGCGCCGAGCTGATGGCGGGCCACGGCGAGGTCGGCAAGGAGTACGCCGGCAAGATCAAGCAGGTGATCGCCTCCTCCGTCGGCTTCGACGACCACGAGTGGGGCGTCACGCTGTTCGGCGCCGACCCGACCGACATCAAGGACATCGTCTACGAGATGCGGTTCGACCCCGCCTCCTCGCGGTACGGCGAGTTCGGCGACTTCTACGTCGGCCGCCGGTTCCCGCCGCGCGACCTCGACGCCTTCCTCGCGGGCGGGACGGTCCCGACCGGCCGCGTCCCCGAGGCGGACAGCGCGGGCCATCCGCACGACGAGGGCGGCGGCCACGGCGAGGGCGGCGGCCACGGCGACCACGCGCACGGCCGCGATGAGGGGCACGACCGCTCCGGCGCGGGCGGCGGCTCGGCTCACGGCGACCATCCGCACGGCGAGGAGGCGACCGGCGGGGAGGGCGACCATCCGCACGGCGAGGGCGACGGTCACGGCGACGAGGGAGGCCATCGCGACGGCGATGGCGGTGACGGCGTCGACGACGCCGACATCCGCGGCGAGCTCGCGGACCTCGACATCTACGCCGGGAAGCCCCACGGCGAGGACGTGTACGCCACCGTGCTGTACAGCGAGGCCGACACCGACGCGCTGTTCGACGAGGTCGAGGGGCTCCGCGGCAACTTCGACCACTACGGCACCCACGTCAAAACGGCCGTCTACGAGGGCCGCCACACCGACCGCGCCGCAGTGGTCTCGATCTGGGACACCGCGTCGGCGGCCGAGACCGCTGCCGGGTTCCTCTCCGAGCTGCCCGACATCGTCGCGCGCGCCGGCGAGGAGTCCGGCTTCGGCACGATGGGAATGTTCTACACCGTCAAGCCCGACTACCAGACGGAGTTCGTCGAGACCTTCGACGACGTCGGCGAGCTGCTGGGGGAGATGGACGGCCACGTCGAGACCGACCTGATGGTGAACGTCGAAGACGAGAACGACATGTTCATCGCCAGCCAGTGGAACGCGAAGGAGGACGCGATGGCGTTCTTCCGCTCCGACGAGTTCTCCGAGACCGTCCAGTGGGGCCGCGACGTGCTCGCGGACCGGCCGCGGCACGTGTTCCTGGCGTAGTGCGACTGAACGTGCAGAATAATTTATAAACAGTCTACGGAGGATCGGCGGCGAACACCGCCGAAGCCCCAGCCGGGATGGCGGCGGACGCTTGCTGTCGTTCGAGACGCCGAAGGCGTCTCGTGATGACGAGAGAGCTTCGCTCTCTCGAACCACGCTCCTCGGTCGCTCACTACGTTCGCTCCCTGCGGTGCTTACATCGCCTCCGCCGCCATCCCGGCTGCCCCTTCGAGTCCCGCCCCGCACAGCACCTCACGCCTCCCCAGCCTCGCGGCTCCCTCCGCTTCGCTCCGGTCGCCGCGTCCCTCGCGCGTGCTGCTCGGCCGCGAGGCGGCCTCGCAGGCACGCGCCGCCGCCCCGCAGTCGCCTATTTATAGACCGTGTCGCCGTCGCGTCGGCGTGTCTGTCGACTCCGTTCCCCTCCGCCGACCGCCGGGTTTTAGGTATCGCTGCGGCGAACGGACGGCCATGTTCGACACCATCGTGGTCGCGACCGACGGCTCCGACAGCGTCCGGCGGGCCGTCTCGGTCGCGGTCGACGTGGCGGCGCGGTTCGACGCCGAGGTCCACGCGGTGTACGTCGTCGACGCCGGCGAGGTGGAGTCGTCGCCGGACACGGTCCGCGACGACCTCCGCGACGCCCTCGACGATCAGGGACGCGACGCCCTCGACCGCGTCTCCGACGCCGCGCACGACCGCGACGGCGACCTCGACGTGACGATCGAGGTCCGCGAGGGGCGCCCGGCCTCGGAGATCGACGCGTACGCCCGCTCGGTCGACGCCGACCTCGTCGCGATGGGCACGCGGGGGCGCCACGGCGAGAACCGCTTCCTCATCGGCTCCGTCGCCGAGCGCGTCGTCCGGACCTGCCCGGTCCCGGTGTTGACGGTGCGACAGCTGACCGACGAGGACCCGCGGCGCACGACGATCTGACGGCCGCGCGACCGCCCACCGCGACGGCGACGCCGCGCGACCGCCCCGAGAGCGGCGGAGTTTTCCGGCTGCCGCCCGCCTCGACGGTATGGACGACGACCTCATCGAGACGGGGGACGCCCCCCGCTCGCGGTACACGAAGCTGCCGGGGACGGGGTTCTTCTACCCCGACTCGCTGGACGACGAGCGCGCCGAGCGGCGGGCGCGAGAGGCGATCGAGGGCAGCGAGGCGGTCGTGATCGCCGACGGCGACGCCGACGGCCTCGCCTGCGCCGCGATGATCCGCGAGGCGTACGACGCCGCGCTCGACGTCGCTCCCTTCGAGGACGCGATCGCGGCGCGGCTGGCGGAGGGCGAAGACGAATCGGACGAAACGGCGGAAGCGGACGCGGAGGACGACGACCCCCTCGCCGACGCCCACGCCGAGTCGCCGGTCGGGCTGCTCTCGGCGGGCCCGTACTCGATCGACACCGCGCTCGAACGCGTCGCCGAGCATGCGGACGACGACGTCGATCTCTTCGTCTGCGACCTCTGTCCCGACGACTACGAGTGGATTGCGGAGCCGCTCGAGACGCTCGCGGAGTCGACCGACGCGATCCGCTGGTTCGACCACCACCAGTGGGACGACGCGACCGCCGCCGCGGTGCGCGAGGCCGGCGTCGACCTCGTCGTCGGTGACTCCGACGAGGAGTGTACCGCCGACGTGACGCTCCGGTCGCTGGAGCACGCCTTCGACGACCGGTGGACCGAACTCGCCGAAGTCACCCGCGACCACGACCTCTGGATCAAGGAGGACCCCCGGTCCGACGACCTCGCTGATTACTCCTACTGGGCCGGCACCGAGGAGTACGCGGCCGTGATCGGTGCGTACGGCGTCGACCTCCCCGAGACGGTGCGGTCGTTCGTCGCGGAGCGCCGGGTCGAGAAGGAAGCGCGAATCGACCTGGCGGTCGACCGCGCGGTCACCCACGAGGTCGGCGGCTGGCGCGTCGCGGTCACCTACGGCCGCTGCTCGCAGAACGAGGTCGCGGAGCGGCTGCGCGAGGCCGGCGCCGACGCCGCCGTGGTCGTCAAGCCCGCCGGGTCGGCCTCGATCCGCGGGTCCGACGACTTCCGCCACGCCCACGAGGTCGCCGGACGGGTGAACGGCGGCGGCCACCCGCAGGCGGCGGGCTGTAAGCCCGACATTTACGACGACATGCTGGATTACGCCCACCACTGGAGCACCGAGGGACAGGCGTGTAAGCGCGTCATCCTCGCGGCGTTCGAGGCGGTCGCCGAGGAGGTCGCGGCCGAGGGAAGCGACGGCGATGCCGCGGGCGAGGCCGCCGAGTAGGAACCGCGAGAGGGTCCGCTCGTCGCCTACGAGGAGGACGGCGACATCTCGATGTTGAGGCTCTTCTGGACCAGCTGCGTGAACGCCATCGAGCAGAGGAAGTACCAGAGGATCCACATCTGGATCGGTCCGACGATCCCCGTGTCCCAGGTGACGGTGCCGGCGAGCGGGACGACGAGCGCCTGATCCGCGACCGCCGGGTACGCGGCGGTCGACCCCCGATAGCCGATCACCCAGAACATCCAGAGGAACGCGGGGATGGTGAGGAACATGATCCACACCATCGGGCGGAACTGCTCTTTGAACATGCCGAGCTGGTCGCCCATCGCCTCCATCTGCTCTTCTTGTATCTCGTCGAGCGCCTCGTCGTCGTCGCGCTTTTCGGCCTCCTTCCGGCGCTCCTGAATGTCTTTCATCCGGTCCTGATACGCGCTCATCTTCTCCATGTCCATGAGCCCGGCGCGGAGCAGCGTCGAGTACAGCCCCGTCGCGAGCGCGATGACCATGATCACGACGTAGAAGGGGACGACGTTCAGGAGGGGGCCGAGGACGACGTCGATGGCGCCGGCGATCGCGTTCCGGACCGGGCCGACCGCGTAGCCGACGAACGCCCCGAGCGTCGCGAGTCCAGCCAGCTTGTCCCATTTCGACCAGCTGGTCGTCTCGGGCGTCTCCACGTCGCTCCCGCCGGAGTCGTCGTCTCTCATGCCGGCCTCGATACCCTCGCGGTCGGCCAGCGCGAACCCCTCCTCGCCGTCGATGAGGATCTCCTTCTCGATGAGCCGACCCCACTGTCCGCTCGTGATCTCGTCGCGAACGTCGACCCAGCGCACCTCGCCGCCGCTGGCGTGTTCGAGGACAGTTTCGAGGGCGTCCCGCATCTCGCCGTCCTCGCGGACCAGCGAGCGGACCCGCCGTTCGACTTTGCTCATTAGCGGCCGATTGGCGGTCGACGGTTAAGAACCTTGTAGGATCGCCGCTCGGATCGACCCTCGACGCCGCGGATTAACTCTCGACGACGTCGGAGATTCGGTCGAAGACCTCGTCCGGGGTCGCCTCGCCGTCGACCTCGACGAGGACTCCCTCGTCGCGGAAGTGGTCGACGACGGGCTCGGTGTTGTCGTAGAACACTTGGATGCGCTCGCGGGCGGTCTCCTCGGTGTCGTCCTCGCGCTGGATCAGTTCGCCGCCGCACTCGTCGCAGACGCCCGCTTCCTCGGGGGGCTGAAAGTCGACGTGGTAGTTCGCGCCGCAGTCGTCGCACACGCGGCGGCCGGTGAGCCGGTCGACGAGGACCTCCTCGTCGACGTCGAGCAAGATCACGGCGTCGAGGTCGGTGATCTCCGAGAGGTACTCGGCCTGGTCGAGGTTACGCGGATAGCCGTCGAGGACGAACCCGTCGGCGTCGTCGAGCGCGGCCTGAACGATCTCGTTGACGACCGGGTCGGGCACCAGTTCGCCCGCGTCCATGAACGACTTCGGCGTGCCGTACTCCGTCTCCATCTCCTTGTTCGCGCGGAGCGCGTCGCCGGTCGTGACGTGTTCGACGCCGTACTCGTCGGCCAGCTTCGCGCTCTGCGTCCCCTTTCCGGCGCCGGGCGCCCCCAACAGCAGAATTCGGTGACTCATACCGGAGCGGTCGCGGGCCGCGCGTAAAGGCTTGAAGATTCCGGCGAGCGAGGGGCGGCGGGCTCTCAATTCCCCCCGCCCTCGTCGGGCTCGTCTCCGGCATCATCGTTGAGTCGGAGCCCCATCTCCAGCTCGAAGCTCTCGGCGTCGGAGGTCTCGAAGCCGATCTTCTTGTACAGCGAGACCGCGGCGCGGTTCCAGCGCTCGACGGTGAGCCACACCTTCCGGACATCGTTCGCCTGTCCGTGGCCGAGCAGCGCGCGGATGAGGTGCGTCCCGATCCCGGCGCGCTGGTACTCCTGGTGGACGAAGATCGCCAGTTCGTAGGCGTCGTCGTCCGGGACGAGCGTCGCGTGGCCGGCCGGCTCGTCGCCGCACCAGGCGATCACGTTGTAGCAGTCGTCACCGAGGATCGCCTCCAGCCACTCGCGGATGCGTTTCTCGCCGCCCGGCGGAATCCCCTGTGCGCGGTCCGCCGGGTCGAAGGTGTCGTACATCTCGACGAGCGACTCGCGGGCCTCGTCGTCCCCCTCGTACGGTCGGATCTCGATCTCGCGGTCCTCGCGGTCGGTGAACGCGGTCGGCGGCGGCGGGAACTCGTCCGCCACCGCGTCCGGGTACCCTCCGTCGCTCATCTGACCAGCGTGACCGAGGTCTTGGCGTTCAACAGGACGAACTCGGCGATCGACCCGATCGTGATCTTCCCCATCGGGCTGGTGTGGCCGCCGCCCAAGACGATCTCCTCGAACCCCTCCGTCTCCGCGATCTCGACCAGTCGGCTCCCGGGGTCGCCCTCGACGCGTCGCACCTCGGCGTCGATCCCGGCCTCGTCGACCGCCTCCCGGGCGCGTTCCAGCACGTCGTCCGGGGCGACCGACGAGTCCTCGTTGTCCACCACGGCGACCGTCAGGTCGTCGTTCGCGACCGCCGCGCGCTCCACCGTCCGGTCGAGCGCGCGGAACGAGTCGTCGCTGCCGCCGATCCCGCAGAGCACCTTCATGTGCCACCCCTTCACCCGACGATACAAAAGTGGATCTCTGGGGCCGGGGGGCGTCCGGGGAGGGTAAGGCCGAACGCGTGACGCCCCGAGCGGCCCGGGAGAAAATGTTTTGACAACCGTTACAATATAATTTATGAAAAATGATTAATAATGAATCACCTTCGGACGAGACGGAATGGCAGACGACTCAGAGCCAGCGGACGAGACGGACGGGACGTCCAGACGCACGTTCATGAAGGCCACCGGCGCCGCGACGGCGACGGCGGCGGTGGGAGGCGGCGCGAACGGCGTCGCCGCGCAGACCGGGACGGACGTTGAGTCGCTCCTCGCCGAGATGTCGCTCCGCGAGAAGGCCGGACAGATGACGCAGGTCGCGATCGGTTCCTTCGAACCGGAGCCGGAGGGGTCGAACGTGCCGGACAACTTCGAGGTCGACACGGTGGGCGAGCTCTTCTCCGAGCTCGCCGTCGGGTCGGTGCTCTCCGGGGGAGCGGTCCCCCCAAGTTTCGACGGAAACGAGGTGGTCAGCGGCGTGAACGCGCTTCAGGAGTACAACGTGGAGAACGCGCCAAACGGGATCCCGTTCCTGTACGGCGTCGACGCGACGCACGGGAACGACCTGCTGGAGGGCGCGACGGCGCTCCCGCAGCGGATGAACATGGGGGCCGCCCGCGACCCCGACCTCGTCGAGGAGGCGGAGCGCCACACCAGCCGGTCGGTGGCCGCGATGGGCGCGCACTGGACGTTCGCCCCGACGACGGACCTCCAGCGGGACCCCCGGTGGGGACGGTTCTACGAGGGGATCAGCGAGGACCCGCTCTTGGAGGGCGACATCTCTCGGGTGCGGGCCCGGGCGCTGGAGGACGACCCCCGGATGACGGCGTGCGTCAAACACTTCGCGGCCTACTCGGTGCCGAACAACGGCAACGACCGGGCGCCGGCCAGCACGTCGCTCCGCGACCTCCGGACGGACCTGCTGCCGCCGTACCGGGAGGCGCTGGAGGCCGAGCCGGGGACGGTGATGGTGAACAGCGGCGCCGTCAACGGGAAGCCGGCGCACGCGTCGCACTGGCTGCTGACCGACGTGCTCCGGGAGCGGTACGGGTTCGAGGGCGTGATCCTCTCCGACTACGACGACCTCAACCGGCTCATCACGAACCACGACTACGTGAGCGACTTCCGGACCGCCACGAAGCGGGCCATCAACGCCGGCGTCGACATGTACATGATCGGGAACGGCGGGAGCGCCCCCGGCCCGGGGCAGTACATCGACACGCTCGTGAGCCTCGTCGAGGACGGCGAGATACCGACCGAGCGCGTCGACGAGGCGGTGCGGAACATCCTCGAACTCAAGGCCGACCTCGGGCTGTTTAGCAGTCCGACCGTCGACGAGTCGCGCATCGACTCGACCCTCGGCGGCGCACAGGCGGCCTCGGAGCGGCTGGCGAAGGAGTCGCTCGTGCTGCTGGAAAACGAGGACGACGCGCTCCCGCTCTCGGGGGCGGAGAGCGTGCTGCTCACCGGCCCGGGGATCGACGGGAACGGCAACGACACCCGGGCGCTGATGCAACACGGCGGCTGGACGCTCGGCTGGCAGGGGCCCGCGGCGGGCGGGCCGTTCCCCCGACAGAACCTGCTCGTCGACGAGCTGCGAAGCCGCGTCGGCTCGCTCACGCACGTCCCCACCTCGTTCGACAACGGGACGTGGTGGGCGGGACAGGGGACCGGCGGGAACCAGCAGAGCGACGAGAACGGGGACTTCGCGTTCACCGACGAGCAGGAGTCGGCGGTGCGCGACGCCGCGCCGGACGCCGACGCCGTCGTCGTCGTCCTCGGCGAGGGGCCCCACAACGAGGGGTTCGGCGACCGCGACGAGCTCGTGCTCGACGAGTCCCAGCAGCGGCTCGTCGACGCGGTCACCGAGGCGGCGCCCGAGGAGACGCCCGTCGTCGGCGTGATGTACGCGGGGAGCCCGCGCGGCTCCGTCGAGACGTTCTCGCAGCTCGACGCGCTCCTGTTCGCGGGCGAGCCGGGGAGCGACGCCGGCGTGGCCGTCGCGGAGACGCTCGTCGGCGAGTACAACCCCTCGGGGCGGCTCGCCTTTACGTGGCCGGGCAACGCCGGGACGCCCGTCGGGACGACGCCGGTCCCTCTGAACCGGTACTCGCCGACGTCGACGGGCGCGACGGACAACGGCCCGCTGTACGAGTTCGGACGCGGACTCAGCTACACGAGCTTCGAGTACGGCGAGGTCTCGCTCTCGCGGTCGAGCGTGGCCGACCCGAGCGAGACCTCCGAGCTCACGCTCAGCGTGGAGGTGTCGAACGCGGGCGACCGGGCCGGCGAACACGTCGTCGACGTGTTCAACACGCAGTCGTACGGCACCGTGCTCCAGCCGATCCGGCGGCTGGTGGGCTACGAGCGCGTCCGGCTCGCGGCCGGTGAGACGACGACCGTCGACGTGCCCGTGGACCTGAGCGCGTTGGAGGTCGTTCCGGGCGACGTCTTAGCGGTCATGCCGAAGACGGTCGAGGCCGGCGAGTACGAACTGACGGTCGGGCCGGACGGCCCCACGGCGACGCTGACCGTCGAGAACGGCGCCAGCATAACCGACGACAGGCCGGTTCCGGGGCGGTACGACATCGACGGCGACGGCGACGCGACCTTCGCGGACGTCGCGGCCCTGTTCCGCGCGGTCCGGGGTGGCGACTGATGGGCGCGATCCGCGCTCGCCGCCTGGGCGCGCTCCTGTTCGCCGTCGCGGTGGCTGCGGCCGCGGCCTCCGGCGCGGCGGTCGCCTCCGACCACGGCGTCGCGGTCGGGCCGGAGAACGCGACGGTCGACGCGAACGGGACGGCGACCGTCCCGGTGACGCTCAGCCGCGCTCCCGAGGGGGTGTCCGGGTTCGACCTCACGCTCGCGGTCGGGAACGAGTCCGTCGCGACCGTTGCGAACGCGAGCGTCGCGGCCCCCGTCGACGACGTCGCGAACGTCTCGCTGAGCGACGACGGGGAGACGGTCAGGGTCGCCGGGATCGACGGGACCGACGCGGTGGCCGATAACGCCACCGACGTGCGGCTCGCGACGGTGACCGTCCGGGGCGAGGCGCCCGGCGAGGTGCGTCTCACCGTCGTGGCGGTACACGGCCTCCAGTCCGACGGCGGAGACCCGCTCGCGGTGCGGACGGCGAACGGCACCGTGACCGTCGAGTCGTCCGCGGCGGCCACGGACGGGTCGACGCCGGGCTTCACCGCCGTCGTCGCCGTGCTCGCGGTCGTCGCGACGGCGCTCGCGGCCGTTCGGCGGACGGCCTGACCGCCCTCGTCCGGCTGACGGCCTGACCGTCCCCGTCGCCCGCGGTCGACGAGGCGGTTCAGGGAGGGCGGGAGTCCGGAATCGGGCGGCCGTATCGAAACGGGGTCGAACAAAATTTACTTGAGCGAACCCGCGTGGTATCGACCCGACGGGACGATGCCAGACACAGACGAGATCCGTCGGCTGCTCGAACGGTACGGGTTCTCCGAAGCGGCCGCCGACGCGTACCTGGCCGTCGTCGAGCGGGGCTCGGCGACGGTCAGCACGGTCGCCGACGCCGCCGACATCTCGACGAGCCACGTGTACGACATCTGCGACGAACTCGAGGCGAAGGGGTTCGTGACCGTCAAGAGCGACCGGACACCGACGGTCCTCCGCGCGGTGCCGCCGGACCGGGCGTTCGACTCGCTGCGGTCCGACCTCGACGCGCTCCAGTCCGCCGTCGACGACCGGTACCAGCGCCCCGGGACGGCCGACGAGGAGCTGTCGGTCGTGAAGTCGCGGTCGACGATCATCAAGCGGCTGCGGTCGTACATTCGGGCGGCCGACTCCGAGGTCGTGCTCCAGCTGCCCGCGCGGCGCCTCCCGGAGATCGCCGACCCGCTCCGCGACGCCCGCGACCGCGGGGTCCTCGTCCTCCTCTCGCTGTGCGGCGACGCCGCCCCCGACGCCGAGACGGCTCCGGCGACCGGCGCGCCCTTGGAGGGCGTCGCGAGCACTGTTCGCCTCGCGCAGCCGGGGATGCCGTCGCTGCTCTCGGTCGACCAGGAGCGCGGGTTCGTCTCCCCGGCCACGATGCTGGGGTGGGACCACGACGACACCCGCGCGATCACGTTCACACAGCCGGACATCGCCGCCATCCTGGTCGGCTCGTACCTCGGTAACTACTGGCCGCTGGGCGAAGAGCTCCTCGTTTCCCGTCCTCCGGACCTGCCACGGACGTTCGAGCGGTTCCGACCGGCGGTGTTCACGGCCGCCCTCCACCGACGGTCCGGCCGCTCGGTCGACGCCGAGTGCTACCTCAGGGAGACTGGCACCGAGGAGCCGTTCGAAACGCGGCGGGGCGAGGTCGTCGAGGTCCGGCAGAACCTCCTCGCGCCCAGCAGCAGCGACTTCGGGTTCGAGAACTCGCTCCGGATCGACTTCGGCGAGGAGACGGCCGAGGTCGGGGGATACGAGGCCTTCCTAGAGGAGTACGAGACGAAGCGAACGACGCTGCGACCGGCGTGATCCGCCTCGTTCGGGCGCGACCGACGCCGGCTCACCGACAAGGCTTTTGTCCGCCCGCGGGGTTTCGAACGTATGAGCGACCACACCGGTCCGGCGGCCGAGGACGCCGACGGGACCGGCGACTCCGCCGCGGACCGGTCTCCCGCCGAGGGCGACCGCGACCCCGGTCCCCGGCCCGGCGACGAGACGAACGAGGAGACGCCGACCGCGGATTCGGACGCGACCGACGAACCGAACGAGGAGGCCGCGACTGACGACGGACCGGACGACGCCGACGACGTGCCCCGCGACGTCCGCAAGTACGAGCGGTTCAAGAAGATGGACGGGGCGCGCTACGAGCGCGTCAACGAGTTCCTCCGCGACCGGACGTACGTCACGGCTCGCGAGTGGGCGATCGCGCGTCTGTGCGCCGACTTCCGCACCGAGACCGGCGTCGAGATGACGAAGATCGGCGAGAACCTCCCGCAGCTCGTCCCGTTCATGACCGACACCTACACGCCGCAGGCGGTCAATCAGGCGCGTTACTCCTTCGAGGAAAAGGTGACGAAGGCGGGCGCGACGTTCCTCTACGGCGCGATGTCCGGCTTCTTCACGGCCGAGGACTTAGACGAGATGATGTACGAGGTGACGGAGGTCGCGAAGTTCCTCCTCGAAGTCGAGGGCGTCGACCTCGCGGTCGCCGACGAGCTGGAGGCCGAAGACAAGATCAGCGAGGTGATGCGCGAGGTGCGCGCCTCGTCGGCCGACCTCCGCGGCGAGGAGGTCCGCTGTCCCGAGTGCGGCCACGTCCACAGCCCGACGGAGGAGTGACGATGGACCGCTTCCCGGAGGCGTTGGACGCCACGCCGGACCCGACGTTCGTCGTCGACGGCGACGGCGTCGTCCGCGCCGGGACGCCGAGCGTCGAGACGGTGTTCGGGCTCGACCCGGACGGCCTCTCGGGGCTCTCGGTGATCGACGTGTTCGAGGACCCGACGGATCTGAACCGCGACGGCGCCGCGTCGATCGCGACCCTCGATGGCGGTCCGGGCGACGGCGACCACGGGACCGTCGGGGAGACGACGGACGACGAGGGGTCGGGGGACGCCTCCCCGGATACCGTCGCGGCGCTGATCGACGCGGTGCGCGCCGGAGAGTCCCGGTCGCTGGCCGACGGGTTCGAGCTCGTCGTGCGCCGCGGCGACGGCGTTCCGGTCCCGGCTCGCGTCAGCGTCGGGGCCTTCGATCTCGACGGCGATCCGTACGCGGTCGTCACCGCGATAGACGTCTCGAACGAACGGACGCGGCAGCTGGCGCTCCAGCGCCGCACGGAGACGCTCGAGTCGCTCCACGAGGCGACCCGAGAGCTGCTGAAGACGACCGACAGGGAGGCGGCGGCCGAGGCGGCGGTGGCGTACGTCGACGACGTGCTCGGCCACCCGCTCGCCGCGATCTGGCTGTACGACGAACGACGGGACGCGCTCGAACCGGCCGTCTGGACCGATACCGCCGAGGCGGTGGTCGGCGACCACCCGACGTTCGACGCCGACGGACGGAGCATCACCTGGGAGGTGTTCGAGAACGGCGAGCCGACCTACGTGTCGGACGTCGGCGACGAACCCGACCGATACGACGACGACGCGACGATCCGCAGCGAACTCATCGTCCCGCTCGGCCGGTACGGCGTGTTGAACGTCGGCGCGACCAGCCCCGACGCCTTCGACGACGCCGACCTGGCCGTCGCGCGCATCTGGGCGGCGACGGTGACGATGGTCCTCGTCCGCATCGAGCGGGAGCGACAGCTCCGGCGGCGCGAAGCGGAAGTGGTCCGCGAGCGCGACCGACTCGAGGAGTTCGCGAGCCTCGTCTCGCACGACCTGCGTAATCCGCTCAACGTCGCCGCCGGCAACCTCGAGATCGTCACGGAACGGCTCGCGGACGAGTCGATAGACGTCGCGGAGCTCGGCACGGTCGAGCGCTCGCTTGACCGGATGGACGCGCTCATCGAGGACCTGCTCGTGTTGGCCCGACAGGGGGCCGGCATCGACGAGACCGAACCGGTCTCACTGGCCGACCTCGCCGCGGAGTGCTGGGAGACCGTCGACACCGAGTCGGCGGCGATCCGGGTCGAGACGGACGCGGTCGTCACCGCGGACCGGAGCCGCCTGCGGCAGGCGCTCGAGAACCTCTTCGTCAACGCGATCACGCACGCGGGACCCGAGGTCACGGTCTCGCTCGGAACGCTCGCCGACGGGGACGGCTTCTACGTCGCTGACGACGGGCCCGGAATCGGTCCCGACGACCGGGAGTCGGTGTTCGAGGCGGGCGTGACGTCGGAGCCGGGCGGGACCGGATTCGGACTGAAGATCGTCGCCGAGGTCGCCGAGGCGCACGGCTGGACCGTCGAAGTAGTCGAGAGCGAGACCGGTGGCGCCCGGTTCGAGTTCCGCGGCGTCGACGTCGACCCCGCCGAGACGGACGACGAGTAGGCGGCCCGCGGTTCGGCGGGGTCCGTCACGGCGGAGCGATCCGGTCAGTCGTCGGTGAGGGCGATCCGGTCAGTCGTCAGTGAGGGCGATCCGGTCAGTCGTCAGTGAGGGCGATCCGGTCAGTCGTCAGTGAGGGCGATCCGGTCAGT
>NZ_FOYN01000001.1:0-542058 GCF_900111935.1 Halorubrum sodomense | reverse complement strand
GGGCGATCCGGTCAGTCGTCAGTGAGGGCGATCCGGTCAGTCGTCAGTGAGGGCGATCCGGTCAGTCGTCAGTGAGGGCGATCCGGTCAGTCGTCGGCGGCCGCCCGACTGCCCGCGTCGAGGCCGTCGCCGTGGTCGGGGACGGTGCCGTCGTCGTTCCAGCCGCGGACCGCGTAGTACTCCGAGAGCGCGGCGTCGAACCCGTCGATGGCGTCGGCGTACGGGAGCGTGTCGTCGCTCCGGTCGAAGCCGCGGGCGTTGTTGAACGCGCGCTCCAGCTCGACGATTCGCGCGCCCAGCGACTGGAGGGCGTCGTAGTCGGCGTCGAGCAGCGCCGCGAGCCGGTCGTCGGTGACGGTGCCCCGCGAGAACTTACAGACGACCGCCGAGTCGAGGACCGCGTTGCGGTTCTCCTTCGCGACGAGCTTCGGGGGCTTCCCGTCGAGCCCCTCGGGGTCGAGCGCGTCGCCGGGGTCGACGAGCGGGTACTCGTAGGGGTAGAACTCACCGTACATGTGGTCGGCGCCGCGGTTCGCGGTCGCGAACGCGAGCCCCTGCCCGTTGAGCGCGCGGCCGTCGTGGCCGGCGAACTCCATCCCCTTCACCGTCCAGTCCTCGGCGCCGAACTCCTCGCTGGCGCGGTGGACGCCCTCCGCGAGCTTGTCGCCGACGCCCTCGCGGTAGGCGATCTGCTCGACGAGCGAGCGGACGAGCTCCGCGTTGCCGAACTCGTCTTCGCTCTCCAAGAACATCGAGACGACGTCGCCACAGGAGATGGTGTCCATCCCCAGCTCGTCGCACAGCTCGTTGGCGCGCATCACGTCGACCACGTCGTCGACGCCGGCGTTGGAGCCGAACGCCATCACCGTCTCGAACTCCGGCCCCTCCGTCTCGACGCCCGTCGCCTCGTCGCGCGTGGGGAGCTTACAGGCGAACGCGCACTGCGAGCAGGTCCCCTTCTCGTACTTCTTCTCCTCGACGCGGTCGCCGGAGATACCCTCGACGCCCTCGAAGGAGGTCTCCGCGAAGTAGTACGACGGGAGCGCGTCCACCTCGTTCGCCAGCTCCGTCACGCTCGTCGTCCCCTGCCGCTTCATGATCGAGTCGGAGGTGGCCGCCTCGCGGTGGACCTCGCCCGCCTCGTCGGGCCAGTCGACCTCGATATCGGCCTCGGAGTCGCCGTCGAACGTGAGCGCCTTCACGCCCTTCGAGCCGAGGACCGCGCCCAGCCCGCCGCGGCCGAACGCCCGCGTGTCCGAGGTCATGATCGACGCGAACCGGACCGCGTTCTCGCCCGCGGGGCCGATACAGGCCACGTGTCCGGGCCCCAGGTCGCGCGTCTCCGCGAACCGATCGGAGACGGCCGACACCTCGGCCGCTTCCAGGTCCGGGACCGCCTCGAACGTCACGTTCGGCTCGCCGTCCGGGCCGATCTCGCGAACGTGAACCGCGAGCAGGTCGTCGCTCGCGCCGACGAGCTCGACGGCGGCGTACCCCGCGCCCGTGAAGTTCCGCGAGAGGAACCCGCCCGCGTTCGACGACAGCAGGCCGTCCGTGAGCGGCGAGAGACCCGTGGCGGCCATCCGACCGGTGTAGGAGGTCGTCGAGTACTGCATCGGCCCCGTCGAAAGGAAGAGCCGGTTCTCCGGGCCGAGCGGGTCGGCGTCGAACGGGATCCGGTCGTACGCGAGCGACGTGTTGAGCCCGCGGCCGCCGACGAACGACGCGAGCCGGTCGTCGATCGGCGTCGTCGACGCGGTCCGCTCGGTCAGGTCGATCGTGAGGAGCGGTCCCTGCGCGTGTCTCATGGGCGTACGGAGCGAGCGAGCGGCGATAAAACTCGGGGTGGGAACGCGGTTCAAATGCCAGCTAGCGGCGGTGTGATCGCTTATAGAGAACGGTGCGGTCGGCGCGTGCCTGCGAGCGGCCGCCCTCGGCGGCCGCGAGACAGCACCGCGCGAGGGAGTCAGCCGCCCGGAGCGAAGCGAAGGGCGGCTGACAGGGCGAGAGCGAAGCTCTCGCTTACAGCCGGACGTAGTCCGGCGACGAGGCTGGGGAGGCGTGAGGTGCGGTGCCGTGCGGTTCGGGGTGGGACTCGAAGGGGCAGTCACCGGCGGCGAAGCCGCCGGTTGCCCGTGGCGCTACGCGCCACGCTGCCGCGAGGCGACCGTAGGCGTTCACGAGAGCGAAGCTCTCGTGAGCCAATCAGAACGCAAAGCGTTCTGATGACGACGCAAGCACCGCAGCGAAGGAACGGAGTGACTGAGCGAGGAGCGTGGTTCGAGAGAGCGAAGCCCTCTCGTCATCACGAGACGCCTTCGGCGTCTCGAACGACAGCGAGCGTACGGTCGCCTCGCGGCTGGGGCTTTGGCGGTGTTCGCCGCCGATCTGCCAGTAACCATTTATGAGCGAGCGGCCGGGGCTTTGGCGGTAGTCATCGCAGAGCCGACAGCTGTTTATAAACACTCGTCACCGTATCCCGATTCGATTTAGAAACAGGCGCTCTGCGCCACGTGTTTCCCTTATTCGTCGAGGACGTGGTGCGTCACCGCGTCCGCTCCGGACTCCGCCGTCTCCAGCGTCGCGACCCGGAACGTGTCGTCCGCACCCTCGACCGGAATCGGAAGCCCGCCCGGATTCACCCGGACCGTCTCGCCGCGCGCCTCGACGCCGTGCGCGTGGGTGTGGCCGTGGAACACGTAGTCGTAGTCGCCGCAGCCGACGAGCGCGTCGACGACGAGATCGCTCGTCCCGTGGGTGACTGCCACATCTGCGCCGTCGAACGAGAGCGCGGCGGCCTCGCCGTGGTAGGTCCCGAACGAGTCGACGGTCGACTCGACCGCCCACTCGCCGTCGTTGTTCCCGCGGACCGCGTGAAAGTCGAAGTCCGCGTCGAACGGCGTCGCGGAGAAGGGCGCGACGAAGTCGCCGCAGTGGACGACCGCGTCGACCCCCTCGCGCTCGAACAGCGAGACGGCCGTCTCGACGGCGGCCAAGTCGTCGTGCGTGTCGGAGACGATGCCGATCAGCATGTGCGTGAGGAAGCGGGCGCGGCACTTGAAGCTCCGGCCACCGCCCGACCCTCGACCTCGTCGACCGCGCTACTCGCCGGTCAGCGCCTCGCTCGCAGGCGCGAAGTCGATGGGCTCGCCCCGTCCGGCATCGCTCGCGCGCTCGTACAGCATGTGCGCGGCGGCCACGGTCTCGACCCCGGTCCCGCCCGAGTCGAAGACGGTCACCTCGTCGTCGCTCGTCCGGCCGGGGTGGTCGCCCGCGACGACCTCCCCCAGGTCGGCCGCGATGCCTTTCCCCTCCTCGATCAGGCCGGCGGCGACCGCGGCGAGGTACGAGCCGGCGTCCTGCGTCGCGCGCGCTCGGAGGTCGGGGACGTACGTCGCCCGCGCGACGAGCTCGGGCGGGAGCTCGTTCTTCTCCGGGTGGTACTGCCCCATCGCCGTGACGTGCGTCCCCGGCTCCACGTCGGCGTCGTCGATCACGGGGTCGCTCGCGGTCGTCGCCGTGATCGCCACGTCGGCGCCGTCCAGCGCGTCGCTCGCGCTCGCGACCGCCGACACGTCGGCGTCGAGGCGCTCGTCGAAGTCTTCGGCGAACGCCTCGCGGTGCTCCGGGGTGGGCGAGAAGACGCGGACCGCCTCGAGCTCGCGGACGGTCGCCGTCGTCGCGACCTGCCCGCGCGCCTGCGCGCCGCTGCCGATCACCGCGAGTTCGGTCGCGTCGCCGCGGGCGAGCGCGTCGACCGCGACCGCGCCCGCGGCGCCGGTCTTGAACGGGTTCATCGACGCGCCGTCCAGCAGCGCGAGCGGCGCGCCGGAGTCGGCGTCGAACAGCGGCGTCATGAACCACGCGTCGCCCGCGCCGAACCCCGCCGAGTAGGTGTACCCGCCCATCGCGCCCGTCTCCGGCAGCACCGCGGCGTAGGTGGTGAGCATTCCCGGCGGCTCGCGGTTGAACAGCTTCGTCCGCGGTTCCGCGGGCGCGCCCTCGCCCACCTGGCGGTACGCGTCGCGGACGGCCGCGACGTAGTCGGCCGGCTCCGCGAGGTCGTCGACGTCGCCGCTCGACAGGAACAGGGTCTCCGTCATACCCGCTCACTCGCGGCGGGGGGACTAAACGGTACAGGCCGCGGCGATCGGTCGAGCGTCACGCGGACGACCGGCCGCCCGGTCCGGCCCCGCCCCGACCGGGACGCGACGCGTCGGCGGACGCGTCGCCGTCGGTGACCGGAGCCCTGACGAACATCGCGTGGGCCATCACGCCGCCGGCGGCCACCGCGCCCGCGGGCATCGCCGACATCAACGACAGCCCGACCAGGTTGAGGAAGGCGGTCACACCGATCAGCGCTGCCGGGATGAGCCCGAGGACGTAGTCGTAGTATCCTGTCATGCTGTCGTTGGATACTATATCGAGAATCCGTATTAAATTTTTCCCGCGGTTCGGAAATGGTTCTTTTATGAACACACCAATGTTATCCATAACTTATGAGTCCCGCAGGAGAGCTCGTTTATCCGTGCGATCGGACGGCGAGAAAAGAGTCGATCGCGGCCGGTCGCCGTAATCGGCGGGAGCGCGCGGGGTTAACGCAGCCGGAAGTAGAGGGCCCGCCAGCCGCCGAGCGCGACCGATCCCGTCACGAGCATGACGGCCGCGAAGGTGAGTTCGGCGCCGCCGCGGAAGACGAACGCGCGGAGCGCGAGCCCGAGGACCGCGGCCGGGATCCACGACCGGATCACGAGCGGCACCGACGACTTCGCCGTCTCGACCGCGCCCGCGGAGTAGGCGCCGACGAGCGGCGCCACCGCCGCCCAGCCGATCAGGAAGGGCGCGTAGACGCCGGGGAGGTAGAGCGGGTTGGCGGTGAGGAACTCGATCGATTGGTGGTTGAGCGTCCCGGCGGTCAGGAGCAGGATCAGCGCGATCACGTCCCCGACCGCGAGCGGGGCGGCGCCGCGGTCGAGGCGGGCGGCGAGAAACGACGGAGCGTCCATACCGACCCGTGCGGGCCGCCCCCACTTTTACGCACGGATTCGTCGACGCGGGCCGTCCCTCCGCCGACCGAGGGGGCGGGCGTCGCTACTCGTACAGCGGGTGCGCCTCGCAGAGCTCGACGACGCGTTCGCCGACCTCGTAGATGACGTCGTCGCTGTCGACGCCGTCGACGACGCGGTAGATCAGGTCCCCGACCTCCTCGACGGCCTCCTGGTCGAAGCCGCGAGTCGTGAGTCCGGCGGTGCCCGCGCGGATCCCGGAGGGGTCGAACGGCGAGCGCGTCTCGCCGGGGACCGTGTTCCCGTTGAGGACGATGTTCGCGGCCGCGAGCGCGTCCTCGGCGTCCCCGCCAGAGAGGTCCGGGTGCGAGTCGCGCAGGTCGGCCAGGACGAGGTGGTTGTCGGTCCCGCCGGAGACCAGAGAGAGGCCGTGCTCCTGAAGCGTCTCCGCGAGCACCTCGGCGTTGTCGACCACGTTCCGGGCGTACTCCTCGAACTCGGGCTGGAGGGCCTCCTTGAAGCCGACCGCCTTGCCGGCGACGTTGTGCATGAGCGGACCGCCCTGCCCGCCGGGGAACACCGCGCTGTCGATGTCGTCAGCGAACGCCGCGTCGCACATCACGATCCCGCCGCGGCCGGCCCGGATCGTCTTGTGGGTCGAGCCGGTGACGAAGTCCGCGACGCCGACCGGCGAGGGGTGGACGCCGGCGGCGACGAGCCCGGTGATGTGCGCGATGTCCGCGAGGTGGTAGGCGTCGACCGCGTCGGCGGCCGCCTGGATCTCCTCCCACTCGACGGTGCGCGGGTACGCGGAGTATCCCGAGACGATGATGTCCGGCTCGAACGACTCGGCGGCGGCGCGGAGCCCCTCGTAGTCGATGTACCCCGTCTCCGGGTCGACCTCGTACTGCTCGACGTCGTACAGCTGCCCCGTGAAGTTCGCGGGGTGGCCGTGCGAGAGGTGGCCGCCGTGATTGAGGTCCAGAGAGAGGATCTTGTCGCCCGGTTCGAGGGCCGCGTAGTACACCGCCTGGTTCGCCTGCGTGCCGGAGTGTGGCTGGACGTTGACGTGGTCAGCGCCCCACAGCTCCTTCGCGCGCTCGATCGCCAGCTCCTCGACCTCGTCGGCGTACTCGCAGCCGGCGTAGTAGCGCGAGCCGGGGTAGCCCTCGGCGTACTTGTTGGTGAGGACGCTCCCCTGCGCCTCCAGGACCGCCTCGCTCGCGTGGTTCTCGCTCGCGATCATCGCGAGCGTCTGCTCCTGTCTGTCGCGCTCGCCGGCCAGCGCGTCGGCGACCGCCGGGTCGACGTCCCGGACGTGCTCGTGGTCCATGTGCGAACGGGGGCGCGACCGCGCATTAATCCTTCTGTCGCGGGCGAGGAGTAGCCTCGTCGCGGGCGAGGAGTAGCCCCGTCGCGGGCGGGCGAGACGCTCGTCTCACCGAAAGACGCGGTCCTGCGCCCGCCGCCTCGAAGGGTCGGGCTCGATCGACCGACCCGATATCCGATCGGACGAATCGGCCGTTTTCGCTATTTTGAGACCCTCTACCGGAGTTGTTCGATCCGCAAATCCCGTTAATATTAAATACGCAACCGGCTTTCATACGGAGAGATAAATGGTCTCGAATTTACTGGCGGCCGACGTCGAGGCGGCGCTCGAAGCGGCCTTCGCCGGGGGCGACGACGAACTGCTCGTCGTCGATCCCTCCGCGGAGACGATCGTATCGCTGGTCGAGACCGCCGTGGGGCGGGACGACCTGCCGGAACTATCGATGCTCGCCGACGAGCGCACCCTCAAGGACGTGCTGGACGACTTCGTCGTCGCGTCCCGGACCGCCGACCTCGTCGCCGACGGCGCCTTGGACCTCCGGGTACTGGACGGCGAGGTCGACAACGCGCTGTTCGTCTCCCCGTCCCGGGTCGTCGCCTTGGTCACCGCCGGAGCGGGCGTCGCGGCGCTGTCGACCGACGACCCCGAGTTCGTCGGGGAGGTGTACGAGACCCACCGCGGCGCGTTCGACGAGGCGGAGCCGTACGCGCTCCGCACGCCGGCGATCAGCCGGGTCCGCGAGACGATGGAGGCGGAGATCGGCGAGGAGGCCCGCGCCGACTTCGACGCCGTCCTCGACGCGGTCGAAGCGGACCGCGAACGCGGGGTCGACATCGACGAGGTGACCGCCTCGCTGCTCGTCGCGGCGAAGAACGACGTCCTCCTCTACGACATCTCGAAGTGGGGCGAAGACGTCGGCATCGCCTCGAAGGCGACGTTCTCCCGGACGAAGACGCGCCTCGAAGACCTGGGCATCATCGACACCGAGAAGGTCCCGATCGACGTCGGTCGACCGCGGCTCCGCCTGAAGCTCGGCGACGACCGACTCCGAGACATCGACGCCGCGGAGCTGGCCGCCGAGGCCGCCGAGATGATGGCCGCGACGCCCGCCTGACCGCGCCCGCGAACTCCCCCTCGACTCGCTCGCCGCCGGCCGGCCGGGTGCGCCGCCGCGGACCCGCGGCTTTTTTTCGCCGCCTCGCGTCGACCGGATATGGATATCGGACTTGTCGGTGACGGCCCCGCGGTCGAGGCCGCAGCGGCCGCGCTCGGCGACGTCGACGTGAACGCGATGCCCGTCGAGGCGGAGTTGCTCGACGGGTTCGACGCCGCGGTCGTCGTCGACACCGCCGGATCGGCCGCGTTCGCGGCCGCGAACGAGCTGCTCGACCGGTGGATCGCGGTCGAGGTCGGCGGGCTCGGCGGCGTCCCCCTCGGAGACCTCGACGCCGCGGTGACCGTCTTCGACGACGCCTGCTACGACTGCCTGCGCGCCCGCGTCGAGAGCGGCGGCCCCGACCGGGGCGACGCACCGTCGGGTCGCCGGTCCGCGGTGCGCTACGCCGGCGCGCTTGCCGGACGGCGGATGATCCGCCTCCTCGCCGGCGAGCCGGTGCCGGACACCGTCGTCGAGGTCCCCGGCGGCGAGCGGACGCTGTTGCCCGTGCCCGGATGCGACTGCGGAACGGACCCCGGCGACGCGCTCCCGCGCGAGGGCGTCGAGCGCGGCCTCGACGACGCGATCGACCGCGCGGAGCGGGCCGTCGACCCCCGGATCGGCGCGCTCGGGGAGGTTGGCGAGCAGGAGTCGTTCCCGGTCCCGTACTACGTCGCGCGGATCGCGGACACGACGCCCTTCTCCGACGCCGACGCGGCCGACTTCGGCGGCGGCGCGGCGGCCGACTGGGACGCCGCGTTCATGAAGGCGCTCGGCGAGGGGTTAGAGCGGTACGCGGCCGGCGTCTACCGCGAGGCCGAGTTCACGCGCGCGCCGGCCGCGAACGTCCCGAACCCCGTCACCCCCGACGCGTTCGTCCGCCCCGACGGCGCCGAGCCGTACGACCGCGACGACCGGCTCCCGTGGGTGCGCGGCGAGCGCCTCGGGACGGGCGAGACGGCGAGCCTCCCCGCGGAGTTCGTCGGCTTTCCGCCGCCGGAGCGCCGGTACCGACCGCCGATCACGACCGGGCTGGGACTGGGCAGCTCCGGGCCGGACGCCGCGCTCTCCGGGCTGTACGAGACGGTCGAGCGCGACGCGACGATGACCAGCTGGTACTCCGCGACGGAGCCGCTCGGCCTCGACCTCGACGACGCCGGGTTCGCCGGGTTGGAGAAGCGGGCCCGCGCGGAGTCGCTGTCGGTGACGCCCCTCCTCGTCACGACCGACGTGGACGTGCCCGTCGTCGCGGTCGGGGTCAGCCGCGAGGGCGACTGGCCGCGGTTCGCCGCGGGATCGGGCGCCGACCTCGACCCGGCGGCCGCAGCCCGGAGCGCGCTGGCCGAGGCGCTACAGAACTGGACCGAACTGCGCTCGATGGGCCGGGAGGCGGCCGACGAGCAGGGCGCCGCGATCGGCCACCACGCCGACCTGCCCGCGGAGACGGCCGCGTTCTTCGACCCGGACGCGACCGTCTCGGCCGACGGCGTGGGGGAGCCGGAACTGTCGGGGAGTGAGGAGCTGTCGGCCGTCGTCGAGCGCGTCGAGAGCGTCGGGCTCGACCCGTGCGTCGCGCGCGTGACGACGCGCGACCTCGCGACCCTGGGCTTCGAGGCCGTCCGGGTGCTCGTCCCCGGCGCGCAACCCCTGTTCACCGGCGAGCCGTTCTTCGGAGACCGCGCCCGCGACGTGCCGCGGTCGATGGGGTTCGAGCCCGCGCTCGACCGCCCGTACCACCCGTTCCCGTGAGGGCGCGGTTCGGGACGCGCCGCGCCGGTCGGGCCCGACGCCTCCGGCGCCGACTGCCCGCGCCCGCGGATTTAGGTGCCTCCGGGTCGCGGGAGGCCGTATGGAGGTCGTACCAGACGCGGACGTGGAGGCGGTCGAGGCGGTCGACGGCGTGTTCCTCACTCAAGGCGCCGTCGGCGAGGGGATGAGCATCCAGCGGTTCGAGATCGAGCCGGGCGAGACGGTGCCCGAACACGACCACCCGCACGAACAGATCGGCGTGATCACGGCCGGGCGGCTCACCTTCCTCGTCGACGGCGAGGAGCGCGTGGTCGGCCCGGACGACACCTACGCGATCCCCGGCGGCGAGCCGCACGCCGCCGAGAACCGGACCGACGAACCGGCCGTCGGCTACGACATCTTCTCGCCGCCGCGGGCGAACCCGGACTGGGGGGAGTAGACCGAAGGTCGCCGACCGGGCGGTCGGATTTCGGCGGCGAACCGCCGCGGATCGCGCGATCCCGCGCGTCAGCGATACGGGCAAGACGTACCGGACCGAAGGTGTGTTAGCCCTCGGGCCCCGATTGGGGGTAATGGGAGTTCAGGAACAGTACCCGTTCGACGTGGAGGCGCTCCGCGCCGACTTCCCGATCCTCGATCGGAAGGTCGGCGGAGATCCGGAGACAGCGGGCGAGGGTGAGGGCGGCGACACCCCCCTCGTCTACCTCGACAACGCGGCGACCTCGCACACGCCCGACCCGGTCGTCGACGCCATCTCCGACTACTACCGGAGCTACAACGCGAACGTCCACCGCGGGATCCACCAGCTGAGCCAGGAGGCCTCCGTCGCCTACGAGGAGGCCCACGACGCGGTCGCGGAGTTCGTCGGCGCCGCGGGCCGCGAGGAGATCGTCTTCACCAAGAACACGACCGAGGCGATGAACCTCGTCGCGTACGCGTGGGGGCTCGAGGAGCTCGGTCCGGGCGACAACGTCGTCCTCTCGGAGATGGAGCACCACGCCTCGCTCGTCACCTGGCAGCAGATCGGCAGGCGGACGGGCGCCGACGTGCGCTTCGTCGACATCACCGACGAGGGGCGGCTCGATATGAACCACGCCGCCGAGCTGATCGACGACGACACCGAGATGGTCTCCGTCGTCCACGTCTCGAACACGCTCGGGACGATAAACCCGATCCGCGAGCTGGCGGACATGGCGCACGATCACGACGCCTTCATCTTCGCCGACGCCGCGCAGTCGGTGCCGACGCGCCCCGTCGACGTCGCAGAGCTGGACGTCGACTTCCTCGCCTTCTCCGGCCACAAGATGTGCGGGCCGACCGGGATCGGCGTCCTCTACGGCCGCGAGGAGATCTTAGCCGGGATGCAGCCGTACCTCTACGGCGGCGACATGATCCGCCGCGTCTCCTTCGAGGACTCCACCTGGGAGGACCTCCCGTGGAAGTTCGAGGCCGGCACGCCCTCCATCGCGCAGGGGGTCGGCCTCGCGGCCGCGATCGAGTACCTCGAAGAGGTCGGGATGGACCGGGTCGAGGCCCACGAGGACCTGCTGGCCGAGTACGCCTACGACGAACTCGAGGCGCTCGGCGGCGTCGAGATCTACGGCCCGCCCGGCGACGACCGCGGTGGGCTCGTCGCGTTCAACGTCGAGGGCGTCCACGCCCACGACCTCTCCAGCATCCTCAACGACTACGGCGTCGCGATCCGCGCCGGCGACCACTGCACCCAGCCGCTCCACGACGAGATGGGCGTCGCCGCCTCCGCGCGAGCCTCCTTCTACTTCTACAACACCGTCGAGGAGGTCGACGCCCTGGTCGACGCCGTCCGCGAGGCGCGCGACCTGTTCGCCTGAGATCCGTTCGGCGCGTTCGATCCGGGTCGCGGGCCGACCCCGCCTCGCGGTCGGCTCGTCGGCTACCGCCGTCGGTTCGAGGCGACCACGCGCACGTCGAGCCATTCTCCCCTAATACTACTGAATAATGGCTTTTGAAGCCGTGAAAGCGACGATCCCGCAATTATTATCACGTCCCCTCGGCAACTGTTGACTGAAGAAAGATCACAACTCGCGTAGTAAGTCGCTCTTCGCCGAGTCGTCGCCCGCCACACACCACATGACCGACCACACGTCTTCGCCCTCCGACGCGTCCGCGGACGCGGACGCCGATCGAGCGGAACCGACAGCGAACGAGTCCGCGGCGGGAGCCGACGGGCCGATCACCGTCCTTCAGGTGGAGCCCGACGCGCGCTCCGCCGAGCTGCTGGAGGCGTTCGCGGCGCGGCTCACCGATCGGATCCGGGTCCGCTCCGTGGGGCGCGTCGCCGAGGCGGTCGACGCGGTCGAGGGGGGCGTCGAGGTCGACGGCGAACGGGTCGGGGTCGACCGCGTCGTGACCGAACAGCGCCTCCCCGACGGCGGCGGCGTCGACCTCGCGGAGCGGCTCCGCGGGGCGGACCGCGGGCTCCCGGTCGTCTTCCACACCACGTGTCCGAGAGAGGAGCGCGAGGCGGCGGCGTTCGGCGCCGGCGCGGACGCCTACTTCGAGAAGGGGGCCGACCGCGGCCGGTTCGACGCGATCCTAAATCGGATCCGCGCGCTCGTCGACGAGGGCCGGGAGCGCGGGAAGGGCGCGGAGCGGGCGGCCGCGTCGACGCCGCGGGCGTTCGGCTCGCCGGGCGAGACGCTGCGCTCCGAGGAGTGAAGTCGGGGGCGCCGGACGGCACCCGAAGAAGGGGCGCAGCGGCGTCGCAAGCGTCGAGAGGGGCTTCGTTACCGTTCGAGGTCGACCGTGAGGTCGGTCGCGATCCACGCGTCGGTGTTGCCCTGTTCGGCGAAGACGGTCCGGTCCTGAGAGCAGCGGGTCGCAGCGACCGTCGGTCGCTCGTCGGTCGCCGACTCGGCGTCCCGCTCGATCCGGTCTCCCGTTGTCATTACAACCCGCTCAGGGACCGGCGGTGTTATAGATTTCGGTCGGCCTAAACCACAGGCGGCGATCCGCGCGGGGGATCGGAGGGCCTTACCTCGGGGCGGCCGTCCGCCGACCCGTGACCGACACGCTGTTCACGCCGCTCGCGCTCCGCGACACCGAGTTCCGAAACCGCGTGATGCTCTCGCCGATGTGTCAGTACTCCGCCGAGGACGGGCTGGCGAACGACTGGCACCGCGTCCACCTCGGCGCCCGCGCCGCCGGCGGCGCCGGCGTCGTGATGACCGAGGCGACCGCCGTCGAGGCCCGCGGCCGGATCACGCCGAACTGCCTCGGGATCTGGTCCGACGACCACGCCGAGGCGATCGAACCGATCGTCGAGTTCGTCCGGTCGCAGGGCGCGACCCCCGGGATCCAGCTGGCCCACGCCGGGCGGAAGGCCTCCCACCGGCCGCCGGCCGAGGGGAGCGGGCCGATCCCCGCCGACGAGCCCGCGGGCTGGGAGACCGTCTCCGCGGCCGACGAGCCGTACCCGCACCCGGAGGTCGACGAGGGGGACCTCGCCGACACCCGACGGCTCGACGGGGACGGGATCGGCGAGGTGATCGACTCCTTCGCGGCCGCCGCGGAACGCGCACGGGGGATCGGCTTCGAGATCGCGGAGGTCCACGCCGCCCACGGCTACCTGCTCCACCAGTTCCTCTCGCCGGTGACCAACGACCGCGGTGACGAGTACGGCGGGAGCTTCGAGAACCGCAGCCGTCTCCTGCGCGAGGTCGTCGAGGCCGTCCGCGAGGTCTGGCCCGACGGCAAGCCGGTCTTCGTCCGCATCTCCGCGACGGACTGGCTCCCGGACCGCGACTCGTGGGACGTGGACGACTCGGTGCGGCTGGCCCCCGTGCTGGCCGAGGCCGGCGCCGACCTGATCGACGTCTCGGGCGGCGGGATCCACCCGGACCAGGAGGTCCCGAGCGCGGGCCCGGGCTACCAGGTCCCGTACGCCGAGGCGATCCGCGAGGGGACCGACGTGCCCGTCGCCGCGGTCGGCGGGATCACGGAGCCGACCCACGCCGACGCCCTCGTGCGGAACGGGCGGACCGACCTCGTGGCGCTCGGCCGCGAGATGCTCCGGCACCCCTACTGGCCGCTGGAGGCGGCCCACGAGCTGGGCGCGGAGGCCGACTGGCCGGTCCAGTACCGGCGCGGGAGGTTCGACTGAGCGGACTCACCGGTCCCCCTCGCAGCGAGGGGTGAGAACCACCCGCAGGCGCCGGGAAGGCTTATCCGGCTTCCGGCCGCCCTCGGCGTATGGGCGACCTCGACTACCGGCCCTTCCCCGAGGAGCGCGACGACGAGTTCCGCGCGTTCATGCGCTACGCCTTCTCGCCCGAGGAGGGCCCCTACGACCCGGAGGAAGACGACGACGACCGGGAGCACCTCGGCGACTACCGGGGGCTGTTCGACGGCGACGATCCCGTCGCGGTGTGCGGCCACCACGACTTCTCGCTCCGGATCCGGGGGCGCGACCGGGACGCGGCGGGCCTCTCCGCGGTCGCCTCCCCGCCCGAACACCGGCGGCAGGGCCACATCGAGCGGCTCCTCCGCGAGTCGCTGACGGAGTACCGCGACGACGGAGTGCGCTTCTCCGTGCTCTGGCCCTTCGAACACCCCTTCTACCGTCGGTACGGCTGGGAGACGGTGAACCGGTACCGCTGGGTGAAAGCTCCCCCGAAGCAGCTGGCGTTCGCGGCCGAGGAGGGCGCCGACCCGGCAGGAGACGACGGCACCGACGAGGCGGGCGAGTTCCGCCGGCTCGGTGAGGACGACCACGACGCGGCCGCCGACCTCCTCGCCGCGACCGCGGAGCGCTACGACTTCACGATGGCGCGGACCGAGGCGTGGTGGCGCGAGCGCACCCTCCGCGGGTGGCAGACGGACCCGTACGTCTACGGCTTCGAGCGCGACGGCGACCTCCGCGCGCTGCTGTCGTACACCTTCGAGGAGCGCGACGACGGCGACGGGCGCGCGATGGTCGTCTCCGACGCCGCGGTCGCCGACCCCGCCGACTGGGACCGCGTCTTCCGGTTCTGCCGGGACCACGACTCGCAGGTCGAGCGGGTTCGCCTCCGGCTCCCGGTCGACGTGAGCGTCCTCGACCGCGTCGACGACCCGCGCGCGGTGACCGAGGAGGTCCGCGCCGGCCCCATGTTCCGGCTCGTGGACGTGGCCGACGCGCTGACCGCGCTGGCGCCCGACCCCGACCTCGACGCCGCGTTCACGCTCGCGGTCGACGACCCCCTCGTCGACTGGCACGGCCGGCCGGTCCGGGTGACGGTCTCGGACGGCGCGGTCGACGCCGAGCGGGTCGGCGCCGGAGAGGGTAGTTCCGCTGCCGCCCCCGACGTGACCGCCGGTATCGGCGCGCTCTCGCAGCTGTACGCCGGCTACCGCGGCGTCGACGACCTCCGCGCGCACGCTCCCTTCGACGTCGACGACGACGCCCCCGACGACCTCGCGACCGACCTCGCCGCCCTGTTCCCGCCGCGGCGGACCTTCCTGCGCGAGGGGTTCTGAGCGGAGCGAGGCGACCGAGCAGAGCGCCCCACGGCGCTGCCGGGCTTTTTATTCGCGGGCGCCGTAGCGAGCGGTATGAGTTCCCGCGACCGACGTGACGACGACCTCGAGGAGCGGCTCGACGAGCTCGAGGACGTGCTGAGCGAGCTCCGCGCCGACCTCCGAGAGACCGAGCGCGACCGCCGCGGGCCCCCGCGGCCGCCCCGGCTCTCGGAGCTGGTGCGGTTCACCGAACAGTACACGATTCCGACGCTCATCGCGCTGCTGGAGACGACGATCAAGTCCCTCGAACTGCTTCAGGGAACCCTCAGGCTCGCGGACCCCGGCCGGAGCGTCGCCGAGGGCGCGGAGGGCGCCGGCGACCGCCTCGCGGACGTCCGCGACGGCGCGACCGCCGGGCTCTCGCGGTCACTCTCGGAGCTCCGGACCGCGCTCTCGGAGGCGGACCTCCCCGAGGACGCCGCCTCGCGGTCGATCATCGCCGACGCGCGCGACCTCACCGCCGAGATCGAGTCCCGGATCGACGAGGGGCGCCGGGAGGCGGACGCCGCGCGAGACCGACGGCTCGGGCGGGACCGCGACGGTCGGCGAGACGACGGGGGACGACAGCGAGACGGCGGGAACCGAGATCGGGACGAGACGCCGTCAGACCGCGGCGCCGACGCGAGTCCGGTTCAGATCGACGTGACCGAACCCGGCGAGGGCGGGGCCGACGAGAACGAAGCGGCCGGCGACGTCGACGACCCGCCGGAGGTCGACGTCGAGTCCGAGTTGGAGTCGATAAAGCGCCAGATCGACGGCGACGAGGCGGGAGACGAGACCGACGCGGAGGCCGACGCCGACGGCGCGGGCGACGACGACGCGGACGCCGACGGCGGCCGGACGGACTGAGCGCCTTCAGAACGAGGCGCCGAGCCGGTCGGCGACGCGCTCCGCGGAGTCGCGGAGCAGCGTCTCGTCGTCGGTGAAAACCTCCAGGGCGACCGTCCCGTCGAAGCCGGCGAGCTCCGACTCGACGAGGTCGTAGTCGACCTCGCCGGCGCCCACGGGGAGGTGCGTGTCGCCGCGGCGGCGGACGTCGTGACAGTGGAGGTGCGAGACCCGGTCGCCGTGGCTCCGGAGGAACCGCTTGATCGCCTCGTTGCCGCCCTCCATGTACGCGTGGCCCACGTCGAAGCAGACCGACGTGTCGGTCTCGCGGGCGAGGTCGCCGAGGACGGAGAGCTGGAGCCCCGCGTGCTGGTGGCCGACGTTCTCGACGACGACCTCGACGCCCGCCTCGCGGCCGGCGTCCGCGACCCGCCGGAGCTGCTCGGCCGCGGTCTCCCGGAACTCGACGTCGTCGCGGTCAGCGGAGGTGGCGTGGAGGACCGCCTTCTCGGCGCCGAGGTCGCCGGCCGCGTGGAGGAGGCGGCGCTGGTAGTCGACGATGGCGTCGTTCACCTCCGGGACGTACGTCGCCAGCCGCTGGCCGTACGGTAGGTGGACGAGCAGGTCGCGGTCGCCGAGCGCGTCACCGAGTCGCTCCAGGTCGATATCGCCCGGGACGAGCGTCGGCTCGCCGACGCCGAGCTCGCAGAAGTCGAACCGCCTCGACGACGCCGCGAGCCGGTCGAGGTCGTCGCCGACCGTCACACCGATCTCCATGGCGGCCCGTGGAGCGGGGACCTCTAATAAATGGCGTCGGGGCGTCGGTCGCCCGAGACTCAGTCGTCCGCGAGCGGATTGTCGAGGTCGATCTCGCCGGCGTCGATCTCGGCCTCGACCTCGCGGACCGCGGTCACCATGTTCTCGGTCTTGCCGTACGCGACGTCGCGCGGGAGCAGCTTCAGCCCGCAGTCGGGCGAGATCGTGAGCTTCTCCGGCGGGACGACGCGGAGGCCCTGGCGGATGTTCCGTTTGATCTCCTCGACCGACTCCACCTCGGCGGTGTGGGCGTCGACGACGCCGAGCGCGAGGTCCGGTTCGATCTCGGGCTCCTCGAAGACGGGGATCTGCTCGTAGTCGCCGTTGGAGAGCTCCAGGTCGAACTCGTCGATCGGGTAGTCGTTGATCTCGGGATACACCCGCGAGTAGTCGCCGTAGCAGACGTGGAGGCCGATCCGGACCTCCTCGGGGATGCCCGCCGCGATCCGTTCGAGCGCCTCCCCGACGATGGCGTGGTCCTCGGGCGTCGTCGCCAGCGCGGGCTCGTCGATCTGGATGTAGCGCGCGCCCGCCTCGACCAGCTTCTCGACCTCCTCGTTGACGAGGTCCGCGAGGTCGTAGACGAGCTCCTCGGTGGAGGGGTACGCCTCGTTGAACGCCCAGAAGCCGAGGGTGTACGGCCCCGTGATCGGCACCTTGACCGGGCGCTCGGCGACCCCGGCGGTGAACTCGAACTCGTCGACGAGCCACGGCTCGTCGTACGCGACCTCCTCGACCACGCTCGGCTTGTCGAAGTAGTTGTGGCCCCACACCTTCACCGGCCCGTTGAACTCGTAGCCGTCGATGCGGTCGGCGAAGAACTCCACCATCTCGTTGCGGCGCATCTCGCCGTCGACGACGGTGTCGAGCCCGGCGCGCTCGTGCTCGTGGGTGATGAGCCGGCAGGCGTCGTCGTGCGCCTCCTCGAGGTCCGACGCGTCGAACTTCGAATCGGGGTCGTCGACGAGCTCGTCGGCGCGGTTGAGCCACTTCGGCTTCGGGTACGAGCCGACGACCGTCGAGAGCAGGAACGTCTCGTTCGGGTGGTCGGCCGGGCGGAACTGGTCGCGGTTGGCGGACGGGTTTCGGACCATCAGTCGAGCACCTCCGCGGCGGCGGCCAGCGCGTTCAGCTTCGCGCGATACTTGTTCGTCGGCAGGTAGAACAGCTCGGTGTTGGGCGTGAGGTAGGTCCGGTCGAACCCCTCCAGCGGGATCTGCGACTCGAACCACTCGACGCGCTCCGCGACCGTCTCCGGCTCCTCGACGAGCGTGTTCTGCCCGTCGACGAGCCCGAGCGACAGCGAGTCGGTCGCGCCGAACTCCTGGACGTTGTAGACGGTGTCGTCGCGGTCGCCGGCGACCAGATCGAACCCGAGCGCGTCCGCACCCGCCTCGTCGACGAGGTGGGCGTACAGCTTCTCGCCGAGCGCGCCGTAGAACGTCTGGACGACCACGTCGGCGTCCGTCTCGGCCGCGACGGTCGCGATCGCGTCCGTCGCGCGCTCCTCCGCGCCCTCGACGGGCGGGGTCGTGACGAGCGACGGCTCGAGGAGGAACAGCGTCTCGTGGTCGGGGAACGCCGCGACCTCGCCCGCGAGGAACTCCGCGACGGCGGCCTGGAACTCGGCCTCGTCGCGGTAGTGTTCGTCGGTCGCCAGCTCCGCGAGGGAGTACGGCCCGGGAAGCGTCGCCGCGAGCGAGGCGTCGGCGGCGCCGTCGGCGTCCGCGAGCAGATCGGTCGCCTTCTCCAGTTCGTCGGCCACGTCGCCGGAGAAGGCGAGGTCGTCGACGACGCGCGGGTCGCGGTAGAAGTTGTTGTTGTCGTAGTACCGGACGATCCCGCCGGTCTCGACGGCGTCGCTGACGGTCAGCGGGTGCGCGATCATGTCGTCCCAGCGGCCCTGCCCCTCGGAGATCAGGTCGAGGCCGGCGTCCAGCTGGTGGTCGACGTACTCGGCGCGTACCTCGTCGTACTCCGCGACGATCGCTTCGCCCTCGTCGCCGCCCAGGAGGTCGCCCTTCTGGTGGCCCTTCAGGTCCGAGAGGGTCTCTTTCGCCCGGTCCGGGAGCGGGTACAGCCCCGGCGTCGCCGCGACACGTTCGGTCATTACCCTCCGTTAGATATGCCGTCGTATAATATTTGCTAATGTATATTATTCTCTGGAGTAATTCACCGGTGGCGGGGCTACGCTCGACGCAGCGCCAGCACCGTGAGCGTCTCGAAGGGGAACGACTCCTCGACGACCGGCTCGGCCGCGAATCCCGCCTCGTCGACCAGGTCGAGCACCTCGTCGTAGCCGGTGAGCGAGGAGACGAGCAGGAGGACGACGCCGTCGGGCGCGAGGACGCGACCCACGTCGTCGAGGAACGGCTCGATGAGTTCGCGGCCCGACTCGCCGCCCGAGAGCGCGTGTTCCATCCAGTCGCCCCACTCGTTGTCGGGGTCGGTCGGGAGGTACGGCGGGTTGAAGCACACCGCGTCGAACGCGTCCGCGCGGAACGGCGCGAGGAGGTCGGCGACGACGGCCTCGACGCCGCGCTCGCGGGCCTGTCGCGCCGCGTGCGGGTTGCGGTCGCTGCCGACCACGTCGAGGCCGCGCTCCTCGGTGATCCGCTCCGCGACCCACCCGGAGCCCGTGCCGACCTCCAGCACGCGGCCGTGGGCCTCCGCCACCGCCGCCTCCGCGAGCAGCCCGGAGTCCTCCGCGGGCTGGTAGACGACCGCGTCGTCGGCGCCGCGCAGCGCCGCGAGGTCGCCGCCGCGCTCGTCACCGGCGTCGCGCTCGTCACCGCCGCGGGTCATCGGCCGTCGTCCTCCGGGCCGCCGTCGGTCGCGCCGGCGTCTCCGTCGTCCGCGCCTTCCGACCCGCCGCGCGTCGCCGCGCGCTCCTCGACCGACGCGTCCAACTGCGGTCCGGAGGCCCCCTCCGACCGGGCGGAGAGCGTCTGCTGCGGGAACGGGATGACGATCCCGTCGTCCTCGAGCGCCCCCTTCATCGCGTTCATCGCGGCGGTCTGGGTGCGCCAGCGCTTCCGCATGCTGGGGTTGCGGATCCAGTAGCGGAGCCCCAACACGACCGCCGAGTCGTCGAAGCGCTTCGTCACGGCGTTCGGCTCGGGCATCTCGGCGACGTCGTCGACCCCGGCGACGGCCTCCTCGACGACCGCGGCCGCGCGCTCGACGTCGGTGTCGTAGTCGACGCCGACCTCGACCTCGATCCGCAGCCGGTTCCGGCGCGACCGGTCGACGATCGAGCCCGAGCGAACGGTGTCGTTCGGCATCGTGATCACCTCGCCGTCGAACGACCGCAGCCGCGTGCTCATGATCGAGATCTCGGTCACCGTTCCCTCGTGGTCTCCGACTTCGACCCAGTCACCCACCTCGAACGGCCGGGAGAACATCAGCACGAAGCCGGCCAGTATCGCCCCGAGCGTCTGCCGCGCCGCCATCCCGACCACGATCCCGAGGAACCCCGCGCCGACGAGGAGGCTACCGACGTTGTCGGTGAACAGCCCGACGACGGCGAGTATCGCGGACGTGTAGACGCTCAGCTGCGTGATCCGCAGGATGACCTCCTGCTGGTGTTGCGAGATCGACGCGCTCTCGGCGCCGATCTCGCGGATGACGCCCCCGAGGAAGTCGGTGAGCGCGTACGCGATCGCCAGGAGGAGCACGGCGAGGACGACGTTCGACAGCTGGTTCGCGCTCAGCGCCGACTGGGCCGTCTCGAAGAGGGCGCCGCTCTGGTCCCACACCGCGATCAGCGTGATCGCGCCCAGCGCGGTGGCGCCGCCGACGCCCGCCGACAGCAGGAGCCGCTGCGTCGAGGTGAGCTCCCTGTCGCCGCGCCGCAGCCGCCGCGTGAGGAGCCGCACCCCCAGCACCGCGGCGACGATGCCCACCGAGGCGGCGAACCGCTCGAAGTTGCCCGCGAGCGCGCGTTGAAGATCCGTCACGAGGCCGACCCAGCCCGTCATCGTCACGCCTCCGTCGGCGACCCGCGTTCGCGGGCCAGCTCGGCCAGCGCCGCGAACGCCGCCGGCTCGAGCGTGCCGGGGCGACTACGCAGCAGCTCCTCGTCCGCCGCGTCGACGACCGCCTCCGGGTCGTCGAGCCCGGAGATGTGCGCCGTGTTCCGCACCGCGTTCCGCACCGTCTTGCGCCGCTGGGTGAAAAGCGCCTTCACGAACCGGAGGAAGAACGCCTCGTCGCCGACGACGTAGTCGGGGTCGCGAGGCGTGCAGCGCACGACGGCGCTCTCGACGGCCGGCTGCGGGTCGAACGCCTCCTTCGGAACGCGCTCGACGATCTCGACGTCGGCGTAGTGTTGCGCCGACACCGAGAGCCGGCCGTACGCGGACTCCCCGGCCGACGCGACCATCCGGTCGGCGAACTCCGCCTGAAACATCAACACGAGCGGCTTCCGCTCCGGGAGCAGCCGGAAGGCGATCTCCGAGGAGACCCCGTACGGGAGGTTGGCGACGCAGGCGGTGAAATCCGGGATCTCGACGTCGAGCGCGTCGCCCTCCACCACGTCGAGGAGCCCGTCGGCGACCGCGGCCGCGAACTCTTCGCGGAGGAACTCGGCGAAGGCGCCGTCGCGTTCGATCACGCTCAGGCGACCGGGCGCTCCGCTCGCGTCGGCGGCCGCGTCCGCGGTCGTCGTCGCCAGCAGGCGGTCCGTGAGCGCGCCCGCGCCGCCGCCGATCTCGAGGAGGTGACTGGTGTCGGCGTCCTCAGGGAGGTAGCCGGGAATGCGGTCGAGGACCCGGTCGTCGACGAGGAAGTGCTGGTCGCGGTCGGGGTCGGCGCGCGAGCCCGCCCGCCTCGCGAGCGCGTCGGGGTCGCGACCCCCGTACGCGGCGTTCTCACCCGTCGATGAGTCGGTCATAGCCGGGGTACACGCGGTGTTCGGGTAAAAGTCTCGTTTCGGGGGCGGCGCGGCGGCGAACCGACGGTCGTCGGTCCGCGCGCCGAGGAGCCGGTGTTCACTCCTCGCGACCGACGAACGTCCGGTACTTCAGATCCGGCTCGCGGATCTCCTCGACGATCCGTTCGAGGATCACCTCCCGCGGGCGGTGGAGCCCGGAGATGCGCTCCTCGACGTCGTCGAAGCTCTCGAACGGGCCGCGCTTCCGCTCGTCGAGGAGGTCGTTCCGCAGCTTCTTGCCGATCCCCGGCAGCAGGTTCAGCTGGTGGAGTCGGAGGGTGATCGGCCCCGCCTCGTTGTAGAAGTCGACGAACCGCTCCTCGTCGGCGTCGACGATCGCCTCCGCGGCGTACTCGACCTCCGCGGCCGCGTTTCGAGTGAGGTCGTCGAACGACACCTCGCGGTAGCGGCCGACGGCCGGCCCGTCCAGCGCGATACGGTCGCCGACCGAGACGTCCGGCTCGCCGTCGAGCGTCAGTTCGTACAGCGCGAACGAGTCGGCGCCGAGCCCGTACGCCACCGGCGACTTGCGGGACTGCGGGCGGTCGTCGTCGGGACGCCCGTTCAACAGCACGTCGAGCAGGACGGCGGTGGGGCCGCCGCCGTCGGCTCCGCTTTCGCCGGCGAGGTCGTCGACGTCGTTCATACATCGTTCATCGCTCCGAGCGATGAAAAAACCGCTGGCGAGGCGGGACGCGCTGCGACCGCCGACGGTCGGATTCAAGAGCGTCGAGTGCGACGTGATACCATGGCGAAACCGGAGCCGGCGGAACTGGTTCGACTCGTCGAGGCGTTCCCGGGCGCCTCGCCCGAGGCGAACGCGGAGAGAGGGTCGACGGCCGACGCAGCGGGCGATCCGGAACGGGGCGAGCCGACCGACGCGGGCGACGTCGCGCGGGTCGACGACCTGCTCGACGGCGCGTACGGCGCTCTGACGCGGAACTGGTACCCGGAACTCCGGCGGCGCGTCGCGGCGCACGCCGACGGCGACTGCCTCCGCGAGCGGGTGCTCGAACACGTCGAGGCGGTGCCGTCGTTCCGCCTCTCCGACGGACCGACGGCCCTGGAAGAGCGCCGCGAGCGCCTCGCGGAGGCGGCGGCGCTGCGCGACGACGTCCGCGAGATCGCGGAGTGGTACGGCACCCTCCGGTCGCGGCTGGAGGGCGACCGCGCGTCGCTGACGCGGGGCGAGCGGCTGCTCCACGACCTCGGGTACGCGCTCGCGCACGTCCTCTTCCTCGGCGCGTCGTCGCCGCGTGCGGTCGTCCGCCGGCTCCGCTTGGCGTACCGGACGGTCGGCGTGCGGATCGACGAGACCGCCTCCGAGGGGGGCGCCGAGCGCACGACGTTCACGTGTCCGTACCGGAACCTCGCGGCCGGGCGATGCGGCGAGCGGTGGGTGTGCCACGAGAAGCTGGACCGCGTCGACGACGGCTACGTCTCGTACCTCGCGGAGCGGGGGATCGCCTACCGGCGGCCGCGAGGGTGTACGGACTCCGAGCGGTGTCACTCGACGGTCGCGCGCGACGGACCCGCGCGCTGGTGGCCGAGGACGCCCCCGGCCGCCGTCGACGCCGACCCGTGACCCGCGACGGCGACGGCGAGAGCGGGTCCGCGGCGAGCGACGATCCCGCGGCGAGCGACGATCCCGCGGCGAGCGACGATCCCGCGGCGGACGGCGAGTTCGGAGCGACCGACCCGCGTCGGCTGCGCCGGATCCGACGCGGCTACGACGCGTGGGCCCGCGTCTACGACTGGTTCGCGCGGGCCACCGCGTCCGTCGGCGGCGTCCGCGCCGCCTGCGTCGACGCGCTGGCCCTCGACCCCGGCGACACGGTCATCGAGTTCGGCTGCGGCCCGGGAGTGAACCTCCCCGCGCTCCGCGACGCCGTCGGTCCGAGCGGTCGCGTCGTCGGCGTCGACATCTCGCCGCGGATGCTCGACCGGGCGGCGGGGCTCGTCGAGCGGCGCGGCTGGGAGAACGTCTCGCTCGTCGAGGCCGACGCCGAGCGCCCCCCGGTGGCGGCCGCGGACGGCGTCCTCGCGACGTTCGTCACCTCGCTTTTCCCCGACCCGTACGCGGTCGTGCGCCGGTGGTGCGACCTGGCGGACACCGTCGTCCTCGCGGCGTTCGTTCCGGAGGGAAACCGCCTCGCGAACGCGGCGCTCCGGGCGTTCGTGGCGCTGAACGGGCGGCTCTTCGACGCGCGGACCGACGATCCGCTCGGGAGGCTCGCGGACCGGACCGCCGCCGCACGGCGCGCGCTCGACGACCACACCGGCGTCCGGGAGCGACGGCGCCGCCTCCTCGGGACGATCGTCGTCGAGGCGGGTCGCGACCGGTGACGCCCGGGAGCGGTCGGTCGTCCGGGGTCACCCGGAAACGGGGACGGAGACGACGGTCGCGTCGGCGGTCCGGATGACGCGTTCGGTCGTGCTGCCGAGCAGGTCGTCGGCGGCGGCGTCGAGGCCGCGCTTGCCCATCACGACCGCGTCCGCGTCGACGGCGTCGGCGTACGCGGCGATCTCGTGGGCCGGAACCCCGGACTCGACCGCCGTCTCACTGTCGATACCCGCGTCCGCGACGGCCGTCGCGACCCGGTCGACCGCCGCCTCCAGCCGCTCGCGGCGCTCGGGGTCGTCGTCGTCGAACTTCTCCGGCTTGCCGGAGCGGTCGTACATCGGGATCTCCTCGACGACGCCGAGGACGTGTACCGTTCCGTCCGCCGCCGTGATCTCGGTCGCGTCGTCGACGGCGTCGAGGGCGGCGTCGCCCGCTCCGGTCGGAACGAGGGTGGTCTGGTACATGCGGGTCGACGTACGTGCGGAAATCTGAAAAAACGTGTCGGAGAATCGCCCCGCCGGGCCGGGGGGGGCGTGCTCAGGCGTACTTCGCGACGACGTCGAGGATCTCGTCGAGCTCCTCGCCGTCGAGCGAGTACCGCTCCTGTGCGAACACCGAGCGGAGCTCCGTGCGGTCCTCGGGGAGCAGGTCGGTGATCTTCACGGCGGTCGGCAGGTCGACCTGATCGAGCTCGGTGAGCTCCTCGACGAGCTCGCGGGACTCGTCGGGGTCGAGGTCCGCGAACCGATTGACGTGCTCGATCGCGCGGGCCAGCTCGTAGCGCAGGTCGCGGTCCTCGTCGGCCGCGCGCTCGTCTTCGATCTCCACGAGGATCTCCTTCGCCTCGGAGGTGGTGACGTACTCCTCGTCCAGTTTTTCCTTGAATATCGTCATCTCAGTTCTGCTGGGCCCGCATGTGGGCGGCGGTGACGATGAGGGTCTTCGTCTTGCCGCCGTCCGGAATCTCGACTTTGAACGCCGACCCCTGCTTGCCGACGACGGTTCCGGTTCGGCCGTCGAAGCGCGGGTGGAAACGCCCCTTCGGGACGCTCGGGTCTATCTTGAGGTGGACCTGGGACCCCTCGTCGAACTCCTGGATCGCTCGCTGCGGCGGGGAGGTGCCGCGGTTGCGGGGTTTGTTCGAGAGCTTGTCGCGAGTCGCCTTCTGCGGCCCATTGGAACTCGGCATGGTCTTGGATTACGTTCCGCTGCCGCCGTTATAAATCGTGCGTTACGGCCCGAAGGACGTGGGCGACTCACACGCGACGGGTCGTGACGGGCGCGAGGAGGGGCCCGCTGCCAACGCGAAGCGGGGCCGCCGCCACCGCGAGCGGGCCCCTGCTCGAGTCGCGCGCACGACTACCAGACGCGTCTCCCCCTTCCGAAAGGGCTAATCCCGGGAGTTCCCTAACGTGTTCGTAATGAGTCACCAGCTGCCGGACGTACAGGCGTCCGCGCCCGACGTCACCGTCGGGCTTTCGCAGGTCGGCGTCACCGGGGTGGAGAAGCTCGTCAAGATCGCGCGTGGCGACAAGCGTCCCATCGTTCTCATGGCGGAGTTCGAAGTGTTCGTCGACCTCCCCAGCGGCCGGAAGGGGATCGACATGTCGCGGAACCTCGCGACCGTCGACGAGATCCTCGAGGACATCACCCGCGAGGAGGCGTACCGCGTCGAGGACGTCTGCGGCGACGCGGCCGAGCGGCTCCTGGAGAAACACGACTACACCACCACCGCCGAGGTGTCGATGTCGGCGGAGCTGGTCACCCGCGAGGACACGCCGGCGTCCGGTATCGAGACCCAGAGCACGGCGACGATCGTCGCCAGCGCGACCGCCACCGAGGACGGGACGCGCGAGGAGATCGGCGCCGAGGTCACCGGCATGACCGTCTGCCCCTGCTCGCAGGGGATGAGCGAGTCGCGAGCCCGCGACAAGCTCGCCCAGCTCGGCGTCGACGAGGAGACGACCGAGGAGTTCCTCGACGCCGTCCCGCAGCCGGGTCACTCCCAGCGCGGCCACGCGACCCTGACGATCACGACCGACGGCCACCCCGACGTCGACCTCCGGGACGTGATCGACGTCGCCCGCGACTCGATGAGCGCGCGGATCTACAACATGGCGAAGCGGCCCGACGAGGACCACATGACCTACGAGGCCCACGCCGACGCGAAGTTCGTCGAGGACTGCGTCCGCGCGCTCGCCGAAGGGACCGTCGAGGAGTTCCCGCACCTCTCTGACGACGCCGTGATCCGCGTGAAGCAGTCGAACGACGAGTCGATCCACCAGCACAACGCCCACGCCGAGCGCGAGGTCAAACTGGGCGACCTCCGCGACGAGCTCGGCCGGTAGGCGCCGCGGCTCGCGTCGCGCTCTCGCCCGGCCATCCTTCACCCGAACGTCAGCGGCTCCGACTCCGCCCAGCGCGGCTCGAACTGGTCTTTCACGCTCGTCGCGAACTCGATGTCTTTCACGTCGATCATCGCGAACGGCTCGTCGGCCGACAGCGGGTGCGGCACCTCGATACACACCTCGATCTCGTCGAACACGTTGAACGTCCCGTCGACGCCCGGCGACGTCCGGACCTCGAACCCGTCCATGTCGGCCAGCTCCGCGGTGTACCGGCGTCCCACGCTCCGCGGGAGCCCGTCGACCGTCGCCGGCGACAGCAGCACTCGGATCTCCACGCCGCGTTCGAGCGCGGACTCCAGTTCGGCGGTCACGCGCTCGCCGATCGTCCCGAGGTCGAACCCGGTCGCAGGCGCGCCCGCGACCACGACCACCCGACGCTCCGCGGCGGCGATCCGCTCTAAGAGGAGATCGGTCGCCTCCTCGGCACCGACCGCGGCGGTCCAGAACTGCCCGTCGACGGGCTCGCCCGCGTCGAGCTCGGTCGACAGGTCGTCGACCACGGACTCGTACTGCTCGGCCTGCGTCCGGAGCTCCCGCTTCTTCTCGTCGAGCAGGCGGTCGAGCGCGGCGTCCGGCTCGACCGCGAGGTACTTCTTCGGCCGGCTCGCGGCCTGACTGCGGACGAGGCTGTGCTGCTCTAGGCTGTTGAGCACGTCGTAGATCCGACCCATCGGGACCTCGCTGGCCCGGGAGAGGTCCTTCGCCGTGGTCGGTCCGGTCCGGAGAAGCGCGCGGTACGCCCGGGCCTCGTACTCGGAGAGCCCCAGATCGCGGAGAGATGCCATACCCGGGGATGCCCCGGCACCCGTATAAACGCGTCGCCGGTTTACGATACGGGCGGCCGGATCCGGCGGACCGAGTATTGCCGCCGACTGTCCGGCCGTTTCCCGGTCCGACGCGCGTCCGTCGCGTCAGGCCAGCACGTCGGCGACCCGGTCCATCAACTCGTTCGGCGTTTCCGCCGGGTCGGAGGCGCCGTCGCCGGCGAGGACGACCGCGGTCCCGGCCGGAACCGTCCGCGGCGCGGGCGCGTCGGTCTCGTGGGCATTCGGCGCGATCACCTTCTCGTGGTCGGCGACCCGCCACGCGGCGCGGTGGAGGTCGCTCCCGGGTTCGGTCCCGACCGCGATGATGGTCGTGTCGCGCCGGAGGCGACCGGCGAGGCTCCCGTAGCCGGCGACCTGAACGCTCAGGCGCTCGGTAGCGCCGGCGAACGCCGCGGCCGTCTCCCGCGCGACCTCGCGGTAGCGGTCCTCGCCGGTGAGCGCCGCCAGGTCCAGCAGGGACGTCGCCATCTCCACGTTGGCGTCGAGCGGCCGGAACGACCGGTCGAGCAGCCCCGGCCCGGAGCGCGGCCCGTCGACGAACGACCCGTCGACGCGGAGCCGTTCGATCGCGCGGTCCGCGACCGCGCGGGCCACGTCGGCCCCCTCGCCGCGCACGCCGGCCGCGCGGACGTACGCCCCGACGACGCGGGCGGCGTCCTCCAGCAGGTCGGTCTCGCCCGCCTCGTCGCTGCCGCGGTAGTGGGTCACCGCGCCGCTCTCGGCGTCGATCAGGTCGCGTTCGAGGCCGTCGAGGATCCGGCCGGCGTACTCGCGGGCGCGCTCGTCGTCGGTGTAGGCGGCCACCGCGAGCAGCGCGTCCGCGGCGAGCGCGTTGCCGCCGGCGAACACGGTGAGGTCGCGGCGGGGTTCGTCCAGGTCCGCGCGGTCCTCGGCGGGCGCGGCGTAGTAGGCCCGGCCGAGTCCGGGCCCGAGGCTGCCGCCGACGCCGTAGCCGGTCCAGAGCTCGTCGGTGAGGAAGCCGACGGCGTCGAGCGCGGGGTCGAGGTACGCCTCGTCGCCGGTGTAGAGGAAGGCGTTCGCGAACGCGCGGGTCACCGCGGCGTTCGTGTCGAGCGGCTTCTCGTAGGCGACGTCGCCCCAGTCGCGCGTGCCCGCGTACCGGAAGAAGCCGCCGTCGACGTCGTCGGCGAGGTGGTCGCGGACCGCGTCGAGCGTCCGGAGCGCGCGGTTCCGGTCGCGCTTCAGCGCGAACTCGACGGTGCGAGGGAGCGGGAACTTCGCGTCGGTCCCCCAGCCGGCGTGGTCGTCGTCGTACTTGGCCTCCAGTTGGCCCGCCAAGTGGCTCTCTATCTCGTCGGTCAGTTCGCCGCGGGGCGGCAGGTCGGCGTCGAGCGCACGCGGGATACGCCCGGCCTCGCGCCCCTTGTCGGCCCACATCTGCCGGACCGATTCGAGGACCTGTCGCATCCCGTCGACGTCGAGATAGCCCGCGCCCGTCAGCAGCGTCCCCTCGGGCGTCAGGAAGGCGGTCGTCGGGAACCCGCCCATGTTGTACCGCTCGCGCACCCGCGGGTGGCGGTCGACGTCGACGCGGACGGGGACGAACCCCTCGTTGACGTTGGCCGCGATCCGCGGCTCCGCGTAGGTGATCGCGTCCATCTCGTGACAGCCCTCGCACCAGGTGGCCGACAGCGAGAGCAGCACCGGGCGGTCGCGCTCGTCGGCCTCGGCGAACGCCTCGGGGCCCCAGTCGCGCCACTCGACGCGGGTCTCGTCGCTCATGGGCGCAGTCGGTCCGGGGCGGGGGTAAGCGCTTCGAGAGCGGTACGCCGGGGAGAGAGCGGTGGAGGGAACGACCGCAGGGGGACGGAGGGCGACCGCGAGAGGAGGGCAGCGCCGGTGTCCACGCGACGCGTCGGCGTTCGGACGAGCGGTTCGGGTCGGCGTTCGGACGGGCGATTCGGGTCGGCTCTCTCCGAGCGGTCCGGCGTCGACTCTCAGCGCTTGTGGTCGTGACCCAGCGCGAGCGCGAGCGCGTTCGCGAACAGGAGGGCGACGAACAGCTGCCCGGTGCCGCCGTCGAGCCCCGAGTACAGCAGGGCGGGGTACGTCGCCGGGATGGCGATGGCCGCCCAGAAGGCGGCGGCCTCGACGGTTCCGGTCATCAGCCCGGCGAGCCGTTCGCCGGAGGCGAGTCGGGTGGGAGCGGGGATTGACATGGACGCTTCCCCGTACGACGGGGGACCACATATACCCCGTCGAGGGTTCGACGAATTTCACGGCGTTTCTCGACCGATCGGGTCATTTTAAAACCGTCGCAGAGACATTTTAACTGTTCACAACGCGTTCTAATCCTTTGTTTCGCGATCGTCACCGAGCGCCCCCGGACGCGCCCGAGAGGGATCGATCGGTCGGTGCCGGCGCGTCGACGGGTCGCCCCACCGGAAGCCGAGCGACTGCCGCGGCACCAACCGATTTGTCCGTCGGGAGCGAGGGGAGGATATGACCGAAACCGATCGCCGCGACCGATACGACGACCCGGACGACCCGAGACGCGACGACAGGGGGGATCGAGACCGTCCCGACGCGCACGCCGACGGCGGCCGCCCGCACGTGACGGTCGTCGCCTGCGGCGGCACCATCGCGTCGGAGCCGAGCGACGACGGAGCGGCCCCGGAGAAGACCGGCGACGACCTCGTGGCGGCGGTGCCGGCCGCGGGCGACCACGCGCGGGTGACGACGAGGGAGGCGTGTTCACGGCCCGGTTTCGACGTTCGGTGGAGAGACGTGCTCGCGACCGCGGACGCCGCGCGCGACGCGGTCGACCGGGACGCCGCCGACGGCGACGCGGACGGGGCGGCCGACGGCGTCGTCGTCACCCACGGGACGGACACCCTCGCGGACACCGCGTTCGCGCTCGACGTCCTCACCGACCTCGACGCGCCGGTCGTCGTCACGGGCGCGCAGCGCCGGCTCGACGAACCGTCCAGCGACGTGCCCGCGAACCTCGCGCTCGCGGTCCGGGCGGCCGCGGACGACCGGTTCGCGCCCGGGGTTCACGTCGCGTTCGACGACGAACTCCACGCCGCCCGCGACATCGTGAAGGGCCACAGCAACGCGCTGTCGACGATGACCTCCCCGGGAGCGGGACCGGTCGCGACGTTCACCCGCGCCGCCTCGCGGCTCGTCCGTCCCCCCGAGCGCGGCGTCGCGGTCGACCCGCTCGCGGACGCGATCGAGGGCGCCGCGGACGTGCCAGAGGTCCCGGTGATCCACTCGGGTACCGGCGTCGGCGCAGGCGCACTCGAGCGCGCGCTCGAGGCGGGCGTCGGCGGGATCGTGGTCGAGGGGACCGGCCTCGGGAACGTCACCGGGGCGCTCGGCGACACGATCGGGGAGGCGGTCGAGTCGGTGCCGGTCGTCGTCGCCGGTCGCCCGCCGGCCGGGCCGACGGAACCGGTGTACGGGACCCCCGGTGGCGCCGTCACGCTCGCGGACCACGGGGTGACGTTCGCCGGCGACCTCCCGGCCGCGAAGGCGCGCGTCGCGCTCGCGCTCGGCCTCGCGGCGGACCTCGACCGAGACGAGATCGACGCGCTGTTCGCGTCTCCGGCGTAGACCGATCGCGGATCGTCGAAGTGACGCCGAATCGCCCGAATCGATGGGTCAGAAGCCTGTTTGAGCGTACGCGAAACCCTTATCAATCGACCGCGTACCGGAAGACGTGACCAATCTCACCCGACGGGCCGCCCTCCGCGGCATCGCGGCCGGCGGCGCGGCCGTGCTCGCGGGATGTACCGGGGGCGGCGACCCGGTTTCGGGCGGAAACGGCGGCGCCGGCGATGACGGTGGCGACGGCGGCGACAGCGGAGACGCCGGCAACAACGGCGGCGACAGCGGGGACGCCGGCAACAACGGCGGCGACAGCGGGGACGCCGGCAACAACGGCGCCGACAACGGAGACGCCGGCGATGACGGTGGCGACGGCGGCGACGGCGAGAGCGACCCGGCCCCCGAGACCGAGGTCCACCAGGTCGGCGCCGCGCTCTCCGGGCCGGCGTGGAGCCGCGAGGAGCGCCGCGGTCTCTACGCGCTGATCACGGGAGAGGGCGACGCCTCGAAGCTGCTCCGGGACGCGCCGGCGGAGACCGCCGCGTTCGTCGAAGAGACCGACTTCGGAGATTCGGTGCTCATCTACGTCGAGTCGGTCGGCCCGACCACCTGTCACAACGAAATCGCGTTCGAGGAGATCGGCGTCGAGGACGGGACCCTCGTCGCGGACGCGGCCGTCCGAGGAGCCGGCGACTACCAGGTGGCCTGCGGCCAGGCGATCACCTATCCGGCCGCGCTGCTCCGCGTCACGAGCGATCCGCTCCCGGACGCGGCCCGGCTCTCGGTCACCGACGGCTGGGGCGAGACGGGGACGGTCCGGAGCGGCGACGGCCCGCTCGCGCTCCGGGCGGACCGGGGGTAGCGCCGAGCGGCAGGAGACGCGACCGCCGGCGCGTCGGTCGCGTCAGGTCCGGACCTCGATGAGCAGGTCCGTCTCGGGCGACTCGCCCATCGTCTCGCGGACGCGGTCCCAGGAGAGGTCGGTGCGTGCGGTCACCGACTCGGTCGCGACCGCGCCGCAGGCGTTGCCGACTAAGATCGGCACCTGGTAGTCGCGCGGGTCGTGCGAGAACCCGTCGCCGGTGATCTCCGGCTCCCGCAGCGCGGCCGCGAGGAACCCGGCCGCGAAGGCGTCGCCCGCGCCGGTCGTGTCGACCGGGTCGGCGTCGAATCCCGGGTGCGAGACGCTGCCGTGCGGGGTGCGGACCGTCGCGCCCTCGTCGCCGAGCTTGATCGCGACGACGCGGTCGTCGGGCTCCCACGGGTCCACGTCGGTCGCCGCCGCGAGCGCGTCGGCCTCGCGGTCGTTTACGAAGAGCACGTCGCTCGCGTGGAGCGCGGCGTCGAACTCGCGGTCCGCGACGCGGCGCCCGGGGTCGAAGCTCCGGGTCGCGCCCGCCTCCGCGGCCGCGGTCGCGAGCGCCGCCGCGGTCTCCGGCTGCTGGCCGGTGAGGTGGAGGTGGTCGGCGGCCGCGAGCGTGTCGCGGTCGAGCCCCGCCGCCGAGAACGACTCGTTGGCGCCGTCGTTCGCGAGCATGAGCAGCTCGCCGCCGCCGTCGACGATGACGTACTTCACCGAGGTGGGCTCGTCGGCGTCGACCAGCACCTGCCCGGGGTCGACGCCGGCGCTGGCGAGTTCGCGCAGCGCCAGCGCGCCCGACTCGTCGCCGCCGACGCTGCCGTAGACCACGGACTGGCCGCCGAGGTCGACGAGTCCGACCGCGACGTTCGCGGCGCTGCCGCCGCCCGACTGTTCGAGCCGGTCGATCCGGGTCTCGCCGTCCGGCTCCGGGAGGCTGTCGACGTGGATCGTCACGTCCCAGTTGATGTGGCCGGCCGCGACGACCTTCGGCACGCGGTCGGCGTCGTCGGGGGGCAGGTCGGGGTCGCGGTCGACGGCGGGGTCGGCGTCGACTTCGGGGTCGGAGTCGTCGGCGGGGTTAGAGTCGTCGGCGTCGGTATCGCCGTCAACGGCGTCACGGGCGGAAGGGCCGGCCCTATCGCCGCCGTCCCCGCGGACGCCGCCCGCGCGCTCGCGGATGTCACCCGTACGCTCGCGGACATCTCCTTCCCACTCGTCGACCTCGCGGCCCCACTCCGCGACCGTCTCGTCCCAGTCGTCGACGCCCTCGCCTTCCTCGCTCATCGCTCGGCCCACGGCTCGGCGGCGCCCTCGCCGAACAGCTCCCGCATCAGCGCCACGATGCTCTCCGGGGGGAACTGCCCATGTTCGGTGACGATCGCGTCCATGTACCGCGGCGGGGTCACGTCGAACGCCGGGTTCGCCACCGAGATCTCGCCGATCTCCTCTCGGGACTCGGGGTCGATCACCTCGCTTTCGTCGCGCATCTCGATCTCGACGGTGTGGCCCGTCAGCGTCTCCGGGTGGAGCTTGATCGTCTGGGCCGCGGTCATGATCGGGACGCCGCGCTCGCGGGCGTTGACCGCGAGCCCCGAGGTGCCGATCTTGTTGATCACGCCGCCGTCGGCGGCGATCGAGTCGGCGCCGACGACGACGTGGTCGACCTCGTCGAGGTAGCGCCGCGCCGCGGAGTCGACGATGAGCGTGACGGGGACGCCGGCGTCGCGAAGCTGTTCGGCGGTGATGTGGCCCTGCTGACGGGGGCGCGTCTCCTTGACCACCGCCGAGATCGACTTCCCCTGCTCGACGGCCGCCTCGATACACGCCAGGGCGTCGGTGGAGTGGCAGTGGGTCATCACCGTGTCGCCGTCGGCGAGGCGGTTCGCGCCGACCTGCCCGAGGTCCTCCTGCGCGCGGTCGAGCTGGTCGACGAACGCCTCGCTCGCGTCGACGACGCTCCGGCGGAGCGCGTCGACCGAATCGCCCTCCATCCGCTGGAGGACGTACCGGAGGGCGTTCGGCAGCGACACCGCGGTCGGGCGCGTCTCGCGGAGCGTCCGGGCCGCGGCGCGCATCGACGCGCGGAACGCCGCGGGGTCGCTCCCGGTCGCGTCCGCCTCGGCCGCCGCCTCCGCCTGTGCCGCGAGCGCCTCGGCGGCCGCAGAGGCGATGGTGGCCGCGCCGCGGATCTCCATCGTCGCGATCGACTCGGCGATCTCGCGGACCGGCGGCGACGGCTCCGTGTCTGTCATACCGATCCGGTAGCCGCCCGTGTATTTATAAAACCGGCCGACTGCCGGAGCGGTCGGCCCCGCTCGGCGTCGGGCCGGCCGACTCCGCGTCAGGTGACTACTCCGCGTCAGGCGACTACTCCGCGTCAGGCGACTACTCCGCGTCAGGCGACTACTCCGCGTCAGGCGACTACTCCGCGTCCGGCTGTTGCCCGTAGCTCTCGAACCGCTCCTCCACCGTCGCCATCTGCTCGTCGGTGAGGACGTGCGGCTCGCCGACGGCGGACGCGCGCAGGTAGAGCCGGCAGATGTCCTCGACGTGGCGGGTGTTCTCGACCGCCGTCTCGACGTCGGGGCCGGTGACGACGAGCCCGTGGTTCGCGAGGATCGCGGCGTCGGAGTCGGCCTCGGCCATCGCGGCGACGACGTTCGCGGCCAGCTCCTCCGTGCCGTACGGCGCGTAGTCCGCCAGGGGGACCTCGCGGCCCACGGCGGCGATCATGTAGTGGATCGGCGGCAACTTCCGGTGGAGCGTCGCCATCGTCGTCGCCCACGGCGAGTGGGTGTGGACGATCGCGCCCGGCCGGTCGTGCTCGTAGATCCCCGCGTGCATCGGCACCTCGCTCGACGGCGCCATCCGCCCGGCCAGCCGCTCGCCCTCCGAGGAGACCACGGGCACGTCGGCGGCGTCGAAGGAGTCGTACGGGACGCCCGTGGGCGTGACCGCCACGGCGTCGCCGTCGCGGACGCTCAGGTTCCCGGTCCGGCCGGGCGTCAGGTCCGCGAGGGCGGGCGCGTACTCGACGACCGCCTCGCGCGCCTCGCGCAGGAGGTCCGGGTTCGCGTCCGGGTCGGAGTCGCCCGCGGATCCGGACCCGCCGCCCGAGCCGTCGCGGGTCACGCCGCCACCTCAGTCAGGTCGGCGAGCGCGTCGAGCCGGTGGTCCGGGCGCCGGTCGCCGTCGAGTTCCCCCTCGGGGGGCGCCTCGCCGTCGGCGACGAACAGCGCCGAGTCGAGCCCGACGGCGTTCGCGCCGGCGACGTCCGTCTCGGCGTTGTCGCCGACGGCCAGCGCCTCGCTCGGCGGGCAGTCGAACGCGGCGAGCGCGGCCGTGAACGGGAGCGCGCTCGGCTTCTCGCGGCCCACCTCCTCGGAGGTGACGAGGAGGTCGATCCGATCGTCGATCCCGAGGCGCACGAGCTTCCGCAGCTGGACCCGCGTCGTGAGGTTCGTCACGACCGCGACGTCGGTCCCCGCCGCGTCGAGGGCGTCGAGGAGGTCCTCGGCGCCGTCGCAGAGCGACATCGCCGCGAGGTAGCCGTTCCAGTAGGCGTCGCCGGCCGCCAGCGCGCCCGCGGGGTCGGGGTCACCGGCGTGCCGGTACAGCCCGCGCTTGAAGTAGACGTGCCTGGAGTGAGAGGCCGCGGTGCCGCCGGTCTCGCGCTTCGTCTCCCGTCGGCCGGTCGCGTACAGGTCGTCGAACGCCGCGCGGTCCAGCTCGTACCCCCGCTCGCGGAGGGCGTCGAGCGCGGCCCGCTTACCCGCCTCGTTACACGGGGCGTACGGGTACAGCGTGTTGTCGAGGTCGAAGAGAACCGCCTCGTGGCTCATGGAGCGACTCGGCGCGGCACCGACTTAAGCGTGGTTCGACGCGCCGACGGGGATCCGCCGTCAGCTCGAAGGGGCAAATCGCTCCGCTACTGCTCGTTCATCGCCTCGCTGGCGATGTTGCGACCGCGGGAGTTGAGTGCGACCTCCCGGCGGATCCGGACCTCCTCGACCACCTCGAGCTCGACCAGCCGCTCGAACGTCTCCTCGACGTCGTCGACGTCCATCCCGAGGAACGCGGGGATTTCGAACGGCGAGACGCCGGAGTACAGCGCCATCAACACCTCTCGGTCGCGGCTGGAGAGGTCGACGTTCGTCGAACTGCGCTCCTCGCCCTTGCGGAGCCACGACTCGACGAACCGCATCCGGTTCGGGTCGCCCGCGACGTGCGTCTCGATGCTCGTCCCCTCGTCGTCGGTGTGTGACACCTCGATCACGGGCTTCTTCTCGCCGTTGACGGTGCGCTTCGCCGCGTCGAGGCCGCTGATGTCGTCGAGGTCGAACTCCACGAACGCGCCGCGCTCCAGGGCCGCGTTGAGCCCGTTCTCGTCGATCTTCACGCGGGCCTGCTCCCACTCGGTGTCCGTGACGACGCCCCCCTCGATGGCGGGGTGTTTCACCATCACGGTCTTCTGGTCGAGCAGCGCGCGGTAGACGTCGCGCTCGAACGGCTCGTGGTCGGACGCGGCCACGAGTAACACCTGCTCGCCCAGGTCGAAGCTCACGTAGTTCGAGACGCGCGCGACCGTCTGGTTCGCGTCGTGGCGGCCGCCGAGCCGTTCCAGCTTCGACAGCGGGACGGTCCGTTTCCCGTCGTTGCCGGCGAGTATCAGCCGCCGGTTCGAGAGCAGGACGCGCCCGGGGGTCCACGACACGTCGCTCACCTTCCGGCCCTCGCGGACCGCGACCGCGAACTTCGCCTGCGTGTCGGTGATCTTGTACTCGCTGTCTTTCTGGGACATTTACGGACCTCCGGCGCGCAGCTTCGAAACGGCCGAGAACACGCGCTTTCTGACGGCCTGACTGTCGTCGTCGGCGTACTCCTCGAGGCGGGTGAGCGTCTCCTGCCCGCCGATCTGTCCGAGGACGAACACCGCCTTCGCCCGGGCCTCTTCCGGGTGTTCGGGGCCCAGCTTGTCGAGCAGGCGGTCCTCGACGACCGGGCCCCCGAGGCTCTTGAGGCTCGTCGCCGCGAACTGCGCGGTCTGCGGGTCGTCGTCCGCGAGCGCGTCCGCGAGCGCCTCCACCGCGGTCGCCGTGTCCGGGTCGGCCACCCGACCGAGGATCCACGCCGCGTTCCGGCGCTGGCGGGACTGCTGGCCCTCGGTGAGGATCTCGACGAGCGGCTCGACGACGGTCGCGTCGTCGGCCGCCCTCAGCTCCGAGACCACCTGATCGCGGACCGCGTGGCTCTGCCCGGTCGGCACGTTCGAGAGCAGTTCGATCACCGAGTACACCGCCGCGTTCCGGACGACCGCGCTCTCGTCGCCGAGGGCGCGGGCGAGGGGTTCGACCGGCTCCGGGGTGCCCGCCTTGCCGAGCGCGCCGGCCGCGATCCGGCGGATCGACTCGTCGCCGTCGTCGAGCAGCTTCAGGAGCGGCGACAGCGCCTCGTCCGTCCCGATCGTTCCCAGCGCGTTCGCGGCGGCGCGCCGCACGCGCGGGTCCTCGTCCTCGAGCCGCTCGCGCAGGCCGGGGACCGCCCGGGCGTCCGCGAAGGTCCCGCAGGCCTGCGCCGCCCGCAGCCGGACGCGGGCGTCCGGGTCGTCGAGCGCGCCGACCAGCGGCTGGAGGCCGCTCGCGTCGTCGAGCCGCCCGAGCGCGTTCGCGGCGGCCATCCGAAGTTCCGGGCGGTCGGCCTCGAGCGCGCGCGCGAACTTGCGCGCGGTGACCCACTCGGCCTCGGCGTCGCCGCCGCCCCCGGTGAGCTCCTCGAGGAGCTGTTCGAGCGCCGCCTCGCCGACCTCGTCGAGCGCGTCGACCGCCGCCCCGCGGACCTCGGGGTCGTCGTCCGTCGTCGCCGCCCGGAGCAGCCCGTCGATCGTCGGCTGGTCGCTCTCCGCGCCGATCTCGCCGAGGAACTCCGCCGCGCGCCGCCGGACGGCCGCGCTGTCGCTGTCGAGGGCGTCTCGGAGGCGCTCCGCGTTCCCGTCCCGTGCGTGCTGGTACAGCGACATCAGCGCCTCCCGAACACCCGCCGTCGCTTGTCGATCGGTTCGTAGCGGTCGCTTCGGTCCGGAGGGACGCTCTCGGTCATCCCCAAGACGAGGACGCCGTCGTCCGCGAGCGACGCCTCCAGCGTGTCGAACAGGGCCGCCTTGTGGTCGACGTCGATGTAGATCAGCAGGTTCCGGCACAACACCACGTCGAAGGGGTCGCGGGCGCCGTCGCGGATCAGGTCGTGCGTCTCGAACTCGACGAGCCGCTTGACCGCGGGGCGCACCTGGAACGCGTCCTCGTCGCGTTCGACGTAGCGGTCGGGATCGGAGAGGGGCTCCAGCTCCTCCGCGATGTCGGTCGTCCGCGTCGTATGGTAGACGCCCTCGCGGGCGTCGTCGAGCGCCTCCTCGCTGATGTCGGAGCCGAGCACTTCGACGCGCGACTCGTCGATTTCGGGGTCGTCGCAGGCCAACATCGCGACCGAGTACGGCTCGCGACCGTCCGCCGACGGCGCCGACCACACCCGGACGCGCCGCTGATCGGCGGTCCGCTCGCGCAACACGTCTCGGAGCACGTCCCACATCTCCGGGTTGCGGAAGAACTCCGTGACGTTGATCGTGAGCGCGTCCATCAGCGCCTGCCGCTCGTCGGCGTCCTCGCGGAGGATGCGCTCGTACTCGGCGTGCGACTCGGTGTCGCGCCGGCGCATCCGCGCCGTGATCCGGCGGTCGAGGTACGACTCGTTGTAGTACCCCGGCTCGAACGGGACGGTGTCGTCGATCTGCCGGAGGACGCCCTCGAACGCCGTCTCGTCGTCTACCGATCCGCTCATAGGCTCACCACGTCGAGCACGGCCACGACGTCCCCGTCGCCGAGGACCGCCGTGCCGCTGAGTCCCGGCGTCCCCGAGAGCGGGCCGTCGAGGGGTTTGACGACCACCTCCTCCTGGTCCAACACCGCGTCGCAGTGGAGCGCGACCTGCCGCGTCTCCTCGCGGATCCGGACGAGCATGCCGTCGTCCGTCGGCTCGCCGTCGGACTCGGTCGTCGGATCCGCCGGGACGAACCCGTCGTCACCCGGCTCGTCGGCCGCGACGCCGCCGTCGGCCGCCGGGGTCTCGTTCGCGGACGCCGCGGCCGCGGCGTCCGCGGCCGCCGTCGAGTCGATCTCGCCGAGGCGCTCGTTCAGCCGGACGACCGGATAGAGGTCGTCCTCGTGTCTGACGACCTCGTCGCCGTGGACCTCCTCGACATCGTCGGCGCGCGCGACCTCCGCGATCGACTTGATCGGGATGCCGTACTCCGTGCCGCCCACGTCGACGAACATCACCTTCACGATGGCGACGGTGACCGGCAGCCGGAAGCGGACCGTGCTCCCCTCGCCCGGCTCGCTCTCGATCGAGACGGAGCCGTCGAGGTCGCGCGCGGTCGTGCGGACCACGTCCATCCCGACGCCGCGGCCGGAGACGTCCGTCACCTCCTCCGCGGTGGAGAAGCCGGGGTGGAAGACGAGGTCGTAGACCTCGTCGTCCTCCATCGCCTCGACCGCCTCGCGGCTCTTGACCCCCTCGTCGACCGCCTTGTCGCGGAGCTGGTCGGGGTCGAGTCCGCCGCCGTCGTCCGAGACCTCGATGATCACGTGGTCGCGCTCGCGCTCGGCCGTGAGCTCCACGTGGCCGGTCGGGTCCTTCCCGGCGGCCTCGCGCTCCGCGGGCGGCTCGATCCCGTGGTCGACCGCGTTCCGCAGGACGTGCACGAGCGGGTCGCGCATCTCCGTGAGGATCGTGCGGTCGAGCTCGACGTCGTCGCCCTCGATCTCGAAGTCGATCCGCTTGTCGAGGTCCCGCGAGATGTCGCGGACGAGCCGCGGGAACGAGTCCGACACCTGCGAGAACGGGATGAGCCGCATGTCCATCGCCGTGTCCTGGAGGCTGGATGCGAGCTTGTCGAGCTCGTCTAAGGCGTCCGACTCCGCGTCCGTTCCCTCGATCTCCCGGCGGAGCTTGATCCGGCTTGTCACCAGCTGCTCGACGAGCCCGTACAGCTCGTCGACCTGGTCGACGTCGACGCGGATCGACTTGATCTCGTCGCCGGACTTGGAGTCCGAACCGCCGGACGACCCGTTCGAGCCGCCGGACTCCGAGCCGGCGTCGTCGGTCTCGGCGTCGGCCTCGGGTTCCGGGTCGGTACCGTCGTCCGCGGAGTCGGCGGACGCCGCGTCGGCGGTCTCCGGCTCGGCGGGCTCGAACTCGTCGCCGTCCGTCGCGTCCGCGTCGTCGGGTTCCGCGTCCGCGTCGTCGGGCTCCGCGTCCGCGTCGCCTGCCGCTTCAGCATCGTCGGCCGGCCCCTCCGTCGCCGCGTCCGCGGCTTCGTCCGCCGCGGCTTCGTCCGCCGCGGCCGCGTCGTCCGCGCCGCCGACAGCGACCGCCGTCACCGCCTCGACCTGCGTGAGCGCCCGGAGCCCCTCGCCGACGACTTCGGGATCGGCGCCGCCGACGAAGGCGTCGAACCCCTCGTCGTACTCGCCGTCCTCCAGCGCCTCCGGGTCGGGGTCGGTCGCGTGCCCGTCGAACTGCTCGTCGAGCGCCTGGAGGACGAGCGCCGCGTCGACGCCCGCCATCTGGGCGTCGCCGATCGTCACGTCCGCGTACGCGACCGGGTCGGGGAGGTCGGCCGCCGCCGCGGGCGGCTCGGGGACCGAGACGTCGACGTCGTCCTCGCCCGCGTCTGCGGCGTCGTCGCCCGCGTCTGCGGCGTCGTCGCCCGCGTCTGCGGCGTCGTCGCCGGACTCCTCGGCGGTGTCGACGGCGTCGTCCGCCGAGTCGCCTCCGTCTCCGCCGCCGACGGTGCCGTGCTCCTCCATCTCGCGCAGCCGCGACTCCAGGTCGGAGGGGTCGGTCGACACCTCGCCGGTCTCGGCGATTTCGTCGACCATCGCCTCGACGGTGTCGACCCCCTCGAAGAGGAGGTCCATCAGTTCGGGGTTCACCTCGCGGTCGCCCTGCCGGACCGCGTCCAGCAGGTCCTCCAGGGCGTGCCCGAAGTCGGAGACGTCCTCGTACCCCATCGCCGCGGCGTTCCCCTTCAGGGTGTGGGCGACGCGGAACACGTCGTCCATCGCCTCGGCGTCCTCGGGGTCGGCCTCCAGGGCCAGCAGGGCGTTGTTGAGGTCGGTGATCCCGTCTTCGGCCTCGGCGACGAACGCGGCGCGGTGGGAGTCCATCAGGCCTCACCCCCCACTATCGCGCCGGCGACGTCGTCGAGGTCGTACACGGCGTCGACCCCGCCGGTCTCGACCGCGCGCTTCGGCATCCCGTAGATGACGCAGGTGTCCTCGCTCTGCGCCAGCGTGCGCGCCCCGGCGTCGGCCATCGCGCGGATGCCCTCCGCGGCGTCGGATCCCATCCCGGTCAACACGACGCCGACGAGCGGGTCGTCTATGACCTCGGCCGCGGACCGCATCGTCACGTCGGCCGCGGGGGTGACCGTGTGGGAGTCGTCGTCCTCGTCGAGCCTGACCCGGAGCCGGCCTGCCCGGTAGCTGTCGATGAGGGTGTGGCTCCCGCCGCGGGCGACGAGCACCTCGCCGGCGCCGATCCGCGCGCCGTCGCTGGCCTCGCGCACGTCGTACGCGGAGGCGGCGTCGAGCCGGTCCGCGAACCGCGAGGTGAACGCCTCCGGCATGTGCTGGACGACCACCACGCGGCAGTCGGCCATCGGTAACGCCGACAGCACGCGCTCGACCGCGTTCGGACCGCCGGTCGAGGCCGCGATCACGACCGTCAGCGGCCCGTCGATCTCGGCGGCGTCGACCTCGGAGCCGGCGCTCGCGGAGCGCGACGCCGCCGAATGCGGGTCGTCGCGCTCGCGGGTCGCGGCGTCGAGGTCCGCGTCCGCGACCGAGCGCACCGCCTCGACGAGCCGCTCCGACTCCCGCGAGACGCCGGTCGACACCTCGCCGCCGGGCTTCGCGAAGAAGTCGACCGCGCCGCGGTCGAGCGCCTCGAAGGTGACCTCCGCCCCCTCGTCGGTGTGTGCCGACAGCATCAACACCGGCGTCGGGGTCTCCTCCATCAGCCGCTCGACGGCCTCGAGCCCGCCCATCCCGGGCATCTCGACGTCCATCGTCACGACGTCGGGACGCGTCTCGGCGACCACCGAGAGCGCCTCCTCCCCGTCCCCCGCCTCGCCGACGACCGCGACCCCGGCGTCGCTCAGGAGGTCGCTTATCAGCCCCCGCATGAACGGGGAGTCGTCGACGACCACCACCCGCGGCGACCCGTCCCGACCGCCGCGCCGATCCGTCGTCCTGCTCATGTTCCAGAGCGGGCCCAGAATCAGCATAAATCCACGGACCCAGTAATCACCCCTGATAATTCAGGGGACACGATTATCTGTCGGTTCGCCACACCTACGGGCATGGCAGCAACAGCGGCGGAGGCCGAACCGACGAAGGTGTTGGAGTTCGGTCTGGGCGACGGGACGTACTGTCTGGACATCGGCGTCATCGACGAGATCGTCGACGCGGGCGAGCTCACGCGGATCCCCAACTCGCCCGACCACGTCGAGGGCGTGATGGACTTACGCGGCCGGACGACGACGATCGTCGACCCGAAGACGCTGTTCGACATCGACGAGGCGGGGCCCCGAGAGCGGATCGTCGTCTTCGACGACGCCGAGATCGACGAGGGCGGCACGGTCGGCTGGATGGTCGACGAGGTGTTCCAGGTCCGCGACGTCTCGCCCGAGGACGTCGACCAGAGCACCACCGTCGAGGACGAGGGCGTCCGCGGCATCGTCAAGTCCGACGACCGGTTCGTGGTGTGGGTCTCGCCGGACGTCGACGACGCGCTCGCCGCCGACCTCGACGACGTCGAGGGCGCGGAGGCGTAGGCGGGACGCGGCGGTCGACCCGCGTTCGGTCGCGCAGCGGAGGGGACGCCGGACCCGCGGCGGGCGATCGGTTCTCACCCGTGAGAACCGGGCGCCAACGCTTATCAGCCGCCCGATGGGTTCCGTACGTATGCGCGTCTCAAGCGGCGTCCCCGGGTTCGACGCCATCGTCGACGGCGGGTTCCCCGCGGACCGCCTGTACGTTGTCAGCGGTCCGCCCGGGAGCGGCAAAACGACCTTCTGCTCACAGTTCGCGGCCCAGGGCGCCCGGAACGGAGAGGATATCCTCTACATCAGCATGCACGAGACCAAAGAGGGTATCCGCGAGGACATGAGCGGCTACGACTTCGGGTTCGACCGCGCGCTCGACTCCGACCGCGTCACCTTCCTCGACTCCTTCTCGTCGGACGGCCGGCGCTTCTTCGGGCTCCCCGGCGACCGCCGCGACCGCTCCGGCGTCACCAACCGCCTCACGGGGTTCATCAACTCCCGCGACATCGACCGGGTCGTCTTCGACTCGACGATGCTGCTGCGGTTCCTCTTGGACGACGACGAGGACACGATGATCCAGCTGCTCTCCTCGCTGAAGCGGACCGACGCCACGACGCTCCTGATCTCCGAGATGACCGATCCGAGCGCCTACTCGGAGGAGCACTACCTGGCGCACGGCGTCGTCTTCATGCACAACTACCTCGAGGACGGGGGGATGCGCCGCGGGGTCCAGGTGCTGAAGATGCGGGGGACGGACGTCGACACCGACATCCAGGACGTGGAGTTCACCGACGGCGGACTGCGAGTCGGTTCGGCGGCGACGGTGACCCAGTGATGTACGACCGCACGTTCGACACGGAGTGGGACGATCTCTCCCGAGAGGAGGCCGTCGAGCGCGCCTTCGCGCTGGGCGTGGCGGCCGGGGTCGACAGCCCGCGCCCGGGGGAACTGGACCGGGTGCTGGAGGCGTTCCCGGGGAGCTACGACCGGAGCATCGTCGAGTTGGCGTACGACGAGGGGCGGACGAAGGCGCTGGAGGCGAAGGCCGAGCGGGACGACCCCGACGACGAGGCGGTCTGGCGGTCGCTCGTCGACGGCGCCGGGGCGCCGCGCGAGTCGCCGGTTCCGGCCGCGCTCCCCGGTGCGATACGCGAACTGACACTCACCGAGGGGCCGCGGGAGGGGCCGCCGTCGTCGCTCGACCTCCCCTCCATGCTCCGAAAGTGATCGCTCCGAAGGGTTTTACCCGACACTCACTCACGTTTTCACCATGACCGCGCTTCCCGACGCTGTCCGCGGTGCCGACAGCGTCCTCATCAGCGGTCCCCCGATGAGCGGGAAGTACGACCTGTTCAACCGGCTGCTCGCGGCGTGGTCGGACGGACCGGTCGTCATCTCGACGGGGCGGACCGCGGAGAAGGTCCGCAGCGACTACGAGCAGCTCACGGGAAACGACGGCGACGACGTAGTCGTCATCGACTGCGTCACCCACGAGCAGGGCGACAAGCGCGACGACACGCCGACGACGAAGTACGTCGCCAGCGCGGGTAACCTCACGGATATCGGGATCAAGTTCACCGACGTCGTCGAGTCCTCGGCCGGCCGCGACCGCGCCGTCGGCGTTTACTCGCTGTCCCAGCTGCTGATGTACTGGGACCCCGAGCGAATCTACCGGTTCACCCGGGTGATGACCTCCCAGACCTCCGGGGAGGGGTGGCCGTTCGTCGGCGTCGTCGGCTCGACCGCCCACGACGAACAGGTCGTCCACACCCTCCACGAGCCGTTCGAAGTCGTCGTCGAGACCCGCGTCGACGACGACGAGCGAGAGTTTCGCGTCCGCGGCCGGGTCGGCAAACCCTCCGACTGGCAGCCGTTCTGAACCGGGTGCCGCGGTGCGGTCCGGGACCGACCGACGGCGAGCCGGCCTCACCCGACCAGTTCGAACTCCGCGCCGATCGGCGGCGCGCCGACGACCCCCCAGTAGACGAACCGATAGATCCCCGGCCCCAGCGGCGGACAGACGGTCAGATCGAGGCCGTCGACCGCGTCGGCGATACCCGCCTCCGTCAGCGTGAGGTCCCAGGAGTACGTCGAACCGGCGTCGAGGGACACCTCGGTTCGGGGCAGTTCGACCGCTTCGCCGGTCGTCGACCCGCGGACGTCGAGCCACCCGTCGCCCGTCTCGCGCTGGATCGAGTACGCGAACTCGCCGAGCGTGGGCGCCGGGTCGTCGCCGGTGTTCCGGAGGATGAGCCGAAGGGACTGCCCGTACGTCTCGGTCGTCCCCTCGGTGGAGAGCTCCAGCGTGGTCGCGTCGGTCTCGACGACCGTCTCGGTGACCGACCCCTCGAACGGCCGATCGAGGCGGACGAACGCGTCGTCGTCGCAGTCCAGCGTCGGCGGCGTCCCGTCGGGCCCCTGCGGCCCCTCGCCCGCGGCGAAGTCGAGACAGCCCGCCGTCGCGACCGAGAGAGCGAGCGCGCTTCCGACGAGCGCGTCGCGTCGCGTGTGGTCCATACGGGACCGACGAGCGCCATCGGGATGAACCGCACGCGTCGCGACGGATCGAGTCGGGAGTCACCCGGTCGACACGTCGGCGCCGGACCGGTTCGGAACCGCTTTCCCCTCGGCCGGCGGATGGCCCCGCATGGAGCTGTTCGGATCCAGCGGCATCCGCGGGGTCGCGCTGCGGTACCTCACGCCCGCGCTCGTCCTCGACATCGCGAAGGCGGCCGGGACGGTGTGGGACGCGGACCGCGTCGCCGTCGCGCGCGACACGCGGACCACCGGCGAGCTGTTCGCGAACGCGGCCGCGAGCGGGCTCGCCGCGGTCGGGTGCGACGTCGACCGCCTCGGCGTCGTCCCCACGCCCGCGGTCGGCAACTACTGCGAGGCCGCGGGGATCCCCGCCGTGCTCGTCACCGCCTCGCACAACCCCCCGGAGTTCAACGGGATCAAGCTCGTCGGCGACGACGGCGTGGAGCTCTCCGTCGACGTGTTAGAACGGATCGAACGGCGCGTCCTCGACGACGAGTACGATCACGCCGACTGGCGGTCCGCCGGCGCGACGACGCCGATCGAAGGGGCGGTCGACGACTACGTCGACCAGCTTATCGCCGCGGTCGACCGCGGCGCGATCGCCGACGCCGACCTCACGGTCGCGGTCGACCCCGGTCACGGGGCGGCCTCCGTGGCGTCACCGCAGATCTACCGCGAACTCGGCTGCGAGGTGCTGACGGTGAACGCGACGCCGGACGGCCACTTCCCCGGTCGCGACTCCGAGCCGGTCCCGGAGAACCTCGGGGCGCTCTCCCGGCTGGTCGCGACCTCCGACGCCGACGTCGGGATCGCGCACGACGGCGACGCGGACCGGGCGGTCTTCGTCGACGAGGCGGGGGAGTTCGTCGACGGCGACACCTCCTTCGCGGCGATGGCCGACGCCTGTCTCGAACCGGGCGACGCGGTCGTCAGCGCGGTCAACGTCTCGCAGCGGCTCGTCGACGTCTGCGCCGACAACGACGCGGACCTCGAGCTGACGCCCATCGGCGCCACGAACATCGTCACCCGGACGCGCGAGCTCCACGAGGAGGGGACGAACGTCCCGGTCGCCGGCGAGGGGAACGGGGGCGTCTTCTTCCCGCCGTATCGGCTCTCACGCGACGGGGCGTACATCGGCGCGCGGTTCCTCGAACTGCTCGCGGCCGCGGACGGCGCCCCCGTCAGCGAGGTGATCGCGCCGTACGCCGACTACCACTTCGTGCGGGCGAACGTCGAGTACGCGGACGACGACGAGCGCGACGAGATGCTCTCGGCCGCCCGGGCCTACGTCGAGACCGCCGACGCGGAGCCGAACACGACCGACGGCTACCGGCTCGACTACGGCGACGCGTGGGTGCTCGTCCGTCCCTCCGGCACCGAACCGAAGATCCGGATCTACGCCGAGTCCGCCGACGCCGACCGCGCCGAGCGGCTGGCGAAGGACATGCGAGTCGCCGTCGAGAGCGGACGGTAGCGGCCATCTGATTACACGGATCGACCGGGGGTGTGGGAATTCTCTCGGCGTGTCCGGTTCGAGCGCCGAAGCGTCGGTTCGCCTCGCTCGACGACCGGCACAGAACTGACAGAAAACCGACTAGTACCGGTAATAATATATTAACTCGCTATGTAGTAACTATCGAGAATGACAGCCGCAAAGGCAGACCGCTCGTCGCGCCCCGCCTCGTCCGACCCGGACCCGTCGCCCGAACTGTTGAACGCGCTCGAAAGCGACACGGAGACGATCACCGGCGCCGTCGCCGCGGGATCGGTGACGCTGGAGGAAGTCGATCGGTTCGTCCGGCGCGCGGAGCGCGGCGAGATCGACGGCGAGGCGGACCTCGACGCGGTCGTCCGGATCGTCCACGCGCTGCTCCGCGACGAGCCGAGCTGGGCCGAGGCGGAGCCGGCCGGCTCGCCGGTTCGGGCCTAACGTCAGCGCTACCGAGCCGGATCCCCGATCCGCCGGCTCTCCGATTCTTCGGTCCCTCCAACTGTTCCCCCGAAGCGGTGTCTCACCGCCGATTACCGGTTCAGCGCCGCGAGCGCCTCGGCCGCCTCGCGGGCCGCTTCGAGGTGGTCGCGGGCGCGCCGCGGGTCGTCCGTCTCCTCGGCGGCGCGAGCGAACCGAGTCAGCGTGCGCGTCAGCGACGCGCGAGCGGCTCCGATCCCTTCGTCGTCGGCCGACTGCGACGGGGGCGACCGCTGTGGCTCGGACCCCCGCGGCGACCGTTCCCGTGGCGACGCCGACCCTCCCGACGACCCGGCCGCCGACGGAGGCGACTGCGGCCGGGCGGGCCCGTTCGCGCGGGAACCGACCGAGTTGGAGTCGACCGCGTCGGAGTCGACCGCGTCGGAGCCGACCGCGCCGTTCTCGGCCGCGGCGTCGACGGCGCCCTCCGCGCTCTCGTCGGCCGACGTCGAGGTCGCCCCGTCCGGGGCCTCGGTCGCGTCGCCCGGAGCGTCCCGGGCCTCGGTCGCGTCGTCCGGAGCGTCCCGGGCCTCGGTCGCGTCGTCCGGAGCGTCGACCGCGTCGCCCGCGCCGGCCGCGCCGCCGATCTCGTTCCCGCAGGTGGGGCAGAACTCGCGGCCGTCGTGTCGGAAGATGGGATCGCCGCACTCCTCGCAGTGCCGGTTCGTCATCGTCGCGCCCTTCAGGAGGAGCTCCGACATCCGCTGGGTGTGCTCGCGCTTCTTCTCGTCCTCCGCGAACTTCTCGCGGAGCTTCTCGCGTTCCGCCTCCTTGTCGAAGCCGTCGCTCATGGGCGGACGAACGTCTTTCGCGGGCAAAAGTCCGGTGGGCTCGAGACGGCGAACCGCGAGAGCGGTCGACGCCCTCCTCGGAGCGTCGAGGCTACTCCTCCGTGATCGTGCGGTCGTCCGGGTCGAGCTCGCCGCGGTGGATCTTCGAGCCGTCCTGTGCGACCTGTCGGCCGAGCACCGCGCACTTCACGCGCATCGGGGAGATGTCGACGCCGAGCATCTCGGTGATGTCGTCGGTGTCGAGGGCGTCTAACTCGTCGACCGACATCCCGTGGAGCCGTTCCGAGAGCATGCTCGCGGAGGCCATCGAGATTGCGCAGCCGTCGCCGGTGAACCGGACCGTCTCCACGGTCTCTTCGGCGTCGTCGAGCTGGACGTCCATCCGGATCGTGTCGCCGCAGGAGGGGTTCTCGCCGACGTGCGTGAAGTCCGGATCCTCGAGTTCCCCGTAGTTACGGGGGTTCTTGTAGTGGTCGAGGATCTGCTGCCGGTACATGTCCGAGCCCAGTCCCATACTGGCTCCGAGTACGCCGGTCCGGCTCAAAAGGGTTCCGTCGGGCCGAACCTCGGCCGTAATCGGTGACGGTTCATCGCGGGAGCCGCCTCGGTCGCGGGCCCGCACGCCCGCTCGCAACCGTTCGCCTCACGCCGCGTGGTCGTCGATCCACGCCGTCAGGTCGTCGCCCGGGACGAACCCCTCGGCGCGCCGCGCGACGGGCTCGCCGTCGACGAAGAGGACGAAAAGCGGGACGCTCCGCACGTCGAACCGCTCGATCAGCGGCGCGTCGTCGCGAGGGTTGATCAGCCCGACCGCGAGGTCCGTCTCGACGCCGCGTGCCACGTTGCCCAGGACCGGTTCCATGCTTGCGCAGATGCCGCAGCCGTCGGTGTAGAACTCCACGAGCGCGACGCCCGCATCGTCGACGAACCCGTCGAGAGCGTTCTCGTTGGCCAGCGAGACCGGCCGGTCGGCGCCCGACGCACCCTCGCCGGCCGCTCCGGGATCTCCGGCGTCGCTCGCCGTAGTATTGGTTTTCATACACACTATTGTCGCCGGAGACGGATAAACGCTCGCGTCGTCGGGGATCCGGTCTCGGACGCGGAGAGGAGGGTTGTGACGGCGCCGACGCGCACGGGGCAGACGGGCGGACATCGCTCCGACGCCGACGGACGCTACGAGTCCGTCTCCGACGCCGGCGGACGGACGAGCGGCGAGTCCTCGTTCGCGCGCTCGGGGCGACCGCAAACGCCGGCGTCGGCGCCGGCTTGCGAGACACCGGAATCGAGCGATTCGATGGTCCAGTCGACCGCGTGACCGGTCGTCGACTCGTGGTCGTTCAGGGCGACTCGGGCGTCGCGAAGGGCGTCATGGGTCGCCGCGAGCGGGCAGTCGCGACACCGGACCGTCACGCGCGTTTCGTCCATGGCGGCGTCTTGTGCCGAGCAGACATAACCGTCGCGGTCCGAGGCGAGACCGGTCACGCAGGAAGGAATTGAACGGGAGCCGCTACGCCGCCTCGTCGCCGTCGGGTTCGGTTCGCCATCCGCCCCTCAGCGTGACGTACCAGACCGTGCCGGCGGCGAGGAGGAAGACGCCCGCCATGTACGGGATCAGCGGCAGTTCGACCCCCACGAAGTCGAGCACCGTCCGGAACTCGTAGACGATCACCCCGAAGATCGCGAGCGTCACGAGCAGTCCGCCGCGGCTCACGTCGACGGTCATCGGCCCACCTCGACGAGCGCGGCCGACGCGTCGGTGACCGCGCCGAGCAGCGGCGCGGCGGCGTCCGCGAGGGCGTCGAACAGCGGCGCGAGCCACACCGGGTACGTGCCGACGCCGGGGCCGAGCAGGCCGCCGCGGTTGATGATCGCGGCGAGCGGGAGCGCGTACGCGAGGACGACGAGCGTGAGCGCGATACTCACCCACAGGCGGAGGTTATCGAGCACCTGCGGGGCGTCCTCCGGCCCGGAGACCGGCGTCGGCAGCGTCTCCGCGAGGCCGGAGGCCGTCGGGTTCCCCATCGTCAACACGAGATTCCCGAGGAAGAGGATCGTCGAGACGAAAAGCAGCGTCCCGCCGATCGCTATCTGGATGTTCAGCTCCTCGAAGCCGCCGAACATCGTCGGGTAGTCGAAGCCGGAGTACTCCGGTTCGGCGGTCCGACGCGGCACACCGAGCAGCCCCTGCGCGTGCATCGCGTTCGACATCAGCGCCATGCCGATGAACCAGAGCACGACCTGGAACAGCCCGATCTGACTGCTGTAGATCGGCTTGTTGCTGATCTGCGGCCAGAGCCAGTAGGTCCCGGCCATCATGGTCAGCGCGACCGCGGTCCCGACGGTGAGGTGGAAGTGGCCCGGCACCCACAGCGTGTTGTGGATGAGGTAGTTGATGTTCATCCCGGCGTTCACCATCCCGGAGAAGCCGCCGGCCGCGAACATGAGCCCGGCGAGCATCATGCCGGTGAACTCCGGCTTCCGCCACGGGAGGTGCGTGAGCCAGCCGAGCAGTCCGGTGCCGCCGTTTTTGCGAGCCCCGTACTCGACGCTCGCGACGACGGTGAACGCGGTGAGCAGGCTGGGCAACAGCAGGAACATCGTGTTCGTCATCGAGATGAACTTGAACCCCTCCGCGATGCCGGGGTCGAGGTACTGGTGGTGGATCCCGACCGGCGTCGAGAGGAGGACGAACAGCACGAACACGACCCGGGCCAGCGGGTCGCTGAACAGCCGCCCGCCGGCGATCTTCGGCAGGACGGTGTACCAGAGCATGTACGCCGGCATCAGCCAGAAGTAGACGACCGGGTGGCCGAAGAACCAGAACAGCGTCCGGGTCAGCGTCGGGTTCACCTGGTCGATGAAGCCGAGCGACCACGGCAGGAGGAACAGCAGCACGGAGGCGGCGACGGCGGACGAGGCGATGTACCACATCGTCATCGTGGTCAACACCATGAACGTCTGGAGCGGGATCCGCTCGTCCGGGTGGTCGCGCCGCCACGCGAGGAACGTCCGGAACCAGTCCGCCCCCGCGATCCACGTGCCGACGATGAACACAACGAGCCCGGCGTAGAACAGCGGGTGGGCCTGAAGCGGCGCGTAGAAGGTGTATAGCACGTCCGCGCTCATGTCGATGGAGTCGACGAACCCGGCGAGGATCGAGACGCCGGTGAGCGTCATGCCGGTCGCCATCAGTCCGTACCACGTCCACGTGATCTTGATGTTCAACAGCGGCCGGTCAAGGCTCCGAGTTATCGCCCAAGTGAACAACCCGACGAGGAAGAAGATCGTGAAGCTGATAACCATGAAGACGCCGTGCGCGGTGAGAACGGTGTAGTAATCCGTCGAGGGGATGATCCGCGCGACATCGGTCCGGTGGAGCGTCTGGATGATCCCGAACACCGCGCCGAGGAACAGGGCGAAGAACGAACTCAGGAAGGCCGCGCGGACGACGCGCGCCTCGTCGGGGAACTTGTCGACGAACGTCCGCTCGGACTCGAGGGCCGTGCTCACGCCGAGTCACCTCCTCGGTTCTCGAACTGCGACTGACTGACGACGTGGAGCTTCCCCTGCATGACGTGGTGACCCGCGCCGCAGTACTCGTTACAGACGATCCCGTACTCGGTGGGCTCGTCGGTCTCGACCGTGATCTCCGAGACTTCGCCGGGGACGACCATCGTGTTCGCGCTCGTGCCGACCACCTCGAAGCCGTGGATCACGTCGGCGGAGGTGACGTAGAACGTCACCGTGCTGTTCGCCGGCACGACGATCGGGTCGGGTTGGAACCCGAACTGTCGGGCGACGACGTACGCCTCGTACTCGTTCTCGCCGACCTGCTCGACTCGAGGCTCAGAGAACCGTTCGTCCTCGTCGAGCGCCGCCGGGTCGATCGTTGACTGCGAGTCGGCGACCATCGCCACGCCCGGGCCGACGGCGCCGTACGTCACGGTCCCGATAAGGGCGAGGATCAACACGATCGAGAGCGCGAGCCAGAGCTTCTCGTACGCGTGGATGTGCACCTCTGATCACCCCACCACGACGAGATCTCGTCCCAGGAACTCTACGAAGTAGATGTACACCCATGCGAGCACTAGAATCACGAAGTAGATCCCGATGAGCGTGAGCGTACCGATCGGGTCGAACTCCTCCCCGTCGCCGCCCACGTCGTCCGTGTCGGCGCGTGCGGTCTCGCTTCGAGCCATACCCCGGATTACGACCCTCGTAATATATACGATCGACTCGTTCCCAGCTCGTGAGAACTTTGCCGTTATCTATGACTACCAGAAGCGTAGCGACTCTATGCGATTCTCGTTACAACAGGCCGTCCTCTTGGTCCTTGGCGGGCTCGTTCCCGCGGCGGTGTTCATCGCCGACCGCGCGGAGTTCGTCGTCGCGGTCACGCTGGTGAACGTCCTGCTCATCTGGGCGAGCCTCCGGATCGCGACCGGCGGAAGCCTACCGGGGTTCGGGGGCGACACGACCGAACCGGATCAGGCGTAACCGGTCGGGACGCACCGCGAGGCGACGGACGGGCCGAGGGCACGCCGCCCAGCGGCCGACGGTCCGGGAACGCGCCGCTCGGCGGAACGACGGACACCATCACGCATGCCAGGCTGTACACTCTGTGACCTCCCGACCGGGGACGACCCGCACACGGCTCCGGACGTCGACGGCGAGTTCTGCTGCCGCGGCTGCCTGACGGTCGCGCGCTCGCTCGACGACGTCGAGGACCTCGACGACCTCGACGAGCGGGGCCCGGACGCGACGCCGGACGAGGAGTTCGACGGCGAGACGACGTTCCTCCACGTCGACGGGATGCACTGCGCGACCTGCGAGTCCTTCCTGGAGATGACGGCCGGCGAGCAGGACGGGGTCGCGGCCGCCGAGGCGAGCTACGCCACCGACACGATCCGGGTCGACTACGACCCCGACGCCGTGAGCGCCGACGAGCTCCCGGACCGGCTCTCGGTCGCTGGCTACTCGGCGAGCGACCGCGCGGACCCGGCCGACGACGGCGACGACGCCGTGGCCCGGTTCCTGATCGGCGGCGGCTTCTTCGGGATGATGGCGATGCTGTGGTACGTCGTCTTCCTGTACCCGACCTACTTCGGGTACGATCCGATCGTCGACCTCGGGGGCGTCTCCGGCACCTACCTCTTCGCGCAGATCTGGCTGTTCGCCTCCATCGTGCTGTTTTACACCGGCTACCCGATCCTGCGTGGCGCGTACGTGAGCCTCCGGGCGCGACAGCCCAACATGGACCTCCTCGTGTCGCTCGCGGCGACGAGCTCGTACGCGTACAGCACGCTCGCGCTGCTCGTCGGCCGGACCGACCTCTACTTCGACGTAACCATCGCCGTGATCCTGGTCGTCACCGCCGGCAACCACTACGAGTCGATAATTAAGCGCCGGGCGACGGGCATGCTCGCCGACCTGACGACGACCGATGACCGCACCGTGCGCACCGAGGCGGGCGAGCCACTCGACGCCGACGCGGTCGACCCGGGCGACCGCCTGCTCGTGCGCCCCGGCGAGCGCGTGCCGTTCGACGGGACCGTCGCCGAGGGGACCGCCGCGGTCGACGAGGCCCTGGTCACGGGCGAGTCGCTCCCGGCGACGAAGCGCGAGGGCGACCCGGTCCGCGGCGGCACCGTCGTCACCGACTCGCCCGTCGTGATCGAGGTCGGCGAGGACGCGGCGAACACCCTCGACACCCTCGTGCGCCTGCTGTGGGAGATCCAGAGCTCGCGGTCCGGAATCCAGCGGCTCGTCGACCGGCTGGCGACGGTGTTCGTCCCGCTCGTCGTGGCAGTCGCGACCGTCGGCGCCGCCGCCACCCTCGCCCTCGGCTCGGCGCCGATCGACGCCGCCTTGGTCGGGCTGACGGTGCTCATCGTCTCGTGTCCGTGCGCGCTCGGGCTGGCGACCCCGCTCGCGGTCGCCGCCGGGATCCGCGACGCGGCGGAGCGGGGCATCGTCGTCGTCTCCGACGCCGTCTTCGAGGCGGCCGCCGACGTCGACACCGTCGTCCTCGACAAGACCGGGACGCTCACCGACGGCGAGATGCGGCTGCTCGACGCGACCGCCGAGGCGGGGACCCCGGTCGACCGGGTCCGGAGTCGCGCGGCCGCCGTCGAGCGCGCCTCGATCCATCCGGTCGCCGAGGCGATCGTCTCCGGCGTGCTGGGAGACGAGACGGGCCGAAACGAGGAACGGGCCGCGGCCGACGGCGGGGCCGCGACCGCCGGGGATCCGACCGCCGACGTGACCGACGCCCTCGACGGCCCCGCCGCGACCGACGTCGACGTCCTCGACCGCGGGGTCTCCGGCGTCGTCGACGGCGATGAGGTCCTCGTCGGCCACCCCGACTGCTTCGACGAGCGCGGCTGGCCGGCCGCGGATCGGCTCCGCGAGGCGGGGACGGCCGCCCGCGACCGCGGGAACGTCCCCGTCTACGTCGGCTGGGACGGTCGCGTGCGAGGGGTCCTCGCCGTCGGTGACGAGGTGCGCGAGGGGTGGGAGGCGGTCGTCGCCGAACTCGACGCGGACGGGCGGCGCGTGGTCGTCCTCACCGGCGACGCGCCAGCGGCCGCGACGCGGTTCGCGGACCACCCCGCGATCGACGAGGTGTTCGCGGAGGTGCCGCCGGAGGCGAAGGCCGAAACCGTCAGACGCCTCCGCGCCGACGGCTCGGTCGCGATGGTGGGCGACGGGAGCAACGACGCGCCCGCGCTCGCCGCGGCCGACCTCGGCGTCTCGATCGCCTCCGGGACGGACCTCGCGGCGGACGCCGCGGACGCGGTCCTACTGGAAGACCGCCTCTCCGCGGTCCCGGAGCTGTTCGCCGTCACGCGCGGGACGAACCGGCGGCTGAAACAGAACCTCGGCTGGGCGTTCGTCTACAACGCCGTCGCGATCCCGTTGGCGCTCTCGGGCGTCCTCAATCCCCTGCTGGCCGCGCTCGCGATGGCGTCGAGCAGCCTCCTCGTGGTGACGAACTCCGCGCGGGCGGTGTTCGACCCGGACTGAGGCCCCGGGCCGGTCAGTTCCCGCCCTGTCCGGTGCCGCCCTCGCTCCGACCGCTCTCCGGGGGGAGGAGCCGGCGCGCCAGCGCGGCGAGGCGCTTGTACGCGAAGTTCACGTACAGCCCCGAGAGGAAGACGGTCCCGACGACGAGCGGCACGTCGTCGACGCCCTGACCGAGGACGAGGTCCGAGAGCAGGTAGATCTCGACGCCGAGCGGCAGCGCGGCGGGCAGCCGGAGGTTGTACCGGAGGAGCCTGCCGACCGAGGCGTCGAACCGCTCGATCAGGGCGGTGGAGACGAATCCCAGCCCGCCGAGCAGGTGAACAGGGCGACGAACGGGGGGGACGATCCCGGGACCGAGGCCCTCGACCCCCGCGTACGGCGCGTCGACGGCCACGGACGCCGCGGCCGTGAGCGCGGCGGTGAGGAGGACGGCGACGGCGACGACGGCGGTTCCGAGCCGGGACCGATACCGAGTCCGCGCGAGCTACGGTCGGTCGTCCGCGCCGGACGCGGGGTCACCCGCCAGCGTCGGATCGTCGGTCCCGGAGGTCGGGTGCTCGGCGGGAGGTTCGTCGCGGGCCCACTCCGATGCGTCCGACATCGCCGGGGCGGTTCGCGGCCGAGCGACAGTTAGCTTGCGCCTCGTGAACTATCCGCAAGGAATTTCGAGGCGCTGCGTCGACGAGAAGAGCGACGCCGAGACCGCGGTCGGATGTTACGCGGTCGCGCCGACGTGCGGCTTGACCGCGCGGACGATGGCGTCGACGTCGTACTCGTCTTCCTCCTTGTCGAAGACGACCTCGCCGTCGGCGCGGACGATGAACACGCCCGCGTCGCCGGTCACCAGGGCGACCTCGTCGACGCTCTCGCCGAACTGTTTGAGGATCGCCTCTGAGACGTCCTGAGCGCGGTTCAACATGCCACACGGGACGCAGTACTCGATTTCGACGCGTGTCATACTCGACGGTAGTACGCCAACCGGATTAAAGGGGAGGGTCGCGGTCGGCCCCGGATCGTCCGAGCGAGCCGCCGACCGCCTCAGACCACCAGCGCGTCGAAGACGACCGCGAACAGCAGCAGGCCGAGGTAGGCGTTCGAGGCGTGGAACGCGCGGAACGCCGCCCCCTCGGTCTGCTCGTAGTGGAGCCGGACGACCGTCCAGAGGAAGACCCCTCCGACGGCCACCCCGACGACGGCGTACAGCGCGCCGAGCGGGTCGGCGGCCGCGGCGAGCGCGACCGCGGCGACGAGCGTCGCGCCGAGGTACCAGAGGATGTGACGGCGCGTCGCGGTCTCGCCGCGGACGACGGGCATCATCGGGAAGCCGCCGCGCTCGTAGTCATCCTTGTACGCCAACGCGAGGTTGTAGAAGTGCGCCGGCGTCCACAGGAAGATCACCGCGGCGAGCAGCAGCCCGCCGCCGCCGACCTCGCCCGTGACCGCGGCCCAACCGATGAGCGCCGGGAGCGCGCCGGCCGCGCCGCCGATGACGGTGTTCTGGACCGTGTTGGGCTTCAACACAAGGGTGTACACGACGCTGTAGAACGCGATGGCGACCAGCCCGAGCGCGGCCGTCAGGGGGTTCACCGTCCAGAACAGCGCGAGGGAGGCGACCGCGAGCAGGCCGCCGAACGCGAGGGCGTTCGTGACCGGGACCAGGTCCGTCGCCAGCGGGCGGTCACTGGTGCGTTGCATCCGCTTGTCGACGTCGCGTTCGAGGACGTGGTTGAACGTCCCGGAGGCGCCGATGGAGAGCGCGCCGCCGGCGAGCGTCGCGGCCACGACCCGGGGCGTGAACCCGGACCCGCCCGCGAGCGCCATCGCGGCCGCGGCGACGAGGCAGAGCAGCCACATCAGCCGCGGCTTCATCAGTCGGAAGTACGCCGCCGCGGTCGCCTTCAGCCGGGGGAGCGTCGCGGAAGGGATCTCCGGCTCCGGCGCGTCCTCGATCGGCGGAAGGTCGTCGGTACCGGGTTCGAAATCGTCGGGCGCGTCGTCCGGCACGCCGGTCTCGCTCTCCAGCCACCAGGCGAGCGCCGCGAGGACGGCGCCGAAGATGCCGACGCCGAGGAGGAGGTGAACCGACTCGAGCGCGGCCGGCAGCCCGTCGACCGCGACGAGAGCCCCGACGCCCGCTTGGGCCGGGTAGACGACGAGCGCGAGCGCGAGCGCGGCGCGAACCCGACGGTCGGCACCGTTCCGCCACGCGAGCGCGGCGGAGAGGGCGACGAGGTGCCCGACGGCGACCGCGAGCGCGCGGTGGCCGAGGGCGATCCAGCCCTCGGTCGCCGTCGGGAGCGCGGCGCCGTCCCCGCAGGCGGGCCAGCCGCCACAGGCGGTCGCCGCCTCCGTGAGGGAGGTGGTCGCACCGACGACGACGAGGAGGTACACGCCCATCGCGGCCGCGGCCAACACCGCGGGGAACTTATCGGGGATATTCACTCACCTCGATTTGGGAGTCAGCCCATTTAGATGCCGCGCTTCCGCCCCCGGGCGAGTCCGGGCGCGTGGCGGTCGACCGGGTCCTCCGGCGGCGAGTCACGAGGGCGTCGCGTCCGATTCGTCGCCGCGCTCGCGGAGGATCCGGTCGACGATGTCGCCGCTGGAGAGCAGTTCGTCCTCGTAGTTCGGCTCCCGGCCCGAGGCGCGCTCGACGCGGCAGTCGATCTCGCGGGCGTCGAGGGCGGCCGCGATGTCGGCCTCGTCGTGGTGCTGGTCGAACCCCAACACGATCACGTCGGGGTCGAGCCGCTCGATGGGGACGAACACGTCCTCGGGGTCCCCGAGGTGCGCCTCGTCGACCGCGTCGAGGGCGTCGACCATGTCGCGCCGCTGGCGGGCGCACAGCACCGGCGCGGGCTTGTGCGTGACGTTGGGGCGGCGGGCGACGATCGCGTGGAGCTCGTCGCCGTACGTCGCCGCGTCCTCCAGGTAGTGGACGTGGCCGGGGTGAAGCAGGTCGAAGGTCCCCTGCGCGACGACCCGCGTCATCTGAACCACGAGAGGAAGCCGCCGGAGTCGCGGTCGTCCAGCTCGCGGTCGATGTCCGCCTGGGTGAAATCGAAGAAGTGCTCGTCGGGCACCGCCACGTCGAGCACGTCGAGGGTGGTCTGGGCCCCCTCGTTGTCGAACGCCTTCCAGTCGCCCCACCCGTAGGGAGCGCCCACGATGATGTGCACCTTCCCCTGTCCGAAGGTGGCGAGGTCGGCGTCGCTCGGGCGCAGCGCGCCGTTCGGGTGCGAGTGGACCGACCCGACCGCGCGCATGTCGTTCGGCTTCATGTGCGAGCGGACGCTGGCGCTCGTCGGGCTCGACTCCGTGCCCGGGATGACGAGCACGTCGGTGATCACCTGGCCGTCCCGGTCGAGGTCCAGCTTCCGGGCGTCGTCCGCGCGGAGGAACCCCATGTACTCGTTGGGGTGCGTCTCCTCGCTCGCCTCGAGCACGAACTCCAGGGTCTCTCGGGCGATGCCGAGGAGCTTGTCCGAGCGGAACAGTCGCATGAACGAGACAAGTCGCCGTCGCCTCATAGGGGTTCCGGACCGCGGGACGCGGATGGGTCTCTCGGCCGTCGACGATCGAGTCCGGTGCCGTGAGCCCCGAGAGAACAGGCTTAACACCGGCCGTTCCCGAGACGTGTCCATGAGCGAAAACACCGCCGGAGATTCCGGCACGCGGGGCGATTCGAGCCCCGAACTCGACGCCGACGCGGCGGAGGGGACGGCCGAGGACGAGCGAGCGGAGAGCGCGACCGGCGACCGCCCGACCGTCTACGACCTGGCGCCGGACTGCACCCTCGAAGACGCAGAAGTCGACGCCCTGTACCACGCGGAGGTCAACGGCGTCGTCGACTACGGCGTGTTCGTCGACCTCTCCGACGCCGTGAGCGGCCTGGTCCACGAGTCGAACCTCGACGGCGAGTACGCGGTCGGCGACCGGCTGATCGTCCGGCTCACCGAGGTGAAGGAGAACGGCGACGTGGCGTTCGACGACGTCGACCCCGACGACTACCGCACCGAAGCCGTCGCCCACGAACCGACCGTCTCGCGGGTCCGGGGGCTCACCCCGGGCGACGAGGTCACGGTCGAGGGGGAGGTCGTCCAGGCGAAACAGACGGGCGGCCCGACGGTGTTCGCCGTCGCGGACGCCTCCGGCGTCCTCTCCTGTGCCGCCTTCGAGTCCGCCGGCGTCCGGGCGTACCCCGAGGTCGAGGTCGGCGACATGGTCCACGCCTCGGGGACGATCGAGAGCCGCGAGGAGGCGCTCCAGCTCGAGGTCGACTCGCTGAAGCGGCTCTCCGACGAGCGCGCCGGCGACGCCCGCGAGCGCTACGAGACGGCCCTCGACGAGCGCGCCGAGCCCGCCGACGTCGACCCGCTCGTCGAGTGGGAGGCGTTCGAGCCGATCCACGAGGACCTCCGCGAGCTCGCGCGACTCCTCCGCCGGACCGTCCTCGCCGGCCGCCCGATCCGCGTCCGGCACCACGCCGACGGCGACGGGATGTGCGCCGCGATCCCGGTCCAGCTCGCCGTCGAGAACCTGATCGAGGAGGTCCACGGGGACCCGGACGCGGCGCGCCACCTGTTCAAGCGGCTCCCGAGCAAGGCGCCCTACTACGAGATGGAGGACGTCACCCGCGACCTCAACTTCGCGCTCGAAGGCCGGGCCCGCCACGGGCAGAAGCTCCCCTTCCTGCTGATGCTCGACAACGGGTCGACCGAGGAGGACGTGCCGGCCTACGAGAACCTCGCGCACTACGACATCCCCATCGCGGCCGTCGACCACCACCACCCCGACCCCGAGGCGGTCGAGCCGCTGCTCGACGCCCACGTCAATCCCTACCTCCACGGCGAGGACTACCGGGTCACGACGGGGATGATGTGCGTCGAGCTCGCCCGCCTGATCGACCCATCGCTCACCGAGGAGCTCGAACACGTGCCGGCGGTCGCCGGCCTCTCCGACCGCTCGAAGGCGGAGGCGATGGACGACTACGTCGCGCTCGCCGCGGGCGCGGGGTACGACGAGTCCGACCTCCTCGACATCGGCGAGGCGCTCGACTACGCCGCCCACTGGCTCCGCTACTCCGAGGGGAAGACGCTGGTCAACGACGCCCTGAACGTGGGCTGCGACGACGAACAGCGTCACGAGGAGCTCGTGGAGTTCCTCTCGGAGCGCGCCGAACGCGACGTGGATCGCCAGCTCGACGCCGTCGACGACCACGTCGAATACGAGCGGCTCGCCTCCGGCGCGCACCTCTACCGGATCGACCTAGACGAGTACGCCCACCGGTTCACCTACCCCGCGCCGGGGAAGACGACCGGCGAACTCCACGACGCGCGGGTGAAGGAGACGGGCGACCCGGTCATCACCATCGGCTACGGGCCCGACTTCTGCGTGCTCCGCTCCGACGGGGTCCGGCTCGATATCCCGAACATGGTGACCGAGCTGAACGAGGAGCTGCCCGAGGCCGGCGTCTCCGGCGGCGGCCACCTCGTCGTCGGCTCGATCAAGTTCGTGAAGGGCCGCCGGAGCGAGGTCATCGAGGCGCTCGTCGAGAAGATGGCCGGCGCCGAGATCGACGAGGCGCTCTCGTCGACCATCGCGCTCGACGACTGAGCCGGCGGCCGCGACCGCCGACAGTCGACGTCGTTTTCAGCCGAACTCGACTCCGCGCCGAGCGACGGCACCGGCCCCCGCGAGGGCGACGCCGAACCCGGCGACGAGCGTGATCGGGAGGTGAACGCCGCCGCCGCGCCAGTCGGCGGCGTACGCGCGGGCGTAGAAGTCCGCGACGGACTCGTTCTCCATCGCGATCAGGACCTCCCGGTTGTTCGTCGTCGCGCTCGGGTTCCAGTTGAGGCTGCCGACGATCGCCGTGTCGTCGACGACGAGTCCCTTCGCGTGGACCTTCCCGTACCGACCGCGCGGCGCCGCGAGGTCGACCGCGATCGGTTCGTTCGCGAGCGCCGCCGAGAGGTTCCGGTTCTCCTCGCGGTCGTACCACGCGTTCGAGAGGAGCAGGTGAACGTCGACGCCGCGGTCGGCCGCACGTCGGAGCGCGCGCACGATCCGACCGTCGGGACCGCCGACGCGCGGCACGACCGCGAGCACCCGCTCGTCGGCCGCGTCGATCCGCGCGACGATCCGGTCGGCCGCGTTGCCGGGCGCGGTCAGGACGGTCACGTTCGCCGCCGCCGGCTCCCTCGGAGCCTCGAACCGGGTCGGGAACGAGCCGTTCGCCCGCCCGCCGTCGTAGAACTCGGTATCGGCGCGAAAATCGCGCCACCGCCGCGCGTCGTGCGCCCGAAAGTCGGCGAGGAACAGCGCGGCGAGGTCGTCCGCGACGGTCGCGTTGCGCTCGGAGGCGGTGCCCCCCTCGGTCCCGGTGCTCCCCTCGATACCGGTGTCGCCTTCGACGAGCGCTCCCCACCCGCGGTTGCTCCGCCCGCCCGTGCCGGACGGCTTCCAGTTCTCCGTGAGGACGACGGCGTCGTCGTCCGCGACCGCGTACTTGGGGTGGTGGAACCGGAACCGTTCGACCTCGCCGTCGAGGATCCGGACCTCGACGCCGGCGGCCGTCAGCCGGTCGATCAGTTTCGCGCTCCGCGACGAGAATCCGCCGACCGGCGAGCCCTCCAGCAGCACCCGAACGCGCACCCCGCGGTCGGCCGCGGCGGCGAGCGCCTCGACGACCCGCTCCGACGCCAGCGTGTAGCCGGCGACGAACAGGCGGTCGTCGGCGGTTCGGAACGGTTCGACGGGCATCCCGGGACTGTCCGGGAGGACGAACGGCGTGACGGCGGCGCCCGGCGTTCGACGCGGCGACCGGGGCTCGTACCCTCGCGGCCGCCACTCCCCCCACGCGGCCCGCCAGCGGTCCCCCTCGCTGGCGCGGTCGTAGGCGGCGACGTCGACCGCGGCTCCGTCACGACGGAGTTCGATCCGTTCGCCCGAGGCCGAGAGGGGAAAATAGTCGTTCAGGCGACGGATCTCCGGGGTGTCGGGACCCGTCGCCTCGGTATCCCCCGCGGAGCCGCCGAGGATCGACGCGGTCCGGTTCGGCGCCATCGACAGCGTCACGGTTCCGCTCGCGTTCGCCGGGATGTCGGCGTCGTAGTAGCCGTCGGAGAGCGACCAGTTCCCGCGCTCCGGGAGGGAGACGACGAGGTACTCGCCGCGGTCCTCCTCCGTCGCCGGGTTCGGGTACAGCTCGACGATCCGCGGCTCACGGGCGGCGTCGGACGCGTTCGTCGGCGTCGGTTCACCCCCGTCGAGAGGGGCGGCAGCCGCCGTGGAACAGCAGGCGACGCTCGTCACCGCGACGAGCAGGACGAGCGTCGCGACGCGAGACGGGCGTTTCGGAGGACGGAGCGACACGGGGGACCTGTCACCGGTATCTGATAAAAGGGTTCGCGACCGGGACGATTACTTGGACCCGAGACGGACAGTCGCGGGCGATTCAGGCCGTCGCCGCGGGCTCGGTCTCGTCGTCGAGCGCGTCCAGCGCCTTCTCGCCCTCGGTCGAGACGACGAACGAGCGCTCGTCGGCGTACTCGGCGACCGCTTCGAGCGCCTCGCGGGTGCCGATCTGCCGCAGCGCCCAGCCGGCGGCCGCGCGGACGTCGTCGGACGGGTGCGCTTCGAGCGCGTCGGCGAGCGGCTTGACGGCGCGGGTGTCGCCGATCAGCCCGAGCGCGCGGGCGGCGTGGGGACGGACCAGCTCGTCGGTGTCGCCGTCGGGGTCGAGCCGGTCCGCGAGCGGCTGGACCGCCTCGGGCGCGCCGATCTCGCCGAGGGCTTTGAACGTCGCCTTCTGGAGCTGCGGGTTCGAGTCCTCGCCGACGTACTCGATCAGGGTGTCGGTCGCCTCCGCGGCCGCCATCTTCCCGAGTATCCGGATCGCGGGCCGGTCGCGCTTCTCGGCGCGGCCGAGGACCTCCTCGACGGAGTCGTCCGTCTTGCCGCGCTTGCCCATCCGCTCGAACGCCTCCAGGCAGTGGCGCTCCATGAACTCGGACTGGAGCGAGTCGAGCGCGAGCAGGATCATGTCGACGTTCCCGCGCGACTCGTGCTCCTTCAGCGCGGCCCACTCCACCGGGAAGTCCTTGTAGTGGCCGAGCACATCGTAGTACTCCTGCGCCCGGAGCTGCTCGTGGGTCTCGAGGTCGTCCCACTCCTCGGCGTCGTCGAGGGCGGCCTCCAGGTCGCCGGTCGCCTCCAGCAGCGCGGCGATCACGTCCGCGTCGTCGTCCGCGTCGAAGCCGGCGTCTGCGACCGCCGCGGCGACGGCGTCGAGCGCCGCGGTGAGCCGATCGACGGGTATCGGCCCGGGGGCGTCGTCGGTCTCCTCGCCGTCCGCGACCTCGTCTAAGAGCGCCTCGGGGTCCTCCTCGGCCCCGTCGATCGCGTCGGGCGCCACGTCGATCGCGTCAGGGGCCGCGTCGTCGATCGCGTCAGGGGCCGCGTCGTCGATCGCGTCGGCGGCCTCGGCGACGAACGACGCGACGGCGGCCGCGACGTCGTCGTGCCCGGCGTCGGTCCACTCCGTGTCCTCGACCGTCCCGGCGGCCGCCTCGACCGCGTCGACGACGTCTTCTCCGTAGGGGCCGCGGGCGTCTTCGACCCCCTCGCGGAGCTCCGCGACGCGGGCTTCGAGGTCGCCGCGGGGGTCGTCGGCGTCCTCGTCGTCCTCGTCCGGCTCGGGGAGGTCCGCCTCCTCGATCCCGGTCTCCGCGTCGTCTAAGAGCGCCTCGACATCGTCGAGGTCGGCCTCCGTCTCGGCGGCCTCGAGGCGGTCGGCGATCTCGTCGAGGTACTCGGTCAGGGACTCCTCGGTCGCGTCATCGGGGAGCGTCGGGGCGGCCGTCTCCGCCGACTCGCCGGCGTCCCCGCCGTCGTCCGCGGCGTCGGCCTCCTCGGAGGCGTCGGCCGGGTCGTCGTCGCCGTTGCTCATATATCACAGAGTCCGTGTGTAGTCCATTAAGAGGTTTCCCTTCGCGGGCGGCAAGCGGCCTGTGCGCGGAACCGGGCCGGCGCCGAGCGCGCGGAACCGGGACGGTGTGCGCGGCGGACAGACCGCCTGCGACCGGAGACCGACCGCCGCCGCGGGACGGCCGGACCGCCGGTGAGCCGGGACGAACCGACGGCGGACCCTCCGGTTCGAGAGTCGTGTTCACGACCAGCACTCTTTTATTATCTCCTTCTAATACCGAAACGATTCGATGTGGGACGTCGACCGAGAGGCGGTCACCGACGGGCCGGTCGGGCGCGTGTTGCTCGTCCTCGCCGCGCCGCTCGTCGCGCAGAACGTCGTGTACGTCGCCAACGCGCTGATCGACACGTTCTGGCTCGGGCGGGTCGGCGAGGACGCGGTCGCCGCCGTCGGCCTCAGCCTCCCGATCCAGTCGCTGCTCGGCGCGACGGTCGTGATCGGCGCGGTCGGCACCCAGATCCTCGTCGCGCAGCGCGCCGGCGACGACGACGAGGCGGGCGCGCGCCGCGTCGCGGTCAACGGCGCGCTCGTCGCGCTCGCGGTCACCGCTGCGGTCGCGGTTCCGGTTGTCGTCTACGCCGAGGAGGTGGTAACGCTGCTCGGGGCGGACCCGGCGCTCGCCGGGACGACGGCGACGTACCTCGCGATCGTGGTCGCCGTCCTCCCCGTCGGCGCCGTCGGCGACACCGTCGAGAACTGCTTCACGGCGTACGGCGACACCCGCGCGGTGTTCCACGTGAGCCTCGTGGGCGTCCTCGTCAACCTCGTGGCCGCGCCGGTGCTCATCTTCGGGGTCGGGCCGGCCCCGGAACTCGGCGTCGCCGGCGCCGCGATCGGCACCGCGCTCGCCGGCGTCGCCGGACTCCTGTGGATCCTCGGGTACGCCGCAGGGATCGGCCGCGACACGTTCCGGCTCACCCGCCGGGCGTTCGCGTTCGATCCCGCGACCGTCCGCGAGGTCGTCTCCGTCGGCCTCCCGCTCGGCGGCCAGCGCGGCGTGAGCGAGCTGGTCAGGGTCCTCGTCGTCGGCCTCGTCGCGATCGCCGGCGGGACGGCGGGCGTCGCGGCGTACACGGTCGGCGCGCGGGTCGCGACGCTGGCGATCGTCCCGGCGCTCGGGATACAGCAGGCCGCCCAGTCGATGATCGGGCAGAACGTCGGCGCGGACGCTCCCGCGCGCGCCCGCCGGACGACCACCGTCGGCACCGCGATGGTCGTCGCGGGGTTCCTCGCGCTCGGCGCCGTCCAGTTCCTGTTCGCCGGGGGAATCGCGGACCTGCTCGCCCCGGACCTCACCGCGGCGGGACGCGACCTCGCGGTCACGTACCTCCGGATCCTCGGCGCCTCGTACTGGGCGCTCGGCGGGACCTACACCCTGTTAGCCGCGTTCAACGGCGCCTCCCGCACCCGCACCTCGTTCGCCGCCGACCTGATCAAGTACTGGGCGGTCCGGTTCCCGATCGCGCTCGCGGCCGTTCCCGCCGCGACGACGTTCGGCGCCTTCGGCGTCACGGTGACGCCGGGGCTGGGCTGGGGCGTCGCGGCCGTCTTCTGGGCGGTCGCGGCCTCGAACGTCCTCGGCTTCCTCGGCCTCGGCGCGTACTTCCTGTACGCGACGCGGCGCGGGATGTTCGCGAACGCCGCCGAGCGCGCGAGCGGCGGCGAAGCGGTCGCCGGGACGACCGACGACGACTAACCGCGGGCGCCTCGGCTCAGGCCTCCGCCAGCAGCTCCGCGCTCTCGACGACCGTCGCGAACTCGCCGCGCAGGTGCGCGAGCGCGACGCGGTGAGAGGTCTCGGGGTCGATCCGATCGCCGTCCGGCGCCTCGCGGGCGTGAGTCGCGGTCGCGTCGGCGACCACGCGGACGTCGTAGCCGCGGTTCTCGGCCTCGCGCGTCGTTGTCGAGACGCAGTGGTCCGTGGTGAGCCCGCAGACGACGAGCGACTCGTGGCCCGCCTCGCGGAGCCACTCGTCGAGCCCTGAGTCGAGGAAGGCGCCGTTGACCGACTTCTCGAACGTCGGTTCCCCGTCGGCGGGGGCCGTCTCGGGCTTCCACGCGAAGCCGGGGGCGTCGGGGCGGAGCGGCGAGTCCGGCTCCGTCGATGCGTGTCGCACGTGCGCGACGGGGCGGCCGGTGGCGCGCCAGCGGTCGAGGAGGGCGGCCGCGACCGCCTCGGCGTCGGGGTTGTTGCGCTCGCCCCAGCCCGGCTCGTCGAAGCCGGTCTGGAAGTCGACGAGGAGGAGGACGGCGTCGTCGGGGAGCGCGATCGGCTCAGTCATCCGCGCTCTCCGCGACCGGCGGGTCGCTCCGGTCTCCGCCCGCGAACCGACGCCACGCGCCGGGTTCCAGCAGGGACTCGCGCGCCCGCGGGTGATCTCGCGCGGGGTCGAGCGGGCAGGCGTCGGGGCTCGCCTCGTCGTCCTCGCGGAAGAGGTACTGCGTCCACTCGCGGTCGCCCTCGGCGCCCCAGTCTCCGAGGTCGGCGTGGGGACAGACCCCGTCGTACTCGCCCATCCGGTCGCGGATCGCCTCGCGGGCGCGCTCGCCGGCCTCGGTGTCGGCCGTGATCCCCTCGAAGACGGCGCGGGGCTGGAAGGTGACCTCCAGCCCGACCGGCGAGTACCGGCTCTTCCGCTCGTCGTAGAAGGGCGCCCGCGACGTGGGGAACAGCGGTTCGCCGCCGAAGCAGAACTCCCAGCGCGGCGTGTCCGGGTCGGTCGGGATGTCGTCGGGCCACGGCTCCGGGTCGTGGACGTGGAGGAACTCCAGCACGTGCCAGAGCCGCTCGTGGTAGTGCGCCTCGCCCCGGTCCCCGGCCGGCGGCCTGAAGAACACCGCGAGCGGCGCGCGGTCGGCGTGGTCCGCGTAGGTGTCGAGGTACTCCAAGAGGACGTCGCGCAGCCGCAACAGCGCGGCTGGGTCCGTCGTCGACTCGCAGGCCGCGTAGAGGAGGTCGCCCTCGCGCTCGGCCTCGATGCCGAAGTAGCAGGGGAACGGCGACCCGTCGCGCTCGCCGAGCATCGACTCCCGGAAGGTTCGGTAGTGCTCGCGGAGCCACGGCGGCGCGTCGTCGAGCCGACCGCGGAGCGTCTCCTGGTCCAGCAGCACGCCCTCGGTTCCGGGCTCGTTCATGCGCGTTATCGGGGCGAGACGGTCTTTTGGCTTTCGCCGGGTTCGGCGCGGTGGGAACCGGCGCGGTCGAGTTCGAGACACGGAGACCCGGCGGTCCGGTACCCGGATTTATTTCGGCTCGGCGGGAACGTCGTCCGACGAGATGTCCGACGGCGACCCCCACGGCCTCGACCGCTTCGTCGAAGCGCAGGCCGGCGTGATCGAGTCGGCCAAAGAGGAGCTGCGATCGGGACGGAAGCGCGGCCACTGGATGTGGTACGTGTTCCCGCAGGTCGAGGGGTTGGGGAGCAGCCGGACCTCCCGGCGCTACGCGATCGGGTCCCGCGAGGAGGCGAGCGCGTACCTCGCACACTCGACGCTGGGGCCGCGGCTACGGGAGTGTACGGAGATCGTCAACGCCCTGGAGGGACGGACAGCGCACGAAGTGTTTGGGTCGCCGGACGACCTGAAGTTCCGGTCGTCGATGACGCTGTTCGACTCTGTCGCGGACGAGTCCGAACCGTTCGGGACGGCGCTGGAGCGGTACTACGACGAGCCCGACCCGAAGACGCTCCGGTTCCTGCGCGACAACTGAGGTCGGAGCCGATCCCCGACGGTGGCAGCCGTGTGAGCCCGGACTCAGTCCCCGGCCACCGCGAACCGCGAGGCGTCGCTCTCCTCGCTCGGCGCGGTCACGAGCGACACGCCCACCGTGAGCGCCCCGGACAGGACCATCAGCCCGAGCGCCACGTCCCAGCCGCCGGCGACGGTACGGGGCAGCGTCGGAACGGCGCCGACGACCGCCGACAGCACCACCGCGAGGTAGATCGCCTGCGGGACCGCGACGCCCGCGATCATCCCGGTGCGCGTCGTCCGGGGCCAGTAGAGCGCGCAGATCACGGGGAGCGCGAGCAGCGCGAACCCGGAGAATGCGGTGCCACCGACCTCGATCAGCGTTCCCGGCCGGAAGAGGCTCGCGACGAACGCCAGCGCCGCGAACGCCCCGACGCCGATCCGCGCGATCCACGCCTCGCGGCGCTCGGAGGCCTCCGCGTCGATCAGCGGGCGGTAGAGGTCCCGAGTGAAGTACGACGACCCCGAGAGCAGCATCGAATCAGAGGAGGACATCATCGCGGCCATCGCGCCGGCGACGACGACCGCGGCGAGCCACGTCGGCGCGTACTCGTTCAACACGACCGGGAGCACGTTCGCGTTCTCCGGGACGGTCAGCGGGGTGCCCGCCGCCCACGCGCCGAGCATGAACGCGGGGACGAAGAGGAGCAGCACCAGCACGGGCCATAACGCGAACGACCGCTTCAGCGTCGCCGCCGACTTCGCGACGAAGAACCGCTGGTTGATCTGCGGGAACATCGTCACCCCGAACGCGATGGTGATCGCGGTCGAGATGATGAACCCGGGCGTGTACGTCCCGCCGCCGAAGCCCCCGAACTCGGGCCGGGCCGCCAGCATCCCCTCGGTCGCGGCGCCGACGCCGCCGAGCGCCGAGACGACCCACGCGGCCGCGAGCCAGACGACGGAGAGCATGAACAGCCCCTGAAGCGTGTCGGTCCACGCCACGCCGCGGAGCCCCGCGACGGCGACGTAGAGGATCATGAACGCCGTGATGAGCGCCGCGCCGCCCCAGTAGGGAACCGCGCCGTTCGTGAGCCCCACGAGCGCCTCGCCGGCGCCCATCTGCTGGAGCATCACGTACGGGAACAGCCACAGGAGGCTCACGCCCGCGACGAGCGCGCGCAGCCCGGTCGAGCCGAACCGGTCGCCGAGCATCTCGCCGAGCGTCACGTAGCCGTTGCGGGCGCCGATCAGCCACTGCTTGTAGCCGATCACGTACCACAGCACGGCGAACAGGACGCCGTCTAACGTCCCCATCACGATCAGCCACTCGGGGCCCGCGCGGTACGCGAGGTTCGGGCCGCCGAAGAAGGTGAACGCCGACAGCAGCGTCGCGAACGTCGTGAAGAGCAGCACGAGCGTCCCGATCGACCGGCTCGCGAGGTAGTAGTCCTCGGCGGTCGTCTCCGAGACGCGGTACGCGACCAGCCCGAGCGCGAGCGCGACGACGAGGTACCCGACGACGACGCCGAGCGAGAGGCCGAGCGTCATCGGCGCTCCACCTCCCGGTCGGCGGCCTCGGCGGCGGCCTGGTCCGTGATCTCCTCCGCGGTTCCGGCGGCGCCAGCGGTCGGGCGCTGCCCCATCCCGCGCTCCCACGCGCCGCTCCGGACGAACAGCGCGAACAGGGCCGCGCACAGCCCGAGCCACGCCACGTGCCACCAGATCCAGACCGGGAGCCCCGCGACGACGCGGTCGACGCCCCACAGCGGCCACGGCACGGCGAACGCCACGAGTATCGCGAACGTCGGTATCCACACGAGATCGCTCCGTGAGCGCGTCATGTGAGATAATAATGTGTCTATAAACACTAAGAACTGTTGGACGGGTTCGGATATGCGTATCGAAAAAAATTATTCTTCAACAATCGCGGCCGGAGGGGCGTGGCGATAACTACTTTCCGCGAGGAGCGCAACCACACACGGACGGGCGCTACCGCCCGACATCACCATTCACCACTCATGAAAGACACAGAAAAATACCTGATACACGCCACCATCGCGGCCGACGGCGTCGTCGAGCGGAGCGACGTCGTCGGGGCGGTGTTCGGGCAGACCGAGGGGCTCCTCGGAGACGAGTTGGACCTCCGAGACCTCCAAGAGTCCTCGCGCGTCGGCCGAATCGACGTCTCCGTCGAGTCGGAGAACGGTCAGTCGTTCGGCGAGGTCACCGTCGCGTCGAGCCTGGACAAAGTCGAGACCGCCATCCTCGCGGCCGCGCTGGAGACCATCGACCGCATCGGACCCTGTCACGCCTCCGTGGAGGTGACGAGCATCGAGGACGTGCGGGCGGCCAAGCGCCGCGAGGTCGTCGAGCGCGCGAAGGAGCTGATCGCCGGCGGCTTCGAGGAGACGAGCCTCGCCAGCAGCGACGTCTTAGACGAGGTCCGCGACGCCGCCCGCGTCGAGGGGATCGTCGACTACGAGGGGCTCCCGGCGGGCCCCCGCGTCGGCGACTCCGACGCCGTCATCGTCGTCGAGGGGCGCGCGGACGTGCTCACGCTGCTCGACTGCGGGATCAAGAACGCCGTCGCGGTCGAGGGGACGAACGTCCCGGAGTCGGTCGCCGACCTGACCGCCGACCGGACCGTCACCGCGTTCCTCGACGGCGACCGCGGCGGCGAGCTCATCCTCCGCGAGCTCGCCCAGGTGGGCGAGGTCGACTACGTCGCGTTCGCGCCGCCCGGCGAGTCCGTCGAGGACCTCGACCGCGACGCCGTCTTCGAGGCGCTCCGCGGGAAGGTGCCGTACGCCAGCCTCGCGGACGCCGCCGACCTCCGAGCCGCAGCGAGCGACGAGGAGATCGCCGACGGCGACGACCCCGGGTCGGTCGCCCGCGTCGGCGACGGCGGGGCGGTCCCGGACGACTCCTCGGACGACGACTCGGCCGGACCGTCGACCCGGTCGGCCGCCTCGCCCGATATCGAGCCGGAGACCGAATCGGACGAGTCCGAACCGTCAGAGTCCGAAGGGTCCGAAGCGCGCGACGCGGCGACCGAGACCGGCGATCCGCCCCCGGCCGACGGAACGAGCGAAGCGCCGGAGCCGGAGTCGACGCCGACCGACGAGGACGAGCTCGACTCGACGCCCGACACCGACGCGGCCTCAACCGTCGAACCCGACACGGACGCCGATCTGGAATCAGAATCCGACGAGTGCGCCGAAGCCGACCGCGACGAAGCCGCCGGGACAGAGCGCGACGGCGAGTCCGACGAACCGGGATCGATGGCGGCGCATGTCGACGAGGTCGTCGACGGGGAGACCGGCCGTGCGCGGCTCCTCGACGACGGATTCGAGGTTCTCAGCGAGGTCGACGCCGCGGAGGCGTTCGACGCGGTCGAGGGCGCCGAGCCCGCGCCGCACGCCGTGGTCGTCGACGGGATCGTCGACCAGCGGCTGCTCGACGTGGCCGCCCAGCGCGGCGTCGGCGACCTGGTCGGCCGCGACCTCGGCGAGTTCGTGAAGCGCCCGGTCGGCACGCGCGTCCTCGCCGCGGACGACGTCTGGGCCGGGAATTAAGACGAGGCCGTCGTCGGTCATATATAAATAGCGACTCGCGAAGCCGGACAGAGAATCCCCGAGTTCCCCACTCAGTCGTTTATAAATCGCTCTTGGTAGGGTGATTGTTTTCAAAGCCCCAGTCGCGAGGCGGGCGCACACTCGCTGTGGTCCTCACTCGGTCGCTCGCGCGCCACCGCGGTTCTATTTATAAATACGCTCGTCCCGTCGGCTCACACCAGCCCGACCGCGCCGAGCACCGCGAACAGCGCGTCGCCGTACGTCAGCGAGACGACGAGCCCGACGGCCATCGGGACGACGAACGGCATCCCGGGCGAGACCAGCACGCGGCCCTCGCGGGCGACGACGTCGAGGCCGTCGCGAAGCGTGGCGGCGTCGGTGCCGTAGGCGCCGTGGTCGATCTCGTCGAGGAAGCGCTCGGCGGCCCACGGGTCGTCGAAGTCGGAGCGGGACGGAGCGCCTCGCTCCGCGTCGCCGCCGGCCTCGGCGTCGACCGCGGTCCCGCCGTCCGTCCGAGGGCCGACGTGGGTCCCGCCGTCGGTCGGGTCGAACGTCTCGTCGACCGAGGCCGGATCGCGGAGCCCCTCCGGGTCGGCCCGCAGGTCCGCGAGCGCGAGGCCGCGCCAGCGGAGGTACATCCGGAGCGCGTCGAGGTCGAGACCGTTCCGAGTCGGCCCGTCCGGGGCCTCGAACAGTCGCCCGTGCCGGTCGGGCAGCGAGTCGGTCGGGACCGGTCGCGCGAAGAACATGCTCGGCGAGGCCTCGCCGCGGACGAGGTTGAGAGCGGCGAGACCGACCGGGTACGCGAGGCCGAGCAGGACGGTGTTCGTGAGGATCGTCAGCGAGAACACGCCGACCTCGGTGTCGACGAGCGGGAGGGCGAAGGCCCCGATCTCGTAGGCCGGGAACGTCGGGAATATCACCGCGAGCGCGATCATCGCCTTGGCGTCGGCGCCGCCGAACGCGCCGAGGTACCAGAACGCGTAGCCGAGCGGCGCGACGAACAGCAGGCTGATCGCGGCCCGCAGGAGGAAGATCCGCCCGTCGTACCCGGCGAACGGCCACAGCGAGGCGGCCTCCCAGATCAGGAGCAGCGCGCCGAACAGGTACAGCGGCGGCCAGATCCGGTTCGGGAGGCGGCGGGTCCGGACGTCCCGAAGGGCCGCCCACCCGAACACGGGGACGACGAGCAGTCGGAGGAGGTCCGGCAGCGTCGCGAACATGTCTCCACGGGCGAGACGGGACCAATTAGGCGTTCGGGTTCGGCTATCGCGAGCGATAGCGCCGGTTCCCGACGGCCGATCCGCGGGGTGTCGCGGCCGATTCGCGGGGTGCCGAGGCCGATCCGCCGGGCATTTGTGGGTCGCCGGTCGACCGGGGCGCAATGCGTCGCCGCCTCGGGACGAGCCTCTACGCCGGCCTGCTCTTCACCGTCCTCGGTCTGGTCGCGTGGGCGACCGGCCAGCCGTTCGTCTTTCCGAGCCTCGGCCCGTCCGCGTTCGTCCTCGCGTTCGACCGCCGGAGCGAGCGCGAGCGCGCCGTCCGCGTCGTGGGGAGCCACCTGATCGGCGGGCTCGCGGGGCTCGCGGCGTGGGCGGGTATCGCTGACGGCGCCGCGCTGACGGCGACGCCCCCCGCCTTCTCCCCCGAGGGGTTCCGGCTGACCGCGAGCGCGGTCGTCTCCCTCGTGACGACCAGCTGGGCGATGATCGCGACCGAGACGGCCCACCCGCCGGCGTGCGCGACGACGCTCATCGTCTCGCTCGGCCTGCTCTCGACGCCGGCCGAGGTGGCGATCATCGTCGCGAGCGTGACCGTCCTCGTCGCCTTCCACGGGGCCGTCGTCCTGCTGTTCGAGCGCCTCGCCGGGGACGCACACCCCCTCTACGGGCGCGACGACGCGGGCGATGCGAACGGCTGACGCGACTCACTCGTCCGGTCGGTCCGGTCCGTCGGGGCGGTCCGGTCGCCTGTCGAACACGTCGAGGACCGGCTCGGGATCGGCGAGTCCCGGAATCCGGTGTTCGTCGTCGCGGAGTTCGATCACGACGGTCTCGGTTCCGAGCCGTCGGTCGAGCCGCCCGCGTTCCACCCGCAGGTCGGTCTCGTCCCACGGCTCGACGCGCCACAGCACGACGCCGAACAGGCGGTCGCGGGCGACGAGCGCGCCGTCGGCGGCGCGGTACTCGACGAGCCCGTACCGGAGTTCGCGGTCGAGCGCGGCGAGCCCCAGCGGGAGCGCGACCGCGACCGCGGCGAGGGCGGCGGCGGTCCCCCGGTCGCCACCGATCGCGAACAGGACGCCGACGAGCGCGGGGAGCGCCGCGAGGTACCACAGCCCCGGGTGGCGAACGAGCGTCGCCGACGCCCCGGCGAGTCGCGCGCGGCCGGGCTGTCGGACCGCTTCGACCGGCTCCGCGGTCGAGCCGTCGACAGACTCCGCCGCGGGCGGGTCGTACGAGAATCCCAGGTCGAGCGCCGACGACTCGTCGAACGCCGCCAGTCGGTCGCCGTACAGCCCCGCGAGGTCGAAGGCGAACTTCACCGCGACGATGCCGAGCAGGAGCGGGAGCCCGATCGCGTCGGGGTCGAGCGCGGAGATCGGCGTGTCGCCCTCCAGCGTGCTCGCGGCGACGATCGTGACGGTGAACAGCGCGCCGAGAAAGATCGCCGCGCCGCGGGCGAACACCCCTTGGATCGCGGTCTGGGCGCTGTGGTCGCGGTACTCGCCGCGACCGAAGTACTCGACGAGCGTCGTCGCCGCCTCGCCGACGAAGACGGCGATGACCGCGAGCGTCACGGTGTCGAGCGCGTCGGCCGACAGCCCGCCGTCCGCGACGACGCCGACCGTGAGCGCGCCGACGACGGCCCAGACGGCCGCGAGGATCGGCGCGGCGATCGGGAGGACGAGCAGCGACGAGACCCGGATCTCGACCCCGGTCCACGGGATCGACAGCCCGGCGCGTCGCTGCGCGAGCGGGCCGACGATCAGTCCGTCGCGTTCGATCTCCGAGGGGCGCCCGGCGAACAGCGCGCGGACGAGCGCCCAGAGCGACGTGATGCCGAGTTCGAACCAGTACAGCGTCATCAGCGCGGCCGCGTTCCAGCCGAGCGCGACCACGCCGACGAGCGGGAGCAGGGTGGCGAGCGCGACGGAGAGCGCGCGCGGCCGGCGACCGCGACCGAGCGCGCGCAGTCGGTCGGTAGAGCGGAGGGAGGGCATCCGCCGGTCGTTCCGCGGCGCCGCACATAAGCGGTCCGGAGCGGTCGCGCGTCGCGATGGCGGACCGGGTCGGCGCGACACCGGACCGACCTCCCTCCCGCGCGAGGCGGCCGTCTCAGCGCGCCGGACCGGCGCGGCGGTGAAGGTACAGGTACGCGAGCACCGGAACGATCGTGAAGAGGAGCGTCGAGAGCCCCCAGACGACCGCGTAGCGGCTCCCGCGCGCCCTCGCGTCGCGGAAGATCCACGCCGCGGCGGCGACGACGACGCCGTAGATCACGAGCGTGAGCGGGAGCGACCACGGGAGGGCGACGCCGAAGAGGGTCATACCCCGCTAGTGGAGGTCGAACGGATTGAGCCCTTCGATCGGGGGGATCCGGTCGTGAGAAACCGACCGCTCACGACCCGGCGGTCGGTTCGCCGTCGGCGACCGCTCACGACCCGCCGGTGAGATCCGCGGACATCACGAAGTCGGGCTCGGCCGCGACCGGGACGCGGTTCGCGCCGGTGTCGCTCACGTGTTCGACCGTCTCGGGTATCAGCACGCGGGCGGCGTCGGCGTCGGCGGCCGCGGCGTCGGCAGCGACGGCGTCGTACAGCGCCCCCGCGGCGTCGAGGTCGCGCCACGCGGCGACGCCGTACGTCGCGGTCCGCGTGGTCTCCCCATCGGCTTCGCGCTCCGTCACGCGGGTCCGGACCGCGAAGCCGGCGACCGACCTCGGACCGGCGACCGCGATCAGTCGGTCCTCGGCGGCCGCGGTCGCGAGTCGCTCTCGGGTGAGTTGGGAGCAGGCCCACGGCTCGTCGGGGTCGAGCGCGAGGCCGCGCAGGCGGTCGCGGGCGTCGCTGTCGCTCCAGAACGCCCACGCGGCGTTCGGGTCGGGGTCGACGAGGGGTTCGAGATCGACCCCCGAATCGTCGATCGCGTCCGGATCGGGCTCCGGCTCCGCGAACCGGAACTCGGTCTCGGGCTCGAAGCCGACCGCGCGCGACTGGCCGAGTCCCATGACGTTCCACGAAAAGACCATGTTTCGGCAGACTGCGGCGCCGCGGTCGCGGGCCCAGTCGAGCGCGGCAGCCGAGAGCGCGGTGCCGACGCCGTGGCCGCGCGCGGCGGGGTCGACGCGGATCCCCTGTCCCCACGCCTCCCACTCCGAGAGCGAGACGGCCTGAATACAGCCGACGACCGCCTCGGGCTCCGCGTCGGCGGCGCCGGCGCCGTCGCCCGCGACGTGCGTGTCGCCCGGCTCTCGGCCGTCGAGGCCGGAGATGTCGACGGCGTCCGGGGGAAGCGTCGCGACGAAGGTGCCGCAGTCGGGGTCGTCGGACCCGGCCCAGTCGGGGAACACCCGCGGGATGTAGTCGTCGTGGCGCTCGCCCCAGGTGTCGCGCGTGAACGCCGCGACCGCGTCGGCGTCGGCGGGGCGGGCCTCGCGGACGACGACATCGGACTCGCCTCCCGCCCCCGTCATCGCCAGGGCTGCGACTCCTCGGTCAGTTCGCCCGCGAGGTCCCGGGTCATCGCGTCGGCCGGGTCGGCGGCGTTCGCGAGCGCCCACATCAGCTTCACCTTCGCGGTGCCGGGGAGGGTGTCGCCGGCCTCGACGACCCCCGCGTCCAGCAGGTCGCGGCCGGTGTCGTACACGCGGTCGCAGACCCGCCCGTCGAGGCACTGGCTCGTCATCGCGACGACGGCGCCGCCCTCGACGAGGTCCTCGATCCGCGGGATGAGGTCGGTGTGGACGTGGCCGAGCCCGGTGCCCTCGATCACGACGCCGTCCTTCCCGTCTAAGTACGTCCACGCCGCCGGATCCATCCCGGGCGTGAACTTGACGAGCTCGACGTCGGGAGCGAGGTCGGGCGCGAGGTCGACCGATTGCGCCGCGCTCCCGCGTGCGAGCGGCTCGCGGCGCCACTCGATGGCGGCGTCGGCCGCGTCGCCCTCGGCGCCCGCCTCCGCGGCGGCCTCGTAGTCGATCAGGCCGAGGGGCGCGGCGCCGACGGTCTCGAAGGCGTCCCGGCGGGAGGTGTGGTTCTTGCGGACGCGCGTGCCGCGGTGGAGCGCGCAGGCGTCGTCGGAGGGGCCCGCGTGCATACAGACGAGCGTCTCGGCGTGGTCGGCCTTCGCGGCCTCGACGGCGCAGACCGCGTTCATCACGTTGTCGGAGGAGGGGCGATCGGCGGATCGCTGACTCCCGGTGAACACGACCGGGACCGGCGAGTCGAGCATGAACGAGAGCGCGGACGCGGAGTACTGCATCGTGTCGGTGCCGTGCATCACGACGACGCCGTCGGCGCCGGCCTCGATCTCCTCGGCGACGGCTTCGGCAAGCTCGCGCCAGATCGACGGCTCCATGTTCTCCGAGAGGATGTTCGCGACGACTCGGCCGCGGTAGTTCGCGCGCCCGGCGAGCTCGGGCACGGCCCGGAGGACGTCCTCGGCGTCGAACTGGGCCGTGACGGCCCCCGTCCGGTAGTCGACGGTGGAGGCGATGGTCCCGCCGGTCGAGATGAGCGAAATCGTGGGCAGGCCGTCGTCGAAGGTGATCTCGGAGGTCGCCTCGCCCGCGTCGTCGGTCTCGGCGGCGGGGTCGACCTCGCGGACGCCGGATTCGAGCACCTCGACGTCGGCTTCCTCGCGGTCGATGCCGACGTTGTACCCGCCGTCGAGCTTGACGACGAGGTGGTCGCGCGTCGTGGAGGGGAGCAGTACGCCCTCGTTGGTGACGCCCCCGCGGTCGACGCGGACGCGATCTCCCGGTTGCATACGACGGAGTTCCCTCGGGGTCGACTTGAATCCAACCGTTCGCGGCGCGGGGCGGGAGGCCGGCGGGAAACAGGAGAGGAGACGGAGGCCGGCGGCTATCGGCCGGTCGCGGGGGTAACGGGCGGCCGCGTCAGTGCTCGATGTACTCGGCTTCCCAATCGGTGCGGGCCTCGATTTCGCGGCGGCCCCGGCGGGTCAGCGTGTAGTAGTTCGTGCGGCGGTCGCGCTGGCCCTTCTCGACGAGCCCCTTCTCGACGAGCGTGTCGAGGTTCGGGTAGAGGCGGCCGTGGTGGATCTCCTTCTCGTAGTACCCTTCGAGCTCCTCTTTGATGGCCAGCCCGTGCGGCTCGTCGAGCCCCGCGATCACGTAGAGCAGGTCGCGCTGAAAACCTGTGAGGTCGTACATACAACTGACTATACATACCTGTCGAAAATAAATAAATATACCGTTATATCAGTCCACGTACGACCGAACAGCGGGGCTTACGTCCCCGGAACACCGACCTCCGTTCTGTCAATTCCGTAACTGTCACGCGAGTCCGGACCGCGTGCTCACGGCCGGAACTCGTTTCGATCTACTGATACGCATCCGTTCGAGAGTCGAACGGTACCACCTGCCGTGGCAAGGCGGAAACGGAACCTCGCCGCGTCTCGGCGGCGCCGCTCGGCGTGGAACGTGGAACTGCGCGCGACTCCGCTCGGGCGCGAGGCGACGAGCGGAACGCTAAGGGGTCGAGTTTCCGAAGAAGGCACGCCCGACGCGGAAAAAAGCCGCGTCAGGCCTGCCGATTGGTCCCCGCTGACGCTTCGGCCCTCCAGACGAAGCGTCACTAGACTGTACAGCGTAGAGAGTGATAAACGTGTCGTACGGCGCTCACATATGTTCTTCTTCTAACACCCAGCCGATCGCGCGCTTGTAGTGGGTGAACAGCTCCTCGACGCCGCGGTGGCTCATCTCCTCGTCGTCCAGCTGCTCGCGGAGGAACTCGTACTGCTCTCTGACCTCCTCTTCGGATCGCATACGAGAGGGATAGGGAGCCGTCCCGGATAGTGTTTGGCCGAAGGTGGTGGTGAACCCGACTGTCGACGTCGAAGTCTCAGATGCTCACCGGTACGTCGGTAACGTCGCCGCGGCAAACACTTCCAAAGCCCCAGCCGCGAGGACTCGCGCGACTCGCTGCGCGCTTCACTCGGTCGCTCACTCCGTTCACTCCCTCGTTCCAGTGCTTGCGTCGTCGTGCTTCGCCCTCGCGGCTGCCCCTTTGAGCCCCACCCCCCACACGGCACCGCAGCCTCACACCTCCCCAGCCTCGTCGGTCGCCCGTCGCTCCGCTCGGGCGACCGACTCCCTCGCGCGTGCTCCTCGCGGCCTCCGCTTCGCTCCGGCCGCTCGCAGGCACGCGCCACCGCGTCTCGGGTCGTGATCCGTCGTCCCCCCGCGCTCATCTCGCTTCTTCCCCCCCGCTCATCTCGCTTCTTCCGCGGTCGCCCGCGAACGGTAACGTTGATACGTCGACCGCGGGTACGAGAGGAGACGATGGACGACCGGACCCGCGAGTACCTCCGGGGGCGGTTCGGCGACTACTACCGGTCGGTGTCGCTGTCGCTGCCGCCCGACGCGAACCTCCGCGAGTGGGGCCACATCCCGTGGACCCCGGGGTCGGGGACGACGATGGTCCGCCACCAAGCGCTGACCGAACTCGGCCACGTCGACACGTTCTTCGCGGACAACGCGCCGCGACACGCCTACTTCTCGGCCGCGCGCTACGACGAGCCGGGGGCTGCGACGATGGGACAGAAGGGGTGGCGGAACGCCGACCTCGTCTTCGACTTAGACGCCGACCACCTCCCCGGCATCGACCCCGAGACCACCTCGTACCCCGAGATGCTGGCGGCGTGTAAGGACGCCCTCTTTCGGCTCTTGGACTTCCTCGACGACGACTTCGCGTTCGAGGACGTGACCGTCGTCTTCTCCGGGGGGCGCGGCTACCACGTCCACGTCCGCGATCAGAGCGTCCGGGAGTTAGACAGCGACGCGCGCCGTGAGATCGTCGACTACGTGCGCGCGATCGACCTCGACACCGACGCCCTGATCCGGACCGTCTCGGAGCGCGGGACGACGAAGCGCGTCCTCCGGACCGAGGGCGGGTGGGGCGCGCGCGTCCACGACGCCCTGGTCGAGTACGCCGACGACCTCCGCGAGATGGACGAGGAGGCCGCCCGCGAGCGGCTGATGGAGCTCGACGGGATCGGGGAGGGCCGCGCGGAGACGATCCTCGGCGCGTTCGACCGGAACCCGACCGCGGTCCGCGAGGGGAACGTGGAGGCGGGCGGTCCGGGCGTCAGGCGACTCGTCTCGGCGCTCGCGACGCGCGTCGCCGCCGAGGACGCGGCGCCGATCGACGAGCCGGTGACCACCGACACCCGTCGGCTCATCCGGCTGCCGGGGACGCTCCACGGCGGGTCCGGGCTCGTCGTCACGCCGCTCGACCGCGGCGAACTGGCCGACTTCGACCCGCTCCGAGACGCGGTTCCCGACCGGTTCGTCGGCCGCGAGATACGGATCGAGACCGACGCGGATCGGACGGTAGAATTAAACGGCGAGCGCGTCAGAGTTGAATCCGGTAGAGACACCGTGCCGGAGTTCGCGGGGGTCTTCCTGATGGCCCGCGGCGAGGCGCGGAAAGCCCCCGAACGATGACGGAGTACACCGACGAATGAACCTCGACGAACTCCGATCCGCGCAGGCGAAAGAGCGCCGGAAGGACAGCCTCCAGCACCTGCGGGACTCGTTTTACGACGACGTGGGCGCGTACGTCGCGGACCTCCGGGCCGCGCGCGACCGCCGCGCCGAGCAGGTCGACAACCCCTTCGAGGACGACGACATCCGTCGGCTCTCCGACGAGGTCGAGACCGCCGAAGAGGTCGCGGAGGCCCTCTACGAGCGCCGGGTCGGCAAGGTCGTCAAGCTCGCCTCCTTCGCCGCCGCCGACATGTCCGTCGACGAGGAGGGGATGACGACCGAGGAGCGCCGGCTGTTCGACGACCTCGTCGAGCGCATCACCGCGAACAAGTCGGAGGTGCTCGACGTGCTCGCGGGCGAGTCACCGGTCCCGGACGATTCCCAGACCACCGACGAGATCGCCGACGAGACCGCTGCCGCACCCGACGCCGCGGGGTCGCGCGACCCGACGCCGAGCGACCCGACATCCGAAACCGATGCGTCCCCGACGGGCGCGGAGCCGACGGATCCGAGTACCGAGGTGGCGGACGCCGCCGACGGCCCCGCCGCCTCGGACGCGCTCGCCGGTGCGATGGGCGGCGGGGAGTCCGATCCGTCCGCCGACGCTCCGCCCACGCCGCCCGAGCCGACCGAGAGCGGCCCGGATCCCTCCGAATCGGAGCCGGCCGAAGGAACCGGGGCGAACGGCGACGAGCCGACGCCGGTGCCGCCCGATCCGGCGCCTCCGGGAGCGGTCGGCGTCGACGAGGAGCGCGACGGGACTCCCGCGGGCGACGCCGACGAGGAATCGACCGCTGACGCGACGACGGACGGCGGAGCGGTGCCCGAGGGAGCGCCAGCCGGCGAGCCGGCGGCCGACTCGCCGACGACCGCCGACGCCGACCCGGCCGCAGGAACCGAGCGAGCGACCGTCCGGATCACCCGCGACGTCGGGGCCATCTTCGGCGTCGACGAGCGGGAGTACGAGCTCGCGAGCGAGGACGTCGTCTCCCTCCCGGTCGAGAACGCCGACCCGTTGGTCCAGCGCGACGCGGCCGAGCGGCTCGACTGACCGCGGTCGATGGCGCCCTCCGTGCCCTCCTCAGCCGACGGTCGGGCCGGCACCGACGCGGACTCCCGTTCTCCCGAAGTCGACGAATTCGGGCGTGTCGCGGCCGCGTTCGGCGCCGTCGCGACGCTCTCGGCGCTCGGCGGCATCGCGCTCGCGGTGCTCCTCGATCCGACCTTCTCGTGGACGGCCGACGCCCTCTCCGACCTGGGCGTCCGCGACGGAAGCGCCGTCGCGTTCAACTGGGGACTGATCGTCGGCGGGGCGGCGGGCGTCTGCTACGCCGCGGGCCTCGGACGAGCCGGTCGACCGCTCCGGGCGCTCCTGCTCGCGCTCGCGATGGTCGCGATGGCCGGGATCGGCACCTTCGATCTCACCGAGCCGCTTCACGGCCCTGCGGCAGTCGGGTTCTACGGACTTATCACGGCGGTCTTCGCCGTCGACGGGTGGCTCAGGCGAGGCGAGGCGACCGGCCGCGTCGCGCTCGCGTTCGCCCCGGTCCACGTCGCCGTCTGGGCGACGTTCGTCGCCGGGTGGTGGCCCGTGACCGGGCTCGCGCTGCCGGAGCTCCCCGGCGCGCTGATGCTCGCCGCGTGGGTCTGGGTCGTCGGGCCGGCGCCGGTCACCGAAGCGGTTCGGTCTCCCGCCGGCGACCCGACCGACGGACACTAACCCCGCGGGCGGCTACGGATCTCCGATGGAACTGGAGCTCCTCGGCGGCGCCCGCGAGGTCGGTCGGAGCGCCCTCCTCGTCGACGAGACCCTCCTCCTAGACTACGGACTCAAGACCGCCGACCCGCCGCAGTACCCGGTTCGGGACCCGGAGCCAGACGCGGTCGTGGTCTCGCACGGGCACCTCGACCACGTCGGCGCCGTCCCCGCGCTGCTGAAGGGCGACCGGCGACCGCCGGTCCACTGGACGCCGCCGACGGGCGAGCTCGCGCGGACGCTCGCCGAGGACACGCTGAAGCTCCACGGCAACAGCCCGCTGTGTCCGTTCGGCGCGGAACACGTCGCTCGGCTGGGCGAGGTGGAGCGGCGGCACGGTTACGAGGAACCCTTCGCGGTCGCCGGCGGGATCGACGACGGGGGGTACGAGGTGACGCTGTTCTCGGCCGGCCACATCCCGGGCTCCGCGCACGTCCTCGTCGACGACGGCGAGACGCGCCTGCTGTACACCGGCGACTTCCACACCGACGACCAGCGGTTGGTTGCGGGGACGACCGCGCGCCCCGACGCCGACGTCGTCGTCTGCGAGTCCACCTACGCGGACGTGACCCACGAGGACCGCGCCGCGGTGGAGTCGGCGTGGGCCGAGCGCGTCGAGCGGACGATCTGGGAGGGCGGCACCGTCGTCGCGCCCGCGTTCGCCATCGGTCGGACGCAGGAAATGCTCCTCGTCGCGGCCGCGAACGACCTCACGCCGTACGTCGACGGGATGGGCGTCGAGGTGACCGAGATGCTCCGGCAGTATCCCTCGTTCCTGCGCGACGCGGACGCGTTCGACGAGGCGGTCGGCCGGGCCCGGGTCGTCACGGGCCGCGACGGACGGCGCGAGCGGATCGCGGGCGAGAACGCCCTGATCGTCACGACTTCCGGGATGCTCGCCGGCGGTCCGGTCCACACCTACCTCCCGGAGATCCGGACGAACCCGACGAACCTCGTGACGCTCACGGGGTACCAGGTGGAGGGAACGCCGGGCCGCGAGCTTCAGGAGCGCGGGCAGTTGGAGCTGAACGGACGCGTTCGGCCGGTGAGCGCGCGGGTCGACTCGTACGACTTCTCCGCGCACGCCGACCGCGAGGGGTTGGAGTCGTTCCTGGAGTCGTATCGCGGAGCGCGCGTGCTGGTGAACCACGGCGACCGCTGCGAGGCGTTCGCGGAAGATCTGCGCGCGGACGGGTTCGACGCGAGCGCGCCCGGGACGGGCGAGCAGGTGAAGCTGTAAGCGAGTCGGGCCTCGACGGGTCAGTCCTCCTCCCCGGCCTCGACGACCTCGCCGCCATCGACGGAGGCGTTCAGCAGGAACGCCTCGTCGACCGTCCCGTCGTACGCGACGCCGCCGCCCGCCTTGGGGGTGTCGTACGCTCCTTCGTTCCACTCGGGATGGAGGTAGGTGAGGTTCCGATCGGGGAACTCGACGGCGACGATCTTCCAGTTACCGCCGACCGTCGACGAGGGGACGGTGTTGACTTGACGGCGGATCTTGGTCGACGTATCGAACGGGGTCGCTCCGTCGAAACTCACCTCCGTGAGGTCCTCCGCCTCCTCGACCGGCGGGGTCTCAGCGACCCACACGTTCGCGGTGACCTCGCCGTGTCGACCGTCGACCAGCGCTCGGCCGTTCGCCGCGTCGTCGAATCTGATCCCCGTCACAGTCGGGCCCTTCGGCACGCAGGTCACGGTGTGGACGCGGTCAAGCGAGACGCTGACGCCGCCGCCGCTCCCGTCGGCCTCGAACAGGAGGGAAACGGGCTCTCTCTCCGGGCAGCGCAGCGTGACGTTGACCGCGGCGGCGGTTCCCTCGTCGAGCGACGAGGGCGAGTCGACGGACTCGATCGCGACTTCGGTCGACCCGGGGTCCGCTATCGAGACGGCGACGTCGAACTCGTCGAGAGCGGTGCCGAACTGGTTGCGGTACTCGACGACGGCCGTCGGTTCCCCGTCGTGGACTTCGTCGGTGAGCGGTACGTAGCCCAGGTACGCGCTCGCGTCGTTCGTCACGTTGACGGCGAGCCCGCGTTGGGCCTCCATCGCGGTGAATCCGGCGGTGCCGAAGATCAGCCCGAGCGCCGCCGTGAACGCGAGTACGATGCTCAGCGCGCGGAGGGGTCTCACGCGGGCCGACGGCGCCCGAGCCGGCGGCGTTCGGGTCGCGGTATTCATTCTCGGCGCCGGAGCTCGGGCGGTTTCGCCGTGTTTCCCAAGCGCGTTCGCCGGCCGACGACGTGGTGCGCGACCGAGGAGATCCCGAAGACGGTAGCCGTGAACACTCCCACGTCGATCGCCTCGAAGCCGGCGAACCCCGGCGTTCCCGCGGCGACGGCGAGCAGGAGCGAGGCGGTGAGGCCCGCGAGCCCGACGTAGTAGAGGCTCCACGGGATCTCCTTGCTCCGGAGGACCTCGACGTAGATGTCGAGCTCCTCGAGTTCGGGCGTCGGTTCGACGAGGTTCTCCTCCTCGTGGACCGTCACCACGTTCTTCTCTTCCAGCTTCGGCAGGTGCGTGCGTTGGAGCGTGCTGTACACGTTCCGGCGGTCCTCGTACTGAACGTCCACCGGGTCGATACCGCGTTCCCACGCGGTGACGTGCGTGGAGAGCTCGGAGACATCGACCGGCTCGTCCGCGCGCTTGAGCGCGTGAATGACGAAGCGGCGCCGCCTGTTCGACAGCACTTCGAAGATCTCGTCTTCGGACAGTTCACCTCCGGTTCGACTCGGTTCGTTCGTCCTCGTAGTCGTAGATCCCATCGATCTGAGCACCTTCGTCTCGCGCCGGCGGAACCCCTTCCTCGGACCGGCGGATTTCGCTTGTAGCGTGTGCGGTAATATGTCATAAATAGGGAGGATTGTTTAGCTTAACACATAATTTTTCATATATTATCAGGAAGTGATCGTCGGTCCGACGCCGGCCAGCCGGAGCCCCCACGGACTTTCGGTGTGTCGTTCAGGATACTGCTGATAGCTATAGTAGCCTTCTAACGCGTATTAGGCGCTGTTTAACGCGCATTCAGGGACATCCCGACACAGTTAGCGAGGAGTGTCTGCTCCGCAACGAGCCGCGCACGTCACGCAACGAGGATAGCACGCGGACATGTCGAGAATATCATAACGAAGTATCACCCCTCGTATGGGTTATTCGAGCACTCCCGGCCCGGACGTCCGGACTGCGGGGGTGCCCGAACACAGGTGAGATACGATATGGAACGACGCAAGTTCGTTGTCGGACTCGGATCGCTCGCTGCCGGCGGGGCAGCCGCAATGGGTACTGGCGCGGTGGATACCATCCAAGCAGAGCGTGGTATGGCGGTCGATGTCGCGGGAGACGGGGCGGCATACCTCGGTATCATCCCGAACAAAGACTCTGAGTTCGTCGAAACGACTAATACCAACGGGCAGATCAGACTCGACTTCGCCAGTGATCACAACGGCGGAAAAGGTGTCAACACTGACGGTGTCACGGCGGCTCGCCCGGCTTACACGCTGAAAAACCAGACCACTGAAACGCTGTACATCGAGGTCAACAACCCCCTGCGAAACCCAGTGTACACCAGCTCCGCTACGAACAATACGTTCGCTTCGGACGGGACAATCGAAGTTCCGGCAGGGATCGACGTACAGTTCATCGCAGCCACCGCCGACTTCGTCGACCCGCAGTCGTCGGGTGGCAGCGTGGCGCTCATTGATCGGGACACTCCGCCTAATTTCAACGGCTCGAACTTCGACGATCCGTCCGGCAACGTTCAGGCACGCAGTAGGGTCACTACCAACTACAGTAACAACTACAACACTCTCGCCGACGACAGCAAGACCGGGCACATCGAACTGGGTCCGGGGGAGAGCATTGCCGTCATCGTGCGTGTTGTCGTGAACAGCGAATTCTACACGCTTGACGGACCTGATAAGGCCAATAACATCTTCTCCGGACAGTTCCTCGCCGTTGAAGCGTACAGCGAGCAGGGTCCGACGACTCTTGATCAGGCGACGAGCATCTAGAGAGTTATAAAACGATAAGAAATGTCTATTTAGAGATAGATCTGATTCGAGACGGTCGCGAGCCACTGCGGTCACTCCCTTTTCCCGTAGTTCGGGCGGCTTCTCCAAGTTCTCCAAGCGAGCGCGCTCACCGTAGTAATAGTGGAGCGCGGCGGAGACGCCGAACGCGGTCACGACGAAGACGGCGACTGCGGTCCTGTCGAGCGCGGCGAAGAGAGGCACCTCGACCGCGACCACGAGCTGGACGAGGCCTGCGAGGACTGCGAGCCCGAGGTAGTAGAGGCTCCAAGAGATCTCACGCCCGCGTAATACCTCGAATTCGTCGTCGGACTTGGATCGCTCGCTGCCGGCGGGGCAGCCGCAACGGGTACTGGCGCATTCACGCAGACGCAAACGTCACGCGGTGTGAGCGTTAACGTGGTTACGGACAAGAATGCGTACCTCCGTCTGGAACCCACGTCACCGTACGCGACGACCGAGGGCGGGAAGCTGAAAATTGATCTCAACGGTAATGGAAATGGAGGAACGGGAGTTAATAAGGATAGTAGTACCCTATTGAACGACATTTTCGAGATCGGTAACTCCGGGACTGAGGATGATATTATGATTACAGCCCGCGTGACCGGTCCGCTCAGTAGTGGGGACAACCGGATTATAAACCTATTCCGCAGCAGCGACGGAAACGCACTTACTTGCCCGGATCTGGAAAATAGGTTTGAGAACCTAGATAATGAGTTTGCGCCGAGACAGACAGACCCCGACGAGAATCTAGGTTACCCGCAAATTGATTCTGGTGAATCAGTGAGCATCGGGCTTGACGTGGTTGTGGACGATATTGACACTCAGGAACTTACGGGAGAAATTGACACCATCGTGGTCAAGTCCGGGACGTAATCCGAATTAAAATAATTAGGATCGGTGTTCTATTTTTGTAGTATATACAAGCACTTACTCCCCGCCGTCGGTGTACGCCCAGTCGTCGAGCACGCGCTCGGCGACCGCGTTCGCCTCCGCCGGGGAGGGACGGGAGCCGTCGACGACCTCCTGTGAGAGCTCGCCCGCGAGGTCGTACACCGCGGTCCCGTCCGCGCGCTCGGCCACGCGCTCGAAGGTGGGCCGGTAGGCCGCGGCGGCGCGCTGACCGATTTCGTCGAGCGAGACGTCGATGGTGTACTCGAGCTGGCGGACCGCTTCTTCGGGTTCCATACCCGATCCACCGGGGTCGACCCACTTAAAACTACTCGGATTCGAAATCGAGTTAATTTCGACGCGCTCCCCGCGCCGAATCGACGTTTATACGCCGCCGGGCGGTGGACTGGCGCCATGACCGACGCAGACGAGCGCGACGCCGATGACGTGCCCCCCGTCGCGGACCGCGCGGACGACGTCGCCGAGCGCGCCGCGGTCGCGGAGCGCGCGGCGCGGGCCGGCGCCGCGGTCGCGAACGAGGGGTTCCGCAGCGACATCGACGTGGAGACGAAGGGCGAGGACGACGTGGTGACGGAGGCCGACCGCGCCGCCCAGCGCACCGTCATCGAGAAAATCCGCGAGTCGTACCCGGACGACGCGGTCGTCGGCGAGGAGGAGGACGAGCGCAAGACCGTGCCCGACGACGGCGCCGCGTGGGTGATCGACCCCATCGACGGGACGAACAACTACGTCCGCGACGTCCGGATCTGGGCCACCGCGGTCGCGGCCGTCGTCGACGGCGAGCCGGTCGCGGCCGCCATCGTCGCGCCCGCGCTCGGCGACACCTACACCGCCGACGCCACGGGCGCGTACCGCAACGGCGACCCGATCGCGGTGAGCGACGCGAGCGAGCCCCGCGACGCGGCCGTCGACCCGACGATCTGGTGGGCGTACGACGCCCGCGACGAGTACGCTCGCGCCTGCGAGGCGATCGTGGCCCGCTTCGGGGACATGCGCCGGCTCGGCGCCGCGCAGGTGGTGCTGCCGACCGTCGCCGCGGGCGGGTTGGAGGGGACGATCACGAACCTCCGCGCGAACCCCTGGGACACGGTTGCGGGGGTCTTCGTGGTTCGGCGGGCCGGCGGGCGCGTGACGGACTTGGAGGGGAACCGGTGGCGCCACGACTCGAAAGGGCTGGTCGCCTCGAACGGCGCCCTCCACGACGAGGTGCTGGCAGCCGCGAACGAGATCGAATCGGACTGATACGGGGCCCTGTGGCTGTCGCCAGTCGACACTGGGTCGTCGGTCGGTGAGACGAGGCCAACGATCGCTCGGAGACAACTGCCTCCAAAGCCCCAGCCGCGAGGGCTCGATGGGCTCGCTGCGGTCCTCGTCGCTCGCTTCGCTCGCTCCTGCGGTCCTTACGTCGCCCGTCTTCGCCCTCGCGGCTGCCCCTTTGAATCCCGCCCCGCACCTCACGCCTCCCCAGCCTCGTCAGTCGCCGTCGCCTTGCTCCGGCGACTGACTCCCTCGCGCGTGCTCCTCGCGGCCGCCTTCGGCGGCCACTCGGAGGCACGCGCCACGGCAGTGATGGTGTGGTCGACGACGGCGTCGTATTCTGGGACCGAGGGTTCACATTCGGGGCCGGCGAATCCCCTCGTATGTACGCGGTCGTCGGCTGCAACGAGTGCGCCAACATGTGGCTGGTCACGGACCCGGAGACGAGCGAGACGGCGCAGTGCTCACGGTGCGGCAAGACCCACCGGACGGCGAAGCTCAAGCGCTTCTTCGAGTCCGAGGACCGCGCGGCCGCGCAGGAGGCTCGGTCGGCGCTCCTCGCGAAGAAGCGCGGCGACAGCGCCGCCTTCGCCGAGGTCGACCACGTCGCCGACCTCGAAGCCGCGGTCGAGGACGCCGGCATCGACGACCGGGAGTACCTCGAGTCCGCGGGCGTCGACGCCGACGCGGTCGACGAGGCCGGGGACCGGGCCGAGGGCGGCGGGGGCGACTCGCGGAGTCGCACCGAGATCGTCCGCGACGCGGTCGACGCGGTCGACGATCCCACCGAGTCGACCGTGGTGGAACGCGCCGCGGCCGCCGGCGTCCCCGCCGACGCGGCCCGAGAGATTCTGACTCGCCTCGCGCGCCGAGGGGAAGTCACCGAGTCGAACGGGCGGTATCGGGCCCTCTGATCCGGTTCTGTCCCGTTCGGACCCGGAGCCGGACAAAGCACTTATATCGGGGTTGTGACGGGTCGGACATGGACACCCGCACGGCCCTCCTGACGGCCGCGGTCGCCCTCCTCGTCGCGGGCGCGGTCGGCGCCGTCGCCGCGCCGGACGCCCTCACCGACCCCCGAGAACGGGACGAACCGCCCGGTCAGATAGACATCGCCGGCACGACCGTCGCGCCCGGCGAGGTTGGCGGCGAGACCGCCGAACTCAGGCTCGGCACCGACCTCCGCCACCGCGGTGGGACGGTCGAGAACGTCACCGTCCGCCACCGGGCGATCGGAGCCGAGTCCGGCCTCCTCGTCGACGAGACGACCGTCGAGGTGGGTGATGTCGACTTCGAGGGCGAACGCACCGTCAACGGCACCGTGACCGTCGAGCGCGAGGGGGGCTACCGCATCGAGACGGTGGTCTTCGCGGACGGGCGGCGCCGCGAGCAGCGGACAACCCGTATCGCCGGCGTCGCGGCGCTCACTCCCGACTACGCGGACACGCAGGTCGGTTTCACCGACGGGACCGTCTGGCCGACGGTCGCGGTGAGCGTCGTCGAGGCCGACAACCGGACGGCGACCCTGTCGGTCTCCGTCTCGGTGACGAACCGCGGCGACGAGCCGTCTGACGACGTCGGCCTCCGCCTCTACCTCCGGCAGGCGGAGTCGAACGTGATCGCCGCGGAGGCGACGGAGACGGTCGGCACCGTTCGTCCCGGCCGCACCGACACCGTGACGGCGACCGTCGAGGTCCCTAGCGGGTACAACTACTACGTCGACGCCGCGCTGTTCGACGACGACGTGCTCGTCGACGAGACGCAGGGCGTCGCGAACCTGAATCCGCGAGAGACCATCACCGCGAACCGGACCGTCCGCGACGTGGAGTTCTCCGTCGAGGACTTCGAACAGGGGAGCGACGGCGCCGGCGCCGGCGACGACGCCGGCGCTCCGCAGGACAGGGGCACCAGCGGCGACTCGACGCCCGGCTTCGGCCCCCTCGTCGCGCTCGTCGCGCTCGTCGTCGCGGCGCTGACCGCACGGGGGCGACGATGACGGACGAACCGCCCGCGGACGACACTACCGACCGGTTCGAGACGGACGAACGCGCCACCGACGACCGCACTGCCGGCACGGCCGGCGACCGCGATCCGAACGCCGACCCACCACAGTCCATGACCGACGACACCGACGCGACCGACCGCACGGGAACCGACTCCGACCGCATAGGGACCGACTCCGACCGCATAGGGACCGACTCCGACCGCACGGGAACCGACTCCGACCGCACGGGAACCGACTCCGACCGCACCGACACGAACGAGGCGACGGAACCGGCCGACGAGTCGGGGCTCGACCGCCTCTCGACGGACGACCTCCGCGGGCTGCTCGACCGCGTCGGACTGGCCGCGCTGTCGCTGCTCGCGGTCGTCGCCGGCTGGGGGTTCTACAGCCAGTCCGGAAACGCGATCCGCACCTGGTTCGACCCGGCTTACCAGTCCGTCGCGCTGGCGGTGTTCAACCTCGCCGTCCTGCTCGTCGCGCTGGCGGGCGTGACCCACCAGCTCCGCCGGATCCGCACGACGGAAGCCGGCGGTCGGAAGTAGCGCTCGCGCCGACGCGAACCGCCTCCGCTACTCGTCGGGTATCTGGTCGGTGTTCGCCGGGATCTGTTCCACCTGTCCGGCGAGCGTCGCGGCGTCGCCGGCGACGGTGGAGGGGTCGACGCCGGCCTCGCTCGCGACCAGCCTGACGTGCGCGGCGAGCAGCGCGAGCGCGCGAAGCCCGGCACCGTCCGGATCGTCGCCGTCGGTGCGCTGGGCGAACGTGGTGTCGACCTCGCCGTCGCGGACGACGCCGACGTGGACCGCGTCGACGCCGTCGCCGTCGAGGAGGTCACGGGCGCGGGAGAGTTCCGTCTGGAAGTCGTCTCCGGCGGGGTCGTCTCCGGCGGAGTCGTCGGAAGCGGGGTCGTCGCTCATACCGTCGTCTCGGGCGAGCGGCGTGAAAAGCGCGGCGGCGGAAGGGGAACCCCGAGACGGGAAACCGGGCAACAGTCGTTACTCTTCGGGCCGGGGTCGTGCGATGAACAGCGCCTCTTCGATGGTGAACGGGTTGTAGGTCGACTGGTGGCAGACGCAGTACGTCCCGTCGGCGGCGCCGTAGCGGGCGGACTCCTCTAACACCTTGTAGCCCGGGATGCAACAGAAGTGCGTACAGACGTTGAGGTACGCCATGAACCCCTGATCGGTCGACGCCTGGAGCCACTCGTTGTTCTGGGCCGCCTCCTCGATCTGCGGCGAGCGGATGACGATCACGTTGAGGTTGGTCTCGGCGTCCTCGGAGCGCCACGTGACCTCCGCCGGCTTACCGACGCCCTCGCTGCCGATCCCGTTGCCCCACTCGGTGTAGTTGGCGAAGTCGTCGACGTGGATCCGGTCGCCGCCGGAGTACGTCTCCGACTGCCAGTCGTACGGCGGGGCGCTCGCGGAACGGAACAGGTTATCCGACTCGAAGTTCGGCTGGATATTCTCCTGTGACTCGACGCCGCAGTACTGGTACCACGCGCCGGAGTAGGTCACCCCGCCGAGCTGCTGTTGGGCGACCTCGATCTCCTGTCCCTCCTGAGTGATAGTCTTCGTCTCGGGCCAGATCCCCTGAATGTACCCGTCGTCGGTGACGCGGACCGGTACCTGCGGGAGTCCTCGGGGGGCCGGACCGCCAGTGTGCTCGATGGTCTTCGCGATAGTCGACCCGCCGCCGACGCCGCCGGCGGTCGTCAGGGTGTTCACGGTCGCCGACCCCATCGCACCGACCCCTGCGAGGGCCGCGCCGCCGACGACGCCCTTCACGAAGCGTCGCCGTCCGGACTCTGACGGATACTTGTCGGACGCGCTCATACCCCGCTCTCGGGGAGGACCGGTAAAAAGGGTGACGAACCCTCCACCGCCGCGAGAATCGGCTCTCCGCGACGGCTCGCTGCGGGTCGGTGGTTCACCGCGGCGCGGACGCATCGGTTCCGGCGGCGGTCGAACAGGAACGTTCGTGTATGTATTGACTCGGAACCGAGGCAAACATTCGTTCAGACGGCGGTTTTAACCGATCCCGACCGCAGTATGTGTGGTATGAAGTTGCACAATCGGGACGTGCGGACGGACGTTCGGGAACTCGGGGCGCTGGTGGGAGACGTCCTCGCCGCGCAGGCCTCGACCGAGGCGTACGAGACCGTCGAGACGCTCCGAAACGCGGCGATCGACTACCGACGGGGAGACGCGTCGAACCGCGACGCCCTCCACGAAGTCGTCGACGGCCTGTCGACGACCCGCGAGGAGGTGGTCGCGCGGGCGTTCACGACCTACTTCGAGCTTATCAACCTCGCCGAGGAGCGCGAGCGGGTCCGCGCGGTCCGAAACGCCGACGACGGGAGCGCCCTCCACGACTCGTTCGACGCGACGATCGCCGAGTTCGCCGAGGAAGGCGTCGACGCCGCCGAGCTGGAGGAGCTGCTCGCCGACGTACTCATCGAGCCGACGTTCACCGCCCACCCGACCGAGGCCCGTCGCTCGACGGTGAAGTCCAAGCTCCGCTCCATCGCGAACCACTTGGAGGAGCTCGACGAGCGCAACCTCACCGACCGGGAGCGGCGCGCCGTCTGGCGAGACGTCACCGCCGAGGTGACCAGCCTGTGGGGCACCCGACAGGTCCGCCAGCGATCGCCCGAGCCGGAAGACGAGGCGCGAAACGTTCAGTGGTACCTCGAGAACACGCTGTTCGACGTGGTCGGAGACGCCTACGAGGAGTTCGAGGAGACCATCTCGAAGGAGTACGACGACGTCGACTGCCCGAAGCTCTTCGAGTTCCGCTCGTGGGCGGGCTCCGACCGCGACGGCAACCCGTTCGTCACCCCCGAGGTGACAGACGAGACGCTCGAACGCCAGCGCGAGGTCGCCGTCGAGAAGTACCGGGAGCGGTGTAAGCGGCTCTCGGCCGTCCTGAGCCAGGACGGCGACCGGTACGCGAAGGGCGACGCGCTGGCGCGGTCCCTCGCGGCCGACGCCGAGCGGTTCCCGGCGGTCGTCGAGGAGGCGCGCGAGCGCTACCCCGACGAGCCGTACCGCCAGAAGCTCCGCCTGATGCGCGAGCGGCTCGACCGCGTCAACGACGTGCGGCCGGGCGAGTACCCCGACGGCGACGCCTTCCTCGACGACCTCGACGTCATCGCCGAGTCGCTGCGCGAGGACGGCCAGGGGTCGGTGCTGGAGTCGTCGATCGAGCCGTTCCGCCGGCAGGTGGACACGTTCGGTCTCACCCTGGCGTCGCTCGACCTGCGCGACCACCGCGAGAACCACACCGAGGCCGTCGCGGAGGCGGTCGGCGTCGAGGGCGTCGACTACCGCGAGATGGACGAGTCCGAGCGCGTCGACTTCCTCACCGAGGCGATCCTTCAGGAGGATCCGGTCGTCGACCTCGACGAACCCGGCGACGTCTCGGAGACGACCGAGCGCGTCCTCCGGCGGTTCGCGTCGTTCGCGGAGTGGCAAGAGGAGTACGGCCAGCAGGCGATAGACACCTACTGTATCTCGATGACCGAAGAGCCCAGCCACGTGCTCGAGGTGCTCTTCCTGGCCGACCAGGTCGGCGTCGTCTCCTTGCCCGATCACTGCGCGGTCGACGTGGTCCCCCTGCTCGAGACCGAGTCGGCGCTCAACGGCGCCGAGCGCATCCTCGGCACGCTCTTCGAGAACGAGGCGTACGCGGCCGCGCTCGAGGCCCGCGGCGAGGTTCAGGAGGTCATGCTCGGCTACTCCGACTCCAACAAGGAGAACGGGTTCCTCGCCGCGAACTGGGACCTCTACGAGAACCAGCGCCGGATCGCGCGGTTCTGCCGCGAGGAGGAGGTCACACTCCGGCTGTTCCACGGCCGCGGCGGCTCCATCTCGCGCGGCGGCGGCCCGATGAACGAGGCGCTGCTCGCGCTCCCGAACGAGACGGTCACCGGGCAGGTGAAGTTCACCGAACAGGGCGAGGCGATCGCCGAGAAGTACGCCAACCCCCGCATCGCCGAGCGCGAGCTCGAACAGATGCTCGACGCGCAGATCCGCGCCCGGAAGGAGGCGAACGAGGAGCCGGTCGAGGACGTGCCCGACCGCTGGGTGGAGGCGATGGAGATCATGGCGCCCGCCGCGCGGGAGACGTATCGCAGTCTCCTGGACACCGACGGGTTCGTCTCCTACTTCGAGCAGGCGACGCCGATCAGCGTCGTCGAGGACCTCAACCTCGGCTCGCGGCCCGCCTCGCGGTCGGGCGAGCGTAGCGTCGAGGACCTACGGGCGATCCCGTGGGTGTTCTCGTGGACCCAGACCCGGCTCATTCTCCCCGGCTGGTACGCGGTCGCCTCCGGCATCGACGCGTACCTCGACGAGGTCGGCGAGGAGGCTGGAATGGAGACCCTCCGCGAGATGTTCGACGAGTGGCCGTTCTTCCGGACCACCCTCGACAACGCCTCGCTGGCGCTCGCGCGCACCGAGCCGGAGATCGCCGCCGAGTACGCCGACCTGGCCGACGAGGACCTCCGCGAGCGCTTCTTCCCCGAGCTCGTCGACGAGTACGAGCGCGGGCGCGAGCTGGTCTTGGATATCAGCGGCCGCGACCAGCTGCTCCGCCGCGAGTGGCTCGAAGAGAGCCTCGACCGCCGGAACCCCTACGTCGACCCGCTGAACCTGCTCCAAGCGAACCTGCTCGGGCGCACTCACCGCACCGACGAGGAGGAACGCACCCTGCGGCTCACCGTCAACGGCATCGCCGCCGGGATGAAGAACACCGGATAGCGCGACCGCGCCGGTCGAACCGAGCGGACACCGCCCGCGATCCCCTTTTCGCTTCGTCGACGTCCGACGCGGTAGCCTCACCTCTCGCTCACCGATCGCGCGAACCGACGGCACGGCGTTCGCACGAACGGGCAGGGTGCGGTGCCGGGCCAATTCTATATAGCGGAAAACGGTATAATCTGAACGATCGGCGGAGACCACTGAGCGACGGGGGAAAACGACGAAACGTCACGAATCGGGCGTCTCGGCGGCGCTGGGCGGTGCCGAGGCTATCGAACTTCGACGAAAACGAACAGAAGAAACGGTCTACGCGTAGCGCTCGAGTTCCGGCCGGTCGAGGTCTTCGAAGACCTCGGTCGCGACCTCCGAGAGGAACGCCTCGCCCTCGTCGGAGACGCGACGCCCCTCGCCGGAGGCGGTCGTGACGAGCCCCTCCTCTTCGAGCGCCTGAAGCGCCGAGCGGATGAGCTTGCGGGAGCCCCCCTCGTGTTCGCCGGGGCGGACGGAGTAGCGGTTCGATCCGCGCTTCTTCGAGCCGTACTCGGTCGCGAGCCGCTCGATGCCGACCGGCTCGTTCTGAGCGACCTTCCGCAGGAGGCTCGCCGAGCGGACGTACCAGAAGTCGTCCTGCTCCGGCGGGAGTTCCTTGCCGGCGCCGCTCTTGGTGAACTCGACCCAATCGGGCTCGTCGATCCGGTCCTCGAGTCGCGCGGCGACGGCCTCGATGAGGTCGTCGGCCGGCACGTCGTAGACGGTTACCATTGAGGTGATTTTCAGCCTAACGTTGTTTAAACCCATCGTATTCGAGAAGCGTCGTGTGACCCGTTTTCACGGGAAAGCGGACCCACAGAACGGAACTACGGGACTCGATCCCGCCGTCGACTCTCGCCGCGCGCTCGACGTACCTCGCCGCGCGCCCTACTCGACGTACTCGTACTGCCGCTCGTTCATCCGGCCCCAGCCGGTGAAGACGAACTCGCCGTCGGGCTGGGTGAACTCCTCTATCTCGCGTTCGACGTCCATGTCGTACTCGTGGACGTCGTGAACGTCCTCGTACTCGTCCCAGGTCAGATCGTAGCGAGCGTCGAGCTGGTCGTCGACGTCGAGCCCCTCGATCTCCGCGCGCCAGCCCTCGCGGATCGTCTCGGCGTGGATCTCGGCCTGCGCGCCGGAGCCGTAGGAGGCGACGAGCAGGGTGTCCCCGACGAACTCGCGGTCGCGGGTCAGGGCGTCTCGCAGGGCGCTCACGCGGGCGATGTGGACGGAACTAGTGTACCAGTTACCGACCTCGCGGGAGAGTTCGAGCGTCGGCTCGACCGCGGTGTCGTACCACGTCCGGTACTGCTCGGTGGTCTTCAGGTCGTCCATGTACCCGCGGATCGCCTCCTCGTACGCCTCGCGGTCGTCGTACTCGTCCTCGCGGGGTTGGCGACCGATCTCGTCGGCCAGCGCGTCCTCGTGAGCGGTGTCGCGGATGACGTGGCGGTACGCCAGAAGCGCCGCCTTCCGGACCATCCCCGGGAACGGCGTGTGGAACGGGGCGTAGGTGAAGTCCTCTAGTTCGATGTCGTCCGTGACGGACTCGTAGTCCTCCAGGGCCTCGCGCATCCGAGAGAGGTACACCTGGACCGAGCGCTTCCCGTCGACGCTGGGGAACTGCTGGTTCGGCTTGAGGAAGTCCGTCTCGTCTTTCGACCCGTACCCCTGATCGGTCGAGAGTTCGACGATAGACGGATCCTCGTCGATCAGCATCGCGACGGCGCCGGCGCCCTGCGTCGCCTCGCCGGGGTCGCCCCGGGCGTAGAGGGCGGTGTCCGTCGTGATCACGATCGCGGGACGGTCTCGGTTCCGCCCCGCCCGGATCCAGTTGTACGCGTCGTCGATGGCCTGCGTGCCGGCGAGGCAGGCGAACTTGCGCTCGCCCTTGTTGGCGTGGGTGAAGTCGCCGTCGTACACCTGTTCGAGGCAGCCAGCGATGTACGTCGACACCGGCTTCGAGTGGTCGAACGCCGACTCGGTTGCGACGTCGATACGGCCGATGTCGGAGGGTTCGAGCCCCTTGCGGTCCATCAGTCGCTTCGCGGCGTTCGCGCCCATCGTGACGATGTCCTCGTACACGTCCGGGAACGAGGAGTTGGTGAGCCCGAGCCCCTTCGTGTACTTCTCCGGGTCGTCGCCCTTCTCCGGCGCGAACGTGCCCGGCAGGTCGAGCTTGAGCTTCCCGGTCCAGATCTCGATGCCGTCGATCCCGACTGCGGTCATACGCGGTCGTTCATACGGACGGCATATGGGTGTGTCGATGGTGGTTTACGTCGATTGTGGAATATTAGGAGATATTTTCAATTGTGATTGTCGTCGTAGTACCGTCATCGAGTCTCAGCGTAATTGTTACGTTATCGCCGGACATGTCTCTAGATTTAATTTTTCCAGAATTGCCAGGCGATCTGCTAAACTGTTGTAGATTGAACGTTTCCGTCGATCCCTGAGCTACTACCGCGTTCGTATCAAGATCAGTTATCCCTGCTGCACCAATGAGTAAGGCCTGCCCGGATGGAAGATTAAGATCGCCGCCAGCACCATTAAATTCGCTATTACCGTCGTTATTCACCCTGTCCGCTTGCTCATCTGTGGTACTGTCAACTCTGATCCCAGTAATTGTTACATCGCCGCTCCCGGTGTTTTCGAGTTCAAAAGCTATCCTACCATTATCATCGGTGTCGGTGCCAGTTCCAGTGACATACTTGAGTTCCGGGTCGCCTCCGGGAGAAGTATCTCCACCGTTACCACCACCAGCACCGGCACCGCCCCCGGTTACAGGCCCGACGTTATCTTTCACCGTCTCACCGCTCGGTTCTGACTGTATACCCACGGAGTTCACGGTGACGTTATCTGGGCTATCAACCTGAAGCAGCAGGGCCGAGACCTCACTCGACGTGGGGTACGCACTGTCATTCACACCCTGGTACGTGACCGAGCCGTTCTCGATCGACTCGTTCCAATAGCCGTCCTCGCTCCCCAATCTCGTTGGGATTCGAACATCGATTGTTCCGCTCAGATTCGAGAGATCGGTCGCGTCACTCGTCGGGTACAGTTCCACGGCGACTTTCCGGGTGCCGGACGCGCTGAACTCGTTCTGGACGGCGGTCAGCCTGAGCGTGTCGTTGTCGACTAAGATGTTCTGATCTTCGATGACCACTGCGGGACGGTTTGAGTTCGATTCAGCGAGGTAGAGAACGGAGTTATCGTACCACATCGACCCCGACTCAAGCTCGTTGTACCCCGGTCGGTACTCAATGAACCGCGTCGAAATGTTCACTTTGGTCCCTGAATCGTCGGTAATCGTGATGTTGTATGCGTCGCTTGTCCGCAGTGTTCCCACTGGATCGGGTGGATTAACGGTGAATACCCTCGTCTGGTACCTCGTTCCGAGTTTTACGTCGACGAACTGCGGACGCTCGGAGCTCCCGGCCGATAAGATTCCGTTCCTGAGCTCGACGAGGTCGTTCCTGACTTCCTCGAAGTGCTGAAACTCGACCTCCGCGTTCTCTTGCGGCACGATCTGTACCTGATACAGCGAGAGCGCCAGGATCAGAAAGCCGAACAGCACCACCGTCCCGACCACGACCGACTGGCCCCGACGGTCGCGATTGAATCGCATTATCCGATGTCGACGCCGAACGGGTATAAAATCCTCCGTCCGACCTCTCAGTCGCGATACTCGGGTTCGCGCGGTCAGAACCCGGACGGACCCGCTCAGTCGCCGTCCGCCCGCCGCGCCGTCAGCCACGCCGACGCGACGGCGACGACGCCGGCGAACCCGCCGAGCAGCACCGCCTGCGTCCAGTTGAAGCCGATCAGCGTTCCCGCGACCAGCGTGACGACGAGAAACGCGGCTGTGAGGGCACCGAGCGTCGAGGCGAGCGAGGCGTCAGCGTCGGGCATACGCGAACTGGGGGTTATCGGGCGATAAATCGGCCGGTCCGGGCCGAGTCCGTCCGTCTGGTCGAGAGGAGGTTGACGGCAAATGGATCAGAAGTTGAGACTACCCATCTCAATGTACACGTTTCTGAACCAGTTTATAGACAAGAACTTTCATTTGTTGACCTCTCTCGGGATCGCCGCCCTCGGTATTTACACCCGAGGACGGTGCGTCAGTCAACCGATCTAAGTGACATAGAGAGTATACTTTCACGACCGAGAGATACCTACCGGGGACCAAGCAGTCGGAGGTCACAGCCTCAATTCGAGGGACATCGGCAGAATCGGGAGACGAACACTTCCTCCGAACGACGGTCCGATATATCGACGTGAGTGCCGTATAGTCCATCGACTCAGCCGGTAGCGCACATGACCACGACACGACGGTAGTGGTTGCGACTCGCACTACTGTTCTCAATACGTCGAACACGGATGCCGCTGGCATCACCCGGTCAAACTGGTCGAGACGAACGGCTGAACAGGCTACCGTGCCAAATGGGCGCGCCGCTAACAGGGGTGGAGGCGATCGCGCGGGAACGACAGGGTGACTTCTGTGCCTACGACCGGTGGCGAGGTAGCGAACGCTTCAACAGTGACGTCGTCGAACGCGAGCGTCACGCGGTTCGTTGCATCCTCGCGCACGACGCGCTCGACGGTCGCAGACAGGTCGCCGTCAGCGTCACCGAGTGTGATTGCCTCCGGTCTGATGGCGACCTGGGGCGCTGCGTCGGTATCGCTGTCGTGATCGATTGGACTCCGACCGCTTCCGTCGGAGCGTGCCTGGGACCCGATGCCATCATCGAGAATACGGCGTAGCGAGGGCGCCGCCGAGAGGTCGATAACGTTCGACCCGGTGAACCGGGCAACCATCGGCGAAGCGGGCCGTTCGAACACGTCCTCGGGCGTACCACGCTGAACGACCCGCCCCTCCTGCATCACGACGATCCGGTCGGCGACAGCGCGGGCCGTCGTGCGGTTGTGCGTCACGTATACCGCGGTCACGTCGTCAAGTATATCCGCGAGATCGTCTCGCAGGGCCTGTTTTGTCGGGACATCGAGTGCTGCCAGCGGTTCGTCAAGCAGCATCACAGAGGGGCAAATCGCGAGCGCTCGGGCGAGGGCAACCCGCTGTTTCTCTCCGCCCGACAGGGTCGGTGGGTTTCGCTCCGAGAGATGGGCCACACCGAGTTCATCAAGCAGCTCGGCGGCATCACGCGACGACTCTCGGTACCGGGTGCCGTACTCGACGTTCTCCCGGACAGTCATATGCGGGAAGAGCGCGTAATCTTGGAACACGAAGCCGAATCCCCGCTCCTCCGGCGGTTTCCCCGTGATATCCGTTTCGTTCGCCGTCACTACCCCGTTGTGCTCGTGGAAGCCGGCTATCGTCTCTAACAGCAGCGTCTTGCCGCTCCCACTCGGACCAAGTATTACACAGGTCTCGTTGGACTCGACCTCGATTGCGGCATCGACGGTAAACGGTTCCGCACCGTCGGCGGTAAACGTCGAGCGGATGTCGGCAGTGAGCCGGGTCATGGCATCCCTCCTGCTGTGCCATCGTCGGTCAGGTAGCGGACGAGGAGGAAGATTGCTGCCGAGACGGCCAAGAGCAAGAACGCGACCGCCCCACTCTCCTCGAGTCCCCCCTGGAGGTACGTGTTGTACACGAAGACGGGTGCGTGTTGGGCGGTCACCTTCTCGCCTGCGAACGGGTAAAAGAACTCTACAGAGTAGGCAACCACCGCGACGGCACCGAATTCGGAGACAGCACGGGCCCACGCGAGCACGCCGCCGGTGATCATGCCTCGGACAGCGAGCGGGCCGGTCACCCGCCGGAACGTCTCCCACTTGTTAGCGCCGTGGATGCGAGAGGCGTACTCAAGGCGGTCGTCGATGGCCTCGAATGCCTCCCGGCTGGCGTTGACCGCGTACGGGGCCGAGACGAACGCCATCGCCAACACCATTCCAACCATCGTTCCGAGGACCGAGAACTGGGGGAATGCACCGCTCTTCCCAAAGCCGAACAGGATGATAATACCCGCGACAGAGTGGGGAACGACAAGGGGGAGGTCGACGAGACTCTCGACGAGGGGCTGGCCGGGGAATCCCTTCGCTAGCAGGTGTGCCAGTGGGACACCAAACAGGAGGCTGAGCACGGCCGCCAACAATGGACCATACACACCGAGATAGAGTACGCGGTGGACATCCGGATCCAGTGCCTTCTCGATGACGAGTGCAGGAGTCTGCCGTGCGACGAACATGAACAGGGGCAGCCCCAGGGCGATCATGAGGAGACTCCCGGCGGTCGCTGTCGCCACGGTGAATGAGGTACCGTCGAGCGCGTACGCGGTGACGGCCGTGCTGCCCACGATGAAGTAGGCGTACCAGGTCGGCTGGCCGACCGAGTACGCAGCGGCGAATGCCAGCGCTTGGACGGCGACGAACGCCACGACTAGTGGTGTCCGCCCGACTGCGTCGATCTCGAACCGGCGTTCAGTCTCCGTTGCCATGGTCTGTGAAGCGGGGCACGTTGTGCATAAATATCGATGAAATGGCGACGGACCCCACTAGAGCTCCAGTGGCCCGAGAGAACTCTGTGCGCTGGCGACTCCCATCACGTTGTCGGGGACGGCGTCCTCCGAACTCGCGGGAACGACAATGGGATCAACAGGAACGAGGCCCTGTTCTTCGAGGATCGCCCGACCCGGCTCGGTGCCGAAATACTCGACCCACTGTGCGCCGCGGCCAGGGGCCTCGGCGACGCTCGGGACGGTCAGTCCGTACGCGATGGGCGCGCCGGTGAAGGTGCCACTGTCGGTCTCGACCTCGGCCTTCGCGTAGTGTTGTGCGTACTCATTCGTCGCCTGCGAGAGGTCAACCTCCGGCTGGAGGTCGACGTACGGCAGCCCGGAGGTGGCCGAGATAGACTGGTAGTACAGGACGTAGTCGAGTTCGCCAGACTCGAGCTGGCCCTCAAGGTTCGTCTCGGTCCCCGTTGGAACGGTCGTGTTGCTCATCAGGGCGTCAAGGGTCCCCTCGTCGTAGAGCCGCTCGCCCTGGAACTCCTCGGCACCCAACTGTAGCGTCATCACCGCGCGATAGCCGCCGGGGTCGACCGCCGGGTCCGAGTGTCCGATGGTGATGCCGTCACGTGAGAGGACCTCCCACCAGTTGTCGGCCGAGATGTCGTCCGCGCCGGGGGAGTCCTCCCGGTACTGAATCGACATCGAGTTCGTCGTGAAGATGGCGTACCAGTCGCCGTATTCCGGGAGTACCCGGTTACGGATGAGCCGGAAATCGGAGACGCCGAGTACGTCTGCCGACCGTCCCTGCTGGGTGATCTTCTGTGTCGATGCCACGGATCCCTGCGCCTCCCGGGTGACATCAACGCCGAACTCATCCTCGAACTGCGGTTCGGCAGCCGAGAACGGCGGGGCGAGCGAGCCGGCGTGGAAGATGGTCATAGAGTCCGACATCGGTGTGCTTGTCGGGGTTCCACTGTCGCCACCGCCATCGCTCCCACCGTCACCAGTACAGCCGGCTAAACCAAGCGCCGCTGCTGTTGCACTACTCGCGAGGAACGCACGTCGTGTACGATGTTCTGTCATTGATACATCGGCGTTATTTCGACACCGGCATAATTGTTTTCCTCCCTGCCCGTCTTGACCCGGTATGGACGCGAGCTTCGACGCACAGCTTCGGGCAGATAGTGTGGAATTCACACAGAAGGACGCGTCACTCCTCAAAGCTGTAGACGAGATCGGATCGATTCACAAGGCCGCTGACGAACTCGGTCGGTCGTACTCGCGCTCGCACCAACGCATTACTGAACTGGAAGGGGCCTTCGGGACGCTAGTTGAACGGCAGCGCGGAGGATCTGGCGGTGGCGGAAGTACTCTCACTGAAAACGCCGATAAGTTACTCTCCCGATTTGAGCGGCTTTGTACAGGATACTCGTCAGTTGCGGAAACTACTGAGGCAGTATTAAACGGGACCGTCGTGACACGGACTGGCGAACTCGGAACAGTAACCACCGCTGCTGGAGATGTACGGGCAATCGTCCCGGCCGATACTGACACGGTACAGGTGAGTCTTCGTGCTGATACGGTAACGCTACACAATCTGGATGAGACGCCGACGGAGAGCGCCACGAGTGCCCGAAACCGATTCGACGGGCACGTACTCAGTGTCGACTGCGGTGACGTGATTTCGCTGGTTTCTGTCGATGTTGGGGCCGAAGACCCCCTGTATGCTCTTGTAACTGAAGACAGTCGAGAGCGGCTCCAACTTGAGTCGGGTCGTCATATTGTCGCGTCGTTCAAAGCGACAGCAACACGTGCAACCCCCAAATAGAGGAAAGAGCGCTCTCAGCGGACTCTTTCACCCGGACTGTGGCAGGCTGTTGAGGTAGTTGGTCGATACAAACCAGACGAGGCGCTCCGTGGAAAACTATGTTTGGGTCTCGTACAGAGCACTTACAGAGTTCTGTAGTCCGTACGTCGGCGTATCTAGGGATGTGAATGCGTTCTTGAGCGTGACCTATCCAGCGTCTGTTGATGGCTCCAACTCTTGAGTCTCGGCGAGCCGTTTTTCGATACATCGCGCGACGACCGTACGCCAACTGGCCAGTTTACGATACGTCGCCGTTGTATGATCGGAGATCGCTTGCCGGAGTAGAATCGGATGTTCGGACGGTTTCGGAGACGTGGTTCCGGTCATAAGAGTCACGACTCGGTTGAGCAGCTCACCTGTTCACTTCCTATGGCGTACTTCCTATTCAATGTCCACGACCGCTACGAGGGCTCAACCCGCTACGAGGTGGACACACTCTTTCGGATGTTTGTACTGAAGGAACTCCACGGCTGGGAGCACCAAACGTCCCTCGTTGATTATCTGAGAAACGCGCCAGTCGTATGCGATCAGTTGGGGTTAGAGACGGTTCCAGATCAATCGACGCTGTGGCGCAGTTGGAACACCCGGTTCACCGCCGACCTTCGCGAGACGGTGGAGACAACTGCCCGGACTCTTTTCATTGAAGCCTAGAATACAGATATCTCGGTTCCACGCGACCCTGAGCAGAAGCTCTGTTACCGGGACACCGCCGTCGAGGATTCAGCACCGGACGAGCAACGCATCTTGGGCCGGGCAGAGACGATTATAGAACAGGTCAGCCGCGTTGTCTTCCCGGCGCTCTCGCTAGACCGTGGTAACGGGAGTGAGATTCACGAGAACGCCTACTGGGGGTTACAGACCTATCTCGGGCTCCGTGAGAACTTGGCTGCCAACGAGGGTGCTCGGAGTTTCAGCTACGAGTCAACGCGGGAGCGGACACCACCCGGACATGCTCACCGCGACCACCTACGTGACCTCCCGATACCGGAGGTTCGAGCGATGTATCGACGAGCGATCCGGCAACTCATCGGCAAAGTCGCAGAGACGGAGGAGTTCTTTCGCGCAGGCATCGTCGCGATCGACATTACCGAAGCTGACCCCTTCACGGGCGACCGTACGGGCCACGAGGACGAGATCATCGGAACGAAGGAGAACACCGACGAGTACGCCTACCAGTGGGCTACAGTCCATTGGTCGGTAACGCTGTTCCACTCGTCCTCGATGCTCGCCCCGTGCCGAGAGGCGAGTACTCTATCTGGCGGGCCGTCGACTTGCTCGTTCAGGTCGCGTTGACTGGTAAGTACGAGCACTCGCCGATGGTGACGCAGATAACACACTGACGCTGCTGAAGAAGGAGACTGGAATCGGATAGAGAGACACTCAGTCTGGGCTAGCGCGCGGTCTGAGTGGCGACACTGTTGGATGTCTCGAAAATTCGCCCTTATGATTGGAAGTATAACAAGAATGCCGCTTTGAGAGAGAATTGAGGTAGTTTCTGCTGACCAAATCGGCAAAATCCACTCATTACAGCTCTCCTATACCCGCTGTAGTCTCAACTTCCACAAATAGACCCGCTTATAAATCTCATAGCGCGATATCAAATCCGTCTCGCACCGCTACCCCGCCTGCCGACCGGTCCGTTTTTGCGCGCGGCGGCTGTCCCCGCTCGTATGGCGAAACAGCCGCACCTGCTGGTCGAGGAGGGCGACGTCCACGAAATCGCGGTCATCCCGGGCGATCCGGGGCGCGTCGACCGGATCGCGGACCTGTGCGACGACAGCGAGGTCGTCGCGCAGAACCGCGAGTACAAGGTCGTCAACGCGAGCTACGAGGGGGTCGACCTCACGATCTGCTCGACCGGGATCGGCTGTCCGTCGGCGGCCATCGCGGTCGAGGAGCTCTCGCGGGTCGGCGTCGAGACGTTCGTCCGGTGCGGCACCTGCGGCGCGCTCCAGTCGGAGATGGAGGTCGGCGACATGGTCGTCGCGACCGGCGCGGCCAAAGAGGAGGGGACGAGCAAGCGATACGAGTCCGCGAACTATCCCGCGGTGCCGGACTACGACGTGCTCACCGGACTCGTCGGGGCGGCCGAGGACAACGGCGAAGAGATCCACGTCGGCCCGATCGTCTCGGACGACGCGTTCTACAACGAAGACGAGGAGTCGGTCGACGACTGGAACGACGCGAACCTGCTCGCGGTCGAGATGGAGGCCGCGACCGTCTTCGCGCTCGCGCGCCGGAAGGGGCTGGCCGCCGGCGCCATCTGCACCGTCGACGGCAACCTCGTCGCGGGAACGCAGAAGGGCGCGGACTCCGACGACGAGCTGCCGGCGAAGGCGAAGGACAACGTCGAGCGCGCGATCCGGATCACGCTGAACGCCATCGCGTCGCTGTAACGGTCGAAAACCCGCGACCGCCGGGCGCTCACTCCTCCGCGCGAAACTCCACGAGCGTCAGGTCCCGGTCGAGCGCGCACGTCTCGTGGGGCGGGTCGCCGAGCACCTGATCGATGACGCGCTCCTCGTCGAAGTCGGCGCCGTCGGGGACGCAGTAGCCGTGGCTCGGGCACTCGGTGTGCGGGCAGGGGCCGGCGAGCGACACCTTACTTCCCGCGTACGCGCGCTCCGACGGGACGTTGGCGGGGACGGAGGCGGGTTCGACCTCGACCGCGCGGACGCCCGCGTCGTGGACCGCGCAGTCGAGCGTCTGCGCGTTCTCGCGGATCCCGGTCACCCGGTAGCGAGTCCCCTCGGAGAGGTTGAGACACTGGCTGCGATATGGACACCCCTCGCAGTCGCCCGATTCACCCTCGTAGACGAACTCGCGGCTGACGTCCGCGAGTCGAGTCCCGATGAGCGTGACCGTGGTCATGTCCGGAGCGACGCGCCGCGAGTCCGTAAGCCTCCCGCCTCCGCCGGCGCGGCGGGAGCGTCGCCGGGGCGGCTCGAAACTCGGGGCGACGACGCGGAGGGCAAGACACATGCCCGCGCCTCGGCAACGACGAGCGAATGATCGCGGGGGTCACGCGGGAACTGCGCGCCGAGGCCGAGCGGACGAACGAGCGGCGGGTCCTCGTGCTCGCGGGCGACCGCGACCGCGGTATCGACGCCGCGTACGACGCGGTCGAATCGGTCGAGGTCGACGACGGGGACGCCTCGATCGTCTCGACGCGGAAGGGGTTCCGGTTCGAGGAACACCGGCCGCGGAGCGCCGACGAACTCCTGGGCCGCACCCGCGAGGCGGTCGTCCTCGACTGCCACGACCGGTTCGTTCCGAACGCGCTCGGGCGGGCGGTCGGCGCCGTCGACGGCGGCGGCCTCCTGATCCTCCTGACGCCCGCGCTCGACGACTGGCCGGCGATTCGCGACCGCTTCGACGACTCGCTGGCGGTGCCCCCGTACCAGGTCGACGATGTGACGGGGCGGTTCCGCGAACGCCTGGTTTCGACGCTCCGGACGCATCCCGGAATCGCGGTCGTCGCGCTCGGCGAGGGACCCGACGGTGACGCGCTCGAGCGCGACGGACTCACCGGGAGCGCGGGCGAGGGGCGCGGCGAGCCCGTCGGTCCCCCGAGCGCGCCGCCTGACGCGACGTTCCCCGCGGCCGCGTACCGAGCCTGTCTCACGGGCGATCAGGCGCGGGCGCTTCGGGCGTTCGAATCGCTCGCCGCCCCCGGCTCGGCCGTCGTCGTCGAGTCGGACCGGGGGCGCGGGAAGTCGAGCGCGGCCGGGCTCGCGGCCGGCGCGCTCGCGCTCGACGGCGCCGACGTGCTCGTCACCGCGCCCGCGTTCCGGAACGCCGCGGAGGTGTTCGCCCGGGCGCGAGAACTGATCGCGGCGGAGACGGGGGGAGACGCCACCGCGAGCGAGCGGGACGACGGGGGCGGTCTCGACGGCGACCGCGACCGCGACGAGCGCGACCTCCGAACGCCCTCCGGCGGCCGCGTCCGGTTCCTCCCGCCCGCCGCCGCGGCGGAAGCCGCGGCCGAGGCGGACGCCGCGGTCGTCGACGAGGCGGCGGCGCTCCCGGTGCGGCTGCTGGAGGGGTTCCTCGACGCGCCCGCGGTCGCGTTCTGTACGACGGTTCACGGCTACGAGGGCGCGGGCCGGGGGTTCGCGGTCCGGTTCCGGGAGCGGCTGCTCGACTCGCGGTTCGCGGTCAGCGACGTGCGGCTCGACGAGCCGATCCGGTACGCGCGAAACGACCCCGTCGAGGCGTGGGCGTCGCGCGCGCTCCTGCTCGACGCCCGGCCGGCGGTCGACGCGGCAGTCGCGGACGCGTCGGTCGACGAGGCGACCTACCGAGCGCTCGACCCCGCCGACCTGCTCGCGGACGAGACGCTGCTCTCGGAGGCGTTCGGGCTGCTCGTCGCCGCGCACTACCGGACCGAGCCGAACGACCTGGCGCGGCTGCTGGACGCGCCGAACCTCGTCGCGCGGGCGCTCGTCGCGGACGGCCGGGTCGTCGCGGTGGCGCTGCTCGCACGGGAGGGCGGGCTCGACGCCGCGACCCGCCGAGGGATGTACGAGGGCGAGCGCGTGCGGGGGAACATGGTGCCGGACGTGCTCACGAGCCAACTGCGGGACGAGGCGGCCGCCGCGCCGCGCGGCCTGCGGACGGTTCGGATCGCGACCCACCACGCGCTCCGGGACGCGGGGTTCGGCTCGCGGCTGCTCGACGAGGTCCACGCGGAGTTCGGCGGCGAGCGGGGGGCCGGGAGCGAGGACGACGGCGACGGCGGCCTCGACTACTTCTCGGTCGGCTACGGCGCGACGCCGCGCCTGCTCCGCTTCTGGCGTCGGGCAGGCTACCGGACCGTTCACTTCTCGACGAGCCGGAACGACGCCTCGGGCGAGTACTCCGCGGTCATGCTCCGCCCGGAGACCGAGGCCGGCCGCGGCCTCCTGGACCGCCACGCGGTCGCCCTCCGGGACCGCGAGCGCGACGGCCTCTCGGACGCGCACCGCGACGTCGACCCGGACGTGGTCCGCGGCGCGCTCCGGGCCTGTTCCGCCCCGGTCCCGGTCGACCTCACCGAGACCGAGTGGCGCTCGGTCGTCGGCGCCTCCGTCGGCCCGGGGATGTACGACACCGCGCCCGGCGCGTTCCGGGACCTCGCGCTCGCGGCGCTGGTCGAGGGGACCGACCTCGACGACCGCGCGGAGCGCCTGCTCGTCCGGAAGGTGCTTCAGGGCCGCCCGTGGGACGAGGTCGCCGACGAACTGGACTTCGTCTCGACGAGCGCGTGTATGCGCGCGCTCGGCGACGCCTACGCCCCGCTCGTGGAGCGGTACGGGACCGAGTTCGCGCGCAAAGAGCGGGAGCGATTTATAACCGAGTGAGCGGGCAGACGACGACTATTTATAAATAGATCCGCGGTGGCGCGTGCCGGCGAGCGGCCGGAGCGAAGCGACGGCCGCGAGTCGCACGCGCGAGGGAGTCGCTGGCGGCGGAAGCCGCCAGCGACGAGGCTGGGGAGGCGTGAGGTGCTGTGCGGTCGCAGCGGGGTGGACTCAAAGGGGCAGCCGGGAGGCCGCCGTAGGCGACGCAAGCACTGGAACGAGGGAGCGAACGGAGTGAGCGACCGAGTGAAGCGCGCAGCGAGCGTACGGCGGCCTCCCGGCTGGGGCTTTAGAGGTGTTCACCGCCGATCCACAGTTAGCTGTTTATAAACGAGCGGCTGGGGTTTTGGCGGTGTCCACCGCTGATCCACAGTCGACCACGTACAGCCGAGCGGCTGGGGCTTTGGAGGTGTTCACCGTCGCTCCTCAGTCAACTACTTATAAAAACTCGAGCGACGGAAACCGTCCCTACACCGACAACGACTACTTATAAGCGGTTCTCGCGCCCGGGGTCGACGTCGATGGCGTCCACGGGGCAGACGTCGACACAGAGCATACAGTCGATACACTGGTCCTCGTCGGCGGGGCTCGCCTTCCGCTCGGATTCCGGATGCCCCGGCGTCTCGACCCACTCGAACACGTCGACCGGACAGTCCTCCAGACAGGCGCCGTCTGCGAGACAGATGTCGAAGTCGACGGCGACGTGGGTGCCGCGGATCCCCTGCTTGTCCGGCGGTTCGACGGGACCCCAGACGGCGACCCCGTCCTCCTCGCCGACGTGCTCGCGGTTCGTTTCGAAGTTCGGGTCGATGGCCATCGTTGCCACCGCTTCGCCGCTCGCGGGTTTAAACTCCGCGACGAACGGATTCGGTCGGCCGAGCGGAACGGACCCGACCGGATCGGAGGCGCCGGGCTACGGGTGCGCGTAGTACGCCACGAGGTCCTCGGAGCCGTGCGGGCCGTCGTCCTCGTCGGTCGCCTCAGAGTCCAACGCGTCGATCCGGGCGAAGCCGACGCGGACGAACTGGACGACCGTATCGGGGTCCACGTCCGCGAGCGCGGGCTCAGCGATCCCGCGCACGTCGCCGTCGACCGTCCGCAGGAGGGTGTCGAGCCCCTCCTCGGCCGGCGCCCAGTGGATCACGTCCACGTCGCCCTCGCGGACGATCTCGATGTCGGCGTCGAGGAAGGCCAGTTCGTCGCCCTCGTAGCGGACGGGGCCGTACCCCTTCAGCCAGACGCGCTCGCCCTCGGGCGGGAGGTCGGAGGACTCGACGACGACGCGGCCGGCTGGCACCTCGCGCTCGCCCCGGTCCGGGTGTTCGGGGTGGAACCGCGGGTGGCCGGCCTCGGGCGCGGGCGCGTCGCCGTCGACGATCGGCAGCTCCACGGCGGGGTCGTCCTCGCGGTCGCGCACGAGGAAGTAGCGGTTCGCCCCGTCGTCGACCAGGTCGCGGTTGTTCGCGTAGACGGACGACATCGCGAGGTCGACGTCGGAGGTGGACATCCCGAGATCGGTCATCGAGTCGACGAGCGCCCGCCCCTGAATCCCGCGGCGACGCATCGATTGAATGGTCGGCGCGCGGGGGTCGTCCCAGCCGGTCAGCTCGCCGTCCTCGATGAGTTCCTTGATCGTCGACGTCGACAGCTTCACGTCGTACTCGTCGACCTGGACGTGACCCCAGTGGAGCACCTCGGGGTACTCCCAGCCGAAGTAGTCGTAGACGAACCGCTGGCGCTTCGCGGAGTCCTGGAGGTCGATGCCGCGGATGATGTGCGTGACGCCCGTGAGGTGGTCGTCGACGCCGGACTGGAAGTCGAGCATGGGCCAGCAGCGGTACTCGCTGGCTTCCTCGCGCGGGTGCGGCGTGTCGATCATCCGGAACGCGACCCAGTCGCGAAGCGCGGGGTTCTTGTGCTCGATGTCGGTCTTCACGCGGAGGACCATCTCCCCGGAGCCGTACTCGCCGTCGACCATCGCCGCGAACTCCTCGCGGACCGTCTCGACGTCCTTGTCGCGGTGCGGGCACGCCTCGCCCGCGTTCTTCAGCTCGGAGAACGCCTCGCCGGAACACGAGCAGGTGTACGCGCCCCCGAGGTCGATCAGCTCGCGGGCGTGGTCGTAGTACGTCTCCAGCCGGTCCGAGGCCCGAATCACGCGGTCGGGCTCGAAGCCGAGGTACTCGATGTCCTCCAAGATGGCGTCGTACGCGTCGAGGTCGGGCCGCTTCGTCTCCGGGTCGGTGTCGTCGAACCGGCAGATGAACTCGCCGTCGTAGCGCTCCTTGTACGTCCCGATGACGGCGGGCATCCGCGCGTGGCCGACGTGCCACGGGCCGTTCGGGTTCGGCGCGGCGCGCATCACGACCTCGCCGGCCTCGGCGTTCGGGAGGTCGGGGAGGACGTGCTCGTCCGCCTCGTCGTCGATCTCCAGCTCCGCGAGCTTCTCTGGGGCGAGCTCGCCGAGCCGCTCCCGTCGCTCGGCCTCGTCCATCTCGCCGACCCGGTCGACGACCGGCGCGAGGACGCCCGGAATCTCGTCGCCGTGCGGGCGGAACTCGGGGTTCTCGCCCATGATCGGGCCCATGATCGCGCCCACGTCCGGGTCGCTGCCGTGCTTGAGCGCGTTGTAAAGCGCCGCGGCCTCGCCGGCCGCCGCGACGCGCTCGCGGAGTTCGTCGTCCATGCGCGTCGCTTGTCGGGGTCGGGTCAAAAGCGCCGCGAAACGGCGGGGAGGGGCTGGTCCCGGAGCGGCGCGGGCGAGGCGGGCACCGCGGGCCACGCTCGGAGCGCGGGCGGCGGCCGCGGCGGCGCGCCGCGTCGGCCCGGGACGGCGGGTAGGGGCACTCGACACGAGCGGTCGGACGGGCTTAAACGACCGAGACCGTTCACGCCGGTAACGCCCCGATACCGCCGTGAACGGTCGAGACGCTTTTTACCGACCGGGCCCGACAGGCACGGTCGGTCGCCGCGGTAAGCGGGCGTCGACGCCGGACGGACCGAACCGGTTCGTCGCCTTGATAGTCGCCGGGGGCGTGGTAGACGCATGAGCGTCGCGCCGGGAGCCGTCGGAACGCGAGGGGGAGCGCGGTGGTAGGACCCATCTCCGAGGCGGAGCGGGAGGCCGGGAACCGGAAGGTCAAGCTCGTGCTGCTCGCGATCGTCACGGTCACGCCGCCGCTTATCGCCCTCCAGTTGGACCCGACGCCGGTCCAGCTCCTGGCCGCGGCCGGGGCCGGGTTCCTCCTCGGTCTCGTGGTCGTCTGGTACCTCGGGCGGCTCGCGGCGGAGTTCGCCGGCAGCGGGCGGCGGCCGCGGCGACGGCGCTGAGGTCGACCGCGCTCCTTCCGCCGACCGAGTCGACCGCGCTCCTTCCGCCGACGCCGATCCGTCAGTCGGCGCTTCGCTCGGCGCCGCGGGCCGGTTCGATGAGGGATCCGGTCTTCTCGCCCGCGACGGCGCGTGAACTCGACAGCGGTGAGACGCTCACCTCGCCCTCGACGGCCGCGCGGCGGTCCGAACCGGGATCGTCCTGGACGTTTCCCCGCAGGAACTCGCGCCAGAAGCGGTCGCGCAGCTCCATCCCCATCTCGCCGCGCCGCTCGCCGAACTCCCAGCCCTCGGGGACGTTCTCCTCGTCCGGCCCCTCCTCGCCCGGGCGGAACTCGATCACGTCGAAGCCGCGAGCGGGCTCGGTCAGCCGGTAGGTCGGATTCTCCGCCGCCTCGTCGTCGGCAGCGGGGACGTTGACGTTCAACACGTCGGCGCCGAACGGAAGTTCGAGGTCGCCGCCGCCCGCTCCGTCGCCGGCGTCGCGTTCCGCGCGGTCGAGCAGGTCGACGACCGCCTCGCCGGCGACCGCGAAGTCGTCGTTGTCGAGCGTCGGCGGCACGGGGAGGTTGCCGCGGTCGTACAGCGAGACTGCGATCGCGGGCGTGCCGAGGAAGGAGGCCTCCATCGCGGCGCCGACGGTACCGGACTGGCCGAGGATGTGCGCGCCGATGTTCGGCCCGTGGTTGCAGCCGGAGACGACGGCGTCGGGATCGAGCCCGAGCGCCACGTCCGCGACCGCGACGCAGTCAGCGGGGGTCCCCTCGACCGCGTAGCCGCGGTCCGTCTCGGTGTAGTCGACCGTCGTTTCCCACCACGAGCGCGCGCCGCCGACGCCGGACTGGTTCGTCGCGGGCGCGACGACCGTCACGTCGTAGTCGCGAGAGAGCGCGTCCGCGAGCGCCCGGATCCCGACGGCGTCGATCCCGTCGTCGTTGGTGAGCAGGATCTCGGTTGTCACGCGTCACCGTGCGAGGCGGCGGGAGAAAACGTCGCCGGTCCGGAGCGAACGCGGAACGCGGACGGAGACGGCATCGCAGGCGTCGGCCGGGTGGTACTCCGAGTGGTCAGTCGGAGGGCTCGGGGAGTAGAAGCGGGGATCAGCCGGGGATCAGTCGGCCGCGACTCGACGCGACGAGGTGGCCAGATCGAGCACCTCGTCGAAGAAGCCGAGCGAGTCGTGCGGGCCGGGGTTCGCCTCGGGGTGGTACTGGCGGGTGATCACGTCGAGTTCCTCGCTGTCGAGCCCCTCGACGGTGTCGTCGTTGACGTTCACCTGCGTCACCTCCAACGGTCCGGTGTCGTCGACCGTGTAACCGTGGTTTTGGGTGGTCATCACGACTCTGTCCGTCCGGAGGTCCTTGACCGGCTGGTTGACGCCGCGGTGGCCGAACGCCATCTTCTCGGTCGAGCCGCCGAGCGCGCTCGTGATCACCTGCTGGCCGAGGCAGATGCCGGCCAGCGGCACCTCGCCCGCGAACTCGTCGACCACGTCCTGCGCGGCGACGAAGTTCTCCGGGTCGCCGGGGCCGTTCGAGACGAAGAGCACGTCGGGGTCGACGGCGGCCACGTCCTCGGGAGTCGCGTCGTACGGGAGGACGTGGACGTCCGCGCCGCGGTCGGTGAGCGAGGAGACGATCGAGCCCTTCGCGCCGCAGTCGAGCAGGGCCACGTCGACGTCGGCGTCGCCGTCCCCCTCGTAGGCGGTCGGCTCCGTCACGGACACCTGCGCGCCGATGTCGACGTGGTCGCTCATCGGCTCGCACGCCTCCATCTCCTCGACCGCGTCCTCGGGGGTCGCGTCCGGGCCGGCGGCGATCCCGCAGGCCATCGCGCCCTCCTCGCGGACCGTGGTGACGATCTCGCGGGTGTCGACGTGGTCGACGGCGGGCGCGCCCTCCTCAGTGAGCCACTCGGCGACATCGTCGGTCAGCTCGCGGGCGATCGCCGCGTTCGGCTGGACCGACTCGGACTCGAACCGCTCGGTTCGGACGCCGTAGTTCCCGATGAGAGGGTACGAGAAGGTGAGGATCTGTTCGGCGTAGGAGGGGTCGGTGAGCGACTCCTCGTAGCCGGTGTACGCGGTCGTGAACACCAGTTCGCCGCGGGTCCGCCCCGGCGCACGGGCGCGCGCTTCGAGCACGCGTCCGTCGGCCAGCGCGATGTAGGCGTCCGACATTACGAGATACGTACGTGTAGTGGATAATAAATGCGTCGTTCGAAGGTTCGTTACGATATTCGTAACGGGTAAGGCGGCGGGTGAGAGAGGATCGGGTATGGACGACCTCGACCGACGGATCCTCTCGATCCTGCGACGGGACGCGCGGACCCCCTACACGGAGATCGCGGACCGGGTGGGGACCTCCGAGGGGACCGTGCGCAACCGCGTCGACCGCATGACCGAAGAGGGCGTGATCGAGCGGTTCACGGTCACGACCCGCACCGGGAACGTGAAAGCGATGATCGAGATCTCGGTGGAGATGAACGTCAACACCGACGAGGTCGGCCAGCGGATGGTGGAGTGGGAGGAGGTCGACTTCGTCTGGCAGGTGTCGGGCGAGGAGGACGTGGTCCTCGTCGTCGACGCGGTCGACACCCGCGCGGTCAACGAGCTGATCACGCAGGCCCGCGAGATGGACGAGGTCAAGTCGACGAAGACGCGGCTCATCCTCGACGAGCGGCTGGGGTAGGCGAGCGGCGACCGTTTACATGTAACTCCGCGGCGGCGCGCCTGCGAGCGGCCGCCGGCGGCGGCCGCGAGCCAGCCCGCGAGGGAGTCGGTGGTCCGTCGCTCCGCTCCGAACCACCGACAGGGCGAGAGCTTCGCTCTCGCTTGAAACCGGACGTAGTCCGGTGACGAGGCTGGGGAGGCGTGAGGTACGGTGCGGTGCGGCTGGGCGGGGCTCAAAGGGGCTTCGGCGGTGTTCACCGTCGATCTACGGACAACTGCCGTTTATAAGTACAGACGCCGCTCGCGCTCGCAGTCGAAAAACGAGGGAAGTCGCTGAACGCGAGGTCGACGCCGCCGGCCGAGGCTTACGCCAGCTCGTCGATCTGCTCGACGACGGCGTCCGCGAACTCGCTCGTCGCGAGCTTCTCGCCGCCCTCGATCTGCCGGTGGAGGTCGTAGGTGACCTGGCCGGACGCGATCGTCTCCTCGACGGCGTCGCGCACGAGGTCCGCGGCGTCGGACCAGCCGATGTAGTCGAGCATCTCGCGGCCCGAGAGGATCATCGCGGTGGGGTTCACCTTGTCCTCGCCGGCGTACTTGGGCGCAGAGCCGTGGACGGGCTCGGCGAGACAGCGACCGTGACCGCGGTTGATGCCGGGCGCGATGCCGAGCCCGCCGATCTGCGCGCCGGCGGCGTCGGACATGTAATCGCCGTTGAGGTTCATCGTCGCGATGACCGAGTACTCGTCGGTGCGGGTCAACAGCTGCTGGAGCATGTTGTCCGCGATGCGGTCGTTGACGACGACGGTGCCCTCGGGCTGCTCGCCGTCGTACTCGTCCCAGAGCTGGTCCTCCGTGATCACGTCCTCGCCGTACTCCTCCTCGGCGACCTCGTAGCCCCAGTCGCGGAAGGCGCCCTCGGTGAACTTCATGATGTTCCCCTTGTGGACGAGGGTGACCGAGTCGCGGTCGTTGGCGACCGCGTAGTCGATCGCCTCGCGGATGAGGCGCTTCGAGCCGAACTCGGAGATGGGTTTGACGCCGATGCCGACCGGGCCGTCGTGGATGACGTCGGCGACCTCCATGTCGTCTTCGAGGAACTCGCGTACCGCCTCGACCTCGTCGGTGCCGGCCTCCCACTCGATGCCGGCGTAGACGTCCTCCGTGTTCTCACGGAAGGTGATCATGTCCATCTCCTCCGGGCTCTTGACCGGCGACGGAACGCCCTCGATGTAGTACGTCGGGCGGACGTTCGCGTAGAGGTCGAGCGTCTTTCGGAGCGCGACGTTCAGCGAGCGGAAGCCGGCGCCGACCGGCGTCGTCAGCGGGCCCTTGATCGCGACGCGGTGGTCGCGGATGGCCGAGACGGTGTCCTCGGGGAGGTTCTCGTCGTACATCTCGCGGGCGCTCCCGCCGGCGTAGACGCGCATCCACGCGATGGATCGACCCGTCGCCTCGGCGGCTGCGTCGAGTACCCGCTGTGCGGCCGGCCCGACGTCGGTGCCGATTCCGTCGCCGTGGATGATCGGGATGATCGGGTTGGACGGAACGTTCAGCTCGCCGGTCTCCTCGTCGGCGAGCGTGATGGCTTCGCCGTCGTCGGGGACGTCGACCTTATCGTAGCTCATGAACGTCCGCCGATTCAGTTGGGCCCCTAAAGTGCCTGCCGTTTTCGGCGTGAGCGTCGCGCTCGCAGCGTTTGCCGGTTTCGGCGCGCGCTCGCCGCCGCGTCTGACCGCCTCGATCGTCCCCCGACTCAGACCGGCTCGACCTCGACGTCGAACATCGACCGCCAGCGGTAGCGGCGGCCGCCCCAGACGAACGTCCGGCGCGCGAACGCGTACGCCATCAGCGGCGGGGCGATCAACACGCCGGGCGCCGCGAGCAGGAACGTCGCGCGCCGGACCCCGAACCGGGCGTAGGCGACGCCGGCGAGCGCCGTGACGAGGGTCACGCCGGCGACCGGTGCGAATAGACAGATCGCGGCCATGACGACGCCGAAGAGGACGTTGAACGCGGTCGCCGCCGGCGCGTGGTGCCGGGTGATCGACAGGAAGCGGACGAACCGCTCCAGCGATCCGCGGAGCGAACCGCCGGCTCGGACGCGTCGCGTCCGGTCGACCGCGGTCACGTCGAGGTGCTCGCTGAGCGTCCCGTCGTCGCTGACCGTCCGCCTGAGGTCTCGGCGGAACGCCGCCTCGCCGTCGCGGAGGTCGCCGCGCTCGAATATCACCGCGCCGCCCCACGCGACCCCGGCCGCGAACACCGCGAGCGTCCCGCCGATGACGTACGCCGGCTCGAACAGCCGGGCGAGCGGGTCCGGCCCGACGAACACCGGGAGCTCCGTCGTGGGCCCCTGCCGGTCGTAGTCGTCGTCGAGCGTCGCCACCCAGTCCGGCGGGTGGTGGAAGTCGTCGTCGGTCCAGGCGATCCGATCGTTCGCGGCCGCCGCCATCCCGACCGCTATCGCGTTCGCCTTCCCGGAGCACCCTTCGGGCTCGCCCGCGATCAGGACGCGGACCCGGTCGGGGAGGTCGCCGCGCCGGTCCGCGACGGGGTCGTCCGGGGAGTCGCAGATCACGAGGAGCTCGTCGCTGCCCTCGGCGTGGAACGCCCCCGGGCCCCGGAGCTGTGCTGCGACCTCGTCGCAGGCGTCGGTCCAGCGGACGGTCGGCAGCAGCACCGACACGGGCGTCGGACTCGCCGCCGCGGTCGGATCCGAATCGGTCACGCCGATCCGTTCGCGCGGCGAGGGCTAAACGGTCACGGCGTCGAACACGAGCGCGTCCCGAGCTCGTCGACGCGGGTCTCACCGGTCTCGACGTCGACGTCGACCGCCGAGACCGTGACCGACCGGATCGGAGCGCCGTCCTCGCCCGCGAACTCAGCCGCGCGGTCGCAGAAGTGTGCGAGCACCGGCCCGACGCGGTTCGGGCCGGGATCGTCCGCGAGCCGGGTGAGGAACTTCCGCCAGCGCGCGGTCGGGTAGGCGCGGGCGTCGGACGGCGGCCGGTCGCGTGCGACCCGGTCGCCGTAGAGGGCGTCGATCCGGTCGCCGTCGGCGGTCGTCGCGGTCGCCAGGACGAGCGCGTCGGTCGAGGGGGGATCGGGCGCGAACATGTCCCAACCCCTCTCGGTCGGGTCCGACACCGACGCGACCGGCCCGGGCGCCTCGACGAGCCCGAGCGCCATCCCGTTCCACGCGACGAGCGCGACGAGGAGGACCGCGGCCAGGGCCGGGACCGCGGCCGCGGCCCACCCGCGGAGGACCCGGATCGGTCCGTCTCCGATCGGCGGACCGGCGGTCCCGGACGGGCCCGGAAGGCGACGAAGTCGCTCGGCCGCCGGAGCGACCGCGCGCTCGACCCGGTCCCAGACGAACGGCGGGAAGAAGGGGACCAGCGCGGTCGCGGAGACGACGGAGAAGACGCCGATCTGGAGCGTGAGGGCCATCGAGAGGTGCGCCGCGAGGAGCGTCCCCGCGAGCGCCGCCCGGATCCGGCCGGCGGCCGCGATCAGCAGCGGGGACGCGACGAGGAGCGCGAGCCAACCGTAGGTGGCCGCCGAAAGCAGGACTGGCCACTCGGGGACGAGCCCCCCGAGCGGGCCGTGGAGGTAGGTGAGCCGGAAGACGAGCCCGACGGCCTCGCCCGCGGGCCAGGTCGTCCCGCGGAACTTCGCGACCGCGTTGGAGACGTACACCACGACCGCGAGGGACAGGAGGAGCGCCGAGGCGGGACCGGCGACGCGGTCGGCCGCGACAGCGACGCGGTCGGCCGGGGTGGCCGCCGTCGACTCCGGCGAGTCGGTCGTCGAGTCCGCGATCTCGGCGCCGCTGCGTCGGACCGCGTCGAGCGACCAGCGCGCGCCGAGCGGACACAACAGCCCGGCGCCGAGCAGCTGGAGGAGGAGGGTGTCGCCGGCGTTGAGGACGAACGGGTTCCGCGCCTGAAGCGACGCGAGCAGGAGCAGAGAGACCGCGGTCGCGACGCGGGTCCGATACCCGACCGCGAGCGCGACGGCGACGACCGCGGCGAGGGCGAACAGCAGGGAGACGACCCGCGGGTCGCCAGAGAGGGCGTGGAGCGAGAGGCGGGCGCCGAGCGGGCGCGCCTCGGCGAGTGTCGCCCGCGGGAGTACGCCCGCGTCGGTGTAGAAGGCGGTGAGGTTCCGCGCGCGGAGCGCGAGGTCGACGAGGAGGACGACGCCGAGCGCGATTCGGAACGCGGCGAGCGCGCGCGGGTCGATCCCGAGGCGGCGTCGGATCGCGGCGCGGAGTCGCGGGGCGAGGCGCTCGCGGCTCGTTGACCTCCCGGCGCCGGCGGAATCGGCGGTCGTCACGGTTGCCGTCGGATCGCCCAGCGGCGGGAATAGGTCTTGCGGCGTCGACGCGCGGACGCCGGGCGACTCCCCGCGGTCGCCGCCGGGTTCCGGGCGCTTATGTGGCCGCCGCGGCAGCCCCCCGTATGCGAGTCATCGTCCACGGCGGCGCCGGCGGCACTCCAGACGACCCGGAGCCCAGACAGGCGGTCCTCGACGAGGCGGCCGCTCGCGGCGCCGACGCCGTGACGCCGCTCGACGCGGTGGAGTCCGCGGTCGGCGTCCTCGAAGCGGATCCGCGGTTCAACGCGGGCGTCGGCGGCGCAATACAGTCGGACGGCGCCGTCCGTACGGACGCCGGGGTGATGACCTCGGACCGCGAGATCGGCGCGGCCTGCTCGATGCCCGGCGTCGAACGCGCGGCGAGCGTCGCCCGCGTCGTCCACACGGAGACGCCCCATATCTTCGTCTCGGGCGGCCACGCCGTCGATCTCGCGGACGAATTCGGCGTCGAGACGGGCGTCGACCTGCTCACCGACGAGACGCGGGAGCGCTACGAGGCCGAGGACCCGCCGCGGGGCGGTCCCCGCGAGCACCTCGGCTGGCTCGCCTCGCGGTTCGGCTCGGGCGACGACCAGGCGGGCGGAGGGTCGGAAGACGGCGCGAAGGGCGACGCGCCCGACCACGACACGGTCGGCGCGGTGGCGACCGACGGCGAGGCGTTCGCGGCGGTGACCTCCACCGGCGGCCGGTCGTTCGCGCTCGCCGGCCGCGTCGGCGACGTGCCGCAGGTCGGCTCGGGCTTCTTCTGCACCGAGGCGGGCGGCGCGAGCGCGACGGGGGCCGGCGAGGACATCGCCCGCGTGACGCTCTCGCGGCGCGCCGTCGACCACCTCGACGACGGACTCGACGCCCAACAGGCGGCCGACCGCGCGATCGAGGAGTTCGAGGAGATCACCGGGTCGGGGGCGGGCGTCATCGTCCTCGGCGACGAAGGGGCGGGGAGCGCGTTCAACACCGAGGGAATGCAGACGAGCGTCGCTGATACGTAGCTGACAGCGGACTGGCGGCGTGAGCTTCCGAAGCGCCGGCCGCTCGTTGGAAACCGTGTCCGGCGGTGAACCGCCTCGGGGTCAAGCCCCGAGGCACTCGGCCTGCTCCGCCTACAGACCCGGCGAGGGCTTGCGCGACTCGCGGCCCCGAAGGCGGCCGCTCGCGGGCACGCGCCGGTCGTGAGGATCGATTGAGCGTCGTCGATCGCTGACAGACAAATTCGCGGCTCGATCCCGGTTCACCGGGACGCCCGCGGAGGCGAGGATACAAATCCGGCGGCCGCCTTGCGCCGGTATGGTAACCTTCCTCGCCGGGGGGACGGGCACGCCGAAGCTCCTCGACGGCGCGGCTCGGGTGTGGGACCCGGCCGAGACCGCGGTCGTCGCCAACACGGGCGACGACGTCGAGATCGGCGGCCACCTCGTCTGCCCCGACGTCGACACCGTGCTGTTCGCGGGCGGCGGCGTCCTCGACCGCGAGACGTGGTGGGGGATCGACGGCGACACGACCGCGACCCACGAGGAGCTCTCCCGACTCGCGGCCGCGGCCGGGGACGCGATCGAGGGCGAGCCGGGCGCTCCCCGCTACCTCGACGACGCGGTACAGACCGCGGGCCGCGAGCTCGCCCGCTGGCGGCGGTTCTCGGCGGTCGGTGAGTTCATGGAGATCGGCGACCGCGACCGCGCGGTCCACCTCACGCGCACGAGCCTGCTCGACGAGGGGAAGTCGCTCACCGAAGCGGTCCGAGTCCTCGCGGACGCGTTCGACCTCGACGTCGACCTCCTCCCGATGTCCGACGAGCCGGTCGCGACGCTGATCCACACCGAGGGCGGCGAGACGCTCCACTTCCAGGCGTACTGGGTCGCGCGCCGCGGCGAGCCGCCGGTCGCCGACGTGGAGTTCCGAGGCGCGGACGACGCCGAGCCGACCGACGCGGTCGTCGAGGCGCTCGCGGACCCGGTCGTGATCGGTCCCTCGAACCCCGTGACGAGCCTCGGGCCGATGCTGGCGCTGCCCGGCTTCGAGCGCGCGCTCCGGGAGACGCCGGTGGTCGCCGTCTCGCCGTTCGTCGGCGACGAGGTGTTCTCCGGGCCGGCGGCGGAGCTGATGTCGGGCGTCGGCCGCGAACCGTCGACGGCGGGCGTCGCGGAGGCGTACCCCTTCGCGGACGCGTTCGTCCTCGACGAGGCGGACCGGACCGACCTCGACCGCCACGTCGAGCGCACAGACACGCGGATCGACGACGCGGACGACGCCGAGCGCGTCGCTCTGGCCTGCGAGCGCGCCCTGGAAGCGGTCGCCGGCGACGCGCCGGCTTCCCGGGCTCCGCGGGGGGGTGGGAAGTGACCCGGGGACCCCTCCTCGTCGCCGCGAGCCTCAGCGGGGCCGCGGACGCCGAGTGGGCCCGCGCCGCGGCCGACCACGTCGACGTCGCGCTCCTCGGCGGGGTCGCGATCGACCCGGTGAGCCGGGCGGCCGCCCGGGACCTCGTCTCGCGCGGGCGAGACGAGTTCCTCCCCGCCGACCCGCTCGCCTTCGCCGCCGATCAGCTCGACGCGCTCGCGGACGCGCCGGTTCGACCCGGGATCAACGTCCGGAGCGCGACCCGGGGTCCGGTCCGCGAAGCGGCGAAGGTCTGCGCCGACCGCGGCGCGGTCTGTGAGATCAACGCCCACTGCCGGCAGCCCGAACTGCGCGCGGTCGGCTGCGGCGAGTCCCTCCTCCGCGATCCCGGTCGCCTCGCGCGGTACGTCGCCGCCGCGGCCGAGACGGACGCGACGACGAGCGTGAAGGTCCGCGCCGAGGTCCCCGGTGTCGACCTCGTCGCGGTCGCGGAGACCGCCGCGGACGCCGGCGCGGACTGGCTCCACGTCGACGCGATGGACTCGGAGGCGGTGATCGCCGATATCGCGACGGCGGTCGACGCGGCGCCCGAGAGGGGCGACGGGGACGGCCTCGCTGACCTGACGCTCGTCGCCAACAACGGCGTTCGCGGCCGGGAGACCGTCGCGGAGTACGCCGCGTACGGCGCGGACGCGGTGAGCGTCGGCCGCCCGACGGAGGACCCGCCCGCCCTCGCGCGCGTCGGTGACGCGGTCGAGGCGTGGCGTTCGGGGACGGTGTCGAGGGGCGGCGACAAGGCGGATCCCGAACGGGAGGCGAGACCGTGAGCCGGGACGCGCGAGGGGGCCGGCGACCCACCGACCCCGTCGACGACGCGACGCTGGCGCTCCTGGTAGAGGTGGCCGGCACGCCGAAGCCGGGGAACGTCGACCGGCGTCGCGACCTCGACGACCTGCGGTTCGAGTCGTTCCTCGGCGGCGCGGTCGGCGCCCGAGAGGGGCTCGAACTGGCGGCGGGCGAGGGTCCCGGAGACGAGGTCGCATCGGTCGGCGGCGCCTTCGAGCGCGCCGTCTCCGGGATGGCCGAGCGCGCGCGCACGAACACGCAGTTCGGCTGTCTGCTGCTCCTGGTCCCGTTGGTACGGGCGGCAGCGGACTCCGACCGCGAACTCTCGCCCGCCGGCGTCGACGCGGTCTGCCGGGCGACGACCGTCGACGACGCGGTCGCCTTCTACCGCGCGTTCGAGGTCGTCGACGTCGCGGTCGACGACCCGCCGCCGGGCGCCGACGACCTCGACGTGCGCCGCGGAGGCGACGCCGAGCCCGCCGTCTGCGAGCGCGAGATGACCCTGCGCGACGTGCTGGCGCTGTCCGCGGCGCCGAGTGATTCGGCGGAGGCGACCGATTCGGCGGAGGCGAACCGCGTCCCAGACCGCAACGCCGCGGAGTGGACCGAGGGGTTCCCGCGGACGTTCCGCGCGGCCGAGTGGATCCTGACCGACGAGGGGCCCCTCGCGGACCGGGCCGCGCGGGCGTTCCTGGGACTGCTCGCGGCGGGGCCCGACACGCTGGTCGCGTCGACGCAGGGGGCGGAGACGGCCCGCGAGGCGAGCGCGCGGGCGGCGGCGCTGCTGGGAGTGGAGTCGGCGGGACCGGACGGCATCGGCGGCGTCGACGCGGTCCCGGCAGAGGCCGTTCACGGGGCCGACCTCGCCGCCGCGGAGGTGCTCGCGGAGGCGTTCGTCGACGAGGGAATAAACCCCGGGACGACCGCCGACCTCACCTGCGCGGCGCTGTTCGTCGCGCTCCGACGGGGCGCGGAGGTGGCGCCGTGAGCGACGAACGGGGGGCAGACCCCTCCGGCGTCGTCCCCGACGGCTGGCCGGTCCCGCTCCGCGGCGTCACCGAATCCGTCGTGACGACGCGCGGCCCGAACGACCGGTGGAACGTCGCGGCGCTGGGACTTCACGCGCCGGACGACCCCGACGGTCCCGTCACCGCGCGAACCTACGGACGCACTCGCACGTGGCGGAACTTCACCGAGCGCGGCGGCGGCGTGGTCCAGTTCACCGTCGACCCGCGGACGTTCGTCGACGCAGCGCTGACGGTCCGGGAAGTCGACGCGGCGGTCCTCCCGAGCGCCGACGCGTGGGTCGAGGTCGATGTCGGAGAGGTCGCGGTCGAGACCGAGGGCGACACCACGGTCCGGACGTGGGCGCTGTCGCCGGTCGAGTCGGAGGTCGTGACCGAGCGCGTGCCGACGGTGAACCGCGGGTTCGGCGCGGTCGTCGACGCCACGGTGGCCGCCTCGCGGCTAGACGTGCCGGCGTTCGACGCCGACGAGCTACTGGAGCGACTGGAGTACTTCGCGGACGTGGTGGAACGCTGCGGCGGACCGGCCGAGCGCGAGGCGTTCGCGCGGATCGACGAGGCGACCGGCTGGCGGGAGCGCGACCGGTCCTGACGGCGCGGGGGCGGCGCGGCGAGCCGGACCCGAGCCGCGGTGACCGGGGCTCGCGGCCGCTCACGGCGGAACGAACCCTTTTAGTTCGGGCCGCCGGTACCGCTCGGTATGGCCATCAAACCCAAGTACATCAAGCAGCTCGGGACCGTCCTGCTGGAGCGGTACCCCGACTCGTTCAACACCGACTTCGAGACGAACAAGGAGAGCGTCACCGCCCTGACCACCGTCGAGTCGAAGGGCGTCCGCAACCGCATCGCCGGCTACGTCACGCAGAAGAAGGCGCAGGCGGCGAACCACGCCTAACCGTTCGGATTCGAGCCGAGACAGGTTCCGCTGACGGGCGGCGTCGGCCGACACGTTAAGTCAGGAGCCGCGGCCACCCCACCTCGATGGACGCGCTCGTGCGGCCGGTGGTCGATCCGACGTTCGCGGCCGGCGCGCTCGCGTTTCTGCTCGGCGGCGTCGCACTCGGGACCGCGAGCGGGCTGGTCCCCGGGCTCCACGCCAACAACTTCGCGCTCCTCCTGGCCGGGTTCGCCCCGTCAGTGCCCGCGGACCCGCTGTTCGTCGGCGTCGCGATGCTCGGCGCCGGCGTCGTCCACTCGTTCCTCGACATCGTTCCCGCGCTCGCGCTCGGCGTGCCGGACGCCGCGACCGCGGTCGCCGCCCTCCCCGGGCACCGGTTGGTGATCGCGGGCCGGGGGCGCGAGGCGGTCCGTCTCTCCGCGGTCGGCTCCGGGCTGGCGGTCGCGCTCGCGGTCCCGCTGGCGGTCCCGATCACGTGGCTCATGGTTCGGGGGTACCCGACGCTGCGCGCGCACCTGCCGCTGCTGCTCGCCGGCGTCGTCGCCCTGCTCGTGCTCACGGAGTCGTCGCGGCGGGCCGCGGTCGGCGGCCTCGTCGCGTTCCTCGCGAGCGCCGCGCTCGGACTGGCGACGCTCGACGCCGACCCCGCGGCGCCGCTGTCGACCGGGGGCGTCCTGGCGCCGCTTTTCGCCGGGCTGTTCGGCGTCCCGGTCCTCGTCGACGCGCTCGGCGGGGAGGGGGTTCCGCCGCAGGCGGACCCGCGGATCGCGATGGACGCCCGCGACCTCGGGACGAGCGCGGGAGCCGGATCGCTCGCGGGAGCCCTGGTCGGGTACGTCCCGGGCGTGTCGGCCGCCATCGCCGCCGTGGCCGCGATGCCCGCGGTGCCGCGCGCGTCGGCCGACCGCGGGTTCGTCGTGGCGACGAGCGGCGCGAGCACGGCGAACACGATATTCGCACTGTTCGCGCTGGTCGCGCTCGAGACACCGCGGACGGGCGTGACCGTCGCGCTCGACCGGGCCGGCGTGCCGTTCGCGCTGCCGATACTGCTCGTCGCGGCCGCGACGGCCGCCTGCTTCGGGTTCGCGCTGGTCGTGCTGGTCGGTGACCCGTACCTGCGGATCGTCGGGAACGCCGACTACACCCGGCTCTCGGTCGGGGTGTTGGGGCTGCTCGCGCTCCTCTCGTACGCGTTCGCCGGGATGTTCGGCGTCGGCGTCCTCCTCGTCGCCGGCGCACTGGGGCTCGTTCCGCCGCGGGTCGGAGCGCGCCGCGTCCATCTCATGGGCGTGTTGATCGGACCGCTGATCGTCGGGTGAGACTCCCCACGGGACCGCGACGGTCCGCCGTGAGCGCGCCTATCGAGCGGTGCGGTATCGAGGCGCACGCCGCTCGCGGGGCAAAGAACAACGGTTAAAAGTCGCGCGCTGGTGAGTAGACGTATGAGCCAGAGCGACTCTCAGGGTACCCCGCAGTGCGTCTCCTGTGGGATCCAGGTGTCCGGCATGAACGCCGCGCGGTTCTCCTGTCCGGACTGCGGCGCCACCATCTACCGGTGCTCGAAGTGCCGGAAGCAGAGCAACCTCTACGAGTGCCACGACTGCGGCTTCCGGGGGCCGTAAGATGGGCGACGTCGCCGCCAAGATCAAGGTCATGCCGAACAGCCCCGAGGTCGACCTCGACGACCTCCAGGACCGTCTGGAAGAGGTCCTCCCCGAGGGCGCGAAGATCCGCGGCTTCGAGCGCGACGACGTCGCGTTCGGGCTGGTCGCGCTCCTCCCGACCGTCATCGTCCCCGACGGCGCGGGCGGCACGGAAGCCGTCGAGGAGGCGTTCTCGCAGGTCGAGAAGGTCGAATCCGTCGCGGTCGAGAACGTCGGTCGCCTGTAGAGCGCCGACGCTAGCGCGTCGCCGTCAGCGACGCTCGCGGTCCGATTCTGCGGCTTCGTTCGTCTCGGAGAGCGGCCGCTCCGGCGTTCGCGACCGGCCCGTCGCCGTGACGCTGCCGTCGGCCGGCTACCGGCCCGACTCGTAGAACTCCTCGCGGTACACGCGCCCGAAAGCGTTGCGGCGCAGGGTGCTGGCCGCCGCGTCCGGCTCCTCCTGATACGTGGCCGCGATCACCGCGTCCGCGAAGGGGACCGGATGCCAGACGACGTTGTCGACGTTGTCGGAGCCGATCCGCACCACGTCCTCGTCGTCGAACTCGCTGGCCGCGAGCCACTCGTCGAACTCGTCGCCCTCACCGACGTGGACCGCGAGCAGTTCGGCGAACGTCGCGTCGCGGGCGGTCCGGATCACCTCGGGCGTGACGCGCTCGTCGTACTCGTCGGCGTCGAACGACATCGCCTTCGTCGCCTCGCGGACGACCACCTGCGCGACGGGCCCGACCTCCTCGTACCGTTCGAGCGCGTCGGCGCGGGTCTCCGGGGCGAACGTGCCTCTGGTCTCCATGCCCGGAGTTGGCCGAGGGGCGGGAAGGGCGTTCCGCTACGAGTCGGGGGCGTCGGCGTCGTCCGCTTCGTCTTCCGCGCCCGCGTCGCCGTCGTCCGCGGCCCCCTCCCGGGTCAGCTCGCGCGCTTCGCGGAGCGCCTCGGCGACGGTCGGGTCGTCGACCGCGTCGGGGTCCGGGACGCCCGCGTCGGGGGCGGGATCCGGGTCGGCGCCGTGGTCGTGAGCGGAGCCGCGACCGTGGTCGTGGCCGTGGTCCGAGGAGGCCGCCTCTCCGCCCGAGCCCATCCCCACGTCCGGGCGGCCGCGCGGGACGGTGTCCTCGAACACCTCGTCGTACTCGGCGTCCTCGGCGTGCGGCGTCACCTCGGCGGCGAGCGCCGTCGGTTCCCGCTCGCTCCAGTCGTCGACGCGCTCGTCGAGCCACGACTCGTGGTCGCCGCCGTGGAGCATCGCCGTGAACGCGAGGTGGTGCGCGAGGTGTTCGCCGTCGCGCTGCGGCGTGTCGCAGACGGGGCACGCGTATCCCATGTCGAGCGGTGGTAGGCGAGTGGGGTGTAAAGTCGCGTCGGACGTGCGCTCTCTTCCGGGCGACGGGTCCTGCCGGGCCTCGCGCGCGTTCGGCGCCGACGGGACGATTTTTTGCGGTCGCGCCCGAACGGGGCGGTATGCGAGAGCGACGGGCCCTCGAAGCCCTCATCGGGACGTACGTCGCGACGGTCGCGACGCCAGCCCTCGCGCTGTCGGGCCGGTCGCCCGCGCTGAGTGTGACACGGATTCCCGCGCTCGCCGCGGCCGGCGCCGTCGTCGCCGTCGTCGTCGCGGTCGCCGCTCGGCGGATCGACGACATCGCGGGCGCCGCCGCGACGCTACCCGTGGCGGTCGCCTCGGTCGTCCCGGCGCTCGCCTACCTACCGTACATGGTCTTGGCGACGACTCCCGGGTCCGCCGCGGCGCGCGTCGCCGCGGTCGGGCTCCTCGCCGTGCTCCCCGGGATCGGCGTTCCGGTGGGCGGCGCGGTCCTTCGGAGCCGGCGCGTCCGCGAGGCCGCGACGGAGGTGGCGGTCGTCACCGTCGGCGGGACCGACGACGAGGGGCGGGACTGGCCGGTCCTCGCCGGCGGCGCGGTCCTCGCCGGCTCGCTCGTGGCCGTCGCCGCGTTCCTCGCGGTGACGGTCGACGGCGGCTTCGAAGCGGTCTGGCCGGCGTTCGGCGGCGTCTCGACGACGTTCCTCCTCCTCTTCGGAGACGACGGTTCGGAGGTGGCCGTGACCGACGAGGGGCTCCGCGTCGACCGGGCGGTCACGGGCTGGGACGACCTCGACGGGTACCGGGTGACCGACGAGCGGATCGAACTCGTCCGCTCGCGGTGGTACCTCCCCGCCCGGACCTTCGAGCGGGAACGGATCAGCGACGAGGACGCGCTCCTCGAAGGGCTCGGCGAGTTCCTGCCGCGCCTCGATCGGCACGGACGCGTCGAGGCGGGACCGACACGGTAACGCGTCGAGGCGGGACCGCGCCGCGGGGTCGGCACGGTAACGCGTCGAGGCGGGGCCGCGCCGCGGAGTCGGCGCGGGGCCGGCTCCTCGCGGGCGCGCCGCTCAGACGGCCGCCGTCACCGGCGACGCTGACGCTACGATAACAGCAACTTTATCACTCGCACGGGGCGAAATTCGCATAAGACTGCTCCGTTAGGAGGTTCAACAGTGACTGAAGCCAACACACAACCGGAGGTGAACATCGGTCTCGTCGGTCACGTCGACCACGGGAAGACCACGCTGGTACAGGCGTTGTCCGGCTCGTGGACCGACCAGCACAGCGAGGAGATGAAACGCGGCATCTCGATCCGGCTGGGGTACGCGGATGCGACGTTCCGCCGCTGTCCCGGCGTCGACGAGCCCGAGTGTTACACCGTCGACGAGGAGTGCGAGGACGGCTCCGCGAGCGAGCCGGTCCGCACGGTGTCGTTCGTCGACGCGCCCGGCCACGAGACGCTGATGGCGACGATGCTCTCGGGCGCCTCGATCATGGACGGGGCGGTCCTCGTCGTGAGCGCGACCGAGGACGTCCCGCAGGCCCAGACGGAAGAACACCTGATGGCGCTCGATCTCATCGGGATCGAGAACATCGTCATCGCGCAGAACAAGGTCGACCTGGTCGACCGCGACCGCGCCGTCGACAACTACGAGCAGATCCGGGAGTTCGTCGAGGGCACCGTCGCGGAGGACGCGCCGATCGTCCCCGTGTCGGCCCAACAGGAGGTCAACATGGACCTCCTCATCGACGCGGTCGAGTCCGAGATCCCGACCCCGGACCGCGACCCGGACGAGAGCGCCCGGATGTACGCGGCCCGCTCGTTCGACATCAACCGTCCGGGCGCGAGCGCCGAGGACCTCAAGGGCGGCGTCGTCGGCGGCTCGCTGGTCCGCGGCGAGCTGTCGGTCGGCGACGGGCTGGAGATCCGACCGGGGCGCGAGGTCGACGAGGAGGGCCAGACCGAGTGGCGGCCGCTGGAGACGACCGTCCGGTCGCTCCAGGCCGGCAGCAACGACGTCGAGACCGCCCGCCCCGGCGGACTCTTGGGCGTCGGAACGGGGCTCGACCCGAGCCTGACGAAGGGCGACGCCCTCGCCGGCCAGGTCGCCGGCGAACCGGGGACGCTCCCGCCGACTCGCGAGGAGTTCGAGATGACGGTCGACCTCCTCGACCGCGTCGTCGGCAAGGAGGACGACGAGAGCGGCGAGAGCGACATCGAGGAGATCAGCACCGGAGAGCCCCTGATGCTCACGGTGGGCACGGCGACGACGGTCGGCGCCGTGACGAGCGCGCGCGACGGCGAGTGCGAAGTGAGCCTCAAACGGCCGGTCTGCGCGGAGGCGGGCGCCCAGATCGCGATCAACCGGCGCGTCGGCGCGCGCTGGCGACTCATCGGCGTCGGGACGCTGACGTAGCGTGGCCGACGACGCCCGCGCGGACCGTCCGGAGTCGAGCCCCGCGGGCGACGCGCGCGCCGAGGGCCTCGCGGGAGACGGCTCCGAGGGAATTCCGGTCATCGCGCTCGACGCGAGCGCCCTGATGGCCCCGGTCGAGGCCGATCTCCGACTGTTCGAGGAGTTGGATCGGCTCCTCGGGGGCTACGAAGTCGTCGTTCCGGCGGCGGTGATCGCGGAACTCGACGGCCTCCAGGGCGGCAACGGCGCGGCGGCGACCGCCGCGAGCGTGGGCGCGGACCTCGCGGAGCGGGCGGAGACGGTGGCAACGAACGAATCGTACGCCGACGACGCGCTCGTCGCCCTGGCCGCGGCCGGCCGGGTCGACGCCGTCGTCACGGTCGACGGACCCCTCGCGAACCGGGTGCTGGCCGCGGACGCACCAGTAATCGGTTTAAGGGGTCGGAACACACTGGCGATAACGGAACCCTAGCGGCCGCGGACAACCAACAACATGTACAAACGAGTTCGACTCAAGGACACGGTCGAGGTCCCGCCGAAGCACCTGGCGGACGTCACCGACGAGCGGGTGAAAGCGCTGCTTCAAGACAAGCTGGAAGGACGGATGGACGAGGACGTCGGCAGCGTCGTGAGCGTCATCGAGGTTCACGACATCGGCGATGGCGCGGTGTTACACAACCGCCCCGGCGTCTACTACGAGGCGGAGTTCGACGCGCTCACTTACGACCCCGACATGCAGGAGGTCGCGGACGGCACCGTCGTCGAGACGGTGGAGTTCGGGGCCTTCGTCGGGATCGGCCCGGTGGACGGGCTGCTCCACGTCTCGCAGATCACCGACGAGTACCTCACGTTCGACGGCGCGAACCAGCAGCTCGCCTCGTCGGACTCGGACAAGACGCTCGGCGTCGACGACGCCGTGCGCGTCCGCGTCGTCACCAAGAGCATCGACGAGCGCAACCCGCGCGACTCGAAGATCGGGCTCACGGCGAAACAGCCGGGCCTCGGCAAACACGACTGGCTCGAGGGGCAGCGGAAACACCGCGAACAGACCGGTGAGGAGGCCGACTGATGGCCGAGGACCGCCTGGCGTGTCGCGAGTGTCACCACGTCAACGACCCGGACGCCCAGACCTGCGCGCTCTGCGGGTCGTCGTCGCTGACGGAGGACTGGGCGGGCTACGTCATCATCACCAAGCCCGCGGACAGCCAGATCGCCGAGGAGATGAACGTCTCCGAGGCGGGCGCGTACGCGCTCAAGGTCCGGTAACCCACGCGGCGACGCCGGAGGAACCGATGACCGACGCACCTGACCCGCTTGTCACGCTGCCCGAATCGCTGCGCGACGCATTCAAGGAGCCGCTGGGACCGGTGACGACGGACGCCGCCGCCCTTCTAGATGGCGTCGACGAGACCCGCGAGCGACACGGCTCGCCGGAGGAGGGGCCCCCACAGCTGATCGCGGTCGGCGACGTGGTCACCTACCACCTCCGGGAGGCCGGTCGCGTCCCGGACGTCGCGCTGGTCGACGGGAAGACGGAGCGCGAGGCGGTTCGCGAGGAGATCGAGACCGCGCTCGCGGCCACGGAGGAGCGGCGCATTCCCGTCGGGAACCCGGCTGCCGCGCTGTCGGCGGCGCTGCTCGGCGCGCTCGCCGAGGCGCTCGCGACGGACGAGCCGGTGACGATCGAGGTGGCCGGCGAGGAGGACCTGGCGGCGCTGCCGGCGATGCTGGCGGCGCCGCTCGGGTCGACGGTCGTCTACGGCCAGCCCGGCGAGGGGATGGTCCGGGTCGCGGTCACGTCCGAGGCCCGTCGGCGGGCGCGGGACCTGTTCGAGGGGCTGGCAGGCGACACGGCGGCCGCGTACGACGTTCTCGGCGTCGACCCGGACGGGTTCGACGACGGCGACGGGGAGTAGGGGACGGCCGGTCGGCGTCACTCGCGGTCGACGGCGACGACGGTCGCCGCGAGGACGGCGAGCCCGGCCACCAGCCCGACCCCGGTCACCAGCCGCGGCGTCACCGGGACCGTCGAGACGGAGAGGTACGGCTCGACGCCGCTGCGCCGGAGCCCGGCGAGCGCCTCGACGCCCCAGTGCCCACTCGCCAGCAGGGCGAGGCCGACGCCGACACCGAGGCCGCCGGTGACGAACCCGACCCCCGTGAGCGCGTCCTCCATCGCGAGGAACGACCAGACCGCGTCGTCCGTCGGCTCGGGGCCGCGCGCGAGGCGCCGGTGGAGCGCGACGAGCCCGAGGCCGGCGAGGCCGGCCGCGACGGTGCCGGCGAGCGCGACGGCCGCGACGCCGAGAGAGGTCGTGACCGGCGGCCCCGCGAAGTTCGCCTCCCGGACGGCCGCGGGGAGGGTCGCGACGACCGGGGCGGCGAGCGAGCCGAGGAGCGCCAGCGCGCCGCAGATCCGAGCCTTTCGGAGCGGCGGCATCGGGACGATGACGTTGGCCGACCTGGTGAGCTCGTACTCCGAGCGCTCGGTCGGGTCGAATCGGGGGTCGTCGGACATCCACGTGGTAACGCAACCCACGGCCCGGAGAAGTGAAACCCTGACGCCGAACGGGGCGTTCGGTCGACGGTCGGCGGACGGTTCGGCGGCGACACCCCCGCTTCGAAATCCTTTTACAGCTTTCGGGGGGATATACGCCCAACTGAACCATGGACGTCGATATCATCTCCGAGGACGAGAACCCGATGTTGCACCGAACGGACATCCGTTTCGAGACGACGCACGAGGAGGCCACTCCCTCGCGGCTGTCGGTCCGCGACTCGCTGGCGGCCAAGCTCGACAAGGACTCCGAGGAGGTCGTCGTCCACGAGCTCGACACGAAGTTCGGGATGCGCAAGACGGTCGGCTACGCGAAGGTGTACGACTCGGCCGCCGACGCGCTGGACGTCGAGCAGGACCACATGCTCGAACGCAACAAGATCGGCGACGAGGCCGACGCGGACGCCGAAGAGGCCTGACGCCGCCGGATGCGCGTTCTCGGCATCGAGGGTACCGCGTGGTGCGCGAGCGCCGCGCTGTACGACGCCGAGACCGACGCAGTTCTCATCGAATCCGACCCATACGAACCGGACAGCGGCGGCATTCACCCGCGAGAGGCCGCCGAACACATGTCGGAGGCGATCCCCGAAGTCGTCGACGACGTGTTGACCGCGGCCGAGGCGGAATACGGCCCGAACGCGGTCGACGCGGTCGCCTTCTCTCGCGGCCCGGGACTCGGGCCCTGCCTCCGAATCGTCGGGACAGCGGCGCGGGCGCTCGCCGGGACGCTGTCGGTGCCGCTCGTCGGCGTCAACCACATGGTGGCGCACTTAGAGATCGGTCGCCACCGCTCCGGCTTCGACAACCCCGTGTGTCTGAACGCCTCGGGGGCGAACGCGCACCTGCTCGGCTACCACGACGGTCGATACCGCGTGCTCGGTGAGACGATGGACGCCGGCGTGGGCAACGCGCTCGATAAGTTCACCCGCCACGTCGGGTGGAGCCACCCCGGCGGACCGAAGGTCGAGGCGGCGGCCGCGGAGTTCGCGGCGGCCGCGGGCGGACGCGGGGACGGGAGCAGAGACGGGGACGGAGACGGGAGCAGAGTCGGAGACGGGGACGAGGATAGGAGCAGAGACGGGGACGGAGACGAGAGCAGAGTCGGAGACGGGGACGGGAACGGAAATTCCGGCTCGGTCGCCGCCGCCGACCTCCTCGATCTGCCGTACGTCGTCAAGGGGATGGACTTCTCCTTTTCCGGAATCAGCTCGGCCGCCAACGACGCCGCGGACGACGGCGTCCCCGTCGAGGAGATCTGCTTTTCGCTCCAAGAACACGTCTTCGCGATGCTCACGGAGGTGTCGGAGCGCGCGCTGTCGCTGACGGGCGCCGACGAACTCGTGTTGGGCGGCGGCGTCGCGCAGAACGACCGGCTCCGCGAGATGCTGGCCGCGATGTGCGAGGCACGCGGCGCCGAATTCCACGCGCCGGAGCCGCGCTTCCTCCGCGACAACGCGGGCATGATCGCCGTGTTGGGCGCGAAGATGGCCGCTTCCGGAGACACGATCCCGATCGCGGAGTCGAGGGTCGACCCGGACTTCCGGCCGGATCAGGTGCCGGTGACGTGGCGGTCGGGCGAGTCGGTGGCACGGGAACGCGGGGGGAGCGAACCGGACGGTGCCGAGCGCGACCCGGAGGCGGACCGACGCGGCGCGGAGGCGACCGTCACGGTCACCGGGACCGGCGACGAGCGCCGCGTGATCAAGCGGCGCGTGGAGAAGGCGTACCGACACCCGGAACTGGACCGGACGCTCAGGCGCGACCGGACCGTCGCGGAGGCGCGGCTGACGAGCGAGGCGCGGCGCGCGGGGGTCCCGACCCCGCTCGTGTACGACGTCGACCTCTCGGACGCGACGCTGACCCTCGGGTACGTCGGGGAGCGCGACCTCGCGGCCGCCCTCGACGAGCGCCCGATCGAGGCGGTCGGCCGCTACCTCGCACGGCTTCACGGCGCCGGGATCGTCCACGGCGACCCGACCACTCGGAACGTGCGGGTGTCGCCCGGCGGCGAGAAGGTGGGGCGGTCCGTGGGAGGGCCGGAGGCGACGCCGGAGACGTACCTCATCGACTTCGGGCTCGGCTACCACACCGGGCACGTCGAGGACCACGCGATGGACCTCCACGTGTTCGAGGGGTCGATCCGAGCGACCGCGACCGATCCGGAGCCGCTGATAGCGGCGTTCGAGGCCGGATACGACGCGGCCGGCGACGGCGAGGTCCTCGACCGGCTTCGAGACGTGGCGGACCGCGGTCGCTATCGCTGACGACGGTCGCGGTCGACGACGGCAGTCGGGCTCCGCGGCGAAATCGGAGAGCGATTGCGCCACGATTTATGGTGCCGGCGGACAGAGGAGCGGGTATGGCAGACAAACCGTCGTCCGGAGAGATCCTCGGGATTCCGTACAACTTCGAGCGTCCGAGCCTCGGGCGGCTGCTTTCGTCGTACTGGCAGCCCGACAAGGGAATGCTCGTCGAGAAGCCGTTCGGCATCGGCTACACCCTGAACCTCGCCAACTGGCGGTCGTGGATCGTCCTCGCGGTCGCGGGCGGGCTCTACTACCAGCAGCAGTCCGCCGGGGGCGCCCCGGCCGGCGACGCCGACGAGGAGGCCGCGGAGGACGACGACGGCCCCGTCGAAGTGATCGTCGACGACGACTGACGGCGCCGGCGACCGGGCCGGAATCCGTGGGCCGTGATAGCACGGGAACCGAGTTTCAGCGGTGATTCCTCGTCGGTTTCTTTTAAATATCAGAAGTACATACGTCCGGTAATGGAAGTCCAGTTCGAGTGCTCGTGTTCGGAGGAGATCTCCGAGTTCACCCGCGGCGAGACCAGCCGCGGGGTCCACGTCGAATGCGGGAACTGCGGCGCGGTGTACGCCGTGACGATCACCGAGTTGGACTAGCCGGCTGGCCCGCCGACTCGAACCGGAGGCGGACCGTGGTGCCGTCGTCGTCCGTCTCGAACCGGACGGTGCCGCCCTGCGTCTCACACATCCACTTGACGAGCCACAGCCCGATGCTGCTCGCGTGCGAGAGCGGCGTCTCCTCTTCGGCCTGTAACACCGCGCGCTCGTCCGGCGGGATCCCCGGTCCGTTGTCGGTGACCTCCAGACAGGTGGTCGTTCCGTTCTCGCGGATCGTCGCCTCCACGCGGCGGGTCGAACCGTCGTTGTGGGTGACCGCGTTCTCGAACACCTCGCGGATCGGGAACTCCACGGAGTCGTCCGCACGGATCCACGCCTCCGAGGGCGTCTCGACGGTGACCGCGGCGCCCTCGGCGTCGACGACCCCGATCGCCTCGTGGACCGCGGCGACGAGGTCGACGTGACCGTCCGGACGCTCGGGCGACGCGTCCTCGATCACCCGGAGTTTCTCGCTGATGGCGACGACGTCGTCGGTGGTCTCCCGGATCGTCTCCAGGCACTGTCGGCTCCGCTCGTCGTCGACCCGATCGGACAGCAGGTCGGTGTACCCCTGAATCACGTTGAGGTCGTTGCGGACGTTGTGCCGGAACACGCGGCTCAACACCTGGAGCTGCTGGTTAGAGGTTTCGAGGTCCCGTCGAGCGGTCTCCGCCCGGTTCCGGTGGTGCGTGACCGCGCCGTAAAGCAGTCCGCCGGAGCCGGCGACGAGCAGCCAGTCACTGACGAGACGCGTCGGGGTCCAGACGGCCGCGGATCCGCCCGCGGACGCGACGGCGAAGTCGATGCCCACCGCGAGCAGCGCCCCGACGAGGACGTACACCGCCGTGATCGCTGCCGCCGACCGTCCGTAGAGGTGTTCCGAGATATCCTTCATTTATATTTAACTCAACATCCGACGGATTTTCCTCTCGCTGAACACCTCGACGGCCGATGGCTTAAATTTTGACCGCCGGACTCCGCTGGAGCGCCGATGTCGGACTCACCACGAGGCGCAGTCGGCACAGACGAAGTCGTCGCCGTCGCGCCAGCGACGCTCGACCCGCTGACCGCACTCGGCACACGCCGCGCCGTCGCCGTGCCACGTCGAGGTGGCGGTCGCGGGCTCGACTTCGTCGGAATCGTCGGGACCGGACTCCGTGGTATCGCCGTCAGCGCCGACCGACCCGTCCGTCGGCGCCTCGCCGCTGGCGTCGTCCGCCTCGGCGAAGTCGTCGAGGGAACGGTCCTCCGGCATCTACGCCTCCCGGCGGAGCCGGTCGACGACGTAGTCGCGCTCCAGTTCGCCGAGGAACTCCCCGAGCCGCGGCCCCTGCGTGTCGTCGAAGAACAGCCGGTAGCCCGCCGCGAAGAACTCGCTCACCTCGACGTCGTGGTCGCGGGCGGTCTCGTACATCGCCCCCTGAATCGCCTCGCCGTCGTGGCCCGCGGCGACGAACTCCGCGAGGTCGTCGAGCGCGGCCGCGACCTCGTCGTCGAACTCGACCGCCGGGAGGTCGGTCTGAAGGCGGTAGTCGTACTCGTTTTCGGTCCGCTCGGCCCAGTTTCGAGCCTGGTCCACGCGGGCGAGCGCGGCGTCGACCGCCTCGGGGGAGGCGTCCTCGGGGATGTGCCCCTCGTCGCGGGCGAGCCGCTCGCGGAAGTCGGGGTCGTCGACCATGCCGAGGACCGCCGCGAACGTGTACGGGAGCCGGATCGGCTTCTCGGTCGGCGGGTCGTCCGCGCGCCCGACGACGAACGGGTAGGCGCGCTCGGCGAAGGCCGTGAGGTCCGGGTCGTCGACCTCGCCGAAGTAGGCGCGCTCGAACCGGTCGAACCGGTCGACCAACTGGTCGAGCCGCTCGATATCGAGGTCGCGGGCCTTCTTCGGGTGGAGCGCGAAGAAGTAGCGCAACACCGCGGGCTCGAGCAGCTCTAACAGCTCCTGCACCGTGACGACGTTCCCCTCGGAGGAGGAGAACGCCTCGCCGTTGAGCGTGAACCACTCGTACACCATCGGCACGGGCGGCTCCTCGCCGAAGACGTTCCGCGCGACGTCGACGCCCGAGGGCCACGACCCCTCCGCGTGGTCCTTCCCGAACGGCTCGAAATCGACCCCGAGGACGCCCCACTGGGCGGGCCACTCCAGCCGCCACGGGAGCTTCCCCTCGCGGAACGTCGCGGTGCCCTCGTGGCCGCAGCCCTCGATGGTGTTGCCGCCGGCGTCCATGTCGGTACAGACGTAGTCGACGGTCTCGGTTTCGAGGTCGATCCCCGTCACCGTCTCCGTAATCTTCCCGCACGCCTCACAGACCGGGTTGAAGGGGACGTACTCGTCGTCGACCTTGTCCTGATACGGCGAGAGCACGTCTCGGACGCGGTCGAGGTCACCGAGGACCGTCCGGACCGCGTCGTCGAACGCGCCGTCGGCGTACAGGTCGGTGTTCGAGAGCATCTCGACCGGGACGTTCAGGCGGTCGGCGTCGGCCTTCAGCAGCCCCGCGAAGTGGGCCGCGTACGACTCCGCCTCCCCGAACGGGTCCGGAATCGACGTGTACGGCACCCCGAGGTTGCGGCCGAGCGCGCCCGCGTCGACCTCGCCGAGCCCGACGATCTCGCCGTCCGCGTTCGCCAGCTTCCGCGGCACCTTCCGCAGGGGATCCTTGTCGTCGGAAGTGAACACCTGCCGGACCTCGCGGCCCCGATCGCGGAGCACCTCGGCGACGAAGTAGCCGCGCATGATCTCGTTGAAGTTGCCGAGGTGAGCGACGCCGGAGGGGGAGACGCCGCCCTTGATCACGATCGGTTCCTCGGGGTCGCGCGCCTCGATCTTGTCGGCGACCACGTCCGCCCAGAAGGCGTGGAACGCCTCCGCGGACCCGTCGGCCGCCTCCTCCCGGTCGTCGGACGCGCCCTCGCCCCCGCCGGTCGGTCCATCCCCGAGCGCGGACTGCTCGGAGAGGATGTGCGGGGAGTCGGCGGCGGGCGCGTCGTCAGTCCCGGACTCGGTCGGCTCGTCGGCCGCGCCGTCCGCGCTCATCGCTCCCCCGCCCAGTCGCTCGGTTCGTCGCCGTCGACCGGGACCACGTCGGTCCCCGTGTGGTCGCCGCGCAACACGGCGTCGACGACGGCGGTCGGGTCGGTCCCGTCGAGGACGATCGAGCGTATTCCGGCCCGGTCGATCAGCTTCGCCGCGAGCAGGTCGACTGGCGCGGACGCGCCGGCGTCGCGGCTCATCGGGAGGACGACCTCGACGAGTTCGGCCGGCGACAGCGACGCGAACTGGGTCGCGTCGGGGTCGGCGTTGGGGTCGGCGTCGTACACGCCGTCGGCGCTCGTGGCGTAGACGAGCAGGTCGGCGTCGACCGACTCGGCGAAGGCGGCCGCGACCGCGTCGGTGGTCTGTCCCGGCGTCACCCCGCCCATGACCGCCACCTCGTCGCGGCGGAGGGCGGCCGCCGCCTCCTCGTAGTCGGTCGCGGGCGCGAGGCTCGCGTGGTCGCCGAGCGCGGCGATCAGGAGCCGGGCGTTGAGCCGGGTCGTCCCGATGCCGAGCCGGTCGAGCTCGACCTCGTTGGCCCCGATGTCGCGGGCCGTCTGGATGTACTCGCGGGCGACGCCGCCGCCGCCGACGACGACCCCGACCTCGCAGCCGGCGGCGGCCAGCCGTTCGATCGCCTCGGCGTACGCGGCCACGCGCTCGGGGTCGAGGTCCGGCGCGAGCACGCTCCCGCCCACGGAAACGACGACTCTCATTGCCGACGAGTATCCCTGTCGCGGTCTTAAGGATTGTCAAGCCCGGCCGCGACCGAGCCGGCGCCGGGACGCCGATCGGGGACGACGGGCCGACCGGGAAACGCCTAAGCCCGTCGCGCCCCGCCCTCGGGTATGCGACCGATATCGATCGTCGGCGACGGGGCCCCGGAGCTGGCTCGCCGGCTCGCGGCGCGGCTCGACGGCCGGGTCGCCGTCGTCGAGCGGGAGGGCGGTTCGGGCCGGGAGGCTCGGAGCGAGCCGGACGGGAGCGACCCGGCCGCCGACGGCGGGGTCGTCGACGGCGGAGTCACCGACCCCGTACAGCGACCGGACGCCGACACCGAACTCGCGTTCGACGCGGACGGGAACTGGAGCGGCCGAGGGAGCGTCGACGGCTTCGACGACCTGCTCGACAGACTCGCGCCGGATCACGACTATCTGCTGGCCGTCGGGGAGTCGCGACTGCGCGTGTCGGCGGTCCTCCTCGGCGCCGATCCGGATCCCGAAAGCGTACCGGGAACGGTCCTCGCGACCGCGGAACACCCGGACGCGGTCGACCTCGACGACCTCGTCGTCGACCTCGACGCGGCGGAGCCGTGGATCACCCGCGAGACGCTGGTGGACCGCGTCGAGGCGTCTGCGGACGCGGACCGGTCGGGTGCGATCGCGACGTTCACCGGGCGCGTGCGCGCCCGCGACGCCCCGGACGACGACCGGACGACGCACCTCGCGTTCGAGAAGTACGAGGGAGTCGCCGCGGAGCGGATGGACGCCATCGCGGAGGAGCTCGCGGGGCGCGACGGCGTCTTCGACGTGCGGATGCACCACCGCACCGGCGTGATCGAGGCGGGCGAGGACATCGTGTTCGTCGTCGTCCTCGCCGGGCACCGCCGGGAGGCGTTCCGGACGGTCGAGGACGGGATCGACCGCCTGAAAGACGAGGTGCCGATATTCAAGAAGGAGGCGACGGAGTCGGAGACGTTCTGGGTCCACCGCCGGGACTGAACGGCCCGCGGAGAGAGTCCGAGTCGGTGCGCCGCGGAGATTCGAGACCCGGATCGCGACCGCGGACGGCCCGACGCGAGGGGCGCGCCGGCGCTCCGAGGCGGTGTTAATCGGGATATTTTGCCGCTAATCGTCCGACGAGCGCGGCGGGGGCGGGTTACTCGCGTACCGAGTTATCGGCGGCAGAAACGCCCTCAGATTCGATTATAAAATATCTACGACGTTTTGAAATCGTTGTAAAGAGTCCGTCAGACACGTTTTAGCTCGGTAGGATCAGTGAAACGCCCTGAAACCCCCTGAACGTCGCCCAACGGTGTTACCTTTATAACATCCTCCGGCAGCAAGCGTGGGGTGTACATGAGCGCGACAGCGAATCCCTCCACGAACACGAGCGCGAACGACGACCGCAGCAAGGAAGAGCGGCTGAAGCAGTACCTGCTCGACCGGGCGCAGGACGGTGAGATGTACTTCAAGGGGAAGTTCATCTCGGAGGACGTCGACCTCTCGCCGAAGGAGATCGGCGCCCTGATGGTGAAGCTCCGCGACTCCGCGACGGAGCTCACCGTCGAGAAGTGGTCGTACACGGGCGCGACGACCTGGCGCGTCGAGCCCGCCTGAGGGCCCCGTTCCGCCGACCGACGCTCGCAGCACCGCCCGCGACGCGCACCGCCACACCGGATCCCGCGGTTCGGTCCCCGACTCGCGCTTTCTGACCGCACACGCGTCCGCCGCCCGAGGCGAGCGAATGACCGGTCCCCCCGTTTCTCGGTTCCGGTTCGCGCACCCGCCGACGCGGGGTTTATACTCGCCGACCAGTTACGACGTGACGATGCCTGAACACGAGGACGCGGCGGCGGCCGGCGACGGCGCGCCGCGTCCGGAGCCGCTCCGGACGTTCTTCCGGATCGACGAGGTCCGTCGCGAAGACGGTCGCGTGCGGTACCGCGGCGAGTCGTACGTCCCGGAGCGAACGCTGTTACGCAAGCTGACCCCGCACTTCCGAGAGGCGGGCTACGAGGTCGACATCGAGGTCGTCGACGGCGGTCACGTCGTCGTCGCGACGCCGTTCGACCGCGGCCGCGACGGGATCCCCTGGGTGAACGTCGCCATGTTCGCGGCCACCGTGCTGTCGACGCTGTTCGTCGGCGCGTACGGCTGGTACTACGTCCCGCTCGCGGAGATCCAGTCGAACCCGCTGGCGCTGCTCCGGGCGTGGCCGTTCACCGCCGCCGTCCTCGGGGTCCTAATGACCCACGAGCTCGGCCACTACGCCGCCGGGCGCTACCACGGCGTCCCCGTCTCGCTGCCGTACGTCATCCCCTTCATCTTCCCGTTCGGCACGCTCGGTGCGGTGATCCGGATCCGGGGGCGAATGCCCTCGCGGAAGGTCCTCTTCGACATCGGCGCCGCGGGGCCGATCGCGGGACTGATCGCGACGCTCGTCGTGACCGCGATCGGGCTCTCGCTCGACCCGATCCGGGTGCCCGCGGAACTGGCGAACGCGTCCGGGACGATGATCCGTTTCAACAATCCGCCGCTCTTGGACCTCATCGCCCGGGTTCTCGGCGAGCGAACGAGCTACGGCGACTCGGCGCTCACCGCCCACCCGGTCGTGATCGGCGGGTGGGTCGGGATGTTCTTCACGCTCCTGAACCTCCTGCCGGTCGGCCAGCTCGACGGCGGCCACATGGTCCGGGCGATGCTCGGGCCGCGACAGGAGACGGTGGCGGCGCTCGTCCCCGGCGCGCTGTTCGGTATCGCCGCCTACCTCCACTTCTGGCGGGGGCTCGGCCTGAACGAGTCGGTCGGGCTGTGGGCGTTCTGGGGCGTGTTCGCGACGGTGATCGCGTACAACGGCCCGGCGAATCCGACCGACGAGGAGCGGCTGGGGCTCCCTCGGCTCGCGGTCGGCGCCGCCACGTTCGCCGTCGGGGCGCTCTGTTTCCTGCTCGTGCCGATCCAGGTCGTCGGGGCGTGACGCCGCGATGGCCGGACTCCTCTCCCGAATACGCGCGCGAGTCGAGCGCCTCGGCTTCCGGGCGCTGTACCGGCTCGCGGACCTGACGTACGCGCTCGGCGTCGCGACCCCGAAGCGGACGGTCGCGGGGACCTACTGGAGCTACGAGCCGACGAACCCCCACGGCGACGACCCCGGGCTGGCCGCGCTCGACCGGCTTCCGAACGACGCGGTGATCTTCGACGCGGGCGCTCACGCCGGCGAACACGCGATCCCGCTTGCGCGCGACACCGACCGGCGAGTGATCGCGTTCGAACCGAACGGCGAGAGCGCGGATCGGTTAGCCCGGAACACCGAGCGAAACGGAGTCGGCAGCCGGGTCGATCTCAGGCGGGTCGGCCTCGGGGACGCGAGCGCGACGCTGACGTTCTACCGGTCGACGTTCTCGAAGTGCTCCGCGTTCGACCGCGAGTCAGCGACGAGGTGGGGCGCGAGCGTCGCGGGCACGGAGTCCGTCCCGGTCCGGCGGCTCGACGACCTCGTCGAGGGAGCCGGCGACGGGCGGTCGGACGAGGTGGACCCCGTCCCGCCGCCGGACGCGTTCAAGGTCGACGTCGAGGGGCACGAGGCCGCGGCGCTCCGGGGCGCGACGGAAACGCTCGCGGCCCATCGACCGCTGCTCGTCGTGGAGGTCCACGAGGCGGGAGCGGCGGGCGGGGACTCGCCGGAGGAGACCGCGTCGGACTCCGGGCCCACCGACCTCCGCGAGTGGCTGGACGCGCGGGGCTACGCGGTCGAGGAGGCGGACGACGTGTGGATCTGCCGGCCGCGGGACAGCGCGCCCCCCGAGGCGTGAGCGGCGCGCGGCCGCCCTCAGTCGTCGCGTCGCTGTTTCATGCCCTGTCGGGTGAACTGCGGCGTGGCCCGGAGCCCGCGCTTCTTCCGGAACGACCGGTACAGGGCGATAGCGAGCGGCGCGGCCAGAACGAGGACGACCGCCGCGAGCCGCCAGTCGTTCGCGAACGAGTAGAGGATCGTCGCCGAGAGGACGCCGACCGCGAGCAGCACCGAGTAGGCGATCCGCATCGCCAGCTTCTCTAAGACCTTCGTCTCGTCCTCCAACACGACGTTCACCGTCAGGTCGTCGCGGTTGGCGCGGTCGAGGAACTCGTCGGCCTTCGGTGGAACCGTGAACAGCGCCTCGGTGGTCTTCTGGACCTGTCTCCCGGCGTCCTCCGCGAGGTCGCGGGCGGTCTGTTCGTAGTACCCCTCCTCGCGGAGGTAGTCGGTCGCCGTCGAGATGAAGTCGAACTCGGGGTCGAGCGTGACGCAGACCCCCTCGACGACGGTGGCGACGCGGAGGACCAAGGCGAGGTTCGGCGGGAGCCGCAGCGGGAACTCGTAGATGGTCGACTCCACCTGCTCGATGATCTGGTTCACCTGGTACTGCTCGATGTCCTCGCCGCTGGCGTCGGCGATGGCCAGCTCCATCACGTTGCCCATCACCTCGCGGTCGGCCTCCGGCGAGAGCGTTCCCATCGAGATCAGCGTGTCGAGGATGGCGTCGATGTCCTGGCGCGCGACCGCGACGTAGAACTCGACGATCTTCTCTTGGATGAACGGGTCCACTCGGCCCGCCATCCCGAAATCGTAGAAGATCACGGTGCCGTCGTCCGCGACGGCGAGGTTTCCCGGGTGCGGGTCGGCGTGGAACACGCCGTCCTCGATGATCATCTGGAGGTACACCTCCTGAAGCGTCTCCGCGATCGCGGTCCGGTCGTGTCCCGCCTCGTCGAGCGCGTCGATGTCGCTGATCTTCGTGCCCGGCACGTACTCCATGGTGAGCACCCGGGGCCCCGAGACCGCCTCGTACGTCTCCGGGATCCGGATCCGGTCCTCGTCCGCGAAGTTGCCGCGGATCTCCTCGAGCATCGTCCGCTCGCGGTCGTAGTCCATCTCCTCGCGGATCGTCTTCGCGAACTCGTCGGCGAGGTTCTCCAGCGAGAACGCTCTGCCGGCGCCGGTGAACCGCTTGATCAGCGGGATCGACCAGCGGATCGTCCGGAGGTCGGCCTCGACGAGCGACTCGATCCCCGGGCGGCGCACCTTCACCGCGACCGGGTCGCCCTCGTACTTCGCGGTGTACACTTGGCCGAGGCTCGCGCCGCTTATCGGGTCGCGGTCGAAGTCGTCGAACGTCCGGTCGACCGGACCGAACTCGTCTTCGAGAACGGCCTTCGACTCCTCCCACGGCGCAGGCGGGACGTCGTCTTGGAGCCCCTCCAGCACGTCGATGTACGCCGGCGGGAGGATGTCGGGGCGCGTCGAGAGGATCTGGCCGAGCTTGATGAACGTCGGGCCGAGCGTGAGCAGGATGTCGAGCAGCACCGCGGCGCGCTCGCGCTGGGTCTCGACGTCGACCTCGCGGCTCCCGCCGAACAGGAAGTATCGGCGGCTGTCACGCCAGTAGGCGACGATGAGCGGCGAGAACTGCCGGAGAACGACGACGAACCGCCAGTAGGCGCGAAGGTTGACCAGCGTGACCACCCGTCAGGCGTCGCCCTCGTCGTCCGCGCCGTCGACGGGGATGGTCCGGGAGACTTCGCTCGCGCGCTTGGGCAGCGAGATCTCGAGGACGCCGCGGTCGATCTCGGCGTCGGCGCCCGCGCCGTCGGCGTCGTTCGGGATCGGGAGTTCCGCGTCGAGGAACAGCGGGCGGTCCTCGCGGACGTACTCGAACCCGTCGGGGACGGCCTTCTCGCGGCGCCCCTCGATGTCGATGCGCCCGTCCTCGACGAGCACCTCGGTCGTCTCGGGGGTCGCGCCCGGGAGGTCGACGACGAGGACGTACCCGTCGTCGGACTCGAGTAGGTCCGCAAACACCGCGTCCGGGAGATCGCGGAGCGCGTCGCGTAGGGCTGACATAACCGTTGGTAGGGTCGCCGCGGCGAAAAACCTGTGGAAAGGGCGGGTCCGGTCGGGGGACGCGAGACGGTCGATCGGCCGCGGTCAGCGACGGCGGATCAGTCGTCGTCGCCGATGTCGAGGTCGAACTTCCCGAGGTCTTCGCCCTGCGATTCGCCGGGGAGGATGTCGCCCAGCCCCGCGCCGAACGCGGCCGCGGCCCAGACGACCGCGATCCGCCCGAACCGTTCGAGCGCGGTCGGGTCGCCCTCGTGGAGCCGGCCCCAGAACAGCAGCATGGCCGCCGACGTGGTCAGCGAGACGAGGAGCACGCCGGCGTACCGGCGGGGGATGACCCCGAAGATCGGGTGTCTGATCGCGATCTGTCGGAAGTCAGCGAAGTAGAGGAGCCCGGCGGTCGCGAGGAAGATGAACCCGACGTGCGCGATCAGGAGGACCGGGACGCCGGCGACGGTCGTCGCCGCGAACCAGGCCGCGATCTCGAAGACGCCGCCCTCAACGAGCAGGGGGAGCGCGAACAGCACCGCCCCCACGAACGACTCGGCCAGGTCCCGGGAGGTGTACTTGGTGATCCGCTCGGCGAGCGCGCCGGTCCCGGGCATCCGCTCGACGAGCGAGATCGTCTGTCTGACCTTCTCGCGCTCGTGTCCCTCGTCGACGGTGTCGCGCAGGGCGTCGAGCTTCGCGAGCAGGTCGTCGATGTCGGGCTCCGCGGGGGGGCTTGCGGCCTCCGTCCGCCCCCCGGAGCTGTCCGCCCGACCCGTGTTCGGGTCCCGTTCGTCGCTGTCGACCATGTCCCCCGCGACGCGCGAGCGACCTAAAAGGGTACCTTCGGGACCGCCGCCGCGCGCGGAGAGGGCGGTCGACCCGGCCGCCGCGGCGGCCTACAGTCGACCGAGGAACGCCGCGAGCGCCTCGTTGAACGCGGCCGGGCGTTCGAGCATCGCGAGGTGGGCAGCGTCCGGTATCTCGGTCCACTCCCCCGCCGGGATCTCCGTCGCGAGGTACTCGTGGTACGCCGGCGGGGTGAGCCCGTCGCGCGCGCCCACGACCGCGAGCGCCGGGACCTGGACCTCGCCGAGGCGGTCGCGCACGTCGAAGCGGTGGCACGTCAGGAAGTCCCGTTCGGTGACCGCCCGCCCGCACGCGCGCATCGCCGCCGCCGAGAGCTCGACGTACTCGGCGGGCGCGTCGCGGAACAGCCGGTCCGGCTCGTGGAGCAGCGAGACCGCCCGGTCGAAGTCGGTCGCGAGCGCGTCGCGGAGCGGCTCGGCCACCGCGAGCTTCGCGCCCGTGCCCGCGAGGACGAGCCCGTCGAGCGCGAGGTCGTGCTCGAGGGCGATCCGCAACGCGACCGCGCCGCCGAGCGAGTTCCCGCAGAGGGCGGCCGCGTCCGTCGCCTCCGCGACGGCGACGACGTCGTCCGCGTACGCGTCGAGGGTCTCCGGGCCCGCGGGCGTCGCGACGTCGTCGCTGGCGCCGTGCCCGGAGAGGTCGACCGCGACGCCCGGGAACCGGTCGGCGAGCCGCGCCTGCGACTTCCAGACGTCTTTCGTGCCGCCGCTGCCGTGGACGAAACAGACCGTCGGCCCGTCGCCGCCGCGGTCGAAGCGGCGGTACGCGGTCTCGCGGCCGTCGTGAGTGACCCGTTCCATACCCGACGGTTCGGCGCCGATCGGAATAAACGGCGGCGGGACCGTCGCGCGCTCGGCGGCCCGACCGACGCCGCGACTCCGACCGCGCGACGGCGGCCGAATCGCTCGAACCGCTACACTACCGTTAGGAAAGAGAATCACTCACGTCTTGCGATTTTGAGGGACATATTTATATACTTGTGCGACTAACTCGTAGTTAGGATGAATCACATACAGACCCGATCGACCGGGGACGGCGCGCTGCTGCGCCGGTACGAGTACGACGACGCCTGGATCGTCGCCGCCGATCTCGGCGTCGACGACGAGGACGTCAGCGTCGACACCGTCGGTGAAACGGCGATCGTCGTCGTCGAGGGACCGGAAGAGCCGGTCGAATCGGAGTTCGATCTGCCCGGAACGGCCGCGTCCGCGGCCGTGAACAACGGCGTGATCACCGTGGAGGGCGAGCGATGAAGCTCACCGTCAAGCCGCTGAAACAGAAGGACGCCGGTCGGCGCCTCGCGGCGATCGACCGCGTCGCGGCCGACGAGCTCGGGCTCTCCGGCGGGGACATCGTCCGCGTCGAGGGCGCCGACAGGGCGGCGATCGCCCGCGTCTGGCCCGGCTACCCCGAGGACGACGGCACCGGCGTGATCCGGATCGACGGCCGGCTCCGTCAGGAGGCCGACGTGGGGATCGACGACCGCGTGACCGTCGAAGACGTGGACGTCTCGCGGGCGGACGCGGTCACGATCGCCTTCCCGAGCCAGCTGCGGGTGCGGGGCCAGATCGCCCCGTTCATCCGCGACAAGCTCTCCGGCCAGCCGGTGACGGAGGGACAGACCATCCGCACGTCGCTCGGCTTCGGGCTGATGGGCGGTCAGTCGCAGGCGGTCCCGATGAAGATCGCCGAGACGAGCCCCGGCGGCACGGTCGTCATCACCGACGAGACGGAGATCAGCATCTCCGAGATCTCCGCCGAGGAGATCGCCGACCGCGGCGAGGCCGCGGGCGGGACCGGCGAGGGGCCGGACGTCACCTACGAGGACATCGGCGGGCTCGACGACGAGCTCGAGCAGGTCCGCGAGATGATCGAGCTGCCGATGCGCCACCCGGAGCTGTTCAAGCGCCTCGGGATCGACCCGCCGAAGGGCGTCCTGCTCCACGGCCCGCCGGGCACGGGGAAGACGCTGATCGCGAAGGCGGTCGCCAACGAGATCGACGCGAACTTCCACACGATCTCCGGCCCGGAGATCATGTCGAAGTACTACGGCGAGAGCGAAGAGCAGCTCCGCGAGGTGTTCGAGGAGGCGTCCGAGGAGTCGCCGTCGATCATCTTCATGGACGAGCTGGACTCCATCGCGCCCAAGCGCGAGGAGGCCGGCGGCGACGTTGAACGCCGCGTCGTGGCCCAGCTCCTCTCGCTGATGGACGGGCTCGAAGAGCGCGGCGAGGTCGTCGTCATCGGGGCGACGAACCGGGTCGACGCCATCGATCAGGCGCTCCGACGGGGCGGTCGCTTCGACCGCGAGATCGAGGTCGGCGTCCCCGACCGCGACGGGCGCAAGGAGATCCTCCAAGTCCACACGCGGAACATGCCGCTGACCGAGGGGGTCGACCTCGACGAGTACGCCGAGAACACCCACGGCTTCGTCGGAGCCGACCTCGAGTCGCTCGCGAAGGAGTCCGCGATGCACGCGCTGCGGCGCATCCGCCCGGAGATAGACCTCGAGAGCGACGAGATCGACGCCGACGTGTTGAACTCCATCCAGGTGACTGAGTCGGACTTCAAGGAGGCGATCAAGGGGATCGAACCCTCCGCACTCCGCGAGGTGTTCGTCGAGGTCCCCGACACCACCTGGGAGGACGTGGGCGGCCTCGAGGACACCAAAGAGCGGCTCCGCGAGACGATCCAGTGGCCGCTGGAGTACCCCGAGGTGTTCGAGGAGCTGGACATACAGGCCGCGAAGGGCGTCCTGATGTACGGCCCGCCGGGCACGGGGAAGACCCTGCTCGCGAAGGCGGTCGCCAACGAGAGCGAGTCGAACTTCATCTCGATCAAGGGGCCGGAGCTGCTGAACAAGTACGTGGGCGAGTCCGAGAAGGGCGTCCGCGAGGTGTTCAGCAAGGCCCGCGAGAACGCGCCGACGATCGTGTTCTTCGACGAGATCGACTCGATCGCGACCGAGCGCGGCAAGAACTCCGGCGACTCCGGCGTCGGCGAGCGCGTCGTCTCCCAGCTGCTGACGGAGCTCGACGGGCTCGAGTCGCTGGAGGACGTGGTCGTCATCGCGACGACCAACCGCCCGGACCTCATCGACTCGGCGCTGCTGCGCCCCGGGCGCCTGGACCGGCACGTCCACGTGCCCGTCCCCGACGAGACGGCGCGCCGCCGGATCTTCGAGGTCCACACGCGGAACAAGCCGCTGGCCGACGACGTCGACCTCGACGCGCTGGCGCGCAAGACCGACGGGTACGTGGGCGCCGACATCGAGGCGGTCGCCCGCGAGGCGTCGATGAACGCCTCCCGGGAGTTCATCGGCAGCGTCACGCGCGAGGAGGTCGGCGAGTCCGTCGGCAACATCCGCGTGACGATGGCGCACTTCGAGAACGCGCTGAACGAGGTGAACCCCAGCGTCACCCCCGAGACGCGCGAGCGGTACGAGGAGATAGAAAAGCAGTTCAAGCGGTCCGAGGTCGACCGCACCGAGGCCGAGCCGGGCGCCGCGTTCCAGTAAGCGGACGGCGCGGCCGAACGAGTTTTTATATTAATCCGAGCGTCGACAGCAGGTAGAACGCCGCGACGAGGACGATACCGATCGTGACCAGCCGCCAGGCGAGCTTCAACACGAACTTGCCGACGACGATGATCAGCGCGACGGCGACGAGGGCCACCAACAGCTGCCCCACCTGACTGCCCAGCAGCGCGGCCTGTGCCGGCGCGACGAGCCCCGCGAGTGCGAGCGACGTTGCGGTCATATTCGGGGCCACGGCGACGCCGGGCATAAGCTTGTGGGACGAGACCGATCCCGGTTATTGATTCTTGATATGTCTGCGGCAAGAACCGCGTCGACTCCGGACGTGTGCTCGTCAAGGCGACAAGCGTAGGGCGGCTAGTGCCCGGTATCACGGGTGGAATCACCGCCCGGTAACCCCCCTTCTGTTCCGGTGGGAAACCGCCTTCGTACCGCGGTTTGCTCGGTCAAAGATCAGTTTCACTCCGGTCTACCTACGCTTATGTGTACAGAGTCCGTTCTTCACCGACGTACCGGATTCAACGTCAGACGCGCCGCATCGACGTTACATAGCAGATCGGACACGTAAAGCCGGTCGGGTCCCGACATCCGAACGTACAAGGGCCCGCCTCACCAGTACACCAACACTACAGATGATCCATATTCCACGCCAACCGAGCGGGGTGGCCGCCGAATGAGCGGTGTCACCGCCGACAACCTCGAACTGCCGATCAAACGCACCACGGGCGACACCATGGAGGAGCGCCTCACGGCCAACGCCTACCACAACATCCTGCCCGCGCGCTACCTCCGGAAGAACGCGGACGGGGAGCCGATCGAAGATCCCGAGGAGCTGTTCGACCGCGTCGCGCGCAACGTCGCGCTCGCGGAGGCGGTCTTCGAGGCCGAAAAGCGGGGCGTCGAGATCACGGTCACGCCCGACCAGGTCAAGCCCGACCACCCGCGCCGAGACGAGCTCGCCGAGGAGGTCTTCGGCGCGGGGACGACGGTCGACGACGACGTCGAGACGACGCTCACCGCCCGCAACGTCAACAAGTTCGCGTACGACACGGTCGTTCCCGAACTGCCCGAGGGCGTCCGCGACCACGTCGAGACGACCACCGAGACGTTCCGCGACGGGATGGAGTCGCTTTCGTTCATGCCGAACTCCCCGACGCTGATGAACGCGGGCGACGAGCTGCAGCAGCTCTCCGCCTGCTTCGTCGACTCCCCCGACGACGACATCACCGACATCCACCAGACCGCTAAGGAGGCGGCCGAGGTGTTCCAGTCCGGCGGCGGGATGGGGTACGCGTTCTGGAAGCTCCGCCCCTACGGCGACGCCGTCGGCTCGACGGGCGGCATCGCCTCCGGCCCGATCACGTTCATGCGGACGTTCGACCAGATGTGCGAGACGATCGCGCAGGGCGGCGCGCGGCGCGGCGCCCAGATGGGCGTCATGCGCGTCTCGCACCCGGACGTGATCCAGTTCATCCACGCGAAGAACAAGGACGTCTCGCTGGCGCACTCGCTGCGCCTGAACGACCCCGACGACTTCACGCACAACTCCTTCGCGGACGCGCTGGAGGAGGCGCGCGACCTCATCGACGAGGACGGGAAGGTGCCCGAGCACCTCCGGAACGCGGTCGAGGGCCACCTCTCGAACTTCAACATCAGCGTCGGCGTCACCGACGACTTCATGGAGGCGCTGTACAACGACGAGGAGTTCACCTTCACGAACCCGCGCACGGAGGAGCCGCACGTCGCGACGCCGGAGACGAAGGAGATCTACGACATGTTCGGTCTCGGCGAGCACGTCGAGGTCGGCGAGGAGCTCTCGATCCCGGCGCAGGAGCTCTGGGACGACATGATCGAGGGCGCCCACGAGAACGGCGAGCCCGGCGTCATCTACCTCGAACGGGTGAACAAAGAGCACTCCTTCGACGTCGAGGAGCACCCGGACCACCGGATCCTCGCGACGAACCCCTGCGGCGAGCAGCCGTTGGAGGAGTACGAGGCCTGTAACCTCGGCCACATCAACCTCTCGACGCTGGCGTCGCAGGACGCGCCGGACTGGCGGGTCTGGTCGGACGAACACGCCGACGAGTACGACTCACAGGCGGCGGCGATCGAGGCCTTCCTCGAGGAGGCGATCGACTTCGAGGAGTTCGACGAGCGGATCGAGTACGGCACGCGCTTCCTCGAGAACGTCGTGACGATGTCGGACTTCCCGGTCGACAAGATCGAAGAGAAGGTCCGCGACATGCGGAAGATCGGGCTGGGGGTCATGGGGCTCGCGCAGCTGTACATCCAGCTCGGGATCCAGTACGGCACCGAGCCGGGCCACGAGGTCGCCCGCCAGCTGATGACCCACATCAACCACGCGTCGAAACAGACCTCCCACGAGCTCGCGACGGAGCGCGGGACGTTCAACGACTGGGAGGACTCGAAGTACGCGAACCCCACCGAGTACCGCGACTGGTTCGAGCACTACACCGGCCTCGACGCCGACGAGTGGGCGGACGGCTTCCCGGTCCGCAACCACAACACGACGACGATCGCGCCCACGGGCACGACGTCGATGATCGGGAACACGACGGGCGGCTGTGAGCCCATCTACAACGTCGCCTTCTACAAGAACGTCTCCGACGACGTCCAGGGCGACGAGATGCTCGTCGAGTTCGACGACTACTTCCTGCGCACCTTAGAGGCGAACGACGTCGACGTCGACGCCGTCAAACAGGAGGCCCAAGAGCAGATGGCGCAAAACGAGTTCGACGGCGTGGACGGGTTAGAGACGGTCCCGGAGGCCATCGGCGAGCTGTTCGTCGTCACCGGCGACCTCTCGGGCAAGCAGCACGCGGCGGTCCAGTGCGCCTGCCAGGAGGGCGTCGACTCCGCCATCTCGAAGACGTGTAACTTCCCGAACGACGCCACCGCCGAGGAGATGGAAGAGGTGTACCGCTACATCTACGACCACGGCGGCAAGGGCGTCACCGTCTACCGCGACGGCACCCGCTCGAAGCAGGTGCTCACGACCCGCGCGAAGAACACGGAGTTCGCCGACGAGAGCGAGGCGGCCGAGGCGATCGTCGAGCAGATCGGCGAGGTGTTCGGCGGCATCGAGTCGTTCCTCGACAACGAGGACGTCCAGGCGGCGATCGACGCGGAGATTTCGGACCTGCTCGAAGCCAGCGAGCAGCCTCGTATCGACTACAGCGAGCGCAGTCCCCGCCCCGACTCTCTGAACGGCGTCACACAGCGCGTCGAGACGGGCTACGGAAAGCTGTACGTCACGATCAACGAAGACGACAACGGCCTGCCGTTCGAGCTGTTCGCGAACATCGGTCACTCCGGCGGCTACACCAACTCCTTCACCGAGGCGCTCGCGAAGGTCATCTCGACGGCGCTCCGCTCGGGCGTCGACCCCGAGGAGATCGTCGACGAGCTACAGGGCACCCGGAGCCCGAAGGTCGCGTGGGACAAGGGCGAGCAGATCCAGTCGATCCCGGACGCGATCGGCACGGCGCTGCGCCGCTACCTCGACGACGACGTCGACAAGGGGATCCCCCAACAGCAGAGCCTCGACGACGTCGAGGAGACCGCGTCGGGCGCGAGCCGTCCGAGTCAGACCGACGGCGGCGCGGTCGACGCCGGCCCGGCGACCGACGCCCCGAGCGCGGACGGCTCCGGTCCGGCGGCGAAGGACGACGCCGCCGGCGCCGACGACTCGACGCAGGAGCTCATCGCGGCGGGCGAGTCGCCCGAGTGCCCCGACTGCGGCGGCATGAACCTCTACTACTCCGAGGGCTGCAAGACGTGCGAGTCGTGCGGCTGGTCGGAGTGTTAGACGGGTAGCGAGCGACCGACGACGCGGTTTTTTTGCGGGACGCGGATGCCGTCACGCGCGCTCATCGCTGCGTGGGAGACGGACGGACGCGCCGCTGTTCGAGTCGGAAAACTGGAGGGAGCCGCCGCGGAGAGCGACCGGCGAGTCAGTCGTCTTCGAGCGCCTGCGCGATGCGCTGGAGCTGGCGGGTCGCGTCGCGGACCTCGTCGCGGAGCTGGCGCACCTCGCGGACGAGCTCCTCGTTGCCGCCGTCGTCGCCGCGGCCGCCCTGCTCCCCCTGCGCGCCGGGACCGCCGCCGCCCATGCCGGGCGGGCCGCCCGCGCCGCCGGGGCCGCCGCCGCCCATCATGCCGGACATCATCTGCGCGAAGGGGTTGCCGCCGCCGCCACCGCCGCCCATTCCCGGCGGGCCGCCGCCGCCCATCATCTCTTCGGGGTCGGGCCGGTCGCCCTCCTCGCGCTCCTCCTCGCGTCGCTCGCGAATCTCCTCGACGCGCTCGCGGAAGGACTTCTCTTCGCCGTCGTCGCCGTCCGGGGAGTCGCCCTGTTCGCCGGCCTCGCCGTTCTCGGGGTCGGTGACGTCGTCGTCTGGCATGGGCCACGATTCGGCGGCGCGGCCGAAAAGGGTTGTCGTGGGGCCCGCGACGGAGGGTTTATAAGTCGGGAGAGAGCGGCGGCCCGGTTCTCCCCCGCCGGCGTCAGGTCCGAACCATGCGGTGGCAGTTCGGACACTCCGCGGGCTCCCCGTCGCCGCCGGCCGCCGGTACGCGGTCACCGCAGTTCGGACAGCGCGTCCGGGTGCGCGCGTACTCGGTACGCGACCGGACCGCGGAGCGGTCGGTGTCGTCACTCATATGCGGTTGTTATTGTTTAGCATACAAATAGGTTACCGATATATCCCTAAAACACGACTTAGAGCGTCGAGCGCGGGCCGTCCGCGCGCCGGCCTCACTCGTGGCCGGAGACGCGGACCGGTTCGTAGGGCGCTTCGAGCCACTCGATGTCCGAATCAGAGAGGTCGATATCGAGCGCCTCGACCGCGTCTTCGAGGTGGTCGACGCTCGTCGTGCCGACGATTGGCGTGTCGACCGAGTCCTTGTGGAACAGCCACGCGAGCGCGATCTGCGCCATCTTGACCCCCTTCTCGGCGGCGAGCTCCTCGACGCGCTCGTTGATCGCCCGGCCGCCGCCCTCGCGATACGGATGGGCGTAGAGGTGGTCTTCGGTCCGTCCTCGAAGGGTCGCGTCGACGTCCTCGTGCGGGCGCGTCAGGTACCCGCGCGCGAGAGGGCTCCACGGCATCACGCCGACTCCCTCCTTCTCGCACAGCGGAAGCATCTCCCGTTCCTCCTCGCGGTAGGCGAGGTTGTAGTGGTTCTGCATCGTGGCGAACCGCTCGTATCCCTCGCGGTCGCTGACGTGGAGCGACTCCGCGAACTGGTGGGCCCACATCGACGAGGCGCCGATGTAGCGTACGTCGCCGCGCCGCACCGCGTCGTCGAGCGCGGCGAGCGTCTCCTCGATCGGCGTCTCGTCGTCCCAGCGGTGGATCTGGTAGAGGTCGATCGTGTCCGTCCCGAGCCGGTCGAGCGAGTTTTCGAGCTCCTGTTCGATCGCCTTCCGCGAGAGCCCGCCCGAGTTCGGGTTCGACTCGTCCATCTGGAAGTACCCCTTCGTGGCGACGACGAACTCGTCGCGGTCGTACCCGTCGAGCGCCTCGCCGAGGACGCGCTCGCTCTCGCCGTTCGAGTACATGTTGGCGGTGTCGAAGAAGTTCACGCCGAGGTCGATCGCGCGCTCGACGAGCTCCCTGCCCTCCTCCTCGTCGAGGACCCACTCGCGCCAGTCGGAGTCGCCGAAGCTCATACAGCCGAGACAGATCTTCGAGACGGTGGTACCGGTGTTCCCGAGCGTCGTGTACTCCATACTCGTACCAGTTCGAGGCGGGACAAAAAGCTACGCGCGGCGGCGGGGATCGCGGGGGTGGACGTCTCGGACCGGGAGGGTCACAGGTCCCGGAACGACGCCGTGTACACGAGGAACGCCCCGGTGAGGATGACGAACGCGAGGAAGGTGACGAGCGCGAGCACGTTCGCGACCGGCGCGAGCGGGGCGAGGAAGGGCTCGCCGGTCGAGTCGAGTACCAGCACTGCGAGGAGGGCGGCGATCAGGCCGAGCAGCCAGTTCGTGAGAATGTCGTCCATGGCTCGCCCGTCACGCGGGGGCGACAAAAAGCCGCGGATGCGGCAGCGACGCGCGGGAGAGCGGCGGCGGTCGGGGCCGCGGCCGCGCGGGGCGCCGCCGGAGCTATGGCGCTCGCACCCCTGATTCGGGACGTGAGCGACCGGACCACTTGCTGGCTGCTCGGCGACCAGCTCAACCCCGACCTCGACGTCCTCGACGACGCCGACGACGTGCTGCTGATCGAGGCGCACGGCTTCGCCGACCGGAAGCCGTACCACGCCCACAAGCTGACGCTCGTGTTCTCGGCGATGCGGCACTTCCGCGACGAACTTCGCGAGCGGGGCCACGACGTGACGTACCTGCGGGCCGAGTCGTTCGGCGAAGGGCTCGACGAGTTCCTCGCGGAACGCGGGAGGCAGGGGGACGACGGCGACAGCGACGACGAGGGGCCGCGCCTGCGACTCATGCGCCCGGCGAGCCACGGCACAGGCAAGCGGCTCCGGGAGCTCGTCGCCGAGCGCGGCGGGAGCCTCGAACTCGTCGACAACGAACTGTTCTGGACGACCCCGACCGACTGGCGCGCGTGGGCCGGCGAGGAGGAGACGGAGATCGGTCCGGACGACGCCGCCGAGCGCACCTACCGACAGGAACACTGGTACCGCCACGTCCGCCGCGAGACGGGCGTGTTGATGGACGACGGCGAGCCGGTCGGCGGGGAGTGGAACTACGACGACCTGAACCAGGCGACGCCGCCGGACGACTGGGAACCGCCCGGGCGGCCGACGTTCGAGCCGGACGGGCTGACGCGCGAGACGCACGCGTGGGTCCGCGAGCGGTTCGACACGTGGGGGAGCGACTCGCTCGACGGGTTCGCGTGGCCGGTCACGCGCGAGGAGGCGCGCGAGTCGCTCGAGCAATTCGTCCGCGAGGGGCTCCCCGCGTTCGGCCGGTACCAGGACGCGATGGTCGGCGGTGAGCCGTTCCTGTCGCACTCGCTGCTCTCGCCCGCGATCAACCTCGGGCTGCTCGACCCGCGCGAGCCCGTCCGGGCGGTCGAACGCGCCTACGCGGAGCGCGGGGTCGAGCCGGGCGGGTACGACCCCGCCGAGCACGGCGAGGTCGGCGCGGGTGCGGAGGCGACCTCGCTCGACGATTTCGGCGGCGACGGGGGTGACGGCGGCGAGGCGAGGGCGGAAGCGGCGGCGGATCCCGCCCCAGTCCCGCTGAACGCCGCGGAGGGGTTCGTCAGGCAGGTGATCGGCTGGCGGGAGTTCGTGCGCCACGTCTACCGCGAGGCGATGCCCGAGCTGGCCGACGCGAATCAGTTGGCGCAGTCGCGGGACCTGCCGCCCGCCTACTGGGACGGCGACACCGACATGCGGTGTCTCTCGGAGGCGGTCGGCCACGTCCGTGAGTACGGCTACGCTCACCACATCGAGCGGCTGATGGTGTTGTCGAACTTCGCGTTAGTGTACGGCGCCGACCCGGCCGAGCTGAACGAGTGGTTCCACCTCGGCTTCGTCGACGCGTACCACTGGGTGACGACGCCGAACGTCGTCGCGATGGGGTCGTTCGGCACCGACGTGCTCTCCTCGAAGCCGTACGCCTCCTCGGGGAGCTACGTCAACCGGATGAGCGACCACTGCGCGGACTGCCGGTACGCCGTCTCGCGGACGACCGGCGAGGGCGCCTGCCCGTTCAACGCGCTCTACTGGGACTTCTTAAAGGAGAACGAGAAGACGCTGCGGGGCACCGGGCGGATGGGGCTGATGTACTCGCACGTCGACGGGAAAGACGACGAGGAGTGGAGGGCGATCCGCGAGCGCGCGGCCCGGGTGCGCGAACGAGCGGCCGAGGGAGAGCTGTAAGGGTCGGGGGCTCCCCGTCCTACTCGCCGCTCGCGAGTCGGCGCAGCCGCGGGAGCGCCTGCTCGTAGCCCAGCCCGACGACCCCGACGTACAGCGCGAGCAGCCCCATGCCGACGGCCCAGGCGCCGAGGACGAGGTCGCCGCCCGAGACCGCGGAGAGTCCGAAGCGTTCGAGGACGACGCCGACCGCGGCGGCCGCGCCGGCCCCGAGGGTGACGGCGAGGAGTTCCACGAGTTCGACTGCGACGGCGGGTACTTCGACCATACTCGAGGGGAACGGCCGGCGATTATGACTCTTTCGGGAGAACGGTGAACGTCGAGCGGGCGCCGACGACGGCGAGGGCGCTCGGGTCGCGCCCGGTCACTTCAGTCCGAACGACCGCATGGCGGTGTCGACGAGCCCCTTCGCGATCAGCGCGAGGCCGGCGAGGAGCACCATCACGGCGCCGGCGATGACGGGGTCGCGAACGGCGATGATACCGACGGCGGCGACGACGGCGAGGAGGCCGGCGATGCCTTCGAGTCCGAGCGTGTCACGCATGTCGTCGGGTGGTCGTCGGTCGTGGTTAAAAGGGGCGGATGCGCCGCGGGCCGCCGGCGACGCGGGGCACCCCGACTGAGAGCGGCCCTTTTATTTTCGGGAGCGCGTATCACCGCGTACGCATGAGCAACGGAGACGGCGGCGGTCGGAACGACCTCCGGATGCCCGACGACGACGAGGTGTTCGCGGAGGTCCTCGAGATGCTCGGCGCGAACCGCGTCAAGGTCCGCTGTGCGGACGGGAAACAGCGGACCGCTCGCATTCCCGGTCGGATGCAAAAGCGCGTGTGGATCCGCGAAGACGACATCGTCCTCGTCGAGCCGTGGGACTGGCAGGACGAGAAGGCCGACATCTCGTGGCGCTACGAGAAGAGCGAGGCGGAGCAGCTTCGCGAGGAAGGCCACTTACAGTAAGTCGTCGAGAGTGAGTTGGCGATTGAATCCTTCGGGTGTCGGACCATTTATAAATAAATAACCGGCCGCGAATCGGTGGTGAACACTGCCAAAGCCCCAGCCGCGAGGGCTCGATGGGCTCGCTGCGGTCCTCGTCGCTCACTACGTTCGCTCCTGCGGTCCTTACGTCGCCCGTCTTCGTCCTCGCGGCAGCGTGGCGCGACGCGCCACGGGCAGCCGGCGGCGAAGCCGCCGGCGACTGCCCCTTTGAGTCCCGCCCCGCACGGCACCGCACAGCACCTCACGCCTCCCCGGCCTCGTCGCCGGCACCCTCCGCTTCGCTTCGGGAGCCGGCGACTCCCTCGCGCGTGCTGTCTCGCGGCCGCCGGAGGCGGCCGCTCGCAGGCACGCGCCACGGCGTCTCGTGTCGCGTTGGTGTCGCCGTCGTCAACCGCCCACGCGGTTTTTAAGTCCGAACGGGCCCCAGCGAGCGTATGCTCCGGCTCGCGATGACCACCGACGCTGAGACGTTCGAACGCGTGCGCGGGCCGCTCGGGGACCGCGGCATCGACGTCGGCCACGTCCGGGCGAAAGAGCGGGCGCTGCGCGTCTCGGGCGGGGAGTCGCCCGGATCGGGACCGGACTCGCCCGCGGCCGACCCGGACGAGTTCGCCGGCTTCGACGTCGGTCTCGTCTACCCCACCCGCCTGATGGAGGGCGCGGTGGTCGACGAGCGCCTCGGCGTCCCGTGGGTGAACGGCCGCGACGCGGTCGTCGCCTCGCGGAACAAGGCGGGGGTGCTGGCGAGACTGTCGGCGGCGGGCCTGCCGACGCCGAAGACGACGCTCGTCTCGAACCCCGTCGACGAGTCGGTGGTCGTCGACGCCGCCGAGGGGTTCTCGTACCCCGTCGTCGTGAAGCCGAACTCCGCGACCCGCGGCGTCGGCGTCGCGACCGCGACCGACCTCGACTCGCTCCTGGGCGTCGTCGACTACCTGAACCTGATCCACGACTACCGCGCCACCGGCGACAAGTCGTTCCTCATCCAGGAGTTCCTGTCGGACGCACGCGACTACCGCGCGATGGTCGTCGACGGCGCGTACGCCGGGGCGGTGGAACGCGAACTCGACGCCGAGGCGCTCGAAGCCGGGCGGTGGAAACACAACGTCCACCGCGGCGCGACGGCCCGCGGCGTTGACCTCGACCCCGAGGCGCGCGACCTAGCGGAGCGCGCGGCCGAGGCGCTCGGTATCGACTACCTCGGCGTCGATCTGCTCGCGACGGGCGACCGACTCGTCGTCAACGAGACGAACGCCCGGCCGACCGTCGACGCCGCGACGAAGTATGAGGACGACTTCTACGACCGGGTCGCGGGGCTGATCCGGCGAACCGACGAGGGGGAATGAGGAGAGGAACCGGGAGGGGGCCGAGACCGGCCTGCGGACTCAGGCCAGATCGATCGACGCGCTGTCGTCTGCGCGGTCGAACGTGACCTCGAGGACGCCGTTGTTGAACGTCGCGTCCGCGGAGCGCTCGTCGACGGGCGCGGGGAGGTCGACCGTCTCGTCGTACTCGCGCCGGTCGGAGACCGCGGAGATGGTGAGCGCGTCGCCGTCGCAGCGCAGCGAGAGGTCGTCCTTCGAGACGGCGGGGAGATCGGCGACGAGGCGCACCGACTCCTCGGTGGTGTACGCGTCGACGTGGGTGTCGGAGCCGAATCCCGCGTCGTCGGCCGACGGGGCGTCGCCGGTGGCCATCTCGTTCATCATCCGCTCGATCTCCTCGAAGAAGTCTCCGAACGGATCGTCGCGGTCGTCTCTGTCCATACCTCCCGTGAGGTCGGTGATCCCGATAAGCCTTCTGTCGGTCCCCGTATCGGCCGGTATCCCCCAGCGCCGCGGGGACGACGAACGGCGGTGCGAGACGGCGACCGCCCGAACTCGACTCGGAACCGCCCGCGCTCGACGACACCGCCCGTAACAAATTCGAACGATTATGACTATCTCGCGGCGACTGAGCCGGATTTAAGTAGTTGGGGCTCGTCTTTTTCGAATATGAGTAAATCGTATCTGGCCGCCGGCGACGACGTGAGCGACGACGAGGTCGTGCGGGTGGGGCTCAACGGCTTCGGGCGCATCGGGCGCAACGTGTTCCGCGCGGTGCTGGAGAGCCCGCGGATCGAACTCGTCGGCATCAACGACGTGATGGACTTCGACGACATGGGGTACCTCGCGAAGTACGACACCGTCATGGGCCGGCTCGACGGCGTCGAGCGCGACGGCGAAGAGCTAACGATCGGCGGCACCGCCGTTCCCCTGTTCAACGTTCAGGATCCCGCCGACCTCCCGTGGGACGAACTCGACGTCGACGTCGCCTTGGAGTGTACGGGCATCTTCCGCACCCGCGACGACGCGAGCGCGCACCTCGACGGCGGCGCGGACACCGTGATCATCTCGGCGCCCCCGAAGGGCGAGAAGCCGGTCAAACAGCTCGTCTACGGCGTCAACCACGACGAGTACGAGGGCGACGACGTGATCTCGAACGCCTCCTGTACGACGAACTCCATCACGCCGGTCGCGAAGGTGCTCGACGCCGAGTTCGGCATCGACGCCGGTACCCTCACGACCGTCCACGCGTACACCGGCTCCCAGAGCCTCATCGACGGCCCGATGAGCAAGCGCCGCCGCGGCCGCGCGGCCGCCGAGAACATCGTCCCCACCTCCACCGGCGCCGCGGGCGCCGCCCAAGAGGTCCTCCCGCAGCTGGAGGGGAAAATCGACGGGATGGCGATGCGCGTGCCGGTCCCGACCGGCTCCATCACCGAGTTCGTCGTCAGCCTCGACGAGGACGTCACCGAGGAGGAAGTCAACGCCGCCTTCCGCGACGCCGCCGACTCCGGTCCGCTCGCGGGCGTGCTCGGCTACACCGACGAGGAGGTCGTCTCCTCGGACATCGTCGGACTTCCGTTCTCCAGCTACGTCGACCTCCGGTCGACGAACGTCATCGCCGGCGGGAAGCTGCTGAAGATCCTCACCTGGTACGACAACGAGTACGGCTTCTCGAACCGGATGCTCGACACCGCCGCGTACGTTCACGACGAAGCCTGAACGCCTGACCGCGACCGACGGACGACGCCGGACCAGACCCCCGGCGGCAACGTTCCCCCGGAGCGCCACCGCTTAACTATCTCATCGACGACCACTCACTCATGCCCACGTTCGACACCATCGACGACCTCCCGGCCGACTCGCGGGTCCTCGTCCGACTGGACCTCAACTCCCCGATCGAGAACGGCGAACCGCAGGACAACCGCCGCTTCGAGCGTCACGCGGAGACCGTTCGCGAACTGGCAGACGCCGGTCACCGCGTCGCGCTGCTGGCTCACCAGGGGCGACCCGGCCGCGACGACTTCACGTCGCTCGCCGGCCACGCCGAGATCCTCGCCGGCCACGTCGGCCGCGACGTGGCGTTCGTGGCCGACACGTACGGCGACGAGGCGCTGGCGGCCGTCGACGCGCTCGGCGCGGGCGAGGTCCTCCTGTTGGAGAACACCCGGATGTGCGACGACGAACTCCCGGAGGAGTCGCCGGAGGCGAAGGCCGAGACCGAGTTCGTTCGGGCGTTGGCGCCGCGCTTCGATGCGTACGTCAACGACGCCTACTCGGCGGCACACCGGAAGCACGCCTCGCTCGTCGGCTTCCCGATCGTCCTTCCCGCGTACGCGGGCCGCGTGATGGAGACGGAGTACGAGGCGAACACCGCCATCGCGACCCGCGAGTTCGACGGCCCTGTCACCATGGTCGTCGGCGGCACCAAGGCGACCGACGTGATCGGCGTGATGGACGCCCTCGACGACCGCGTCGACCGCTTCCTCCTCGGCGGCGTCGCGGGCGAACTGTTCCTGCGCGCCGCGGGCCACCCGGTCGGTCACGACTTGGAGGGAATGGACCTGTTCGACGAGCAGTGGGCGGCGAACCGCGAGCTGATCGAGTCGGTCCTCGACGAGCGGGGGGACGCGATCCGGCTCGCGACCGACCTCGCGTACGAGGGGGAAGACGGCGCCCGCGCGGAGGTCGCCGTCGACGCCATCGACGAAAAGGAGACGGGGTACCTCGACGTCGGCTCGGCGACGGTCGCCGACTACGAGCCGGCGATCCGCGAGTCCGACGCGGTCTTCGTGAAGGGCGCGCTCGGCGTCTTCGAGGACGAGCGGTTCGCGGACGGCACCGTGGGCGTCTTAGAGGCCATCGCGGAGACCGACTGCTTCTCGGTGGTCGGCGGCGGCGACACCTCGCGGGCGATCGAGATGTACGGGCTCGACGAGGACGACTTCTCGCACGTCTCCATCGCGGGCGGCGCGTACATCCGCGCGCTGACTGGCGAGCCGCTCCCGGCGGTAGAGGTCCTGACGGCGGCAGCGGAGCGGCGGCGGTAGAGCGGGGGATCTGAGCGGCGGCGACCGGATCCGAGCGGCCGAGAGTGACAGGTCCTACTCCTCGACGTCGAGGTCGAACTGCTCGTTCTCCGTGACCGCGTTCAGGACGACGCTCGTGTTCGACTCGCGGATATCCGCGTCCGTGAGGATCGATTTGATCTGGTCGTTCATCCCGTCCGTGTCGGTGAACTTCCCGATGGCGATCACGTCGTAGTCGCCCGTGACCTCGTAGACGCTCACCATCTGTTTCTCCTGACGGAGCTTCTCGGTGACGTCCGGCAGGGCGCTCCCCTCGACCTTGAGCTGGAGCACGGCCGTCACGTCGTAGCCGAGCTTGTCGTAGTCGACGACGGGGGTGTACCCGTCTATCACGCCGCCTTCTTCGAGATCGCGGAGGTGGTTCGAAACCGTCGTCACCGAGACGTCGAGTTCGTCGCCGAGACTTCGGAGGCTCGCGCGTCCGTTGCTGAGCAAGGAGTTGATGAGCTTCGCGTCGAGGTTTTCGTACGTCATCACACCTAACCACGCTTTCGGGGCTTTAGAATTTTACGAACGTCCAGCAGTTTTCCCCGTCCGGCGGTTCATGCGCCAAGCGATAAGGCCTTTATACTGGCAGATAACGAATGAAGCGTCCAGAACATGACGGACGAACACGCGAAACCGGACGGCGGCCTCACGGCCGAGGAACAGGCGGTACTCGACGAGATCGAAGAGCAGAACGTCGATTTCCTGCGGCTCCAGTTCACCGACATCCTCGGCGTCGTGAAGAACGTCTCCGTCCCCGCCCACCAAGCGGAGAAGGCGTTCACCGAGGGCATCTACTTCGACGGCTCCTCCATCGAGGGGTTCGTGCGCATCCAGGAGTCGGACATGCGGCTCGTCCCCGATCCCGACACGTTCGCGGTGCTCCCGTGGCGTAACGACGGTGACTCCGGTGCGGCGCGGCTCATCTGTGACATCGTCGACACCGACGGCGAGCCGTTCATCGGCGGTCCGCGCCAGGTCTTGAAAAGCGTCCTCGATGACGCCGAAGAGATGGGCTACTCCGTTTCGATCGGTCCGGAACCGGAGTTCTTCCTGTTCGAGAAGGACGACGAGGGCAACGCGACCACCATCCCGCACGACAACGGCGGCTACTTCGATCTCGCGCCGAAGGACCTCGCATCCGACGTGCGCAAGGAGATCATCTTCACCCTCGAGGAGATGGGCTTCGAGATCGAGGCCTCGCACCACGAGGTCGCCGAGGGCCAACACGAGATCAATTTCAAGTACGACGACGCGCTCGGCACGGCGGACAACATCGCCACGTTCCGCGCCGTCGTCCGCGCGGTCGCCGAGCAGCACGACCTCCACGCGACGTTCATGCCCAAGCCGATCGCCGAGATAAACGGCTCGGGGATGCACAGCCACATCTCGCTGTTCGACGAGGACGGGAACAACGCCTTCGCCGACGACTCGGACGAGTTCAACCTGAGCGAGACCGCCTACCAGTTCATGGGCGGCGTCCTGAATCACGCGGAGGCGTTCACGGCCGTCACCAACCCGACGGTGAACTCCTACAAGCGCCTCGTTCCCGGCTACGAGGCGCCGATCTACGTCGCGTGGTCCGACACGAACCGCTCGGCGCTCGTTCGCGTTCCCGACGCCGCGGGCGTCTCCGCGCGCTTCGAGGTCCGCAGCCCCGACCCGTCCTGTAACCCCTACCTCGCCTACGCGGCGCTCATCGCCGCCGGGCTCCACGGGATCGAGACGGACGCCGACCCCGGCGACCCGGTCCAGGAGGACATCTACGAGTTCGACGACGAGAAGCGCGAGGAGTACGGCATCGAGACGCTGCCGCCGAACCTCGGCGCCGCGGTCGAAGAGCTGGAGGCGGACGAGGTCATCTCCGGCGCGCTCGGGCCGCACGTCTCGGAGAAGTTCCCCGAGGCGAAGTCCCAGGAGTTCAGCGAGTACCTCACCCAGGTGTCGCAGTGGGAGGAGGACCGCTACCTGGAGACGTTCTGAGTCCGGCCCGAGGCGGACGGTCCGCGACCGCTTTTTTTACGCGCCGCGCGACCCGCCGAGCGCCGGCTGGACCCGTTCCGCCAGCGCCGGCAGCGCGACGACGGCGACGACGGCGGCGGTCGTCGCGACCAGCGTCACCGGAAGCGTTCCCGCGAGCGCGTACGCGCCGACCCAGAGCCCGCCGGTGACCGCGAGCGCGGGGACCGCGATTCGGACGGGGACCGCCGGCTCGTCGCCGTCGACGAGCCGCCAGCCGACCGCGCCGCCGGCGCCGGTGGCGATCCCGATCCCCGCCTCGACGACCTCGCCGGTGTGCCCGCCCGCGACGGCGACGGCCAGCGCGCCGGCCGAGACGACGGCCGCGAACAGGAACGCCGGCTCGGGGTTCAGTTCGGCGGTCGGATCGGACGCCGGGTCCGAGGCCGCCGACTCCGAGACCGCTGACCGCCGAACTCGCGGATCGCCCGCGAGCCACAGCGCGCCGACCACGACGCCGCCGCCAACGATCAGCCCCGCGAACACGTCGACGAGGTAGTGGACCTGGATGACGACCCGCGAGACCGCGACGGCGACGGCGACCGCTCCGGCCGCGAGGTAGCGGGCGCGGTCGGTCCAGAACCGGTCGTACAGCAGCGCCAGCGCGAGGTACGCCGCCGCGCCGCCGGTCGCGTGGCCGCTCGGGAAGCCGAAGCCGTCCGAGAGCACCTGCGCCTCGTACCACCCCGTCAGGAGCGCGGGGAGCCACGCCGGGACGTCGGCGGGGGGCATCGCGCCGGGCGGGCGTGGGACCGCGAACCACGCCTTGCCGAGCGCCGTCGCGGCGTACGCGCAGGTGACGGCCGCGACCGCCGTCGCGCCGGCGCGGCGCGGCGACCCCGCGGCGCCCTCGCTCGCGAACCAGTAGCCGACCGCGAGCAGCCCGAAGAGGAACCAGGGGTCCGCGAGGTGGGTGACGGCCGCGAAGAGGACGACGACGAACTCCGGGAGCGCGTCGACGAACGCGGTCTCGCCGAGGCCGCGCTCGGCGCCGACGAGCCCGGTCACGCGTCGACCGCCTCGGGAGCCGTCGCCGGCGCGGAGGTTCCCGTCGGTCCGAGCGGTGCCGACGCGGAGGTCGCCGCGTTAGTCATCGCCGCGGCGGCGGGCGTAGTCGAGCGCCTTGCCGGGCGTCTCGATCAGGTTGAGGCCGATGCCGACGACGACGAAGATCGTGTACAGGCCGAGCGTCGACAGCCCGAGGACGACGATGGCGCCGACCGCGTAGATCCCGTCGAGCGAGGTCAGCGCGGCGAGCGTCAGCACGGTCCCGTACAGCAGCACGAGGTACGGCCCCCAGCCGCGGGCGTGGCCGCGGCGCATCCGCGATCGGACGTACCGCTTCAGCTCCGACTCGACCTCCGGCTTGTCGACCGTGCGGCGTTCCACGTCGCCTTCGAACTCCTCGAGCTGTGACCGCAGCTCCCGGACCTCCGCTTCGAGGGCGGCGACGTCCGGCGCGCCCCGCGGCCGTTCGTCGTCCCCCTCGTCGCGGTCCGACTCGCCGTTCATACCCGTGGGTCGGCCGCGGTCCTGTTGTAACTGCCGGTCTGCGGCGTCGTCCCGGGAACCGACCACGCCGGCGCTTCCCCCGTCCCGAGTGTCGTCGGCGCCGTCGTCGGGAGCGTCGACCCGTCCCGCGAACACCACGTTGACGACGCCGCCGAGGACGACGACGACGGCCGCGAGGTACAGCCACGTGACCAGGAGCAGGATCCCGCCGATGACGCCGTACACCTGATACTGCGCGGCGCCCGCGGCGTATACCTGAAACCCCGCCTGGAGCAGCGTCCAGCAGACCGCCGCGAACACCGCGCCCGGGAGGGCATCGCGGACGGTGAGCGTCGGCTGCGGGAGGAGGTAGTACATAGGGAGGAAGACTGCGGCGAGGAACGCGGGCAACGCGAGGACGCTCGCCGTCTCGACCAGCGGGACCGCGTCCGCGGCCGCGACGAACGCGCCGACGACGACCATCACGCCGATACCGACGCCGACGGCGACGACGACGGACGCGGCGTCGGCGACCTGCCTGAGGAATCCGGGCGTCTCGTCGCCGCCGTACAGGGAGACGAAGGCGGTGTCGAGCCCGCGGAACACCTTCAGCGTCGACCAGAGCAGCACGCCGAGGCCGAGCAGGCTCGCGCCGGTCCGGCCGCCGGCCGAGGAGACCGCGGCGACGACCGCCTCCTCGCCGGCCGGCGTGAGGAACTCCCCGGTCGACGCGACCAGCTCGGCGGCGATCGTCTCGCCGAAGACGGCGGTCGCGACGACGACGAGCAGCAGGAGCGCGGGGACGAGCGAAACGAACGCGTAGTAGGCGATGGCGGCGGCGAGAAACGTCACCTGTCGGTCGATCGCGAGGTCTGCGACGCGCCGAACCGTGCCGAACGCGGAACGCGAGTGTCGGAGCACGCTCCGCGGTTCGGTCGATGAGGACAAAAACCGGTCGGGTACGGAGACGGAAGGAAACGCCCTCAGCTCGCGTCGTCGCCGAGGACCGCCTCGCGCATCTCGGGGACCGACGCCGTGCTCTTCACCGCGGTCCCGCGGTAGTGCGCGCGGCTGGCCTCGTGACCGGCGCCGCGCAGGCGCTCGACGAACTCGTCCATCCCGATCGCGGGCTCGCCCCACTCCTTGTACAGGCGGTGTTGGTCGTAGTGCGTCGGCGTGTCGAGTTCGCGCGCGACGGTCCCGAGCAGCTTGCGGGCGCGCTTCGCCTCGCCCATGTCGTCCGTCACCTCGCGGCGGACCGCGCGCGCGAAGTCGGGGTCCGCGATCGGACCGAGCCAGATCGGGCCCGCCGTGAGGACGCGGTCGCTCCCGCACTCCGGGCAGGCGTCGACCGGGTCGGCGATGTGCCCGCGCGTCGCCGCGCGCCAGAGGCAGTCCTCGCAGCCGTCGACGTGGCCTACGGCCTCGAGGCAGTCGTCGGCCGCGCGGGCGCCCGACTCCAGTTCGAGGTAGGTCCGCGCGTAGTGACGGGAGACGTGCGAGAGGATCGGCGTCGCCGCCTTGTCGTAGCGCGCGGCGGTCCGGACGAGCGCCGAGATCAGCGTTCGAAGCCCCATCTCCGGGTGGTAATCCGTGTTGCGTGGGACCGCGCCGTACTTCCGGATCCCGCTGTTGAGGTGGGCGCCACACAGCGGCGCGGTGTCGGTGGCGGTGACGCAGACCAGGTTTCGGCCGTTCGCGAACGCCGCGTCCGCGAAGGGGATCGGCGTGCCGTACGGGTCGAGATCGACCACGTCGAACGGCCCCTCGTCGTACAGCAGGGCGTTGACGTCGCGGTGGACCGCCTCGCCGTCGAGGCCGTTGGCGTCGAGGTTCGAAGCGGCGAGCTCGACCGCGTCCGCGTCGACGTCGGCGCAGGTGACCTGATACCCCTCCGCGGCGGCGCGGACGCCCCGGATCCCCGAGGCCGCCATCGCGTCGAGGTACGAGGCCGCGCGCGGCTCGCGGTCGCGGTAGGCGCGCAGCGTCGCGACCGTCACGTCGCGGTTCAGCTCCTGGGTCGGGTTGAAGAAGACGCCGCCGCCGGTGCCCTCGCTGGCGCCGTCGCGGGCCTCCGGGACGGAGACGGTGAGTCCGCCCTCCTCGATGTCCATACCGCCGATTCGGCTATCCGAACTAAAAGGGCCTCGCTCCCGAACACCGACGAACCGAGACACGGTCGAGCGCGGCCGTCGACGGCGACGACAATGAGAGGCTTTTACGCCGCGAGCCCGATATAAAAGTATGAACGGAGAAGCCACGCAACAGCGACGTGACGCGGCCGACGCCGAGACGGAGGGACGACGATGGTGAGTCCGGCGCGGATCGACGGAGCCACCGACATCGCGTACGGCGCACTGATCGCGCTCTCGATCGTGCTCATCGCGACGCTTCAAGTGAGTAACGTGGGGATTGCGTTCGGGGTCGGCGTGTTCGCCTCCTACGTGGTCCACGTCGTCTGGAAGATGGCGCGGTTCGACCCGGACTGGATGACCCGCGAGGTCGCAGACCAGGTCGGCAAACAGGTCGAGGAGAGCGTCGGCGAGACCGTCGACAAAGAGGTGGAAAAGAGCGTCGGCGAAACGGTCAGCAAGGAGGTCGAGAAGACCGTCGAGGAAACCGTCGGCGAGCAGGTGAGCAAGGAAGTCGAAAAGAGCGTCGGCGAGACCGTCAACAAGGAGGTCAGCGGGGTCGCCGACGACGTCAGCAACACCGTCAGCGAAGAGGTAACGGGGAAAGTCGAGGAGACCGTCGGCGAGACGGTCGAGAAGACCGTTGAGGAAAAAGTCGGTGAAACCGTTGAGGAAAAAGTCGGAGAAACCGTCGAGGAAAAAGTCGGTGAAACCGTCGAGGAGACCGTGGAGGAGACAGTCGGCGAGACGGTCGAGAAGACCGTTGAGGAGACCGTCGAGAAGACAGTCGGTGAGAAAGTGGAAGAGACGGTCGAGGAGACGGTGGAAGAGACGGTCGAGGAGACAGTCGGCGAGAAAGTGGAAGAGACGGTCGAGGAGACAGTCGGCGAGAAAGTTGAGGAGACGGTCAGCGAGACGGTGGAGGAGGCGGTCGACGAGAAAGTAGACGAAAAGGTCGAAGAAACCGTTACGGGGCAGGGCAACGGCGCGGACGGACGAGAGTCGTGAACCGCTTCGGGGCGCTCGCCTCGTTCCCTCTGTAGACGCAGTTGCGTCGAGTGGCGTATCCGCACTCGGCCGGAGACCGTCGGCTTCCGTCTGCTCAGCCGATGGCTGGATCGACTGAGGCCGATCGTCGGTGACCGCCTCGGCCTCGTCGAGCTGCCTGAAGAGGTCGTCCGGGTCGGTCACTGCGACCACCCCCAGATGGGAGCCAACAGAGGACGGAGCGGTCGCTCAGGGTCGAAAAAGAATTGAAAGGGGCGTCGATGTTCGTTACTCGTTCCCGAACATCTGGCGCATCATCGGATGCATCTCCATCAGCTGCTCTTCGGCGATCTCCTCGTACAGCTTGTACGTGATAGAGACGGCCAGCAGCAGCCCGGTCCCGGAGACGCCGCCGATAGTGCCGAGCAGGTTCGCCATCACGGCGAGGAACCCGACGAGGGCGCCGCCGATGACGGTCACCTGCGGGATGTACCGCTCCATCACCTTCTCGACGACCTGCGGGTTCCGGCGGAATCCGGGGATCTGCATCCCGGAGTTCTGGATCTGTTTCGCGGTCGCCTCCGGCCCCATACCGGTGGTTTCGACCCAGAAGATCGCGAAGATGGCGCCGCCGACGATCATGAACGTGAGGTCGACACCGAGCCGGACCGCGATCATCCACGGCTCGACCGAGGCCGGGATCTCCCCAAGGAACCACATCCACTGGCTGCGGCTCTGGATGGGGTTCAGGTAGTAGAACAGCCCGGAGATGGGCTGGCCCTGCGCGCTGTACTCGCCCAGGAACGCCGGCATCCCCGCCCACTGCGAGGAGAGGATCTGACCGAGGAACTGGATGTTCGCCTGCAGCGCGCGAACGAGGATCATCGGCAGGACGGACGCGTAGATGAGCTTCACCGGGAAGCGTCCGCGAGCGCCTTTCACGCGGGCGTGCGACAGCGGGATCTCGACGCGGACCGACTCCGCGTACACGACGATCCCGAAGATGAACACCGTGGTGAAAAGCGCCAGAATGTTCCCGGGATCGAAGAGTAGGTTCTGGAGCCCCTCCGCGGTAAACGGCGACATCGACGCCGGCACGCTACCGACGATGACGCCGTACCAGTTCGCGAAGAAGCCGGACGCGCCGAGCGCGGAGAAACTGAAGAAGCCGCCGACGATCTGCTGGCTCACCGACGCGATGATGAACAGCCCGACGCCGGAGCCGACCCCCCACTTGCTCACGATCTCGTCCATGAACAGGATGAGGATACCGCCGACGAATATCTGCGCGAATATCAACAGCTGGACGCCGAAGGTGCCGATCCCGAGCGCGCTCGCGACCGCGTCGTCGGCCGGAAGGAAGCTACCGGTGAACACCATCGGCGCCGCCGTCAGGGCGGCGATGATGATGACGAGGAGCTTCTGGAGGCCCTGATAGAGGACCTGGTCGCGCGGGTCGTTCTCCGTGTCGAGCCCGAGGAGGTTCGCACCGCCCAACAGCTGGAGGACGATGGACGCCGTGACGATCGGTCCGATACCGACCTGTAACAGCGACCCGGACGACCCGGCGAGCACCGACCGGAACTGCCCGAAGAAGTCAGAGCCCTGACCGACGGCCAACCCGAACGGGTTGATGTTGGTCAGGAAGAAGTAGACGATCAGGATTCCGGCCGTCCACGTGAGCTTCCGTCTGAACGGGACGTGTCCCGCGGGCCGCTCCACGACGGGCATCCGCGAGAGCACCGGTTCGGCGGCCTCCTTCCAGCTCATATTACGCCTCGTCGTTCTCGTCGTCTGAAGTGTTTTCCGGTTCGTCAGCGGCGTCTTCGGCGCGCTCGGAGAGCGTCGCCTCGCCGCCGGCCTCCTCGATGAGCTCGACCGCACCGGCCGTGAACGCGTCGGCCGTGACGCGGAGCTCGCGACGGACCTGTCCGCCGCCGAGCACCTTCACGACGTCCGCCTCGTGGCCGTCCTCCACGACATCGCGCGCGTCGAAGACGTACGCGTCGCCGTCGGCCTCGGCGAGGCCGTCCGCGGCGTACAGCGCCGCGTCCTCGTCGAGCTTCTGTACCTTCACCTCGAGGACCTCCGTCTGGGCGTCCTCGGGACGCTTGAACCCGTGCTTGCCGAGCGGGCCGTAGTTGTGGTACTCGTGTTTCGCGCGACCGGCCGCGCCGCGGCCGCCGCGGTGCCCGGCGCCGCGCCGGTTCTTGTGCGTGCCGCCGCCGTGCGTCCGAGAGCCGCGCTGTCGTCGTTTCTTGCTCGTCATCGCATGGCCTCCAGGAGACTGTCGATCTCCTCGGTGGTGTGTTTCCCGAGTTCGCCGCCCTCGATCACGGGGTGTTTAATTCCCTCGTGACCGCCGCGGGGCGCGTGGAGCCGCAGCGTCGGCGAGAGACCCTGATCGCGCAGGGTCGTCTCCTCGTCGACGAGCGCCTCGGCCAGCGCCTCCAGACCGGCGTAGTCGGTGTTGTCGTCGATCCACTCGTCGTCGATGTCGGCCGAGCCCTCCAGGGGCTCGCCGCGCAGCGAGACGGTCCGCGCGACGGCCTCGACGCTCGGTTCCCCGAACGCGACGACGTCGTTGACCTTCGTGATCATGCCGCGGTACGACTCCGTCTCGGGGACGAACGTCGCGTGGTTGACGCGCCCGACGTTCAGCATGTCGAGCGTGTCCTCGACGCCGTACTCGAGGTTGACGTCGCCGCGGAGCTGAACGATCGCCTGCATCACTCGCTCACCTCGTCGTAGTGGACTTCGCGGGCGTGCTGCGGAGTGCGGGACTGCGCCGCGTTCTCCAAGGCGTTGAACGTCGCCTTCGCGAGGTTCACCGTCGTACGGGTGTTGCCGTCGGAGTTCGTCCAGGCGTCCTCGACGCCGGCGAGCTCCAGGATGTTGCGGACCGTCTCCGCCGCCGCGAGGCCCAGCCCCTGCGGGGCGGGCTTGATCTCGACGGTGACGGAGCCGGCCTTCCCCGTCGCCGTGCGAGTCAGGGAGTTGGTGCCGCCCGGCTGGTCCTCCCACGAACCCGAGCCGCGGTCGACCGAGATGACGTTCAGCTTCGCAACGTCGATCGCCTTCTGGATCGCGCCGCCGACCTGGTCGTCGCGGGCCTGCGCGTAGCCGAGGTAGCCGTCGCGGTTGCCCACGGCGACCACGCAGCGGAACTTCACGCGGCGGCCGGAGTCGGTCATGCGCTGGACCATGTTGATGTCCAGCACCTCGTCTTCGAGCCCCGGAAGGAGCTGGTCGACGATCTCCGCCTCCTTCAGCGGGAGCCCGGAGTTGAGCGCCTGTTCCATCGACGTGACGTCGCCGTCCTGTACCTTGCGGCCGAGTCGCGTCCGCGGTTCCCAGCCGTCGTTGTGTCTACTCATGGTCCTCCTGGATTGTCGCGAGCACGTCGTCGAAGTGCTCGGGTAGCTCGCTGGCGTCGAACTCGCCGCTGTACAGCGGCTCGTCGAGCTGCTCGGCGTAGTCGGCGATATGCTCGCCGCGCGTGCGCGACCAGTCGGCCAGCACGTCGTCGTTGTGCGGGATCTCGAGCCCCGCGTCGATCGCTCCTTCCTGTACCGCGAACGTCTTGTTGCCGGGCGTCGCCGTGTTGAGCCCGATGTCGAGGACGGCCTCGTCGAGGCCGGCGTCGACTGCGCGGGCGCCCGCGAGGAAGCCGGTGAGGTACGCGCTGGGGAGGTTGCCCGTGGGGGCGTCCCAGCCGTACTCGCCGAGCTCCTCGCTGGAGGCGGCCGCGTGGGTCTCGTCGCCGTCCGATCCGGGGGTCACCAGCTGCGCCCTGACGTGAGCGTTGCTCACCCGAGCGACCAGGCGAGGCTTGCCCGATTTCAGCAGGCGCAACCTCTGATGGTAATCCGTCCGGACCTCGCGGCGGCGCCGCATCGGCACCTTGTATCGTGGTCCTGTCGCCATTAGTCCGTCACCTCGTAACCGTACTGCGTCCGAATGTACGCCTCGAGACGGGCGACGTCCTCGAAGTCTCCGCCGCTCGCCTTGTTGTAGAGCGTGCGGTACTCGGAGGCGTCGAGCACGTCTTCCTCGTCGCGAAGCTCCTTCAGGCGCGCCCGCTGCGCGCGGATGCGCGCCTTCCAGTCGTCCTTCGTGTCCTGCCGCGCGCCGGAACGGCCCTTGCGGGAGCCGGCGCCGGACTGGTGTCCGTACGAGCGCTTGTCGGCGCGCTCGCGGGCGCGACCGCGCGAGTTCGTCTTCTCGTCTTTCGCGCGGATCGTTCCCTGTTCGATGAGTTCGCGGACGTCCTCGCGGGTGATCGCGTCCGCGATCTCCTCCTGTGCGTCGGGGTCGAGCCAGACGCGGCCCTTGCCGACGTCGAGCTCGTCCGCCGCGAGCCGTTTCTGCGCTTTCAGGTCACTCATCGTCGACCTCCACTTCGACGTAGGTCGGGTTCAGCACGCGGATCTCGCGCTCCTCCGCCTCGTCTTCGATCAGTTCGCGCTTGCGACCGCCGACCTTCGAGGCGATACGCACCGCCTGCGTGTCGCCGTCGACGCCCTCGAGGTCGTCCGTGTTGTGAACGCGGACCTCCTCGAAGCCGCTCGGGTGCAGGTCGCGCGACGCCGTCGGCGAGCGGAAGCCGGCCTCGACGACCGGGCCCTTCGCCTTCATGCGGCGTCGCTGCTTGGAGAGCCCGCCGCGCGGCTTGCGCCACGACGTCGGGATCCGCTTTTTCTTGTGGTAGTCCTGCCGGTTGAACTGCGGTTTCCCCTCGCGGTGCTTCTGCGCGAGCGCGCGAGCGGTCTCGTCGTCCAGTTCCGGCGTCTTGTCGGCGTGCCCGCGGGGGCGAAGCTCCGTCTCGACGGTCTCGTCGGCGTCGGCCTCGTCGGCCTCCTCCTCGTCCGTCTCGTCTTCGATCTCCGCGTCCGCCTCCTCGTCGACCTCCAGCCCGCCGACGTCGGCCTTGATACGCGCTGCGAGCGCGTTGCCGACGCCGTCGACCTCGGAGAGCTCCGACTGGGAGGCGGCCTTCACGTCCTCGACCGTCTCGTAGCCGGCCTCGCGAAGCGCGTCCGCCTTCGAGGGACCGACACCGCTGATGTCTTCCAGTTCGTCTGCCATCGGTTAGGCACCTCCGGTGGGCTTCTCGACGATGTACACGCCGTCCTGGAAGACGCGCGTGTCCTTGTCGGTCACCTTCGTCAGCTGTTCGATGTCGGCGGCGGTCTGCCCGACGGCCTCCTTGTCGGAGCCCGAGAGCGTGACCGTCTCGCCGTCGATCTGTACGTCCGTGTCTCCGCGGATCGGAGTGCGCCGCGCGGCGCTCTCTCCGAGGAAGTTCTCGATGACGACCTCGTCGCCCTCCACGGTCACTTGCATCGGGAAGTGGGCGTAGTACACCTCCATCGCGTACTCCCAGCCCTCGGTGACGCCGTGGATCATGTTGGCGACGTGGCTCTCGAAGGTGCCGACCGTGGCGTTGGTCTTCGCGTCCTCGTTGTCGGCGGTGATGACCACCGCGCCGTCCTCGACCGCAACGTCGACGTCGGGGTACCAGAGGCGTCGCGTGACGCTTCCGTTAGGCCCTTCGACGGTGAGTTCGAGGTGGTCGGTCTCGGCGGAGACGTCGTCCGGAATCTCGATTTCGACTCTGTTCATTGTTAGTAGACGTATGCGATCACTTGGCCGCCGATGCCCTCCTCGCGGGCCTCGTAGTGGCTCATGACGCCGTGGCTCGTCGTGACGATGAGCGTCCCGTAGTCGCGGGCGGGGAGGTACCGCTTCTCCCACTTCTCGAACTCGTCTGCGCCCGCCGAGTAGCGGGGCTTGACGGCGCCACACTCGTTGATCGCGCCTTTCAGTTCGACCTCGAACTTCCCGGCCTTCCCGTCGTCGACGTACTCGAAGCCGTCGACGTACCCGCGGTCGTAGAGGACCTCGAGGACGGAGCCGATGATGTTCGAAGCGGGCTCTACCGTGTACGACAGGTGGCCAACGCTCTCGGCGTTGTCCATGCCGGCGAGCGCGTTGGTGAATGGATCGTTTCCCGTCATGATCAGCTGTACTTCTCGAATCCCATGTCTCGGGCGACCTCGCGGAAGCACTGCCGGCAGAGGTTGATGTCGTACTTGCCGACGAGTCCCTGCTCGCGGTCGCACCGCCGGCACGTGTGCCGGGAGTCGGTGCGCTTCGCGGCGTGCTCGCCCGTGTCGTTGTTCGCTTCGCTCATTCGGTTACCTCGACGTCGAAGTTCGTTTCGAGGAACGCGGCCGCGTCCTCGGCTGTCATCCGGTGGCGGGCGGGGATGGTCCCCGTCGCCTTGTCGCGTTTCGAGACGCGGTAGCCGGGACGGACGATCGTCGTCGTCACGTCGAGGCCGTAGATCCCGGTGTTGGGGTCGTACTCCTGGCTCGGGAAGTCGGTGTGGTCCTCGACCCCGAAGCTGAGGTTACCCGTGTCGTCGAACTGGCTCCGGCCGATCTCGACCAGCTCCAGCGCGGTCTCGAGGAACGCGTGCGCGTCCTCGCCCCGCAGCGTCACCTTGACGCCGATCGGGTCGCCCTTGCGGATCCCGAACTCGGCGATGGTGCGCTTCGAGGTGGTCCGGACCGACTGCTGGCCCGTGATCTCCTCGATGATCTCCTCGGCGTCGGCGAGGGGTTCACCGCCCTGCCCGACGCCCATGTGGACGACGACCTTCTCGAGGTACGGCTCGCGCATCTCGTGGTCGGCGCTCTCGGCTTCACTCATCGGAACCACCCGCCTCGTCGGCGTCGTCGTCGGTGAAGTTCTCGTCGATGACGACGACGTACTCCTCGACCGTCTCGTAGCCGCCGTCCTCGCTGGCGACGGTCACGGTGTTGTCGCCGGAGCCGAGCGTCACGTCGATGTCGTCGACCTCGCCGATCTGCCCGGCGTGCTGGCCGGCGACGGCGGTGACGAGGGCGCCCTCCTCGTACTCGAAGTGGGCGACGATCTCCTTCGTCTCGGTGTCGACGACGATCGAGTCGTTCGTGTCGTAGCCCGCGTCGTCGTCGACGCGGACGTTCGTCCCGTCGTGGAGCGTCAGCTGGACGACCCCGCCGGGGACGACGGTCTTGTTCGTGATCTTCCCGAGCCGGCTGCCCGCGGCCTCCTCGTCGACGGGCGTCAGCGCGAGCCGACCGCCCTCGTCGGGGAAGACGCGGAAGTACTCCCCGCGCTCGGGGAACGCCAGGATGTCGAACATCCCGATCGGACGCTGTTCGTCCGAGACCGCGTCCCCGTTGACGAGGATCGAGTCGTTGTTCAGCGCGTAGCGCGCCTCCTTCGTCGAGTCGACGTAGCCGAGCACGTCCCGCAGCAGGACGACGAGCGGAACGCCCGCCTCGCCGTGCGGGCCCGCGCCCGCCTTCACGGTGAACGTGTCCGTCTTGCGCTCGACCGGCCAGGAGTTCGGTACCGACAGTCGCTTCTGGTGTCGCGTCATTCGTTGTCCTCCCGGAGCCGCGCCTCCCGGCGCTCGTCCTCGAGGTCCAGTTCGGTCACCCGGACGTTGCTCGCCGGGAGGGGGCGGGGAACTTCCTCCCCGTCCGCCTTCTCGACGGTGACGTCCTCGACCGTGATCCGCTCGGCGGACAGGTCGACGGAGACGACCTCCGCCTCCGTCCCGGCCGCGTCGCCGCGAAGCACCTCGACGGTGTCGCCGGCGTTGACGCGGACGTTCCGCTGCCCGTACTCCTCGCGGAGGTCGTCGGTGAGGGTGGCCCGGACCTGATTCTGCCGCTCGTGGAGCGGCGCGGTCTCCGACCGTTTTCGCTGTTTGCGTGGCTGTTTCGTCATAGTTAGACGATCATCGTCGCGGTCGAGGCGATGCTCCCGAACCGTTCGGCGACCTCGCGGGCGACGGGGCCTTTGATCTCCGTGCCCCGCGGCTCCTCGAGGTCGTCGATGATGACGGCCGCGTTGTCCTCGAACTTCACGCGCGTGCCGTCCGGACGGCGGATCGGCTTGCGCTGGCGGACGACGACCGCCTCCAGCACCTGCCGCCGCATCTCCGGCGTCCCCTTGGTGACCGAGACGGTCACCTTGTCGCCGATCCCTGCCTTCGGGTGACGGTTCTTCGTGCCGGAGTAGCCCGACACGGAGATGACCTTCAGCTCACGGGCGCCGGTGTTGTCGGCGCACGTGATGAGCGAGCCCTTCGAGAGCCCCTGCGTGACGTCGGCCTTGAGCGCCTCCATCACCCATCACCCAGGATCTCGACGACGACGTGGGACTTCGTCTTCGAGAGCGGTCGCGTCTCCGCGATTGTCACTTCGTCACCGACTTCGAGCGAGTCGAGCACGCCCGGCACGTGGGCCGGGATGCGCGAGCGACGCTTCATGTACCGATCGTATTTCGGTACGAACACGTCGTACTCTCGCTCGACGATGACGGTCTTTGCCATATCCGTCGACACGACCGTCCCCTCGCGGGTCTGGCCGCGGACGGAGAGCTGCCCGTAGAACGGGCACTTCTCGTAGTCGTAATCCTCCGGGTTGTCTGGCTCCGGAGGCGTGGGTACGTCGATTCCTATCGCCATTGTGTGGCACCTCGTTCGGTGCGTTCGGCGGGCCGATGTCGCAACCGATCGCCATCCACCGTCGCGTAGACCGCGTCTTTGCACTCGCCTCGTCGGCTCGCCGGACCCGCGCCGTCACCGTCGACGACGCTTTCGGACCCGGACGGGCCAGACTGACGGGGGCGGACCCCCGTAGTATCCGACCCGAGTTGGGACGCGGACCCCGGCGACTGGTCGTCGCCGGCGGCTTCATCTGTGCGAGCGGTCGGCGTCTCGACGACGCCGAACTCGAACGTCGCGCCCGACTTGGGCACGCGCTTGTCCCCCGACGCCGTCCGGACCACGAGGGTGCCGAACGTCTCGTCGAGCACGCGACCGGCGACGCCAACGCGGGCGTCGCTGTCGGCGTCGACCACCCGAACCGGGAGGCCGACGAGCTCGTGTCGAACGATGTTGTCGGGGGCGATCATCTCACTGGTCCTCGTCGTCGAAGTCGCCTTCTTCCGTCTGGATCGTCTTGATCCGCGCGATCGTCTTCTTCAGCTCGTTGACGCGGCCCGGGCTCTCCGGCATGCCGCCGGCCGCCCGCTGCGCCTTCGAGTTGAGCAGCTCGGTCTCGAGCTCCTCGAGTTCGACCCGTCGCTCCGCCGCGGTCATGTCGCGGATCTCGTCGGTGTAGAGGATCGCCATATTACTCGTCCTCCTCGTCTTCCTCGTCGGCCGCCTCCATCTCCGCGACGAGGTCGGCCGCCTCGGACTCGATCTCCTCGTCGAGTTCGTCGAGCTCGTCGGCGTCGACGTCCTCGTCGACCGGTTCCTCCGCCGCGACGTCGGTCGCCTCGGCGGCCGTCCCCTGCGTCTCCTCGACGACCTCTTCGACGACCTCCTCGTCGATGACCTCCGCGGGGTCCTCGTCGGGCACGTCGACGTCGTCGTCGGCGTCCGGGACCTCGTCGGGCTCCTCCTCGAGGAGCGACTCGACGCCCTCGTCGGCGTCGGCGTCGACCGCCGCCTGCTCGACCTCCGGCACCTCGGCGTCCTCGCGGACCTCGAAGTCGTCGGGGAGGGTCGCGCCCGGCGGGATGATCTTCACGTTGACGCCGATCGTCCCGAGCTTCATGACGGCGACGCCCTGGCCGTGGTCGACGACCTCCTCGGCGGGCTCGCCGTTGTGCTTGATGTAGCCGCGGTTGAACTTCTCGACGCGCGAGCGCGCGCCGGTGACCTTGCCGGATAAGACGATCTCGGCGCCGAGCGCGCCCGCGTCCATGATCCGGTCGATCGTGGTGTGGCCGGCCTTCCGGAAGTACCAGCCGCGCTCGAGGGCGTTCGCGAGACGGTCCGCGACGATCTGGGCGTTCAGGTCGGGCTCGTCGACCTCCTGAACGTCGATCTGCGGGTCGTCCATGTCGAAGCGCTCCTCGAGCTCGGTGGTGATCTTGCGGATGTTCTTCCCGCCCTTCCCGATCACCATGCCGGGCTTTTCGGCCTTCAAGACGATCTGCGTGCCCATCGGCGTCTGGGCGACGTCCATCCCGCCGTAGCCGGCGCGGCCGAGCTCGTCCGCGAAGAACTCGTTGATCTGGGAACGGCGCAGGCCGTCCTCGATGAATTGGTGTTCGTCAGCCATTAGTTGTCAGCCTCCGGCTCCTCGATGATCAGTTCGACGTCCGCGAGCGTGGTGTTCCACTCGGTCGCGCCCGCGGCGCGCGGGTTCCGACCGGGTCGTTCGCCGACCTTGTGGGGGGCGACGTGTTTGATAACCATCTCGTCGCCGTCGAACCCCTGCTCGGTCGCGTTGTTCTTGACGTTCTCCAAGAGCTTGAGGAAGTCCTTGGCGGCCTTCTCGGGGTACCGGCCCGCGTCCCAGCCGTCGATGTCGGAGCGGTGGCCCGCGCCGGCGTTGTGCTGGCGCATCGGCACCGAGGTCTCCTCGTCGATGACCTCCCGGAGGAACTCCTCGGCGTCGGCGACCGTCTCGCCTTTGATCTCTCGGGAGATCTCCTTGCTGTCCTTCACGCTGATGGGCCGATCGCGGAGCATCCCCTTGGCGGTGGTCTCCGGGTCGGCCTCGACGCTGTAGTTGATTCCCATGGGTTACTTGAGGGGCACGAACTTCGAGGACCGGGTCGCGCCGATGCCGGCCTGACCGTGTTCGACGGTGCTTCGCGTGAGGTGGAACTCACCGAGGTAATGCCCGATCATCTCGGGCTCGACCTGAACGCGCTCGAAGCTGTGTCCGTTGTACACGGAGAAGGTGACGCCGACGAACTCCGGCAGGATCGGCATGTCGCGCAGATGCGTCCGGATCGGGTCGTCCGCCGTCGTCTCCTTGTCGCGGCTCCGGGCCGTCTCCAGCAGCTTCTGCTGTTCGGTGCCCAGTCCGCGAACGATGGTTCGCCGCTGGCGTGCGGGGAGCAGTTCCGCGACCTCGTCTACGTCCATCTCCTGCAGCTCGTCGAGCGAGTGACCGCGGTAGGCGAACTCCTCGTCCTCGCGGCCGGTTCGGTAATCTGAACTCATTTGTTGCCACCTCGTCCGGTTCGCTTGGATGCGATGTCACCGACCTTGCGTCCCGGCGGGGCGTCCCGCGAGACGGACTTCGGCTGGCCGGGGTGTTGGCGACCACCGCCGCCGAAGGGGTGGTCGACGGCGTTCATCGCGACGCCGCGCACGCGCGGGTATTTGGTGCCGCGCGCCTTCATCTTGTGGTGCTTGTTACCGGCCTTGACGAAGGGCTTCTCCGTCCGGCCGCCGCCCGCGACGACGCCGATCGTGGCGCGGCACTGGGGGTCGAGCCGCTTCACTTCGCCGCTGGGGAGCTGAACGACCGCGACGTCGCGGTCGTGGGTGAGCAGCGTCGCGGACACGCCGGAGGCGCGCGCGAACTTCCCGCCGTCCCCGCGGTTGCTCTCGACGTTACACACCGGGACGCCCTCGGGGATCTCCGCCAGCGGGAGCGTGTTGCCCGGCTTGATCTCCGCCGAGACGCCGACCTGAATCGTCTCGCCCACGCGAACGCCTTCCGGCGCGAGCACGAGGCGACGGTCGTCGTCCTCGAACTCGATCTCCGCGAGCGGAGCCGAGCGAGCGGGGTCGTGTTCGATCCCGACGATCTCGCCGGTGATCGTGTCCACGTCTTCGAGCTTCTTGTGCGACAGTTCAGCCTTGTAACGGTGGGAGGGGGCCCGGAACGTCGGGCCGCCGCGTCCGCGCCGTTGTCCTTGAATTCGTCGTCCCATCTTAGAACACCCCGATGCGCGAGGCGATTTCGGTCGCGTCGTCGTCCGCGGAGAGGGTGACGATCGCCTTCTTCTCGCCCTGCGGCGTCACCTGCGTGTTCACGTCCACGACGCCCACGTCGTAGCGGTCGGCGACCTCGGACTCGATCTCCGGTTTGGTCGCGTCCACGTCGACGAGGAACAGCAGCTTGTTGTTGAAGTCCATCTCGTTCATCGCCTGTTCGGTGACGATCGGATGCTCGATGATCGAGTTCATCGGTCCGCCACCTCCTCGACGGCGCTTTCGGTCCACAGCGTGAGTCGGCCCGGGTGCGCGCCCGGCGCGAGGTCTTCCGCGTTGACCTCGCCCGCGGTCGCGACGTCGACGCCCGCGAGGTTACGGGCGGCGCGGGACGGCTCCTCGCTGGTGACGACGAGGACGGACTTCGGCTGGCGGTACTTGCGGCCGCGGGCCTTCCCCTGTCCGGCGCGGACGGAACGGCCCTCCTCGGAGCGCTCGATGTCGGCGTCGACGCCGACCGCTTCGAGCACGCCCAGGGCCTCCTGCGTCTTCTCGAGGGACTCGAACTCGTCGCTCACGACGAGCGGGAGGTCGAGGTCCTCGTCGAACGCGTGGCCGCGCTCGGCGACGAGCTCGGCGTCGGTCGTGGCCGCGATGGCCGACCGGATGGCGAGCTGTCGCTCCTTGTCGTTCAGTTTCTTCGTCTGGTCCTTCTCGGCCTTCGGCGGGTGCGCGGCGCGGCCCGACACGGCGTGCGGGACGCGACGGGCGACGTTCTCGGAACGGGGCACGTGCGCGAGTCCGCGGCCGGAGCCGAACGACTCGGCGGGCGTCCGCAGCCCGGCGAACTCGTCGGCCCCGTAGGCCTGCTTCCTGTTTGCCTGGGCGGCGCCGACCGCGCGACCGATGAGGTCCGGTCGGAACGCGGTGTCGAAGACGGCCGGCAGCTCGATGCTGCCCGCCTCGTCGCCGTCCAGGTCGTGTACTGTTGCGTTCATTGGTTATCCCTGGTTGGATTCGGTGGAAACGTACCGGACCTCGGGGTCGAGGCGCGGCTGGTCGTTCGGCCGGACGGCCGGACGGAGTCGCAGCAGACGCTGGTCCGGTCCCGGCAGCGAGCCCTTGATGAGCGCGTACTCGCCGTCGACCTCGCCGTAGTTGACGAAGCCGCCGTCGACGGAGGCGTCGTCGCCCTCGCCGAAGTCGATGAGGCGCTTGTTGAGCTCGGTGCGCTGATGGTAGCCGGTCTGCCCCTGCTGGGGCACGGTGGAACGGACTCGGGAGGGGTTCCACGGACCGAGGTTCCCGATCCGGCGCCGCCATCCCTGACGGGCGTGTTTGCCCTTCCGCTTCTGTACGCCCCAGCGCTTGACGGGACCCTGGGTCCCCTTCCCCTTCGTGATGCCGGAGACGTCGGTGTACTGTCCCGCGCGGAAGACGTCGCCGAACTCGTGGGCGCCGCCCTCGGCGACCAGGTCCAGCGCGAAGTCGGCGCGCTCCTCGAGGGAGCCGCCGCCGACGCGCGTCTCCATGACGTCGGGCTTCTTCTTGGGGATGTTCGCGAGCTCCGAGGGGGCCGTGTGCGTGATGACGCGCAGGTCGTCGACGACGTCGTCGTCGAGCAGCGCGCGCAGCTCGTCCGCGTCCGCCTCGAAGGTGTCTTCGGCCGGCAGGTCGAGCGCGCGGTCGAGCTCCTCGTGGAACTCGGGCGCCCAGACCTCTTCGACCGGCTTCTTTCCGTACGGCGTGTCTTCGTAGGCACGCAGGGCGACGGCGTACATCTGCGGCGTCTCGACGACGGTGACGGGGACGGCCTCTTCCATCCCCTCACGCGGCGAGTTCGCCTCGTCGTTGACCATCATGACGTGGGTCATTCCGGCTTTGTAGCCGGCGAATCCCTGCAGCGCAGGGGCCCCGTCGTCGTCTGGCCACGAACGGATGCGCGGCACCTCGCTGTCTGCGCGGGTGCGCGGGCCGTAGCCCAGCGAGCCCTTTCGTGGTCGGCTTGGTTGTGGCATGTGTTTACTCCGTGAGTGTGAGCGAGCCGAGGGTCGCGAACAGAGCCTCCTCCGTCCGGACGACCTCGCTCGCCTGTGCCGGGATCGTGTTCAGCCAGAGGTCGAACCCCGGATCGGGTTCGACCGAGCGGCCGTCGGCGACGGCCGCCCGAATGCGGTCGGGCGAAAGCCCGAGCATCTCCGGAAGCCCCCGCTCGGGCGCGCCGAAGGCGACGGTGTACCCGCCGGCCTCCCGCGCGTCCGAGACGAGGTCGCCGAGCCGCGAGACGGAGAGTTCCGCTCCGTGTCGCGACGTCGCGACGGCCAGTCCGTCGCCGGCGAGCGCTTCCGACAGGTCCGCGGCCACGACCTGGAAACCGACCTCCGGCTTCCCGGCGATGCGGGCGCGGACCGGTTCTCTCGAAGAGACCCTGATGGTGACGCGCTCCCCCTGCTCGACCTCCATTCCGGAGGGAACGAGCAGGGAGATCGGGTGTTCCCGCAGCGGGGAATTGACCCGGACGCGGCCTTCAGGTCCGACCTCGGTCACGAGTCCCTGTGTTTTCGACTCTCCCCCGCTAGGGGTCGAGCCGGTCCGCCACGGCACGCGGAGCGGGGGGAGCACGCCGACGTACCGGAGTTCGTCGCGCTGCCCCCAGAGGTCCTTCCGGAGCTCCGGCGGCGTCGCGGCGTACCCCAGCACGGTGCGGACGTACTCCCCGCCCCGTCGACCGTCGCCGTCCCGGTCCGGGAAGACGACGAGCCGATCCGCCCGGAACACCGCCGCCGCACGGGCGACGTAGCCGAGTTTGCGAGTCGCCTCGCGGTCGTCCTCGGCCTCCCGAACGAGCGAAGACGGAACACAGATCGTGAGCCCGTCTTTGGTACGCATCGTGGCGAGACTGTACCCCTCGATTTCGGACGGCCCCGTAAAAGGATAGCGGTCCCGATTTCGGGCTGCGGCGCGTTCACACGGGGTCTGGCGGGAGATTTCGACCCGCAAATCGAGGGAGCTGTTCACACGGGGAGGGCCGAAGCGGAGGGACCTACGACGACGGCCGCGTCGGTCCGTCGACGACATCGCCCGTCTCGTCGACGCGGAGGGAGAGGGTGTCCCCGCCCGCCGAGAACGTCAGGACGGCACGGAGCGGGTCCCTCGACAGGACCTCCTCGTCGTACTCGCTGAGGAGCCGGTCGAGCCGGAGGACCGACTCCGGAGAGAACGGGTCGATGCCGTGGTCGAGGGTGAACGCCAGCAGCTCCGGCGAGGACAACAGCCCGAGCGCGGCGGCGCCTCCCACCTGATAAGGACAGTTGGGACAGGCGGCGTACAGCAGCACCGCGAACCGCGACCGGCAGGTCGAGCAGACGCCGTCGGCGTCGTGGTCCGGACAGGCGTCCAGCTCCGTCTCGACGGCCGCCGCGCAGCGCGGACAGATCCCGGAACCGACGGCGAGCAGTTCGAGGTTCGTCCACGCGTGGGCCGCGCGGAGCACCTCGCTCGGAGTGCGGTCGCGGAGGCCGGCAGGCGGGAACGGGAGCCGTCCGAGGTATCCCGACTCCACCTCGCCCGGACCGCCGACGCGACCGTGAGAGCGGTCCCAGCGGCTCTCACAGACCGAACAGAACACCTCCACGCTGCCGTCGAGCCACTGGATCTCCAGGGGGCTCTCGCAGGTCGGACAGCGGTCGTCGACCGTCGTCCGTTCGATCTCGGGGTCATGGGTGACCGCGCCGGAGCGGATCGCCTCGACGACCCGCTGGCCGGGGTGGTCCAGCGCGTACCCGTCGGCGGTCTTCCGGACGAAGTGGCCGCGGAGCTCGCCGAGGTGGTAGTTGAACCGGGCCGTGTCGTCGACGGGGAGGCGGTCGTACAGCTCCGAGAAGGCGAGCGGCGACCCGGCGTCGCCGAGCTCGCGGAGAATCCGCACCCGGTGCTCGTTGCTGAGCGCGGCGAACGCGTCGTCGGGCGAGAGCCGACCGCCCGTGTCCTCGTCGCTCATTGCGGTCGTCGGTGGGGTCGCTTCACGTAAAGATTCGCCGGCGGCACCGTCTCACGCGCCGAGACAGACGTTCGTCCCGGGGACGCACACCGGCGCGAGGCGACGGCGGATCGCTCCGGGCCGGAGCCGCCGAGCGAAGGCCCGGACGCCGCACCGCGCCGCGAGGACGCCCGCGACGAACGCCGCGCTCGGGATCGGGTGCGAGGCGACGACGAGGACCGCCGCCAGGAGTGCGGTCAGCAACGCCGTCCCGCGCGCCGTCAGCGGCGGGTCGAGCGGGGGTGTCGGTGCGTCGCGTTGCGTCGGTAGTCGATCGGGTCGCATGTACCCGATCGGAGGCGCCGTTCGGGGATAAATGTAATCTGAACGATGTTTTTGTAAGCCGCGCTACGTAAATCCGTTTGAGTAGCCGAGGCGGGCGCGTCCGATTCACTCGGGGACCAGCCGCACCACGGGCGCGTCGGCCGCGTCGACCGCGACGTAGAGGTGACCGGTGCCCGGTTCGACCGCGACGGCGCGCATCCGCCATCCCCGGTCGTCGAGCAGCGGTTCGCGCTCGGTCACGGTCGCGTCGAGGCCGTCGCCGTCGACCGTGAACCGCCCGAGGTACTGCGCCGCGAGCGTGCCCGCGAAGAGGTCACCGCGCCACTCGGGAAACGCGTCGCCGTCGTAGAAGGCCGCGCCGCTCGGCGGGAATCCCTCGGAACCGCAGGGCCAGTAGTGGACCGGCGCGATCACGCCGTCGCGCTCGTCGTGGCCCGGCGCGACGGGGTCGTCGGTCCCGTAGCGGCACGCCTCGCTCGCGATCGGCCACCCGTAGTTGCCGCCGCGCTCGATCACGTTGATCTCGTCGCCGTCCTCCTCCCCGTGCTCGCACTGCCAGACCGCGCCCGTCCCCGGGCGGACCGCCATCGCCTGCGGGTTCCGATGCCCGTAGCTGTACAACGCGTCGGCCGCGCTCGGGTCGTCAGCGAAGGGGTTGTCCGGGTGCGCGTCGCCGTCAGGGGTCAGGCGGAGGGTAGCGCCCAGCTCGTTCGAGCGGTCCTGCGAGACGTGATCGGGCCCGAAGTCGGTGTCGCGCCGGTCGCCGACCGTGACGAACAGCGCGCCGTCGGGGCCGAACGCCGCCCGCGAGCCGAAGTGGAGGTCCGTGTCGCGGAACGGCTCCGCGACGAACAGCGCCTCGAAGCCGTCGAGCGCGGGCGCCCCGTCGCCGTCGAGCGAGAGCCGACCGACGCCGACGTGGGTCGTCGCGCCGTCCGCCCCGTCGCCGGCCGGGCTGTCCGCGGCGCTCGCCGAATATGTCAGGTACACGCGCGGGTCGTCCGGGTAGTCGGGGTGGACCGCGACGTCGAGCAGGCCGCCCTGGCCCTCCGCGAACACGTCGGGCGCGCCCGCGACCGCCTCGACCGTCCCGTCCGCGGGATCGACGAGCGAGAGCCGCCCCGGGCGCTCGGTGACGAGCAGGCGGCCGTCGGCCGGGAGGAACGCGAGCCCCCACGGGTTCGTGAACCCCTCCGCGACGGTCTCGACGGCGTAGTTCACGTCGGCGCCGTCGTCCGGCGGGGCGTCGTCGCCGTCGGATCCGTCGCCGCCGTCGCTCTCGCCGCCGAGACAGCCGGAGAGCGTCGGGAGGGCAGCAGTCCCGGCGAGGCCGCCAGCCGCGCGGAGGGCGGTGCGTCTGTCGATGCGGTCGGGGGAGTCGGCCATCGTTCGGGTACGGTTGCGTGTGGGGACGCGACGCCGATGACCCTTCCGCCGACCGTCGTTCGGAACCCTTATATCTCCGACCCGGGCTACGATCGAATGCGAAGCACGCACCGGTAGTGTAGTGGTATCACGCAACCTTGCCATGGTTGCAACCCGAGTTCAAATCTCGGCCGGTGCATCTTCTCGCTGCGCTCGAAGATCCACCGGCCTGACTCCCGCTCGCTGCGCTCGCGGGAGTCTCGGCCGGTGCATTTCTCGAACGTAGTGAGAGAAATCTCCGCGAGATTTGAACGCTATCAGTCGCGCGCAGCGAACGGCGAGCGAAGCGAGCCGTGAGCGAGCACGTCTGATTCTGAGTTCAAATCTCGGCCGGTGTATCTTCTCGCTGCGCTCGGAGATCCACCGGCCTGACTCCAGCTCGCTGTGCTCGCGGGAGTCTCGGCCGGTACATCTCGTGAACGAAGTCAGCGAAATCACCGAGCGAGATGCGAACGCCATCGGCGATTGATAACCGGATGGCGGATCGGGGCGAACACCTCCGAAGCCCCGACCGCTCGGCAATACCCAGTTGCTTCCGCTCGGACCGCTCTCAAAGCCCCGGCCGCGAGGCGGGCGCACACTCGCTGTGCTCCTCGGTCGCTCACTCCGCTCGCTCTCTGCGGTGCGTACGTCATCTGCGCACACCTCGCGGCTGCCCCTTCGCGTCCCGCCCCACACCGCACAGCGACCGCACCTCACGCCTCCCCAGCCTCGTCGCTCACTTCGTTCGCGACTCCCTCGCACGCGCCGTTCGCGCCCGGCGGGCGCTCACGGGCGCGCGCCACGGCATCGTTTTCGGAGGGACACGGTCGTTCTCGGAGGGACACGGTTCCCCGACCGGTAGTTTCAATCGTCGATCCGGCGAACCCCCGGGTGTGACCGTACCAACGAAGACGCTCCCGAGCGGCGCGGAGCTGCCGGCGCTCGGACTGGGCACGTACGACCTCACGGACGAACAGACGGCCGACAGCGTGCGCGCGGCGCTCGACGCCGGCTACGCGCACGTCGACACGGCCGAGGGGTATCACAACGAGGCGGCCGTCGGCGACGCGCTCGCGGCGAGCGACGTCGACCGCGAGGACGTCTTCCTCACCTCGAAGGTGCTCGCGAAGAACCTCAACTACGAGTCCGTGATCGCGTCCTGCGAGGCGTCGCTCGACCGGCTCGGCACCGACTACCTCGATTTATACCTCATCCACTGGCCGAACCCCGCAATCTCGCTGCGCGAGACGCTCCGGGCGATGGCGGAGCTTCGCGAGCGCGGGCTCGTCCGGGACGTGGGCGTCTCGAACTTCAGCGCGTACCAGCTGAGCTGCGCGCACCACGTCTCGGACGTGCCGATCGCGGTCAACCAGATCGAGTTCCACCCGTGGTTCCAGCGGCCGGACCTCGTCGACTACTGCCGCGAGACCGACACCGTGATCGAGGCGGCGGCGCCGCTCGCGCGGACGGACGTGTTCGGCGACGAGGTCGTCGCCGAGCTGGCCGAGAAGTACGATAAACACCCCGCGCAGATCGTGATCCGGTGGGCGCTCGACCGCGGCGTCGTCCCGCTCCCGCGGTCGTCGACCCCGGACCACGTCCGGGCCAACGCCGAGACGGACTGGGAGCTCGACGCGGCCGACCGGCGGCGCCTCGACGAGCGCGACCGCGACGCGCCGGTGTACGACACCCCGGCCCGCGACTGGACGAGCGACGTGTACGGGATCGAACAGTGATCCGAAGCGGAGTCAGTCGCCGCCGAGGTCGACCGGCTCCCCCGTCTCGGCGGACTCGTAGACGGCGTCGAGCGCGCGCATGTCCGTGAGCGCGTGCTCGCCGTCGGCGTGAAACGGCTCGCCCGCCAGCAGCTGGTGGCCGAAGTACGCGAACTCCGCTTCGATCTGGTGGACCTGATCAAACTCGACGTCGACCCGCGTGCCGTCGCGGACGACCGCGAACCCGCGGTCCTCCCGCTCGTAGAAGGCCGGGTCCAGAAGTAGCCGAGCGTCCGTCCCGGTGACCTCCAGCCGGCTCGCGTGCTGGGCGTTCTGGCTCACCGTACACAGCGCGTCGACGTCGCCGGGGAACTCCAGCCGGAAGGTGGCGTGCTCGTCGACGTCGGCGAACGCCTCGTGCTCCGAGCGGGTCCGCCCGGACACCCGAATCGGGTCCTCGCCGAGGACGAACCGCGTCGTGTTGAGCGGGTAGACGCCCAGGTCCATGACGGCGCAGCCGCCGGAGAGATCGGGGTCGAGCCGCCACTGGTCGTGGTCGCCGCCGAGCTCCCCGAGCATCGTCTGCGACATCGTCGCGTGGACGTGGATCACCTCGCCCGCGACGCCCGCGTCGAGGAGGTCGCGGAGCCGCCGGACGGCGGGGTCGGTCTGCATCCGATAGCCGACCATCAGGGGGACGCCGGCGTCGCGGCACGCGCCCACGAGCCGACGGGCGCGGTCCGGCGTCACTTCCAGCGGCTTCTCACAGAGGACGGCCTTCCCCTGCGCCGCGGCGGCCTCGACGTACTCAAGGTGGGTCGCGTTGGGCGTCGCGACGTACACCGCGTCGTACGCGTCCGCGGCGGCGCCCGATCGGAGCTCGTCGGGCGTGACGCCCGTCACGTCGCGCTCGGCGGCGACCGCCTCGACGGCGTCGGCGTCGACGTCGGTGACGACGGTCGCCTCGGTGTACGCCGACCGCTCGATGCCGGGCAGCGCCCACTCGCGGGCGAACCAGCCGAGGCCGACCACCGCGACCCGGACGGGGTCGGTGACGGCGTTCGGGTCGAGCGTCTCCCAGTCTCGGCGCGTGAACTCGTCGAGGTACTCCGCGAAGGCGGCTTCCATACCGGACCCTCGGCGCGCGGGCGTCAAATAACCACGGCGACGAGCGCGCGAGAGCGCTCCGGGGGCGCGAGGGTCACGGCAGGGGGTTCTCGCCGTCCGTCGCCGCGATGACGACGCGGACGGCGCCGTCGCCGTCGGCGTGCGTCCACTCGCCGGGGCCGGGATCGCCGGCGACGCGCTCGTACGAGTCGCCGTTGACCGCGAGCGACGCCGGCGGATCGTCGAAGCGCCGCAGGCGGGCGGACGCGACGCCTCCCGGAACGTCGAGCGTCACCGAGTCGGCCGCGGTCTCGTGAGCCGCCGCGACGGGGACGAACTCGTCGGCGGACTCGTCGAAGTACTCGAACGTCGCCTCGCGGGGGCCGGAGGTCTCGCCCCGGGAGCCGAACTCGACCCGGAGGTGGATCGGTCCGGGATCGCCGTCGAGGTGCTGCGTCCACGGACGGTACGGAACGACGCTGCCAGCGCGGACGTACACCGGCATCGTGTCGAGCGGAACGTCGACGTCGATCGAGCGTCCGCCCTCGTGCCGCGCGCCGGACCAGTAGTCGACCCACTCCCCCTCGGGGAGGTACACCTCCCGTCGGCCGCCCGGACGCAGTATCGGGGCGACCAGGATCTCCTCTCCCAGGAGGAGCTGCGTGTCGACGCCCGCCGCGGCCGGGTCGTCCTCGAACTCGAGCACCAGCGGCCGCATCACCGGGAGACCCGTCCTGGCGGCCCGTTCGGCGTACGAGTACAGGTACGGGAGGAGGCGGTAGCGCTCCTTCGCGTAGTCGCGAACGATCGCCTCCGCCTCCTCGCCGAAGTGCCACGGTTCCCGGGGCGTCGTCCCGTGGAAGCGGGCGTGGCTGGTCCCCAACAGTCCCCACTGGGCCCAGCGGACGTACAGTTCCGGCGTGGGCTCGCCGCGGAAACCGCCGATGTCAGTGGCCCAGAAGGAGTACCCCGAGAGCGCGAGGCTGAGTCCTCCCCGGAGGTTCGCCGCCATCGCCTCGAAGGTCGTGTCGGGGTCGCCGCCCCAGTGTATCGGGAACTCCTGGTCGCCGATCCAGCCGGAGCGGACCCACAGCGTCGGCCGGTCCCGCCCGGCCTCGCGGAGCGCGTTCTGAACCGTTTCGTAGTACAGCCGCGGGTAGCGGTTCCGCATCGCCGCGCCGGTCTTCCCGTTGCTCAACACGGCGTCCCGCGGGAGGTACTCCCCGAAGTCGAGCTTGAACACGTCGACGCCCGACTCGGCCAGCTCCCGGTGCCGGTCCGACCACCACTCCCGGGCGTCGGGATCGGTAAAGTCGACGATACCGCCGCGGTCGTCGACGCTGAGCCGCGAGAGGACGTACGGGTCTCCGGCCCCGTCCTCGACGAAGAACCCGCGGTCGGCGAACTCCTCGAACAGCGGTGAATCGACCCGGACGTACGGGTACTCCCAGAGGGAGAGCTTGAAGCCGCGGTCGGAGAGCGACTCGATCATCGCCTCGGGGGCCGGGAACGCCTCCTCGTCCCACTCCAGGTCGCAGATGCTCTCGATGTCCATCCAGTACGGGTCGACGTGGAGCACGTCGCAGGGGATCTCCCGCTCCCTGAGGGCGTCGGCCACCGACTCGAGCTCCGACCGGGACTGGTAGCTGAGCCGCGACATCCACAGGCCGAACGTCCACCGCTCCGGGCGGTGCGGGCGTCCGGTGAGCGCGGTGTACTGTCGGAGCAGCTCCTTCAGCCGGTCGCCGGTGAAAAAGAAGAACCGCAGGGCGTCGCCCTCCACGCGGAGGTCGATGGTCCCGGAGGAGGACGCCCCGAAGTCGAAGGTGGTCTTGCGGGCGGTGTCGGCTAGGAGCCCGTATCCGCGTGTCGAGAGGTACAGCGGGACGTTCTTGTGCGCGAACTCGGTCTCGGTCCCGTTCGGCTGGGTCACCCACGACTCGATCGCCTGTCCGCGCTTGTCGAGGTCCGTGAACTTCTCGCCCAGGCCGAAGAGGCGCTCGTCCGGGCCCAGGCCGAACGCCGTCCCCGTCTCGGTCACCCGGAGCGGCCAGCGGTTGACCTCCTCCTCGACGAACCGCAGCGGCTGCGTCCGTCGCTCGCCCTTGGCGGTGCGGTCGTCGCGGCGCTCGCGGAGGAGTCGATCGCCGTCCGCGCGGACCTCGAAGGACCACTCCCCCAGGCCGATCCGCACCGAAAGCGCCGACGTCTCGACCCGGAGCGTCCCGTCACGCTCGCTCGCGGACAGCGAGACCGGACGCGTGACGGCGTCGAGATCGTACGAGATCGGGGACTCCGAGGTCGGGTTCTCCGGCGTCGAGAGCATCTCGAACCGGAACACGTCGGGCGCGAAAAACCGGATCCGGACCGGGACGGTTCGGTCCTCGTCGGGGGTCGTCTCGGTCCCGGGAGTCTCGAGTCGGCAGCGGAGTTCGACGGCGTCGTCGGAGAGGGAGTAGGAGTCGACGGCGGAGACGAGGTGAGTCACCATTGGAACCGCGTACGAAAGCCAGGCTCTTTTTTGTGGTGGTCACGCCGGAAGCGGCGTCGTCAGCGGTGAATGCGGCGGGTGAACGTGAACACGAACAGCGCGATCAGGAACGCTCCGACGAACCCCTCCACCGCCGAGAGGATCTCCTGGACCAGCGTCGTCGTCCCCGGGGGGCCGAGCACGAACGAGATGAACGACTGGAACGAGAAGATCAGCGCCTCGACCGGGCCCTGTTCAGCGGCGAGGCCGGACCAGTTCCAGTAGACGTACCCGAAGCCGCCGATGAGTGCCAACGACGTGACGACCACCCGATACGGCAGTTCACCGTAGCCCGTCGAGGCCGCGAGCAACCACGACCGGGTCCACCGAGAGCCGTTCCTGACTCGGCCGAGGACGCCGGACTCGGCGTCGCCGCGCAGCGCGTTGTCGAAGTACTCCGCCCGGTTGAACCGCATCTCGCGGTAGAAGAACGCCCCGGCGCTGACGTTGTCCCCGGCCTCGTCCGCGCCGTTTTTCGCGTACGCGTACGTCGCCTGGAGCGCGGCGTTGTCGGACTCCCGGTCGTGACGCGGGCAGACCGCGTCGTCGATGATGTAGCGTCCGACGTGTTCGGGCCCGTCACCGCAGTAGCAGGGGAGCGCCATCGGGTCGACCTCGAACCGGTGGATCCAGTTGTCGACGCGAGAGAGGTCGACGGAGTCCTCGTCGGTGAAGTCGAACCCGTCGTAGCGCGTCCGGAGGATCCGAATCCGGGTGGAGAGGAGCTCGTCGGCGTCGCCGCTGAACTTGACGTCGCCCAGCGTCGCCCGGTACAGGTCGTACAGCATCTCTCCCTCGGCGGCGGGCTGCCCGAGCGTCCCCCGGTTCACGGTCGAGCGACTCAGGTCGACGTACCCGGTCTCCCCGCCGGTGTCCGGCGACTCGAACCGGATCCGCGACAGCTCCGCGTCCCGGACCCGAACGTCGTCGACGACGGCGACGCGGTTGAGCGAGAGGCGACCGGTCACGACCGCCATGTCCGCGCTCAGCGACCCCCTGAACGCCGGGGTCGACCGGACGGGGCCGTCGGGGGGCGGCTCGACGAAGTCCGACTCGTCGACTTCGAGGTCGCCCTCGCAGAGCACCCTGTCGAAGTTGACTCGACCGCCGAAGCACGCGCGCTTGAAGTCCGCGAGGTCGAAGAACCGGGCGGCTTGGAAGCGGGCGTCGCGGCGGAACAGGGCGTCGTTGAACATCGCCAGGTCGTCGAAGTCGGCCGCGAGGAAGGAGGCGTGATCCAGGAACCGGGCGTGACCGGCGCTGACGGCCCTGTCGAACTGCGCCTCGCGGAACAGCGCCGGTCGGCGGAACAGCGCGCTCTTGAGTTCGAGGAAGTCCGAGAACGTCGCGCGGCTGAAGTCGATCCCGAAGGGGACGCTCTCCAGGGTCGGGTCGAGGACGTCGGTGCCGGGGTCGGCCGGCGGCGCGGCCCCGGGGTCGAACGTCGCGCCGGAGAAGTCGACCGGCTGCGCGAACTCGGTCTTCCGACAGACGACGGCGCCGAACTCCGCGTGTCTGAAGTCGATCGTCTCCCGGCTCCCGCCGCCGATCTCGCGCTGTTCGAGGTCGAGCGTCGGAAACTTCGCGCCGACGAACTGGCAGCGCCGCCGGCTGACGACCGGGTCGCTCTCCTCGTTCGCCGCCGCGACGGTCTCGACGAGTCGGACGGAGACGTTCGCGCGGTCGCTCGGCGGCCGCTCGTCGGGGTCGAGGTGGAAGAGACACCGGTCGCGGTCGCCGTACGCCTCGTGGGGGCAGTGCCAGGCGCCGTCCTCGACGCCGGACCCCGCATCGGCGCTCCCGAGGCGCCACTTCGGGGGGGAGTCAAGCCACGGGAACGCCGCCTCGTAGTCGGGCACCGGAAAGCGGAACCGGCAGCTCCCGTTCACTCGGAGTGTCACGGGTCAGTCGTATTTCGACGTTGATATTAAAACTACTGCGGCCGCGAGCGCCGGAACGCGGAGACCGTCATTTCGGCCGGAAACCCGCCTCAGCCGTCGGTCTCTCAACGGCCTCGTGGTCGACGGCGTGCGTCGGCGCGCTCCTCGGACCGGACTGGCGGTCGGGCTCGGGTTCGAGGGTCCTCGGGGCGCGCGGCGGCGAACTGATCGCGGCGCCGTGGTTCGGGGCGTCAGAGGACGGTCCCGTGCTTTTTGTCCGGCAGGTCCTTCCGAACGTCCTCGTAGAAGTCGAACCGGGCGGCCAGTTCGGCGCGGAGGTCGGAGGGCGGAACGATCTCGTCGATGACCACCTCGCTCGCCATCCGGTGGACGTCGATCCCCTCGCGGTACTCCTCGCGGAGGCGATCCTCCTCGGCCGCGCGCTCCTCGGGGTCGTCGATCTCGGCGAGCTTCCGGGCGTAGACGGCGTTGATCGCGGCCTCCGGCCCCATGATACCGATCTCGCCGGAGGGGAGCCCGATAACGCTCTCAGGGTCGTAGGCGGGGCCGCCCATCGCGTAGATGCCCGCGCCGTACGCCTTCCGGACGACGACGGTCTGTTTCGGCACCGTCGCCGAGGAGGTGGCGTAGATCATCTTCTTCCCCTTCTCTAAGATGGCGTCCTTCTCGACGCCCGACCCGGCCATGAAGCCGGGCGTGTCACAGAGGTACAACAGGGGGATCTCGTAGGCGTCGCAGGTCCAGATGAACTCGGCGGCCTTCTCCGCGGCGTCCGGGAAGATGGCGCCCGACCGCTCGGTCGGCTGGTTGGCGACGACGCCGACCGGCCGCCCGTCGATCCGGCAGAACGCCGTGACGATCTCCGGCCCGTACCCCTCCTTCAGCTCGAACACCGACTCGGCGTCGGCGATCCGGTCGAGCAGGTCGCGGGCGTCGTACGCGCGGTTCGGCGACTCCGGGATCAGCTCGTCGATCCCCGCCGGCGAGAACTTCGGCGGCTTCGTCTCCCGTTTCGGGGGCTTCTCGCCGGCCCGATCCGGGAGGTACCCGATCAGGTCCGCGACCAGTTCGCGGGCGTGTTCCTCGTCGCGGGCGACGAGGTCGGCGGAGCCGGACTCCTCGGCGTGGATCCGCGGCCCGCCGAGCTCGTCCATCTCGATCTCCTCGCCGGTGACCATCTCCACCATCCGCGGCGAGGCGATCGCCATCGCGGACATCCCCTCGACCATCACCGTGAAGTCCGCGAAGACGGGCGTGTAAGCGGCGCCGGCGATACAGGGGCCGTAGAGGACGCAGATCTGCGGGACCGCCCCCGACAGCATCGAGTGGTTGTAGTAGTACTTCCCGATCCCCTCGCGGTTGGCGAAGAAGCCGGTCTGCTGGTCGATCCGCCCCCCGGAGGAGTCCATCAGGTAGAGGACCGGATTCCCCGTCTTCAGTGCGCGCTGCTGCATCCGGAGGAACTTCTCGACGCCCTTCGACGCCATCGACCCCGCCTTCACCGTGAAGTCGTTGGCCATGAAGTGGACGTCGCGCCCCTCGAACTCGGCGGCGCCCGTCAGTAGCCCGTCGCCGGGGAGGCGGTCGCCGTCGCCCGCATCGTCCTTCCCGTCCGCGTCATCGCCGCGTCCGGGCGCGTCCGGGTGCCAGTCGTCGAACGCCGCGAACTTCCCGTCCTCGAACTTCACCCCTGCCGGCTCGCCGTCGAGCGCGCTCGCGTCGCCGGCGCCGCGGGTGCCGTCCTCGCCGCCGAACCAGAGGTCGAGGCGGTCGCGGACGAACAGCTTCCCCTGTTCGGAGAGGCGGTCGCGGTACTTCTCCGGCCCGCCCTTCAGGATGTCGTCGATCTCGGCTCGGAGATCGCGCTCGCGGTCCGTGGGGCCGAGGTCGTCGTCGAGCGGATAGCTCGGTTCCGGCGGCGCTGCGGTCGCGGCCGGCGTCTCCTCGTCCCCGACGTGGACGTCGACGCCGACGCCGAGATGTTCCGCCAGCGACTTCGCGATCGCCTCGGCCTCCTCGGGGGTCGCCGCCGCGCCGACGTGGACATTCATGGACGCAAGATTTGCGGTGGATCCTAAACAGTTTTCCATGCGAGACCGGCGCGGTCGCGCCGGCGACGGCGGGACGCAACCGTCCGCTCCGCGAAACGGCTCCCTCCCTCAGTCCGCGTCGACGGCCGCCTCCAGCCGCTCGATCAGCGCCTCGTTGCCGACGTACAGCGGCGTGCGCTGGTGGACCGCCTCGGGCTCGACGTCGAGGATCGAGCCGGTCCCGTCCGAGGAGGCGCCGCCCGCGCGCTCGATGACGTACGCGATCGGATTCGCCTCGAACTGGAGGCGGAGTTTCCCCTCGGGCGCGCTCCGGAGCGCGGGGTACGCGAACACGCCCCCGTAAGTGAGCACCTGGTTCACGTCGCCGACCATCGCGCCGCCGTAGCGGAGCTTCAGGCTGTCTTCGATCGCCCGGGCGTACGCCCGGAACTCCGCGGTCCAGTCGGGGACGCGACCGCCGAACCCGTAGACGGTCGGCGTCTCCGGGAGCGTCAGGTCGGCCTCGACGACCGAGCGCTCGACCCCGTCGCCGTCGGACGTGCGCTCGACGACCTCCTCGCGGACGCCCGTCTCGTCCGCGACGACCATCGTCGTGATCGGGCCGTAGAGGACGTAGCCGGCGGCGACGAGGTCGCGACCGCTCGCCGGCAGCGGGGCGTCGTAGATCCCGACGACCGTGCCCATCGCGTTGTTCGACCGGAGGTTCGAGGAGCCGTCGAGGGGGTCGATCGCGACCGCGTAGGCGTCGTCCGGCCCGCTCCCGACCGCGCCGCCCGCGTCGACCGCCGACTCGCGCTCCTCGCTGACGAACGAGCCGACGCCGTCGACCGCGGTGATCGCGTCGCCGAGCAGCTCGTCGGCGTAGAGGTCGCCCGCCAGCACCGATTCGCCGGAGGCGTTCTCCGTCCCGCTCTCGACGCGGCGGCCGGGGAGCGCGGCGCGGATCTCCGGGGCCGTCGCCGCGACCGCGTCGAAGACGGGGTCGACGACCGGGTCGGCGGAGCCGCCGTCGCCGCGGGGGGTAGGGTCGGACATCAGTCGGCGCTCTCGGCGACGGCCAGCGCCTCGGCCGGGTCGACTTCCTCGAAGATCACGGCCTCTAACGCGTCGAGGATGCGCTCGGGCTCGTCGCGCTGGAAGACGTTGCGGCCGACGGCGATGCCGGTGGCGCCCGCGTCGATGGCGTTCGAGACGTTCCGGAGGAACGCCTCGTCGTCGCGCATCGTTCCGCCGGACATCACGACGTCCGCGGGGCCGGCCATCTCGACTGCGTCGCCCATCGCCTCGGCGGAGCCGGGGTACTTCACCTTCACCACGTCGGCGCCGAGCTCTAAGCCGAGCCGCGCGCCGTACGAGATCACGTCCGGACTCCCGTCGTTGCGCAGCCCCTGTCCGCGCGGGTACGACCACATGACGACGCCCATCCCGCGTTCGCGGGCGCCCTCCTGGGCCTCGCGGAACTCCTCGGCCATCTCGACCTCGTGGTTCGAGCCGGCGTAGACGGTGAACCCGATCGCGTCCGCGCCCAGCTCGGCCGCGTACTCCGGCGTACAGTTGACCGCGCTGTCCGGCTCTCCCATCCAGAGGTTCGAGGTCCCGTTGAGCTTCAACAGGAGGTTGACCTCGTCCTCGTAGTCGGGGTAGTACGCCTCCGCGAGCCCCTTCTGGACGGCCAGCGAGGTGACCGCCTCGTGGGTGGCGAGCTCGAAGATCCGTTCCGGGTCCGCCGTGTCCGGATTCGGCTCGAAGTCCACCGGCCCGTGTTCGATCCCGTGGTCGTACGCTAAGATGAGCGACTTGCCGTCGCGCGAGATGTCGTCGGCGGCGTGAGGAAGCATCAGTTCGTATTTCAGTTACATATGTAAAAAGAGCTATGGTCGTTTTACCGGACGTAAAGAATCTGAGCGGCCGTCTGAACGGCGTTTCGAGGCGAGTGCCGAGCGATCGAACGGACCCGACAGTTACTACTCGAATTGTTAATTTATCGGGCGGGACGCTCGGGCCCGGCTTCCGCAATACTTACCACCCACGACGCGGCAGCGGTTCGCATGCGAGCACTCTCCGAGGTCGACGTCGTCGGCGTCGTCGGCGCCGGGACGATGGGCAACGGCATCGCGCAGGTCGCGGCGACCGCGGGCTACGACGTGGTGATGCGGGACGTCGAGACCGAGTACGTCGAGCGCGGCCTCGACAGCGTCGCCGACAGCCTCGACCGGCTGGCCGGGAAGGACGCGCTCGACGAGGAGCCGGACGCGATCCGCGACCGAATCGCGGGCACGACCGACCTCAACGACCTCGCCGACGCCGACGTCGCGGTCGAGGCCGTGATCGAGGACCTCGACGTGAAACGCGACGTGTTCGAGGACCTCGACCGCGTCACCGACGACGACGCGGTCCTCGCGACGAACACCTCCACCCTGTCGATCACGACGATCGCGAGCGCGACCGACCGCGCGAGCGACGTGGTCGGCCTCCACTTCATGAACCCCGTCCCGATCATGGACGGCGTCGAGGTCGTGGTCGGCGAGCGCACCGACCCCGAAGTCGTCGACTTCGCCCACTCGTTCGCCGAGGACCTCGGCAAGGAGACGTGGGAGGCCGACGACAAGCCCGGCTTCGTCACCAACCGCATCCTGATGCCGTGGATAAACGAGGGGATCCGCGCGTACGACGAGGGCGTCGCCGAGAAGACCGACATCGACCGCGGGATGAAGCTCGGTACGAACGTCCCGATGGGGCCGCTCGAACTCGCGGACCACATCGGCCTCGACGTAGCGCTCGACGCCAGCGAGACGCTCCACGAGGAGCTCGGCGACCGCTACAAGCCCGCCTACCTCCTCAAGCGCAAGGTGGAGGCCGGCGACCTCGGCAAGAAGACCGGTCGCGGCTTCTACGAGTACGAGTGAGCCGCCGGGGGACGAGAGGAGTCAGGCCGCGTCCGCGTCCGCGTCGCGGTCGTCGCCGGCCGTCCACCGGCGCGCGCCGGGCAGGAGCCCGACCAGCTTCGTCACGTAGCCGAACTTGAACAGGCCGAGCTGCGAGAGCGTCCCGAGGACGAACACCGCGAGGAACGCGGGCGCGGAGAGGTCGAAGAGGAGCGGCTGGACGGTCGTCTCCGCCGCGGCGGTCTCGAAGCTCGCCGGGGTGAGCGACCGGGAGGCGAACGCCGCGCCGATGAGCGCGGTCGAGACCACGAGCGTCGTCCGGGTGAGGACGAACCCGAACAGCGCGCCGACCGCGACGCCCGCCAGCGTCGCGCCGACGAGCAGCGCCGTCCCCTCGATCCCCGTCGCGTCCGCCGCGTAGAAGGGGCCCACCGCGAACCGACCGGCGAACCCGCCGACGACGGCCCCGATTCCCAGCACCGCGAACGAGAGCCCGGCGTAGGCCAAGAACCCGCCGAGGAGGCCGCCGACCGCGACGACGCCGGCGGTCAGGACGGCCCCGTTGACCGCGACCAGGCCGACGACGTTCGGCGCGAACAGGTAGCCCGCGCCGGCGCCGACGAGCAGCCCCGTCAGCGTCACCGCGTAGACGGAGACCGCCGCGCCGACGAACGCGAGCGCGAGCCCCGCGAGGACCAGCCCGCCGTTGAGTGGGGTGAGCATGTGCGTATCGTGGCGCGCGCTGGCACTTAAATTGTCGCGACCGAGACGACGGGAAACGCGGGCGGCGCCGTCGAGCCTGAGAGGCACTCACCGGGCCCGTGCCGCCGCCCGCCGGTCGACGTACCGCGCGCAGCCGCCGACGGCGAGGCCGAACCCGACGACGAGCAGGACGAGTCCGAGGAGGCGGCTCGCCCCGACGGTCATCACCGCGAGGACGACGCCGAAAAGCAGCGCGAAGGCGCCCGCGACGACCACGCCGACGTCGAGCAGCGGCGAGGGCTGGATGCTCCGGCAGTGCGGGCAGATCCGCGCGCCGGCGGGGATCGGCTCCCGGCACTCGACGCAGCGGAGGCGGTCGCTCGACACGCGAGGCGCTTCGGCCGCGGCCGGGAAAAGACGCGCGCCCGCGGCCGGTCGGTGCCCGCCCTCGCTTCAGTCCGCGCCCGCCGCCGCGCTCGGCTCGTCGCCGACGTCGAGCGTCTCCTCCACCTGCGTGAACACCGCGACGAGGCCGAGCGCGGCGGCCGCGGCCCCGACGGCGAAGGGGACGACGAAGCCGAAGCCGTAGAGCCAGCCGGACGCCAGCGGCCCCAAGGCGACGCCGAAGCCGAAGCCCATCGTGAGCACGGAGAGGGTAGTGCCGGACTCGCCCTCGCGGGCGAGGTCGCCGGCGAGCGCGAGCGACGGGGCGAACACGCACGCGACCGCGATCCCTTGCCCGAGCCGGACGAGCATCATCAGCGCCGGCTCCGTCACGACCCCTTGGAGGAAGGTCGTCGGGATCAGGAGGACGAATCCGGCGAGGAGGAACGGCCGGCGACCGATCCGGTCGCTGGCGCGCCCCACCGGGACCTGGAAGATCACGTTGGCGATCGTCACGGCCGCGAACTGGGCGCCGAACCAGATGGGGGCCTGGTCGAGCCGGACGTTCACCTGGTTCTGGAGCGTCGCGAACAGCGCGATACAGGCGCCCATCGCGACGGTCGCGAGCCCCAGCGTGAACACGGGGTCGAGCAGGCGGTCCTCGCCGCGGACCCGGATCGAGACGTCGTCGCCCGCCTCGCCCTCCACGTCGGCGTCGCGGACGAGCAGGAACACGAGCGTGAAGCTGAGGTACGCCCCCGCGCAGGCCGCGACGAAGGCCGCGTCGAACCCGTCGAGGACCGGGAGCCCGACCGCGGAGAGGTCGTACGGGCCGCCCGACACCACCGCGCCCGCGAGCACCGGACCGAAGCCGAACCCGATGAGCCGGAACGTGTTGTACACCCCGAAGTTCCCGCCGCGGTCGGCGTCGCCCGCGGCGTACTCGTTGACCAGGGCGACCGTCGCGGGGATGATGAGCGCCGCGCCGAGTCCCTGGACCGCGCGCAGCGCGACCAGCGCCGGGTAGCTCGTGGCGATCGTGTAGAGCCCGCTGGCGGTGCCCAAGAGGAGGATGCCGGCGAGGACGAAGGGGCGCCGCGCACCGACGCGGTCGGAGAGTCGCCCCGTGAACGGCTGCGAGAGGCTGTTGAGGAAACCGAACAGCGAGAGGACGATCCCGATGAGCAGCGGTTGGGTCAGGGTGACCGCGGCCGCGCCGATCCCGACCTCGGTCCCGAGTAACCCCTCGATGTCGACGACGTCGCTGGTGATGTACAGCGGGAGGACGACGATGAGAAAGGAGTTCCCGGCCGCGCCGACCATCCGCGCGAGCGCCAACACGATCACGCGACGGTCGGTCTCGGCGATTCCGGAGAGCGATCCCATTCACTCGCCGTTCGGAGCGGAGGATAAAGGCGCTTGTGAACGGGGGGAGTCGATCCGGTTCCGTCGGAGCGGATTCCGGTCGACCGGAGCCGGGGGATTCAGCGGGCCGCCGGCATCCGCCTGTCGATCCCGCGGACCTCGAAGCGCGCGCCGCCGTCCTCGCCGGTCGTCGCCTCGACGGTCCAGCCGTGCGCGGTGGCGATCTCTTTGACGATCGCGAGGCCGAACCCGGTGTTGCCCGCGGTTCCGCTCTCGCCGGGTTCGAAGAGGGAGTCAGCGACGGCCGGGTCGATGCCCGGCCCGTCGTCCTCGACGAAGAAGCCGTCCGGGAGGTCGCCGACGCGGAGCGACACGTCCGATCCGGCGTGGTCGACCGCGTTGCGCATCAGGTTCTCGAAGAGGTTCCGGAGGCGGTCCGGGTCCGCGAGTACCTCGCGCTCGGTCTCGACCGAGAGCGTCGCCGACGCGGTGTCGACCGTCGACCAGCTGTCGCTGACGACATCCGCGAGCGCGACGTGCCCCGGGTCGCCGACCGTCTCGCCCTCGCGGGCGAGCGCGAGCGTGCGCTCGACGATCGACTCCATCCGGTCGAGCGCGTCGAGGGCGGCGTCGAGGTTCGCGTCGTCGGAGGCGTCCTTCGCCAGTTGGACGCGCCCCTGCGCGACGTTGAGGGGGTTTCGCAGGTCGTGTGAAACGATGCTGGCGAAGGAGTCGAGCCGGTCGTTCTGTCGTTCGAGGGCGGCCTCGCGCTCCTTGAACGCCGTGATGTCCTCCTGGAAGCCGACCCAGTGCGTGACGGTGCCGTCCGCGTCGCAGATGGGGGCGATGCTCACCCGGTTCCAGAACTCCGTCCCGTCCTTCCGGTAGTTCAACAGCTCGACGCTCGTCGACTCCTCGGCGTCGATCGCGTTCCGGAGGGCCTGAACCGACTCCGCCTCGGTGTCCGGCCCCTGGAGGAACCGGCAGTTGACGCCGAGCGACTCGTCGCGACCGTACCCGGTCATGTCGACGAACCGGTCGTTGACGTACACCATCGGGTTGTCCGCCTGCGCGGGGTCGGTGATGGTGATCCCGACGGGCGCCTCGTCGAGCGCGCGCGTCTTCGTCTCCAGCTCCTCGCGGCGCTCGCGCTCGTCGGAGACGTCGCGGAGGATGCCGACGCTGCCGTCGAACGAGTCGCCCTCGTACGGCAGCGCGGCCATGTGGTCGCGGCAGGGGATCGGCTCCCCCTCCTTCGGGACGATGTCCACGGCGAAGTGCTGGACGTCGGGCCCGGAGTCGGAGAGGATCGTGCCGAGCCGGTCCTCCGCCTCCTGAACCGCCGCGTCGTCCTTGATGAACCCGGGCGTCTCCCCGACGATCTCCTCGCGGTCGTAGCCGGTGAGCTCGGCGAACGGCTCGTTGACGAACCGGAAGACGCCGGTCTCGTCGACGACGTAGACGGGGTAGCCGAGCGCCTCGATGACGGTCGAGTAGCGGTCGGCGATCTCCTTCGTCCGGTACTCGTCGACGGCCTGGTCGACGCGGTTCGCGAGCCGGCGGAGCTGCTCGGGCCCGCCCTTCTGGAAGTACCCGGTGACGCCGGCGTTGAGCGCCTGACTCGCGATCTCCTCGGATCCCTTGCCGGTGTACAGCACGAACGGAACCCGCTGGTGACGCTCGCGCAGCGCCTCGAAGAACTCCAGTCCGTCCATCGCGGGCATGTCGTAGTCGCTGACGATACAGTCGAACCGGGTCTCGTCGAGCCGCTCCAGCGCCGTCTCCGGGTCGGTCACGGTCGTCACCGCCACCGAGTCGAGCTCCCGCTCGAAGTACGCCTCCGCGAGGTCGAGGACCGACGGGTCGTCGTCGACGTGTAGCACGTCGATCGCTCCGGGCATACCGGCGTGGTACGGACGCACGGAATAAACGACTACCGCCCCGGCTATCGGATCTGGATCCGAGTCCGGGACCGGAATCGAGGGCGACGGCGGACCGAGACCACTTCCGGCGCGCGTGGCTGATTCTTAAGGGCCCGGGGCGCGGAGCCGAACGCGATGACCGGCGGGACGCCCGTCGCCGGGGAGACGCTCCCGGGCGCCGGCGACGAGGGGGACGACGCGCCCGACCGCGTCGTCTGCCACGTCGACATGGACTGTTTTTACGCCTCCTGCGAGCGGCTGCGCCACGACGACCTCGACGGCGAGCCCGTCGTGGTCGGAATGGGGTACGAGCCGGGCGAGTCGATCGGCGCGGTCGCGACCGCGAGCTACGAGGCCCGCGAGTTCGGCGTCGAGAGCGCGATGCCCGTCTCGGAGGCGTTAGCGCTGCTCCCCCGCCGCGCCGACGCCGACCCGGACGACCCCGACGCTCCGGACCCCGAGGAGACGGGGCGGTACGTCCCCGTCGACCTCGACTTCTACGAGGACGTGGCGGCCGAGGTGAAGGCGGTCCTGCGCGACTGCGCCGACACCCGCCGCGAGGTGAGCATCGACGAGGCGTACCTCGACGTCACGGACCGGACCTCGTGGGCGGCCGCGGGGGGCGGTGGGAACCCGGCCGACGGCGACGACGACCCCGCCGACCCGCCGCCGAGCGGCGCCGCCGGCCCCGCCGAGGCGCGGACGCTCGCCGAGGGGTACGCCCGCCACGTGAAAGACCGGATCGAGCGGGAGGCGGGCGTGCCGGCGAGCGTCGGCGTCGCGCCGAACATGTCGGCCGCGAAGGTCGCCAGCGACGCCGACAAGCCCGACGGACTCGTCGTCGTCCCGCCGGGGTCCGTCGCGGAGTTCCTCGCGCCGCTGCCGACCGCTGACGTTCACGGCGTCGGTCCCGTGACCGAGGAGACCCTGTCGGAGCTGGGGATCGACACCGCGGGCGACCTGGCGGCCGCCGACCGCGATCGACTCGCCGACGCGCTGGGCGAGCGCGGTCCGGAGCTCTCCCGGCGCGCCGCCGGCGACGACGACCGCGAGGTGACGCCGACCGGCCTCCCGAAGAGCCTCTCGCGCGAGTCGGCGCTGCCGACGACCGCCGACGAGTCGACGAAGCGGGAGACCGTCTCCGCGCTCGCCGCGGACGTGGCCCGCCGCGCCCGTGAGCGCGGCTGCCTCTACCGCACCATCGGGATCAAGGCGGTCGAGCCCCCGTTCGACGTCAACACCCGTGCGCGGAGCCTCCCCGGCCCCGTCGACGACCCGGACCTCGTCGAGGAGGTGGCGCTCGACCTGCTGGCGGAGTTCGACGACGCCCGGGTCCGCAAGCTGGGCGTCCGCGTCTCCAAGCTGGACTTCGCGGAGACCGACCAGGCGACGCTCGGCGGGTTCGACGCCGGCGGCGGCGACGGGGGCGACGGACGGGACCGGGAGGCCGCGCCGGAGGCCCGCGGCGGCCCCGACGGCGGGAAGCTCACCGACTGGGTCGACGGGCCGCCGGACCGCGGCGACGGAGACGGGCCGACCGGCGGGCGCGACCGCCGGGACGCCGACGAGGGGCAGGCGACGCTCGGCGACTGGGACTGACCGCGCCGAGACGGCGCCGGCCGCGAGCCCCGAGGTTTTTCTGCCGCGGCGCGGACGGTCCTCGCGTGCCATCCCGCCGCGCGCTCCTCCTCGGAACCGACCGCGACCGCCCGCGTCCCGACCCGCGGCTCGCCGCGCCAGCGCTGTGCTTCGCGCTCGTCTTCGCCGCCTACGCGGTCGGGCTCTTCGAGGTCACCGGCGGCGTGATCGTCCTCCCCGGAGACGCGACGGTCGCGGGGATGCTCGCGGCCGCCGCGCTCGCGGCCCGGCGGAGCGGACTGGTCGCCTCGTGGGCGACCGTCTACGCCGCGCTCCTCGGACACCGCGTCGACCACTACCTCCTGGGCCTCTCCGGTCGGTCGCCCGGCGAGCGGTTCGTCGCCCTCCTCGGGGTCGACGGGCTCGCCGTCCTCGCCGCCGCCGCGCTCGCCCTGGGGACGCTCGCGTGGGTCGTCGGGACGGTCGGCCGCCTCGCGGTCGGTCGCGTCCGGGCCGCGTGACCGAACCGGCCGCGTGACCGAACCGGACGCGTGACCGGCGTCGGGGCGCGCGACGGCGGGGTATTTACGCCCCGAGCGACGACCGCGACCCATGGACGACGCAGCCCCCGACCTCGCGTGGGAGACGCTCGACTCGGCCGTCGACTACGCCTGCCCCGGCTTCGACGTGCGACGCGACGAGGTGCGGTTCCCGGACGGCGAGACCGACGGGTTCCACTACGTCGACGAGCCGCCGGCGGTCGTGGTGCTGCCGCTGACGCCCGACGGCGACGCCGTCGTCATCGACGAGTGGCGGCAGGCCGTCGGCCGGGTGAACCGCGGGATTCCGGCGGGGACGATGGAGCCGACGGACGAGGGGGCCGAGAGCGCGGACGGCGGGGCGACCGACGACGCGATCGAGCGCGCCGCGGCCCGGGAACTCGCCGAGGAGACGGGGTACGAGGCCGACTCGTTCGAGCGGCTGACGACCGTCGAGCCGACCAACGGGATGGCGAACGCGGTCCACCACCACGTGCTGGCGACCGGCTGCGAGCCGACCGCCGACCGCGACCTCGACCACAACGAGTCGATCGCGGTCGAGACGGTGCCGTACGACGACCTGCTCGCCGCGGTCGTCGACGACGGCCTGCGCGACGGCCGGGCAGTCACCGCGGTGCTGTGGTACGAGCTGCTCCACCGGTGACCGGCGCTCGGACGCCCGCGAGGGCCCCGTCCGCGCGGCTTCCGACGCGGACAACCATTTCCCCCGCGGCTTCCGAGACGGACAATCATTTTGCCGGGCGGGTCGTACTCGGAGCGATGGCAGATCCCTCCAGCGGCGACCCGACCCCGGACGGCGGGGTTCACGACGAGTTCGACGACGTCGACCCGGACCCCGCCTCCGACGACGCGGACGGTTCAGGGGGGACCGGCGGGTCGCCGGGCATCGCGATCGCGACCGCCCTAGTCCTCGGCGTCCTCGGCCCGGTCATCGCGCTCGCGAGCGGCGTGGCCGTCCTCGCGATCGACGCGGTGGCCGGCGGCCTCTCGCTCGCAGCGAGCGTCGTTCTCACGCTGGTATTCGGCCAGTACGTCGCGTTCGGCGGGCTCGCGGTCGGCTACCTCGCGTGGCGCGGCCTCGACCGCGAGGAGATCGTCTCGTACCTCGGCGTCCGGGTGCCGAGCCTCAGGGAGGTCGGGATCGTCCTCGGCAGCTGGGTCGTGATCCTCGTTCTGATCCTCGCGGTCTCGACTGTCGTCCAGCTGCTCGGCACGGAGACCGCGGCGAACCAGAGCGCCGAACTAGCGATGGGAAACCCGTCTATCATCCCGCTTTTCATCGCGGCCTCGTTCCTCGTCATCGGCCCCTGCGAGGAGATACTCTACCGCGGGGTCGTTCAGGGACGACTCCGCGAGTCGCTGCCGGCGGCCCCGTCGATACTCCTCTCTGCCGCCATCTTCGCCACGATCCACCTGATGGCGCTGACCGGCGGCCTCTCCGCGCGGCTGACGACCGTCTCCATCCTCTTCGTGCCGAGCCTGGTGTTCGGCGCGGTGTACGAGTACACCGAGAACCTCGTCGTCCCCGCGCTGCTCCACGGCCTCCACAACGCCGTGATCTTCACCGTCCTCTACGTCACCGTGACCCGGATGGACCCGAGCGACCTGCCGGCGGTCCTCGGATTCGTTCCGATTTAAGAACGCGGGAGGAACGGGTGCGACGGGGTCGGGCCCGGCCGGCCGCGCCCGTCAGTACAGGTCCTCCAGATCCTCCTCGACGTGCGAGTGTTCCTCGGCCGGGAACTCGCCGGTCGTCACGGCCTCCCGGTACGCCTCGACGGCGTCGACCATCTCCCCGCGCACGTCCCCGAACCGCCTCGCGAACGGCGGCGACCACTCCCCGAGGCCGACCGCGTCGTTGATCACGAGGACCTGGCCGTCGCAGTCGGGCCCCGCACCGATGCCGATCGTCGGGATATCGAGCGCCTCCGTCACCGCGCCCGCGAGGTTCGCGGGGACGTGTTCCAACACGAGCGCGAACGCGCCGGCGTCGGCGTGGTCGCCCGCCAGCTCGATTATCTCCTCGGCGGCCTCCTGCTCGGTCCCCTGTCGGGTGTAGCCGCCGAGCCGGTTCACGTGCTGTGGGGTCAAGCCGAGGTGCGCCATGACCGGGATCCCGACCTCGGTCATGCGGCGGGTGGTCTCGACCGTGTGCGGGCCGCTCTCGATCTTCACCGCGTCGGCGTTCGCCTCCTTCAGCAGGCGGCCGGCGTTGCGGACGGAGTCGGCCTCGTCGACGCCGAACGAGAGGAACGGCATGTCGGCGACGACGAGGGCGTCCTCCGTCGCGCGCGCGACCGCCGCGGTCCGGCTCGCGACCTCGTCGAACGTCACGGGGAGCGTGGAGTCGTAGCCGAGGGCGGCGTTGCCCATGCTGTCACCGACGAGGGCGATATCGATCCCGGCCTCGTCGACGACCGCCGCCGTCGGGGCGTCGTAGGCGGTGAGCATCGTGATCGGATCGTCGCCCTCCCGGAGTCCCCGCGTCGTGGTCATACCTCCGAGTCACCCGCGCCGCGTGGTAAAATCGTCGGGAACCGGAAAGCCGACACGGCGAGGCCGCCGCGAGCAGACCGTCGCCGCGGGCCGACCGCCACCGATTTGCCGCTTCACCGCGGAGTCTCTCGCGTGCAACCAGTCGAGCGGGCCGAGTACGAGGGGGTCGACTACGCGTGGGTGATGCAGACGACGTTCGTCGTCACCATTCTCGTGGGCGCGCCCGCCGCGGCCCTGCTGTCGACGCTCGTGACGCTGGAGTCGTGGGGCGCGCGCGCCGCGTTCGCGGTCCGGGTCGGCGCACCGATCTGGTTCGTCACCGCGGTCGCCGTCGCGCTGTACGCGAAGCGGGCCGAGACGGGCGACGGCGACTCGGAGGGAGACGAAGGCAGCGACGGCGAACCGACGGGCGACGAAACCGAAGAGCACGCCTGAGCGCGCGCTCGCGGCCCGTCCCCGTTCGCCTCGCCCTCGACCGCCCCGCGCTACTCCCCGAGCAGGTCGGAGGCCCACGCGAAGTCGACGCCGCCGCGCTCGGCGGCGACCGCGTCGCGCCGCGAGTCCCCGACGAACAGCGCGTCCTCGGGGACGCCACCGAGCCGATCGATCGCCGCGAGCAGCGACTCCGGGTCCGGCTTGTGGCTGTCGACGGTGTCGCGGCCGACGATCGCGTCCGAGAGGACGGCGTCGTCGAGCCCGCGGGCCTCGATCGCGATCCGACACGCCTCCTCGCAGTTGAGCGAGCAGACGCCGACGCGGGAACGTGAGTCAGCGGCGTCGCCGTCCGCGGCCCCGGCCGCGAGTCGATCACCGAGCGGGAGGCGGGTCGATTCGCGGGCGCCGGCGCGCTCGTGGCCCGCGATCGCCTCCTCGACCTCGGCGCGGATCCCGTACTCGTCGGCCGCGCCGAGCAGCCCCCACAGCTCCTCGGTCGGCGGAATGAGCGCGTGGTCGGCGTACACGTCGAGGACCGCGTCCGCGACGGCGTCCCAGTCGACCGCGAGTTCGACGAGGGTGCCGTCGAGGTCGTAGACGACCGCGTCGTAGCCGGCGAGCCGCGAGCCGAGGGCGACCGGGTCGCGGGAGTCGCGGGCCGCGCCATCGGCGTCGACGCCGCTCATTCCCCCAACACCCCCCGGGCGATGATCGTCTTCTGGATCTCCGTCGTCCCCTCGTAGATCTCCGTGATCTTCGCGTCGCGGTAGAGGCGCTCGACGTCGAACTCGGTCGTGTAGCCGTAGCCGCCGTGGATCTGGACCGCCTCGTTCGTCACCGACATCGCGGCCTCGCTGGCGCGGTACTTCGCCTTCGAGGCGGCGACGCGGTAGTCCTCGCCCGCCTCCGCCTGCCGGCACGCCTCGCGGACGAGCAGCCGCGCCGCCGACACGTCGGTCGACATCTCCGCGAGCTTGTGCCGGATCGTCTGGATGTCACCGATCGGGCGGTCGAACTGCTCGCGCTCCGTCGCGTACGATTTCGCCTCGTCGAGCGCGGCCTGCGCGACGCCGACCGCCTGCGCCGCGATGCCGATCCGCCCCTCGGTGAGCGTCCGGAAGGCCGCAGAGAGCCCCTTCCCCTCCTCGGTGAGCCGGTTCTCGGCGGGGATCCGGCAGTCGTCGAACGTGATGCCGGTGGTGTCCGACGCGCGGAGGCCGAGCTTCTCCTCCTTCTTGCCGACCTCGAAGCCGTCAGTGTCGGCCGGCACGAGGAACTGGGTGATCGCGTCGTCGGCCTCGGCGGAACGGCCGTCGCCGCCCTCGCGCGCGGCCTTCGCGAAGACGACGGCGACGCCGCCGCGCTCCCCGTTCGTGATCCACTGCTTCTCGCCGTTCAGGACGTACTCGTCGGTCTCGGGGTCGTACGTGGCGGTGGTCGCCATCTGGGCCGGGTTCGAGCCCGCCTGCGGCTCGGAGAGACAGAACATGCCGACCGGCCGACCCGTCTCCGCCATCTCCGGCAGCCACGCCTCGCGCTGCGGTTCCGTGCCGAACTCGGCGATACAGGAGGTCGCGAGACAGTGGACGGAGAGGGCGGTCGCGACCGCGAGCGACCCGTGCGCCAGCGCCTCGTTCGCGACCGCGTAGGTCGTCTCGTCGGCGCCGAACCCGCCGTACTCCTCCGGGACCGTCAGCCCCGTGAGGCCGAGCTCCGCGAGCCCGTCCCAGACGTCTTCGGGGAACGCCTCCGTCTCGTCCGCCTCGGCCGCGGTGGGCCGGACCTCCTCGGCCGCGAACTCGCGAACGAGGTCGCGGACCGCTACCTGCTCGTCGGTGAGCGCCGACCCGACGCGTGCTCCGGTCATGAGACGGAGTTCGGTCCCTCACCGAAAAAGGTGAGCGATCGGCGAGGCGAGCTCGACCGACGGACCGTCGGCCGGTATCGGGGCGACCTACGTCTCCGCCTCGCGCGCCTCCCACAACGGGTACAGCTCGTCCCGGGGCGGCTCCGCGAGCGGCTCGCCGTCGATCCGGACGGTCCCCGCCGCCGACTCGTCGGCGGGGGACTCGACGACGCCGATCGCCGCCCCCTCGATCCCGGCGGCGTCGAGCGCGTCGAGCGCGTCGTCGACCCGCTCCGGCGGGACGGCCGCCAGCAGCGCGCCGGAGCCGAACGCCGCGAGCGGGTCGACGCCGAGCGCGTCACAGCAGGCGCGGGTCTCGGGGCGGACCGGGACCGCGTCGCGCTCGACGGCGAAGGCGCCCCCGCTGGCCGAGGCCATCTCGACGAGCGCGGTCGCCACGCCGCCCTCGGTCGGGTCGTGGAGCGCGGTCGCGGCGTCGCGGACCGCGGCCGCGTCGGGGACGACGCTCACCTCGTCGAGGAAGTCGGCGGCGGAATCGAGCGTCGCGGCCGGGACGCCGGCCTCGCGGCACGCCTCGCGGAAGTCGCTCGCGAGGATCGCGGTCGCCTCGATCGCCGCCCCCTTCGTGAGGAGGAGGCGGTCGCCCGGCTCGGCGCCGCCGCTCGACACGAAGCGGTCCGTGGTTCCCATCGCCGTCATCGAGCAGAGCGGACGGGAGAGCGCGTCCAGCACCTCGGTGTGCCCCCCGACGACCGCGCACCCGAGGTCGCTCGCGGTCGCGTCGACCTGCTCGACGACGGCCCCGAGCCGGTCGAGGTCGTCGTCGGGCAGGAAGAGCGTGTGCGTGAGCCACCGCGGGTCGGCGCCGCTCGCGGCGACGTCGTTACAGGCGACGTGGACCGCCAAAGTGCCGACCGACGCCGCGGCCAGCGAGAGGGGATCGGCCGCGACGACGAGCGTCTCGCCGGCGCCGGCCAGGTCGATCGCGGCCGCGTCCTCGCCGTAAGCGGGCCCCTGCGTCACGGTCGGGTCCGCCGCGCCGGTCGCCGCGAGCGCCGCCGCGAGCGCGTCGGGACCGAGCTTCCCGGTCATCGCTCCCGGAGCCACGCGGCGACCGTCTCGGGGTCGGCGTCCAGGCCGCCGCCCTGCGCGAACGTCGGGCCGCCGCCACCGCCGCCGCCGAACTCGTCGGTGACCGCGCTCACGGCGTCGCCCGCGTCGACTCCGGCGTCATCGCCACCGTCGGCCGCAACCACGACGAAGGGAGCGTCGCCGGTCCCGACCGCGGCGAGGGCGTCGAGGTCGCCGTCGGCCTCGACCGCCGCCGTCGCCGGCTCCCGCAGTTCGTTCGGGTCGGCGTCGTCGACGGTCCCGATCGCCCAGTGCGCGCCGTCGACGTCGGCGGTCGGGAGGTCGCGGAGTCGGGCGGCGAGCAGCTCCCCGCGGGCGTCTCGGAGCTCCGTCTCCAGCCGGTCGACCTCGTCGCGGAGGCGGGCGGCCGCGTCCGGGAGGTCGCCGACGCGCGCGTCGAGCGTCGTCGCGGCGTCGAGCGCGGCGCCGTGGACCGCGCCGATCTCGTCTATCGCGGTGGGGCCGACCGCGAACTCGACGCGGGTCACGCCCTCGCCGGGGTTCGACCGGTCCAACACCGATATCGGGCCGATCTCCGCGGTGTTCTCGACGTGGGTCCCGCCGCAGGCGGCGACGTCCCACGGGGCGGCGTCCGGGTCCGCAGCCGGGTTTCCCCCGGCGTCCGCGCCGCCGCCGACCGTCACGACGCGGACCGCGTCGCCGCCGCTCATCGCGCCCTCCTCGGTCTTGGTGTTGAACGCGATCCCGTCGATGTCGCGGGCCTCGTCGGCCGGGTAGGTCGCCCACGAGACGGGCAGCGAGTCCCAGACTGCGCGGTTGGCGAGCCGCTCTAACTCGATCAGCTCGTCGTCGCCCAGCGGCTCGGCCGTCGTCAGGTCGACGCGGACCTTCTCCGGAGAGATGTCGAAGCCGGCGTAGCCGAGGTCGTCGGCGATCCGACGCGCGGCCCCGTACAGCACGTGCGAGGCGGTGTGCGCGCGAGCGCAGTACGTGCGGAACGCGTCGTCGATCAGGCCCGTCACCTCGTCGCCGGGCGCGAGGGAACCCCCCGCGTCGTCGTCGAGCAGGTGGACCACCTCCCCGTCGCGCTCGAATACGTCGTCGACGAGGTGGCCGTCGAGCGTTCCCCGGTCAGCGGGCTGCCCGCCCGACTCGGGGTAGAAGTACGTCTCGTCGAGGACGACCTCGCGGCCGTCGACGCGGTCGACCGTCGCTTCGAACTCCCGGACCGTCGGCTCGGCCGGCGCGCGTGAAGCGGTCATTGCCGGGTCGTGGGCACGGGCGGATAAATAGGTGGCCGCCGCGCGGGAACTCATCGACGAACTGCGGTGCGGCGGCGCGTGCCTGCGAGCGGCCGGAGCGAAGCGGAGGTCGCGAGGAGCCCGCGCGAGGGAGTCGGGCGCCCCGAGGGCGACCGAAGGGAGCCCGACGGACGCGCCCGACGAGGATGGGGAGGCGTGAGGTGCTGTGCGGTGCGGGGGCGGGACTCGAAGGGGCAGGCGCGAGGCGGCCTGAGGCGACGCAAGCACCGCAACGAGGGAGCGAACGAAGTGAGCGACCGAGTGAGGAGCGTGGTTCGAGAGAGCGAAGCTCTCTCGTCATCCCGAAAATCGGAGATTTTCGGGCGACAGCGAGCGTCAGGCCGCCTCCCGGCTGGGGCTTCGGCGGTGTTCGTCGTCGATCGATCGTTTATAAACCGCCCCATCGTACAGCCGAGCGGCTGAGGCTTCGGCAGTGTGAGTCGACGATCCGCGCTCCACTGCTTATAAAGAGACACCGGCACCGCTCGCGACCGTTTATAAACCGTAAAAACCGCGGACCGCGCTCAGCCCTCCAGCTCGAACGCGACCTCGACCTCGGCCTGGTACTCGCGGTCGGCCGCGGACTGGAGCTCTACCCCGAACTCCTCTACCTCCACCCAGTAGACGTTGTCGAGGGTGTCCTCCGCGCGGTCGATGGCGTCGTCGGCCGCGGCGTCGAAGCTCTCCTCGCTCGTCCCGATCAGCGTGATCTTCTTGAAGACCATGTCACGTGTCGGTAGGGAACACGGGGGGATAAAAATACGCGTCGGGGGACGGCGGAGACGGAGGGAGTCGCCGCCCGGCTACGGACTGCCGGGCGCGCCTTCCATCACGGCGAAGTCCTCGCCGTCGCGGTCGATGCCGATCACCGCCCAGTCGTAGGGGGGTTTCGCGGCGACGAGCCGCTCCTGGAGGTCGGCCGCGCGGTCGCGCCACGTGACGAAACACCGGAGTCTCGGCGTGTCGCCGCCGTCTGCGAGATACGGGTCGAGATCGTCGTCGTCCAGACACAGCACCGTCACGAACACGCGCCGCCACTTGCGCTCGGCGACGAACTCTCGTCCGCCCTCGGAGACGGTGTATCCCAGTTCGCGGAAGACGTCTCTGGCCTCGGTCGTCGGGGGGATGCTCGCAGTGGCCATCTGCTTCGGAGTTCGGCACCATCCGTGATAAACTTTCCCACGATTTCGGGCTCAGAGAATCACGCTGGTCGCCCGGAACGGCCGGGAGAACCGCGAACTCGGCCCGTCTCCGGAGACGAGCGGTCCGGCGGATCCTCACTCGTGGGCCGCGTCCCACTCGTCCGGCTTCCGGAGGTTGCCGCACTCGGTACACTGGATCCGGCCCATCGTGTCCATCGCGGTGTCGAACGACTCGCAGTTGCCGCAGCGGAACCCCCAGCGGGACTCGCCCGCCTCGTCCGCGAACACGAGGTAGAAGGGGCCGTCCGCGCCGCGCTCGGTGCGCGACCGGTCGGTGTACACCCGCTCGCCGCTCGGCGTCGTCGACGCTTCTAGACTCATGGCTCCCGCTACCCGTCGGAGCGACTTAAGCGGCGGACTCGCACGTCGGTAGAAAACCTGAGAATCGAACCGCGACTCGCTACGTCCGGAACGACTCGCCGCAGCCGCACTCCGAGACGACGTTCGGGTTCTCGACCTCGAAGCCGGCGGCCTGGAGCCCGTGTTCGTAGTCGAGCGTGCTCCCGCCGATGTAGTTCCTGCTCGCGGGATCGACGAACACCCGGAGCCCGTGGTGCTCCACGACGAGATCGTCGTCCTCCGGCTCGGTGTCGAAGCGCATCCCGTACGACAGCCCCGCACAGCCGCCCTGCTGGACGAACAGCCGCAGTCCGGCGACGTCGGTGTCGAGCCCCTCGCCTTCCAGCAGCGAGAGCGCCTCCTCGGCGGCGTCCGGAGTCACCTCGATCGCCGGGTCGTTCCCCTCGGTCCCGGTGTCGGCCGGTTCGGTACTCATGCGAACCTGTTCGGTGCCGACACTCAAAACCCTGCCGACCGGGTCGATCCGATCGGGCGGGTCGGCCCCTCACTCGAACCGCTTCCGCACGCTCTCGGCGTGCGCCTCCAGCCCCTCGGCCTCCGCGAGCGACGTGATCGTCTCCGAGAGGTCGTCGAGGGCGTCGCGGTCGAGCCGCTGGACCGTCGACGACCGGAGGAACGTGTCGACGGAGAGCCCGCCGTACCGCTTCGCGCCGCCGTTCGTCGGCAGCACGTGGTTCGTTCCGGCCGCGTAGTCACCGGCGGCTACCGGGGAGTACGGACCGAGGAACACCGATCCGGCGTTCGTGATCCGGTCGAGGAGGGCCTCGTCGTCGTCGGCGGCGATCGAGAGGTGCTCGGCCGCGTACTCCTCGGCGAACAGCACCGCCTCGGGCATCGAACGCGCGTGGAGGACGCCGGAGGCGTCGCTGTCGAGGGCGGCCCGGATCGTCTCCTCGCGCTCGCGCTCGGCGGCCTGGTCGTCGACCGCCGCGGCGACCGCCGCGGCGAGGTCGGCGTCGGGGGTGACCGCGACCACGGATGCGTTCGGGTCGTGTTCGGCCTGCGCGACCAGATCCGCCGCGACGAGGTCCGGGTCGGCGGTCCCGTCCGCGAGGACGAGGACCTCGCTCGGGCCGGCGAGGAAGTCGATCTCCACGTCGCCCTGGACGATCGACTTGGCCGCGGTGACCCACTTGTTGCCCGGGCCGACCACCTTCTGGACCCGCGTCACCGTCTCCGTCCCGTACGCGAGCGCGGCGATGGCCTGCGCGCCGCCGACCTGATACACCGCGTCGGCGCCCGCCTCGTGGATCGCCGCGAGCGTGACGGGGTTGAGCTCCTCCGCGGGCGGGGTCGCGACCGCGACGTGGTCGACGCCGGCGACGACCGCGGGGATAACGCCCATCAGCGCGCTGGAGGGATACGCGGCCGACCCGCCCGGCACGTACACCCCGACGCGGTCGATGGGGCGGAAGCGGCGACCCAGCTCTCGGCCGTCGAAGTCGTCGCGCCAGTCCTCGGGGCGCTGGCGCTCGTGGAACTCGCGGACGTTCGCGGCCGCCTCCCGAACGGCGTCGAGGACCGGGTCGTCCGCGTCGGCCAGTTCGTCGTGCGCCCGTTCCGCCGCGTCCGTCACGTCGACGTTGCCGACGGCGACCCCGTCGAACTCCTCCGCGAACTCGCGGACCGCGACGTCGCCCTCCTCGCGGACCCGCTCGACGATGCCTCGCACGTCCTCGCGGACCCCCTCGACGCCGGCGTCGCGCTCGAAGAAGGCGCGACGCTCGGCCGGCGAGAGGTCGGCAACCGTTCGTACGTCCATGCGCGCCCTCGGGCGCGGCGGGGCAAGGGCGTTCCGACTCGGTCGGAACGCCCCGAACCGGTCGGCGCGTTCACTCCAGCGGACTGATCCCGGTTACGTCGAGGAGCGCGAGGACAACGAGCGCGGCGAGCAGGCCGGCCGCCGCGACCAGGACGGGGGCCGACACGGCGACCGCGACCCCGTAGGGCGCCACGAGCCGGGCGACTCCGCGGAGGAGAAACGAGAGGAACACGAGTCCGAAGGCGGCGAACGCGAGAGCGACGAACCGGGAGCGATCCACGCGGACCGCCTAGTCCGTCTGCGGGACGCCCGTGCCGTGGGGACCGTGGCCGTGGCGCTCGCGGCTGGGGTCGAAGTCGGTACACATGTCGTAAAACACCGCCTCCGGGTCGCGGTTCCACTGCCACTTCCAGCGGGTACGAACGAGCAGCGACAGCTTCCGGGTGAGCGACAGCTCGGGCGTGGTCGATACCGTGTCGTACCCGAGGTTTCGGATGAGGCGGTGGTGGTCGACGTACAGCACCGCCGCGAGCAGCACCGCGAGTTGGCAGTCCTCGGGGAGGTACTTGATCCCCGCGATGCCCTCCTCGTAGAGCCGCTCGGTGCGGGCCATCTCCTCGCGGACCGCGGCCGCGACGCTCTCGTCGAACTCCAGATCGAGGATCTGCTGTTCGCTCACGCCGTGGCGCCGCAGCGTCTCCAGCGGGAGGTAGATCCGGTCGCGCTCGACGGCGTCCTCGCGGACGTCCCGGAGGAAGTTCGTCATCTGGAACGCCTCGCCGAGCTTCGTCGCGTGGGGGAGCGCCTCGGCCTCCGCCTCCGGGTCGAGATCCATGATCGCCGTCATCATCCGCCCGACGGCGGCCGCGGAGCCGTCCATGTACGCCTCCAGGTCGGCGTACGTCTCGTAGCGGTCGGTGTCGATATCGCTCTCCATGGCGTCCACGAACGAGTGGACGTCCTCGTCGGGGATGCCGTTGCGCTCGCACACCTCGGCGAACGCCTCCAACACCGGGTCGTCGGTCGGCTCCTCGCCGAGCGCGGCCGCCCGGAGCCGGTCGAGTTCGGCCCGCTGTTCGGCTGGCGATCCGGTGTCTTCGGCGTCGACGACCTCGTCCGCGATCCGGAAGAATCCGTACAGCACGTACGTCGGGTGGCGGATCCGCTTCGGCAGTAGCCGGGTGGCGACGTGGAACGTCTTCCCGGTGCGGCGCTGGATCCGCTTGCTCCGGGCAACCTGGTTTTGCTCTACCATGCTGACCTCGGTGGGTCGGCGTGGAGGGTCACATACGGGTCGCCCATCATGGAAGAAAAGTCGGCCTCCAAGAACATAACAGTTCGCACGACTCAGTTTGGCTCTCGGTCGAGCGCGGAGATTCCGACGGCCGGTGGGGCGTGCGGAGCGATCGTCCGATCAGTAGAACGTGTCGCTACAGTCGTACACGACGCCGTGCGCCGGGCAGACGTACTTACAGTGTCGACGGTACATCGGCGTCTCACAGGCCGGACAGGGGCGGCCGCCGTCGTCCGCGGCTCCGTCTCTCACGTCGGACCCCACGGGCTCGAAAGCCAAAGTCCTATCCTCCGCCACCCACGGTCCGTTCACCGCCACCCCAGCGGGAAACCTGACCAGTCAGTCGTTCCGGGCGGTTCGACGACCGCTCAGTCGTCGCTCGCCAGTCGGTCGAACACCGACCGGGCGACCGACTCCTCGCCGAACGGGAGCGTCAACACGCCGCCCCACTCGGACGAGGTGAGCCCGTCGACCGTCTCCCGGTCGAGTTCGACGCGCCTGACCTCGGTCCCGTCGAGCGTCATCGACACCACGAACGCCGCCGGGTCGTCGGTCGCGCCGGCGGCTTCGAGGCGGCTCCGGAACGATTCGACGCCCGCGTCGGAGAGCGCGACCTGGACGAGGTACTCGTCGCCCTCGACGAAGACGCCCTTGACGCGGCCGAGGTCGCTCGCGTCGAACAGCCGCGTGTCGGTGCCGTCGTCGCCGGTGATCCGGGCCACGAACGGCGCGTCGGGGTCGACGGCGGCCGCGGAGGGACCGGAGCCGCTCGCGCCGGCAGCGCCGTCGCCGGGCGCGGCCGTGCCGCCGCCCGCCGGTCCCGGACCGTCGCCGCCGACGCCCGCGATCGCGTCGCCGTCCGTCACCCGCGTCGCGCCCGCGAAGCCGACGGCGCCGACCGCACAGACCGCGCCGAGGCCGCCGAGTACGCCCCGTCGAGAGATGTCCATACCCGGCGGTTCCGGCGAGCGACAAAAAGGGTTACACGCCGGTTGTCGCGCGTGATAATCGCAGTCGCGGGATTCGGGACCGCGGACGCGAGAACGACGACCGCGGCTACTCGGACGCGAAGGAGACCGCGTCGCGGGTCGTCGTCTCGCCGAACAGCCAGTCGGCGTGGTCGACGGCGTACTCGCGGTGGTCCTCGGTGATGTAGCCGAGCGCGTCCTCGACGACGACCGGGCGGTAGTCTCGGAGTCCGGCGCTGCCCGCGGTGTGGAGGACGCAGACGTTCGCGAGCGTGCCGCAGATCAGCAGGTCGTCGATCCCGTGCGCGTCGAGGTACCCCTCCAGTTCCGTCCGATAGAAGGCGTCGTAGGTGTGCTTCTCGACGACGTGGTCCGCGTCGCGGACGTCGAGGTCGGCCACGAGTTCGGCGTCCCACGACCCCTCGACGACGTGTTCGCCCCACCGGTCGAACTCGTCGTAGTAGTGGGCCCCGTCGAACTGGTCCGGCGGGTGGACGTCGCGGGTGTAGACCACGCTCGCGCCGGCCTCGCGGGCGCGGTCGACGAGCGCCGTCACGGGCCCGACCGCCGCCTCGCTCGGTTCGGCGTAGAGGCTCCCGTCGGGATGACAGAACCCGTTCTGCATGTCGACGACGACCACCGCGGTTGCTGTCGGATCGAACGCCATATCGGCGGTTGGAGCGCCCGCCTCAAAAACCGTCGTCCCGGTCCGCGTCCGCGGCGGCGACCCGTCCCGAAAAATCCGCCGGCCACGGCGCCGAAGGAACCGACAGACTACTTACCGGGGCGCACGATGCGATCCGTATGCGACGGGTTCTCACCCCCTCGACCGCGGCCGCCGCCGTCGCCGCGGTCGCCGTCCTGTGCGTCGCGTTCACCGCCGGCGCCGCGGCCGCGCCGAACGTCGACATCGCTCCCTCCGCGTCGGCCGACACCGGGCCCGCGGCGCCGGGCGCCGTCCCCTCCGCGTCCGCCGAGGAGTGCGGTCCCGGAGACGGCACCGATCTGGTCGGCTGCTGGAACGGGACCCACTACGAGGAGTCGCTGAGCTTCGAGCAGACCGACGGACTCAACGAGACGCAGTTGGCGGCCCTGACGGACCTGACGATGGCGCGCGTCGAACACATCCGTCAGCGCCCCTTCCGCGAGGACGTACCGGTCGAGACGGTCTCCCGGAGCGAGTACGCCAACGACACCGCGAGCGGCGGGAACAGCTCCGAGGCGTTCCGGCGCTGGAACGACCAGGTGTGGGAGGCGCTGTTCGTCGTCGGCGACGAGACGAACGCCAACGACGAGATCGATTCGGTGTTCGGCGGCGCGGTCTCCGGCTTCTACTCGCCGTCCCGAGACCGGATCGTCATCGTCGTTCCGGACGGCGAGTCCGCCGCCATCGGCCCCTCGACGCTCGCGCACGAACTGCTCCACGCGATGCAAGACCAGTACCACGACCTGACCGCTCCGCGCTACGTCGGCGCGACCCAGGACGGCGACCTCGCGATCGACGGGATCATCGAGGGGGAGGCGGTCCACGTCGAGGAGCGGTACGCCGCCCGATGCGCGGACAACTGGACCTGCGTCGAGGCGCCCGCGGGCGGCGGCGGGGGCGGCGACGCTCCGGACTTCAACTTCGGCATCCTCCAGACCGTGCTCCAGCCGTACGGCGACGGCGCGCTCTACGTCCGCGACCTCGTCGAAGCGGGGGGATGGGCGGCCGTCAACGAGACGATGAACGCCCCGCCGGAGTCGACGGCGGAGGTCATCCATCGGAACCCCGACTACGAGGAGCGCAACGTCAGCTTCGAGGATACGGCGACCGGCGGGTGGGAGACCTACCCGGATCAGGGCGTCGACGGCGCGGAGACGGCCGGCGAGGCGTCGATGTTCGTGATGTTCTGGTACCAGAGCCTGGAGTACCGGTACGCCGTGTTAGAGCCCGACGCGACCGTCCGGCAGAACGTCCAGATCCACCTCGACGCGGAGGCGCAGCTCCGGACCCGACAGAACTACGACTACGCGCATCCCGTGACGGACGGGTGGGCCGGAGACGAGCTGTACCCCTACCGGAACGGGGACCGCGACGGCTACGTCTGGGCGACCGAGTGGCAGACCGAGGCGGACGCCGCCGCGTTCCGCGACGCCTACGTCCGGATGCTGACCGCGCACGGCGACCGCGAGTACGACGACGGGACGGTGTACACCATCGACGACGGCGACGGCGCCGACTTCCCCGGCGCGTACGGCGTCGAGCGCGACGGGACGAGCGTGACGATAACCCACGCGCCTTCGCCGGAGGGCGTCCTCGAGCTCCGTCCGAACGCCGACCTCGCGCTCCCCGACGCGAACGGGACGGACGAGAGCGGCGACGGAAGCGGTACCGGTGACGGCGGAAACGGCACCAACGGTTCCGACGGCGCGAACGGCAGCGAGGACGGAGACGGGGGCGACAGCACCGGTACCAGCGCTCCCGGGTTCGGGGTCGCGGCGGCGCTGGTCGCCCTCGCAGCCGCGCTGGGGCTGTTCGCGCGGCGAGCGGCGTAACCCGACGCTCGCTGCGGCGCGGTCGCCGCGGGGGCGAGGCGGGCCCGCCGCGACACGGGTGGCTTTTCGTCCCGGCGGTCGAACCGCCGGGTATGAGCGAGTTCGACATCGTCGACGCGGCCGCGGTCCGGGAGGGGCGCGCGACCGACGCGTACTTCGAGCGGACCGAGGCGGCGCTGGAGGCGGCGGGCCGGAACCCACGCGTGGTCGCAGAAGTGACCGCGGACCAGTTCCCGGACGGGGAGTTCGAGCTGTTCGCCGGTCTCGGCAACGCCGTCGAACTGCTCGCCGGCCGCGAGGTCGACGTTCACGCGATCCCGGAGGGTCGGCTGTTCGACGGCGGGCCGGTGATGCGGATCGAGGGGCCGTACCTCGCGTTCGCGCGGCTGGAGACGTCGCTCCTGGGCTTCGTCTCGCACGCGTCCGGGATGGCGACGGCGGCGCTCGACTGCCGGGTCGCCGCGCCGGAGTCGTCGGTGCTCTCGTTCGGCGCTCGCCACGTCCACCCCGCGATGACCGCGGCGGTCGAGCGCTCCGCGCTGGTCGGCGGGTTCGACGGCTTCTCGCACGTCGCCGCCGGCGACCTGATCGGCCGGGAGGCGTCCGGGACGATGCCCCACGCGCTCGCCATCTGCTTCGGGCGCGGCGCACAGGAGGCCGCCTGGCGCGCCTACGACGAGGGCGTCCCCGCGGACGCGCCGCGGATCGCGCTGTGCGACACCTACTCAGACGAGGTCGACGAGGTGCTCCGGGCGGTCGAGACGCTCGGCGACGACCTCGACGGCGTCCGCCTCGACACGACCGGCTCGCGGAGGGGGAACTTCCGGCACATCGTCCGCGAGGTACAGTGGGAACTCGACGCGCGGGGCCACGAGGACGTCGACGTGTACGTCTCCGGCGGGCTCGGCCCCGACGACCTCCGCGACCTGCGCGACGCGGTCGACGGGTTCGGGGTGGGCGGGTACGTCTCCAACGCGGACCCGGTCGACTTCGCGCTCGACATCGTCGCCGTCGACGGCGAACCGGCGGCCAAGCGCGGGAAGCTCTCGGGCGCGAAAGACGCCTACCGCACCGCCGACGGGGCCCACGCCGTCGGGCTCGCGGACCGCTCGGGACCCGAGGGCGCCGAGTCGCTCATGGAGCCGGTGATCCGCGACGGCGAGGTCGTCGACGAGAACGCCTTCGACCTGTCGGCCGCGACGACGCGGGCGCTCGCGGACGCGGAGGCGGTGGGATACGGCGCGAACAGGTGAGGAGGGCGGAGAAGGAAAGCAACCCGTCCGGCGAGTCGGCGGTCTTACAGTTCTTCGACGGCGCCGCCGTCGGCGCGCTCTCGGAACACCTGCCCCTCGATGAGCGTCACCATCGTCTCCTCGTCCTGCCAAGCGGTGGGCGAGAGCTTCGCCTTGCGGCAGGCGCGCGAGAGGAACTCGGCGCCGGACCAGCCGTTCTCGACGGGGACCGTCGGGTAGAGCCAGCCGTGCGCGTTGCCGCTGTCGACGGCGACGCCGTGGGTGCCGATTTCGAGGTCCGCGAGCGGGTCGTTCGTGAGCACGGAGTTGGAGACGACGAACACCGAGACGGTGAGGTTATCGAGCTCTTTCGGCTCCACCTCGGAGCCGCAGGAGTCGTCGGACGCCGCCTTGATGGCGGCCTCGACGATGGCGTGCCCGAGCTGGTCGGAGGTCTCCCACGCACCGGCGCAGCCGCGGAGGCGACCGCGGCCCCGAGTGGATTCGAGTCGGACGAACGCTCCGGTGCGGGCGTAGAACGCCTCGCGCATACTGCCGGGTTGTTCGCGTTGTCCGTGTCGAACGAACGACTCGACCGCCTCCCGCGCGAGTTCGACCGCTCGTGCACCGTCGTCGTACGACAGCTGAACGGTCTGAGCCTCGGACATGAGAGTCCATTACGTTGCTGACGACTTGAACGCTTCCCTTGTGGCACCGTTCTCGCCTCGTTCGCGGCGTCTCGCCAGAAAGGCCGCCGACCGAACGGCTTATTCGCCGGCGGAAAGAAGCCGGAACCGGACAGAGGGAGCCCGACTCCCGTGCCTCCGGCATGAGGAAAGTCCCCCCACCGGCCGGACAGGCGACCGGGCACACGCCCGGAGTCGGAGACGGCTGGCTCTGGAACAGCAACGACACCCCCCGCCCCGACCCGTGATTCGTGCGAACCGACCCGCAAGGGAAGGGAGTTAACCCGAGGAGGGCCGACGGGCGGGAACGGATGGAACGGCGAATCCTCGCCGGTGCAAGTCCGCGCCACAAGGTAGTCCGGCCGCGGCGCGGACGCTCAGCCGAATGTCGGGACGAACCGAAGGGGGCTTACTCCCCTCAGTCCGCTCACACCGACCAGCGGCGCGACTGCCACGTGATTGTTTATAAATGACTGCGGTGGCGCGTGCCTGCGAGCGGCCGCCACCGGCGGCCGCGAGACAGCACGCGCGAGGGACGCGGCGACCGGAGCGAAGCGGAGGGAGCCGCGAGGCTGGGGAGGTGTGAGGTGCTGTGCGGAGCGGGGCGGGACTCGAAGGGGCAGTCGCGAGGGCGGCGCAGGCGACGTAAGCACCGCAAGGAGTGAGCGAAGCGAACGACTGAGGCGCGCAGCGAGCGTGCGCCGCCCTCGCGACTGGGGCTTCGGCGGTGTTCGCGTCGATCAGTCGTTTATAAACCGCACCACCGTACAGCCGAGTGGCTGGGGCTTCGGCGGTGGTCGTCACGGATCTACTCACAACCATTTATAAGCGAGCGGCTGGGGCTTCGGCGGTGGTCGTCACGGATCTGCCCGCAACGATTTATAAACAAGCGGCTGGGACTTCGGCGATGTTCGTCACCTGTCCGCGCTCAACGGCTTATAAATGACCGACTAGAAACTCCGAGACAAATCCGTCTTAGGCCGTCTCCATCTCCTTTTCCAGCTCGCGGAGCTTCTCGATCCGGTTCTCCGTCGACGGGTGCGTCGAGGCGATCTTGCCGACGAAGCCGGCCTTGATCGGGATGATGAAGAACGCGTTCATCTCCGCCTCCTCGCGGAGGTCCTCCTCGGGCACCTTGTCCATCCGGCCGTCGATCGTCATCAGCGCCGAGGCGAGCGCGCCGGGCTTGCCCGTGATCAGCGCCGCGCCGCGGTCGGCGGAGTACTCGCGGTACCGCGAGAGCGCCCGGATGAGCAGGAACGAGATCACCCACACCAGAAGCGACGCGACGATCGCCACGATGACGGGCGCGCCCTGCCGGTTGTCGCCGCTGAACAGCCAGCCCCACCGGACGATGAAGAAGGCGATCGTCGAGAGGAACGAGGCGATGGTCATCACCATCACGTCGCGGTTCTTGACGTGCGCGAGCTCGTGGGCGAGCACGCCGTCGAGCTCGTCCTCGTCGAGCGCCCGGAGCAGCCCGGTCGTCACCGCGACCGTCGCGTTCTTCTTGTTCCGGCCGGTCGCGAACGCGTTCGGCACCTGCGTGTCCGCGACCGCGACCGTCGGCTTCGGGAGGTCGGCCTGCTGGCTCAGGCGCTCGATCCGGCGGTGGAGGTCCGGGTACTCGTCCGCGCTCACCTCGCGGGCGCCCATGCTCCGCAGCGCCAGCTTGTCGCTGAAGAAGTACTGCGCCAGCGAGAACGCGCCGAACATCGCGAGCGTGAAGATGATCCCGACGTTGAACACTTGGATTAGGACGCCGATGAACACGACGTAGAGGGCGAAGAGGAGGAACATCGTGAACCCCATGCGTCCGCGGAGTCCCCAGTCTGTCTTCCAGTCCATACCCGAGAGTTACCGCTCGGCGCGTTAAAGCCTGCCGGAGCCCCGGACGGTGCGCGCCCGAATCCCCCGGACCGCGGCCGGTGCGCTCGCCGCCGCAACGGTGCGTTTTTGCCCGGGGACGGCGACCCCGACGCATGGAGACAGTCCTCGTCACCGGCGGCCGCGGCGCCTCCGGGCGCTGGGTCGTCGACCGCCTCGCGGGCGACCACGAGGTCGTCGTCGTCGACTACGACCACCCCGGACTCGACGTCGACCCCGCGCCGAACGTCTCGTTCCGCGCGGCCGACCTCGCCGAGCGCGACCAGGCGCTCGACGTCGTCGCCGCCGTCGACCCCGATGCCGTCGTCCACTGGGCGGCGATTCCCGTCGCCGGCACCCATCCCGAGGGACGGGTGTTCGAGACGAACGCGCTCGCCGCGAAACACGTCCTCGACGCCGCCGGCCGGGCCGACGCCCCGGTCGTCCAGGCCTCCAGCGACGGCGCCTACGGCTTCTTCTTCGCCGATCCGACCCCGTTCCCGGACGAGTTACCGATCACCGAGGCCCATCCGCTCCGACCCGAGGACCCGTACGGGCTCTCGAAGGTGACCGCGGAGGCGGCCGCGGGCGCCGTGGCGCGCCGCCGCGACGTGCCGGCCGTCTCGATCCGCCCGTCGTGGATCCAGTACCCCGGCGCGTACGCCTGTCGCGCGGACGAGTACGTCTCCGATCTCGACGCCGGCGCCGGTAACTTCTGGTCGTACGTCGACGTGCGCGACGTCGCGGACCTCGTCGCGGTCGCGCTCTCGGACCTCCTCGGCGACGACCCGTCCGTCGAGCCGGGGGCCCACGAGGCGGTCAACTGCGTCGCGGCCGACAACGCGCTCGGTCGGCCGCTGCTCGACCTCCTGCGGGAGTCCTACGACGAGATCCCGGACGACTGCGCGATCGACGAGGGCCGACTCGCCGGGGGCGACGACCGCGGCGCCTACGCGATCGAGAAGGCGGAGCGGCTGTTCGGGTGGATGCCGTCGCGCTCGTGGCGCGACGCGGCCGACGAGTCGGTCGCCGAGCCGGCGCTGTTCGAGGAGTGACGCGGGGCCGGAGAGGAGAGACGCCCCGTCAGATCGACAGGATCGCGTTGACGAGCGTCCGCGTGGCGATGGCGGTGCCCGCGCCGAGCCACGTCAGGAGGACGAAGTGGATGTAGCCGTTCACGGGGTTGCCGCCGTCGATCCGGCGGATCATCTGCGAGGAGAGCGCCGCGTTGAATAACACGACCGTCAGGAGGAGGTACTCGATGAGCGGGATGTCGTAGGCGCCGGGATAGACGATCTGGCCGATGTCCATCTGGTCGAGCCCGAAATCGGCGGTCAGGTCCGCTAGGATGGCGACGATCTCGAGCCCGATGAAGAAGGCGAACGTCGCGGCCGCGGTGATCCCGTACAGGAGGCCGATGAACGTCATCGCCGCCTGCCGCCGCTGCTCGCGCAGCTGGTTGACGGCGTTCATGTTCTTCGAGATCAGCTCGCCGAGCATCTTCGGGTCCCCGCCCATCCGCCGGCCGACGAGGTACATCTCGGAGAACTTCTGGATGAGGTACGAGCGCGTGTCACGCGAGAACGCTCGCCACGCGCCCTCAGTGCTGATCCGCATGTTGAGTCGGCGGTAGAGCCGCTCTATCGACTCGGAGAGCTCGCCGAAGTTCTTGTCGCGCAGCGTCGTCAGCACGTCGGTGGTCGTCGACTGCTTCGCGCTCTCGGTCGCGCCCAGCGCGCGGACGAAGGAGGGGAACTCGCCGTCGCGGGCCGTGATCGCCTGCTCCTCGCTCCGGAGTATCACCCCGGTAATGATGAGCGGCGAGATGGGGACCGCGAGGTACAGCGGTAGCCGGACGTCGTCGAGGAAGAAGAGGAGGCCGGGGAGGCCGGGACCGTATCCGAACATCCCGGCGGCCGTGATCCCGATGAGCAGGAGCGAGAGCCCGCCGCCGGCGATCAGCGACCCCCACAGCTTCAGGTCGCCGGGGGACCGCTCGTCCGGGTGGTACCAGATCGGGTCGTACGGCGAGGTCGCGCGGATCATCGCGTAGAAGCCGAGCTGAACGAACACGAACAGCACGATGACGGCCGCCACCGTCGCAGTCGGGTTGTTGCCGGTGAGGATCGGGAGGACGACGGCGAACACCAGCGCGAACGTCATCGAGAGGATCATCGACATGTACAGGTCCTTCATCACCTCCAGGTTCGAGAGCGCGGACTCGTATCGGGTCTCGTACTGCGCCAGCATGACGTCCTGCTCGGAGACGAGGAACTCCTCTAACGACTGCCCCGCGCCCATCGTGTAGCCGAGTCGGTCGAAGAAGTCGGCCATCGCGTCGGAGGGAACCTCCTGTGCACGGCGGCGACACGCGTCGTCGAGGCTCTGGTTCCACGTGTCGACGAGGTGGACGACGCGGCCGATCTCCTCGGCGGCGACGCCGTACTCCTCCTCTTTCGCCAGGGTCCGGAACACCTCCATCCGGTCGATGTTCGTCGTCGACAACACCGTCATGTGCGTCATCACGAGATGTAGCTGGTTGTCGATCTTCGTCTCCAGCCCGGAGAGGTAGATCTTCGGGTAGATGACCGCCGCGAACAGCACGAGCCCGCCGAACATCGGGATCGGGACGCGAGCGGCGATCGGGAGAGGGAGCGCGATCAGCCCGACGACGCTCGCGAGGAAGACGAGGACGGCCGGCAGCAACACCAGCCCGACGTACTTCCGCTTGGAGATGTCGAGCTGGTCGTACGACTCCATCACCTCGGAGGTGAGTTTGAGCGCCGTCGCGAACCCGTCGCCCATCTCCTTTACGGCCATCAGTATCGTACCTCCATCGTCGCTACCTCGTGTTCCGGTGCATGTCGAAGGGGAGCCCCTCGACGCCGTCGCGCTGGAAGGCGTTGATCGCGTCGTTCACCTCGTGATAGCCCAAGATGCCCTCTTGGATCATCCGCTCGATGAGCTCCGCGCGGAACTCGAGGTCGTCGTAGATGTCGCGGGTGTCGGCGTAGCCCAACAGCGTCGCGATCTGCTCTTCGAGCACGTAGGAGTTGTTCATTCCCTGGAAGACGATCTCGTCTTCGACGGGGTCCCAGCTGAACACCTCGCGGGTGACGACCCCCTCCATCTCCTTCGAGTACCCCTCGATCTCCTGAACGCTCGTCACGCGGCGCAAGACCTGATCGCCCTGTTTCACCCGGTTCTGGAACAGCGCCACGTCGGCGTTGTCCATGAACGTCTCCGGGACGTTGATCGGCTCGGAGGTGAACCGCTGGATCATCGAGACGATGTCGGACGCGTGGAACGTCAGCATGACCGGGTGGCCGGTCTGAGCGGCCTGGAACGCCATCCGCCCCTCGGCGCCGCGGACCTCGCCCACGATGATGTAGTCGGGGCGCGACCGCAGCGCGGCGGCGACCAGGTCGAACATGTCGACGTCGGAGGACCCCTCGCCGCCCCCCTCGCGAGTCAACAGCTGCTGCCAGGTGCTGTGCGGCGGGATGACCTCGGCGGTATCCTCCGCGGTGTAGATCTTCGAGTCGTCCGGGATGTACGAGAGGATGGCGTTCAGCGTCGTCGTCTTCCCGGACGCCGTCTCCCCGACGACGAACACGGTCTGTTCGTTCTCCAGACAGAGCCAGAGGTACGCCGCCAACTGCGGCGAGAGCGTCCCCCAGTTGGTGATCTGGTTGATCGACAGCGGCACCTCGTCCCCCTGTCGGATCGTGAGCGAGGAGCCCTTCAGCGACACGTCGTCGGAGTAGATGATGTTGATACGCGACCCGTCCGGCAGCGTGGAGTCGACGATGGGGTCGGAGTCGGAGAGCGGGTCGCCGATCCGCTCGCCCATGTTGCGAAGCCAGCTGTCGAACTCCTGGGGCGTGCCGAAGTCGACGGTCGTCTCCAACATCCCGTAGGTGCCGTGGTCGACGTGACACTCCTTGGGGCCGATGACGTGGATGTCCTCGTTGGCCGGGTCGCGCATCACCGGTTCGAGCGGGCCGAGCCCGACGATGTCGCGGTTGAGCCGGTAGCGGATGTTCTCGTAGGTCTCCTCGGTGATCGACAGCTTCCCGAAGTTGCGGATCTTCGAGAGCCCGCGGCGCCAGCCCGAGGCGGTGTCGTCGACGTGGGTCACCTCCTCTAACAGCTCCTCAATGAGGTCGTCGTACTCAGCCTCGTTGTCGGGGGCGGTGTGCTGGCCGCTGGCCGTGAGCAGTCGGTTCTTCACCTCGTTGAGGATCTCCGCCTGCGGGCCGGAGACCTCCGGCTCGATGGCGTAGTACTTCGTGTCCTGGCCGAGGTCGCCGTAGATGTGGCTGTAGATTGGGCCGCCGACCGGGTAGATGACGTTCGGGCGGTCGGACTCGTACTCGTCTTTCGGCTCCTCGATGAACTGCGGGAACTCCCCCGTGATCTGTTTGAACTCCCGGAGGTGCTCCCGGAGGTGAGGTCGCCGCATGGCGGCCTTCCGGAGCTCCTCGGACGGTTTGGCGGTGCCGTGTTCGGTCATGTCCCACGCTGAGTCGTCGCGGTCGTCTCGGCCCGGGCAGGCGGACCGGCTGTGCGTCTACGGGTCATGGTGTTAGGCGACGCTGCGGCTCTCGATGACGATGCCGGTTCCCGAGCGAACCGAGAACCCGATCGTGTCGCCGACCTGTTCGCCCATGCCCGCGAACCGCTTGACGTTGATCTGCCGGCGGATGTCGTTGCCGACCTCGATCATCTCCAGCTGGAGGAACACGTCCGCGATGGACCGAAACGGGCCGATCGCGTCGTCGTCGACCGCCGAGGGGTCGACGGTGAGCACCACCACCTTCCCCTGCGAGATGATCTCGCGGAAGAAGGAGATGATCTCCAGGGCGGCCTGTCGCTCCTCGTTCTTCCGCACCAAGGCCTCGAACGTGGGGTCGTTCCGGAAGATGGCGTCGAACGTGTCGAGGAAGACGACGTCGGAGTTCCACATCGCCTCGGCTTCCATCAGCCGCTTGAGCAGCTCCTTGCGCTCGCCGTCGCCGTCGGAGAACGCCCCGCCGGAGTCGAAGTCGGCGTGGAGAAAGAGGAGCTCCTCCTGTAAGAGCGGCTTTACCATGTCGTACTCCAGCGAGTGCATCTGGTCGATGAACCCGCGGACGGTGAGCTCCGTCGACATCATCGTCACCGACGCGCCCTCCTGGACGAGTCCGTAGGCGAACCGCTGGGAGATGGCGCTTTTCCCGGCCCCGTAGTCGCCCTCCATGAGGACGATGCTCCCGCGCGGGATGCCGCCGCCCAGTTCCTTGTTGAGCCGGTCGCGCTCGCCGAGGCCTAAAGAGAGGAGATTGTCGTGTGGCATCTCAGTTACCTCCCTCCACGCGGAACTGGAACAGCTCCTCGTCGCCGTTCACGGAGAGGAACACGCGGTGGTCGCCGTCGACGAGTCCGCCGTCCCGACCCTCGATCGCGCTCACGTCGATCGTGAGTCGGAGCACGTCGCCGCGGCTCCACGCGTTCGCGCCGTCGGCGGAGACCAGCGTCCCGGAGAGCGCGTCCGGTCGGACGTACGCGCCGTCGAAGACGACGTCGAGGTCGGAGCCGTCGGGCGCCAACCGATACGTGCCGGTGTTCTTTATCAACAGCGTGACGTTCTGGTCGCCGCTCGCGTTGTACACCCCCGCGCTGGGGTCCGAGATGATCGTCACGTCGGTCCGGAGCTGTTCGGTCGCGTCGAGGCCGGCGTCCTCGACCGCCGCGCTCACCCGGTCGACGCCGGTCGTGATCGTGCCGACGACGCCCGCGGCGATCACCAGGCTCGCGATGAACAGGATGAGGTGAGAGACGGGGACGCTGGCCATCTACGCGCCCACCTCCGTCACGGTCGCGGCGTCGCGGACGCCGGACTCGACGACGAGGACGACGCGCGTGCCGTTCCCGATCGCCGTCGTCGTGTTCCCCTGTGCGACTCGCACCGTGAGCCTCTCGCCGCCGAGCCAGAGGTCGGTGTCGGCGTTGCCGTCGACGGTCGTGGAGGCGTTCGGCCCGCCCACGTCCACGTACTCGTTGCCGACGACCAGCGTCGCGTCGCCGGCGACGAGTCCGATCGACCCCTCGTTGGTGGCGTTGACGGTGAGGGTGTCGGTGCCGGCGTCGAAGGTCGCGTTCGTCACCGCGAAGTCGGTGTTCTGCCGCTCGAGCGCGCGCTCGTTGACGCCGTGTTGGGCGTCGGAGACGCGGTCGAACCCGTTGGCCGCCACGGGGTAGAACGTCGTGAACGCGAAGAACAGCCCCGCGACGATGATGGCCGTGGACGCGGAGACGCTAACGCCCATCTCCCCACCCTCCGTCGGCCGGATCGGCGCGGTCGGAACGGGGATTCGGATCGTTCATCGGTCGGGTCGAACCGTTCCGGTCACGCCGGTCGTCGCGGTGCCCGTCACGCCGGTCGTCGCGGTGCCCGTCGCGTCGGTCGTCGCGGTGCCCGTCGCGACTGTCCGCGTCCGCCTCGCGGCCCGCACCGTTCTCGCGTCGCTCGCCCTCGTCGGGCGCGTCTCGGCGGCCGGACGCGTCGCGGCCGTTTCGCTCGGCCGCCGAGCGGTCGTCCCGCGGAGCGCGGCCGTTTCGACCGTTCCGGCCGCCGCGTCCGTTGCGGCCGGAGTCGGTTCGCCCGCCGCGCCGGTCGCCGCGGCGACCGCCGACGGGCCCGCCGCCGACGAGCGACCCGCCGGCGAGGTCGTCCCAGCGGTCCAAGAGGACCGTGTGGCTGCTGGTGCCGTTGAGCTGGGTCACGTACCGGAGGCTGCGGGTGTGGTGTTCGCGGGCGAGCCGGTCGGTCCCCGGCCGGTCGACGAGGTTGCGGTCGATCGTGCCGAACCCGGAGAGGAAGTCCCGGAGCCGCGCCGCGGCGTCGGGGCCGATCCACTCGATCCGCTCGTAGTAGTTGATGGCGCGCACCGCGTCGGTGACGTCGCTCTCGGAGACGAGGAACTCCAGCCACTCCATCACGAGGAGGTCGCCGACGTAGTCGCCGGGGAGTTCGGTGAGGTACGGCTTGCCGCGACCGCCGCTCCCCGAGAGGTCGTCCTCGCCGACGTACTCGAAGCCGCCGGAGGCCTCGGCGGGGTCGCCGCCGGGCCGGCGGTCCGGTTCGGGGTCGGGGTCGGCACGGCCAGCCGCCGGCTCGGGGTCGGACGCGCCGCCCGCAGGCTCGGGATCCGCCGGTTCATCGAACTCGTCGAAGCCGTCGCCCTCGGCACCGCCACCGAGGCCGTCGCCGTCGAACCCGTCGCCGGGGTCGTCGAACGAGTCGTCCCCGTCCTCGAACGAGTCGGTTTCGTCGCCGGGGTCGTCGAACGAGTCGTTCCCGTCCTCGAACGGGTCGTCGTCCCCGTCGTCGCCCTCCTCGGCCCAGTCGGCCTCCCCGGAGTCGTACTCTTCTTTCAGTTCGCTGAAACTCTTTCCATCGTCGTTCATGTCGTCTCCGTCGGCCGCCGTTTCGGTCTCGGACGCGGCGTCGTCCGTGCTGTCGTCGTCCGGTTCCTCGAACTCCTCGTCGAGGTCGTCGAATTCGTCGTCGCCGTCGAGGTCGTCGAACCCGTCTTCACCGGTATCGTCGCCGTCGTCGAGGTCGTCGAACTCGTCGTCGTCCGCTTCCTCGTCGAGGAGGTCGTCGTCGAAGAACCCGTCCGCGTCCGCGTTCGCGACGTCCTCGTCGAGGTCCTCCTCCTCGCCGCCGTCTTCGTCGTCGAAGATGCCGAACGAGCCCTCGCCGCCGCCGGCGACGTTGTCGAAGCCGCCGCCGTCGTCGACGAACGGGTTGATCCCGCGGGTGACCATCTCGTAGATGTCGAGCAGGTTGCGGACGTCCTCCTCGATGTCGTCGACAGCGTTCGAGATCTCCTCGTTCTCCGAGCGAACCGTCGAGACGGTCGAGGACAGCGACGCGACCTCGTTCTCGAGCTCGTCGAGCCGGTTCTCGAGCTCGTCGGTGGCGGCACCCCCGCCACCACCGCCCCCGCCGTCGTCGAACTCGTCGTCCCACTCGTCCATGCCGTCGAAGTCGTCGAAGCCGTCGCCGCCGCCACCGCCGCCACCGCCCATGCCGCCGCCCATCCCTCCGCCGCCCATGTCGCCGCCGCCCATGTCGCCGCCGCCCATGTCGCCGCCGCCCATGTCGCCGCCGAAGGGATCGTCGTCGCCGTCCATACCTCCGGAACCGTCGTCGTCGGATCCGTCGTCGTCGAGGAACCTGTCGAGGACGCTCGCACCGACGAGCCCCAGCGTGGCGACTGCCCAGACGGCGGTTGAGGCTCCCCACACCGGTAGTTCGAGGCCCATTACCGTGTACCACCCGCAGAACCCACTTCAATTCACCCCTCAAAATATCAGCCGTGAGAAAGCACGCTGAGACACGAGTATCGTCGATTGAGTGGGGTGAGAACGGATAAATCCGGAAGCGACCAGAGGCGAAACCAGTCCCGATCGACGGTCAGATCGCTCGTTCGAAGCCGTCCGCCGCCCGGACGACGAGCCGGCCGTCCGGACCGAATCGGACCGTCCGTCCGACGGCGTCGCCGACGTCGCTGGCGACGACAGGGACGCCCGCCGCGTCGAGCACCTCGCCCACCCGCTCGACGTTCCGCGGGCCGACCGCGTCCGTGAGATCGAGCATCTCGGCGCCGCCGGCGACCCGCGCCTCCAGGCGGCGGGGGTCGGCGCCGGCGTCGTCGAGCGCCGCGATCAGCGAGTCGACCCCGGTGTCGACGTACTTCGCGGGGCGCGCGGCGGCGGTCGGTTTCTCTTCGCCCGCAGGCAGCATGGCGTGGAGGAGCCCGCGGACGCCCGCTCGCTCGTCGACGAGCGCGACCGCGACGCAGGAGCCCAGCCCGCTGGTGGTCAGGACGGCGTCGTCGCTCGTGACCGCCAGTTCGCCCACGCCGACCTTGATCCGGCCGGGGTCGTCGGGGACCGCGCCGCCGGTGACCGCCGCGGGGTCCGCGTCAGCGACGGCGTCCCCGTCGCTCTCCGTTCGGTCCGCCGGCTCGTCCGGCCGATCGTCGGAGAGCGAGCGGGTCACGGGTCGGAGAGCCGATCGAGCGCCCGAGCCAGTTCGCGCTCGTCGGGGAGCGCGTACACGTCGCACCGCGCCTGGATCCCCTCCGTCTCGATCGCCGTGTCGATCACGAACCCGTAGTCCTGCCGCTCGCTCAGCTTCGCGACGAGCGGGCTGATCGTCGACGCGCCGATGTCGTGGACGAACTCCGGCGGCGAGTGAGTGATCGACGTGCCCAGCACGTTCGCCCACCCGTCGATGAACCCGCTCGTCATCACGTTGCCGAGCTCGCAGAGCGCGTTCTCGGCCATGTCGCCCAGCGGTTCGTCCGGGTCCATGGGGAGCATCGCGTCCGCGATCGCGGCCGCAGAAGACTCCTCGAAGAGGATCGCGAGGTAGCCGCTCGGCTCTCCCTGAAGCTCGAACACCGTGCCCGCGTGCGGTTCGGTCCCGACCTCCGCGGGCACGTCCGCGAGCGGGACGAACCGGAGCCGACTCACGTCGACGCTCGTCTCGAGCCCGGTCATCATCGCGATGTTGTCGGCGGCGTTCGACGACCCCCGCTTCGCCAGCGACGAGAACGTCGACAGCGACTCGTACGGCACCGCGGTGCTCGTCGTGCCGCCGTTCGCCTCGCCGCCGGCCGCCGCCGCGGGAGCCGTCTTCCCGACGATGAGATCGCGGAACGGCCCCGAGTCGGGCAGCATGTAGATGGAGAAGTCGAGGTCGGTCGTCGTCGCGTCCAGCCGGCTCTCGAAGAGGAACACGCCGTCGCCGGCGAGCGCGCCGTCCGGCAGCACCGCCGCGCCGTCGGCCTCGAAGTACCGCGGCGGCGACATGTCGATCGCCTTCCCGAGGAAGTTCGCCCAGCCGTCGAGGAAGCCGCCGAGCGCGATGTTGCCGACCTCCGTCACCGCGCTCCGCTCCATCGACTGCCCCCCGGGGAGCAGCGAGAGCAGGGCGTCGACGTTCACGGCGTCGAAGGCGAGCACCGCCTCGCCGTCCAACCCCCCGCGGAGCCCGACGCTCACGCCGATCGACTCCCGGCCCGCGAACGCTTCCGCGAGGTCCTCGCCGCTGGCGACGCTCGCGCCCGTCACCTCCACCGCGAGGTCGGTCCCGGTCAGGTCCGAGAGCGCCCCGGCGGCCTGTTTCGCCCCCCGCTCAGCGAGGCGGTTACAGGCGCCGAGCGCGCGGACGTCGACCCGCATTATACCGCCGAGCCGATGGCGTCGAGCACGTTCGGCTTCTGGAACGGCTTCGTGATGTACCCCTCCGCGCCCGCCTTGATCGCCGCCTTCATCTTCTCCTCCTGCCCGACGCTGGTACACATGATCACCGTCGCGTCGGGATGCTCCTCTAAGATCTCCGTCGTCGCCTCGATCCCGTCGCGGATCGGCATCACGATGTCCATCATCACGAGGTCCGGCCCGTGCTCCTCGTACATGTTCACCGCCTCCACGCCGTTCTCCGCCTCCCCGACGATCTCGAACTCGCCTTCGAGGATCTCCCGGAGGAGGTTCCGCATGAACTCCGAGTCGTCGGCGATGAGTACCCGCGTAGCCATTGTTGTCTGAAGCGGGGTTCAGCGATCACTTAATCGCTCCCCCGCGGTTCTCAGCGATGAGAACGGAGCTCCGAACGACGGGGAACGGCCCTACACTCGAAGCGGCGGTCACACCCAGTGGCCGAGGACGTGGATCGCGCCGACGAGGACGGTCCCGCCGAACGCCTCGCGGGTCCCGAACGGCAGCGGGAGCATACCGACGGAGTCCGTCTCCTGATCGGCGGGCGCGTCGCCATCGCTCGTCGCGCCGGGACCCTCGTCGCCGTCGGTTTCGGTGTCGTTCGAGTCGGCGCCGGAGTCCGACCCGTTCGGGGCGGTCGAGTTCGGTTCCGAGTCGCCGTCGTCGCTGCTCCCGTCGACGTCGGTGCCGTCGTCCGCGCCGCCGTCGCCGGTGTCGGTGCCGTTTTCGATACTCCCGTCGCCCTCGTCGTCGATCGTCGTCGTCGCTGGGTCTTGTTCGACCACGAGCGTCCCGCCGTGAGAGTCGCCGTCGAGTCGAAGCGTGAACGGGTAGGTTCCCGGGTCGAGGTCGACCGTCACGGAGCCGAACGCGTACGTTCGGGACTTGCCCGGTTCGAGCCGGACTCCCCACGACCCCACCGCGCTGCCGTTGTCGACGGTGAGGGTGAGCTGCCCTTCCCCCGTGAGTCCGCCCGCGTTGCGGGCGGTGGCCCGGAGCGCGGAGAGGTTCCCGCCCTCGGTGACCGTGACGTTCTCGGGGGCGTCGTCGATCACCAGCTCGTCCGGGTTGTCGGCGTCGCCGACGACGACGACCGTCCGGCTGTCGCGGAGCGTGGACCCCTCGTACAGCTCGTAGTTCAGGCGCGTTCCGGGTGAAATCTCCTCGAGGTCGACGCCGATCGTGAAGTTCCCGTCCGCGATCTCCAGCGGGGACTCCGTGCGGAACGGAGCGTCGCCGGCGTCGTTCACGAACGTCGCGGTCATCTCCCGCCGCGGCAGCAGCGAGGTCGTCCCCGTGATGCGTCCGTTCGCCGCCTCGACGAGGATCTCCCCGTCGTCGGTGACGTGGTCGTATCGGAGGAACCGCTCGCGGACGGTGAACGTCGCCTCGGCGCGCACCGTGCTGTCGCCCGTCTCCCAGTAGGGGAACTGGGCGGCGTCACTCGGTCCGGACGCCGACCCGAACGCCGCCGGCGGCTCCGCGCCGTCCGCGAACGCGTACCGGTCGCCCTCCGTCCCCTCCAGCGCGAACTCGACGGCGAACTCGTCGCCCGGTTCGGGCTCCTCGGTGAAGTGGTCCCCGCCGCTCGTGTCGATGACGAGGTAGAAGCGGCCGGGCGCGTCGGGGGTCTCCAGCTCGGTCGCGGCCGCCGGGATGAGCGTAACGTCCTCCGGATCGGCGCGCGAGAGGTCGAGCCTCGCGGGCGGTTCGTTCATCCCCGGGTTCGTCTGTCGGACCCGGAGCGACACGCCCGATTCCCTCTTCAAGAGGTCGGTCAGCACCCGGTGGTCGACCGCCTCGCCGGCTTCGATCGGGCCCGCGCCGCGCTCCGCGGCGAAGTGCGACAGCGCGCCCCAGATGCCCGTCGACTCGAAGCCGAGGACGATCCTGTTCCCCTTTGTCACGACGGACCGGTCGAGCCCGTTCTCCCGGAGCGCGTCGAGCGACTCGGCGTCGACGTCCTCGCCGAGCGCGTCCCGGTCGGCGGTGGTGAACACCTCGACCTCCTCGCGGAACTTCGGCTTCTGTAACACGAGGTCCGCCTGGTCCGCGCTGGCGGTGGGCGTCACCACGCCGGAGTCCTCCACGACGAACGTCCCGTTGGTGATCGCGAGCCGATAGCGCTGCGGGACGAGGGGGCGAGCGAGCCCGCCCGCCCCGGTCGCGGTCGGAAGCGCGCTGAGGTTCTCGGCGACCGTGTCGCCGTTCTCGTCGACGAACGTCAGGTCACACGACGTGGCCTCCAGCCCGCAGCTCTCGACGTTGCTCGCGTCGGTGCCGAGCGTCCGCGTGTTGATCGTGATGTCGCTCGTGCCAGAGACCTTGACCACGTCGACGAAGCCGACCGGCTCCCCCGTGTCGGTGAGCCGGTTCCCGCCGATCAGCAGGTACGTCGGGCCGTCCGGGTTTTCGGCGGTGAAGCTGACCTCGATCGGGTCGCCCGCGACGCCGGTGTACGTCGGTCGAGAGAACCCACCGTCGATCTCCGGACGGTCCGCCGGACCGACCGGACCGGCGGCCTCGACCGCGACGGGCGCCGTCGGTCCGGCGGCGACGGACGACGCCGACGAACCGGCCGTGAGGCCGGCCGCGACCGGGGTCGCGACGACGCCGCCGAGCGCGACGAGGACGACGAGGGCGATACTGCTCGCCTGGAACCCCGACAGATCGGTTCCGAGCGATCGGACTCGTCGGCTCTTCCCGGAGTCGACCGACCGGTCGCCGTGGGCGGCCGTCGGGTCCGTCGGGCGCGCGTCGGTCGCGTCGTCGTGGTCCATCGTCATGGGGGCGTGGTCAAGCGAGCGGGCCGGCGAGCGGCCCGAGTCGGTTAGCTACGCCTCCGCGGGTCACCGACTAAAGCGTACCCACCCGATTATCAAGGCGAGTAACGAGACGACGAGAAACGGCGGGAGAACGAGGAAATCGCCCGACGTGGGCGGAGTCCTCGGTCCGAAGAATTAAGCCCGGGCGGCGCCCGATCCACGCCAAGATGCCATCGTGTCCCCGCTGTGACGCTCCGGTCGACGACGAGGCGCGGTACTGCGCCCAGTGCGGCGCCCCGCAGACGGAGGACGCGGCCGAGGAGCTCGACGAGTACGTCCAGCGGCAGGCGGAGCAAGTCGCGGGGAGTGGCGGCGGTGGCGGATCCGACGGCGGCGACTCGGGGAGCGGCGACGCGTTCCCGTCGAAGGCGGACCTGACCGACCGCGAACAGCTCTGGCGGCGGGGGTCGTACGCCCTCGGATACGGAACGGTCGTCGTCGCGCTCACGCGGGTCCCGGCGCCGGAATCGTGGCCGTTGATCCTCGGCGGAATAGCGGTTCTGCCGCCGATTCGACGGCTCACCGCGGAGCCGCTCGGCAGCCCGCTGAAACGCGAGGTGATGGCGGGGCTGTACGCGGTGTTCGCGCTGATCGGGATCGCGCTGTTCGTGCTGCTGTAAGGTGAGTAGAAGGCGTCTTATCGTCTTTCGACGGCGATAGCACTTCGACGACGATCACTCGATCCGGAACCCGCCCGCGTCCTCGGCGGCGCGCACTAGGTCGCCGATGCTGTCGCTCGCGGAGAGCCCCTGACTCGCCGCGAACCGCTTTATCATCACCGGGGGGATGTCGACGGTGGTCTCGGAGGCCGCGAGCAGCAGCCCGATCGCCTCCGGCGTCGGCGAGTTCGGGCCGGCGTTCGACGCGAACCACGTGACGAGCGTGTCGAACGTCGCGGTCACGTCGTTCGACACCATCCGCTGGCGGGTGGTGTCGCCGTTCGCGTGGAGCGTCGCGTCGATACCGTAGTCGAACCCGTCGCCGTCGAAGGAGGTCGCCAGCCACCGGCTCACCGCCTGTCGGTCGACCGCGTTACCGCCCGCTGCGGCCTGGTTTCGACGCTGCCCCTGCGCGTTCGGCGGCGGCTGTCCGCCGCCGGCCGGTTGGGCCCCGGACTGCTGTCCCCCGCCGGGCTGTGCGTCGGGTTGACCGCCGCCGGGCTGTCCGCCCTGCTGTCCGCGCTCGCCGACGCCGGGCCCGGCCGCGCTCGACCGCGGGTCGTCGCCGGCGGGGCGCCGCTCCGACGGATTCGTCGGGTCGGCCGCGGTGAAGCCGGAGTCGTCCTCGGGCGGCGCGCGGCGCTGGCCCCGCGACCGGCCGACGTTGGGGCGGCCGTTCGTCCCGACGACGTAGCGGCCCTCCCCGATCTCGACGACGTCCTCGTCGTCGGTGAAGTCGAGCTCGTCCGGGTCGGCCGGGACCGCGTCGTCGTCACTCATGAGTCGTGGTAGCGCACGCCGAAAAATAGGTGTTGCGGGCGGCCGAGCCGCCGCGAACTGGTTACTGCGCTGTTTGACTCGTTAGAGCCGGACCGCCGCGCCTTTCTTACTGAACAGGTCGGGAGCGTTCAGTTCGACGGTCGTCGTCGCACCGGCCGGCGAGACGATGTCGAGCGACGAGGAGTCGCCCTGCCCGAACGTCGCGTTAGCTCCGCCGAACGGGCGGCTCTCTGGGTTGAGAATAATGGTGAACGAGTTAGTCGAATTGAGTACCGCCTCCGAAGATGTGACGTACGAACCGGACGCGTCTTGAACCGCGAAGGATTCAGGCTGGATGCTGGCGGCACCATTGGTAACCTTGGTACGATTAAACGTAAGCGTTTCCTGACCGTTCGGTCCGACGGCCTGAATTGTCGTCTTATTTAGGTCAATCTGGTCGGCACCGGCAGCGCCGGCCACGGTAACGCGGATCGCACTGAGATTTGTGGGGTTACTCTCAGATTCGACGATCCCGACTTCGCTCGTCACGTCGATCCGCTCGGAAACGAGATCGGTACTCTCCTGACCCGTCGCTTCCGCCTGCGACTGGAGGAAGCCGGCCGTGTTGATCAGGACGCCGGCGGCGATCGCCGCCACCAGCACCATCGCGATGAACACGATGAGGGTCCCGATCCCCACTTGCCCGCGGTCCTCGTCGTTAGTGATGAATTCGAACATTGTTACAGCCTCACCGAGTCCTGATCCTGCGTGAGCGTCGTCGGGACGCGAATTTCTTTCGTTGTGGACGCACCAGATGGTGTCGTGAATGTGACACTCATCCTGTGTCCAGGTTCAAGAAGGTTGTAGTTAGCGAAGTCACCAGGGGCGGAGAAGTTAATGTGAACCGCAGCGCGATCACTGTTGTCAGTTAGAACATCGTTATTAACACCGAGAACATTCTCAATGTCAGCATTGAGATCCCCGAGCTGAGTACTATTCTGACCATCTTGACCGATAACTTGGACGGTAGTTTCCCCTAAGTCAACCAGCCCAGCACCAGGCGCTTTCGCGACGACAAAGGTGACGTTGTCAACGACGTAGTTCCCCGTACTTCCGTTCTCAGTCACGTTCCCGGAGGTGCTCACGACCTGAAGCCGGTCGGAGACCTGACTCGTACTCTCTTCGCCCGTTGCTTCCGCCTGCGTCTGGAGGAAGCCGGCCGTGTTGATCAGGACGCCGGCGGCAATCGCCGCCACCAGCACCATCGCGATGAACACGATGAGGGTCCCGATCCCCACTTGCCCGCGCTCTTCCTCGTCCAGTATGGTTTCGAACATTGTGTGTTGCGTCGGCCCCCGGCCTGCCCGGCGGGCGTTATCGGTAGCGATGGGGAATTCCTACTTAAGATTACGTCTCCGGTTATCTAGGCTGATAAACATCTGTCTTCTTGCGATTTTGGTGTTATTTGTATAGACTTAGTTACAGAATATATTAACGAAATCTCTGCGTCGGTATCAAATTTGGATCTGCTGGGAACAACGAACGGGCGAATAGCGCGTTTCGATGTCGGACAGTCGGTGACGGGGCGAATCACCGATCAAATCGGTAGGGAGAGCGTCTCGCGGGTCAGGCCACGCGTCCGCGTCAGGAGTTTGGAGGCTCGTCAGCGTTCGCGTTCGCGCGTCTTCGAGTTCGCCGGTTCAGACTGTGACCGCACTTCGGAGCGGTCCCGCTCGCGGTCGGCGGCCAGCAGTCGGTCGAGACGTCGCTCGAACTCCGCGTCGGTGAGTTCGCCCTCGACGTAGCGGTGTTTGAGCCGCTCGACCGGGGTCGTCGGTTCCACGCGATCGGCGCCCGAACGAGACGCGTCGCGCTCCGCCGCGATCCGATCCGCGAGGTACCCGCCGAGCGCGCCGCTGCCGACGACGTACGCCGCGCCGAACAGCGTGAGCGCGAGGACGCCAACCGTCGCCGCCGGCGACACCGCGGCGGCGATCCAGACCGCGAAGAACGTCAGCGGCAGCGACAGCAGCGCGACCAGCGCGCCCGTCGCGGCGCCGATCCGCGGGCCGCGAGGCGTCTCGGACTCGTCGGTCCAGCTCGCCACGCCGGCGCCGACCGCGGGCGCGATCAGGCCGACGACCGGCAGGACGCTCACGAGCATCGTGACTCCAGCACCGACGCCGGCGCGCGCGATGAGATCCGAGAGCCGAGCGACCGTCGAGCGGTCGGCGTGGGCGTCGGCGGTCGTCATCGCGGTGGCCCCGAACACCGAGGTGGGTCGGCGGGTCGGTCCGGTCGCGGAGCCGCCCGCACGCCCGCGTCCACGCACTCGTTCCGGCGGCGATCCGTCATCGGGATCGCTACGTGGCGGGAAATCAAAAGGCCGTCGGGGAGGGGCGTTATCGGCTCGTTCGCGGACGAATAAGTTCGGGATCGGTTCGACATCCACGCGGGGGTAGCGAAGTCGTCCCGGTCCGGACTGGCCGGGTCGCGTCCAGCTCAGCGGTCGCGCAGTCGTGACAGCTCCGACTCGGGTATCACGAACTCCTGCGTCCCCGGTTCGTAGACCGCGAGGCTCCCCGCGACGAGTGCCATCGACGCCGCGATCAACCCGGTGTTGACGAGGAGTAGCGCCTCCGCGTTGCCGAATCCCGTCCGGAAGGCGGCCGCGGGCGTGCCGACCGCCGCGACGACGACGAGCCCGAAACCGACCGCCAGGTACGCCATCGCCGTGCGGCCGGACGAGCGGTACGCCGCGACCGCGAACGCGACGAGCGTCACGCTCGCGCCGGCCAACACGGTGGTCGTCATCAGGTACAACCCCTCGATGAGTTCCATACACGCCCTGCTGGAACGCGGATAATAAACCCACGGTGGCGGGTATCAGCGGCGATAACACGGTTCCGCGGGGCGGAGCGCCGAACCGGTCGCGGTCCCCTCCCGCACGTCGAATAGAGACATTCGGCAATCGAGTCGACCACCGGTACCATTATAAACCAAAGAAATCAATCTCGATAACGTGAATGGTGGGGGACGATCTGATCACCGTACTCGGTAACAAATACAACACGGAGATCCTGACGGCGACGGGCGACGCGAAGTCGGCGCAGGACCTCAGCGACCAGTTGGACGTCCCGATCGCGACGTGTTACCGACGGATCAACGAGTTAGAGGAAGCGGACCTCCTCGAGCTACACGACCGACCGCTCTCCGACGAACACCGGCGCGTGAAGGTGTACCGCCGGAAGGTCGACGGCGTCGAGGTCGACTTCCGCGACGGGCTCACCATCGAGGTCGAGGAGCGGTCGGCGGTGAAGAACCGCCTCGACGACGTCTGGCGCGACCTCTCGTCCGGGGACTGACCGCGGCGCGGTCTCGCCGAACCGAAGCGGAAGGCGAGCGAGTCAGAACGACGGCTGGTCGTCGGAGCCGCCCATCATCGAGAAGCCGCCCGCGCGCTCGTGGACCGTGATCCCGCCCTGGCCGATCTCCATCGGGAAGATGTCGGTGTCGATGTCCTGTTTCCGCATCTTCGCCACCCAGACGTAGCGGTTGACGCCGGAGTCGGTCGGCGTCTGGATGAAGTAGATGTTCCCGTCGGTGAGGAAGTTCTCCAAGCCGACCTCGGTGTCGGGGAAGACGGCGCCCTGCTCGTTGATGAGCAGCGAGGTGAGCCCGTTGGCCTTGAGGATGTCCGAGAACTTCAGCAGGTACGTGCGCTTCTCCTGTTCGGCGTCGAAGAACAGCTGGAACATCGACAGCGAGTCGAGGACGAGCCGGTCGAACTCGCCGTCCTCGACGGTGTCGAGCAGGCGGTCGACCGCGGTCGAGAAGTCGGTCTCCCGAAGCATCTCGCGTTTGTCCAAGATGACGATGTCGCCGTCGTCGACCATCTCGTCGAACCCCTCGAAGCCGACGGACTCGGCCGCGCCGCGGATGTCGGCCTCGTCCTCCTCGAAGGAGACGTAGACGCCGCGCTCGTCGTGTTCTGAGACGCCGTGATGGAGGTACTGGATTCCGAAGATGCTCTTGCCGGTGCCCGGGTTCCCGGAGACGAGGACCGTCGACCGCTCGGTGATGCCGCCGGTGAGGATGGAGTCGAGCCCCTCGACCCCGGTGGAGACGAGTTCTGACATTCGTCTCCCCTTTGGCGGTCGGAGTATATAAAAGACGGTTCAGCGCATCGGCCGAACGCACGGCGACAGTTTTATCTCTCGACATGCCGCTCGTTCGTGTATGCCCGGTGAAGCGTGCCTCGTCGCTGTCGACGGTGGTCGACGGTGAGCGACCCGTCGATACTCGTCGTCGAGGACGAGCCCGACATCGCGGCGCTGTACGCCGGCTTCTTAGAGGAGCGGTACGCCGTCGACGTCACCGAGACCGCCGCCGAGGCGATCGACCGGGTCGACGCCGCCGTCGACGTGGTCCTCCTCGACCGCCGGCTGCCGGACGGAAGCGGCGACGACGTCTTGGAATACATCCGCGGGGAGGGGTACGACTGCCGGGTGGCGATGGTCACCGCGGTCGAACCCGACTTCGACATCATCGACATGGGGTTCGACCTCTATCTCACCAAGCCGGTGAGCCGATCGAAGCTGCTCGCGGCCATCGACACCCTCCTGACCCGCAGCGAGTACGACGACCTCGTCCAGGAGGCCGCCGCGCTCGCCAGCAAGCGCGCCGTGCTCAGTTCGCAGAAGCCGGCCGCACAGCGCGAGGGGAACGAGGCGTACGCCGACCTCGTCGAGCGCTTGGAGGAGTTGGACGCCGACATCGACGACCTCGGCGAGTCGCTGTCGACCGACGATTACCGCGCGATGTTCCGCGACCTCGGCGAGGCCTGACGCGGCGTCGTTCGGCTCGACACGGCTCCCGTCGGTTTCGGTGTCACCGCGTTCCGTCGACGACGGCGTCGAGCGATCGCAGCGAACCGCCGACCGCGGCGGGATACCGAACGAAGTCTGAACGAACCTCGCCCCGACTCCGCACCGAATTTGTCCGGTAGTTGAAAAATCTATATCCCCGTCGCGGACCTCGCCGTGACCATGACGGGACGAGACACGCGGCGACGGGTCCTGGCGACGAGCGGGGGACTCGCGGCGCCGACGCTCGCCGGTCGCCTCGGCGAAGGCGGAAGCGACGGAGAGGCGAGTGACGGGACGGGCCGCGGAGACGGAGCCGAACGCGGGGGCTCCGGGAACCGTCCCCGACCAGGCTCCCGCGCAGGACGCTCCCGACCAGGCCCCCGCGCAGGACGCTCCCGACTAGGGCGTCGACGAGGGCGGCACCGTGCGCCGACTGAGCGAGATCGACGACGGCCACGAGTACCCGGCCGTCGAGGACGTGGTTCAAGTGACTGTAACCCAGAGGTTATCCATGATCAGCGTTAGCGAACGCCGAGACGGGCTCCTCGCGGCGGCGGCCGGCACGGCCGCGGTCGCCGGCTCGTACCTCGTCACGGGGTGGACGCCGTCGTTCGTCGTCCGGCCCGTCGACCAGACCGTCGTCAACCTGACGCCCGGGCCGATCGTGACGTTCGCGATCGAGACGTTCGGCGACGCGGGCCACCTGATTCACATCGCCATGGCGTTCGCGGTCGCGGTCGGGCTGTTCGGTGCGGTCGCGTTCGCGGGCCTTCGACTCGCTACGCGCACCGACCGCCGCGCCGCCGGTGCCGCGGTCTCCGGCGTCGGATCCTGGCTGCTCGCCGCCGGGCTGACGGGCGTCTCGGCGGGGGCGCTGGGCGCGGCGCTCCCCGCCGCGGCCGTCGTCGGGATCGGGTGGTTATCCCCGTCCGCGGTCCCGTCCGAGAGCGACGCCTCGACCGAGGGGGACTCGTCGGCAGTCGCGGACGCGGTGCGCCGCCGGACCCTCGGGGTCGTCGCCGGGGCGCTCGGGTTCGTCGCCGCGGCCGCCGTGGGCCGGCGGTCGTTCGCGACGGACGACGAGCCCCTCGCCGACGCCCCGCGGTCCGAGGGCTCGGCCGCGCGGCTTCGGGAGCTCGACTCGGCCTCGCTGGAGCTGGAAAGCGACGGCCTCCAGGGGCTGGTGAGCCCGATCGGGGAGTTCTACAACGTCGACATCGCGGAGTTCGACCCGGAGGTGACGGCCGCCGAGTGGTCGCTGACGTTCACCGGCGAAACCGGAAGCGAGCGGACGGTCGCCTTCGACGAGCTGATCGACCGACCCGTCGAACACCGCGCGGTGACGCTGCGGTGCGTCGGCGAGGACCTGAACGGCCGCAAGCTGGACAACGCCGTCTGGACGGGGACCCCGATCCGCCCGCTGCTCGAGTCCGTCGACCCGCAGGGGGACTGCAACTGCGCGATGTTGCGCGGCGAGGACGGGTACTACGTCCAGTTCCCGGTCGACGTGCTCGCCGAGGGGTTCCTCGCGTGGGGGATGAACGGGAAGGAGCTCCCGACCGGCCACGGCCACCCGGTCCGGGTGCTTATCCCGGGTCACTGGGGAGAGACGAACGTGAAGTGGCTCTCGGAGATCGAACTGCTGAACGTCGAGGACGACGGTTACTGGGAGGAGCGCGGCTGGGAGGGGACCGGCGAGGTGAAGACGGTCGCCAAGCTCTGGGACGAGGGGATCACGGAGCTCGACGACGGTCGGATCGAGCTGGCCGGCCACGCCTACGCCGGGACGCGCGGGATCGAGCGCGTCGAGGTGTCGACCGACGGCGGCGACTCGTGGACCGACGCCGAGCTCTCCGCCCCGCTCCCCGACGCGGACGTCTGGCGGCAGTGGCGGCACGTCTTCGCCCCCGACGGCGAGCACGAGGTCGTCGTCCGCGCGACCGACGGGACGGGGACCCTTCAGACCCGGGAGTCGTCCGGCTCCGTCCCGAGCGGCGCGTCGGGGTGGGTCCGCCGAACCGTCGGGTGACGCGTCCCCCTCCGTCCCGCGAGCGCGTCCGGACCGCTTCGTCCCGGCCGAAACGACTTTCAGCGCCTACTCGACACACCAGTACGCTAGATGAAGAAGGCCCTGTGGTACCTGTTCGTCGCGAGCCGCGGTGGCGCCAACAGGGTCCGGATCGTCCGGGAGCTCCGCGCTCGCCCCCGGAACGCGAACGAGCTCGCGGAAGAACTGGACGTCGATTACAACACGATCACCCACCACCTCGAAATGTTGAAAGACCACGACGTCGTCGAGCCGAGCGACCACGACTACGGGAAGCTCTACTTCCTGACCGACCGCTTCGAGCAGCACGCGGAGGCGTTCGAGGAGATCACCGCGGAGGTGGACGCCGAATGAACCCGGCGTCGCCGACCGGGATCGCCGTGTTGATCGGGATCGTCAACAGCGCGCTGCTGGCGGTGCTGGCGACGGTATGGATCCGCAACTACCGCGAGTTCGGGTCGACGCTCCTGTTGGGGCTGGTGGGCTTCAGCGCCGTGCTGTTGGTCGAGAACCTGGTCTCGGTCGCCTTCTTCTTCGCGAACATGCGGACGCTGTACGCGATGGACCCGCTCGTGGGACGGGTCGTGCTCGCGATGAGCGTGCTGGAGCTGCTCGCCGTCTCGCTGCTGACCTACGCCACGCTGAAGTGACGGGCGGACGGGTCGCTTCGGGCTCCAGAGCGACGGCCGGACCGGCTCACGAGAGCTGCTCGCCGACGATCCGGTCCGCCTCGGCGAGGAACGCGTCGCGCTCCTCGGTCGGGATCGTCGCGCCCGCGGCCACGTCGTGGCCCCCGCCGTCGCCGCCGACGGCCCGGCTCGCCTCGCGCATCACCGCGGAGAGGTCGAGTCCGCGCCGGACGAGTCCGTGCGAGCCGCGCGAGGAAACCTTCAGTTCCTCGGCGCTCTCCTCGGCGAACGCGATCACCGGCTTCGAGCGGTCGACCGCCGGCGAGCCGACCGCCATCCCGGCGACGATGCCGACGATCGTCTCGCGGATGCGCGAGCCGGCGTCGAACCACTGGAGGTGCTCCTCGTGAGTGACGCCCTCGGTTTTGACCCACTGGAGCCCCTCGGAGAGGTTCTGCCGGTGGGTACGGAGCAACCGGCGCGCCTCCGCGAGCGCGTCGCCGCGGTCGCCGAGACACACCGCGAGTCCGACGTCGCCGCGCTCGTAGCGCGCGGTCGCGTTGAGCAGCGTGGAGAACTCGCTGACATCTCGGAGCTCCGTTCCGGGCTCCTCGTCGACCAGCGTGTAGGAGGTGCCGACGAGCGCCTCGACCCGGTCGGAGGGGACGCCGGAGGCCACGGCGCGGCGCATCAGCGCCGACGCGAGGGTCCGCCGCTCCTCGGCGTCGAGGTCGACCCAGCGCCGCCACTCCCCGTCGCGTTTCACGTCGACGTCGAGGTCGGTGAGGAAGGAGATAGCGCCCACCTCGTCGTTCGAGATCCCCGGGATCGTCACGTCGGAGGCGTACTCCAAGAGCTTGGGGAGCGGTCGGGTCTGTCTGCCGTACAGGTCGAGGTCGGTCCGGGCCTCGAGGACGCCCGCGTCGACGCCGTCGGCGACGATCGACTCGTTGGCGCCGACGAGGCCGCCGTCGGAGTCCTGCATGTCGCCGACCGCGCCGACGACCGCGAGCGCGGCGAGGTCGCGGTTGTCGCCGTCGGGCCCCTCCAGCGCGCGGGCCAGGAGGTAGCTCGCGCCGGCGCCGGAGAGTTCGCTCGCGCCGTCGATCCCCTCCAGCAGGGGGTTGAGGTGGTAGCGCGTGTCGCGGTCCGCGGGCTGGTGGTGGTCGGCGATGACGGGGACGAAGTCGCCGCGCTCCTCGTGGTCGGCGATGGCGTCGAGCTGGCCGGAGCCGAAGTCGGTGAAGCAGACGACGTCGAACTCGCGGGCGGCGATCCCGGCGATCGAGTCGGCGTCGAGCTGCTTCTCGAAGACGACCTCGTGGTCGATCCCGGCCCGGGCGAGCGCGGTAGAGGCGATCGCGGCGCTCGTGATCCCGTCGGCGTCGATGTGCGACGCGAGCAGCACGCGGCCGGCCTCGCGCAGGCGGTCGGCGCAGTCGGTCGCGCGGTCGGCGAGGTCGGGGACTGGGGCGGCGACTGCCATTACCACCGGTTGGCGCCCGATCGGGCATAAACGCACGCTTCGGTGCGGCGGGCGCGGACCGGCGCGGACCGGCGCGAGAGAGTCGTCGGGCGACCTCGCGGACGCCGTCCGGCGAAGGGGCATCAATTGCCGTAACTGACAGTTATAGACGTGCGTAGACGTATGAGCAACAAACATGACACGTGGGTTCAACACCCGGAGTCTCCACGCCGGCGCCGAGCCCGATTCGGCCACCGGCGCCCGCGCCACCCCGATCCACCAGACGACCTCGTACGTCTTCGACGACGCGGACACGGCGGCGGAGATGTACGCGCTCCGGGCGGAGGGCCACATCTACTCCCGGCTCTCGAACCCGACGGTGAACGTCTTGGAGGAGCGGATAGCCGACCTCTCCGGCGGGTCGGACGCGGTGGCGACCGGGTCGGGCATGGCCGCGTTCGACGCGATCACGACCGTCCTCGCGAGCGCGGGCGACAACGTCGTCGCCAGCTCCGAGATGTACGGCGGGACCGCGGCGTACCTCACCACGATCGCGGACCGCCGCGGGATCGAGTCGCGGCTCGTCGACACGCTCGACTACGAGGCGTACGCGGACGCGGTCGACGACGACACCGCGTTCGTCCACGTCGAGACGATCGCGAACCCCTCGCTCGTCACGCCCGACTTCGAGCGGCTCGCCGAGATCGCCCACGAGAACGCCGTCCCGCTCGTCGTCGACAACACGTTCGCGACGCCGTACTGCTGTCGGCCGTTCGAGCACGGCGCCGACGTCGTCTGGGAGTCGACGACGAAGTGGATCACCGGCAACGGCACCACCGTCGGCGGGGTCGTCGTCGACGGGGGGCAGTTCCCGTGGGACCACCCCGACGCCGACTACGACGAGCTGGACGGGGAGTCGCCCGCGTTCCCGATCGACTTCGTGGAACAGTTCGGCGACGCCGCGTTCGCCAACGTGGTCCGCCAGCGCGGCGTGCGCCCGACCGGCGGTCAGCAGTCCCCCTTCGACGCGTGGCAGACGATCCAGGGGCTCAACACGCTCCCGCTGCGGATGGAGCGCCACTGCGAGAACGCGCGGCGGGTCGCGGAGTTCCTCCGCGAGGACGGCCGCGTCGACTGGGTGAGCTACCCCGGCTTCGAGAACCACGAGAGCCACGGCAACGCGGCCGAGTACCTCGACGGCTTCGGCGGGATGGTCACCTTCGGGGTCGACGGCGGCTACGAGGCCGCCAAGACGTTCTGCGAGTCGGTCGAGCTGACGAGCTTCCTCGCGAACATCGGCGACGCGAAGACGCTCGTCATCCACCCGGCCTCCACGACGCACGCGCAGATGGACGAGACCCAGCAAAGGCTCGCCGGCGTCTACCCGGAGATGCTCCGGCTCTCGGTCGGCATCGAGGACGCCGACGACGTGATCGCCGACCTCGACGCGGGGCTGGCGGCGGGCGAGCGGGCCGCGGGGGGAGAGCGCGCCGCGGGCGGGGAGCGAACCGCGAGCGGGGGCGGGGAGTGAACCGATGAGCGCGGTGCCGACCGACCACGGGGTCGCCTCGCTCGGCGAGTTCGCCTTCGAGTGCGGGCAGTCGGTGCCGGACCTCGAGGTCGCCTACGAGACACACGGGGAGTTCGACGGCGACAACGTCGTGCTGATCTGCCACGCGCTCACCGGGAGCCAGAACGTCGCGCGCTCCCCGGAGCCGGAGCGGGACGCCGAGACCACCGGCGCCGGACAGGCCGGGCAGGCCCGAGCGTGGTGGGACGACGTCGTCGGCCCGGGGAAGGCGATCGACACGACCGAGTACTACGTCGTCTGCGCGAACGTCCCCGGCTCCTGTTACGGGACGACCGGCCCGGCCAGCGAGCGGCCCGCGGACCTCGACTTACGCGAGGAGCCCGACCACGACCGCTGGGGGACCGCGTTCCCGCCGGTCCAGGTCGAGGACTGGGCGCGGGCGCAGCGCCGCCTCCTCGACCGCCTCGGCGTGGGGCGGCTGCGGGCGGTCGTCGGCGGGAGCGTCGGCGGGATGAACGCCTTGGAGTGGGCGAAGCGGTACCCGGACGACGTCGACCGCGTGGTGGCCATCGCGACCGCCGGGCGGCTCGACGCGCAGTGTCTCGCGCTCGACGCGGTCGCGCGCCGCGCCATCCGCGCGGACGCGGACTGGAACGGGGGCGGCTACTACGGCGACGACCGCCCGGACCCGACCGAGGGGCTCGCGATCGCGCGTCAGATCGGCCATATCATGTACCTCTCGAAGGCGTCGATGGAGCGGAAGTTCGGGCGGCGCTCCGCGGGCCGCGACTCCCTGACGCGCGAGGACGGCGACCTCGGGCTGCCGCCGGAGCCGACCGCCGGCTTCTTCCCGTACCGCGAGGTGGAGTCGTACCTCGACTACCAGGCGGAGGGGTTCGGGGACCGGTTCGACGCGAACAGCTACCTCTACCTCACGCGCGCGATGGACGAGTACGACCTCGCCGCGGGCCACGGCACCGACGCCGACGCGCTCGGGGCCTTCGAGGGCGAGACCCTCCTCATGAGCTTCACCGCCGACTGGCACTTCACCGTCGAGCAGTCCGCCTCCCTCGCGGACGCCTTCCGCGAGACCGACGTCCCGGTCGCGCACCACGTGGTCGACTCCGACCACGGCCACGACGCGTTCCTCGTCGAGCCGGAACACGTCGGCCCGCCCGTCCGCGACTTCCTCGCCGACGGCGTCGACGGCCGCGCGGTCTCCGACGAGGGCGGCTCCGACGGCGACGACCCCCGGCCCGACTCCGACCACGCGCCCGTCCACGCGAGCCTGTTCCGGGGGTAAACCACCATTTAAACGACGTCTGTGCGGTGGCGCGTGCCCGTGAGCGGCCGCCGGAGGCGGCCGCGAACGGCACCGCGCGAGGGAGTCGGTCGCCCGGAGCGGAGCGACGGGCGACCGACAGGGCGAGAGCTTCGCTCTCGCTTGAAACCGGACGTAGTCCGGTGACGAGGCTGGGGAGGCGTGAGGCCGCGGTTACGGTGCTGGGCGGGACTCGAAGCCCCAGCCGCGAGGCGGTATTCGTGACGATCGGGTATGTATAACCGCCACAATCGTACGGCCGAACCGCTGGGGCTTCGGTGGTAGCCTCCGCGGTAGCAACGTCGAAATATAACCGCGCGACCGATGCGGGAGTGTCGCTCTCTCCGAAAAATCACGATCAATCATGATAACGTTCATAGTTCCCGGCCCCGTGGTGTGTAAGGTATGCCAGGCGGACACGCCCAGACCCTGCGACCGTTCATGTGGCGCGCGGAGCGACTGTACCCGGACACCGAGATCGTCTCGCGTACCCACGAGGGGCGCACGCGGCACACCTACGCCGAGTACGCCGACCGGACGGCGCGGCTCGCGAACGCGCTCCAGGACTACGGGATCGAGCGCGGCGACCGCGTCGCGACGTTCTGCTGGAACCACACGCGGCACTTCGAGACGTACTTCGGCGTCCCGAACACGGGCGCGCAGCTCCACACGATCAACCCGCTGCTGCCCGACGAACACATCCGGTACATCGTCGACGACGCCGACGACGAGATCGTCTTCGTCGACCCGTCGCTAGCCGAGAAGATCGCTGGCGCCGCGGAGGGCGCGGAGGAGTTCGAGGACGTCGACTTCGTCGCGATGGGGTCGGAGGGGATCGACGCGCTCGACGCGCCGGCCTACGAGGAGTTCATCGGCGACTACTCGACCGAGTACGACTGGCCCGACCTCGACGGCGACCAGCCCGCCGGGTTGTGTTACACCTCCGGCACGACGGGGCGCCCGAAGGGCGTCGAGTACACCCAGTCGATGCTGTGGAGCCACACGATGGCCTCCCAGACGCCGCAGGGGATCCCGATGGAGGACTCCGACGTCGTGATGCCCGTCGTTCCCATGTTCCACGTCAACGCGTGGGGGATGCCGTTCACCGCGGCCGCCGCGGGCGCGAAGCACGTCTACCCCGGCCCCTCGCCGGACCCGGCCGACCTCGCGGCGCTGATCGAGGAGGAGGGCGTGACGATCTCCGCCGGCGTCCCGACGGTGTGGCTCGGCCTGCGCGAGTACATCGAAGAGGGGAACGACGTCGACCTCTCGACGCTCGACACCGTGATCATCGGCGGCGCGGCCGCGCCGCAGGCGCTCATCGAGTGGTACGACGAGCGCGACGTCGAGGTGCTCCACGCGTGGGGGATGACCGAGCTCTCACCGATCGGCACCGTCTCGCACCTCAAGGACGACTTGCGCGGCGCCGACTACGAGACGCAGGTGAACAAGCGCGCGAAGCAGGGGCTCGTCGCCCCCGGCCTGGAGTTCGAAGTTATCGACGAGAACGGCGAGGAGGTGCCGTGGAACGGCGAGGACTTCGGCGAGCTGCGGATCCGCGGCCCGTGGGTCACGAAGGAGTACTTCGCGCGTCCGGAGGCCAGCGAAGAGGAGTTCGTCGACGGCTGGCTGAAGACCGGCGACGTGGTCACCGTCGACGAGGACGGCTACGTGCAGCTCGTCGACCGCACCAAGGACGTGATCAAGTCCGGCGGCGAGTGGATCTCCAGCGTCGAGCTGGAGAACGCGATCATGGCCTACGACGGCGTCAGCGAGGCGGCCGTGGTCGGCGTGCCCCACGAGCGCTGGCAGGAGCGGCCCGTCGCCTTCGTCGTCGTGGCCGACGGCGTCGACCGCGACGAGCTCGTCGAGCGGATCGAGGCCGGCCTCCGCGACGAGTACCCCAAGTGGTGGGTGCCGGACGCGGTGGAGTTCATCGACGAGGTGCCGAAGACCGCCACCGGGAAGTTCTCGAAGAAGGACCTCCGCGAGCAGTACGGCGACCAGTCGCTCGTCGAGGGCGCGGTGCCGGAGGACGACGCGCCCGACGGGGAGTAACGCGCCGCCGGGCGTACCCGTCCGTCCCGAACCGATTTCTCAGTCGTCGCGGTCGCCGACGACCCACTTGTGCGAGTAGCTCTCGCCGCACGTACAGTGGGCGTACGCGTGGACCACGTCGCCCTCGGCGTAGAGGCCGCCGACCTCCTCGTTTTGCGCCTCCGCGAACGCGAAGACGAACCGGATCGCGTGGTCGCCGTCGGGACCTTCGCCCGCGTCGTTCGCGTCGTCGGCCTCGCCCGCGAACGGGCACGCCCCGTCGTCGAGGGTGCGCGCGATCTCCCCCTCGGCGTCCATCGCCGTCTTCGCGAACTCCATCGCGCCCATGCCGGTGCCGGCCTGGAACGCGGACCGTCCGGTCTCGCCGTCGAGGATCAGCCGGACGCCGCCGTCGGTCTCGGCCCCGACCTCGCGCAGTCGGGAGTCGTCGTCGAGGTACGCGTCGCTCACGTAGAAGACCACGTCGTCGAGCCGCTCGCCCGCGAGGAACTCGTCGAGGTTGCTCATGGCGGCCGGAGGCGCGTGAGCGGTAAAAGGCGTGCGAGTCGGCCCGAAGGAGAGCGCGGGCCCTCCGGCCCGGAACGGCGCGCGTCGTGGGCGATCGAGCGGTGGGATCCGCTCGGATCGATGCTAGATCATGTAGAATCGGGGTAACTGTTAAGACGTATCACGGAGATCCGTCGCGTGATGAGTGCGCAAACCCGATCCGACGACCGGCTCGCCGAGTGGGCGGAGCTGGTCGACGAGGACGTGCCCGACGAGCTCCGCGAGGAGCGCTCCGCCGACCGATAACTTTCACCGCGCTTCGCGAAGGCTTTAGGCCGACGGCGGCGAAGCACCGCCGATGGCGACCGAGGCCGCCGGGATCGACAGGGATCTGCTCGTCGACGACTTCCTCCAGCGGCGGCGCTACCAGCTCCAGCTGGCGGACGCCGCCGCCGACGAGCACACGCTGGTCTGTCTCCCGACCGGCCTCGGCAAGACGACGGTCAGCCTGCTCGTCACCGCCGAACGGCTCAGCGAGGTCGGCGGGAAGGCCCTCTTTTTGGCCCCCACCAAACCCCTCGTCCAGCAGCACGCGGACTTCTACCGCGAGGCGCTGCGGATTCCGGACGACGAGATCGTCGTGTTCACCGGCGACGTGAAGCCCGACGACCGCGCCGCGCTGTGGGACGACGCCCGGATCGTGATCGCGACCCCGCAGGTCGTCGAGAACGACCTCGTCGGCAACCGGATCTCGCTGCGCGACGTGACCCACCTGACCTTCGACGAGTGCCACCGCGCGACCGGCGACTACGCGTACGTCTACATCGCGGAGCGGTACCACGCCGACGCGGCCGACCCGCTCGTGACGGGGATGTCGGCCTCGCCCGGCGGCGACACCGATGAGATCGAGACGGTCTGTGAGAACCTCGGGCTCTCGAACGTCGAGGTGATGACCGAAGCGGACGCCGACGTCGACGAGTACACCCACGACACCGACGTCCGATGGGAGCGAGTCACGCTCCCTGACGAGGTCCTCGAGATCCGCGACGCGCTCAACGAGGTGATCACGGACCGGCTGGAGAAGCTCAAGTCGCTGGGCGTGACGAACACGACGAACCCGGACCTCTCGCAGAAGGACCTCAACAAGATGCGCGGGCAGCTGAAGCAGATGATGGACAACGACCAGTCGGAGGGGTACAAGGGGATGAGTACCCACGCCGAGGTGATGAAGCTCCGGCGCGCGACCGAGCTGGTCGAGACGCAGTCCGTCGAGTCCGTCCGGCGCTACTTCGAGCGCCAGCGCGAGGCCGCCCGCTCGTCGGGCGCGTCGAAGGCGAGCCAGCGCATGGTCGCGGACCCGAAGGTGCGCGAGGCGATGCGGAAGGCGGAGTCGTTCGACGGGCTCCACCCGAAGTTCTCGAAGGCCCGGATCCTGCTGGCCGAGACCCTCGGCATCGACGGCGGCGAGCGCGCGATCCTGTTCACGGAGTCGCGCGACACCGCGGAGGCGCTCGTGGAGTTCCTCTCCGCCAGCTTCGACGTGCGGAAGTTCGTCGGGCAGGGCGACAAGGAGGGCTCGGACGGGATGAGCCAGACACAGCAGCAGGAGACGCTCGACGAGTTCAAGGCCGGCGAGTTCGAGGTGCTCGTCTCCACGAGCGTCGCGGAGGAGGGGCTCGACGTGCCCGAGGTGGACCTCGTCTGCTTCTACGAGCCGGTCCCGACCGCGATCCGCTCGATCCAGCGCAAGGGCCGGACCGGCCGGCAGGCGGAGGGGAAGGTCGTCGTCCTGATGGCCGAGGACACCCGCGACGAGGCGTTCTTCTGGATCTCGCGGCGCCGCGAGAAGGAGATGGCCAGCCAGCTCGCGGAGCTGAAGGAGGCCACCGACGACATCGAGGAGTCCGTCGGCGACGACGGACAGGCCGGCCTCGACGCGTTCGGCGGGGGATCCGGGGAGTCCGACGACGACGCCGACGCGACGAGCGACGAGGACGGCGCGGCAGACGGCGCCGCCGCGACCGAGGGTGCCGACACGAGCGACGACGACGCCGGCCTCACCGACTTCGCCGAGGAGGTACGCGAGCGCGACGACGGGGAAAGCGACGAAAGCGACGCCGCCGGCGACGACACCGCCGAGAGCGAGGAAACCGCGGCCGATTCCGACGACGACGCTCTCGTCGCGACCGCGGGCGTCGACGAGGGCGTCGAGGTCGTCGTCGACCAGCGCGAGCTCGACTCCTCCATCGCGAAGGACCTCTCGACCCGCGACGGGCTCGTCACCCGGCTGGAGACGCTGGCGGTCGGCGACTACGTGCTCTCCGACCGCGTCGCCGTCGAGCGCAAGTCGGCGGCCGACTTCGTCGACTCGATGCTCGACGCCGACCGCTCGATGTTCGAGCAGGTGGGCGAGCTCTCGCGGGCGTACGCCCGCCCCGTGATGGTCGTCGAGGGGACGAACCTCTACGGCCAGCGCGACATCGACCCCAACGCGATCCGCGGCGCGCTCGCGTCGCTCGCGGTCGACTTCGACGTGAGCGTGCTCCGCACCGAAGGCGAGGACGACACCACCGAGCTGCTGGCGACGATCGCCAAACGCGAGCAGGAGACGCGCGACCGCGAGGTGAGCGTCCACGGCGAGAAGACGACGAAGACGCGCGCCGAACAGCAGGAGTACGTCGTCTCCTCCATCGCGGACATCGGCCCGGTCACCGCCCGATCGCTGTTGGAGCACTTCGGCACCGTCGAGGCCGTGATGACCGCGCCCGAGGACGACCTGCTGGAGGTCGAGGGCGTCGGCCCGGTGACCGCGGAGCGCATCCGCGAGGTCGTCGGGAGCGAGTACGAATAGCCGGGCGCAGCGGGGTCGTGAACGCGACCGCCGATCAGTCGAACCCGCTCACCAGCGTCACCACCCACTGTCCGAGGTCGTACTCCGACCGGACCTCCACGCGCGTTACCCACTTCACCCACTGGAACCCCCGCTTGTCGGGCGCGACGAGTCGGGCCGGCGCGCCGTGACCGTGGCTCAGCCGCTCGCCGCCGACGTGCGTCGCGAGCAGCGCGTTCTCTGCCTCCCCGATCGGGAGACTCCAGCGGTAGCCCGTCACGGAGGTGAACCGGACGTAGGCCGCGTCGTCGTCGAGGTCGCCGGCCCCGTCGAGCAGGTCGCCGACCCGGATCCCGCCCCATTCTTGGACCGTGTACCAGCCGCTCGTACAGTCGAGCAGGGCCTCGGTCTCGTGGCCCGCCCCCAGCTCGTCCGCCGTCAGTTCGACGGGATCGCTCACGAGCCCCTCGACCGTGAGCCGGTAGTCGTCGCGGTCGATCGGATCGGGGTCGTCCGCGACCCACGAGGTGATCGGGAACGCGCCGTTCCCCTCGCCCTCGCGGGGCTGGGAGCCGGTGAATCGGCGGTCGGCGCCGGCGGTGTCGAGCGCGTCGTTGACCCCTTGCTGGAGGCGGTAGGTCGCGCCGCCGGCGGCGAGGAGCGCGAAGTAACGCACCGCGGTCCGCCGGCGCTCGAAGTCGACGCGGCGGGGGAGCCGGAACCGGGTCGCCGCGTGCGCGGCGACGAGCGGGACCAAGGCGAGGCCGAACCCGACGTGAACCGAGAGGAGGGTCCAGTAGGAGAGCCGCACGTCGAGGCCGAACACCCACGCGACGCCGGTGCCGATGGCGCCGAGCGCCGCGACGAGCGTGAGGACGGACAGCGCCGTCGACCGCTGCCACAGGTCGGGATCGGTGAGCCGGCGGCGGACTCGCGCGAGCTTCCACCCGAGCAGCGCGACGATCCCGAGCCCGAGCGCGCGGTGGAGCCAGAAGAGGGGCCACCCCTCGGGGACGCCGACGGTGAACGAGACCAGCCCCGTGACCGCCTCGGCGACGACGAACGCGAACAGCGACCAGTCGACCGCGCGCGGCGGCGGCTCCAGGCGGTCGAGTGCGGTCCGGAAGCGGTCCGTCACGGCCATCTCGGAACGGACTACGGGCTGGCGAGACAAAACGGTGCGGCCGGTCGACCGCGGCGTTCGGCGCGCGACGACCCGAGTCACAGCTCGTAGGTCTCGCCGTCGACCGCCAGCGGCTCCTCGAACGCCTCGTCGGCGGGGTAGTAGTGCGCGAGGTGGACGAGCCGCGTGCGGTCGGCGTCGAGCTCGTCGGCGAGCGCGAGCGCCCCCTCCCGGGTCATGTGCTTCGTGCCGAAGGTGCGCGGGACGCCGTCCGGGCCCGCGTGGCGGCCGCCGATCGGGTGGTGCTCGCACAGCGAGGCGGGGACGATGGCGTCGGCGAGCAGCAGGTCCGCGCCGGCGAGCGCCTCGCGGGAGCGCTCGGGGACGTCGTAGCTGGTGTCGCCGGTGAGCGAGAGCGTCGCGCCCGTCTCCGGGTCCTCGATCACGACGCCGTAACAGAGGAGCGGCGGGTGGTCGACCGGGACGAACCGCACCTCGAACCCGCAGGTCTCGAACGGCTCGAACGGGTCGCGGGCGTGGACGCCGATCCGGTCTTCGAGGTAGTCGTACTTGTCGCGGATCGTCCCGGCGACGCTCCGGTCGGTGGCGGGGTCGGTCTCGTTCGGCGCGTGAACCGGGAGCCCGTCGACGAGCCGGTAGACGTTCCCCAGCCCGTCGAGGTGGTCGAAGTGGATGTGCGTCACCAGCCCGGCGTCGGGGAGCGGGACGTCGGCCGCGAGGAACTGCTGTCGGAAGTCGGGACTGAAGTCGACGAGCAGCGACTCGCCGGTGCGCTCGTTGGCGACGTGGACGGAGAAGCGCGACCGCGACACCCCGCGCTCGCGGGCCGCCTCGCAGGTGTCGCAGTCGCAGCCGACGGTCGGCGTCCCCGTCGTGTCGCCCGTCCCGAGGAGGGTGACCCGCATGACGGATCCCGCTCCGCGGGCCACGGCCTTAGCGTCCGCGGTCGGACCCGTCGGGATCGGCGGGCGGAAGTCGGAGACCGACGCGACCGCGCCGCGACCACAACCCCGACGTATAACTCCGAGCCGCTCGGATCCGGACCATGCACACCAGTCGCACCCTCACCCTCGCTCGGCTCCCCTCGGGCGTGCCGATCCGGACGACGGTCCACGCGTACGGCGAGGGCGAACTCGTCGACGGCGACGACGGCCCCGAACTCGACGCGCCCGGCGACGGTCCCGTCGTGTACGCGCAGGCCGCCCAGCACGGGCGAGAGGTGAACGGTGTCGCGGTCCTGCGGCGGCTTCACGACCGCCTCGTCGGGAACGCGTCCGGAAGCGCCGACGCCGGCGGAGCGAGCGACGGGCCGACCGCCGCCGACCTCGACGGGACGCTCGTGACGGTTCCCGTCGCGGACCCGCTCACCTTCGATCGCGTCTCGTACACGACGCCGGAGTCGCTCGACTCGCGGCAGCCGAACATGAACCGCTGCTGGCCCGGCGACGCGGAGGGGTCGCTCCACGAGCGGATGGCGGCCCGGCTCTGGCGGTTCGCGGGCGCGGCGGACGCGATCGTCGACCTCCACACGGGGTCGCCGTCGATGGCGACGCACGCGGTGTACATGCGCGGCGACGAGGCCTGCCGCGGGCTCGCGGAGGCGTTCGGCACCGACCTCCTGCTCGCGGAGGCCGCGGGTGACGACGCCGACACCGAATGGGACGAGCGCGGGTTCGCGGGGAAGCTCCGCGTCGCGGCCACGCGCGAGGGGATCCCGACGATCACGCCCGAGCTCGCCCACAGCCGCGAAATCGTGGCGGCGGCGGTCGAGACCGGCGTGGCGGGGATGGTCGGCGCCCTCCGCCACGAGGGGCTGCTCGACGGCGAGTCCGACCCGTGGGACGGCGTCGTCGCGCGCAACCACCTCGGGCGCGCCATCGCCGACGACTCCGGGCTGTTCGTCCCGGAGCCCGACCTCGCCGTCGGCGACCGGGTGCGCGAGGGCGAGCGCGTCGGCGAGGTGTTCGACCCGACGACGTTCGAGACGCTCCAGGTCGCGCGCGCCGACCGCGACGGGATCGCGTACTCGGTCGCCCGGGAGGCGACCGTGGCCGCGGGCGCGACGCTCGTCGGGGTCGCGGAGCGGATCGACGGGGACTGACGGCGGAGGGGTCGAGGGACCGATGCTACGGCCGGCGGACCCGGATCTGCCCGTCGGCCGCGACCGTGACGAACAGCCGGCGATGGACCTCGCGCCCGCGGACCGCGTCGCCCGCGCGGTCGCCGATCGACTTCATCAGCTCGGGCGCGGTCTGGTTCACCTTCACGCCCGCCTCGTCGCAGGCGTCGTACACGCGCTTGGGCGCGTCGTAGAGGTCGGTTCCCGCCTCGATCTCGACGCGGACCGGCGCCGACAGCGCCTCCGCGAACGCGACCGTCTCGCGGGCGCGCTCGACGTTGTCGCGGGCGCTCGCCTCGACGCTGGAGACGTTCGCGCGCGAGGTGCCGAGCCGGTCCGCGATGTCCGACTGCCGGAGCCCGCGCTCGCGGAGCGCTAACACCTCGGCCTGCCGGCGGGTGAGAACGCCCTCGTCGGCGTCGAACCCGGCCCGTTCGAGGATGGAGTCGGCGTCGACGTCGGCGGGGTCGGGTCGCCCGTCGTCTGCCATGCGTTCACCGACGGGCCGGTCGCTCAAAAAACGGCGGTTTCGTCGCGCGAGGTCGCGCGGCGGATCGATCGGCCTCCGAGAGCGGTCGGCGGATCGACGGCGTCCGGACTGTCCGTGGGGCGGGGCTCCCCCGAGACGCCGTCACTTGCCCCAGAAGTTCTCGCGGCTGCCGAGCCGTTCGCGGTCCGGGCGGTCGCGGCGGCTGCGGTCGTCGTCTCCGTCCTCGTCTCCCGCCTCGTCGCCCTCCACGGCCTCGTCGTCCCCCTCCTCCGCTTCCGGGTCGTCGGGGAGGCGCTCGACCACCTCTTGGGCCGTCGCGTGACTGGACTTCACGCGGTGGATCTTGACCTCGGCGCGCGCCGGGGGGAGGAGGCCGTCGACGAGGACGATGAACCCGTCGTCGGTGCGGCCGACGCCGGCACCGCTCTCGTGGATGTCGTCGACCTCGACGACGACCGCCTCGCCGGGCTGGACCGGCTGCTGTTTCAGCTCGTAGATCGGCATGTCGTAGTGGTTACACCACTCCGCGCCGCCCTTGTTGCCGTAGTGTTGACACCCCATCCCCTCGATCCGTTCGTCGAAGCTGGGGCAGTCGTCTGCGAGTGGACAGTCCGCCATACCGTAGGGGAGACCGGCCGCCGTTGTAAACGTTTTCGACTCTCAGACCGAGCTTCGCGAAAACGGGCGCGTCACGCGGCCGAGCGGCGGCTGCTCGATAGCCGAATTTGCGACCCGGGGAGCGGAGGGCCGCCGAGACGGGTCAGAGGAACTCGCGGACCTCCGAGTACCACATGTCGTGGTGGTCCACGGCGTCGAGCGCGTCCGCGACGTCGACCGCGATGGCGTGCCAGCAGCGGTCGTCGGGGTCATCCGCGTCGAGGTTGTACGTCGCGTCCGCGCAGGTACACTCCCCCTCCTCGACCACGTACTCGTCCTCGTGCCCCACGACGACGGTGAAATCGCGGTAGCGTTTCACCCGCCCCTCGCCGACGGCCTCGATGGCGCGCTGCCCGCGGTCGCCGTGGGCCTCGACGATGGCCGCCGCGATCGGGCCGGTCAGCTCCCCGGCCTCCTCGATCGCCGACCGCCAGTCGTCGACCGGCTCCATGCCCGCCCGTTCTCGGGCGTTCGGTTAAACAGCGTCGGTCGGATCGGGGGCGCGCCGGCGCGGGCCGCGCCGGACGGGGGCGAAACTTCCGACGCGTGGTTTCAAGCCGCTCGCCCGCCTCCGTCCGCCATGGACGAGACGTGCCAGCACCTGTCGTATCGCGAGGAGGGAGACGGGAAGTCGTTCGACACGGCCCGCGCGTTCTGTACCGTGACGGAGTCGTTCGTCCAGTCCATGCGCGCCGACGTCTGTAACGCCCGGTACGAGCTCGACCCCGCGACGGACTGCGAGTTCTACGTCGAACCGGACTCGGAGGCGGCGCCGGACGCCGAGTCGAACGCGCCCGACGCGCCCGACGCCGACCGATGAGCTACGACGACTACCTCGACGGGAAGCCCGTCGTCATCACCGCGGCGCTTACCGGCGGCGTCCACGGGAAGGAGGCGCATCCGGACCTCCCGGAGACGCCCGCGGAGATCGCGGCGGCCGCGGCGGCCTGCGAGGACGCGGGCGCGAGCGTCCTCCACCTCCACGCACGCCGCGACAACGGGGAGCGCGCCTTCTCGGCCGAGCGGTTTCAGGAGGTGACGGACGCGGTCCGCGAGGCGACCGACGACGCCGTCCTCCAGCACTCCACCGGGGGGACGGCGGCGCCGGACGCCCTCCGACACGAGCCGCTCCGGACCGACCCCGCGCCCGAGATGGCGTCGCTCGACATGGGGCCGCTCAACCGCTACGACCGGCTCACCTCCGAGAACACGCGCGAACTCGTCTCCTCCCTCCACGCGGAGATGAAAGAGCGGGGCATCAAGCCCGAGCTGGAGGTGTTCAACGACGGCCACCTCAACGAGTCGCTGGCGATTCTCGACGAGCTCGACGACCCGCCGTACCTCAACTTCCTGTTCGGCGGCGGGACCACCACCCCGCCGCACCCGCGGAACCTGATGAATCGGGTCGAGGCCCTGCCCGAGGGCGTCGAGTTCAACGTGATCGGGTTCGGCCCGCACCAGCTCCCGCTGACGACGCAGTCGCTGCTGCTCGGGGGCCACGTCCGGGTGGGCTTAGAGGACAACCGGTACTACGAGCGGGGCGAACTGGCGACGAACGAGCAGCTCGTGGCGCGGGCGGCGCGGCTCGCCGAGGAACTGGGTCGGCCCGTGGCGACGCCCGAGCAGACGCGGGAGCTACTGGGGCTACGCGGTCGGTAACCTGAGTGCGCGACGCGAGCCTCGATAGCGAGACGGTATTTAAAACACCCGAGAGACGGCGACGATTGACTATAAATGAACGACGCGGTGGCGCGTGCCCGTGAGCGGTCGCCATCGGCGGCCGCGAACGGCACCGCGCGAGGGAGTCAGTCGCCGGAGCGAAGCGACGGCGACTGACGAGGCTGGGGAGGCGTGAGGTGCGGTGCTGTAGGGGTGGGACTCAAAGGGGCAGTCGCGAAGCGGCCGCAGACGACGCAAGCACCGCAGCGAGCAGCGCGAGCGAGGAGCGCAGCGAGTGTGCGGCCGCTTCGCGACTGGGGCTTTGGCGGTCCTCGCCGTCGGCCTGGTAACGGCTATTTATAAGCGAGCGGCTGGAGCTTTGGCGGTACTCACCGTCGATCCGCCAGCGGCTATTTATAAACAATGGCTTCCGTTGAAATTCCATTTTCAGATGTGTTTTCGACTGAAACAGCCGGTAGAATTCGCTTACAAATTCATCGCCGTAGTTTATTTCACTAGGTATATCATTAGTTCGTTCTTGTCAAGAGTCATGACCAGCCCGTGTTCCAGACGAAGAGCTCTCGCTGGAAGTGGTTCAGTCATACTTGGGGCTCTGTCGGGATGTAATCAACTCCCGTTTTCGTCTTCTTCACCCTCCCAACTCGAAATTCTACCTAGCAATGCCACCGCAGAGCCACAGGGACTTGAAATCGAACTCCTCCGGACTGACGAGGAAACGAGAGATGAGGCCGTCGTGTTCGACCGATTTTTCGAACTGGAGGCGAGCGATACCGGGGGTATCTACCAGTTCCCGGACCCACCCGTGGTCGATGAGCAACGCTACCTCATTCGAGCATCGCTCGGTGGCTACCGAGACGTAACACAGCATTATCACTACTTTCCGAACCCCGACGACTCCGTGGAAGGCCCCCGACTGCTTGAGGTGGCCGTGTACAAAGAAGACGAACTTGTCCGACCGTATATTGACTACGAGCAATACAGTGGGCGTGGAGATCCACAGATGAACAGCAGCTAAGTAGTTAGGGGATTCTGACATCGCAACGGGGATTAGGGATATACGCACGCTCTGTACTGACCGGCAGAGAGCTGCGTATGTCACTCACTGCGGATTTCAGCGAAGCCAAGTGAACAGCTTAGCCTCAGAACGGCTCACCGCAACGCCGTCCACTATTACAAATAGCCGCGTCCTGAGAATCCCGACCTCACTCCAGCACGATCAGCACGTCGCCCATGTCGACGCTGTCGCCCTCGTCGACGTGGACGCTCGCGACGGTGCCGCCGCGCTCGGCGACCACGTCGTTCTCCATCTTCATCGCCTCGAGGACGCAGACCACGTCGCCGGCGGCGACCTCGTCGCCCTCGGCGACGTCGACCGAGAGGATCGTCCCCTGCATCTCCGCGTCGATGGCCTCGCCGCCCTCCGCGACGTCGACGCCGCCGTCGTCCCCGCCGTCGTCCGGCTTCGCCTGCGGGGGGCGCTGCTGTCCGCCGCTTCCGCCGCCCCCGCCGCCCTCCGGCACCGGGATCGCGGGCGCGCCGCGCTCCTCTAGCTCGACGTCGAAGCGCTTCCCGTTCACCTCGACCGTGAACTCGCGCTCGGTGACTTCCTCGTCGTCCCCGTCGCCCGCGGAGACGGACTCCGTCCCCCACTTCTCCTGCGCCTCGGCGACCAGCTCGCGGTCGAGCTCCTCGTCGAGGTACTTCGTCGTGTGCGTCCCGTCGACGAAGCGCCGATCGTCGAGCATCAGGCGGTGGAACGGGACGATGGTGACGACGCCCTCCAGGTCGTACTCCGCGAGCGCGCGCTTCGACCGCGCGAGACACTCCTCGCGGTCCGGGGCCCAGACTATCAGCTTCGCGATCATCGAGTCGTAGTCGGTGACGAGCTCGTCGCCCTGCCGGAGCGCGTCGTCGACGCGGACGCCGATCCCGCCCGGCGGGTCGTACGTCTCCAGCGACCCCTCGTTCGCGGGCTGGAACTCGTCCGCGGCGTCCTCGGCGTTGATCCGGAACTCGATCGCGTGGCCCTCCAGCTCGACGTCGTCCTGCGAGACGGAGAGCCCCTCGCCGCTCGCGACCCGGAGCTGTTCCTTCACGATGTCGATCCCCGTCAGCTCCTCGGTGACGGTGTGTTCGACCTGGATCCGCGTGTTGACTTCGAGGAAGTAGAACGGCGTGTCCGGGCCGAGCGGCTCCGACGGGTCGCGGTCGGGGTCCTCCTCGACGAGGAACTCGACCGTCCCGGCGTTGGTGTAGTCCGCGGCGGCGACCCCTCGGCGGGCCGCCTCGCCGATCTGTTCGCGCAGTTCGTCGGAGAGCGCGGGGGAGGGCCCCTCCTCGATCACCTTCTGGTGGCGGCGCTGGAGCGAGCAGTCGCGCTCCCCGAGGTGGACCACGTCGCTCTCGGACACCGAGGCGTCCCCGTCGCCGCTCCCGCCGTCGGACCCCGCGGCCGCCGGGTCGTCCGCGACGATCTGGACCTCGACGTGGCGGGGGGTCTGGAGGTAGCGCTCGAGGTACACCGAGTCGTTCGAGAAGTACGCCTCGCCCTCGCGCTTGGCGGATTCGAGCGCTTCTTCGGCCTCGTCGGCGCTCTCGACGACCTTCATCCCGCGACCGCCGCCGCCCCCCTCGGCCTTGATCGCGACCGGGTAGCCGTGCTCGTCGCCGAACTCCGTGACGGCCTCGACGTCGGTGACCGGCTCCGTCGTCCCGGGAACGATCGGCACGTCGGCGTCGTCCATCACGCGGCGCGCGTGCGTCTTCTCGCCGAGCCGCTCCATCGCGTCGCTGGCGGGCCCGACCCACGTGATCCCGTCGGCGGCCTCGACGCGGGCCGCGAAGTCGGCGTTCTCCGCGAGGAAGCCGTACCCGGGGTGGATCGCGTCGGCGCCGGCCGACCGCGCCGCCTCGACGACCGCCTCGCCGTCGAGGTACGAGTCGGCCGCGCGGGCGGGACCGACGTTGTACGCCTCGTCCGCGTACCGGACGTGGCCGCCGTGCTTGTCGGCGTCGCTGTAGACGGCGACGGTGTCGACGCCGAGCTCCTCACAGGCGCGCATCACCCGGACCGCGATCTCGCCGCGGTTCGCCACGAGAACCTTATCGAACATTCCTGTCGGTTCTTCCACGAACTGCTACCAAACTCTGTCGGTCCGGGCCGGGACGGTTAAGAGGGTCCCGGGCGCCACAGTGAGGTATGCTCGACGCGGGAAACCCGTACATGCTGCCGTCGGTCCTGGTCGGCGCCGCCGTCTACCTCGGACTCACGGCCGTCACCGACGCATCGCTGCCGATCCGGGTCGCCGCGCTCCTCGCCTTCGTGACCGTCGTCCCGATCGCCCTCGATCGACTCTTCGACGGGCGAGGCGTACCGACGAGCCTCGACGACGAAGCGACGTCGGGCGACGCGACCGCGGGCGACGCGACCGCCGATACCGGAGGAGCCGGCGACGAGGAGACGCGCTGAGCGACCGATCGCGAGAGCCGTTACCACAGATATATATGTCAGCAGACGTACCTGCTACCGCGCCCCGAATCAGGGTCGGGTCGACGGCGCGACGGTTCGACGCCGCGCCGTCGGGGGAATGTACGCGGCCGGGCGCTCCCCCGTCCGGGAACTCCGTTCGACGCGTCCGCTACCCGACCAGCGACGGCCCTCCCGACCGGGGCCGCAAAGGCGACGTGACCGACCGCTCAGAACCGGTCGCTCCGGCCGGCCGCGGTCCAGGGGTCGGTCGGCGCGTCGGCTGGGACGCGCGCCCGGCGGCGGTGGAGCCGATCGATCCGGGCGGCGAGTCCCCAGCGGTCCTCGTCGCGGCCGTCGTCCGCGTCGCTCGCGGCGGCAGCGGCGGCGGCGAGCTCGCCGTCTCGGAGGTGCGCCGCGACCGCGGCGGCGATGGCGGCCGCCTCGTCGTCGCCGGCGTCGTCGGGGATGGACAGGCGGGCGATCGGGGGCGCCGGCTCGGCGGTCGTCGCGTCGTCGGCCGCCGCCGAGTCGGTCGGTCCCTCACCGATCGGCTCGTCGTCGACCGCCATCAGATCGGGATGTTGCCGTGTTTCTTCGCAGGCTGGTCCGTGCTCTTCCCCTTCAGCATCTTCAGGTCCTTGACGAGGCGCGCGCGCGTCTCGGTCGGCTCGATGACGTCGTCGACGAAGCCGCGGTCGGCGGCGGTGTAGGGGTTCGCGAACTCCTCGCGGTACTCGTCGATGAGCTCCTGCCGGCGCGCGTCGGGGTCGTCGGCCTCGGACAGCTCCTCGCGGTAGAGCACGTTGACCGCGCCCTTCGGCCCCATCACCGCGATCTCCGAGGTGGGCCACGCGTAGTTGACGTCGCCGCCGATGTGTTTCGAGGACATCACGCAGTAGGCCCCGCCGTACGCCTTCCGGGTGATGACGGTCAGGAGAGGTACCGTCGCCTCCGAGAAGGCGTACAGCAGCTTCGCGCCGTGGCGGATGATCCCGTTGTGTTCCTGGTCCGTGCCGGGCATGAAGCCGGGCACGTCCTCGAAGGTGAGGATGGGGACGTTGAACGCGTCGCAGAAGCGGACGAACCGCGCGCCCTTCTGGCTCGCCTCGATGTCGAGCGTGCCGGCGTTCACGCGGGGGTTGTTCGCGACGACGCCGATGGAGTGGCCGTCGAGGCGGGCGAAGCCGACGACGATGTTCTTCGCGAAGTTCTCGTGCACCTCGAAGAAGGACCCCTCGTCGGTGACGCTGCCGATCACGTCCTTCATGTCGTACGGCTTCCGGGGCGCGTCGGGGACGATCTCGGCCAGCTCGTCGTCCGCGCGCTCGGGGTCGTCCCACGGCTCGACGCGCGGCGGGTCCTCCACGTTGTTCGCCGGGAGGTACGAGAGCAGCCGCGCGATGTCGTCGAGCGCGTCCTCCTCGCTCTCCTCCGCGAAGTGCGCGACGCCGGAGGTCGACGAGTGGGTGACCGCGCCGCCCAGCTCCTCGAAGCTCACCTCCTCGCCGGTGACCGTCTCGATGACGTCCGGCCCGGTGATGAACATGTGCGAGGTGTCTTTCACCATGAAGGTGAAGTCCGTGATGGCGGGCGAGTACACCGCGCCGCCGGCGCACGGCCCCATGATCGCGGAGATCTGGGGGATCACGCCGGAGGCCTCCGTGTTGCGCCGGAAGATCTCCGCGAAGCCGCCGAGCGAGGCGACGCCCTCCTGGATCCGGGCGCCCGCGGAGTCGTTGAGGCCGACGACGGGCGCGCCCACGTCCATCGCCTTGTCCATCACCTTACACACCTTCTCGGCGAACACCTCGCCGAGCGACCCGCCGAAGACGGTGAAGTCGTGCGCGAACACGAACGTCTTCCGGCCGTTCACCTCCCCGTAGCCCGTCACCACGCCGTCGCCCGGAATCTGCTTCTCCTCCATCCCGAACGTGTGGTTGCGGTGGGTCCGGAACCGGTCGAACTCGTGGAAGGTGCCGTCGTCGAGGAAGTAGTCGATCCGCTCGCGGGCGGTCATCTTCCCCTTGTCGTGTTGCGACTGGATCCGGTCTTCGCCCCCGCCCTTCGCCGCCCGCTCGCGGCGTTCCCGGAGGTCCTCGATACGGTCGTCCATCGTCACGGCGGACCACCCTGCGTCATTACCTCGTGGGTCGGCAAGCGCCGTCAAAAGGGTTCCCCTATCCGACGTTTCGTCGTTCGACGTCCGTCGAATCCGAGCCGCGGAGGCGACGGCGAAACGAGGGAATCGAGGGCGGCCGCGGAGCGGCCCTGTCGGCGTTTCACACGCTGCCCGGCGCTTCGACGGTTTTAACCCTCCGATGAACCACTCTCCGTTGAGACAGGCTTCGCCTGTTTCACTGACCCGTAGGAGCGACCTGCGTACTACGGAGGTGAAAATGGCAGACACAATACAAGAGGCCGTAACCCTCGCACTCGACGATGCGCCCGAGCGGAACTTCCGCGAGACCGTGGACATCGCGATCAACCTGCGAGACCTCGACCTCAACGATCCGTCGAACCGTATCGACGAGTCCGTCGTGCTGCCGGCTGGAACGGGGCAGGAGACACAGATCGTCGTCTTCGCGGAGGGCGAGACCGCCGTCCGCGCAGAGGAGGTCGCTGACGAAGTACTCGACAGCGACGACCTCGAAGAGTTAGGAGACGACGACGACCGCGCAAAGGACCTGGCCGACGACACCGACTTCTTCGTCGCGGAGGCCAACCTGATGCAGGACATCGGTCGGTACCTCGGTACCGTCCTCGGTCCGCGCGGGAAGATGCCTACCCCACTACAGCCGGACGACGACGTCGTCGAGACCGTCAACCGGATGAAGAACACGGTGCAGCTCCGGTCGCGCGACCGGCGCACGTTCCACACCCGCGTCGGCGCCGAGGACATGGGCGCCGACGCGATCTCGGACAACATCGACGTCATCATCCGGCGACTCGAAGCAGATCTCGAGAAGGGCCCGCTCAACATCGACGGGATCTACGTGAAGACCACGATGGGTCCCGCGAAGGAGGTGCCCGTATGAGCTCGGTCCGCAAGACCGAGACGATCCCCGAGTGGAAACGCGAGGAGGTCGCCGAACTCGTCGAGTTCATCGACTCCTACCAGTCCGTCGGGATCGTCGGCGTGGCCGGCATCCCGAGCCGACAGCTCCAGGCCATGCGCCGGGAGCTCCACGGCTCGGCGGCCGTCCGCATGAGCCGCAACACGCTCACGAACCGGGCGCTCGAGGAGGTCGACGACGGCGTCGAGCAGCTGACGGAGTACGTCAGCGGCCAGGTGGCGCTCGTCGGCACCAACGACAACCCGTTCGGCCTCTTCAAGCAGCTCGAAGCCTCGAAGACCCCCGCCCCGATCAACGCGGGCGAGGTGGCCCCCAACGACATCGTGATCCCCGAGGGCGACACCGGCGTCGACCCGGGACCGTTCGTCGGCGAGCTCCAGACCGTGGGCGCGGCCGCCCGCATTCAGGACGGCTCGATCAAGGTCACCGAGGACTCGACCGTGCTGGAGGAGGGCGAGGTCGTCGACGACGACCTCGCGAACGTCCTCGTCGAGCTCGGGATCGAGCCCAAGGAGGTCGGCTTAGACCTGCGGGCCGTCTACTCCGAGGGCGTCCTGTTCGAGCCCGACGAGCTCGAAATCGACGTCGACGAGTACCGCGGGGACATCCGGTCCGCCGCGGCCGCCGCGCGCAACCTCTCCGTCAACGCCGCGTACCCGACGGCCGCCACCGCCGGCGCCCTCCTCGCGAAGGCGTCCGGCCAGGCGAAGTCCGTCGGCCTGTTCGCGGAGATCGAGAGCCCGGACGTCGTGCCCGACCTGATCGGCAAGGCCGACGCCCAGCTGCGCGCGCTCGCGTCGCAGATCGACGACGAGGAGGCGCTCCCCGAGGAGCTCCAGGGCGTCGAGGCCGCGCCGGCGACGGAGCCGGCGGCCGACGACGCCGACGACGAGGAGGAACAGGCGGACGAAGCAACGGAAGACGCCGAGGCGGCCGACGGCGACGCCGACGACGATGACGACGGCGACGACGGCGGCGAAGGACTCGGCGCGATGTTCGGATAACACGAGGTACACACCAATGGAATACGTTTACGCTGCGCTCATCCTGAACGAGACTGGCGAAGAGATCAACGAAGACAACGTCACCGGCGTGCTGGAAGCCGCCGGCGTCGACGTCGAGGAGTCCCGCGTCAAGGCGCTCGTCGCCGCGCTGGAGGACGTCGACATCGAGGAGGCCGTCGAGACGGCCGCCGCGGCCCCCGCCGCCGCCGGCGCCGCGTCGGGCGGCTCCGCCGACGCCGACGCGTCCGCAGACGAGTCGGACGACGACGACGAGGCCGACGAGGCCGACGCCGCCGACGAGGCGGACGACGGCGACGAGGAAGACGAGGGCGACGGCGGCGAGGGCCTCGGCGAGCTCTTCGGCTAACGCCGGACGACCCCCGAGACCCCGACCGCGTCGACCGACTCCCGACCGTCGATTTTTATCGACTCCGCTATCCGGAGTGATAACGCCGTCCGCGATTTTATATACGGATCTCGGAAACGGAGAGCCGATGAAGATCGTCGACGGCGACAAGGCGGAGTGCGATCGGTGCGAGTCGGTGTATCCGCTCGCGGACGTCTCGCTGCTGGAGAAGGAGACCAACCGCGACTACGAGCGGGTGCTGTGCGACGACTGCCTGGGGATCGTCGGCGTTCCGCAGGGGTACAGCCTGCGGCGGGACATCACGCACCTGGCGAACTGAGCGGCGACGGGCGGACCGCCCATCGAAGTCCTTTTTTAGCGGCGACGGAAAGCCGCAGACATGGAAATCGACGCGGAGTTCCGTCGGCAGATCACGGTCTCGCTGGCGGCGGCCGCGGTGTTCATCGTCGGGCTGGTCGCGATCGGGGTCACCTTCGGCGGATCGACCGTGCTCCCGGCGTCGGGAGCGATCGCGCTCGTCGCGCTACTGGCCGGGTTCGTCCTGCTGATGGCCGGCGTCGGCACGTACCTGATGCGCGCGAAAGACGAGTCGTAAGCCCTCCGAGCGGTTTCCCTTCTCTCGCCGTCGTTCGCGTCCGACGCGTCGAGGTCACGCCTCGCTCGTCTCGTCCGCCTCATCGGTCGCCTCCGCCTCATCGGTCGCCTCCGTCTCCCGCCCGGCCCGCCAGTCGGTCACCTCGTCGGCCGCGGCCACCCGTTTCTCGTAGTACGAAAGGGGGTCGGCCGCGACCTGCATGTGGTCGTCCTCGTTGTGGCAGATCCCGTAGTTCGCGAGCGTCTCGCAGGTCGGCGGCGGGTACTGGGTGCCCCGCTCGTCGGTCAGGTACTCGGTCTGGTACCGGATCCCCTCGGCGTCGAGGCTCGTGTCGGTACAGAACGCGACGACCTCGTCGGGCGTCATGCCGATACCGACGAGGAACGCCATCAGCGCGAACGACTCGGCCGCGGAGAGCTCGACGTCGCGCTCGGCCTTCTCGATCAGATTGGTCATACACGGCGGGAACAGCGCCGGCGCGACGACGTCCGGCGGCTCCGTGTACGTCCGCTCGGAGAGCAGCCGGCGGAGGTCCGCGACGCGCGACTCCAGGGCCTCGCCGATCCCCTCGTCGGCCGCCAGTTCGAAGGGGAGCCCCTCGGCGACTCGCTCCGCCACCGCCGCTTCCAGCGCCGCGAGCAGTTCCTCGCGCGAGACGCGAACCGCGCCGTCGGCCAGCGCGCGGTTGACGAGCCGCCACGAGTCCCCCCACTCGGGCGAGGTGAGGCGGAGGTAGGGACCGACGTCGATCCGGTAGTGGGCCGGATCGCGGCCGGTGTTACCCGCGGCTCCGGCGCCGCCTCCCGCGGCTCTGCCCCCGCTTCCCGCGGCGCCGCGGCCGGCTCCGGCCGGAGACGTCAGGTCGGGGCGCACGGCGTCCGCGAGCTCGAACTCGGCGAGCAGGTCGTCCAGCGCGACCGTCGCGGACGACACCGACCGCAGCTCGTCGTCGGTCTCGAGATCGCGGCGGACCCGCTCCATCGCGGTCGCCGCCTCCGCGGCGGCGTACTTCTCGATGGCGGGGTCGGAGTCGAGCAGCGAGACGAGGATCCGCGCGATGGGGTACGAGAGCAGCTCCGCCTGCGTGTCGTACGCCGACTCGCCCGGAAACGCGCCGCTCTCGGAAGCGACGGTTCCCTCGAGCAGGGCGCGCTCGACGCGCTCGCGGGCGCGCTCGACCGCCGGCGCGTCGGCCGCGACGAGCTCGGGCAGCGACACCGCGGCCGCCGCGACGGCCTCGCGGGCGCTCGCGAAGAACGGGTACTTGGCGTCGAGCGCGTCCATATCGCCCCGAGGTAGTGAGGGCCGGCGAATAAGCGGTGCGGTCCGCGATCGCCCGGGTCGCCGCGAGAGGGGAACTACTCGACCGACTCCTCGACGGCCGCGCCGGGGGCGTTCGACTTGACTCTCTCGAGCCCCTGTTTCGCCTTCTGCTTGGACGCGTACCCCTGTCCCCCGTCGGCGATGACGTTGCCGTTGTCGTGGCGGAGCCGCCAGCGGTACCGGTCGGCGTTGTCGCGGAACAGCTCGAAGGTCGCGTCGCTACCCCCCTCGTCGGGCGCCTCCTCGTCGCGCGAGACGTCGACGACGTGCGCGCCGGGCGCGTTCCGCTGGACGCTCGCGATCCCCGACTTCGCGTCGCGCTTGTCGGCGTACCCCTCGCCGCCGTCGGCGATGATGTTGCCGTTGTCGTGCCGGAGCCGCCACCGGAACTGGTCGGCGCTGTCGGCGTACAGCTCGAAGGTGGCCTTGCTCGCGGCCGCGTCCTCGTCGACGGCGGCCGCCTCGTCGGGCCACTCCATCTCGATCTCGAAGTGAACCGTTCCGTCCTCGCGCTCGAGTTCGATCTCGACGTCGCCGGTCGGGGCCGCGTCGACCGTCACCGAGCCGGCCTCGTCGACCGGCACCGGCTCGCCGCGCCTCAGGGCTCGGGCGATCCGCCGGAGGTACGTGGCCAGTCCCTGCCGGGTCCGCGACCGGTTCGACTCGTGGATGGTCTCTTCTGGCATGCGCCAGAAGCATCACAATCGCGAAACAAAAGCGTGTGCCCGAACCGAATCGACCCGCGCGGCGGTGCGGTCATGAGTCATCGCGTTGCCGTCCCGCGACGACTGTCAGTCGTCCCGCGGCCGCTCCGCGATGATCGTCTCGCCCGCGCGGACGCTGTCGCCCTCGGCGACCAGCAGGTCGTCGCGGGTCACGTCCGCGGGCAACACCACGTCGGCGCGGGAGCCGAACGAGACGTGACCGACTCGGTCGCCGCGCTCGACGCGGTCGCCCGCCTCGACCGAGGGGTGGATCCGGCGGGCGAACCAGCCCGCGATGACGAGCAGTTCGTACTCGCCGCAGTCGATCGCGACCTGCTCGTTGCGGTCGGACTCCTTATCGAACGCCGGGCGGTTCGCGCCGGGGCGGTGGCGGACCTCGCGGACTTCGCCCGCGAGCGGCGCGCGGTTGACGTGGACGTCGGTGACGTTCATGAACACGCCGACGCGGAGCCGAGAACCTTCCCCGCGTACCACGGAGACGGTGCCGTCGGCCGGGGAGAGGACCGTCTCCCCGCCCGTCGGGGGATCGCGTTCCGGGTCGCGGTGGAACCAGAGGATCCCGAACGCGAGCGCGACGAGCGCGACGCCGACGGGCGGGAGGACGGGCAGCGCCACCGCGCCCGCGAGCGCCGGGACGAGCGCCAGGTCCCACGCGGCGTCGACCACCGGGAACGGGAGGAGCCGCGAGAGCGGCGGGGTCCGGCTCACGGCGCTACCTCCGCGTCGCGCAGGGCGGGCGAGAGCCGGGTCCGTCCCGCCGCCCACGCCGCGAGCAGGTGGACGAGGTGGGTCGTTTCGTCGAGCCCGTCCGACAGGTCGAGGTCGGCCTCGCCCGCGAGCGCGTGGAGCCGGGCCACGTCGTCGCCGCCGTAGTCGGAGCCGGCGCGGGCGACGCGGAGCGCCTCTCGGAGCAGCTCCTGGCCGTCGTACCCCTCGTCGAGGAGGTCGTCGAGCGTGGAGCGCGCGTCCTTCAGGTCGCCGCTGCGGGCGTCGGCGAGCGCCTCGCGGAGCGCGTCGTCGTCACCGACCTCGCCGAGCGCCTCGTAGGCGGTCGACATGGTTATTTTGTCGCCCTCGACCGCGGTCGCCTGCGCGGAGAGGATCGCCTCGCGGAGGTCGCCGCCGGCCGCGCTGGCGACGAACTCCAGCCCGTCGCCGTCGTAGTCGACGCCCTCCCGGTCGCAGATCGTCTCTAAGACGTCGATCGTCTCGTCGGTCGTCGGCGAGCGGACGCGGACCGGGAAACAGCGCGAGCGGATCGGAGCGATGAGCTTCGACGGCTGGCGGGTCGCGATAACGAACTGGGTGGTGCGGTGGTGCTTCTCCATCACGCGGCGCAGCGCCTGCTGGAAGTCCTCGCGGATCGCCTCCGCGTTGTCCAACAGGACCGTCTTGTACTCGCCGGACATCGGGGCGTACGACGCCGACTCCTTCAGCACGCGGTTTATCATGTCGCGTTTCGCCATGCCGCTTCGCCCTTCGAGGAAGCCCTCGAAGCGGGGGTCGGTCCGGATCTCCTTTTTTGTCCGCCCGAAGAAGTCGGCGACGTTGATCTCGATCAGGTCGGCGTCCGGGTCGGCGTGCGACGCGTCCGCGAGCGCTCGCGCCGCCGCCGTCTTCCCGACCCCCGGCGGCCCCTGAACGATGAGGTTCATCGGCTCGTCGACGGCCCGGCGCAGGCGATCGCGGGCCTCGTCTTGCCGGATCTCGTCGAGATCGGGCGCGTGCGTGTCTATCCACAGCGGTCCCTGCATTACCGTCGGATCGGGGCCGCGCGCTCAAGAATCGGTCGGTCGCGCGCCGAAACGGTGCCGTTCGTCCCGGTCGCGGAGCCGGGAGCGCACCCGAACCGGAACCGCCGGTCGGTTATTTCGTTACGATCGTCCCCGTGCCAATCGTTTAGAAAGGAGCCGCCGAGCACCGACCGAAACGGATTTTAACGGATTCATACGAGCGGAGAGTCCGTCTAGGCCGGGGAAACGCTTCTTGAGTTTTTAATAGTATTTTGAGTAAATGAACATCAATCGTTAAGTACTGGCCAGCCAAACCGGTGAGTACATGTCACGTGACAACGGAGCCGATTCGGAGAACAGACTCACCCGTCGCCACTACGTGGCCGGCGCCGGGAGCCTCGCGACCGTGGGGATCGCCGGCTGTTCCGGCGGCGGTGGCGGCGGCGGTAACGGCAGTAACGGCGGCGGCGGTTCCGGTAACCCGGTCGAAGTGCTTCACGGCTGGACCGGCGGCGACGGGGCGGCGGCGGCCGAGGCGCTCGAGGAGGCGTTCAACGAGGCCCACCCCGACACGGGCCTCGAAATGAACCCCATCGGCGGCGGCGGTAACCAGAACCTCGACGCCGTGGTCGCGAACCGGCTCCAGAGCGACGACCCGCCGGGGTCGTTCGCCAACTGGCCCGGCCCGAACCTCCTCCGCTACGAGGGAGTCCTCGGTAGCGTCGACGACGTCTGGGAGCAGAACAACTTCGAGGAGGTGATGGTCGACGAGGCCATCGACCTCCACCAGCAGAACGGCAGCTACCGCGCCGTGCCGCTCGGCTCCCACCGACTGAACTGCCTGTTCTACAACGTCTCCGTCGTCGAGGACGCCGGGATCGACGTCGACTCGCTGAACAGCCCCTCGGCGCTCATCGACGCGTTCGAGACGGTCGCTAGCGAGACGGACGCGGTTCCCATGACGCACGGGATGTCCGGCACCTGGACGACGACCCAGCTGTGGGGTGCCGTGATGCTCGGTGAGAACGGTTACCAGCCGTACATGGACTTCCTCAACGGCGAGGGCTCCGAGAGCGCCGTTCGCGCCGCGTTCGAGCGGACCGCGGAGATGCTGGAGAACCACATCAGCGAGGACGCGTCCTCGATCGGGCTGACCGAGTCGAACCAGAACATCATCAACGGCAACGCCGCCTTCATCCACCAGGGCAACTGGGCGGCGGGCGCGTTCCGGAACGCCGAGGACTTCGCCTACGAGGACGACTGGGGCTTCAAGACGTTCCCCGGCACGGAGGGCATGTACACGCTCCACTTCGACTCGTTCCTCTACCCGGCGAACAACCCGACGCCCGAGGCCTCGAAGACCTGGGAGGCGTTCGTCGGCAGCCCGGAGGCCCAGATCGCGTTCAACCAGTACAAGGGGTCGATCCCGACCCGGACCGACGTGAGCATGGAGGAGTTCGGTCCGTACCTCCAGGAGACGGCCGAGGACTTCGCGAACGCGGAGTACCGACCGCCGAACCTCCAGCACGGGCTGGGCGTCCCCTCCGAGACGATGACCGCGCTCAACGAGGTCATCTCCTCGGAGTTCACCGGCCCGTACAACGTCGACGCGGCGACGACGGGCTTCCTGGACGCGGTGTCGAACTGAAATCCACGCGATGCTGGATTTTTATCGTCGATTGTACCGGACGATCAGGCCCTCCTCGGGGGACGACGAGGCTAACCCAGACGACGGCGGGGTCCGCGCCGACGGCGGCGTCGTGACCGACGGCCCCGCGGCCGAACCGCCGGCGGAGCCGGACCGTGACGTGACGACCCGTCTCAAGGCGAGCCTGGATCGGCGCTTCGGAAGCGACTTCATGGAGTCGTCCGTCTTCTGGCTCCCGCCGTTCCTGCTGATGGGGCTGTTCGTCTACGGTGCGGTCATCTGGAACCTGCTGATCTCGCTGACCGACTACCAGCGCTTCGAGAACGCGCCGGACTACTCGGATCTCGACTTCGAGATGTACACCCGGGCGCTCGCGGACTCCGGGTTCATCGACGCCGCGGTCAACACGCTCATCCTGCTGATCGCGTTCACCGCGGGGACGCTCATCGTCGGTCTCGTGTTGGCGATCCTGATAGACAGGGGGATCCGGTTCGAGAACACGTTCCGGACGATCTACCTCCTCCCGATGAGCCTCTCGTTCGTGGTGACGGCCCAGTTCTGGCTGTGGATCTACAACTACAACAACGGGATCGCCAACAACCTCATCGGGACGTTCGGACTCGGCCCGATAAGCTGGCTCGGCAACCAGGACATCGTCCTCTACGCGATCATCTTCGCGTTGATGTGGCAGTTCTCGGGGTACGCGATGGTCGTGTACCTCGCCGGGCTCCGCGCGATTCCGACAGAACACTACGAGGCGGCCAAGGTCGACGGCGCGTCGGCCCTGAAGATGTACTGGCGCGTGATCATTCCCCAGCTGAAGGGCGCGACGATCAGCGCCGCCGTCGTGCTGATGGTGTTCGGGATGAAGGCCTTCGACTTCCTCTACTCGCTTGTCGGGGGGTACCGGCCGCCGAACGGCGCCGACATCCTCGCGACGAAGATGGTGCGTGAGGCGTACGCGAACCTCAACTGGGCGTACGGGTCGGCGATCGCCATCGTCCTGTTCGGGATGGCGCTCAGCGTCATCGGCCCCTATCTCGTGTACGAATACCGGAGGAACAACCTATGAGCGACACGGAACCCAGAACCGACGGGGGTACGATGACGACGACAGCGCGACTGCGGCGGACCCTCGACCAGACGACGGTCGAAGACGCCGGGCTGTACGTCGTCCTGATCTTCGCGGCGGCGTTCTACCTCGTTCCCATCGAGTCCGGGCTGGTGACGTCGTTCAAGACCGGCACCGCGATCATCGAGACGGCGCCGTTCGCTCCGCCGGGGGCGTCCGGGCTCACCTTCGAGAAGTGGCAGGCGGCGATCGACGCCCTGTTGCGCGGCATGGGGAACAGCCTGCTGTACGCCGTGCCCGCGACGGTGATCTCGGCGTTCGTCGGGAGCGTCACCGCGTACGGGCTGACGATCCCGACGTGGAAGCAGTCGTACAAGGCGGTGGTGCTCATGCTCATCATCGCCGGGATCTTCATCCCGTATCAGGCCGTGCTGGTGCCGCTGACCCAGTTCTGGTCGCAGTGGGTCCAGCTCACCCAGACGCTGTCGTTCGTCTGGGCGCTCGGCGTCCCGGACGACTACGCCGGCATCATCGAACTGGTGATCACCCACGTCGCCTACGGGATCCCGATCTGTACGCTCCTGTTCCGGACGTACTACAAGACGATGAGCGACGAGATGATCGAGTCGGCCCGCCTGGACGGGGCGACGCTCCGTCGGGTGTACCGGCGGATCGTCCTCCCGCTGTCGGGACCGATGTTCGCCGTCGTCCTGATCTATCAGTTCACCCAGATCTGGAACGACCTCCTCTTCACGCTGGTGCTCGTCTCGACGGAGTCGAGCCCGGCCGCGCCCGTCGTGTTGATCCTCGCCGGGCTCGGGACCTCGCTTGAGGGGCAGGACTTCGCGCTCCGGATGGCCGGGGCGTTCTTCGCGGCGCTGCCGACGCTGGCGGTGTACATCTTCTTCGGCGAGGAGTTCGCCGAGGGGGTGGCGGCGTGAGCCGGACGCGCCCCTCGTCCGGCGACGGCGACCACTGGGGAGCAGACGCGACGCGGCGCGCGACCGACCACTCGACACCGACCACAACACAAAGATATGGCAACGCTTGAACTCGACTCGATAACGAAGACGTTCCAGGACGGCGACGAGGAGATCGTCGCGGTCGACGACGTGTCGCTGTCGATCGACGACGGCGAGTTCCTCGTCGTCGTCGGCCCGTCCGGCTGCGGGAAGTCTACCACGCTCCGGATGGTCGCCGGCCTCGAGACGATCACGTCCGGCACGCTCAGCATCGATAACCGCGTCGTCAACGACGTGAAATCGCAGGACAGAGACATCGCGATGGTGTTTCAGTCGTACGCGCTCTACCCGCATATGAGCGTCCGGCAGAACATGTCGTTCGGACTCGAGGAGTCGACGGACCTCCCCGACGACGAGATCAACCGGATGGTCTCGGAGACCGGCGAGATGCTCGGCATTTCGAACCTACTCGACCGGAAGCCGAGCGACCTCTCGGGCGGCCAACAGCAGCGCGTCGCCCTCGGCCGCGCCATCGTGCGCGACCCCGAGGTGTTCCTGATGGACGAGCCGCTCAGCAACCTCGACGCGAAGCTCCGCGCGGAGATGCGTACCGAGCTCCAGCGGCTCCAGAACGACCTCGGCGTGACGACCGTGTACGTCACCCACGACCAGACCGAGGCGATGACGATGGGCGATCGGATCGCCATCCTCGACGGCGGCGAGCTCCAGCAGGTCGCGACGCCGCTGGAGTGTTACCACGAGCCGACAAACCAGTTCGTCGCGAGCTTCCTCGGCGAGCCGTCGATGAACTTCTTCGACGTGACGCTCGAGGGAGATCGGCTCGTCGGCGAGGTATTCGAGTATTCGATCGACGAGTCGGTTCAGTCGGACCTCGGCGGCGTGACCGACCTCAGGCTCGGGATCCGCCCCGAGGCGGTCGAGCTCGTCGACGAGGGAGGCGAGCACGCGTTCGAGACGACCGTCGACGTCGTCGAGCCGATGGGCGACGAGAACACGGTGTACCTCCACTTCGATCCCGACGCGGACCCGGAGACCGCGGCGACGCTCGTCGCGACCATCGACGGGTTCAACCGCGTTAGCGAGGGCGACACGGTGACCGCGCGGGTCCCGGAGGACGCGATCCACGTCTTCGACCGCGCCACGGGAGAAGCGCTCCACAACCGGTCGATGGAGGACGCGGCCGCGCAGATCGACCTCTGACTCGGCGCGGGTCGTCGCCGCCGTTTCGATGCTCGCGCTCGCTCCGGCGCTCACCAGTACTTCGTCCGACCGACGCCCTCGGCGAGCAGCGCCGCGGCGGCGACGTGGGCGTACGCGGTCCACGCGAGGACGAGGAGCGCGGCGACGCTCCGCTCGGCCGTCGCCGCCAGCGCGGTCCACGCGACGACGACGAGGACGGTCGCGCCGACCCACGCGAGGAAGTACGAACTCGAGGCCGTCCCGCGGATCGCGTCCCGATCGAGGCCGGCACGAAGCCCGTTCCGCACGCTCACCGCGGCCGCGGAGGGGAAGAGGTACGCGCAGACGACCGTGACGAGCAGCGCGACGGTCGCGAGCGTCGCGATCGTCACGCCGCTCAGCGCGCTCGGGACCGTCCCCCGCGCGACGATGTAGCTGACGGCGGCGACGGTGACAGCCGCCGGAGAGAGGTAGACGGCGCCGACGCCGAGCAGGCGCCCGCCGAGCCGAGCCGTCGCGGCCGTCGCGACCGGTCGGAACCCCTCTCCCGCGAGCACGCCGCCGACGAGTCCGAGGAACGCGACGAGGGGACCGACGGCGAGCAGGAGCGGGACCAGCAGCGCCCAGTCGGGCCAGAGCCCCGCCGCCGTCCGGAGCAGCGCGCCGCCGAGCAGCAGCGCCGCGAGACACTTCGCAGTGCCGTCGAGCCGCGTTCGGTCCGCGAACGGGTACCGGAGGGCCTCGACGAACATCAGTCGCCCCCCGACGGAAGCCGTCGAGCGGTCATTCGCGGAGCCGCTCCATCTCGGTTCGAATCCCCTTGCGGACGCGGTCTGTAACGTCGCCGTCGGGCGGATCGGTCACCGTCTCGGCGTCCTCGGTCTCCAGGAGGCGGTCGAGCTTACGCTCGAACTCGCGTTCGTCGATATCGCCGCGCGCGTAGCGCTCTCGGAGGGCGTCGAGCGCGGGGTCGTCGGATGCCGCTCGGGAGCCGTCCGTCCCGTCGTCCGGAAGTGGCTTCGTCAGCGTGTGGAGGACGGGTAGCACGATGAAGAGGCCGAAGAACCACACGAGCGGGAGGAGCCACCAGAGGCCGGTGAGGAGGGGGGCGGCGACGCCGGCGCCGACGACGCAGAGCGCGAACACCCGCCGCCAGCGGTGGCGGAGGTTCCACGCGATCCGGCGGGGAAGTCCGGTCATGGTCGTGGCGACGACTGCGAGCGGGAAAGCGGTTTCGTCGGCGGGCCGGCGGCGGCCCGCGGCGGTCGGGCTCACGACCGGTCGATCACCAGCCTGTCGCCCGGCTCGACGCCGTGGCGCTCGCTCCATCCGCGCGGGACTTCGAGGACGTACCGGCCGGTGCCCTCGTAGCGAGTGAGCGGCCGCGACTCCGGCGCCGCCTCATGGATCGTCGTGACGGTCCCGTTGGCATCGGCGAAGACGATGTCGAGCGGGAACGCCATGTCGCGCATCACGTAGGCGCGCTCCGCGGCGTCGGCGTGGACGAACAACATCCCTTCGCCAGCGTCGAGATCGTCGGTCGCGGAGAGGCCGACGTACCGTTTCACGAACCCGTCCGCGACCCGGGCCTCGACGGTCGCGAGCGTCTCGCCCGTCTCGCCGTCGACGGCCTCGACCGTGGCGGTGTCGTAGCCGGTGATCAGGAGGGTCGGGTTCGCGGCGGCGGCGCCGAGTCCGGCGACGGCGATCAGCGCGAGCGCGGCCGCGACACCGACGAGGCGGCGGTTCACGGTCGGGGTTCGCGTCGCGGAAGGAAATCGTTTTCCGCTCTCGGCGGGTTCAAACGGGTGAGGGCTCGTGGTCTAGCTGGTTATGACGCGGCCTTTACAAGGCTGAGATCGGCGGTTCGAACCCGCCCGAGCCCACTATCGGCGCCGCGAACACATCGTGAGCGGCGCCGTCGTGACTGTCTGAGGGCGCGGTTCGAACCCTGAAAGACGCAGCGTCGAGCGAAGCGAGACGACCGTCTTTCTTCGGTTCGAACCCGCCCGAGCCCATTTCTGGGACGAACGAAGTGAGTCACAGAAATGTCTGCGAGGGCGGTCGAACCCTATCGGTCGCGCGCAGCGACGAAGGAGCGAGCACGTCCGATTTCGGTTCGAACCCGCCCGAGCCCACTGTCGGCGCCGCGAACAACTCGTGAGCGGCGCCGCTGTGAATGTTTGAGGCGGGTTCGAAGCAGGGAACGAAGCGAGCGAAGCGAGCGGAGTGAGTGAGGTTCGAACCCGCCCGAGCCCACTTCGCCGTCGCGAGCAACCCCGTGAGGCGGTCCGTTACAGGTCGTCCGCGTCGAACTTCAGCAGCCCGGCGAGCGGCGGCGCGAGCGTCCAGAACACTAACATCGCAGCGGCCGAGAGCTGCTGGTTCGCGGAGTTACCGCTGAACAGCTGCTCGCCGAGGAACGCGGTCGACAGCACCTCGACCGCGGTCGTCGGGTTCGAGACCCGGAGGAACACCCGGAGCTGCGCCGCCGACAGCGGAAGTGCGTCGACGACGGGACCGGCGGCCCCGACCAGCCGGCCGGTGATAGCGCCCCACAGCAGGACGAAGAGGACGTATATCGCGACGGCCCCGATGAGCGCCCGGCGCTGGATCGCGGACGCGGCCGAACAGCCGACAGCGATGGCGACGAACGCGACGCCGAGCGCGGCCGCGAATACGGTGTAGCCGAGGAACGCGCCGGCGTTGAACACGACCGGGGCGACGATCAACACCAGCGCGGGCAGCAGGAACCCGGCGAACACCGCGAGCGCGAGCGCCGCGCCGCGGCCGGCGACCTTCCCCAGGACCACGTCGGCCCGCGAGTGCGGGAGCGATAAGAGCAGCTTCAGCGATCCGGACTCGCGCTCGCCGCTGACAGCGTCGTAGCCGACGACGACCCCGACGAGCGGGACGAGCGTCGTGACGAGGAAGGGGCCGATGAAGACGCTCAACAGCAGTTCGGTCGCGAATTGCTCGCTCCCGCCCGTGGGCCGTACGGCGAACGCGAACGCCGAGACGAGCAGCGAGAACAGCGCCACGAGGACGAGCATCCCGCGCGACCGGACCGTCTCCTGGAAGTCCTTCCGAGCGACGGCCGTGAGGCTCATCGGTCCACCCCCTCGGTCGCGTCCGAATCATCGTGCGGCGGACCGGCGTCGTCGGCCGCGTCCGGCTCGTCGTGCGCCGGATCGGGTTCCGTCGAGGCAGAATCGGAATCGGCGGCGTCGGCGTCGCGCTCCGCCGCGTCCCCCTCCGTGTACGCCAGGAAGAGGTCCTCGAGCGAGGCCTCGCGGGTGTGGAAGTCGTCGACCGCGACGCCGGCGTCCTCCAGGGCGGCGATGACGTCGGTCTTGGCGTCGCTCGCGCAGTTCACCACCAGTTCGTCGCCGTCGCGGGAGACGCCGGAGACGCCGGCGAGCGCGCGGACCGCCGCCACCGCGTCGTCGTCGGCACCCGCGGCCGCGACCTCTAAGGTCTCCTCGCCGCCGACGGCCTCGCGGAGGCCTTCAACGGAGTCCTCGGCGACGAGTTCGCCGTCGCGGAGGATGCCGACGCGGTCGCAGACGGCGTCGACCTGTTCGAGGATGTGCGAGGAGAAGAAGACGGTGGCGCCGCGGTCGGCCTCCGCGCGGACGATCTCGCGCATCTCCTTGGCGCCGGCCGGGTCGAGGCCGGAGGAGGGCTCGTCGAGGATCAGCAGGTCGGGGTCGCCGACGAGCGCCATCGCCAGCGCGAGTCGCTGGCGCATCCCCTTCGAGTACTCGCCGGCGGCGCGGTCCGCGGCGCCGGCGAGGCCGACGCGGTCGAGCAGGGCGTCCGGGTCGTCGTCGGCCGCTTTCGACTCGACGGCGAACTCGACGTGTTTCCGCCCGGAGAGCCGGTCGTACACCGAGAAGCCGTCAGGTAGCACGCCGGTCCGCCGTCGGATATCGACCCCGTCGGTCGCGACGTCGGCGCCGAGGACGCGGACCGCCCCGGCGGTCGGGCGGACGAGATCGAGGAGCACGTCGATCGTCGTCGACTTGCCCGCACCGTTCGGGCCGAGGAACCCGTACACCTCGCCGTCTTCGACGGTGAGATCGAGGTCGCGAACGGCCGTGACGTCGGCGAACTCCTTGGTCACGCCCCGCAGTTCGATAGCGGTCATACCACTCGGTTCCGGCGTCACCTGATAAAGGATTGCGGGTCGGAGCGAGCGTCGCCCGCGCGTCGCGGCGCTACTCGCCCCCCTCCGGCGGCCACGCCACGCCGCGCTCCGCGAGCAGGTCGGCGAGCCCGTCCTCGTCGACGACCGGCACGTCCTCGGCGGCCGCGTCGTCGCGCTTCGATCGCCCTGGGTCCTCGCCGGCGACGAGGTAGTCGGTGTTCCCGGAGACGCTCGACGTGGCGTTCGCGCCGTGCGCCTCGACGTGGGCCTGCGCGTCGCCGCGGGTCACCGACAGCGATCCGGTGAACACGAAGGTGAGGCCGTCGAGCGCGTCGGTCGGTCCGTCGGGCGCGTCGGTCTCGAACGGCTCGGGGTCGACGCCGCGCTCGCGGAGCCCCTCGATGGCGGCGCGATTCTCCTCGGTGTCGAGGAACGTCCGGATCGATTCCGCCACCTCGGGGCCCACGTCGTCGACCTCGCGGAGGGCCGCCTCGTCGGCGTCGAGGAGGGCGTCGAGCGTCCCGAAGTGCGCGGCGAGCGCCCGGGCGGTCGTCGCGCCCACGTCGGGGATCCCCAGCCCGGCGAGGAAGTCGTCGAGCGACGGGTTCCGGGTCGCGTCGAGCTCCGCGACCAGGTTCTCGGCGCTCGTCTCGCCCCACCCATCCAGCGCGGCGAGGTCGTCGACGGTCAGGTCGTACAGGTCCGGCAGCGACTCGACGAGGCCGGCCTCGCGGAGCTGTTCGACCCGCTCCGGGCCGAGCCCCTCGACGTCGAGCGCGTCGCGGCGCGCCCAGTGTTCGACCGCGCGCTCTAACTGCGCGGAACAGCCGAGCCCCCCGGTACAGAACGCGAGCGGGCCGTCGCGCTCGATCTCGGCGCCGCAGACGGGACAGGCGTCGGGGAACTGGTAGGCTCCCTCGCTGCGCTTCTCGACGACCTCCGGGACGTACGGGATCACGTCGCCCGCGCGGTAGATCCGGACGCGGTCACCGACGTTGACGCCGAGCGCCTCGATCTCGGCGGGGTTGTGGAGCGTCGCCCGCGAGACGGTGACGCCGCCGACGTCGACGGGATCGAGCTCCGCGACGGGCGTGAGCCGCCCGGTGCGGCCGACCTGGACCGTGACCCCCTCGACGGTCGTCGTCGCGGTCCGCGGGGGGAACTTGTGGGCGAACGCCCAGCGCGGGGCGCGCGACGTGGCGCCGAGCGCCTCGCGGTGCGCGAGGGCGTCGACCTTGATCACGACGCCGTCGACCGCGTAGTTCAGGTCGTCGCGGGCGGTCAGTATCTCGTCGCGGTACTCGATCGCGGCCTCGACGTCGTCGACGGTCTTCACCCGGTCGTTCCGGCGGAGCCCGAGCGACTCGAACGCGTCGAGCGCGTCGCGGTGGCGCGGGGGGCGCTCCGGGCCCCCGTCGCCGGCCTCCCACGCGAGCACGTCGAAGAAGAAGACGTCGAGGGGGCGCTCGGCGACGACCGACGGGTCCAGTTGGCGGAGCGTGCCGGCCGCGGCGTTGCGCGGGTTCGCGAACGGCTCCTCGCCCCGCTCGATCAGCTCGTCGTTGTACGCCTCGAAGGCGTCTCTGGGCATGTAAGCCTCCCCGCGAACGGCGAGGCGCTCGGGGTGGTCGTCGCCGCGCAGGCGGCCGGGCACCGAGCCGATCGTCCGGACCTGCTCGGTGACGTCGTCGCCCTCGCGGCCGTCGCCGCGGGTGGCCGCGCGGACGTACGCGCCGTCCTCGTATATCACCTCGATCGAGAGGCCGTCGAACTTCGGCTCGCAGACGTACGCGAGGTCGTCGGGGTCGAACCCGGGGAGGTCGCCGGACCGGGCCGCGTCGGCCAGCCCCTCGCGGACGCGCTCGTCGAACTCGCGGACCGCCGCGGCGTCGGTGTCGTTGTCGATCGAGCGCATCGGCGCGACGTGTTCGACCGTCTCCAGCGCGTCGACGGGCTCGCCGCCGACCTGCCGCGTCGGGGAGTTCTCGGTCGGCAGGTCGAACGCGTCTTCGAGGTCCCGAAGCCGGGCGAACAGCCGGTCGTACGCCTCGTCGGAGATGAGGGGATCGGCCTCGACGTAGTACCGGTGGTCGTGCTCGCGGACGGCCGCCCGGAGCAGTTCGGCCTGCTCGGCGGCCTCGGTCTCTGCGAGGTCGTCGACCGGGTCGAAGTCGGTCGGCGGGTCCTCGATGTACGGGTTCTCGTCCGGGTCCGCGTGCCGGGCCGACGACCCGGATTGCGCGCTCGTCATCGACCGACCCTTGCGTCGGCTCGGGTTAAAAGCGACCGTTCGACCCGCTTCGCGGTCGGGTGCGCAGATCGGCGGCCGCGGCGAGATGGTTTATAACTGAACGCGTAGTTCGGTCGGCGCGCCGGTGAGCGGCCGCCACCGGCGGCCGCGAACAGCGAGGGACCGAAGGTCCCTCTGGCAGCCGGACGTAGTCCGGCGACCGTCCCCGAGGGACGCGGTGAGCGCTCGCAGAGCGCGAACCGCGAGGCTGGGGAGGCGTGAGGCGCTGTGCGGTCGCGGTCGGGTGGGACCCAAAGGGGCAGTCGCGAGGCCAACGCAGGCGACGTAAGCACCGCGGGAACGAACGAAGTGAGTGACAAGGAGCGCAGCGAGCGTGCGTCGGCCTCGCGACCGGGGCTTTGGCGGTATCCGCCGTCAGTTCGGTGACAACGATTCGGAACCGAACGGCCGAGGCCCTGGGGACGTTCACCGCAGAATCGTCGTTCGGTTACAGACAGCTGACTGCGAAGCCACTCGGCTGCTTATAGGAGCCGCGATGGGTCGGATTAGCCTATTCGAGGCGCTCGCCGCGCGCGAACACCGCGTCGGGCTCCCGCCACGCCTCGACGTCTTCGTTCGGGTCGGCGTCGAGAAGGACCAGATCCGCCGCGTACCCCTCCTCGACGCGCCCCACGTCGTCGAGTCCGAGCAGGTCGGCGGCGTTGACGGTGGCGGCCTCCAGCGCCCGCTCCGGCGAGAGCCCGTACTCGACCATGTGCGCCATCTCCCCGGGGATCTCCTCGAAGAAGTTGAACGGGGTGCCCGCGTCGGTGCCCATCGCGATCGGGACGCCGGCCTCCAGCGCGTGGTCCCACGCGTCGTCGAAGCGGTCCGCGGCGTCCTCGGCCTTCGCGACGGCGTCCTCGGGGATGCCGGCCTCGACGCCGTTGTCGACGATGCCGCGGAGCGCGCTTGCGGTCGGCACCCAGTAGGTGCCGCGCTCGGCCATCATCTCGGCGGCCTCGCGGTCCATGAACGTCCCGTGTTCGACGCTGGAGATACCGGCCTCGACGGCGTTCTTGATTCCTTCCTCGCCGTGGGCGTGAGCCGCGGTGGGCGTGTCGGTCGGGGCGGCCGCGTCGGTGAACGCGGCCAGCTCCTCGGGATTGAGCTCGGGGGCGCCCGTCACCGCGCCCTCGGTGAGGACGCCGCCGGTGGCCATACACTTGAGCACGTCCGCGCCCGCCTTCAGCTGCTCGCGCGCCGCCTTCCGCACCTCCGCGGGGCCGTCGGCCTCGCGGCCGAACCAGTTGCCGTGGCCGCCGGTCATGATCACGTTGCGGCCGCAGGCGAGCACTCGCGGGCCGTCGATGTCGCCGGCGGCGACCGCCTCGCCCGCGTCGAGCGCGAGCGTCCCCCGGCTCCCGAGGTCGCGGATGGTCGTGACGCCGGCCGAGACGGCCGATTCGAGGTTGCTCGCGGCCCGATAGCTCGCGGTGTAGTCGCTGTCGGATACCGCGGTCGAGACGTCCGGCCGTCCGTCCATCATCACGTGGACGTGCGCGTCGATCAGCCCGGGGGCGACGACCTGCCCGTCGGCGTCGACCTCGGTCGGCTCCCCATCGTCGCCGAGGGCCGCCAGCGCGTCGTCGACCGCCCCCGGCTCGCCGACCGCGACGACCTCGCCGTCCGCGACCGCCACGTCGGCCTCGCGGGTCCCCGCGGCGTCCGCCACGCGACCGCCTCGCAGTACGTACATACGACTATGAGGGAGCGTCCGCGTGGTAAACGCTCGGGTCGCGGTAGTCGGGCGGCGGACGGCGGGGACCGCGACGTCCGCCACGACTGTATGAAATACCTCCGGATCGATCCCGCGGCGTTCGAGGTGTACCGCGACGCCGCCGCGGAGTGGCGCTGGCGGCTCCGCCACCGCAACGGCAACGTCCTCGCCGACTCCGGCGAGGGGTACGCCTCCCGGTCGAACGCCGTCGAGGCCGTGACCCGCGTGAAGGCGAACGCGCCCGGCGCGGAGACGGTCGAGCAGTAGTCCGCGCCGCCGAACTCCCGTCCGCGGCGCGCTTTTTCGGACTCAGGTCGCCGCTAAGAGCTTCAGCCGCAGGTCGCGCTCCTCGATCTCGTACTTGAACGCCGGGTTCCCGTCGACGAGGACGTACGGGACGCGCTCGCCGTACTCGTCGGCGAGCTCGGGGTCGGTGTCCACGTCGACCACGTCGAGGGCGACCCGCACGCCGTCGAGGTCGGCCGCGACCGACTCGATCGTCTCGCGGGCGACGACGCACAGCGAGCAGTCCTCGCGGGTGTAGAGGGTGAGAGGGACCGTCGCGGGGGCGTCTTCCCCGCCGTCGGCGGTGAGGTCGTCCTCGGCCGCGTCCGCGTCGTCGGCCGGGTCGTCCTCGGCCGCGTCCGCGTCGGCGGTCGAATCGTCCCCGGTCACGGCTCGGTCTCGGCGTCGTTCGGTTCCGCGTCGCCGGTCAGTTCCTCGGCGACCGTCGCGGCGTCCAGCAGCGCGGGGTCGACCGCGAGGTCCGCGACGGTCGCGACGAACTCCGGCAGCGATCGGGTCGCGTACGTCACGATCCGAACGTCGGAGTTCAGCTCCTTGGCGATCGGGATCCCGGTCGCCTCCTCCACGTCGGTGAGGACGAACAGACCGGCGCCGCCGATCCCCGCGTCCTCGAGTTTCGCCGCCGTGACGAGCCCGTCGACGCGAGCGACCTCGACGCCCAGCGCCGCCAGTTCCTCGCCGAGGCCGCGCTCGTCCGGGCCGGCGACGACCGCGAGTAGCCGGTCCGCCATCACTCGTACTCGATCGTCGCGGGCGGTTTGTGGGTCACGTCGTAGACGACCCGCGCCACGTCCTCGTTCTCGCCGGTGATCCGGCTCTGGATCCGCTGGAGCGTGCTCCAGTCGAGCTCCTGCGCGCGGGCGGTCATCCCGTCGCGGCTCTCGACGGAACGCACCGCGACCACCCAGCCGTGGACGCGGTTGTCGCCCTTGACGCCCGTCGCCTTGCCGAGGACCGCGGCGAACGCCTGCCACGGGTCGTACTCCTCGAGCTCCGCCTCGACGACGTGTGTCGCCTCGCGGGCGACCGCGGCCTTCTCGGGCGTCACCTCGCCGACGATCCGGACGGCGAGCCCGGGGCCGGGGAACGGCATGCGCTCGGAGATGATCTCCTCGAGGCCGAGCGCGCGGGCGACCTCGCGCACCTCGTCCTTGTAGAGGTCTCGCACGGGCTCGACGATCCCCTCGAAGTCGACGACCTCGGGGAGGCCGCCGACGTTGTGGTGCGACTTGATGTTCCCCTCCGACTCGATGCGGTCGGGGTAGATCGTCCCCTGAACGAGGTAGTCGGCGTCGACGTCGCGCGCGACGGTCTCGAACTCGTCGATGAACCCCTCGCCGATGACGTGGCGCTTCTCTTCGGGGTCCGTGACGCCTTCGAGGCGGTCGAAGAACCGGTCCTGGGCTTCGATCACCCGCAGCGACTCCATGAAGTCGAACGTGTCGCGGATCTCGTCGGTCTCCCCCTTCCGCATCAGCCCCGTGTCGACGTAGACGGGGGTGAGCTGGTCGCCGACCGCCTCGTACGCGAGCGTCGCCGCGACCGAGGAGTCGACCCCGCCCGAGAGGGCGATCACGGCGTTCGCGTCGCCGATCGCCTCCCGGATCTCCGCTTTCGCCTCCGCGATGAACTCGTCCGTCTCGACCATCTATAGCCTCACGTCCGCGTTCCGCTCGGTTGTGTCCGTCGATCCCAGCGCCGCCTCGACGAGGGCGACGAACGGCGGGCTCGCGCGGTCCGGCCGCGACCGGAACTCGGGGTGCGCCTGCGTCCCGAAAAAGAACGGGTGGTCCGGGCGTTCGAGGATCTCCATCCGGTTGTCGGCGCGCCCGGAGAAGACGAGGCCGTCCGCCTCTAAGGCGTCGATGTACTCGGGGTTCACCTCGTAGCGGTGGCGGTGGCGCTCGGTGCAGGCGTCGGCGCCGTACACCTCGGCCGCGAGCGTGTCGGGTTCGATGGCGGTCTCGTGGGCGCCGAGCCGCATCGTCCCTCCCATGTCTTCCGTCTCGTACTGGTCGGGGAGCAGGTCGATGACGGGGTGGGACGTGTCGGGGTCGATCTCCGCGGAGTGGGCGCCGGTCAGCCCGAGGACGTTGCGCGCGTGCTCGACGACCGCCATCTGGAAGCCCAAGCAGAGCCCGAGGAACGGCACGTCGTTCTCCCGGGCGTAGCGGACCGCCTCGATCTTCCCGTCCATCCCGCGGGAGCCGAAGCCGCCGGGGACGACGACGGCGTCGGCCTCCGCGAGCCGCTGCTCGTGTTCCGCCCGCGTCTCGTCGGCGTCGACCCACAGCACGTTCACCTCCGTGCCGGTCTGGATGCCGGCGTGTTTCAGCGCCTCGTGGATCGACATGTACGCGTCTTCGAGGGCGTACTTGCCGACGAGCGCCACGTCGATCTCCTCCTCGCGGTCGCGCGTGACCAGATCGCGCCACTCCGTCGAGCGCTCGCCCTCCGGGAGCGCCTCGTCGACGAGGTCGAGGCGCTCCATCACGTACTCGTCTAACCCCTCGTCTTCGACCATCAGCGGGACGTGGTAGATGTCCTCCACGTCGGGATTCGAGAAGACGGCCTCGGTGGGCACGTCGCAGAACAGGGCGATCTTCTCTCTCGTCTCCGGCTCCAACCGGTCCTCGGACCGTCCGACGAGGACGTCCGGTTGGAGCCCGATCGAACGCAGCTCCTTCACGGAGTGCTGGGTCGGCTTCGTCTTCTGCTCGCCGTTCTTCGAGTAGGGGACCAGGGTGACGTGCGTGAAGAGGATGTCCTCGTCGTCCTCCTCGTGGGCGAACTGGCGGAGGGCCTCGAGGAACGGCATCGACTCGATGTCGCCGACGGTCCCGCCGATCTCGACGAGACAGACGTCCGAGCCCTCGGCTGCCTCCCGGATCCGGCGCTTGATGTCGTCGGTGACGTGCGGGATGATCTGGACGGTCTTGCCGAGGTAGTCGCCGGCGCGCTCGCGCTCGATGACGTGCTGGTACGTCTTCCCCGTGGTGACGTTGTGGTCGAACGTCATGTCGGTGCCGAGGAAGCGCTCGTAGTTGCCCAAGTCGAGGTCGACCTCGCCGCCGTCCTTGAGGACGTACACCTCGCCGTGCTCGTACGGGTTCATCGTCCCGGCGTCGACGTTGAGGTACGGGTCCACCTTCACGGCGGTGACGTCGAAGCCCGCGTTGGCGAGGAGGCGCCCGGTGCTGGCGGCGGTGATGCCCTTGCCCAGCCCGGACATCACCCCGCCCGTGACGAACACGAACTTCCGACCCAGCGAGGGGTCGTACCCCGTGTCGGGATCTGCTGGCATATCGACCGTCCGGCAGGCCGGGGCAAAACCGTTTCGGACCCTCCGTTTCGGATGGACGTTCGTGTCGTTTCGCGACGACTGAGACGAATAGCCGTCGCTGGTCGCGTTCGAGTGAATTTTCGCGAGGGAAGAGCGCTCCGAGAGCGTCTTCCGCATGTACGCGCTGTGGGCGCGCTCATGCGAGGGGAGGGATTTGAACCCACGGACCTCTACAGGAGCGGAGCTTGAATCCGCCGCCGTTTCCGGGCTTGGCTACCCTCGCACGCGGACTGGCGTTGGCTCGGGCCCCCCTTTATTTCGTCGGTTCCGCGCCGACCAGCGTCGCGCGGAACCCGCCCGACGCGGACTCGTCGACGTCGAGCGTCCAGCCGTGCGCGGCCGCGACGCGCTCGACGATGGCGAGGCCGATCCCGGTGCCGCCCCCGGGCGAGACGCCGAAGTCGGTCAGTGCCGCGCGATCCCGCTCGTCGGCCGGCAGCCCCGGACCGTCGTCGGCCACGTACACCCCGCGGTCGTCGATCCCGACCCGGACCGTGACGTCGTCGTCGCCGTGCTCGAAGGCGTTGCCGATGAGGTTCCCGACGGCGCGTCGGAGCAGCGTCGGGTCGCCGGCCACCGGTCCGGGGTCGTCGACGACGAGGTCGGCGTCGGCCGGCTGGTCGCCGGGGTCGCCCGACTCCAGGCAGTCCGCCGCGAGCTCCGCGAGGTCGACCGCGGCGTCCGCGGTTTCCACCTCGTCCGGGTCGCGGGCCATCACCAGCGCCTCGTCGATCATCGACTCGATCCGGCCGAACGCGCCCTCGGCGGCGGCCAACCGCTCGGTGTCGCCGGTCTCGCGCGCGAGGTCGACGTAGCCGCGGGCGACCGACAGGGGGTTCCGGAGGTCGTGCGAGAGGAAGCCGGCGAGGCGTTCGAGCCGCTCGTTGAGCCGTTTCAGCTCGCGCTCGCGTTGGACCCGGTCGGTGACGTCGCGGATGACCCCGACCGCGCCGACGACGGATCCGTCCCGCTCGATTGGGGTCAGCCGCGTCTCGGTGGTGATCTCACGGCCGTCCGCGAGCGTCGTCGTGAGCTGGACGCGCTCGTCGTCGGCCTCGCCGTCGAGGACGCGGTCGGCCGCCGCCCGGTAGCGGTCGCCCGTCTCGGCGCTCCAGTACCCCTTCTCGACGAGCCGCTCCGGGTGTTTCGCGTGGAGGACGGCCTGGTCGAACCCGGTCACCTCGCGGAGGCGGTCGTTGACGAACACGCGGTTCCGGTCGGCGTCGAGGACGTACGCGCCGTCGCCGAGGGCGTTCACGATCGACTCGGCGTGGTCGATCGGGCTCGACTCCGGCGAGGAGTTCATACGATCGGTACGGGCCGGACGGTCAAGTGTCTCTCGGGTGGCGGCAGGCGTAGCGGTCGAGGCGAGTACCCCTCTGCCCGCGCGGGTCGCCCGGTCGCGACTCCCCGCGACCGCCTTACCCCGCGATCATCGCGACGCCGACGACCGCGAGGACGGCCGCGGCGAGCCGGAGCCGGAAGTGTCGCTCGCCGAGCAGCACGCCGCCGAGGACGACCGCGACGATCGCCTGCGTGTTGATCACCGGGGAGGCGACGCTCGCGGGCAGCGCCGCGAACGCGACCGTCGTCAGGTGCTCGCCCAGCGCGACGAGCGCGCCGGCCGCGAGGAACTTCGGGGCGTCCCGGCGGGTCGCCTCGAAGGAGCTCCGGAGCGCCGCGGGGAGCAGCACGACCGCGACGCCGACGAGCAGCAGGGGCACCCACAGCGTGCCGGGGATCGCGAGCTCCTGGAGCGCCACCCGCTTGCCCACGTCGGCGACCGCGTAGCAGGCCGCGCTCGCGAGCGCCAGCTGCGCCGGCCGCGAGCGGGCGGCCCGCGCGAACGGCGCGAAGAAGCCGCCCGGCTCGTAGTTCGCGACGTACACCGCGAGCGTGGTGACGACGACGCCCGCGACTTGGACCGGCGCCAACACCTGTCCGAGCAGTCCGACCTCCAGCGGGAGGACGAACATCGGGACGACCTTGTTGATCGGCGCGACGTACGACACGGCACCCTCGTCGATGGCGCGCAGGAAGAGGACGAACGCCGCGGCCGTCCCGAGGGTCGTGACGGCGACGACGGCGAACCGCCGGGGGTCGAGGAGCCCGGCCAGGCCGGCCGCGGCGTCGCCGAAGCCGACGGTGAGGCCGGTCGCGGCGAGGAACCAGCCGAGCGCCGCGGCGTTGATCGCCACCGTCAGCGCGGCGGGGGAGTACCCGGAGAAGGCGCGCTTCAGGACGAAGAGGTACACGCCCCAGACGACGGCGGCGCCGAGCGCGGCGAGGAGTCCGGCGTCCATTCGTTCGCCCCGAGCGCGACCGGGGGAAAGAAGGGTTCGATCCGTCTCCGGACCCGGTCGGCCGGTCGCCGGCGCGAGGCGAGCGGGCGGCCCCCGCCGCGAAACGGTTAGGTCGCTCCCGCGCGAACGCCGCGCACATGGACGACCACACCCGCGACCCGGGCGTCGCCCCGCCGCTCGGGGACCCGACCGGGTGGCACGCTGGCGGCGACGCCCCGGACTCGTCCGCGGCGGGCGATGAGGACGGGTCGGCGGGCGGCCCGCCCGACGCGCAGGTGGTCGGCGGGTACTGGGAGCACGCGACGCTGCGGCGCGCGACCGAGCACGGAGTCCGGCTGTTCAACGACGGCGCCTACCACGAGAGCCACGACTGCTTCGAAAGCGAGTGGTACAACTACGGCAGCGGGACGGTCGAGAGCGCCTTCCTCCACGGGATGGTCCAGGTCGCCGCCGGGGCGTACAAGCGCGCCGACTTCGAGAACGACGACGGGATGCGGTCGCTGTTCGAGACGGCCCTCCGGTACCTCGACGGCGTCCCGGGCGACTTCTACGGCGTCGACGTCGACGACGTCCGGGAGACGCTCCGGGCCGCGCTCGACGACCCGAGCGCGGTCGACGGCTGGCGGATCACGCTCGACGACGCGCGGCCGCCCGCCTACCCGGCCGACTACGAGTACGCGGAGCGGGTGGACGAGGGGGGCTGAGGGGGTCGCCGCCGACCGAACGCCACTTATCCGCCGCGGGCCTGTGAGTCGTATGGAGATTCACGACCTGGGCGACGGGGAGCCCGAGGTCGCCGTGGTCGGCGCGATCCACGGCGACGAGCCCTGCGGCGCCCGCGCCGTCGAGCGCCTGCTCGGCGCCGACCTCGCCCCCGAGCGCCCGGTGCGGCTGATCGTCGCCAACGAGGAGGCCCTCGCGGCCGGCGAGCGCTACCTCGACGCCGACCTGAATCGGGTGTTCCCGGGCAACCGCGACGCGGCGGCCCACGAGGTGCGGCTCGCGGCCGACCTGATCGACGCGCTGGCGGGGTGTACGACCCTCGCGATCCACTCGACGCAGTCGTACGCGGAGCCGTTCGCCGTCATCGACTCGATGGACGAGGTGACGCGCGCGGTCGCGCCCCACCTCCCGGTCGACGCCGTGATCCAGACCGACGCGTTCACGGAGGGCCGGCTCATCGAACACCCGCACACGCTCGAAGTGGAGGCCGGACTCCAGGGCTCCGAGACCGCCGCCGACAACGCCTACTGGCTGGCCCGCGCGTTCCTCGCCGCGACCGGCGCCATCTCCGCGCCAGGGGCCGACGACGTGGTGGACGCCGGCGGCCGCGAGGACGTCTCGGTGTTCCGGCTCCGCGAGCGGATCCCGAAGCCCGACGCGGAGGCGTACGAGGTGTTCGCGCGCAACTTCGAGCGCGTCGAGTCCGGCGAACGGTTCGCGGCCGCCGACGGCGAACCCCTGCTCGCCGACGAGCCCTTCTACCCCGTGCTGCTGTCGCCGAACGGCTACCGCGACCAGTTCGGCTACGTCGCCGACCGGGTCGGGACGCTAGAGTAGCCGGCGCGCCACGTCGAGCGCGGTCGGGACGCCGGAGTCGCTACTCGACGAGTTCGATCGCGTCGTCGCCGTTCGGCACCGCGCAGATGAACGCGCCGGCCTCGTCGCCCGCGTTTCGGTACCAGTGTTCGACGCCCGCGGGGATGAGGAGGGCGTCGCCGGCCGAGACGGCGTGCTCCTCGTCGCCGATGCCGACGACGTACTCGCCGGCGAGGACGTACTGCTCGTGTTCGACCGCGTTGGTGTGTCGCGGGACGGCGGCGCCGGGCGCGAGCTCGAACCGCCGCATCGCGAAGGTCGGCGCGCCGTCCGACTCGTCGACGAGGACGCCCTTCGAGAGCCCCTCGGCGGCGTCGACGGGTTCGTACGAGACGTCTTCGCCGCGCTTCACGACCGGACCGGCGTGGTCTGTGTCGCTCATAGGCGTCATGAGGAGGGCCGCCTATTTAACCGATCACCGACCGAACCCGGTGACTTAACCGGTCACCGTCCGAATCCGGGGACATGCGTGGAATCAAGGTCGGCAGCGCGTTCGGCATCCCGATCCGGCTCAACTGGACCTTTCTGCTCGTCTTACCCCTCTTCGCGTACCTCATCGGCGGACAGGTCGGCACCATCGCCGAGGTGATGAACGAGACCGCCGGGCTCGGGATCGACGCCGGCGCGGTCGCGGCCGGCAACACGCCGTGGATCCTCGGGCTGTCGGCCGCGGTGGGGCTGTTCGTCGGCGTGTTGCTCCACGAGTTCGGCCACTCGCTGGTCGCGATGCGCTACGGCTACGAGATCGAGTCGATCACGCTGTGGCTGCTCGGTGGACTCGCCAGCTTCGCCGAGTTCCCCGAGGACTGGAGACACGAGTTCTGGATCGCGATCGCCGGCCCGCTCGTCAGCGTCGCGGTCGGGGTCGCCTGCTACGGGGTCGTCCTCGTCGGGGCGGGCGGCTCCGACGCCGTCCGCTTCGTCTTCGGCTACCTCGCGCTGCTGAACGTCGTCCTCGCCGTCTTCAACATGCTCCCCGCGTTCCCGATGGACGGCGGCCGGGTTCTCCGGGCGCTCCTCGCGCGGAACCAGCCGCACGCGCAGGCGACCCAGCGGGCCGCCTCCGTGGGGAAGGTGTTCGCGTTCCTGATGGGGATCGTCGGCCTGTTCACCTTCCAGCTACTGCTCATCGTCTTGGCCTTCTTCGTCTACGTCGCCGCCTCCGGCGAGGCCCAACAGACGACGCTGAAGGCCGCCTTCGAGGGCGTCACCGTCACCGACGTGATGACGCCACGCGAGGACCTCCACACCGTGACTGAGGACACCTCCGTCGCCGACCTGATGAGTCGGATGTTCGAGGAGCGCCACACGGGCTATCCGGTCCTCGACGGCGACGACCTCGTCGGGATGGTGACGCTGGAGGACGCGCGGTCGGTCAAGGAGGTCGAGCGCGACGCCTACCGCGTCGACGACGTGATGGCGACGGACGTCGTCGGGGTCGACCCCGACGCCGACGCCCTGAGCGCGCTCCAGGCGATGCAACAGAACGGCGTCGGGCGCCTCCCCGTGATCGACGCCGACGGCGAGCTCGTCGGCCTCATCTCCCGGACGGACCTGATGACCGCGTTCAACATCATCCAGACGGGCGGCACGCCGGGCGTCATCAGCGGTCGGCGGCGGGCCGACGAGGACCCCGGAATCCTCTGAAACCGCGCGCGTCCGCCGCCGGCGGGCCGTCCGTCCCGGCGTGGGGTATATACGCGGCAACGACCTACCTCGGGGCGTGACAACCCGGACCATCCGCGCCCGCGACCGGCCGGTGTTCGGCGTCGACGTCCACAGCGGCGACGTCCGCGGCGACAGCCCCTCCTACGCCCTCGTTATCCTCGACCCCGTCGACGACGACGACCCGGACGCCCCGGACGCCGACGGCCCGATGGCTCGGGTCACTCGCGACGTGGTCTCCTTCCGGAAGCTCTGCCGACTGATCGACGACCGGGAGCCCCTCTACGTCGCCACGGACAACGCCTACGAGCTGGCGGCCGACAAGGGGGAGCTCGTCAACTTCCTCCGGTCGCTCCCGGACGGCACCCGGCTCGTCCAGGTGACCGGCGCGGAGCGCCCGGAGCCGCTCTCGCGGGTCGCCTCCCGGCACGGGATCCCGTACGGCAAGAAGCCGATGAAGGAGGCGGAGGCGGCCGCGCGGCTCGCGGCGGCCAACGTCGGCCACGAGGTGACCGCCTTCACCGACGAGACGACGGTGAAGGTGTCGCGCGGGCGATCGACCGGCAAGGGCGGGTGGAGCCAGGACCGGTACACCCGACGGATCCACGGCAACGTCCGGAAGCGGACGCGGCAGGTCCAGTCGAAGCTGAAGGAGGCGAACCTCTCGTTCGAGCGCGACGTGACCGAGAAGTACGGCGGCTACGCGAACGCGACGTTCACGGTCGAGGCCCGCCCCGAGGACATCCCCGTCTCGGGCTCGCGGGCCGGCGACGTGCGCGTCGAGGTGGAGCGCGAGCGCCGCGACGGGATCGAGTACGAACCTCTCGTGAAGCGGCGCGACCGCGTCATCGTCGGGATCGACCCCGGCACGACCACCGCGGCCGCGGTCGTCGGCCTCGACGGCACCGTCCACGCGCTCTACTCCTCGCGGACCAGCGACACGGCGGAGGTGACGGAGTGGATCGTCGAGCAGGGGCGCCCGATCATCGTCGCCGCCGACGTCGAGCCGATGCCGGAGACCGTCGAGAAGTTCCGACGCTCGTTCGACGCCGCCGGCTGGCGGCCCACGACCGACCTCCCGGTCGACGAGAAGCTCCACCGGACCCGGGAGGCGAGCTACGACAACGACCACGAGCGCGACGCGCTCGCGGCCGCGCTGTACGCCTACGACGACCACGAGGACCAGTTCGAGCGGATCGCGGCGAAGACGCCGCCCCGGCTCGACCGCGGGGCGGTGATCGCCGGCGTCGTCGCGGGCGACTCCTCGGTGGAGGCCGTCATCGAGGACCTGAGCGAGGACGACGGCGGGGACGGCGACGCGGACGGGGACGCGGACGAGGCCGACCCCACGGAGCCCGAGCGCACCGAGGAGGAGGAGACGATCCGGCGGCTCCGCGAGCGCGTCGATCGGCTGGAGTCGCACGCCGAATCGCTCGAAGACGACCTCGACGAGCGCGACGATCGGGTCTCGGAGCTGGAATCGGAGTTAGAGGAGGCGAAACGAGAAGAGCGGATCGAGGCGCGCTCGCGGCGGGCGGTCTCGCGGCTCGAACGCGAGACGGACCGGCTGGAGCGCGAGCGCGACGAGGCCCGAGAGCGCGTCGAGGAGCTCGAACGCAAGGTGGAGACGTTAAAGGAGCTGTGGCGGCTCGACCACTCGAACTTCGGCGACGTCGCGGAGGGTCGGGGGCTCGTGAGCGTGAAGGTCGTCGAGCAGTTCACGCTCGACGCGCTCGACGCCGCCGACGAGGCGTACGGGCTCGTCGCCGGCGACGTGGTGTACCTCCGAGACGCGTCCGGGGCCGGGCGCCGGACCGCGGAGCGGCTCGCGGAGACGGAGCCGCGGGCCGTGATCCGCGGCGAGGGGAACCTCTCAGACGTGGCGGACGCGGTGCTGTTCGAGCGGGAGATTCCGGTGGTGTCCGCGGACGCGGTGCCGGTCCGCGAGGTGGACGAGCTGGCGGTCGCGAGCGAGGAGGCCCTCGCCGCCGCCGTCGACGACTGGGAGGAGGAGGCAAAGGAGCGCCGGCGCGACGAGAAGGCCGAGCGGATCGACCGGATCATCTCCGAACACCGCGCGGGGCGGACGCTGCCCGAGACCGAGGAGAGCGGCTGAGGCGCACCGCCGCCTCGTTCGGGACGCGATCGCACGCATCCAGAAGTCATATGTCCGGGAACGCACACTCGGAGGTATGGACGCTCACGAGCTGATCACCCGGAACGCGGCCGAGGTGGTCACCGAAGCGGAGATCGAGGCGCTGGCCGACGACCCCGAGGGCAAGCGGGCGTACGTCGGCTACGAGCCCTCGGGCGTGCTCCACATCGGTCACATGCTCACCGCGAACAAGCTGATCGACCTCCAGGAGGCGGGGTTTGAGGTGACCGTGCTGCTGGCCGACGTCCACGCCTACCTCAACGACAAGGGGTCGTTCGAGGAGATCCGCCACACCGCCGAGCGGATGCGCGACCAGTTCATCGCCTACGGCCTCGACGAGTCGAACACCCAGTTCGTCCTCGGCTCCGACTTCCAGCTGGACGACGACTACACCCTCGATCTCCACGCCTTGGAGCTAGAGACGACGCTCGCTCGCGCCGAGCGCGCGATGGCCGAGATCACCTCCGGCGACTCCGTGAAGGTGTCGCAGGCCGTCTACCCACTGATGCAGGCGCTCGACATCCCGTACCTCGGCGTCGACCTCGCGGTCGGCGGGATGGAGCAGCGGAAGGTCCACATGCTCGCGCGCGACGTGCTCCCGAGCATCGACCGCGAACCGCCGACGAGCCTCCACACGCCGCTGATCGCCGACCTCGGCACCGGCCGCGGGAAGATGTCCTCCAGCGAGGGGGTCACCATCTCGATGGAGGACTCCCGCGAGGACATCGAGTCGAAGGTGAACGACGCCTACTGCCCGCCGACGGCCGACCCCGAGCCGACCGACGACGGCGTCGAGCGCGACAACCCCGTCCTCCAGGTGTTCGAGTACCACGTGTTCCCGCGCTTCGACGCGGTGACCGTCGAGCGCCCCGAGGAGTACGGCGGCGACTTGGAGTACGACACCTACGACGACTTGGCGGCCGACCTGGAGTCGGGAGAGCTCCATCCCGCGGACGCGAAGGGCGCGCTCGCGGAGTACCTCGACCGGCTCATCGCACCGGGGCGTCAGCAGCTCGCGGAGTAGGTCGAGAGAGCCGACCGTTCAGCCGTCGTTCGGACTCCCCGCCGCTTTCCCACCGCTCGCCGTGTGTCCCCCGATTTCGCAGCTCCCGTCCAGACAACCCAGCCCGGCCGCCGTCTCGAAGACGGGGAGCCCGCAGTCGCACTCGTCGACGACGACGCCGGCGGGGAACGAGAAGGTGGTCTCGCAGTCGGGGTCGTTCTCGCAGGCGAGGTAGACGCGGCCGGGCGCGAATCGGACGCGGAGGTCGCCATCGCAGTCGGGGCAGTCCCAAACTCCGTCGAACCGGTCGCTGACGGCGTCCTCCATCGGGTCGCAGGCGGGGTCGAGACAGAGGTGAAACGGCTCGCCGCGCTCGACCCGGATCTTCGGGTGCCCGCAGTCGTCGCAGGTCGCGTCCGTGACGCTCGCGCCGGCCGGGAGCCCCCAGCGTTCCTCGCAGTCGAGGCACACCACGTCGCCCCGCGAGCGAACGAGCGGCCCGCCGTCCTCGGGGCAGGTCCCGACCGGAACGCCCGCCTCGGTGACCGGGAGCGCGCGGCTCGCGGTCGCCTCCTCCGCGACGATCCGGAGTCGGCGGGAGCCGTCGCGGGCGGTGACCGTGAACCCGTCGCCGTCGCCCTCGACGACGACGCTCTCCGGCCGGGTGAGCCACGCGACGGGCTGGTAGCCGTCGGCGTCGTGGACGAGCGTCGTGTCGTCGGGTTTGATCAGGACGACGACGCGCCCGCGATGGGTGCGGGTGCGATCGCCGCGGTCGGTTACCTCGCAGTCGCCGGCCAGTACGCGGAGTCGTTGCGGCATGGGGCGGGTGGCCGCGGTATGGGTGAAAAGCGCTCGTAGCGGGGATTTATGTGGGATACGTGGCGGGTGGCGGTGAATACTGACGGCGGGGCGAGGTGGCGAATCGCTCGAACGCCCCGGTCGGCTATTTATAAATAATCGCTGTCGGATCGGCGGCGAACACGTCCAAAGCCCCAGCCGCTCGCTTATAAATTGTCGACTGCGGACCGACGGGGACTACCTCCGAAGCCCCAGCCGCGAGGGCGCCGTACGCTCGCTGCGGTCCTCGGTCGCTCGCTCCCTGCGGTCCTTGCGTCGCCTACGGCGCCCTCGCGGCTGCCCCTTTGAGTCCCGCCCCACACCGAACAGCACCGCAGCCTCACGCCTCCCCAGCCTCGTCGGTCGGCGCTTAAAAGCGCCGACCGACTCCCTCGCGCGTGCGACTCGCGGCCTGCGGCCGCTCGTCGGCACGCGCCACAGCTCCACGACGACCCTACTTCACCCGAACCGTCCGCGTCGCGGTGACCGGCAGCAGCGGCAGGTCCGGGAAGACGACCTCGACGGTGAACTCCAGCTCGTCGGCGTCGGGGGTGCCGAACACGCCGACCGGGACCGTCGCCTCGCCGTCGAGGTACGTCGTCGTCGCGGTCATCTCCACCTCGTTGACCGTGACCCGGATCCCCGCACGGGCGCTCCCGGAGACGGCGGTCACGGCGACCTCGCACAGCTCGTTTTCGCCGACGGCGATCGCCTCGGGGAAGTCGCCCCAGTCGACGTCGATCCGGGGACAGTCGCGCGCGGCGTCGACGATGCGCTCCGCGACGGACGCGCTCATCCCGGCGTTTTCGAGGTCCTTCGCGCCGGCGTCGACCACGTCGGCCGGGGAGGTGAGACCGGCGTCCGCGAGGCGCTCGGCGCGGCCGGAGCCGACCCCCTCGATCGCCGTGAGCGCGACCGCCTCGCGGGAGACGCCGTGTTCGACGCGCGCCTCGACGCGGCGGGCGAGGTTGGCGGCGCGCGGGCCGGCGAACCGGTCGAGGAACTCCGCGAGCGCGGCGAGCAGTCGGAGCGCGTTCTGCCGGATCACCCACGCGTCCGACCGGAGGTCCGAGGGGACCGAGTCGGCCATCCCGGCGAGCAGGATGGCGAACACCTTGCGATGGCCCTCTTCGAGGTCGGTGTCGCGACCCTCGAGGATCCGGTCGACGGCGTCCGACTCGGCCGACCGCGCCGAGACGGAGTCGAACTCGCCGGCCGACGCGACGGTCTCCAACACGGCGTCGACCGTCAGCGTCTCGCGGTCGGCGAGGCGCCGGAAGCGGCGGGCGGTGTCCAAGCGGAGGTAGTACTTCGAGGCGAGGCGCCCGAGGGCGGTCGGCTCGATGGCGAGGTCGTCGTCGGCCGCGACGAACCCGTCGTCGACGAGGGATTCGAGCGTGTCGCGCACGCGGTCGCGGAGCGTCGGGAAGTCGTACGCGTCCGGCTCCGACTCCGCGCGGACGTAGTAAAAGGTGGTCTCCAGCCACGCCATCACGTCCTCGAGTCCGCGGATGGTGCCCATCGCGATCTCGGCGTTGAGGTGCGACTCGAGGTCCGCGGCGAGCCGCGACTCGATCTCCTTGCCCTCCCGGAGCAGCTTCCGGTACTTGTCCGCGTCGGCGCGGTCGCAGACCACCCAGCCGTACCCCACGTCGTCGTACTCCGGGCGCCCGGCGCGGCCGAGCATCTGGAGCACGTCCAGCGGCGAGATGTCGGTCTCGCCCTCCAGCGGGTCGTGGTACTTCGTGTCGCGGATGACGACGCAGCGCGCGGGGAGGTTCACCCCCCACGCGAGCGTCGACGTCGAGAAGAGGAACTTGATCTTCCCCTGCTTGAACCACTCCTCGACGCGGTCGCGGTCGTCCTTCCCGAGGCCGGCGTGGTGGAAGCCGACGCCGTCGGTGACGGACTGCCGGAGCGTGTCGTTGGTCAGCTCCGTCGCCTCGTTGTGGAAGTCGTAGTCGTCCCGCGAGTCGATCGGGATGTCGCGCTCGGTGATCTCGTCGCGCGCCTTCTTGGCGGCCTGGACCGTGTCCTGTCGCGAGGAGACGAACACCAGGGCCTGCCCGTCCTCGCGGACGTGCGGCTCGGCCAGGTCGAGCGCGCGGTAGAGCCGGCGGTACTTGTCGGCGAACGCGTTCGAGCCGTGCGAGTACGTCTTCACGCCCGTTTCGAGGTCGACCGGGCGGTACTCGTCACCGAACGCGTACGTCGTCTCCGCGGGCGCGTCGAGCCACTCCGCGACGTCGTCGATGTTCGGCATCGTCGCCGAGAGCGCGACGACGCGGGGGTCCTGAAGCCGGCGGAGCCGCGAGACGGTCACCTCGAGCACCGCGCCGCGCTTCTCGGAGTCGAGCAGGTGGACCTCGTCGATGACGACGCAGTCCACGTCGGTGATAAATGAATAGCGCGCGGAGTCGTGTTTCCGCGTCGCGCTGTCGGCCTTCTCGGGGGTCGTCACCAGCACGTCCGCGCGCTCGGCGCGGCGCGGGTTCAGGTCCCGCTCGCCGGAGACGACGTAGACGGAGTAGCCCAGCTCTTCGAACCGTTCCCACTCGCTCTCCTTCTCGTTGGTGAGCGCGCGCAGCGGCGCGATGAACAGCGCGGTGCCGTCCGCCGCGAGGGTCCGACAGATGGCGAGCTCGGCGAGCGCCGTCTTCCCGGAGGCGGTCGGCGCCGACGCGACCACGTTGTGGTCGGTCTCCAAGATTCCCGGGAGCGCCTCCCGTTGCATCCGGTTGAACTCGTCGAACCCGAAGGCGTCGGCGAACTCCGGCACCGCGTCCGCGACCTTCACGGCACACCACACCCGTGCGCGAGTCGTCGGGAACCGCGGCTGTGTCGCATCGGATCGAGAGGGGGGCTTCGAGGGCAAAGGCGTTTCTCATGCGGACGCGACGCGAGCGAGTCGCGCTCGGGAGCCGCGGCGGCGCGTCGGCTCCCCCTCGCCGGCCTTCGCGGAGCCCGTCGAGCATCGAGGCGCCGCCGCGGACCCACACCGTTTAGCTGGCCGCGGTCGACCGAGCGAGTATGATTCCCACCTCGCCGCTCGTCGTCGGCCTCGCCGTCGCGGTGGCGCTGATCGCGCTGTTCGTGCTCGCCCGTCGGCTCCGCAGGCCGTCGGCCGACGCACGCGAGTCCAAGCGCGCGCACGACGCAGCACAGGAGCGCGACCCGCCGGTCGAGATCGGCGAGACGTACGAGTTCGGCGTCACCGAGCTCACCGACCACCACTCGGGCGAGGAGGTCGCCGTCGGCAAGGTCGAGGGGTTCGTCGTCTTCACCGAGGACATTCCGGGCGGACTCGAACCGGGCGACGTGATCCGCGCGAAGGTGCTCTCGTTCAACGAGGGCCGCACCTCCGCCGACGCGACGTTCGTCGGGCACGCGTAGCCGGGACGGGGGTACCGTCGGACCGAGGGACCGTCCGCCGGCGATCCGGTCGCCGGGCCGACGGTCGGTCCGCCGTCGCCGCCGGGCGGCCGACCACGTCCGCTCCGAACCGGAGGTTCATACGTGATGCCGACGAAGTGATGTCGCAATGGCTCAGGCCGGCACCCAGGACCTCACGGAGCGGTTCATCCAGTTCTATCGCAACTACTACCGCGAGGAGATCGGACAGCTCGCACAGCGGTATCCCAACGAGCAGCGCTCGCTGTACGTCTCCTACGACGACCTCTTTCAGTTCGACCGCGACCTCGCCGAGGATTTCCTGAACAAGCCGGAGCAGATGCGCGAGTACGCCGAGGAGGCGCTGCGGCTCTACGATCTCCCGGCCGACGTCAGCCTCGGCCGCGCGCACGTCCGCATCGAGGACCTTCCCGAGAACGTCGACATCCGCGGGATCCGCGTCCACGACGACCACATCGGGAAGCTCGTCTCCATCCAGGGCATCGTCCGGAAGGCCACCGACGTCCGCCCGAAGGTGACCGAGGCCGCCTTCGAGTGCCAGCGCTGCGGCACGATGACGTACATCCCCCAGAGCGACGGCGGCTTCCAGGAGCCCCACGAGTGTCAGGGCTGCGAGCGCCAGGGCCCCTTCCGCGTCAACTTCGACCAGTCCGAGTTCGTCGACTCCCAGAAGCTCCGCATCCAGGAGTCGCCCGAGGGGCTCCGGGGCGGCGAGACCCCCCAGTCGCTCGACGTCGACATCGTCGACGACATCACCGGCGAGGTGAGCCCCGGCGACCACGTCACCTGCGTCGGCGTCCTCCACATCGAGCAGGTCGAGCAGGGCAACGAAAAGTCCGCCATCTTCGACCTGTACATGGACGGCGTCTCCATCGGCATCGAGGACGAGGAGTTCGAGGACATGGACATCACGGAGGCGGACAAACGCGACATCATCGAGCTCTCCGAGCGCGACGACATCTACGAGGCGATGGTCGGCTCCATCGCGCCCGCCATCTACGGCTACGAGGAGGAGAAGCTCGCGATGATCCTCCAGCTGTTCTCCGGCGTCACCAAACACCTCCCGGACGGGTCGCGGATCCGGGGCGACCTCCACATGCTGCTTATTGGCGACCCTGGCACGGGTAAGTGTCTCGATGGGGACACAGATGTCATCCTCAACGATGGACGAAAGGTTCCGATACGCGATCTGGTAGAGCGGAATCTCGACGATCCGAAGCCGGTCGACGACGGCGTCTGGGACAGCGTCGACTTCGAGGTTCCTGCGCTTCAGGAGGACGGCGCTGTCGGGGCGTCCCGCGCGACGAAAGTCTGGAAGAGGGAGGCGCCAGCGGAGATGTATCGGATCGAAACGGCGTCGGGCCGTGAACTCGACGTGACGCCTTCCCACCCGCTGTTCATCCAGCGGGACGGGCAGTTCGCTCCGATCCGTGCCGAGGAACTGGAAACGGGCGAATTCGTGGCGGCGCTCACCCGACTCGACGTGGACGCCGACGACACGCTCGACGTCGATTTCCGCAGGGCACAGTCGCACAATGCCGTTCGTCTCGACGCTCCCGAACGGTGGACCCCAGCGCTCTCCCGGCTCGTCGGATACATTGTTGCTGAGGGGTACGTCGAGAAACGCAACGACCACTCGGGATTCGTTTCGATCACGAACAACGACGAGGAGGTCCTCGAAGACGCGCGGAACACGCTCCACGATCTCAACCTCGAAACGACCACCAGGAAGCCGCACGATGACAAAAGCGCGCGGGAGTTGCTGTGTTCCGCCGGTGAGTTCGTCAGTTTCCTCAACGAAATCGACGAAGCGCTACTAAAAAGCTCCGCTGAGAAGCGGATCCCACCGAGGATTGTAGGTGCATCCGACAAAATCACCGCCGCTTTCATCGAGGGATTCATCGAGGGAGAAGGTCACGTTTCTGCGTCGCAACGCGAAATAAGCGTCGCGTCGGTGAGCGAGGAGCTTCTCGAAGGACTCCGGTCGCTCCTGCTTCAACACGGGATTACATCCCAGTTACACGAGCGGCACAACGGAAGCTACCGGCTCCGTATCAGCGGCGCACAGTTCGACCGCTACGTCACTGAAATCGGGTTCGTTACCGAACGAAAACAGTCCGCAGCGGCGGAGCATCTCGAAACGGATCGGAACACGAACGTGGACGTGATCCCAAACGTCGGTCCGACGCTTCGTCGACTGCGTGAGTCGCTGGGACTGACACAGTACGAGTGCGGTGTACCACGGAGCACGTACCGACACTACGAGGCCGGAAACCGGAATCCGAGTCGGGACGCCCTCAGACGAATTGTCGACGCATTCGAGGACGCGTGTGGGTCCCCCATCGACAGCGACACCGACGCTTTCGCCAAAACAGATGGCGGATCCACCGCACGCGACGTTGCCGCGCTCGGTCAACTCGCTGAGAGCGATATTCGCTGGGATCAGATTGAGTCCATCGAGCGAGTCGAACCAGATGACGAGTGGGTGTACGATCTCGAAGTCGAGGGGACTCACAACTACGTCTCGAACGGGATCGTCTCACACAACTCACAGATGATTTCGTATGTAGAAAACATCGCGCCCCGCTCGGTGTACACCTCCGGGAAGGGTTCGAGCGCGGCCGGGCTCACGGCGGCGGCCGTCCGCGACGACTTCGGCGACGGCCAGCAGTGGTCGCTCGAAGCCGGCGCGCTCGTCCTCGCAGACAAGGGGATCGCGGCGGTCGACGAGCTGGACAAGATGGACTGCGTCACCGGCGACGCGCTGGTCTCGCTGGCAGACGGCCGCGTCGAGCGCATCGACGAGCTGGCGCGTGAGGCGGCCGAGGACGGCGACGTCGAGGAGCTCTCGAACGGGCGCCGCGTGCGCGACGTCGACCTCGACGTCTGGTCGATGGACGAGGACGGGAACCTCGTCGAGCGGTCCGTCTCCGCGGTCCACGAGTACGACGCGCCGTCGGAGCTGACCCGGGTGACGACCGAGACCGGCGAGTCATTGACCGCGACCGCCGACCACCCGTTCTTCGTCCTCGACGACGGCGAGCGGGTCGAGCGCGAGGCGGCCGCGCTCGACGACGGCGACTGGGTGTACGTGCCCCGAGAGATTCCGACGAAGGCCGCCGACGGCGCCGGAGCGGCAGCAATGGCGGGCGGCGTCGGGAGCGTCGAACCGCTCGACGATGGATCCGTCGACGCTGACGGCGTTGACGCCGCGATGGCGAGCGTCCTCGGATACCTCTCGGGCGACGGCAACGTCTTCTACGACCGCGACGAGGGCGTCTACGGCGTCCGGTTCACCAACGCGGACGACGAACTCTTAGACGACTTCGAGCGCGCGGCGCGGGCGGCGTTCGACGCGGAGCCGGTTCGACCGCCGAGCGAGAAGCGTGACGACGGCGTCGAGACGGTTCGCGTCACGGGGAAGGAACACGCCGACGCCGTCCTCGACGCGGGGATGAACCTCGGTCGGTACGACGAGAAGTGCTTCCCGACTCCCGTATCGGCCGGGAGCCGCGCAGCGAAGGCCGCGTTCGTCCGCGCGCTCGCCGACATCGAGGGGCACGTCGACGAGTCGGCGGGCAACGTCCGGATAGCGTCGGCGAGCCGGGACCTGCTGGAGGGCACGCGGAGCCTGCTCTTAGGGTTCGGCGTGTCGAGCCAGCTCCAGCACCGCGAACGAGACGGCGGCCGCGACGTGTACTACCTCACGGTGACCGACGCCGACTCGCTCGCGGCGTTCCGGCGGTACGTCGGATTCACGGCCACGCGGAAGGCGGCGGCGCTCGACCGCGTCGTCGACGCCGCGGACGGCGACCGAACGATCCTCGACGTGGTCCCGGAGGTCGACGACGTGCTCGCGCGGTGTCGCGACTCCCTCCGGCTCTACCAAAGCGAGTGCGGGCTCGACGCGGTCACGTATCACGACTTCGAGACCGGGGCCGCGAACGTCTCGCTCCACCGCGCCCGCCAAGTGCTCGCGGCGTTCGAGAACAGACTGGAGACGGCCGCCGCCGACCGCGACGCGCTCGACGAGACGCCGACGTGGGAGACGCTCTCGGAGCTACGGCGCCGATACCACGTCTCGCAGTCCGAGTTGGCCGAGGGAACGACGCTGTCCCAGCAACAGATTTCCCGCGAGTGGGGCGAGGGCGACGAGATCCGTCGGACGGTGACCGCGCGACTCCGAGAGGTCGTCGGCGAGGTCGCGAACGTCGAATTCGACGACCTCCGCGAGTTCGTTCGCGGCGACGTGAAGTGGCGCCGCGTCGAGTCGGTCGAGACGATCCCGCCGGAATCGGTCGAACACCGCGGCAAGGTACTCCGGCAGCGTCTCGCCGGCGTCATCGACGGCCCGGTCGACACGGCGGAAGACCGCGCTCGCGAACTGCTCGACCGCGGTCCGGTCGGCGAGACGCGAGCGGAGCTGTCGGCGGCGCTCGACGCGTATGAGATCAGTCAGGCGGACGTGGCGTCGAGACTGGACGTGACGCAGGCGACCGTGTCGCGCTGGCTGTCCGGCGCCGTCGAAACGGACCGACTCGACGATGTGCGCGAGGCCGTCGCGGAGGAGGTCGACGCCGTCGAAGCGGAGCTGCGGTCGATACTGACGCGGATCGAGGACGGAGAGCGACCGCGGGTGTACGATCTCACGGTCGAGGAGACGCACAACTTCGTCGCGAACGGGCTCGTCGTGCACAACTCCTCCGACCGCTCCGCGATGCACGAGGGGCTCGAACAGCAGAAGATCTCCGTCTCGAAGGCAGGGATCAACGCGACGCTGAAGGCGCGGTGTTCCCTGCTCGGTGCCGCGAACCCCAAGTACGGCCGGTTCGACCAGTACGAGCCGATCGGCGAGCAGATCGACCTCGAACCGGCGCTCATCTCGCGGTTCGACCTCATCTTCACGGTGACGGACAGTCCGGACCCGGAGCACGACTCCCGGCTGGCGAAACACATCATCAAGACGAACTACGCGGGCGAGCTCAACACCCAGCGCGAGGAGCTGGCGAGCTCGGAGTTCACCTCGGAGCAGGTGGCGGAGGTGACCGAGGAGGTCGCGCCCGAGATCGACTCGGAGCTGTTACGCAAGTACATCGCCCACGCGAAGCGCTCCTGTTACCCGACGATGACGGAGGAGGCGAAGGAGCTGATCGAGGAGTTCTACGTCGACCTGCGCTCGAAGGGCGCAGACGAGGACGCGCCGGTGCCGGTCACCGCGCGGAAGCTGGAGGCGATGGTGCGGCTCTCGGAGGCCAGCGCGCGGGTCCGCCTCTCGGACACCGTCGAGCGCGAGGACGCCGACCGCGCGACCGACATCGTCGAGTCGTGTCTCAAGGACATCGGCGTCGACCCGGAGACGGGCCAGTTCGACGCCGACGTGGTCGAGACTGGGACCTCGAAGAGCCAGCGCGACCGGATCAAGAACATCAAGGGCCTCATTGCCGACATCGAGGAGGAGTACCAGGAGGGCGCGCCGGTCGACGAGGTGCTCGACCGCGCCGGCGAGATCGGAATGGACCGGGGGAAAGCCGAGGGCGAGATCGAGAAGCTCCGGACGAAAGGCGAGGTGTACGAGCCCCAGCAGGGCCACCTCAGGACGACGTAGATGGACCGCATCTCCGCGATACGGAACGTCGAGGACGCGCTCCGCGAGTTCGAGAACGGCGAGGCCGACCTCGCGGCCACGGAGCGGCGCGTCGCGGCGGTGCTCCGGACGTACGCCACCGAGTTCGACGGCGACGACGACGTGTACCGCGCCGTCGGCGACGACCCCGTCGACGGCACCGTGGTCGTCGCGCCCTCCGAGCCGGCCGCCCGCGAACGCGTCCTCGCGGCGAGCGACGTCGACGGCGAGACGCACGATGGTGACCGAGAGGAGGACGGTGATCCGGAGGAGGACGGTGATCCGGGCCGCAGTGAGAGGCCGGCGTTCGACGTGGAGCGGTTCTGACTGCGGATCTCGGAACCAGGCCGGAACGGTTTCGTCGCGGTCGCTGAAGGCGGCTGAAACGTTCCGGTCCGGAACGGCTAAATTCCGTAACCGACCAGCGCCGGGCGTGTTGTTGGTCGTGACGTATTCGGCGGCCGCTCGAACCGGCCTCCGGAACCTGTGTCGCCGCCACGAGTCGGTCGTCGCCCGGCGGTTCGGGCGGGCCGCCATGCTCGACGAGACGGTGTACGCCGCGTTCCTCGCGCTGCGGCTGCGGGAGTCGCACGGCGGAGCCGTTCAGATAGAACGCACCGAACCGTTCAACGAGTTCGTCGCCGTCGACGAGCCGGTCCGGGAAGCCGCCGCGGCCTACGCGGACCGGTCCGCGAAGGCGACGCCGTACGCCGCCTTCGCCGCGGGAACGGATCACCCGGATCCCGATACCATGCGCGAACGAGAGCTGTGACCGAAACCGATCCGGCACCGGTCGGTTCGAACGGAGACGGCGCTGACGACCCCGTCGCGGGTCGGCCGGAACCGGTCGAGGTCCTCGGACGGTTGCCCACCGACGCGGGGATCCGGCGTCAGCTCGCCGCGACCGCGCGTTCGCGAGGGATGACCGCGTCGGTCGCGGACGAGATCGACGAGATCGAAGGAGAGCTCGCGGCGATCGAGATCGACCCGGTCGATCTGACCGCGGCGCGGCGACGGGTCGCGGAGACGACCGGCGAGACCGATCGACTGAAGGAACGCGTCGCGACGCTGCGCGGCGACGCGCGAGCGCGTCGCGCGGTCGACGCCGAGGCGGACGAGACGCTCGACGACCTGGAGGCGGCGGCCGCGGAGCTTTCGGCCGCACAGACCGAAGCGATCGCCGCCGAACAGGCGCTCGAACGAGCGAGGGGCGAGGCAGCCCGCGCCCGCGACCAGCGTCGGCGGCGACTGCGGCTCCGCGACCGCCTCCGGAACCGGCTGTGCGACGCGCGGAACGAACTCGTCGAGGCGGTGTATCCGGCGTTTCGGCGGGCCCTCGCGGTCGTCCCGCGCGGCGACCCGAGCGCGGCCGGACAGGGCCCGAACGGGTACGACGGGAGCCGGATCGCGGCGTCGCTCGCCGCGGTCAGGATCGCGGCGCTCGACGGCGCCGTCGAACTGCGCGGCGACGCGGCCCGAGCGGTCGAGTCGGCGGACCGGAGCGCGCGGTCGCTGCTTCGGACGGCCGACGTTCGCGTGGGGGACACCGCCGGCGAGGGGGAGAGATCCGGCGACGCGGGCGGGCGCTGAACCCCGTCGAATGCGGCGGTCCGCCCCGACTCTTATATGCGATTCCGCGGCAGCCGACCCATGGAACTCGACTGGTCCGTCGACCGGGAGGGAGACGCCTCGCTCGTCGGATGCCGGGTGCGAAACGACGGCGCAGTCCCGCGGCGGGTCCGGATCGAGAGCCGGCTCGACGCCCCGGCGCTCCCGCCGCGGCGAGGCGGCGTCGCCGAGGCGGGGTGGGACGCCGCGGGCGTGACCGCGGTGATCGACCCGGGCGAACGGGCGGCGTTCGGCTTCGCCGCGCTCGCTGAGCCGGTCGAGCCGCCGGTCGAGCTCGCGAGCGTCGAGCCTGTGAGACCGGTCGACGACGACGGTTCCGGGGCGATCGAAGCCGGAGACGACGTCGCGCGGGCGGCGGTGCGCGACCTCGACGATCACCGCCCACCGCGGCGCGCGGCGGCCGGCTCGGAGAGCGAGCGGAACCGCGACGGCGAGGGGATCGATCGCGACGTGGAAGCGACGGAGCGAGACGGGAACGAGGCCGAGGACGACGCGGCCGAAACCGATCGAGACGGAAGCGAGGCCGACGGAGACGCCGAGGGGAACGGGTCGGCGGACGGGAACGGTCTCGGTCGACCGGCGGCCGACGAACCGGGGCCGAGCGCGGCGGGTCCCGGCGAGCTCGACGCGTGGTTCGCGGCCGTCGAGGCGCGGGTCGAGCGGGCGGAACGGCTGACGGACGCGGATCTCGCGACGGCGACCGACGTCGTCGAGGAGGGCGGCGGTCTCGACGCGCTCGGACGGCTCGACGAACGCGTCGCGGCCGACGCCGAACGCCTGAAGGCGGTCCGGGACCGCGCCGCGGCGCTGGCGGAACGGGCCGAAGAGAGCGACGTGCCGACGGAAGCGCTGGAGGCGCTGGCGTGATCCTCGCCGTGGCGGGCGGAAAGGGCGGCGTGGGGAAGACGACGCTCGCGTACAACGTCGCCGCCGAACTCGACGGCGTCGTCGTCGACGCGGACCTCGGGATGGCCGACCTCCCGGGGGGACGGGGCCCGGACCTCCACGACGTGCTCGCCGGCGCGGCGGACCCGATCGAGACGGTCCGGCCCGGACCGGTCGACATCGTTCCGTGCGGGCGGACGCTTGCCGGCGCGCGGGCGGCCGACCTGGTGCGGCTGAGCGAAGCGGTCGCGGCGGTCGAACGCGAGTTCGGCACCGTCGTCCTCGACTGTCCCGCGGGGCGCCGCGCCGACGCGGGCGTCCCGCTCGCGGTCGCGGACGCCTGCCTCCTCGTCGTCTCGCCGCGGGCGTTCGCGCTGGCCGACGCGATCCGGACCCGGGAGCTCGCGCGCGAGCTCGACGCGGGGCTGGTCGGTTGCGCGGTCAACCGAGTGACCGAGCCGCCGCCCGTCGAGCCGATCGGCGACGCGCTCGGCGCCCCGGTCGAGGTGGTGCCGGCAGATCCCCGGGTCGCTCGGTCCGTCGAGGCGGAACGGCCGATCGCGGCCGCCGCGCCCGACAGCGAGGCCGCGGCGGCGGTCCGGGCGCTGGCGCGACGCGTTCCGGAGTGAGCCGCGAACGGGCGCGCGGGGCGTCGACCGAAGGCGAGTTCGCTCGGCGTCGGGGTTGCCGGGAGGCGTCGCGACACCGCGTCCTTTTAGCCGGGCCGAGCCGTCGTCGAGAGCGATGATCAGGGTCGCGTTCGTTCTCGTCGTCGCCGTCCTCGCCGCGCTCGCGGTCGCGGTGGGTCCGCTGTACGCCGCCGACCGCTTTCGGGACCTTCGGGAGCCGACGGACGCGGAGCGCGCGCAGATCGCGGCGCTGGCGGAGCCGGGCGGGCTCGACGTCGACCGGATCGCGATCGAGTCGGTCGGGGGGTCCGGCGACGGCGAGGCGAGCGACGGGAGCGGATCGGCGGCCACCGGTCCGGCGGAGGTCGGGATTCGAGGCCCGCCTCGTCGACGGGTGCTGTTTCTGACCGAAGACGTGCTAACGGACCTCGATGAGGACGTCGCGATCGGGCTGTTCGCGGCGGAGGCCGGCCGGGCCGCGACGTACTACGCCGAGTTCCGCGCCGTCGCCGTGGGGGGCGTGCTGGCGGCGCTGGCGGCGGTCGTCACGGCGCTCGTCCCGTTCGAGTCTGGGTTCGCCGCCGTCGTCGCCGTGGGTGTCGTCTCCTTCTGGGCCGGCCGCCGGGTCCAGTACGCGGCGGACGCCCGCGCCGCCGACGCGGTCGGGGCCGAGCGCGTCGCGGACGCGTTCGAGCGCGTCGCGGAGCGCCGCGGAGTCGAGCCGGAAACCGGCGACTGGTCGACGTGGTTCGAGGTTCAACCGCCGCTCGGTGACCGGATCGCGCGGCTCCGCGAACGGGCGTCGGACGAAGGGTAGCAGGGGGATCGGGTCGTGTCGAGTCGCCGGCGTCGACTCAGTTCCCCGACCGCCGAGCGACGGCGGAGTCGGGACCGACGCGGACCTCGTAGCCCGCGACGATGAGCGAGACGTCGACGTCGGCGTCGGAGCGGTCGGTGACGAGCGCGTTCAGCGCGTCGGGGTCGACGTAGTCGTACAGCACCACGCCCTCTTCGCGTAAGTCGGCGGGGGCGACGCCGACGAGTTCCGCGATCGCCTCGACGACGGCGAGGCTGGGACTGGGGCCGCTGCCGCCGTGACGGACGCGCGCCGTCTCTGGAACCGAACCGGATCCGTCCGAGCCGGCCGTTACGCTACTCATAGTCGTTCTCACACGAGTACGAGTCATAAACCGATCGGTTAATTTATCAAAAATGATTACGGGCGGCGCGTCTCGGTCCCGGAACCGTTACCAACCAGCCGCACGCGTGTAGAGACAACTCGAATGCGACTCCCGGAACGACAGCTCGCGGTCCTCGAGGCCGCGAGCGCGACGGACGACCGAACGGTGGCGGAGATAGCCGCGGCGACCGACCTGAAGCCGGAGACGGTCGCGGGCGCGGCCTTCGACCTGGCCGACGACGGGCTCGTCGAGGTCGCCTCGGTGACCGACGAGAGCCTCAAACTCACCGACGAGGGGCGGACCTACGTCGACGAGGGACTCCCAGAGACCCGGCTCTACCGAGCCGGCCTCGACGCGGGCGCCGACGCCGAACCGGCCTCGATGGGCGCGGTCATCGGCGGGGCCGACCTGGACGGGCCCGAGGTCGACATCGCGCTCGCGAACTTCGCGCGCAAGGGGTTCGGGAGCGTCGACGGCGGCGAGCTCTCGGTCGACCCCGACGCCGACCTCGACGCCGACCCGGAGGCGAGGGCGCTCGCGGCGCTCGCGGAGGCCGACCGCGAGGGGGCGGCGCTCGACGCGAGCGACCTCGACGTCGACGGCGCGGTGATCGACCGGCTCGACTCGCGCGGACTGCTCGCGGTCGCGGAGTCGGTCACCCGGACGGTGACGCTCACCGACGACGGCGTCGACGCGCTGATGACCGGCGTCGAGGCGACCGAGACGGTGGGCGCGCTCACGCCGGAACTCCTCGCCAGCGGCGAGTGGCGCGACGCCGAGTTCGCCGAGTACAACGTCGAGGCCGAGGCCGAGACGGCCCGCGGCGGCCGGAAACACGTGCTCCGCCGGACCGCCGACCGCGTGAAGGACGTGCTGGTCGGGATGGGATTTTCGGAGATGGAGGGCCCCCACGCCGACGCCGACTTCTGGATCAACGACTGCCTGTTCATGCCCCAGGACCATCCGGCGCGGACCCACTGGGACCGGTTCGCGCTCGACGTGGACCCGATGGAGGAGATCCCCGAGGAGCTGATCGACCGCGTCGAGTCGGCCCACCGCGACGGGTGGGGCGAGGACGGCGACGGCTACCACTCGCCGTGGTCGCAGGACTTCGCGCGGGAGGTCGCGCTTCGCGGCCACACCACGTCGCTGTCGATGCGGTACCTCTCCGGGGTCGCGGGCGCCGAACTGGAGCCGCCGCAGCGCTACTTCTCGGTCGAGAAGGTGTACCGCAACGACACCCTCGACCCGACGCACCTCCTAGAGTTCTTCCAGATCGAGGGGTGGGTGATGGCCGAGGACCTCTCGGTGCGCGACCTGATGGGCACCTTCGAGGAGTTCTACCGGCAGTTCGGAATTACGGACATCCGGTTCAAGCCCCACTACAACCCCTACACCGAGCCCTCCTTCGAGCTGTTCGGTGAACACCCGGAGACGGGCGAGGAGATCGAGATCGGGAACTCGGGCGTCTTCCGCGAGGAGGTCACCGGCCCGCTCGGCGTCGACTGCGACGTGATGGCGTGGGGGCTCGCCCTCGAACGGCTGGCGATGCTCACCACCGGCGCGGAGGACATCCGCGACCTCCACGGAACCTTAGCCGACATCGACTTCCTGCGGAACGCGGAGGTGAGCTACTGATGCCCGTCGTCGACGTCGACCCCGACGAGCTCCGCGAGCTCACCGGCCACGAGGAGAAGGACGACGATGAACTCAAAACCGACCTGTTCGGGCTCGGCTTGGAGTTCGAGGGAGAGACCGACGACGGGATGTTCCAGTTCGAGTTCGCGCCCGACCGACTCGACCGGCTCTCCGTCGAGGGGGTCGCCCGCTCGCTTCGGTACCACTACGGCGACGCCCGCGGCGTCTACGTCCCGAACACGAACGACCCCGAGTGGACCATCGAGGTCGACGAGTCGGTTCCGGACGAGCGCCCGTACGTCACCGGCGCCGTGGTCCGCGGCCTCGATATGGACGAGGCGGCGCTGGAGTCTCTGATCCAGCTCCAGGAGAAGCTCCACGCGACGATGGGCCGCGGCCGCGCGAAGGGCGCGATCGGGATCCACGACCTCGCGATGGTGAAGGGCGCGCCGCTCCAGGAGGGCGCGGAGCCGTCGATCACCTACCGCGGGGTCGACCCCGACGGGGATACGTTCGTCCCGCTCGACGCGAACGACGAGCTGACCCCGAACGAGGTCTTGGCGGAACACGACACGGGGACGACCTACGCGGACCTCGTGACGGATCTCGACCGGTATCCCGCGATCTACGACGAGCTCGGGCTGTTCTCGTTCCCGCCGGTGATCAACGGGAAGCGCACCGAGGTGACGACCGGCTCGCGCGAGCTGTTCGTCGAGCTCACCGGCACCGACCAGTGGACGATAGACCGGATGTGCAACATCATCTGTTACGCGCTGTCGGCCCGCGGGGCGACGATCGAGTCGGTCGAGGTGAACTACGCCGACGGCGCGACGCACCCGAGCGAGTACGGCCGCGAACTGGTCCGTCCCGACCTCGACGTCGACGAGAAGACCGTCTCGCACGACCGGATCGAGACGCTGCTCGGCGTCGAGTTCGAGCCGGAGGAGGTCGTCGACTGCTTCGAGCGCGCCGGCCTCGACGCCTCCTACACCCTCGACGAGGATGTGTCCTACGAGGTGGAGATTCCGCCGTACCGCGTCGACGTGCTCCACCCGCTCGACCTGGTCGACGACGTGGGGCGCGCGTACGGCTTCGACAACTTGGAGCCCCGCTACCCCGACGTGGGCACCGTCGGCGGGCGCCACGAGCGCTCGCGGTTAGAGGACGCGGTCCGGACGAGCCTCGTGGGGCTCGGCTTCGAGGACCTGCTGAACTTCCACATGACGAGCGGGACCGAGAACTACGACCGGATGCGGATCGAGCCGGGGACCGGCGGCGCCGCGGTCGCCGACGCGGGCGAGCCGAACGCGAGCGCCGGCATCTTCGGCGGCGGCGACCCCGTCGAGATCACCGAGCCGTACAGCGAGGAGTACACCCAGCTGCGCACGTGGGCGCTCCCCTCGCTCGTCATGCTGTTGGAGCGGAACACCCACAACGCCTACCCGCAGGACGTCGCGGAGGTCGGCTTCGTGGCCGAGCGCGACGACGCCGAGGACACGAACGTCGCCGAGTTCCGCCACGTCGCCGGCGCGGTCGCCCGGCGCGACGCCTCCTACGAGGCGGCGAAGGGGCGGCTCCAGGCGCTCTGTAACGACTTCGACGCCGACCTGGAGACCCCGCGGACCGAACACCCCTCGTTCATCGAGGGCCGCGCCGCCGCCGCCGTGATCGACGGCGAGCGCGTCGGCGTGATCGGTGAGCTCCACCCCGCGGTGCTCGTCGAACACGACCTTGAGGTGCCGGTCGCGGCCTTCGAGTTCGGCCTCGACGCGCTGCGGTAGGCGCCGCGCGGGGGCGTGTCGACCGCGCGGTCGCCGGAACTTCCGTTTCGTCGGTTCCGTGACGAATTATCACAGGTCTGACTCCGAGCAGAAGACATATACCCGTCTTGACGTAGTGGGCGGCTATGAACTGTGAGAGATGCGGTATCGACGCCTCGCTCACGCATCGAGACGTCGACGGGTTCGCGTACTACCTCTGTGAGGCCTGTCTCCGGGGCTGGGACGCGGTGCGGTCGTCGTCGCCCGACGCCGCGGACGAGAGCCGCTCGCCGGCGCGGTAGGCGACGACCCGGCCGAGACGACGCTCGAACGGGCGACGCGAGCCGGGCGAGCGTCGCCGAGCGCTCCCGAGCGTCCCCCTCACTCCCGCGCGGCGGAGACGGCGTCGAGGACCGCGCGCGCGTTCGCCCGGATCGCGTCGAAGTCGTCGGCGGCGATCGCCTCGCCGTCGACGATCCCGCTGCCGACGCCGACCGCGACCGCGCCCGCGTCGACGTAGTCGCCTGCGTTGTCCGCGTCCACGCCGCCGGTGGGGACGAGCGGGACCTGCGGGAGCGGGCCGCCGATCGCCGCGACGTGGTCCGGACCGCCGGTCTTCGCGGGGAACACCTTCACGAGGTCGGCGCCGGCCTCGAAGGCCGAGAGCGCCTCGGTCGGCGTGTACGCGCCGACCGCGATCGGCGTTCCGTAGCGGTTCGCCGTCCGGATCACGTCGCGGTTCGCGGTCGGCGTCACGAGGAACTCCGCGCCGGCGAGCTGCGCCGCGCGCGCGGTCTCCGCGTCCAGGACGGTCCCGGCGCCGACCAGCGCGTCGTCGACGCGGTCGGCGATCGCCTCGATCGACGCCGTCGCGTTCGGCGTGTCCGCCGTTACCTCGAGCGCCGTCACGCCGGCGTCGACGACGGCGTCCGCGACCGCCACGGCGTCGTCCCGCGCCACGCCGCGGAGGATCGCGATCACTCCGCCGTCCGTGATCCGGTCGAGTCGGTCGGTTCGCATGCGTTCCCCTGCTCGCCGCGGGGGCTTAAATCGGGGCGTGTCGCGGTCGCGTCGACGCCCGCGGCGCGGCCGCACACACCCGCTATTTAAGGGAGGGACGGGCAACTACGACCGTGGCGACGGACCGGTCCGCGTCGGACGCCGGCGGCGACCGACGGCGCGCGAGTCCCGCGACGGTCGGACCGGTTCGGAGTTACCGAACTCACCATGCACATCACCGACTACGAGCTGTTCGAGGTACCGCCTCGCTGGCTGTTTCTGAAGCTCACGACGAGCGACGGGAGGGTCGGCTGGGGAGAGCCGATCGTCGAGGGACGCTCCCACACGGTCGTCGCGGCCGTCGAGGAGCTGCTCGACGACTACCTCCTCGGCGAGGACCCGACGCGGATCGAAGACCATTGGCAGGCGATGTACCGCGGCGGCTTCTACCGCGGCGGCCCCGTGCTGATGAGCGCCATCGCCGGCGTCGACCAGGCGCTGTGGGACCTCAAGGGGAAGCAGTTCGGCGCGCCCGTCCACGAGCTGCTCGGCGGCCGGGCGCGCGACCGGGTCCGCGTCTATCAGTGGATCGGCGGGGACCGGCCGGCGGACGTGGGCGAGGCCGCCCGCGAGAAGGTCGACGCCGGCTTCTCGGCGCTGAAGATGAACGCGACTGCGGAGCTAGAGTCGATCGACTCCCCGGCCGCGGTGGCCGATTCGGCCGACCGGATCGCGGCCGTCCGGGAGGCGGTCGGCGACGAGGTCGACATCGGGGTCGACTTCCACGGCCGGGTGGCCAAGCCGATGGTTCGCCGGCTCGCCGCGGCGCTGGAGCCGTACGACCCGATGTTCATCGAGGAACCGGTGTTGCCCGAGAACAACGACGCGCTGCCGGCGATCCGGGCGTCGACGACGATCCCGATCGCGACCGGCGAGCGGATGTACTCGCGGTGGGACTTCAAGGAGATACTCGAGGCGGACGCGGTGGACCTGATCCAGCCGGACGTCTCCCACGCCGGCGGGATCTCCGAGCTGAAGAAGATCGCGTCGATGGCCGAGGCGTACGACGTGTCGGTCGCGCCGCACTGCCCGCTCGGCCCGATCGCGCTCGCCTCTTGCATCCAGGTCGACGCCTGCACGCCGAACGCGCTGATCCAGGAGCAGTCGCTCGACATCCACTACAACGAGACGAGCGACGTGTTGGACTACCTCGCGGACCCGTCGGTGTTCGAGTACCGCGACGGCTTCGTCGACGTCCCGGGCGGCGACGGGCTCGGTATCGAGATCGACGAGGAACACGTGCGCGAGCAGGCCGAGAAAGACGTCGACTGGCACAACCCCGTCTGGCGCCACGACGACGGCTCCGTCGCGGAGTGGTGATCCCGATGGAGACCGAATCGCGGCGAGCGGGGCGGACCGACGACCCGGCGACGCGAGAGGGACCGACGACCCGGCGACGCGAGAGGGACCGATGACCCGGCGACGCGAGTCACCGGGCGAAGGCGCGGTTCCCGGACGGTTCGCCGGCGAGACGGCGATCGTCACGGGGTCGACGCGCGGGATCGGCGCCGGAATCGCGGAGCGGCTGGCCGCCGAGGGGGCGAACGTCGTGGTCAGCGGGCGCTCCGAGGCGGCCGGCGAGGCCGTCGTCGACCGGATCGCGGAGTCGGGCGGTGACGCTGCCGACGGCGCACCGACGGGCGACGCGACGTTCGTCCGCGCCGACATGCGCGACCCGGACGACGTGGCCGCGCTGGCGGCGGCGGCCGCCGAGCGGTACGGCTCGGTCGACGTGCTCGTGAACAACGCCGGCGTCCAGACGGAGACGGCCGCCGACGAGGCGACGCTCGACGACTGGGCGTTCGTCGTCGAGACGGACTTCCGCGCGTACTGGCTCGCCGCGCGGGCCGCCCTCGAACACATGGACCGCGGGGCGATCGTGAACGTCTCGTCGAACCACGCGTACGCGACGATGCCGGCGCATTTCCCCTATAACGCCGTCAAGGCGGGTATCAACGGCATGACGCGGTCGCTCGCGGTAGACTTCGGTCCCCGCGTCCGGGTGAACACGGTCGTTCCCGGCTGGGTCGAAGTCGAGCGGACGCGAGACGAGCTGCCGGAGGGACGCCTCGAAGAAGTCGAATCGATCCACCCGACCGGCCGGATCGGCACGCCCGCCGACGTCGCCGGTGCCGTCTCCTTCCTCGCGAGCGAGGACGCCGCCTTCGTCACGGGGGCCGCGCTGCTCGTCGACGGCGGCCGCGGCGCGGTGATGCAGGACGACACGCTGCCGGACTACCGGGCGCGCGAGGACGCGGAGTAGGCGATCGTCGCGACACGGAGCAGGCGATCGTCGCGACACGGAGCGGGCGATCGTCGCGACACGAGGTGGAGCGGGCTGGTGCCACGACACGGAGCGGAGCGGGCTGGTGCCGCGACACGGGGGACGCGAGGATCCCCCGATCGACGGTCGACGGCGATCACCCCCTCTTATATTCGGGCGAGAGTAGCATCCGATATGAACCGGTTCGAGACCTGCGGCGGGGGGTGGCGTCGATGACCGACCTCGTCACGTTCGGCGAGACGATGCTGCGGCTGTCGCCGCCGCGCGGCGAGCGGCTGGAGACGACCCGCGAATTGACCGTCCAGGCCGGCGGCGCGGAGAGCAACGTCGCGGTCGGGGCCGCGCGGCTCGGCGCCGACACCCGTTGGCTCTCGAAGCTCCCCGACTCGCCGCTCGGCCGACGGATCGTGACCGAACTGCGGAGCCACGGCGTCCGGCCGGGCGTCGCGTGGGCGGACGCGGAGACGAGCCGAGTGGGGACGTACTACCTCGAGCACGGCGGCGAACCGCGTGGGACGAACGTCATCTACGACCGCGCCGACGCGGCGATCACGACCGTCGAGGCCGAGGAGCTTCCGACGGGGGCGGTCGAAGACGCGGAGTGGTTCCACACGACGGGGATCACGCCCGCCCTCTCGGCGGCCGCCGCGGAGACGACGGCCGCCCTGTTGGAGACCGCCGGCGAGGCGGGGACCGCGCGCTCGTTCGACCTGAACTACCGGGCGAAGCTCTGGGACCCGGAGACGGCGCGGGCGGCATACGAGGACCTGTTCGAGCGCGTCGATACCCTGTTCGTCCCGCGGCGCGACGCCCGCGAGGTGCTCGATCGCGAGGGCAACGCCGTCGAGATCGCACACGGGCTCGCCACGGAGTTCGGGTTCGACACGGTGGTCGTCACCCGCGGGCTGGAGGGGGCGGTCGCGCTCCACGACGGCTCGGTGTACGAGCAGGACGTGTACGAGGCGGAGACGTTCGACGCGATCGGCACCGGGGACGCGTTCGTCGCCGGCTTCGTCGCGGAGCGGCTTCGCGGCGGGGACCTCGCCGCGTCCCTCCGGTGGGGATCCGCGACGGCGGCGCTGAAACGCACCACCGACGGCGACCTCGCGGTGACGACTCGGGAAGAGGTCCGCGACGTCATCGACGGCGAGGGCGGGATCGACCGGTGAGCGAGGTGGCGGCGCTCGGGACGGACTGACTGAACCCCGGAGGCTGCGGTCCGACGCCCCCGCTTAGAGGTCGACGGGGGCGCCGTCGGCGGCGCTCTCGGCGAGCGCGTCGATGATCTCCATGTTCGCGATCGCCTCCTCGCCATCGGTCAGAGGGGCGGTCCCGTCGGCGACGCGCTCGGCGAAGCGGTCGACTTGGAGCCGGTACTGGTCGACCGCCGGGAACGTCTCGACGCCGTGGCGCCCGTCGATCTCGTACTCCAGTTCCACCGGCTCGTCGGTCGGGGCGTCGAACGCGCGCTCGACCTCGACCCAGCCGTTCGTCGCGTCGACGCGGTACCGCTGAACCAGTTGCGTGTCGAAGCCGGACGCGACCCGCGCCGAGCGACCGTCGTCGTACGCTAACACGCCCGCGAGTTCGGTGTCGACCCCGGCGTCCCGGGTGTCGCCGGCGTGGGCGTACGCCCGGTCCGGCGTCCCGAGGACCGTCCGGGCCAGCGAGACGGGGTAACACCCGACGTCCATCAGCGACCCGCCGGCGAGTTCGGGGTCGAGTCGCACGTCGTTCGGGCGGTCGTACAGCGGGAAGCGGAAGGTGGCCGTCACCGTGCGGACGTCGTCGAGCTCGGTCGCCGCGAGCGCGACGGCGCGCTCGGTGCGGGGGTGGTACCGGTACATGAACGCCTCCATCAGCGTGACGCCACGTCGGTCGCAGTGGTCGACCACGTCACGCGCCTCGTCCGCGTCGGCGGCGAGCGGCTTCTCACAGAGCACGTCTAACCCGGCGTCCGCGGCGCGTTTCGTCCACTCGGCGTGGCGGCCGTTGGGGAGCGGGACGTACACCGCGTCGAGCGCGTCGTCGTCGAGGAGGGCCTCGTAGGAGCCGTAGCTGCGGGGGATCGAGTTCTCGGCCGCGAACCGCTCCGCGCGGTCGGCGTCCCGCGACGCCACCGCGCCGACCGCGTGGTCGCTCGCGGCGATCGCCGGGATCACCGCTTTGCGGGCGATCCCCGCGGTGCCGAGGACGCCGAATTCGAGGCTCGTGGGTCCGGACTGTGAGGCGGGCATGGGCGGAGCGACGCGCCCCCTACGCAAGTCGGTTTGGGTCGGCTGGCTCGACGGTGACGATGACCGCGACCGCCTCGCCCGCCCGCTACCGGTCGGCTACTAGCTCCCGTATGCGGTCCGTCCCGGCGGCGACGCGGCCGCCGTGGAAGCAGAACGTCTGCGTCACGGCCAGATCGGCGAGCGTCTCGACGCTCTCCCACGCGGTCTCGAGGTCCTGCGTCACCTCGGGCCGGGGCCCGACGAGCGCGCCGTCGACGACGTTGAGCGCGTCGGCGCTGACGAGCAGCTCCGCGTCGGGGAAGTGCGCCGACACGTGCCCCGGACTGTGGCCGGGCGTCGCGACCACCTCCATCGGCCCCGCGGCGGTCGCGAACGTTTCGCCCCCCGTCAGGCGGACGTCGACCGTCGTCGGGTCGATCGACAGCGGTCGCTCCGCGCTGGATTTGACGAGCTCCCTGTCGCCTTCCAGGTACGGCACTTCCGTCTCGTGCGCGAAGACCACGGCGTCGGTCCGGTCGACGACGGCCGCCAGACAGCCGGCGTGGTCCGGATCCTGATGCGTGACGAGGACGCCCCAGGCGTCGTCGAGGCGCAACCCCTCGTCGTCGAGCGCGGCCTCGAGGACGTCCGCGGTGTCGGGGAGGCCGGCGTCGATCAGGAGGAGTCCCTGCGGCGTCTCGACGGCGGTCGCGTTGAACGTCGCCTCGCGGTCGTCCATCGATACCTGTAACGGGAGCCCGTGTACGCCCGGCGTCAGTTCCATACGAACAACACGCCGGCGAGCGTCTTGAAACGGACGGGGTCGGTCGGGGTGCCTCGCGGTGGTCGCCCCGGACACGCTACCGGAGAAACGCATTCGGGGCGGCCGTCGCCGCGAAGTCCAGTATCGCTCCTGGTCGAGGGATTCGCGGCGACGGCGACCGGCGACACGGGTTTCCCCGCTGAGCGTCTATCCCGAGCAATGGCACAACGGTCCCTGCTCGTTCGCGCGCTGTGGTTCGTCTTCGTCGGCTGGTGGGCGACGCCGATCGTCGTCAACGTCGCGTGGCTGCTCACGGTCACGGTCGTGCTGCTTCCCGTCGGTGTCAAGCTGATCAACCTCGTGCCGACGGTGCTCACGCTCGCGGAGCCGCGGTCGCTCTCGGACCCGGACTCGGCGCGAGGCCAGCGGTCGCTCGTCGTGCGTGGGATCTACTTCGTCCTCGTCGGTTGGTGGCTGAGCCTGCTGTGGGCGAACGTCGCGTCGGCGCTCGCGGTCACGGTCGTGGGCCTGCCGGTGGCGATCTGGATGCTCAACCGGCTCCCGTACGTCACGTCGCTGTACCGGTTTCACGGGTAGTCCCGTCAGGCGGGCGAAGCGGACGGGGCGGGCTCAGTTGACCTCGACGATTTCGACGTCGAACGTCAGCGTCTCACCGGCGAGCGGCGGGTTGAAGTCCGCTCGAATCACGTCCTCGTCCGCGTGGACGATCTCGCCCTGGCTGCCGTCCTGGGCCTCGAGGTACGCGCCCTCCTCGGGCAGCTGGCCGCCGAGCATCTCCCGGAGCTCGTCGGTGTCGAACTCCTCGACGTTCTCGTCGCTGGGCTGTCCGTAGGCCTTCTCCGGCGGGATCGTCAGCGTGTCCGTCTCGCCGGCCGCCAGCCCGAGGAGTCCCTCCTCCATCCCCTCGATGACCTGACCGCCGCCGACCTCGACCGTCAACGGCGTGTACTCGCGGTCGGGCTGGGCCTCGGCGAGGCCCGCTTCCTCGGCGACTGACTGCTTGGAGGTGTCGAACACGGTCCCATCGTCCAGTTTGCCGGTGTACTCGAGCGTCACCGAATCGCCAGTAGTTATCGACATACGGACACAAGGAGTGCCATACGGAAAGCCTGTGTCATCTGCGGACATCGGTCGCGCCGTGAGAACCGACGGCCGACGGCGTCACCTGGACGCCGGGAGCTCTTCGACCACCGCGACGTCGTGTCCAGCGGCATAGCCGTTCAGCTTGGCGGCGATGGGTGACTCCCGCAACGCCTCGTCGTCGTATCCCGCCGCGTCGAACGCGTCGATAAGCGAGGAGACGGACCGCAGCTTGTACTTCTGGTGGTAGTCTTCGGCCGGGGAGAACCGCGAGAGCTGCTCGATCCGTGTGCCGATCCCGTCGGCAGTGAGCCCTCGTGACGAGAGAAACTCGTCGAGGGTCGCCTGCTGGGCCGCCGTCGCCGTGAGGACGACGTTTTGGTACTGCGTGTTTCCGGTCTGGTGGTTGGGGTTGTGGGATTCGAAGACCCGTGTCAGCAGGTCTCGGTAGGTGATCGTGTCGGGATCGAACTCGACTTGGAACACTTCGGTGTGGTTCCCTAACGAGTGGTACGTCGGGTCGCGCGAGGTCCCGCCGGCGTAGCCCACGCGGGTGCGGACCACGCCGTCGACGGCGCCGAACTGGGCGTCCGGCCCCCAGAAGCAGCCGAGGCCAAATGTTGCTGTCTCAGTGGTGTCGCTGTCTATCGCACGTCGGTCATACTCTCTGATCTGTTGTCCTGTGAGTTCCATGGGGGTTACTTTCCTGTAGAGCCGTCGCAGGGCGGTTCGTGGATCGACCCGCATCTACGCGCAGTCGGGCTCGCAGACGTATATGTCGTGTGTTAGCGTGTCTCGGTTCTGGACGGAACGAGGTCGCCTTCCGGTCGCCGTCAGTCGAGTCCGAGCGCGGCCGCGAGCGCCGCCGTCGCGCCCTCGTGGATGCTCGTGCCGTGGCCGACGAGGAGGTGGCCGGGATCCCACTCCGCCAGTCCCTGTGGCGACTCCTCGACTGCGGGGTGAACCCCGAGCGCGTCGCCGTCGTCCCGGAACGCCGGGAGCGTCCCGAGCGTCTCGGGGACGAGCAGCGTCGAGCGGTCGTCGTTCCACAGGACGGCCTCTTCCCAGTCGTCGTCCAGTCGGAGCTCGTGAACCTCGTACGCGGACCCGGCGAGCGCCGAGCCGGTCGGTTCCGCGTCCGCGTCGAGCTTCTCGCGGGTGAGCGACATTCCCTCCGGCACGGACACGGCGACGTCGTGTCGACGCGCCACCGCCGCGGCGTCGCGCGTGTGTCGGTCCTGAAGGACGACGACGCCGGCGACGTCTCCCGCCTCGCGGAGGTGCGCGTCGAGTCCGTCGACGTCGACCGGGTCGACGAGCCAGACGCCGGCGCCCGTCGTCAGTGCGTGGCTCGCGCGGCGCGCGTCCTCGTCGGGATACGCGATCCAACTGAATCCACCCTCCCACTCGGTCGTCTCGACAGGCGTCGCGTCGGCGGCGGTATCGGAATCAGCCATACCACCCATTGCCGGGCCAGAAGCTTACGTCTGTGCCCCAAGTGGAGTTCGGGTTCCCGAGTTGGCAGTCGGCGCTTGCGTCGGGGCGACGGACAGGGCCGGAGAATCCGCTCTCGGTCGCGTTGAGAGTAGAACCGAGACCGTCAGAGCGTATCTCAAGCCGTCGGCTACACGCAGCCGGCGCTGGGAGAACCGGCGCGGTTCGACGGGTCTTTCGCCGTCGGCGGCGACCTCCGCGTGAATGAGTCGCTCCCGGACGGCCGGCCGCTTTCTGTTGCTGTGCGCAGTGTGGGGGACGGCGTTCATGGCGACGGACGTCGGCCTCGCGGACCTCCCCGCGGTCCCGTTCGCCGCCGTGCGCTTCGACGTCGCTGCCGTGCTGCTGTTCGCCGCCGTGCTCGTCGCCGGCGTGGACATCCGCCCCCGGACGCGGGACGACTACGTCTACGTGCTCGTCGGCGGGGCCCTCATCATCGGCGCCCATCACGCGTTCCTGTTCGCCGGCCAGCGGTACGTCACGGGCGGGGTCGCCGCGGTGCTGTTGGGCCTCGTCCCCGTGGTGACCCCGGCGCTCACGCGGCTCGTCTCGACCGACGAGGAGTTCACCGCCGCCACCGCGCTCGGCGTCGCGCTCGGGTTCGTCGGCGTCGTGGTTATCGCCGATCCCGACCCGACGAACCTCGCGGACAGCGTCCTCGGCGTCGCGCTCGTGCTCGCCTCCGCGCTCGCGTTCGCCGTCGCCGCGGTCGTTACCCACAGCCGATCGCCGTCGATGCCGTTCCTCTCGACACAGGCCTGGATGATGGCCGTCGGCGCGGTCGTCCTCCACGCCGCCGTGATCGCGCTCCCCGGGCAGTCGTTCGCGACCGCCACGTGGACGCCGTCCGCGCTCGCCGCCGTCGCGTACCTCTCCGCGGTCGCCGGCGCCGGCGGCTTCCTCCTGTACTTCACGCTGCTGGACGACCTCGGGCCGATCGAGATGAGCTTCATCGAGTACGTGATTCCAGTGTTCGCGGCGCTCGCAGGCTGGCTCGTGCTCGGGCAGGAAGTGACCCCCGCGACCGTCGCCGGCTTCGTGTTCATCCTCGCGGGGTTCGTCGCCGCGAAGTGGCGGGTGCTCCGTGGGACGTAGCGGCGCATGGAATACCCCCCGTCAGCGGGGTCTGCTCCGCGACGCGACGATCGACGAGGCGGTGCGCCACGGGTCGGTCTCACAGCCGAAGAACGCGACCGGGCTCACCGACGAAGACGCGCTCGTCGTCGGCGAGTGTATGTATCGGGAGTCGCCGCTCGAACACAGCGCGTTGGCCTCGCTGGAGACGCACGTCGAGGAACTCCGGTGGGAGCCGTCGGGCGGTGGCACGCGGACCGTCCAATGCGCGCTGTTCTCTCGGAGGGGACTCACGGACAGCATCCGCGAGGCTGCCGCCGAGCGCGATGATTTCGGTCTCTACACGATCGGCGACGTCATCGCCGCGCTCGGAGAGCGAACGACTGAAGCGCGGCAAAAAGCAGGATGGCGAAGGATTACCGATCTCGCCGCTCAGCGAGCGTGTCCTCCAACTCCGTCGCTGCGCGCTCGAAGTGCTCGCTGAGCAACGGCGTTCCGGATGTCGTCCGGTCCTCGAGAAACGCGACGGCGTCGGCGGCCTCCTCAGCGTCGGGATCGCCGGCCGCCACGCAGTCGACGTACCCGTCAAGTGCTCGCGTGAACCGCTGCGAGAAGTGGTCGTACGCCCCGTCGACGCGCTCCATATTCTCGTCGAGCGATTCGACGAGGGCGCGATACACCGCTGCCGCCGACGCGTATCGCCCCTGATCGCGATACTCGCCCGCGAGATCGAACCACTCCGAGAAGTCGATCGGCTCGAAGACGACGAAGTAGTCGGGGTTCGTCTCCTCGAACTCTCGGTCGATCGCAGCGCGCAGATCCTCGACCGATCGCGTCGGTGACTCACCGAAGCGGGCGAAGAAGCGTTCGCGGACGGCAGCGTCGGTCGCCAGTGTGTCCCGGAGGAACCCCCGCAGGTCGTCGGCGTCGGCAGCCTCGAGTGCGGCGTCGAGCCGATCGCCCTCGTCCGGAGGGCAGTCGTCCGCGCATCGAAGCAACACGGCGACGACGTGCTTACACGCCTCCGGTCCGGTATACGGGCAGTCGCACCACGGGTCGAAGCCGTTGACCGCGAGGTCGACACGCACGTCGTACTGACGGCTGCCGCTCACGACGGCGGTTACAGTAGTGTCAATGCGATGGATATCGAGGATACGGTCCTCAGCGAGGTACCTCTCCCCGCGTTCGAAAACCGCGTCAGTACAGATCTCCCGAACTGCCCCCTCCGTCAGGTCCATGGGTGTGAGCAGTGTTCCGCCGCGATCCTGAAAAGTCGACACATGAGCCGCACTTTCGTTCAAAATCGTAACGCTCTCCCTCTGAAAGAAGCCACTACCCCGTCGCAGTCATTCGATTAGAACGAGACTGGCGCGACGGGCGCTGGTTCGACCGTCGAACGACGAGACCTTTCAGGCGTGAGACGGTCGAGATTGGCGTCCTGAAAAAAAAGAGATTTCTGACATCACTCTCCCGTCTCATCATAGCAACAGCTACACCGGTGTAGTATCGAGATTGGAGCGAATGACCGACTCGTTGTGGTACCCGTCCGTCGAGGATGTCGTCGCCATCCACGACGACATCGTCGCGGAGTATCCCGACACTCCCCCCGGTGTTCGGAACCCCGGTGACGTCGAGTTCGCGTTGAACTACGTCGAGGAGGGCAGTTTCGGTTCCGCACCGGACACCATCCACGAGAAGGCGTATCACCTCCTCCGGCTCCTCGTCGCCAATCACCCCTCGGTCGATGCGAACAAACGAACCGCGCTCAACGCGACGGTCGTCTTCTACTTCCTCAACGGGTGTCGGTTCGAGTACGACGACGAAGTGCGGGCGATTCTGAAGGCGTTCGGAACCGACGAAGCGGCGATGGATGAGGAGGGAACCACCGAGTATCTCCGATCCCGCACCGGAGAGCTGGATCTGGCCGGTGAGATCGACGAACGGCGAGACGAACTCGTCAACTACGGGCTAGATCGGTTGACCGGCGATTCTTCGGACCCGACGATTAACGGCGCTCGAAGCGTCCGTTCAGGTATGACCACCGAGGGAGGGGCGGAAACAGCGTCTCCGCTCGACGAGGTGATGGAGGATATCCGGCGGGAACTGGTTCGACGGGTCGCAGCCGGCGACCGGGATTCGAACCGGGACATCTACGACGCTCTCGAAGACGAGTAGCCGACGCTGTTACGAGTTCACAGTTCTACGCTGTTGTGATTTCAGCAATACCTTGAAAACTGGTGACGAGGGGTCTTGGTGCGCCGAGGCTCAAACGATGCGGGAGGCGCCAGTCAGAGGAGCCGCTCCCGGACCCTAGTCGTTTCGTGCTTGCCGCTTGATGAACATATCAAACAGGGGTGTGTGTTTGACGATGCTGTTGCGGAGACGTCGGAGAGAGTCCGATTCGAGGAACGTGATCGCGGCCTCAACGCGTGCCATACGCTGAACGCGTGTTACAGCCGCCCGCCGCCGAGATTCGAAGTTAGCGAAGGCGTCGGACGGCCGATCGGAGCGAGACGTAGCGAGTTCCTGGGCGAGAACACGCGCGTCTTGGAGTGCGAGCGACGCACCCATCCCCGAAATCGGATGGACTGCGTGCGCGGCGTCACCGATCAAGGCAATGCGGTCGGTGTGCCAGTGCTCACACGTCACGTCGCGGATGCGGTCGAAAAACGGCTCGTCGTCGGTGCCGTCGAGAAGCGCTGGCAACTGCCAGCCGATGGCCTCGGCCTGTCTCCGTAGCGCCGCACGGCCGGGGGGTTCTGGTGGACTGTCGAGGCGGGCGGCGAGGTTGAACCCGACGCGGTCGCCGACCCGAGCGACAAACCCCTCACTCCCCGGCCCCCAGACACTGACCATATCCTGCCCCACGTCCGCGTCCTGTTCGGCCCACAGCGACCACACGTACGTATCGGACTCGCGTTTCCTCCAGTCGTCAAAGCACTGACTGCGCACAGCCGAATGAACCCCATCAGCACCGATGATGAAGTCGAATTCGTCAGTCGTCCCGTCGTCGAAGGTGACGGTCACACCGTCGGCGTGCTCGGTGATATCCTCGGGCGCTGTCCCCATGCGAATCCAGTCCGACGGAACGTTCTCCCGGAGCACGGCATGGAGGTCAGCGCGATGGATGACCAGGAGCAGTATCTGCGCAGGGGGAAGCGACGCGCGTGCGAGGAGTTCGCCACCCCCCGCACGAACCGCAAATCCACGGGGATCGGCGGCTCGGCCACGGGCGGCATCGAGGAGCCCGAGTTCGTCGAGGACCGTGAGGCCGTCCTCCCACAGCCCGATTCCGTATCCCGCGTCTCGCCACTCGGGTACTCGCTCGATAATCGTTGGTTCGACGCCTTGGCGCTGGAGGTATCCCGCCAGGCTCAGCCCGGCGAGGCCACCGCCGACAATCAGGACGTCAGTGTTCGGGTGGTGTGTCATCAACCCAATTAGACCGCATTGTGGTTTTCAGTCATACCCTGCGGTAAAGCGATGACTCGTTCGCGGCTCCGATTACCGGACGGATCTCGGTGGAGATAGTTATTCATTACGTGCGAGTGATTGTATTCCGAAGTGAGCGGTGGTTAGCGCCACTACCGAGAGGTAAACGACGAGCAGAGTAAGTTGGCGAAGTGAGACAGAGGGGAGAGATATACTACTCTGGATCGACGTGTTCCGTGAAATCATGGGTCAATACGCACACGTGACCGTAACCGATCTATCGCGTGTCTTCACCGCTTAGCGTGCTGCGTTTCCAGAGGGCCATAGAACCATTCTGCTCCGTTCTATCTGTCGGGGAGAACGATACGGGCGCGACGAGAGTTGAGTCCCGTGATTATCCCGCTGTAATCGGCTTGAATTTGCGTGACGCTCAGTGTTGTATAATCCGCCATCGGTGGTCTGCCTTCTCGCGCTCCGAAGCGCGGTCGTAGTGCTTGTCGAGAACGTCCTCGCTCGCGTTGGGCTGGTCCGAAACGACGCCCCGAGGGACGCCGTCGTTCCGATACTTCGTCACCCGCGCCTTACGGGCGTCGTGGGGCGACCGACCCGGACCCGGCCGGTGTTCGGGTTCTCGGCGGCGTACTCGCGGACGCGACGGTAATCGAGGACCTTCTCCCACGGGTCCGGATACACGCGATTGCTGTAAGTCCGGGAGAGAGATGTAGCCGTGGGTTCCATGACTACTGTAATTACGTCAACGGATTTGATTCCACCTGTCCAATTTTCTCCGCTGATATTCATGCCATTAAGTACATAAGGCAGTCCCGCTTCCTTACAAGTAACCAGCAACCGATCTGAACGAGGGCAGAGTTGTCTCGTGCGCCGATAACGGCGCCCGGGTCTCCGAGATCTCGTTCGTCGGTGGCCGCTGGGTTCAAACTATGAAACCAAGCAACCAATCCAACGCGGACGACAGGGCAGTAAGTCCCGTCATCGGCGTCATCCTCATGGTCGCGATTACCGTCATCCTGGCGGCCGTTATCGGGACGTTCGTTCTCGGACTCGGCGATCAGTTAGGAGACACCGCGCCGCAGGCGACGTTTACGATCGACTCAAACACCTCGGATAGCATCAGTCTAACCAAAACCGGCGGTCAGTCGCTGGAATCGGCCGATCTTGTGCTTGCCGTTGATGGAGAGAGAGTCAACAGTTCCATTCCCAGCGATACGTGGGAGACAGGTGAGCGGAAAGAGATTGTTAGCGAAAGTGGAAACTGGTCCAGCGGCGAAGCTCAGGTTCGAATAATCCACGATCCGAGCGGAAACGCGGTCTTCGAGCAGACGTGGGACTTCAGCTAATCGCGTAATTCGTCCATTATCTCCAGCGACTTTCTATTCTTGTCCTGTACCGCAGCCCAAGTACATCGGTGTTGAACCGCTGTATCACCGCCGGATCTAATTCCTCGCGGGCCTCGCGGATATTCTCTTCCGACTGAATCAGGTGCGCGAGCGCAGCATCGATAACGACGCTCATCGGCGGATCATCGTCGAGGGCGCTTGCCACGATTTCGCTCGCCTTTTCGAGGTGCCGTTCGAGCTCGTCGGTGATCTTGAGACTGGTTCGTCGGCTCATGTATATCACATCGTGTGTACCGGGGTCGCAATCCCGTCGTTCTGGAGTAACTGAACCGGCACGTGTTGAAGTGATACCCACGGATCGACCACAATCGCCGTGGCCGCCACCCACAACACAAGCGATTTTTATCTACCTCGCGCACCGATCAGGCCGAGCGAAGTACGTAGATCGCGGATCGTGAATACATCTACGTCGGATCCCACGGGGTCGCGTCGAGAACCCCCTTTCCACGAGGTTTCACGCTCGCCCCACGAGTTCCAACAGCGTCGGCACTTCGCCGTCCTCGGGGAAGCGCACCAGGCGCGCGCTCGCCGACGCGCTGCGTGTTCGCGTCGGCTTCCTTGATCGAGCCGTCGTCGGCGACTAGTCCGTCGAGTTCGAGGTGCTGCTTGTCGATCGTCACGGTTCCGCTGCCGTCCCGGTCGACGAGACTTTTGAATCCCATCGACCCTCGCGGGGGCCTCGTCCGGCTCGACCCGGAGGCCCATCATCCGGAGATCACCCCGGAGTTGGTGGGGTCGATCGTGCGACACGAGGGGGTCGCGATCGGCGCCGTATTCAACCCGATTTTAGGACCGGGTTCAGGGGAAACGGATTCGGTCAATTCCGATGCGTAGCGAGTCGCGACGGTGAAGTACCTCGGGGACAAGCCCCGAGGCTTCACCGTTTTGTCCATACCGTCCAGAAACGGACGGATAGACGCAGGCGAATTTAATTCCCCTCGACCTTCCCGAAATGGGTCGGCTGTGCTCTGTTGAATCCGCAGAAGGCGGCGGAATAGCGTCGCTCTGAAGGTGGAAGCGAAGCGGAAGAGCCGAATGTGTCCAAACCACTCTTCCGCTTCGTTAAGCAAGCCGTGTCGCTGGCTCAAAAGCGCTGTGCCGCCAGTCCAACGGCGGTGAGTGATCCGACTGGCAACGGATTTCCCGGGTGGGAGCATGTGACGCTCCACTTTTTGTGGGTTCACATGGATGCGACGTACCGCGAGATCGTGGATTGGGCGAGTGAAATGGATCGTGTTCGTGGTCTGTTACAGCTCGCTCGAACGGCATTTCCTGCACCCTCAACGCTGTACCGGTCATTTGAGAGGGTGCCCATGTCCGTGTGGCGAGGCTTCCTTCGTGAGTCCGCGAACATCTGCGATCCGGGTTCGCACGGTGCCATCGATGCCACCTTCTTCGACCGCGAAACGGCATCGAGACACTACCAACACCGCTCGGATCGTCACATACGCACGCTCAAAACGACGGCACTCGTCGATGCGGACTCGTGTGCCGTTCTCGATCTTCACTGCTCGGCACACTGGCCGCACGACACACAAACTGGCCGTCGAGTCGCCCTTCGTAACACCGAGGAAATCGAGAGTCTCGCCGGCGACAAAGGCTATGACGACCAATCTCTCCGGGACGCCCTCCGATCGGAGGGCGTCCGGCCCCTGCTGCGTCATCGGTTGTTCGCTGCGTACGATCACGCGCACAACGCACGGTTGGACAGCGAGTTATACGGCCAGCGCTGGATGGCCGAGACCGCCTTCTCGGCCATCAAGCGTCGGTTCGGCCCCGCTGTCCACCCTCGCGCGTGGTACCGCGAGTTCCGCGAACTCGTGTTGACCGCCACAGTCTACAACCTCGAACAGGCTCTCAAACAGTGATCTCCACGCCGTCTTCGGATTCAACAGAGCAGTTAAGAGTAAGCTCTGCGCGTAACGAGGCCGCAGGACCTCTCGTTGGCCGTTGTCCCGCTGTAATCTGGAATATTGTAACTGGAGGGTGTGGTGTTCTGGATATTCTTCCCTATACCAAGTGTGTCGCTGGAGTGGTGATTCTTGTTATGATTCCCGGAGCGTTTGGGATCGGCTTGATGGCCTTACGCGGTCAGTAAAATAAGTACATCAGGCTCTATTGGACTCCTCATCTGGTGATATGTTCTCGGAGCCGTGCTGACTCCAGGGCGGGGATCTTGTACGGGGCTCGGATTAGTTATGAAGACCGAAATCAACCAAGCAATGCTGAGTTCAGCAGTGACTGTACGTATCACCACGTAGTTTTACAGTCGATGAGGGCATCGAGGTGATCAGCAAAAATGACAAATCTCCTTGCTGATTCTGGCGCTATCGGATTTGTTCTCCTGTCGGCCTTCTTCTTACTGATGGCAGTAATAGCCACCATCCGAACGGAAAAGAAGTATCAGCATTTTCCCACCCAGTTCGAGAAACTCACCAATAGTCCGTGGCAGAGTGACCCACCTGAGCAGCGGTTCCCGAAGGGAACCCTCGGGTTCGGCCTTCTCATGGCTGTCATTATGGCTATCTACCCATTCCTCGCCCGCATCCTCACTGACGCCCTTGACATCGACCCGCCGTATCTGCTGCGAATCGCCCCACAGGAAGGTGTCGTCCTACAGATCGTCATCGGCGTCATATTCTGGGCGCCAGCAATCACGCTGGTCACTGCGGGCATTATCAGGTCGGCCTATTACACGCGGGAGTTTCGCCACTTGCTAGAGGGCATCGAGCTCGAATCGACGAAGGATGGGCTCCGGACTTTGATGGAGCTCAACCATGAGTGGTTCTTCCGATCCTTCCAGGAAGCACTCTTCCTGTGGGGGACTACAGCGGGAATCGGTATCTGGTTAGTTCTCTACGCCCGGGACGAACTCACGGTTCGACTTGTCGCGTCGGTGCTGGCCGTACTTGCGCTCGGGACAGGCTTTCTCCTGCCGCTGGTAAAGCTCGCTCGCTGGATTGCTGGCCAGAGTGCCGGCTTCGAAGCAACATTACAAGAAAAGAAGATGGACACGATGTTGGCGTATCTCGGTGAGGCGGATGCCGGCTCAGAGTCGGGGATTCCAGCACAGGAAGCCGAAGCCCTGATTCAGTCGTTACCACCTTCAAGTCCAATTACAATCCTCTGGGAGCAAGTGATCCGGTCGCTGGTCGCGCTTGCCGGTCCTTTCATGAGTTCATTCTCGAAAGCCACCGCCTTTCTCGGTATCGAGATATTTTGAAATCGTAGCTATGTGTCTGGAGGCTCCGCAAATCTATCCAATTTACGTAGGTTGCTGGACTTAACCTCTGTATTCAGCAGACAGTTCCTCTCAGCATCAGAAGATCTCAACGGAGCCGGTGATCTAAAATAGAACCTGGGGGAGGGGGGTGCGTCCAACAAGACGGGAAGGGTGGAAGCCACCTACGCAACGAGTTCGTTACACCGGTAGAAGCAGCGATCAGTTGGAGCCGAGAGCGGAAAGACGCGGTTCGAACTCCTCCTGGAATGCGTCCATCGCATCCACCCCCCATTCGACCAAGTGATTTCGCTGGTCTGCGGTGAGATCGGTGATGGTCCTATCAATATCTTCAGGCTGCTTGATCCGGGATGCTTGTTTCTCAGGTAGACGTTCCCACTCCAACTCGACGCCTAAATTGCTCTCAATATCCGTTCGGTCGCGTTTCAGCGCCTCGAATATCTCCTCGTTGCGCTCCTTATCCGACGTGGAGATGTAGAGCTCGACGGAGAACTCCGGCCCCTGGTGGAACACCCAGCCGAATCGGACACCTGAGATACCGGCACTGAACGTCAGATAGTTCCGAGGCCCAGGTTTGAGTTTGTACCAGGCCGGACGTCGCTGCGAGTACGCCTCAACCATCTCGGCGAAGAACTGACGGTAGCTGTGCTCGGAGTCGGAAAGAGACTCGGTACTCACCTCACGTTCCCATTCGTTCGGCTCAACGACGACTTCGAACTCAAACCCACGCTCCTCGGATCCCTCGATACTCACGACGCGGGGTCTGATCGCGAAGAATTTCGCACCCTTCGGCCCGGTTTCATTCAACCATTCGAGGACGCTCCGGTGCTCCGGCCGGAACTCCTCGGCGAGCCACATCGTGAACCCGGCGTTCTTTCCCGACGAGTACGTCAGAAGCTTCCCCAAGTGGTCGTGGTCCGTCCGGTTGTATTGATTCTCGATGACGACGGTCTCGCCCGTGTTCATCTCTCGTGCGACGATGTCGGCCGAGAAGTCGCCGACGGCTTCCTCGGCTCGTGCGTCCTCGATCTCTATCCCCAACTCGGACGCGAGCAGGTCGATATTCTCTGTCAACCATTGCGTGAAGTCCCGCTCTTCGTTCTCCCACACCGAGCGGAGGTCGTGCTCGTGGATTCGCGAGACGTTTTGCCCCATAGACGTGCGTCTCCGGGAGTTTTGATAAAACGTTGTGGGCCGACTATTCTCGAAGCGTCATTCGCTGTGGTCCGTTGCCGGACGCACCCCCCTCCCAGGGTTGCGCGGTCCTGAGCCGATGAATACGAGTGTCGTATCGGGTACAGAGCGGTTCTGGGATCGTGGCTGGTTATGGGGACACTGGAGCAACAGTTGAGCGTCTCAGCAGTTTGCTGGACGCACCCCCCTCTGTCCCCGTCTGCCAGCCAAAGTACAGTAGAACGGCAAGAGAACCACAGACGGTATTCAGGACGCTATCCCGTCTGCTAGACAGGAAGACATGTAGGACACGGGGGTTTTATGTATGACACCTGAAAACGGGAGCGTATGAAGGCGTTCGGCGACGAGGACACGATCTTCGAGGACATGGACGTCCTCAACCCCAACGAGCAGACGTATCAGCCCGAGTCGCTGCCGGAGCGCGAGGTGGAACTCGATCAGATACACTCCGCCCTCCGTCCAGCGACGATGGGCTCAACGCCGCTCAACCTGATCGTGTACGGGCAGTCCGGGCAGGGGAAGACCGTCGGAATCCGCCTCAAGACCGACCAGCTCCAGGAGTACGCTGACGACTCCGAGATGGACCTCACCGTCGTTCACATCCGTTGTAAGGGCATGGATGGCTCCTACCACGTCCTCACACATCTCGTCAAGCGACTCCGTGAGAAGCGATTCGGGCCCGGTGAGGAGCTGCCAAGCGGTCACCAGCGGAAGACTCTGCTCAATATGGTGATCGAGAACCTAGAGAAGGTCGGCGGGACGGTCATCGTTGTCCTCGACGAGATCGATGCCATCGGCGACGACGACTACATCCTCTACGAACTCCCGCGGTCGAATCCGGACGGCGTCCGTCTCTCGCTCATCGGGATTACGAACGACCTCCAGTTCCGCGAGAACCTCGACGCCGACGTCCGGTCGAGTCTCGGCGAAGACGAGGTTCGCTTCGAGCCCTACGACGCTGATCAGCTCCGCAACATCCTCGCACGGCGTGCCGTCGGTGCCCTCCGGGACACGTATTTCGAGGACGACGTCGAGGACTACCAGCATCTCCGAAGCGAGATCCTGAGCGACGACACGATCCCGCTTGCCGCGGCGCTAGGCGCACAGGATACGGGAGACGCTCGGGAGGCGATCCGGCTGCTGTTCCGTGCGACTCGGTTTGCCGACGATAGGGGCGAGACGACCGTCACAGAAGAGCACGTGCGCGAGGCACGGGACTTCCTGGAGACGAAAGCCATTGAGTCGGGGATTCAGACGCTCCCGAACCAGCGAATGCTCGCGCTCATGGCAGTCACGTATCACGGAATACAGGGCGACACACCTGTGACGACGACGCCGATCTACACTCAGTACAAGACCTTCTGTGAGTACGCCGATGTGAACGTCCTCTCGAACCGGCGGTTCCGTGACCGGCTCAACGATCTCGCTGATACGAACGTGCTCAACAAACGGCAGGGACGGGGTCGTGGCGACGAGAATCAGTATTCGCTGGCGGTCGATCTTAATACGGCGCTCGAGAACCTCCCGAAGGAATCGGAGCGTCTAGGGGATGTCGCAACGGTTCTTCGAGAGCAGGGTGGTGTTGCGGGTAACTAGTCCTCAGACACCACCTCAACAAGACAGATCTAGTGACTAGACAGACTGTTACTCTAACGAGACAGTTTTTTGCTAATACCGAGGAGATTTGTACTGAATGGTGGAGCCGATTTTAAAATGGGCGGGTGGGAAGCGCCAGCTTCTCTCAGAGATTACGGCACTGTTTCCGATCTCATATGAGGCGTATCACGAACCGTTCGTAGGGGGCGGCGCAGTCTTTTTTCAGCAGGATCCTGACGACGGGACGATAAACGATCTAAATACGCGGTTAACAACGTTTTATGAGATCGTCCGAGACCAACCGGACGCCCTCATTTCCGAGAACAAGACACACGAGCATACTGAAGAATACTACTACGACGCTCGGTCGGAGTTCAATGAGTTCCTCACACAGTCGGCTCTGACACAAGACGAGCGGGTCCGAGAGGCAAGCTTACTATTATATCTAAATCGGACGTGTTTCAACGGATTGTATCGGGAGAACAGTGACGGCGAATTTAACGTCTCTTTCGGGCGGTATTCAGATCCAGATTGGGTACAAGAACAGCGGATCCGAAAGGCATCGCGTGTCCTCCAGGACACGGCCGTGTTCAATACGGATTTCAGCTACGTCGTTGATGAGGCTTCTAGGGGCGATCTTGTGTATTTCGATCCGCCGTACGAACCGGTGTCGAAAACTGCGGATTTCAATTCGTACCAAGCAGAGGGATTCGACCGAGAGGATCAACGCCGACTTCGCGATGTCGTGATCGAACTCACGGAAATGGACGTTTCCGTGATCCTCTCTAACTCGCCGCCAATCACGGAGTTATACGAAGACTACGACGTGTTCTCGATCAGATACGTGGATGCTACTCGTGTTATAAATAGCGATGCCAGTAGTCGCGGGGAGGTCTCAGAAGTTCTCATTACAAACGTTCCAGCAGAGGCGCAACGACGAAAGACTCTCTCCGACTTTACAGAGTGAGCCGTCGGAAATCACTCAACGTGGCGTTGAGTCCAGCACGTATTGTTGCTCAGATCCCCGGCCACTCGTCGTGATTTCAGGGAGGCAAACGAGCCACTCGCCAACGGTTCGGGCGCGTCGACGAGTGGTTGAATCCGAGAGATCCGTTTCGGCAGCGAGGATATTCGTAATATCACGTCGGGAGAGAGTACCGTCTTCTTCTAGTTGAGCGTATACACGGGAGATGATCTCGACGTCATGGATCTGCTGTGTGAGGAGGTTATCCGCGGATTCTCGATCGCCACGATCGAGGTACGTGAGGTATTCCTCACCGAGTCGGGTGAGTCCCCAACGACGGATCGTGTGGTTGTCGATTTCGACCTCCTGTTCTTTGTGGAGAAACTGGAGGAGCCACGCGGCGATACCGTAATAATCCGCTTGCCGCGGATTAAACGTGTCTGTATCCCTCTGTCTTCGAACGTATTCTGCGATCTCGGGCTTAATATCCGAACCCGATCCAACCGCCTGGATAACAGTACGTATCACGCTGAAATTGTCTGCCTGTGGCACCTCTAGTGACGGAATAGTATCGGTGCGCTCCGGTTTCTCGAACGCACTCCAGAACGTGGGATCGAGTTCGTATGATTCGTCGTCTGTAACGACGCCGATACTGCTCTCGATCATGATGTCCGTGAGCCGGTCACCGTCGATCAGTCGGATGAAATCTTGGTCTGCGCTTGTCTCGGCTCCAGAAGTGAACGAGGACGTTGTGATCACCGTTCCGATATGATACTGCTGCTCTGAGAGTGCACCTTTAAATCCACGGAGGGTGCGGGCGCCGACGGTGTTTCCAGTAGCATACTGTTTTGCTTGTACGCCGAGCCGGGCATGGAATAGTTCTCGGTCGATGACCGCGTGAATATCGATGCCACCATCGCCACGGAACGGTGTTAGCTCGAGTTCACGAGTTGGCTCTGCCCGCTCGATCACCATTTTACAGAGCTGCTCGAACTGCTCGTGGTCGATCTGTAACCCTTTATCGAGCAGTTCCTCTTTCGCCGTCGATGCTTTCATTCAAGATCGAAGTTTTCACCGCTGAACAAAAATCCTCCTGCCAGAGCAACCAGTACGTTACAGCAGCTGGATCAGTCTTGCGTTGTAAAATCCAGTTCAGAATACTCGTACGTGTAATACTTGATCCCGCTCTCCTCACAGTGCTTCGAAAGCTCTCCCGGCGATACGTCCTTCTCCTCGAAATCACCCAAGAACGCGACTGCCACGTTGTCATCGCCACGCTCCTCAGAGCCTTCCACCACGACGGCCGTGTCCGGATCGCTGTGGCTGGTCTTGACCACCTGATCTCCTGGGACATACGGGTTGTCTGCGAATGCGAGGTTCTCGTGTTTGTACGTCCAGAGCTTGACGTCCTGGTCGTCACAGTACGACGCGAGGATCGCGGGGTGGTAGTCCCGCCACGCACCTGGTCCCTCGTCGAGCGAACTCGGGAACGCGACCCGCACCGCTTCCCCGTCCATTTCGTGTCCGAACGCGCCGGTGTTCTGCTCCGGCGGCAGTACCTCGATGACGATCCCCACTGACGCCTCCGAGTCGCCAGCCTTCACCACCCGATCCCCTGGTGAGAACGGATTCTCCGGCTTCTGATTCATGTGGGCGGTGTTAGGACCGAGGTCGATCAGTTCGTTCATCGGGCGGGCCGCGAGGTGGTCGAGTTTTTCTGGGGACTCGCCCGAGAACGCCTTTTCCGTTTCGACCTTCGATTTCAGCGTCTCGAGTCGCTCCCACCCGAGTAGCATTAGACTGTCCTCGTTGTCCCGATGCCAGACCATTACCACGATGTCGTCGTCGGGATCTCGTTCAACGAGCGACTCGGGAAGGAAGGCCGAGACGTCCCGCGATGACTTCACGTCGACCGTGTAGCCAAAAACCTCGAAGTCATGCCCAGAGAAGCTCTCGGAGTTACACCGCCGGATTGCTTCCTCGTTTTCCCACTCCCACATCTCGACGGGGAGGTACTCGCGACAGAACTGCTCGAACGCGAGCTCGCCGAGGTTCCCGATCCGCTTCACGTCCAGGTCGTCGGCTCCCTGAATGACCGCTTGGTGGTGGGCTCGCTCGTGATCGATTTCGTCCGGGGTGAACCGATACATTAGTTGAGTATCAGACACCGGACAGATATATTTTCAGTATTAAATATCAAATCAAAGAAAGAGAGGGCGAAGGAGCGTCGTGATTCCGGCCCCCGACGAGAGCGGCTGATTAATCGTGAAACCTCGAGCTAGACTAGCCTCGCACGACGAAACCACCAACCACCCAAGGACATTACCCCGACTCCGTCACGTGTATTTCACGAACCGCACGAAGGCGACGACCCCCGTCACGCTGCGTGACGAACTCAAACCCGTCACTGGGGGTTTGCCTTATATACACCCGGCCGCCGTCCTGTCAATTTGCCCCGTCAGAAACTATGACGGGCGCGACGGGACTTGAGTCCCGTAGTTATCCCGCAGCAATCGGCTTGAATTTGTGTGGTACTCATTGTTGTATAATCCGCCAGCGGCGGTCTGCCTTCTCGCGCTCCGAAGCGCGGTCGTAGTGCTTGTCGAGAACGTCCTCGCTCGCGTTGAGCTGGTCCGAAACGACGCCCCGAGGGACGCCGTCGTTACGGTACTTCGTCACCCGCGCCTTGCGGGCGTCGTGGGGCGACCGGGCGGACGGACACCCGCTCACGTGCCGGAACGTCGCGAACTTACACGACTCGGGATCCTCGTCGTGCGGGCACTCCTTCCCGATGAAACACGGGCGGGTCCAGCGATAGAACGCCTTCCGGATGGTCCCGGCCGCAATCCGACCCGCGTCGGTAGAGACGAGCGGGTTTCGGCCGTGATCGTCGACGGAATCCGTCCGCGGGCCGTCAATGTAGTCCTGTAGGATCTGGGCAACTCGACGGCTAATGCGGTTGACCCGCTCGCTTGCGGCGTCGTTCTTGAGCGGGGTTCCGGTCTCCGGGCGGTGGGCGAACTCGATTGAGGGTTTGTTGCCCTCCAAGTCGAGATCCTGGAGGTCGAGCGACCGAACCGCACCGAGGCGCGCGCCGGTGTGCCAGATCAGCGCCCAGACGACGTGGTCGCGGCTCGCGTACTCGTACTGCGAGAGGTACTCGACGATGTCTGCTGCTCGCTCCGGTCGAAGGTAGGAGTCGCTCACCTCGTCCTCGCGACTGAGCTTCACGAGTGGCACCTTCTCGTACAGGTCCGACGGTACCGCCTCGATCTCTCCGCAGAACTTGAGGAACGACCGCAACGTCGAGAGGTTCGAGTGAAGCGTCTTCTTCGCGAGCTCATCGACCTTGCTGTTGCTGTACCCTCCTTCCCGGCGCCAGATCCGGTATTCGTACAGGTCTCGACCCGAGAGTTCGTTCAGATTGTCGACCGAACCCTCCTCGCGACACCACTCGACGAACGGCCGAAGCTCGCTCTGGTGGGTTGTCCGGGTCCACTCGGCGCGATCCTCTTTCATCCGGTCGAGGTGCATCTCAACCGCGCGCTCTGGTGGGATCGGTTCCAACTCGTCACTCATCGGGCTCCTTCGGTTTGTCGGTCTCGCCGTCCTCGTCGGCCTCATCCTCGTACATCGCGAGCTGCTCGGCGACTCGGCGGGCGTGTCCGCTTTCGTCGCTCACGCGGACCCCTCCTTACCGTCGAGATCGCGATCGTAGGGACCGACTGGCGTTACCAGCCGAACCCGATCGCGGGTCAACTCGGCGCCAGTCTTGCGGTCGCGAAGCGTCCGGAACACACCGTCGGACTCGTCGCTCGCGGCGCACTTCTGACACCAGAAATGGTGATTCGTTGGTTCCCACGACCGGTGGCCGCGGGGACACACGAACCGCCACCTATCCTGCCGGTCTTCAATCCGCACGACTTCTTTCGGAGGCATCGATTCCGACCGACGGGACGGGGTTAAAAAGAAAAGATCCTGACGCGGGCAGTGAAACTGAAAGTAGTCGCGTGGGGTGCTTGTGTTGCGGTACCGCGGTCGATCGGGGATTTCAAACCCCGGCGCGTAGTGATCTGGCATGGCTTTCGTACCTCAGATACGGAAGCCCACGCGGACCCGCTGTCTCCAGCAGCGGGGTCCGCTTTTGCGAACGATAGGACCCATCGGGAGCGACGGGTCCGCGAGAGCGCTTCCGTTAGACGCTCCGAAGAACACTGTCGACTTAACTTTAACCCATCAAATCGTGTAGTATCCAATACGAAAAGCTATTTGAGCCGAAGCGGATCGATATCTGTTATATGAATCCGTATGAGGCGGAGGTATGCGCCCCCGGGTCGAGTGGATGAATCAGACGGACGATCGGATCCTCGAGCTCCTCGCTGAGTCCGACCTCATCTTGACGCCTGCCGTGATCGGGAAAAATCTCGAATACACCCGAAACTGGGTCTCTCGACGAATCGGTAAGCTCGAAGACGCTTCCCTCGTCGAGCCGGTCGACTCAGGGTACTATCGGATCACGGATCGCGGTCGCGAGTATCTCTCGGGGGAGATTGACGCTGACGAGCTCGAATAACTACGCAGGACAGAACTTGCGGGCCGCGTCCGCTGAGATTGTCACTTGTCCGTCGCCGACGGTCACTGGGCCGCCAGTGACATCCGCTAGGAATTCTTGGAGTCCTTTTAGATACGCTGACGGTCGATCTTCCTGAATGACCATCGTTCGTTTACCTGCCAACTCCGTTGCTCGGTGATCGAGATAGATCCGCGCAAAAGACGCCTGCGTTGACTCCGGTACGTCCCATGCGACCGACGGGAAGACATCGAGATCCACTTTTTCGCCCGCGGGGGCACCCATTGTAACGAGACACCGACCGAGGACCGATCCATCAGACTCGGGTAATACCTCCGTTGCGCGTCCATCCTCATTGGCCCGGCGGACGACAGTCTTGACGCCGACTCGGTCGAAGACTTCTCGGATTTCATCCGTTTCGAGCCGCCGACCGACAGTCACCGATGGAACATAGGTCCGAGACTTGATGCTGCCACCGGCGAGGACGTGCGCGAGGAGGTCGACGAGCGCGGCCGCAGTCTTGCCTTCGGGGTCGGGATCGAGCCATCCGTGATCGATCGCAGTTTGGATTCCCCGGACGGAGTCAGGCATACCATCGCTAATCCATCCACGCACACGGCCTGGGGGGAGATCGAGAGCCTTCCCAACGCGCGTGCGGCCGTGGTTCGGGTGTTCGGCCACGTATTCCTGGACACGTCGGTAGTCGAGGACTTTCTCCCACGGGTCTGGATACCCCCGATCACTGTATGTCCGAGCGAGGGCTTGGGCCGTGGGTCTCATATCTTGAGTAATGGACACTTACGGCTTGAACGTGCCGGACTAATTTTCACGAGTGAGAGGTAGGCCACCAAGTATTTATATAGGATTTGCTTATTTTGAAGTAGCCAGCGACCCGATAGATGTGGACCGTAGTTATTCCAGGACCGCACGCTTCGGACCCTGCTGGGTTCAAACATGAAACTAGGTAAACTCTTCAACGAAGACGACCGTGGTGTGAGTCCCGTAATCGGGGTCATATTGATGGTCGCAATCACCGTCATTCTGGCCGCCGTCATCGGGACGTTCGTGCTCGGGCTCGGCGATCAGATTGGTGGGTCGGCCACAGCCGGCGTCACCGTCGACGGTGATACCGTAACTTTAGTTAATACGGGCACAGCCGACTACGTATACGTCACTGATTCCGCCGGCACAGTTGGTACTAATATGACCAACGTCGGAGATAGTATTAACCTCACAAGTGGCGGCGGTAGCGCACCGTATCAAATAATCGCAGTAGGTGAGAACGGAGAAGAATCTCTTCTCCGTACGGTAGAATCAGTCTAACCAAACTGATCTGTAATCCGGCGGATTTCTTTTTTTAATATAGAATATTATCACCGCCAGCGGTTTTCAACGCTCGTTCGATACCGCAACCCAATCACTTCGGTGTTGAACTGCTGAATTGTCGCTGGATTCATCTCGTCGCGGGCCTCCTGGATGTTCTGCTCTGACTGAATCAGGTGTGCGAGCGCAGCGTCAAACACCACGCTCATGGGCGGGTCATCGTTGGGACCACTCGCGACGATCTCGCTCGCTCTTTCGAGCTGGCGCTCGCGTTCTTCGGTGATCTTGAGGCTGGTTCGACGGCTCATTTATACCACGCTGTATGTACGGGGGTCAGGATCCCGTCGCTCTGGAGTAACAGAACCGGTCCGTGTTGAAGTAGCACCACCAAGTCGAGCATGTTCCCGACGACCACCACCTGTAACCCAACCGATTTCTATGTACTTCACGCGCCGATCGCCCCGAGCGAGGTACATAGATCGCGGATCGTGAATACATCTGCGTCGAATCCCACGGGGTCGCGTCGAGAACCCCCTTCCGGCGGATTTCATGCGCGCCCCACGAGCTCTAACAGACTCGGCACTTCGCCGTCCTCCGGGAAGCGCACCAAGTACGCGCGCTCGCCGACGCGCTGCGTGTGCGCGTCGGCCTCCTTGATCGAGCCGTCTTCGGCGACTAACCCGTCGAGTTCGAGGTGCTGTTTGTCGATCGTTACGGTTCCGCTGCCGTCGCGGTCGACGAGACTTTTGAATCCCATCGCCCCTCGCGGGCACGGTGGTTCACTTAAATGTACCTCAAAATGACACGGAACGGGCATAGACCGTACTGAATGCGGGAGTATATGGGGGTCACCGTGGCCCGGCCGCTCGCATGGCGAAAATGGAATTTGACGCCGTCGACGCCGCCCTCATCGTGGCTGGCCTCGCCTCGGCGTTCATGGTCGTTGATATCGCTACGTTCCAACTCTTCGACGTCGAGTTCGGAGCGACACAATTCAGCCTCGCCGGGTTCGACTTCTCGACCGCGTGGCTCCTCGGCTACGCATCGATCATCGGAGTTGTCGTCACGAACGATAACACCGAGTTCTCGACCCTCTCCGACGATATTCGCGGGCTCCAGGGTTGGTACCTCGGGGCCGCTGTCGCCGCGCTCGCGCTCCCAATCGGGTTCATCGTGCTCCCCGATACCGTGGGGAGCTTCTTCACCAGTTCCGACCTGTGGGGGCTCCTGTACGTCGTCGGTGTGACCGCCGGACAGTTCACCGTGGGGTGGTTGCTGTGAGCTCCATCTGGGACGGCGAGGACACGATCGCGGGAGTGATCTGGATCCTCACCTCGATCGGTTCCATCAACTGGGGCCTGCTGGAGTTCTTCGACTACAACGCGGTCGCCGAGCTCGGCACCGCGGTCGGGTCGCCGACCGTCGCGACTGGTGTCTACGCCGCGGTCGCCGTCGCCGGCGTCGTCACGCTCGCCGATCACGCTGGATTCTACGACATCCCCGACGTCGTCGACCAGCTCCGCGGTGACGGGGGAGACTAATGAACCGCAACACAAGCGCGGCCCTCGTCGTCGCGATCGTCGCGATCGCCGCGATCGGTCTCGCGTTCGGCGCCGGCGGGGTCGCCGGGCAGACCAATTCGACCGAGCTCGCCAACGACACGGTCGCCGTCGAGAACACGACTGAATCGGTGTACGTCGACGTGACCGGCGTCGACGACATGAACGGCAGCGGACCGGTCGACGTGAACGTGACGTTCACCGGGCTCAACGAGAGCGACGGGAGTAGCACCGTACTCAACGAGACGACGATCTCGGTCGCCGAGAACACGACCGAGTCCGCGAACGTGACTCTCAACGAGTCCGACCGCGCGGCCTACGACTCGGTCCGGGTCGTCGCCTCGACCGGCGCGAACACGTCCCTGATCGACTCGGTCAACTGGGGGACCATCGGGTCCGCCGGCGGTGCCGGAGTTGGCCTCGGTGGCGACACCGGCGCGATCGGCATCGTGGCGGCGGTGTTGGTCGTCGTGTGGCTCATCGGGCGGGAGGACTAACTCATGACCGCAACACAACCGGATTCGCTCCGACTCACTCGTCGGGGACTGATGCGGACGACGGCAGTCGGTATCGGCGCCGCCGCCGGCGTCGGCGCGCTCGGCTCCACAGCTGGAAGCGTGTCGGCGTTCGACGTTGATTGGTCCGACCTCGGTACAATCGCTGCGAGTACCGTCATCGGTGGACCTATCGGCCTCGGCTGGGCGCTGCGAGATACTGGCGTCTTAGGGAGTGACGCACCGGCAGAGGGACTTACCGCCTCTGCTCTCAAACAAGACGTTTACCAGACCGCTAGAACACGCAAATCCACGAACGCGAGCACCATCGTGGATAATAAAAACATCATTGACGGGGTGAAAAATAACGCTTACACCGAAGCGAAGATCGCAGCGATCGAGGAATTGAATGCCGGCTCTAGTGAGTCGGAGGTTCTTGATTCCGCGACTGCGGCCGTGGACAGCTACGAGACGACCATCGTCTCTAACCTCTTCAAGTCGTGGAACGAAAGCATTAGCGAGGTCAAAAACACCCTCAACACGGTTGATGGTCACCCTGACGTTACTTACCCCGACGTAGTTCACGGGCAGCCCGACGGGAATGGAGAGTTCACTTTCCGGTCGGGAACGGTAAGTTCCACGTCCCGAACCCTGCCGGACGGGTCAACAATGGACGTCAAGGAGATCGAACTGTTCTACAAACGCGAGACGGATTTCTCTAATACTGTCGTTCTTTCGCTTTTCAACCCCTCTACAACGGGGAATGATATGTTCCCCGATTACAACACGGACCTGCTTCTAATCTGGGACGTCGACGGGGTCGATGGTCCCCAGATTCCGATGCTCAGGTGCGGCAGTAGCGAGGAATCGTGGAAAACAGTCTACGACGAGATGACCACAGAGTTTCAAAACGCTCGCGATGGAATCTCAACGTGGGTCTCGTCCGTCTACGGAGACGTTCAATCAGGGGAGATTGAAATCTCCGAGCTGATTACTCCGCGCGAGCGAGCGGCAATGCTTTCGTCGGAAGAGTCGAAGGCAAACGCGATCGCTGACCTCGCCGCACTCAACATCCCGATCGACCCCGAACGCGAGGTCACGGTCACGATCGCCGAAACCGGCGCGACGCTCTCGGGGACAATCGGTCTCACCGACGAGTCGGACGGACCGATCGAATCAGGCGAGACCTACGATCCGAGCACCTTCGCCGGAGACGTGTATCTCACGGCCGACGTGAGCCAAATCTCGGGTACATGGGACGCCTACGAGACCGGCGTCGACGGCGGAACCATCACCCTCACCGCGCAGCCCTACGAGGGGACGGTCCTGAACGTGACGACGACGGCCGGCGAGACCGTCTCGGTCCCTGCGACCGACTGGACCGACAACGGGGACGGCACCTACTCCTACGACGCGAGCGGAGACTTAGAGACGAATATCACCGAGGTCGAGTCTGTCGGCTACGAGTCCGCAGACGATGAAACCCAGTACGAGACGCTAAACCTCTCACGGTCGTTTACTGTCGATTCGATCGTGAATCAGGAGACCGGCGAGAACACGTCAAGCGCGTCGTTCGAGTCGACCGAACCACAGAGCGACTCGAACTACATAACGCAAGAAGAGTGGAACCAACTCGAACAGCAAAATCAAGAACTCATCGAAAAGTTCGAGGAGTCCCAGAGCACCGGCGGCGCCGGCGCCGGCTTCTTCAGCGGGAGTTCGCCCGACGTCGGACTTATCACGGCCGGAATCGGATCGCTCGGCGTCCTGTACGCGCTCTTCGGACAGGGGGAGAACTGATGATCAACCCCTTCGCGCCGTACCTGTCGATCCTGTCGTTTGTCGTCGAGCCGTTACTCAAATTCGGCACGGCGGCCGTGTTCATCGGGATCGTCATGGTGGCCCTCGGTTACGACCCGATCGGACTCGCGTGGGGGTTCGTCGAGAGCACGATCCGGTCGGCCATTCCGGGGGTCTAACCATGCGCAGTGTCCTGATTTTTTGTGTTGCGGTGAGCCTCGCAGCTTGTGTTGCGGTCGGCGGCGCCGCCGCGCAGGACGGCGATGGACCCGGTCTTGAGACCAACACGTCCGTCGACGTCGGCGAGCCCGAGACGTACGCGCAGCAGATCGACGCCGACACTCGTCTCGTCGAGTGGGAGTACGACCGCGACCGTGGCGGGTTCCGGCTCCTATTCGAGACCGACGAGTCGACGAGTATCACACTCACCGAGGCGGTTCAGTTCGGCGAGGGCGCCGGCTCCGGTCGGATATACCAGCATCGGCTCCCGGAGGGACAGACCGAGGTGTTTGTCTCGGTCCGGCTCCGCGCCGGGCAGGCGGCTCTCACCATGACCACGCCCGGCAGTATCGCGAACAACCGGTTCGCCTACGTTTCGACCGGGCAGACGACGCCGAACCGGCCGCCGATTAGCTTCGAGCGCGCGCAGCTGTTGGTGCTCCTATCGGGGATCGGCGGCGGCGGTCTGACGTATCGGGTCGTCAAGCAGCGCCGCGAGGATGAAGAGAAATCCGTCGAGAGGGTGCTATGAATCCGGTCGCCGCAGCCCGCGAGCGCCCGATTCTCGCCGGCGGGCTTGTGTTGCTGTTTATCGCCGGCGCCGAGAGCGGCCGGTATCCCTACCCGTGGGACGTCGACGGCGCCGGCGTCGTCGCGACCGCGGCCGTCGCGATCGCGATCGGCGGGTACGTCGCCGGCGGGTACGTCGCGGACCTACTCCCCGAGGAAGAGGGGATCTATCTCGTCGGGTTCGACGCCAGCGACGACACCGGCGGGTCGATTTGGGAGCTCTCCGAGGACCAATTCGAGGACATGGACGTCCACGCCGGGAGCCTCTTCGAGTGGCCCGTCGCGAAGCGCGTGTACGAGGTCCGCGAGTACCGTCCCGAGGACAACGTCGCGGTCGCCAATTGGCGCGAGTCGGTCGCCGGTTCCGAGCTCGCCGGCGACGTCCAGGTCGTCGACGCGATGGAAGCGATCGCCGAGCTCCGCGAGGAGTTCGAGCCGGACGCCCGCGAGGCGCGGCGCCTCAAGCGTCGGCTCCGGTCGATCGCCCGGACGCTCGACAAGCGCCGGCTCAAGGACCAGGAGGCGATCCTCGACCCGACGCTTACGCCGTCGTTCGACGACGACAGCGCGACCGTCTCGGCGGTCCTCGACGAGGAACTACCGGACGATCTGAAACCACAGAGCATGAAGGGAGACGACATCGACACCGAGCGGAACGGGCACGGAGACACGATCGGCTTCGAGCTGCTCGACGAGACCGAGGCGCTGGAGGTGGACGATGAGCGATAAGACCGGTGCGTACGCGGCCGCCGAGCTCGCCAGCGCGCTCCGGGGCGAGGATCCCGGCGAACACGTCCGCGGGTACGCCGGGCTCGTCGACGACCGCCGGACCCTCGCGGTCCTCAACTACTACGACGGTCTGCTCGACGAGCCGATCGAAGAGACGCGGATCGGCCGGCTGATTATCTCCAACTCGGCGACAGAGACGATCGACGAGGCGGTGCGACACGGATCGGTCTCGCAGATGAAGAGCGCGACCGGGCTCACCGGACAGGAACGCGAGGGCGGCGACCTGTACCGCGACGCCGCCGGCGAGCTCGCGCACGAGGGCGCGATCGGGCTCGTGTTCGGGGCGCCCGGCTCGGGGAAGACTGCGACGACGCTCGACGTGGCGATGTCGTGGAAGATCCGGACCGGCGGCGCGCTCGTCGGAAACACGTCATGGGACGGGTTCGACCGCGTGGTGCGCTCCGACCGAGAGATGCTCGAAGCGATGGCGGAGATAGAGGGACCGGTGCTGGCGGTCCTCGACGAGATCGCCCAGGAACTCTCGGGATTCGGCTCGGGCAACAAGGCGGCCGAGCAGTTCTCGGACTCGCTGCTCTTCATCCGCAAGAAGGAGTCCAAACACGGGCCGCACCCGAAGCGCGGGAGCGTGCTGCTCGTCGGGCACACGCGCACGAAAACCGCGAAATCGATTCGCCGGGTCGCGTCGCTCGCGATCGAGAAGCCCTCGCGGTCGGACCCCGGTCGCGCTCGCCTCTTGGAGAGCGAGGGCGGCAAGGACGACTGGGAGGAGGGGAGCGACTACAAGGGGCTAACCGACACGGCCGCGGACTACCCGGAACACGAGCCGAGCGAGTTCGCGATCGAGCTCGTCGACGAGGACGACGAGAGCGAGGGCGTCGACGCCGACTCGGTCCGGCGTGAGGAAGCGGTGAGCAAGGCGATCCGCGCGGTCGAGAATCACGGCATGACGTACGCCGAAGCGGGCGACCTCGTCGGGTACTCGGCGGCGTGGGTCTCCGACCGGATGGCTGAATACAGGGACGGCGACCACAGCGAGTTACTGAACGATGCCGCCGCGTGAATCGATAGACTCGGCGGCGGTCCGCCCGTTCATTCACCCGCCCGCCCCGGCGCATACCTCTGTTTATACGCGTGCGATCGCGGCGGGGGGTCCGAATCCGCGGGGGGCCGCGCGGCCGGGATTCGATCGAAATTCGTTCGTCGACGGCGATCGGCGCGGCGACCAACCGCAACCCAAACGAGGATCGCCGTGAGCTACGACCCGGCGATCGTCGGTCGGTACGGGAAGCTCGTCGAGCTGTGGGCGACGGACCGCTACCCGCTCACACTCGACTATCCGGTCGTGGACGGGCTCAAGTTCGACGCGAGCGACGGGGACGGCCGCCCGTGGGACGTGAAGGGCTCGATGGTGAACGGCGTCCGACCGACGTTCAAGTTCTGGGAGGACCAGCATGAGACGCTCGCGAACGCTGACGGCGGGTATGCGCTCGTCTGGTACCGAGCGGAAGGGAGAGAGATAACCGTCGTGTCGTCGCGGACGGTCCGAGCACGGGATTTAGAGATCACGAACTGGACGAATCCCGGCGAGACGCATTATCGGAGTCATGCTCGTGAAGCACAGATACCATCCATCCAATTTTACTAGATGTGTGTGGGTAGAATTCAAATCACGAATCTCGGCTGTCAATCCCCTCCTTCTTATTTTCCGGTAAGTGGCTGTACATATCATCAATCATCTTTTCACGAGCAATCGTCTCTTCCACGATAATATTAATCAACTTGAATAGTACAGTTACTGTCTCTCGATCGTCTTCCATATCCATGACTCCGGGATGAACGGACTCATTCCCGATTACACGTACTGAATCTAGAGCTTTTTGAACATTCGAACTAATCTCTCCTCTCTCTACTAGGTCCCCTATCTGTTGATGGAGAGAACCACCCTCCGCTCCTAAATGAGCCACCAACTTTTCAATAGCCAGCCTCAGCAGAGCGGCAGCAGCGCGTGGGGACTCATCAACGACTGCTGCTGCCTCGTTATAATCTCGATGAATATTTGTTGGAAGATCATCATGTGGATCTGGTGCGGTAGTGTCCTTAGGATGTAATTGTTCGCCCAGCTTCCAAATTGAGTATTTTCCACAAGATTCACACCGATATATACTATAATTATTTAAGTGATTCATGTCCTTTGTATTTGCCAAACGATTTACATTGTCCTCAGTAAACTGGTCCGTGATCTCTTTTTCTTTTTTCAGCCAGTATGTTTCTCCCTTGTACTGACGAGCGTACGCACCGCAGTGTGGGCATTCAAACGAACGGGGCTTAGTTTCGATATTGGGCGTGGTGATATCGGGCATAAAGGACACTAACTATATCTCTGGTTATTAATCCAATGCGAATGTTCTAAGATGCGTGAAGGGGATCCGCGGAAGCGGTGGGGTACCTTAGAATCTGTGGCCTTAGCCACACCCCTAACCGCCAACCGACCCCCGGGTGTCGGTTCAGCGTCGACGAGCAGTTCGTCGAGTCTGGATCCGCGCTTGTGTTGCGGTCGAGATCGTCGCGAACCTCCCGGTCGAGAGGGTCGATCGACGCGAAATCGGCCGCAAAAAGAGGATCTGGGTAGTGTTGCCACTCACGAAGGGCCACGCTACCGGAGCGTCTGGCCCTTCCCCCACGCACTCCGAACCGGCCGAATCTTCGGTCCCGACGCGTCGCGGTAGTGTGAGATCGCTTCTTTCAGTCGCTCCGGATCGCGACCCGCGCCGACCCAGTACCGCTTGAGCCGCGTCACCAGCTCCGACCAGGACTCGTCCGCGAGGTTCCCCATCCGCACCCGAAGGTGCGCCTCCCGCTCGTCGATGTGGATCCCGTTCGCTTGGCAGAACGCGATCAGTTCGTCTGTCCGCTCGTCGAGCGACTCGCGCTCCGCGTTTTGGACCGCGTTCGCCGCGGTACTCATCGCGTTCCGCACGCCCTCACGCGCCGCGTCGAGCGCCTCGACGACCTGCTCCGCGACGTGGTGCGACCGCAACGCCACCGAGCCCTGCTCGCGAACAACCATGTCCTCGATCCGACGGAGTCCCCGGCGGACGCTGTCAGGATGCCAGTCGTGGTCCTCCGCGATCTCCGCCGGCGAGACGTCGCCGCCGTCCGCGACGAGCGTCTTCAGCGAGTCCCACTCGACCGGTGAGAGTCCGTCGGCGAGCTGGCGGACGACCACGTTCCGCTGGTCGCTCTCGACGCGTTCGAGGTTCAGCGGGAGCACGCGCGACCGGTCGACCGTCTCCGCTTCAAAGTACGCGTCCTCGACGAACGTGCGGCCGCTGCCGGGCCCGTCGTCGAGCGGCTGCGTGGGGAGTCCCGCCTCGTTCAGCGTCGCGAGGATCGCCTCTTCGAGCTCGTCGGAGATCTCGTCGTGGTCGACCGGTCGAAGAGTTTCATCCCACCGGCTCGACTGATAGGACGCTTCGACCTTCGGGTGCGCGAGCGGGTGATCGTCGGGGAGCGACTCGGCGTTTCGCGCGTAGTAGTGCTTGAACTCTTTCGGGATCCGGTGGTCCGGAAACGCCTCGCGTATCCGCTTCGGCCCAAGCGTCACCGTGTGGTAGTATCCCGCCCGCTCGGTGTCGTCCTGAACGACCTTCCGATACCCCGAGCGGTCACTTTCGAGCAGGTGGCCCATCCGCGCGAGCGGTCCCTCCCGGGAGTGGATCGCGCCGGACACGTCCCGGTCGAGCCGGACGTACCGCGCCGCGTCGATCACGACACTGTACTCGTCGTTGCGGCTCTCGAAGTACATCGGGTCGAGCGTCACCGCGCCCGCGGCGCGCTTGATAACCGATTCGACCGCGTCGAATTCGACGTTCGACGCGTTTACCCGGACGTTCACCGCGTCGCCGAGATCCCACATCGGCCGCGCGACCGACTGCCCCTCTTCGGATTCGAGCCCGCGCCACCGCGGCTGTATCAAGGCCTTCACCTTCCGCTCGCCGACCTCGTTGTCGGCGACTGCGTTCAGCCGGAACTCCCGGAGCGTGTCGAAGTCGACGCGCGTCCCGTCCGGCGTCTCGCCGCCGTCCGGCGGCGCGAGCCCGGACTCTTGGTAGGAGAGGGTCACCCGCCACTTCTCGCCGTCGAGCGTGAAGCTCCCGCGCCGGCTCCCGGTCGCGTCGACGAGCCGCGCGGCGCCGAACCACGCCCCAAGCCCGGAGTACACGTAGTTCGCCATGTACTCGTGCGGGGCCGTCTCGACAGCTTTCATCGCGAGCTCACCTCGCGACGCGGAACCACGATCGGACGCTTCGAGCCGTCGACGAACACCGCACCGAGCCGGATCCACGGCGCCCGGTCGGACTCGTCGGCCGGGTCGTCGACGTCGACGATCGCGGCCTCGGGCGCGATCGCGAGGACGTACCGGCACGCCTCGCAGGTGTACCCGCGTGCGTTGATCGCGTCGCCGTCGACGCGCGTCGGGTTCTGGTTCGCGAGCCGGAGCGTCGCGATCGCCGGCGCTCCGAGCGTCTCGGTCACCTCCTCCTGACACCGCGGACACGCCGCGTACTTCTCGTTCCCTTCCCAGCGGGCGGCAGGGCGCCGGAGCCCGTAGGCGGCGGTACTCACGGCTCCACCTCACTCGGGTGGAAGATTCGCGACCACGCGACCTGCGAACACTCGGGCCGATCGTCTCCGCCGGAGCGCCACGCGGTGATCGCGTCGTCGGCAACGGTCGCGGGCACGACCTTCATCGCGACCGGGTCGCGGCCGGGTCGCGGCTCACACACCGCGAAGAGGTAGCTCCCGCCGGCGTCGCGGAGCAGCTCGTGCTGCTCGCGCCGGAGGTAGAACCGACCGCGGCGGCCGCTCGCGAGCCGCGGGATCGCGCTCTTGATCTCGACGAGCGAGCCGGCTTCAAGCAGGCAGATCCCGACGAACGGGAGCGACCGAGACGGAACGACGAGCGTCTCGGCACGAGCGTCGACGTGTTCGGTCTCGGTGTCGGGGACGTACGCCAGCCCGTCGACCGCTTCGAGGACCGCAGCCTCGGCGTTCTCTCCCGCTCGCTTCGACGAGACGGGACCGCTCGCGCGGCTCACGCGAACACCACCACCAAGTTCACCGCGGCGACGGCGGCGCCGATCGTCGCGATCCCGAGCCCGACCCACTCGGGCGCCTCCAAGGCGTCGGCGGCGACCGGCCACGCACCGCAACACAAGCCGACGACGGTGAGCATCGCGACCGCTGCTGGCAGCTCGCCCATCGCGAGCAACTCGCGGACGATCGGGTTCGCCTCGGCGTCGGGACCGACGGATCGGGCTGCGAGGATCGTCGTCGCCGCGTCGAGAACGCCGTGAGACGTGAAGATCGCGGCGACCTCGCCGCTCCGGTCGCTACTCACACCGACCGCCCCCGTTCAGCGTCGCGTTCCCAGCGGAGCCGGGCAGCGTCGAGGACGTGCGACCGCGGCCCCTGTTCCGGGTCGTACAACCGGCTCGCGCGGACGAACGGACTCATCCCGACAGCCCTCCGTCCCACGGCTCGCCGGCGTTGCGGGCGGGACTCGTCTGCGGGTCCGGCGTGTCGACGTCTTTCCCGGCCGCGCTCCCCTCGCAGATCCGCACCCACGAGTCGCACTCGGGGCACCGGTGAGCGCGATCGTCGTCGTCGCCGTGAACCCGACCGAACCGCGGCGGGAGGTGCGACCCGCACTCCAGACAGACCCCGGACTCGTCCGGCTCAACCCGGAGGTCCATCATGCGGAGATCACCCCGAAGTTGGTCGGGTCGATCACCCGACGCGAAGGGGTCGCGATCGGTGCCGTATTCAACCCGATTTCAGGACCGGGTTTAGAGGGAACCGATTCGGCCAATTCCGAGGCGTAGCGAGTCGCTACGCTAGAATTAGCATTAGTCGTGAAACGGTTCGTGAGTAAGCGGGCGCGACGGGATTTGAACCCGCGGCATCTTGGTCCGGAACCAAGTGCTCTGTCCGCTGAGCTACGCGCCCTCACGACCGGGTATCCGCGGCGAGCGTTTAACGCTTCTGACTCGGATTCTCAGCAGGAGAGTGCGAGTCGGTCCGCCGCTCGAAGGCATCGTCCGGGGCCGGATCGTCGGGACGGACTAGACTCACAGCGACGGGTCTGAACGCCCCGCCGGCGGAAGCGCTCCCGACTGGCTGCGATCCCGACGTTGAACGATCGGTCGACGGAGACGGAACGGTTATCCCGCAGCTGTTAGTACGAAAGTACAGACAGATGACTGGCCACCGTGTGGCGGACGAACAGAGGTACGGATGAGGGGAGTCGACACCGTCGTCGACGCCGTGATGGACCACAGCCGCGTGGTGATCGCGGTGATGTTGGTGCTGACCGTCGCCATCGGAAGCGGGGCGGTGATGGTCGAGCAGACCTCTTCGCTCGACCAGTTCCAGACCGACTCGCCGGAGAGCGATGCGCTCGAGTACATCCAGGAGAACTTCTCGACCGGCGAGGAAAACACCACGACCGCGCAGGTGATACAGCGCGACGAGGACGTGTTCGACGAGGCGTCGCTCGTGGGGATGCTGGAGTACCAGCAGACGCTCCGGGAAAACGAGACCGTCAACGCGACGCTGTCCGGAAACGGGTCCACCACGAGCATCGCGAACGTCGTCGCGACCGCGGCGATCACAGCCGAGGAGGGCGAAGACGTCCAGCGGACCGCCGCCGAACTGCGGGCGCTCAACGAGAGCGTCAGCGAGGAGCGGGCGGCGATCCGGGAACGCAACGAGACGCTGAGCCGGACCGCGGGGCTGCTCCGTGACGCGCTGACGACGCTCCGAGGGAACCCCGACGCGAGCGTCGGGGCCGAATTCGCCGGCGTGCGTGCGAACACGAGCGTCGAACTCGACGAGGAGGACGCCGCGACGTTCGAGCGCGCCGCCGAGCGGCTCCGGAACGCGTCCACCGAGGCCGAGACGCGGGAGGCTTACCGGCTCGGCACGCGAGGCGTGCTCGAGGATCAGTACGCCGCCTTGCGGGACCGTTCGGCGGCGCTTCGAGAGGACGTGGACCGCCTCCGGGAGCTCGACGACGAACTCGCGACCGAACGCCGGCAGTACGAGAACGCCTCGAACGCGACCATCGAGGAGCAACGGGAGCAGCTCCGCTCGATGAACGAGTCGGCTATCCACGACACCGTACGAACCGTGCTGGGCGAGGACGCCGGCGGGAACGGCGGCGACGGACTCGGACCGTTCGCCCTGATGCCGACCAGCTACGACCCCGGCACGACCGAGGCCAACGCGACGATGCTGATCGTGACGATGGAGGGCGAGGGCGCCGCGGCCACCGGCGCCGCCGGCGAGGACGTGATCGACGCCCAGCTGGCGATGCAGACGCTGGGAGAACGGGCCGGCGGCGGCGAGTACCTCGTGTTCGGCGCGGGGGTCATCAGCCACGAGATCACCAGTTCGATGACGGACAGCCTGCTGATCGTCGGGCCGCTGGCGGTCCTGTTCGTGCTGATCGCGCTCGCGGTCGCCTACCGCGACGTGCTCGACATCCTGCTGGGGCTGTTCGGCATCGGTGCCGTACTCGCGTGGACGTTCGGCTTCATGGGCTGGACGGACATCGCGTTCAACCAGATCTTCATCGCCGTCCCGGTGCTGTTGATCGGGCTGAGCATCGACTACGCGATACACATCTTCATGCGCCACCGCGAGGAGCGCGCCAACGGCGGCGGGGACGGGCCGCGTGGCTCGATGCGGACCGCGCTCGTCGGCGTCGGGATCGCGCTGCTCTACGTCACGGCGACCACCGTGATCGGATTCCTCTCGAACCTCACCAGCCCCGTGCCGCCGATCAGGGAGTTCGGGATCGTCAGCTCCGCGGGGATCACCGCGGCGCTGCTGGTGTTCGGCCTGCTGATCCCGGCGATGAAGGTCGAAGTCGACGACCTGCTCGAATCCCGCGGGATCGATCGGCGAAAGCGAGCGTTCGGCACCGGCGGCGGCGCGTTCTCGTCGGTGCTCTCCGTCGGCGCGATCGCCGCACGGAAGGGTCCCTACCTCGTGATCGTGTTCGCGCTGGTGCTCAGCGTGGCCGGTGGCTACGGCGCGACGCAGGTCGACACCTCCTTCGAGCAGTCGGACTTCATCGCGGAGGACCCCGCCGACTGGATGAAGGAACTCCCCGAGCCGTTCGCGCCCGGGGACTACACCGCGAAGGCCAACCTCGAGTACGTCAACGACAACTTCCTGCGACAGGACTCGCAGGCGCAGATCCTGATACGCCCCGACGGGGGTGATCTCACCGACGACGACGTGCTCCGGCGGATCGCCGCCGCCGAGGCGACCGCCGTCGATAAGGAGAACGTGACACAGACGCTCTCGAACGGGGAACCGCGGATTCGGAGCCCGCTATCGGTGATGGAGTCGGTCGCCGAGCGGAACGACGCCTTCGCCGAGCGGTTCGCCGCCGCGGACGCGAACGACGACGGCGTCCCCGACCGTAACCTCGAGGCGCTGTACGACGAGCTGTTCGAGGTGGCGCCCGACGGCGCCTCGGAGGTCATCGACCGCGACGACGGCGAGTACACCGCGGCGCAGATCACCATCTCCGTACAGGGCGGGGCGAGCGGCGACGCGGTGACCGAGGCGATGCGCGACGTGGCCGACGAGGTCGACGGCGAAGGGCTGCGGGCCACCGCGACCGGCGGTGCGGTCCTGAACACGATCGTCCAAGACCAGCTGCTCGAGACCGTCGTCGAGAGCCTGGTCATCACGCTCGTCGCGACGTTCGTCTTCCTGATGATCGCCTACCGGATCACCGAGGGGAGCGCGAGCCTGGGTGCGGTGACGCTGCTCCCGGTCGGGTTCAGCGTGACGTGGATCCTCGGGACGATGTATCTGCTCGACATCCCGTTCAACGTGATCACGGGGATGATCACCAGCCTCACCGTCGGGCTGGGGGTGGCCTACAGCATCCACCTCTCCGAGCGGTACAACCAGGAGCTGGAGCGCACTGGCGAGATATGGACCGCGATGGAGCGAGCGGTCACCGGCACCGGCGGCGCGCTGCTGGGGTCGGCCGCCACGACGGTCGGCGGCTTCGGCGTGCTGGTGTTCGCGATCCTGCCGCCGCTCCAGCAGTTCGGCCAGATCACGGGGCTGACGATCGTCTACGCGTTCCTCGCGAGCGTGTTGGTGTTGCCGTCGCTGCTCGCGGTCTGGACGCGGTTCGTCGGTCCGGACGGCGTGTTCCCCGAGCCGACCGACGGTGAGGACGGCGGCGACGAGGGTCCGGCTGGCGCATCCGACAGCGCGCCCGGCGGTACGGTCGACGGCGCGCCACGCAGTGCGCCAGAGGGCGCGGTCGTCGGCCCCCGCGCCGAACGCCGCTTCGATCGCTCGGTCGTCGGCCCGGACGGTACGGTCACGGTGACTATCGAGACCGAGGGCGTCGACGGCCGTGCGGTCGTGTACGAGCGCGTGGACGGGACCCCCACCGTCGAGTCCGCGACCCCGGAACCGGTTCGACACGTCGAGGCCGACGGCGTGCTCTCGGTCGCGCTCGAGGGGGAGAACCCGACGCTCCGGTACACGACGACGGTGCCCGGAAACGTCGCGGACGGCGAGACGATCGCGTTCGACGGTGCGGTCTCCGTCGACGGCGAGCCCTCCAAGACCGACGGCGAGTACGAGGTGGCGGTCGTCTCCGACGTGTTCGAGCGCGTCACCGCTTCGGGCTCGGTGTCGGCGGCGGACCTCGCGGACGCCTACGACGGCTTCGAGCGCGGGGAGCTCACCGAGGCGCAACTCAGCCGGATCAACCAGGCCTGGACCCGCGGGAGAGAGTGATGAACGACGCCGACGCGGCGGACGCGTTGACGGAACTCGGGCTGTCGGCGTACGCGGCCCGGACGTTCGTCGGCCTCCAGAAGATCGGCGTCGCCAGCGCGGGCGAGGTCGCACAGGTGACGGAGGTGCCGCGATCGCAGGTGTACGGCGCGACCGACGAACTGGAGGAGCTGGGGCTGATCGACGTACAGGACGGATCGCCCACGCGCTACCGCGCGGTCCCGGTCGACGAGGCCCGCGACCTGCTGTACGACCGGCTGCGGTCGACCACCGACGAGGCCTTCGATCACCTCGAGACCGTCCGAGGACAACACGCCCCCTCCGACGACCGCGAGGCAATCTGGACCACGGAGGGCCGAGAGAACGTGGCCGCCCGGATCACCTCGCTGGTCGCGGACGCCGAGCGGCAGGTGCTGTTCGCGACCAGCGTCCCGGCGCTTTTGAACGGCGACGTGGCCGACGCGCTCGTCGGGGCCGCGAACGATGGCGTCGGCGTGACCGTCGCCAGCGCCGACGCGGCCGTGCGCGAGGCCGCCGTCGAGGCCGGGCTCTCGGCCGTCGACGTGGAGGACGCGGCGCCGGAGCTCAGCGTCGGACGCGTGCTGCTGGTCGACGGCGACACGGTGCTGTTGAGCGTACAGCCGACCGAGGAGATGCCGACCGTCGCCGACGAGTCGGCGTTCTGGAGCGAGGGGACCGGCTTCGCACGCGTGCTGGCGGCGGTGATCCGGCAGGCGTTCGTCTCGGAGTGATCTCCCGCGAGGGGAGTGTCTCACGAGGGGAGTGTCTCACGAGGGGACGGTCTCACGAAGGGACGGTCTCACGAGATGTGAGAAGCCGAGAGAACGTGACAGCCGCGCCCGACCCCGGATACGGCGATCGCTTGACCGCGAATTATCGCTGTTGATTCCGTCCGGGGACGGTTTTATCCCCTGGCGTCCGTACGGTCGACAGAGCCGACCGTGACCCTCCGTCCATCCGACACGTCGACGCCGGTCCGCGGCGCCGACGAGGGCGGCGCCGCCGATACCGGTGCCCCCGAAGCCGACGATCGAGCCGCGGTCGACGCGCCCGTCGATACCGGGGACCGATCGGTCCGTTCGGAGCATCGCGCCGACCTCGGTCGATCCCCGGGTTCCTCGGCCGAAACCGAGCCGGCGTCGGGACCCCTCGACGCGACGCCCGCGAAGGGCGAGCCGCGTCCTCCCGAGGCCGACCGCTTCCTCCTCGCCGTCGCCGTGGACGGCGAGGTGCTGTTCGCCGGGCCGTCCGCCCCGGACGTCGTCGGCGTCGAGCGCGACGCGCTCGTCGGGAGCGACCTCCTCGACCGCGTCCATCCGAGCGACCGAGAGCCGGTGGCCGACGCGCTGTCGGCGGTCGCCACGAGCCGAACGGTCACCCACCGGATCCGTCGCGCGAGCGGGGGGTACGCGTGGGTCGAGTCGGTCGTCGACGAGGAGCTCGCCCCGGAGTTCGGCGGGCGGATCGTCACGGTCCGGCGCGTCGACGTCGACCGCACCTTCCCGGAGCGCTACCGCGCCTTCCTGGAGTACGGTAGCGATCTCGTCACCGTCGTCGACGGCGACGGCGTGGTCGTCTACGAGAGCCCCTCCGTCGCGGAGGTGCTCGGCTACGAGCAGGGGTCGACGGTCGGGCGCTCACCGCTCGGCTACGTCCACCCGGACGACCGGGAGCGCGTGACCGAGCGGTTCTACCGAGCGCTCAACGAGCCCGACGCGGCGCCGACGCTGGAGTACCGCTACCGCACCGCCGACGGCGGCTGGGTCTGGCTGGAGTCGCGGACCCGCTCGCTGCCGGCCGACAGCCCCGTCGGCGAGCTGCTGGTCAACTCCCGGGACGTCAGCGCGCGGAAGGCGCGCGAGCGGCGGCTCACCGACCGCAACGAGCGGCTCGATCGCTTCGCGAGCATCGTCTCACACGACCTGCGGAACCCGCTGTCCGTGATCCGCGGCTCGATGGAGATGGCGCGGCTGCGCGGCGAGACGGGTCCCCTCGAACGCGGCGAGCGCGCCGTCGACCGGATCGACCGGCTCGTCTCGGAGCTGCTCACCCTCGCGCGACAGGGGACCGGGATGGACGAGCCCGCGGAGTTCGCGCTCGCGAGCGTCGCCCGAGACGCCTGGGAGACCGCCGCCGGGGACGACGGGGACGCGCAGTTGGTCGTGGCTCGGGACGCGCGGATGTACGGGGACCGTGGCCGAACGCGACAAGCCCTCGAGAACCTGTTCCGTAACGCGACCGAACACGCGAAGCCGGGCGCGTCGACGGACGAGGGAGTCGGCGGCGGCGAAACCCGCAACGGCGACGAGAGCGACGGGGCAGACGACGCGCTCACCGTCCTCGTGACGGCGACCGAGAGGGGGTTCCTCGTCGCCGACGACGGGATCGGGATCGACCCCGACGACCGGGAGTCGGTGTTCGACTCCGGCTTTACCACCCGAGCCGACGGGACGGGATACGGCCTCGACATCGTCCGCGAGGTCGTCGAGTCGCACGGGTGGACCGTCGAACTTCGAGCGCCCGCGGACGGCCCCGTGAATCTCCCCGACGGACGGCGGCTCCGACTCCCGGACGGCGCGTGTTTCGAGGTGTGCGCCCCCGATCCGGCGGACGCCGACCCGGAGGAGCCCTGGATCGACGCGTGAGGGGGGGGCGGCGCGTCGCCGCCGCGGCTCCCGTCGCCGCTGTCACCCCCGTCGACCCGGCGCGTTTATTCCCCGCGGGCCGCAAGCCGACCCGTGAGCGCCGCCGACGTGACGGTCCGAGGGGCCGACCCCGCCGACCTCCTCGCGGTGGTCCGGATCGAGCGGGCCTGCTTCTCGGACCCGTGGCCGCGCGACGCCTTCGAGCGGCTGCTGGACGAGCCGGCGTTCCTCGTGGCGGAGCGGGCGGGAGCAGTCGTGGGGTTCGTGATCGGCGACCGGACGCCGAACCACGGGCACGACATCGGCCATATCAAGGACCTGGCCGTCCACCCCGACGCCCGCGGCGAGGGGATCGGTCGGACCCTCCTCCGGTCGGCGCTGGTCCGGCTCCGTGCGACCGGCGTGGCGGTCGCTCGGCTGGAAGTGCGCGAGGGGAACGACCCCGCCCGGTCGCTGTACGCCGACGAGGGGTTCGAGCCGATCCGGCGGGTGGGCGGCTACTACCGCGACGGCGAGGACGCGCTCGTGCTCGTCGTCGACCTCGCGGCCTGGGCCGAGGGGGAGGACGGGGGCGGCCACGGAAGCGATGAGCCACGTTGACACGCCGCGAGTGGCGCCCGTTCTCACGCATATCGGCCCGCCGCGCGGGGTTTGCCAAGGCTTAGTGTGGGGGAGGCCGACCCGAAGGGTATGAGTTCGGTTCCCGAGCGGTCCGAGATCGACGCCGAGTACAAGTGGGACCTCGACGGCATCTACGCCGACGACGAGGCGTGGGAGTCGGCCTACGAGGAGGTATCCGACCGGATCGACGAGCTGGCCGCCTACGAGGGGCGCGCGGTCGAGGGCGCCGCCACGCTCCTCGAACTGCTCGAACTGCGCGAGGAGATCTTCCGCGAGCTCCGGCAGGTGATGACCTACGCTCGCCTGCGCAGCGCGGAGGACACGCGAAACCAGGAGTACCAGGCGATGTCCGCGAAGGCGTCGTCGCTGGGCTCCGAGGCGTCGAGCGCGATATCCTACCTCGAACCGGAGATCCAGTCGCTCACGGAGTCCGACGTCGCGGCCCTCGTCGACGACGAGCCGGCCCTCGCCGAGTACGAGCACTATCTCGACGACGTCCTCCGGAAGAAGCCGCACACGCGGTCGAGCGAGGTCGAGGAGGTGCTGGCGGACCTCTCGGAGGTCACCGACGCGCCGAGCGAGATCTACTCGATGCTGACGAACGCCGACATGACCTACGGCGTCGTCGAGGACCCCGACGGCGAGGACGTGGAGATCACGCAGGCGAACTTCACGAAGCTCCAGACGAACCCGGACCGCGAGTTCCGCGAGCGCGTCCACGAAACGTTCTACGACGAGTGGGCGGACGTGCGCAACACGGTCGGCACGTCGCTGGAGAAGGCCGTCCGCGAGCACGTCACGAGCGCCGAGATCCGCGACTACGACTCCGCGCGCGCCGCCGCCCTCGACGACTCGAACGTCCCCGTCGAGGTGTACGACACGCTCGTCGAGTCGGTCGACGACAACCTCGACGTGCTCCACCGGCACGCCGAGCTGAAGGAGGCGGCGCTCGGCGTCGACCAGCTCCGGAGTCACGACCTCTACATGTCGCTGACGGGCGACCAGGGGCCCGACGTGGAGTACGAGCAGGCCCGCGAGTGGGTGATCGAGGCGGTCGCGCCGCTGGGCGACGCCTACCAGGAGCGGCTGGCCGAGGGGCTCGACTCGCGGTGGGTCGACGTGTACGAGAACCGCGGGAAGCGCTCGGGCGCGTTCTCCTCCGGCACGTACGACACCCAGCCGTACATCATGATGAACTACCAGGACGACATCGCCTCGATGTACACGCTGGCCCACGAGCTCGGCCACTCGATGCACTCGGAGCTGGCGGGCGACGCCCAGCCGTGGCACGACGCCAGCTACGAGATCTTCGTCGCGGAGATCGCCTCCACCGTCAACGAGACGCTGCTCACCCACCACCTGCTCGACACCGTCGAGGACGACGAGCTCCGCACCCACGTGCTCGACGAGTACCTCGAACGCTTCCGCTCCACCCTCTTCCGCCAGACGATGTTCGCGACGTTCGAACAGGAGATCCACGAGCGCGTGGAGGCGGGTGACGCGCTCACCCCCGACGCGTTCGACGAGATGTACGGCGACCTGAAGGGCGACTACTACGCGCCCGTCGAGCTGACGGGCGGCATCGAGCGCGAGTGGCAGCGTATTCCTCATTTCTATTATGACTTCTACGTCTACCAGTACGCGACCGGCATCTCCGCCGCGGCCGCCATCGTCGAGCGGATCCTCGACGAGGGGGAAGACGCCGCCGCCGACTACCGCGAGATGCTGAAGGCGGGCGGCTCGGAATACCCGCTCGACGTGGTCGAACTCGCCGGCATCGACATGGCCTCGCCCGACCCGATCGAGTCCGCCGTCGGGATCTACGACGACTACCTCGACGAGATCGCGGCGCTGCTCGACCTAGAGTAACGGCGCCGCCCGGCCCACACAAAGCATATAGTTCGCTCGGGGCTATCCGCCCGGCGCGATGGACCGCAGGCTCCTCGCCGTCCCGGGCGCCCTCCTCCTGCTCGTCCTGATCGCGGACGTGAGCGTCGTCGGCTGGGAGGCGACGTTTCGGGCGGGCGCGGGGCTCGACCAGCACTCGGCCGTGAACGCCAGCGACCTCCCCGCGCGGTGCGCCGACGCCGCGGTCGCGCTCGCGGACGGCCGCACCGTCTCGATCCGCGGGTATCGGGTCGCGCCCGGATCGATCGACCTCCTGTTCGAACGCGCCTCGACCTCCGGTGAGTGGGTCCTCGGCGACGCGAACTGCGCGGACCGGCTCGCCGGCCTCGACGACCTGCGCGTCGACGGGGAGTCGTACAGGGTCCTCGGAGAGTACTCGCGAGAGCGCTTGGACCGGACCCCGGCGGCCGGGCTGGCGAGGCTCGGAAGCGGGCTCGTCGGCGTCGGACTGCTCGCGGTCGGGCTCTTCGCGGCCGTCCACCGAGACACCGGGTGACGACCGCGGCCGGAAGACGCGACCGCCCGATCGACGCCGTCGCCGTCGACGACGGCTACCTCGACGAGGTCGCGACGCTCTTCGACCTGAAGTGGTCGAGTCGGTCGGGTCGACCGGTGGCTTCAGCGACTGAAACCGGACGGTACCATCGATATGTCTCCCGTCCGATCGGTCGAGCGTGATGCAGACACACCGCTCGCAGCTCGCACGTATCGTCGACGCCCGGCCGGTCGCCGCGTTCGCCGCGTTCGCGATCGGGCTCTCCTGGACGGCGTGGGTCGGGACGTACTCGGTCGTCGCGCCCCGGTCCGGTCTCGGACTCGTCGGGGGCGCTCTCGGGGCGTTCGGGCCCGCAGCCGCCGGAGCGATCGTGACGCGGCTCCGCGGGGAATCCGTCCGGTCGTGGCTGACGGCGACGCTCGACTGGCGCCGGAAGCTGCGCTGGTACGGGCTGGCCCTCGCGGTCCCGGCGGTCGCGACCGTCGGGGTGGCCGCCGTCGTGTTCGCGCTCGCTGACGTTCCGGACGCCGCCTCGATCGCGCGGCTGGCGCCGCTGTTCGGGGTGAACCTGATCCTCGCGACGCTTTTCACCGGCGGCAACGAGGAGCTCGGCTGGCGCGGGTTCGCGCTCCCCCGGCTCCAGCGGCGGTACAGCGCGCTCACCGCCGCGCTCGTCGTCGGCGCGATCTGGGCGGTCTGGCACGCGCCGATGTTCGCCTTCGGGGTGTACCGGCTGTCGCCGGTGCTGTACGCCGCGAGCGTCTGCTGTTTCTCCGTCGTACTCACGTGGTACTACAACGCCTCCGACGGCTGCGTCCCCGGAGCGATGCTCCTCCACGGGACGCTCAACGCCGCGGTGAACATTCCCGGTCAGGCCGTCGGCGGCGTCGACGCGCTGCCGATTCCGTACGCGGCGGTGCTGACCGGCGTCTTCGCCGTCGTCGCCGGGCTGATCGTCGCCCGGTACGGGGCCGAAACCCTGGCTCGCGGCGGCGCGGTCGCCCGCGGCGGGTCGGCCGTCGCCTCGGCTGACCGAGCCGCGTCCGAACCCGACCGAAGCGTCTCGGTGGGAACGGACTCTCCGGAGTAGTTCCCCGGGACCGCTCCCGCGCCGGCGTTCGGCTCGCGACCGAGACGGGGACGGATCCCGTCCGGGGCAGGGCCGGCCCGGGGGTCGAGTCGCGTCCGATCCGACGGCCGGCGTGCGCGAGGGGCCCCGTCGATCACTCCCGGCGCGGCGTCCACAGCCCGTAGAGGATCAGCCCGAGCCCGGCGATCTCGCTGATCTGGTTGACGCCGTTGACGACCGGGGCGGGGACGTCGAGCAGGAAGAACAGGACCCCGGCCAGCACGCCGGGAACGAACAGCGTGAGCACGAATCCGGCCGCGACGAACAGCATCGGACGGCTCCGGTGCCGTCGGTACGCCCGGTAGGCGACGTAGCTGATGGCCAGCCCGAGAACGACGATCAGCGCCTCGCTCGCCCGCCGGAGGAGGCGGACCGTCTCGATGTCGACCGCGCCGGTGGCGGGGTCGGCCATCTCAGCTCCCCTCCACGAACCGGGCGAAGCGGTCGGCCATCCGATCGCGGCGCGACACCGTGATCTCGAAGCCGTCCTCGCGGAGGTCGAGTTCGATCCCCTCCAGCCGCGTGCGGTACAGCTTGTAGTTTTTCCCGTCCGTCACGGGCTGGATGTCGCCGGCGACCAGGCCGTACTCGCTGAGTCGGTCCAGCCGGCGATACACCGTCGGCTCCGAGACGCCGGCGCGGTCGCTGAGCTCGGCCGCCGAGCGGGGCTCCTTTTTGGCCTCGATCAGGATCGTCCGCGCGCACTCGTCGCCGAGGAGGTCTGCGAGCGCTTCGGGGTCTCGCACGTCGGACACGGTGTGTCCCACGTCTGCCGGTCTGGCATTATGCGTTACGGCCCAGCCCTCGTTCGGTCGGCGCTGGAAGCGAACGACGAGTGAGCCGCCCGCTCGTCCCGCGTCGGCACCGATTTACGGCTCCCCCGAGACACGAGTACTCATGGACGAACGCGTACGCGAGCACGCCGAAGTGCTCGTCGACTGGAGCGCGCGGGTGGAGGCCGGCGACGACGTCGTCGTCAGCGTCGCGGAGGACGCCCACGAGCTGGGCGTCGCGGTCGCCGAGGCGCTCGGCGAGCGCGGGGCGAACGTCACGACCCTGTACGGGTCGAGCGAGGTCTCCCGCGCCTACCTGAAGGGCGTCGAGGCCGGAACGGAGGGCGACGTCGAGGCCGACGACTTCGACGCGGACCCCGCGGTCGAGCGCGCGCTGTTCGAGGCGGCCGACGCTTACCTCCGGATCGGGGGCGGGCGCAACACCACCGCGACCGCGGACGTCGACCGCTCCACGCGGCAGGCGTACGCGAAGGCCCGCAAGGGCGTCCGCGAGGCGCGGATGGACACCGACTGGGTGTCGACGGTCCACCCGACCCGCTCCCTCGCCCAGCAGGCGGGGATGGCCTACGAGGAGTATCAGGAGTTCGTCTACGACGCGGTCCTCCGCGACTGGGAGTCGCTCGCGGAGGAGATGGCGCAGATGAAGGAGATCCTCGACGCGGGCGAGGAGGTCCGGATCGTCACCGAGCGCGACGGCGCGCCCGACACCGACGTGGCGATGTCGATCGCGGACCGCACCGCGGTGAACTCCGCGGCCTCCGTCGCGTACGACTCCCACAACCTCCCCTCGGGCGAGGTGTTCACCGCGCCGTACGACACCGAGGGCGAGGCGTTCTTCGACGTGCCGATGACCATCGACGCGACCCGCGTTCGGAACGTCCACCTCGTCTTCGAGGGCGGCGAGGTCGTCGACTTCTCGGCGGAGGCCGGCGAGGACGCGCTCGCGGAGATCCTCGACACCGACGAGGGCGCCCGGCGGCTGGGGGAGCTGGGGATCGGGATGAACCGCGGTATCGACCGATTCACCGACTCGATACTCTTCGACGAGAAAATGGGCGACACCGTCCACCTCGCGGTCGGCCGCGCCTACGACGCCTGCCTGCCCGACGGGGAGTCCGGCAACGACAGCGCGGTCCACGTCGACATGATCTCCGACGTGAGCGAGCGTTCCCGGATGGAGGTCGACAGCGAGGTCGTCCAGCGGAACGGGACGTTCCGGTGGGAGGAGGGGTTCGAGGAGTAAGTCGGGAGGACGATAACTCGGTGGGAGAAGGGGAGACTGTCGGCTCCGTTGGAATTCTCAACTCGTGATATGCTCTTGGAGGCGTGCTGAATGTAGACGGTGAGCGCGTATCGGACGTAACGCGGGTCGGTTGGCGTCGCCTACGCCAGCGCAATCCCCGCCCCGACGGCGAGACTCGTCAGTGCGAGGCCGACGAGCGCGACTGTCGTCCGGTCGTGGTGTCCGTCGCGGTCGTCGGAGTCGAACCCACGACCGGTCAGAACGCCGAGGCCGACAGCAACCGCGGAGAGGCCACCGGCGAGCGCCAGCGTCGTCCAGAGTTCCAGTCCGTGCTGTGCGACTCCTCGTGTAGCCGTCCCGGCGAGAAGGACGCCAGTTGCTATCGGGGCCGCGGCTGTCGCTTTGTTGGAGGGCATCGATCGAGTATCCAACGGGCGTCTGAAAACAGTGGCGGTGCCGTTCCGCGGACAGTGGTCAGTACAGAGTCTGTGTTGAGCGATTACCGCGGCGGGGCAATACAGGTACACCAACCGTTCTATGATGTCCTCAGTACGGTGGTTAGATTGAGAACGGGAACTGGTCTTTGACGGATTGAAACGCAAGGCGGCCGAGTAGTTGTGCTGGACCTCGCTTCGGGAGGTCACGAGTGATCTCCAGTTCGCTTGGCGGAGTGCTTCCGCCGAGTCCGAGGTCCCAGTCTGTCTCTGCGTCGAAACGTTCAACCGCAGTTTCAACGGCCTCACGTACACCGTCAGCATCCATCGTTTTGACGACGTTGTCCTGCATTACGATCTCACCGTCCACGATAACCGCCTCTACGTCAGCAGGTGCCGCGTTGTTCACGATGTGTGCGGGGATGTTCGTGAGCGGCGTGAATTTCGGTTTCTCCACGTTCAGTAGAATGACGTCAGCTCGCTTCTCGGGTTCAAGACTCCCGATTTCGTCGCCGATACCGAGCGTACGTGCTCCCTCGATGGTGAGCATCCGAACGAGTTCCATCGAGTTATACTGTCCAGTAGAACGTTTGAGGTTCGCCGCCAGCCGTGCCTGCCGTGCTTCACCGAACATGCTGTAGGAGTCGTGCCAGTAGTGGTCGTCAATGCCGATCCCGACATCGACGCCTGCGTCGCGGAGTTCCGGCACGGGTGTCCACTGTATGTCCCCGTCCGGGTTCCAGTACGCGAAGACTGACGGGCAGTGTGCGACAGACGCGTTCGCATTGGCGGTTCGCTGGATGTCGTCGTCGTCAGCGAGGCGGAAATGGGCAGCCACTAACTGCTCGTTGAGCAATCCGACTTCATCAAGGAGATCTAGCGAGTCCGACGCACCGTTCGACCGCGCCATCGTATTGCTCTCCTCTAACTCCAGCAAGTGCGTGTGAACCGGAAGATCGGGGTACTCGGTGGTAAGGGTGGCCGTCCGCTCCCATACGTCGCGGGTACACGACCAGTCGTCGTGCGGGCAGATCGTCGCTCGGATACGCCCATCGTACGTATTGTGGTGCTCGTCGATGAACGCACGGGCCCGCTCAAACTGTTCGTCAGTCGGGACGTCCCAGAACAGATCCGAGACCGCCACCCCGAAGAATCCACGGAGTCCGGCGTCACCGAACGTCTCAGCCCCGTAGCTCGGTCGCACGTCCATCGAATTGACGGTAGTGACGCCACCGTTGAGGAAATTGAGTGCGGCAAGTTTGTATCCAGCCTCGGTGAGGTAATCGTACTCACCGTCCGCGATATGGCCGTAGATGGCGGTCATCCCACCCATCATCTCCAGCAAACCAAGGTCGCTGAACGCGCCGATCAACGGCGTCAGTTCGAGATGCGTATGAGTGTTGACCAGACCCGGCATCGCTACCATCCCGTCACCGTCGATCACGTGGTCAGCGTCAGCGATAGCGTCCTCGTTCTCGGTTGTTCGAACGTCCGTGATGCGCCCATCGTCGATGCGGAGCGTCCCGCGTTCGTAGAGTTGGTTCGAATCATTAACCGTGAGAACGTACGCATCGTGGATGACTATGTCAGAGGGCATCTAATCATTCTCCTAATCATTCTGTATTCAAAGCTGGGAAAGTGGTGGGTAGACAACCCGCGTCTCTCGCCTTAGTTCGATAGCCCCTCCTCACCTCGTTCAGTTCGCAGGCGCATTTCACCGGCTGATTCAAGACGTGGATAGAGAAAAGAAGGCCTTTCACCTGCTGACTAGATCCCCTGTATCTCGCACAGGGTGTGTCAGTCCCCGAGAATTTCAACGGAACCAACCGTCGGAGGCGGGCGGACCGCGCTTACGCCGTCGCCGCCTCGATGGCAGCCTCCAGGTCGGCGACGATGTCGGCGGGGTCCTCGATGCCGACCGACAGGCGCACCATGTCGTCGGTGACGCCCGCGGCCTCCTTCTCCTCGTCCGTCAGCTGCTGGTGCGTGGTCGACGCCGGGTGGATGACGAGCGTCTTCGAGTCACCGACGTTCGCGACTAGGGAGGCGAGGTCCGCCTCCTCGACGGTCGCCCGCGCGGCCTCGTAGCCGGCCTCCAGCCCGAAGGTGAGCATCCCGCCGTACCCACCGTCGAGGTACTCGCTCGCCTCCTCGTGGGTCTCGTGGCTCTCCAGGCCGGGGTAGTTCACCCACGCGATATCGTCGTGGTCGTCGAGGTACTCCGCGACGACCCCGGCGTTCTCGCAGTGCCGGTCCATGCGTAGCGGGAGCGACTCCGTCTGCTGGAGCGTGTTCCACGCGTCGAACGGCGACTGCTGGTCGCCCAGGTCGCGCAGCCCGCGGGTGACCGCCGCGAAGGTGAAGGCGGCGTCGCCGAACCGTTCGGCGAAGTTGATCCCGTGGTACGCGGGGTTGTCCTGCGCGATCTCCGGGTACTTCTCGGCGTGGTCGGCCCACGGGAACGAGCCGCCGTCGACGACGACCCCGCCGACCGTGGTGCCGTTGCCCGTCAGCCACTTCGTCGTCGACTCCCAGACGAGGTCCGCGCCGTGTTCGAGCGGCCGGCAGAGGTACGGCGTCGCGAACGTGTTGTCGACGAACAGCGGGACCCCGCGGTCGTGGGCGATATCGGCGATCCGCTGGATGTCGGGCGTGACGAGGGCGGGGTTCCCGATCGTTTCGAGGTGGACGTAGGCGGTGTCCTCGTCGATCGCCTCGGCGTACCCCTCGTAGTCGAGCGGGTCGACGAAGCGCGTGGAGACGCCGCGGCGCTCGACGGAGTGGGTGAGGTAGGTGTAGGTGCCGCCGTACAGCGCCGACGAGGTGACGACGTTGTCCCCAGCGGAAGCGAGCAGGAACGTCGTCAGGTCGAGCGCGGCCATGCCCGAGGCGGTCGCGACCGCGCCGACGCCGCCCTCCAGCGAGGCGATCCGCTCTTCGAGGGCGGCGTTGGTCGGGTTCATCAGCCGGGAGTAGACGTTTCCGGCCTCCTCTAAGGCGAAGAGATCCGCGGCGTGGTCGGCGTCGTCGAACTGGTAGGCGGTCGTCTGGTAGATGGGCGTCGCGCGGGCCCCGGTCGTCGGGTCCGGGTCGGAGCCGGCGTGGACGCTTCGGGTGTCGAACTGGCGGTCGTCGTCCTCGTCGGATGGCATGGACCGACCTTCCGGCGCTGCGCAGTTAAAGCCGGCCGGCCCGTGCCGGCGTTTCCGGTATCTCGGAGACGGTCTCGTGCCAACCGTTAACAGCGTCGGGCCGCAACTTCGGGTATGGGAACACAAGGTCCGCGCGGCGAGTCCGCCGAGATGGAGGATCTGCTGGCGGAGATCCCGGACGGGGTCTGGCAGTACCTCGCGCTCGGCGTCGCCCTCCTCGTCGGCGTCGCCCTCCTGGGGCAGAGCCTCGTCTTCGGCGTCGCGGCGCTCGCGGTGCTTCTGGCGGTCGTCACGGTCGTCAGCGCCGTCGAGATCGTCGACGCCTACGACAAGGAGGCCCTCACCGTCTTCGGCGAGTACCGGGAACTGCTCGAGCCGGGCGTCCACGTCATCCCGCCGTTCGTCTCGCGGACGTACGCGTTCGACATGCGGACGCAGACGATCGACGTGCCGAGCCAGTCGGCGATCACGCGGGACAACTCGCCCGTGACCGCCGACGCGGTCGTCTACATCAAGGTGATGGACGCCAAGAAGGCGTTCCTCGAGGTCGACAACTACAAGAACGCCGTCTCGAACCTCGCGCAGACCACCCTCCGCGCCGTCATCGGTGACATGGAGCTCGACGACACGCTCTCGCAGCGGGAGCTCATCAACGACCGGATCAACGAGGAGTTAGACGAGCCCACCGACGAGTGGGGGATCCGCGTCGAGGCCGTCGAGGTCCGCGAGGTGAGCCCCTCCCAGGAGGTCCAGCGCGCGATGGAGCAGCAGACCGGCGCCGAGCGCCGCCGCCGCGCGATGATCCTCGAAGCGCAGGGGGAACGCCGCTCCGCGGTCGAGCAGGCGGAGGGTGACAAGCAGTCGAACATCATCCGCGCGCAGGGCGAGAAGCAGAGCCAGATCCTCGAAGCGCAGGGGGACGCGATCTCGACCGTGCTGCGCGCGCGCTCCGCCGAGTCGATGGGCGAGCGCGCCATCATCGAGCGCGGCATGGAGACCCTCGAAGAGATCGGGAAAGGCGAGTCCACCACCTTCGTCCTCCCGCAGGAGCTCACCAGCCTCGTCGGCCGCTACGGCAAGGCGCTCTCCGGCTCCGACGTCCAGCAGATGGAGGGGTTAGAGAGTCTGGAGTTCGACGAGGAGACGGAGAAGCTGCTCGGCTTGGAGGACATCGAGTCCGCGTTGGAGGAGCTCGACAGCTACTCCGACGGGAACCTCTCGACGAGCCGGGACGGGGAGGAGGTCCCGGACGCCGAGGTAGAGGAGTTCGAGGTCGACGAGGCCGACATCGACCTCGAGACGGAGACGGAGCGGCCGAGCGACTGAGCGCTCGTCGCGCGGCGACCACCCGAACGCGACGAGGCTACAACCGCCAGCGGTCGGGATCGACGACTCAGAGCGGCCCGACGGCGGCCGCGCCGCCGACATCGCCCGAGTTGCCGACGTTTCCGGATCCAAAGATGTCGACCACGAGGCGGATCGGGATGTCGACCTGGAGTCGAAGACGGAGACCGGGACGGTATGCGAACCGATTACGAGTAGCGATCAGCTCTCACAGGCCCGACACTCGAGAATGTCTCGGCTGAACTTCTGCGCGGCGTTCACACTGTGCTGATAGTAGAGGCTCTTGACCCCTTTCTTCCAAGCCTCTATGTAGAGCTGATTGATCTCCTTGACGCTCACTTCGCTCGGGTCGATCGAGACGTTCACGCTCTGTGATTGGTCGATGTGTTTCTGCCTCTGTGCCGCCTGGTTGATTATCGCCATCTGCGGTATCTCGGCGAAGGTCTTGAACACCTCTTTCTCTCTGTCCGTCAGACAGTCGAGATGCTGGACGCTCCCGTCTTTATTCGCGATGCTGTCCCAGACCTCGCGGGTGTCCTTGCCCCGCTCGGCCAGTATCGCTTGAAGGAATCTGTTCTTCTGCGTCGACTTCAGCTTCGCACCGTCTCGCACGAAGTAGTTCGATTTCAGCGGCTCGATGCTCGGGCTGACCTGACCCAGAATGACGCTGCTCGATTTCGTCGGGGCCACGCTCATCGTCGTCGTGTTCCGCCTACCGTACCCTTCGAGAACCTCCGGCTCTCCGAACTCGTCGGCAAGCGCTTCGCTCGCCTCGTAGCTCCGTTCTCTGATCGTCCGGAATATCTCCTCGTTCTTCTCCATCGCCTCCATGCTGTCGAAGGGGATCATCTCGCTCTGGAGGTAGCTGTGCCACCCGAGGACGCCGATCCCGATCGCTCTGTGCCGCTTCGCGAACCGCACGGCCCGCTCCATGAACCGGACTCCCTCCGTGCGCTGGATGAACTCCTCCATCACCGCGTCGAGGAACCGGGTCAGCGTCTCCACCGCGTCGGTGTCCTTCCACTCGTCGTAGTGGAGCGCGTTCATGCTCGAGAGACAGCAGACGAAGCTCTCGTCCGCGGTGGCCGGCAGCGCGATCTCGGTACAGAGGTTGGACGCGTTTATCTGGTAGTCCTTGTTCTTGTACACCTGCGGCTTCCCCTCGTTCATGTTCCCCCGGAAGATGATGTACGGAACGCCGACGTTGATCCGGGTCTCGATGATGTCCGCCCAGGTCTCCCGCTTCTCCTCGTCGCCGTCGATCATCGCCTGAAACCAGTCGTCGCCGACGATGACGCCGTAGTAGATGTCCTGTACCGGGTCCCCCTCGGTTTTGATGTTGAGCCACTCCTCCAGGTCGTCGTGTTCGACGTCGATGTAGCCGGCGAACTGCCCGCGCCGGGTTTCGCCCTGACTAATGACGTTAATGATCGTGTCGAACAGCTCCGTGAAGCTGTAACTCCCGTTGCTCTTGCCGTTGTTCGTTATCTGACTGCCCCGCGGCCGCAGCTCGCCGAAGTACCCGCTCGTGCCGCCGCCCTGCTTGGTCATCTCACCCACCTCGGCTTGGGTGTAGAGGATACTCTCGATGTTGTCCTCCATGTAGCTGCCGAAACAGCTGATAGGGAGGCCTCTGTCCAGTCCGAAGTTGGCCCACACCGGGCTGGCGAGACTGTAGAAGCCGCGGCTCATGTACTCGTAGAACCTGTCCGCGAAGCCCTCTTCGCCGAGGATCTCTTCGGCGCGCTCCGCTATCTGTCTGACTCGCTCTTCCGCTTCGACACCCTCGATCAGGTATCCCTCTCTGAGGAACTCCCTGCTGTCCTCGTTCAGCCAGTAAAACGGTTCATTATGCTGTTCCGCAACGCCGTCGAGTGCTGTTTGTGCCATCGTTAGAACATGTCCTCCGCGGTAACGCTCTGCGTGTGTTTGTTGTACGTGGTCGACCGCTTGCTGAAGAAGTCGTTATCCTTCGTCATCATGATGTCCTCGTCGAACCAGCGCGTCTCTTCGAGCAGGTCGTCGTCCGTCTCGAATATCGGTTCCACGCCGACGTTCTCCAAGCTCTGATTGAACCGGTCTCGCAGGAACGCGTCGACCTGCGCCCTGGGGAGGAACTCCAGCTCGCCGTCGGCGAATATCCAGTCCAGAATCTCCGTCTCCGCCTCGTAGGCCTGCCGACAGGCCTCCTGGACGTCCTCCTCGAAGTCGTCGTCGAAGAGGTCCGGGTTCTCCGCTCTGATCGTCTCCACCAGCTCGACCCCGAACAGCCCGTGAATCTGCTCCTCCTTGCTGGTCGCTTCGACGGCGTTCGCTATCCCCGTGAACTTCTTTTCGTGCTTGTCGAAGCTCGTCATGATGAGAAACTGGCTGAACAGCGACACGTGCTCGACGAACGTGCTGAACAGCAGGATGCTCATCACGTACTCCCGCTCGTCGTCGCTCTCGCTCTTCTCCAGATACTCGTCGAGGTACTCGATCCGCTCTTTGATCGCCGGCTCCTCGGTCACCTGCTCGAAGTCGTCCGTGATCCCTAAGACATCCAGTAGGTGACTGTACGCGTCCATGTGCCGCACCTCGCTTTCCGCGAAGGTCATGCCCACGTTCCCGACCTCGGCTTTGGGCATCTCCTCGTAGATGTCCGACCAGAACGTCTTCACCTGCACCTCGATCTGCGCGATAGCCAACATCGTCCGCTTGATAACCGTCTGCTCGGCGGGCGTCGTGTTGACCTTGAAGTCTTGGACGTCGCCGTCGAAATTAAACTCCGTGTGCACCCAGTAGCTGTTCCGAATCGCCTCGACGTAGTCGAGGAACTCGCTGTACTCGTAGGGCTTCAGCTGCGTTCTCTCCGAGAAAATGTCCGGCTCTGTATCTGCGCCTGTACTCGCGTTCGTGTTTGCGTTTTCGCTTTCACTCATCGCGTCTCAAACATGACCGATTGCGTTGGATTGCCGCTGCCACTGTCTATCGTCAGTCTGGTGAGTCCGACCGCTGTCGTGTCGCTCGGGAGACGGTCTCACAGCGCACCGTGTGTGTAGCCGTGTGAACCGTATCGGACCACACAGACTCCACTGGTATAAGTATTACCAACAAAATTGTAGTACAACAATTTCACTTTCATAGTGGGGAGCGGGGTTGTTCCTCCGATCCACGAACGGGCGGTACGGAGACGGGGACTGAGTAGTGATCTCCGGTTACGGGGGATCGCTACAGTTCTAAACTGGCGGCGTCAAGCCCCCCACGGTAGTCCAAGTGCGAGGACTCAGCCGAACGGTTCGGCGAGAAGCGCGAGCCCGGAGCCGGGCGCGAGCGGGCGACGAGACGTGAGACGCGGACAACACCGATCGCACCCGGAAGGAGGCGGCGACTCGCGGGGCCGACCGCGACATCGACTGGAGACGGAGAGCGATCGGTCGGGGAACTGATCGGGGGCGACCGGTCGGGAGTCAGTCAGGGCCGCCAGCGATCGGGATCAACCGCCCAGAGCACGCCGACCGCGAGAGCGCCGCCGACCCCGCCGCCGACCAGCGAGACGGGGTCCGACGCCCCCGCCGCGAGCGCGGCGAACAGCAGGACCGACCCCGCGAGCAGCGCGGCGGTGTCCTCGGCGATCGTCGCACGGACGATCGGCGCCACGGCGCCGCCGCCGACGGCACCGGTCGCGATGGTACCGGGCGGCCCGGAGGTCAGGGCCACCAGCGCGTCCGCCTCGGCGAGCGCCGGGAGGGTCGCCGCGGGCGCGGTGACGACGCCGGTGACGAGTGCGAACGCGGCGATCCCGCCGAGGACGGGCGCGACGAGCGTCGCGCGCGCCGAGAGGGTCGCGTCGGCGAACGCGGCGGCCCCGCCCACCAGGAACACCGAACCGAGCGCGAGGAGGGGCGGCGTCGCGATGAGGGAGTACGGCGTGGGAACGATGAGCGATACCGAGTCGGCCGCCGGTTCCGGAGGGACCGTGGGGGCGAGGGAAACCGTGGCCGCGATCGCGGCGACGCCGACGACGAGGAGGGCCGATCCGAGGAGCCGACTGCGGAGTGACATGGAGGGTCGGACGCGTTCCGATCACAAAACGATCGCGGGACCGAGTCGAGGAAGGGGCGCCTCGGGCCGAGCGCACTCACACCGTGATTCCGGCGCGCCCGTCGCCGATGACGACGATCACGCGCTCCGGCGGCCCGCGTTCGTCTGTGAGTCGCAACAGGAGCGTCTTCACGACCGGCTCGTCGGTCTCGACCTCGCCGCGGACGCCGCCCCGGTCGACGGCGATCCGGAGCGAGCGGTCGCCCGTGCGGCTGATCCCGCCGAGGCGGAGCCGGACCTCGGGCGCGGTGAGCCGCTGGGCGATCACGAGGATCGCGTCGCCGCCGTCGTCGACGAAGTCGGTGCGCTCGACGAACGCCCGGGACTCGGTCGCGTCGGGTTTGAGCGCGCCGCGGGCCGCGGCGGCGGAACGGAAGGAGGCCGCGTGCGTCACCAGCTCCTCGGGGCGCGCGAGCACGCTGCGGTCGTCGACCATCGGGTTGCCGTCGACGTACCGGCTCCGCACGCCGAGGTCGCCGGGCGTCGAGGCGGCGACGTCGTGGAGGCGGTCGACGCACCCGCCGGTGGCGACGGCGAGCGCGCCGGCGACGACCGCGCGACGGTACACGTGCCCGCCTCCGACGCAGCGAGGTAAAACCCCGTCGTCACGGTGACGCGGACTGAGAATCGGAGCCGCGGGGTCGACGTGCGGGGGCGCTCCGACCGCTACTCGTCCATCGCCGGCGCCGGGACTCCCTCGTCGCCCGCGTCGATCTCGAACGCGCGCCGCAGCTCCGCGATCCGGTCGCGGATGTCCGCCGCCAGCTCGAACTCGAGGTTGCTCGCGGCCTCGTCCATGCGGTCTTCGAGCGCCTCGATCTGCGCTTCCGCCTCGTCTTCGCTCTCCACGTCGCCGACGCTCACGTTCGAGGTGTCCGTCTTCGAGCCGGGGAGGTTCGTCTCGCCCACCGGCTTGTCGATGGTGGTCGCCTCGTACCCGTGCTGCTCGTTGTACTCGAGCTGGATCTCGCGGCGGCGCTGGGTCTCCTCGATCGCGGCCTCCATCGAATCCGTCACCTCGTCGGCGTAGAGGACGACCTCGCCGTTGACGTTGCGGGCGGCCCGCCCCATCGTCTGGACGAGCGTCGTGGTGGAGCGGAGGAATCCCTCCTGGTCGGCGTCGAGGATGGCGACGAGGGAGACCTCCGGGATGTCGAGCCCCTCCCGGAGCAGATTGATGCCGACGAGCACGTCGATGTTGCCCAAGCGGAGGTCGCGGATGATCTCGTGGCGTTCGAGGGTGTCCGTCTCGTCGTGCATGTACGCCACGTCGATCCCGGCCTCCTCGAAGTACTCCGTGAGGTCCTCGGCCATCCGCTTGGTGAGCGTGGTGACGAGGACCCGCTCGTCGCGCTCGATCCGCTCGTCGACGCGCTCGAGGAGGTCGTCGACCTGTCCCGTGGCGCCCGTCACCTCCACCTTCGGGTCGACGAGGTGGGTCGGGCGGACGATCTGCTCGACGATCCGGTCGGAGGTCTCGCGCTCGTAGTCGCCGGGCGTCGCCGAGACGTAGAGGGTGCGGTCGGTCTTCGCCTCGAACTCCTCGAAGGTGAGGGGGCGGTTGTCGTACGCGGTCGGGAGCCGGAACCCGTTCTCGACGAGCGAGTCCTTCCGCGACTTGTCGCCCTCGTACTGGCCTTTGATCTGGGGGATCGTCTGGTGGGACTCGTCGACGACGGTGAGGAAGTCGTCGGGGAAGTAGTCGAGCAGGGTGTAGGGCGCGTCGCCGGACTCGCGGTCGTCCATGTGGACCGAGTAGTTCTCGATCCCCGAGCAGTAGCCGGCCTCCCGGAGCATCTCCAGGTCGAAGGTGGTGCGCTCCTCGATGCGCTGGGCGGCGACGAGGTCGCCCTGTCGCTCGAAGTAGCTGACCCGCTTCGCCATCAGCTCCTCGATCTCCGCGATTGCCTGCTCCAGTTTGTCGTCCGGGATCGAGTAGTGCTCCGCCGGGTGGAGCATGACGGCGGGCTCCTCGCTCACGACCTCGCCGTGCATCGGGTCCACCTTGAGCATCCGGTCGATCTCCTCGCCCCACAGCTCGACCCGCACCGCGTACCGCCCGTACATCGGGTATATCTCGACGGTGTCGCCCCGCACGCGGAAGGTGCCCTGCGTGAAGTCCACGTCGTTGCGCTCGTAGTTCAGGTCGACGAGCCGGGCGAGCAGCTCCTCGCGGCCGACCTGCTCGCCGACTTCGAGGCGGAGCGCCATGTCGCGGTAGTTCCCCGGGTCGCCGAGCCCGTAGATGGCGGAGACGCTCGCGACCACGATCACGTCGTCGCGGGTGAGCAGCGAGCGCGTCGCGGAGTGGCGCAGGCGGTCGATCTCCTCGTTGATCGACATCTCCTTGTCGATGAACGTGTCCGTCTGCTCGACGTACGCCTCCGGCTGGTAGTAGTCGTAGTACGAGACGAAGTACTCGACGGCGTTGTCCGGGAACAGCTCGCGGAACTCCTCGTACAGCTGGGCCGCGAGCGTCTTGTTGTGGGCGAGTACGAGGGTGGGCTGGTCTAACTCCTCGGCGACCCACGAGACGGTGTTCGTCTTCCCAGAGCCGGTGACGCCGAGCAGCGTCTGCTTGTCCGCGCCCGACTCGAACCCCTCGACCAGTTGCTCTATCGCCTCCGGCTGGTCGCCCGCGGGCTCGAACGGGGCGTCGACGCGGAGCGGGCGGTCGACGGTCGGGCGGTCCTCCGAGAGGGGGGAGTCGGCGTCGCTCACGATACGCGTCGTTGGGCGGCGAGGCACTTGAGCGGCGCGGCTACGTCGGTGACTTCGAAGAAATCGGTCTCGCGCGGACGATTCATTCTGGGGGAAGACCGATTACCGATCGGGCTGAACACTCGATCGTGTCCCTCCTCACACCCGCCGTCGCGTTCGGCGCCGCCCTCGTCCTGTCCGTCTGGCTCGCGTCCGGCGTCTGGGTCAACTTCGACGCCCACGCTCGCGGGAGCGACTATCCGGCCGTTTGGGGCGTTCTCGCACCGCTCTCGGGAATTGTGTTGTTCTACTACCTGCTGTGGTGGCGTCGCGGTCGGTCCCGGGAGTGGCCGCCGTCCCGACTGGAGCGAGCCACCGCCACCGTCGTTATCGCCGGTCTCGGTGGATTGGTCGTCGGGAGTCTCGTGTCGCCGCCCGATCCGACCTCGCAGTTGACCACGTGGCCGATCGCGTTCGCCGGCTGTCTCCCCGTCGCGCACTGGGTGGTGAGAACGAGATTCGATGCGGTCGCGGGCTGAATTCCTCGGTCGGGAGAGGTGATCGAAGCATCCGGATCCCCGGCCGCTCGGCGATACGTGACTAGAACTGGATTCGGCGGTGAACGCCTCTAAAGCCCCGGCCGCGACGGCTCGGGGGCCTTGCTGCGCTCCTGGCTCGCGGTGCTCGGTGCGGTGCTTACTTGCGGCCACCACCGCCCTCGCGGCTGCCCCTCTGAGTCCACCCGCTCCGCACAGCGACCGCACCTCACGCCTCCCCAGCCTCGTCGCTCGCTTCGCTCGCAACTCCCTCGCGCGGTGCTGTCGCCGGCGCTTCGCGCCGGCTTCCAGAGGGACCTCCGGTCCCTCGCGGCTCGGCCGCGAAGCGGCCTCGCAGGCACGCGCCACCACGAGGCGTTCGGCTTCCCGCTCCCGGCGACGGCCGGACGAAAACGTTTCCCCCTGTCCCCGCGAGTCGTCGCGTATGCGCATCGCCGTCCCCAACAAGGGCCGCCTACACGAGCCGACGCTCTCGCTGTTGGAGCGCGCGGGGCTCCACGTCGAGGAGACCGCCGACCGCCAGCTGTACGCCGACACCGTCGACGAGGACGTGACGGTGCTGTTCGCGCGGGCGGCCGACATCCCCGAGTACGTCCGCGACGGCGCGGCCGACCTCGGCGTCACGGGCCTCGATCAGGCGGCCGAGTCCGGCGGGGTGGCGGACGACGCCGCGTCCGCGGCCGACGGCGACCTCGTCGACCTGCTCGATCTGGGGTACGGCTCCTGTAAGCTCGTCCTCGCGGCGCCCGAGGACGGCGACGTGGCGGCCGTCGAGGACCTCGCGGGGCGGACGATCGCCACCGAGTTCCCGAACGTCACCGGCGAGTACCTCGACCGCGTGGGCGTCGACGCCGACGTGGTCACGGTGACGGGCGCGACGGAGCTGACCCCGCACGTCGACATGGCCGACGCCATCGTCGACATCACCTCGACGGGGACGACGCTGAAGGTGAACCGGCTGGCCGTGATCGACGACGTGCTCGACTCCTCGGTGCGGCTGTTCGCTCGGCCCGAGGTCGTCGACGACGCGAAGGTCGACCAGGTGGTGACCGCCTTCGAGTCCGTCCTCGCGGCGGACGGCCGCCGCTACCTGATGATGAACGCGCCGAAGGCGCGGCTCGACGACGTGAAAGACGTGATCCCCGGGCTCGGCGGCCCGACGGTGATGGACGTCGAGGCCGACGAGGACGGCAACGGGATGGTGGCGGTCCACGCCGTCGTCGACGAGCGCGACGTGTTCGAGACCATCTCCGAGCTCCGGTCGGTCGGCGCGACCGGTATCCTCGTCACCGAGATCGAACGGCTCGTCGAGTGAACGGGGTCGGAACCCTCAGCTTTCGCCGTCGCCCTCACCGTCCCCGCCGATCAGCCGCTCCTTCTCCGCGCGCGACAGCGACTTGATCGCGTGCTCCCTCGACATCGCCGCCGACTGCGAGGCGAACGACTCGACGTGGCGCAGGGTGACGGGGGTCCGACCGCGGGTGTACTTCGCGCCCTCGCCGGCGTCGTGTTCGGCGACGCGGCGCTCCACGTCGGTCGTGTACCCGGTGTAGAGGGTGCCGTCGGCGCACTCGATCACGTACACGTGGTGGTCGGCCACGGGCGACCGTGCGAGCGCGAGCGCAAAATGCGTGGGGATGCGCCCGAAGCCGGAAGACGGCGCCGCCGCTCTCGGTGCGCTCGGTCTTCGATCGGCGTTCGGCCGGTCAGTCCCCGGTTCGAGTCCGCTCGCGAGACACCTCGGCGATGCCCGCGTTCGCGGAGCATTTCGGGCACGCGTTCAGGTCGCCGCGCTCGTCCGCGAAAACGCGCGCGAAGCGGTCCGAGACGTGCGACCCGCAGTGGTCACAGCGTGGCATGTGGTGCCGACGTGCGTCGGCAAAGTCGGTAGGGACTGGACGAACAAATACCCTTTCTCGGGCCCGTCGACTTCCGGTATTCGCGCGTTTAATGCGAGCCGAGGTCCCCGGCGATCGACGGGTCCGACGGGGACCGATCGGGGCCGTCGACCGGGGTCCCGAGCGACCCCCGACCGCGGCGGACGAGGGCGCTCACTCGGCCCGCGCCGCGTCGACCGCACGGGCGATCAGGCCGGCCTGCGCGCCGGCGACGAAGCCGGCGTCGACGTTGACGGTCGTGAGCACGGAACACGACTGGAGCGCGCCCGCCAGCGCCGCGACGCCCTCGCCGCCGACGCCGTAGCCGGTCGAGACCGGGAGGGCGATCACGGGGGCGCCGACGAGGCCGGCGACGACGGTGGGGAGGGCGCCCTCGCGGCCCGCCGCCACGACGACGGCGTCGGCCTCGCGGATCCGGTCGACCTGATCGAGGATCCGGTCGAGGTTGGCGACGCCGACGTCGTCGACCCGGTCGACCGTCGCCCCGACCTCGCGGGCGACGACCGCCGCCTCACCGGCGACCGGCGCGTCCGCGGTGCCGGCGGCCACGACCGCGACCGCGGCGTCGAGCGACGGCGGCTCGAACCCGGCGGCGTGCGCGACGACGGTCCCGACCCGGTCGTCGCGGTCGACCGTCGCGTCCACGTCGACCGCCGACGCGACCGCCTCCGCCGTGGACTCGTCCGCGCGCGTCACCAGCGCTCGGCCCGTGGTGTCGAGCGCCGTCGCGGCCAGCGCGGCGACCTCGGCGGGCGTCTTTCCCTCCGCGAGGATCGCCTCGGGGATCCCGCGACGCCGCTCGCGGGCGGCGTCGAACCGCCCCGCGTCCGTGGTCGCGTAGCCCGCCAGCCGCGACTCCGCCTCCTCGATCCCGATATCGCCCGCCTCGAGCGCCGCCAACGTCTCTCGCATGGACGACCGTCGACCGGGGAGCCGGTCGAACCTGTCGGTTCGGCGCCCGGGGACGCGCCGCGCGCGAAACCGAGCGACGGGGCCTGTACGCGCACCGAGCGCCACGCGACCCGAACGAGTGGGCTGCGAGGCGGCCCCGGACCGAGTTCGAGTCGACGCCGAGACGGGAATCTCACAAGATATATAAGTGGTTGTGTTCGCGGCCCTCCGCGAACCGGCGTCACGGCGCCCCTCGCGGTCGAATTCAGGAACTCTTATTAACTGTCGACGGATATCGTCGAGCGCATGGCAGACCTTATTGTCAAAGCGGCCGTCAAGGAAGCCCTGGACGACAAGAACGTCGCTTCGGACTTCTACGACGCGCTGGACGACGAAGTGGACGAGCTGCTCGAAGACGCCGCGCGCCGCGCCGAGGCCAACGACCGGAAGACGGTCCAGCCGCGCGACCTCTAAGACGGAACTCGTTTCCGTACCGCTTTTATTCGGACGCCGACCGCCGAGCGGCCGCGACGTCGACCGGTTCGCCGCGACGGCTCGGTCAGACCTCGTCGACGCGGACGCCCGACGCCGTCCCGACGTGGACCTCGTCCGCGAGCCCGACGAAGAGTCCGTGTTCGACGACGCCCGGAGTCGCGGACAGCGTCGTCGACAGGGCGGCGGGGTCGGTGATCTCACCGAACGCGCAGTCGAGGACGAGGTTCCCGTTGTCGGTCACCACGGGCCCGTCCTTCCGGTCCGCGCGTCGCAGCGTCGGCTCGCCGCCGGCCTCCCGGACCGCCGCGGCGACCGCGGTCCGTCCCGCGGGGAGCACCTCGATCGGAAGCGATCGGTCCAGCCGCGGCGACTCCTTCGAGGGGTCGACGACCACGAGGAAGCGGTCGGCCGCGGCGTCGACGAGCTTCTCGCGGGCGTGCGCCGCGCCGCCGCCTTTTATAAGTTCCCCGCCGGAGACGAGGGCGTCGCCCGCCTCGCCGCCGGTCGCCACCTGGTCGGCGCCGTCGATCGCGATGTCGATCCCCGGCCCGTCGGGACCGACCGCCTCGGAGAGGTCGAGGCGGGGGATCCCCTCCTCGGCCGCGAGTTCGCGGCTCGCGAAGGAGGTGGGAACCCCCCGGACGTCGAGGCCGGCGTCGACCCGGTCGCCGAGCCGCCGGATCGCGTGCGCCGCCGTCGAGCCGGTCCCCAGCCCGACCACGTCGCCGTCGGTCGCCGCCTCGGCCGCCGACTCGCCGGCGCGTCGCTTCGCCGCGTCGCTCCCGCCGCTCGTCTTCATGAGAGCGACTGCGTGCGGCGGCGTTGAAAAGGCGTCGGGCGGGAACCGACGCCGGTGCGGGTGCGGCCGGCGTCGCCGTCACTCCAGCCGGTCCAACACCGCCTCGGCGTCGTACGCCAGGGACAGCTCCCGCGAGCGGCCGCGGCCGTCGACGTCGGCGTACTCCGCGTCGATCACGCCGAGCTGGTCGAGCTTGTTGATGATCTCGGAGTAGCGGGTGTAGCCGAGGTCGGTCTTGTCGTTGAACGCGTCGTACACCGCGCCGGCGCGCTCGCCGTCGTGTTCGGCGAGGACGCGGACGAGGTCGCGCTCGGACTCCGAGAGCCCGCGGAGCGACCGCGAGAGGTGGACGTGCTTCGACTTGTCGTACGCCTCCTCGACGTCCGCCTCGGAGATCGTCTTCGAGGCGCGCATCTCGGCGTTGAGCCCGGCCCGGCGCAGGAGGTCGATCCCGACCCGGAGGTCCCCGCTCTCGGCGGTGAGGTCGGCGACGCGCTCCAGCTCGGCGTCGCCGATGACCCCCTCGTGGAAGCCGCGCTTGGCGCGCTCCGCGAGGATGTCGTAGATCTCGGTGGCGTCGTAGACGGGGAAGTACACCTCCTCGGGACGGAAGACGGACTGAACCCGGGTGTCGAGGTCGTCGATCACGTCGAGGCCGAGGTCGGAGGAGACGACGATGACGCCGATCTTCGCGCCGGAGTGCGCCTCGTGGGCGCGGAGCAGCGAGTACAGCGTGTCGGACGCCTCGTTCTCGTAGAAGAGGTAGTTGACGTCGTCTAAGGCGACGACCAGCACCTCGTCCTCCTCAACGAGCCGGTCGGTGATCTGGCCGAACAGCTTCTTGAAGGAGATGCCCGAGGAGGGCGGTTCGTACTCGAATATCCCCTCGAACAGCCGGGAGAACACCGCGTAGCGCGTCGAGTCGACCTGGCAGTTGACGCGTACCGTCCGCACCTCGGTCCGAGCGCCGAGCTCGCCGAACAGCTTCTGGACCGCCGTGGTCTTGCCGGTGCCGGGCGGTCCGCGGACCATCGTGTTGAGCGGGCGCGAGCCGCGGACCGCGGGGCGGAGCGCGTACTTGAGGTTCTCCAGCTGGCTCTCGCGGTGGCGGAACGTCTCGGGAACGTGGTCGATCTCGAACACCGACTCGTCGCGGAACACCGACTCGTCCCACGAGAGCATATCGCCGGCGTCCCCGGTCATGCGAGTACCACGAGAGGCCGCGCACTTAACCGTTGCCCGGCGGCGGGGCGAAACTGAAACTTGTCGCGCGAGCGCCCGATCGGAGCGATTCCGCCGATCGGTCGTTCACTCTCGGTCCGCTGGGACGGAGGGGTCGCCCGTCCGACCCGCCGCCTCCTCGCGGCGCAACACCAGCACGTGGCGCGTCAGCGACCGGTGGACCCGGCGCTCGAACGCGGCGTCGACCGTCCAGCCGGCGTCGCGGGCGGGGCCGCGCCAGTCGCGGTCCGCGACCAGCACCGCGCGCGGCGCGACCCGGGCGGCCTCGGCGAGCGCGCCCGCGACGAGGTCCGCGAGCTCGTGGCGCGCGACCTTCGACTGCCGCCCGTACGGGGCGTCGAACGCGACCCCGTCGACCGCGTCGTCGGGGAAGGGGAGCGCGGTCGCGTCGCCGCGCGCGACGTGCCACTCGGGGGACCCGTCGGTGCCGGGAGGACCGAGGTACTCGCGGAAGTTCTCCCGGGCGCCGCGAACCATCTTCGGCTGCGCGTCGCAGGCGACGGCGTCGCCGCCGACGAGGCCGGCCTCCAGCGGGAGGCCGCCGGTACCGCACATCGGGTCGAGCAGGGTCCGTCCCGGGGCCGCACCCGCGAGGTTGGCGTAGGCGCGGGCGTCGGCCGGCGCCATGCTCCCCGGCTGGAAGAAGGGGCGGTCGGTGGGGTTCGGCGCGAAGTCGCGGGCGGCCTCGACCGCGACCCAGCCGAGCGCGCACAGGTCCGCGTCGCCGCCGTCCGCGCCGGCGACCGCGTCGTGATCGGCGCGCGGGCCGGCCGCGAACAGCGCGCGGAGGACGTGGTCGGGGTCGTCGAGGTCGACGTCGAACCCGCGGTCGACGAGGACGCCGCCGAGTTCGCGCTCGGCCGCCTCGGTCGAGACGTCGGCCGTCCCCCGGACGTTCCGGGCGCGGACCGCGACGCTCCCGGACCGATCGAGCGACGACGCTCGGAGGGCGACGACCGCGGCGTCGACGTCGGCGTCGGTCCGGACGACCGCCTCGTGCGCGGCGCGGGTGTACGCGAGCCGGCGGACGCGGGCGGGGTCGATCCCGCCGGTGCGCGCGACCCCCGGCGCGAGGAGGTCGACGCCGGTCGCGGCGGTCGCGGCCTCGCGGGCGGCGAAGGCGTCGGTCTCGCCGGCGAGTTCGAGCCAGTACACGCGGACGGCTCGGCGCGGCGACGGGAATAGCGTGGCGGTTCCGACCAGCCACCATTTAAGTGCGTTCGGGCGAGAATCGAGGTGATGACGGCCGACCCGAAGGAGACGATCACCGTAGAGAACGTCGTCGCCTCCACGGGGATCGGACAGGAGCTCGATCTCCAGAGCGTCGCGATGGACCTCGAGGGCGCCGACTACGACCCAGAGCAGTTCCCCGGCCTCGTCTACCGCACCACGGACCCGAAGTCGGCCGCCCTGATCTTCCGGTCGGGGAAGATCGTCTGTACCGGCGCGAACTCGACCGAGGCGGTCCACGAGAGCCTCGACATCGTGTTCGGGGAGCTCCGCGCGCTCCAGATTCCGATCGAGGACCCGGAGATAACGGTCCAGAACATCGTCACGTCGGCCGACCTGGGCGAGAGCCTGAACCTGAACGCGATCGCGATCGGCCTCGGCTTGGAACACATCGAGTACGAGCCGGAGCAGTTCCCGGGGCTCGTCTATCGGCTCGACGAGCCGGAGGTCGTCGCGCTGCTGTTCGGCAGCGGGAAGGTGGTCGTCACCGGCGGGACGAGCCCCGACGACGCGGCGGCCGCCGTCGACGTGATCGTTGAGGAGCTGAACGGACTCGGGCTGTTGGACTGATACACCGGACCCGAAACGACGACGCGGATTCGACCCGAAACGACGACGCGGATTCGACCCGAAACGACGACGCGGATTCGGCGCGGCGGCACCGCGAGCCCGTTCCGCGACCACTTTTACCCCCCGCCCCGTAGGTCGACCATGCTCTTACAGACGGTGACGCCGGTCTCCGTGCTCGGGACGACCGTCCTGTTGGCGCTGTTCCTCTCCGTGACCGCACACGTCGCGGCCCGGAACGTCCTCGGCACGGTCGACCCGCGGCGCGCCCTCTACATCGGCCCGCTCCCGGCGGTGATCAGCGTTGCCGGCAACGCGCTCGACGCTCCCGGCGGGCTCATCGTCCTCGCCGCGCTCCTCGTCGACGGAACGATGTTCTGGTGGAGCTACGGGCAGCCGCGGCGGGCCGTGGCCGCGATGACGCTGATCCACGCGGTGGTCACGACGCTGCTCGGCATGGTTCTGTTCTTCGTCTCGATCCTGCTCGCGTCGATGCCGGGGTAGGCCGACGGCGACCCCACGCGAGACGGCGACCCCACGCGACCGCCTCACGGCGACGGCGGCGGGCCGTCGTAGGCGTCGTGGTCCCGATAGAAGTTCAGCATCGCGAACTTCAGCTTCTCGGGGTCGACGTCGAGCAGTTCCTCGCGTTCCTCCGGGGGGAACGCGGATCGGACCGAGTACTTCCCCATGTCGGCGGTCGTGTAGCGGCGGTCGGCCAGGATCCGGACGCCGAAGTCCTCCGGGCCGCGGATCACCCGACCGATCGCCTGCCGGGTCTTGCGGATCGTCGGGATCTCGACCGCGTAGGTCCAACCCGGATCGCGGGCGCGGTCGCGGTCCGCGAACGCCCGGTCGTAGGCGTCCTGAACAGCCTCGGTCCGATCGGAGAGGTGCGGGTACGGGACGCCGACCACGACGACCGTCCGGGCGTCGTCGCCGTCGAAGCTCACCCCCTCGCCGAGCGTCCCCCACAGCGAGGTGAACAGCGCGGCGCCGTCGTCCGCGACGAACTCGCTGCGGAGTCGCTCCTCGTCCTCGCCGGGACCGTCGAGGTGGATCGGGCCGATGTCGGGGTCGTCGCCGCCCGCGGCGCTCCCGCCGCCCGTGAGCCGCTCGTGGTAGCGCTCGGCCTCGGCGTACGACGGGAAGAAGGCCAGCGTGTTGCCGGGCGTGAACCGGATCGCGTCCCGGAGCAGCGACGACACCGCCGCCTGCGTCTCCGGGTCGCTGCGCTCGGAGGCGAAGAGCGGGGGCACGTCGGCCGCGAACGTCCGGCGGTTCGCCTCGGGGTATCCCATCTCGTAGGCCATCGAGGCGGCGTCCTCCAGCCCCAGCACGTCCTCGGTCACGTCGAACGGGCGCAGCGTCGCGCTCATCAGGACGGAGGCGGCCACCTCGTCGAACAGCTCGGCGGTGACGTTCCGCGGGATGCAGGTGTACAGCTCCGCCCGCCCGTACACCTCGTCGGTGCCCGCGTCGCGCCGGACGGAGACCACCGGGTACTGGCCGAACTCCGTCCCCTCGTCCATCCACGTGGCGACGAACCGGGCGGCCGCGAGCGTCTGCGACTCCGAGCGGGTCGTCGCCTCCCCGTCGCGGTAGCGGCGCTCGTACTCCTCGTCTATCGCCTGTCCGAGCTGAACCGCGAGCTCGGTCTCGGCGTCGATCCCGTTCCCCTCGTAGTTTCGGAGGAACGCCAGCGTGAGGTCGTCTCGGCGGTCGTCGTTGGCGATCGAAACGTCCTCCCAGTTCTCCGTCACGGAGCCGGAGCCGCCGAAGCCGACCGCGCCCTCGTACGTCTCGACGAGCGCGTCGCGGAAGGCCCGGAGGACGTTCTCGGCGGGTTCCGCCCGGGAGTCGTCGCTGTCGGCGAGCTCGTCGAGCGCGGCGTCGAGAGTGTTCTCGGTCAGCGTCCGAGTGGCGTGGTCGCGGGCGGCGTCCTCGATGTTGTGCGCCTCGTCGAACACGGTGATTATCTCGCTCGGGTCGCGGTCGATCCACCGGAAGAACTGCTCGCGGATGTTGGGGTCGAGCAGGTGGTGGTAGTTACAGACGACCAGGTCGACGCCCTCCATCCCCTCCTTCAGCAGCTCGTAGCCGCACAGCTCGCGCTCCTCGGCGTACTCGTACACGTCGTCGGGAGTCCGAACGTCGTCGAAGAGCCAGGCGAAGAAGTCGTCCGTGTCGCGGGTGAGGTTGTTACGGTAGTGCTCGCAGACGTTGGCGGCCTCGTACTCGTCGATCTCGCCCTCCAACTCGTCGAGCTCCTCCATGATCGCCTCGCGGGCCTCCGCGGCGCTCGCGTCGCCCTCGCGGCTCTCGGCCAGCAGTTCGCGCTGGCGCGACTCCAGTTCGCGGACCTCGGTCTCCGTCTCCACCATCTCGCGGGTGGTGTCCCGGAGGGTCTGACACTCCTGGTAGTCGACGTCGATGTGACACATCGACGACTTCCCCTTGAACACGACGGCGCGGATGGGCTCCTCGCGAGTTATCGCGCGCGCGTCCTCGACGAACTGCCGCATCTGCTGGTGGACGTTGGTCGTGATGACGACCGTGCGGTCGTGCTCGCGGGCGTGTTCGAGCGCGGGCACGAGCGCGGAGAGGGTCTTCCCCGTCCCGGGCGCGCCCTCGAACAGCACGTCCTGCCCCCGGTCTAACGCGTTGGCGACCCTGTCCATCGCCTCGCGCTGGTTCGGGTAGGGTTCCTCGTACGGGAAGAACCGCAGGTGCGGCGACTCTGGCACGGGATGGGGTTCGGCGCCACCGGTCAAAAGGGGTCGGGTGGCGGGACGGAAGTGGTCCGGCGCCGCGGGGATCTCTCCGGTCTTGACATCCTCCCCGCGCTAAAGCGCGAGGCTTTCGCCTCGAATTTTCCGTAATCCTCGATATCGTTTCAGGAATCAAATATAACTGCCGGGAGAGTGCGTCCCGACCGCACAATTCCGGCGTATTTTACCGCTTCTGGCGCCGTCGACCGAACGACATGGCGACCGAAACGGCTACCGCGACGAGCGAGGTATCGACCGAGACCGGAGACTGGAAGGCGGGCGTGGCCGGCGGGCTCGCCGGGAGCGCCGTCTTCGGACTCGTGATGACGTACGCGATCGCCGCTCCGCTCTTGGAAGTCGTGATCCCGTCGATGTACGGCCTCGCGCCGCCGGCGGCCCCGTTCGTCGGCTGGGTGATCCACATGGCGCACGGCGCGGTCCTCGGCGTCGGGTTCGCCGCGCTCGTCGGGCTGCGGCCTTCGGTCGGCGGGGACGTGTCGAAGTCGCTCGGCGCCGGCGCGGCCTACGGGATCGCGGTCTGGGTCGCGCTCGCGGTGATCGTGATGCCGATCTGGCTCTCCGCGGTCGGCTCGCCGGCGAACCCGCCGCTACCCAACGTCAGCGCCATGAGCGCGGTCGGGCACCTCGCGTACGGGGTCGTGCTCGGCGGGGCGTACGCGGCCCTCGCGAACTGACCGCGGGACCGAGTCGTCCGCGTTTCGGCGGCCGCGACGCACCCTGATTTATCACGCCGCGCCGACACCGCTCTTAGTAACGAATGTTCGACGAGATCCTCGAGAAGTTCGAGGGATCACCCAGCCAGCAGGCCGTGATCCGACTGTTCTTGGAGCGCGGCTTCTCCGTCAACGAGGAGGGGCGGGTCGTCTCGGGCGGGATCGAGATCCCGTACACCGGCATCGCGCGCGAGCTCGACGTCGACCGGCGCGTCGTGGACTCGACGACGGACGCCATCCTGGCCGATCCCGAGCTGAAGCGCATCTTCACCAACATCTCGTCGATCCCGAGCCTGATGGATCTGGCCCCGGTGTTGGACCTCACGGTCCTCACCATCGAGGTCGCGGCCGCCGACGAGGCCGGGATCGTCGCCGAGGTGACCGGAATCCTGGCCGACCGCGGCGTCTCGATCCGGCAGGTGTTGAGCGAGGACCCCGAGTTCACCGACGACCCGAAGCTGTACGTGATCACCGACGCCGACCTGTCCGGCGACCTGCTCGTGGAGATCCGCGACTTGGAGTACGTCCGCCGCGTCGGCTTCTGAGGCTCCGTCGGCCGCCGCCGCGACCGCTCGCCGACCAGTTTCACCGGTCGGTCCGAGCGCCCGTTCCGGCGAGCCCGTTCGAGGGATAGCGAGCCGCGACCGAGCGCCGGCGCCGCGTGCGTTTCACTTTCACTAGGGTGTAAACCAGCCTTTATACCCGATGGCGAACAAGGGTCGTGTACATGCCTGAAGACGAACTCGAGGACCTCCCCGGCGTCGGCCCGGCGACCGCGGACAAGCTCGTTGACAACGGATTCGAGAGCTACCAGTCGATCGCCGTCGCGAGCCCCGGCGAGATGTCCAACACCGCCGACATCGGCGAGTCGTCCGCCAGCGACATCATCAACGCCGCCCGCGAGGCCGCCGACGTCGGCGGCTTCGAGACGGGCGCGACCGTCCTCGAACGCCGCCAGGAGATCGGCAAGCTCTCCTGGCAGATCGACGAGGTCGACGACCTGCTCGGCGGCGGCATCGAGACCCAGTCGATCACCGAGGTGTACGGCGAGTTCGGCTCCGGCAAGTCGCAGGTCACCCACCAGATGGCCGTCAACGTCCAGCTCTCGAAGGAGAACGGCGGGCTGGAGGGCGGCTGCATCTTCGTCGACTCCGAGGACACGTTCCGCCCGGAGCGGATCGACGACATGGTCCGCGGGCTCGACGACGAGATCCTCGCCGACGAGATGGAGCGCCGCGAGATCGAGGGCACCCCGAACGACGAGGCGGCCTTAGAAGACCTGGTCGACGCGTTCTTGGACCAGATCCACGTCGCGAAGGCGTTCAACTCCAACCACCAGATCCTCCTCGCCGAGAAGGCGAAGGAGCTGGCCGGCGAACACGAGGAGACGGAGTGGCCGATCCGGATCGTCTGCGTCGACTCGCTCACCGCGCACTTCCGCGCGGAGTACGTGGGCCGCGGCGAGCTCGCCGAGCGACAGCAGAAGCTCAACAAACACCTCCACGACCTGATGCGGCTCGGCGACCTGTACAACACCGCCATCCTCGTCACCAACCAGGTGGCGTCGAACCCGGACTCCTACTTCGGCGACCCGACGCAGGCGATCGGCGGCAACATCCTCGGGCACGCCTCCACGTTCCGGATCTACCTCCGGAAGTCGAAGGGCGACAAGCGGATCGTCCGGCTCGTCGACGCGCCGAACCTCGCCGACGGCGAGGCCGTGATGCGCGTCCAGAACGAGGGGCTGAAGCCGGAGTAAGTGATTTTCGGCGGTCTCAGTCGACATTGGCGGCGCGGCGCTGCCGGCGACTAACCGAGACGAACAGCTGATCGCGAAACTGGTTGACGAACGTCAATTTCTACCGAGACGGCCAGAAACTCCCGAAATCACGGGCGTCGGGCCGTATAGAGTCGTATCGCGAGACGGGAGGCTGGCAATACTCGCCAAAAGCCGCCGCGCACGGTCGTGAGAAGGGTTTTGACCGCGGATCACGCCGAAATAGACAGAAATCATACACAACATTCGTTGGTTTCGAGCGCAGCAATTGCCGCGAAATCTCCGAGGAAACGTCCTTATACACCATGGTCACGTCATTATATCGAACGCTCACCGTATTATCAAGCTGTTTTCTTGTGAAACTCAACTCTAACGTTTATGTATAGCCGTTCCCCCGAGTGGAAACGTGATTCAGCACATGAACACAAGAGAAGCGCAGTTTGAATTAGACGAGCGTTCAGTAGGGGTGGTCGAAACGTGACGGGCGGCGTACTCGCCACGATCGACCCGAGCACGTTCACGTCCGCGATGAACGGGACGTGGATCCTGGTCGTGACGTTCCTCATCTTCTTCATGCACGCCGGCTTCGCGATGCTTGAAGCCGGGCAGGTTCGCTCGAAGAACGTCGCCAACCAGCTGACGAAGAACCTCCTCACGTGGAGTATCGGCGTGACGGTGTTCTTCCTGATCGGCACGGCGTTCACGAGCCTCGTGAACGGGTCGCCCGGGATCGCCTCCGCGGCGGGCTCGTTGTTCTCCGGCGGCGAACTCGCCGTCGAGGAGGGGGTCATCGGTCCGTACGTCAACTGGCTCTACGGCGCGGTGTTCGCGATGACCGCCGCGACGATCGTCTCCGGGGCGGTCGCCGGTCGCGCGAAGCTCCGCGCGTACGTCACCTACACGTTCCTGCTCGCCGCGGTCATCTACCCGATGGTCATCGCGTTCACGTGGTCGGCCTCCGGTGACGGGCTCGTCGCCCAGCTGACCGGGACCGCGTTCCACGACTTCGCCGGCGGCATGATCGTCCACGGCATGGGCGGTATCGCGGGCCTCACCGCCGCGGCCGTCCTCGGCCCGCGGATGGACCGCTACGCGGACGACGGGTCGACGAACGTCATCCCCGGCCACTCGCTGACGTTCGCCGTCCTCGGGACGCTCGTCCTCGCGTTCGGCTGGTACGGGTTTAACGTCGGCACGGCGTCCGTGGTCAGCGGCGGCGTGTTCAACACGCTGACGCTCAACCTCGTCGCGATGGGGACCACGATCGCCATGGCGGCCGGCGGGATCGGCGCCGCGACCGTCGTGTGGCTCCGCACCGGGAAGGTCGACACGCTGTACGTCGCAAACGGGCTGCTCGCGGGGCTCGTCGGCATCACCGCGATCCCGGACACCACGGCGTGGTGGGGCGCGCTGGTCGTCGGTCTCCTCGCCGGCGGACAGCTCCCCCTCGTCTTCGAGTTCGTCTCGGACACGCTGAAGATCGACGACGTCTGTGCGGTGTTCCCGGTCCACGGTAGCGCCGGCGTGCTCGGCACGCTGCTCTTCCCGTTCGTCGCCGCGCCGGGCGAGCTCAGCGCGGGCATCGGTGCCCACTTCGTCGCCCAGCTGACCGGCGTCGTCATCATCGGCGGGTGGACGCTCACCGCGACCGCCGCCGTCTGGTACGTCCTCAAGGTGAGCGGCGAGGCGCGCGTCACCGCGGAACACGAACAGGAGGGGCTCGACATCTCCGAGCACGGCGTCGAGACCTACCCCGAGTTCGGCGGCGACCGCGTCGCGACCGACGGCGGTCCGTCCGTGGTCGACGCGACCGACTCCGACAGTGAGTCCCCGCGCGCCGACGGCGGCGAGGAGGCGGGCGCGGAGATCAAGATGGTCACCGCGGTCGTCCGCCCCGACAAGCTCGGGGCGATCAAGCAGGCGCTCGCCGAGGTCAAGGCGCCCTCGCTCACCGTGACGAACGTCTCCGGCCGCGGCAGCCAGCCCGCAAAGAAGGGGCAGTGGCGCGGCGAGGAGTTCACCGTCGACCTCCACCAGAAGGTGAAAGTCGAGGTCGTCGTCGCCGACATCCCGGCCGACGAGGTCGCGGAGGCGATCGCCGACGCCGCCGAGACGGGAGAGCCCGGCGACGGCAAGGTGTTCATCATGCCGGTCGAGGACGCGCTCCAGGTCCGCACGGGCGCGACCGGGCCGGAGGCGGTGTAGCGGCCGGACCGGAGACGGTGGAGGCGCGTAGCGCGCGAACCGACGCGGTCCCTTTTCAGCGTCCGAACCGGTTCGCCCGGTTCAGCAACTACTTTCAGCCCGACGCTCCAACCGATCGGTATGAACCACGAGCGCTCGCGCGGGCTGTACGACCGCGCGCTGTCGGTGATGCCCGGCGGCGTCAACTCATCCGTCCGGGCGACGATGCCGCACCCGTTCTTCGTCGAGCGCGGCGACGGCGGCCACGTGATCGACGCCGACGGGAACCGGTACGTCGACTGGGTGATGGGGTACGGGCCCCTCCTGTACGGCCACGACCTCCCGGACCCGGTGGAGGCCGCGGTTCAGTCGCACGTCGCGGCGGGGCCGATGTACGGCGCGCCCACGGAGGTGGAGGTCGAGCACGCGGAGTTCGTCGCCCGGCACGTCCCGAGCGTGGAGTCGATCCGCTTCGTCAACTCCGGCACGGAGGCGACCGTCTCGGCGGTCCGACTGGCGCGCGGCCACACCGACCGCGACAAGATCGTCGTGATGCAGGGCGGCTACCACGGCGCGCAGGAGTCGACGCTCGTCGAGGGGTCGCCCGGGGACGCGCACCCCTCGACGAAGGGGATCCCGGAGGCGTTCGCCGAGCACACCCTCCCGATCCCGTTCAACGACGAGGCGGCCGCGAAGGAGGTGTTCGCGGAGCACGGCGACGAGATCGCAGCCGTCCTCGTCGAGCCGATCCTCGCCAACAAGGGGATCGTCATGCCGATAGAGGGGTACCACGAGACGCTGCGGGACCTCTGTGACGACCACGGCTCGCTCCTGATCTTCGACGAGGTGATCACCGGGTTCCGGGTGGGCGGTCTCGGCTGCGCGCAGTCGAAGTTCGGCGTCACCCCCGACGTGACGACGTTCGGGAAGATCATCGGCGGCGGGTTCCCGGTCGGCGCGATCGGCGGGAAAGCCGAGATAATCGAGGGGTTCACCCCCGCGGGCGAGGTGTTCCAGTCCGGCACCTTCTCGGGCCACCCGGTGACGATGGCCGCGGGAAAGGCGACCCTGGAGTACGCCGCGGAGAACGACGTGTACGAGCACGTCAACCGCCTCGGGCGGCAGCTCCGCGAGGGGATCGCCGAGATCTGCGCCGAGCGCGCGCCGGAGTACACCGTCGTCGGCACCGACTCGATGTTCAAGACGATATTCACCCGCGAGGCGCCCGACGACGTCGACGCCTGCTGTCCGGGCGGCTGTCGGCAGGACCCCGACTGCGCCCGGTACGACGCGTGTCCGAAGACGGGCGCCGACGTCGCCGCGGCCGCGACCGACCGCTGGGAGCGCGTGTTCTGGCAGGAGATGAAAGACCGCGGCGTGTTCCTCACCGCGAACCAGTTCGAGTGCCAGTTCACCTCCTACGCGCATACGGAGGCGGACGTCGAGCGGACCTTAGAGGCGTACCGGGAAGCGATCTGAAGTCGGCGAGAGCCGTTATTTGAGGCTGCTGTCGTCGCGGCGGTCTTTGAATAAATGAAGTCGTAGCGACGATTACTCATAAAAGCGGTGCGGTGGCGCGTGCCTGCGAGCGGCCGCCCTCGGCGGCCGCGAGGAGCACCGCGCGAGGGACGCGGTGAGCGCTCGAAGAGCGCGAACCGCGAGGCTGGGGAGGTGTGAGGCCGTGCGGTGCTGTGCGGGGTGGGACTCAAAGGGGCAGCCGCGAGGCCGGCGCAGACGACGTAAGCACCGGAACGAGTGAGCGGAGCGAACGAGTGAGGAGCGCAGCGAGTGTGCGCCGGCCTCGCAGCTGGGGCTTTGGTGGCGTTCTCCATCGATCCGCCATGAGCCATTTATAAGCAAGCGGCTGGGGCTTCAGTGGTGCTCTCCGTCGATCCGTTATCAAGTATTTATAACTGAGCGACTGGGACTTTGGAGGAGTTCGCCGTCGATCCGTTATCGACCACGTATAGCGGAACAGTTTTATATCGGAGATCGGTACCTACACGCGATGACCGCAGCGGCTCGTCTCGACGCCGCCCTCTTCCGAGGCCGACGAGCCCTGCGACCGCGACGAGACGTCCGACCGCCGCGACCGGCTTCCGGCGCGGCGCGACGACGAGGCCCCTCGGGCCGATAACTTTCACCTCTCGTCGCGTTCGCGCCGTTCCGTTCCGAAGAGTCTCGACTCCGCGTTCCGCGAGCGACCGCTCTGCTACTTTCTTACAAAATTTAAACCGCTGAATTTAAGAGTGTAGACCGGGTGTACTCTGGTAATGACGAGCGTTGCACTCGCGTTCAGCGGTGGACTCGACACCACGGTCTGCGTACCGCTGCTGAAAGAGGAGTACGGCTACGACGAGGTCATCGGCGTCAACGTCGACGTCGGCCAGCCCACGGAGGAGTTCGACGAGGCGGAAGAGACCGCGGAGGCGCTGGGGCTCGACATCCACGTCGTCGACGCGAAGGCGGAGTTCGCTGACCTCTGTTTCGACGCCGTGAAGGCCAACGCCAGCTATCAGGGCTACCCGCTCGGCACCGCCCTCGCGCGCCCGGTCATCGCAGAGGCCATTCTGGGCGTCGCCGAGGAGCAGGGCTGTGACGCCATCGCTCACGGCTGTACGGGCAAGGGGAACGACCAGCTCCGGTTCGAGGCCGTCTGGCGCGGCTCCGACCTCGAAGTGATCGCCCCCGTGCGCGAGCTCGGCCTCACCCGCGAGTGGGAGATCGACTACGCCGCCGAGAAGGACCTGCCCGTCGAGGCCGGCGACGGCGGCGTCTGGTCCATCGACGAGAACATCTGGTCGCGCGCGGTCGAGGGCGGAAAGCTGGAGGATCCCGACTACGAGCCGCCGGCGGACATCTACGAGTGGACCGCCGAGCCCGAGGGCGAGACCACCATCGAGGTGACGTTCGAGGCGGGCGTCCCGGTCGCCGTCGACGGCGAGGCGATGGACCCGGTCCCGCTGATCCAGCACCTCAACGAGTACGCGGGCGGCTACGGCGTCGGCCGCACCGACGTGATGGAGGACCGCATGCTCGGGCTGAAGGTGCGCGAGAACTACGAACATCCGGCCGCGACCGTCCTGCTGACCGCGCACCAGGCGCTCGAGGACCTCGTCCTCACCAAGAACGAGCGCTCGTTCAAGCAGGGGATCGAGCAGGAGTGGTCCGAGAAGGCGTACGAGGGGCTCGTGTTCGCGCCCGTCGTCGACGCCCTGAACGCCTTCGTCGACGAGACGCAGGACGTGGTGACCGGCACGGCGACGGTGAAGGTGTCTGGCGGCGACTGCCGCGTCGTCGCGCGCGACTCCGAGTACGCCGTCTACTCCGAGGAGATGGCCTCGTTCAACACCGAGGACGTCGCGGGCATCGCCCAGTCCGACGCGACGGGGGTCGCGAAGTACCACGGGCTCCAGGAGCGCCTCGCCAACGACGTGAAGGCGAGCGTCTCGAAGCCGGAACTCGCGACGGACGGAAGCGGAGTCGACGATAAGAGCGAATAGATGACGGACGACGACCCCGACGCGGCGGCGGACGACGCCGACGAGGCCAGCGACGGAAGCGGCGGAGCCGCGGGAGGCGACACCGCCGTCCGCCGCGACCGCTTCAGCGGCGGCCCCGCCCGCGAGTTCCTGTCGAGCCTCGCGGCCGACGAGGCCATCTTCGAGGCCGACCTCGCGGTCGACCGCGCACACGTCGTGATGCTCGCGGAGCAGGGGATCGTCGACGAGGCGGTCGCTGGCGAGATCCTCGGCGCGCTCGACGACATCGAGGCCGCCGGCCACGGGGCGCTTCCGGACGGCGAGGACGTCCACGAGGCGATCGAGACCGCCGTCATCGACCGGATCGGCCCCGACGGCGGCCGGATGCACACCGCCCGCTCGCGCAACGACGAGGTGGCGACGTGTATCCGCTACCGCCTGCGCGAGGACCTGCTGGCGGCGGTCGAGGCGACCCTCACCGCCCGCGAGGCGCTCGTCGACGTCGCGGGCGAGCACGCGGAGACGGTGATGCCGGGGTACACCCACCTCCAGCCGGCCCAGCCGACGACGGTCGCGCACTACCTGCTGTCGTACGAGGGCGGGCTCGCGCGCGACGCGGAGCGCCTGCTCGACGCGTACGACCGGGTGAACCGGTCGCCGCTCGGCGCGGCCGCGTTCGCGGGGACGCCGTTCGACGTCGACCGCGACCGCACCGCCGAGCTGCTCGGGTTCGACGGGACGGTCCGCAACTCGATGGACGCCGCCGCCGCGCGCGACTTCCTCGCGGAGTCGGCGGGCGCGCTCGCGACGCTCGCGACGACGCTGTCGGGGCTCGCGGAGGACCTGATCATATTCTCGAAGGAGGGGCTCGTCGAGCTCTCCGACGCGTACTCGTCGACCTCCTCGATCATGCCCCAGAAGAAGAACCCCGACACGCTGGAGCTGACTCGCGGCGTCGCGGGCGACGCGATCGGCGAGGCGACCGGCACGCTGAGCCTGCTGAAGGGGCTCCCGCGCGCCTACAACCGCGACCTCCAGCGCGCTCACGCGAGCGTCTTCGAGGTCGCCGGCGACGTACGCGAGGCGACCGAGGTCGCCGCGGGCGCGGTCGCGACCGCCGACTGGGACGAGGCCGCGCTCACGGCCGCCGCGGGCGAGGGGTTCTCCACGGCCACGGGCGTCGCGGACCTGCTCGCGATGGGCGGATTGCCGTTCCGGACGGCCCACGAGATCGTCGCGGCGGCCGCGGAGGCGGTCGAGGACGGCGATTCACCGGACGCGGCGGCCGCAAAAGTTGACGAGGCCGCTCGAAAGGTCACGGGTGAGCCCCTCTCCGCGTACGTGAGCCGCGAGGACGTGGAGTCGGCGCTCGACCCGGCAGCCAGCGTCGCGAGCCGCGACTCCGCCGGGGGACCGGCTCCCGAGGCGGTCGCCGACGCGCTCGCCGCCGCCGAGGCCGGGATCGAGACGGACGAGGACGCGCTGGCGGCCGAGCGCGACGCGCTCGCCGCCGCGAGCGAGACGCTGGAGGCGGAGGTCGATCGCTATGTCTGAGCCGCGACCGCGCGGCGGTCGTCCGCTCGGTCGACGCCGGGCGGACCGACTCCGGCCCGATCGGCGTTGCCCCGATCGACGCCGACGACCGTCCCCGTAAGGGGGACACAATTATTACCGGGATCTGATATCCGATCTCGAAACGGCTCGATTTTGCCTATTCTCTTCCGTTAGCGGCCGATCCGCTTTATGTAAAATTTCCAATAAGTTCGAAGCCTTTATGCTCGTTCACGGTCGAGTTGCTGGCACGATGACGAGCGACACCGACACGCTGACCGCGGAGGACCCGATCGCGGGCGAGGAGATCGAGATCCCGGCCGACGTCGAGGTCGGCGAGATCATCGACAGTCCGGTCACCGGGACCGAGCTGGAGGTCATCTCGCTCGACCCGGTCGTCTTAGAGGAGGCGCCCGAGCTCGAGGAGGACTGGGGCGAGTAATGGCGACGACCGCCACGGCCGCGACACGCGAGTGGTCGACATGCGCGTGAGCGCCGACGCGAACGGAGGGGAGTCGACGTGCGCGTAGGGATCCTCTACTCCCGGATCCGGAAGGACGAGAAGCTCCTGCTCAACGAGCTCCGCGACCGCGGCCACGAGATCGAGAAGATCGACGTCCGGAAGGAGCGGTTCGGACTGGAGTCGACGACCGCCGCCGTCGACGACCTCGATCTGGTCGTCGACCGCTGCCTGTCGACGAGCCGGTCGCTGTACGCGACCCGGTTCCTCGACAGCTACGGCGTTCCCGTGGTGAACTCACCCGAGACGGGCGACGTCTGCGCCGACAAGGCGAAGAACTCGCTCGCGCTCGCGGAGGCCGACGTGCCGACGCCGGCGACGGAGGTCGCGTTCACGAAGGAGGCCGCCCTGGAGGCGATCGAGTCGTTCGGCTACCCGTGCGTCCTCAAGCCGGTCACCGGCTCGTGGGGGCGGCTGATGGCGAAGATCGACTCGCGCAACGCCGCCGAGGCGATTGTAGAGCACAAGGAGACGCTCGGCCACTACGAACACAAGGTGTTCTACGTCCAGGAGTTCGTCGACAAGCCCGGCCGCGACGTCCGCGTCCTGGCGGTCGACGGCGAGCCCGTCGCGGCGATGACGCGCTCGTCGGACCACTGGCTCACGAACGCCGCGAAGGGCGGCGAGACGAAGTCGTTCGACCTCGACGAGCGCGCGACCGAGCTGGTCGAGCGCGCCTCCGACGCGGTCGGCGGCGGCATGCTCGGCGTCGACCTGATGGAGGTGGGAGTCGACCCGGACGGCGACGGCGCCGAGACCGGCGTCGACCCGGACGGCGACGGCGCCGAGACCGGCGTCGACCCGGACGACGACCCCGCCGAGGGCACCGCGGACGACTACACCGTCCACGAGGTGAACCACACCGTCGAGTTCAAGGCGCTCGATTCGGCCACCGACGTCGACGTCCCCGCGCGGGTCGTCGACTGGCTGGAGGCGAAGGCGGCCGAGCTGGCCGACGGCGCGGTCGCGGGGGTGGACGCGTGACCGCCGACGCCGAGTCGAGCGACGCGACCGACGAGACCCACACCGCGAGCGTCGTCGGCGGCACCGGCTTCACCGGCGGCGAACTGCTGCGGATCCTCGCCGGCCACCCGAGCTTCGAGGTCGTTCAGGCCACCTCGCGGTCGGCCGACAACATGACCGTCGGGCGCTCGCACCCGAACCTGCGCGGGCTCGACCTGCGCTTCTCCGACCCCGACGACCTGGCGTCGGTCGACGTGCTGTTCGCGGCGACGCCGCACGGCGTCTCGATGGAGCGGATCGACGAGTTCTTCGAGGCCGCGGACACCGTCGTCGACCTCTCGGCGGACTTCCGGCTCCCCGAGGCCGACGCCTACGACGAGTGGTACGACGGCCACGAGTCGCCGGAGTACCTCGAACGCGCCGAGTACGCGCTCCCGGAGCTGAACCGCGAGAACCTCCCCGGCGCCGACCTGATCGCCGGCGGCGGCTGCAACGCGACCGCGACGATCCTCGGCCTCAAGCCGCTCGTGGACGCGGGCGCGCTCGGTCCCGAGACCGGCGAGGTCGTCGTCGACGTGAAGGTGGGATCCTCGGAGGGCGGCGCCGGCGGCGGCGCGGCCTCCTCGCACCCGGAGCGCTCGGGCGTCGTGCGCCCGTACGCGCCCACCGGCCACCGCCACGAGGCGGAGATCGAGGCGTACCTCGGCCTCTCCGTCTCCTTCACGGTCCACGCGGTCGACATGGTCCGCGGCGCGAGCGCGACCTGCCACGTCTTCCCCGACGAGCCGGTCTCGAAGGGGGACCTGTGGGGCGCGTACCGCGACGCCTACGCCGACGAGCCGTTCGTGCGGATCGTCTCGGGCGGGGGCGGCGTCTACCGCTACCCCGAGCCGAAGTCGGTCGCCGGGACGAACCACGGCGAGGTCGGCTTCGAGCTCGACCCCGGCAACCGCCGGGTCGTCGTGTTCTCCGCCATCGACAACATGACCAAAGGCTCCGCCGGGCAGGCGGTCCACGCGGCGAACGTCGCGCTCGGGCTGCCCGAGACCGCCGGCCTCGAGTTCGACGGGCTCCACCCGGTGGGATCGCCATGACGGGGAGCGATTCCGAATCGACGACCGAGCCGCCCGTCGTCGTCAAGGTCGGCGGCGCGAGGGCGGTCGACCCGGCCGGCGCGGTCGGCGACGTCGCCCACCTCGCCGCCAACGGCCGCTCCGTCGTCGTCGTCCACGGCGGCTCGACGGTCGTCGACGAGACGCTCGAACGGCTCGGCATCGAGCCCGAGTACGTCGAGTCAGCCTCCGGCGTCACCGGCCGCTTCACCGACGCGGAGACGATGGAGGCGTTCGCGATGGCGATGGCGGGCAAGCTCAACACGGAGCTGACGGCGGAGTTCCGCTCGGCCGGGGTCGACGCGGTCGGCCTCTCGGGCGTCGACGGCGGGCTCCTCGCGGGCCCGCGCAAATCGGCGGTCCGCGTCGTCGAGGACGGGAAGCGGAAGATCCGGCGCGGGGACCACTCCGGCAGGATCGAGTCGGTGAACGCCGACCTCCTGACCGGCCTCCTCGACGACGGTTACACCCCCGTCGTCTCGCCGCCGATGGCCGGCGACGAGGGCGACGGCGAGGTCACCCCCGTCAACGCGGACGCCGACCGCGCCGCGGCCGCGATAGCGGGCGCGCTCGGCGCCGACCTCGTCCTCCTGACCGACGTGTCGGGCGTGTACGCCGACCCGGACGACCCCGAGACGCGAATCGACGCGGCCGCGACGCCCGAGGGGCTGGCGGCCGTCGAGGACGCCGCCGAGGGGTTCATGGGCAAGAAGGTGATGGCCGCCAAGGAGGCGCTCGAAGGCGGGTCCGGCCGCGTCGTGATCGCGGACGCCAACGTCCGCGACCCGGTCGTCGCCGCGCTCGGCGGCGAGGGAACGACGGTCGAGCGGTCGGCGCTCGGGGACGGGTCCGAGGACGCGGATGAACCGGAAGGGGTCGAGACCGACGGGGGTGAGACCGCGTGAGCGGCTTCGTCTTCTCGGAGAAGCCGATCGAGATCGCCTCGGGCGACGGAGTCCACGTGACCGACACGAACGGTACCGAGTACCTCGACTTCGGCGCCAGCTACGCGTGTACGCCCGTCGGCCACTGCCACCCCGAAGTCGTCGACGCCGCGACGAGCCAGCTGGAGGAGCTGGTGTACGTCCAGGCGTCGTACCCGCACGCGGCGCGGACGGCGCTGTACGAGCAGCTGGCCGAGGTCGCGCCCGTCGACGTCGACAACGTCTGGCTCTGCAACTCCGGCACCGAGGCGAACGAGGCCGCGCTGAAGTTCGCCCGCCACGCGACGGGCCGCGAGAAGATCGTCGCGACCACGCAGGGGTTCCACGGCCGGACGATGGGGACGCTCGCGACGACGTGGAAGGAGAAGTACAAGGAGGGGTTCGGGCCGCTGGCGGGCGGCGTCGAGTTCGTCGAGTACGGCGACGCGGCGGCGATGCGCGAGGCCGTCGACGAGGAGACCGCCGCGGTCATCCTGGAGCCGCTCCAGGGTGAGGGCGGGATCAACCCCGCCTCGACCGAGTACCTCCGGGCCGTCCGGGTCGCGACCGCCACGTCGGGCGCGGCGATGATCCTCGACGAGATCCAGACCGGGCTCGGTCGCACCGGGTCGATGTGGGCGGCGGAGAAGCACGACGTGGTCCCGGACATCCTCACGACCGCGAAGGGGCTCGGCAGCGGGCTCCCGATCGGCGCGACGCTGTGCCGCGACTGGATCGCCGCGGACGCCGGCGACCACGGCTCGACGTTCTCCGGCGGGCCGGTCGTCTCGGCGGCCGCGGGCGCCACCCTCGACGTGATCGAGCGCGAGGGCCTGCCCGCGCACGCCGAGGAGATGGGGGAGTACCTCCGCGGCGAACTCCGCGACCGCCTCGGCGACGACGTGCGCGACGTGCGCGGCGACGGCCTAATGATCGGCGTCGAGGTGCGCCGCGGGTCGAACCGCCTGCTTCGCGACCTCGCCATCGATCACCGGATCCTCGCGCTGCCGGCGGGCCGAACCGTGCTGCGGCTGCTTCCCCCCCTGACGATCGAGCGGGAGCACGCCGACGCCGTCGTGGACGCGATCGCGGAGGTGATCGGGTGATGGCGACCGGACAGGAGCGGGACCTCGCCGGGGACGAAGGGTCCTCGTCCGGCGACGCCACCGACGTCGTCGCCGGCGGCGGCTACCCCGCGGCCTGCGACACGCCAGCCCGGAAGCTGCTGTACGACATGGTCTCGATCCCCTCGCCGTCCGGCGAGGAGGAGCGGGCGGCCGAGCGGCTCGTCGACTTCTTCGAGGCCAACGGCCGCGAGGCGTGGATCGACGCGGTCGGGAACGTCCGCGCGCCGGCGGACGACGCCGTCCTCCTCACCTCCCACGTCGACACCGTTCCCGGCGATATCCCCGTCGAGGTGCGGCCGGCGCCGCCCGAGGGCGAACTGCCCGATCCCTCGGACGTCCGCGTCGGCGAGCCCGGCGACCCGGTGCTGTGGGGTCGCGGGGCGGTCGACGCGACGGGCCCGCTGGTCGCGATGGCGGTCGCGGCGGTGAAGACGGGCGTCTCGTTCGCGGGCGTCGTCCGCGAGGAGGTCGACTCCGGCGGCGCGCGCGCCCTCATTGACGACCGCGACGCGCCCGAGGCCGTTATCAACGGCGAGCCGTCGGGCTGGCGGGGGATCACCCTCGGCTACCGCGGCCTGCTGGAGGGGACCTACGTCAACACCAGCGAGTCGGGCCACTCCTCGCGGCCGGAGCCGAACGCGATCCAGCACGCGATCGACTGGTGGCACGGCGTCGAGGCGGCGTTCACGCCGGAGGACCCGGAGACCGCCGTCTTCGACCAGGTGACGACGAAGCCCATCTCGGTCGACGGCGGGCTGAGCGACGACGGCCTCGCCGTGGAGGCGACGATGGACGTCCAGCTCCGGATCCCGCCGTCGCGCCCGGTCGACGAGGTCCACGAGCTGGCGGAGGCGGAGCTGTCGACCGGCTCGGTCCAGTGGGGCGAGCCGATGCCGCCGGTGATGGAGAGCCCGCGGACCGACCTCGCGCGGGCGTTCCGCGTCGCGATCCGGTCCGCCGGCGGTGACGTGCGCCTGCTCCGGAAGACCGGCACGAGCGACATGAACCTCTTCGCGGCCGCGTGGGACTGCCCGATGGTCACCTACGGCCCCGGAAACTCCGATCTCGACCACGCGCCCGACGAGCGGCTGCCGCTGCCGGACCTCGACCGCGCCGTGCGCGTGCTGACCGACGTCTGCCGCGAGCGACCCTAACGCGCCTCGTCACCCCTCGTCAACGCTCGTTTTCGAACGACACCACGACACACACTCACACCACACACGATGCCACTCGCCACCGACGACTTCCTCGACATCGACGACGTGACGCCCGCCGAACTGGACGCCCTGCTCGACCGCGCCGCCGCGATGAAGGCGGGCGAGACGGACCCCCGACTGGCAGACGCGACGCTCGGGATGATCTTCGAGAAGCCCTCGACGCGCACCCGCGTCTCCTTCGAGACGGGGATGACGCGGCTGGGCGGCCACGCGATGTTCCTCGGGCCCGACGACATCCAGCTCGGGCACGGCGAGCCGCTGCGCGACACCGCGCGCGTCCTCGGCCGGTACGTGGACGGCGTGATGGCGCGCCTGTTCGACCACGCGGACGTCGAGGTCCTCGCCGAGTACGCCGACTGCCCCGTTATCAACGGGCTCACCGACGAGGCGCATCCCTGTCAGACGCTCGCCGACCTGCTCACGATCCGCGAGACGGTCGGGGAGGACGCGACGGTGGCGTGGGTGGGCGACGGCAACAACGTCGGCCAGTCGTTCGTCGTCGGCGCGGCGATGGCCGGTATCGACGTCGAGGTCGCCACGCCGGCCGACTACGGAATGAACCAATCCGTCTTCGACCGCGCCGCCGAATTCGGGCTGGACGTGGCCCCCACCACGGACCCGGAGGCCGCGGTCGAGGGCGCCGACGTCGTCTACACCGACGTATGGATCTCGATGGGGCAGGAGGACCAGCGCGAGGAGAAACTCGCCGCCTTCGACGGGTTCCAGGTGAATCAGGAGCTGCTCGCCGGCACCGACGCCGAGGTGATGCACTGCCTGCCCGCGCACCGCGGCGAGGAGATCACGGACGACGTGCTCGAATCCGACCGCGCCCTCGTCTGGGACCAGGCGGAGAACCGGATGCACGCGCAGAACGCGCTGCTCGTCGAGCTGCTCGGCGGGGCGTGACACACCGCAAGGGACCTACGATTTAATTGGTCGGGAAGCGAACCCTCGGACCGCGAACCGATGAACGTGCCCTCCACGCGGTCGATAGACGCAGTCGCAGTGGGAACGATGGCCCTCCCGCTCGTCGCGGCGGCCCTGCTCTGGGGGTCGCTGCCGGCGGAGATGGCGATTCACTGGAACGGCGAGACGCCGGACACGGTCGTGGCGAAGCCGCTGGCGACGGTCGGACTGTTCGCGTTCGGCGCCGCGAGCGTCGCCTTCGTCCGGATCGCACCGGATTCGGCCACCAGCACGCCGGGCGGGACGACCCTCTCCGTGCTCTTCCTCGGCGTCACGTTCGCCTGGGTCCAGGCGACGGTGCTCGTCTGGAACCTCGGGTACCGGTTCGACGTGGGGCGCGCGGTCCTCCCGATCCTCGCGTTGGCCGGCCTACTGGTGGCGTACGCGGTCCGATCGGGTCGGTTCTAGAAGACCGCGGCCGGACGAATCTCGGCCACGGCTACCGCGGCGTCACGGGCGCCGCGGCGGGTCGCGGTCGTCCATGAGAAAAACGCTGTCCTGGTTCGGGTCGAAGTAGACCTCCAGCGCGCGGAGGGCATCCACGTACGCCGCGACCGCGGCGAACACGAACGAGATTGCCGCCGGAAGGAACAGGCCGAGGACCATATCGGTGGGACTTGCCGTTTGAATATAAATACGTGTGTGCTGTTCGTGAGGAGTATCACTTGCCACACTCCCTTATAAACCGCCGAAGTGGTGGCGCGTGCCGGTGAGCGCCGCACCGCGGCGCGAACCGCACCGCGCGAGGGAGTCGCTGGCTCCCGGAGCGAAGCGGAGGGTGCCAGCGACGAGGCTGGGGAGGCGTGAGGCTGCGGTGCTGAGCGGTGCGGGGCGGGACGCAAAGGGGCAGTCACCGGCGGCTCCGCCGCCGGTTGCCCGTGCCGCGTAGCGCCTCACGGCTGGGGCTTTGGGGGCGATCACCGTCGATCTGTTGTTAGCGGTTTATGAGCGAGCGGCTGGGGCGTTGGCGGAGATCGTCGGAGATTCGCGGGTGACTAGTTACAAACGACCGACGGGGACCGGGTCTAGTTCCCGGTCCAGCGCAGTATCGCGAGCGTTCCCTCGAAGAGCGCGATCATCGTCAGCGTCACGATGATCGGCGCCATCCCGGTCGGGTCGGGACTGAACAGGAAGGCGATCCCGAGGAACGTCCCCCAGAAGATCAGCCGTTTCGCCTCCAGCCACTGCCGCGTGACGAGGTTCATCATGATCGCGAGCATGATGAACAGCGGGATCTGGAAGACGATCGCCATGAACGCGAGCATGATGACGATCAGGTTGAACGTCTCCGCGAGGCCGAAGGCGATCGTCGCCGCGTCGGAGGTGTAGGTGGTGAAATACGAGAAGATCGCGGGCAACACGAGGAAGTGCGCGAACGCGATCCCGACCCCGCCGAGGATCAGGCTGGTCGGGACCGCCGCGAGGTAGTAGCGCCGCTCCGTCTCGTAGAGCCCCGGTCGCATGAACCGGTACGTCTGGTAGACGAACGCCGGGAGCCCCACCACGACGCCAGCGAGTCCGGCCACCTTCAGTTGGGTGAGCGGGAGTTCGAGCGGGCCGTACAGCCGCGGGCGGTTCTCCATCGGCGCCGGGATGTGGTAGCTCCAGAAGTAGTTGATGAGCTCCGTCGACTCGGTGATGACGACGAGCGTGGCCAGGCCGCCGATGAGGAAGACGACCGCGAGCCGGCGCATCATCTCCTCGATGTGGGCCGCCAGCGGCATCTCCTCGTCCGTCTCCGGCCCCTCGATACCCTCGAACGGATCGTCGTCGACCGCCGTCGGGGCGTCGGCGGTCGCGGCGTCCGGGGTCGTAGCCGGAGTGCCGCCGTCGCCGGCGGCCTCGGTATCCGCGGTCGCGCCGTCGTCCGCCGTCACGGAGTCGCCTTCCGTCGCGGCGCCGTCGGGAGACTCCTCGTTGCGTTCGCTCCCGTCGTCGAGGGCGTCCGACCGACCGGCGTCCTCGGCCTCGACCACCTCGTCCGGGCCCGAGAGCGCGTCCGGCCGCTCGTCGCCGGGCCCGTCCGCGTCGCTTCCGGCCGACCCCACCTCGGGTTCGACCTCGGCGGTCACCTCGGACTCGACCGCCTCGGACGCCTCCGAGTCGGCGGATTCGTCGGCCTCGGACCCCTCGTCGACGGCGCCGTCGCTTTCGGGTTCGGCCTCGTCGGTCGACCCGTCAGCGGCGGCCGAGTCGTCGTCGCGCGACCGGTCCGAGTCGTCCATTCAGTTTCCCTACGCGACCGGGCGGTTATCAACCTTTTCGGATAGCGGCGCCGCGCGGGGTCGATCGGCCCCCTCCCCGACCGTCCGAGCGCGTCGACGGCGGAGTCGTCCGCGGTCGAAAAGGTTGATAACGGCGACGGCCTTCGCCCTCCGTATGGCGAGCGCCCTCGACGAGGACACCCAGCAGTCGATCGCGGAGGGCCGCGAGACGGCGAAGGCGTTCCTTCGATCGATCCAGAAGGATCTCCAGAAGGTGTTCGTCGTCTTCCTGATCAGTTTCCTCGCGACGTTCTGGGCGCTCCGCGTGTACATCTGGGACCGGCTCCGGGAAGTCACCGAATCGAGCATGAGCGCGGCGGTCGCCGCGGAGGCGGACATCATCGCGACGACGCCGTTCGAGGTGATCCTCCTCCAGGCGAAGATCGGACTGATCGTGGGTGCGGTCGCCGCGATTCCGCCGCTGATCTACGTCACTCGCGACGAGCTGCGGCGTCGCGGTATGTGGCCGCGATCCCCGATCGCTCGGTGGAAGCTCGCGCTGCTCGGGCTGCTCGCCGCCGGCCTCTTCTCCGCCGGGGTCGCCTACGGCGTGTTGGCCTTCTTCCCGCTGATGTTCGGCTTCCTCGCGGAGTTCGGCCTGGAGGCCGACATCCAGCCCACCTACGGGATCGTGATGTGGACGGAGTTCATCGTGTTCCTCTCGCTTTCCTTCGGGCTCGCCGGGCAGATGCCGATGGTGATCACCGGCCTCTCGTACGCCGAGATCGTCCCGTACGAGACGTTCCGTGACAAGTGGCGCCACGCGGTCGTCCTCATCTTCGTGTTCGGCGCCGTCTTCTCTCCGCCGGACCCGTTCACCCAGCTGCTGTGGGCGTTCCCGCTGGTCGCGCTGTACGGCTTCAGCCTCTACCTCGCGAAGCTCGTCGTCACGGCCAACCGGAGCGCCGACCGGATCGACGTGCTCGGGGCCGTCCGGAACCACTGGAACGTCGTCGTCGGCGCGACGGTCCTCGGCGGCGCGCTCGTGTACGGATTCTACGAGTACGGCGGCCGAACCGCGCTCAACGACCTCCTGCGGCTCGCTGGGAGCGACCGGCGGTTCCTCGCGCCGGGCGAGGGGTTCGGCCTCGACCCCGCGACGACGCTGGGGATCTACGTCGTCGCGTGGGCGCTCGCGTTCACCGCCGTCGCGACGCTGTGGGCGGTGTACACCGACCTCGACACCGCGAGCGCGGGTCACCGGTACGGCGACCCGACAGCCGTCGACGTGAGCGAACTCGACGCCGCGGGCGTGCGGGCGGCCCCCGCGGACGCGTTCGCGGAGATGGACGAGGAGGAGTCGCTCGCGCTCGCGCAGGCCGCGATAGACGACGACGACGCGGAGAAGGCGCAGGCGATCCTCGACCGCTTCGACGAGGTGAACGAGGGCGGCGACGGGGACGGGGCGGAGGGCGACGCGGACGACTCCGCCGCGAGCGCGGGCGGGGCGGGCGACGCCGGCGAGGACGGGCTGGTCGGCACCGTCCAGAACCGGACCTCGCGCGCGAGTTCGACGTTCCTCGCGGAGCTCACGGACGGTAACGAGGAGGCGGCCGAAGACGACATCGGCGGCTACTACAAGGACCTCAAGTTCATCTTCGACTCGCTGCGCACGCGGTCGTTCCGGATCGTCGCCGTCTTCGGGGTCGTGATGGCGGCCGCGTTCACGTGGCTGTACCTCGGCGGACTCGGAACGGTTCGCGGCGACCTCGAACGGCGCGTGCCGGCGGAGATAGAGGGCGGGATCAACATCATCACGCTCCACCCGGTCGAGGCGCTGATCTTCATGGTGAAGTTCTCGGTGATGCTCGGGATCCTCGCGGCGTTCCCCGTGGTCCTCTACTACGCGTGGCCCGCGCTCCGCGAGCGCGGCTTCGTCGCCGGGCGGATCTACCAGGTGTACCTGTGGGCGGGCGCGCTCGGCGCCGGCATGATCGGCGGCTTCGCGCTCGGCTACGCGTACATCGCGCCGGGGCTCATCGGGTGGCTCGTCACCGACGCGCGCCTCGCGGACATGATCATCACCTATCGGGTGAGCGACTTCCTCTGGCTCGTCATCTACACGACGATCGGGATCGGCTTCCTCGCGGACGTCCCGATCGCGATGGTCCTGTTGAACAACGCCGGCGTCCCGTACCGCGTGTTCCGGGAGCGCTGGCGCGAGGTGACGATCGGGATCATGCTCGTCGCGGCCGTGTTCACCCCCGCCGACGTGATCACGATGCTCCTCGCGACGGTCCCGCTGATGACCGCGTACGGCGTCGGCGTCGGCGTCCTCTTCCTCGTCACATTCGGGGGCCGGCGCGACCTCTCGCCGCCCGCGGAGTTCGTCGGGCGCTGAGCCGTCCGGCGCGCGGTTCCCGCTCCGCGGCAACAGCGCGGTTTCCCGAATGTCACCCCCGAGACCGACGGGTATTCCCGCGCGCGCCCGCAACGGAGGAGTGAAATGAGCAAGGAGTACATCGAGGTCCGCGGCGCCGAGGAACACAACCTCAAGGACCTCGACGTCCGGATTCCGCGGGAGGAGTTCACCGTCGTCACCGGGCTCTCGGGGTCGGGGAAGTCGTCGCTCGCGTTCGACACCGTCTACGCCGAGGGGCAGCGCCGCTACATCGAGTCGCTGTCCGCGTACGCCCGCAACTTCCTCGGACAGATGGACAAGCCGCAGGTGGAGTCCGTCGAGGGGCTCTCGCCCGCGATCTCGATCGACCAGAAGAACGCCGCGAACAACCCCCGGTCGACGGTGGGGACCGTCACCGAGCTCCACGACTACCTCCGCCTTTTGTACGCCCGGATCGGCACCCAGTACGACCCCGTCACCGGCGAGGAGGTGGGCGAGCAGTCCGCCCAGGACATGGTGAACCAGATCCTCGAGCTCCACGAGGGCACCCGCGCGAAGGTCGCCGCGCCGGTCGTCCGCGACCAGAAGGGCGCGTTCGAGGACCTCTTCGAGGAGCTCGTGAGCGAGGGGTACAGCCGCGTCGAGGTCGACGGCGAACCGGTCGACCTGACCTTGGACGACCCGGACCTGGACGAGAACTACGACCACACGATCGACGTGATCGTCGACCGCGTGCGGGTCGCCCCGGACGCGCGCTCGCGGATCACCGACTCCGTCGAGACCGCCCTCGAGGAGGCCGACGGCGCCCTCAAGCTGATCGTCCCCGACCCGCCGGAGGACGTGCCGTTCGCGTCGAACGCGCGCTCGACGGGGTCGCTCGCGGCCGACGCCGACGGCGACGACCGGCTCGTCGTGGAGTTCTCCGAGGAGCTCGGCAACCCCAACACCGACGTCCAGTTCTCCGCGATCGAGACGCGCTCGTTCTCCTTCAACAGCCCGTACGGCGCCTGTCCCGAGTGCGAGGGAATCGGCTCGACGAAGGAGGTCGACGAGGAGCTCGTGGTCGAGGACCCCTCGAAACCCCTCAAGCACGTGTTCGAGCCGTGGAGCTACGACCGCACCTACTACTCGCGCCAGCTCGACAACGTCGCGGAGCACTTCGGCGTCGACCTCGACGCGCCGTTCGAGGAGCTCGACGAGTCGATCCGGCGGCAGTTCCTCTACGGCACCGACGACGTCGTCCACTTCGAGTGGACCACGAAGAACGGCACCCGCGAGAAGACGGAGCGGTTCGAGGGGGTCATCCCCAACTTAGAGCGCCGCCACGTGGAGACCGACTCCGAGCGCGCCCGCGACCACATCGAGGAGTACATGGCCGTGACGACGTGTCCCGAGTGCGAGGGGACGCGCCTGAAGGAGCAGTCGCGGCACGTCCTCGTCGCGGGCACCGCCATCACCGAGGTGAACGAGCTGTCGATCGCGGAGGCTCGCGAGCACTTCGAGGGGATGGAAGCGGAACTGAACGAGCGCGAGACGACGATCGCCGAGGAGATCCTCAAGGAGATCCGCGCGCGGCTCGGCTTCATGGAGGAGGTCGGCTTGGAGTACCTCACGCTCGACCGCGAGGCGTCGACGCTGTCGGGCGGCGAGAGCCAGCGCATCCGGCTCGCCACGCAGGTCGGCTCCGGGCTGGTGGGCGTCCTCTACGTCCTCGACGAGCCCTCCATCGGGCTCCACCAGCGCGACAACGACCGCCTGCTCGACACGCTCGAAGGGCTCCGGGACCTGGGCAACACCCTCATCGTCGTCGAACACGACGAGGAGACGATGCGGCGCGCCGACGAGATCATCGACATGGGCCCCGGCCCCGGCAAGCGCGGCGGCGAGGTGGTCGCGCAGGGCGACTTCGACGAGGTGGTCGCGGCCGACGAGTCGGTGACCGCCGACTACCTCGCGGGCCGGAAGGAGATTCCGGTGCCCGACGAGCGCCGCGAGCCGGACGGGGAGCTGACGGTTCGAGGGGCCCGCCAGCACAACCTGAAGGACCTCGACGTGCCGATCCCGCTCGGCACGCTGACGACCGTCACCGGCGTCTCCGGCTCCGGGAAGTCGACGCTCGTCAACGACATCCTCTACAAGGGACTCGCCCGCGAGATGAACGACAACACCTCGGTCGACCCCGGCGAGCACGACGCGATCGAGGGGCTCGACGAGGTGGAGACCGTGCGGCTGATCGACCAGTCGCCGATCGGGCGGACGCCGCGCTCGAACCCCGCGACGTACACCGACGTGTTCGACCACGTCCGCGAGCTGTTCGCGGAGACGAAGCTCTCGAAGCGCCGCGGCTACGAGAAGGGCCGCTTCTCGTTCAACGTGAAGGGCGGGCGCTGCGAGGAGTGCGGCGGACAGGGCACCGTCAAGATCGAGATGAACTTCCTCTCCGACGTGTACGTCCCCTGCGAGGAGTGCGGCGGCTCGCGTTACAACGACGAGACGCTCGACGTGGAGTACAAGGGGAAGACCATCGCCGACGTGCTCGACATGAGCGTCACGGAGGCCCACGAGTTCTTCGAGAGCCACCGCGGGCTCGAACGGCGGCTGAAGCTGCTGAAAGACGTCGGGCTCGGCTACATGGAGCTGGGCCAGCCCTCGACGACCCTCTCGGGCGGCGAGGCCCAGCGCGTGAAGCTCGCCGAGGAGCTGGGCAAGCGCGCGACCGGCGACACGCTGTACCTCCTCGACGAGCCGACGACGGGGCTCCACAAGGAGGACGAGCGCAAGCTGATCGACGTGCTCCACCGGCTCGTCGACGCCGGCAACACCGTGGTCGTCATCGAGCACGAACTCGACCTCGTGAAGAACGCCGACCGCGTGATCGACCTCGGTCCCGAGGGCGGCGACGGCGGCGGCGAGCTGGTCGCCAGCGGCACCCCCGAGGAGATCGCCCGCGAGGAGGCGTCTCACACCGGGCGCTACCTCCGGGACATGCTCCCGAAGGTCGACCTCGACGGCCCCCGCGACGACCGCCGGAAGCCCGCGGTGGCGGACGACGACTGAGGCAGGAGCGCTTCGGCGGGGTTCCGCGCCTCGGATCGAACGGAGACACAACTGATATTTCCGGTCGTCGAGCGATAGCGAGAGGAAGTATCGCGGATCGGCGGCCGCAATGTAGTATTTAAATAGCCGTGAGCGACGGCGACGAGCGCTTATAAAAAGAAAGTGCGGTGGCGCGCCTGCGAGCGGCCGCCACCGGCGGCCGCGAGCCAGCCCGCGAGGGACGCCGCGAACGCGAGCGGCGCAGCCGCGAAGCGTGAGCGGCGAGGCTGGGGAGGAGTGAGGTGCGGAGCGGTGCGGGTGGGACTCAAAGGGGCAGCCGCGAGGCCGACATAGGCGACGCAAGTACCGCAGGGAGGGAGCGGCAGCGACCGACGAGGACCGCAGCGACCGCACCGAGCCCTCGCGACTGGGGCTTTGGAGGCGTCGTCCGTGGGCTTGCTAGCAGCTATTTATAAACGAGCGGCTGAGGCTTTGGATACCGGCACCCCAGCAGCGTCGGTCGTTTATAAACAGCCGACAGCGACACCACGGTCTAACTTATAAAGGACACCCTGCGGTCGGGCGGCGACCGGACGATCCCGTCGCGCTCGCAACGACGAGGAGCGCGATCAGGTCGGCCGTGAGCGCCGCGACGGCGCCGAAGCGGAACAGGACCAACAGTCCGAGCACCGCGACCGCGAGCCCGACCGCGGCGCGACGAGCGCGGCCGGTGGTCGAAAGCGAGCGAGACACCTGAGCGCCGACGCCGACCTGCGCCGCGAAGAGGAGGACGCCGAACGGGGACACGGCTGGCATACGGCTCGATTCCGACCGAGCCTGTATGAATATGTCGGCGGGGCGAAGAGCGTCCGGAGCGGTCGGGGTGACCCCTGCGACCCGCATCTTGATACCGCGGCGCGTCGTCCTCCGAGCAATGCGAGAAATCACGACGGACGACGTGCCGGAGGCCCTCGGTCCGTACTCACAGGGGATCGTCTCCGGCGACACGGTCCACGTCTCGGGGAAGACGGGCGTGGACCCCGACACCGGCGAGGCCCCCGAGTCGGTCGCCGAACAGACGACGCAGACGCTCGAAAACGTCGCCGCGATCCTGGAGGCGGCCGGGACGACCCCGGACGCGATCGTGTCGGCGACCGTCTACCTCACCGACATGGGCGACTACGACGCGGTCAACGAGGCGTACCGGGCGTTCCTCTCGGAGCCGTACCCGGCGAGAACCTGCGTCGAGGTGTCTCGGCTCCCCGCGCCGCTCGACGTCGAGATCACGGTCACCGCGGAGCTCGACGGCGACTGAGCCGACCGAACCGACGACGACGGCGAGTAGGGTCGGCGCCGACGAGCCGCCCCTCAGAACTTCTCCAACAGGTCGCCGTAGAACTCGCCGCCGCGGTCGTCCGCGAGCTTCTCGACGATGAGCTCCGGCGTCGACCGCGCGAGGTGACCCTTCTTCGGCGAGCGGTTCACCCGCAGCTCGCCGTCGACGAGCCCCGCGGCCTCGATGCCGTCGACCGCGACCTCGAAGTCCGCGGCGTCGCGGATCTCGCGGGCCAAATGGGAGACGAAGACGGCGGTCGCGTCTTGGTCGTCGAGCGCCTCCAAGATGCCGGCGATGATCTTCGCGGAGGCGCCCGGCTCGGTGATCGACTCCAGCTCGTCGACGAGGACGAGCCGGCCGTCCGCGCCGTCGACGAGGTCGCCGAAGTCGCGGAGCGTCGCCTCGAACGCGCCCGCGTCGAGGGTCCCCTGCGACTTCGCGTAGTAGTGGACCTCCTCGAAGCGCTCGACGGTCGCCGACTCGGCGGGCACGGGCATGCCCATCTGCGCGAGGACGACGACCAGGGCGACCAGGTCGAGCGTGGAGGTCTTCCCGCCGGAGTTGACCCCCGACAGGAGCGTCGCGCCCGAGACGGCGTAGTCGACCGGCTCGACGTCCGCGAAGTCGACGTCGAGCAGCGGGGAGCGGCCGCCCTCGATGCGGAAGCCCGCGACCGCGTCGCCGCCGGCCTCGGCGTCGCCTCTCTCCGGCCCGACCACCTCGGGAATCGTACAGTCGAAGTCGCGGGCGAACCGCGCGATCGCCAGCTCGACGTCGAGCTCCAAGGCGTCGCGCACGAGCGCCTCGACCGGCTCGCGGAGGTCGCCGAGGTCGCTCGCGAGGTCGGCCTTCAGCTTCGCCGCGCGGCGGTCGCGGGCCGCGGAGAGCTCGGTCCGGAGCCGCGAGACCGCGCTCTCGTCGTGCTCGACCGGGAAAGAGGGGTCGCCGCCGAAGACGCGGTCGGCCAGCTCCGCCTCCTCGGGCTCCAAGCGGAGCGCGTCGGCGAGGTGCTCGCGGGCGGCGTCGACCGCCGCGTCGTACTCGTCGGCCAGCTCGCGGTCGAGCAGCGAGTCGACGCGGGCGCCCTGTTCGACTAAGGAGAGGAAGTCGGTCCCCTCGATGGTGACGTCGCGCTCGCGGATCGCCTCGCGCAGCCGGTCGTCGGCGACCGAGGCCGCCGTCGACACCGCGGCGTCGAGGTCGTCGACGGCGCCGGTCAGCCGGTCTAACTCCGCGTCGCCGGCGATGGTGCCGTCGTCGTCGAGCCGCGAGAGCGCGTCGCGCAGGCGGTCGAGGTCGACCGGAGGGCCGGCGTCGGAGTCGCCCTCTTCGGCCGAGTCGCCGCCAGAGACCGGGTCGCCGGCCGCCGCGGCCGCCTCGTGGACTGCCGCGGCCGCCTCCAGCCGCTCGCGGTTCTCGGCGAAGAACGCGAGCAGGCGCTCGGGGACGGTTTCGGCGGGAGTTTCGAGGGCGTCCGGCCGCACGCTCACGTCGCCCTCCACGTCGAGCCCGGCGAACGACTCGTCTAAGACGATCACGGAGGCGTACGACCGGCCGAGCTCGGAAATGTCGCGCGCGTCCTCGACGGTCTCGACGGAGAGCTCGGGGACGGCCGACTCGGCGCGCGCGAGCGTCTCGGCGTCGGCGGTCGCGAGGCACCGGTCGCGGACGCGGACGGTCGGGGGGTCCGACAGGGGCGCGCAGTCCGCGAGCGCCTCGCGGACCGCCGGGTCGGGATCGCGGTCCGTCGCGTCGGCCGCGAACGCCTGCGCCTCCGCGATCCGCGAGGCGGACGCGCTCGGGTAGAAGGTCTCCAGTCGCTTCGCCGCGTAGTCGGTGACGGTGCGCTCGCGCAGCAGGTCTATCGCCTCCCGGTACAGTTCGCGGGCGCGGTCGGTGGCCAGCACGCGCCCGTCGTCGCCGTGGCGGCGGCGGATCGCCCCGCGGGCGATGCGGGCCGCGCGGGCCTCGTTGACGCCCGGCGCGCGGGCGATGGCGGCCACGTCGCCGGACTCGACGGTCGCGGCCGGGTCGTCCAGTTCGCGTAAGGCCGCGGCCGTCTTGGCGCCGACGCCGGGGATCGCCTCCAGCTGCATCTACTCGCCGGTATCGCGGCAACGGTGTAAAGCGTGCGGGTCGCTCCCGGGGTCCGGCGCGGCGGGGCGCGACCGGCCGGGTCGATTCCGCGTGCGACGCCCTTTTTCGCGCCCGCCGCCAACGCCGGCCATGAGCCAGACGGCGCGAGGCGTCGGCGACGGGTCGCTCGCCTCCGAGACGGCGGCGAAAGCGGCGGCGGCCCGCGACGCGCTCGGCGAGCGCGACGGGGTCCTCGTCGCGTTCTCGGGCGGGGTCGACTCCGCGGTGGTGGCCGCCTTGGCGGCGGACGCGCTCGGCGACGACGCCGTGGCGTGTACCGCCCGAAGCGAGACGCTCCCGGCCGCCGAACTCGACGACGCGAGGCGAGTGGCCGAGGAGATCGGAATCGCTCACGAGACGGTGACGTTCTCCGAGTTGGACGACCCGAACTTCGTCGCCAACGACGGCGACCGCTGTTACCACTGCCGGACGATGCGGCTCGGCCGGATGTACGAGACGGCCAGGGAACTCGGCATCGACACCGTCTGCGACGGGACGAACGCGGACGACCCGGGCGAGGGACACCGGCCCGGGCTCCGCGCGGTCGAGGAGCTCGACGTGTTCTCGCCGCTGCTCGACGCGGGGATCACGAAGGACGAAGTCCGCGCGATCGCGGAGTCCTACGGCCTCTCCGTGGCCGACAAACCCTCGATGGCGTGTCTCTCCTCGCGGATCCCGACCGGGCTGGAGGTGACCGAGGAGCGCCTGACCCGCGTCGAGAAGGCCGAGCGCGTGCTCCGCGAGTGGGGCTTTTCGGGGTTCCGCGTCCGCGACCACGACGGCCTCGCGCGCGTCGAGATCGCGCCGGAGGAACTGGAGCGCGCGCTCGACCCCGCCTTCGCCGACGCCGTCCACGAACACCTCACAGACCTCGGCTTCGAGTACGTCACCCTCGACATGGCGGGCTACCGGACCGGGAGCGTGAGTCCGGGCGGCGAGGAGGAAGGGGACGCGTCCGCGGAGGCGGAGTCGGCGGGAGACGGCCTCGACATCGGCCGGCAGTACCCGCGCTGAGACGGGCGGGCGGAGCCGCGTTTCGCGTTCTCCTCGCCCGCCGCGACGGCGTTATCACCCGAGAGAACCCGGGAGGAACGCTTATAACCCGTGTTACTGAATCGACACCTATGCGAGAGGCCCAGACGCTCGCGGTGATCGCCGGCGGCGTCGGCGGGTCCGTCGGGGCGTTCGTCGGCGTCGCGGTCGGCGGGTCCGCGATCTCGGTGACGCTGACGACCCTCGGAGTCGCGACCGCCGTCGGCGTCGGCGTCATCGCGAGCGCGGTCATCGCCGGCGACGTGGAGTTCCTCGCCGACGCGGAGGGCGAGTGACGGGATCGGCGTGGGAAGGGGTTACAACGGGGCTGAGCGGGTTGATTTCGGAGAAACGTTCAAATACGAGCTTCTCGTGGTCGCACGTGATGGACGCTGCGGCGTCGTTCTGGGAAGAGTGTGACCGCTACCACGAGCTCGCGGAGCGGTTCCAGCGCGGCATCGAGATCACTCACCCCGATCGGCTCACCGGGCGGAGCGGCTACTACAGCGAGTGCGGGTGTTCCTGGTGTGCGGAGGAGGTCACCTACGTCGAGTACCGCGGCGAGCGGCCGTAAGGGGGCGCTTCGGAGGGCGCCGTCCCGACGACGTCGCGGCCGACCGCGCGCTTCAAGGCCCCGCCGCGACGAACGGACGTCATGAGTCTCATCGCGTTCGACTTCGACGGGACACTCTCCGACTCCGAGATGACGGTCCTGCTCGCCGAGCGGGCCGGCGTCGCCGACGAGGTCGCCGAGATCACCGAGCGGGCGATGAACGACGAGCTCAGCTACGCCGAGAGCCTCTATCAGCGCGCGGCGCTGCTCGAAGGGCTTTCGGCGGCGGACGTCGCCGACGCGTTCGACGCGGTCCGGATCCGGCCCGGCGCCGCGCGCCTCATCGAGCGCCTGCGGGAGGAGGGCCACCACGTCGCCGTGCTCACCGGCGGGTTCGAGCACGGCGTCGAGGCGGCGCTCGCCCGGGAGGGCGTCGCGGTCGACACGATCGTCGCGAATCGATTACCGACCGGACCGGACGGGGCGCTCACCGGCGAGGCCGAGGGACCGCTCATCGAGGGAACGAAAGACGACGCGCTGGCCGACCTCGCGGCCGAGGTCGGGGTGCCGATGACGGAGACGGTCGCGGTCGGTGACGGCGCGAACGACCTTCCGATGCTGGAGGTCGCGGGGCTCGCTGTCGGCTTCGTCCCGAAGTCCGCGGTGCGACCCGTCTGCGACTCGGTCGTCGCGTCCATGTATCGGCTCGGGAAGGTGCTGGCGGCGCACGGCGTCCTCGCGGCGGACGAGTGACGCCCGAACGCGTTCGGTCCGGCGGTACCTGACGACGTTCGGCTGAAGGGTTAAAGAGAAACGGAGCGTAAGCGAAGGTATGAGCGTCTTCGTTGGGGTGAGTCGATGCTGCCGACGCTGACGTATCTCCAGTTCCATCTCGTCTTCAGTCTCCCGGTCCTCGCGCTCCTGTGGTACCTCGCGCCCCGGTACGAACCGACGCGGCGTCGGCGCGCGGCGGTCGGGATCGCGATCCTGGTCGCCATCGCGTACGCCTACACCACGCCGTGGATCAGCTACATGATCCGACGGGGGGCGTGGGGATACGCCGACGGCGCCGTCGTCGCGCGGGCGCTGTCGATCCCGCTGGGGGAGTACCTCTTCTTCACGGTACAGACGGTCGTCGTCGCGCTCGCGCTCCACCGGATCGGCTTCGACCCGACGTTCCGGGAGGGAGACTTCGACCGCGCGCCGCGGGCCGCCGGGGTCGCCGTCGGCCTCGCGATGGTGCCGATCGGGCTGACGCTCGTCCGGCTCGACCCCTCGTTCCTGTATCTCGGCGGGCTGATCGCGTGGGTCGGGCCGGTTCTCGCGCTCCAGTGGAGCGTGGGCGGGGGGTACCTCGCGCGCACGCCTCGGCTGTGGGTCACGGCGACGCTGGTCCCGGCAGCGTACTTCTGGGTCGCCGACCGGATCGCGATCGGGATGGGGACCTGGTACTTGTCGCCGGAGCTGACGAGCGGGATCACGGTCCTCGGACTTCCGATAGAGGAGATGCTGTTCTTCGTCGCCGCGGGAGTGATGACGATCAACGGCCTCGTCTTGTTCGAGTGGGTCCTCGACTGGAACGACCGGCGGCGGGAGACCGCGGAACCGGCGCCGTCCGGGAGAACCGAGCGCGACGTCCCCGGTCCGGACGCGCCGGCCGACCCGGACCCCGACGTGGTCGATGACTGAGGCGCCGGCGGCGTCGACGGACGCGAGCGAGTCCCGTTCCGCGGCGGCCCGCGAGCGCGACGCCGGAGCGACCCCCGCGGACGCGCAGACCGAACCCGAGTCCGCGGCCGAGCGGGTCGACCGCTGGTTCGCGCGTCGCCCGGCGCTGGCGTTGGCCGCGCTGCTGCCGATCGGTGCCGTGACCCCCCTGTTTCCGGTCGAAGTCGGCGTCGCGACGTTCGCGCTCGGTACCCTCGCCGTCGGGATGGCGCACGGCGCGGTCGACCACCTCGTCCCGCTCCGAGCCGCGCCGGGCGTGTCGCTCCGGCGGTCGATCGCGGTCGTCTCGGTCGTCTACGCGGTCCTCGGCGGGGCGGTCGTCGCGGCGTTCTTCGTCGCGCCCGTCGCGGCGTTCGTCGGCTTCATCGCGCTCACGTGGCTCCACTGGGGACAGGGCGACGTGGCGACGCTCGCGATCGCCGGCGTCGAACACCTGCCCTCGTCGGCGGAGCGGTGGCTGGCCCTCGTCGTCCGGGGCGGGCTCCCGATGGGGGTTCCCCTCCTCGCGCACCCCGAGGAGTACCGGCTGGTGGCCGAGTGGATCGTCGGGCTGTTCCTCGTCGACTCGGGCGCGGCCACGAGCGCGGTCGCCCCGCTGTTCGTCCCCGAGGTCCGGTTCGCGGTCGGCCTCGGGATGGCGGCCGCGACGCTGGCGTCGGTCGCCCTCGGCTACCGGCGGGTCCGAAGCGGCCGGGGTCCCGACGGCTCGCGGCGTGACCCCGGCGGCTGGCGGCGCGACGTCGGCGAGCTCGCGGTGCTGTGGGCGTGGTTCCTGCTCGCGGCGCCGGTGTTCGCGATCGGGGTGTACTTCGCGCTGTGGCACGCGCTCCGGCACGTCGGGCGCCTCGTCCTCGTCGATCCCGGGGCCGCGAGCGCGGCGTCGGCCGGCGATGCCGTCGGAGCGCTCGCACGCTTCGGTCGCGACGCCGCGCCGCTCACGCTCGGGGGGTTCCTCGTGGTCGGCGCGGTCGGCGCGAGCGTCCCGGCCGGCGTGGCGGCGCCCGGCGACCTGCTGGCCGTGTCGCTCGTCGCTATCGCCGCGATGACGCTGCCGCACGTCGTCGTCGTGGCGTGGCTCGACCGACGGCAGGAGGTCTGGCGGCCGGGCGCCGGGAGCTGACGGGGACCCCCGCTTCCGACACCGAACCGCTCTTGCTCCGCCGCGGCGTCCGTCCGGTAGATGACGGAGTTCGCGATCCGAGACCCGCGGCCGGGCGACGCCGAGCCGCTGGAGGAGCTGATCACCGCTCACTTCAGCGAGGGAAGCACCTACGGCGTCGACCTCGGACTCGACGACCCGACGTACCACGTGCTGGTCGCGGTCGAGTCGGGCGACGACGCGAACGTGGCCGAGTCGGGCGACGACGCGAACGTGGCCGAGTCGGGCGATGACGCGAACGTGGCCGAGTCGGGCGGCGACGCGAACGTGGCCGAGTCGGGCGACGACCGTAGCGAGGGCGACCGCGGCGACGCGGTCTGCGGCGTGATGGCGCTCCGCGAGTTCGCGGACCCGGCCGAGCTCGCCGACGAGATGTACTTCTTCGACGACCGCGATCTGCTCCCCGCGGCCGACCGGTACGGCCACCTCGAGATGGGATACGTCGGCGAGGCGGCGACCGGTCGGGGGATCGGGAGCCGACTGCTCGAACGGCTACACGCGGTCGGCGCGGCGCGCGGCGTCGACCTGTTCCTCGCGGACTCGTGGTACCACGGCGGCGACGACTCGCCGGAGAAACTGTTCGACGCGCACGGGTACGAGACGGTCCACCGCGACCCGATCGAGCGATCCGCCGAGGAGTGTCCGAAGTGCGAGGGCGAGTGCGTCTGCGAGGGGGCGCTCGCGGTGCGACGGGTCGCGGGCGACGAGGACGACGCGGAAGCGGGGACGTCGTGACCGACGCACGGAGGCCGGCGTGAACCACGACCGCGTTCACGCCCGGGAGCCGGCGCATCGGGTCGACCGGTGGTCCGTCGGCGTCGTCGAGTCGATAGGGAAGCGCGACGGCCACTGCGTCGTGACGGTGCGGCCGGTCGCGTCGGGCGACGCCGGCGGCGAGCGAGACGCTGCCGAGTCCGACGCCGCGCCCGTCGAACTGGTGATCACGTTCGCCGTCAGGGACCTGTTCGTGAGCCGGCTCCCGATCGGAGAGGGCGAGTCGCCGGTCGGCGAGCGCGTCTGGTACCGGAAGCGGGGCGGGTGAAGGGAGGAGGCGAACGGTCGCGGTCCCCCCTCCCGCGGTCGGCGTTCATCCCTCAGAACTCCACCCCGGCGTGCCCGGCGCGCCGGCGTCGTCTTCCGTCTCACGGACGAGCCGGTCGCGCGCGTCGCGGTCGAGGGCGACGCGATCGCCGTCGGCGCCGGCGCGCTCGGTCCACGCCTCGATCGCTCGGCCGACCCACGAGTCGGCCTCGCGGGCGCATTCCCGGGCCTCGGCCATGCGTTCGCGGGTCACCGACAGCGACCCGGGGCGGGAGCCGACGGCGGCGCCGGCGAAGCGGGCGCGGTCGGCGGCGGTCCCCGCCCCGTCGCGGAGACGGGCGACGACGCCGTCGAGGTCGTCGGGGTCGGGATAGGCGAAGACGGTCGCGCCGAGCGCCTGCGGGCCGAACGCCGGCGCTGGGAGGTCAGCGGGCGGCGCGTCGTCGAGGAGCCGGTCGCCGCCGCCGGCGGCCTCGACGCGCTCGCACTCCGTCTCGGCGCCGAGCTCGAGGGTGTGCCCGGGGTAGCTCGCACAGGTTCGCGGATAGCGGTCGGTGTCGTGGATCCGGCACTGGAGCGTCGTCGGGTCGAGGAAGACGCACGCGTCGAGCCAGCGCGGCTCGTCGGTGCCGATCGGCGCGACCGGCTTGGGTGGGTTCCGGAGGCCGACGACGAAGACGGGTCGACCGTCGACGGCGGCGAGGTCGGTCCCGTCGATCCGGACGCTGTCGTCGCGCTCGGCGGGTTCGAAGAGTCGGGGTACCAGAGTGTCAGCGAGGCCGTCGTCGACGAATCGGGCCACCTCGTCGCGGGTGAGCGGCACGAGGTCGTAGGCGTCGTCGAGCGGGGGGCGCGGGCCGGTGCGGTCCGAGCCCGCCGCGGCCGGGTCGAGCGGGCGCCAGTCGACGCAGCAGCCGGCGCAACCCTCGCAGTCGAGTTCCATGCGAGCGTGTCAACGGTTCGCGCGGTGATAAGTGGTCGGCGGAGCACGGGGGATGCGAGCGGGCCCGGAGCGTTTTGTCGGGGCGGGCCGAACGGCGTCACGAAATGGATCCGAAAACGGCGGAGCTCCGACGGCTCGCGGTCCGGATCGTCGAGGAACACGAGGCCGCGGCGGTGACGCCGGGGATCCTCGTCCAGCGGCTCGCGGTCGAGTACGACCGCGACCGCGGGTACAGCGAGGTGTTCGACCTGCTTCACGAGCTGGAAGACGAGGGCGAGCTCGTCTACCACCACGGGGAGTACAACGAGTTCGCCGCGCCCGAGTGAGGGGACGCCGGGAGGGCGCGCGCCGCGAGCGCGGGCGTCGCGTCAGAGTTCGCCCTTCGTGCTCGGCGTGTCGCTGCGGCGCTCGTCGAGGCGGGTGGCGTCGTCGAGCGCACGCGCCAGCGCCTTGAACAGCGCCTCGACCTCGTGGTGGGCGTTGTCGCCCGTCTCGACCGTCGCGTGGAGGGTCAGCCCGGCGTTGTGGGCCAGAGAGAGCGCGAAGTGGTCGGCCATGACGCTGGTGAACTCCCCGACGGACTCCTGAGAGAACTCGCCGGAGAACTCGTAGTACGGCCGCCCCGCGACGTCGACGACGACGCTCGCGACCGCCTCGTCGAGGGGAACGCGGCGGTCGGCGTATCGCCGAATGCCGCGCTTGTCGCCGAGCGCCTCGTCGAACGCCTCGCCGAGGCAGATCGCCACGTCCTCGACGGTGTGGTGGTCGTCGATGTCGAGGTCGCCGTCACAGCGGACCGTGAGGTCGAAGAGGCCGTGTTTGGCGAACGACGCCAGCATGTGGTCGTAGAAGCCGATCCCCGTGTCGACCTCGCTCTCCCCGTCGCCGTCGACCGCGAGGGTGAGTTCGATCGTCGTCTCGCTCGTCTCGCGGGTGACGGCCGCGGTCCGGTCGTGCTCGCTCATACGGGCCCGTCGCGGGGGATTCGTAAGTCGGTTGCGGGTGTGAGGGCGTTCGAGTCCGCGAGAGAGGAGCTGATGTGATTGAGGAGTTCAGAGTGTACTTATAAATAGGCGGTGCGGTGGCGCGTGCCTGCGAGCGGCCGCCCTCGGCGGCCGCGAGGAGCACCGCGCGAGGGACGCGGCGACCGGAGCGAAGCGGAGGGAGCCGCGAGGCTGGGGAGGCGTGAGGCTGCGGTGCCGTGCGAGGCGGGACTCAAAGGGGCAGCCGGGAGGGCGGCGCAGGCGACGTAAGGACCGCAATGAGGGAGCGAACGCAGTGAGTGACCGAGTGAGGACCGCAGCGAGCGTGCGCCGCCCTCCCGGCTGGGGCTTTGGAGGTGTTCGCCGATGATCCGAAGTCAGTTATTTATAAGCGATCGACGACGACCCCGCGCTCCGCTTTTAACCCTCGTCCGCGGCCTTCTGCGCCTCTCGGAGCGTGAACTCGCCCTCGTACAGCGCGGTGCCGACGACGACCGCGGCCGCGCCGGCCTCTTTTAAATCGACAACGTCCTCGACGCTCGCCACGCCGCCGGAGGCGATGACGGGTATGTCCACGGCCTCGACGACGCTCGCGACCGCCTCGCGGTCGATCCCCTCTAACTGCCCTTCCACGTCGACGTTCGTAAAGAGGATCGCGCCGGCGCCCAGCTCCTCGTAGCGCGCCGCGGCCTCGGCGGGGTCGAGCCCGGTCCCCTCGGTCCACCCCGACACCACGACCTCGCCGTCCTTCGCGTCGAGGCTGACGACGACGGTTCCGGGGTGGGTGTCGTCGACCTCGCCCACGATCTCGGGCGTCTCAACCGCCGCGGTGCCGAGGATGACGCGGTCGAGGCCCAACTCGAGGAGGTCGCGCGCGCCCTCCGCGGTCCGGATGCCGCCGCCCAGTTGGAGGCCGGTCTCGTCCGGGACGCTCTCGACGACCGCCTCGATCGCCGCCGCGTTGACGCGCTCGCCCTCGAACGCGCCGTCGAGGTCGACGAGGTGGAGCGTCTCGGCGCCCGCCTCGATCCAGCGCTCGGCGGCCGCGACCGGGTCGCCGTAGCGCTTGCCCGTCCCGCGCTCGCCGCCGACCAGCTGGACGACCTCGCCGTCCTGAACGTCGACGGCGGGGATCACCTCGAACTCGGGGAAGTCGCTCATACGGAACGAGAGTCGAGGACGCCGATTAAACTGGTCGGTTCGAGACGAAACGGAGGGTTGCGCGGCGAACGTCTCCGAAGGCTCAGTCGCTCGTTTATAAATAGCTGAGACTTGATCGACGGCGACCACCGCCAAAGCCCCAGTCGCTCGGCTGTACGTGGGTGGCCGCTGATCGACGGCGAACACCGCCAAAGCCCCAGTCGCGAGGACGCCGTACGCTCGCTGCGCTCCTCGCTCAGTCGCTACCGCTCCTTCGCTGCGGTGCTTACGTCGCCTACGGCGTCCTCGCGACTGCCCCTTTGAGTCCCACCCGACCGCGATCGCACCGCCGGAAGACGTTCCTGCTCGCTCGCTTCGCTCGCTGCGCGGGCTGCGACTTCCGTACTCCCGCTCGCTCCCTCCGGTCGCTCGCGGGACCGCAGCCTCACGCCTCCCCAGCCTCGTCGGCCTCCCTCCGGTCGGCCGACTCCCTCGCGCGTGCTCCTCGCGGCCGCCGAGGGCGGCCACTCGGAGGCACGCGCCACCGCACCCCATTTATAAATGATAGAGTTTCGACGGAACTCGGTGATTCCGGAGCCTCCGATCCCCTCACTCCACCGAGATGAGCAGCTGCGAGACGTCCTCGTCGAATGCGGCGGGGTCGGTCGCGAGCGCCTCGGCGGTCTCGGCGTCGGCGATCTGCGTCACCGCACTCTCCGCGTCGACCGAGTCGGGCAGCGCCGCGTCGAAGACCTCGAGGAGCGGCTCGGTCGGGTACGCGCCGCCGGCGACGATGACGTCGGTTCCGTCGTGCCAGACGCCGAGTCGAGCCCCGATCTCGACGGGCTGCCCCACCTCGGCGGTCGACCCGGTCGGAAGCGGGATCCCGCCGTCGAGCGCGTACTCTCCCGTCAGCCGCCACGCGGTCGCGGTGTGGCCGGACCGGACGGTGGTGATCCCCTCGTCGACGACCGCGACGCTCTCGATGCCGGCGGTCCGGAGCTGCGCGCGGAAGGCGCCCGTCGCGGCCGTCTCCACCCGGCTCATCACCCGCTCCCTGCCGACGCCGGCCGGGAGCTGATCGATCGCTGGCCGGAGGTCGATCCGCGTCGCGAAGAAGACGACGGGCGACCCCGACGCGTCGACCGTTTCGGCGAGCGCGTCCGCGACGGGCGCGTACTCGAAGATCCGCGTGTGTTCGCGCGCCCGAACGGTGACCGGTCCGTACGACTGCTCGAACACCGTGCTCTCGGACTCGTCTGTCTGGCGCCAGTCGTCGATCCGGTCGCTGGTCACCTCGGGGGCCGGCACCGGTCCGTCGCGGCCGCCGAGACAGCCGGCGAGTCCGGCGACCCCGACCGCCGCGCCGCCGGCGAGCAGTCGCCGCCGCGTGGTCCGCGTCGACCGCGCACCGAGGTTCTCGTCCATAGGTCGAGGTGGTCGCCGCGAAGTAAATGGATGTCGCCGGTCCGAGCGGTCCGTCCGGTCGAAACAGCGATTTCGGACCGGGGCCGCGCCGAGTCGAACCGCCGCTCGGAACCGGTCTCGGGACGCGGACGGATCCCTTATGTAACCACCGAGTACAACAACCGAGTGATGACCACCGACAAGAGCGAGACGCGGCGGCGACGCGCCCGGCCACGCACCCGACGACGCTTCCTGACGGCGGCCGGGGCGGCCGGCGCCGCCGCGCTCGCCGGCTGCAGCGCCGAACGAGTCGACGACGGGGGAGACGGCGGTACCGGCGCGGGAAGCGACGGCGGAAACGGGACGGACGGCGACGGCGACGGAGAGACGCCGACGCTGACCGTCGCGACCTACACGAACTTCATCGACGCGCCCTCCGTGAGCCCCGGCGAGTGGCTCAAAACGGAGTTCGAGAGCCGATACAACGCCGAACTGGAGTGGGCGACCCCCGAAAACGAGGTGAACTACTACGTCGAGCGCGCCGCTTCGGGCGTAGGGGTCGACGCCGACCTCTACGTGGGGCTCACCACGGAGGACCTCGTGCGAGTCGACGAGGAGCTCGACGAGGACCTCTTCGCGGAGGCGGGCGACATCGAGGGGCGCGACGCGGTCAAGGAGGGGCTCCGGTTCGACCCGTTCGACCGGGCCGTCCCCTTCGACACCGGGTACATCAGCCTCGTGTACGACGGCACGACGATGGAGGCGCCGGAGACGTTCGAGGGGCTGCTCGACGACGAGCACGCGGGCGCGCTCATCGCGCAGAACCCCGGCGGCTCCGCGACCGGTCGCGCGTTCCTCCTCCACACGATCAACCGCTTCGGCGACGGCGGCGTCGCGAGCGACGGGGACGGGGAGGCGGTCGAGGGCGGCGACGGCGACCTCGAGTACGACTACCTCGACTACTGGGCGGACCTCCAGGCGAACGGCGTGCGCGTGCTGGGAGACTGGGACGAGGCGTACGCCGCCTGGAGCGAGGGCGAGGCGCCGATGGTCGTCTCCTACTCCACCGATCAGGTGTTCGCCGACATGGAGGGACAAGACCTCGAGAAACATCAGATCCGATTTCTGAACGACCAGGCGTACGCGAATCCCGAGGGGATGGCCGTCTTCGCCGACGCCGACGAGCCCGACCTCGCCCGGCAGTTCATGTCGTTCATGCTGGAGCCGGACGTTCAAGGGGAGATCGCACAGCGCAACGTGGCGTTCCCGGCGATCGACGGCGCCGAGCTGCCGAGCGACTACGCCGAGTTAGCGAAGGAGCCGGCCGACCCGGTGACGTTCACCTACGACGAGCTCCAGGGCGCCGTCGACGCGTGGGTCGAGGCCTGGGAGCGACAGTTCGCCGGGAACTAACCCCGTGGCCGACGTGGGTGCGAGCGCGTGACTGGAGTCGACGGCGGGCGTGCGACCGGTGACGACGACCGGGCGACCGAGGACGGCGGGCGTGCGGACCGGCTGACCCGCCTCCGGGAGGGCGTCGAGTCGCACGCGCTGACCGCGCTCGCGCTCCTCACCAGCGCCGCGCTCGTCGTCGCCTTCTACTATCCGACCGCGACCGTCTTGGTCGAGGCGGTCGTCGTCGACGGCGCCGTCACCCTCCGCGTCTTCGCGGACGTCCTCACCGACCCGTTCTACTTCGGCGAACTCGCGCGGCTGCTGTCGGGCGAGTCCCCGGCCGCGGTCGCGCGCTCGCTGCTCTCTCCGGACCGCCGGCTGGGGATCGTCGGCTTCACCGCGTACCAGGCGGCCCTCTCGACGGTCGCGAGCGTCGCCCTCGGGCTCCCGGCCGCCTACCTGCTCGCGCGCTTCGAGTTCCCCGGCCGGCGGACGCTGCGCTCGCTCACCATCGTCCCGTTCGTCCTCCCGTCGATCATGGTCGCGGTCGGGTTCGTCGCCACGTTCGGTGAGAACGGTACCCTGAACGCCGCCCTGACCGCGCTCGGGCTCCCGCCGGTCGACCTGCTGTTCACCCTCGAAGCGGTCGTGATCGCTCACGCGTTCTACAACGCGCCGCTCGTGGCGCGCGTGACGACCGCCGCGTGGGAGTCGGTGGACGCGAGCGCGGTCGAGACCGCCCGGAGCCTCGGCGCCGGTCCGGTCCGGGCGTTCGTCGACGTGGTCGCGCCGCAGGTGTACCCCGCCGTCCTCACGGGCGCGGCGCTCACCTTCGTGTTCACCTTCGGCACCTTCCCGATCGTCCTCGCGCTCGGCGGGTTCGAGCTGGCGACGGTCGAGGTGTTCGTCTATCGCTTGGTGCGCGACCTGAGCTACGCCGAGGCCGCCGCGCTGGCGATCGTCGAACTCGTGATCTCGCTTTCCGTCCTGCTCGCGTACCTCCGGTACGAGGCCCGCAGCTCGACGAACACGCGCGGCGCGCGACCGCTGCCGCGGCGCTCGCTGATCCCGCCGGCCCCCACCCTCCGCGAGCTGCTGCCGCGGGCGGGCCTGGCCGCCTACGTCGCCGTCGCCGGGGTGATCTTCGTCGCGCCGATCGCGTCGATGATCCTCGCGTCGGTGACGGGCGGGGACGGCGCGCTCACGCTCGACCATTACCGGTTCCTGATCGAGCGCCAGCAGACGGGGGCGGCGTTTCAGGTGCGGCCGTGGCCCGCGATCCGGAACTCGCTCGCGTTCGCGGCGGCCGCGACCCTGCTCGCGCTGCCGATGGGCGTCGTCGTCGCGGTGTTGACCACGCGCCGATATCGGGGGCGAACCCTGGTCGACGCGGCCGCGATGGCGCCGCTGGCGGTGTCGGGGATCATCGTCGGCCTCGGACTGCTGCGGGGGCTCGTGTTCGGCGTCGAGGTCGCCGGCTGGCGGATCGCCGCGAACGGCGCGGTCGCCATCGTCGTCGCGCACGCGGTCTCGGGCTACCCGTTCGTCGTGCGCACCGTCTCGCCCGGGCTCTCCGGACTGGACCGGTCGCTCGTCGAGTCCGCGCGGGCGCTCGGCGCCTCGCGGGCGCGGGTGATCCGCGACGTGGAGCTCCCCTTGGTCTGGCCCGCGGTCGTCGCGGGCGCGGCGTTCGCGTTCGCGATCTCGATCGGCGAGTTCACCTCGACCGTCGTGCTGGCGACCGGCGCCGACGCGTACACGATGCCCGTCGCGATCGAACGGTTCATCGGGCGGCGGCTCGGACCGGCGACCGCCATGGGCGTCGTCCTGCTCGTCGTCACCGGGCTCAGCTTCGTCGTCATCGAGCGGCTCGGAGGTGACCACCGTGGGCTCTGAACGCGGCACGGAAGTCGCGGGAGACGTCCCCGTCACCGTCGAACTCGACGGCGTGACGAAGCGCTACGGCGAGACGGCCGCCGTCGACGACGTGAGCCTCCGGGTGCGCGAAGGGGAGTTCTTCACGCTCGTCGGCCCCTCCGGCTGCGGGAAGACGACCACGCTCCGGCTGATCGCGGGGTTCGAAGAGCCGACGCGCGGGACGGTTCGGTTCGGCGGGGAGTCGATGGCGGGCGTCCCGCCCGAGGACCGCGACGTCGGCGTCGTGTTCCAGAGCTACGCGCTGTTCCCGCACATGACCGTCGGGGAGAACGTCGCGTACGGGCTCAACTTCGCCGAGCCGCCCGGGGGAATGACCCGCGACGAGCGCGTCGCGGAGCTGCTCGAACTGGTCGACCTCCCCGACGCCGCCGACCGCGAACCCGAGAGCCTCTCTGGCGGGCAACAGCAGCGGATCGCGATGGCGCGGGCGCTCGCGCCCGGCCCCGACGTGCTCCTCTTGGACGAGCCGATGAGCGCGCTCGACGCGCGGCTCCGGGAGCGGCTTCGCGCGCAGGTGAAGGAGATCCAGTCCGAACTGGGAATCACCACGATATACGTCACCCACGACCAGGAGGAGGCGCTGGCCGTCTCCGACCGCGTCGCGGTGATGAACGACGGGACGCCCGAGCAGGTCGCGGCCCCGCGGACCGTCTACCGCGAGCCCGCCACGCGGTTCGTCGCGGCGTTCGTCGGCGACAACAACGTGTTCGCCGGGGAGGTGATCGACGCGCCCGCCGCGGGAGAACTCGCGGTCGACGTCGACGGCGGGGACGCCACCCTGCGCGTCGGGGTCGGCGACGGGCGCGACGTCGACTCGCCGAGTGTCGGCGACCGGATCTCCTTCTGTGTCCGGCCGGAGAACCTCCGCGTCGCGGGCGCGGACGGAAATTCCGGAGACGACGCGGCTCCCGCGGGCGAGAACGCGCTGAGCGCGACCGTCGCCAGCGCGGAGTTCCTCGGCGAGACGACGCGGGTCACGTTGGACTGGGAGAACCGCGACCTCGTCGTCCGCGTCGTCGACCCGATCGACGGCGCGGTCGCGGTCGGGTTCGACCCCGAAGACGCGCATGTGATCGAAGTCAAGAATCGGTGAACGACGAACGCTTATAAATGGAGTGCGGTGGCGCGTGCCTGCGAGGCCGCTTTGCGGCCGAGCAGCATCGCGCGAGGGACGCCGCGAGCGACGCGGGCGACCGAAGGGAGCCCCGAGCGAGCGGCGAGGCTGGGGAGGCGTGAGGTTGCCGTGCGGTCGCAGTCGGGCGGGACTCAAAGGGGCAGCCGGCGAGGCGGGCGCAGGCGACGTAAGCACCGAACGAGGGAGCGATAGCGACCGAGTGAGGCGCACAGCGAGCGTGCGCCCGCCTCGCCGGCTGGGGCTTTGGAGGTATCGTCCGTCGATCTATAGACAGTCATTTATAAGCGAACGATTGGGACTTTGGCGGCGTTCACCGAGGGACGACGGACGTACCAGTAAACGTATCGAGGCGACACGCCTTACCCCGCGGACCTCGTTGTGTTCACATATGGCCTCCGAGGCGTGCGACGTCTGCGAGCGGTCCGTGCGGATCGCCGGCGGGATCGGCGATCTGTGGAACTTCGCGTTCGAGTCGACGCAGGGACTCACGCTCGAACTCACCGACGACTCGGAGTTCTTCCTCTGTTTCGAGTGCATGGAGCGGCTCCCCGACGACCACGAGCCGACCGCCGAGGACGTCGCCGACCTCCGCGAGCGCACCGACCCGGTCGAAACGGACGGCAACCACTTCTGGCACTGGGGCTGACACGGCTCGACTTCGAGTCCGCGCCCGCGGCGACCGAGGAGGAAACGCGTCGCGTCAGTCCGCCTGCGACTCCTCGCCCGCGTCCGATCCCCCGTCGATCTCGGGCGTCGACGGCTCCGGCTCGACGCCGGTGTCGGCGGCCGTCTCCGTCGCGTCGGTGACGTCGTTCGACCGCGCGCCGCTGCCGAACAGCCGGGCGAGGATGCCGCGGTCGCTCTTCGGCTCCGCGAGCAGCACGGAGCACTCCACCTCGCCGAGCACGTCCAAGACGAGCGATCCGCGGACCAGCCGCGAGAGCAGCCCCTTCTGGGTCGCGCCGATGATGAGCATCGACGCGTCGCGGGCGGCGCGCTCGATGCTGGTCTCGACGTCGCCCGTCTCGATCCGCAGCGCCGCGTCCGAGAGGTCGTGCGCGTCGGCCCACTCGGAGAGGAACGTCCGGCCCGCCTCCTCCTCGCCGGCCTCGGTGACGTGGAGCAGCGTGACCTCGCCGTCGAACTCGACCTGGAGCATCTTCGCGACGGCGCCCGAGAGGTCCGAGGCCGGGCCGCCGGCGGTCGGCACGAGGATGCGCGAGGCGTCGAACCCGCGGTCGCGGAACACGAGGAAGTCCGAGGGGAGCGAGTACGCCAGCTCGTCGACGGCGGACTCGGCGCGCCCCGGCGCCCCGTGGGAGTCCTCGCCCCAGCCCATCACGGTCATGTCGGCGCCGTAGGTGCGCGCGGCGTCGAACACCTCCTCGAACACGCGGTGCGAGAGCACGACGTGGGTCTCCACGTCGACGCCGAACGTCTCCGCGTCCTCGCGAGCCCGGTCGAGGAGGCCGTGGGCCGCCTCGTGGGCGCCGCGGTCGCGCGCGGCCTCCAGCGAGGTCTGGTCGGGGACGTTCGCGATGTTGACCGCGACGACCGTCCCGTTCCGCTGCTTGGCGATTGCGGACGCGAGGGTGATCAGGTGCTCTTCGGTCTTGGGGTTCGCGAGCGGTACCATCACCCGGTAGTCGTCGCCGCTCGGCTGGACCGACGTGGCCGCCGACACGGCCGCCTTCGGCAGCTCGTCGGACCGGTCGAGGATCCACGTCCCGAGCACGCCGCGCGCCTCGACCTTCCCGCGGGCGTACAGCAGGTACCAGAGCAGCGCGAAGACGACGAGCCCGGCGGACAGCAGGATGATCGTCGGGTCGATGTAGTAGATCAGCGCGAACGACGACACGGTGCCGATGATCGGGACGGCCGGGTAGAACGGCACCTCGAAGTCCGGGTCGTACCCCTCGACCGCCGACTCGCGCATCACGATGAGCGCGAGGTTGAGGAGGCCGTACACCACTAGGTGTAACACCGACCCCATCGTTGACAGCGACTCGACGCTCCCGGCGAGGAGGAACACGACGATGAGCGCGCCGGTGAGCGCGATCGACTTGTACGGCGTGCCGAACCGCTCGTGGATCTGGTTGAGCGACGGGGTGACGATCTTCTCGCGGCCCATCGCGAAGTTGATCCGCGACGACGAGAGGATCGAGGCGTTCGCGGAGGAGGCGGTCGCGAGCAGCCCGCCGATCAGCAGCATGCCGGCGCCGACGGCGCCCAGCGAGAAGCCGAACACCTCGTACCGACCGAACAGGAGGCGGGCGGCGTCGACGACCGCAGTCTCGTTGTTCGCGACGAGTTCGTTCGGCACCGCCGCGAGCAGCACGAGCAGGAACAGCGCGTAGACGACCGTGACGATGACGACCGAGCCGAGGACCGCGAGCGGGAGGTTCCGCCCGGGGTTCTTGATCTCCTCGGCGACGGAGGTGATCTGGACGAATCCCAGGTACGAGACGAAGATGATCCCGGTCACCGGTAACACCTGGCTCGTCGTGCCCGGCGGCGCGAGGGGACGCAGCGACGACATCTCGGCGTTCAGCAGGCCGACGACGGTGAAGACGGCGAGGATACCCAGAAGCGACATCACGATGACGATCTGAAGCCCGCCCGTCTCCTTCGCGCCGAAGTAGTTGACCGCGATGAAGAGCAGCGCGCCGGCGAGGCCGATCACCTGTGCCGCCTCCAGCGTCACTATCCCGAGTCCGACCGGTTCGAGCCCGACGAGCGCGTTGACGTACTCGCCGAAGCCGTACATGTAGAAGGCGGAGGCGAACGCGAGCCCGAGCCAGTTCGCCCAGCCCGCGACGGAGCCGAACATCGGGCCGAGCGCGCGGTTGACGTAGAAGTACGCCCCGCCGGACTTCGGCATCGCGGTCCCGAGTTCGGAGGCCGACAGCGCGGTGAACAGGGCGATCACGCCGCCGAGGACGAAGGTGAACGCCGCGAGCGGCCCGGCGCGGGCGACCGCGGTGCCGGGGAGGACGAAGATGCCGGCGCCGATCATCGTCCCGATCCCGATCGTGAGCGCCGCGAGCGGGCCGAGGTCCTTCGCGAGTTCCTCGTCGCCGCTCACGGCGGCCCACCTCGGGCGGTTGTAACTCTCCGGGCGTGTATCATACGTTCTTTCGTTTCTCCGTTCGTATAAACCCGATTGATCCGGGCAACGCCGCCGGTCTCGTTTTTGAGCGTATCACAAGGACCATACCGTCTCGCGACGCGGTACGATCCAACAGGTGGATCCCGTGACGAAGAAACGCGAATACCGCGACGACTACGACGACAAGACGCTGTACATCCCCGGCCCGACCGAGGTCCCCGACGACGTGATCGAGGCGATGACCGAGTCGACGTTCGGCCACCGGATGGACCGGATGACCGACCTGTACACCACCATCGTGGAGGACACGAAGGAGTTCCTCGGCACCGACAACGAGGTCGTCATCCTCACCGGCTCCGGCACGGCGTTCTGGGAGGCGACGACGCTCAACCTCGTCGACGAGCACGTCCTCGTGCCGACCTGCGGCGCGTTCAGCGAGCGCTACGCCAACGTCGCCGAACGACTCGGGAAGGACGTCGACCGACTGGAGTACGAGTGGGGCGAGGCGGTCAAGCCCGAGGACGTCCGCGAGGCGATCGAGACCGCCGACGTCCAGTACGACATGGTCGCGGGCGTGATGAACGAGTCCTCGACCGGCGTCCGCAATCCGATCGAGGAGATCGGCGACGTGCTCACCGAGTACCCGGACACCTACTTCGCCGTCGACGCCGTCTCCTCGCTCGGCGGCGACTACGTCGACATCGACGCGCACGGTATCGACGCGATCTTCGCGTCCACGCAGAAGGCGTTCGCGATGCCGCCGGGCCTGGCGGTCTGCGTCGTCAGCGACGACGCCTACGACCGCGAGGTCGAGAAGGGCGACTCCTCGTGGTACGGCGGGTTCCGCCGCACCATCGACTACTACGACCGGAAGGGCCAGACCCACTCGACGCCCGCGATCCCGATCATGTTGGCGTACCGCAAGCAGATGAAGCGCATGCTCGAGGAGGGCCACCGCGCCCGCGACGAGCGCCACCGCGAGATGACCGAGTACGTCCACGACTGGGCCGCCGAGCACTTCGCGATGTTCCCCGAGGAAGGGTACGAGTCGCAGACGGTCGCCTGCATCGAGAACACGCGGGGGATCGACGTGGCCGCGACCATCGAAGCGGTGAACGAGAGGTACGACATGGCCTTCTCGAACGGGTACGGCGACCTCGGCGAGGAGACGTTCCGGATCGGCCACATGGGCGAGCACACCGTCGAGAGCGTGACGGAGCTCACCGACGCCATCGAGGACGTCGCCGGGCTCTGATCGGGGTCTCGGGCCCCACGCCGGCCCCAGTCCCTCCCGTCTCACTCCGCGTCGGAATCGGTGACCAGTTCGATCCGGTAGATCCGACCGCCGGCCTCGGTCCGTTCGGCTCCGACGACGACGAAGGCGTGGTCGTCGACGTCGACGATATCGCCCGTGTCGAGCGGTTCGGTCGGCTCCGCGTCTCTGTCGCGCGCTCCCCCGACGGCGTCCGCGCCGACGCCGAGCGCGGCCTCGCCCCGGTCGATCGCGCGCCGCCAGAAGGCGTCCGAAGGGGGTCGCGGCCCCACCCGCGACGCCAACTCGCTCCGCGTGAGTCGTCTCATCGGATTCGCCTCGTCGCGCGCGCCCTTAGCCGGATCGGATCCCGACGAGACGGCCGCGGACGCCGCACCGCCCTCACAGCCAGAGCAGCTGCGCGTGCCGCGTCTCCTCGAACTCCAGGACCGTCTCCTCGTCGACGAGGCCCGCCTCGACGGCGACGCCGACCGCTTCGGTGCCGACGATGTTCGCGACCTGCGCGCGCCGGAGCCCGGCGATCACCTCCGCTTCGGTCGCCTCGACGGCGCCGTCGCCGCCGTAGAACTCCTCGCTCACGGTGAGCGTCACCGGACCGTCCTCGTACGTCTCACCGAGGCAGTCGGCGTCGCAGACGGAGACGAGCCGCCCCTCGGGGGTCTCGCGCTCGCGAAGGAGCATTCAGAAGCCCTCTGGCCCTTCGCCCTGGAGCTCTCGCTCCGGTCCCTCGCGTTCGCCGTCCTGCCCGCTTCGACCGCCGCCCTGCCCGCCGCGACCGCCCGGACCGGGCTGACCGCCCTGCCCGCCGCGACCGCCCGAACCGGGCTGACCGCCGCGACCGCCCGGACCCGGGGCCTGGCCGGTCTGCTCTTCGATCAGCTGTTCTTCCGTCTCGCGGCGGAGCTCCTCGGCCTGGTCCGCGACCTCCTCGGCCTGCTCGTGTTCGCCGGCCTCCTCGAGCGCCCGCGCCTTCTCCTCTAAGACGCCCGCGTCGCGGTAGCCGAGGCGGATCGCGTTGTCGAAGCACTTGACCGCGTCCTCTGCGAGCCCGCGCTCGACCAGGAGGAACCCGCGGTTGTACCACGCTTCGGCGAAGCGCGGGTCGGTCTCGACGGCGCGCTCGGCGTGCTCGAGCGCCTGCTCGCTCCGGCCGGACTCCCAGAGGGCGTACGCGAGGTTCGTCTCGGCGGTCGCGGCGTGCTCGGACTCCTCGTCGATCCGCAGCGCCTCCTGGTACGCGCCGATCGCCTGGTCGAACTCCTCCAGCTGTGCGTGGGCGGCGCCCTTGTTCACCCACGCCTCCTGGGCCTCCAGGGAGTCCTCCTCGGCGAAACGGGCGGCGCGCTCGAACGTCTCCGTCGCCTCCTCGAAGCGGTTGATCCCCATGTACGAGAGGCCGACGTCGATCAGCTGCTTGACATCGACGTCCTCGCTGCCGATGTTCCGGCGGTCGAGCTCCTCGGTCAACACGCGGGAGTCGACCGGGTCGACGCGGCTCGGGTCCTCGCCGAGCTCCGGCGGGTCCAGCGTGAACGCGTCGTAGTCGGCGTCGACGCCCTGCCCCGAGGAGAACTCGTGGCCGTCGTCGTCGCGTTCGTCGGTCATACCCCCTGATTGGCTGCCGCGACGCGTAAGGGTTGCGTCGCACCGGGCGCTTCGAGGGCGATTCCCACGGCCGGGAGTCTTTTATTGCCGCGGGCGTCGTCTCGACGCGTATGCCCTCCGAGTCCCGACTGTCCACGCGGCTTCGATTCGGCGTCGCGGCCCTCCTCGTCGCCGTCGGCGCCCTCGCCAGCCTCGCGGTCGCACCGAGCCTCCCCGAACGGATGGTGACGCGGTGGAACGCCGCCGGCGACCCGACCGGAACGCTCCCGCGGACCGCCGGGATGTGGCTCGTTCCGGGCCTCGCCGCCGGGCTGATCGGCCTCTTCGCGCTGCTCCCGCGGATCGATCCCCTCCGCGAGAACGTCGCCGCGTTCCGGGTCCACTACGACCGGTTCGTCGTCGTGATCACCGCGTTCCTCGTCGCCGTCCACCTCGCGGTACTCGCCGTCAACCTCGGCTACGCGGTCGACGTGACGACGATCGCGGTGGCCGGCGCGGCCGCGCTGTTCTACTACGTCGGAACGCTGCTCCCCCACGTCGAGCCGAACTGGTTCGTCGGGATCCGAACGCCGTGGACGCTCAGCGACGACGCGGTGTGGGACCGCACCCACGCGCTCGGCGCCCGACTGTTCAAGCTCTCGGCCGCGGTCGCGGTCGTGGGCCTCTTCTCCGGCGAGTACGCGGTGTACTTCCTCGTCGGGCCGGCGCTCGCGACCGCCGCGATCACCGTCGGGTACTCGTACGTCCTGTACGCGAGAGGGGCGAGCGAGGGGGACGACGACGCGGCGGCCCGGACCGCGAAGTAGGTCGGGCGCCGACGGCCCGTCGACGCGTCGGCACTCCGACGCGCTGGCGAGTTCCGCCCCGGTGCCCGGCGTTTATACCCGCGGCCCCGAAGAGACGTGTATGACCGAGGAGTCACGCGCGGACCGACGCTCCCCCGTCGGCGAGCCGGTGGTCCGGGCCGACCCGGCGGTGACGGGCGACCGGGCCGCCGACGCGGTGGGGTTCGACCCGAGCGATCCGGACAGCGTCGCCGAGGCCGCGGAGACGGTGGCCCGCTTCGCGGCCGGCGACGTCGGCGACGACGACAACGTGTTGATGCTGCGCGGCGCCGCCGCCTGCGCGGCGCTCGTCCGCGGCGTGGGGTCGTACAAGGAGGCGGCCGAGCGGGCCGGCGAGGGCGTCTCCGTCGCGTTCATCCGCAAGTGGGCGAGGGTTCACGACCTCCCGCAGGCGGTCCGGCGACAGGTCGCGAACGGGCGGATCGCGCCGAGCGCCGCGAAGCACGTCGCGCGGCTCGGCGGTCGGGACCGCTACCTGCTCGCGTGGGCGGCGGTCGACGGGGACCTCACGGTCCGGGAGGTGCGCGCGGTCGCGTCCGCGGTCAACGACGGCGCCGACATCGAGACCGCGGTCCGGGACGCCGGCGTCGAGCTCGGTCGCCTCCAGCTCCGACTTCCGCCCGAGACGTACGTCGAACTGCGCCGCCGCGCCTCGATGGAGAACGTCGAGCCGGGGGCGCTCGTCGCGGACGCGCTCGACGAGTACCTCTCGGAGTAGCGAACGGCGGGCCCCGACCGACTCCGGCGGGTCGCTCTCGACCCGCCGACGGCTACGCCGCGGCGTCGTTCGCGAACCGCTCCGCGGCGGCCGCGATCGCCTCTCTCGCCCGCACGACCTGCCCCCACGCGATCGTCTCGTCCGGGTAGTGCGCCTCGTCGATGGTGCCGGGACCGAACAGCACCGCCGGGATCCCGGCCGCGACGAAGTGGCGCGAATCGGCGCCGTACGTCGCGCCCCGCGGTTCGACGTCCGGGAGCCCGGTCGCGACGAGTCCGGCGCGGACCGCCTCGACGACGGGCTCGTCGACCGCGATCTCGGCCGGTTCGAACTGGACGGAGAACCGCTCGAACCGAGGCGGGCGCTCGCGCAGCCAGGGGTCGTCGGCCGCGACGCGCTCCAGTCGATCGCGGAACGCGGCCTCGACCTCGCTCACCGTCTCGCCCGGCGCAACGCCGATCCGGAACTCCGCGCCGAGCGTCGCCGGGACCGTCGACGCCCACGAGCCCGCCTCGACCCGGCCGCAGACGACGGGCCAGGGGACCGGGAACCGCTCGTACAGGGGATGGTCGACCGACTCGCCGCGCTCCGCCTCCAGCTCCATGAACGCCTCCCGGATCGCCTCGAACCGCGGCAGCACGTCCTCGCCCCGCCAGCGAGTGGCCGCGTGGGCGCTGCGCCCGTCGATCTCCAGCCGAGCCATGAGCGACCCTTCGCAGGCGACGACGGGTCGGAGCTCCGTCGGCTCCGCGACGATCGCCGCGTCGCGCTCGAAGGGGTACGGGGTCGCGAGCGCGGCCGTCGCCGCGCCGTAGCCGCCGTCCTCCTCGCCCGCGACGGCCTCGACCACGAGCCGAAGCCCGGACGGCGGGAGGTCGATCGACCCGTCCGCGACGCCCGCCCGCACGTCCACCGCGGCGCCGACGCAGGCGGCGAGTCCGGACTTCATGTCGGCCGCGCCGCGGGCGGTGAGGGTCTCTCCGACCCCGTCCCCGCCGGCGGCGTCATCGATAAGTCGTCCCTCGGCGTCGCGCCAAACCGGCTCGAAGGGGTCGCTCGACCACTCGGACGGCTCTGCGGGGACGACGTCGAGGTGTCCGTTCAGGACGAGGGTGGGGACCGGATCGTCGTCGTCTTCGCCGACCGCGCCGCCCGCGCCGTCACCGTTACCCGCGTCGCTCGCGCCGCCGAGTTCGAGGACGCCCGCGACGCTGCGCCGTCCCTCGACGGCCGTCGCGTCGAGGTCGTCCGGAAAGGAGGGGTGGTCCGCGAGGAGGGCGGGATCGGCGTCCCAGGCGTGCGTCTCGAAGCCGAGGTCAGCGAGTCGCTCCGCGACGAACGCGGCCGCGGGCGCCTCCTCGCCGGCGGTCGAGCGGTGCCGGCAGCAGTCGGCGGCGAACGCGCGCATGTCGAACTCCATGTTCGCGGCGAGGGCGGGGGGTCGGAAACCGTTTCGGGTGTCGATCGTCCCGCTATCGCGGTTCTAAACGTTTATCCGTCGGCTGGCCGTACAGCGATTCGTCTGGGCCGGTAGCTCAGTTAGGGAGAGCGTCCGGCTTTTAACCGGACGGTCGGGGGTTCGAATCCCTCCCGGCCCGTACTCCTCGCGGCGAGCACTCCGCGAGCCGCGAGGCCGTCGAAAAGGGAGGGATTCGAATCAAGGAACGGAGCGAAGCGGAGTGACTGTGGTTCGAATCCCTCCCGGCCCGTACAACGAGACGGTGAGCAACGCGAACCGTCGAGTGAACCGGTCAGGAGGGATTCGAAGCAGCCAGTCGCGCGCAGTGAGCGGAGCGAACGAGCACGTCTGGGCGTGATTCAAATCTCGTCGCACCCAACGGGTGCGACTGACCCGCGCTCACGAACGTCAAAAGGGGGAGAGAGTGTGACGCGTCGAATCGAACCGCTCAGTACCCGAGCTGCTCGCGCACGAGGACGACCGTCGTCCGACCCTCCTCGGTCTCGCGGCGGTAGATCAGCTGCTTGGCGACGGCGGACTCGACGCCGTACGCCTCCTGCGCGCGCTCGTTCTCCAGCGGGTACGCGACCGACTCCAGCCGGTCGAACGCGTCGTCGAGCGTCGGGACGATCTTGTTGATCCCGGTGACGATGACGACGTTCCCCGCCGCGAACGGGTACGCGCCGATCCGGCTGCCGGAGAGGTCGGCGGCGACGAGCTCGCCCGTCTGGGCGATGGCGTTGATACCGCCGAGGAAGTAGTCGGCCGTCTGCGACTCGCGCCGCGCGGTCTGTCGCTCCGCGTCGTCGTCGATGCCCCAGATCTGGTCCGGGAGGCTCTCCCACTCGTGGTCGCCCTCGCTCAGGAACTCGTCGAACCCGATCTCTTCGAGCGTCGTCGAGTGCCCGTTCATCACGGAGACGCCGGCGGGGATCTGAGATTTCACGGTTGCCAGCGCCTCGTCGGCGTCGTCGACGACGATCACGTCGAAGCCGCGTTCCTCCAGATTGGCGACCGTCTCCTCGACGGTCTCGTCGTCGGGAAGCCCGTCCAGTTCCGCGTCGATCTCCGTCTCGTCTGCGTAGTCGGCTTTCTGCTGTGGCATGGTGAACGTGAGAACCTCGTCGATAGATCGGAGGGCCGGGAGTCACTTAACCGCTCGCGGACACCGCCGTCCGGTGGTTACGCCGGTGTTACCCTCGTGTCTCACGAGCCGAATGTGAGGGTCGGTAGCGCGGTGCGCGGTGAGGCGAAGGGAGACGCGGGCGAGCGACGAGCGGACCGCTACGCGGTCGGTCGTCGATAAAAGTCGCGTGTCGTCGGGGCCCGTAGGGGGCGCGCGACGGTCGGTCTGCGGACGGTTCGGCGAAGCGGCTGCGGTCGGTGTGGGTGGTGTGGCCTACGCGAAGCTCACATCGCGCCGCCCATACCGCCCATGCCGCCCATGCCGCCGCCCATTCCGCCGGGCGCGCCGCCGGGGCCGCCCTCGTCGCCGCCGTCGTCGGTGCCGCCGCCCTTGAGGTCGCCGGCCGCGATGACGTCGTCGATGCGGAGGATCATGACGGCCGCCTCGGTGGCGGACTCGATGGCCTGGGTCTTGACGCGGAGCGGCTCCACGACGCCCTCGGCCTCCATGTCGATCACGTCGCCCGTGTAGGCGTCGAGACCGGCGCCGAACTCGCCGCCGTCGTGGCGGGAGCGGAGGTCGACCAGCGAGTCGATGGGGTCGAGGCCCGCGTTCTCGGCGAGGGTGCGCGGGACGACCTCTAAGGCGTCGGCGAACGCCTCGACGGCGAGCTGCTCGCGGCCGCCGACGGAGTCGGCGAAGTCGCGGAGCTGGAGGGCGAGCTCGGCCTCGGGGGCGCCGCCGCCGGGCAGCACCTTCCCGTCGAGCAGCGTCGTGCGGACGACGCCGAGCGAGTCGTCGATGGCGCGCTCGACCTCGTCGACGACGTGTTCGGTGCCGCCGCGGAGGATGAGCGTGACGGACTTCGCCTCCTCGACATCCTCGACGAAGATGCGCTCGTCGCCGCCGATGTCCTTCTGGGCGACGGAGCCGGCGAAGCCGAGGTCGTCCGTCTCGATGTCGTCGAGGTTGGAGACGACGCGGCCGCCGGTCGCGCGGGCGAGGCGCTTGAGGTCGTCGGACTTCGCGCGGCGGACGGCGAGGATGCCCTCCTGCGCGAGGTAGTGCTGGGCCATGTCGTCGATGCCGTCACCGACGAAGACGACGTCGGCGCCGATGTCGACGAGGTGGTCGACCATCTCGCGGAGCTGGGCCTCCTCCTGGTCGAGGAACTGCTGGAGCTGGTCGGGGTCGGTGACGTTGACCTCGGCGTCGATCTCGGTCTCCTTCACCTCGATGGCGCCGTCGAACAGCGCCACGTCGGCGTCCTCGACCGCGAAGGGCATGTTCTCGTCGACGCGCTCCTTGTCGACGATGACGCCCTCGACGAGCTCGGACTCGTCGATGGAGCTGCCGACGACCTTCTCGACGGAGACGTTCTCCGTGTCGATGCCGTCGTCGTCCTGAACCGCGAGGACGGCGTCGACGACGAGCTCGGCGAGGAGGTCCTTGGAGTTCTCCGCGCCCTTGCCCGTCATCGCCGTCTCGGCGATCTCGACGAGCGTGTCGCGGTCGTCCGCGGAGACGTCGATGGCCTCGTCTTCGAGGATCGACTTGGCCTCCTCGGCGGCCTGGCGGTACCCCTGTGCGAGGGTCGTCGCGTGGATGTCCTGATCGAGGAGCTCCTCGGCCTGATCGAGGAGCTCACCGGCGACCACGACCGCGGAGGTAGTGCCGTCGCCGACCTCCTCCTCCTGCGTCTCGCTTACCTCGACGATCATGTTGGCCGCCGGGTGGTCGATGTCCATCTCCTTCAGGATGGTGACGCCGTCGTTCGTGACGACGACGGACCCGCCGGAGTCGACGAGCATCTTGTCCATCCCTTTCGGGCCGAGCGTGGTGCGGACCGACTCCGCGACCGCTTTGCCGGCCGTGATATTCATGTTCTGCGCGTCCTTTCCGGAGGTACGCTGCGACTCTTCAGAAAGTACGATCATGGGCTGATTGCCCATCCGCTGACGCTGTGACATTACGACCATTGATTGTTTGTGATTCTATATAAATCCTTCGCTCGTATCGTGCGAAACCGCAACACGGTGGGGGAGTATCGACCGGTATGCGGTGCGTTCACACGGCCCTTTTTATAGAACTCCAGATCAACTGCTGGACGCAAATAGGTTATAAACGGACTGCGGTGGCGCGTGCCGGTGAGCGCCGCACCGCGGCGCGAACCGCACGCGCGAGGGAGTCGCTGGCTCCCGGAGCGAAGCGGAGGGTGCCAGCGACGAGGCTGGGGAGGTGTGAGGCTGCGGTCGCGGTGCGGTGCGGTTGCTGTGGGGGTGGGACGCAAAGGGGCAGTCACCGGCGGCTCCGCCGCCGGTTGCCCGTGGCGCGTACCGCCACGCTGCCGAGAGGCGGGCGCAGGCGTTCACGAGAGCGAAGCTCTCGCGAGCCAATCAGAACGTGAAGCGTTCTGATGACGACGCAAGCACCACAGGGAGCGAACGAAGTGAGTGACCGAGGAGCGTGGTTCGAGAGAGCGAAGCACTCTCGTCATCACGAGACGCCGTCGGCGTCTCGAACGACAGCGAGCGTGCGCCCGCCTCCCGGCTGGGGCTTTGGAGATGTTCGCCGTCGATCTGTGGTCAGGTGCTTATAAGCGAGCGACTGGGGCTTTGGAGGAGTTCTCCACATCACCAATAACAGCAGTTTATAGACAAACAGCGACGCCGCCCGCGACTCCGAGAAATTCTGCCGATTATTGCGGCGCGTTGAAGCTCACGTCGTCGTCGAGTTCGTTCGACATGCGCTCCAAGTACGAGTACACCGCGCCGTGCGGTGCCCCGTCGAGCAGCATCCCGACCGCCCGCCGGACCACTTCGAGCTCCTCGGGCTGGCCCACCGCGCCCACGGTCGACCCGTAGACGACGACGTTGGCGCCCGACAGCTCCTCTAACAGCTCTCGCGTGCGACCGTTCTCGCCGATGATCCGGCCCTTCTTGCGCTGGAGGTCGTTGTCGTTGCGGGTGTGCTCCGACAGGTCGATCAGGTCGAGCGTCCGGAGGTCGTGGTCGAGGATCGACAGCGCCGTCTCCGGCTTGAAGCCGCGGCCGATCGCCTTGATGATGTCGGGAGCCACCATCGCCGCGACGGGGTCGTCGCGCTCCTCGATGGCGACGCTCCCCGACTCCGAGTCGATGTCGAGCCGCACGTTCGCCCGCTCTTCGATCTCCCGCATCGTCTCGCCGCCGGCGCCGATGACGACGCCGATCCGGTCCTGCGGAACCGTCACGTGTTGCATATCACGGAGTACCCGGCGGAGCCTTTTAAGGGTGTTCCGCCGCGGGCGGTGTGTGGCCGCGTGACGGTGGTCTCCAGCCTCTTGAGGGCCGTGTCGCCGCGATCTACTCGTCGGACCCCTCTCCGGAGTCGTCCCGTCCGCCCGACCCCGGCCCTCGGTCTTCTCCCGGCTCCCCGTTCGGGTCCGGCTCCGGCTCCGTCACGTACGCGCGGAGGTCGTCGGGGTCGACGTCGATCCCCTGCCGGGTGAAAAAGGCCGACACGTTCTCGCAGTCGCGCCTCAGGAACTCCCCGGCGTTGGGATGGTGAACCGTCACGGCCTGTCCCAGATCGATGATCACCAGCTCGCCCTCGTGGATGATCATGTTGTACTCGGAGAGGTCGCCGTGGATCAGCCCGGCGCCGTACAGCCGACGCATGTACTCGCGGACGACCTCGTAGGCGGTCTCGGGGTTCTCCACGTCGACCTCGCTCAGCCGCCGGGCGCGGTCCTCGGCGTGGCCGACCAGCTCCATCACGAGGACGTTGCGCTGGACCGCGATCGGCTCTGGCACCCGGACGCCGGCCTTGCGCGCGCGTTCGAGGTTCGCGAACTCCTTGCGGGTCCACGCCAGCACGACCGCCTTCTTGTCGCTCGCGATCCCTTCGAACCGCGGGTCGCCCTCCAGGTAGTCGCGCATCTGTCGGAAGTTCGAGGAGTTGATCCGGTACACCTTCACCGCGACCTCGCGCTCGGGGGTGACGCCCTCCGGCCCGCCGCCCGCCGCCTCCGAACCCGGCTCGGGACGCTCGCCGGCCTGCCCGCCGAGCGCCTCGAAGACGCTCGCCTCCTTCCCGGTCGACACCGGCCCGCCGAACGCGTCGACGTAGCCGTCCTGGACCAGCTTGTACACCGCGGCCAGCGTGGCGTCGTCGAACACCGACTCCTGGAGCTTGAACTGCTCCGTGTCCTTGATCCGCTTGCGGAACTCGTCGAACTCGCGGTCCTGCCGCCGGGCGATCCGGTCGGCCTCGGTGTCGGAGACGTCGAGCTGCTCCCACTCGTCGCCGGGCTGGTCCGCGGGTTCGAGCAGGCCGAAGTCCTCGCTCATTCGTGGCAGGGTTCGGCGCCGCGAGGGATAAGCGAGGGGGTCGGCGGCGGCGTCCCCCCGCGCGCCGTCAGTCGTCGGCGACGGGCGCCGCCTCGCCCTCGCTCACGAACCCGTCGTCCGTCGCCCGCTCGGCGATCCGGGGCTGGAACACCCACGCCGCCAGCGCCACGATCGGGATCATCGACGCGCCGACGACCGCGTACCCGACGTGGAGGTTCGGAAGCAGCGGGGCGGCGTACACGAGGGGGTAGACGATCCCGCCGACGGTGCCGACGCCGCCGACGACGCCCGCCACGGCGCCGGAGCTGTCCGGGAACATGGCGGGCACCTGCGCGAAGATCGCCCCTTCGGAGAACGCACAGCCCATGCCGACGAGGAACCCGGCGCCGACGGCGACGAGCACCCGGCCGGAGAGCCCCGCGAGCGTCATCCCGAACATCGCGAGCACGACGAAACACAGCGAGACGAACGTCCACTGCTCGCGGTAGCGGCCCGGGAACAGCGGGATGATGTTCCGCTCGGCCCGCGCCAGCCGGTCGCTGACGTAGCCGCCGATCGGGCGCAGCAGTCCGGCGGCGACGGAGAACGTCGCGGCGAACGTCGACGCGAGCACGAGGTTCCGCGTGCCGAATCCCTCGCGGTAGTAGGTGGCGAGCCACCCGTTCATCGACAGTTCGAGCCCGAACGTCATTACGTACGCGAGCGCCAACACGACCGTGCCGTACCGGGTCGCGGTGAAGAGCCACTCTCGAAGTCTCGCGCTCTCTCTCGTCGCCGCGCGCTTCTCGCTGCTCTTCGCGGCCTCGCCGAACGCGTAGTAGACGCCCGCGAGCAGGATCGACACCACGCCGGTGTAGAAGAACGCGGCGCGCCAGTTCGTGGCGAAGATCGGTCCCTCCCACCCGGTCGAGAACACCCGAGGGAGCACGAGCGCCCCGCCCGCCGCGCCGGCGTTGCCGATCCCCGCGTAGATCCCCTCAGCGGTGCCGAGCTCCTCGGCTTCGAACCACTCGGAGACGTGCTGGATCCCGATTACGAACGTGATCCCCGCCGTGGCCACGATCAGTCGCGCGGCGAAGAACGTCGCGTACGACTCGGCGAACGCGCTCCAGATCGAGAAGACCCCGACGTACGCCAGCACGATGGCGAAGATCGTCGGCGCCCCGAACCGGTCCGAGAGCCACCCCGTGAGGACCCGTCCGAACGGCGCCAGCCAGATCGCCGCGCTCGCCAAGACCCCGATCTCGGCCAGCGACAGCCCGAACTCCTCGGCCATCGGCCCCGTGAACGGCGCGAACGAGAACCAGATTAAAAAGGAGAAGTTGAACCCGACCGTCGCGAGCAGCAGCGTCCGGTACTTCGTCATCTCGATCGGGCTGTTCACGCGCACCACCCCTCGCCGGTCGGCGCCCGCCCGTGCGGATCGCCCTCGCTGACTGTCGGTTTCTCATCCGTCTGCGCCTCGAAGCATTCGAACGTACGGTAATTCACGTTGAAAGGGCATGAACCCGACGTTAATAAGATAACTGATGGACATATGTACGTCGATAGTTGATAGAATGAGTAATAGCAAACTCCCACGCTTCGAGCCCATTTTATTCTTTATTTTAGAAAGAGAATTTTTCTTAGTGAGAAATAAGCGCCGTCAAAAGCCATGATTTAAATTTATCTACCGTATGATCGTTCATTACATGGACAGAATAGCGAGAACGGCGGAGCGCGTCTCCGGCAACGAGGCGCGTACTACCGGAACGGCGCGCCCGGAGATCACTCGGAGGCGACCGGTTCGGGGTCCCGGCGCCCGCGTCGCTCCGGCGCCGCGATCCGCACCGCGCACTGCTTGAGATTCGGTTCGGCGGAGTCCGGGTCGACCGCTGACAGCGTGAGTTCGTTGATCGCCCCGTTGTGGATCGGCAGCCAGATCATTCCGGGCGGCACGTCGTCGTTCGCGCTCACCGCGACGCGCACGTCGCCCCGCCGGGACGCGATCACCGTCTCCCCCCGGTCGAACGCCTCCAAGTGGCGAGCGATCGTCTCGGGGTGGATCCGGGCCGTGGGGGCCCCGTCCGCGCCGTCGCGCGTCCGGACGCCGGTGTTGTAGACGCCGTCGGCCCGGCCCGTCGTCAGCGTGAGCGGGTACTCGCCGTCGACCGGCTCCGGCACCTCGGCGTGCGCGGCCGTCGAGAACCGGGCGCGGCCCGACGGCGTCTCGAACGACCAGTCGCCGCCGTCGCGGTACCGGTAGCCGCCCTCGGCGTCCGCGCTCGGGGCGGGCCAGCGGACCGCCAGTTCGTCGGCGAGCCGATCGTAGGAGATCCCGGACAGGTCGGCCGTCGTGCCGGCGGTGAGGGCGCGCATCTCGTCGAACACCGCGCCCGGGTCAAGCGGCGGGTCGTCGAACAGGCCGGGGTGGATCCGGTTGCCGATCGCCGCGATGACGTCGAGGTCCTGCCTGGCCTTCCCCGGGGGATCGGCGGCCGCGGTGACCCGCGAGACGCGGCGCTCCATGTTCGTCGTCGTTCCCTCGGACTCCCCCCACGTGGCCGCGGGCAACACCACGTCGGCGTGGGCGACGGTGTCCGACCGGAACGCGTCCTGGACGATCAGGAACGCCTCGTCGAGCGCGCGCTCGACGTGGCCGGCGTCGGGCATCCCGGCGGCCGGGTTCGTCGCGACCGTCCAGCAGACGTCGACGTTGCCGCGGGCGAGCTCGTCGACGATGCGCACGAACCCCGGCCCGGGATCGTCGGGGAGGCGCCCGAGCGGCACGTCCCACGCGTCCGCGACGTCGCGTCGGGCGTCCGGGTCGTCGAACGGCCGGTGGCCCGGCCACGTCCGCTTCGAGGCGCAGACGCGGTTCCCCATCGAGTTGGCCTGTCCCGTGAGCGAGAACGGGCCGCTCCCCGGCCCCATGTTGCCCGTCGCGAGACAGAGGTCGATGATCGCCCGCGCCGTCCCCGTGCCCTGGATGCTCTGGTTGACGCCCATCCCCCAGTAGATCAGCGAGTCCGCGGCCAGCGCGCCGGCAATCTCGTCGACCCGTTCGAGCGGGACGTCCGCGGTCGCCGCGGCGTCGGCGGCGGCCGGGAGCGACTCGACGGCCTCGGCGTACCCCTCGGTGTGTCGCTCGACGAACCGCTCGTCGACCGCACCGCGCTCGACGACGCGGGCAAGGACGGCCCGGGCCAGCGCGAGGTCGGTGCCCGGCTCGGGCGCGATGTGGCGGTCGGCGGCCGCCGCCGTCCGCGTCTCCACCGGGTCGACGACGATCAGGTCGCCGTCGCCCGCGGCGGCGCTGTTCTCGATCCACGAGTGGAGGACCGGGTGGGCGACGGCGGGGTTCGCGCCCCAGACGACGTGGGTGTCCGCCGCCGGGACGTCGTCGTACGTCGGCGGCGGCCCGTCGCTGCCGAACGCCTGATGGTACGCCATGACCGCCGAGGCCATACACAGCGTCGTGTTCGCGTCGTAGTACCGCGTCCCGAACGCGCCGCGGGTGACCTTCCCCAGCGCGTAGGCGGCCTCGTTCGTCTGCTGCCCGCTCCCCAGCACGGCGACGTTGTCCGGGCTCTCCCGGATCGCCTCGATGAGCCGGGTCGCGACGACGCCGAGGGCGGTGTCCCAGTCCGTCGGTCGGAGCGACCCGCCGCGACGGATCAGCGGCCGCGTCAGCCGGTCCGCGCCGGGGTCGACGGTCTCGCTGACCCCGCGCTGACAGGTGCGGCCGCCGGTGGCCGGGTGGGCCGGGTCCCCGGAGACGTCGACGACGCGCCGGTCGTCGTCCGCCGCCTCCTGGCGGTAGCCGCAGCCGACCGCGCAGCGCATACAAGTGGTCGGTCGCCGCTCGGTCATAATGCGGGCGGCGGAACTGATCGATCGTCGTTTCCATTGGCGTCGTCGTCGGGAATCATTTCGACTGGATACACGATGGCCTGTGCGACGGATAACTGTTGTCTGTCATCAAAGACCGCGTTGTATCGCGTTTCTGGTGGGTTCTACGCGACAAAGATGGAAGGTCTCCCTATCGATTAGATGTCCTTACCCAATATCGGCGTTCGATCTCGGATTTCCGATCCGAGTTCTTCTAACCCAAATAATTCCGAGAATTATAAATTCGTACCTCTTACTCCGCAATTATCCGTCGCGAACGGACGAAGTGCCGCACTCTGAAGAGAGCGCGCGTATTTTTCGTTTTTATTAAAGATACAACACTTTATGCGGCGATACCTATGCGATATTCAGACAAATGACGAAGATAATTGGAAATTCGTCGTCAATGGCTCGGACCGGTAACTCGGGTGGGACCGCGTGACGAACAAGAAGGAGACGTGGAAGGAGGGGATGTACGGGGACGAGGTCCGGGAGAAGATCCTGGAGTTCGCCGAGGCCGGGTGGGAGTCGATCCCGGAGGACGAGCGCGACATGTGGTTCTCCCGGTTCAAGTTCTGGGGCGTCTTCCACCAGCGCTCCGGCCAGGAGAGCTACTTCATGCTGCGGCTGGCGAACGCGAACGGCCAGCTCACCGCCGAACAGCTGCGCGCCGTCGGCGAGGTCGCCGCGGAGTACGCGCGGGGGCCGGCCTCGAACCCGGAGTTCGGCGACGCGTGGATCGACCTCACCACCCGCCAGTCGATCCAGCTCCACTGGCTCAAGCTGGAGGACGTCCCGGCGATCTGGGAGAAGCTCGAAGGCGTCGGCCTCTCGTCGCGCTCGTCGGGGGGCGACACGATGCGGAACATCTCGGGCTGTCCGGTGGCCGGTCGCGACGAACACGAGTTCGTCGACGCGCAGCCGGTGCTCGACGAGATCACGGCGAAGCTCCGCGCCGACGACGACCTCGCGAACATGCCCCGGAAGTTCAACATCAGCGTCACCGGCTGCCGGGAGGGGTGCGCGCAGGACTCGATCAACGGGATCGGCCTCGAACCGGCCGAGAAGACGGTCGACGGCGAGGCGGTGCGGGGGTTCAACGTCCGCGTCGGCGGCGGCCTCGGCGGCCGCGAGCCCCGGCGGGCGCGGAGCCTCGACGTGTTCGTCACGCCCGAGAACGCGTACGACGTGGTGCGGGGGTTCGTCGAGCTGTACTTCGAGCACGGCGACCGGGAGAACCGCCAGAAGAACCGGAGCCGCTTCTTCGTCGACGAGCGGGGCACGGACGCGATCCGCGAGCGCCTCCAGGCGTCGTACGTCGACTTCGACCTCCGGCGCGCGGGCGATGACCTCCGCGACGAGTACACGTACAACGCGGGGAAGGCGCCGTCCGAGGGGAAACACGACCACGTCGGCGTCCACGAGCAGACGGACGGGCGCTACTACGTCGGCCTCGCGGTACCGATCGGACGCCTGACCGCCGCCGAGACGGTCCGGTTGGCCGACCTCGCCGCGGCGCACGGCTCGGGCGAGATGCGGCTGACGCGGCGGCAGAACCCGCTGATCTTGGACGTGCCCGAGTCGGAGCTCGACGACCTGCTCGACGCCGAGCTGCTCGACACCCACAGCCCCGAACCGAGCGTGTTCACCCGCGGGGCGATGGCGTGTACGGGCACGGAGTTCTGCTCGCTGGCGCTGACGGAGACGAAGGCCCGGACGGCGGCGATGCTCCGGTGGCTGCGCGCCAACGTGGAGCTCCCGGACGACGTCGAGCAGATCAAGATCCACTACTCGGGCTGCACGGCCGACTGCGGGCAGGCGATGACCGCCGACATCGGCTTCCAGGGGATGCGGGCGCGGAAGGACGGCGAGATGGTGGAGGCCATCGACGTCGGCGTCGGCGGCGGGATCGGCCCCGAGCCCTCCTTCGTCGAGTGGATCAGGCAGCGCGTCCCGGCCGACGAGGTGCCGGGCCTGCTGCGGAACCTCCTGAACGCGTTCGCGGCCGACCGCGAGGCGGGACAGACGTTCCGGGAGTGGGTCGAGGTGACCGGCGAGGCGGCGCTCGTCGAGCTGGCCGAGCCCGAGGAGACCGACTACGAGGACCCCTGCCTCCACGACGCGAAGCGGTCGTGGTACCCGTTCGCCGACGGGGAGGGGCCCGCGCCGACCGACGCCGACGGGACGCCGACGGCGACGGAGAGCGATGACTGACCGGAGCGCCGAGAGGCCCGCCGAGCGCGCCCGCGACCGCGCCGGCGAGGCGACGCCGGAGCGGTCGCGCGGTCGCGGCGACGCGACCGTCCCGGTGGCGTCGATGGACGTCGCGCCGGAGCTGTTCCCGGCGGAGCCGACCGGCGACGAGACGGAGCGGGGTGCGGAGTGAACGACCCCGTCCCGACCACCTGTATGCGCTGCGCGGTCGGCTGCGGCCACCTCACGGGGCGGGTCGACTCGGGGTACGGGATCGACGGCGTCCGGGGCGACGTGGCCCACCCGACGAACCGCGGCCTCGCCTGCGCCCGCGGCATCGACGAGACGCAGAACCCCGACGGCGAGTGGCTGACGAGGCCGTACGTCCGGGCCGGCGGCGAGCTCCGCCGCACCACGTGGGACGTCGCGCTCTCGCGGGTCGTCGACGAGTTCCGCGACGTGCTGGAGCGGGACCGCGACGGGCTGGCGGTGCTCGGGAGCGGACAGCAGACGAACGAGGCCGCCTACGCGCTCGGGAAGCTGGCCCGGGGCGGCTTCGGGACGCGCCACTACGACGCGAACACGACGCTGTGTATGGCGAGCGCCGTGACCGCGTACGACGACGCGTTCGGGAGCGACGCGCCCCCGCCGACGTACGACGATATCGAGGGCGCGACGACCCACGTCGTCTGGGGCGCGAACCCGGCGGTGGCCCACCCCGTGCTGTTCCGCTGGATAGTCGAGAGCGCGACGGAGGACGGGAGCCGCCTGATCGTCGTCGACCCCGTCGAGACGCAGACCGCGGCGGAGGGCGATCGACACGTTGCGCCCGAGCCTGGCACAGACCTCGCGCTGGCTCGGGCCGTCCTCGCCCGCGTCGTCGAGCGCGACGAGGTGGACGGGGCGTTCGTCGAGAGAGCGACGACCGGCTTCGATGCGCTCCGCGCCGAGCTCCCCGACCCGGCGGAGGCCGCGGCGACCGCAGGAGTCCCGCTCGCGGCCGTGGACGCGCTCGCCGATGCGCTCCGGGACCCGACGCTCGTCTACTGGGGCATGGGGGTCAACCAGAGCGCGCAGGGGACCGCCACCGCCGGCGCGCTGATCGACCTCTGCCTCGCGACCGGCAACATGGGCCCGGGAAGCGGCCCGTTCTCGCTGACCGGACAGGCCAACTCGATGGGCACGCGCGTCTGCTCGTCGAAGGGGTCGTGGCCGGGGATGCGCGCCTTCGAGGACCCGGACGAGCGGCGGACGATCGCCGAGGCGTGGTACGTGCCCGTCGAGCGCCTCCCCGACGACGCCGGCCCGGGACCGGTGGGGATCGCGGAAGCGATCGACGACGGGCCCGTCGAGGCCGTCTGGGCCGTCGCGACGAACCCGGCCGCGGGGCTCCCGGACGCGTCGGCCGCCCGCGAACGCCTCCGGGACGCGTTCCTCGTCGTCCAGGACGCCTTCCACACCGACACCACCGAGCTGGCGGACGTCGTCCTCCCGGCCGCGACGTGGGGGGAGTCCGACGGCACGGCGATGAACATGGAGCGACAGGTCTCGCGCGTCCGGCCCGCCTCGGAGCTCGCGCCGGCCGTGCGGACCGACCTCGACATCGTCGCGTCGGTCGGCGAGGCGCTCGTTCCCGGGCTGTTCCCGGCGACGGAGCCCGAGGCCGTGTTCGACGAGTTCGCCGCGCTGACCGCCGGGACGGACGCCGACTGCTCCGGGATCTCCTACGACCGACTCCGAGAGGAGCGCGCGGTCCGCTGGCCTGCTCCGTCGGCGAAGTCGGAGGGCGGCTACCGCTACCGCGACGACGGCGACTGGTCGTTTCGGACGCCCTCCGGCCGCGCGCGGTTCTCGACCGGGACCCACGCCGAGGTGCCGGAGCCGGTCGACGAGTCGTATCCGCTCACGCTGACGACCGGCCGCGAGCCCGACGGGTACAACACCGGGATCCGGTCGCGGGACGGGGACGCGGACTCCCCGGTCGGCGCGCGCGTCAACCCGGACACGGTCGCGGCGGTGAACGACGGGAGGGCGTCGGCCGACGAGGCGGAAATCGAACCCGACGAGACCGCGCGCCTCTCCTCGCGGCGCGGATCGATCCGCGTCCGCGTGACCGCCGACGCGGCCGTCCCGACCGGGACGGTCTGGCTGCCGATCCACCGCGCCGAGACGAACGAGCTGACGCTTTCGGCCACCGACCCGCGGTCGAACGAACCGAACTACAAGCAGTGCGCGGTCGCGCTTGCGCCGGTCGCCGACGAGGTCGGCGCCGAGGAGCCGAACCGGACCAAGCCGACCGCCGACGACTGAGGACGGAGCCGCCACAGCACCAACCCTATGTCAAACAGAATCACGACCGTGAACGCGTACACGACGCTCGACCTCGTCGCCGCGGAGGTCGAGACCCACGAGACCGCCCTGTCGCTCGACGGGGTCGTGGACGTCGCCGTGGGTGACGAGTCGCCGGACCGCGTCGTACTGAGCGTCGAACTGGACACCGTCGGCGTCGACGCGGTGCCGCCGCACGCCGACCGGGTTCGGTTGACCCCCGAGCAGGCGGAGACGCTGGCCGACGACCTGAACGAATACGCCGCGGACGCGAGGGAGGAGTCCGACTGAGAGCCGCTCCGTCCGGCTACAACACGTCGAGCGCGTCCTCGACCGGCATGTGGCCGTCCCGAACGGCCTCCAGGATCGTCCGGCGCTCCTCGGTCTCCGGGTCGGTCGCGTCGTCGCCGCCCTCGTCGCCCTCGCCGACCTCCGAGAGCGTCACTTTCTCCGTCTCGCCGACGAACTCCGGGAAGTCGGTGCCGTCCGCGAGCGCTTTCTCCTTCTTCACCCGATACGAGCCGGCGTCGGTGGTGTAGAGGTCGCCCGGGTGGAAGAAGAACCAGTCCTCGCGGTCGAACCGCACCGCGATCCGGGCCTTCGCGCCGAAGTTCCGCGCGAAGAACAGCAGCGCCTCCACCTCCTCGCCGGTGAGATAGATGGGGTCGCCCGCGCTCGACTTCGCCTCGATGGCGTAGAACGTCTCGCCGTCGCCCGCGAGCACGTCGGGCAGCTCCCGCTCCGTGGCGGAGCCGCTGGCCGGCGCGCGCATCACGGCGAACCCGGCCTCGTCCAGGGCGTTCACCAGTTCGCGCTCGCGGCGGTCCCCCTTCCGGTTAGCGGACACGGTCGTCGTCACCCGGTTCGGTCATGTGCGTCGTAGCGGCGAGCGGGGCAAAAGCCCGACGGCTCGCGGGGCGCCGGGAGCGGGCGCGACCGCGGGCGCGTCACTCCCGCATCCGCTCGGCGTGTTCGACGACGACTCGCCCGAGTCGCTCGGTGCGGCCGCGGAGGTCCTCGTCGGTGATCCGCGGCTCGCCGTCGGGGCTGGCCGCGACCGTCTCGACCTTCGAGGAGGCGCCCTGAATCCCGACCTCGTGGGGCACCGTCCACGCGTGGACGTTGCGGAACGTCGACCGGAGGTGTTCGAGCGTGCCGCCGTACGACCCACCGCCCGCGGTCGCGAGCAGCCCCACGGCCGTGTTCGCGTACTCGTCGGAGCCGCAGAAGTCGTGGAAGTTCTTGAACGTCGACGAGTAGGAGCCGCGGTAGACGGGCGTGCCGGCGAGGACGCCGTCGGCCTCGCGAACGCGGCGCTTCAGTTCCTCGCTGTCCCCCTGCGCGTCCTCCTCAGGGTGGTACAGCGGGAGGTCGGCGGCGGCCAGATCGATCAGGTCGGTGTCGGCACCGGCGTCGGCCGCGGCGTCGAGCGCGACGCGGAGCGCGGCCCGCGTGGTGCTGTCCGCGCTCCGACTGCCGGAGACGGCCGCGATTCGGGTCATAATCCGGGTTCTGGGGCGAGTAATAAAAAAACGGAGGCGATCGAAGCGGTCCAGAAACGAGATCACAGTTGCCGACGGTTCGTCCACGGCTCTGGGGGGAGCGTTTCGCTTTTTTAAACCCAGTCGGCTATTTATAACTAACCGACTACGGACCGACGGCGAACATCTCCAAAGCCCCAGCCGTGAGGACGACGCACGCTCGTTGCGCTCCTCACTCGGTCGCTACCGCTCCCTCACTGCGGTGCTTACGTCGCCTGCGTCGTCCTCACGGCTGGGGCTTTGAGTCCCGCCTCGCACAGCGACCGCCGGAAGACGGTCCTGCTCGCTCACTGCGTTCGCTGCGGGGCTACGACTTCCGTGCTCCCGTTCGCTCCCTCCGGTCGCTCACGGGACCGCACCTCACGCCTCCCCAGCCTCGTCAGTCGCCTCCGCTTCGCTCCGGCGACTGACTCCAGCGAGGGACCGAAGGTCCCTCTGGCAGCCGGCGCGTAGCGCCGGCGACAGCGAGGCGCGACGCGCCTCTGGCAGTCGGGCGAAGCCCGACGACCTCGCGCGTGCGACTCGCGCCCTGTGGGCGCTCGTCGGCACGCGCCACCGCCGTTCGTTTATAAATAGCGAGTGGCGGCTCACTCGCGCAAGCCTCGCGACCGACACCGGGCATTATTGTCCCCGCCGCCGACGTGGGCGACATGGACCAGATTGCCTTCGGCACGGACGGCTGGCGCGCGACGCTCGACACCTTCACCGACGAGCGCGTGCGGATCGTCGGGCAGGCGGTCGCGGACCACCTCGACGCGGCGGGGCGCGACGAGCCGGTCGCCGTGGGGTACGACGCCCGCGAGACCTCGGAGGGGTTCGCCGAGAGCCTCGCCGAGGTGCTCGCCGGCAACGGCTTCGACGTACTGCTCCCAGAGCGCGACGCGCCGACGCCCGTCATCGCTCACGCGATCGTCTCCCGCGGCCTGGCCGGCGCGTGTATGGTCACGGCCTCGCACAACCCGCCCGAGTACAACGGCGTGAAGTTCATCCCGCACGACGGGGCGCCCGCGCTCCCCGACGTGACCGAGGACGTCGTCGAGCGGCTCGCGGAGCCGGACCTGCTCCCCGAAAGCGAACGCGGGGCGATCGAGCGCGTCGACCTCGTGAGCGATCACGCCGACGCCGCCCGCGAGGTCGTCGGGCGCGTCGCCGGGAGCGGGAACGGGGGCGACGCGGTCGACCTCTCCGGGCTCACGGTCGCGTACGACGCGATGCACGGGAGCGGACGCGGCGTCACGGACGCCCTCCTCGAGTCGGCCGGCGCGGAGGTCGTCCGCCTGCGCTGCGAGCGCGACGTGACCTTCGGCGGCGACTCCCCCGAGCCGTCGGCCGAACACCTCGGAGAACTGGCCGAGCGCGTGACCGACCCCCAAAGCGACGTCGACCTCGGGGTCGCCAACGACGGCGACGCCGACCGGATCGCGGTCGTCACGCCCGAGCGCGGCGTCCTCGACGCCAACCTCTTCTATTCGGCCTGCTACGACCGGCTCCTGGAGGCCGACTCCGGGCCCGCGGTCCGCACCGTCTCGACGACGTTCCTCGTCGACCGCATCGCGGAGGCGCACGGCGAGGACGTGTACGAGACGCCGGTCGGCTTCAAGTGGGTCGCCGAGGCGATGGGCGAGCACGACGCGCTGTTCGGCGGCGAGGAGTCGGGCGGGTTCACCCTCCGCGGCCACGTCCGCGAGAAGGACGGCGTGCTGATGGCGCTGCTCGCGGCCGCGACCCACGCCGCCGAGCCGTTCGACGCGCGCGTCGACCGCCTGCTCGACGAGCACGGCCGCATCGCGGCCGGGAAGGTGTCGCTCGACTGCCCCGACGACCGGAAGGAAGGCGTCCTCGACGAGCTCGAAGACCACATCCCGGAGTCCGTCCGCGGCTCCCCCGTCGCGAAGGTCGTCACCCTCGACGGGTTCAAGCTCCTCTTGGAGAACGGCTCGTGGCTGCTCGTCCGCCCCTCCGGCACCGAGCCGAAGCTGCGCGTGTACGCGGAGGCCGACTCCGAGGGCGCCGTCGGCGACCTGCTCGCCGAGGGGCGCGACCTCGTCGAACCGCTCATCTGAGGCCGGACCCGAACGGCGGGCGGTGACCGGCCGGGACCGTCCGCCCGGACGAGTTTCAGTTTCGCCTTGCGTTCGGCTCGTTTATTTATAAATTAACCTCGTATCGTCACGTACGGCCTACCCCGGCCGAAAGCCCACATGATCGACGAGCCACTGCCAGCGGCCGAGGGCATCGACGCGGAATCGAACTCAGCCGACGAGATCGCGAGCGGTGACGCGGGCGGTCACGACGCGACCGATCGAAAGGCACCCGACCGCGACGCGGCTGATCCGTCCCGTGAGCCGGCGGCGTCCGGCCGGGACCCGCGGGAGGAACCGGACCGAGCCACCGACCCGCCGCCCGACCGGCCCGACGGCGACGCGACCTGTGAACGCGACCGCGGACCGGACGACGAAGGCGACGAGGCGGACGGATCCGACGCGGGCGAATACCGGCTCGAACGGCTCCGACTGTGGCGGACCGTCGTCACGCTCGCGGTCGTCGTCGCCCGCCTCGTCCGGTCGCTCTGAGCGGTCGGTCGCCGTTCCGATCGGGTGCCTTTTTAGGTGATACCGCCCAAGTTGAACGTATATGTTCAAGGCCATCGTGGGCGCGTCGACGTTTCAGGACGCGCTCGATTCGGTGAGCGTGTTGGTCGACGAGTGTAAGATCCGCCTGAACGAGGAGGAGCTCTCCATCCGGGCCGTCGACCCCGCCAACGTCGGCATGGTCGACCTCACGCTGGAGGCGGCCGCGTTCGAATCCTACGACGCCGACGGCGGCGTCATCGGGGTCAACCTCGCCCGACTGGAGGACATCGCCGGCATGGCCAACTCGGGCGACCTGATCCACCTCGAACTCGACGAGGAGACCCGCAAGCTCCACATCGAGATCGACGGCCTATCCTACACCCTCGCGCTCATCGACCCCGACTCGATCCGCCAGGAGCCGGACATCCCGGACCTCGACCTCGCCTCCGAGATCGTCGTCGAGGGCGCCCAGCTCGACCGCGGGATCAAGGCCGCCGACATGGTCTCCGACCACATCCGCCTCCGCGTCGACGAGACCGACGAGGCGTTCTTCATCGAGGCCGAGGGCGACACCGACGACGTGAACCTCAAGCTCGACCGCGAGGACCTCATCGCGCTCACCGCCGGCCCCGCCGACTCGCTGTTCAGCCTCGACTACCTGAAGGACATGAACAAGGCGATCCCCTCCGACGCAGAGGTCACCGTCGAGCTCGGCGAGGAGTTCCCCGTCAAGCTCCACTACGGCTTCGCGGAGGGGCTGGGGAACGCAACGTATATGCTAGCCCCCCGCATTCAGAGCGAGTAAATTGCCGAGGGAAACGTGTCTAGGATGCGGAAAGTCGTTCAAGCGGGTCGGTAGTCACTGGGCACGCGGAAGCTGTTACTACCCCGAGATTCCCACGTACCTTCGCGAGATCCTCATCGGCTGTCTCATGGGTGACGGATCCGTCCCGAAGACGAACGACGGTTCTCACGGCCTGTTCCGTCTCCCGATGGTTAACAAGCAATTCTTGGAGTGGTTCGACCACGAGATAGGGATATTGAGTACCGGTGTCTCGCTTAAAAAGACGGCAGCGGAACTGGCGCAGAATAACCGTGAATCGGGGTTCAGCCCAAATGCGAGGGCTGAGAACTATCACGATATGTACACCGTCATATCGCGCTCCCACCCGTTCATGCGGTCACTTCGTCAATGGTACCGATCCGGCGAGAAGCGGTTCCCAGAGAGCCTATCGCTCACGCCACGGATCGCGAAGATGTGGTACGTCTGTGACGGGTGTCTCGACGTTCAAGAGAACGGTGAGCCTAGAGCCGCGATACGGATACGGAACCGAGACGAGCGTCAGGAATTCCTTTTGAATCTGTTTGAGGAGGTCGATCTCTCTCCAACGTACAACCGCGAAACGATCCGCTTTGGAGTCGAAGAGACCCGCTCGTTCCTCGACTGGATGGGCAACCCGCCGCCCGGGTTCGAGTACAAGTGGGTGCTCGACTCGCGAGAGCGCTACGATCGCCTGAAGGCACAGGCGTACGGCGAGGCACACGCTTTATAAATCGTCTACGACCGGAATCGACACCGTCACCCGCGTCCCGCGCGGCTCCCGGTCGGCGTACTCGACATCGGCGCCGACCGCGGCGGCGCCCCATGCGACGACCCACAGCCCCAGCCCCGACCCGTGTTCGAGGGCCGTCTCGCGGCCCGACTCGACCGCCTCGACCTCGTGGTCCGGGATTCCGGGGCCGTCGTCCTCGACGGTGAGGACGAAGCGGGCGTCGCCCGCGGTCGTTCCCTCGCCGTCGCCCCCCTCCCGGCGGAGCGCGACCCGCACCCACGCCTCGCCGTCCTCGCGCTCGGCCCCCTCGCCGTCGTGGTGGTCGATCGCGTTTTCCACGGTGTTCTCGACGACCGCGCGGAGCGCGTCCGGCCTGACCCGCGTGGTCCAGTCGCCGTCTCCGGCGTCGTCGCTCTCCGCGGCGTCGTCGCCCTCGACGGCGAGTTCGACGGGCGCCGCGTCGTCGCGCTCGCGGGCGTCGGCGACGACCGAGTCGACGAGCTCGCGGACGTCGGTAGCGACGGGATCGTTGTCAGCGAGGAGGCGCTCGACGGTGCCCGCCTTCTCGCCGAGCGCGGCCAGCGCGCCCGCACGGCGCTCGACGGCGTCGGCCATCCGGACCAGTTCCGGGTCCTCTAGGCGGTCGCGGAGGATCTCGCCGTAGCCGTGGACGACGCCGGCGTCATTGCGGAGGTTGTGGCGGAGGATTCGGTTGAGAACCTCCAGCTGCTGGCGGCGGCGCTCGCGTTCGGTGACGTCGGAGAGGACGACCGTGTAGCCGACGTGGGTCCCGTTCGGGTCGGTCAGTCGGGAGACCGACACCGCGTAGGTTCGCCGCCCCGTTCCGGCCGCGGAGTCGATCTCGACCGTCTCGCGGGAGCCGCCGTCCCCGGGCTCGGAACCGGCGGAATCGGTCTCGTCGCCGGGGCCGTCGTCCGGATCGCTCCCACCGGTCACGAGGGCGGCGTCGGCGCCGTCACCGACGGCGACCGGCAGCTCCAGGAACTCGGCGAGCGGGCGGTCGCGAGCGGTCTCGGCGTCGACGCCGAGCACCGTCTCGGCGGCGGGGTTGAGCCGGACGACGCGGCGGTCGAGCGCGAGCGCGAGAATGGGGTCCCGGAGGTCGTCGATCGCGGTGCGCTCGGCGGCGCGGCTGGTCGTCGGGTTCCGGTCGAACATCTCCGCGCGGTCGAACGCGTACGCGTCGAGGATCATGTGCGGAACGAACATCAGCGGCGCGAGCTGGAGCTGCGGGACCGGGCCGATCTGGAGCGTCCACGCGACCAAGGCGAACCCCGGCGGCAGCGAGCTCAGGGCGACCGCGGCGCTCTCGCGGCGGTACAGCGGCCCGTAGCTGAGGAGCGTGTCGACGAGGAGGAAGACGGCGCTGGCGACGAGGACCGTCTCCGCGGCGACGGTGAGGTACGCCCACGGCCCGAACGCGTACGAGACGGTCTCGACGCCGAAGGCGGGGTCGGGCGCGAGGCCGGTCCAGAAGGCGCCGTGGAGCGGGTTCGTGGCGACGAGCGCGGACGAGAGGAGGCCGAACCCGACGATCGCGCCGAACAGGCGGCTCCGGACCACGTCGCTCCGACCGGTGTACTCCAACGCGAAGCCGAGGAAGGCGATCCCGGTCCAGATCACGCCAAGCCACATCGTCGCCTCCAGTGCGGCGCGGAGCGTCGGGTCGGTGACGAGCAGCCCGACCCCGTAGGAGCAACACCACGTCGCCTGTGCGGCGAACACCCCGAGGAACCAGTCGACCCCGGGACGGCCGCGGTGTTCGCGGATCGCCCACGCGAGCGCGAGCGCTCCCGCCCCGCCCGCGAGCGAGCCGACGGCGGGCCACGCCGGGACGAGGTCGAGAGCCATACGTGGGAACGACGGCGACGGCGGGCGTAAAACTGTCGCGCGACGACGGGCCGCCAGTTGCTCACGCGGTCCGCCGGTCCGTCGTCCGGTTCGGCGTCCGAACGCCGCGGTCGTGAGGACGGACCGCCGACCTGAGAGGAGATCCGAAGCGGACCGCGCTACAGATGCCGTTCGATGACGCGCTTCGCGGCCTGGCCCTTCTCCTTCCAGCCGTACCCCTCGTCGTACACGTGGCGCTTGGCGTCGACGAGCTCTCCCGGCGTCGACTCCTCGAAGCCGCCGCGGTCCCACGCGCCCGACTCGCGGAGCCACTCGATCACGTTCTCGCGGGTCTCGGGCCACGAAAGGCCGACCATCTCGTACCACGCCACCATCGCGAAGACGGCGTTGTCGTGACAGCCGGGGACGGAGCCGTGCTCGTAGACGGTCCGCATCGGGTCGCGGGTGGGCTCGGAGACGCGCTCCTTGAACTCGGCGGCGGTGAGGAGTCGGAGGCGGTCGCCGTCCTCGACGACGCGCTGGTCGCGACGGAGCGCGCCGAGCGCCGCTTTGTGGAGCCCGCCCCACTCCGCCGGAATCGCGTCTCGCAGCGCCGCCTCCGAGAGGCCCTCGGGCTCCGCCGTGAGGACCGAGAGGAGGTCCGTGTACGCCTTCTCGACGGTGGGCCAGCTCACGCCCTCGAACTCGCAGTCGGCGTCGTGGAGGCTGTTCGTCGTCCGACAGCCCGGACACGGGTAGCGGAACGTCGGCACGAGGCGACGCTTCGGCGCGGCGGGAGTTAGGGGTTTCGCGACGACCGCCACGGACGTTGCTGAGGTTCCGAAACGTTTACTCGCCGCCCGGACGCGAGTGTACACGGTATGACAAAGGTCAGCGTTATCGGTGCGGCGGGGACCGTCGGGGCCGCGGCCGGCTACAACCTCGCGCTGCGCGACGTGGTCGACGAGCTCGTCTTCGTCGACATTCCGGACCAGCGCGAGACGACGATCGGACAGGCCGCCGACGCGAACCACGGCGTCGCCTACGACTCGAACACGACCGTCCGGCAGGGCGAGTACGAGGACACCGCCGGCTCGGACGTCGTCGTCATCACCGCCGGCATCCCGCGACAGGAGGGCCAGACCCGCATCGACCTGGCCGGCGACAACGCCCCCATCATGGAGGACATCGGCTCGTCGCTGGCCGAGCACAACGACGACTTCGTCACCGTCACCACCTCCAACCCGGTCGACCTACTGAACCGCCACCTCTACGAGGCGGGCGACCGCGACCGGCACGAGGTGGTCGGCTTCGGCGGGCGGCTCGACTCCGCGCGCTTCCGCTACGTCCTCTCCGAACGCTTCGACGCGCCCGTGAAGAACGTCGAGGCGACGATCCTGGGCGAACACGGCGACGCGCAGGCGCCCGTCTTCTCGAAGGTCCGCGTGAACGGCCGCGACCCGTCGTTCGACGCCGACGAGAAAGAGCAGATCCTCGCGGATCTTCAGGAGTCCGCGATGGACGTCATCAGCCGGAAGGGCGCCACGCAGTGGGGGCCCGCCACCGGCGTCGCGCACACCGTCGAAGCGATCCTGAACGACACCGGCGAGGTGCTCCCCTGTTCGGTCGTGCTCGACGGCGAGTACGGCTACGAGGACACCGCGCTCGGCGTGCCCGCGAAGCTGGGCTCGGACGGCGTCGAGGAGGTCGTCGAGTGGGACCTCGACGAGTACGAGACCGAGCTGCTCGACGAGGCCGCCGAGAAGCTCTCCGAGCAGTACGAGAAGATCGCGTAACGGACGCTTCGCTACCCACCGACTTTTTACCGCTGCCGCGCCCTCGTCCGAGCATGAACCGTGCCGAGATCGACACCGACGACCTCCTGAAAGTCGTGTTGCTGCTCGTCGTCGTGTGGCTTCTGGTGGAGATCGTCGGGGCCGTCCTCGAGGTCGCCTTCTGGCTGCTCGACGCGCTGCCGACGCTGATCGGGATCGCGCTCGTCGTCCTGATCGCGTTACACCTGACTGACCGGATCTGAGGCGACGGTCGACGTGTTCAGCCTCAACGTCCCGCTCCCGACCGCGGTGGAGCGGCTGGCGGCCGATCTCCACCCGAAACTGTCGGGGTTCGACCGCGTGCGCGAGCGCCACACGCTCGTCTGTAAGCGGTTCGGCGTCGCGGACGTGCGGAGCGAGGAGGGTGAGGGAGCGGAGAGGCCAGAGGTCCCGGACAGAGAGGCCGCCGTCGACCGCCTGCGCGAGCGGCTTCGCCGGCCGCTCGCCGGGGTCGACCCCTTCGAGGTCGCCGTCACCGGCGTCGACGTCTTCGACGCGCCGCGGTCGGGGTCGCGGCCGGTCGTGTACCTGGCCGTCGAGAGCGACGAGTTGGTCCGGGTTCACCGGCGGCTCTGTGACGCGTTCGGCGCGGTCGAGGGGATCGAGGGCGACGAGTACGTACCCCACATCACGCTGGCTCGCGGCGGGAATCCCGAGCCGGGCGCGGTCGCCGGCCTCGTCGGCGCCGAGTTCGACCCGATCCGGTGGCGCGTCCACGCGCTCGACGCCTGGGACCCGGAGTTCCGGGAGGTCGCGGCGAGCGTAAAGTTATAAATCTAGATGCCTCGCTCGTGGCGATCGCGCCGGACGTTCAATCGTCGTCTCGGTACGCGTCGCCGCCGCGCTTCCGGATGGCGACAACGAACAGTATCTCTCGGTCGCGGTCTGCCCGACACGCGAGCCGAAACTGACCGATCCGGAGTTTCTGGTGCGGAGCGCCGGCGAGCGGTTCGAGGTGATCGGTCGGGTCCCGCCACTGGTCGGTGACGACCTCGTCGAGCTTCGAGAGGATCCGGTCGCGGGCGTGGTCGTCGAGCGCCGCAAGCTGTCGCTCCGACCGGTCGGTGAACCGCCAGTCCCACCCGTCGCTCATCGATCGCCGTCGCCGTCGCTACCGTACTCGGCTTTGATCGCGTCGCTGTCGCGGGTGCGGCCCTGCTGGATGTCGACTTCGCTCGCGGCGACCGCCTTGAGGTCGGCGCGATCGAACTCCGGGTGTTTCACCGCGTCGCGGAGCACGTCGCGCACGAACTCGCTCCGACTATTGTATCCGAGGTCCTTCCACGTCGCGTCGACGTCGGCGAGGAACGACTCCGTCATTCGGATGTTGACCGTCGTCTTCTCCGGCGACGAACTCGCTTCTGACATACGTCTGTGTTGAAATTGTGTACGAATAACAGTTACGCCGACGACCGCATCTCACTCGTTTTCGATATCGGGGGCGACAGATAACCGGCAGACGGCCGATCGACGGTGCGTGTTTCAAAACGCCAGCCGCTTATTTATAAATGAGAAATCGTAGATCGGCGGTGAACATCTCCAAAGCCCCAGCCGGGAGGCTGCCCCTTTGGATCCCGCCCGACCGCACGCCACTACAGCCTCACACCTCCCCAGCCTCGTCAGCCGGCCTCCGCTTCGCTCCGGCCGGCTGACTCCCTCGCGCGTGCTCCTCGCGCCCGTGGGGCGCTCGGAGGCACGCGCCGACCACAAGGGTGGTAGTTTATAAATGAGCGACGGTCGAGGCCGCCTACGTCCCGTCGCTCTCACTCAGCTCGTCGACCGCGTGGTGCGGCCCCACCGGGCCGTGCGTCGGACAAACGCCGGCGATGGGAGTCGCGTTGAGACAGCAGGCGCGCTGCTGGCCCGCGACGAGGCCCAGCGAGAGCGGTTCGCCACAGCGGGCGCAGTACGACGCCGCCTCGTCGTCGGTCATCCCTCAGCGCTCGCGGATCCGCATCGGCACCGGGTGGTCCGGGTGCATCGTCAGCGACCCGCGCAGGGCGAGGCTCGGCCCCTCGTAGTCCAGGTCGAACCGCGAGCAGACCGTCGCGAGGATGATCTTCGCCTCCAGTAGCGAGAACGCCTTCCCGATACAGTGGCGCGGGCCGCCGCCGAACGGGAAGAAGGCGAACCGCGGTCGCTCGCTCCGGCGCTCCGGGGTCCAGCGGTCCGGGTCGAACGCCTCGGGGTCGTCGTACCAGCGGTCGGACCGGTGGATCACCCACTGAGAGACCATCAGCGCGGAGCCCTCGGGGACCCGGTATCCCCCCAGCTTCACGTCGAGCTTCGGCTCGCGGAACAGGGTGTAGACGGGCGGGTAGAGGCGCATCGACTCGTTGAGGACGCGCTCGGTGTACTCCATGTCGCGGACGGCGCCCGCGGTCAGGGGGCCGCTGCTCACGGCCGCCTCGGCCTCGCCGGCGACCCGCTCGCGGGCCGCCGGGTGGTTCGAGAGGAGGTAGAAGGCGTAGGTGAGCGCGAGCGCGGTGGTGTCGTGGCCGGCCAGGAGCATCGTCACCAGCTCGTCGCGGAGGTTCTCGTCGGTCTGCTCGCCGCGGTCGCGGGCGCGGAGCAGGACGGAGAGCAGGTCCATCGGGAGGTCGGCGTCGGGGTCGCCGGGCGGCCCGCGGACGCCGGTCCCGTCGGGGCCGGCGGGGTCGACGCTCGGGTCGCGCTCCGTGCCGCGGCGGCGGGCGACGATGTCGTCGATCACCGATTCGAGCGTGTCGATGGCGGCGTCGAACTCGCGGTTCTCGCGGGTCGGCAGCCAGTCCGGGATCAGGTACCGGCGGGGGTCGGGCTCGAAGCGCGCGCCGAGGGGTTCGAGGTTCTCCTGGACCGTCTTCACCTCCTCGTCGGAGATGTCGGCGCCGAACATCGCCGTGACGATGATCTTCACGGTGAGCCGGGCCAGCTCCAGTTGGAGGTCGACGACGTCGCCGCCGTCCCAGTCGGCGACGTGCGACTCGGCGTGGTCGGCCATCACGCCGGCGAGCGCGCCGATCCGGCGGTTGTGGAAGGCGGGGTTCGCCAGCTTCCGCTGGCGTTTCCACGTCTCCCCCTCGCTCATGAGGAGACCGTCGCCGAGCAGCGTGTCCATCGCGTCGTCGAACTGCGGCTTGCGGTAGCGTTCGGCGTCCGCGACGAGGACGCGCTCGACGTCGGCGGGGTTCGTGAGCAGGTAGGTCTCTCTCGGGCCGAGGTTCAGTCGCACCACGTCGCCGTAGCTGTCGGCGCAGGCGCGCAGGAAGCCGAACGGGTCGTCCGCGAACTGGCGACCGTTCCCGAACAGGGGGTCGCCGAGCGGTCCTGGCGGCGTAACGGACATACGATTTCTGGGGGTTGAGCGGGGTTAAACGTTCGGCGGGACAGGAGAAGCGGACGGCCGAGGACGGGAGAACAGGGGCGAAACGCGTCGGGGTTCGGGACGGGACGGGACGGGACGGACCAGAACGGGACGGGACGGACCAGAACGGGACGGAGTTACCGCGCGTCGAGCCGTTCGACGCGGGCGATCAGCTCGTCGACGGCCGCCTCCTGGTCGTCGGTGGCGTCGACGATGCGATCGGTCGCGTCCTCCGTGCGGTCGGAGCGCTCGCGGACCGCCTCCAGCGAGGAGGTGAGCTCCTCGACGGTCGCGGCCTGGTCGTCGGTGGTGCGCGCGACCTCCGCGACGCCCGCGGCCGCCTCGTCGACCGCGTCGGCGATCTCCTCGAGCGAGTCGAGAACCGTCTCGATCTCGGTGCCCGCGTCCTCGATCCGCTCGTGAGAGCGCTCGACGGCGGTCGTGGTCTCCGCGGACTGCGCCTGTAGCTTGTCGAGGCTCTCCGTGATCTCCTCGGTGTAGCCGCGGGTCTCGTCCGCGAGCTTCTTCACCTCCTCGGCGACGACCGCGAAGCCGTCGCCGCCCTCGCCGGCGCGGGCGGCCTCGATGTTGGCGTTGAGCGCGAGCAGGTTCGTCTGCTCGGCCACGTCGGAGATGACCTCGATCACCTCCTCGATGTCGTCCATGCGCTCGGAGAGCGCGCCGACGCTCTCGACGAGCTCGTCGCCGATCTCGACGACGTCCTCGGTCGCCTCGCGGGCGTCCTCGCTGGCGTCGAGCCCCTCGTCGGCGGCGTCGGCGGCCGCGACCGCGGCGGTGTCCACCTCGTCGGCCGTCGCGGCCACCTCCTCCATCCCGGCGGAGAAGGACTGCATCTCCGAGACGCTCTCCTCTAAGAGCTCGTTCTGCTCGTCGACGTTCTCGGCGATGTCGGCGGCCGCGGCGCTCGCCTCCTCGACCGTCGCGTCGAGGTCGCGCGCCTTCTCGTGAACGCTCTCGGAGAGGTCCTCGAGGTTCTCGGCCATCCGGTTGACGACGTCGATGACGCTCAACAGCTCCTCGTCGAGGATCTCGCACTCCTCGCGGCAGACGGCGCGGGCCTCCAAGTCCCCCTCCCCGATCGCCTCGGCCGTGGTGCGGATCTCGGCGACCAGCTCCGCCGTCGCCTCCCGCTCGTTGACGTTCTCGGTCCGGTCGATAACGACCTCCGTCACGCCGACGAGCTCGTCGCCGTCGTACATCGGCGTCGCGGTGAACTCGATGTGCTTCTCGTCGCCGTGTCGGTCGACCATCGTACTCGTGTCGCGATAGCGGGTCCGGGCGCTCCCGCACCGTTCGAGGTCGTAGGCCTCGTCGGCGGTCTCGGGCGCGTCGAGCACCTTGTCCGCGAGGGTGTCGGCGCGCCGACCGTCGGGGTAGAACAGCTCCGAGGCGTAGCCGTGACCGAGGGCGTCCCCGCGGTCGACGCCCGTGAGCGCCGCGATCGACTCGTTCCACTCGGCGACGTTCCCCTCGGTGTCGAGGATGAACGTCGGGACCCCCGTGGCGTTGAACGCCTCGGCGAAGCCGGCGCCGGCCAGGGTGCCGCTCCGGTCCGCGCCGTCCGCCTCCGTGACGCTGTGCGCCCCGTCGGCCGGGGCGCCGGACTCGTCGGCCGCGGCCGTCACGGCGTCCGCTCCCGGCGAGTCCTCGACGACGACGCCGCCGTCGGGAACCGACCGGGAGTCGCCCCCCCGCCCGAACACGCTCCGCAGACGCTCGCGAAGTCCCGTCATAGTCTACTTCAACTCTCTGAACCTGGATTATAAACGGCGCGCCCCAGTGTTCGGAACTGATAATCGGGGGTGACGGCGGGTCTCGGGGGACGGTGAGCCGGAGGGAGGCCGCGGCCCGCAGCGTTCAAACGCGTTCGGCGGTTACGTCGGTCCGAGAGCGATGGACGCCGACGCGGTGCGCGAGCGGGCCCGAGACCTCCCGACCGAGCCGGGGGTCTACCAGTTCCGGGCGGGCGAGACGACGCTGTACGTCGGGAAGGCGCTCGACCTCCGGGACCGGGTGCGGTCGTACGCGGACCCCCGCTCGGGGCGGATCCGCGGGATGGTCGAGCGCGCCGACCGGATCGAGTTCGCGGTCACCGACACGGAGACGCAGGCGCTGCTGCTGGAGGCGAACCTCATCAAGCGGCTCCGTCCCCGGTACAACGTCCGGCTGAAGGACGACAAGTCGTACCCCTTGGTCGCCTTCTCCGACCACGAGGTGCCCCGGATCGAGGTGACTCGAGATCCGGAGGCGGGCGCGGTCGCGTACGGTCCGTTCACCGACGTGGGGCGCGTCGAGACCGTGGTGAAGGCGGTGCGGGAGGTGTACGGCCTCCGCGGCTGCTCGGACCACAAGTACGACGGGCGCGACCGCCCCTGCCTCGACTACGAGATGGGCATCTGCTCGGCGCCGTGCACCGGCGAGATATCGCCCGAGGACTACGCCGAGGACGTCGCCGCCGCGCGGCGCTTCTTCGAGGGGGAGACGGGCGCGCTCGCGGACCCGCTGCGGCGGCGGATGGAGGCGGCGGCCGAGGCGAACGAGTTCGAGCGCGCCGCGAACCTCCGCGACCGGCTCGAAGCCGTCGAGGCGTTCCACGGCGAGGGCGGCGAGGCCGTCAGCGACCGCACCGACGACCGCACCGTCGACGTGCTGGCGGCCGCGGTCGAGGGCGACACGGCCCGCGTGGCCCGGCTCCACAGCGAGCGCGGCCAGCTCGTCGACCGGAGCCGACACCGGCTCGACGCGGCGGCGGTGGACGGGGGATCGACCGGCGACGACGGCCGCGGCGACTCCGCCGACGCCAACACCCCCGCCGCCGTCCTCGCCGCGTTCCTCGCGCAGTACTACGCCGAGCGCGAGTTCCCCGACGCGGTCCTCTTGGCGGAGCGACCGTCCGACTCGGACGTGGTCGACTGGCTGGAGGCCGAGGGCGTCGCGGTCCGGGTCCCGGGCGCCGGCCGCGAGGCGAAACTCGTCGAGCTCGCGCTGAAGAACGCCCGGAAGCGCGGCGGCCGCGACGACCCGGTGGGCGCGCTCGGGGACCGGCTCGGGATCGCCCGCCCCGAGCGGATCGAGGGGTTCGACGTGAGCCACGCGCAGGGGACCGCCGTGGTCGGTTCCGACATCTGTTTCGTCGACGGGAGCGCCGAGACCGCGGACTACCGCCGGAAGAAGCTCACCGAGCGCAACGACGACTACGCCAACATGCGCGAGCTGATCCGCTGGCGCGCGGAGCGCGCGCTCGCCGGCGAGGACGACCGACCCGACCCCGACCTCCTCCTGATCGACGGGGGCGAAGGGCAGCTGGGGGCCGCCCGCGACGCGCTCGCGGAGACCGGGTGGGACCCCCCCGTCGTCGCGCTCGCGAAGGCCGAGGAGCTGGTCGTCACCCCGACGGGCACCCGCCGCTGGGACGACGACGCCCCCGAGCTCCACCTGCTCCAGCGCGTGCGCGACGAGGCGCACCGCTTCGCGGTCTCCTACCACCAGACCGTCCGCGACGAGGTGGCGACGGTCCTCGACGACGTGCCCGGCGTCGGCCCCGAGACTCGCCGCCGGCTCCTCCGGCGGTTCGGGTCGGTCGAGAGCGTTCGCGAGGCCTCCCGGGACGACCTCACCGACGTCGACGGCGTGGGCGACGCGACCGCCGACACGCTTCGGGAACGGCTGTAGCCGCGGTTTGCTCCCTCGCGGCGGACGCCGTCACGCCGACTCGACGGCGCGTTCGACGACCGCCGCCTCCGCCTTGCGGAGCAGTTCGCCGGCGGTGCTCGTCGCGCAGTCGAGCGCGGCCGCGACGTCCGCGACGGTCCCCTCGCGGGGCACCTCGTAGTACCCCACCGAGACCGCCGTCTCAAGCGCCGCGCGCTGTCGGTCGGTCAGCCGCGACGGCGTCCGCCGGCGCTCGAACTCGTGGACCCGCTCGATGGTGAGGTCCGCGAGGGCCGCGAGGTCGTCGTGGAACGCGCTGAGCGCCGCGGTCGCGCCCGCCGCCTCGAACCGCACGTCGCCCGACTCGCGGAAGACGACCGGCGGGAGGAAGATCACCCGCGACGCCGCGACGGTGTCGAGGAGGGCCGCCGGGAACTCGTACTCGTCCTGTCGGAGGAAGGCGTAGGTCCCGTCCGCGTCGCTCACGAGGCTGCTCGCGACCAGCGAGTCGAGCGCCTCGACGGCGGCGGTCGTCGCGTCGCGGTCGCCGTCGAACCAGAGCAGCGTCGTCGCGTCCGCCGTCGGACTCCACATCAGCAGCTCCGCGCGCGAAATCGGGGACTCGCCGACGATCGATCGGTGGAGGGGGTGGCGGAGCCGCTCCGGGTAGGCGGCCGAGAACCTGATCCGTTTCATTCGGCGGTCGCTCGCCGTTCGACCCTCCCACACATCAATCCGCATGGTTCGGCGCGGGTTCGGCACGGGTTCGAGACGTGGGGCGGGCCGGAGCGGTCAGCGGGGACGGGGAGGGAGAGCGGGCCGGAGCGGTCAGCGGGGACGGGGAGGGGGAGCGGGCCGGAGCGGTCAGCGGGGACGGGGAGGGGGAGCGGGCCGGAGCGGTCAACCGGGACGCGCCAGCGCCTCGGGAGCGGCCCGGAGGAGCGTCCCGAGGTGGTCCGCGCCGTCGAGGGCGCGGAGGTCGGCGGTCGGGAGCGCCTCGGCCAGTCGTTCCGCCCCGGCTATCGGGACGTTGGCGTCGGCCGTCCCGTGCCACAGGCGCACCGGGATGTCGACCGCGTCGAGGTCGATCCCCCAGTCGGCCCCCGCGTCGCGGAACTCGGTGACCGCGCCGCTCCGGTGACGCTCGAACGCCGCGAGGAAGTCCGCTTTCACCGTCGCCGCGACGTCGTCGGGGACGGCGTCCGCGTCCGCGGCGTACTGCCCGACCACGAACGACGGGTCCGCCCGGTCCGCGACCCACGCCTGTCCGCGGAACAGCGCCCCGAGGACCGAGGGCGTCGCGGACGCGAGGCCGGTCAGCAACCGCTGTACCGCCGGCGTGTCGTCGGTGAAAGATGGCGGCGTCGCCCCGGCGACGAGGTCGACGCCGGTGACCCGCTCGCCCGCCGTCGCCGCCGTCGAGAGGGCGTAGGGAGCCCCGCCGGAGAACGCGACGAGAGGCGCACTCTCGACGCCCGCGTCGTCCAAGACGGGCCGCACGGACGCGGCGGCGTCGGCGACGGTCCGGCCCGGGTGCGGCGAGGACCGACCGTAGCCGGGCCTGTCGGGCGCGATGACGCGGACGTCGTTCGCTTGCGCCGCCGGTTCGAGGAGCGCCCCCAGTCGGCGGGACCCGGGTGTCCCGTGGAAGAAGACGAGCGGATCGCCGGTCGGAGGGCCGTACGTCGCGTACGCGATCCGGCGGCCGTCGTCCAGGCGGACGACGCTCGGTGCTCGACGCTCCGGGGTCCGACGCTCCGGAGTCGATTCCGGCCGCGCGGAGTCGGTGGGGGCCATCGACGGTGACTACGACCGCGCCCGTGGTGGGTTTGGTGCCGGACTGATACGGGAGTATTTACGTATGGCTTGCCGGCTCGGCCACCCCAAGCCGTATCCGTCGCTGGGCCGACCCCGCAATCGAGATGCGCGCGTTCTTCGCCGTCGACCTCCCGGAGTCCCTCGCGGCCGGCGTCGCGGCGGCACAGGCCCCGTTCGCGGACGCCCACGGCGTGAACCCGGTCGATCCCGAGCAGGCGCACGTGACGCTGAAGTTCCTCGGCGACGTCGTAAGGGGCAACGAGGACGGCACCCCGAACGACTCCGCCCTCGACGACGTGATCGCCGCCGGCGAGCGGGCGGTCGACCGCGCGGGCGTCGCGCCGTTCGACTGCGCGGTCGGCGGTCTCGGCGTCTTCCCGAACCGAGACTACGTGTCCGTCGTCTGGGCGGGGATCGAGCGCGGCGGGGACGACCTCACCGCGCTTCACCGCGCCCTCGAGGCGGAGACGACCGCGCTCGGCGTCGATCCCGCCGACCACGCGTTCACGCCGCACGTCACGCTGGCCAGAGTGGAGAACGCGGCCGGGGCGGAGGCGGTCCGGGACGCGCTCGACGACGGGGAGGTCGAGGTCGGGTCGTGCTCGGTCGACGAGGTCCGACTGATGAAATCGACGCTGACCGCGTCCGGCCCGGAGTACGAGACCGTGCGGGAGTTCGAACTCGAGTGACGGGCTCCGGCTCGCGGGACGGGGCGAATTCTCACCGGTGATAGCCGCGGGCGTACGTTTAACGTACCGGATCGGTGAGCGATTCACAGATGGACGACGGGCCGGGAACCGAGGAGACCGCGGAGTCGGCGGGGAGCGCCGGCGGCGCCGAACGCGGCGATCGCAGCGCCAGCGCCGCCGAGCGGAGCGACCGCGGCGACGGCCCCCCGATGCTGGCGCGACTCGGCCGGCGGTTCGACGCGTCGACGCGTCGCGAGGCGGCCGAGGCGCTCGGCAACCCCTCCGGCTCGATGAGCGCCGAGCAGGATCGGATCGTCGAGGCGCTGTTCGGGACCGCCCTCGACGACCCCGACGAGGCGGTCCGTGCGGCGGCGATCGAGTCGCTGTACTTCCACGATGACGACCACGTCGACCGGCTGGCGCGGCGGATCGCCGAACGGCGGAGCGCCGGCGGCACGGGGGACGGCAGACGGGCGACGCGGGGGCGGGTCGCCGAGGCGTTCGCCCGGTGGGTAGAGCACGACCGGGCCGCGTACCGGATGGTCGGGGCGACCGGGCTGGCCGTCGTCGGGGACGAGGGCGACGCGCCCCGATTCCGAGAGGCGTTCGACGACGGCGACGCGCGGGTCCGAGCCCGAGCCGTCAGGGGATACGCCCGCGTCGGCGGCGAGCGGGTCGACGCCGTCCGCCCGCTGGTGGACGCGCCGAACGACCTCGTTCGCGGCGCCGCGGCCGACGCGCTCGTCGCGATGGACAGCGACGACGCGACGGAGCTGCTCGCGCTCGCGGCGCGGCGAGGGAACGAGCGGCTCCGGCTCACGGTCGTCCGCCGGCTCGGAGCGCTCGACCGGCGGGACGCCGCCGGCGTGTTGATCGGGTCGCTGCGGGACCCCGCGGAGCGGGTTCGTCGGGCCGCCGCGGCGTCGATTACGACGGTGATCGCGAGGGCGGGCGCGGTGTCGGCGGGCGACGTGCGCGACCGGCTCCTGACGGAGCGCCCCTTCGATGGCGACGGCCCGCTCGCCGCGTTCCGCGCGGTCGCCGCCGAGCGAACGGCGAGCGAGCGACCCGGACCGGACGAGATCGGGGCCGAGGAGAGCGGAGCGGACCGGAGCGGGGCGGGCGGAAGCGCATCGGCCGAGGCGGGAGCGAGCATCGACGCCGAAACGCGGCGGTACGCGGCGTGGCTGTGCTGCGAACTGCTCGAGGCCGCGGACCCGACCGCGACCGACCGGTCGGCCTCGGTCGAGTGGCTGATCGACGCGCTCGACCACCGCGACCGGCTGGTGGCGGACCTCGCGGCGGCGTACCTGCCGCGGATCGTCGCGAACGAGTCAGACGAGGGAGTCGGGGCGGAGAGCGACGCGACGGACGACAACCGATCGGCCCTCGGCGTCGACGTCGAGCGGAGGCTCCGGGAGCTCGCGAGCGACGAGACCGCCGCCGAGGACGCCCGCGAGCGCGCTCGAGCGGTGCTGCGACGGTTCAAGCGCGCGGTCGTCGAGACGGCCGCGGACCGGCACGTCGAGTACGTGTACGTCCGCTGGCCGGCGGACTACACGGAGCGTAACGAGGGGTAGCGGAGACGGGTCAGCGGGGGGCGTCGGGCGCCGCGACTACGACCGACGGACGAACCGGTCGTCGTCGACCGCGACCGTCAGGTCGATCGTCTCGTCGAGGAAGTTGAGGACCGTGGCGACGTTCCGGTCCGCGTCGGCGTCGACGTACAGCTGCAGCACGCCTCCCGCGTCGACGAGGCGTGCGGCGAGCATGCGGACGAACGCGACCGCGCGCTCGACGTCGAAGGCGGCGACGATCTGGCCGAAGACGCTCACCTCCAGCGAGACGCGCTCGCCCGGCTCGTGGTTGGCGTCGAGGATGCGCGAGACGGTCTCACCGACGTCGTCGGGAGAGAGCCGGGGATCGAGTTCGACGATTTCGACGTCGACGCCCGCGAAGTCGACGTCCGGCGTCGCCTCGAAGTCGTACTCGCCGGTGCTGACGATCACCGTCCGGCGGGGCCACGCGGAGAGTCGCTCGTCGAGCGCGCGGACCAGCCGCTCCGGCGTGGGCGTCACGGCGACGACGAGCCCGGCGGCGCCGTGGAAGTGCGCCCTGAGCGCGTCGGCCTCGTCGCCGACGGCCGAGGCGTCGACCCGGACGACGCCGTTCCAGTCGACGTGATCGGCGACGTGAACGCCGTCCGCGACGCGGTCGGTCACGTGGTCGTGGAGGTGCGCCTCGAACTCGGCCACCGCGCCGTCCGTGTCGTAGGCGGTCTTGGCGGTGGCGCAGTACGGGCAGTCCCAGCTGACGCGGAAGTCGGACGTGGAGAGCGCGTCCGAGTGGTGCGCGATCAGGTGTGATCCCGTCACCTCGCGCATCTCGGAGCGGTCCCGCGTCCACGCGACGAACCCACACCGGCCACACGTCCAACGGCTCATCATGATCGGAAACGTACCTCGTGGGACCCGTCCGAGGCTCATGTATGTTGGGTTATGTGTGTGCGGTCACCGCGGGCGTCGGTCGGGACGCCGATCCGGGAGCCGCGGAGCGCGTGCCTCTCGGCGCCGGCGACCGCGATCGTGAACTCCGTGCCGTCACGTGCGGCGGGTATAAAAGGGCCACCACCGGCGAGGGTACCCACGAACGCGCATTCTCCGTCGACGAAAGGGGGATCGATACTCACGAGCGCGGATCCGACCGGGCGGCAAAACGGCGCGATTCGGAAAGCGTTAACCCCGCGCCGCGGGTCCGTTTCGACATGAAGGTACTCGTGACCGACCCCATCGCGGATCCGGGGTTGGACCGACTCCGAGACGCCGGCCACGAGGTCGTTACCGACTACGAGGCCGAGGGCGACGCGCTGCTCGACGCCGTTGCCGACGCCAACGCGCTGATCGTGCGGTCCGGAACCGACGTGAACGAGGCCGTCTTCGAGGCGGCTTCCGACCTCGTCATCGTCGGCCGCGCCGGCATCGGCGTCGACAACATCGACATCGAGGCCGCCACCGACCACGGCGTCATCGTCGCGAACGCGCCCGACGGCAACGTCAGGGCCGCCGCCGAACACACCGTCGCGATGACGTTCGCCGTCGCGCGCTCGATCCCGCAGGCGCACGGGCGACTCGTCGACGGCGAGTGGGCGAAAGGCGAGTTCCTCGGCACCGAGGTGAACAACAAGACGCTCACCATCGTCGGCCTCGGCCGCGTCGGCCAGGAGGTCGCGAAGCGGCTCGACTCGCTCGGGATGGACCTCGTCGTCTACGACCCGTACATCTCCGAGGAGCGCGCCGACCGCATGGGCGCCGAGCTCGTCGAGGACCTCCACGACGCGCTCGCGGCCGGCGACTTCGCGACGATCCACACCCCGCTCCTCCCCGAGACGGAGGGGATGATCGGCGAGGCCGAGCTGGCTCAACTCGAAGGCGGCTACCTGATCAACTGCGCCCGCGGCGGCATCGTCGAAGAGGACGCGCTCGCCGCGGCGGTCGACGACGGCGTCCTCGCGGGCGCCGCGCTCGACTCCTTCGCGGAGGAGCCGCTCCCCGAGGACTCACCGCTGCTCGACGTCGATGACATCGTCTTGACCCCGCACCTCGGCGCCTCGACGGAGGCCGCCCAGGAGAACGTCTCGGTCGACACCGCGGAGGCGGTGCTGGCAGCGTTCAACGACGAGCCGGTCCTGACGGCGCTCAACGCCCCCTCCGTCGACGAGAGCGCGTTCCCGCGGATCGAACCGTACATCGACGTGGCCGAGACCGCCGGGAAGGTGGCCGCGCAGCTGCTCGACGGCCGGATCACCGAGGTCGAGGCGACCTACGAGGGCGACATCGCCGCGGAGGACGTCGACCTCGTCACCGCGAGCGCCCTGAAGGGCGTCTTCGAGCCGTTGGAGTGGCAGGTGAACGCCGTCAACGCGCCGCGGCTCGCCGAGGAGCGCGGCATCGAGGTGACCGAGTCGAAGACCCGACAGACCGAGGACTTCCAGAGCCTCGTCCGCGTCACCGTCCGCAACGGCGACGACGAGATCGCGGTCGAGGGGACGCTGTTCGCGGGCGAGGACGCCCGCATCGTCCGGATCGACGGGTTCCGCGTCGACGCGGTCCCCTACGGCCACATGCTCGTCGCGCGCAACACCGACGAGCCGGGCGTCATCGGGCTGATCGGGACCGTCCTCGGCGACCACGACGTGAACATCGCCGGGATGTTCAACGGCCGCGAGACGCAGGGCGGCGAGGCGCTCACCGTCTACAACCTCGACTCGGCGGTCCCCGACGCCGCGATCGAGACGCTGCTCGCGGACGACCGGATCGTGGAGATCACCGAGATCACGCTGGACGGCGCCGACGAGCGGCCCGACGAGTAGTCGGGGTCAGTACGCGGCGACCGGGACGAACGGCTCGAAGTCGTCGACGGTCCGCGCGACGACGGTCATTCCCTCCGCGTCGGCGACTCCGGCGATGAGCAGGTCCGCGGTCGCCGCGTCGACGGCCCGCCTCGTGTGGTCGTCGGAGCGGTACGGGTCCGCCTCGAACGCGCTCGCCGCGAGGGCGTGCTCGCCCGTGATCGGCACCACGTCAAGCCACGCGAACGCGGCTGCGAGCCGCTCGGGGTCGAAGTCGCCGTCGAGGCGCCGCCCGACCGCGACCTCCTTGTAGTTCATCGCGGTCGTCGCGAACTCGCCGTCCTCGTGGGCTTCGAGGAACTCCCGAACGGCGTCGGTACCGGCGAGGTAGTCGATCAGGAACGTGGTGTCGAGCAGGTACCGGGTCATGCCGATCCTCCGTCGGCGTCGTTCGTCTCATCGGAATCGACGTCGTTCGCGTCGGTGCCGTCGTCGCTCGTGTCGGCGGCAGCGCCGCCGTCCGGAGGCTCGTCGTCGCCCGCGTCCGCCATCCGATCGATCGCCGCGGCCTGTCGGGTGCCCGCCGACTCGTCGAACCGCTCCCGCGACCGCCTCGCGGCCTCGCGGAGCGAGTCGGTCTCCGCGGTCGACAGCGACCCGAACCCGTCGCGCCAGTCCCCCTCGCTCTCGTCGTCGCGCTTCCGGGCGCGAAGCCGCTCGTACACCTCCTCGCGGACGCCGATCGTTTTCGTTGGCATCTCGTGTTTGTGTATGTGCTTGTGTATATGATAGCTGGCCCGGCGCGGTGGGACGCCCGAGCGTCGAGGGTCAAGGGTCGAACGTCGAGCGTCAAGCGTGGGCGCCGAGCACGAATCGGAGTCCGGATCCGAATCCGAAGCCGCAGTCGGCGGTTACCCTCTGATGTGGTCGAGGACCGCGTCGGCGTCGTTCGGGACGGGCTCGGGATCGCCGCCGGCCTCGTAGGCGGCGTCGGGGTCCTTGAGGAGGTGGCCGGTGGTGAGGCAGACGACCCGCTCGTCGTCGTCGACGACGCCGGAGCGCCGGAGCTTCTTCAGGCCGGCGAGGCTCGCCGCGGACGCGGGCTCGACGCCGACGCCCTCGCTGGCGAGGTGGCGCTGCGCGGCGGTTATCTCGTCGTCGCTCACGGCGACGGCGGTGCCGTTCGTGTTGCGGATGCCGGGGATCGCCTTCGGAGCGTTGACCGGGTTGCCGATGCGGATCGCGGTCGCGCGCGTCTCGACGTCCTCCCAGCGCCGGATCTCGTCGTTCCCCTCTTCGATCGCCTCGACCATCGGCGCGGCGCCCTCGGCCTGGACCCCGGTGAGCTTGGGGACCTCGTCGACGGCGAGCGCGCCCGACTGGACGAGCTCGCGGAACCCCTTGTACAGCGCCGAGGTGTTGCCCGCGTTGCCGACGGGGAGGACGATCCGGTCCGGGAACGCGCCGTAATCGGCGTAGAACTCCTCTAAGACCTCGAAGCCGATCGTCTTCTGGCCCTCCAGGCGGAACGGGTTCAGCGAGTTGAGCAGGTACGCCTCGCCGCGCGCGGCGAGCTCCTGGACGATGTCGAGACAGGCGTCGAAGTTGCCGTCGACCTCCAGGATGCGCGCGCCGTGGAGGCTCGCCTGCGCGACCTTCCCGGCGGCGACCTTCCCGGCCGGGAGGAGGACGAGCGTCTGCATGTCGCCGCGCCCGCCGTACGCGGCGAGCGCGGCCGACGTGTTGCCGGTCGAGGCGCACGCGAGCGCGCCGACGCCGAGCTCCTTCGCGACGCGGACGCCGACGGTCATCCCGCGGTCCTTGAACGAGCCGGTGGGGTTCATCCCCTCGTGTTTGATCCGGAGCGCGTCGACGCCGACCGCCTCCTCGATGCGCGGGACGCGGTGGAGCGGGGTGTCGCCCTCGGGGAGGGTGACCCCGAGGTCGAAGGGGAGCGCCTCGCGGTAGCGCCAGACGCCGCGGTCGGGGCCGTCGGAGGGCGCGCCCGCGCCGAACTCGTCGAACGTCGGCGGGTCGGCGTACCGGACTTCCAGCAGGCCGCCGCAGTCGTCGCAGGTGTACCGGACGTCGTCGAACGGGGCGAACGTCTCGTCGCACTCGATACACGCGAGCCACGTCCCGTCGGCGGCGCAGTCTGGCGCCGCCGGGGCCGCGGCGTCGATGGCGAGGTCCATTACGTCGAACTCCGTTCCGCCGCGGCTTAAGACGGGCGGTCGGAACGGACGTTGCCGCCCGAAACGAAGGTGTTCGGCCGGTCGCGGGATCTCCCCGGTCCGGCCGGGGGCCTCAGTCGACGATGATCTCCGAGCTCTCGTCGCCCTCGTCGCCGCCGGAGCCGAGGCGGTCCTGGTAGCGCTGGATCCAGTCGGCGAAGCAGTCGGGGCAGAGGCGCTGGGTGTCGATGTTCGCCCGGTCGACGCTCAGCCGGACGGTGCGCGCGAGCGCGTCCGTCGTGGCGTCGCCGCAGGCGTCGCACGGCTCGGTCGTCGGCGCGTCGCTCATGTCGTACCGGTCGCGGCGACGGCTCTTAAAAGTACGTCGACGGAGTCGGGGCGCCCGGGCGGGGACGCGGCCGCTTAGACCGTCCGGAACGCCCGGTCGCCGGCGTCGCCGAGGCCGGGGACGATGAACCCGTCGTCGTCGAGGTGGTCGTCGATGGCGACGGTCAGCAGGTCCGCCTCGGGGACCGCCTCGCTCACGCGGACGAGGCCGGCGGGCGCCGAGACCGCGGAGAGCACGAACAGGTCCTCGAAGTCGTCGGCCTCGTCGAGGACGTGGTCGAGGACGGCGACCATCGTCGACCCCGTCGCGAGCATCGGGTCCGCGACGATCACGGTGTCTCGGGGTCGGATTTCGGGGAGCTTCACGTAGTCGATGCTGATCGGGAACTCGCCGTCCGCGGTCATCCCGGCCGCCTCGTCGCGCCCGGCGGAGATGACGCCCTGCTTCGCGCGGGGGAACGCCTTCAACAGCCCCTCGACGAACGGGGTCGCGGCGCGGAGGACGTTGATGATCACCACGTCGTCGAGCCCCTTCACGCGCTCGCCCGTCGTCTCCTCGAGCGGGGTCTGAACCGGGACGTACTCGGTCTCCATGGCGCCGTCGATGATCTCGTAGCCGCAGATGCGGCCGAGCTTCACCAGGCCCTTTCGGAACGCGACCTGCTCGGTCTCGACGTCGCGCAGCCGCGAGAGGGTGTCCGTCGCCAGCGCGTGCGTGATGAGGTACGCGTCGTCTCGGTCTTCGATCGTCATTGTCCGGAATCCCGACCGGAACGGGCTTAAAATGTGGCGAATCGCACGGTCGGCGGGCGAGAGACCGACGCGACGCGGGTGGACCGTTACCGGAGCGCGACGACGTACGTCACGCCGAAGAGAATTATCGCCAGCGTCGCGACGTTGACCGCGGTGAGCGACGCCGCGCCGAGGAAGTCGAGTCCCCAGACGACCATCCAGGCGAACCACGTCGAGAGCACGGCGTTCATCGCGAGCAACACCTTGGGGTCCCCGGAGGAGCGCTCGACGCCCTCGCGGACTCCCGGGCCGTCCCCCTCGCCGCTCTCCTCACCGCTCCCCTCGGCGCTCATACGCCGACTGGCGGGTGTGCGCCACTTAGCTCTTGTCCGTTCGGGACGTACGGCGGTCATGGTCGGAGCGCCCCGCCTCCGCAACCGCCGCGGCGAGCCGATCGACCCGGTCCCCTTCCTCGTGACCGCGGGGCTGACGTTCACGCTCGTCTTCTCGTTCGGGCCGCTCTACGGGCTCGCGTACGGGCTGTCGCTGCCCGTCGCGCTCGCGGCGTCGGCGGGTGGGTTCGCGGGCGTCGCGTGGCTCGCGTACCGACAGCTCGTCCGGTCGGCGCCGCCCGCCGACGCCGGGACGCTCCCGGTCGGCCTCCGGTTCGAGCGGCTGCTGTACGCCGGTATCGGGCTGGGGATCGTCTTCGTCGCGCTCACGCTCCCGCTGCTGTGAGGAGCCGAGCGGCGCGGGCGACTCGGGGCCGCGAGGCGGCTGTGCGAATCGATCGCACGACACCGAGAGACTAAGATGATCGATGCGGATAATTACGGTATGGGCATCTTCGACACGGTGACCGACGCGCTGGCGAGCTCGACGCAGAAGGCGCCCGGCACCGCGGGGAACGACGGCTCCGAGGGGGCGTACTGGTGCGACGACTGCGGCGTCCGCGTCCGCGACGTCGACGTCGACGACGAGGGGCTCGATCGCGACGACGAGGGGACGCCGACCTGCCCCGACTGCGGCGACGCGATGCGCTTCGAGCGCGCGGCCGGGAGCGGCTGCGCCTGCTGAACGGCGGACCGATTCCTTTTCGCAACGGCCCTACGGCTCCCGGAGCGCGACCTCGCTCCCCTGTTCGGTCGGGAACGGCGCGGGGTCGGCGTCGGCCGGGTCGTCCCCGACGCCCGGGTCGCCGAGCTCCGCGAGTTCGGCGTCGGTCAACAGCGCGTCGTCGAGCCGCGAGACGAGGGCATCCTCGTCGACCTCGGTGCCGATGACGACGTACTCCGTCCGGCGGTCGCCGCGCTCGTCGTCCCAGTCGAGGCCGGGGCGGTTCGAGCGGAGCATGTCGCGCTCGACCGACGGGACGCCGGCGATCCACGGACCGAGCGCGGTGACCCGGACCGACCGGCCCGCCTGCCCGACCTGCTGGCGCTGCTCCGTACCGGCGACCCACAGCGTCCCCTTCGAGCGGACCACGCCCGACGGGAGGTCGCGGAGGACGGCGGCGATCCGGTCGGGGTGGAACGGGCGGCGGCGGCGGTAGGTGAAGGAGGTGACGCCGTACACCTCGTCGGGGTGGCGGTGGTCGGCGTGGTCGTCTTCTCCGTCCCCGTGGTGGTCGTCTTCTCCGTCCCCGTGGTGGTCGTCCGCGAGCGCGCGCTTCCAGCCCGGGAGGTCGCCGAGTTCGCCCTCGTCGAACAGCCCGACGTCGAGGAGCCGGTCGGGATCGACCGCGGAGAACTCCGTGACGACAGTCTCCGCGCCGGGCTGGAGCGCCCCCACGAGCTCGACCGCCTCGTCGACCTCCGCGTCGGTGCAGAGGTCCGCCTTGTTACACACCACGAGGTTCGACACCTCGACCTGCTCGACGAGGAGGTCCGAGAGCGGGCGGTCGGCGTCCCCGCCGTTCGCGTCGCCGGCGTCCGGGTCGACGCGCCGCTCCGGAGCCCCGTCGCCAGCGAACGCGTCGAGGAACTGCCGCGTGTCGATCACGGTCACCAGCGCGTCGACCCGGTAGCGGGCCGCCGCGCGCGACTCGGCGGTGAACAGCCGCGCGACCGGCGCCGGCTCGGAGATGCCGGACGACTCGACGACGAGCGCGTCGAACGACCGGTTCTCGGCGAGACGGACCACGGCGGACTCCAGGTCGTCCTGTAGCTCGCAGCAGATACAGCCGTTCGACAGCTCCGTGACGCCGCCGACGCCGACCTCGGACTCCTCGGCGATCAGCTCCGCGTCGACGTTGACGTCGCCCATGTCGTTGACGAGGACCGCGAGGTCGCGGTCGCCGGCGTTCCGCAGGAGGTGGTTCAGGAGCGTCGTCTTGCCCGCGCCGAGGCCCCCCGAGAGCACGGTCACCGGGATGCGGTCGTCCATACGGCCGGATCGGACACGACGCTATTCAACCCCCGGGCGGCGCGCCGGAGCGAGCGACCCCTCGGACCCGCCCCGGGCCGGCCCGAGCCGATACGTTGATAGGCTGCGGTCGTCGAACTCGGGACATGGTTCTGTCCGCCTCCGCCGTGTCGCTGGTCAGCGTCACGATGACGGTGCTGATGGTCGCCGCGATGCTGTACCTGGTCTGGGGAGCGCTCGGCAGCGACGTCCACAGCCCGAGTCCCGACGACGGAGACCGACCGGAGCTGGGCGACGCCGAGGAGGCCGAGACCGACGACGCGTCGGGGGAGCTCACCGAAGGGAGCTCCGCCTGACGCACAACTACAAGCGAGCTTCGCCTGACGCCCAACTCGGAGGGAGCTTCGCCTGACGCCCCGCGCTCCGCGCGCGACCCGCCCGCGGATCGGCGCCCCGGCGACTGACAGCGGATCGGCGTCTCGACGACCCGGCCGCGATAGCTTTTAACGCCGGAGCGTCGTCATGAGGAATAATGACAGTAGCCGACCGGATCGAGGCGTTCCGAGCCGCGCTCGAGGAGTGGCTCCGAGGCCTGTACCACGGGATGATCACGCACCCGGCCTACGAGAAGATCGAGAAGGAGGCCGAGGACACCGAAGACGAGTTCATGCTGGCGTGTTTCCCGGACGCGTTCGGGGTCCCGTCGCCGGTGTCGTACTACACCGCCGAGCTGCTGCCGTACCTCGAAGACGAGTTCGAGGCGTGGGAGCGGCGGCTGTGGGACCGCGACAGTCTCATCGAGCGGAAGGGCCAGCAGTACCACTTCTGATGACGGAGCTTCACGCCTCCGCCGACGGGGAGCAGTTCGTCTTCTTCGGCGGGAAGGGCGGGGTCGGGAAGACCACCGTCTCGTGTGCGTACGCCTACCGCTGCGCGCGCGACGGCGCCCGGACGCTCGTCGTCTCCACCGACCCGGCCCACTCGGTGTCGGACGTGTTCGACCAGCGGTTCGGCGACGAGCCCGAGTCGGTCGACGGCGTCGACGGGCTGGACGCGATGGAGATCGACCCGGAAGACGAGATGCAGCGGCACCTCGACGAGATCCGCGAGTCGCTCTCCGAGCAGGTGTCGGCGGCGATGGTCTCCGAGATCAACCGCCAGCTGGAGATGTCCCACGGGACGCCGGGCGCGTACGAGTCGGCGCTGTTCGACGCGTTCGTCGACGTGATGCGCACGGAGAGCGAGCCGTACGACCGCGTCGTGTTCGACACCGCTCCCACGGGGTCGACGCTGCGGCTGCTCGGGCTGCCCGAGTTCCTCGGCGATTGGATCGACCGCCTGCTGTACAAGCGGAAGCAGTCGATAGACCTGTTCGAGAAGGCCGCGATCGGCGACGCGGAGCCGCGGCGCCTGTTGGAGGGCGACCCCGTGATCGAGCGGCTCCGGGAGCGCAAGGAGTTCTTCGAGTTCGCCGGCGAGACGATGCGGTCGGACGCCGCCTTCTTCCTCGTGTTCAACCCCGACCAGCTCTCCGTCAACGAGACGGCGCGAGCGATCGAGGAGTTCACCGACCGCGACCTGCGCGTCCGCGGGCTCGTGGCGAACAAGCTCACGCCGTCGCCCGACGACGACGAGACGGGACGCGGCGCACGCTACCTCCGCGAGAAGGTCGAGACCGAGCGCGACCGCCTCTCGCAGGTCCGCGAGGGGTTCGACCCACCGCTCGTCGCCGAGATAGAGTCGCGCACCACCGAGGTCCGCGGGGACGTGCTAGCCGACGTCGCCGCGTCGCTGGACGTGGAGCCGTAGGGGCTCGAATCCGGAGCGCGCCCCGTCATGAGCGCGCGCGAGGGGTATCGGCGACCGATTAGTGCGAATTTTACCGGGGAGTGTGGAGAAAAAAACTGTGTTCCGGCGGTGAGTTCGGTCGGTCTCCCCGTATACACCTCGAATATCATGAACGAAAGTAACGTTTAAGTCTGACATGGTGAATCGATACCACGAGGCAGGGACTTATGACAAGTGTAATTTGGATCGTCGTCGCCGTGCTCAGTACGTTCACCGTGGGATACGTGGGGTACTCGCGGTACCTCTCTCGGTTCGTCGAGATAGACGACGACCGGGAGACGCCGGCACACAAGTACGAGGACGGCCAGGAGTACGTACCGGCGAAGAAGCCGGTGTTACTGGGGCATCACTTCTCAAGCATCGCGGGCGGCGCGCCGATCGTCGGCCCGATCACCGCCGGAGCCATCTGGGGCTGGGTTCCGGCGCTTCTGTGGGTCGCCATCGGCAACCCGCTGATGGGGGCCGTTCACGACTTCATCTCGCTTTCGGGCTCGATGCGACACGAGGGGAAGTCGATCGGCTACATCATCGGCGAGTACGTCGGTGAGCGCGGCAAGAACATGCTTCTGTGGTTCGCGTTCCTCACCATCATCCTCGTGGTGGCGGTGTTCGCCCTGGTCGTCGGGATCGTGTTGAACGCGTTCCCGTCGGCCGCGACCGCGAGCCTGGTGTACATCGCGCTGGCGTTCGCGTTCGGCGTCTACCTCTACCAGCTCGACGGCCCGTTCCTCCCGGGGACGGTCGTGTTCGTCGCCGGGGTGTTCGCGGGCGTCTGGCTCGGGATCCAGTACCCGCTCGCGCTGTTCCCGGCGGTCGAGACCGGGGTCTACCCCGCCGGGACCATCGTCCTCTTCGAGTTCCTCGGGAACGGCGCCTGGCTGCCCGGCGCGGTGGTGAGCACCAGCGCCATCCTCCAGCCGAACGTCGCCGCGTGGGTGCCGGTGATCCTCGTGTACGCGACGCTCGCGAGCGCGCTCCCGGTGTGGGTCCTGCTCCAGCCGCGGGACTACCTGTCGTCGTTCCTGCTGTACTCGGGCGTCGGCGGGGCGCTGCTGGCGATCATCGTCGGGACGCTGCTGGGCACCTCGGCCCAGCCGCTGACCATCGACCCCTCGATCGGGGCGTACATGGGCTTTTTCGGCAGCGACCTCGCGATCGAGACCAGAGGGATAACGCCGCTGTTCCCCCTGTTGTTCGTCACGATCGCCTGCGGGACGATCAGCGGCTTCCACTCGCTGGTGTCGTCGGGGACGACGGCCAAGCAGCTGAACAAGGAGAGCGACGCCCGCCTCATCGGCTATGGCGGCATGCTCGGTGAGGGCCTGCTCGCGTCCGTCGCGATCTCGACGCTCGCGGTGGCCGGCGCGACCACGGCGGCGGCCGGCGGCGGCATCGGCGGCGCGCTGCCCAACTTCGCGACCGGCGGCGGGATCATCCTCACCAGCCTCGGGATCCCGCAGAGCTTCGGTGCGCCGTTCATGGCGCTCGTCTTGGTGAGCTTCCTGCTCACCTCGACCGACACCGCCGCGCGGCTCGGGCGGTACATGATGGAGGAGATCGTCGGGACCCGAGGAAGCGGGACGACGACCGGCTTCTCGACCGACCTCAGCAGCCTCGCGAAGGGGCGGTACACGAACCCGATCGTCCAGTCGCTCGTCGCGTACCTGCTCGTCATCTCCGGCGAGTGGGTGACGCTGTGGGCGCTGTTCGGCGGCGCGAACCAGCTGCTCGCGGCGCTGGCGCTGCTCGCCGCGACCGTCTGGCTCGCCAACTGGGACGAGTCCAAGCAGCTCGTCTCGACCGGCGTGCCGATGACGATCATGGTGACGATCACCGTGCTCGGGCTGTCGTGGGTCGCGCTGTGGGACAACCTCTATCAGAAGCTCATCCAGGGCGGCGTCACGGGACTCGGCGGACAGATATCCGCCGTCGTTCAGATGGGGCTCGCGTTCGTCCTCATCTACCTCGCGCTGTCGCTCGTGTGGATCGGTTACGGCAACATCACGAGCGTGCGGAGCGGCGGCGAGCCGGCGGCCGAACCGAGCGACGACTGACTCCGCGTTCCGCTTTTTTCGACCGCGCTCGATCCGAGAGCGCCGCTGCCCGGGTGACTCCTCACCGCCAGAAGCGCTTCGCGAACCGCGAGAAGAACCCCTCGTCCGGCTGCTCGACCCGCTCCCACAGGCGGAAGGCGGCGGCGGTGTCGGCGCTCTCGCTGGCGACGAGCGCCTCTCGCTCCGGGGCGACGACGACGAGGTTCACCTCGTAGTGGCCGTAGTAGCCGAACTTCAACAGGGTGCGGTCGCGGAACCCGTCGACGAACGCGGCGACGTCGTCCGGGATCCGGTCGGCGACGAGGACGACGGTGACGTCGGTGCCGTAGTGCTCCTCGTGGGCGTCGACCCGCTCGTCGGCGACGTCGTGAGCGAACTCGACGAGCCGCTCCACCGCCGCGACGCTCGGCGTCGACACGCGACGGGCGAAGACGTACTCCATCAGGTCGTGGTCCGCGTAGCTCAGCGCCGGGTGGAGGAACTGCTTCTGGTTGCGCACCCGCATCTCCGCGGTCATCTCGAACCGCTCGCCGTCGACGACGACGTCGCGGTCGAGGTCGTAGCTGTACATCAGCCGGTCGGAGACGCGGTCGAGGTACTCGTCGTCGTAGTCGGGCACCGCCTCGCGGATCGCCGCCGGCAGCTCCTCGGGGTCGCGGCGAGGTGCCTCGCCGGGGGTCGCGTTCTCACTCATCGTCGTCGGCTCCGGCGTCGTCCGGGTCGTACGGCACGGCGTCTCCCGAGGCGGGCGGCGCACCGACGGCCAGCACCGTCACCGGGCCGTTGGCGTCGGCGGGGTTGTACGCGCGCTGCGGGCTCTCGGGGTCGACGACGAACAGGTCGTCCGCCGGGACCTCGTAGGTTCGCTCCGGCGTCTCGACGGCGAGCGTTCCATCGAGCACGTAGAACGCCTCCTGTTGGGTCTCGTGGTGGTGGTACGCGAGCGGCAGCTGCTCGCCGGGCGCCGCCCGGAACCGGTTGATCGCCGCGGCGTCGAGCCCTCCCGGTTCGGACAGCTTTCGACACTCGCAGGGGCGGTCCGGTTCCGGTTCGACGGCGTCGACGTCCACGACGCGATATCCCATGCGAGCACATTCCACGGAGCGGGTAAAAAGGGCGTCGGCGACCGGCTCGAGGGACCACACCGCGACGCCGCTCGGGGCGTGGATTTTCGGGCTGTCGGGGCGAACCCGCGTCGCTCGCGCGTGAGGCGCGGATTTAAGTCCCGCGACGCCGTATCCCACGGTGAACGATCATGACAGAAGAGGCCGACCGGACGGACGCCGACGAGCCCGTCGAGGCGGAGGCGTGCGGGCGCTGTTCGATGTCGACCGTCGTGGGAGCGGTGGCGAAAGACCAGACGCCGGAGGAGCGGGCCGAGCGCGATCCGTTCCGGGGCGATCGGATCGAGGTCGACGAGTCGTCGGTCCGGCGTGTTTCCCCCGCCGGCTACCTCGGCGACCTCAAGGAGCGGCTCGACGCGTTCGCGCGCCGAGTCGCGTACGGGAAGTAGTCCCCCACCGCGGGCCCGATGGCCGAGCCGCCCCCGGCGAGTCGCGCCAATGCGGAGAGACTTATACGCGTTCGCTCCGTAACGGGGGCAACCGATGGAAGAGAGCATCTCCGGCTTCAAGATGCGCGGCGACTGGGGCGACGTCGTCGAGCACGGCGAGCGGATCGCCTTGGCGCTCCGGGAGGTGGGGGTCGACGGCGACGCCTACTACGAGTTCGACGAGTGGCGCCCGAAGACCCACGAGCGCATCGACGAGGACGTCTCGGAGAAGACCGCGGCGCAGGCCTCCGTCGACGAGGGGAAAGGCGAGCGCGCGGGGAAGTCGCCGGGCGACGACCTCCAGACGGCCGGCGAGAAGCTCACCGAGTCCTACGAGAAGGTCGAGGAGAACGACACCGAGAGCGCCCGCGAGAGCTGGGGCGAGTCGATCGGACACGTCGCCCGCGCGGCCGACTCGGCCAGCCGGAAGGCGCTCCGGAAGGTGGAAGACGCGGTCTACCGGAACGTGATGACCCAGATGGCGCCGTACTACTTCGACAACGAGCTCGTCAGCGCCAACATCCAGGAGGTCGCCCGCGCCGAGGACGGCGAGACGTTCGTCTTCGAGGTGAACGTCAACGACGACGAACTGAAGGCCGAGGTGTCGGCGGTCCTCGACGACTACGAGTCCGAGATAGACCGCTGGCACGTCGAGGCGGAGAAGCGGACCGAGGACGTCGCGGCCGCCGAGGGCGTCGAGCCGCCCGCCGAGGAGGGCGGACCGGATTCGACCAAGACGTGAGCGGGCGCGACGCGACCGCCGAGGCCGCCGACCGCGGCCGCACCGGACACGCGGGCACCGCGGGCCGAGACGCATCGGTCGCTTTTAACTCACCGACGGCCGAATCGAACCCATGAGCGAGGTACTCCGGGTCGAGGCGGGCGAGTTGGCCGTCGACGAACTGATCGACGCGCTCAACGACGGGCGGCGGATCCTCGTCGACGTCGAGGTCGCGGGCGCCACCCACGAGGTCGCCCTCCGCTACGACGGCGAGACGTACCACTGCGACACGCCGACGAACCTCCATCGACACGCGGACGAGTCGGGGATGCGAGGCTGTATCGACCAGATGGGCTACGCGGCCGAGGAGTGAGACCGCCGAGCGGCGAAACCGACATTTAACGTCGCCGCGCGTGAATCGGGTCGTATGAGCGACCCCGAGATCGAGGACCTCGTCGGCGACGCCTCCCCGTCCTTCGAACACGTCCTCTCCTGCGTCTTCGGCGTACGCGACCACGAGAGCCGCGCGTACCTCGCGCTGCTCGAGCATCCGGGCAGCACCGTTTCGGAGCTCGCCGACGCCCTCGACCGGGACCGATCGAACGTGAACCGGTCGCTGTCGACGCTGCGCGAGAAGGGGCTCGTCGAGCGCCGGCGGCGGCTGCTCGACTCCGGCGGCTACGTCTACCAGTACACTGCGATCCCGGTCCCGGAGGCCAAGCGGCGCCTCCACGACGCCCTCGACGAGTGGGTGACGGACGTCCACGACGCCATCGACGCGTTCGAGCCCGACGAGCGCTGAGCGTTTCGCGGGGCGAGGGGCCTACTCCTCGGCCTCGTCGTCTCCCTCGCCCGCGGTCAGCCCGTCGTCCTCGGGGCGGTCGAGCGCGCGGTCCGCGTCGTGGTGCGCGGAGTAGCCGTCGAACCAGCGGGCGATCCGCTCGATGCGGTCGACGACGTGCGCGGGCTCGCCGGACCGCGAGAGCTCGTGGCCCTCGCGGGGGTACCTGACGAACCGCGTGTCGACGCCGTTCTTCCGGAGGATCCGGTGGTACAGCTCCGCCGTACAGATCGGGGTGCGCGTGTCGTCCTCGGAGTGGACGAGGAGGGTCGGCGTGTCGACCGCGTCGGCGTGGCCGGTCGGGGACTGCTCCCAGAGCCACTCGGGCTCCTCGGAGGGGACCGCGTCGAAGTCGCCCTCGACGAGCTTGTAGGCGGCGTCGGTCGAGCCGTAGAAGCCGGTGAGGTCGTAGACGCCGCGCTGGGAGACCGCCGCGCGGAAGTAGTCGGTCTGTCCGACCGCCCACGCGGTCATGAAGCCGCCGAACGAGCCGCCGGTGACGAAGGCGTTCGACGCGTCGATCTCCGGGCGGTCGGCGACCGTCTCCACGCCGGCCATCACGTCGCGGAGGGTGACCGCGCCCCAGTCCCGCTCGATCGCTTTCATGAACGCCTCGCCGTAGCCGGTCGAGCCCCGCGGGTTCGACCAGAAGACGGCGTAGCCGCGGGCTGCGAGCGTCTGGAACTCGTGCCACATCGTCCCCGCGGTCGACCACATCGCGTGCGGCCCGCCGTGGATCTCGACCGCGAGCGGGTACGGCTCGTCGGCGTCAGCGGACTCGGCCGCGTCGCCGCCGGTCCCCGCCGGCGGCGTCAACAGCCACCCCTGGATCTCCACCCCGTCGGACTCGAACCGGAGCTCCTCCGGCTCCCCGATCGCCCGCCCGGCGAGGTAGTCGGCGTTCAGTTCGGTCAGGCGGGTCGGCGCGTCGGAGTCGGCGTCGTAGGCGAACGCGTCGCCCGGGTGGTCCCACTCGCTGGCGGCGTACGCGACGGTGACCGACTCGGGTCCGGTACCGGCCTCGCCGCCGACCGTCGCGGCCGAGACGGTTCCCGGCCGGAGCAGGCGCTCGGGGTCGGCGCTCCCGTCGGCGGGGACGTGCCACAGCGCCGTCTTCCCCTCGTCGGGCGTCGCGAAGTACAGCGTCGCCTCGTCCGGGCCCCACTGCGGCGTCGTCCCCCGGCCGAGCCCGCGGTCGAGGCCGCCGGTCAGGTCGGTGACGGCCCCCGACTCGGCGTCGAGGACGCGGAGGTCCGTCGGCTGCATCGACACCCGCTCCGGCTCGGCGTGCGTGAAGGCGACGCGGCCGTCGGCGGTCGCCGCGAGGTCGGCGCCCCACCCGGTCGTGGTGTGGACGCGCTCGGCCTCGCCGGCCGCGAAGTCGTGGGCGCGGATCGCGATCTCGACCGAGTCGTCGGGGTCGTCTCCGATCGCCTCGGTGTAGTACAGCGTGTCGGCGTCGCCCCACGACGGGGCGGCGAAGTCGGCGTCCCCGTCGGTGACCCGTTCGATCGATCGGGACTCGGCCGGGTCCGGATCCGTGACGCCCCCGACGGTCGCGTCGGCGTCGACGACGTAGACGCCGGGGCGCCGCCCGTCGAAGTAGCGCTCGGCCGCCCGGTAGACGGTCCGGTCGATGACGCGCGGGTCGGGATGCTCGTCCGGTTCGTAGCCGTCCGGCACGGCGAGGTCGCGGTCGGCCTCGCGGTCGTCGGCGGTCACCGACTGGACGAACGCGATCCGCTCCCCGTCTGGCGACCACGCGATGGACGAGACGCCGCCGACGACGTCGGTGACGCGGCGGGCCTCGCCCCCGCCGACCGGGAGGACCCACAGCTGCTGGCGGTCGTCGTCGGCGCCGCGAGTGGAGGTGAACGCGATCCGGTCGCCGGAGGGGCTCCAGCGCGGTTCGGCGTCGGATCCCTCGGGAAGGGTGAGCCGTCGGGGGTCGTCGTCGCCCGCGACGTCGACGAGGTACACCGTCGCCTCGTAGCTGTCGTCGTCGTTCGGCTGTCGGCGCACGAAGGCGACGCGGTCGCCGTCCGGCGAGATCCGGGGATCGGACGGGACCGCGATGTCGTGGTAGTCGGCCGCGGTGACGCGCTCCATGGAAGTCACTCGGACGGGGGGCTCAAAAGCCGTCGGGAGCCGGAAAGGCGGACGAGCGCCTCCGCGCTCCGAGTCCCTCAGCGGTCAGTCGTCGCCGTTGTCGAACGCCAGCGAGACGCCGCCGTCGTCGACGGTCGCGCCCGCGGCACAGACCGGGTGTTCGAGGTCGGACTCCAGCAGTTCGGTCGCGACCGACCCCGCGTCGGTCGCGGTCAGGTCGTACGGCTCGGGGGAGTCCGTCTCGTAGGTCGCGACGACCGTCGGCTCGTCGACGGCCTCGACGAGGAGCGCGTCGCGGCGGACGACCCCGATGGTCGCGGACGCAGCGCCGACGATCCCGGCGACGCGAGGCGTGTCGTAGTCGTCCCTCTCGTAGTCGAGCGCGAGCAGCGCCGACGCGAGCGCGTCGCGGGGCGGGTAGCCGCGCTCCAGTTTCTCCGCGATCGGGTCGACGTGCGAGCCGTTTCCGAGGGCCGCCAGCGGCGCCCCGGTCGGGGCCTCGACGGCGCGCGCGCAGTTGTACGAGACGTATGGGTTGTCGGTCTCCGGCGCGTCCGGCGTCGGACCGACAGTGAGCGTCCGGCCCCGGTCGCGGACGCGACGGTTCGGGAACGAGCGCGAGGAGACGCGGTAGCCGCCGACTCCCGGCGCGACGACGACGAATCGTCCGACGTACATACAGCTTCGTGCGGATTCGGTCGTGTAAAACGCGTCGATATGTCCACGAACGCGATCCGACAGCGGGAAGCGATCGCCGCCGTCGCGACCGCGACGCCGGCGAGGGGCGCCGACGCGGACGGGGAGCGTCAACCGATCGCACGGCGACCGCAACGCGCAACGCTTACAAAGACGTACTGGCTACCGATAAGTGCGCAGTCCATTGGGGTAGTGGCCAATCCTGAAGCCTTCTGGGGGCTTCGACCCTGGTTCGAATCCAGGATGGACTACTTCTGCTCCGTGCCGTTTCAACTGGAACCCAGAGGGATCCACGTCCAGCGGTTTCCAGTGGAAACGAAGGGGTACGATCCGGCGGTTCTCGACCCGCTGTCACTTCTCGACGTCGAGCAGCGCGACGCGTTCGCGAACCACGTCGACGAGGTCGCCGTTCGTCGCGGCGAGTTCGCGATCGGTAACGCCGTAGAACTCCCGGACGCGATTCTCGTCGAAGGCGACGGGGAGCCCGTCGCCGTCCGGACTCGCGATCGAATCGACCGCGAGCGCTCGGATCGACTCGACGGCCCGGTCCAGATCAGCGGTCGGACGGTCGACGCTGGGGACGCCGCCGAAGTCCGCGAGGAGGACGACCGCGGGCCGCCTTCCCTCGGAGACGCCGAGTTCGAGGGCGCGGTCGATCTGTCGCCGCCCGGCCGCGTACAGCAGGACCTCGACGCCGGGGTCGCGCGCAACCGCCTCGCCGCGGGCGATCGCTCGCGCGGCGAGCCGGACCGCTTCCCGGAGGTGAGCGGTCGAGACGACGAGGTCGGCGTCGAACGCCTGAACGACCGCGCCGGTCTCCCGGCCGACGTCGTCGAGGTCGCTGAGGAACGCGTCGAGGTCGTCGATCGCGAAGGTTCCGGCGACGAGCCTGACGGCGGGATCTGGCGCCGGCGGTCGGGGCGAGGTCGCTGACGGCCCGCGGGACGAGCCCCCCGACGGCTCCGTCATCCGAAATCACCCAGGCTGGCCTGTCCGTCGCCGTCGCCGTCGGCGTCCGCCCCCGCGGTCGCCGCCGCGGAGGCCGACCGGTCCGGGTCGACGCCGTCGAGCGAGGGGTCCTCCCGGCCGGCGTTCTCCAGGATCCGCTCGGCGGTGCGCTCGCGGCCGCGGAGCGCGCCGAGCACCACCGCCTTGTCCGCCTCGCGGAGGTCGGCGCGGCTCTCGATGCCGGCCTCGTAGAGGCGGCGGGCGCGCTTGCGGCCGACGTTGCGGACGCCCGCGAGGTCGAGCAGCTCCTCGCGGACGCCGTACTCCAGCCGCTTGCGGGCCTCGCGCACCCGAACGACCGTGTCGCCGTCGACCCCCTCGACGTCGCGCGCGAGCGTCTCGGCGGCGCGGAGGAGCCACTCGGCGGTGTCGACCTTCCCGCGGATGTCGCCCGGGCCGACGCCGTAGCGCTCCGCGATCCGGTCCTCGTCCACCTCGTTCGCCCAGTCCTCCAGCAGGCGGGCCGTCTTCAGCGCGGCGAGCCAGTCCTCGAACCGCACGTCCTCGTACTCGGAGGGGACGTCGCCGAGGAACTCCGTCTCGCGCTCGTAGCAGACCTCGGTGTACTCCTCGCGGTCGCCGGACTTGAGGTACAGCTCGTAGGTGTCGGGCGTCCGGCTGACGAGGTGATAGAGGCCGAGGGGGGTGACGGCGGGGGCGGCGGCGGCGTCCGGCTCCCCCGCCTCGGCGGCGGGGTCGCCTCCCTCCTCGTCCGCTCGCGTGTACGTCGTGAACCCGGAGTCGTCCGCGTCGGCCTCGGCGCCCGCGTCGGGGGCGGGACCGGCGCCGTCGGCGGGGACGAAGTCGCCGGCGGCGCCCTCGTCGTCCGCGCCGTCCGCCACGGTCCGGAGCCCGTCAAGTATCTCGGCCGCGCTCATCGGGTCGAGGTAGAGCCGGGAGACGGTGTGGCCGATCCCCGTCGCCGCGAGGCCCTCGCTCCCGCCGTCGCGGTCGCGCTCAACGAACCCGTTGACGTCGAGGTAGTCGAGGACGGTGTCGGTGACCGCTGCCAGGCGCCCCTCGTCGTCGGTCTGGGTCGCGTAGAGGGTGTTATCGAGGAACGAGAGCAGCCCCTCGCGGGTGGCGGCGAAGCCGGACGCGACCGTCGCGAGGACGTGGGTCCGGAGGGCGGGCTCGGCCGCCAGCTTCGAGCGGACCGGCTCGGCCTCGGCCCAGACGTACCGGTCGAACAGCTCCTCGCGGGTGTCGGCGTCGCTCGCGAGCAGCACCGCCTCGCCGTACGGATCGAGCCCGGGACGGCCCGCGCGGCCGCACATCTGGTGGACTTCGAGGACGTCGAGGGGTTGCATCCCGCCGAACTCGCCGTCGTAGCGGCGCCAGTCGCGGACGATCACCCGGCGGGCGGGGGTGTTGACGCCGGCGGCGAGCGTCGGGGTCGCGGAGACGCACTTGATCAGGCGGTCGCGGAACGCGTCCTCGACCAGGCTCCGGTGCTCGCTCGCGAGCCCGGCGTGGTGGAACGCCGAGCCCTCCTCGACCGCGTCCGCGAGGTCCTCGGAGGTGTCGGTGTCCGAGACGCCGCGGATCTCCTCGGCCAGCTCGCGGAGGCGGTCGCGCTCGTCGCCGGTGAGCCGCGGGCCGGTCACGTCCGTGAGCTTGCGGGCCGACGACTCCGCGTTGCGCCGGGAGTTGACGAAGACGAGCGAGGAGCCGCCCTGCCCGTCCTCCTCGGTGTCGAGGGCGTCCGCGACGAGTTCCGCGGTCTGGTCTGCGCCGCGCTCGACGGGCACCTCGCGCCGGCTGCCGTCGTCGAACTCGATCGCGTTGCCGAAGTGGACCCCCGTCCGCAGCTCGATGGGGCGCCAGTCGGACTCGACGAGCTCGGCGTCGAGCCAGTCGGCGATGACGTCGGCGTTGCCGACGGTCGCGGAGAGCGCGACCGTCTGGAGCCCCGGGTTCACCCTCCGGAGCTTCGCGAGCGTCACTTCGAGGGTGGGGCCGCGGTGGGAGTCGTCGACGAGGTGGACCTCGTCGCTGACGACGCAGGTGAGGTCGTCGATCCACGGCGCGCCGTTGCGGATCAGCGAGTCCACCTTCTCCGAGGTGGCGACGATGATATCGCGGCTCGCGAGCCACTCGCCGTCGGAGTCGTAGTTGCCCGTGGAGACGCCGACCGTGACGCCGAACTCCTCCCAGCGCTCGAACTCGGCCTTCTTCTCGCTGGCGAGCGCGCGCAGCGGGACGATGTACAGCGCCTTCCCGCCGCGCTCGATCGACGACAGCATCGCCAGTTCCGCGATCAGCGTCTTCCCCGACGCGGTCGGCACGGCCGCGACGAGGCTCTCGCCGTCGACGACGCCCGCCTCGACGGCCGCCTCCTGAGGCGGGTACAGCTCCGCGACGCCCTCCGCTTCGAGCGCCTCGCCGACGCCCGCGGGGAGCCCGGAGAGCGAACTCGGTTCCATTACACATCCGTGGGGTCCCCACGCGATTTAAACCGTCGGAAGAGCGCTATGGCGGGAGACGGGAGGCACGACCGCGACCGCCGACGGCGACGCTTATATATAAATAGATCCGCGGTGGCGCGTGCCTGCGAGCGGCCGCCACCGGCGGCCGCGAGGAGCACGCGCGAGGGAGTCGGCCGGCCGGAGCGCAGCGGAGGCCGGCCGACGAGGCTGGGGAGGCGTGAGGTGCGGTCGCTGTGCGGGGCGGGACTCGAAGGGGCGGGTGCGAGGCGGGCGGAGACGACGTAAGCACCGCAGGGAGCGAGCGAAGCGAGCGACCGAGGAGCACAGCGAGTGTCCGCCCGCCTCGCGGCCGGGGCTTCGGGGGTGTTCTCACCAGTCGGTTCCAGTCTTTGATACTAGTTCAAAAGCGGTCCCGGACCCAACAGGAACCTCACCAGCAAGACAAAGACTGTGAATGCGAGTACACAGAATATCAGCGATGTTAGTCTTCGTTCAGTTGGATGGGAGTGACTAGAACTGATTCGGACGTATGGGTGTATCCAGTTACGAAACCGCAAAACAGACAGACCGAACAGTCCAATGGCAAATGTAAATCCGTCTGATAAAGTTGGGAAGTAGTGTACAACAGGCTGTGGGGCTATGCTAGGCAGTGCCCATCCAGCAAATAACGCAGCCAGCGTTGCCAGCACTGCCACTTTTTCTCCCACCAACTGATCTCTGAGATGACTCTTTGCTGTTTGAATTGATTTGATATATTCAGATATCTCAGACAGGACCATTTCCACCCAATCAGGATCCCCGTCACAGTACAGTACGTGAGATTCCGTTCCATCACTCTCACCGGCTATTGTACATTCTCCTTCTTCGCCGATAACAGACAGAACGTAAGAGTTCGATCCACCGATGTTGTCTAATGTAGTGGTGTTGATTTCATTGTGTGAGTGATATTCTTTCTCCACCCCACCAGGAAGTGACAGATTAACTGTTATCTGGCAATTAGTCGTGTTTTCTCTCAGTAATTCCTGGATGTTTTTCAAATCCTGGATAGATAAATGGACTGCCGGGAGCTGCTTGCTTGAGTTCATTACGTGTGTATAAATTAATGTTAGTGTTCATACTTTTGTCTCAGCTCTCATCTGAGAGTGCTAATTTTTAAATTATCTGATGCGTAGGATTACGCGAACGTTTCTACTGAGCGGATATAAATAAATAACCCATCAATTACGTCAGGGAGCGACGCCGACCGTCAACAGCGTCCCCCACGTCCGATACCGATCGATCATCGCCTCGCGCGTCTCGTAGCCGTCGGTCGGGAACTCCGAAGCGTCGGGAATCTCGGTCTCGCGGTCCGGGATCGCGTCCTGCTCGGCGACGTACAGCCCGGCCTCGCGGAACGCCGCCCGATACGCCTCGCGCGACCACAGCGTCATGTCGACGGAGATGTTCTCCTGCCACGCGTGGGTCGTCTCGCTCTCCGCGAAGTAGTTGACGGCGCAGTAGAAGGTGCCGCCCGGGCGCAGCACCCGACGAACCTCTTCGAGCGTGTGGACGGGATCGCTCGCGTAGTAGAACGCCTCCATCGAGAAGACGTGGTCGAGGGCGTCGTCGGCGAAGGGGAGTTCGTCGAAGTCGCCGACCAGGAACCCGACCGCGCCGTCGTCGGTGTACCCGCGGGCGTTGTTCGCCATCTCGGGCGCGCCGTCGAGGCCGTAGCCGCGGCCGATGCCGCGCTCGCGGAGCGCGCGGAGCACGTAGCCCGAGCCGGTGCCCAGATCGAGGACGGCGTCGCCGTCCTCGACCGGCATCCGCGCCAAGACGTGTTTCGCGGTGTGCCAGTGGCGGTCCTCCATCCCGCGGTCCTTCCCGCTCGCCGCCCACTCGTCGAACTCCTCGCGAACGCTCATACCGGCCGGACGGGGAGAGCGGTGAAAAACGGCGGTGTTTTACCGGCTCCGCCCCCCACGGGGGACATGAAACGCCCGCGAGCGCTCCGCCGCCCGAACTTCCGGGTGGCCGACATGGCCCAGCAGTCGGTCGGCGGCTTCCTGCTCGCGGGGCCGTTCGTCGTCACCGCGGAGGTGTGGGAACTCGCCGCGGGGATGAACTGGGTCCAGGCCGCCGTGACCGCCGGGCTCGTGGCGCTGATCGGGTACGCCGCGCTGTACCGGGCCGACACCGGCCGCGACGTCGACGAGGAGCCGGACCTCGTCGGGGTCCCGACCCGCTTCGTCTCGCTGATGACGGTGGCGTTCGGCTCCGTGCTCCTGCTGGCGCTGATCTTCGACGCGCCCCACACGTTCCTCGTCGAGGGCGGGATCGGCGACGGCGCGGTAGTGGCGACGACCGCGAAGGCCGTCGCGGTCGGCGCCGTGTTCAGCGTCGTCGGCGCCGCGACCGCTGACAGCGTGTTCTGAGGTCGGCGCGCCCACGCTCCCGGAAATCGATTCACAACACCACCGAGACGACCGCGAAGAGGATCAACACGCCGGCGACGTCACAGAGGTTCGTCACCACGGGGATCGTCGTGTCGTCGGGGTTGAGCCCGACGCGGTAGGACACCTCGACGGCGGCGACGCTGGCGACGACGACGAGCGCGGCGAGCGCCATGCCGGAGACCAGCGAGATCAGCAGCACCCGGCCGAGCGCGAGCGACCCGCCGAGCGCGAGCCCGATGCCCCACGCGGCGATCCCCACCGCGCCGAAGACGGTCGCCGCGAGTCCGAACACCGCGCCCGCGTTCGCCCGGAGGGCGGGGTTCGACGGGCTGAGCTCGTAGGTCCCGAGGTAGAGCTGGGTCGTGAGCCGCGAGCAGGTTATCGACGCGAGGTTGCCGGCCGTCCCGATCTGGACGGGCACGAGGACCAGGAGCGCCGGATACCGCAGCAGAATCTCCTCGTAACTCTCCAACACCGTCCCGGAGACGAGCTGGAGCACCGACAGCGCGGCCAGAAGCGGGATCATCGTCCGGACGATCCGCCGGACCGACCACTCGTCGATCCCGGTCGGCGCGGGATCGGTCACGACACCGCCCCCACGACGGCCACTCCGACCAGGAGGAAGAACACCCCGAACACGTCGCCGAGCGTCGTGACGACCGGGCCGATGACGTTGTCGGGGTCGAGCCCGCGCCGGTAGCCGACGAAGATGACCGAGATCAACACCGTGATCATGAGCACCGCCGAGAGGAAGCCGGCGACGACCATCACGCCGACCAACTGGAAGAGGCTCCCGCCGTCACCGAACAGGACGAGCGTGAGGTAGGTGACGACCGCGATGAACACGGAGACGCTCATCCCGTTGATAAAGGAGGCGACGACCGCGTTCGTGAGCCGGCGGTCCGGCCGGAACCGGGGTTCGATGATCCCCTGGTGGAGCCCGGTCGAGAGCCGGGCGCCGAGCGAGCCGTACACCCCGCCGCGGGTGGCGAGGAACGCCGGCAGCAACAGGAGCAGTCCGGGGACCTGTTCGATGTTCGCGCGCATGGTCTCCGAGCCGAGTATCGTCCCCGCGAACAGCCCCGCGATCAGGCTGACCGCGATCACCGGGAGCGCCTGCCGGTAGATGTCGCGCGCGGTGTCGTGCCCGGGCATCGAACGCACCGACGGCGGGCGGGGCAAAAAAACCGACCGCCGCGTCCGCGGGCGGCGTCGATTCACCGAGTCCGGGCGCGTACGTGTCGCGATCTCCAGATGAAACGGTGGGGGAGTAGCGACGGGGCGGAGTGCGCCCGCGACCCGACGCGGGGCGAGGGAGCCGTTCGCGTCCGCCGGTCTGGACCCCGTCGACCGTACCGTTAAGTCAGTCGGGCGAGTTCCGATCCCATGGACTACTCCCTCGCCGTCGAGAACGGGCCGGAGACGATACCGGGCGGGACCGGACTCCTGCTCGTCCACCCGAGCATCGGCGAGACGGACCGGATCGACACCGACTTCCTCAAGACCGACACCGACGCGTTCCTCGTCGTCTCGACGCGAACCACCGCCCGAGAGGTCGAACAGAAGCTGGAGTACTACGACGTCGACGAGACGAAGGCGACCATCCTCGACACGCTCTCCGTCGAGCGCGGGTACTCGCGGCGCTCCAGCGACGACGTGTACTACGTCTCCGCGCCCGACGACCTCGACGGCGTCGTCGACCGCGTCGAGCGGTTCCTCACCGAAAACGAGGGGAAGCGCCGCGTCTCGGTCGACTCGCTCACCGAGATGGCCTACTACGCCGACGACGACGCGGTGTACGAGGCCGCCGCCGAGATCCTCTCCCTCCTCGACGAGCACGACGCGGTCGGCATCTTCCACCTCTCGGAGGAGGTCCACGAGGTCGCGACGCTCGACCGGTTCCGCGAGCTGTTCGACGGCGTCATCGGGCTCGACGGGGAGGGGAACGTCACCTTCGACGGCTGAGAAGCGCGATTTCGGCCGCGGTCGCCGTTTCACTCCTCGTCGTCGACGAGCGCTGCGAACGTCTTCTCCGCCCACGCGACGGCGTAGTCCGCCCCGCGATCCCGGTAGGCGGTCGTGTCGAGCGCGCCGTACGGCGCCGGGAGGTCGAGGTCGTGTTTCACCGCCGAGCAGGCGTACTCCGTCGCGGCCGCGAAGTCGGTCTCCCCGCGGGCGACCTCGCCGGAGAGGTCGCCGAGCCGGCCGGAGAGCCGCTCGCCCGCGTCGATCCACGCGTCGAACAGCCGGGGGTACTCGCCCTCCCACGACGCGAACGCGTCGCGGACGCGGAGGCCGACCCACGCGTCGAACAGCGCGTTCGCGACCTGGAAGACGTCGGTCGGGCCGAAGCCCGTGGTCGAGGCTCCCGTCTCCGGGTCCGGGCGGCGGATCGCCGCGTCGAGGTCGCGGTAGCGATCGCCGAAGAACGGGAGGAACGACTCCGGGAGGCCGGGCGCGTCACTTCCGCCCGAGTTCTCGCCGCCCACGGTGCCGGGCCCCGGCTCGCGGCCGATCTGAACCAGCCGTTCCGCGACGAGGAAGGCGAGGAAGTCGTCGGGCGTCCCCTCCGCGCGCCGCTTGACGAGCACGGCGGGCGGGTCGGTCTGCGTCGTCCGGACGACCGTCCCGTCGCCCGGGAGCCCGACGGTGAACGCGGGTCCGGCGTGCTTCCGGAGCAGGTCCGGCACCGCCTCGGGGAGCCACTCGGCGGGGTACGAGGCGGGGTCGAGCCCGTCGACGAAGAGACCTAGGTCCTCCGCGGCGGCCGGCGGGAGCGTCTCGAAGTCGGAGTCCACGTCGAGGACGGGCGACTCCGGTGCGTACCGGTCGCGGACCGCCGCGAGGTCGTCGTCGAGCGGCCGGGGCGAGAACATCAGGCGAAGACGTACGAGAGGATGATGAGGACCGAGAGGACGGCCGAGACGCCGACCGTGCCGACGACGATCTGGGTCGATTTGTTCATGCGAGTTCCTGCGTCCGCCGGTCGTTAAAATCATCCGGTCCGCGGCGAGCGTGCGGCGATTTTATGTCGGCGGGCGAGAGTCCAACGGTATGCGAGTCCGTGACGCGGTCGAGGCCGACGCCGCGGCCCTGGCGTCGATGACGGGTCGCCCGGAAGGCGTCGTCCGGAACATGATCCACGACCGATCGGTGCGCGTCGCGACGACGGGCGGAGTCGCGTCCGAAGGCGATTCGGACGACGACGGCGAAGACACTCCCGTCGACGCGGTCAGCGGGTTCGTCTCGTTCGACGTGCGCGACGGGGCCGTTCACGTGACGAACGTCGAGGGCGACCCGGACGCGGTCCGCCGCCTGTTCGAGGAGCCGGTGCGGTTCGCGACCCGGGAGGGGATGACCGTCGAGGCCGTCCTGCCGACCGACGGGACCGCGGCCGACGCGTCCGAGTCGATCGGGTTCGAGGCGGTCGGCTCGGGGCCGCGGATCGACGGCGCGTCGACGACGCGGTACCGGTTCGATCCGGAAGGCTGAGGCCCGGAGCGGCCTGAAAATCCGGTTCATGGGTTCGTCGAAATGCGCCGTTAGGGCTGTGTTTCGCGGATATATCGGATACGGCGCGTGCGCCTCTCACGGCGTCGGCGCCGGAGTCGAATCCGGACGGACCGCTCGACTGGCGAGCCGGTTGATGCCAAATGGCATGAGTTATCTCCGCCGGGCGCGTCTGAGCGACCCTGATGGAAGCGAATCGTACGATGGTCTGTAAGCGGTGCGGCGGCCCGACCGGTCCGGACGACGACGTGACGAACCAGTCCTCGTCGGACCCCCTCGTCGTCTCCGAGTGCGCCCGGTGTCATTCGATCGTGGACATCGGCGGCCACCGGTGGTGAGTCCCGGAGCGAACTCCGTCCGTTGGGCTGAGGACAGCGAGGCGGTAACCCCGACTCGGCGGCGACGACGGCCGTCCTGAGCGGCCTTTTGTCACGGGAGCTGGAAGGTTTCGACGACGGCGAATCCGGGGGTCCGAGCGTCGGACGAGGCCGTTCGGATCAGTCGAACCGCTGTTGAACGATTTCGAGCGCCTCCTCGCGGTCGTTCCAGTCGACGAACACCGCGACGGAGGTCGCGCTCGTGATCAGGTCGATGATGTTGATGCCGGCCTCGGCGATGGGCGCGATGATGTCCTGGATGACGCCCGACTGGTTGGGGAGTTCGCCGCCCGTGACGCGGATCACGGCGATGGGATCGGCGACGGTGACGGAAGAGAGCGCCTCGTCGGTGACGACCGCCTCGTGGAGCAGCGCCTCGGCGGTCTCGGCGACGTCGACGTCGACGTAGAAAGTGACCGAGTCCATCCCCGAGGCGACCGCGTCGATGTTGATCTCCTCGGCGCGGAGCGCGTTCGACAGCTCGGAGAGGATCCCGGGGCGGTTCCGGATCGCTCGGCCCGCGATGGTGAGACACGCCAGCGGCTCCTCGCGCATGTCGATCAGGCTCTCGAACTGGCCTTCGATCCGGGTGCCGCCGCGGAGGAGGTCGCCGTGCTGGTAGTGGACGACCCGAACCGCGAGCCCCTCGTGCTTGTACGAGAGCGCGGAGGGCGCGACCACCTCGGCACCGCGGAAGGAGAGGTTCCGCAGCTCGTCGACGGTTATCTGGCCGACGTTACGCGCGCCCTCGACCACCCGCGGGTCGCCGGTCATCACGCCCTCCACGTCAGTGACGATCACGACCTCGTCGGCGTCCATGTAGTTGCCGAGCATGACCGCGGTCGTGTCCGACCCGCCGCGCCCGAGCGTGGTGACGTTTCCGTCGTGGTCCTCGGCGAGGAACCCGGTGATGATCGGGACGACGCCGTCCATCTCGGCGGCGATCTTCCGCGCGCGCTTCTTCGTCTCCTCGACGTCGACCTCGCCCAGTTCGTCCGTGACCACGGGCCAGTCGGGATGCCCGGGCTCGAGGAAGACGGCGTCGACGTCGCGAACCGAGAGCGCGGCCTTCAGCATTCGGACGCTGGTCCGCTCGCCCATCGAGACGATCTCGGCGCGGTCGGCGTCGTCCGTCTCGAAGGTGATGTCGTCGAGGAGGTCGTCGGTGGTCGACCCCATCGCGCTCGCGACGACCGCGATCTCGTGGCCGGCCGCGACCGCGCTCGCCACCGAGTCGGCCGCGCGCTCGATCCGGTCGCCGCTGCCGAGGCTCGTGCCGCCGAACTTCGCGACTACGCGCATATGGCTACCTCGTCAGGAGCCCGTGAGAGTCGGTCTCCGGCGGGTCGGTCCCCCTCAGATCGGTCTCCATCAGAGCGGTCACCATCAGGTCGACGCGGGGCGGTCGGGACAGCGCGGTCCGGATCGAGGCCGGAACGCCGGCCGGATCGGGGGAAGCGATCGGTAAACATGCGACCCCGTAGCGGAGGAAGCCGGATAACAGTATCTTCTTCGACAAGGGTCGCCCGAAGCGCCGGATCGCCCGAAACGGCCGCCGAGCGGCCACGAAAACCGGACTATCGATCACCGACAACAGGGCCGGGTGGCGAGGAGCGCGGGACGCCGTGGTCGGTCGGGACGAGGGGACGGACTACTCGTCCTCGATGCCCCACGCGTCGGGCATCTCGATTACGTACCGGCCGTCCTCCTGGAGGGAGATGATGTACTCCTGTCTGTCGTACAGCTCCATCAGGTTGAGCTCGTACTGCCCCGGGCTGACGATCCGAATGCTCTCGAACTGCTCGTTGAGCTCGTCTCGGAGGGCGTCGATGCCGGGTTGGGGTTCCCCCTCCGCCGGCGGCTCCGCGGTGTCGGCCGGGTCGACCTCGCGGCTCGCGCGGTCGAGTTCGTCCGACGAGACCACCTCGGAACGCGCGCTCGCCTGCGCGGTGTCCTCGTCGCTCCGGTCAGCGATCTGCTCCGTGCCGTCGCTCGGAGACGGCGGGTCGACGCTCTCGGACGCCTCGCTCGCGGACGACGGGTCGACCCGCCCCGACGCGTCGGCCGCTGCCGCCTCGGACGGCGTCGCGTCCGCGGGCTCGCTCGAGTTCGGGTCTGCGGCGCCGTCGTCCGGCGTCGGCCGATCGTCCGAGGTCGAGGGCGACCGGTCGGGTTCGTTGCCGGCGACCGGACCTCCCTCGTCGCCGCCGGAGCCGGCGTCGTTTCCGGCGGACGCGGTCTCGTCCGTCGCGCCGGCGGGCTTGAACTGGAACTTGTTCCCGCCGCAGTCGGGACACCCCGACAGCATCTCCTTGGAGCCGTCGGGGAACGTCCGCCCGCAGGAGGTACACTGGTGGGGCATCTACTTGCGGGAGACGAGCGTGCTGATGAGGTTCTCGTCTTTGTGTAGCGTCTCGATGCGGTTCGCCGGGCCGATCACCGTGAGCTTCTGCGTCGACTCGCGGCCCATCAGCTTGTCGAGAAAGCTCTGGTCGCCCGCCTCGGCCTTCGGGTACGTCTCGATCTCGATGCCGGTGAAGTCGTCCGGACTGATCTCGGTCATCGTCACCTCGATGAGGCGCGACTCCTCGTCCGGGGAGAGCCCCTCCTCGAGGATGACGATATTGCCGTCGCGGACGCCGTCGAGGATGAGCCGGATCTTCTCCATGGTCGTGAGCCCCTCCATCCGAGCGCCGCTTATCATGTCGATCCGGACGCCGTCGCCGGAGTCGTCGGGATCGTCGGGGTCGTCCGCGGCGTCGACGTTGGCTTTCGGGCCGGCCATTAGCCGAAGTACTCCGCGATTTTGGTGTACACTTCGTCCATGTTGTCGCCCTCCAGCGCGGACAGCGGGATCGTCTCGTGTTGCGGGAAGGCGTTCGCGATCTGCTGGACGTCCGACCCCTCCAGGTCCGTCTTGTTCGCGAGGATCAGCGCCGGGAGGTCCTGCGACTCGATGATCCCGATCAGCATCGTGTTCACCTGGGTGAAGGGATCCGTCGTCGAGTCGAGCACGTAGATGACGCCGTCGACGTCCTCGCGGAGCCAATGCATCGCCTCCGCGACGCCCTCGGTCGCCTCGCGCGACCGGCGGACGGCGTCGTCCTTCTCCATGTCGTGGTCCAAGAACTCCTTGTAGTCGACCTTCGTCGTCACCCCGGGGGTGTCGACGATGTCGATGGTGACCTTGCGCCCGTTGCGTTCGATCTCCACGCCCTCCTTCCGGCGGGCCCGGCGAGTCTCGTGGGGGATGTGGCTCTCGGGGCCGACGGCGTCACCCGTCCAGTCGCGTGCGATCCGGTTTGCGAGGGTCGTTTTACCGGCGTTCGGCGGTCCGTAGATCCCGATCCGCTTGGGCTCGTCGGCCGCGAACAGGCCGTCCGTGACCCGCGATATGCTGTCTCTGAGGTTCGTGAGCAGTCCCATCCTGACCTCCAATCCGTGTGGTTTTCCCGAACACCGCGGTCGTTTCGCGGCGCCGTTCGATCCGAGCGCTCGACGCCCGTTCGGGGAATTACGGTAGGCTCCTCGCCGCTCTCACTTAAGAACTGCGTCAGACATCTCCGATCCGGAGCGTCGGCGCCGGAGGAACCGGAAATTCGGGGACCGGGACTACTCCCCGTCGCCCTCTCGGACTCCCTCGTCGCTCTCGCTCGCGGCGTCGAGGAAGACGATAGCCCCGCCGAGAAGCGCGAGGTTCTTCAGGAAGTTGATCTTGTTGCCGTGGCGCTCTTTCCCCTCCATCGTCCAGAAGTCGTGGATGGCGGGCGTCGTCCCGAGGAAGAAGACGACGAGCGCGCCCGCGGCCGCCCGCGGGAGGCGCCAGAGGACGATCCCGAGGTTGGCGACCAGCAGCATCCCGGTGACGAACGGGACGAGGACGTCCGGCATCGGGACGCCCTTCTCCTCGGCGACCGAGACCCGCTTGTCGTTGTTCTTGAAGCCGTCGACGGCCATGTACGCGAGGACGCCGCCGTACAGCGAGCGGCCGAGCAGCGACGGCGCGTCGCGGTCGGCGTCGTCGGGTCCGGCCGGCGATTCCGCTTCGTCCGCCATTCAGACCACCTCGATCCGGCTGACGTTCGCGTCGACGCGACCGACCGTCTCGTAGGTCGGCCCCTCGTCGCCCTCGCTGTCGAGACGCCGCATGATCCGGCCCGCCACGTCGTCGCGCTCGTCGGGCACGTCGAAGAGGCCGGAGCCGCAGACCACGTCGCCGTCGTGGACCGCCCACGTCTCGATTATCTCGTGGGGCTCGCCGGGGAAGTCGACGCGCTCGAAGTCGCGGCCGAAGTTCGTCGACTCGAACAGCGCGACCTCGTGGTCGTCGTTCACCCACGCCGGGGGCGCCTCCTCGCCGCCGCAGAAGATCACCCGACCGTCGTGGACGAACACCCGGCGGATGTACGAGAAGTCGCTGCCGACGTCGAGCCGGTCCCACGACTCGCCCGCGTCGGTCGTCCGCCACAGCCCGCCCTCGCCGACCGCGTGGCCGAGGCCGAGGTTCTCTAAGTCGTGGTCGAGGTAGCCGGTCGCCGCCAGCCAGACGTCCTCCGAGATGGGGAGAACCTGGTGGACGTCGTCGACGATGGCGTCCCGGTGGTCGGACCACGTGCGGCCGCCGTCGCGGCTGACGTGGATCCCGCCCGCTTCGACCCCGGCGATCAGGTGCTCCGGGCGGCCGGGGACCGCCTCCAGCGCGCGGAGCCGGGCGTAGTGCGGGTCGATCGGCGACTCCCAGTGGCCGCGGGAGGGGAGCTCGCGGAACCCCTTCTGCTCGGTCCACGTCTCGCCGCCGTCGACCGAGCGGAAGACGTAGGGGTCGTTCGTGCCGGCGTACAGCGCGCCGTCCGCGGTCGCGAGGATCGACCACACCTCGCTCTGTCCGGCGTGCCAGAAGCGGTCGCCGAGGGGGACCTCCAGGTCGGTCCACGTCTCCCCGCCGTCGAGCGAGCGGTACGCGCCCGTCGAGGAGGCGACGAACACGCCCTCGGTGTGGTCCCACGACTTCACCGCGGTGACGACCCCGCAGTCGAGGACGGGGTCGAGCTCGTCGCGCTCGAAGGGGACGTCGTCCGTTCGGTACAGCCCCGAGTCTGTCCCGATCAACAGTGTCATATTCGGAAGTCAGTCGGACGCATAATAAAGTTTTACCAATCTGTAAAACGCTAAGTGGCCGGGGGACGACGGTGGAGGCATGACCGCGCCACACGCCACCGTTCGCCCGACGGACGCCGCGTTCCTCGACGGCTCGGACCCGGACCTCCCGACCGAACTGCTGAACATTCCGTGGATCGACCCGCACAACCACGCGCACACGCTCTCGTGGGAGGACCGCGAGCGGTACGCCCTCTCGGGCTGCCGGTCGATGGTGATGGTGTCGTCGGGGTACCACTGGACCCCCTACAAGCCCGTGGAGGCGAGCGACATCCGCTTCCTCTGGGACGACGCGATCAACCGCCGGCGGGCGATCGAGCGCAACCACTTCTTCGAGGCGAAGCTGGGGCTCGGCGTCCACACCGGCGTCCGGATCGAGAACCCCGACGAGCTGCTGGCCGCGATGGACGACTACTGCGCGCTCGACGAGGTCGTCGCAGTCGGAGAGACCGGCGTCGTCCCGAGCCAGCACGTCGAGCGCTGGGACGTCGACGAGCAGCAGGCGGTCGTCGGGGCGCAGATGGAGCTGGCCGCCGACCACGACCTCCCCGTCCTGCTCCACACGCCGAACACGACGCCCGACGCGAAGCGGGAGTACCGCGACGACCTCGGCGTGACGCCGGGGTACGAGAAGAACACCGGGCTCGGTACCGAGCCGGTCCTCGACGGCGAGAACCCGGCCCTGGAGGCGGTAAAGCGGGACGTCGAGGCGGCCGCGGACGCCGGCCTCGACGAGGAGCGCGTGGTCGCCTCGCACGCGGACGCGAACAACACGGAGTACCTGATGACCGAGACGGACTGCTACCTGAGCTACACCATCGGCCACTCGTGGCTGGTCGGCGTCGACGCCGCCGACGTGGCGAACGCCATCGACGAGTACGGCTCCGAGCGGGTCATGATCGACACCGACACCGCGAACGTGCTGCGCACGGACCCGTACGCGGTGAAGCGCGCGATGTTCGAGCTGTACCGGTACGGCATCGACGTCGACGACATCCGGACCGTCGTGTACGAGAACCCGCGAGACGTGTTCGGGCTGGCGGAGTAGGCTATTTAAATGAGTTCACGGTATGGTGGCATCGCCGGCGGCTCTGAGTCGTCTTTAAGAGGCGCGACACGCCTCCGTGTGTGCCCGGGAGCCGGCCGTGAGACGACCGTGCGAGCGGGTCGCGAACGAAGAGAGCGACGAGGACTGCGGTTCGAGGGAGCTACCCCCGACAGAGACACTCGTGTGACACCCGAGTCACGTCGACGAGGTGTCGGTGGATACCCCCGGCCAGCCCGGACATTGCCTCGGCCTGTTCCTTCGTTGCTATTCCAAGCCTGTAGTAGGTCTCCGTTCGGTTCCGGTTCCACAGCTCGGCGAGGTCGTCCCCGAAGGCGTCGTCGTAGAGACCGATCTCGGCCCCGCGTTGGTAGAGCCGCCGGTGGCTGCTGATGACCTCCGAGGGCGACATCGCTCCGTCGTGGATCAGCCGGAACTGAATCGTGCGCTCGATGGCGACGAACGCCGACTCGATTACGACCGTGTAGTACCCTCGGTCGAGGAGGTTCGATCCGACCTCCAACAGCCGGCAGGCACGGCGAAGTTGGACCAGCTCCGCGTCGTCGACGTCCAGACCCTCTTCGATCGTTCCGGGACTGCCCTCGAAGCTCCGCTCGGCCTCCGCCAATCGATCCCGGATATCGTCATTCATCGCTGTACACCTCAGTTCGGAGCTCTGAGAGGCGGTCGGAATCGACCAACGTGATGCCGTCGTCGAACTGGGGACGGAGCTCGTCGCCGATTCGGCTGACGCTGTCCGTCGATTCGACGAGCGGCTGGTAGGTGTAGCGGTTCCCTTCGAACCGTCGGTCCTCGAGGTCGCTGACGATCGACTGGATGGTCCGACGAGCGGCCGTTCGGTCCCCGTCGACGACCACCAGTAGGTCGATGTCGCTGGTCCTATCCGCTTCCCCCCGAGCGACGCTGCCGAATAGGACGACACCGACTACCTCGTCCAGCTCCTCTTGAGCTCGTTGGAGGAAGGCCCGGACCGGGTGGTGAAACTCGCTCTGCGGGATCGAGAGAATCGGATCCGGTTTCGTGAGCCGCTCGCGGTTGATCCGGACCTGCCGGGTCCGACCGTCCTGTGCCGTTTCGACGACATCAAGCTCGGAAAGCAGCTTCACCGCCTTCGAGATCGTCCCCTGATTCGCTCCCGTGAGACTCGCGAGTTCGCTCATCGAGTACGCCGCGTACGGCTGATCGATGAGGACCGCAAGAACGTCCTCCATCGCTTGGTATCGAAACACCCGATCCTCCGGAAACGGATATCGCAGTTCGATCGAGATTGTCTCTTTCTTATTAGGCATACTATTCTTATTAAGAAACGGTCTGAAAACTCTGCCGATGAAATGAGTCGATTAGGACGGACTGCCACGGTTAGAGTCCGATTTTTCAGGCATATTATCCTCAAAAAGTGGTATATTGCGAGTCGTTCCGGTCTGTACGAACACAGCGACGAGCGAGAACGGGAGTGGGTATCGCAGATCGGTAGCAGCGATTCGATATTTAAAAAGACGCTATCGGCGGCGACAAACACTTAGAAATAGCCGGCGGTGGCGCGCCTGCGAGCGGCCGGAGCGAAGCGGAGGCCGCGAGCCAGCCCGCGAGGGACGCGGTGAGCGCTCGGAGAGCGCGAACCGCGAGGCTGGGGAGGCGTGAGGCTGCGGTACTGAGCGGTGCGGGCCGGGACTCAAAGGGACAGTCGCGAGGGCGAAGCACGCCGCAGCAAGCACCGCAAGGAGCGAGTGAAACGAGCGACTGAGGAGCGCAGCAAGGCGCGCGAGCCGTCGCGACTGGGGCTTTGGAGACCGCCATCTCAGCAGCGTTAGTCATTTATAAACAGCCGACAGCAATACCGCACTCTGGTTTATAAATGATCCCACTCACGACGTACTACACGTACTCCCGCACTGGATCAAAAATCAGCGTTTGGTGACCAACCGTTTCCGGCGAGAATGCGTCTAGAGTGTAGTATTTCAACGGAAGTCGCGACGCTGGTAATCTCTTATAAATATTCGACAACAGGGCGGTCCTACTCCGTCTCGAACTCGTTCGTGAGTTCGCCGACGCCCTCGACGCCGATAGTGACCGAATCGCCGTCGCCGAGCAGCACCGGGGGGTCGCGGTAGACGCCGACGCCGGGGGGCGTGCCGGTGAACACCAGGTCGCCGGGTTCGAGCGTGAACGCCCGGCTACAGAAGGCTATCAGCTCGTCGACGCCGAAGATCAGGTTCTCGGTCGACGACTCCTGAAGCCGTTCGCCGTTGACCTCGGCGAATATCTCGAGGTCGTGCGGGTCGTCGATCTCGTCGGTCGTGACGAGGTCGGGGCCGGTCGGGGCGAAGGTGTCGAGGCTCTTCCCGCGGACCCACTGGCCGTCGCCGTGCTGGAGGTCGCGCGCGGAGACGTCGTTGCCGACGGTGAAGCCGGCGACGTGGTCGAGGGCGTCCTCGGGGTCGACGCGGCGGGCGCGCTCGCCGATGACGGCGACGAGCTCGGCCTCGTAGTCCACCTTCTCGGTGTACTCGGGGTCCCATCGGACCGCGTCGTCTGGGCCGACGACCGAGGTGGGGAACTTCGAGAAGAGGACGGGCTCGTCCGGGATCTCGTTGTCGCCCTCCTCGGCGTGGTCGCGGTAGTTCAGTCCGACGCAGACGACCTTCCGCGGGTCGTCGACGGGGGCGGCGCGCTCGAGGTCGGTAGGGTCGCGGACGCCGACGCCCGTCTCCGCGGCGTGTTCGACCGCGAGGTCGGCCTTGCGGCGCCACTCCCAGTCGGCGAGGAGGTCGCTGGTTCGGTCGGGCACGTGGACGCCGGCGGCGGCGCCGGCCTCGGCGAGGTCGACGACGCCGTCGTCGGTCGCGACGCCGGGCCACGGTGTCTGTTCGTCCGTCGTTCGGTATTGTCCGATTCGCATGTGAGGTGAGTAGTGAGTCGAGAGGTTAGTTCGGTCGGTGAAGCGGGCGCGTCGGCCGGTGTTACAGGTCGATCCCGGCCTCGTCGAGGAGGCGCTCGCCGGAGGCGACGAACCGGTCGAACTCCTCGTCGACCTTCGGGTTCGTCAGCTCGCCGTCGCGCTTGACGACCTCGCCGTCGACGAGGACGGTGTCGATGTGCGAGGGATCGGTCTGGAACACGACGGTCTGGACCGGGTTGTGGCTGGGGGCGGTCATGAAGTCGTCGGCGTCGAACAGGACGAGGTCGGCGCGCTTGCCGGGCGTGATCGTCCCGATCTCGTCGTCGAGGCCGAGCGCCTTCGCGCCCTCGATGGTGGCCATTTCGAGGGTATCGCGCGCGGAGATGCTCACCTCGGTGACCTCCTCGTCGCCCTCTAACACCGCCTGGTTGTCGAACATGCGCTGGAGCTGCATCCCGATGCGCATCTGGCTCCCCATGTCGCCGCTGACGTTCGAGCAGACGTCGACGCCCCACGCCGGGCGGCCGCCGGCCTCGAGCACCTTTCCGGTGACGGGGATGCCGTGGCCCATCTGCATCTCGACCTCCGGCGTCGACGAGAAGGAGACCCCCTGCTCGACGGCGTGGTCGATGTCCTCCTGGGTGAAGTGGTTCCCGTGGGCGACGTTGACGTCGGGGCCGAGCATGTCCTCGATGGCGCCGAAGCCCTGGTAGTCGTCGCCGTACTCGGAGGACGGCCACAGCGCGGCGCCCATGTGGATCGTCGAGAGGACGCCGAGGTCGCGCGCCAGCTCCAGGTCCGCGCGAGCGGTCTCGGGGACGCAGAAGTCGGGGCCGCGGAGCCCGAGCGCGAGGGTGAGCAGGTCGTCGTCGCGGATCTTCTCCTCGTGGAGGCTACGGATGTTCTCCTCGGGGAGGCCCACGTCGCTCTCGTACCACCACTTCGCCGCGTCGTCGCCCGGCGGACCGTAGGTGTACACCGCGCGCAGTCCGGTGTCCTTCAGCGCGTCGACGGCGCGTTCGCCGTGTTCGAGCGTGTTGGGGTACGACCAGTCGAGCGCCGTCGTCGTCCCGGTGTAGAGCTTCTCGAAGGCGCCGTAGAGACCGCCGAGGTACATGTCCTCGGGCTGATAGAGCCCGGTGATGTTACCGAGCATATGGTCGAAGTACTCGCCCATGAGCGACCAGTCGCCGGCGATACCGCGTACCTGCGTCTGCGCGAGGTGGATGTGCGAGTCGACGAAGCCGGGGACGACGATCTTCCCGGAAGCGTCGATCTCCTCCGCGTTCGACGCCGCAAGTCCGGTGCCTACCTCGACGATTTCGCCGTCCTCGATCAGGACGTCGGCCTCCTCGAACTCCCCCACGTCCGGGTCGAGCGAGACCACGGTCCCGTTTCGAACGATCGTCTGTGTCATGTTCGATAATAGGGTTTGACCAAGAGGTTAAAACTTTACCGGACGGTAAACGCAGTGAGAGCCAATCGTATTATGTACCTCACCCGTAGAGTGTGGGTATGAGCGAATCACAGGGCGGATCGGCGGGCGAATCCGTCGAGTCCCCGACCGACGGCGGCGACGACGCCTCCCGGGAGCGGCCCTCCGAGGGGAGCCCTCCCGCAGAGGACCCCGCCGACGAGTCCGGCGGGGAGACGGTGTCCTCGAAGGACACGAAGGAGGTCATCATGGAGGCGACGTTCCGCGCGCTGAGCAAGCACGGGTACAAGGACCTCCGGATGCGCGACATCGGGGAGGAGATGGACCTCACGCGGCAGGTGATCCACTATCACTTCGACGGGAAGTACGACCTGATGTCCTCGTTCCTCGAACACATCATCGACCAGTACGAGGGGAGCGTGGTCGTCGACGGGGACGCGGACCCGCGGACCGAGCTCCGCGCCCGCGTCGACCAGTGCCTGTTCGGCCCCGAGTTCGAGGAGTTTAGCCACTGGGACCGGATGAAGGTGTACCACGAGCTGTACACGCAGGCGCAAAACGACGGCGACCACCGCGAGGTGTTCAACGAGCACTACGAGCGCATCCGCGGCAGCATCGTCGAGGTCGTCGAGGAGGGGATCGAGGAGGGCGTCTTCCGCGACGTCGACGCGGAGCGGATGGGCCAGCTGGTGACCGACGTCATCCACGCCGCGCGCGGGCGCCGGATCTCGCTCGGTCACGAGGACGCGCCCGAGGAGGCCCGGAAGGCGATGGACGAGTTCATCTTCGAGTCGCTGGAACGGACGGAGTAGCCGAGGGGTCGCCTTTTTCCGCCGGCGTTTCCCGTCGAAGTCTGACCCGGCGTTTCCCGTCGAAGTCTGACCCGGCGTTTCCCGCCGAAGTCTGACCCGGCGTTTCCCGCCGAAGTCTGACCCGGCGTCAGGAGTCGTCGACCGCGACGAGCCGCGGATCGGTTCGCTCGCGTCCGTCGCGAAGTCGGTGGGAACCGTCGAACCGAACGGTATCCCCGGGGGCCAGGTCGCCGTCGGCGGCCTGTGCGATCAGCTGAACCTCGTCGAACCGGGCCAGCGCGAGGTGGTTCGGCGCGCGGACGTCGGGCGGCGTGGTCTCGACGGTTGTCGTCGCCATGACCGCCCCGGTTTCGAGTCGAACCGTCGAGGCGTCCGCCGACGAGCGGCCGCAGTCCGGGCAGCGGCGCCGGTCGTAGTACCAGCGGCGACCGCAGTCGTCGCAGACGAAGGCGCGGTCCGCGGGGAGCTCCCGGTCCGCGAGGAGGTCGTCCGCGGGGAGGTCGTCCGCGGGGAGGTCGCGGTCCGCGGGGGCGCCGTTCTCCGGGACTTCGCTGTCCGGATCCGTCACGCGCGCAACACCGTACAGACGCTGTTGTTCCCGAACCCGGCGACGTTGATCGCGAACGCCGTCTCCGCGCCGTCGACACGGCGGCCCGCGGGGAGGTCGCCCCGCAGCTGCCACACGAGTTCGACGATCTGCGAGAGGCCCGTCGCCCCGAGCGGATGGCCGCGGGCCTTGAGCCCGCCGCCGGGGTTGACAGGGAGGTCGCCGTCGAGGGCGGTGTCGCCGTCGAGCGTCGCCTCCCACGCGGTGCCGGCGTCGTAGAAGCCCAGCTCCTCCAGTTCGATCAGTTCGAGGACGGTGAACGCGTCGTGGATACAGGCGACGTCGACGTCGTCGGGACGGATCCCGGCGCGGTCGAAGACGCGCTCGCCGGCGGTCCGGACGGAGTCGATCGAGAGCGGGTCCGGCCGCTCGGCGACGGCGTGGGTGCCCGTCGCGCTTGCGACGCCGGCGACGCGGGGCGCGGGCGGGTGACCGGTGTCGGCGGTGGCGGCGTCAGCGTCGGCGTCGCCCGCTCGGGTCAGGACGACCGCGGCGGCGCCGTCCGACATCGGACAGCAGTCGTACAGCCGGAGCGGTGCGGCGACGACCGGGGAGTCGAGGGCGTCCTCGACGTCGATCGACTTGCGGAACTGCGCGACGGGGTTGTCGACCGCGTTGGCGTGGTTCTTCGCGGCGACCGCGGCGAGCGCCTCGCGGGGCGCGTCGTGGCGGTCCAGGTAGGCGCCGGCGGCGAGCCCGCCGAAGGAGGGGAGCGTGATCCCCTGCGCGTACTCGCGGCGGTGGACGAGGCGGCTGATCGCTTCGGTGACGCTCCGCGTGTCGCCCGCGGACATCTTCTCGGCGCCGACGACGAGCGCGGCGTCGGCCTCGCCCCTTTCAATGCGGTCGACGCCCCGGTGGAAGGCGCTCGCGCCGGTCGCGCTCGTGTTCTCGATCCGGTCCGCGGACGCGCCGTCGAGGCCGAGGGCGGCCGCGAGCGCGTTCGCGAGCCCCGCGCTCTCGTCGAGCGCCTCGGCGAGCGCGTTGCCGAAGTGGAGCGCGTCGACGTCGTTGAGGTCGACCGCGGCGTCGTCGAGGGCGCGCTCGGCGGCCGTTGCCGCCAGGTTGGTGAGCGAACGCCCCGAGTCGCTCTCGAAGGGCGTCATGCCGACGCCGCCGACGCGGACCTCAGTCGTCATGCTCGTCCGCGTCGTCGGGAGTCTCGCCGCTGTCCGCGTCGTCGGGAGTCTCGCCGCTGTCTGCGTCGTCGGGAGTCTCGCCGTCGTCCGCGTCGTCGCCGAACACGCCCAGCTCCGCGAGGCGGTCGATCTCGGCCTCGGAGTAGCCGCGTTCGCGGAACACCTCGCGGTTGTGTTCGCCTAAAAGCGGCGGGGGGAGTTCGAAGCCGCTCTCGGCGTTGCGGAACTTGAGCGGGTGTTCGATCACGGGCACGTCGCCGAGTTCGGGGTGTTCGATCTCGGTGATGGTGCCGCGGGCCTCGATCTGGGGACTGTTCAGCGCCTCCTCGACGCTGTACACCGGGCCGGCGGGGACGCCCGCGTCCTCGGCGATGACCTCGATCCACTCGTCGGTCGTCTTGTCCGCGAGGGTGGCCTCGATCTCGGCTTCGAGCTCGTCGAGGTGTTCCACGCGGTCCGCGTTCTGCTCGAAGCGGTCGTCCTCGGGGAGGTCCGGCCGGTCGAGCGCCTCGCAGAGCTCGCCCCAGAGCTTCTCGTTGAGGATACAGATGTTGATGAACCCGTCTTTCGTCTCGAACGTCTGGTACGGCGCGAGGACGGGGTCTTTCGTCCCCATCCGCTTCGTCTCCTCGCCGGCGAACACCATCCCGGCCTGCTTCGTGAGCCACGGGAGGGTGGCCTCGAGCATCCCGAGGTCGATGTACTCGCCCTCGCCGGTCCGCTCTCTGCGGTAGAGGGCCGTCGTCGCGCCGAAGGCCGCCCACATCGCCGTGATCAGGTCCGTCATCGGGAGGCCGACCTTCACCGGCTGGCGGTCCGCCTCGCCGGTGACGCTCATGATCCCGCTCATCCCCTGGATGAGGAGGTCGTACCCGGACCGCTCGCGCCACGGTCCGGTCTGTCCGAACGCCGAGATCGCGAGGTAGATCAGGTCCTCGTTGTGCTCGGTGAGCGTGTCGTAGTCGACGTCGAGTCGCTCTGCGGTGCCCGGGCGGAAGTTCTGGATGAAGATGTCCGCCTCCTCGACGAGTTCGTACAGCGCCTCCTTCGCGTCGTCGTTCTTCAGGTCGAGTTCGAGGCTCTTCTTCCCGTAGCTCAGGGTCCAGTAGTACGGCGACTCCCCCTTGATGAACGGCGGGCCGGAGTGGCGGACGGCGTCGCCGTAGCCGGGCTGTTCGATCTTGACGACCTCCGCCCCCTGATTCGCGAGCATCGCCGAACAGAAGCCACCGGTGACGAACGTCGAGAGGTCGAGAACGGTGACGCCGTCGAGGATCCGTCCGCCGCCGGTGGGACCGTCGGCCCCAGTGTCGTCGGCTCCGGTGTCGCCAGTGTCGTTAGCCCCAGTGTCGTCGGCTCCGGTGTCGCTAGTGTTGGTGTCGCCAGTGTCGGTGTCGCCGGTATCGGTCATCGAGCCACCTCGTCCGAGATACGGAATCGTCTCATAGGTGTGTGTACGGTTTGTTTACCGATTGGTAAAACTATCGGCGTCGACCGTGATATTCGTTGGACCCACTTCGATGGACGGAGGCGCAGTAGTCAGACGTTGTCAGGAAGCCAGGAGGGATCGGCCGTCGATCTCCCGAAAGCCGATCGGGAGCCCTCCCCCCACCCCTTCGTTTCGAGTGGAACCGCGAAGAGCGACGGGGTGGTCGATAGGTATTCGCGGTGGATCTAGGCGCCCCAGATAATTCAAGGAAAGATTAGTAATAAAACAATTATGCCACAACAAATATAATATTAGAGGGTTTGTCGAGGGTACTGTTATATTGTATTTGTAATAAAACCACCGGTATACAACTCACAGCTCAGGACCCCCACCCACCCGTCTGCCGTTCCACCCGAAACGAAGGGGTGTGGGGGTGTACCCGATCGAACCGCCTCGCCGGACTCGGAGACTGTGGGCCCGAGCCGGGGAGTCGAAACCGATCGGCGGACCTCGCAGTCGGGATACCAACGGTCACGACGCGATCGCAAGATCTTCGAATCAGCCGTGTCAGGGGTTAAAAGTCGCTATATCAAGTGATCTTAGTCAAAGAGGAACGGGATCTCGTCGCTCGTCGTTTCTAGTTCTACGCCCTCTCGACCCGTTCGACCGCCCCCTCGGTAGACCCGAACCGCCTCTCGACTGCCTCGACATCTCGTGAGAGAGGGACGTTTCAACTCCAGAGAGGAACACTTTTGTACCGTCTCTTCATCTGGTTCGACTGTATCAACTGGACGTGGTCGGTCTCGAATCCGACCGCGAATGCGTATTTCCGACCGGAGACGGCCTCTCAAGCGTCCTGCTCGACCGTCTCCACCTGAAACAGAGGGGTTCACATGGACGAAGGAGATCACACACCGCGGGCCGACGGCGGCACCGATCCGGACGACGACGAGACGGATCACAGCAGCGACTCCGACCCAGGCGACTCCGGTGTCGGTAACTCCGACACCGACGACCCTGACCTCGAAGATTTCCACCCCGACGATCCGACGGGATCCGACCGCGACCTCGGTGACCGCAACACCGACGCGGGATCGGAACTCGGTCAATCGGGCACCGACCTGAACCAATCAGACGACAATCTGGACCAATCGGACTCCTCGAGCGACGCTCGACCCGAAACGGCGGGGCTCGACAACGGCGGTCGCGACCGGTCGTCGCCCGACGTCGACTTCGACGGCGTCGTCCTCGACGACGACGAGGACAGTCAGGGCCTGTTCGACGACCTCCTCTCCGGTGAACCGATCTTCGAGAACAAGGAGGTCCTTCGTCCCTCGTACACCCCGCACGAGCTCCCGCACCGCAACGACCAGATCAACCGGATGGCGACCATCCTCGTCTCCGCGCTCCGCGGCGAGACCCCGTCGAACATCCTCATCTACGGGAAGACGGGGACCGGCAAGACCGCCTCGGCGAAGTTCGTTTCCCAAGAGCTCGAGTCCACCTCCCAGAAGTACGACGTTCCCTGCGAGGTCGAGTACATCAACTGCGAGGTGACCGACACCCAGTACCGCGTCCTCGCCCAGCTCGCGAACACGTTCATCGAGGAGAACCAGGCGGTGATCGCCGACCGCTTAGAGCGGCTCGAAGGCCTCCGCGAGGACGCGACGGACGCCGAAGGAAATCCGATCGGCGACGCCACCGCCGCCCTCGCCGCCACGGAGTTCGACTCTGTCGACGAGCTCGACGACCGGATCGAAACCCTCGAAGACGACGCCGACGAGATGGAGGAGGTCCCGATGACCGGGTGGCCCACCGACCGCGTTTACTCCACGTTCTTCGAGGCGGTCGACTACCACGAGCGCGTGGTCGTGATCATGCTCGACGAGATCGACAAGCTCGTCGAGAAGAGCGGCGACGACACGCTGTATAACCTCTCGCGGATGAACTCCGAGCTCGACCGCTCTCGGATCTCGATCATGGGGATCTCCAACGACCTGAAGTTCACCGACTTCCTCGACCCCCGCGTCAAATCGAGCCTCGGCGAGGAGGAGATCGTCTTCCCGCCGTACGACGCGAACCAGCTCCGCGACATCCTCCAGCACCGCGCCGACACCGCGTTCAAACCCGACGCGCTCACCGACGACGTGATCCCGCTCTGCGCCGCCTTCGCCGCGCAGGAACACGGCGACGCGCGACGCGCGCTCGACCTCCTCCGCACCGCGGGCGAGCTCGCGGAGCGCTCGCAGGCCGAGATCGTCGCGGAGAAACACGTCCGACAGGCCCAGGACAAGATCGAACTCGACCGCGTCGTCGAGGTCGTCCGCACCCTCCCCACCCAGAGCAAGATCGTCCTGTTCGCCGTCATCCTCCTCGAAAAGAACGGCGTCCACAACATCAACACCGGAGAGGTGTTCAACATCTACAAGCGGCTCTGCGAGGAGATCGACGCCGACGTCCTGACCCAGCGGCGCGTCACCGATCTCATCAGCGAACTCGACATGCTCGGCATCGTCAACGCCGTCGTCGTCTCGAAGGGACGCTACGGTCGGACGAAGGAGATGGGCCTCTCCGTGCCGGTCGAAGAGACCGAGGCGGTGCTCCTGTCGGACTCGCGGCTCGGCGACATCGAGAACGCGCAGCCGTTCGTTCAGGCCCGGTTCGACAACTGACACCGGTCGACGCACCGAGCGCTACGCCGCGGGGCTCGACGCCGTGAGGCCAGGTCTCACCGCCGGGAGGGCGCTCCCGACCGTCCGCGTTATCGCCTCGTTCAGCTCTACCTGCCCCGTCGCGATCAGCCGGATGTATCCGAGATACGGGACCCGGAGGCGGGCCACCCCCTTGATCCATTCCGCTTTGACCGGCGGCGAGAGACCGCTGGCCTGGTCGTAGGCCCCGTTGTTGTCCCCGAGCGTGATGTACCCGTCGTGCGGCGCCGGACAGTTAGCGAGCGATCCGCAGCCGATGGCGTCGTGGTAGCGCTCGTCGGCGCGGTCGTACCAGTTCTCGCCCTCGGTAACGTGGAACATGGCTCGGTGGATGATCGGGGACCCGGTCCGCCCCGGAGGCGCGTATATCATCACCGACCCGTAGGAGCCGAACGTGCGGTAGTCGACCTCCTGGCCCACCTGGTAGGTGACGACGCCGACGCCGTTTTCGGCCGCATCCGGCGCGAGCCTGCCGGGCTCGGTGACGAACACTAGGTCGCCGACCCGCATGTTCGGCTCCATGCTCCCCGACTCGACGGCGACCATTGGCGGCCACACGCCGCTGACGCCGAACAGCAACAGTCCGATCAGGAGGACGACACCGACGCTCGCTAACATCTCCCGGATCCACATCAGCGCGCCCTCCCGGTCGTGACGGAACCGGTGTAGAAGCGACTCGTCGGCGGTCGTCGTCTCTTCCGTCTCGAACGCGGGACCTCCCACCGATTCCGGTGCGCCCTGCGCTTCGCTCCCGATGTCGGATTCGCCGGAAACAACGGCTCCCCCGGATGATTCGGGCTCGTCCCCGAGGTCGACTTCGCGCCCGGTCTCGGGACCGTCGCCCGAGCCACCGGAGACCGCGCGGTCGGATTCGTCGGGAACCCCGTCATCCGACCCATCGGATGTCGCCCCCGAGTGATCTTCGGTCCGCTCGTCTCGACCGGCCGACCAGTCGGTGTCTGTCGGCCGATCCCCTTCGTCCATTACGTCGCCTTTGGAGGGTTCCGTTCATAAGCTTCCGGGTCGCGCGGATTCGCCCTCGCTCGCGGCCCCGCGCGTTCGCCCCTCCGACGCCTCCGGAACGGTTTTGCCCGCGACCCTCCTTTCGGGTATCGTGCCGCTGGAGTCGAACGCGCGGATCGCGAAAGCCCTCGCCGAGCGCGGCTACAACGCCGAGCGCGAGGCGGTCACCCTCCTCGCGGGCGCGGCCGACCCGAGCGCCGCCGTCGCGGCCGCCGTCGACCGCGCCCCGGACGACGCTCTCCGGATCACCGCCGACCACGTCCGCGATGCGATCGACGGGACCGGCGAATCGACCGCGTCCACCGACAGAAACGGAAGATCTCCAGTTGAAACAAGGGGGTCTGCGGAGACCGAATCCCCGGAGACCGAGGCCGCCCCGGGGGGCGCGACGAACAACGCTATCGACGCCGCGGCCGCCGACTCCCCGCCCGCCGACGCCGCGACCGCCGACTCCCCGCCCGCCGATCCCGTAACCGACGATTCCGAGCGCTCCCGCGACCCCGACCTGCGCGACCTGGAGGTCGGCAACGACATGACCGGCCGGAGCACGGGGACCGGCGAGTACGCCGACTTCGTCACGACGTTCCGCGACCGCTACGAGCGGCTCTCGAAGATCCTCCGCGGCCGCGTCAACCACCGGCCCGCGGAGGCGATCGCGGACATGCCGGGCGGCAGCGACGCCGCGATGATCGGCCTCGTCAACGACGTGCGCTCCACGAAGTCCGGCCACTGGCTGATCGAGTTAGAGGACACGACCGGGACGTTCCCCGCCCTCGTGATGAAGGACAAGGGCATGGCCGACGTCGTCGACGAGATCCTGTTAGACGAGTGCGTCGCGGTCGAGGGGACGCTCGCGGACGACGCCGGCATCCTCTTCGCGGACTCGCTCCACTTCCCTGACGTTCCCCGCACTCACCGTCCGGGCGGGGCCGACCGCCACGTCCAGGCCGCGCTGATATCCGACATCCACGTCGGCAGCGACGAGTTCCTGGCCGACGCGTGGCACAGCTTCACCGACTGGCTCCACACGCCCGAGGCCGACCCGGTCGAGTACCTGCTGCTCGCGGGCGACATGGTCGAGGGCGTCGGCGTCTATCCCGACCAGGACGAGGAGCTCGAGATCGTCGACATCTACGAGCAGTACGAGGTCTTCGCGGAACACCTCAAGGAGGTGCCGGCCGACACCGATATCGTGATGATCCCGGGCAACCACGACGCGGTCCGCCTCGCGGAGCCGCAGCCCGGGTTCGACGACGAGATCCGAGAGATCTTGGACGTCCACGACGCGCAGATTGTCTCGAACCCGGCCACCGTCTCGGTCGAGGGCGTCGAGGTGTTAATGTACCACGGCGTCTCGCTCGACGAGGTGATCGCGGAGCTTCCCGAGGAGAAGGCGAGCTACGACGAGCCGCACAAGGCGATGTACCAGCTGTTGAAGAAGCGCCACGTCGCGCCGCAGTTCGGGGGCCACACGCGGGTCGCGCCCGAGGAGCGCGACTACCTCGTCATGGAGGACGTGCCCGACGTGTTCCACACCGGCCACGTCCACAAGCTCGGCTGGGGGAAGTACCACAACGTCCTCGCGGTTAACTCCGGCTGCTGGCAGGCACAGACCGACTTCCAGAAGTCCGTCAACATCGACCCCGACGCCGGCTACGCGCCCATCCTCGACCTCGACACCCTCGACATGACGGTCCGTAAGTTCTCGTAGGGCGGCGCGTCCGCCGGGCCGCGTTCCGAGCCGCCCGCGACCGCTACCGGTCGATCTCTACCCGCCCGCTCGTCGCGTCGTTGAGGCGCTCGCGAAGCGGGTCGACCTCCGCGACCGGCACCCGAAGGTCGAACCGGACGCGCTCGCCGTAGTCGGCGTCGAACTCGACGCCGGTCGACTCGATCACGCCCCTGACCGTCCCGGAGTCGTCGTACTCGGTCTCGACGACGAGAGTGCGGTGGGGCCGCTCCTCGATCACGCCGGCGCCGTCGATCCCTTCCTTCACCGCTCGCGAGTAGGCGCGCGCGAGCCCGCCGACCCCGAGGTTCGTCCCGCCGTAGTACCGCGTCACCACCGCGGCGACGTTCCGGACCTCGCGCTGCTGGAGGACGTTCAGCGCGGGCTTGCCCGCGGAGCCGGTCGGCTCGCCGTCGTCCGACGAGTACTCCCTGAGCATCGGCTCCGAGCCCGGTGCGCGCTCCGAGGGCTCGCCCGCGGGCACCCGGTACGCGGGCACGTTGTGGGTCGCGTCGCCGTACTCCTCGCGGATGTCCGCGACGAACGACTCCGCCGCGTCGACCGTGTCGACGGGGGCGACGTGCCCGAGGAACTCCGAGCCGCGGACCTCGAACCGCGCGGTCGCGCGCTCGGCCACCGTCCGATACGCGCCGGTCACGACGGCTCCTCCTCGGCTTCCTTCTTTTCCCTCTCGTCCGGCTCCTCTCCTCGCCGCCGCTCGACGGCGACGCTCGTCGGCGGCGCGAGGCGGTAGAGCGCGAGGTAGGCGCCGACGCCGACGATCTCGACGATCACCGCGACGACCGCCAGCGGCTCCGCCGCCAGCGCCGCGGCCGCGTCGCCCCCGTGCCATGCGAGGAACCCGCCGAGGAACGCCCCGAGCGTCCCCGCGCCGAGCGCGTACAGCCGCCGGTACTCCCCGCCCCGGAGGGTCGCGACGGCGACCGCGGCCGCGAGCGCGCTCCCCGCGAGGAAGAAGTAGGGACGCGCGTCCGGCGGCGATCCCAGCCGCGGCCACGCCCACAGCAGGTGGACCGCCGCGGCGACGACCGTGGCCTGGACGGCGATCCCGCGCAGCAGTCGCTTCTTCGGGGTGTTTCGCCCTCTTGCGTCAGTTCCGCCCACGGGGTCCGGCTCGGGGCTCGGGTCGCGCTCGTCGCTCATCTGGTCACCCCCGTCGAATCGGCGCTCACTCCCACGGGTGGTTCCCGGGCGCGTCGGGCCAGAGGGGGTACCAGTAGGACTCGTCGTCCTCTAAGCCGAGCTCCCCGTCGAGGACCGACTGGAGTTTGAACTCTATCCGCTGGTTCCGGTCGTTCGTCCCCCGCGGCGCGAACGGGTAGTACGCGCCGCGCCGGAACGAGTAGATCCAGTAGGCCGGACCGTCGTCGTTCTCGAAGCCGAACACGGCCGCGAGCAGCCGCGACCCGAACCCCTCCTCGATGAACTGGTCGGCGGCGAAGTGGACGCTGGTCACCAGGTCTTCCGGGTCGTCGTCCTCTAAGACGAACCACTGGTAGCCGTGGTCGTCCTCGTGGCGGTGAAAGCCGGTTCCGGTCTCTATCTCGCCGGCGTCCAGAATGGCCTCGACGGTCTCGACCGCCTCGTCGAAGCGGGTGCTGTCCATCCCGGAGAAGCAGAGCGCGGCCTCCCCGCAGTGGTCGTACCGGAGGTCAGCCTCCATCGTCATGTACGCGGTCGACATCCCGAAGAGGTCCTCGGGGTCCGCGTCGCGGGTCGCGTCGGTCTCGGCGCTCGTCCCGAGCACGGCCCGGATCGTGTCGAAGATGCCCATCTGGTCTGGACTACGGACGGCGGGGTTTAGGGCGTTTCTCTCGGCGGGTCCGCGTCGCGTCTCGGCGGTAGTCGAATCTCCGTCGCGTCTCCCCGGCGAGTCACTCCTCGCCGTCGACCCGATCGAGATACGTCAACACGCCGCGCGCGTTCAGGCTCGTGTTCGCCCTGGCGCGCTCGGGGTTCCAGTAGTCGACGTCGCGGCTCGCCGCCTCGAAGTGGTCGACGACCGCCTCGTCGTCACCGAGTTCGGCGCGCTTCTCGCGGACGCGCTCGACCCACTCGACGTACGCCCGCTTCGCCTCGCCGATCAGGTCCGCGTCGCAGTCCCGCGGGCCGAAGTGGCCGAAACAGAGCGTGTTCGGGTCGATCTCCTCGATCAGTCGGATGTCGTCGAGGCACTCCTCGAAGTCGAACTGCGGCGGCGGCGTCGTCGGGGTCACCGCGTCGACCTCGGGGACGTAGATGCCGGCGGCGTCGGCGGCGAACACGACGCCGGCGTCGGGGTCGTGATAGATCGCGTGGTGGGGCGCGTGACCGGGCGCGTCGTGAACGACGAGCTCGCGGTCGCCGAGGTCGATCCGGTCGCCCCCGCTCACCCCTTCGATCCGATCGTCGGGGATCGGTTTCGGCTCCGCGTAGTACTCCCACTGGTCTCCGACCGCCGACTTGGTGCCGTCGACGAGCGCCCCCGGGTCGACGAGGTGCCGGACGCCCTTCTCGGGCACCCGGACCGCCGCGTTCGGGTACCGCGCCGCGAGGTAACCCGCCCCCCCGGCGTGGTCGAGGTGGGCGTGAGTCGGCAGGATCCACGCGAGCTCCTCGCGGTCGATCCCGATCGCCTCGATGCTCTCGAAGAGGGCCTCCCGGTTCGCCCCCGTCCCGGTGTCTATCACGATCGGTCGCTCGGCGTCGTACACGTAGACGGCGCCGTACTCGTCGGTGTCGAACATGCCGGTGTCGTGGACGTACAGGTCCTCGACGCCCCGGACCGGTTCGAACTCGCCTGCGCGCATACCGGACGAGGAACCCGGGGGCACTTCTAGCGATCGGTCCGCGGTCCGGTCCACAGGGGGTTCCGCCTCGCGTCTCGCCTCCCGACGCGTGTGGCTCCGACCGCCCTCCGCGCGGGCCGGGGCTTATGGTCGTTCCGCCCCACGAGACGGTATGCGAGTGCTCGTCACCGGCGCGACCGGATTCGTCGGGAGCCGACTGGTCCCGACGCTTCTGGCGCGCGGCCACGACGTGGTCGCGCTCGTCCGCGACGCCGACGGCTACGACGCGCCCGAGGGCGTCTCGGTCGTCGAGGGCGACCTCCTGGAACCGGAGACGCTCCCGCCCGCCTTCGAACTCGACGGCGAGGCGGTCGACGCCGCGTACTACCTCGTCCACTCGATGGACGGCGGCCCCGGGTACGAGGAGCGCGACCGCAACTGCGCGACCAACTTCGCCGCGGCCGCGTCCGAGGCGGGGATCGACCGGATCGTCTACCTCGGCGGGCTCGGGGAGGACCGCGAGGAGCTCTCCGAGCACCTCCGGTCGCGCCGCGAAGTGGAGCGGATCCTCGCCGAGGGCGACCCGGCGCTCACGACGCTCCGGGCCGCGATCATCATCGGCGCCGGCAGCGCCAGCTTCGAGGTGATCGCCGGGCTCGCGCGACGGCTCCCGGTGATGGTCACCCCGAAGTGGGTCGACACGCTGTGTCAGCCGATCGCGGTCGCGGACGTGATAGCGTACCTCGCCGGCGTCCTCGGCGTCCCCGAGACCGCGGGCGAGACCTTCGAGATCGGCGGGCCGGAGGTGTTGACGTACGCCGAGATCCTCCGCCGGACCAGGCGACAGCTCGGGGGCGGGCTCCGGATCGTCAGGGTGCCGGTGTTGAGCCCGGGGCTGTCCGCCCGGTGGCTTCGACTCGTCACCGACGTGAACCCGTACCTCGCCCGCTCGCTGGTCGAGGGGCTCCGCAACACCGTGATCGTCGAAGACGATCGGATCCGCGAGTTCGTCGCCGTGGAGCGGACCCCCTTCGAACTCGCGGTCGCGCGGGCGCTGACCGAGTCGCGAGGTTCCGAGCGATCCCGACTGAGCGCGCTCCCCGGGGTCTCCTCGTGAGCCGCAACTACGGCGAGACGTGGGTGTACGAGAGCCTCGTCGGCGGGATCCCCGGCCTGGGGATCTCCCGGACGCTGGCGGTCGCGATCCAGTTTGCCCTCTTCGAACTGGGGGTGGTGACGCTCGGCTGGTACTACGGGACCTGGAACGCCGTCGCCGCCGGGACGGTCGCCGTCGTCGTCGCCGCCGTCGGGAGCGTCGAGATGCACCGACTGGGCGCGAAAAACCGGCTGCTCGGGACGCCCCCCGAACACAAGCGGCTGCTGTTCGGGTCGAGCATCGAGATCGTGTTGGGCGTGCTGGCGTTCATCGCGCTGGTGACGTACCTGTTCGCGTGGGACGGCACACTCATCGATCGGCTCTTCGGCCCGGATCCGCCGATTCCGGTCGTCTACCTCACGCTGCTCGTCCTCTGGGATCTCACGTACCGTATCGGCACCTCGTGGTGGAGCGCTGTCGTCGCGCTGTGGCGCGCGGTCCACGTCGACCTCCCGGCCGACGAGCGGTCGACGGTCCGTCGACTCGACGCCGAGAATATCGGCTTCTCGGCCGTCCAACTCGCGCTCGTGCCGTTCCTGCTCACCGAACCGGTGCTGCTCGGCGCGGTGGTGGGTCACGTCGTCGCGGTCGCGGTCGTCTGTACGGCGGCCATCCTCCTCTCGTGAGCATCACGACGTCGCTCGCGAGCGTCGGGACCGGCGGCGTTCGACCGATCGCTATCGATCGCTATCGAGAGTCGAGTCGTCGCTAGCGGCGTTCGAGAACGGAATCAGAAGGCGCGGCGCCCCAGCGGCCGCGTCACTTCTCTTGAAGCTCTTCGAACTTGTCGAGGAGTGCCTCCGTCGAGTCGCCCGAATCGTATGTCAGGGACCCGGAGTACTCGGGCCGCTCCGCGTCGAAGTCGGCGTCGACTTCGCTGGTCTTCTTCTCGCGACGCTCGTGTTCCGCCTCATCATAGGCACCTATTGACATGGTACAGTCACACTTGGCCGTTTCCTGTAATATACCTGTCGCCAAAAGCATCATAAACCGTGAACGTCCGGGTCCGCCCACCGGAATCGATTAACCTCGGGGCGTGATACCACACGTCCGTGGCACAACCGCTCCGTTTCAGGCGTTCGCCCGGTCGGTGGGGTCCGGACCGAGTCCGTTCGCAGATCGGCCGACCGCTCGACGAGAGCCTCGGAGCGACCGCCGGCGCCCCGTGGTTCGCGCCGCCCCCCGATTACGAGGCGCGCCGGTTCGACATGGACGACGGGTCGTTCGCGCTGTTCTGCTGGACCGGCGACGACGCGGACCCCCCGCCCGACGCCGACGGAGGGCCGACGGGGTACTGGCTCGGTAACACGGAGACGCCGAGCGAACTCTGGCGGACGGACAAGTACGGCTTCGACGAGGTTCCGTACCCGGTCTCGCGGTGGGCCCAGCGGGAGCTGCTCGCCGGGCTCCACGACGACGAGCCGTGGCTTGCCGACTACCCGCACGTCTCGTGGTACTTCCTGCCCGTGTTCTGCTCGAAGGACGGCGCGGAGACGAGCCGTGCGTTCTTCCGCGAGCACGCGGCAGGGTTCCCGGACGCGACCCGCGAGTCGGGGACCGGATTCGTCGAGGAGACCCTCCGGCCGGGGACGCTCGACGACTACCGCGAGGTCATGGCCGGGAAGCTCGGCACCTCCGCCTCGCGGGACCTCGTCCGGATGAGCGCGGCGATAGCCGAGTTCACCGCGGCCCGGATCCTCACCGAGGCGAGCTACGAGGTCACCCCGGAGATCGAGGTGACGACGGGCCACTCGCTCGACTTCCGCGCGACGGACCCCGAGACGGGCGCCGGCCGGCTCGTCGAGGTGACGCGCCCGCAGCCGACCGCCGGGCGCTCCGCGAGCGACCCCGTCGCCGCCGTCCGCGACACCGTCGAGACGAAGACGAGCGGGCAGCTCGCGGCCCACGCGGGCGGCGTCACGCTGTTCGTCGACTGCTCGTCGTTCCCGGCCGACGAGTGGGCGGCCGTGCGCGAGGCCGAGCCCGCGGTCCGTCACAAGCCAGCGGTCGTCTACCGCGCCGACCCCGGCGGCTCGATAGAAGGGTATCAGCAGGGGTCGGTCCCGCTCGACCTCTCCGGGGCCGTCGACCTCGACCCGTAGCCGCGTCGCTCTGCGGGACGGGACGCTCCGCGATCGGCCTTCGAAAACGGGGGTACGGACTCCGGTCGGTTCGGCGCGTCAGAACGAGACCGGCGAGGGCCCCTCCTCCGCGTCGGTGGTCGGGTCGCGGTCCGAGTAGAACCGGCGACCGACGCCGCGGTGACAGACGCCGGCGCGGATCGCGGTGAACACGTCCTCCGCGTCCTCGAACGTCTGATCGCCGAACCGCTCCAAGACGTCGCCGAGCCGCTCGGACCCGTTCGCGAGCTCTACGGTCGCGTTGCCGTGAGCCGCGATGATCTCCTCAGAGGTGGTCGGGTACTGGTGCCGTTCGAGTCGGTCGTCGACGCCGTTCAAGCGCATCAACGGACGGAAACCGCCGACGGTTCTTAATGATTGTCCATGTACGACCTTAGTCGGAGGGAATACCTTATACTGCCTTATATTCGATCTTTCCCGGCCGCGGTCGGGACCGCCGCCGCTTAGTGTCGGGCGCGGCTATTCGCCTTCATGCCCGTCGATTCCGTCGATTCCGACGCCCCCGGCGATCCCGTCGTCGCCGACCTTCACGCGCACACGACCGTCTCGGACGGGACTCTGACCCTCGACGAGGTGCCCGCGGCCGCCCGCGAGGCGGGCGTGGACTGGGTCGCCGTCACCGACCACGACCGGATCCACCCCGGTCTCGACGCGCCGGTCGTCGAGCGCGACGGCGTCCGGATCGCCCGTGGGATCGAACTCCGCGTCGACGCCGGCTTCGAGCGCCTGGACCTCCTCGGGTACGGCGTCGAGCACACCGACGCGCTCGACGCGGAGATCGACCGCCTCCAGCGCGACCGCCGGGAGCGCGGCGCCGCGATCCTCGAGTCGGTCGAGGACCGTCTCGGCGTCGACCTCGACGTCGAGCCCCGCGCCGGACTGGGACGACCGCACATCGCCCGGGCCATCGACGCGTCCGACGCGCCCTACGACTACGCCGAGGCGTTCGACGAGCTGATCGGGAACGACGGTCCCTGCTACGTCGCCCGCGACGTGACGCCGCTCGACGAGGGGCTCGACCTGCTCGCGGACGCCTGCGCCCTCGTCGGGCTCGCGCACCCGTTCCGGTACGACCGCGTCGACGAGGCGCTCGGCGTCGCCCGCGACCGCGACGCGGTCGAGGCGGTCGAGCGCTTCTACCCGTACGACCGCGCGGTCGACGACGCGCGGATCGACCGCCTCGCCGCTGAGAACGATCTGCTCAGAACCGGCGGGACCGACGCGCACGAGCGGACGCTCGGCGTCGCCGGCCTGACGGTCTCTGCGTTCGACCCCGTCCGCGAGCGACTGCCCGAGCCGGTCTCGGTCGAGGAGCTCGCGGCCGGAGACCCTCCCGCCCCGGCCGCCTCCGACGAACAGGATTAAGCCCGCCCCGAACGGAGTGGCGCGTATGCGGTGTCACTACTGCGACCGGGAGGCCACGTACGAAGCGGAGCAGCGCGGCGTGGTCGTCGGCCTCTGCGAGTCCCACTTCAAACAGCGCGTCGAGGAGCTCGCGGAGTCGGACGAGCTCACGGCGCTCCGCGACCGGATCGACATCGAGTCGTCCGAGTAGCCGCGGCGCCCGGATCCCCTCCCCGTCGAGCGACCCCTCTCACCGTCGAGCAACCGCCGAGCCGGCCGAGTCCGAGCCGACCGGAGCCGAGACGAACGCTAAAAGGCCGCGCGGGACCAACCGGTCGGTATGGACCTCACGGACCGGCCGCGCCGCCTTCGAACCGACGGCGTTCGCCCGCTCGTCGCCGAGACCGACCTCTCGGCGTCGGACCTGGTCGCGCCCGTCTTCGTCGACGCGACGACCGACGAGCGCGTGCCCATCGAGACGATGCCCGGCCACGAGCGCGTCCCGGTCGACGAGGCGGTCGACCGCGTCGCGGAGATCCGCGAGACCGGCGTCGAGGCCGTGATCCTCTTCGGCGTCCCGGAGTCGAAGGACGCGTCCGGGAGCCGCGCGTACGCCGACGACGGCGTCGTCCAGCGCGCGACACGCCGTCTCTCCGCCGAGACGGACGTCACCGTGATCGGCGACGTCTGCCTCTGCGAGTACACCGACCACGGTCACTGCGGCGTGATCGAGGAGACCGCCGAGTCGGACCCGACGCTCACCGTCAAGAACGACGAGACGCTCGACCTCCTCGCGCGCACCGCCGTCTCGCAGGCCGACGCGGGCGCGGACGTGGTCGCTCCCTCGTCGATGACCGACGGACAGGTGAGAGCGATCCGCGAGGCGCTCGACGCCGCGGGCCACGAGGACGTCGCCGTCCTGAGCTACGCCGCGAAGTACGAGTCCGCCTTCTACGGCCCGTTCCGCGACGCGGCCGACGGCGCGCCCGCGTTCGGTGACCGCCGACACTACCAGATGGATCCCGCGAACCGCCGCGAGGCGCTCCGGGAGGCGCGGCTCGACGCCGAGCAGGGGGCCGACGTGTTGATGGTGAAGCCCGGGCTGCCGTACCTCGACGTCGTCGGCGACCTCCGGCGGGAGTTCGACCGCCCCATCGCCGCGTACAACGTCTCGGGCGAGTACGCGATGCTCCACGCCGCCGCGGAGAAGGGGTGGCTCGACTTGGAGGCGACCGCGCTTGAGTCGCTCACCGCGCTCAAGCGCGCGGGCGCGGACCTGATCGTCACGTACTTCGCCGAGGACGTGGCCGATCACTTGTAAATAGAGCCGAGTAAGGGCGACACGCTTCCTCAATCATTCACCCCGGCGCGCGCCTGCGAGCGGCCGGAGCGAAGCGGAGGCCGCGAAGCAGCGCGTGCGAGGGACGCGGCGAACGCGAGCGGCGAAGCCGCGAAGCGTGAGCCGCGAGGCTGGGGAGGGGTGAGGTGCTGTGCGGAGCGGCGCGGGGCGGGACTCAAAGGGGCAGCCGCGAGGGCGAAGCACGGCGACGGAAGCACCGCAGCGAGGGAGCGTCAGCGACCGAGCGACCGAGGAGCGTGGTTCGAGACGCCGAAGGCGTCTCGTCATCGCCAGAAATCGGAGATTTCTGGCTAGCAGTCAGAACGCTCCGCGTTCTGACGACATCACGAAAGGCGCGGAGCGCCTTTCGAACGACACCGAGCCGCGCGAGCCGTCGTGGCTGGGGCTTTGGAAGTGTTCTCCCTCGACACACAGCAACCTCTCGGATCTCGAACCCTCTACACCACCTGTTCGCCGTCGTCGTCGTACACTTCGATGGCGTCGACCGGGCAGACGCGCGCCGCGAACTTCGCGTCGAACTCCTCGCCGTCGGGCACCTCGACGACGAACAGGTCCTCCTCCTCCTCGGTGCTCCCCTTCAGGTCGGCCTTCCCGTCGTTCAGGTCCTTCTCGAAGGCGTCCCACTCGGCGACGCACTGGAACATCCCGACGCAGGTGTCGCGGTCGAACTCGACGTACATGACCACCGGTTCGGCGAGCCGATACAAAGCGGTGGCGACGAGAGGGGCGAAAGTCCGGTCGATTTGGATTCGCTGACAGGCCACCGGAGAACCGCCCCTTTGAGTCCCGCCCCACACCGCACCTCACGCCTCCCCAGCCTCGCGGCTCGCTCGGGGCTCCCTCCGGTCGCCCCTCACTCACCGCGTCCCTCGCGCGTGCGACTCACGGCCTCCGCTTCGCTCCGGCCGCTCGCAGGCACGCGCCACCGCATTCGGTTTGTCAGTCAATCGCGAGACGTACTACCGGTCTCGCGCGCGTCGACCGCCCTTTTTAAATCTCGCAGGGACCGATCCTCGCCCATGCCCACCGTCTGGCTCGTCGACCGGCAGTTCGACTCGAAGGGGCTCGTGCGGCTCACCTACGCCACGGAGGACGGCGAGCGGATGCACACGAAGGAGCTGGCCGAGCAGCGGCTCGTCACGGGCGACGGGATCACCGCGGGCCGCGAGGTCGAGGAGAGCGCGCTGGGCGAGAGCCCGGCGGACGAGGTCGAGCGGTTCGCGTCCGAGGCGTCGAAGATGGCGGCCGAACACGACCTCGACGACACGGTCTGACCGGCTTTCCACGCACCTCACCGCACCTCGCCGCGCCTGACCGCGCAAAGCCGCCCCACACAACCGAGTCCGTTAAGGGGGAACCGGCGGAACGTGTGCGTGAAATGCCCAGTGGTGAGTACGACCCCGACGCCGTCGAGCCGCGCTGGCAGCGGCGGTGGGTCGACGAGGAGACGTACGCCTACGACGACGACGATCCGACCGATCCGAACACCGTCTTCTCCATCGACACCCCGCCGCCGACGGTATCGGGGAGCCTCCACATGGGCCACCTGTACGGGTTCACCCTCCAGGACTTCGTCGCCCGCTTCGAGCGGATGAACGGCGGCTCGACGTTCTTCCCGTTCGGCTACGACGACAACGGCATCGCCTCCGAACGGCTCACCGAGGACGAACTCGACATTCGCCACCAGGAGTTCGAGCGGCGCGAGTTCCAGGCGAAGTGCCGGGAGGTCTGCGCGGGGTACGAGGAGCAGTTCACCGAGAACGTCCAGTCGCTCGGGGTCTCCGTCGACTGGAACCACACGTACCAGACCATCGAGCCGCGCGTCCAGCGCGTCTCCCAGCTGTCGTTCGTCGACCTCTACGATCAGGGCCGCGAGTACCGCGAGAAGGCCCCCGCGATCTGGTGTCCCGAGTGCGAGACCGCCATCTCGCAGGTCGAGACCGAGGACGACGAGCAGGGCAGCCACTTCAACGACATCGCCTTCGGCGTGTCCGGCAGCGACGAGGAGTTCACCATCTCGACGACGCGCCCCGAGCTCCTCCCGGCCTGCGTCGCCGTGTTCGTCCACCCGGACGACGACGAGAATCAGGGCCTCGTCGGGGAGTCCGCCGAGGTCCCGCTGTTCGGCCACGAAGTCCCGATCATCGCCGACGAACGCGTCGACATGGAGACGGGCTCCGGGGTCGTGATGTGCTGTACGTTCGGCGACCAGAACGACATCGAGTGGTACCAGGTCCACGACTTAGACCTCCGGGTCGCCATCGACGAGTCCGGGCACATGACCGACGTCGCCGAGGGGTACGAGGGACTACACTCCTCGGAGGCCGGCGAGGCGATCGTCGAGGACCTCGAAGAGGCGGGCGCGCTGTTAGACCGCCGCGACATCACCCACACCGTCAACGTCCACGAGCGCTGCGGGACGAGCGTCGAGTTCCTCGTCACCGAGCAGTGGTACGTCGAGATGCTCGACAAGACGGACGAGTACCTCGAGGTCGGCCGGGAGATGGAGTGGTCCCCCGAGAAGATGTTCACCCGGTACGAACACTGGGTCGAGGGGCTCCAGTGGGACTGGCTCATCTCCCGCCAGCGCTCCTCGGGCATCCCGTTCCCCGTGTGGTACTGCGAGGACTGCGGCGAGGAGATCATCGCGGAGAAGGCGGACCTGCCGGTCGACCCGCTCTCGGACGACCCGCCGGTCGACGCGTGTCCCGAGTGCGGACACGAGGCGTTCGAGCCGGAGGACGACGTGCTCGACACGTGGGCCACCTCCAGTCTCACCCCGCTCATCAACGCCGGCTGGGACTGGGACGAGGAAGCGGAGGAGTTCGCGATGGAGCGCCCCGAGCTGTACCGGTTCGACCTCCGGCCGCAGGGCCACGACATCATCAGCTTCTGGCTGTTCCACACCCTCGTCAAGTGCTACGAGCACACCGGGGAGGTCCCGTTCGAGGAGACGATGATCAACGGGCACGTCCTCGACGAGAACCGCGAGAAGATGTCGAAGTCCGTCGGCAACGTCGTCGAGCCGGAGGAAGTCCTCGATGAGTTCCCGGTCGACGCCACGCGCTACTGGGCGGCCGGCACCGCCGTCGGCGACGACTTCCCGTTCAAGGAGAAGGACCTCCGCGCGGGCGAGAAGCTGATCCGGAAGCTGTGGAACGCCTCGAAGCTCGTCGAGTCGCTCGCGCCGGAGCCGTTCCCCGAGGAGCCCGACGACGGGCTCCGCGAGCTCGACCGCTGGCTGCTCGCCGAGCTCGACGCCGAGGTCGAGCGGCTCACCGAGCTGCTCGACGACCGCGCGTTCTCGAAGGCGCGCGACGAGCTCCGGAGCTTCTTCTGGAACACGTTCTGCGACGACTACCTCGAGATCGCGAAACAGCGCGAGGACGACGCCGCGGCGTACGCGCTCCGGACCGCCCACCGCCGGTTCCTGAAGCTGTTCGCCCCCCTCCTCGCGCACGTCACCGAGGAGCTGTGGCACGACATGTACGCCGACGCCGTCGCGGACGCGACCGCCGCGGACGCGACCGCCGCGGACGCCGACCCAACCGCCCTCGCCGACGGCGCGAGCGAGTCGATCCACCTTACGGACTGGCCCGAGCCGCTCGGGATCGAGGCCGACCGCGACGCGGGGACTGCCGCCACGGCCGTCGTGGGCGCGCTCCGGAAGTACAAGAGCGAGAACCAGCTCCCGCTCACCGCCGCGCTCGACGCGGTGGAGGTGTACGCCGACGTGCGCGGGTTCGAGGACGACATCACCGGCGTGATGCACGTCGACGACCTCGCGGTCCACCCCGACGGCGACGCGCCCGTCGAGACGGTGATCACGGGCATCGACCTCGACTACGCCACCGTGGGGCCGAAGTACGGCGACCAGGTCGGTGACATCGAGGCCGCCTTAGCGCAGGGGGAGTACGAGATCGACGGCGACGAGCTTCACGTTGCGGGCGTCACGCTCGTCGACGACGAGTTCGCGGTCGAGGAAGAGCGGCAGTACCGGGGCGAGGGCGAGCTGCTTCAGGCGGACGACGTCGTCGTCATCGTCCGCAACGACGCGTAAGATCCCCCCCCCCTTCTCTTCGGTTTCTCCCTCGGTCACAGGTCCGCGCCGACGGCGTCCTCGACGGAGTCGAACCCGTCGCGTTCGAGCAGTTCGACGAGTCCCTCGTTGACGTCGCGCGCGAGTCCCGGTCCCTCGTAGACGAGTCCGGTGTACACCTGGACCAGCGAGGCGCCCGCCCGTATCTTCTCGTAGGCGCCCGCGGCGTCGGAGACCCCGCCCACGCCGATCACCGGCACGTCGGTGCGCTCCGCCACAAACCGGACCCGCTCCGTGGCGAGCGACTCGATCGGCTTCCCCGAGAGGCCGCCGCGTTCGGCCCGATTGTGGCTCCGAAGCGAGTCCGGCCGCGACGTCGTCGTGTTGGTGGCGATGACTCCGTCGAGGCCGAGGTCGTCGACGACTCCCAGCGCGTCCTCGACGGCCGGCTCCGGGAGGTCGGGGGAGAGTTTCACGAGCAGCGGATCCGCGCCGGCGTCGTCGAGCGTCCCGAGGATTCGCTCCAAGGCCTCGCGGTTCTGTAGCTCGCGGAGCCCCGGGGTGTTCGGGCTGGAGACGTTGACGACGAAGTAGTCGCCCGCGTCCGCGACGCGCTCGTACGTGTACAGGTAGTCGTCCGGGGCCTCGTCGAGGGGCGTCGACTTCGACTTCCCGATGTTGATCCCGACGGGCACCTCCGGGAGGGGGTCGCGGTCGAGGCGCTCACCGACCCTGTCGGCCCCCTCGTTGTTGAACCCCATCCGGTTGACGAGCGCCTCGTCTTCGGGCAGTCGGAACAGTCGCGGGCGCGGGTTTCCGGGCTGTCGCTCGGCGGTGACGCCGCCCACCTCGACGTGGCCGAAGCCGAGCGACGCCAGCGCCCGCGGGACGCGCGCGTTCTTGTCGAACCCGGCGGCGACACCGACCGGATTCGGGAAGGACGACCCGACCGCGTCGACCGTGAGCCGCTCGTCGTCGACGACGTATCGATCAGCGAGCGCGGAGCCGACGGGCGTCCCCTGAACGCCGCCGAGCAGTCGATGAATCAGTCCGTGTGCGGTCTCCGGCGGAAGCCGGAACAGCGCCGGTTTCAACAGGTCGTACGCGCCCATCGTCTGACCCTCGTCACGAGCGACAATTAATCCGCCGACAGCGGTCCGCGTGGCGGTCGCTCGGCGGTAAAACCGTATCGAACTCCCGCGGTCCGCGTCAGAAGTCGTGTTCGAGCTGGTCGGGATTGGCGTCCGCCTTCTGAATGATTATCTTCCCGTCTCGGACCCGGACGAACACCTCGTCGCCGATCTCCATGCCGGCGACGGCGAGTTCGTCTTCATGGAGGTTCACGTGGACGTTGTGGTACTCCCCGTCGTCGTCCTTGGCGCCACTGGGGCTGAGCTTCTTTTTGCGGACCATCGCGGGTGTGCTTGTCGCCCTTCGCCATAGCAGACACATAAGTGTTGTTTACGCGTACTCGGGCTCCGGCGAGTCGCGCGCGTGCCTCGAAAATCCCCGCCCGAACCCCGAACTGGCCTGTCGCGCGCGCCGAACGCTCCTGCGAATCGCCGTCGATCGACCGTCTCCCTCCCGCGCTGGGCCCCAAACCGCCAGCCGCCGCCGAGGTAGTATATAAAAATTGTGGCTCACAGCTTTCATTTCCCCGATATATTTATTACACACTGTGTGCTGGTGTCACACGGAGGCAAAACCATGGTACGTGAAGACGGTAAGCGAAACTTTGCCCTTCGAGAGGAAGACGGATCGGAACCGAGCGAGTTCTCGGGAAACATGCCGCGTCAGGCGGCGCTCAAAGCGGCTCGAACCCTCGAACCGGCGCCCTCTGAGGAGGAGGCGCAGCGAACGACGCTCCGCCTCCGAGAGAAGGGGACCCAGAAGGTCCACGAGTACGAGGGGTGGGCCTGGAAGGACAGCGCCCCCGAAGTCGACGAGGCGGACGACGAGTTCTGGCTCAACGACCTCGACGACATCACCAAGGCCAACGTCTCGAAGCAGGGTATCGAGTACATCGACGAGGAGTAGCTCTCCGGGCGCTCCGATCCAGATCTCTCGTTTTCGACGCCGAGTGACCGGAACGCCCCGGACATGATCACCGTGTCGACCCACAGACGCTGTCTCAGACAGATCCCTCTCCGTTCCGGATCGATCCGGTCAGTTATCCCGCCTCTTCCGGCATGAAATCGCATGACGTGGCGCCGGTAGTTCGACGGGGTTAAGTACAACCCAGGCATTCGAAGAAATGCGAAGAACGCATCGCGGACTCGGGCCGTTCAACCCGGCCCGGTTTCGCTGGACCCGTACCGTTCCGATGGGTTTATGACCCGTCGCCCGGTACGTTCAGGTCCGCGAGAGATGAGGATCACGCCCCCTGCGCTCCGGCGTAAGCGGTGATCTGATGTGAGCCGTGGTCGTTCGGTGTCATCCAAGTCGCTGGCTGGCCCGGACACCACACAGACCAATGCAATGGTGTGTCAACACTACGTTGACACCCGCCAACACCCCCTTCAGGCCGGGAATCAGGCCTGAAGGATATTCATTCCGGTTGATCCTGCCGGAGGCCATTGCTATTGGGATCCGATTTAGCCATGCTAGTCGCACGAGTTCACACTCGTGGCGAATAGCTCAGTAACACGTGGCCAAACTACCCTTCGGAACACAATACCCTCGGGAAACTGAGGCTAATAGTGTATCCCATACCACCACTGGAATGAGTGGTATGCCAAACGCTCCGGCGCCGAAGGATGTGGCTGCGGCCGATTAGGTAGACGGTGGGGTAACGGCCCACCGTGCCAATAATCGGTACGGGTCATGAGAGTGAGAACCCGGAGACGGAATCTGAGACAAGATTCCGGGCCCTACGGGGCGCAGCAGGCGCGAAACCTTTACACTGCACGACAGTGCGATAGGGGGATCCCAAGTGCACAGGCATAGCGCCTGTGCTTTTCGGCACCCTAAGGCGGTGCCAGAATAAGGGCTGGGCAAGACCGGTGCCAGCCGCCGCGGTAATACCGGCAGCCCAAGTGATGGCCGATCTTATTGGGCCTAAAGCGTCCGTAGCTGGCCGCGCAAGTCCATCGGGAAATCCACCTGCTCAACAGGTGGGCGCCCGGTAGAAACTGCGTGGCTTGGGACCGGAAGGCGCGACGGGTACGTCCGGGGTAGGAGTGAAATCCCGTAATCCTGGACGGACCGCCGATGGCGAAAGCACGTCGCGAGAACGGATCCGACAGTGAGGGACGAAAGCCAGGGTCTCGAACCGGATTAGATACCCGGGTAGTCCTGGCCGTAAACAATGTCTGCTAGGTGTGGCTCCCACTACGAGTGGGTGCTGTGCCGTAGGGAAGCCGCTAAGCAGACCGCCTGGGAAGTACGTCCGCAAGGATGAAACTTAAAGGAATTGGCGGGGGAGCACTACAACCGGAGGAGCCTGCGGTTTAATTGGACTCAACGCCGGACATCTCACCAGCATCGACTGTGGTAATGACGATCAGGTTGATGACCTTATCCGAGCCTCAGAGAGGAGGTGCATGGCCGCCGTCAGCTCGTACCGTGAGGCGTCCTGTTAAGTCAGGCAACGAGCGAGACCCGCACCCTTACTTGCCAGCAGTACCGCGAGGTAGCTGGGGACAGTAGGGGGACCGCCGTGGCTAACACGGAGGAAGGAACGGGCAACGGTAGGTCAGTATGCCCCGAATGTGCTGGGCAACACGCGGGCTACAATGGTCGAGACAAAGGGTTCCTACTCCGAAAGGAGACGGTAATCTCAGAAACTCGATCGTAGTTCGGATTGTGGGCTGCAACTCGCCCACATGAAGCTGGATTCGGTAGTAATCGCGTGTCATAAGCGCGCGGTGAATACGTCCCTGCTCCTTGCACACACCGCCCGTCAAAGCACCCGAGTGAGGTCCGGATGAGGCGTGCCACGCACGTCGAATCTGGGCTTCGCAAGGGGGCTTAAGTCGTAACAAGGTAGCCGTAGGGGAATCTGCGGCTGGATCACCTCCACCGACCCGAGACCTCCCACACGGGAGGCTCACCTTACGACCGTCACCACGACGGTCACTACTCATTCGCACTGGTCTGTGTCCCGTCCGTCCACCCACCGGCTTGGACACCGCAGAACGACCACGGCTCACACAACACACCAGACCTTCCCCACGCGGGAAGGTGGGCTCATAGCTCAGCGGTAGAGTGCCTCCCTTGCAAGGAGGATGCCCTGGGTTCGAATCCCAGTGAGTCCATGTCCGTTCGGTCCGAATCCGTCCCCTTATATGGGAGACGCGACTCGGATCGAACACGACGACCGATGCACCATCCCGGGAAACCGCGGATGGGAAGGGTTCGACGAACGCCCCGTCACACCCGGGGCGATTCAATGACAACCGTGTATACGTGCGATCCAGACGTCCACTGAACTCATCCGAGTTCGTGGAACGTCAGTGAACCATATACAGTCGGAATACTCTGACGAGTATTTCTGACACCGTCAGCACTCTCTTCGGAGAGTTGGCTGACACACTACTGGCTACTGTGCCAGCTGGTGAATGGCTCGGCTCGAGAGCCGACGACGGACGTGCCAAGCTGCGAAAAGCTCGTGGGACCCGCATGGAGGGTACGAACACGAGATCTCCCAATCGGAATCCGTTCAACAATTGCCACGCGCAATAGGGAACGCCCTGAATTGAAACATCTCAGTAAGGGCAGGAAAAGAACGCAACAGCGATGTCGTCAGTAACCGCGAGTAAACGCGACACAGCCCAAACCGAAGGTCTTCGGACCAATGTGGTGTTCGGGTTGACAACCAAATCTCGACAACTCATCTGAAGTCTCCTGGAACGGAGCGTGAAACAGGGTGACAACCCCGTACGATGGGTCAGTACGGATGGCGTCAAATCCAGAGTAGCAGGGGTCGGATATCCTCTGTGAACATTCCAGGCATCCCCTGGAAAGGCTAAACACTCCTCGAGACCGATAGCGAACAAGTAGCGTGAGCGAACGCTGAAAAGCACCCCGAGAAGGGCGGTGCAATAGGGCCTGAAATCAGCTGGCGATCGAGCGACAGGGCGTACAAGGCGTCTCTCAAAACGACCGAAGAGCGATCCTCTAGTAG
>NZ_FOYN01000002.1 GCF_900111935.1 Halorubrum sodomense | reverse complement strand
GGAGCCGCTTCGTCGTCTCCACGAGCGGATGGCGCGCGTAGTCGACGACTTCGATGTCGTCGACGACGCGGAGCCCCTCCTTCTCCGCGGTCTTCGCCATTCCGAGGTCGACCGGCGTCTGCGGGACGATCACGTACGCGTCCATCGCCTCGATGCCGGCCTCGTGGGCGGCCATGGCGCGGTGGTGGCCGTCGGCGAGATAGAGGGTGCCGCCGTTGTCGATGACGACGAGCGGCTCGGCGAGCCCGTGTTCGAGCTCGTACTGTCGGCCCTCGAGTTCGTCGGCGTACACGCGGGCCTGCGTCGGCGTCAGGTCCGCGATGGCGACCTCGCGGCGCACCTCGTCGAGCTCGACGCCGTGGATCTGCGAGAGCGTCCGCATCAGCTTCCCGACCTTGCCCGGCGTGGCGCGCTCGATCTGCGAGCGGACCACGTCGGTGTTCGAGATGATCCCGACGAGGTTGTCGGCGTCGTCGACGACCGGGAGCCGTTGGATGCCGGAGCGTAAGATCACTCGCGCCGCGTCGGTCACCCTCATATCGGGGTGTGCGACGATCAGGTCCTCCGTCATCACCGTGAACACGGGGGCCTCGTCGTCCGCGAGCAGCAGGTCCCCGGCCGAGACGAACCCCTCGACGGTCCGGCCCTGGGTGACGGGGAACCCGTTGTGTCCGTCGCTGTCGGCCATGCGGCGCGCGACGGCCGCCACCGTCTCGTCCGGACTGACCGTCTCCACCTCGCGGGTCATATACTCTCCGACGGTCGGTTTCCCGCTCATCACCCGCCGTAGACGCCCCCGGAATAAAAAGAGGGAGGGCGGATCTGAGCGATAACGGCGAAGCGGCCGCTCGAGAACCGGGGAAAGTGAGAAATCACAGAGAGGCGGCGACGCCGTCTACTGCGGACTCGGGCTGGACGGACCGGAGACGTTGCCGTCCTTCAGCGTCGACCCCGTGATCGACTTCAGCCGGGAGACGAGCGAGTCCTTCTCGGTCTCGCCCTCGAGGGCGATGTCGAGGACCTCGCTGATGTGCGAGACCGGGATAACCTCGATCATCTCCTCGTACTCGTCTTCGATCATCACGTCCTGCTCGTTGGCCGCGGGGATGATCACCCGGTCGCAGCCGGCCTTCGCGGCCGCTTCGATCTTGTGGGTGACCCCGCCAACGGGGAGCACGTCGCCGCGGACCGACAGCGAGCCGGTCATCGCGAGGCTCTGGTCGACCCCGACGTTCTCCAGCGCGGAGATGACGGCGGTCGCGACCGTGATCGACGCGGAGTCGCCGTCGACGCCCTGCTGGCCCGTCTGGATGAACTGGATGTGGATGTCCTTCTCCGAGATGTTCTCGTCGGAGAACTTCTTGATGATCGCCGAGACGTTCTGAACGGACTCCTCGGCCATCTCCTTGAGCTGACCGGTGGCGATCACCTGCCCGCCGCTCTGGGTCGGCGTCACCTCGGCCATCACCGGGAGCATGATCCCGGAGTCCTCGCCCATCACGGCGAGGCCGTTGACGCGACCGGCGACGTAGCCGTCGGAGACCTGGAGCTCGTAGTCCTTCCGGCGCTCGATGTAGTCGTCCGCGAGCTGCTGTTCGATGGACCGGGAGCGGCCCTTCGCCTGAAGGACGTGCTCGCGGGTCGTGATGTCCGCGTCCTCGCCGCGGGCGATGTCGCCCGCGACGCGGACCATCCCGCCGAGGTTCCGCATCTTCAGCGTGAGGTGGCCCTTCCGGCCCGAGCGCCGTTTGGCCTCGAGGATGATCTCCTCGACGGCCTCCGCCGAGAACTCGGGCAGGCGGCCGTCCTTCGCGACCTCCTGGGCGATGAACCGGACGTACTTCCGGCGCATCTCCGGGGTGTCCTCGATGGTGTCCTCCATGTACACCTCGTAGCCGTACCCCTTGATACGGCTGCGCAGCGCCGGGTGCATGTTCTCCATCGCGTCGAGGTTCCCGGCCGCGATCATGACGAAGTCGGTCGGGACGGGCTCGGTCTGGACCATCGCGCCCGAGGAGCGCTCGGACTGGCCCGTGATCGAGAACTCGCCCTCCTGGATCGCCGTCATGAGGTGCTGCTGGCTGCGGATGTCGAGCGTGTTGATCTCGTCGATGAACAGCACGCCCTTGTTCGCCTTGTGGATGGCGCCCGCCTCGACGCGGTCGTGGCTGGGCGTCTCCATCCCGCCGGACTGGAACGGGTCGTGCCGGACGTCACCGAGCAGCGCACCGGCGTGCGCGCCGGTCGCGTCGCGGAACGGCGCCGTCTTCGTGTCGCCGTTGTTCACCAGCAGGTTCGGGATCATCGCGTCGGACCCGCGGTTGAGGTACCGGAAGACGAGGTACACCACGCCGGCCGCGATGATGCCGACGAGGATCTGGCCGACGATGATGAGCGCGTAGCCCAGCACGACGGCGATGATGATCCACATCAGCAGCGATCGCATCTGGTTGCGCTTGCGCGCCTCCTCGCGGTGCGCCTCGACGATCTGGTCGCCCTTGCCGGCCGGCACGGTCCGGATCTTCGGCTTGTTGCCGTCGTCGGGGTTGTGATACACCAGGACGTCCTGAAGCTCCTCTTTGGGGAGGAGTTCGGACATCGCCTTCGCGAGCATCGACTTCCCGGTCCCGGGCGAGCCGATCATCATCACGTGGCGGCGCTGCTTGGCCGCCTTGATGATCACGTCGCGGGCGTGTTCCTGCCCGATGACCTGGTCGACGAGCCGGTCGGGGATCTCGAGTTCGGCGGTCGTGTCGATCTTGAGCCCGCCGAGGAGGTCGTCCTCGTCCGGGTCCTCCTCTATCTCGGCGCCCTCGACCTCAACGGTGCTGCCGAGCTCGTCGATCCCGCCGTCGTCGACCGGACCGGCGGTATCGCCGTTCCGGCCGCCGTCGGGACCCTCCCCGACGACCTCGGTCTCGTCGACCCCGCCGTCGTCGACGACGATCCCGTCGTCCCAGGGGTCGTCCCCGTCGTCGGGGTCCGCGGCCGACTCCTCGTCGGGGTCCGCGGCGTCGTCGACGTGGGGCTCGTTCGCCGGACCGTCGTCGGGCTCGGGGTTGCCGTGCGTGGCGTCCTCGCCGTTCCCCGCCGGACTCGAGTCGTCGACGCCGCCGTGGGGCGGTTCGTCGGGGTCGTCGGCCGTCGGGTCGTTCGTGTCCTTCTCGTTGCTCATAGAATCGAGTGTCGCTATTGGAAAGGAAGGGTCGGTTACTGATATACTTTCTCCCCCCGGAGGCGTCGGTTCGGGGGCAGTAAACACCGTTTTGAAGCCGTTTACTCACCGATCTCGGCCTCCTGCCGTTCCCGCCGGGTTTATAAATGGCGGCGACGCTACGTGGATCCATGCGGGGGTTTTACATCGGCCGGTATCAGCCGTTTCACGACGGCCACCAGCACATGGTGGAAGAGATCGCCTCGGAGGTCGACGAACTCGTCTTGGGAATCGGCTCCGCGGGCGACTCTCACACCACGCGGAACCCCTTCACGGCCGGCGAGCGCGTGATGATGGTGACGAAGGCGGTCGAGCGGTTGGACGTCACCACCTACGTCGTCCCCATCGAGGACCTCGACCGCAACTCCGTGTGGGTGAGCCACGTCCAGAGCATGACTCCGCGGTTCGACGTCGCGTACTCGAACAACCCCCTCGTAGTCCGCCTGTTCGAGGAGGCCGGCGTCGAGGTGCGCCAGTCACCGATGTTCCGCCGCGACGTGTTGGAGGGGACGGAACTCCGCGAGCGGATGATCCGCGGCCGCGACTGGGAGGACCTCGTCCCGGACGCCGTCGTCGACGTGATCCGCGAGGTCGACGGCGTCGAGCGCATCCGCCGGATCGCCGAGACCGACTCACTGGGCGACGAGCCCTCGGACGAGTAGGGCGGGGAGTACGAGCGGAGCGAGGGCCGTCGGTCGCGAATCGTCGAGCGTGTACCGGCGGCGAACAGCTTCGATGGCCTCGCTCTCTCGTAATGGATACCCGTCAATCTGCGGTGACCGTCTCCGAAGCCCCGGCTGCCCCCTTCGAGTCCCGCCCCGCACCGCGACCGCACAGCACCGCCCTCACGCCTCCCCAGCCTCGCGGTTCGCGCTCTACGAGCGCTCACCGCTCCCTCGCACGCGCTCCTCGTGGCCTGCCGGCCACTCGGAGGCGCGCGCCACCGCGGCGGGCGAGTGAACGGCGCGGTCGCCCGTTCGTTTTAACCGCTCGCCGGACGCGGTTTCAGATATGACATCGGGTCTGATCACGTTGACCTCGGACTTCGGATCGCCGTATCCCGCCGCGATGAAGGGCGTCGTCCGCCGACACACGGATGCCGAGATGATAGACGTCGCGCACGACCTGCCGCGCGGGGACCCGCGGGCGGCCGCCTTCTGGCTGCGGTTCGTCCTCCCCGAGTTCCCGCCGGCGGTCCACTGCGCCGTCGTCGATCCCGGGGTCGGCACCGACCGCGACGCGCTCGTCGTCCGCGCCGGCGCGCACGTCCTCGTCGCGCCCGACAACGGCCTCGCGATGCCGCCGGCCCGAGCGCTCGCGGCCGGCGACTCCGACGTCGAAGTCTGGACCATCGCGGTCGACGAGCCCGCGAGCGAGACGTTCCACGGCCGCGACGTGTTCGCCCCGACCGCGGCCCGCGTCCGGGCGGCCCTCGACGACGCGGCGGCGGGAGACGGTGCGGCGGCGGGAGACGGCCCGAGCGATCCCGACGCGGTCGCCGAGACGCTCGCGGGGACGGACGACCTCTCGCCAGCGAGCGACCCGGTCGACATCCGCTTCCCGGAGCCGACGGTGGAGCGCGACGAGGCGGGCGACGGCGAGGGGAGTGACGGGGAGGGCGGCGGCGAGGTCGTCGCCGTCGACGGCGAGGTACTCGCGATCGACCGGTTCGGCAACGTGATCACCAACGTCCCCGGCGAACTGGTCCGCGGCCGCGACTGGATCCGCGTCGACGGCGACCTCACGCCCGTCGCGGCGACGTTCGGCGCCGTCGACCCCGGCGACCGCCTCGTCACCGTCGGGAGCCACGGCTACGCGGAGTGCGACGTCAACGACGGGCGCGGCGACGGCGCGTTCGACCTCCGACCCGGCGACTCGGTCCGGTTCGTCCCCGACAGCGTCAGCCTGTGAGGGTCGGGGCGTCCGCCCGAGACCGTCCGTCCGCCTCAGAGTTCGACGCCCGAGGGGATCAGGCTCTCGCTGCGGAGGAGGTTCCCCTCGTGGTCGTAGACGAGGAAGGTGTCTTTGTCGTAGGTGACGAGCCGCTCGCCGTCCACGTCGATTTCGACCCGGTACCGGGCGTCGCCGTCGTCGGTGGCGTCTCGCGCGGCGTGGATGAAGGGGAGTACGTCGGTCGCCGTCTCGTTGAGTTCGAGGATGAAGTCGCCGGTGTACCGGTTGGTGACGCCGACCACGCCCTCCGGGTCGTCCGCCTCGTCCAGGGGCTCGCGGAGCCGGAAGGCGACGTCTACCTCGTCGGCGGTGAGTAAGTCGTCGCCCTCGCCGTCGGCGCCGTCGCTCTCGCCCCCGGAGAACTGCTCGCGGAGCAGCTCCTCCGGTCCGTGGAAGTCGATCCGCACCAGCGGGGGCGACCGAGAGCCGGCGCCGTCCCCGACGCCCTCAACGGTCAAATCGAAGTAGTCACGCCGCATTTCGTACCAACTGCTTTGCGGTCCGGCCGTATCAACGTAACGGGCGGATCGGCGGTAGCGCGGGGTGGGCGACGCGCACGCGCCAGCGCGAATCGACGCGGACGCCGGTTCGGTCCGATCCGGACGCCGGTTCGGTTCGATGTCGACCGTGATAATCGCCGGGGGGAGTTTAACTTCCCCCCGCCTCTACGTCCCCGTAGCCATGGCGAGTGACGCCGGCGGGAGCGACCTCGGCGACCGGATCGAGGCCCTCCAGCGGCGCCTCTCCCGCACGTGGGAGCTGCTCCAGGGCTCGACGCTCGACGTCCGGCCGTTCAGCCCGGACGAGGACGGACCGCTCGCCTCGTTCACCGTTCCCGAGGACGAACGCGAGGTCGACCGGTACTGGGTGAACGCTCCGTACGCGTACGTCGTGATCACCTACGACGACGTCGAGAGCGAACACCGCTACTACGCGGTCGAGCCCGAACTCGACGCGTTCGAGCGCGACCTGCTCGACCGCGTCGTCGACGACATCCGCGACCCGCTCCTCTACCGCGAAGGGAGCGGGAAGACGGACGAGGAGACGCTGCGGACGGAGCTCGAGACGCTGTTAGAGGGGTACGGCGTCGACGCCGGGATGGACACGTTCCACGCCATCGCGTACTACCTCTACCGCGACTTCCGCGGTTACGGGAAGGTCGACCCGCTCTTGAACGACCGCCACATCGAGGACGTCTCCTGTGACGGCTACGACCTCCCGATCTTCGTCTACCACGACGAGTACACGGACATCGAGACGAACGTCTCGTTCGGCCAAGAAGCGCTCGACAGCTACGTGATCCGCCTCGCTCAGCAGTCCGGCCGTCACGTCTCCGTCGGCGACCCCATCGTCGAGACGACGCTCCCCGACGGGTCCCGCGCGGAGCTGGCGCTCGGCGAGGAGGTGACGCCGCGCGGCTCGGCGTTCACGATCCGCCAGTACGCGGAGGACCCGTTCACCCCGGTCGACCTCGTGGAGTACGGCACGTTCTCGATCGAGCAGATGGCGTACTTCTGGCTCTGTATCGAGCACAACAAGAGCCTCATCTTCGCGGGCGGCACCGCCTCCGGGAAGACCACCTCGATGAACGCGGTGTCGATGTTCGTCCCGCCGCGCGCGAAGGTCCTCACCATCGAGGACACCCGCGAGCTCTCCTTGTACCACGACAACTGGCTCTCGGCGGTCACCCGCGAGCGCCGGTTCGAGGGGACCGACATCGACATGTACGACCTGCTGCGCTCGGCGCTGCGCCACCGCCCCGAGTACATCGTCGTCGGCGAGGTGCGCGGCGAGGAGGCGATCACCCTGTTCCAGGCGATGAACACGGGCCACACCACCTTCTCGACGATGCACGCCGACTCGATCGAGACGGTGATCAACCGGCTGGAGAACGAGCCGATCAACGTCCCGCGTGCGATGGTCCAGTCGCTCGACATGCTCTCGGTCCAGACGCTCACGCGCTCCGGGGACGAGCGGGTGCGCCGCGCGAAGACGATCGGCGAGATCGGCGGCATCGACCAGCGCACCGGCGAACTCGACTACTCCTCGGCGTTCGAGTGGCGCCCGGACTCAGACACCTTCCAGCGGAACGACTCGTCGCTGTTGGCGGAGATCGCCGACGAGCGCGCCTGGTCGCGCTCAGAGCTCCTCCGCGAGGTCCGGCGCCGCGAGCGCTTCCTCGAACTGCTCTCCGCGCTCGGCATCGACGACTACCGCACGTTCACCGCCCTCGTCAACGAGTACTACGCCGACCCCGACCGCGTGATGGAGAAGCTCGACGAGCGCGCCGCCGCGGCCGACGACGTCGACGCCGACGACCTCGGCGGCGAGGAGGTCGGTGAGGGCCGAACCGGCGCTGGAGACCCGATGACCGATCCCGCGGGCCGATGATCGAGTACCTGCCCCTCGTCGTCGCGGTCGGGGCCTGCCTCGCGCTCGCGCTCCAGTTCGTCGACGACCGGGCCGACCTGTTCGTCACCCGCGTCGCGCTGTCGGCGTTCGGCGACTACGTCGGCGAGAACGAGACGCGGCGAAAGGCCCAGCGCGACCGGATGCGCGCGGCCCACGTCGCCGGCACCACGCACCGCGTCTACGCGTCGCGGACCCTGCTGTACGCGGCCGTCCTCGGGGTCGCCGGCGGCGTGATCGGCGTGTACGCGGCCGGGGGACTGCTCGCCGCGCTCGACGTCGGCGAGGCCGCGCTCCGCGAGGCGCTCCCGGCCCAGCTCGGGTTCCTCGCGGGCGTCGCGCGGCTGGCCGACCTCGGGCTTGGACGGCTGTTCGTCCTCCTCCTCGTCGCCTCCGCGACCGTCGGGGCGGGGCTCGCGCTGGGCGTGTACGTCGGTCGCTGGCAGTTGCTCGACCAGCGGGCGGCCGCGCGAGCCGCCGAGATCGACGCCACCTTGCCGCGGACGGTCGCGTTCATGTACGCGCTCTCGCGTTCGGGGATGGCGTTCCCCCGCGTGATGGACACGCTCGCGGAGAACGAGGCGGTGTACGGCGAGGCCGCCACGGAGCTGTCGGTGGCCGTCCGCGACATGAACGCCTTCGGGACGGACGCGCTCACCGCGCTTCAGCGCATCTCGCGGCGGACGCCCAGCGACGACCTCTCGGACTTCTCGGAGAACCTCGCGTCGGTCCTCGGAACCGGGCAGTCCGTGTCGACGTTCCTCAAGGACCAGTACGAGCGCTATCAGGCGGAGGCGGAGGCGAAACAGGAGCAGTACCTGGAACTGCTCTCGACGTTCGCCGAGGCGTACGTGACGGCGCTGGTCGCCGGACCGCTGTTTTTCATCACCATCCTCGTCGTCATCGGGCTCGTCTTACAGGACACGATGCCGCTCCTCCGCGTCGTCGTCTACCTCGGCGTGCCGCTCGGCACCTTCGGCTTCGTCGTCTACGTCGACAGCGTGACGCAGGGCGTCGGCGGCACCGAGACGGTCGCGGAGTCGTCGCTCGACGACCCGAACACCCCGTCGGTCACCGGAGTTCGCAACGCGACGGACGGGTCCGGGGACCGGGGCGACCCCCCGCGGTTCGACGGGGGAACGGCGACCGGGAGCGGCTCGGACGGGGTCGACGCGAGCGGCGCCGGCGCGAACCGCTGGACGGAGAGTCGCGAGCGCCTCCGGATATACGACCGCCTCCGCTGGGTGCGTCGGCTGATCGCGTCGCCGGCCGAGACGGTGCTGGCCTCGCCGCGGACGGTGTTTCTCGTCGCGGTCCCGGTCGCGGTCGTCGGACTCCTCGTCTTCGCGTTCCCGATCACGCTCGGGACGCCCGTGGAGATGGCCGACCAGGTCGACGGGCCGATCGTCGCCGCGACCGCCTTCGCCCTCGCGGCCTACGCGGTCGCCTACGAGTTCGGCAAGCGTCGGGTCCGCCGCATCGAGTCCGCGGTGCCCGACTTCCTCGACCGCCTCGCCAGCGTCAACGAGGCGGGGACCGCCGTGGTCGGCAGCGTCCGCCGCGTCGCCGACTCGAACCTGGAGGCGCTGACGGCGGACCTCCGCCGGACCCGCCGCGACGTCGACTGGGGGGCGGACGTCGCGACCGCGCTGCGCCGCCTCGAGCGGCGGGTCCGATCGCCGATGATGTCCCGGGCGGTCGCCCTCGTCACCAACGCGATGCGAGCGAGCGGCGACGTCGGACCCGTCCTCCGGATCGCGGCGGACGAGTCGCGTGCGACCTGGTCGCTCCGGCGTGAGCGACGACAAGTAATGTTAACGTATCTCATTGTCATCTACATCTCCTTCTTCGTCTTCCTCGGGATCATCGCGGCGCTCTCGGTGTCGTTCATCCCGGCGATAGAGACGGCCGCCGTCCCGGAGACGGGAGGCGGTAGCCTCCCGGCGGCCGGGACCGGCGCCTCTCTCGGTGGCGGCGGGATCACGGACGGGATCGCCGAGATCAACGCCGCGGCCTACGAGCAGCTGTTCTTCCACGCCGCGACGGTTCAGGCGATCTGCTCGGGCCTCGTCGCCGGCCAGCTCGGGGAGGGCTCGGTGCGCGACGGCGTGAAACACGTCGTGGCGCTGCTCGCGCTCACGCTCGTCTCGTTCGTCGCGATCGGCGTGGTGTGACGCGGTCCGGTCGGCATATACCCCTCGCGGCCGAGGGAGAGCGTATGGACCTCCAGTCGACGTACGACCGCATCGCGGCGCACTTCTCGAAGACCCGGGAGCACGCGTGGCCCGAGGTCGAGTCGTTCCTGGAGGGCCGGTCGGGGACCCTCGCGCTCGACGTCGGCTGCGGGAACGGGCGACACACGGAGGCGCTCGCGGCGCGCGCCGAGGCCGCGGTCGGGGTCGACCTCAGCCGCGGGCTGCTCGACGAGGCGGTCGCCCGCGCTCGGGACCGCGGGTTCGCGGACGCGACCGAGCTCGTCCACGGGGACGCGGCCGCGCTGCCGGTGCGCGCCGACGCGGTCGACCTCGCCGTCTACGTCGCCACGCTCCACCACCTCTCCCCGCGGGACGTCCGCGTCGAGAGCCTGAACGAGTTGGCGCGCGTCCTCGCGCCCGACGGGGTCGCACTCGTCAGCGCGTGGAGCACGGCACACGACCGATTCGACCGCGACGACGGGTTCGACACGACCGTCGACTGGACCCTGCCGGGCGGCGAGACGGTCCCGAGGTACTATCACATCTACTCGCCTTCGGAGTTCGAGTCAGACCTCGACGAAAGCGCCCTCGAAACGCTCGAAACCGCGGTTTCGAGCGGGAACTGCTACGCGACCGTCTCGGTTCCGGACAGCTGATTATCGCTTTTGATACCAGCGTGCGGGGATTAAATAAGGTTTGTCGACCGTCTCGTGGTAATGGCCGATACCTTCCTCGAGCGGCTCCTCCGTCGGGTCGCGCCCGGCGTGGTGGCTCGAAGCTATCTCGCGAAGTTCCTCGTGGCCCTCGTCGTCGTCGTCCTCGCGATCGGCGCCGTCGGGGCCGTCACGTACGCGGAGACGACGGATCAGCTCGAATCGAACGCGCAGGGCGACTACACGGCCGTCGCGGAGCTGGGCGCCCTCGAGGCCGACGGCTGGACCAGCGAGCGGCGGAGCCTCGCCGGTGAGGTCGCGGACAACGACGTCTACGGCGAGGATCCGGACGCGGTCGCCGCGTACCTCTCGTCGCGGCTGTCGCGGGCGAGCGACGACGTCCGGGCGTTCCACTTTATCGACCGCGAAGACGGGACGGTCATCGCGTCGACGGACGAGGCCCAGGGGGGCGGCGACCGGGCGGAGACCCTCACGAGCCGGCCGTGGTTCGACGACGGGCTCCTGCTCGGCGACACGGTCACGACCACGCCGACGTACGAGGTCGACGGGGAGCGTCGGGTCGCGTACGTCGCCGGGACGCCCGAGCGGGAGTACGCGGTCGTGGAGGTCTCGCTCGAGTCGATGGTCGGCGAGTTCCGGCAGCCGACGGACGGCGCGTTCACGACGCTGGTCGAAGGGGACGGCACGATCGGCGCGAGCGACCGCGACGGCGTCGCCGGGGAGCGATACGACGAGACGCTCCGTTCGCGGCTCTCCGACGGGAAGGACTCGGTCGGACACGTCTCGTCGGCGACGCTCGGCTTCGCGGACGGCGCGCGCTACTTCGTCGCGTACGCCCCCGTCCCGTCCGAGGGCTGGTCCGTCGCCGTCCACGTCCCCCGCTCTGAGGCGTACGCGCTCTCGGGGATGATCGGGCGGAACCTGATCCTCATCGTCGGCGTCGCGATCGTCGGGCTCGGGCTGATCGGCGCGACCCTCGGTCGCGGCACCGTCGTCGAACTGAACCGGCTCCGGGCGCGGGCGTCGGCGCTGGCCGACGGCGACCTCGGCGTCGACTTCCACACGGAGCGACGCGACGAGTTCGGGGACCTCTCCGTCGCGTTCGCGACCATGCGCGACTCGCTGCGCGAGCAGATCGAGTCGGCCGAGACGCAGCGCGAGCGCGCCGAGGCGGCGAAGGCGGAGAGCGAGGCGTTCGCCGAGCGCCTAGAGTCGCGGGCGGGCGACTTCGGCGAGACGATGGCGGCCTGCGCGGACGGCGACCTCACCGCCCGGCTACGCGTCGAGCCCGACGACCCGGACGCCCTCCGCTCCATCGCCACGGAGTTCAACGACGCCATGGACGAACTCGAGGGCGCGATCGCCGAGGTCGATGCGTTCGCGGTCGAGGTGGCCGAGCGGAGCGACGCGGTCACCGACGGCACCGACGAGGCCGCGGCCGCCGGCCGGGAGACCAGCGAGGCTGTCGACGAGATATCCGCCGGCGCGGAGCGGCAGAGCCGCCGGCTGGCCGAGGTGGCCGGCGAGATGGAGGACATGTCGGCGACCGTCGAGGAGGTCGCCGCCTCCGCGGACCAGGTCGCGACCACCTCCCGGCGGGCCGACGCGCTCACCGAGGAGGGGCGCGAGGCCGCCGCCGACGCCGTCGCGGAGCTCCACGCGATCGAGGCGCGCTCCGAGTCCGCCGCCGAGACGATCGAGCGGCTCGAGGCCGAGATGGCCGAGGTCGACGCGATCGTCGAGACGATCTCGGAGATCGCCGACCAGACGAACCTGCTCGCGCTCAACGCCTCGATCGAGGCCGCCCGCGCGGGCGAGGCCGGCTCCGGCTTCGCGGTCGTCGCGGAGGAGGTGAAGACGCTCGCCGAGGAGACGCAGGCGTCCGCCGCCGAGGTGGAGTCCCTCATCGCGGGCCTCCGCGAGCGCACCGACAAGAGCGTCGACGAGATGGCCGCGATCCGCGACGGCGTCGACGACGGCGTCGCGGTCGTCGAGGACGCGGAGGACGCGCTCTCTGAGGTCGCGAACCGGGTGAGCGAGGCCGACGACGGCGTTCAGGAGATATCCGGCGCGATGGACGCGCAGGCGACGTCGGTCAACGAGGTGACCGGCGCGGTCGACGACCTCGCGGGCGTGAGCCAGCAGACCACCGCCGAGGCGACCACCGTCGCCGCCGCCGCCGAGGAGCAGGCCGCCACGCTCGGCGAGGTCTCCGAGCAGGCGCACGACCTCCGCGAACGGGCGGCGGACCTCCGGCGGACGACCGAGGCCTTCGATGTCGACGTCGAGGCGGGTGCGGTCGGTGACGACGGTCCAACGAGTGACGCGGAGGCCGGCGAGTCGGCGGCGACGACGGAGACGGGCGAGTCGGCGTTCACGTTCGGCGGCGACGGCGATCCGGACTCGACCGCCCCCGCCAGCACGGACGGCGGCACCGCCGACGGAGCGGACTCGGCGGACGATCCGCCGCTGGACGGACCGAAGGACTCGGAGGCGTCACTCGACGAACGGGCGAGTACCGCAGAAGAGTGACCGTCGTCCGCGACGCCGCCGCACGTCGGTCGAGTCGCGGTCGGTGACTCCGCCTCGGTTCAGTCGGCCATCGTCTCGTGGCTGACGTCCCGGTCCTCCGGGAGCGGCGCCACGAGACGGTACGCCGCGTACAGGCCGAGCACCGCGAGGCCCGCCAGCACGAATCCCGTCCGGATCTCGGGGGCGATCAGCGGCGTCGCGACCACCTCGCCCGCCTCGTTCGTCATCGGAACCGGGCTGTACGGCTGTCCCGCCAGGACCTCTACGAGTCCCAGGACGACGATGCCGAACAGCATCAGTCCCGCGCTCAACGCCCGCGCCGCCGTGTCGATGATGTCTGTCATTAGTGGTCACCTCTCAGCCGAGTAGGTACCGCAGTTTGGGGTTCTGTTTGACGAGTTCGGTCCGTTCGATGAGCGCGTCGAGGCCGTAGTACCGCCCGGCCGCGAGCACGATCACCGTCATGAACAGGAGCAGCCCCATCAGGTCGCTGTTGACGACGCCGTGACCGAACCCGGCGTTGCCGATCCAGAAGAGGCTCATGAAGATGACTCCGCCGAACGCGGCGAACCGGGTCAGTGCTCCCGCCATCAGCGCGAGGCCGATGAGCGTCTCGAAGAGGGGTACCCCGGGCTCGATGAGCCACGCGAGGTTGTTCCCCATCCAGACCGGGATGCCGCCGAGGGCGGTCCCGGTCATCTGTTGCATGTACGCCGAGCCGTAGGTGTACGCGAAGCCGCTCTCGATGATCTTCGTGATCCCGGAGTGGAAGAACCACCACCCGGTGACGACGCGGATGAACGCGATCCAGTAGGTCGCCCACGGTCCGTCCAGCGCGAACTCGGTCTCGCCGACCAGCGGATTGCTCGATTGGTATGACATCGGTCTCACCTCACGGATGTACGTTGGGTGGGTACACACATATGTCCCGAACAGGTTTCTAAGCGGCTGAAAAGGGTTCTAACGAGCTGGGAGAGGTCCGCAGTATCGTGGGTCTTTAACACCTAACCGCGCCCCTCGGGCGGCGTTCCACCTGCCGACCCACCCGAACACGGAACGCTTATGAGACTCGTTCCGCCTACGTGTAGGTGCGTCATCGGCCGACGCGAGCGCCGGTGGTCTAGTGGTAGGACCTGAGCCTTCCAAGCTCATGGCCCGGGTTCAAATCCCGGCCGGCGCATCCTCCCGCACATAACGAACGAGGAGCGACAGCGACGAGTGAGTCGGTGCGGGAGGATGCGCCGAGGGATTCGAATCAGAGACGAGCGAAGCGAACGTCAACAGGCTCACTCCCAGTCGACCACGTCGAGCGACCCGTCGAGCGTGAACCGGTGTTCGGTGCCGCCGATCGGTGCCGTCACCGCGACGCGGACCGGATCCTCGTCGACCACCCGCTCTGTCGCCTCGTTGAGCCACGTCTGTTCCCAGTGCGGGACCGCCCGGTAGTCGATCCCGGCGTCGTACAACAGCGACACCGTCGCGGGGTGGCCGATGAGCGTCCCCCTGGCGCCGCTCCGCCGCCACTCCCCGCAGGCTCGGCACTCGTGGATGACGTCGACCGAACCGTCGAGGTCGGGTTCGAAGTCGGGGTGGAACCGGGCGACCGTCTGCTCGATCGGACCGTCGCACAGGTGACAGAACCCTCGGTTGGTCCGCTCGACGGTCAGCATCGAGAAGCGGCTCCCGACCACGGGGACGTCGTCCGCGTCGTTCGACTCGACGACGATCGGCGGCACCGGGACGGCGTCCGGCCGTCGGTCGCAGGTGTCGCAGCCGAACCGCAGTTCGCCGTCGCGGTACTCGACGGTCGTGCTCCCGTCGCAGTCCGAGATGTGGCAGTCGCCGACGGCCGCCTGTCGGACGCTCGGTCCGTCCGTCTCCGTGTAGGCCCCCGAGACGGCGTCGCCGATCAGCTTCGCCCCGGTGTGGGTCAGGCTGTAGCGCTCCTCGCGCTTGCGGACGAACTCCGGGACGAGCTTCCCGAGGTGGTAGTTGAACCGGCCGCCGTCGCTGACCCCCACCCGCTCGCGGAGCTCCGAGAACGAGGCGCCTTCCCCGTCGGAGACGCGAACGTCCCACAGCGCTCGGAGGATCTCGATTCGGGTGTCGCTGGCGACGAGCCCGAACGCCCGCTCCAGTTCGACCCCGGAATCGGTGAGGAAGCCGTCGCTCGTCACACCGACACCATCCGAGAGGTCCGACTTAGTGTTTCGGCCGGCCCTCGGCGCGACGCGCGACCGCCGAACCGCCGGGCGTGTCGACGGCGCTCGCGGGCCGCCGAGGCGGGCCGGTCGGAGGGTGTCGGTATTTGCGAGTCGGTGGCGGCGAACCGCGGCGTCGGTGCGCTCGGAGCCGATCCGTCGGCTCAGTCCGGGCGCGGCCGCGGTTCGGAAGGCGACGCGTCAGCGGGGGGCTGCCGACCGGCTTCGCGGCGTCGGTACGCCTCGCGACCGACGCCGACGGCCGCCGCCGCGACGACGGCTGCGATGCCGACCGCCGGGACGAGCAGGGTCCCGACGACGAACGCCGCGAGGAGGGTGAACGCGGCGAGTCCGGATAGCGTTCGCGGGCCGCTTGGCCCCTGATGGTCGCCGATCGGCGGATCGAGTGGTCCGTGTTGCATCGCAACCGATGAAAGGCACTACGGGAAGTTAAATATAATCTGAATTACATTTCTGTAACGCGCGTTACCGAAATTCTCTTCTGTAACTACGGCCCGCTCGGAAGAGCGTCGCCTCCGCGTTCCTCTCGGCGTCCCCGCGCGCCGGTCTCACGTCGGACGCCCGGCCCGGTCAGCGTGTCGACCCGGGGGCCGCCGGAAGCGCGAATCAGTCGTCGTCGGCAGCCGGCGCCTCGGCGTCGTCCGTCTCGGCCACCTCCGTCCGCGGGCCGCCGGCGTGCCCCTCGTGGGCGACGGCAGTCGCCATGAGGTCCGGCGGGATCGCGGGCACCTCGTCGGCGTCGACGGGACCGTCGCGCGCGATCTCCTCGGTCGAGCGCGGGAAGTCGCGGAGGCTCTTGTGGAGCGCGATGCCGGCCTTCGCGCCTTGCCCCATCGCGACGGGCACCTGGTTGTGGCCCGGCGTCACGTCGCCGACCGCGAACACGCCGTCCTCGCTGGTGCGCCCGTGGTCGTCGACGTCGACTTCCCCGCCGTCGGTGAGGTCGCAGCCGAGCCCCTCCGCGAGCGAGGTGTTGTAGTCGGAGCCGTACATCGGGAACCCGCCGCGATACTCGCGCCGGGTGCCGTCCTCGAACTCCATCGCCTCCAGCCAGCCGGAGTCCGGGTCGTTCTCGATGCCGGTGACGTCCTCGTGAACGATCTCGACGGGGTGCGCCTCCAGTTGGGCGGCCGTCTCGTCGCTCCACGTCGGCTCCGCGCCGCGGGTCAGGAGGTCCACGTCGTCGGTCATGTTCAGCATGATCATCGCGACGTGGGCGGCGGCCTCGCCGTGCCCCATCACGTACACCGGCTCGTCGACGAACATGTAGGCGTCGCAGTGGAGACACCAGTGGAGCCCCTTCGCGTTCCGCGGCAGCGGCGGGTCGGGGCGCTCGTCGGAGAACCCGGTGGCGAGCACGACGCGGTCCGCGAGGATCTCGTCGTCGCTCGTCGTCAGCCGGAAGCGGCCGTCGTCGGTCTCGACGGCGTCCGTGACGAAGTCCTGAACGAAGGTGCCGCCGTACGACTCCACCTGCTCGCGGCCGGTCGCGAGCAGCTCGTTGCCGGACACGTCCTCCGTGACGCCGATCACGTTGTGGGTGTCGGCCATCATCGCCGCGCGGCCGCCGCCGCGGTCGATCAGCACCGTCTCGTGGCCCAGTCGGGCCCCGTACAGCGCGGTCGTCAGCCCGGCCGGCCCGCCGCCGACCACCGCAATCTCGTACTCGTCGTCGGACGAACTCATTACCGATCGTACGTGATGCGGCGGTTTAAATCGCCCCGTGCTGTGCGCGGACCGCGACCAGCCACGGTCGTTCGGGTCGCAGCGCGTCACGGGCTCTCGGCGTCGGCGTGGTCACGACCCGACCGCGTGCCCCGAAGTTTATGCCTTCGCACCGCGTTCGGTCGGCCAGTGCCCTCTCGTCTCGCCCTCGCCGTCGGTCTCCTGATCGCCGGGGCCGCCGCGGACGTCGGAACGACGTACGTCGCGCTCTCCGGCAGCGAGTACGTCGAGGGCTCGCCGGTCGGTCGCCTGTTCATCGCCCGGTTCGGGCTCTTCGGCGGGATGCTCCTCACGAAGGTCGTCGGGATGGCCGTCATCGGCGTTCCGGTCGCGGTCGCCGGCGGCACGCGGCGGTTCGTCGCGACCTTGATGTGCGCGGGCGTCGGCGCCCTCTCGCTCGCGGTCGCCGCGCGGAACCTGCTGTTCGTCGCGGGCCTGTGGGCGTGAGGCTCCCGGTCGGCCCTCGACCGTAACCGCCGCCTCGTCGCCCGCGAGACCGGCGGATCAGCGGTCTCGGCCGCCGCGACCCCAGCGGTTTTGCGTCGCCGGCGACACCGGTCCGTATGTCACGCGAATCCGTTCCGGCCCGCTCTCCGCCGGAGACGAAGCGAGAGGTCGTCACGGAGACGCTTCACGGGGTCGACGTCGACGACCCGTACCGGTGGCTCGAAGGCGACGGCGCGGCGGTCGACGACTGGGTCGACGCGCAGAACGCCCACGTCGACGCCGTCCTTGACGACGGGCTCCGGGACCGGCTTCGCCCGCGCTTCGAGGACCTCGTCGAGGTGGCCGACTACGGCCCGATAACCGTTCGCGAGGGGCGGTACTTCGCGACGGTCCGCGAACCGGGGGACGACCACGCCCGCCTCGTGGTCCGCGACGCGCCCGACGGCGAGAACCGCGTCCTCGTCGACCCGAACGCGTGGCCGGCGAACCGCGACGGCGACGGCCCGCCCAGGTCGATGGCGTGGTACGTCCCGTCCCACGACGGCGAGCGCGTCGCCGTCGGCGTCACCGAGGGCGGCGACGAGAACTACGACGTGCGCGTCCTCTCGGTGCCCGACCCGAGCGAAGCGGGGTCGACCGCCGACGCCGACGACCCCGAGGCCGCGGGGGACGACGGCTACGGCCCGGGCGTCGAGGAGGTCGCCGTCCTCCCCGAGCGCGGCCGCGTCAACGCGGGGAGCCTCGCGTGGGCGGCCGACGGCGAGGGGTTCGTCTACGTCGCCACCGGCGGCGCGGCCGACGGCGCGCAGATGGACAAGGAGATCCGGCGTTTCCGGCTCGCGGACGGTCCCGAGGCGGAGACGGTCCTGCTCGAACACGACGATCAGCACGTCTGGCCGCGGGTCACGGTCGACCCCGACTCGGGGCTGCTCGCGGTCGCCTTCTCCGAGATGGTCGGCGGCACCGAGTGGTACGTCCACGTCGACGGGGAGCTCAGACCGGTCCTGACCGACACCGACGCCGAGACGTCGGTCCAGTTCCACGGGGGAACGGCGTTCGTCTCGACCGACCACGGCGCGCCGCGGCGCCGGCTGCTCGCCTGCTCCGTCGACCGCTTCCGCGAGGGCGGCCTCTCGTTCGAGGAGTGCCGGGAGGTCCTCCCCGGCGGCGAGGGGATCATCCAGTCGGTCGTGCCGACCCCCGAGCGCCTCCTCGTCCACCGGCAGCGCGACGCGCACTCGCGGCTCTCCGTCCACGACCGCGACGGGACGCACCGTCGCGACGTGTCGCTGCCGTCGTACTGCTCCGTCACGTGGGTCTCCGGGGCACGCGACGCGCCGGAGGCGTTCTTCGGGCTCACCGGCTTCGACCGGCCCCCGGCGGTCCGCGGGCTCGACCTCGACGACGGCGGTGAAGACACCGAAGCCGGGCCGACCGCGATCGATTCGGTCGACCTCTCCGTCCCCGACGACCTCGTCGTCGAACAGCGGTTCGTGGACTCGACGGACGGCGCCGAGGTCCCGGTCTTCGTCTGTTACCGCGAGGACGTCGCCGTCGACGGCCCGCGCCCGACGCTCCTGTACGGCTACGGCGGGTTCCGGAACAGCGTCACGCCCTCGTTCGGCCGGTTCCGGCTGCCGTTCCTCGCGGACGGCGGCGCGTTCGCGGCGGTGTGCGCCCGCGGCGGGTACGAGTACGGCGAGCCGTGGCACGAGGCCGGCATGCTGGCCGAAAAACAGCACACCTTCGACGACTTCGTCGCGGCCGGGGAGGGTCTCTGCGAGTCCGAACTGACCGACACGGACCACCTGGCGGTCGCCGGCGGGTCGAACGGCGGGCTCTCGGTCGGCGCGGTCGTCACCCAGCGCCCGGACCTGTGGGCGGCCGCGCAGTGCGCGGTCCCGCTGCTGGACATGCTCCGGTTCCACCGCTTCCTGCTCGGCGAGTCGTGGACGACGGAGTACGGCCACCCGGAGGACCCGGCGGCGTTCGAGTACCTCCGGGCGTACTCCCCGTACCACAACGTCGACCCCGACGCGACCCATCCGCCCGTCTACTTCACCACGGCCGCGAGCGACACGCGCGTCCACCCCTCGCACGCCCGGAAGATGACCGCGCGGCTCCAGAACGAGGCCGCGGGCGGCCCGTTCCTGTTGCGGACGAAGTCGGCCACCGGCCACGGCGTCGGCAAGCCCGCCTCGATGGTCGTCGACGAGCAGACGGACTCGTGGGCGTTCTGCTACGAGCAGTTAGGGATCGAGCCCGGGGCCGACGACCGCGACGCCGCGAACGCCGAGTGACTCACTTCCCCTCGTAGAGCCGCTCCGCGGTCGTTTCCGGGAGATCGGCCTCGCGGACCGCCTCGGCGACGCGGTCGACGTCGTACTCCACGCGGTGCGTCTCGACCGCGTCGACTCCCTCGGCCGTCGTGTCGAGGACCGCGTACCCGGCCCGGGGGTCGCCGTCGCGCGGCTGGCCGACGCTGCCGGGGTTACACACGAAGCCGCCGGCCACCTCGCGGCACCCCTGAACGTGGGTGTGGCCGAGGACGATGCCGGCGTATTCGCCCATGTGGCGGTCGAGGGTCGGGAACTCCTCCGGGTAGACGTAGGCGTCCTCGCGCTCGGCGGCGGGGTGCGAGTGGACGAGCAGGTACCGGTCGCCCGCGAACGTCTCCGCTCGCGGGAGGTCGCCGATCCACTCGCGCTGGTCGTCCGAGAGGGACGCCTTCGCGTGTTCGAGGCCCGCCTCGGCCATCCGGTTGGCGCCGTAGCGCTCCGGGGTCTCGACGGTGCGGTCGTGGTTCCCCCGGACCGTCGCGGTCGCGACCTCGCGCACGCGTTCGACGCACTCGGCCGGCCACGGGTTGTAACCGACCACGTCGCCAGCGCAGTAGATCCGGTCGACCGCGGGCATGTCGTCGAGCACCGTCTCCAGCGCGGGGAGGTTCGCGTGAACGTCCGAGATGAGGCCGATCTTCATCGCGAGGGGATTCGATCGGCGGCAGGGAATAGGTTGCGGCGGGAGGGTGTTGTGGGACGGGTGGCGGGGTCGTGGGGTTCCGAGAGGGGTTTAAATAGGCATTCGCGGTGGCGTGTGCCTCCGAGTGGCCGCCAAAGGCGGCCGCGAGGAGCGCGCGCGAGGGAGTCGGCCGACCGAAGCGGAGGGAGGCCGACGAGGCTGGGGAGGTGAGAGGTGCGTTGCCGTGCTGTGCGGGTGGGAATCGAAGGGGCAGTCGTGCGGGCGTCGCAGGCGACGTAAGCACTGGAGGGAGTGAGCGAAGCGAACGACCGAAGCGCGCAGCGAGCGTGCGACGCCCGCACGACTGGGGCTTTAGCGGTGTTCCCCGTCGATCTGCGTTCAACTGTTATAAACAAACGAATGAGGCTTCGGCGGTGGTCCGTATCGATCCTTACGCCTTCACCTTCTCGCGGAAGCGCTCGCGGACCTTCTCCACCTTCGGCTGCGCGTGCATCGTACAGTAGGCGTCGGCCGGGTTCTTCTCGAAGTAGTCCTGATGTTTCTCCTCGGCCCGGTAGAACGTCTCCAGCGGCTCGACCTCGGTGACGACCTCGTCGTCGTAGCCGCCCTCCTCGTCGAGCGCCGCGACGTACTCCTCGGCGAGCCGACGCTGCTCGTCGTCGTGGTAGAGCACGATCGACCGGTACTGGCTGCCAACGTCCGGCCCCTGGCGGTTCAACTGCGTCGGGTCGTGGACGGTGAAGAACACCTCGAGGATCTCCTCGTACGACAGGGCGTCGGCGTCGTACTCGACCTGAACCACCTCCGCGTGGCCGGTGTTGCCGGTACACACCTCGCGGTAGCCCGGGTCGTCGGCGTGGCCGCCGGCGTAGCCGGAGGTGACGCGCTCGACGCCGTCGAGTTCCTTGAACGCCGCCTCGACGCACCAGAAGCAGCCGCCGCCGACCGTCGCGGTCTCGGTGTCCGTCATGCTCACTCGTTGGCGGCGCAGACGTATTAATCACGCGCGGCCGGAACCGAGAGCGAAGATGCCGCCGGGCGTCTATCGCCATTAAGCGCCCTGTGGCGAACACCACCGGATCCCCTGTGGCGAGTCCTCGCCACTGCCCCTTCGAGTCCCGCCCGGCACGGCACCGCGACCTCACACCTCCGAGGCCCCGTCGCTCGCTGCCCGCGGTTTCACCGCTCGCGATCGGGGTGCTCGCTTCGCTCGCACCTCGCACCGCTCGCGACTCCAGCGAGAGTCTTCGAGCTCTCGCCGGCACGCGCCGGTCGGGCACTCACCGGCACGCGCCGGTCGGGCGCTCACCCGCACGCGCCGCCACGGGGTCTCGATCGGTTGTCGTCTTGTCCTCGAGTCTCGCTCACGTCGCTCCGTTCGACCGAAAGGCGCTTTTCGCGGGGCCGCGACCGTCGGGTATGCTCACGGTCGCGCTCGCGGGCAAGCCGAACGCCGGCAAGTCCACATTTTATACCGCCGCTACGATGGCCGACGTCGACGTCGCGAACTACCCGTTCACGACCATCGACGCCAACCGCGGGGTGACCCACGTCCGCACCGAGTGTCCGTGTCTCGACCGCGACGAACGCTGTGGCAACGAGAACTGCCGCGACGGGACGCGCTACGTCCCGATCGAACTGCTCGACGTCGCCGGGCTCGTGCCGGGCGCGCACGAGGGAAAGGGGCTCGGCAACCAGTTCCTCGACGAGCTGACGAACGCGGACGCGGTGTTGAACGTCGTCGACGCCTCGGGCGCCACGAACGCCGAGGGCGACCCCGTCGAGGTGGGGAGCCACGATCCGCTCGACGACGTGGACTTCATCGAGGAGGAGATGGACCTGTGGCTCGCGGGCATCGTCGACGGTAACTGGGAGGGCGTCGAGCGGAAGTCCCGGGCGCCCGACTTCGACCTGGAGGCCGCGCTCTCGGAGATGCTCACCGGGTTCGGCGCGACCGAGGGCGACGTGGCCGCCGTCCTCCGCGGGCTGGAGTACCCCGACGACCCGAAGGCCTGGACCGACGACGACCGCGAGGCCCTCGCGCGGGCGGTCCGCCGCCGCACCAAGCCGATCGTCGTCGTCGCGAACAAGGTCGACGCGGCGCCGGCGGGTGCGGTCGACCGGATCCGCGAGGGGACCGACAAGCCCGTGATCCCCGCGACCGCCGACGGCGAACTGGCCCTGCGGCGGGCCGCGGAGGCGGGCGTGGTCGACTACGACCCGGGCGACGAGTCGTTCGAGATCGTCGGAGACGTCTCCGACGACCAGCGCGCCGGCCTCGACGCGCTCCGCGGGTCGATGGACGAACACGGCGGGACGGGGGTTCAGACGGCGCTGAACGCGGCCGTCTACGACCTGCTCGACCGGATCACGGCCTACCCGGTCCAGGACGCCGGCAAGTGGACGGACGGGACGGGAAACGTGCTCCCGGACGCCTTCCTCCTGCCCGCGGGGTCGACCCCGCCCGACCTCGCGTACGCGGTCCACTCCGACATCGGCGAGGGGTACCTCCACGCGGTCGACGCGCGCGCCTCGCGCCGGATCGGCGAGGACCACGAGCTGACCGAGGGCGACGTGATCAAGATCGTCTCGACCGCGGGGCCGTGATCGGAGACCGGAGCGGCGACCGTCGTCGACGCGCTCCCTCGACTCACTCCAGGGGCCGCGCGTACGTCACCTGTTTGGGCTCGAACCCCGCGTCGCGGTAGAACCGTCGCGCGCCGTCGTTGTGCCACTCGCACGAGACCGTGAGGTAGTCGCGGTCCTCGTCGCGAGCCATCGCCTCCACCCGTTCCACGACCGCCGTGCCGTACCCACGGTTTCGGTGTTCCGCGTCGATTTCGACGTTCACGATGCTGAGGTATCTGGACCGCTTTCGGGAGGGACGACTGCCGGTTTCGAGGGTGACGAACCCGACGGTCTCGCCGTCGACGACGACGAGGTAGTCGGTTATCGACGGGTCTTCGAGGTGCGCGCGAAAGCCGTCGTCCGGAACGTCCGTCGCGTCCTCGTAGACGATCTCGTTCAGCTCCGAGTACGGCTCCATCGCCGTCGCGAGGCCGAACCATCGGTCGACGAGGGCGCCGAGGTCGTTCTCGGTCGCTTCGACGAGTTCCATATCGCCCCACGACGGCAGACGACCTTCAGTTTTCGTGCGCCGTGGGCCGTCGTCACATCCGAGAGGGGTGTCGAGTCGCGCTCGCAGCCGGGAGGGCGGGGCGACCCGCCGTGCGACCGACAGGCACATGCGGGTCGCCCGAGACGGGACGGTAGAGAGCCGCCATGCTCGGGCTTGAACACGACTTCCGGATCGTCGACACCCGCGCGACTCTCGACCCCGACGAGTCGTCGGTCGCCACCCACGGGCGGGACATCTCCCCGGAGCGACTGGAACGCGAGATGCTCCAGGCGGGGATCGTCCGCGCCGTGGCGAGCCCCGGCCAGCGCGCCGCCGGACGGAGCTACCTCCGCGCGAACAACGCCGTCGCCCGGCTGGCGATCGACCGCCCGTTCGTCGCGTTCGCCCGCCTCAACGGTCCCCGCGACCCGGGTACCGGCCCGGTGTCGGCCGTCCGGAACCTCCGCGCCGAGCGCGACGACCACCACACCCGACCGGACGACGTCGAGCAGTACTCCTACGACGACCGCTTCCACGGCTTCACGCTGGCGCCCCACGTCGACGGGCTCCCGGACGAGGACGTGCTCCGGCGGCTGGAGGACGCCGACCTCCCCCTCTTCGTCCACGCGGGGCGGGAGTTCCCGCCCGAGGCGGTCGAGACGGAGCTGCTCGGCTACGACCTCCCGGTCGTCCTCGGGAGCTTCGGCGGGTACCCGCTGGACGCCGAGCTGATGAATCGGACGCTGGACCTACTGGACGAACACGACCGACTGTACGTCGACACGAGCGCGGTCCGGTACCGCGAGGTGCTGGAACGCGGCGTGTTGGAACACCCCGACCGCGTCCTCTTCGGCTCCGGCGCGCCCGACGTCCACCCCAACGTCGGCGTGATGGAGGTGCTCACCCTCGACGTCTCCGAGGACCTGATGGCCCGGGTGCTGGCGAAGAACCCCGCCCGCCTCGTCCCCGCGCTCGCCGAGGGCGCCGACGTCTGAGGCGGTGGGAGCCGACGGCTCCGGCACCGGTCCGCGCCGCCGAAGCGACGGCCACTTGTCGCGCGCGCCGGATTTCACGGTAATGAGCGACGACGCCGACGACCCCCTCGTGGAGGTGATCCGCGCGGTCGGCCACGAGAACGTGACCGCCGAGCACGCGAGCACGTTCGAACTCACGACCGACGACTGGCTCACGCCCGCCGGCGACTGTATCGTCGGCGTGGAGGCCGACCGAACCCCGCGGGACTTCTCCGCCGCGTTCCGGGAGGCGTGCCGGGACGCGGACGCGACGATCGAGGCGACGCTCGTCGTCGACGCGGGCGACGAGACGTACGCGGAAACGGTCACCGGGCGCGGCCACCCCGACCTCGCCCTGCTCGACGACCGCTCGATGGTGGGGCGCACGAGCGAGTACACCGACGACGAGCGGACGGTCCTCGTCGACGGCGACGCGGCCGCGGCCGATCTCGACCGCGACCTCGTGGCCGCGCTGGCCGACGAGGCCGAGCTGACGCTCCGACTGGCGGTCGAGCCCGCCGAGTGAACGGCCGTCCGGGAGCCGCGGGCCGCGCGGTCAGGACCGGTCGGCGGCGTCGATGAGGTCGAGGACGGGAAACGGCTCGGTCCGGTCGAACGAGGCGAAGATAGCCTCGTAGCGGGCCGAGGGCAACACGAACACGACGACGTTCTCGAAGAAGAGCGTCTGGGCCTCGAACGACTCGTCTATGAGCTGCTTGAACTCGTCGCCGGTGACCTGGTTCGCCATGATCAGCCGGTACGCGGACTCCAGGTCCCGGTCGGAGTACCGCGACTCGAGGTCGTCCCGGACGTACTCGACGGTGAAATCGAGGGACCCGAGGTGGGCTATCACCCGGGCCTCCGCGCCGTCGACGGCGCGGAGGCTTTCGACGAGGTCGACCATGCCGATGGATTTTGCTCCCGTGTGGTAAAAGTACCCATCCGGAGCTAACGACCCTCAAATCGGCAGTTCCGCGTCTGCCCCGACGACGCGATCCGGCTCCTCGGGGACACGCCAGTCGGTGGTTCGCTCCAGCAGTTGGACGACCATCCGCCCCGTCACGCCCCAGACGGTGTAGCCGTCGACGTGGAAGTAGTGGACGCGGTGATCGCCGTACTCAGGGTGGCCGACCCGCCGCTCCGACTCGTAGTTGTCGGGGTCGGTGAGGGCGTCGACGGGAAGCACCGCCACCTCCGCGACCTCCGACTCGTCGGGGACGTACTCGCGGTCGGACGCGACGCCGACGAACGGCCGGACCGAGTACTTGCTCGACGTGCGCGTGTCGTCGAGACGGCCGATCACGTCCACCTCGTTCGCCCGCATTCCGACCTCCTCGTCGGCTTCGCGGAGCGCGGTGTCCGTCAGCGTCCGATCGATCGGCTCTCGGCCGCCGCCGGGGAAGCTCATCTGGCCGGGGTGTTCGCCGAGGTGCGCGGCGCGCTTGGTGAACAGCAGGTGGGCGTCGCCGCCGCGCTCGATGACGGGCGCCAGCACCGCCGCCTCTCGCCGCCCGGCGAGCGACCGCGGCGTGTGTCGGCGCAGCCCCGACAGGTCCATGGGCGAGGTAGGCGACGCGAGGCGGTTAACGTTTCCCCGGCGACGGTATCGGTGGATGTGAACGTGTCACGCGTTCGGGCGGATTCCGGACGCGACGGTCCGACGGGCGTCCGGGGAGGGGCTCCGGCGACCCGTCGTTCCCCGATTGCCCCGGTCACACCGCGAGCGCCTGCTGGACGATCGTCGCCGCGAACGCCGACAGCACGAGGGCCGCTGCGATGAGTAGGACGGTCCGTTTCGTCGGGAACCTCATGCGTCGACCCACAGGTGGGACGGACAAGTACCCCGACGACCGTTCACACCGGATTTCGCTCGTTTTACGCCGAAAGCGGGCCTTACCGGCGATATTTATGAGGAGTAATCGGAGCCAACCGAAGCGGACGGCGCGCCGGGAGGACGACCGGTCCGACCGGGACCGCCGACGCGATGCGTCCGCGAGCGAGAGCGGGGCGCGCATGGCCGCCGCCCCGACGCGGCGGTCGGGTTCGGACCTTTTAAGCCCGCGACACCCGCTTTCGAGAGTAATGAGCGACGACGACCAAGAGCTCGGCATCACCGAGTCCAAGACGCACAACACCGGCGAGTGGTACGCCGAGGTCGTACGGAAGGCGGGGCTAGCCGACTACGGACCGGAGGGCATGAGCGGCTTCATCGTCACCCGCCCGCGAGCGTACGCCGTCTGGGAGCGGCTCCAGGGGTTCCTCGACGCGAAGTTCAAGGAGACCGGAGTCCAGAACGCCTACTTCCCGCTGTTCATTCCCGAGTCGTACCTCGAACGGGAGAAGGACATCGTGGAGGGGTTCGACCCCGAGGTGGCGTGGGTCGAGGAGGCGGGGAACAAGGAGCTCGAGGAGCGCCTCGCCGTCCGGCCCACCTCCGAGTCGATCATCACCCCGTACATCAGCCAGTGGGTGCGGAGCCACCGGGACCTCCCGCTGCGCGTGAACCAGTGGTGTTCCGTCGTCCGGTGGGAGGCGACCGAGACGAAGCCGTTCTTCCGCACGAAGGAGTTCCTCTGGCAGGAGGGCCACACCGCGCACGCGACCAGCGAGGACGCGTGGGACGAGACGCTGACGCGGCTCGACCAGTACGAGTCCGTCTACGAGGACCTGCTGGCGCTCCCGGTCCTCAAGGGACAGAAGCCCGACCACGACAAGTTCCCCGGCGCGGACACCACGACGACCGTCGAGGCGCTGATGCCCGACGGGAAGTCGGTCCAGGCGGGCACCTCCCACCACCTCGGACAGTCGTTCGCGGAGGCGTTCGACATCACCTACTCCGACGAGGACGAGGAGGAGCGGACCGCACACACCACCTCGTGGGGGCTCTCGTGGCGGGCGCTCGGCGCGCTGATCATGACCCACTCCGACGAGCAGGGGCTCGTCCTCCCGCACACGGTCGCGCCCACGCAGGTCGTCGTCGTCCCCATCTGGCAGGAGGACACGAAAGACGACGTGCTGGAGTACGCCGAGGGCGTGGCCGAGGACCTTGACGAGGCCGGAATCCGCGTCGAGCTCGACGACCGCGACGAGCGCAACCCCGGGTTCAAGTTCAACGAACACGAGCTGAACGGCGTCCCGCTCCGGATCGAAATCGGGCCCCACGAGGTCGACGACGGCGAGCTCACCCTCGTTCACCGCCCCGACGGCGAGACGATCGAGGTCGACCGCGACGGCGTCGCAGACGCCGTCCGCGACGGGTTCGACGAGATCTACGCCAAGCTGTACGCGACCGCCGAGGAGACCCTCGACGACGGCGTGCGCGAGGCCGACGACCGCGCCGAGATCCTCGGGACGCTCGGCCAGCACGGCGGCTACGTGAAGGCGCCGTGGTGCGGCGACGAGGCCTGTGAGGAACCGATCAAGGAGCCGCTGGCCGCCGAGATCGTGATGGTCCCCTTCGAGGACGACGACCCGCTCGTCGACGGTGACGGCGACGAGACGTGCGCGATGTGCGACGACGACGCCGAGCGGACCGCGTACTTCGCGAAGACGTACTGACGCGGGACGAGGGGGATCCCGCGGCGACGCACGTTTCCGAATATCACCCCGTCCCCGTCACGTCCCCCGATTAATCCGCGTTGATCCGGCTTAACGGAGTTCCGGATATATAGGTGAGGGACGCGTACGGACTGGTGATGAACCGATGGATCGCGAGTCTCCTCGCGGCGGCCGTCGCCGCGGCGGTGATCGCCGTCGCCGTCGCCGGCGCACCGGCGGGAACGGTGACCGCACAGCTCGACCCGACGACGACGAACGGGAGCGGCGCGAACGCCTCGCTCGACCTCAGTCCCGGTGAGCGTCTCGCCGGCGTCGTCGGGGTTCAGGGCGCCGAAATCGAGGGAGAAGTCGAGTCGCGCGCCTTCGAGGTGGCGCTCAGACGGTCCGAGACCAACGAGAGCCGCGCCGACGTCGTCGCGGACCGGCTGAACCGAACCGAAGAGCGCCTCGCGGAGCTGGAGCAGCGGCAGCAGGAGCTCCGCGAGCGGCGCGAGGCCGGCGAGCTGAGCCGGGGCGAGTACGCCGCCCGGATGGCGAGGACGACCGCGCGGATCGAGACGCTCTCCCGGACGCTGAACCGGAGCGCGAGCGTCGTCGCGTCGCTCCCGGCCGCCGTCCGGGACGAGCGCGGCGTCGACCCCGAGCGGTTGGCGGCGCTACGCGAGCGCGCGAACGAGCTCAGCGGCCCCGAGGTCGCCGCAATCGCCCGCAGCGTTGCCGGCGGGGGCGTCGGGGGGCCGATCGGACCCGGACGGCGCGGGCCGCCAGGGAACGGGACCGAGCGCGGACCGCCGGGCGACGCCGGCCCACCCGAGAACGGCTCGTCCGGGGGTGGCCCCGGGAACGGATCGGTCGGACCGCCGGGAGCCGGAGCAGCCGGTACGCCCAGCGCCGGTTCGGGAAACGGGTCGACGGGACCGTCGGAGACGGGCCCCGGGAACGGATCGAGCGGCGTCCCCGGACCGAACGGTCCCGCCGGAGAGAGTGCCGAAAACGGCTCGGAGACCGATACCGCGGACGGCTCCGACTCGTCTGACCCGCCCGGAAACGGTACCGCGACCGACGACGATTCCGGAAACGCGTCGACGGGCGCCCCGCCCGACTCCGGAGACGACGCCGACGGGGAGACCGGTCCGGGCGGTCCGGGCGGTGACCGTTCCGAGGGGAACGGCTCGAACGGCGACGCCGGGCCGCGACTCGGTGGGTGAGCGATGCCGCGCGGTGGGCTCGGAACGCGGCGCAGTTCGACCCGCGCCGGGGTATCGGAGCCGTCGCGGATGAGAAGGAATTTATCGGCTCTCCGCGTGACGTGATCCGTGCAGCGAGCGTCGGTTCTCCTCGTCGTCGTCGCCCTCCTCGGAGTCGCCGGTCTCGCGCTCGGTGCCGGCGGCGCGGGCGCGGTCCCGTTCGAGGGCGGCTTCGCGCAGATGGACGTCGAACCGGACGACGTGTCGCTGGCGGTCGCGGTCCAACCGGACGGCGACGCGCAGTGGACCGTGGAGTACCGGATCCGACTCGCAACCGACGAGGAGGAACGGGCGTTCGAGGGACTCCGCGCGGACGTCGAGAGCGACACCGACGCGTACACGAGCCGCTTCCGCGAGCGGATGGTCTCGACCGCGGCGACCGCCGAGTCGGCAACGGGCCGAAACATGACGGTGTCGAACGTGACCGTGACCGCCGAGCGCCGCGAGCTCCCCCAGGCGTACGGCGTGTTGACCTATCGGTTCGAGTGGACGAACTTCGCCGCCGTCGACGGCGACCGACTCCGGGTCGGCGACGCGGTCGGCGGGCTGTTCTTAGACGGCTCCTCGTCGCTCATCGTCTCGTGGCCCGAGGGGTACCGCCTGGAAGAGACGACGCCGGACCCGGACGAGGTGCGCGAGCAGTCCGTCGTCTGGAACGGCCCGGTCGACTTCTCGGCCGGGCAGCCGCGGCTCACGGTCGCCCCCGCGGGCCCGCTCTCCGGGCTGCCGACCGCCGGAGCGGTCGCGCTCTTCGGCCTGCTCGTCGTCGCCGGGGGGGCCGTCGCGTATCGTCGGCGGGGCGACGAGGACGACGCGGGCGCGGGAGTCGTCGCGGCCGGGAGCGAAGAGACGGCGACCGAGAGCGAGGCGACCGCGGGCGAGGCGGCGGACGCGGCGACCGTCGGCGCGGCCGCGAGCGACGGGGCGGAGCGCGACGGCGGCGACGCGGACGGCGGCGAATCGGAGCGCGGGTCGGCCGAGACGCCGCCCGTCGACAGCGACCTGTTGAGCAACGAGGAACAGGTGCTTCGGCTGATCGAGTCGCGGGGCGGGCGGATGAAACAGAAGCGGGTGGCCGAGGAGTTGGACTGGACCGCCGCGAAGACGAGCCAGGTGGTGACCGGACTCCGCGACGAGGGCGACCTCGACGGGTTCCGACTGGGCCGCGAGAACGTCCTCTCGCTCCCCGGCTACGACCCCGAGGCGGACGCGGGCGACGGCGAGGGAGCCGAGAGAGACTCCGACGACGGGAGCGACGAGGCCGACGCTACCGGGGACAACTGACCGAACCGACGACCGTCCGAGGTCGGTCGAGTCCGCCGGTCACAGGTCCCGCGAGCGCCCGAGGTGGTGGAGTTCACCCCCGCATTCGCACTCGCCCGGCGAGCCGGTCCGACGACCGCATTCGAAACACTCGTACACTTCTTCGCCGTCACAGTCGTATTTTGGTCGCATATATCTACACACGCTCCCGTGGTAGATAATCACATTCCTAATATTATTTGGATAATATGAATACTATATCGAGTTCCGGTGACCGAACGATCGGACGTAGTCGATCGGGGAAAGACGGGAGTGCGACGGCGCCCGAGTCGAGGCTCCTCGGTTCGGCGGCGGTCGGTGAAAAGAGCCGGAGGAGGGATTTGAACCCTCGACCTATTCCTTACGAAGGAATCGCTCTGCCAGCTGAGCTACTCCGGCACGCATGCTTCAATTCCCGGACGGAAAAATAAGGGTTCCGAAACGGTGACGGAGCGGCGATTCGGCGCCTCCAGTCGCTCGCTAGAACCGGTGAATTATTCCGATATTAATCAGACATACGTCTCTGATACCCTCGAATACTATCATGAGACACACAAGAAATCGGGAGACAACACAACTATATAAGGAAAAAGACTAAATACGTGTTCGGACTTCAATCTGAGCGTGATGACACCGCCCGCGTGCCGAGACGGCGGGGATCGAATCCCTCGGCGGTGCGTGCCCGGTCGAAGCCCGTGCCGGGCGGCGAAGGTCCCGCCGGTCGTCACCCCCACGACGACTCGGCGCGGCCGTCATCCCGATCGGCGTTCCGTCGCGGCTACCGTGTGAAACGCGTCTCCGACGCGCCAAGCGCAGAATCGCCTCTGGTCCGAGACCGCCGCCGCGACCGCTTGTCATGTGACGGGCCACGGCCGCGCCGCCCCGACCCCCTCGGGCGGCGCGGCGTTCTCGCTGTCTCGACGCCTCCTCGCGAGCGGCCGGACCGCTCGGCGCATCCGAGCGTCGGCGCGCGAGACGCGAACTACGCGAACAGCCGCCGCGTCCGGCGCGCCGCCGCGGAGAGGCCGCCGTAGCCGGCGCCGACGAGCCCCGCGAGCCGGACCTCGGCGGGCGCGACGCCGAGGCGGTGAGAGAGCGGACCGGGGCGCGCGTCAGCGCCCGCCACCGCAACCGTTCGGCCGCGGACCCTGACCTCGGCGGTGAGCCCGCCGCGAACCAGCTCCGCGACCGCGAGGTTCGAGACGGACTCGTCCGGGAGTCGCCGGGCGATGCGGAGGGCGTCGCGAGCGCTGTCGACCTCGACGAACACCCGGCGGTCCGTCGCGTGGACTTCGGCCTCCGCCCCGCCCGTCGACAGCGTCAGGTCCTCGGTCTCGACCGTGAGCCGCCGCCCCGACTCACTCCCGCTCACTCGTGGTGACCCGGACCCCGCCGTCGATGCGCCACTCGGCGTGTTCGGCGTCGTCGCCCGTGCCGCTCGGCACCTCGACGGTCATGTCCTCGAACTGGTAGTGTATCTCCGCGTCCCGTCCGGTCAGTCGGTCGTACAGTCCGATCGCCAGCTCCGGCCAGGTGGTCGTCTCGTCGATGCGCTCCTCGGGGTCTGCGGCGTCACTCATGCCATGAGACGTTAGTGAGCATCACTCATAAGTTACTCCCCTGACGTGTCTGTCCGAGCGCCCCCGGGCGCCCGGCGGCGGGCTCAGTCGTCGACGCGCGTCAGCCGGACGTCGAGACAGACGTTGTACTCGTGAGGGGCGTACGACCTGACGACGCGCTCGGTCTCGACGTCGACGGCGTAGGCGTCGCCCGCGGCCGCCTCGATCGCGCGCCGGCCCGGGCCGAACGGGTCGTCCTCGTGTTGGATGTCGTAGTAGTGGACCGCGCAGTCGTCGCCCGCGAGCGCGACCGCGGCCTCCAAGAACTCCTCGGCGGAGTGCGGGAGGTTCATCACCAGGCGGTCTGCGGTCCCGGCGTGCGAGTCCGCGAGGTCGCGGGCGTCGCCGGCGATCGCGGTGACGCGGTCCGCGACGCCGTTGCGCTCGGCGTTCTCGCGGAGGTACTCGACCGCGCGCTCGTTGAGGTCGCAGGCGACCACGTCGGCGCCGCGGGACGCCAACGGGATCGCGTAGGGCCCCACGCCGGCGAACATGTCGACCGCCGACTCCCCCGATTCGACCTGCTCGACCACGCGGTGGCGCTCGGTCGCGAGCCGCGGCGAGAAGTAGACCGCCGCGACGTCGAGCGCGAACTCGTGGCCGTACTCGCGGTGGACGGTCTCGGTCCCGTTCCCGGCCAGCACGTCCCACTCGCGGACCCGGAGTTCGCCCTCGATCGGCGACGCGCGGTTGAGGACGGTCTCGCAGGGGAGGTCGGCCGCCATCACGGCGTCGGCTATCTCGCGGGCGCGCTCGTCGTCGTCCTCGTCGATTATGACGATACCCCCCAGCCGTTCGAGCGAGGGCTCGTAGCCGAGGATCTCCGCGGGCGCCGTGGGGCGGTCCCGCGCCGCCGCGTCGCGGGCGACGATCCGGTCCGCGAGGTCGGCGGGGACTCGGTCGCGGCCGACCACGGGGATGTATATCGTGTCGTCGTCGACCGCGATCTGGTGGTCGCCGTCGAGGGCGTCGGCGTCGGCGAGCCGGCTCCGAACGGTCTCGCCGCGCTCGCGGGCGACGGCGACGCAGGGAACGCTCATCGTCGGACGGAGGGGGGCGAGCGAATAAACGGTGACGCTTCGCGGATGGCGCGCGGAACTCGGCGGGTCACCCTCGGTCCGCGGTCGCGGCCGCGGCCCCGACCGCGTCGAGCAGTTTCGCGTCGTCGACGTCCGCCGGAACGGGAACGAGGCGGTCCGCGGCCGCCGCTACGTCCGCGTTCGGGCCGCCCGCCTTCGGGCCGCCCGCGATCACGGACTCGCCCCCGGCGGTCCCGACCGCGAGCGTCGCGTCCGCCTCGGCGGCGAGGTCGCGGGCCGCGGCAGTCGTCTCCGGGGTCGGTCCCTCGAACGGCGGCGCCGTCACCGCCGTCGCGCCCGCGTCCGCGGCGGCGCCGGCGGCCGCATCGCCCTCCGGGATCACCCCGACCGACGGCTCGTGGCCCGCGGCGGCCAACCGGGCGACGACGCGCGCGGCCGGGCGCCCCGTGCCGATCACGTGAACCCGCCGTGGTTCGACGTCGCTGTGCGGGAACGCCGTCACCGCGGGCGTCCCGGTCGCCGGGTTGCGACCGACGAACGCCTCCGCGTCGAAGGCGGCGCCGACCGCGGACGCCGACAGCACCGACTCCGGCGGGCCGGCCGCCCGGACGCCGCCGTTCGCGAGGACGACGACCTCGTCGCAGTACCTCGCGGCCGCGTCCAGGTCGTGGATCGCGGCGATCGCACCGCGTTCGCCGTCGTCGACGAACTCGCGGACCAGTTCGAGGGTCTCGACCGCGTGGTTCACGTCGAGGCTGGCGGTCGGCTCGTCCAGGAGGAGGAGCGGGGCCGCCTGCGCCAGCGCCCGCGCGAGCAGCACGCGCTGGCGCTCACCGCCCGAGACCGCCGTGATCGACCGGTCCGCCAAGCGCTCGACGTCGGCCGCGGTCATCGCGGCGTTGACCGCGTCGTCGTCCTCGACCCCGTGCGCGTCGAGGCGACCGAGGTGCGGCGTTCGCCCCATCTCGACGACGTGTCGCACGGGGAAGTCGAACGCCAGGTTCGTCGTCTGCGGGACGCTCGCGACGCGGCGCCCGACCTCGCGGGGCGACAGCGACGACGCCCGCTCGCCCCCGATCCGGACCGTTCCCGCGTCCGGCTCGACCGCGCCGGTGACCGCGCGCAGCACCGTGGTCTTGCCGGCGCCGTTGGGGCCGACGAGGCCGACGAGCGAGCCGGGCTCGACCCGGAGGTCGACGCCGGAGACGACGTCGACGTCGTCGAACGAGACGGCGACGTCCGACGCCGACAGGAGCGGTTCGTCACCGAACGAGAGCGACGTGTCGGGGAGCGACTCGGGGTCGGCCGCGGCGGCCGAGGGAGCCTCGTCGTCGGAGCGGTCCGCGCTCACAGCTCCGTCACCTCCCGGGTCACGAGCAGGTAGACGAAGAAGGGCGCGCCGACCGCGGCGGTGATGATGCCGACCGGGTACTCGGCTGGCGCCGAGCGCGCGACCGTGTCGGCCGCGACGAGGAAGGTGCCGCCCGCGAGCGCCGCGGTCGGGAGGAGCACTCGGTGGTCGGGGCCGACGACGAGCCGGAGCATGTGCGGGACGATGAGGCCGACGAACCCGATCACGCCGGCGAACGCGACGCCGGCGGCCGTGACGAGCGCCGAGGCCGCGAGCAGGATCCGCTTCGTGCGCTCCACCGCGATACCCAGCCCGCGGGCCTCCTCCTCGCCGAGCAGGAGGACGTTGAGGTCGCGGGCGTACGCGAGCAACACGGCGAACAGCGGCGGCACGACGGCGGCGGTGACGGCGACCTCGCTCCACGCCGCGCCCGAGAGGTGGCCCATCAGCCACGCGACGATCTGCCGGAGCGACTCGCCGGCCTGTAGCTGGAGGTACGAGACCACCGCGCCGAGGAACGTCTGGACCGCGACGCCGGCCAAGAGCAGGGTGGCGACGGGCGTCCGACCGTGACGGGTCGCGATGGCGTACACGCCGAAGGCGGCGACGAGCGCGCCGGCGAACGCGAAGAGGCTGGTCCCCGCGCCGCGCGAGAGCGAGACCTCGACGGCGCCGAGGAGGGGGACGGCGACGGTCGTCGAGAGCGCGACGGGGAAGACGATGAACGCGACCGCGCCGACCGCGGCCCCCGAGGAGACGCCGATGATCGACGGGTCCGCCATCGGATTGCGGAAGAAGCCCTGCATCACCGTGCCGGCGGCCGCGAGCGCGAACCCGACGAGCGCGGCGAGCAGGATCCGCGGGAGCCGCACCCCCACGACGATCTGCTGGTGGACGGCGTCGACGGGGAACGCGAACGGCGACGCGAACGCGAGGCCGAGTCCCGGGAGCGTGAGCGGCCCGACGCCGGGGACCGGCAGCGGGCCGACGCCGCTCGCGGTCGTCTCAATTCCCGACGGCACGGAAAAGGCGTTCAACACCGATTTCACGACGGTCTCGGGTGGGATTCGGACCGGTCCGATCGCGGCGCTGACGACGACGACGACCGCGAGCAGCGCGGCTATCGCCGCCGACCAGCCCGCCGACCGCACCCAGGGACGCATCCGTACTCCAACACAACTTGTAGTAGGTAAATACTTATTGGACGAGCCCGGTCGTGGATGCGATGCGAAACAGCTTCGCGATCGCGATGGCCGTGCTGGTGACGACCGCCCTGATCGGCGGCGTCGCCGGGACTGCCGCGGGCGCACAGCCGACGATATCGATCGACGGACCGACCGCGGGCGCGCAGCCGGCGGTCGGAGCCGCGGGCGCGACGGGGGGCGGCCCCGCGCAGACTGACGGCGCCTGCGGCTTCCCGGTCAGCGCGACCGACGCCACCGGGACCACGGTGACGCTGGAGGAGCGCCCCGAGCGGATCACGACGATCAACCCCTCGGCCGCGCAGACGCTGTGGGAGCTGGGCGCACAGGACCGGGTCGTCGGCGTGAGCCGGTTCGCCACCTACCTCGACGGCGCCGAGGAGCGCGCGAACGTCTCCGCCTCGTTCGGCGCGAGCGTCGAGCGCGTCGTCGCCACCGAGCCCGACCTCGTGCTGGCGCCGAACTCCTCGGCGGCCGACGTCGAGCCGCTCCGCGAGCAGGGGCTGACGGTGTACCACTTCCCCGCGGCCACCTCGATCGACGACATCGCCGAGAAGACGGAGACGATCGGTCGGCTCGTGGGGGCGTGCGACGCCGCCGCGGAGACCAACGAGGAGATGTACGACGCGGTCGAGGCCGCGGAGGAGCGGACGAGCGGCGTCGACCGCCCAGCTGCGCTGTACCCGCTCGGCGGCGGCTACGTCGCGGCGAACAACACCTTCATCGACGCGATCATGACCGTCGGCGGGACCGAGAACGTCGCCGCCGACGTCGGATCGGGGTACCCGCAGCTCTCCGACGAGGTCATCCTCGAAGCGAACCCGGAACTGATCCTCGTCACCGACCCCGAAGCGGCGATCCTCGACACCGAACCGTACGCCAGCACGACCGCGGGCACCGAGGACAGCTACGTGGTCATGAACGTGAACTACCTCAACCAGCCGGCGCCGCGCAGCGTGATCGAGTCGACGACGACGCTGTCGAACGCGGTGGTCGAACTCCGGAGCGAGGGCGGCGAGTCGACGGACGGCGCGGACGACGGCGATTCGTCGGGCAACGGTACCGCGACCGACGGCGCGGACGACGGCTCGTCGACCGACGGCGCGGACGGGAACGAAACGGATCTGACCGCCGCGGACGGGAACGAGAGCGACGGAAGCGCCGGAGAGACGGGCGCGGAGTCGCCCGGCTTCGGCGTCGTCGCGGCCGCCCTCGCGCTGCTCGCGACCGGGCTGCTCGCGCGGCGCGAGTGACCGGCGAGGAGCGCGCGAGTCGCACCGACCGCTGACCGACGTTCCGGCTCAGATTCCCTGACCCATCAGGTGGCTGCGCAGGACGTCCGGCGTCTTCAGTCCGGCGTCGCTGTTGAGCAGCACGACGGTCTCGTCGCCGTCGAAGAAGCCGTCCTCCGCGAGCGCCCACGCCCCGGCGGGGGCCGCGCCGCCGGTGGCGCCCATCTCGACGACCTCGTTCTGCGCCACGGCGGTCGCGCTCGCGAGGATGTCCTCGTCGTCGACGCCGACCGCGGTCCCGCCGCTCTCCGTGACCGCCTCAACGGCCGCGGCGCCGCCAGCCGGGTCGGGGATCTCCAGTTCGCCGCAGATCGTGTCCGGCGTCTCCCACGGCTCGGGCTCGTCGAGGCCGCGCTCGACCGCGGCCGCGATCGGGGCGCAGCCGGACGCCTGCGCCGCGACGACCTTCGGAGTCCCGTCGATCGCACCGACCCGGTCGAGCTCGACGAACCCCTTGCGGACGCCGGCGACGACCTCGCCGGACCCGGTCGGGACGACGACGACGTCGGGGGCGTCACCGAGGTCCGCGACGAGCTCGAACGCGACGGTCTTGGCGCCCTCGTGGCGGTACGGGGTGACGAACTCCCCGAGGTCGGTGTAGTCGGTCTCCAACTGCTCGTCGACCGCTTCGGCCGCGTCCGGGAAGCGCCCGCCGACCACGCGCATCTCGCCGCCGTGGACGTTCGTCATCGCCTTGTTCGAGAAGGCGCACCGCGAGGGGACGAACGCGTACGAGCGCAGGTCCGCTCGGCCCGCGTACGCCGCCATCGACTGGCCGGCGTTTCCGGGGCTCGCGCAGACGAGCGGCTCGACGTCGGCGCCGTCCGCGACCCGTCCCGCCACCGCGGTCATCGCGAGCGAGAGACCGCGGTCGAGGACGGTCCCGGTGGGGTTCCGGCCCTCGTCTTTGACGTACACCGATGCCACGTCGAGCTCGTCGGCGAGGCGGTCGGTGGCCACGAGCGGCGTCCCGCCCTCGCCGGCGGTGAGCGCGTCCGCGGCCGGGAACGGGAGCAGCGCGTCGAAGCGCCAGTGGCCGCGGGCGGTCGCGGGCGCCGCGCGAGCGTCCCCGCTCCCGCCACGAGCCGCCGGGTCGAACAGGTCGTCCGGGTCGACCGCGTCGTAGTCGTAGGTCGGGTCGAGCCCCCGCGCCCGCTCGTCGTCGTCGATCGCCGCCGCGTCGGCGGTCTCGTGAACGCGTCCCGACGCCCGACTCTTCAGCCCGCGAAACGCCGGCGTGGTCTCGGTCGTCTCCATACCGAACCGTGTGGCGGCGGCGACTAATCGCTTCGCACTCGGACGCGAGTCGCGGGAGGATGGACCGCCGGCGGTGCGGCGGCGCGCGCCTTCGAGCGGCCGCCCTCGGCGGCCGCGAGACAGCGCGTGCGAGGGAGTCGGTGGTTCGGAGCAACGCGGAGGACCACCGACGAGGCTGGGGAGGCGTGAGGCTGCGGTGCCGTGCGGGGCGGGACTCGAAGGGGCAGCCGGGAGGCGGGCGCAGGCGTTCACGAGAGCGAAAGCGACTCGTATCGACTCGCCGCCGCTTATAATCCCGCGACCCGAAACCGCACCTATGAACGGAGACGCCACGGTCGTCGGCGGCGGGCTGGCGGGGCTCGTCGCGGCGACGCGGCTCGCCGAGTCGGGCGCGGACGTGACGCTGTACGAGCGACGGCCCGAGGTCGGCGGCCGGGTACGCACGGAGACGGTCGACGGGTTCACCCTCGACCGCGGCTTCCAGGTCCTCTTCTCGGGCTACCCCGCCGTCGAGCGCGAACTGGGCGCCGACGGGCTCGACGACCTCGACCTGCGGACGTTCGCGCCCGGCGCGACGATCTGCCGACCGGGCTCGCGCTCGACCCTCGGTGACCCGCTCCGGGACCCGCGCGCCGCGCTCCCCTCGCTCCTGAACGACGAGGTCTCCCTCTCTGACAAGCTCCGGACGCTCGCGCTCCGGTACGACCTCGCGAACCGCGACGCGGACGAGTTCTTCGCCGGCCCGGACGCGTCGATCCGCGAGTACCTTCGCGACTGGGGATTCGCCGAGGACTACGTCGAGAACTTCGTGGAGCCCTTTTACGGCGGGATCACCCTCGACCGCACCCTCTCGACCTCGAAGCACGTCTTCGAGTACACGTTCCGCGCGATGGGGCGCGGCTCCATCGGCGTCCCCGCCGCGGGGATGGCCGCGCTCCCCGCCGCGCTCGCCGACCGCGCCCGCGAGGCGGGCGTGACGATCGAGACCGGCGAGGACGTCGAATCGGTCCGGATCGCGGGCGGCGGGCGGATCCCCTTCCGGTCCGGCTCCGCCGACGGCGCGACCGTCGAACTCGCGGACGGCGCGACCCGCGAGACGGACGCCGTCGTCGTCGCGGCCTCGCCGCCCGAGGCCCGGCGGCTCACCGGCGTCGAGTCGGTTCCCACGGAGGGCGTCCCGAACGTCACCGGCTGGTACGCGCTCCCCGCGGGGGAGTCGTTCGAGACCGGCGATCGCATCCTGCTCAACGCCGCGAGCGAGTCCCCGAACGCCGTCGTGCCGATGTCCGAGGTCGCGCCCGAGTACGCGCCGGACGGCCGCGCGCTGCTCGCGGCGACGTTCCTCGGCGAGGACGCGCTGGACCGGCCCGACGAAGACCTCCGCGACGACGTCCGCGACGCCCTCGACGCGTGGTTCCCCGAACGCGACTTCTCCGGGCTGGAGACGCTCGACATCCACCGGATCCGGTTCGCGCAGTTCGCACAGCCGCCGGGCGTCCACGCCGACCTCCCGGATCCCGACGACCCGGAGGGACCAGTGGCGCTCGCCGGCGACTACACGGAGTGGTCGTCGATCCAGGGCGCGTTAGAGAGCGGGCGGAAGGCGGCGGACGCGGCGGCGGAGTATTTATAACCGATCGTCGTCGCGCCCGGACTCCCAGTCCGACTTCGACTCGCGTCGCATGCGATCGAGGTCGACGTCTCGGTCGCGAAGAACTCGCTTGATCGCACGGAGGCGGTCCATCGGATCCATCGTCTAAGTACGTCTACTCGTTTCCAGTTAGTTATTCTTCCCGCAGAAACGCGTCCTCGCCGTGCTCCTCGACGGCCGCGAGCAGTTCGTCGCGCTGGCGGCGGACCTCGGGCGGGAGCTCGGCGTACGCGTGCTCGAACATGTCGGCGGGGTCGGGCTCGACCGACTCCGCGAAATCGATCGCGTCGGCGACGACGTCGTCGGCCTCGTCGTGAACCGCCGCGACGCCCTCGTCGTCGATCCGGCCCGTCTCCCGGAGGAACGCCTCCATCCGGTCGAGGGGATCGAGCGCGCGCCACGGCTCCACGTCGTCGGGATCGCGGTAGGCGCTCGGGTCGTCCGCGGTCGTGTGCGCGCCGAACCGGTACTCGACGAACTCGACGAGGCTCGGACGGGGGGCGTCGTCGGTCTCGGACGGGTCGGGGACGGCGTCCGACTCGGCGCCGCCTCGCGCCCGCTCCGCAGCCTCTCGGGTGACCGCGTAGCTCGCGAGGGGGTCCATCCCGTCGACGCGGACGCCGTCGAAGCCGTAGGCGGTCGCCTTCCGCGCGAACGTGTCGCTCGCGGTCTGGCGGGATTCGGGGATCGAGATGGCCCAGCCGTTGTTGTGACAGCAGAACAACGTCGGCGTGTCGAACACGCCCGCGAAGTTCATCGCCTCGTGGAAGTCGCCCTCGCTGGTCGCGCCGTCGCCGAAGTGCGCGGCGACGACGCGGTCCTCGTCGCGGTAGTCGAACGCCCACGCGGCGCCGACCGCGTGCGGGAGGTGCGCCGCGATCCCGATGTTGAGCGGGAAGACATTGCCGTCGGCGATCGCCTCCGTCCCGGACTCGTGACCCATCCAGTACGGGAGGTACTCCGAGAGGAGGTCGCGGACGACGACCGCGCCGTGTTCGCGGTACTGGTAGCTGATCAGGTCCCGGTCCGCGAGCGCGTGCGTCGAGCCGACCGCGGACCCCTCCTGGCCCGCGCAGGGCGCGTACGTCCCGATCCGTCCCTGCCGCTGGAGGCTCACCGCGCGTTCGTCGAACCGGCGCGTGACGACGAGGTCCCGGTAGATCGCGCGGAACTCCTCGTCGGAGAGGTCCGGGACCGTCGCGTCCGGCAGGGGGCTGCCGTCCGGCCCGAGCACGCGGTAGAGGTCCTCGCCGGCGAGGGGGTCGGTCGCGTCGTCGCGGCCGGACGCGCCCGCGTCGCCGCCGTTCTCGTTCATGGGCGATCGGTGTGGGCCGCGGTCACAAGGAGTTAGCGGTCGCGCCGGCGTCCGAGCCCGCTCGGCTCCGGCGGCGGAGGAAGGTTATCGGGGGGCCGATCAGCGCGCCGGCGGCCGTCGTCAGTCCGATCACGAGGCCGACGAGGATCGGGGTGGGCCCCGCGACGAGCAGGTCGACGCTCCAGACGACGAGGAACCACGCGATCCAGCAGAGGCCGGTGCCGAGCGCCGTGAGCGCTCCGAACGCGACGCCGGCCGGGTACGTGTACGTCGCGCGGCGCTCGACGAGCAGCCACCAGACCGCGGTGCCGACGAGGAGCGCCGGCGCCGCGAGGAGCGGGACCGGGAACGACGGCGAGAGGCCGACAACCTCGGCGAAGAGGCCGAGGACGGTCGAGAGCAGGCCGGCGGTGACCGCGCCGCAGGCGAACGCGTAGCCGCCGGCGAACAGCGCCCACCTCTCCGGGGACGAGAGCCCCAACTCGGGCGGGAGGTATCGATCCATACCCGGAAGTCACGAACGCGGGATAAAGGCTTTACCGTGAATGAAACGCCGGTTTGCGTCTCCGATCACTCACCGACCACCCGGAACGCGCGACGGCGGATCCGCCGGTGACGGACCCTCGGATCGTTGTGAAGCGGGCTCTGCGGTCCGCGGTCCGCTGATTCGGGACGAACACCGAAACCCTCCCGTGAGCCGGGCCACGGTTCGTCGGTCGGAGGCCCGTCAGGGGGGTGGAGACCCGTCAGGGCGTGATGACGGCGCGCCCGTCGATCTCGCGGTGTTCGAGCTTCTCGGCGACCGTGTTGATCTCGCCGAGGTCGTAGCGGCTGGTGTGGAGGTCGACGTCGCCCTGCTCGACGAGCGCGACGAGCTCCTGGAGCTCGGCGTACCGGCCGACGATGTTGCCGACGAAGGAGAACTCGCCGTTCACCAGCGCCTGCGACGGCTCGTGGACGTGGCCGCCGTAGCCGATGATGTGGTGGTCGCCGCCGGCGGCGGTGATCTCGGGGGCGTACGAGGTCGTCACGTCCTCGCCGACGAAGTCGAGCACCTGCGCCGCGCCGGTGCCGTCCGTTATCCCCTCGATCTCGGCCGCGACGTCCTCCTCGCCCGGATTTATCAGGTGGTCGGCGCCGTACCCCTCCGCCAGGTTGAGCGCCGAGTCCTTCAGATCGACCGCGGTGATCCGGGCCGCGCTCATCGCGTCGAGGCACTGGAGGCCGATGTGGCCGAGGCCGCCGACGCCGATGACGACGGCGTGGTCGCCCGGGTTCAGGTCGGCGACCGCCTTCTTCGCGGCGTGGTACGCGGTGATCCCGGCGTCGGCGTGAGGCGCGATGTCGATCGGCTCGACGCCCGACGGGAGCGGGATCACCGAGCGCTCGCTGGTGTGGAGGTACTCGGCGAAGCCGCCGTCGGTGGTGAGCCCGTTGAACGCGTCGTTCTCGCAGTACATCGTCTCGCCGAGCCGGCACGGGCGACACGTCCCGCAGGTCTGGACCGGGTGGCAGATCACCGGGTCGCCCGGCGAGACCAGGTCGACGTTATCCCCCGTCTCGACGACGGTACCGGCGTTCTCGTGGCCCAAGGTCAAGGGGAGCTCCTGCGGGACGTACTCGGTCCACATCCCCTCGATGATGTGGTTGTCCGTCTGGCACCACCCCGCGCCCTCGACCTCGACGATCACGTCGTCCGGCCCCGTCGCCGCCGGTCGGTCGACCTCGTCGATGCTGAGCCCCTCGCTCATGTCGTCGGTGTACTCGTGGAGTCTGGCAGCTCGCATGTGACGTACTCTCTCGCAGCCTATGTCATAAACGTTCGTTCTGGTGTCAGTAGCGAGGTAAACGGGAAACGAACAGGTAATTTACCTGAACGATCCTTATAGTTATATGTAAACACGTCACAGAGTAACTCGTATGTACGAGATGGACGGCGAGGAGATCTTCGTCATCGACGGCCACGTTCACCTGTGGGACGCGCGGGAGGAGAACATCATCCACGAGGGGGGCGAACAGTTCCTCCAGTGCTTCTACGACTACCACACCGGGTTCACCCCGGAGGAGGAGCAGTGGGACATCGACACCTATCGGCACTACGGCGCCGACAAGATGACCGAGGACCTGTTCGGCAACGCGGCCGCCGACATGGCGATCTTCCAGCCCACGTACCTCGACGACTTCTACGACGAGGGGTTCAACACGACAGAGCAGAACGCCGAGCTCGCCGAGGAGTATCCGGAGCGGTTCGTCTTGAACGGGAGCTTCGACCCGCGCGACGGGGAGGAGGGTCTGCGCTACCTCGAACACCTCAAAGCGGAGTACGACATCCCCGGCGTGAAGCTGTACACCGCCGAGTGGCGCGGCGAGTCGAAGGGGTGGCGCCTCGACAGCGACGAGGCCTTCGAGTTCCTCGAGAAGTGCGCCGACCTCGGCATCGAGAACATCAACGCCCACAAGGGGCCGACGATCCGCCCGCTTAACCGCGACGCGTTCGACGTGAAGGACATCGACGACGCCGCCTCGTCGTTCCCGGAGCTCAACTTCATCGTCAACCACGTCGGGCTCCCGCGGCTCGACGACTTCTGCTGGATCGCCGCCCAGGAGCCGAACGTGTACGGCGGGCTCGCGGTCGCCTCCGCGATGTCGACGAACCGCCCGCGGAAGTTCGGCGAGATCATGGGCGAACTGCTCTACTGGCTCGGCGAGGACCGCGTCCTGTTCGGCTCCGACTACGCGCTGTGGAACCCCGACTGGCTCGTCGAGCAGGTGCTGAACGCGGAGCTCACGGACGAGCAGCGAGACGAGTACGGGGTCGAACTCGACGTCGACACCATGAAGAAGGTCATGGGCGAGAACGCCGCGGAGCTGTACGACATCGACATCGAGGAGAAGAAGCGCCAGTTCCGCGACGACGAGGTCACCGAGCGGTTCGATCTCGAGTCCCACTACGGCGGCGACGCGGGGGCCGCGGCGGACTGATGTCGGGGAGCAGCGCAGGCCCGACGAGCGGTCCCGGCGGCGACGCCGCGAGCGACATGACCGGCGACGCCGGCGACTCGACGGACGACCCGAGCGGAGATCCGGACGGAACGTCGACGGTCAGGGACCGACTGGACCGCGTCGAGGACCCGGAGCTCGCCCGCTCGATCGTCGAACTCGACTACGTCGACGCGATCGAGGTCGACGGCGACCGCGTCGAGGTCCGATTCACGCTTCCGACCGCGTGGTGTTCGCCCGCGTTCGCGTGGATGATGGCCACCGACGCCCGCGACGAGGTCGAGGCGCTCGACTGGGTGCGGGAGGCCCGGATCGAGCTGTGCGACCACATGCACGGCGAGGAGATCACGACCGGCGTGAACGCGCGCGACACCTTCGGGGAGACGTTCCCGGACGCGGACGGCGGCGTGGCGGCGGTGCGTGCGGCCATCGCCGACAAGGCTCGGGTCTCGACGCAGCGCGAGGCGGTCAGCGAGCTGCTCGACGCCGGCGTCGACCCCGAACAGGTCGTCGCCCTCGAACGCTCGGAGGTCGAGGTCGCCGGCGACGAGGCGCACGTCTCGCTCGACGGCCTCGCGGTCGTCGTCGACGCCGAACCGGTCGCCGACTACCTCGACCGCGTCGAGACGAGCGGCCACGTGACGGAGCCCGACGACACGCTGTTCCTGACGCCGGAGGGCGACCCGATCCCGGCCGAGCGACTCGACGTGGTCCAGAAGCGCTCCCGGCTGGCGAGCGTGAACATGGGCGGACAGGGCGCCGTCTGCGACGCGCTTCACCGGGCGCGCCACGGGCCCGACGGCCCGGACGGGTCCGGCGCGTCGTACGTCGACCAGTCGGGCGACGGTCCCTCGGCGTACGACGGCGACGTCGACGAGTTCACCTCGACGTGGACGCTCGGCAGCAACGACTGACTCGCGGTCGGCCCCCGCCTCGTCCGCTGTCGCGTTCCGCGCCCTCGGTCTCGTTCCTCTCCCTCCGTCGCGGTTTCCCGCCTCAGCGGATCGGTCCGAGTCCGCCGAGCCCCCCGCCGCCTTCCGACCGGCCGTCCGTCTCTGGCTCGCCGTGCCCCTCCCTCTCCAGTCCGTGTCGACCGCTCGCGGCCCACTCGTCGCGGTCCCAGCCGCACGCCGGACACTCGCTTTCCCCCCAGTCGAACGGCTCGCCGCAGCCGAGACAGGCGTTTTCCGTGTTCATGGGTCACAGTACTCACGAGAGGGCAAAAGCGTTCACAACAGCTCGCGAAACCGTCCGAGCGGCGGGAACCGTAGCGACTCCTCGCGGTCGGGATCGTACACCACCGGGGCGAGGGCGGCGGCGTCGGAGAGGAGCGGGGAGTCGAGCCCCGCCGTCGTCGCGTCGTTGACGGTCACGCCCGGGGCGAGTCGGGTGAACGCGGGGAGCACGAGGAGGTCGGCGTCGCGGTACGTCCCGTCGCCGCGGAGGAAACAGGGGCGCCTGTCGCCCTCGATCTCGATCGTCGGGTGGACGTGACCGATCACGTATCGGTCCGCCGCCGTCGCGGGCGCCTCGTGACCGTGACAGACGACGGTGCGGTGCGCGCCCGGGTCGCCGTCGGTCGCGTCGTCACCCACCCGCGTCCCCTCGGTGTCCCGATCGCGTTCCGCGCCGAGGACCAATTCGTCGCGGATCGGCCCGTCCCACGCGTTCGCGAGCGCGGCGTCGTGGTTCCCGGCGACGAGTTCGAGGGCGGCGCCGTTCGCCTCGCAGACGTCGCGGAGCGCGTTCAGGGTCTCGCGGCTCCGGCCGGTGACTCGGTCGAAGGTGTGTATCGCGTCGCCGGCGACGACGACCGTCGCCGGGTCGAACCGATCGAGGAGCGCGCCGAGGCGGTCGCGGAGGTCCGCACGCTCGCCGAGCGGGAGGGAGACGGCGGAGGCCTCGTCGCGGCCGACGTGGAGGTCGGCGACGACGAGCGCGTCGGGTCCGCCGAGGTGTATCGCGCGCTCCGCGAACGCGACGCCGCCGTCGGGGGCGGGGTCGACGTCGGGATCGGTCACCGTCCGAACCCGGGCGACCGCTCCCCGCGTCGGCCCGCGTCGGGGTCGCCGGGCCCCTCGGTGCGGTCCGCGTCCCGGCCGCCGGAACGGCCCCGCCCCCCGGCGTTTGCTCCGCCGTCGGCGTGGTTGCGGGCGGTCGCGTACGCCTCTCGGACGCGTCGGAACGACTCCTCGTCGCCGCCTTGGTCCGGGTGGGTCTCCTTGGCGCGCTCGCGGTAGGCGCCCTTCACGGCGTCGAGGTCGGCGTCGCGGTCGAGGCCGAGTTCGTCGAAGGCGACGCCCACGGGGTCGGCCCCGCCGCCGGGACCGCGGGGCGTCGACCGCCCGACGGATCGGTCACCGCCGAACCGGTCGCTCCCGAATCGACCGCCGTTGAACGGGCCGGAATCGGAGCGATCGGCGCCCGAGTCGTTCGGGCTCGCCCAGTCGGGTTCGTCGACGTCGAAGGGGAGGCGACGACCGAGTCCGCGCCCCGGCATCTCGTGTTCACAGAGGACGGTGTAGACGCCCTCGCCCTCCAGCCGGAAGTAGTCGTGCGCGTCGAAGGTGATCGCGACGCCGCGGTCGGGGAGGTAGAACGGGACGGCGACGTCGTCGAACGCGTGGCCCTCGTCGAAGCGCTCGCCCGCGGCGTTCAGGTACGACCGGATCTCGCGACGGCGACGCTCGTCGCCGGCGGCGCCGCGGCGGCCGGTCTCCGCGGCGCGGGGCGGCGCGAACCGGTCCCCGAGGTAAAAGGCGAGCGCGACCACCCCGGTGGCGGCGGTCCCGAGGGCGATCCCCCAAAGGACCCACGGCGGCAACAGTCCGATCAGGTCGGCGGGCACACCCGCGGTAACGGCTCCGCGGTAATCAACCTCCCGCCGGCGTGTGGGCTACGGGGCACCGGGCGCTGCGGATCGTCGGCGGGACAGTCCCGCTCGTCCCGAGCGACTCAGATCATCTCCTTCGCCTCGAGCCCGTCGAGGATGTCGTCGACGAGGGCCTCGGCGGAGTCGTAGGGGAACTCCTGTTCGCTGCCGAGCTTCGCCGCCAGCTCCATGGCGGTGAGGCTCACGTCGCCGGCCTCGAACTTCGTCGCCGGACCGTCGGGCAGCGCCGGAACGAGGTCCATCTGGTTCTCGACGGGGAAATCTGCGCCGCCGAACGCGTCCAAGAACTGTTCGCGGAGTTCCGCTCTCACGTCGCTCATACACGTTTCATCCCGAGAGCGACCGCAAAAGGGTTCCGGAACAACGCTGAACTTGTTTAGCGTTGAACGGAGCCGCGGGACCACCGATCTCGATGACACGAATACGGCGTTCGGAGACCGGTTCGGTGGAACCCGCCGACGCGTCGCCGCTCACCGGTTCAGTGGAACCCGCCGACGCGTCGACGCTCCGACGACGCGTCTTCGGCTATGACGCTACTTATTTTACGGGGGTGCGTGTACCGATCGATAATGGTCGAGACCGTTCTCGTAGTCGGCGTTATCGCGGCTATCTTCGTCGGATTCAATATCGGCGGCTCGTCGACGGGAATCGCGTGGGGGCCGCCCGTGGGGGCCGACATCATCAGGAAGACGACCGCCGCGGGGCTCATGACGTTCTTCGTGTTCCTCGGCGGGTGGACGGTGGGACGGAACGTCATGGACACGCTGAGCGAGGGCATCATCACCACGGAACTCGGGCTCTCGGCGGGCGTCGCCATCCTCTTTTTCATCGGACTGGGTATCCTCGTCGCCAACATCTTCGGCGTCCCCGTGCCGACCTCGATGACGACCGTCGGCGCGATAGCCGGGCTCGGACTGGCGACTGAGACGCTCAACTACGAGACCATGTCCGGCATCATTTCGTGGTGGATCGTGACGCCGATCATCGGATTCTGGGTCGGCGGCGTCGTCGGACGCTACCTGTACCCCGAGGTGAACCGACGGGTGGAGATCGACAAGTCGGACGGTCCGCTACTGGTCTTCGACCGGAGCGGAGGAGTTCCGAAACCGGAGTTCGGTCCGAACACGACGTGGTCGGAGCTCCTCAGCACGGTGGTCGTGATCCTTATCGGCTGTTACATGTCGTTCAGCGCCGGGGCGAGCAACGTCCCGAACGCCGCCGCACCGCTGGTCAGCGGCGTCGGCGGACTCCCCGACGACACCGCGATTATCATCGCCACGCTCGCTATCGGCGTCGGCGGCTTCACGATCGCTCGCCGGACGATGGAATCGGTCGGCGGGGAACTGAGCGACATTCCGCTGCTTGCGGCCCTGTTCGTTATGCTCACCGCGTCGACGATCACGACGGCGCTTTCCGCGATCGGCATCCCGATCAGCCTCGTGATGGCGACGGTCATGACGATCGTCGGGATCGGCTGGGGCCGCGCGACCCGTCCCGTCACCGTCCGCGAGGCCGTCACTCGGGACACGGGGGAATCCGAGATCGTTCCCGGCGCGATCACCGCCGAAGAGATGGCGGGGAAACCCGCCGCACCGATCGGGGAAAATGAGCCCGACGAGGTGCTCGAAGCGGGAGACCTGTTCAACCCCCGGGCGATAATGAAGTACGTCTCGATGTGGATCATCGGCCCGTCCGTCTCGACGATTCTGGCCTACGGGTTCTTCCGCCTCGTCCCCGGGATCGCCTGACGACGGAACGTCCGTAGCCGGACGGCGTCCTCGAAAGTCGTCCCGCGAACTCCCGATCCGAGCGGCGTGCCGGATCCTGCGGAATTTAGTCGGTGGCGCGGTCACCACGTGGTATGCCACGCGAGTTCGACTTCGAGTTCGACCTGCTCCGAGAGCTGACCGAGGCCCGCGGTGTCCCCGGCTACGAGGACGACGTCCGCGAGATCGTCCGCCGCGAGTTCGCAGACCGCGTCGACCGCGTCCGGAGCGACGCGATGGGCAACGTCGTCGGGACGATCGAGGGCGACTCCGACTACTCCGTCGCCGTCGCGGCCCACATGGACGAGATCGGCTTCATGGTCCGCCACGTCACCGACGAGGGGTTCGTTCAGGTCGACCCCCTCGGCGGCTTCGACGCCCGGGTGCTTCGCGCGCAGCGCGTCACCGTCCACGGCGACGAGGACCTGACCGGGGTCATCGGTTCGGTCCCGCCGCACACGCTCACGGAGGAACAGCAGGAGAAAGCCGACGAGGTGAAAGACGTCTTCATCGACCTCGGGCGCGACGCGGAGGCGGTCGCGGACCTGGTGAGCGTCGGCGACCTCGTCACCCTCGACCAGACCACGACGCGCATGGGCGACCGCGTCACGGGGAAGGCGCTCGACGACCGGATCTGCCTGTTCGCGATGCTGGAGGCCGCCCGCCGGATCGAGGATCCGGACGTGACGGTCCACTTCGCGGCGACGGTCCAGGAGGAAGTCGGCCTGCGGGGGGCACGGGCGCTCGGCGTCGACGTCGACCCCGACCTGGCCGTCGCCTTGGACGTGACCGTCGCCAACGACGTGCCGCAGATCGGCAGCCCGGCCGACGCCGTCACCGAACTGGGCGAGGGGACCGCGGTGAAGCTGAAGGACTCCTCGGTGATCACCAGCCCGAAGGTCCACGGTCGGCTCACCGAGGTGGCCGAGGAGGAGGGGATCGACCACCAACACGAGGTGTTGCCGGCGGGCGGCACCGACACCGCGGGGTTCCAGACCGGCGCGGGCGCCAAGCCCGTCGGGGCCATCTCGATCCCGACGCGATACCTCCACACCGTCACCGAGACCGCCGACGGCGGCGACGTCGAAGCGACGATCGACCTGCTGACGGCCTTCTTGGAGTCCGAAACGGGCGAACACGACTACACGCTCTGAACGGGATTTCCCGCTGATCGGTGTCAGTCGTCGCCGGGGACGGTCGGTCCCGGATCCCGGCCGGCGCGGTGGGCCCGCCGCGCCTGCCACGCGAAGCCGGTGGTCGCGAACGCGATGAACCCGGCCGCCAGCAGGAACCCCGTCTCGGTGGTCGTCACGTCCATCGTGGTCCCGACCAGCACGGGACCGACGACCTGGCCGACCTTCCACGAGACGGAGCGCAGGCTCATCGCGCTGGCGACGGAGTCGTACGCCTCGCCCTCGCTGACGAACAGCGACATGCTCGCCGGCAGCCGGATCGAGTCGGCGATCCCGAGCAGCGAGTAGGCGGCGAACAGCGCGAAGAAGGCCCCGCCGAGCGTCTGGGAGCCCCCGAGGTACGAGACGGTGACCGGCGAGAGCGTGCCCTCGAAGTACGCCGCGAGGGGGATGATCGCGGTCCCGACGCCGTAGAGGAGCGCACCGACCGCGACGAACAGGTACGTGCGCTCGTAGCGGTCGGTGAGGTCGCCGACGAACCCCTGCGTGAGCGCCTTCGTCGCCTTCCCGCCGGCCATGATCCAGCCGATGGCGAACGCGGAGATGTCGAACGACGTCCGCGCGTAGATGGGGAGGAAGATGATCACCGCCATTTTCCCGACGCTGAACGTGAACCGGAAGAAGACCAGCGCGCGCAGCATCGGGAGCCCGAGCAGCGACCGGAACGTCTCCAGGCCGCCCGCGTCATCGGGGTCCTTCCGGCCGCCGGGGTTGTCGCGGAGGAACGCGAACACCAAGACGAACGCGGCGAGCGTGACGAGCGTCAAGACGAGGTACGTCTCCGCGAACCCGTAGGCGTACAGGAGGTAGCCGCCGACGAGGTCGCCCGCGAGCGACGAGAAGGAGGCGAACTGGTTGTACGAGCCCAGCCACCGCCCCTGTTCGTCGTCCGGGCTGATCTCGCCGATCACGGTCGCGCCCGTGATCCAGAGGACGCTCGCGCCGAGCCCCTGAACCATCCGCACGAGGATGACGTGGACCGAGCTGTCGACCAAGGCGAAGCCGACGAAGACGGCGACGTTGATCAGGAAGCCGCCGAGCAGCCACCGCTTCGCGTTGCCGGTGTCGACCTTCCGCCCCAGCGGGAGGACGATGACCAGTTGAACGACCGCGAACGCGGTGCCGAACAGCCCCTCGATGAACCCCGTGGTGCCGAAGAGGTCCGCGTACAGCGCGAGGGCGATGAGGATCGTCGAGTACGCCTGACTGCGCGCGAACGCGGTCCCGGCGAGCGCCGCGAACTCCCGGTCCCCGAGCAGCCGTACCGAGTTGCCGAACTGGGCCACGGTCGTCTCCGATCGGGGCAACGACGGCCCGAGAAAAAAGCGCCGTCGATCCGGCGGTCCGCGTGGGGTTATCGTTTCAGGCGGTCGATATTCGGGTCGGACTGTCCGCGTGAGCCACCGACGGCGGAGACGCCGCTGCTGACTCCGGTCGGCGGCGAGAACTCGCGGGGAAGACTCGCGTCGCGGTCGAAGAGACGATCCGCCGCGCGGATCCGACGCGTATCGCGCGAACCCCGGCTGGGATAACGAAAAATGCGTACTTTTTTCACGAGATGTAACTATATTCGGCTATCGTGGGTACGCGTCGGCGACAGTATCTGCGGGCACTCGGCCTCGGTGGCGCCGTCTCGGTGGCCGGCTGTGCGAATCGGACCGAGGAGACCCGACCACGCCTCGGCTCGTTGACGCTCGCCACCGCCACGACCGCGTACGACAGCGGTGTACTAGCCGTCCTCAACCGAGCGTACACCGGCCGGTTCGGGTCGGGGGTCGACGCGGTTGCGCGCGGAACGGGCGCGTCGCTCCGTACCGCCCGGGACGGCGACTGCGACGTCGTCCTCGTCCACGCCCGCCCGCTGGAAGACGAGTTCCTCAGGGAGGGGTACGGGATCAATCGGCGCAGCGTGATGGTCAACGACTTCCTCGTCGTCGGTCCGCCCGACGATCCGGCCGACGTCGCCGGAAGGGGCCCCGTGTCGGCGTTTCGAGCGATTTCGGAGGCGGAAGCGACGTTCCTGTCGCGGGGCGACCGGTCGGGGACGCACGTTCGAGAGCTCCGGATATGGGAGGCGGCGGGCGTCAGTCCCGGCGGCGAGTGGTACCTCGAAACCGGCCAGGGGATGGGTGATACGCTCGTCGCGGCCCGGCAGTCGAACGCCTACACCCTCGTCGACCGCGGCACGTTCCTCGCCGTCGGCGGCGACGGCGGCCTGACGCGGCACGTCGACTTCGGGATCGACGACCCGCCGCCGCTGCTCCGAAACGAGTACGCGGTCATCCCGGTCAACCCCACCCGACACGACGTTTCGTACCCGCTCGCGATGTCCTACGTCGGGTACCTCACCGGCCCGGGACAGTCGGAGATCGAGGAGTTCCGGGTCGACGGGGAGCGGGCGTTCCGGCCGCTCGCCCGCTCGGCCGACCCCGAGTTCGACCAGTACGTGCCGAGCGACTGGCGGGAGTAGCGGCGCGAGCGCGACGACGCACCGAACGGTCGGCGGGCTTCCGCCCGCCGAGATCAGTCGTGCCGGAAGCAGCGCGACCCGGTGAACGCCATCGCCATGTCGCGCTCGTCGGCCGCGGCGATCACCTCCTCGTCGTTGACGGAGCCGCCGGGCTGGATCACGGCCTCGATGCCGGCGTCGGCCGCCTCCTCGATCGCGTCCGGGAAGGGGAAGAAGGCGTCCGAGGCCATCACGGCGCCCTCGGCGGACTTGCCCTCGGCGTCCTTCTCGGCTTTCATCGCCGCGAGCGTCACGGCGTCGACGCGGGACACCTGTCCCATCCCGACGCCGACCGTCTCGGTGCCGGTCGCGAAGAGGATACCGTTCGACTTCACGTGTTTGAGCGTCTGCCACGCGAACAGCATCGTCTCGACCTGCCCGTCGGTCGGCTCGCGCTCGGTGACGAACTCGAGGTCGTCGGCGGTCGGTGACTGCCGGTCGCGCTCCTGGACGAGGCGGCCGCCGACGATGGGTTTCTCGGTGAACCGCTCGGAGAAGCGGTCCTTGCCCTCGCCGAGCGGGCCCACGTCGAGCATGCGGAGGTTCTTCTTCTCGCGGAGCACGTCGAGCGCGCTGTCGGTGTAGCCGGGCGCGACGACGACCTCTTTGAACGAGTCCGCGACCGCGGTGGCGGTGTCGGCGTCGCACTCCCGGTTCAGGGCGACGATGCCGCCGAACGCCGACTTCGCGTCGGTCCGCAGCGCGCGGTCGTACGCGTCCGCCAGGTCCGACCCGACCGCGCAGCCCGCGGGGTTCGTGTGCTTGATCACCGCGGCCGCGGGGTCGTCGAACTCCTTGACGAGGTCGAGGGCGGCGTCGGCGTCGTTGTAGTTGTTGTACCCCATCCCCTTCGCGCCGGGGTTGCGCTGGTCGGCCTCGACGACGCTCGCCTCCTCGCAGCCGTCGTCGACGTACAGCGCGGCGTCCTGATCCGGGTTCTCGCCGTAGCGCAGCGAGGCGGTCCGCTCCTCCGAGACGAAGCGCCGCTCGGGGAAGTCGCCGCCCACGTCGCCCTCGACCGCGACGTCGACGGGCTCGCCGTCGGCGTTCCGCTCGACCGTCACGCGGTCCTCGGCGAACCAGCGGACCGCTCGCGGGTACGCCGTGAACTCCGCCTCGCGGAGGACGCGCGCCTTCAGCGAGTCGGCGTCGTCGTCCTCGTACACCGGGATCGGCTCCTGGGTGACGACCGGCCCCGCGTCGACCTCCTCGGTGACGACGTGGACCGTACAGCCGGTCGTCCGGACGCCCGCGTCGAGCACCTGCTCGTGGGCGTCCGTGCCGGGGAACGACGGGAGCAGCGAGGGGTGGACGTTCAGCGTCGTCGGGACGGCGTCGAGGAACTCGTCGGTCAGCACCCGCATGTAGCCGTCCAGACAGACCAGGTCGACGTCGTAGTCCGACAGGCGCTCGACGATCCGGCGCTCGTGCGACTCGCGCGACTCGCCCTCGTCGCGCTCGACGACCTCGGTCGGGATCCGGCGCTCGGTCGCGGCCCCCAACACGGGCGCCTGCTCGCGGTTCGTCAGGACGACCGACAGCGCCGCGCCGCCCGGCGCGGCGTCGGCGATGTGTCTGAGGTTCCGTCCCCGGTTGCTCGCGAGTCCCGCGATCTTCATGTCCGAACCCTCCGACCGATCGGGTATATCGATTGCGGTCCGCGCCGCATTCCTGTCCACGTTCACGGATCGGAACGGGGTATCGTCGCGGCGCGAGGACGCCACGGATCCACGTCCGTGCGTCGATCCATCGACACGCTTTTGCTGGCTCCGGGGGCAGTCGCGGACATGACCGACGACTTCGAACCGACGGCGGACGACGCCATCCCGGGGCTCTCTCGGTCGGACCCGCTCGCGGCCGTCTCGCCGCTAGACGGCCGGTACGCCGGTCGGACGGCGCCGCTGTCCCCGTACGCGAGCGAGGCCGCGCTGATGCGCGCGCGGACCCGCGTGGAGGTCGAGTACCTGCTCGCGCTGGGAGCGCTCGACGCGACGCCGATCGCGTTCGACGAGGCGACCGAAGCGGCGCTCCGCGGGGTTTACGAGGCGTTCGACGCCGAGGACGCGCGCCTGATCAAGGCGCTGGAGACCGAGGGCGCCGCGGGGTACGACGCGACCAACCACGACGTGAAGGCGGTCGAGTACTTCCTCCGCGTCCGGCTGGCGGAGTTCGCCGAGGACGGAGCGGACGGGGAGCGCGACGCCCCGCTCGACGACGCCGAGTCGCTGTTCCCGTGGATCCACTTCGGGCTCACCAGCGAGGACGTGAACAACCTCGCGCACCGGCTCCTCGTCAAGCGCGCGGTGAGCGAGGTGATCGTCCCCGCGGTCCGCGAGGTACGCGACGCGCTCGTCGAACTGGCGCACGAGTACCGCGACGCGCCGATGCTGGCGCGCACGCACGGCCAGCCCGCGACGCCGACGACCTTCGGGAAGGAGATGGCCGTCTACGCCGCGCGGCTCGGCCGCGCGCTGGGGCGGGTCGTCGTCGCGAACGAGGACCTCTCGGGGAAGCTCGCGGGCGCCTCGGGCACCTTCGCCGCCCACCGCGCGGCCTACCCCGACGTCGACTGGCGGGGGTTCTCCGCGTCGTTCGTGCGCGGCCTCGGCTTAGAACACACCGCGCTCGCGACGCAGGTCAACCCCTGCGACGACCTCGCGGCGCTGTTCGACGCCCTGCGGGGGGTCAACGACGTCCTCCTCGATTTAGACCTCGACGCGTGGCTGTACGTCTCCGACCGTTACCTCGGGCAGGAGGCCGTCGAGGGCGAGACCGGCTCGTCGACGATGCCGCATAAGGTCAATCCGATCGACTTCGAGAACAGCGAGGGGAACCTCTCGAAGGCGAACTCCGATCTCACCTTCCTCGCCGACTACGTGACGACCTCCCGGCTCCAGCGCGACCTCTCGGACTCCACCGTCAAGCGCAACGTCGGCGCCGCCCTCGCGCACTGCCTGATCGGCTACTCGAAGACCGCGGACGGGCTCGGGAAGGTCGTCCCGAACGAGACCGTCATGCGGGAGGAGCTGGACGCGACCCCCGAAGTCATCGGCGAGGCGGTCCAGACGATCCTGCGCCGCGAGGGCGACACGGAGGCCTACGAGCGCGTGAAGGCGCTCTCTCGCGGCCGGTCGGTGACGCTCGACGACTTCCGGGAGCTGTTCGACGACCTCGACGTCGACGACGCGGTGCGCGCGGAGCTGAAGGCGCTGAGCCCGACCGGCTACACCGGCTTCGCCGACGAACTCGTCGACGAGATCGACGAGTAGCGCCGGCGCGGGAGCGGCGGCGTGGGCGGCGTAGGCGACGGGCGGCCGGCGACGGCACAAGAGGTTTATCCCTCGACCGACGACTCGCGGCCGATGCCCTCCGAGAACGACGAGACCGAGTACTCGGTCTTCGACGACGAATCGAGCGACGAGCGGGACGGCGCGGGCGACGGCTCGGTCGAAGACGGCGACCCCGACGCCGGAGCCGACGACCGTCCCGCCTCGCTCGGCGGCGACGGCGACGACGGCTGCCCGAAGTGTGGCGGCACCGAGACGGAGACCGACGAGATCGCCACCAGCGGCACCGGGCTCACGAAGATGTTCGACGTCCAGAACCGGAAGTTCGTGGTGGTCTCCTGCGCCGAGTGCGGCTACTCCGAGCTGTACAAGGGGCAGTCGTCCGGCAACGCGATCGACTTCTTCCTCGCCTGAGTCGCCGGGGGAGCGACCGATTTTTGTCGGACGGCGAACCAGTCGCGGTATGGTCTCCCGCCGACCGCTCGCGAACCTCCCCGTCGTCGGCGTCGTCGCCGACGGCCGCACGTATCGCCGCCTCCTGTACCTCCTGGTCGCGGTCCCGCTGTGGGTCGTCTACTCGGGGGTCGCCTCGTTCGCGCTCGCGTTCGGGCTCGTCTTTTCGGTCGTCCTCGTGGGGATCGGGGTCCTGGCCGCCGCCGTCGTCGGCTCGCGGCCGGTCGCGGGCCTCGAACGGCGGCTGGCGAACCGCCTGCTCGGCACCGACCTCGTCGCGGCGGACGACATCCCCGCGGCCGCGAACGACGGGTCGACCGGCGCGATCGCGACCGTTCGCGCGTACCTCGCCGCGCCGTCGACGTGGCGCGGGCTCGGGTTCCTCTCGCTGAAGTTCTGGGTCACGCTGCTGGCGTTCGCGCCGCTCGCCGTCCTCGCGAGCGCGCTGTCCCTCGTCGCCGCGCCGGTCCGGTACCCCTACTCCCCGGAGTTCGGTGAACTGAACGGCGAACCGGTGGTGTGGACGGTCGACGCCGCGCCCGAGGCCGCCCTCGCGACGGGGCTCGGGGTCGTCGGCCTCCTCGTCGGGCTCCACCTGGCGAACCTGATCGCGGGCGGCGCTCGGCTGATGGCCGTCTCGCTGCTCGGCGGCGGAAAAGGAGACGGTGACAGCGACGCGAGCGGCCGGGCGGGCGAGAGCGAACCCGACCGTGAGCGCGTAACCGTCGACCGCGACCGCGACGGCAACACCGACGGCGACCGCGACGGCAACGACAACAGCAACACCGACGGCGACCGCGACGACGAGTCCGGAGAGACTCCCGACTCGACCGCCGACAGCTTCGAGTTCGACGCGGACCCCGCCGACCCCGACGCGAGTCCCCGCGATCCCGAGGCGGACCCGGAGGACCGCAACTAAGCTCCCCGGAGCGCTTATTCGGCTCCGAGCGTCAGTGGGCGTATGGCGCCGACGCCCGTGAGCGCGGCCGTGGGGGCGCTGCTCGCGGCCGCGCTGCTGGGGGACGCGTTCGACCGGCGCGCGGTGGCGGTCGTCGTCGCGGCCGCGGTCCTCCCCTCCCTCGACGCGGCCGCGAGCCTCGTCGTGCCGGGCGCGACGAACGCCCTCCTCCACGCCGTCTGGCCACCCCTTCTCGTCGGCGGACTGCTACACTGGGACACGGCGCTGCGCGCGGAGTCGACCCTCCGCGATCGAGGCGGCCGGCGCGCGGTCAGGATCGCGTGGGTCGCGCTCGCGTCGTTCGTCGTCGCCGGGATCGGCGCGGCGCTGTTCGCCGGCGAGGGCGCGGCGCTTTTGTACCCGCTGGAGGACGCGCGCTACGTCGTCCGCGGGCGGCTCGTGTTCTCGACGCAGGAGGGAATCGTCCAGACGTTCCTCGCGCTCGGCGGCGACGGGTCGGGAGTCCTGCCGCTCCGGACCGCCGGCGGCGCGGTCGCCGACCCGGTCGCCTCGTGGGTGAACCCCGACGGCCGTCCCGGCCTCGATCCGGGCGCCGACCGCGAGTTCCGGTTCGTCGACGGCGGGTGGCAGCTGGTCGTCGTCGCCGCCGCGGCCGCGACGCTCGCGGTCCGGTTCGGCAGCCGCGGCGGGGACGCGGCGGACGGCTCGGAGGTGGCCCGCTAGATGCCCTCGACGGCCGTTCACGCCGGGTTCGCGCTGCTGCTCGCGGCCGGGCTGCTCGGGGCGTACTACGACCGGCGCGCGCTCGCCGTCCTGCTGGTCGTCCTCGTCCTCCCGGAGGCGGACAGCTTCCTCGGGGTGGTCATGGAGGGCGCACACCGCACCGTCGGCCACAACTTCGTGTTCCCCGCGGTCGCCGCCCTGGCGCTGTACTACGACACCCGCGTCCGGGAGCGGTCGTGGGTCCGCGAGCGGCTCTCACCGCGGTGGGTCGCGGTCGCGTGGGTCGCCCTCTTCGTCCACGGCTTCGCGCACGTCGCGCTCGACTGGACCCACCTCGACGGGGTGAACGCGTTCTGGCCGCTCCGCGACCGCTTTTTCAGCCTCGACGGGGAGATACTGTACTCGACTGCCGACGGGTTCGTCCAGACGTTCGTCGACGTGCGGATCGACCCGGAGACGGGGAGCCGGACGATCGACGCGGGCGCCGGCGGCACCAGCGAGTCGGTCCACGTCAATAACCCGGTCCAGCCGCGCGACCCCGATCTCGACGTCGAGGAGCCGGTCGACCGCCGGTTCCCGGTCGCGAACGCGGGCTGGCGGCTCTACCTGATCGGGCTGGGGCTGTTCGCGCTCGGCGCCCGGCGGCTTCAGGGCGACGGCGTCGGAGACGACGGCTGACGGGGGCGAGGGAATCGAGCGACGGCGACGCCCCTAACATGGTATGACCGCAGGGTAAACGCTCCCGGACGCGTAGGGTGACGTGATGCCCACCCAACCGGACGCGGACCTGTCGGACGCGGCCGAGCCGCTGGCCGGGGAGTCGATCGCGGTCGTCGGCGCCGGCTTCGGCGGGCTCTCCGCGGCCTGTTACCTCGCGGACGCGGGGGCGGACGTGACCGCCTTCGAGCGGAACGAACACCCCGGCGGGTACGCCGGGCGGATCGAGCGCGACGGGTTCCGGATCGACACCGGCCCCTCGTGGTACCTCATGCCGGAGGTGTTCGACCGCTTCTTCGAGTTCTTCGGGCGCTCGACGGACGACTACTACGACCTGATCGAACTCGACCCCCTGTACGAGGTGATCTGGAAGGACGGCGACCGCGCGTCGATGCCGGCCGACCGCGCGGGACAGAAGGCGCTGTTCGAGTCGTACGAGCCGGGCGCGGGCGACGTCCTCGACGACTACCTCGCGGACGCCGCCGAGGCGTACGACCTCGGTATGGACCGGTTCGTCTACCCGAGCCGGTCGCGGCTGCGGGACATGATCGACGCCGACGTGTTGCGGTCGGGGCGCGCGCTCCCGAAGCTCCGCGAGATGGACGACTACGTCGGCGACTACTTCGACCACGAGAAGCTCCGCCAGATCGCGGAGTACAAGCTCGTCTTCCTCGGCGGCTCCCCGTACAACACGCCCGCGATCTACACGCTGATGAGCCACGTCGACATGAACCTCGGCGTCTATCACCCGGTCGGGGGGATCGCGAGCGTCGTCGACGCGATGGCCGACCTCGCGCGCGAACTCGGCGTCTCGATCCGGACGAGCGAGCCGGTGACCGCGATCGAACCGTCGATCGCGGCGTCGGTCCCGAAGTTCACCGTCGAGACGGAGGGTCGTGCGGAGCGCGGCGACGCCGCGGCGACGCCGTCGAGCGCCCGCTTCGACCGCGTCGTGGCGAACGCGGCCCCGCCGCACGTCGAGCGCGACCTCCTCCCCGCCGGGACCGTCGACCGCGAGTCGTACTGGGAGTCGCGGACGTACGCGCCATCGGCGTATCTCGCGTACCTCGGGGTCGAGGGCGAGGTCGACCTGGACCACCACACGCTCGTGTTCCCGACCGACTGGCGGCCTCACTTCGACGCCATCTTCGACGAGCCGGAATGGCCCGAGGACCCCGCGTACTACGTCCACGTCCCCTCGAAGACGGACCCCGAGGCGGCGCCCGACGGCCACGAGGCCGTCTTCCTGCTCGTGCCGCTGGCCGCCGGGCTGGACGACGACTCGGAGACCCGCGAGCGGTTCCGCGAGCGGGTGTTCGACGACCTGGCCGAACACGCCGGGGTCGACTTCCGCGACCGGATCGTCTTCGAGGAGACCGCCTGCGTCTCCGACTTCCGAAAGCGGTTCAACGCGCCTCGAGGGACCGCGCTGGCGCTGTCGCACACGCTCGGACAGACCGGGCCGCTCCGTCCCGCGCACCGCGCGCCCGGCGTCGACGGCCTCTACTACGTCGGCGCGTACACCAACCCCGGCATCGGGGTGCCGATGTGCCTGCTCAGCGGCGAGCACGTCGCCGAGGCGGTCGTCGAGGACGCGACCGGCGGCGGCGTGCTCCCGTCGGTCGTCCCGACGTCGACGCTGTGGTGAGCGGCCGGATCCGTTCGAGCGGCGGCGGCGGTCGCTTCCTTACTCGAACCGCGCTTCCGACCCCTCAATCGGCTCCGGCTCCTGCGCGGCGACCCAGTGCGTGACCGTGCCCGCGTCGCCGAAGAGCGGCCGCAGCGAGACGTGGGCGACGAACGGCGTCCCGTCCCGGCGGCGGTTTCGGACCTCGACCGTGACCCGCGACCACGTCGAGAGGGCCTCGCGGAAGTCGGCGCGGGCGTCGCGGAACTCGGCGCGGACATCGGCGTCCGGGTCCGCCGCCTGGAACAGGCGGGGGTTCCGGCCCCGGAGGTCGTCGAGCGCGTAGCCGGTCCAGTCGCGGAACCACCGGTTGACGTAAACGATCGGCGTGTCGCGGTACGCCGGTCCGGTGAGGGTGAGGCCGAGCGGGACGTCGTCGAACGCGCGGACGCGGTCGACCAGCATCGCGCTCCGCGCGGTCGTCGGGATCGGCGGACCGGGCCGGAACCAGGTCCGGGTCGAGCCCGCGTTCGTCGGCGAGCGCCGAGAGGCGGGTCCGAAACGAGCCGCGGTCAGCGTCGATCGCCGCGAGAACGTCGCGTCGAAGCGTCACGTTCCCGGTTGGGGGGTGGGCGACAAGCCAGTGTCGTTCGGTGACGCGAACCTGGCGTCCGGCGTCGGTCCGAGCCGAGGCGAGAGCGAGCCCGACATCCCCGCACCTGACCCCTGGTTGAAACGAACGTTATCCGTGTCCGGTCCCGAGGGGAACACGAGATGCGTACCGCAAGCGCCGCCGTCGCCCTCGCACTGCTCGTCGCGCTCGCCGGCTGCGGCGGCCTCGGCGGCGACGCCGTCGGGCCGGCCGACCCGTCGCCGTCGATCGAGTCCGTCTCCGCGCCCGAATCGCTCGAACACGACGAACGGGCGACGATCGAGGCGACCGCTCGGTGGGAGGGCCTCGCGAGCGACGCGGGCGGGTCGGCGGGCGAGAGCGGTTCGGACGCGACGCTCGATTCCGTCCGGGTGACGGTCCGGGTCGGTGACCGAACGCTGCGCTCGGAGAACCGGTCCGTCCCGGCGAACGGGACGCTGACGGTGACGGCCGAGGTCGACGCCGCGGCGCTCGCCCCGGGCGAACACGAGCTGACGGTGTCCGTCGGTGAGGCGACCGCGACCCGAGCGCTGGTCGTCGAGGAGGCTCGCGCGGCGACGTTCGCGGTCTCCGCGATCGAGGCGCCGGACAGCGTGGGGTACGGAGAGAACCTCACGGTCACGGCGACCGTGACCAACGCCGGCGATCTGGCGGGCAACCAGACCGTCCGGATCCGGTACGGGGCCGGCGCGAGCGCGAACCGGACGGTCGCGCTCGACGGGGGCGCGGCGGAGCGGGTGTCGGTCGCGTTCGCGAACGTGCGACTGGCCGGCGGCGAGCACCCGGTCGTCGTGACGACCGCGAACCAAACGCGGGAGCGGACCGTGTCGCTGGTCCACCCGAGTCCGTACGGGGAGACGACGCTCGGTCTCTACGTCGACGACGGCGCGGTCGACCGGAACGTCTCCGCGGTCGTCGCGGCCGCGACGGGCTACTGGGAGCGGAACGACGGGCGCTACCTCGGCTACCCGGTCGCCTACGAGCGGGTGGCGGACGAGGAACGGGCGGACGTCGTCCTCCGGTTCGACCGCGTGGAGCGGTGCGGCGTGGAGGACGGGGACGCGCGGTACTTCGGCTGCGCGGACCTCCTCGTCGACGAGCCGCGCACGCCGATGACCGCGACCGTCGACCCCCGGATCTCCGACGCGGACATGAACGCGACGGTCATCCACGAGCTCGGCCACGTCCAAGGGCTCGAACACGGCGAGGAGCCGGCGGGGCTGATGAACGCGACGAGCACGCTCGCGACCCACCGGCCGGTGAAGGTCCACCTGCGCGCCGAGAGCGGGGACGTGCCGACCCGGGTCGAACGCGAGGTGGCCGCGGCGCTCGACTACTTCGCCGGCCGCGACGACCTCGCCGGGAGCGACCGGTTCGCGTGGGAGTTCGTCGAGGACGCGCGCGACGCGCACGTCCAGGTCACCTTCGACGAGCGCGGCGACGTCTGCTTCGCGGACGGCGGCGGCTCCTGTACGGTCGAGGGGGAATTCTACGGCCAGCAGGACGTGCGGCTGGAGGCGTTAGACGACGAGGTCGTCGCGTGGCACGTCGGCGCCTCGTTCGCGCCGGTGCTGTTGGAGGAGGTGCCGCCGGAGCTCACGGGCGAGGCGGACCGGCGGGAGCGGGAGGCGTGGCCGGAGTGAGGCGGGCGTCGGGTGAGATCGGCCGATCGCGTGGGTCGGGCGCTCGGAGGATCGGTGGTCCGGGAACGCCGAGATTCGGGGGCGGTCGTCGAAAGAAAGTCTATACGGCCGCCGGTGTTCGCCTGTTCCATACGTGATACCTCGCGAACGAGTCGGGCGACGCGTTGCGGTCGGGAATCCGGCGGACGGTCGGAGTCCCTGCCTCGTCGGCCTCCCTGCGGTCGGCCGACTCCCTCGCGGGCGGTTCGTGGTCGCCTGCGGCGACCGCTCACCGGCGCGCCACCGAGATAACTGACGCTAATTGATTCGTCTGTACTGAGCGACGGGGTCGGTCGGACGCGACCGATCTCCTATTCGCGGAACTCCGCTTCGAGTTCCTCGGTGAAGCGGACGTACCGGCGTTCGACGCGTTCGAACTCCGTTCCGGGGATGGCGAGCGAATCGTCTATGGAACTGCTGTCGCGCACCGTCTCCTCGATCCGCTCGGTGGTGACGAGCCCCCTCGATTCGAGGCCCTCGATGGCCGCCTCGGCCGTTCCGTCGCCCCCGAGGACTCGGAGCTCCTCCGCGGGCAGGCCCTCCTCGATCATGAACTCGAACGTGTCCCGCTCGATGACCTCGCCCACCTCCAAGACCCCCTCGACGAGCCGTTCCTCGGCGTCGGTCAACACGGTCGGCTGTTCGTCTCTCGCGGCTTCACTCCAGCGTTCGTGCGGGGAGGCGAACGGAGTGGCCTCGTCTCGCCGGGAGGGAATCTCGATCCCCGAGCCCATTTCTGTGCCCCGAGGATCGAACCGTCCGCGGCCCGGGCGTTCGAAAGCGGTGTTCGAAGCGACAGAACGCTTATTCCGCGGTGATGACTACTGACTCCCATGAGCACTGGCCGAGAGATCCGCCTAATCGAGGAGGACGAGGGCGGTTGGTCGGCGATCGACCAGGAGCTGAACGTCGCCAGCCAAGGCGAGACGCGCGAGGAGGCGCTTTCGAACCTCGACGAGGCGGTCGAACTGACGAAGGAAGCCCGTGAGGCGGACACGGACGCACCCGAGCCGGACGCTCCCTGGTTCGAGGAATGAGCGGTCCGCCGCGAAACATCTCCGGCCGAGAGATCGTCAGCGTCCTCACTTCCTTCGATTACCGCAAAGACCGACAGCGCGGAAGCCACGCGATTCTGAAGTACACGAACCCCGACACCGGCGAGGTCCGAACCGTCACTGTCCCGCTACACGACCGGGTGAAGATCGGGACGCTCCAGTCGATCGCGGACCAGTGCGGCGCGGAGGACTTCGACGCGTGGTGCCGCTGGATCGACGAGCATCGCTGACGCGGCCACACGCGACCCCTTCTAGTCGCTCACTGCCTATCTCGGCGACCGTGTCGATCTCAGCGCCGTAAGAAAGCGAGGAGATGAGGCAACCGGAGGGAGCCGAATGGGCTCGCGGGGGTCCCGCGAGGGAACGAGACGAACGAAGTGAGTCGAGTGGACTCGCGGGGATTTGAACCCCGGGCCTTCCCCGTGCCAGGGGGATGATCTACCACTGATCTACGAGCCCGCGAACGCACTCGTTGGTTCCCCGGTGAATATCTTAAGGGCTTCGAATCGCGGACCCGGGGCCGCGCGCTCAGATCCGGTCGGAGTCCACGTACACGTCGAGGTCGACGTCCCGGGTCGACCCCTCTAAGTCCTGGACGGCGCGCTCGACGACGCGCTCGGCCTCGTCTCTGATCAGCGGGATCGCCTTCTTCAACACCCAGTCGAACGAGACGAGCCGCGGCAGGTCGAGCGCGTCGGGACTGGCCGACCCGGGGTCGAACTGGACTTCGAGCGCGACCTCACAGGGGTCGTCGCCGGTCGCGTCCGCGTCGCCCGTTCCGTCGGCGCCGTTCCCGTCGGACTCGTCGCCCTCGGGCGGGGTCACCCGCCAGCAGCCGCCGGCGTCGATGTCCTTCGTGATCTCCCAGTCGATCCGCTCGGGCGGCTCGACGCCGGTCACCTCCGAGCGGGCGGTGTAGGATATCTTCCACCACGCGAACGTGAGCGCGTACCGGGTCCCGGGGCCGCCGTCGCCGGTGACGGTCCGGACCTCCCGCAGGTACTCGGAGTAGTTCGCGTACCGCGGGAAATCGAGCAGGAACGCGTACACCTCCTCGGGGTCGGCGTACACCTCCGTCCGCACGACGAGTTCGTCCACGTGCGTGGGTTCGAGTGGCGCTTATTAAACCGTCCGGCGACGGTACTCGCTTAGTGGTTCTGTCGTGGTCGCTGTCAGAACTCCAGATCTTCGTTTATAAATAGTCGACGAGCGATCGACTGCGAACACCTCCAAAGCCCCAGCCGCGAGGGCGGCGCACGCTCGCTGCGGTCCTCGGTCGCTCGCTTCGCTCGCTCCCTGTGGTCCTTACATCGCCTGCGCCGCCCTCGCGGCTGCCCTTTTGAGTCCCACCCCGACCGCCCCGCACCGCAGCCTCACGCCTCCCCAGCCTCGCCGTTCGCTCCGGGCTCCCTCCGGTCGCCCGTCACTCACGGCGTCCCTCGCGCGTGCGACTCGCAGCCTGTCGGCCGCTCGTCGGCACGCGCCGCCGCACTCGATCAGCTATTTATTGCTAGTCGGTCAGGTAATCGCCAGTTGCCGGAACCCGGAACGAGCCGCCGAAGCCGCCGGATACATGCGGGTCGCCGCGTTCGTACGTCCATGGCCGCAGACGAGCGCAACGCATTCGAAGTGTACCGCGACCGGGTGGATCGACCCCTGGGTCGGCTGTTCCGCGAGTACGGCGCCGCCGAGGCCCACTGGCTCGTGATCGGGATGGTCGCCAACGTCGTCGCCCGCGTCGCGGGACTGGTCCCGCCGGTCGTCCTCGGCGTCGCCATCGACGCCGTCTTCACCGGCACCGGTCCGTACACGCTCCCGCTGGTTCCGGACGCGTGGCTCCCGACCGCCGAGCCCGCGCAGTTCCGGCTCTCGGTGATCCTCATCTTCGCGTCGTTCATCGTGACGGGCGTGTTCACCTACGTCTACGGTATCGCCGCGAACAACTTCGCGCACCGGGTGATGCACTCGGTCCGGACCGACTCCTTCGACCAGATGCAGCGGCTCGACATGACCTTCTTCGACGACAAGCAGACCGGGGAGGTCATGTCCGTCCTCAACAACGACGCCTCGAACCTGGAGGTCTTCTTAGACAACGCCCTCCAGAACTCCGCGCGCCTCGGCGTGATGCTCGTGGGGATCGCGGGCGTCCTCGCCTACTACAACTACGAGCTCGCGATCGTCACGCTCGCCGCGATCCCGCTGATGTTCCTCTTCACGCTCTGGTTCATGCGGGCCGTGGAGCCGCGGTACACCGCCCAGCGATCGGTCGTCGGCGACCTCAACACCGCCCTCGAGAACGCGCTCTCCGGCGTCGAACTGGTGAAGACCTCCAACACGGAGGCCCACGAGAGCGAGCGCGTCGAGGACGCATCCTACTCGTACTTCCGGCGCACGATGTCGATCCTCCGGCTCAACTACGTCTACCGACCCGGCATGGAGCTGCTCGCCGGGCTCGCCTTCGCCGCCACCTTCGCGGTCGGCGGCTTCTGGCTCGCGAACGGCCCGCCGGGCCCGTTCTCCACCGAGCTGACCGTCGGCACGTTCGTCACCTTCGTCCTCCTCACCCAGCAGTTCGTCGCCCCGCTCGCCGAGGTGTCGAACATCATCGACCAGTACGAGAACGCGAAGGCATCCTGCGAGCGCGTGTTCGGCCTGCGCGACATCCCGGTCCGCATCGAGGACGACGACGACGCGATCGAACTCGGCGGCGGTGCGCAGGGCGACGGCGGGGCCCGAAACGACGGCGGCGTGACGCCGGCCGGTGACCCCGATCACGGCGGCGTCGCGGGCGCCGTCGAGTACGACGACGTCTCCTTCGCGTACCCCGAGAACGCCCTCGTCGACCCAGAGGACGCCGACGAGGAAGTCCTCAGCGGCGTCTCCTTCACCGCCGACCCGGGCGACACGGTCGCCCTCGTCGGCCCGACCGGCGCGGGCAAGTCGACGCTGCTCAAGCTGCTTCTCCGGCTGTACGACGTCACCGACGGCGCCGTCCGCGTCGACGGGCACGACGTCCGCGACGTCACCGTCGAGAGCCTCCGCTCGTCGATCGGCTACGTCGCGCAGGACACGACGCTGTTCGACGGCACCATCGCCGAGAACATCCGGTACGGGCGGTTCACGCGGATCGAGGAGGCGGGCGCCGACGGCCTCGACGAGGAGGCGGTCCGGGAGCGCGTGGTCGAGGCCGCGAAGGCCGCGGAGGCCCACGAGTTCGTCTCGTCGCTGCCGAACGGCTACGAGACGCGGATCGGCGAGCGCGGCGTGAAGCTCTCCGGCGGCCAGCGCCAGCGGCTCGCCATCGCCCGGGTCGTGCTTCAGGACCCCGCGATACTCATCCTCGACGAGGCGACCTCGGCCGTCGACACGGAGACGGAGATGCTGATCCAGCGCTCGCTCGACCGCCTCGCGGCCGACCGGACGACCTTCGTCATCGCGCACCGCCTCTCGACGGTGACCGACGCCGACACCGCGCTCGTGTTGGAGGACGGCGAGGTCGTCGAGCGCGGCACCCACGACGAGCTGCTCGCGGCGGACGGGCTCTACGCGAAGCTCTGGGGCGTTCAGGCCGGCGAGATAGACGAACTGCCGGAGGAGTTCGTCGAGCGCGCCCGCGAGCGCCACGTCGACCGCGCGGTCGAGCGGGCGACGGAAAGCGAAGTGGACTCGGAGACGCTGGAGTAGGAGCCCCTTTTCGAAGCCTCAGTCGTCGCCGGAGACCTGCCCGGCCGCGTCGGCGTCTGCACCCGGAACCGCGGCCGCGGGCGCGGGCGGGTCCTCGCGCACGTCGGCGCCCTTGCCCTCCGCGATGACATCGGCGTACGCGTCGGGGAAGACCCGGACGAAGTCGTCGAGCGCGGTCCCCCAGTCGTCGAGCAGGTCCGCCGCGCGCTCGCTGTCGGTGTACGCGCGGTGGTTCTCGACGAGGCGGCGGAGCATCCGCTCGTCGGACTCCTCGAGCGTCTCGGAGACCGACACCATCCCGCGGTTGACGCGGTCGTCGAGGCGGTCGTCGGGGTCGTACACGTACGCGACGCCGCCGGACATCCCGGCTGCGAAGTTGCGCCCGGTGTCGCCGAGGACGGCGACGACGCCGCCGGTCATGTACTCGCAGCCGTGGTCGCCGACGCCCTCGACGACGGCCTTCACGCCGGAGTTACGGACGCCGAACCGCTCGCCGGCGACGCCGTTGACGTACATCTCGCCCGAGGTGGCGCCGTACAGGCAGACGTTGCCCGCGACGACGTTCTCGGTCGGGTCGTACCCCGCCTCCGCCGGCGTGTCGATCACGAGGCGCCCGCCGGAGAGCCCCTTGCCGACGTAGTCGTTGGCGGCGCCGGAGAGTTCCATCGTGATCCCCGGTGCGAGGAACGCGCCGAAGCTCTGTCCGGCCTCGCCGTCGAACCGGCAGGAGATGGTGTCGTCCGGGAGCCCCTCGCCGCCGTGTTCGGAGACGACGCGGTTCGAGAGCGTGGCGCCGACCGCGCGGTCGACGTTGCGCACGTCGCGGGTGAGCGCGACCGGCGCGCCGTCCTCGATTGCGGGCGCCGCCTCGTCGATGAGGTCCCAGTCGAGCAGGTCGTCGATGCCGTCGTGGGCCTGCTCGCGGACCTTGGTGCGGGACTCGCCCGCGGGCTCGGCGATCACCGCGGACAGGTCGAGGTGCTTCGCCTTCTCGTGGTCCGTCTCGCGCTGGGTGAGCAGCTCGGGGCGGCCGACGAACGCCTCCAGCTCGGTGTACCCCTGCTCGGCCATGATCTCCCGGAGCTCCTGCGCGATGAACGTCATGTAGTTGATGACGTGGTCGGGCTGGCCCGGGAACCGCTGGCGGAGGTCCTCGCGCTGGGTGGCGACGCCGACCGGACAGGTGTTCTCGTGGCACTGCCGGGCCATCACGCAGCCCGACGTGACGAGCGACGCGGTCCCGAAGATGTACTCCTCGGCCCCGAGCGCGGCCGCGACCGCCACGTCGCGGCCGGTCCGCAGGCCACCGTCCGCAGAGACGCGAATCCGGTCGCGCAGGCCGGTGGCGCGAAGCATCTGGTTCGCCTCCGCGAGCCCGAGCTCCCACGGCAGGCCGGCGTTCTTGATCGAGGTCTTCGGCGAGGCGCCGGTGCCACCGTCGTGACCGGATATGTGGACGACGTCGGCGTTCGCCTTCGCGACGCCGGCCGCGATGGTGCCGATCCCGGCCTCCGAGACCAGCTTCACGTTGACGTCTGCCTCGGGGCTGGCGGCCTTCAGGTCGAAGATGAGCTGCTTCAGGTCCTCGATCGAGTAGATGTCGTGCTGGGGCGGCGGCGAGATGAGCCCGACGCCGGGCGTGGAACACCGGACGTGCGCGATCATCTCGTTGACCTTCTTGCCGGGGAGGTGCCCGCCCTCGCCGGGCTTCGACCCCTGCGCCATCTTGATCTGGAGCTCCTCGGCGTTCGCGAGGTACTCCGAGGTGACGCCGAAGCGGCCGGAGGCGACCTGCTTGACGGTACACTCCTTCTCGGTGTCGAACCGCTCGGGCGGTTCGCCGCCCTCGCCGGTGTTCGACTTCGCGCCCAGCCGGTTCATCGCGATGGCGTTGTTCTCGTGGGCCTCCGGCGAGATGCTCCCGAGGCTCATCGCGGCCGTCGAGAACCGCTCGACGATCGACTCGACGGGCTCGACCTCCTCGACCGGCACCGGGTCGCGGTCGGAGTCGAACTCCAGGAGGCCGCGGAGCGACTGGAGCTCTTCCGTCTGGTCGTTCACCAGCTCCGCGAACTCGCGGTACTGCTCGTAGTCGCCGCCGCGGACCGCCTGCTGGAGCGTGCCGACCGTCTGGGGGTTCCAGCCGTGTTTCACGCCCGACGAGCGGTGTTCGTACTCGCCGACGGTCTCCAGTTCGGGGTCGGCGCCGAACGCCATCGCGTGGCGCGTGCGGAGGTCGTCTTCGATCTGTTCGATCCCGATCCCCTCGGTCCGGATCTCGGTGCCCTCGAAGTACTCGGCGACGAAGTCGGAGTCGAGCCCGACCGCCTCGAATATCTGGGCGCCCTGGTACGACTCCATCGTCGAGATGCCCATCTTCGCCATCGTCTTCAGGAGGCCGTCCTCCAGCGCGTGACGGTACGCGGCGAGCGCCTCGTCCTCGTCGGCGCCGTCCGGGCCGGCGACCACGTCGGCGATGGAGGCGTACGCGAGGTACGGGTCGACCGCGTCCGCGCCGTAGCCGACCAGCGTCGCGAGGTGGTGGACCTCGTGCGGTTCACCGGACTCGACGACGACGCCCGCGCGGTTGCGCAGCCCCTCGCGGACGAGGTGGTGGTGGACCGCGCCGGTCGCGAGCAGGCTCGGCACCGCGAGGCGGTCCGGACCGACGGCGCGGTCGGAGAGGACGACGGCGTCGGCCCCGTCTTCGATCGCCGTCGCGGCGTCCTCGCGGACCCGACTCACGGCGTCGACGAGCGAGCCGTCGCGGTCGTAGGTGACGTCGACGGTGACGGAGGCGAACTCGGGACCGTCGGCCGCCGCTCCGCCGCGGTCACCGGGAGTCCGCTCGCCGGGTCCGGGGAGATCGCGAAGCGCGGTCGTCTCAGCGTCCGTCAGGACCGGGGTGTCGGCGACTATCTGCTCGGCGTGTTCCGGCGTCTCCGCGAGCAGGTTTCGCTGGTTCCCGATCCGGGTCTCCAGCGAGGTGACGAGCTCCTCGCGGATGTAGTCGATCGGCGGGTTCGACACCTGCGCGAACAGCTGCTTGAAGTAGGTGAAAAGCGGGCGGTCGACGTCGGCGAGGACCGAGAGCGGCGTGTCGTCACCCATCGACCCGACGGGATCTTTCCCCTCTCTCGCCATCGGCTCGACGAGGTGGTTCAGCGAGTCGGTGGTGTAGCCGAACGCGGCCTGGTGGGCGCGGACGGTCGGTTCCGTCTCGTCCGTTTCGTCCGCCTCGTCAGCCCCGGCCGCCCCGCCTCCTCGTTCGTTCGAGTCGTCGTCGATCCCGGCCGCGACGCCGTCCCCGTCGGTGAGCGCGTCGTCCTCGTCGGTGAGCGCGTCGAGATCGACCTGCCCGCGGTCGACCCACTCGCCGTACTTCTCGTCGGTGAGCTCCTCGAACACCTCGTCGTCGGGGACGATCCGACCGGCCTCGGGGTCCGCGACGAAGATCTCCCCGGGCTGGAGCCGACCGCGGCGGCGCACGTCGGCGGGCTCGGTGGGGAGCGCCCCCACCTCGCTGCCGACGACGAGGCGGTCGTCCGTCGTCACCTCGTAGCGGCACGGGCGGAGCCCGTTGCGGTCGAGGACGCCGGCGACGCGCTCGCCGTCGAAGCCGATGACGAGTGCGGGCCCGTCCCACGGCTCGACGAGCGAGGCGTGGTAGTCGTAGAAGTCCGCGCGGTCGTCACCCATCAGGTCGTCGCCGCGGAACGCCTCCGGGATCAGCATCCGGAGCGCGTGCGGGAGGTCGCGGTCGGTCTGGAGGAGGAGTTCGAGCGCGTTGTCGACGCTGGCGGTGTCCGACTGGTTGGGGTCGTCGATCACCGGCTTGATCGTGTCGAGCTCGGCGCCGAACGCCGGGTGTTCGAGGTCGTTCTCGCGGGCCCGCATCCAGTTGACGTTCCCGCGGATCGTGTTGAACTCGCCGTTGTGGACGATGTTGCGGTACGGGTGTGCGAGGTGCCACGCGCCGAGCGTGTTCGTCGAGAACCGCGCGTGGACTAAGGCGACGTGGCTGGCGAACCGCTCGTCGACCAGGTCCGGGTAGTAGCCCACGAGCTGCGACCCCTTCAGCAGGCCCTTGTAGACGACGCGCTGGCGGTCGAGCGAGCAGACGTAGAAACGGCCGGCGCCGTCGACGTCGGACACCGCGTTCTCGATCTCGCGGCGGGCGGCGTACAGCGCGCGGTCGAAGCCGAGCAGGTCGGGGTCGGCGTCGTCCGGCCGAGTCCCCTCGCTCGTGAACCGCTGGGCGAGGCCCGCGCCCTCGACGGGGGCGACGAACACCTGCGACACCTCCGGTTCGGACTCGAGCGCCGTCGCGCCGAGGTCGGCGTTGTCGGTGGGGACGGAGCGCCACGCGAGCACTTCCAGCCCGTAGACGGCACACACCTCGGCAATGACGTCGTGGATCTCCGCTTGAACGCCCGGTTCCGGCGGCATGAAGACGGAGCCGACCGCGTACTCGTCCGGGAGGTCGGCGTCGACGACCTCGCGGAAGAACCCGTCGGGGCGGGCGACCATGATCCCCGCGCCGTCGCCCGTGTTCTCTTCCGCGCCGGTCGTCCCGCGGTGTTCGAGGTTCTCGAGCAGTTCGACCGCGTCCGCGACGGTCTCGTGAGTCGGCTCGCCGTCGAGGTCGACGACGCCGCCGATGCCGCAGTTCGATCGGTCGTCCGTCGGCGCCGCGAGCCCCCCTTCCTGACCCGAGGAATCCGAGTCGCGTACGCCCCGGGTGGTACTACGTGACTTGGTCATACGCGTTTTCACGAATGAACACTTAAAGGTATGACCCTGATAGGGGTAGGATCCATCGTACACACATTAGGGAATATAAGGTAATTATTCATCACGGGAGGTGAACAGATACCACACCGTCGGATCGATCAGTAGTCGTACCGTAACGGGCAGTAAATTGACGAAGTTTCTGCGAAAGCCACCAGACCGTTTCACACACACCGGTCAGAGTGGCAGAACGTCCAGTCGTCTACTACTCCTTGAGGGGGACGAACGAGCCGTTGATGTCCCAGTCGTGGATACAGTAGACGTTTCCGGGTTCGTCCGCGATCCGCCACCCGTCGGCCTCGTCGTCCCATCGCTCCTCGCGCCCGCACAGTTCGCACGTGCGCTCTTTCGGCGGCGTGATGGTTACGCTCATACGCGGACGAACGGCGCCGTCGAGCAAAAGGATACCGGCGGCGAGGCGCCGACGATGTGACCCCGACTCGACGGTGTGAGACGGACGGCCGCCGCTCCTCTCACGGGTCGGGCGCACGACGGCGGGCGAGCAGCGACGCAATCGTCAGCGCCGCGAGGGACGCGACGGAGCCGAATCCGGGGAGATCGTACACGGTCGATCGGATCGGCGCGTCGTCGTATCCGAGGTCCCTCGCGGCGGCCTCGTCGGACTTCGACTCGTTCGAGTCGGCCGGTCCGGCCGGTTCGGACGAGTCGGCGGACTCCGACGCCGCGGATCCCTCGCTCCCGGCGTCACCGCCCGATCGCCCGTCACCCGGACGGGATCCCCGCTCCGAGGCGTCGTCCGCGGTACGTCCCGTCGATCCGGTACCGAAGCGTTTCGCCGGGTCCGTAGCGGGCGGAATCCCGGACGCACCGGGCGGGACCGTCGTTCCGACTCCGGGACGAGGCGTCGGGCGGTCCACGTCGGAACCGTTCGGTTCCCCGGACCGGCCCGGACCGGCCGCTTCGGTGGCGTTGCCGGCGCGAGCGGAGCGGGGATCGGTCTGATCGGTGGCGCTAGAAGAGCCACCGACATCAGCTGGACCGGCGGAACCGCCGGAACCGGCCGGCGGATCAGATCGGTCCGCGCTTCCCGATTCAGCGGGGGCACTCGTCCCGGCCGCCTCGGTCGGTTCACTCGATTCGCTCGACTCGGTCGATTCGTTCAGTCCGGTCGATTCGGTCGATTCGTTCAATCCGGTCGACTCGGTCGGCTCGGTACTCGGTGACGGTGTCGCGGTAGACCCGTCGTCCGAGAGGTTCGCTCCGCCCTCGTCGGTCGGGTCGGCAGCGTACGTCAGTCGCGTCGTCACCCGGTGGTCGCCGTTCGCGGCCCGACGCAGTCGTTCGTCGTCGACCCTGAAGGCGGCCTCGAACGTCTCGCCGGCGGCCGGTGGCGTCTCGGTTCCGAACGCGGTCTCGCCGTCCGCGACGAGGAAGAGTCCGTCGCGGTCGAGGTGGACCGCAGACTCGTTCGGCGTCGGTCCGAGCGCGTCGCCGGTGGCGGAGGCGTCGGTGTCGTTCGCGTCTGTAGGCGTCACTCCGAACGAGAGGCCGTCGAGGCGAGCGAGGTCCGCACCGCGCTCCAGCGAGGCGTTCGCGGCCGCCGGGAGGCCGGTCAGCCCGGTCGCGTTCACGGCGTACACGACCGTGTCGTTGGCGGTGGCGTTCGTCGCGTCGGTGAGCGTTCCATTGGCGATCGCGTTCCGGATGGCGGTCGCGTCCTCGAAGTCGCCCGGGGCGGCTTCGCGCGTGGTGTACGCGGTCAGGTCGGTCGTCGAACGAGGATTCACCGTGATCGCGGCGGAGTCGTTGGCGACCGCGGCTCCGTACTCCGACCGGAGCGTGAGGTCGTACGACCCGGGCGAGAGCGGATCGGTATCCCCCGTGACCGAATCGACGCTGATACCGGGACCGGTCGTGACGAAGTCCGACGGAGATGCCGGCGACGCGTACGCGTTGATTGTGACGGGTGTTGGGCCCGTCTCAGAGGTTGTGAGTTCGAGTGTGGTTGTGGTGTTATTTACAGAGGTTAAGGAAACTGATGAATTAGAATATGTTGAATTAAGAACGAATCTAAAACGGTTGCCATTGGATATTGTTTCGCTGGTATTAATATAAATAGAAGGTGACCGATTTTCAATGACATTTACTTTTTGAGTCACATTTAGACCTATGTTCGGGTCATAAACTTCGATAGTATATGTTCCAGGCTGAGAAACAGAGACAAATCTACTGACATTAGAAGAATTATTTAAAATGACATTTTCTAAACTTTTTTCTTCAGAATTCGGGCCCAACACACTAAGAACAGCAGTTCGCTTGGCCCCAGTTGCGAGGACACTTATCGGTATCCGTGATTCGGTTACTGTATCTGTTGCTTTGATGTTAATATGGGGCTCAACTAATCGTATTGTAGTATTTGTAGTCTCAGAACTGGTGTTTAGCGAATAATATCCGAGCCTAAGTCTGTCAGTACTGAGTTTGTAAATCCTTTTTGAGTTAGTAGCATCTATTTGTCTAACGAGATCGCCATTAAGTTTTGAGAGATTGTACTTAGTTTGGTCTTCCAACCAAAGTCCAATATTTGATCCGCGATTAACGGTATATTCACGATCATCAGATACTATTTTACTCACACGTACAGGTGAGTCATAGCTATTCTTGAATGGAGTTCCACTTGATGTAGAAGTAATATTGTTAACAGAGACATTACTAATTCGTAGTTGATTAGTAGAAGACGTATTACTCGAAGAAGCAAATGGATACACGTATAGAATATTCTCATTCACATCATATTTTTGAGTATGATCTACAAGATAAATTTGTGTTGTATTTCCAGTTGAAAAGTTAATATTAATAGAGCCTTGTACTCTAGATATATTCGTATTAAACTCAAACAAAAGAGTGCTATTGAATTTGTGTTCTGTTTTAGACCCATCATAATAGAAAGGCCCACCCACGATCTGAGCAGGCACTGTAACATTAATTGTATCTGTGTCTAAAGAGTAAATTGTCTCAGAGCGGGGCCTATTCCGAGAAGAATGGAGGCCAATTATTAGTTTAGTTTCACCTTCAAGGCCTGTACCGCTTAGAGAAATACTTTCAGCGGATATATTCACAGTCTTAATCTGTTCTCCAATTCCTCCGTCGTGTTTTCCTTTCCAGATAGTTATAGAAGTATTCAAGATTAAATTGTTTTTAATAGAATAATCGTAAGAAATAGACCGTGTAGAGTCGTTGTACGCACCAGTAGACAATTCGATGGATCCAGGAAAAGACACACTAAATTCGACTATTGCCTTCTTTCCTCCTTGTTCAGCAGTATAGGAGATAGCACGGTTGATCTTTGAGCCCTCCTGATTGTACCTGCTAACATTCGTCGTATCAATATTGTCGATGTGAAGATCAAATCGTCCAGGACTAGAAATTGCGGAGGCAGAAATAACAATCACCGCATTTGAACTGTTTGAGTTTTGTAAATATACACCTGAACTGATATTATTCCCTTCGATGTTTATTTGATAAGATGTCGAATTATGATCTAAGATCGCTCCAGAGTCAACAAGATCACCAACGTGGATTTTAACAGGTTCATTTGAGCTAAGTACTTCGATATTAGTTATCACCTGTTGTTGCTCGGTCCCAATTTCTAGATCACTGGCACGATCCACATCCCATAATTCTCCAGAGGCCACAAATGTTCCTGAAATTATTAGTATTACAATAACGCTGATCACCAAACAGAGGGCGATACCGATAGACAGCCATTGGGACGATCGCATCCGGGTCATAGCGAATGGGCCACGGATGCGAGAGCGATCGCTTCCGGGGCAGTGCGGCGTTGAAAGCCGACCCGACGCCCGTAAAGCGCCTCTTGTCACACCGCGGGGTGTGTCACTCGGGCCGATCGCTTATAAATGACTTACGGACGTGAAAGCTTCCGCTGGGAGAAATAATCGCAAGACTGCGGTGTTGTCTGTACGGACTAACGAGTGCGATTTTTGAACGTATCGCGGAAAAAGTCCGAATGGGTACGAGGCTGGAAGTGGGCGCGGCGGCGGCCGAAATCGGTCAGTGTTCGACGGCTTCCATCATCGAGAGCAGCTGTTCGGACTGGTCGACCCCTACCGGATGGAGACCCACCAGCGCGATCACGTCCTCGCTGTCCGCGTCGTCCGCCTGGTGTTGGACGGTCGCGATATAGAGGAGGACGGGAACGTCCTCGACGGAGCCGCTCTGGTTGTTCGGGCCGTTGACGTCCGCGCTGACCGTCGTCTCGTAGATCGAGACGGTGGCCTCCTCGTCGAGGATCGTTCGGGTCTCCTCGCCGCGGTCCTGAATGTCGTCCGTTTGGATGTCGGCGCTGCCACCGCCGATCCCCTGCTGATTGACCTGATTAAGGAGCCGCCGGATAAGATCTGCGCCCTCCGCTCTGACGAGCGGGTTAACGGACTGTCCGGCGACGGACGCGTTCGGGGTGCTCGCCACGAACAGCGCCGATTGCGTCGTCGAATTGATGTACCGGGCGATCCACGTCGTCGCCGACACCTGCGCGTTCACGCCCGCGGCGTTGAACTCCTGTTCGATGGTGAACGACTCCGGCTCCTGGCCGGTGAACTCGGTGTCCGCGTACGCGCTCTCCGGTATCCGTGCCGGTTCGGCGTCGAACTCGTAGTTTCCGTCCCCGCCGGCGCACCCGGCGACAGCGACCGTCGTCGAGGCGGCGAGCGCCGCGAGAAGCCCACGTCGTTTCATGTGGACAGGTAGGTCTTCGCGGTTCTTTAATACTGTCGGCGCGGGTATCGGTCGCGAGAACGCCGCAGCCGAAGGCACAAAGTTCACGTCGGGGCGCGCGCGACGTGAGGCAAATGGAACGCCGAGGACAAACCGGGCTGGTGGAAGCGCTCTTCGTAGACGTGATTCGCCTCCACGAGACGTGGATGGAGGTCGTCTTCCCGCGACAGCTCGACCCGAGCGCGGTCCTGGGAAAGTGGAGACCGGAAACGGCCGTCCAGTCGGTGGGCTACTACCTCTGGGCGGTACTCGGCGCGCCCCTCGTCGCGGTCGCGTACCCGCTGTTGCTCGTCGGGTTCGCCACGCGCTACTACGCCGCGAAGCTCGACTCGGCGGTCACGCGTATCGGCGTCGCCGGCGCCGTCCTCGTCGCCGCCGTCGTCTGGGGAGCGCTCACGGTGATCACGCACCTCCAGCTCCCCTTCGACGCCGTGATCGCGGTCGGCGCCGCCAGCGTGGTGGCGGTCGTCTCGGCCGCCCTCGCCGCCGGCTTCTCGAAGGTCGGCGGGCGGTTCGTCAGCGTCCTGCTCGCGTACCCGTTCGCGATGACGGCGCTGTTTTTACCCCCGGTCGTCGCCGCGCTCGTCACGCCGACGCTCGAGGAGTTGATCCTCCCGCCGAGCTACGACCTCGCGCGGTGGATCCTCGACACGTTCCTCTCGGTGGGTGGGGTCAACGAGACGCTCCGCGGCGCGTTCAACCTGGAGACGTTCGGCGAGCAGTGGGGGCTCCCAGGGCTGGGGTACGTCCTGATGTGGATCGGTATCTCGGTGCCGCTGGGGTGGTTCCTCGGACTGCTCGTCGCGCTAGCGAACCTGATCCGGCCGACATCGGACGCCTGATCCGGCCGACGTCGGACGCTGATTCGGGCGCGCTCACGGTCGGAGCGGTGCCGCCGGCTCACTCCCCGGGGTCGTAGTTCTCGCCCGCGGGTTCGAACGCGGACGCCGAGCGCTGCGTTTCGCGCCGTCGCTCGCGCTCCGCGATCGCTTCCGGATCCGGACTCGCGTCGTCCCCGATCCGGGCGATCGACTCGTGGACCTTCGCGTGACACCAGCGGCACAGGCCGACCGTGATCTCGTGGGAGTCGTCGCCGCCGTACGAGAGGTGGTGTTCCTCCACGAGCGGGCGAGAGTCGTCGTGAGCCAGTCGCACGTCCGCCACCCCGCACCGGACGCACTCTTTCGCGTCGGTCGTCGACCGGTAGTGGGGACACGCGCGCCACTCGCCGTCGGCGCCGACGTGACAGTCGTAGCCGTCGGCGCGTCGGTCGGCCGCGAACTCCGGATCGTCTCCGGCCCGGGTCAGCGCGAAGTGGCATCGGCCGTCGTCGGTGAGGTGGTCACAGACGCCGGCGGCCGCGTACGGGTCGTCGACGCCGACGGGGGTCCCGTCGGGAGTGCGCTCCATACCGGTCGGTGGGGGCGGACTCACTTCAATTCGGTCGCCGGAAGCGGGACGCCGAGAGGGGTTCTGGGGTCGCGGCCGGTCAGACGAGGCTCGCGCCGTCGAAGTCCGTTCGGCCGTAGTCGACGTCCAGCAGGCGGAGGATGGTCGGCGCGACGTCGAGGAGGTCGGCGTCCTCTACCGTCGCGTCCGGGTGGTCGACGAACAGCGCGGCGTCGTCGAACGCGTGCATCCCGGTTCGCGGTCCGTCGGCGTCGAACACGCCGTCGTGTGACCGGAATCCGGATTTGAGGTCGAACCCGTCGTTCGGCACGACGACGAGGTCGGGCGCGATGGCGGCGTGGTCGCCTCGGAACACCGTCTCGCGGTCGACCACGCGGTCGGCGACGGGGGTTCCGTCGGGGCCGGTCCACGACTCCAGCGCGTCGCGAAGCTCCGCGCGCGTCGCCTCGTACTCGGACTCCGGGACGACGCCGTTCGGCTCGCGGTCCTCCACGTTGAGGTAGAAGCGGCCGGGAACGAGCGAGTACGCACGGGTGTCGTCGTCGATGTCGGCCAGCGAGTCGTGGTCGTCGCCCTCGTAGGAGAGCCACCCCTCGCGTTCGAGCCACTCGTTGCAGTAGACGTCGTGTCGCAGCCGAGTGAACCCGTGCGTCGAGCCGACCACGAGCGTGACGTCGCTCGGGAGCGCCTCGCGGACCGAGCCGACGTGCTCGTCGAGCGCGGCGTGGAAGGCGAGCAGCTCCTCGCGGTACGTCCCGCCGTCCTCGTAGTCGCCCCACAGGAAGTGATTGACGCGATCGGGCGCGGTGAAGACGCCGACGAAGAGGTCCCAGTCGTCCCGCTCGACGTACCGCTCGAACGCCGCTACGCGGGCGTCGAGGGTCTCGCGGGCGTGTTCCAGGAACGCGGTCTTGTCCGCCCTGTGGCCGAGCTTCGCGTTGACGGAGAGCCGGTAGTCGCTCTCGGTGAGGTACGCGCGAAGCTCCTCGGGAGTGGCGGCCGCGTCGAGGTCGGGCGAGAGGTACCCGGAGACCATCCGCTGGACGGTCCGCTGCGGCGGGAACGTGACGGGGACGTTCAGCACCGTCGCGTCGAGCCCCGCGTCGGTCGCGCGGTCCCAGACCCGCGGTGTCTGGACGTCGCGCCCCATCGGTACGTACGTGTCGTAGGAGCCGACCTCGCGGTCCTGGAACCCGTACACACCCGTCTCGCCGGGGTTCTTCCCCGTGGTGAGGCTCGGCCAGCACGCGCTCGACTCCGCCGGGACGATGCTGTCGATCCGCCCCCCCTCACCGTCGTCCGCGATCGCCGACAGCGTCGGGAACGTCTCCGGGTTGTCGGCGACGAGCCGATACGAGAGGCCGTCGATGCCGATGAACGCCACCCGGGGGGTATCGCTCCCTCGCAGCCGGTCGAAGAGGCCCATACACACCCATCCGCGGTCGAAGGCAAAAGGATTGACATCGGGCGCTTCGCGAAACGGCGGTTCGACGCCTCGAGGAGTGGAGGGGTCGGCGGCGCGTGACGTCCGGCTCGGCAGCGCGCGAGGCCCGGGCCGCCTCCCTCGTGAGGCTTTTTGTCCGTGACCCGCGGAGGGTCCGATATGGAACACAGACGCGCGCTGCTCGTCGACGCGTTCGCCGGGGAGCCGCTGGCCGGGAACGCCGCCGGCGTCGTGCCGGACGCCGAGGGGCTGAGCGACGATCAGATGGCCGCGGTCGCCGCCGAGCTCGGCGCCTCCGAGACCGCGTTCCTGACCGCGGGCGACGGCGCGGCCGACGACCGGCTCCGTTACTTCTCGCCGACGACGGAGGTCGACCTCTGCGGACACGCCACGATAGCGACCTACGGCGCCCGCTTCGCCGAGGGGGCGATCGACGGCGGCGAGCGAACGCTCCGGACGAACGTCGGCGACCTCACCGTCGCGGTCGACGACGACGGCACCGTCTGGATGCGACAGCAGGCGCCGAGCGTCGAGGTCGTCGACGTCGACCTCGGCCGGACGGGAGACGCGCTCGGGATCGACCCCGCCGCGATGCGCGACGTGGGCGCGGACCTCCCCGTCGCGGTCGCGTCGACCGGGCTGCCGTTCCTCGTCGTCCCCGTGAACTTCTTGGAGCGGCTCGGGCAGGCCGACCCGGACGACGAGGCGGTCGAGCGCCTCTCGGAGGAGTTCGACGTCGCCGGCGTGTACGCGTTCACCTTCGACGCGCTCGACGGCGAGTCCACGCTGCACGGCCGGGCGTTCGTCCCCTCGCTCGGCGTCTCCGAGGACCCGGTCACGGGCACCGCGAGCGGGGCCGTCGGCGGGTACCTCCGTCACGTCGACGCGTTCGACGGGGACGACCCGGACGAGCTCCGGTTCGAACAGGGTCACTTCGTCGACCGGCCGGGTCACGTTCGTGTGCGCGTGGAGGCGGACGGAGTCCGCGTCGGCGGGCTCGCGACGGTCGCGCTCGACGGAGAGGTCCGGATCCCCGACGACGAGGACGACGCGATCATCGAGGCGTGAACGCCGTCGGTTCGGTCGCCGTTCGTCGCTCGATCGCGCCCGTCGACCTGGTCCCGGAAGCCGGCGCCGCGGATCGAACGCCCGGGATCGCTCCCGTCCCGTCTCTCTGGAGTTCGACCTCCCACGCGCGGCAGCGGTGCCCGTACCGATCGTCGCGGTCGGCGCCGGCGGCCTCGTCGCTGCGGGGATGACACCCCTCCGGACGACGCCGACGATGTCGCCCCGCCGATGCTCGTCTTCGGGGCGCTCGCGTTCGCGATCGGCGTGAAACACGGCGGATTCCGCGGGTTACACGCCTCGTCTCGGTCCCCGAACCGCGCCTCGTCTCGGTCAGTGGAACGGCGCCGACGCGTCCGATCCGGAATCACGGTCCTTTTGAAATACGCCCGCGAACCCGGATTCGTGCTTCCCGGGTCGCCACTCGTCGAACTGCTGCTGATCGCCGGCGGCGTCGCCCTCCTGTACGCCGGCGCCGAACTGCTCGTCGCGGGCGCGAGCGACCTCGCGCTCGCCGTGGGACTGAAGGCGTCGACCGTCGGCGTCACCGTCGTCGCGTTCGCGACGACCGCCCCGGAACTCTTCGTCTCGCTGCTCGGCGCGGTCACGGTGTCGACCGACATCGGGCTCGGCGCGATCGTCGGATCGAACGTCGCCAACATCGGGCTGGTGTTGGGGATCTCCGCGATCATCCGTCCGCTCGACATCTCCGACACCGTGCTGCGCCGGCACGTCCCGTTCATGGTGCTCGCCGCGCTGCTGCTCGTCGGCCTCGGCTGGGACGGCCGGGTCGGGCTCCTCGACGGCCTCGTACTGTTGGCCGCGCTGGTCGCGTTCACCGCCGCCGTCCTCCGTCGCGTCCAGCAGAACCAGTCGGCGATTTCCGAAACGGAACGGGACGAGATGCCCGACGCGAGTGCGCGCGACGTCGCGGTCGTCGCCGTCGGCATCGCCGTGCTCGTCCTCGGCTCGCGGTGGCTGATCGACGGCGGCAAGTCGCTGCTCTCGGCCGCCGGCTTCTCGGATCTCTTCATCGGGCTCACCGTGCTGGCGCTCGGCACGTCGCTGCCCGAACTGGCCGCCAGCGTCGTCGCCGCGGTGCGCGGCGAGGCGGAGTTCAGCGTCGGCAACGTCGTCGGGTCGAACATCTACAACATCCTCGCGGTCATCGGCATCGTCGCGGTGGTGACTCCCATCGGCGTCGCCCGGAGCGTCCGCGGGTTCGAGTTCCCCGCCCTGCTCGTGTTCACCGCCGTCGCCGTCGGGATGATGCTGTACGGCGACCGCGTGACCCGCGTCGACGGCGCGGTGCTCACCGTCGGCTACGGGGTCTTCGTCTACCTGTTGCTCCCCTGACCCGGCCGGCGGGGCGGGCGACGGGATCGCGGAGCGAATCCGAACCGACGGGTATTCGGTCGCGGGCCGCGGAGCCGGTGACGTGATAGCGATCGTCGTCAGTCGGGCCGACAGCGCCTCGGCGCACATCGGTGAGCGGCTCCTGGAGGTCGAGGACTGGGAGGCGCGCGAGGACGACTCGCGTCCCGACGCCGACGGGGGCGGGACCTACTACCGGACGGACGGGTTCGAGCTCCGCGAGTTCGACGACCTCCACATCCGCCTGTCGGACCCGACCGCCGCGTTCGACTGCGACCCCGCGTTCCTCGCGTTCGTCTCCAGACACTCGGGCGAGACCGGCAAACTCCTGACCGCGCACGCCACCGGGAACTTCGGCGGCGCCGAGCACGGCGGCGACCCCGAGTCGCTGGCGCTGGCCGCGCCCGGCGCCGAGAAGCGCGTCGTCGAGGCGCTGGCGCGACACGCGCCGGACGGGTACGAGGTCGGCATCGAGTGTACGCACCACGGCCCGACCGACGTCTCCGTCCCGTCGCTGTTCGTCGAACTCGGCTCTGACGAGCCGCAGTGGGCGGATTCCGAGGCGGCCCGGGCGGTCGCGCGGGCGGTCCTCGACCTTCGCGGGACGGGCGCGGACCTCGCCGATGATGCCGAGAGTCGTCCCCGCCACGTCGTCGGCTTCGGCGGCGGCCACTACGCGCCGCGGTTCACCCGGATCGTCCGCGAGACCGAGTGGGCGGTGGGTCACGTCGGCGCCGACTGGACGCTCGCCGACCTGGGCGCGCCGGACGCGAACCGCGCTGTGATCGACGCCGCGTTCGCGCGGAGTCGGGCCGAACGCGCCGTGATCGACGGCGATCGCCCCGACCTCGGCGCGGTCGTCGAGGACCTCGGCTACCGGGTCGTGAGCGAGACGTGGGTCCGTGAGGTGGGCGACGCCCCGCTCCCGCTCGTCGAGGGCCTGGAGGCGGCGGTCGGTCCCGTCGACGAGGGGTTGCGGTTCGGCGCGGTCGTCGACGAGGCTGCCGCGGCGGTCGAGACCGCCGAAGTCGACGACCGGGACGCCTCCGACGACCAGGACGCCTCCGACGACGTCGGAGACGCGGTCCGGGTCCGTGACCTCCCGGCCGATCTGCTCGCTCGGGCGCAGGGGCTCGACGCCGAGGGGGCGCGGGAGGCCGTCGAGTCCGTCGCGGTCGCCTTCGACACGGAGCAGGGAGGAACCCGCGCGGCCGGACGCGTCGCGTTCGCGACGACCTCCGGAGCGCCGGGGTACGCCGACCTCGTCGAGGGGCTGGCGGCGGTGCTGGAGACGGCCTACGACGCGGTCGAGGTGGCGCCGGAGGTGAGCGCGGTCGTCGCCCGAGAGACCGCGTTCGACCCGTCGCTGGCGGCCGAGCGCGGCGTCCCGGAGGGGCCGGCGTTCGGTCGACTGGCCGACGGCGAGTCCGTCGACGTCGACGGCGAGACCGTCGAGCCGGAAGCCGTGTCGCGGGCGCGGACGGAACGCTTCCCGATCGACGGGGGCGCGTTCGACTGATCGATTTATAAATAGCGGCGCTTTTTCGGATTGCGAACGGAGTGCCTCTACTCGGGGCGATCGGCCGTGAACGCCGGTGATTTCGGCGTCCGACTCGCGTCAGACGAACGGGCAAAAATAAATACGTCCGGGTCGCAACCACACCATATAATGGACTCCATCGTTGAGGACGCCATCGACGAAGCCGAAGAGGCCCCCGCAGAGGACGCCGGGGGAGCCGGCGAGGGCGCCGCCGGAGGAAGCGCCGGCGCGCCGCCACAGAGCGGGACCATGACTGACGACGAGCTACAGGACGTCCTCCAGGACCTCCAGACAAACATCACGGTCGTCGGCTGCGGGGGCGCCGGCGGGAACACGGTCAACCGCATGAAACAGGAGGGGATCCACGGCGCGAAGCTCGTCGCCGCCAACACCGACGTTCAACACCTCGTCAACATCGAGGCCGACACGAAGATCCTCATGGGCCAGCAGAAGACGCAGGGCCGCGGCGCCGGCTCGCTGCCGCAGGTGGGCGAGGAGGCCGCCATCGAGTCCCAAGAAGAGATCCAGGACGCCATCGACGGCTCCGACATGGTGTTCGTCACCGCCGGGCTCGGCGGCGGCACGGGGACCGGCTCCGCGCCGGTCGTCGCGAAGGCCGCCCGCGAGTCGGGCGCCCTCACCATCGCCATCGTCACGACGCCGTTCACGGCCGAGGGCGAGGTCCGCCGAACGAACGCCGAGGCCGGCTTAGAGCGGCTCCGCGACGTCTCGGACACGGTCATCGTCGTCCCCAACGACCGCCTGCTCGACGCGGTCGGGAAGCTCCCGGTCCGGCAGGCGTTCAAGGTGTCCGACGAGGTGCTGATGCGCTCGGTGAAGGGGATCACGGAGCTCATCACGATGCCCGGACTGGTGAACCTCGACTTCGCCGACGTCCGGACCGTCATGGAGAAGGGCGGGGTCGCGATGATCGGCCTCGGCGAGTCGGACTCCGACTCGAAGGCCCAGGACTCGGTGAAGTCGGCGCTGCGCTCGCCCCTGCTCGACGTCGACATCTCCGGCGCGAACTCCGCGCTGGTGAACGTCACCGGCGGCACGGACATGTCCATCGAGGAGGCGGAGGGCGTCGTCGAGGAGATCTACGACCGGATCGACCCCGACGCGCGGATCATCTGGGGAACCTCGGTCGACGACGAGCTCGAGGGGGAGATGCGCACCATGATCGTCGTGACCGGCGTCGAGTCGCCGCAGATCTACGGCAACAACGGCGAGCCGCCGGAGGGGACGAACCCGGAGATGGAAGACATCGACTACGTGGAGTGATCGCCTAGGCCGGGGGCGCATCAAAAGGTAAAAACCGTCTCGACTCGAATCAACTGGCAACATGGACGTTCCGTACGATCTCAACAGCTACATTCGGGTGCTGAAGCTGGCGAGCACGCCGAGCACCGACGAGTTCCTCCAGGTGTCGAAGATCGCCGGCGCCGGGATCCTGCTGATCGGGTTCATCGGGTTCCTGATGTTCGCCATCATGAGCCTGCTCCCGGGGGTCGGCGCGTAATGCCGATCTACTCGGTCAAGACGACGGCGAGCCAGGAGCGCACCGTCGCCGACATGCTCGCCGAGAAGGAGACCCCCGAGATCCAGGCCGTCATCGCCCCGGATCAGCTCACGAGCTACGTGATGGTCGAGGCGACCGACGGGACCGCGTTCGGGCGAATCCTCGACGAGATCCCGCACGCCCGCGGCGTCATTCAGGGCGGCGACGGTCCCGCCGAGAGCCCCTTCTCCGAGGTCGAACATTTCCTCTCACCGACCCCGGACGTCGAGGGGATCGCCGAAGGCGACATCGTCGAGCTGATCGCCGGCCCGTTCAAGGGCGAGAAGGCGCGGGTCCAGCGGATCGACGAGGGGAAAGACCAGGTGACCGTCGAGCTGTACGAGGCGACCGTGCCGATTCCGGTGACGGTCCGCGGCGACCAGATCCGCGTGCTCGACAGCGAAGAGCGGTAGGGTAGCCGGAGGAGCGGTAGGGTAGCGGCCCTCGGCGCGTTGACGCCGGGTTCGCACGCAACGACAAGGGCTTTATTCGACGACGACGGACCGTACGGACATGTTCGGCCACGGCGCGCCGGCGGTGTTGAGCGTGATCCCCGACACGTTCACGTTCGCGTGGATCGTCGCGATCCTCTTCGCGACGGCGTGGCTGCTGGACAGTCGCGGGCTGGCCGCGGGTCGGGCGCTCGCGGCCGCGACGTGGGCGCTGTTCGGGCTCTTCTGGCTGTCGACGGTGCCGTACTTCGCGTTCGAACACCAGAGCTACGTCGAGTCGATCCTCGCGCTCGTCGGCTTCCCCGCTAGCGTGTACGCGGGGTACCTGCTGTACGACGGGCGCGCGTCGCTTTTCACCCTCACCCGGGCCATCGCGCTCATGCTGTTCATCTACCTCCCGTTCGAGACGATCCCGGCGTTCACGGTCGCCGGGTTCGCGGTCCCGGAGCCCCGTCGGATCCTCATCGAGGTCGTGGCGGCCCAGACGGGAGCCCTCATCGACCTCCTCGGATACGCGCCGGAGGCGGTGACGAGCAGGGAGGGGTACGATGCGGCGTACTCGTGGACGCTGGAGGACGGCCACACCGTCGTCATCCACATCGTGTTGGCGTGTACGGGGCTCGGGAGCATGGCCATCTTCGGCGGCCTCGTGGCCGCCGTCGAGGCCCCCATCTCCCGGAAGCTCCGCGCGCTCGCGGTGTCGATTCCGCTCATCTACGTCCTGAACATCCTCCGGACGACGTTCATCTCGGTGGTGTCGGGGAACCAGTACATGCACTGGTACCCGGACCTGGTGTTGACGATGTTCGGCGCGAGCGACCCGTACCGGGTCTCCTTCCTCATCTCCGACCGCATCATGAGCCAGGTGTTGGCGGTCGTGGCGCTCATCGCGATCACCTTCCTCGCGGTGCGGGAGCTGCCCGAGCTGGCGGTCATCTTAGAGGACGTCCTCTACCTCCTCACCGGCGAGGAACACGACCTGACGGAGGCGCTCGACCTCCCGCGCGAGCCGACGAACCGATAGGAACGGCGTCGAGTCCCCGAAGTATCTCCGAGATATATAGCGATATATAGCAAGCTATAGACGTGGCGGGCGGGTACGGGCGACCATGACCGCGAGAACGCGAAGCGGCGTCCCGGACGCCGCTCCGAGGGCCCGGTCGCGGCGAGGTGATCGGCGGTGCTGAGCGCGGTCGACCCGTTCGTGTACCTCGAGACGAACGTCGCCAAGCTGGCCTTGGCGACCGCGCTCGGCATGTTTCTCGGGTTAGAGCGCGAGTGGTCACAGAAGTCGGCCGGGATCCGGACGTTCGCGCTGGTCAGCCTCGCGGCGGCGGTGTTCTCGCTGCTCGACGAGCCGGGACTGCTCGTCGTCGGCGGGGTGTTAGTGGTCGCCAGCGCGGTGCTTCTGGCGGTTCGGAGCTTCGTCGAGGCCGACGTCGACGGGCTCTCCCTGACGACGTCGGCGTCGATGCTCGTCGCCTACGGGGTGGGAGTCCTCGTCGCCGAGGGACTGTTCATCGAGTCGGTGACGGTGGCGGTGTTATCGTCGCTCCTGCTCGTGTTGAAACGAGAGCTTCACGAGTTCGCGTGGGGACTCTCCCGCGAGGAGGTCCGCAGCGCGGTGGAGTTCACCATCCTCGCGTTCGTCGTCTTTCCGCTGTTGCCCGCGGAGACGATCGACCCGTGGGGCGCGGTCCAGCCGCGGCTGGTCTGGTCGCTCGTGGTCGCGGTCAGCGCCATCGGCTTCGTCAACTACGTGTTAGTGAAGCGGTATCAGGGGCGCGGCTACGCGGTCACGGGCTTTTTCGGCGGGCTCGTGAACTCGACCGCCGTCGTCGCGGAGATGGCGAAGCGCGCGAAAGGCCGGACGGACCTCCGCGAGATCGCGGTGGGGTCGATCCTGCTCGCGAACGCGGCCATGGCGTTCCGGAACGCCGCGGTGGTGGCCGTCTTCGCCCCCGAGGCGGCGCTCGTCGTCGGGGTGCCGCTCGGCGCGATCACCGTCGCGGGGATCGGCGTCGCCGTGTGGCGGAGCGACTGGCGGACGGCGATGGAGGCGGAGCTCACCTCCCCGTTCAGCCTCGGGAACGCCCTCACCTTCGGCGCCCTCTTCCTCGTCGTGCTGTTCGTCTCCGCGGTCGCCGAGGAGACGTTCGGGGCGGGGGGATTCGTCGCCACCGCCTTCCTCGCCGGGCTGGTGTCGTCGGGGACCTCGACGACCACGGCGGTGTCGCTTCTGGGCACCGGACAGATCGGCGTCGACACCGCCGTCGCGGGCGTTGTCGCCGGCACCGCCGCCAGCATCGTCGTCAAGACCGCCTTCGCGGCGAGCATCGCGCGCGACCTGGTCAGGCCGGTGTTCCTCTGGAACCTCCTGCTGATCGGCGCGGGCGTGATCGCCGGGCTGCCGCTGTTGCTGGTCTGAGGGCGAGGACGCCCGGCCCATCGGACACCGTCGCCGGAACCCGCTCAAGAGAGGTGTTCGGCGACGTCCGTCGTGGAGACCATCCCCACGTAGTCGTCGTCGACCACCGGGAGGTGTTTCACGCCGTACATCGTCATCATCGCGGCGACCTCCTGCATCATGAGGTCCGGCGTCACCGTCTCGACGTCCTCGGTCATCACGTCGCGGACCGTCGTCGCCGCCGGGTCGAGCCCGTCGGCGACCGCCCCGACGACGTCGCTCTGCGTGACGATACACCCGCCGCCCGTCGTCACGACGAGCGCGCTGATTTCGTCGTCACGCATCCGTCGGGCGGCCTCCCGGAGCGGCGCGTCCGCTCCGACCGTCTCCAGCGGCGTCGACATCACGTCCGCGACGCGGGTCCTGTCGTCGAGATCCATACCCAGATGTGTGTTACCGTATCTCATTACTCTTCCGGAACGCACAACGCGGAGAGGCTCCGCCCGGACTCCAGCTCGGTCGACGTCCCCCTCGGCACTCTCTCACTTCGCCCGAGAGAGGTGTGCCGTGAGGTCCGTCGTCGAGACCATTCCGATCGGCCTGCCGTCGCCGTCGGTCACCGGGAGGTGCGTGTAGCCGTGGGCGGTCGGCTCCGCCAGCTCCGCGACGGTGTCGTCGCGCCCCACCGTGACGACGTCGGTCGTCATGAACGCCTCGACCGGCGTCCGGTCGTTCGGATCGTTGTCACGGACGAGCGTGACGAAGTCCGTCGCGGTGATGAGCCCCGCCAGCGTTCCGTCCGCCTCGACGACGAGGATCGAGCTAACGCCGGTCTCACGCATCTGCGACGCCGCGTCGGCCGCGGCGGCCCCGCGTTCGATCGTCGTGAGGTCGGTCGACATGAGCCGATCGACGGGAACGTCGTTCATGAGTTGCGATAACGCGAACCATGATAATTAATCATCCGGTCGGTCCGGCGGGCCGGCCGGCCGGCGGGCGGCAACTCACTCACCGACGAGCGCTACCTCACTCACCGACGAGCGATTCGGGGGCGCCGGCGAGGCCGACGAGCGCGTCGGCCTCGACGTGGTGGAGGTCACCGGGGATCACGAGCAGGTGGAGCGGGTCGCCGAACTCGCGGTCGGCGAGCGCGCTCAGTCGGTCGGCGGCGACGACCGCGTCCGGCGATCCCGCGCGGGCGACGACGACGCCGAGCGCGTCTCCCCACTCCTCGGCGAGCAACCCGGCGGCGACGTCCGCGGTCATGTACTCCTCGTGGTCGGGGTCGGGTCCCGTCGGTCCCGTTCCGACCTTGATGTCGAGGTAGACGACGGTGTGCAGCCCGCGCTCTCGGTTCGCTTCGATGGTCTCGACCACGCTCGCGGGGACGCCGTCGCCGCCGTGCGCGTACGGGAACGGGAGCGTCGTCGCTTTGCCGAACCGGTAGTTCTGGAGGCCGGTGAGGCTCGACGCCGCCGACTGGGCGGTCACGCCGTGGACCACCCGCGTGTCGATCCCCCGCTCCTCGGCGCGGAGGCGGAGGTCGGTGTGAGTGGTCGAGATCATCGTGTCGCCGGCGGTGAGGAAGGCGGCGTCGCCGGACGCGGCCGCCTCGAAGATCGGCTCCGGATCCCGCTCGACGCCGGCGCGGTCGCGCACCTCGATGTCGACCCCGTGGTGCGCCTCGAGGGCGGAGACGTCGGCGCCGACCAGCCGGCTGGTGTAGAACTCCGCGAAGACCCGGTCGGCCTCGCGGAGCGCCGCTCGCCCCTCGACGGTGACGGAGCGCTCGTCGTAGAGGCCGAGTCCGATGAACGTGAGCATGTCCGCGCTCGGCGCGCGCCGGCTAAAAGGGCGCGGAAACCCCGTCCGATATCGTGGAAACGTTTGACACCCTAATAGACCTTCATGATTGTCCCTTGGGATTCCATAGCAAGCCATAAGAGGGAACCAACACAACTTCCGGCCACGAGGCCCACTCGGGCTCACACACCACTATGACTGACGACGAACTCATCTGGCGGATATCGGGGGGATCCGGTGACGGGATCGCTTCGACCAGCCAGAACTTCGCGAAGGCCTTGATGCGATCGGGGCTCAACGTCTTCACGCATCGGCACTACCCGTCGCGGATCCGCGGCGGTCACACCTACACCGAGGTCCGCGCGTCGGCGGACCCCGTCGAATCCCGGGGCGACGGCTACAACTTCCTGCTCGCGCTCGGCGACTCGTTCGCCCGCAATCCGCAGGAGGAGGCCGTCTACGGCAACGAGGAGATCAAACCGCTCTCGGAGAACCTGGACGAACTCCGCGAGGGCGGCGTCATCGTCTACGACGAGGGGCTCTTGGACGCCTCCGATATCCCGGACTTCGACGAGCGCGTCGAGGAGAACGACTGGCACGTGTACCCCCTCGACCTCCGCGGGCTCGCCCGCGACATGGGTCGCGAGGTCATGCGCAACACCGCCGGCGTCGGCGCGACCTGCGCGCTGACCGGCATGGAACTCGACCACGTCGAGGACCTGATGCGCGACGCCATGCCGGAGAAGATCCTCGAGCCGAACATCGAGATCCTCGAGACCGCCTACGACCAAGTCAGCGAGGAGCACGACGTCGACGCGTCGGACGTGTCGGTCCCGGCCGGCGAACACGGCGAGACCCAGCTGCTCATGTCCGGCTCGGACGCCATCGCCTACGGCGCCATCGACGAGGGGTGCCGCTTTATCGCCGGTTACCCGATGACGCCGTGGACCGAGGTGTTCACCATCATGACGCAGAACCTGCCGAAGCTCGGCGGGATCTCCGAGCAGGTGGAAGACGAGATCGCCGCTGCCGCGCTCGCGGTGGGCGCCTCCCACGCCGGCGTCAAGGCGATGTCCGGCTCCTCCGGCGGCGGCTTCGCGCTGATGTCCGAGCCGCTCGGGCTCGCGGAGATGACGGAGACGCCGGTCGTCCTCGTCGAGGCCATGCGCGCCGGTCCCTCGACCGGGATGCCGACGAAGCCGGAGCAGTCCGACCTCGAACACGTCCTCTACACCTCGCAGGGCGACTCCCAGCGGGTCGTCCTCGCCCCGGGAACCGTCGAGGAGGCGTACGAGCAGTCGCGGCTCGCCTTCCGGCTCGCCTACGAGTACCAGATCCCGTCGATCCTCCTGTACGACCAGAAGCTCGGCGGCGAGATGACGAACGTCCCGAAGAGCCACTTCGACCGCGAGCCGAACCCGGCCCTCGGGAAGACGCTCTCGGAGGACGCGCTGGTCGACGAGCCGCACAGCGGGGACGGGAAGTTCCACCGCTTCCAGCACGACGTCGACGACGGCGTCTCGCCGCGGTCGATCCCCGGCCAGAAGGGCGGTCGCTTCCTCGCGACCGGCAACGAGCACGACCCGACCGGCCACATCAGCGAGTCCCCGGACAACCGGGTCGCGCAGATCGATCGCCGGACCCAGAAGCTGGAGGCGATCCGCGACGACCTCGACACCGTCGACACCGGCTCGTACGCCGGTCCCGGGGACGCCGAGTACGGCATCCTCACGTTCGGTAGCCAGCAGGGCACCGTCGAGGAGGCGGTCGGCCGCCTCAACGACGCCGGGGTCTCGGTGAAGTCGTACGGCGTCTCGGACATGGCGCCGTTCCCGACCGAGCAGGTCGAGGCGTTCGTCGAGAGCGTCGACGAGGTCCTCGTCGTCGAGATGACGGCGTCGGGACAGTTCCGCGGGCTCGTCCAGAAGAACCTCGGCCGCTACGGCGAGAAGCTGTCGAGCCTGCTGAAGTACAACGGGAACCCGTTCGAGCCGGCGGAGGTCGTCGACGGGTTCGAGGCCGCGATCGTCGAGGGGGACGGCGACGCGTCCGGCCACCAGACCACCTTCGTCCCAGCCGCAGGTGACTAACCAATGAGCACGTTTTCAGCGATCGGCGACGAGCGAGAGATCGACCGCGACGAGTACACCCCTAGCGTCGAGCCGCAGCCGACCTGGTGTCCGGGCTGCGGTGACTTCAGCGTCCTGAAGGCGCTGAAGCAGGCGCTGCCGGAGGTCGGGCGCACGCCCGAGGAGACCCTGCTGTGTACCGGGATCGGCTGTTCGGGTAAGCTGAACAGCTACCTCGACACGTACGGGTTCCACACGATCCACGGGCGCTCGCTGCCCGTGGCCCGCGCCGCGAAGCTCGCGAACCCCGACCTCGAAGTGATCGCCGCCGGCGGCGACGGCGACGGCTACGGGATCGGCGGGAACCACTTCGTCCACACGGCCCGGGAGAACCACGACATGACGTACATCGTGTTCAACAACGAGATCTTCGGGCTCACGAAGGGGCAGACCTCCCCGACCAGTCCGAAGGGCCACAAGTCGAAGACGCAGCCCTCGGGCAGCGCAAAGGAGCCGATCAAGCCGCTCTCGATGTCTTTGAACGCCGGCGCCTCCTACGTCGCCCGGACGGCCGCGGTGAACCCGAACCAGGCGAAGGAGATCATCACCGAGGCGATCGAACACGACGGGTTCGCGCACGTCGACTTCCTCACCCAGTGTCCGACCTGGAACAAGGACGCGCGCCAGTACGTCCCGTACATCGACGTCAACGAGTCCGACGACTACGAGTTCGACAAGACGGACCGCGTCGAGGCCGCCGAGATGATGCGCGAGACCGAGGAGTCGCTGTACGAGGGCGAAGTCCTCACCGGCCGCTTCTACGTCGACGAGGACCGCCCCTCGTACGGCGAGGAGAAGCAGGCCATCGGCGAGATGCCCGACGAACCGCTCGCCGAGCGCTACTGGGACGACGACTACGAGTGGGAGCGCTCCCACGACATGTTCCTCGACAAACACGCCTGATCGAGGCCGGCGACCGTTCACGGCGCTGCGAGTTCGTTTTTTGATTCGGAAGGTATTTTTTCATTGGTGACAAACGAAGTGATATGAGTACGGTATCGACGGAAGAGCGGATCCTCTCCGTGTTAGAAGAGGACGCGCAGGCGTCCTGCGGAGAGATCGCCGAGCGGGCGGACGTCTCGAAACCGACGGTTCGGAAGTACATCGACCGCCTCGAAGACCGGGGCGTGATCGTCGGCTACTCCGCGGAGGTCGACCCGAAGAAGCTCTCCTCGCAGTCGATCGCCATGGTGGGAATGGACGTCGATTCGGGCCAGTACGTGGAGGCCACCCGAGCGCTGAAGTCGCTCGACGAGGTCCAGGCGCTGTACACCTCCTCGGGCGACCACATGCTGATGGCCGAGGTCCGCGCCGGCGACGGCGACGAACTCGGCGACGTCATCTCCGAGAAGCTGCTCGGCGTCGACGGCGTCACCGCGGCGCACCCGTCGTTCCTCCAGGAGCGGCTGAAGTAGGCCGCCGCTCCGGTTTCCGCCGTCGCGCCCGCGTCAGGCGAGCGCTCGCGGGTCCGCGACGACGACCGACTCGTCGCCCGCCGGGCTCCGGCGGGTCCCGCGCCGCGCGAACCCGTGCGCGCTGAAAAACTCCTCCGCACTGGGGCGGTCCGGCGGGACCGTCGCGCGCAGCGTCTCGACCCCGCGGTCGGCGAGCGCGTTCCCGACGCGGGCGAGGAGCTCGTCCGCGACCCCCTCCCCCGCGCGGTTCGGGTGGACCCACAGCGCCAGCAGCTCCGCCTCCGTCCCGTCCAGATCCGGGTGTGCGATCGCCAGGCCGACGGGCCCCTCATCGCTGTCCATCAGGAAGGACCACTCCGCCTCGGCAGCGGCCTCGCGGACGCCGGCGGCCGACACGTCGAGCAAAGGCGCGCCGATGTCGTCGAACACCGTCTCCTCGCGGGCTCGCGACACCGCGGTCCGCAGCGTCTCCGCGTCGTCGGGACGAGCCGCCCGGAGCTTCATGGTCAACCGTGAGTAAAGAACGCACCTATAGGTTTCGGCGGCGGCGCGATTCGCTGCCGGCGGCGGCGCGATTCGCTGCCGGCGGCGGCCGACCAACACGGCCGGGAGCACGGAGGCGAGCGCGGGAACCGTCGGAAGCGCTACTCCACCGGTTCGATGCCGATCGCGACCGCGATACCCTCTACCTCCCACTCCTCGACGAGACCGCCGTCCGCGTCCGCCGCGTCGCTCGGGTCGTCGAGCCACGCGTCGGCGCGCACCTCGCCGGCGATCAGGTCGGCGTGGTCGTCGACGAAGCCGGCGACGCGGTCGTCGTCGACCGCGACGCCGACGCGGATCCGCGCTTCGACGTCCAGGTCGAGTTCCTTCCGCATCTCCTGGATCCGGCGGATCACGTCGCGGGCGTAGCCCTCGGACTCGATATCGGGGGTGAGGGAAGTGTCGACGTAGACGGTCCCGCCCTCGAAGTCGGCGCCGGAGACGTTCGCCGGCGGCTCCGCGACGTACTCGACCATCCCGTCGTCGAGGTCGACCGGCTCGCCGTCGACGGTCACCTCGCCGCCCTCGACCGCCGCGCGGGTCGCGCCCTGGACCGCCTCCATCACCTTCTGCGCGTCGCCGCCGAACGCCGGCCCGATGGCGGCCATCTGCGGCTCCGCGGTCTCGACCAGTTCGTCGAAGGCGTCGGTGACGACCACCTCGCGAGCGTTGACGCGGTCGGCGATCAGGGCTTCGAGCCGGTCGACCGCGGCCGCGACCGTCTCGTCATCGGTCTCGACGACCACGCGCGGCACGGGCCAGCGGAGCTTACGGCCGGCCTGCTGGCGCGCGTTCGCGGCCGCCTCCTCGACGTCGCGGAAGACCGCCACGTCGCGCTCGAGGTCGGGGTCGCGCAGGTCGGCGTCCGGTTCGGGATACGACAGCGCGTGGACCGTCGTCGCCTCGCCGTCGAGCCGCTGGTACATCCGCTCGGCGAGGTACGGCGCGATCGGCGCGAGCAGCCGGATCACCTCGTCGAGGACGGTCGCGAGCGTGGCGTACGCGCCGCGCTTCGAGGCGGAGTCGGCCTCCTCCCACATCCGGTCACGGACCGCCTTCACGTAGAACCGCGAGACGTCCTGCGTGACGAACTCGATCACGGCGTTGACCGCGTCGCTCACGCGGTAGTCGTCCCAGGCGTCGGCGACCTCGGCCTCGACGGACTGGAGCCGCGAGAGCACCCACTCGTCGACGAGCTCGAGCTCGCCGTCCGAGAGGTCGGCGTCGGCGGGGTCGTAACCGTCGAGCTCCATGTACTCCAGCGGGAACCGGAACACGTTCCAGAGGATGTTGAGCTTCCCCTGGATCTCGCCGAGCCCGTCCCACTCGAACGCGAGGTCGACCCCCTGCTGGTCGTGGCTGAGCAGGTACGTGCGGAGCGGGTCGCGCCCGGCGCGGTCGATCGCCTCCTCTGGCGTGACGATGTTGCCGACCGACTTCGACATCTTCCGCCCGTCCTCGTCGTTCGCGAAGCCGTGCATCAGCACCTCCTCGTAGGGGATCTCGCCGACCGCGGCGGTCCCCATTCCGAGCTGCGACCAGAACCAGCCGCGGGTCTGGTCGTGCGCCTCGACGACGAGGTCGGCGGGCCACAGCTCCTCGTGGGCGTCCGTCTCGCTCGGGTAGCCGAGCGTGCCCCACGTCGCGACCGAGGAGTCGAGCCACACGTCGAACACGTCCTCGACCCGGCGGTACGTCGTCCCGTCCTCGACGATCGTGAGGTCGTCGACCGAGGGGCGGTGGAGGTCGATCGACTCGGGGTCGACGTCCTCCTCGACTCGCTCGGCCAGCTCCTCGCGGGTGCCGATCACGATCATGTCCTCGTCGAGGTTCCCTGCCGCCGCGTCCTCAGGGACCCAGATGGGGATCGGGATCCCCCAGTAGCGCTGGCGGGAGACGTTCCAGTCGGGCGCGTCCTCGATGAAGTCGCGGAAGCGGTTGTCCCGCGCCCACTCGGGGTGCCACTCCGAGTCCTCCATGTTGTCGAGGAGCTCGTCTTTCACGTCCGTGATCGAGATGAACCACTGGTCGGTGACCAGCTGGATGATCCCGGTGTCACACCGCCAGCAGTGGCCGTAGCTGTGCTCGACGGTGCCGTGCGCGAGCATGTGGCCGTCCGCGACGAGGTCGTCGACGATGTCGGCGTTGGCGTCGCGCACGAACTGCCCGGCGTACTCGCCGGCCGCCTCGGTGAACTCGCCGTTGGGCGCGACCGGACAGAAGATGTCTAAGCCGAGCTCCGTGCCGCGGTGGAAGTCCTCCTCCCCGTGACCCGGCGCGGAGTGGACGAGGCCGGTGCGGTCGGCCTCGACGTAGTCGGCCGCGTACACCTCGCCGGCGCCCTCGAAGTCGGGGTACTCGGCGACGCGGTCGGCGAGCGGGTGGTCGTACGCCCAGCCGACCAGCTCGTCGCCGGTGAGCTCGGCCTCGACCTCGTAGCTCTCGTATCGGCCCTCCTGTAACACGTCCTCGACGCACTCCGCGGCGACGTAGATGAGCTCCGCCTCGCCGTCCTTCTCGGCGCGGACGGCGTTGTACGTGAACTCCTCGTCGACGGCGACGAAGGTGTTCGCGGGGACCGTCCACGGCGTCGTCGTCCAGATGACGAGACTCCCCTCCCGGTCCGCGAGCGGGAACTTCACGTAGATGGAGGGGTCCTCGACGTCCTCGTACTCGACCTCGTTGTTGGCGAGCCCCGTCTCACAGCGCGGGCACTGAGAGATGGAGCGTTTCCCCTGCTCGACGAGGCCGTTGTCGGCCACCTCGGAGAACGCCCACCAGGCGGCCTCCATGTACTCCGGCGAGATGGTCTCGTAGGGGTCGTCCCAGTCCATCCACGCGCCGATAGACTTGAAGTCCTCGTCCATCGCCGCCCGGTTCTCGAGGGCGAACTCCTTGCACTTCTCGATGAACGGCTCCATGCCGTACTCCTCGATGTCCCGCTTGTTCTCGAAGCCGAGCTCCTCCTCGACTTTCACCTCGATCGGGAGCCCGTGCATGTCGTAGCCGGGGCGGTCGGTGACGCGGTGGCCGGTCATCCGCTCGTGGCGGATGATCGCGTCCTTCAGCGTCTTGTTCCAGGCCGTCCCGAGATGCATCTGCCCGGAGGTGTACGGCGGGCCGTCCACGAAGAAGAACGGCGGGTCGTCGGCGTGCGCCTCCTTCGCCGCCTCGTAGGCGTCGTGGTCGTCCCAGTACTCGTCGACCGCGGCCTCGACGTCCGCGGGCGCGTACTGGTCGTCGATCTGCTCCATACGCGTTGGTCTGCGCGCGCGTATTTGAATACGGCGGAGTCGTGGGAACGGTTCAGCGGCCGGGGGACGGGACAAGACACTACTGCCGGGAGCCGAACGCTCCGGACATGGAGACCCCGCGAGTCGTGCGCGAGAACCTCGGGTACGCGCTCCTCGGCGGGCCGGCGCTGGCCGCCGTCTCGTTCGTCGCCGGCGCTGAGTTCCTCGGCGCGGCCGCGGGCGTCGTCGTCGCGGCCGCGACGTACGCGCTCGGCTGGGCGCTCTCGGCGCGGCGGTCCGAGTCGGCGGCGGCGCGGTCGGCGGCGGCGCAGTCAGCGGCGGACGCGGACGGCGATCGCGAGCGTCGCGAGCGAGAGGCCGAGGCGGAGAAGGGCGGCTACGGCGGGGGCGGCGGCGGGTAGCGGTCGAGGCCGCCGTCGCTCATCGCGGAGCGGCGGAGTCGCCGCTCACCGCGGGTCGGGCGCGCCGTCGGAGAAGTAGTCGGCGAGCCGCTCGGCGGCCTCCGTCGCGCGCGGCGTCACCAGGGCGAACCGGACCCACTCGTCGCGAGCGGTGCCGAACGCGTCGCCCGGCATCCCCGCGACGCCCGCCTCGTCGACCAGGCGCTTGACGTTCGCCATCGTGCCGGGGAATCCCTCGAAGCGCGCGAGGACGTAGAAGGCGCCCGCCGGACGGCTGTACTCCGCGCCCGCCGCGTCGAGCGCGTCGGTGAACGCGTCGACGCGGTCCGCGAGCAGGCCGCGCGCCTCGGCGTAGTAGCGCTGCGGCGTTTCGGCGAGCGCGTGAGACACCGCGTACTGGGAGGGGCGCGCCCCGGCGACGTTCACGAGCATGTGTCGCGTCTTGGCGTCACCGACGTGCGCCTCCGGGAAGACCCCGTAGCCGACGCGGAACCCCGTGATCGCCATCGACTTCGAGAAGCCGCCGGTGACTATCACGCGGTCCGAATCGAGCGTCAGCGCCGACTCGAACGAGCCGGAGAGGTCGAACCGGTCGTACACCTCGTCGACGACGACGAGCGCGTCGACCGCCTCCGCGATACCGACGACCTCGCGGACCGCGTCGAGGTCGTACACCGCCCCAGTGGGGTTGTTCGGCGTGTTGAGGACGATGAGGGCGGTGTCCGCGCTCGCGGCCTCGCGGACCGCGTCCACGTCGAGGCTTCCGTCGCGGGCGGTCGGCACGAGCGTCGGCTCCCCGCCGAGCAGGTGGGTCTTTCCGGGATAGTACGGGTACACGGGGTCCATGAGCAGCGCCTCGTCGCCGGCGCCGCGGTCGAGGGCGCGCGCCATGGCGAGGTAGTTCGCCTCGCCGGTGCCGTTGGTGACGACCACGCGGTCGGGGGCGACGCCCTCGCGGGTCGCGATGGCCTCCCGGAGCTCGCGGAGCCCCTCGCTCGGCGGGTACTGGAAGTCGGCGGGCGGGAGGTCGGCGTACTCGCGGAGCGCCTCGCGCAGCGCGGCGGGCGGCTCCCAGTCGGGGTTGCCGCTCACCATGTCGATGACGTCGCCGTCGGCGGCCGCGGCGTACTGCATCACGTGGAAGAACTTCGGCTCCTCGTACTCCATACGGTCGGGTCGGGCGCGCCCGCCGTGGCTCTTTCGACCCGCGAGCGGCGCCGCGGGCGGAGCGGGGCGTCGCGGGGCGGAGCGCCGCGGGGCGGAGCGCCGCGGAGCGGGGCGTCGCGGGCGGGGCGGGCGAGGCGGGGCTCGCGGGCGGAGCGGGCGGAGTACGCCCGCCGTACCGGCGTCGCCGCGATCCGGTGGTTTGACCTGCCGACGCGCAGAGCGAGCGGTATGAACAAACGCGGCCACGTCCTCAACGGCCTGCTGCTCGCGCTGGGACTCGGGTTCATCGTCGAACCCGGGCTCGGCGCCGCGACCGCGACGACCGTCGCCGAGATCACCGTTCCGGTCGTGTTGGGGGCGCTGTTCCCCGACGTCGACACCGCATTCGGGCGCCACCGGAAGACGCTCCACAGCCTCCCCGTGCTGGCCGTCTTCCTCGCGTACCCGATACTCTTCGGGAACCTCCAGTACGTGTGGATCGGGGTGTTGACGCACTACGTTCTCGACGTGGTCGGAAGCCGGCGAGGGATCGCGCTGTTCCACCCGCTCTCGGACCGGGAGTTCGGGATGCCGACCGGCGTGACGACGAGCAGCAAGTACGCCGACCTCGTCACCGTGATCGTCACCGGGATCGAGCTGGCGGCGTTCTGGGCCATCCACACCTACGTCGTCACCCTCGACCTCGACCTGTCCGCGGCCTCGCAGGCCGCGACCGGATTCGGGCTGTAGCCCGTCCGACCCGTCGCCGGGTGCGCCTAGCGACCGCCGGCCGGTCGTCTCAGTCGTAGACGCTCACGTCGTCGAACCGGCCCTCGTAGGCGACGTTCGACGGGAGGGTGGGCTCGTTGCCGGAGAGGAACATCCGGTCGAGCTTCGCCCACGTGTTCTCGTAGCCGAGGTGCGCGAACTCGATAAGCCCGCGGATCCGGTGCCCGGCGCCGCCCCGGTGGATCACCTTTCGGGGGCGCCGTTCGCGGAACGCGTCGACGATCGCTTCCGCCTCGTCGAGGTCGTCCTCGAAGGCCGTCCACGCCTCGCCGACCGTCGCGGGAAGGTGGGCGTACGACGAGCCGAAGCCGGCGCAGTCGGTCGCTTCGGCGGTCCGACGCGCCCGGGCGTTCTGGTGAGGAAGGAGCTTGGTGTTGTACGTCTCGACGGCGTCGATCCGCTCGGCGTGCGCGTCGACTTCGGGCCGCGTGAGCGAGATGGTGGCGAAGCCCGGGTGGGGGACGAGCACGGCGGCGTCCTGACGCTCGAACTCGGCCATCGCGCCCTCGAAGGTGATGTAGTCGGGGACCGGCTCGGAGAGCCCGATCACGAGGAGGTGCCGTCGGTTGCCCCAGTCGCCGGTGAACACCTCGCGACCTGGGACGACCGTCAGCTCGTCGTCGGAGTACCGGGCCGCCCGCTCGCGGACCGTCGGGAGCCGCGTGAAGTGCGGCGCGTACACGAGCGCGTCGATCCCGCGGGCCTTCGCGCGGGCGACGACCTCGTCGTCGAGCACCTTGACGTGGGCGTCGACGCGCGTTCTCGGTCGGGTCACGATGGGACGGTCGTCGCGCCCGCGCAAAGGCGTATCGTTCGACGACGGCGGTGCCGCGATCGCAGGTCCGTCGCCGGGTCGCGTGACGCGACGACGCGGCGACCCGGCGAGGCCGCGACGAGGAGCCGACGGTTTGGGAAACCGTTAATCCCCCTCGGGCGAGTGTTCGGGTATGGCCCCTCGCTGGACGTGCGGCATCGGCGACTGCGACGCCGGCTTCGACGACGTGGAAGCGGCGATCGTCCACCAGACGAACGACCACCAGCGCCACGAGTGTAAGGTGTGCGGGACCATCGTCCCCGACGGCTACTTCGCGATCCGCCACGCGTTCGACGAGCACACCCGCGCGGAGTTCGTCCGCGCGTACGACGCCGACTCGGCGGCCGTCCGCCGCCGCGAGGAGATCAAAGGCGAAATCGAGGCCGCGGCCGACCTCCAGCGGGTGGTCGAAGAGCTCGATCAGGGCGTCTAACCGGACCGTCGACCCCGCGTCACAGGACCCGCTTCCCGAAGGCGCTCGCGGCCAGTTCCGTCGCCAGCTCGGCCGTCTCGTTGTGTTGGTCCAGCGTCGGATTCACCTCGACGATCTCCATCGACCGGAGCGCGTCGGTCTCGTCGACGATCTCCATCGCGCTGTGCGCCTCGCGGTAGGTGACCCCGCCGCGGACGGGCGTCCCGACGCCGGGCGCGGCGTTCGGGTCGAGCCAGTCCAGATCGAGGCTAACGTGGATCCCGTCGACGCCCGCGGACGCGACGGAGAGCGCCTCCTCCGTGACCTCCGTGATCCCCCGCTCGTCGATGTCGGACATCGTGTACGCGGCGAAGCCGCGCTCCCTGATCAGCGCCGCCTCCGCCTCGTCGACCGAGCGGAGCCCGACGAGCGCGACGTTCTCCGGAGAGAGTCCCGGCGCGGTCGCCCACTCGGAGTCCGCGAACTCGTCGATCCCGAGCGCGGCGGCGAGCGGCATGCCGTGGACGTTGCCCGAGGGCGTCGTTGAGGGGGTGTTGAGGTCGGCGTGCGCGTCGAACCACACGGCGCCGATCTCCGCGTCGCGCGCCGACCCGGAGAGGCTCCCGATGGCGATGGAGTGGTCGCCGCCGAGCGCGAGCGGCACCTCGCCGTCCGCGAGCGTCGCGGCGACCTCGTCGCCGAGCCGGCGGCAGACGTCGGCCGTCTCGCGGAGGAACTTCGCCTTCCCCTCGCTGGGGGCGTCGGCGTCCGGGTCGCGCTCCTCGGCCCGCGGGACGAGGAGGTCGCCCGCGTCCACCGTCTCGACGCCCGCGCCGGCGAGCTGGTCGGCGAGCCCGCCGTACCGGATCGCGGACGGCCCCATATCGACGCCGCGTCGGTTCGCCCCGTAGTCGGTCGGCGCGCCGATGATCCTGACCGTGGTCATACCGGCTACGCGGCGCGCCGGCGCTTCAATGGTGGGGATCGACGCGCTCCCGTCGGCACCGGTCCGTCGGTGGTCCCGCGCGCCCGCCTCGCCGGATCGGACACCGTTTTGCGCCCGGCCCGCCACGGAGCGAGTATGAGCAGCTCCGATCCCCGCTCGGTCGATCCCGGCGACATCGAGCCGATCGGCGCGACGATCGCGGTCGCGTTCACCGGCGCGGCGATCGGACTCGCCGGCGCCGCGGCCTCGTTCGTCGCCCCCGACCTCGGCCTCGCCCTGATCGGCGTCGGCGTCGTCGTCGCGCTCTCGAGTCCGCTCGCGTACGTCCGGATGAAGCGGCTTCACGGCGAGTGAACCGGATCGGTCGGAATCGACCGCGTCCGGCGGTCGAGGCGGAATCCACGGGATCGTTTATAAAAGAGTTCCATCGCATTTAAGCGGGGGCGCGGTGTATTCGCCACCATGTCATCGATCGAGCTCACGTCGAGCCAGAAGAGCATCCTCACGGCCCTCATCAACCTGTACGGGGAACGGGAGGACGCCGTGAAAGGCGAGGCGATCGCCGAGGAGGTCGACCGCAACCCGGGGACGATCCGAAACCAGATGCAGAGCCTCAAGGCCCTCCAGCTGGTCGAAGGGGTACCCGGTCCGAAGGGCGGCTACAAGCCCACCTCGAACGCCTACGAGGCGCTCGACATCCAGCGCATGGACGAGCCGGCAGACGTCCCGATCTTCCACGAGGGCGAGGAGGTCGAAGGCGTCAACGTCGACGGGATCGACCTCTCCAGCGTCCACCACCCGGAGCTGTGTCGCGCCGAGATCCACGTCCAGGGCTCGGTCCGCGACTTCCACGAGGGCGACAGCGTCACCGTCGGTCCGACGCCGCTCTCGAAGCTCGTCGTCGACGGCACCGTCGACGGCAAAGACGACACGGCGAACACGCTCATCCTGCGGATCGACGACATGCGAGCGCCCGACGAGCCGGCCGAGCACTGACTGCGGAAACGAGGTTCAGGCCGCTTCGGAACTCGTTCTACCGGGAATAAGGGACTGACTCGTCGACGAGAAGAGTCGGAGGTCGGAACCGAAGGCCGCGTCGGTGAGAGGAGTCGCCCGCGCTTACATATCGCCGAACGCGCCGACGGCGCGGCCCGCGGAGGAGACCTTGTTGATCCAGCGCGTGGCGATGGCCTTCTTCAGCAGCTTCGCGGGCGTGCCGCCGAACGTCTTGATCGGCATGCCCATCACGTCGTGGGCGACCGCCTCCTCGCCGACGGAGATGACGGTCCCCTTGTCCTTGTGGGTCCACGAGCGAAGCGGCGCGCCGCGAGCGGCGCGAGCGAGGTTCTCGCCCGCGACCTCGGCGGCCTGCCAGGCGGCCTGCGCGGTCGGCGGGGCGACGTCGTCGTCGCCCTGCTCGACGAGGGCGGTGTCGCCGATGGCGAACACGCGGTCGTCGCTCGTGGCGAAGTCGGAGCCGGCGTGGACGCGGTTCGAGCGGTCGTCCTTCTCGACGTCGACGCTCTCCAGCTCGGGCTGGCCCGTGATGCCGCCGGTCCAGATCAGCACGTCGTAGCCGAGTTCCTCCGGTTCCTCGTCGTCGCCGCCGCCGAGGTAGACCGCGTCCTCGTCGGCCTTCGAGATGAAGTCGCCGGTGAGGATCTCGACGTCCGCGTCCTCCAGCCGCTGGCGGAGCGCGCCCTGGATCTGCGGGTCGTTCCCGGGGAAGACCTCGTCGAGGCCCTCGACGAGCTTGATCTCGATCGGCGCGCGGTGTTTGTCGCGGTACTCGGCGATCTCGCCCGCGGTCTGGATGCCGGAGAGGCCGGCGCCGCCGACGATGACCTCGACGGGATCGGACCGGGTCGCCTCGGCGGCCGCCTCGCGGACATCCTCGTGGATCGCCTTGGCGTCGTCGAGCCCCTTCAGCTGGTGGGCGTTCTCCTCGAGCCCCTCGATGCCGAAGAAGGCGGTCGTTGAGCCGACGCCCAAGAGGAGGTAGTCGTAGTCGACGGCCGTCCCGTCGTCGGTCTCGACGACGCGCTCGTCGGTGTCGACGTCGACGACGCGGCCCTTGACGAAGTCGGACTGAGCCGACTTGATCTCGTCGACGGGGATCGTGATCTTGTCTTCGACCGTGGGGTTGCGGATCGCGCGGTGGACCTCGTGTAAGACGAGGTGGTAGTCGTGTTCCGAGATCCACGTGAGCTCGGCCTCTCCCTCGCCGACCTCGTCTTCGAACGCCTTCACCGCCCCTGCCCCGGCGTACCCGGAGCCGACGACGACGACCTGTGTACTCATGCGTGTAGCTCCGCGGTGCGCAGATAAAGTCGCTTTGGAACGGTCGCGTATCGCGAACGCAGCGCGGACACGAGCCCGCTACAGCGAGAGACCGGCGTGCCAGCGGTCCGCGCCCGCCTCGCGTTTCACCTCGTCCATCCGCGCGAGCAGCTTCACCGCCAGGCTCGCGGTCTCGGCCGCGCGCGACTCGCCCTCCGTCCGGAACTCGCCGGTGATCCGGTTCGCGTAGACGGAGCAGACCGCGCCGGCCCGGAGGCCGTACACGTTCGCGATCGTGAGGATCGCGGACGCCTCCATCTCGATGTTCTTCACGTTCGCGTTCTGAAGCTCCGCGACCAGTTCGTCCGAGCCGGCGGCCTCGAACCCTTCGAACCCGGCGCGACCCTGCCCGGCGTAGAAGGAGTCGGCGCTCATCGTGACGCCGGTGTGGTAGTCGTGACCGAGTCGCTCGGCGGCGGCGACGAGCGCGGAGACGACCTCGCCGTCGGCGGTCGCGGGGTAGTCCTCGCGGACGTACTCGTCGCTCGTCCCCTCCTGTCGGACGCCGCCGGTCGTGATCACCAGGTCCCCCACGTCCATCTCCGGCTGGATCGCGCCGCAGGACCCGACCCGAATGAACGTGTCGACGCCGACGCGCGCGAGCTCCTCGACCGCGATGGCGGCCGACGGCGAGCCGATCCCGGTGGAGGTGACGGAGATCGGGGCCCCGTCGTAGCTCCCGGTCGCGGTGCGGTACTCGCGGTGGCGCGCGACCTCCTCGGACTCGTCCCACAGCGCCGTGATCTTGTCGACGCGCTCCGGGTTCCCCGGGAGGAGGACCGCGTTCGCGACGTCTTCGGGCGCGGCCTCGACGTGGTAGCCGGCGCCGTCGTTCGGGTCCTCGCTCTCGGCGTCGGCGGCCGGGGAGTCCGCGTCGGGTTCGTCGGTCATGTCCCCGCGGTTGGAGGAGCCGTCTCAAACCAGTTCCGGCTCGCGACGGGGACGGCACCTTATCGACCGGCTCGCACATCTCCGGCGGCGTGGCACGGCGGTGGGATCTGAGTCGCGGTCGGCCCCCGCCCCCCGTAACGCCGGCGAGAATGCCGGACCGAGATCCGCGGCGCGGCCGACGCGTCGCCCGCGCCGCGTCAGTTCGCTTCCGGGTCGCCGTCGGCCGCGTCGGCCGCGGTCGCCGCCGCGTCGTCGAGCGTCCCCTCGGAGATGGTGTTCGGGAGCAGTTCGCCCAGCGTGTACTCCGTGACCGCGTCGTCGCCCTCGTCGCAGGCGACGACGAGGTCGTCGGCCGCGAACTCCGCGAGCGTCTGCCGGCACATCCCGCAGGGCGTGACGCCGTCGCGGACGCCGGAGGAGACCGCGATCCGGTCGAACTCGCGGTGACCGTTCTTCACCGCCTCCGCCATTGCGACCTCCTCGGCGTGGAGGCTGTTGGAGTAGTTCGCGTTCTCGATGTTACAGCCGGTGTAGACGGTGCCGTCGGCGGTCCGGAGCGCGGCGCCGACGCGGTACTCGGAGTACGGGACGTGGGCGGCCGCTAAGGCGTCGCGCGCCGCGGCGATCAGCTCGTCATCGTCCATACCGACGGATGACGCGGCGCGCCGATAACTGTACTGTGTCGCGGTCGCGGGGCGGCCGGTTCCGAGAGCCTGGTCGCGGCTGCGAGATCAGGCGTCGTCAGCCCACGCCGAGAAGCCGCCGTCGATGAGGGTATCGGCCTGCTGGCGGACGTACTCGCGCTGGGTGTCGTGGACCGCGGTCTCGAAGTCGTCGCCGTCGTCGAGCCGGGCGCGGACCCGGTCTCGCTTCCAGCTCGCCGGGGTCGTGCGGTTCGCGACTCGCCAGCGGAGCGGGGCCACCCATTCGGCGGCCTCGTCGGGGGCGCAGCCGGCGGTCCGGAGTCCGGCCTCCGCGTGGTCGAGGAGGTCCGCGTACAGTTCGTCGGTGTCGGTCGTGGGCTCCCCGTCGCGGCCGATCCACTCCATCTCTGCGTCGAGCCCGTCCGCGACCGCGGCGTAGAAGTTGTCGCGGGCGGTCTCCCAGTCGAGCCCGATGACGGGGTGTTCCCGCTGGGCGAGCGACTGCATCAGCCCCGCGAACACGCCCTGAAACGCGATGGAGTCGCGGACCGTGGGCTGGCCCGGGATCGGTCGGAACTCGATCCGAGCGTTGGCGGCCGAGCGACTCGACCCCTCGAAGACGGGACGAACCCACCGCCAGTAGCTGCCGTGTTTCGTTCGGAACGTCGCGAACGCGTCGTCGAACCGGTCGCTGCCGCCCGGGTCGGGCATGGGTATCAGCGTCTCGTCGCTCGCGATTCGGTCGACCGCGGTCTCGACGTCGTGGAAGTCCCGCGGGAACCGGACCTTGTCGGCGTCGGTCCGGGCGTTGAGGACCGACTCGAACACGTGGATTCGGTTCGCGGTCGCCCCCTCGGCGAGGGCGCGCTCGCCGTCCCAGTCGTCGTCGTACAGCGCCGGCGGGAAGAAGGGGGAGTTGGCGCCGAGCGCCAGCAGCGGGCCGGCGATCCGGAGCGCGTACCGGAAGTGCCGCGGGAGCGTCTCGGCGTGCGTCACCTGGTAGTGCGGCTGAATCGACGTGATGAGGCTCTCGGGCATCACCGTCTCCGCCGCCAGCGACACGCCCGGCGCGTCGAGCGTGACCGTGGGGCCGTCACCGGAATCGTCCCGACCCTCCCGGCGCGTGTTGGCCATCGCGTGATACCGCACCGCGTCGCTCATGTTGACCGCGACGACGACGCCGTCGACCTCGACGCTGTCGGTGAGGTACTCGCGGGCGGTCTCGCCCGCCGGCGGGATGGTCCAGAGCCCGTCGGAGACGAGCCGCATCCCCTCGACGCCGGCGGTGTTCTCCGCGGCCTCCAGCCGGGCGCGGACCTCTGCGAGCTGCGCTCCGAGGCCGTGGTCGGAGAGCGGCTGCGGGCTCGTACACATCTCGGCGTTGTGGAGCCCCAGCTCCTTCTCGAACCCCATCAGCTCCAGCATCCGGCGGGGCACGCGCATCAGCGCGTACTCGCCCGCCCGCGACTCCTCGCTCCACCGCCCGTCGCCGACCGCGTAGAACTCGTACTCGAAGCCGACGATCGACTGGTGGTTGTCGAAGGAGCCGTCGCGAAGCTCCTGTTTGACGATCTCGGCCTCCTCGGCCGCGCGCTCGGCGAACGCCTCGGCGTCGACCGAAAGCGCCTCCCGGACCCCGTCGGCGAGCGCGGACTCGGTGGTCATGCGACCGGGCAAGGACGCGGCGACGTGAAAAGGCCTCCGACCGCGAGAGCGCCTTCCCGATCCGACGGGGGCCGCCAGCCGGTCTGATCCGACGGCGGCCGCCAGCCGGTCCGATCCGACGGCGGCCGCCGGGCCGACTACTGGTTCGCCGAGCGAGCGTCGAGCGCGACGGGGATCGACCGGCTCGCCACGTCGCCGGCGAACGCCTCCCCGTCGGCCTCCAGCAGGTCGAAGGTGTCGTAGTGGATCGGCACGACGAGGTCGGGAGCCATCGCCTCAGCGATGTCGGCGGCCTCGTTGCGGTCGGAGACGATGCCGCCGCCGCCGATGTTCGCGAGGAAGACGGAGACGTCGAGCTCGGCGAACCCGTCCAGCGCGTCCGAGTCGCCGGGCCAGAAGACGGTGCGGCCGCCGAGCGAGAACAGGAAGCCGCAGCCGAACCCGGGCGGGTGCGCGACGGAGCCGTCGGCGTCGGCGTTCGGTCCCTCGGGGTCGTTGTGGGCGGGGACGGACCACACCCGCACCTCGCCGGCGGGCGTGTCGACGTCGACGCGCTCCTCCTCCCCGACGCGGACCACCTCGTAGTCGGCCGCGAGCGCGTCGATCGGCTCCACGTCGCGGTCGATACCGGCGGGGTCGACCGCGTCGTAGACCACGAGCGTCGCGTCCTCGCTCGCGACCGACCGGATCCCGTCGCTGTCGTAGTGGTGGTCGTGGGTGACGACCACGAGGTCGCCGTCGCGCGCCCAGTAGTCGTCGAGGACGCCGTAGCGGCCGGGATCGGTGTAGACCACCGGCCCGTCGTCGGTCTCCAGCCGCGCCGTCGCGTAGCCGAGCCACTCCACCGCGAGCTCCTCGTAGCGGACCGTCATGTCACCGTCTGCGGCCGCGGGCGCCTTGAGGGTGGCTATCGGTCGCGGTCGCGCTCGGCGCCGCGGTCGACGCCGTCGACCTCCTCGGCGTCCGCGCCGTCGATCACGGAGAGGTCCCACGCCGCCGCGAGCGCCTCGTCGTCGAGCGAGCGCCCCAGCGCGTGTTCCGGAACCAAGGGCATCGGAATCGGAAGGTACCCCGCCTCGCGCAGCGCGGCGAACCCGCCGACCGTCTCGACGACGGTCCCGTCGTCGCCGCGCCGGACGCGAAACCGCTTGTCGTCAGGATCCCGGCGGTACGCGAAGGGGAACGCGTCGTCCGGCGGGGTCCGGAGGCTGTCGACGCCCGCGAGGACGGCGACCGCCTCTCCGTCGGCCTCGCAGACGAGCCGCGGGACCGTGGGCCGACCGTCGTCGTCGACGGCCGCAGCGTCCACGTCGGGGTGGGCCGGGACGGGGCCGGCGGGGGTGTCCGTCTCCCGCCACGCGAACGTCGGGTCGCCGAGCCCCTCGGCGCGGACGCAGGCGTAACCCCCGCCGGAGACCGGGACCCGGTCCGGGCCGAGGTGGAAGGTTCGGCGGCCGTCGGTCCGGGCGGCGAGCAGCGGCGGATCGGCGAGGAGGTCGCGCACGGCGGTCGCGGTGTCGGCGTCGCGGGCGACGAACAGGACGCGGCGGTCGCGGTCGAGGGCGTGACCGAGCCGAGAGGCGATCACGACGGGCGTGGCGTCGTCCGCGGCGAGCGGCTCCACCGCGATCCGGTCGTCGCCGCGGGTCGCGACCGCCGGCGGCTCGGCGCCGCTCTCCGGGCGGGCGACCTCGAACCCCTCGGTCGCGAGCCGGTCGGCGGCCGCGTCGGTGAGGTCGCGCCGCGTCGCGTCGCCGAGCGGACCTGGCATACCCAATCGTACGCGCCCGAGGGTCAAGGGGTTTCGCGTGGCGGCACGGCGCGTGCGGGGCCGTCGCCGTCGCGGCTCGCCCCAGCGCCCCGCTCACTCCTCGCCGGCGAGCCGGCGGACCCGCGCGAGCGAGTCGGCGTCGTCGACGCCCTTGTCCTCGCGGACGCCGACGAACCGGGGGAAGCGGAGGGCGTAGCCGGCCGAGTACGTCGGGGAGGTCTGGATCTCCTCGTAGCCCACCTCGACCACCAGTTCGGGGTCGAACGCGACCGTCGTCCCCGCCTCGTCGACGACCTGCGGCTCCAGCCGCTCCGTGAGGTCCGCGAGCGCCTCGTCGGTGATCCCCGTGGCCACCTTGCCGACCGTGGCGTAGCCCGCGGGCGCGGGGTCGTCGCCGTCGGGGTCGGTGTCGTCCGCGCGAACCGCGAGCAGGAACGTGCCGAACAGCTCCGCGCGGCGCCCTTCGCCCCACTCGGCGCCGACGACGACCGCGTCGAGCGTCTCCACGTCCGGCTTGCGCTTCAGCCAGTCGCGCCCGCGGTCGCCGGGGGTGTACGCCGCCTCGGGATTCTTCAGCATGACCCCTTCGTGGCCCGCGTCGAGGGCGGCCCGCTCCTCGGCCGCGACGGCTTCCGGGTCATCCGCGAGCGTGAGGTCCGCGGCCGCGTCGGACAGGACCGCCCGGAGCCGGTCGTGGCGGTCGCGGAGGGGGCGATCGAGCAGGTCGTCGCCGTCGGCGTGGAGGCAGTCGAAGGCGTGAAAGCGCAGCGAGACGGCGTCGCGCATGCGGTCGACGTCGTGCTTCCGCCGGAACCGACGGAGCACCTCCTGGAACGGGAGCGGGTCGCCGTCGTCGTCGACCGCGACGACCTCACCGTCGAGGATGATCGGGACGTCGACGCGATCGGCGACGTACTCGACGATCTCCGGGAGCGCCCCGGTCACGTCGTCCATGTTCCGCGAGTAGAGCCGCGGCCCGAGCCCCTCGGTTCTCCCCGGCCCGGCGTCGGCCGGCGCGTAGTGGACCTGGACGCGAGCGCCGTCGAACTTCGTCTCGACGGCGACCTCGCCGAAGGAGTCGACGGCGTCGACCGCGGTGCCCGCCTGCGCGAGCATCGCCTGGACCGGCCGGCCGACGCGAAGCGACTCCCCGCGGAGGCCAGCGGTCCCCTCGTCGCGGGCGCGCACCGCCACCCGGCCGTAGTCGTTCGTCACCTGGAGCGCGCGCTCGACGGCCGCGACCGCTTCCGCGGACGCGCGGAGTTCGGGCTCGTCCTCCGCGTCTGACTCCGCCTCGGACCCCCCGGGCGACGCGAGGAACGCCTCCGCGATCGCGTCCCGGACCGTCCCCTCGCCGACGCCGAGCCGCATCTCGCCGAGGACGAGTCGGGCGAGGAACGCCGCCTCGCTCGGTGAACACCGAGTGAACAGCCCGAACAGCGCGTCCTCCTTGCGCGACTCGCTCCCGTCGCCGCTCTCGGCCGCCAGCCCGCGAAGCGCCTCGTCGACCGCGGCCGCGGTGAGCGCGTCGCGGCCGCTCCCGAACGCGGCGAGTCCCCGCTGCCCGCCGAAGTCGTACGCGGCCGCGACGGCGCCGATCTCGCCGCGCTCCGCGAGGCGGTCTTCGACGTCGGCCGCGGAGACGTTCGGGCCCGCGGCGCGGGCGATCGCCTCGCGGCAGCGCGCCGGCCCGACGTCGAGGGTCCGGGTGTCGTGGGCCGGGAAGACGCGTCCGAGGAGGAACCGAACGACGACGGGGAGGTCGTCGGTCGGGCCGTCGCCCTCAACGCCTCCCGCGGCGCCGGCGTCCGCGAGCAGCTCTGCGACGGCGAGGGTCGTCTCGATGTCGCCGTCGTTCGCGGCCACCCCTTCCGCCCGTTCCGCCAGCGCGGCGAACTCCATACGCGTCGGGTCGGCGGCCGCCGGGCAAAAGCGGCCCGATGCGGACGCGCGAACCGAGCAAACGCGAGCCGATGCGGACGCGCGAACCGAGCAAACGCGAGCCGGTGCCGACGCGCGTCGAGACCAACCCCGGCGTCGCAGTCGGGGGAAACGGCGACCGAGACGCGAACGGAAACGGCCGTCGGGGAACCGCTTTTCACTTCCGGTCTCGTACGGCTCTCTATGTACGTCCGCGACGCCAAAAACCGTGACGAGGCGTGGTTGTTGGACGCGATCGAGCGGCTCGGGCTCGATGACGTCGCCTTCCGGTCACGGGACTACGTGATCGCGGTCGACGAGGAGTCCGGGGACCGGGCGGGCTTCGGTCGGCTTCGCCTCCACCGCGGCGACGAGGACGAGGAGAACCGGATCGAGCTCACCGGCATCGGCGTCCTGCCGGATTGGCGGCACCGCGGGGTCGGGGCGCACGTCGTCGAGCGGCTCGTCGACACCGCGGCCGCGGACGGGTTCGAGGCGGTGTACGTGCTCACGGACCAGCCCGAGTACCTGACGCAGTTCGGTTTCGAGCGCGTCGACACCGACGATCTCCCGCCCGCGCTCTCGGACCGCCTCACCGAAAAGCGGGAGTTCCTCGGCGGCGACGTGGTCGGCCTCGAACTGGCCGTCGACGAGTTCGAGATGCCGAGCCGGCTCCGAAAGGCGTTCAAAGACGCCGAGCCGACCGACGACGACGAGCCGGAGGAGTCCGCCGAGGACTTCGGCATCGACCCGGACTCGGCGACGTACAAGTACGACACCGGTCGCTGAGCCGCGAGACCGACTATTCTCCGCGGTCGCTGTGGCGCGTGCCTGCGAGCGGCCGCCATCGGCGGCCGCGAGACAGCACGCGCGAGGGAGTCGCGGCCGCTTTTAAGCGGCCGCGACGAGGCTGGGGAGGCGTGAGGTGCGGTTGCTGTGCGGGGCGGGGTGGGACGCAAAGGGGCAGTCGGGAGGCGGACGCAGGCGACGTAAGTAGCGTGGCGCTACGTGCCACGGAAAGCCGGCGGCGGAGCCGCCGGCGACACCGCAGCGAGGGAGCGATAGCGACCGAGTGAGGCGCGTGGTTCGAAACGCCAGCGCCGTTTCGTCATCACGAGACGCCGAAGGCGTCTCGAACGACAGCGAGCGTGCGCCCGCCTCGCGACTGGGGCCTCCGGCGGTGTTCGTCGCCGATCTACTGTCGTTCATTCACAAACAGAACTCCGACCAGACAGTATTCAGTTATAAATAACTGCTCGTGAGGTCGACGCTCACGCCGGCGACCGCAACGACGTAGCGCGACCGCTCACCGAACGAAACGAAGTATGAATGACGGACAGGCGGGGTAGCCCGGCGTTCCGGCACGGGGTATCCCGATTGCCTCCTCCACCCCGCGACCCGACGAGCGACGGGCGTTCGGCGGTGGGCTGCTCGCTTCCGCGCCTGACCCGGTGCCGCCGACGAACCGCGACGGACCGCTCCTGCGAGCGGGCGCCGCGGACCGCTGTCCCCGGCGGACGAGGCTTCCACGTTGGCTCTCGGGGCCCGTGCCGGTCTGACCGGACGTGCCCGCTGTTCGGTCCCCGCTGAAGACTACCTCGCGGGTTACGAGCGGGGCCTAACCGCCCGACCTAGTCCGTTCGACGCTACTCGGGTGTCCCATAAGGGCCTTTCGTTCGGAGACCGTCGCCGCCGCGGCGCCGTTCCGGCGACCTACGACAGCAGGTCCCACGCGTACGCCGTCGCGGCGAGCGGGACGGGAACGGACAGCGCGACGACCGCGCGCGCGTGCCACACCAGCCAGAGGTGGTCGCGGAACACCGGGCTCGGCTCGACCGCCAGCGCCCAACTCGCCGCGCTCACGGTCGCCGCGAGCCCGAGAACGACCGCAACGCCGGCGAGCGTTCCGGGATCGACGTTTCCCCGTTCAACGGAGGCGATGACGACCGCGGACAGCAGCGCGAACAGCGCGATGCCGCCCCAGCCGACGACGCCGGAGGCGTAGTACGCCGCCAGCTGGCTCGCGTACTCCGGCCCCGAAATGACCGCGTACGGGGCGACGAGCGCGACCACGGTGACGACGGCGGCGGCGATCCCGACCCGACGCGAGACGGCGCGGAGGTCCATACGCGCACTCGGACCGGCGCCGCGGTAAAAGGACCGGATCGGGCGCGGCGTCGCCGGACGCAGGGGCAACGACGTCGCCGGACGCGTGGGCAACGGCGTCGCCGCTAACCCGTTCCCGTAGCGTTTTGCCGCGTCGGCACGCATACCGGAGCATGTCACTCGACGTCGACCCGCCGGAGCCCCCCGAACTCGCCGCCGTCGACCCGAACGAGTACGAGGACGCCGAGGTGGCGGGCGGGGAGTACCGCCGCGACGACCTGGAGGCGCTCCTCCGCGAGGGAGCGTGGGAGGACGCGTTCGACGAGTGGGCCGACGCGACCGACATGGACGAGTCCGACTGGGCCATCGCCGTCGACCTCGGTCTCGTCTCCCGGTTCGACTTCTTCTGGGACGACTTTGCCGACCGCGTCGGCTACCACGCGCCGGGGCTGCCCGAGGACTGGAAGGAGCGCGACCTCCACCCGGATCTGGACTCCTGGGGCACCGTCTCCGCGATAAACGCGGGGCTCACGGAACTCGGCCAGATCGTCTGTGAGACGCTAAAAGAGGAGTACATCGACTGGGAGGCCGACTTCGACGCGCCGGACGACCTCCCGGACTTCGAGACGTAACTGGGGCGACCGCGAGCCGGCCGCGCCGCCGCCGCCGGCCTCAACGCCGACGCCGACTCCGCCGCTGACGTTGGCCCCGCCGCCGCGCTCAGTGACCCCAGAGGTTCCCGTCCGGATCGTAGCGCGCGTCCATGATCCGGTCCCACTGCTCGTCCGAGAGGCCGAGGTCGGCGGCCGCAACGTTCTCGTCGAGCTGATCGACCGTCCGCGCGCCGACGATGGGAACGCAGGTGAACTCGTCCCACTCGGTGAGCCACGCCAGCGCGACCTGAGCGGGCGTCGCGTCGAGTTCGTCGGCGACCTCGCGGACCGCGTCGAGCACCTTCCAGCCGCGCTCGGAGAGGTAGAAGCGCTCGAACCGGTCATCGAAGCTCGCGCGGGAGCCGTCGGGCGCGATCACTTTCTCCGGGTCGTCCGGGTCGGCGCGCTCGTACTTCCCGGTGAGGAACCCGCCCGCGAGCGGGGAGTACGGACAGACCGCGAGGTCCTGGTCGATACAGACGTCGAGGTACTCGCTCACGTCCTCGTAGTAGCCCGCGTGGTGGAGCGGCTGGACGACGTCGAAGCTTGCGTAGTCGTTGACGTCGGCGGTCCACTGCGCCTTCGTCAGCTGCCACGCCGCCATCGTCGACGCGCCGAGGTGGTGTACCTTCCCCTCCGCGACGAGTTCGTCGAGCGCGCGCATCGTCTCCTCGATCGGCGTCTCCTCGTCCCAGCGGTGGATGTAGTAGATGTCGAGGTAGTCCGTGTCGAGGCGGTCGAGCGTCCCCTCGATCTGCGCCCGGATGTGTTTCCGTCCCAGTCCGGAGTCGTTGGGGCCGGGCTCGCCGCGCCCGTCGAACGGGAAGTACACCTTCGAGGCGACGACGTAGTCCTCGCGCTCGCGGTCCGCGAGCCACTCGCCGATGTACGTCTCGCTTTTCCCGTTCGGCGTCCCGTACACGTTGGCCGTGTCGATGAAGTTGATCCCGCGGTCCGCGGCCGCGTCGAGCAGTTCGTGCGACTCCTCGCGGCCCGTCTCCACGACGCCGTTCGTCTCGCGCCCGAACCGCCAGGTCCCGAAGCAGAGCTCCGAGACGCTGAGCCCGGTGTCGCCGAGTCGTCGGTAGTCCATGTCCGCACCTCTCGGCGGCGGTACCTAAAGCGTGTGGCACCGGCGGACGAGGCCGGCAGGAGGACGGTACTCTCGGCGACCGCGGCTAGCCGAAGTTCTCGACCTTCGCGGCGTCCGCGTCGCCCCCGGCCGAGTCGACCGCGGCCTCCGCGTCGGCGACGAGGTCCGCGAACCCGTAGACGAACACCGTCTCGCCGTCCGCACCGGTCAGGACGTCGGCGACGGCGTCGGTGAGGGGGTCGCCCGCGTCGAGGAGCCGGATATCGGCGCCGCGCTCGCGGAGCGCGTCGATCCGGTCGGCGTGCGCGACGTCGTCGTCGCGGTAGACGACCGCGGCCTCGGCGCCCTCGTCGAGCGCGCGCTCGGCGATGGCGACCGCGGGGCCGACGCCGGGGCCGCCCGCGATCACGACCGCGCGCGGTTCGCCGTCGTAGTGCTGGTCGCCGTAGGGACCGGAGAGCGTCATTTCGGTGCCGGCCTCGGCGTCCGAGAGGAAGGCCGAGAACTCGCCGCCCTCCTCGGGGTCGATGCCGACCGTGACCTCGAACGCCTCGCCGACGCGGGGCGACGAGAGGGTGTAGAACCGCGAGACCGACTCGCCGTCGATGTCGGTGCCGAGCTTCACGAACTGGCCGGGTTCGGCCGCGAACCCGTCCGGCGCCCGGAAGCGGAGGGCGTACGTGTCGGGGCCGACCGACTCGACCGCCTTGACCGTCGCTGTCGTGTCCATACCCCGGATCGGCGGGGGAGACACAAACGCCTTCCCGTCCGCGTCGGTCCTGCCCGTGTCGAAACCGGTTCCCGTGACGCGTTCGGAGCCGGACCCGACTCTCGCCGACGCCGCCGGAAGGTCGACCCGCGACCGCGGAACTTCGACGGTCGTCGAAAACCGGTCCGACGCGAGGGGTCGATCGTGAGGATTTCGGTGAACGAACGTCCAATTACAATTCTATATTGGCCGATATCGGCGCCTAAACCGACAATATTCGCGAACACAATCACGTTCGTCCAGAAACACGTCGGTGGCTCCTTCCAGAAGCCTTTTGATGAGTCCGCCGGAACCTTGCCCATAGCACATGGCCGCGGATTTCAACTGGGCTGTCGGCGGAGAGGCCGGCGACGGCATCGACTCGACGGGGAAGATCTTCGCACAGGCGCTCTCCCGCGCGGGTCGACACGTGTTCACGTCGAAGGACTTCGCATCGCGGATCCGAGGCGGGTACACCGCCTACAAGGTGCGGACCTCCGTCGACAAGGTACAGAGCGTCGTGGACCGACTCGACGTGCTCATCGCGTTGACTCCCCGGACGATCGAGGAGAACCTCGACGAGCTCCACGAGGGGTCGGTGATCATCTACGACGGCGAGCGGACGACGATGCAAGACGTCGAGATCCCGGAGGGGATGATCGGCCTCGACGTGCCGCTCAAGAGCCTGGCCGAGGAGGCCGGCGGGGCGATCATGCGGAACGTGGTCGCGCTCGGCGCAGCCTGCGAGGTGGCCGAGTTCCCCATCGAGAACCTCGACTCGGCGCTCGAGAAGCGGTTCAAGGACAAGGGCCAGAAGCTGGTCGACAACAACAAGGAGGCCGCGCGCGCCGGCCAGTCGTACGTCGCCGACGAGTACGACCACGAGTTCGACTACTCGCTGGAGACCACCGACGAGGACTACGTCCTCCTCAACGGCGACGAGGCGATCGGCATGGGCGCCATCGCGGCCGGCTGCCGCTTCTACGCCGGCTACCCGATCACGCCCGCGACAGACGTGATGACGTACCTCACCGGCCGCATCGAGCGGTACGGCGGCCACGTCGTTCAGGCGGAAGACGAGCTGTCCGCGATCAACATGGCGCTGGGCGCGGCCCGCGGCGGCGCCCGCTCGATGACGGCGACCTCCGGACCGGGGATCGACCTGATGACCGAGACGTTCGGGCTCATCGCCACCTCGGAGACGCCGCTCGTCATCTGTAACGTGATGCGCTCGGGTCCCTCGACGGGGATGCCGACGAAACAGGAGCAGGGCGATTTGAACCAGATGCTGTACGGCGGTCACGGAGAAGTGCCGCGGTTCGTCCTCGCGCCGACCACCATCGACGAGTGCTTCTGGAAGACGGTCGAGGCGTTCAACCTCGCCGAGAAGTACCAGCTCCCCGTCTACCTCACCGCCGACCTCTCGATGGCGGTCACCGAGCAGACGTTCTCCCCCGACACGTTCGACATGGACGAGGTGGAGGTCGACCGGGGCAACGTCGTCGACGAGACGACGATCGACGACCACACCAGCGACTCCGGCGGCTTCCAGCCCCACGAGATCACCGACGACGGGGTCTCGCCGCGGGCGTTCCCCGGCACCGCCGACGGCGCGCACATGTCCACCGGGCTCGAGCACGACGAGCAGGGCCGGCGGACCGAGGACACCGAGATGCGCGTCGCACAGGTCGACAAGCGCAACCGGAAGGTGGAGACCGCCCGCGAGCGCGAGGACTGGAGCCCGCGCGAGTTCGGCGACGAAGACGCCGACACCCTCGTGATCACGTGGGGGTCGAACGAGGGCGCGCTCGCGGAGGCGGTACGGATGCTCGACGAGGAGGGACACGACGTGCGGGTCCTCTCGGTCCCGTACATCTTCCCGCGGCCGGACCTCTCGGAGGACGTCGAAGCGGCCGAGACGACGGTCGTCGTCGAGTGTAACGAACAGGGGCAGTTCGCGGACCTGGTCGAACACGACGTGCTCGAACGGGTCGACCGCGTGAACAAGTACAACGGCGTGCGGTTCAAGGCCGACGAACTCGCAAGCGACATCAAGGCGACCCTCGCGGAGGGGGTGGAGGCGTAACCAATGAGCTCAGACATTCGATTCACCGACTTCAAGTCCGACAAGCAGCCGACGTGGTGCCCGGGATGCGGCGACTTCGGTACGATGAACGGGATGATGAAGGGTCTCGCGGAGACGGGCAACGACCCCGACAACACCTTCGTCGTCGCCGGCATCGGCTGTTCCGGGAAGATCGGCACGTACATGCACAGCTACGCGCTCCACGGCGTTCACGGGCGCGCGCTCCCCGTCGGGACCGGCGTCAAGATGGCCCGGCCCGACATCGAAGTGATGGTCGCCGGCGGCGACGGCGACGGCTACTCCATCGGCGCGGGCCACTTCGTCCACGCCGTCCGGCGCAACGTCGACATGACGTACGTCGTGATGGACAACCGTATCTACGGGCTGACGAAGGGACAGGCCTCCCCGACCTCTCGCGAGGACTTCGAGACGTCGACGAGCCCCGAGGGCCCCAAACAGCCCCCGGTCAATCCGCACGCGCTGGCGCTCGCCTCGGGCGCGACGTTCATCGCGCAGTCGTTCTCCTCCGACGCGCTCCGCCACCAGGAGATCATCCAGGAGGCCATCGAACACGACGGGTTCGGCTTCGTGAACGTCTACTCCCCCTGTGTCACCTTCAACGACGTCGACACGTACGACTACTTCCGCGACTCGCTGGTCGACCTGGAGGAGACGGACCACGACCCGACCGATCGCGAGGACGCGAAAGACGTCATCCTCGACAGCGAGACGGAGACCCAGGGCGTCATCTACAAGGACGAGTCGTCGGTGCCGTACCACGAGCAACACGGCGTCGACGAGGACATGTCCGTCATCCCGGAGGGCGCCCCCGAGAGCGCGACCGACCTCGTCCGCGAGTTCTACTGAGACCGCCGGACGAAACCGAGCCGATTCCGACCTCTCACGGCGGCCAAAACCGGCCGCACGAGGGTGTCCGCGCGGATTTTTCGACGGGTTTCAGCAAGCCTAATTAGGTGGGTCCGTATTTTTCGTGTATGGTTGACCGCTACGACGTCGCGATCGCCGGCGCCGGGCCGGCGGGCGCGCAGTGCGCCCGCGACCTGGCGACGCGCGACTACGACGTCGTCGTCTTGGAGACGGAGTCGGAAGACGAGTTCCCGCGACAGAGCAACAAGTCGACGGCCGGCACGTTCCCGTCGATGATGTCCTCGTTCGGGGTCCCCGACGACGTGGTGATGTCGTACACCGACGACGTGGTGCTGGAGTCGCCCAACGAGTACTACGAGAGCTACCAGCCCGGGGCGGTGTTGGAGTTCGCGGAGTTCAAGCGGTTCCTCGTCGCCGACGGCCGCGAGAACGGCGCGGAGTACCGCTTCGACGCGCGGGTCTCGCGGCCGATCCTCGACGACGACGACGTCATCGAGGGCGTGCGCTACAACGGCGACGAGGAGGTGTACGCCGACGTCGTGATCGACGCCACCGGGCCGGCCGCGCCGCTCGCGAGCGCGCTCGACGTCGTCGACCTCGAACGCGAGAACCAGGCGATCGGCATCGAGTACGAGATGGAGGGCGTCGAGATGAACCACCCCGAGTACGCGGACCTCCGGCGCGCGATGATGCTCCGGTTGGACCACGACATCGCGCCCGGGGGCTACTCGTGGATCTTCGCGACCGGCGAGGACACCGCGAAGGTGGGCCTCTGTTACATCCAGAACGACCGCCACCGCGAGTTCGCACAGGCGGGCAAGACCGTCGACGGCTACCTCGACGACTGGGTGAGTCGCGACCCCCGCTTCGCCGGCGCCGAACGCATCGACGGGAAGGTCCATCGCGGCTCCGCGCACATCCAGCGCCCGGGTCGGATGCACACGGACGGCTTCCTCGCGATCGGCGACACGGTCCCCACCATCGACCCGCTGTGGGGCGAGGGGATCCACAAGGGGATGAAGTCGGCCCGCGCCGCCGCGGCGACCGTCGACCGGTGTCTCACGGACTCGGAGCGGCGGGTGGACGCCGAGAGCCTCGCGGTCTACGAGCGGCTCTGGCACCGCGACGTGGCGCCCCGGATGCGCTCGCGGCTGATGCTCACCCGACTGCTGTACCTCGCGCCGAACGAGCGGTACGACCGGCTCATGCGTGACCTCCGTCAGGCGGACGAGAACACCCTCGAGAAGGCGAACCGGGGCGATAAGACGGCGATGGCGAAGCTCCTCCACCTCGACGACGTCCCGCTGCTCGCGAAGTTCGCCCGCGAACGAGTCGACGTCTGAGGGGGTCGACCGGACCGCGACGCGCGAGCGGCGGCGAACGCGGCGGAACGGCGGCCTCGGGCGAACCGCTTTTGCCGATTCGACGCGCACGAACGGTCATGCTCGACTACGTCGGATTAGAGGCCGATCTCGACGAGGAGGCGCGGCTGATCCGCGACACCGCCCGACAGTTCGTCGACGAACAGGTCCGCCCGGAGATCGGCGACCACTTCCGCGCGGGGACGTTTCCGACGGACCTCATCGAGGAGATGGGGGATCTCGGCTTCTACGGCTCGAACCTCGACGGCTACGGGCTACCCAACGTCTCCGAGACCGCCTACGGCGTGTTGATGCAGGAGTTGGAGGCGTGCGACTCCGGCCTTCGGTCGATGGCCAGCGTCCAGGGGGCGCTCGTGATGTACCCCGTTCACGCGTACGGCAGCGACGAGCAGAAGGGGCGGTGGCTCCCCGCGCTGCGGGACGGCGAGGCGGTCGGCTGCTTCGGGCTGACGGAGCCCGAACACGGCTCGGACCCCTCGTCGATGGAGACGACCGCGGAGCGCGACGGCGACGGGTACGTGCTCGACGGCTCGAAGACCTGGATCACGAACGCCCCCATCGCGGACGTGGCGGTCGTCTGGGCGCGCGACATCTCCGCCGAGGAGCGTCCGGTTCGCGGCTTCCTCGTGGAGACCGACCGCGACGGCGTCACCACGAACGAGATCGACGACAAGCTCTCGCTGCGGGCGTCGATCACCGGCGAGGTCAGCCTTCAGAACGCGTACGTCCCCGAGGAGAACGTCCTGCCGGGCGTGAGCGGGATGAAGGGGCCGCTGTCGTGTCTCACGCAGGCGCGCTACGGGATCGCGTGGGGCGCGGTGGGCGCCGCCCGCGACTGCTTCGAGCAGGCCCGGGAGTACGCGCTCGACCGCGAGCAGTTCGGCGGCCCGATCGCGGGGTTCCAGCTCCAACAGGAGAAGCTCGCGGAGATGGCGACGGAGATCACGACGAGCCAGCTGCTCGCCCACCGGCTCGCGGAGCTGAAAGAGCGGGGGGATCTCACGCCCCAACACGTCTCCATGGCGAAGCGGAACAACGTCCGAATGGCCCGCGATCAGTCCCGAATCGCCCGCGAGATGCTCGGCGGGAACGGGATCACGACCGACTACTCGCCGATGCGACACATGGCGAACTTCGAGACCGTCTACACCTACGAGGGGACCCACGACATCCACACGCTGGTACTCGGAGAGGACCTGACGGGGATTTCGGCGTTCGAGTGAGGAACGGGGACGACGGCGGAGTCGAAACGCGACCGACGGCGCTCGCGACCGCTTACCGCTCGTCGAGCGGGACGAACTCGGCGTCTTCGGGGCCGGTGTACCGGGCGCGGGGGCGGATGAGGCGGTTGTCCGCCTGGTACTCGGCGACGTGCGCGATCCACCCGCCGGCGCGGCTCATCGCGAAGATGGGCGTGTACATGTCGACCGGGATGCCGAGCGAGTCGTAGACGGAGCCGGAATAGAAGTCGACGTTCGGGGCGATGCCCTTCTCGACGAGCCCCTGATCGGTGAGGTACTCCTCGATGGCGGTCGTGTAGTCGAGCCACTTCGTGTCGCCCGACGACTCGGCGAGGTCGCGGAGCTTCTCCTCTAAGATCTTCGCACGGGGGTCTTTCACCTTGTAGACGCGGTGGCCGAACCCGGGGATTCGCCCGCCGTCCTCGCGGGTGTCTTTCACCCACTGAACGGGATCCTTCGAGGAGGCGTCTATCTCGTGGAGCACCTCCATCACGTCCTGGTTGGCGCCGCCGTGGAGGGGGCCGGAGAGCGCGCCGATGCCGCCCGTGACGCCGGAGTAGACGTCCGCCATCGTCGAGCCGATCACCATCGCGGTGAACGTGGAGGCGTTGAGCCCGTGGTCGGCGTGGAGCGTGAGCGCCATGTCGAACGTCTCCTCGCTCACGGCGTCGGGCTCGGTCCCGGCGAGCATGTAGAGGAAGTTCCCGGCGTGCGAGAGGTCGGGGTCGGGGGCGACCGGCTCCTCGCCCTGCCGGACGCGCTCGAACGCGGCGAGGACCGTCGGGATCTTCGCCGTGATCCGCCGGCCCTGACGGAGGGTGGCCTCCTCGTCGCTCTCGTCGCTCTCGGGGTCGTACGCCGACAGCATCGACGTCGCGGTCCGGAGCGCGGCCATCGGTCGCTCCCCGGCGTCGGCGAGCGCGCGGACCGTCTCGATGACGTCGTCGTCCACGTCGCGCTCCGCCGCGAGGTCGGCGGCGAACGCGTCGAGCTCGTCGGCGGTCGGGAGGGAGCCGTGCCACAGCAGGTACAGCACCTCCTCGTAGCTCGCGCCGCGCGCGAGGTCCTCGATGTCGTACCCGCGATACACGAGCTTACCGACCTCGCCGTCGACGTAGCTCAGATCCGACTCCGCGACGAGGACGCCCTCGAGCCCGCGTTTTAACTCGTCAGCCATACCCCGAGTTATCTAGGCCGTCAAAAAAGCGTTATCTTTCAGGAGGGATACGTTACGACGATCGTGGTGAGGGACGGCGTCGAACGACGATTTGACAGGGAGCGGAAACGTCTCAGTTTCGACGATCGATTAAACGGGGCCGAGCCGAGCGCGCTCGGACGGCCTCAGTCGCCTCGCCTCACCGCGCCGGGACGACCGTCACCGTCCGGTTCCGGTCGATCGCGTCCTCCAGTTCCTCGGCGATGGCGGAGCCGCGGGAGACCTGGACCTCGCCGCCGCGGCCGACGGTAGCGGTGAAGAGGTACTCACCGTCCGCGCGCACCTCGACCGTCTCGCCGACGCCGTCGTCGACGTCGATGACGACGTGACGCGAGGTTATCTCCGGCGCGACCACCGTCCCGCGCTCGGCGCCGACCTGCCCGTCGCCGTGACCGTTCTCGGGGGCGCCGCCGCCGGAGCCGCCGCCCGACCCGCCGGGCTTCTCGTCGTGCGTGCGAACGTCGATGTCGATCCCGAGGCGGTTCTCGATGTCGGCAATGCGGCCGCCGCCCTTCCCGATGACGGTGCCGATGTCGCCCTCGGTGACGTAGACGACCGCCTCGTCGTCACCGTTGAGCGTCACGTCGACCCGGCCGTGCGCGACCGACTTGATCTCGCGTTCGATCTCCTTTTTCGCGATGCGGCCGACGCCGGACTCGCTTTCGGCCTCGCCGCCGTTCTCGTCGAGCGGCACCGTGACGACCTGCCGGTTGAACGTGTAGATCTCGTACTCCGGCCGGCCCGTCTCGAAGTTCGACACCTGGATGACCGGGCGGGCGAGGTCCTCGGCCGTCAGCCCGGCGGGCACCTTCACCTCGGTGGTCACGTCGTAGACGGTGTGGACCTCGCCGGCCTCGATGTAGACGACGGTGTCGACGATCTGGGGGATCATCCCGAGCTCGACGCGGCCGACGAGCCGCTGGAGCGCGTCGATGGCGCGGGAGGCGTGGACGACGCCGACCATCCCGACGCCGGCCATCCGCATGTCCGAGAACACCTCGAAGTCGTTCGTCTTCCGCACCTCGTCGTAGATGGTGTAGTCGGGCCGGACCAAGAGCAGCGAATCGGCCGTGTTCTCCATCTCGCCGCCGAGCGCGCCGTACTGGGTGATCTCCGGACCGACCTGGAGGTCCCGCGGCTTCTCCATCGTCTTCACCGCGTAGTCGCTGTCGTTCAGGAACTCCGCGACCGCCTGCGCGAACGTCGACTTCCCGGCGCCGGGCGACCCGGAGATGAGCACGCCGCGCTTCCGCTCCGTGAACCGGTCGCGGAGTTCGTCCGCGAACTCGTAGTCGTCGAGCGTCGTCTTCGCGATGGGGCGGACGGCGGTGATCTCGATGCCGTCGGCGAACGGCGGTCGCGCCACCGCGATCCGGTAGTCGCGGAACTGGACGATGTCCATCCCGTCGTCGGAGAGCTCGATGAACCCCTGGTTCGACTGGCGGGCGAGGTCGACGATCGAGTTGGCCCACTCGCGCATCTGTCCTTCGTCCGTCGCCTCGTCGTCGATCTCGACGTAGCGCATCTCGCCGAGCGTCCCGCGCTTCGCCTTCGGGACGGTTCCCGTCTTGAGGTGGACCGACATCGTCTCGTCGGTGAAAAAGTCCCGGATGGGGAGGTCGTCGACGACGCCGCGGGCGACGGGTTCGACGTACTCCACGTCGAGCCCCTTCGCGCGGGCGACCTCGGCCTGGACCACGTCGCTCGACAGCAGCGTCGCGTCGTGGTCGGCGGCCAGGTCGCGGATCAGCGCGTCCACGTCGCCCTCGTGGGCGTTCGAGCGGGCGTCGCCGCCGGCGCGCTCGCCGACGTACCGCAGTTCGACCGTCCCGTCGTCGGCGTAGTCCGCGAGCCGCTTCAGCTCGCTCAGCCCGTCCCAGCCGGATTCGAGCCCGTCGTTCGCCTGCGACTCCAGCTCGCCGACGACCGCCTCCGGGACGAACACGGTGACCGACTCGTAGGTCCCGTCCGCGACGCGTTCGGACACGCGGCCGTCGACGACCGCGCTCGTGTCCGGTACTACGTTCATACCGCAGATCGGTCCGGGAGGCGTATAAGGGTGTTTGACCGGGAGCGCGGGCCGCGACCGCGTCGGCCACGGGGATCGGCCGTCCGCGTCGGCGGGTCGCTCAGTCGTCCGCCGCGGCCGGCTCCGCGCCGTCGGCCGCAAGCCGCTCGGCGTAGGCCGTGAAGTTCTCGAACAGCGCCTTCGCCTCGCAGGCGGCGTCGTACGCGTCGGGCGTGATCGACCCGAGGACGGTGTCCACGCGGGCGTCGCCGATCTGGTCTCGCTTGCCGTCCGTCACGTCGCGGGCGGTCTCGACGTCGTACTCGGGGTGGAACTGGACGCCCCAGCAGTGGCCGTCGCGGAACGCGTGGACGCCGCGGTCGTTCTCCGCGAGCAGCGTCGCGGAGGGCGGGAGTTCGACGACCGCGTCGCCGTGGGTCGTGAAGGCGGTGAACGACTCGTCGATCCCCTCGAACAGGGGGTCGTCGCGGACCCGGCGGATCTCGTTGTACCCGATCTCGAAGCCGTCCATTCCCGCGACGCGACCGCCGAGCGCCTCCGCGAGCACCTGGTGGCCGTAACAGACGCCGAGGACCGGGACGCCGCGCTCGGCGGCCTCGGCGACGTAGTCGACGAGCGGCGGGATCCACGCCTCGTCCCAGTAGACGGACGAGCGCGACCCCGTCACCACGACGCCGTCGAACTCGGTGTGGTCGGGGAGATCGCCGGCGGTGGCGTCGAACTCGACGAGGTCGGCGTCGATCTCCCGACGGAAGTTCCGACGGGTGTTCGCGCCGTCGTGTGCGGCGTTCAGCAGGGCGAACCGGAGGCGAGTCATCGACTGAACGGAGAGGCGAGAGCGACAAAACGGTTGCGGCGCCGGCCGCGCCGGCCGACGACGCCGACGGAGGCCCCGCGGCTTCGAACCGGCCGGCTATTCGAACGTCGCGGTCGCGTGCTCCGCGAGCCAGCCCGTGAGCAGGTCGTTGACCGCCGCCGACGCCTCGACCCCGACGAGGTGCCGAGCGCCCTCGACGGCGTGGAACTCGCCGCGCGGGAGCCCCTCCGCGAGCGTCTCGCCGGCCGTGACGGGACAGGCCGTGTCGCCGGTCCCGTGGACGACCAAGGCCGGCGTCGTGACCTCGAAGAGGTCGTCGGTCAGGTCGAACGCCTCGACCGCCGCGCGGTGCGCCTCGTACGCCTCCCGGTCGGCGTCCTCCGCGAGGCGCCACTCCGCGATCCGTGAGAGCGCGTCCGGGTGCGCCTCGCGGAAGTCGGGCGAGAGCAGCCCGTTCAGCGACCCCTCGACCGCGGCCGGGTCGGCCGGGTCGGCCCAGACGCCGGCGGGGTTGTACGCGTCGCCCGCGGGCGGCGTGCCCACCAGCGCGAGACTCGCCGGGCGCGACGATTCGAGCGCGGCCGTCAGCGCGACCGCGCCGCCGAGGCCGTAGCCCACGAGGTGGGCGTTCCGGACCCCCTCGGCGGCACAGACCGCGTCGAGGTCGGCGGCGAGCGTCTCGACCAGGTACGGACCGGGCGGCGCGTCCGACCGCCCGACGCCGCGCGTCTCGGGCGTTATCACCGTGTGCGGCCCCGCCAGCGCGGCGTGTTGCCAGCCGAACTGCCAGGCGCCGAGGCCCACGTCGCCGCAGAAGACGACCGCCTCGTCGTCCGGGCCCGCGTCGGGCGCGTCCACCTCGTACCGGATCTCGACGCCGGCGTTGGTCGCGTATGGCATATCGAACTCGCGGAGAAGGAACTAGGCCTCTTGGAGACTGCGAAGGACGTCCGGCGCCGCCGCGAGCGCGTCGTCGAGCGCGTCCGCGTCGGGTCCCCCGCCCTGCGCGAAGTCCGGCGGGCCGCCGCCCCCGCCGCCGACGCGGGCCGCGAGTTCGGACACCACCTGGCCGGCGTTCACGTCGACCCCGTCGGGCACGCCGACGACGAAGCTCGCGGAGCCGCCCGCGCCGCTGCCGATCACCGCGACCTTCCCGTCGTCGACGTGGGCGTTCGCGGTCGCGCGCAGCTCGTCGGCGTCCCCGTCGAGCCGCTGGATCACCGCGGTCGCCCCGGCGACCTCGACCGCCTCGGCGTCGGCGCCGCCGGCGGCGCGCGCGGCCGCCAGCTCCTCTTTGAGCGACTCGATCTCCTTCCCCCGCGCCTTCCACTCCTCGAAGAATCGCTCGGCGGTGTCGGGGACGTCGAGCGGGTCGACGTCTAAGACGTCGGCCGCGTCGTACAGCGCGTCCTCGGTTCGCTGAGTCGCCTCGATCGCCGCGGCCCCGGCGGCGAAGGCGATGCGCTCGACGCCGTCCTGAACCGGCTCCGTCTTCAGCACCTTCACGGCGCCGATCTCGCCGGTCCGGTCGACGTGGGTGCCCGCGCAGGCCTGGACGTCGGCGTCGCCGACGTGGATCAGGCGGACGTTCGTTCCCGGCGGAACGCCGCCCTGGTACAGGTCGAAGCCGTGTTCGGCCTCCGCCTCGTTGCGGTCGGGCCACTCCTGCCGGACGCGGACGTCGTCGCGAACCAGTTCGTTGGCGACGCGTTCGATCGCCGTCACGTCCTCCCGGGTGATACGCTCGAAGTGGCGCACGTCGAGCCGCGCGGAGTCCGTCCCCTTCTGGGCGCCCGCCTGTCGGACGTGGTCGCCGAGCACCTCGCGGGCGGCGTGGCCGATGAGGTGGGTCGCGGTGTGGTGCGCGCGGAGCCGGTCGCGGCGGTCGCCGTCCACCTGTCCGCGGACGAACTCGCCTTTCCCGGGGTCCGCGTCCGCCCGATGGAGGACGACGCCGTCGACCTCCTGGACGTCGGTAACGTCGACGGTGGTCTCACCGACCGTGAGCTGCCCCCGGTCGGCCGGCTGGCCGCCGCCCTCGGGGTAAAACATCGTCTGGTCTAACACCACGTCGTACCCCTCCTCGGCCTCCAACACGTCGAGGACGACCGCCTCGAACTCCGTGCGTCCCTGGTCGTCGTAGAACAGCTTCTCGGTCTCGGGGAGGTCCGCGAGCCGCTCGTCGCGCTCGTCGCGCTCGTCCGCCGCGTCGCCTTCCTCGTGTCTGTCGGCGACGAGCGCGTAGAAGTCGTCCGGCACGTCGACGGTCGCGCCCCGCTCGTCAGCGATGTCGGCGACCATGTCGGGCTGGATCCCGTGGGAGTCGTACAGCTCTAACAGCTCCTCGGTCGGGATCGGCTCGCCGGTCCCGGCGTACTCGTCGGCGAGCTGTTCGACCTTGCGGGCGCCGCGCTCTAACGTCTGTTCGTACTTCCGCTCCTCGCTCCGAACGATCTCCCGGATCGTGTCGCGGTTCTCGTAGCCGAGCCGCTCGGCCTGCATGTCGACGAGCTCGTCGAGGGGCGCGTCGACGCCCACCTCGTCGACGAGCCGCTTCATCCGGCGTAACACCATCCGCGCGAGGTAGCCCGTGCCGACGTTCGAGGGGACGATCTCGTCGCCGAACATATACGCGAGCGTCCGCGAGTGGTCCGCGATCGCGTAGATCGACTCGAGCGGTTCGACCAGTTCGCGCAGCCGGTCGACGTCGACGTCGAGCCGGTCGGCTATCTCGCCGCGCGCCGCCTCCACGTCGTCGACGTCGTCGATGTCGAGCCGGCCGGAGAGCTTCGCGGCGCGGTGGACGATCTCGCGTTCCTCGTCCGTGCGCTCGATGCTCGCGTTGTCCTTCAGGAAGTCGATGGCGTCGGGGTAGATCGCCTCGTACACCGTCGCGGTCCCCTGGCTCATCCACGTCCATCGTTCGAGCCCGTACCCGGTGTCGACGATGTACGTGTCCATGAACGAGTACGTGTGCCCGTCTTTCATCTCGTAGTCGCCGTCGGGGTCCCGCTCCATACACATGAAGACGAGCGTCGCCAGCTCGGCACCCTTGTAGATGACCTCGATGGCGGGACCGGCGTTGCCGCCGCCGACCCACGGGTCCTCGATGTACGTGATCTCCTCGAGGTCGGCGCCGAGGGACTCGAACAGCTCGTCGCAGTACCGGACCGTCTCGTCTTTCCAGTACACCTCGCCGTGGTAGGCGTACTCTCCTTCGTCGACCGCCTCGCGCGTGTTGAACGCGTGGTGGGCCATCATCTCGAACGCCATCGTGTGCCGACCCGTCTTGCCGACGTTGTCGATGTCCTGCATCCGGATACAGGGCTGGGAGATGGTCAACGGGTTCGCCGGCGGCGGGGTCTGTCCCGACGTGACGAGCGGCTGGAAGTCGTAGATCGACGCCTGCGTCAGGAGGACGTCGTCGCGCCACCGGTTCGCGGCGACCGGGTACGGGTCGATCCGCTCGTGGCCGTGTTCTTCGAAGAAGGAGAGGAACGCCTCGCGCATCTCCGACAGCGATCGGGCCTCCGGGAACCCCGGGTCGTCGATGAAGCTGTAGTCCTCGCAGGGCGGCTCGCCGCACAGTTCGCGGTCGGCGTCGCGGGTCCAGAAGTGCGCGCCGCAGGAGGTGCACTCCTTGCGCTCGAACCCCTCCTCCTCGAAGTAGTCGAGACGGTACTCCGCTTCGAGATCGCTCATTACACGAACGTGGCCCGTGTTGCTCCAAAAGGGTTCCGGGGTCGCTCGTCGGCCGCGACGACGTCGCTCGCCGCCGCGAGACGGACTCGACCGGCGACGTTCGTCGAGAGCGCCGGCGATCGGTCTCCCGGACGGCCGAGGCGGCCTCCCGGACGGTCGAGGCGGCCTCCCGGACGCGTGAGGGTGCCACGATCGTCGGAAACGGACAACCGCGCCGGGGTTCGCCGATCGGTACGAAGATTTATACTCTCTGCGCGGCGTAACATGTATAATTGTGACTTCCGCGCTAGGCGAGCGCGCGTCGGTCCTCGTGCTCGCCGACGACCCCGAGCTGGGCGACGACGTCGGGAAGCGGCTCGGCGCCGAGCGCCGCGACTCCGCCGGCGGCGAGACCGTCGCGGTCGAGACGCACGCCGCCGCCCCGGGGGGAGTGGACGAGGCCCGGCTCGTCGGGGCCGACGCGACCGTCGTCGTCGACGAGGCGGGCCTCGAACGGGTCCGGTCGGCCGACCGCGCCGGCGCCGTGGTCGCGTACGTCGACGACCCGACGGGCCGCGTCGCGACCGACCCGCTCGTGGACGCGGTCGCCGGGTCGCTCGAGGCGCTCTCGGGGACGGTGTCGTGGCTGCTCGCCCGGGACCGGCGGTCCGTCGTCCGGTCGGAGCCGACGCGGACTCCCTCCCGGATCGAACAGCTCAACGCCGGGATGACGGAGCTCGCAGCCGTCAGGTCGGTCGACGAGGCGTGCCGGGCGGCCGTCGCGGTCGCCGAGCAGGTGTTCCCGGAGTACCAGTGCGTGGTCGCCGTCCGCGACGAGGAGTGGGTCGAGCCGGTCGTCGCCTCCAGCGGGACGCCGGTAGAGGACTGTGACCGCGTCCGCGTCGGCACCGGCGTGGCCGGAAAGGCCGTCCAGACCGGCGACGTCTCCATCGCCCCGAATCCGAACCCCGAGAGCCGGTTCGACACGGTTCTCACCGTCCCCGTGGGCGACGACGTGGTCTTTCAGCTGGCCGCCGACGGGGGCGACTGCGCCGATGACTTCGACGGCGACGACCGTCGGCTGGCGGAGCTGCTCGCCTCCCACCTCGAGGAGACGCTCGACCGGATCGCCGTCACCGAGACGCTCCGGACCGAGCGCGACCGGCTGCTCGCGCTGTTCACGAACGTCCCGGACCCGGCGATCGCCTACGATTACGTCGACGGCGATCCGATCGTCCGGCAGGTGAACGACGCGTTCGAGCGGACGTTCGGCTACGAGGCCGAGACGGTGCTCGACGAGTCCATCGACGACTACATCGTTCCTCCCGACTCCGGGGAGGAAGCCAGCGAGCTCAACGATCAGCTGCGGCGCGGCGAGAACGTCCGGAAGGAGGTGACGCGGACCACTACCGAGGGGCCGCGCCACTTCATCCTCCACGTCATTCCGATCCGGCTCGACGCGGCGAACGCGGCGGGCTACGCCATCTACACCGACGTCACCGACCGGCGCGAGCGAGAGGAGACCCTCCGGCGGCAGAACGAGCGGCTCGACGAGTTCGCGTCCATCGTCTCCCACGACCTCCGGAACCCGCTGTCGGTCGCGGAGGGGTACGTCGACCTCGCGCGCGAGACCGGCGACGTCGACCACCTCGCGAAGGCCGCGGACGCGATAGACCGGATGGACGAGCTCGTCGCCGACCTCCTGTCGCTGGCCAGACAGGGGCGGGCTGTCGGCGAGACGGAGTCCGTCTCGCTGTCCGAGGTCGCTCGAGAAGCCTGGGAGAGCGTCGACACGGGGAGCGCGACGCTGACCGTCGAGTCGGACGCGACCCTCGACGCCAACCGGACGCGGCTGTGCGAACTGTTCGAGAACGTCTTCCGGAACAGCGTGGAACACGGTTCCGCGGGCGGCCGGACTTCGTCCGGCGTGGACCGCGGCTCTGCGGGCGGTCAGGCGGAGCCCGACGGCAGCGCCGAGCACGACCGCGACCTCCCCGACGACCCGCTCTCGGTCCGGGTCGGTGCGGGAACGCTCCGCGACGACGGGGAGGCCGCGCCGGGGTTCTACGTCGAAGACGACGGCACCGGCCTGCCGGCGGAGGAGCGGGATCGAGTGTTCGAGAGCGGGTTCACGACCGACGAGTCGGGCACGGGGCTCGGACTCGCCATCAGCGAGCGCATCGCCGAGGCGCACGGCTGGACCGCTCACGCGCTCGCCGCCGAGGACGGCGGGGCCCGCTTCGAGTTCCGCACGGGCTGAAGGTCGTCGAGCGCGCTGCGGTCCGAAACGACCTTACGCCGCGCGCGAGGGTATCCGGTATGGTCGAGAACGTCGTCTACCCCGCCTACTTCGACGCCGAGCTGTCCCGCTCGGAGGGCCGCCGCGTCCCGACGGATCTGGCGGTCGAAGCGCCGACGGTCGACGAGATCGCGAAGGCCGTCCAGCAGGTCGGCTACGACGCCGTCGTCGAGCGCGACGCCACGTACTCCCGGGAGTTCGAGGCCCGCGGCTCCGTGGCCGTCAAGGGCACCGAAGACACCGCGAAGAACGACCTCGTCCAGGCGATCGCCGCGTACCTCGGCGTCCTGCGGGAGTGACCGTGCGGCGCGTCGGTACCGTCGTCCGCACCGCTGGCGGGCTCGCGATCGCCCGCGGCGACGCCGGAGCGGACCCCCCGCGGATCGGCGCGAGCGTCGTCGACGAGTCGCTCTCGACGGTCGGCCGCGTCGTCGACGTGTTCGGGCCGGTCGACCGGCCTTACGTGGCCGTCACGCCCGGTAACGGCGTCGGACTCGCCGACCTCGTCGGCGGCAAGCTGTACGGGCGGTAGGACGGGCGAGCGGCGCTACCCCTCCGTCGCGTCGCCGCCGACAACGTCGAAGTCCGCGAGCGTCTTATCCGTACGAGCGAGCCGCTCGGCGACAAGCAGCTTCTCCCGGCGTTCCAGTCGGTCCCAGTCGAGCTCCGCCGGCGGCGACGCCTCCAGCGATTCGAACCGCTCGATCACCGACTCGTTCGCGAACCGCTCGAACGACCCGCAGTCCGGACAGGTCATCGAGAGGTGAGAGGTGTCGAACGAGCGCGTGACGGTCTCGTCGAGGCAGTTCAGACACCGGTAGGTGCGAGTCCGGGACACGAGGGTACCGAAGCGCCGAACGAACGAGTATCTGTGGGCGCCGGCGCGCGACTCGCCGATCGGCACCCCGCGAGCGCGGCGCGGTCGCTGCGGGTGCCGAACGCGTGGAAAGCGAAAGGAGCGGGAGGGAAGCGCCGCTTAGAACAGCGCGGAGGCCGCCGCCTCGGCCGTCTCGATGACGGGGCCGAAGCCGGGTAAGAGCAGGACCGTCGCGACCGCCGCGAAGACGACCGCGGCGTACAGCGCCGTCGGCCGCACGTCGATCGCGTCGAGCGCGCTCGGCGACGCGGGGTCGTCCAAGAACAGCGCCTTCACGACCCGGCTGTAGTAGTACAGCGACACGACGCTGTTTATCGCGCCGAGTCCGGCGAGCCACAGGAACCCGTTGTCGATGGCCGCCTGGAACAGGAAGTACTTCGAGAAGAACCCGGCGAACGGCGGGAGCCCCGCCAGCGAGAACATGAACACGGCCATCGCGACGGAGGCGACCGGCGCGCGCCGCCAGAGCCCCGCGTAGTCCGCGAAGGTGCGACCGACGCCCCACCGCTCCGCCATCGCGACGAAGAGGAACGCGCCGGTGTTCATGAACCCGTAGACGAGCAGGTGCGCCATCGCGGCGCCCATGACGGTGCCGTTCGCGGGGCCGTCGACCGTGAGCGCGGCGACACCGATGAGCGCGTAGCCGGCGTGGCCGATAGAGGAGTACGCGAGCATGCGCTTGACCTCCTCCTGGACCGCGGCCGCGAAGTTACCGAGCGTCATCGTGACTGCCGCGAGAATCGCGAAGGCGAGCATCCAGTCGATGTTCGCCGCGACCGCCATCTCGATCGGGAACGCCTCGGTGAACACGCGGAACGCGACGACGAACCCGGCCGCCTTCGAGGCCGACGAGAGGAACGCGCTCACGGGGGCGGGCGCGCCCTCGTACGCCTCCGGCGCCCAGAAGTGGAACGGGACGGAGGCCGTCTTGAACGCGACGCCGCCGATCATCATCACGATGCCGACGCCGAGCACGCCGGTGAGTCCCTCGATCGACGCCGACGCGATATCACTCAGGATGAGCGACCCGGTGGCCGCGTACACGAGCGAAATGCCGAACAGGAAGATCGCCGACGAGAGCGCGCCGACGAGGAAGTACTTCAGCCCCGCCTCGACGCTCCCGCGGTTCTGCTTGAGGTACGCGACGAGCACGTACGACGGCAGCGACACCATCTCTAAGGCGACGAACACGACGGCGAGGGAGTTCGCGACCGCCAAAATCGCCATCCCGGTCGCGGCGAACGTCACGAGCGAGTAGAACGCCGCCGGGTTGTCGTGGTCGTGGAAGTAGTCGTGCGCGGCGACCAGCACCAGCGCGGTCACCGACGCGAAGATGGCGGTGAAGAACAGCGCCATCGTGTCCACCTTGATCGCGTCCGCGAACAGGAGGACCGCGCCGGAGTCCGGATTCACCGCGCCGCTCGCGGTGAGCCAGACGCTGGCCGCGAGCGCGGCGAGCGAGCCGATCGCCCCGACGACCGCCATCGACGTGTTCGACCGCGCGTCCGGCCGGATCGTGTCGACCAACAGCAGCGTGAGCCCGGTGGCGGCGAACAGCAGCGCCGGCAGCAGCGCCGTCACGGCGGGGAGACCGTTAACCATCGACCGTCACCCCCTCGACGACCGGCAGGGCGGCGTCACGGATCATCTCGAAGAAGATGTCGGGCGCGACGCCCAGCACGATGATCGCCGCCAGAAGCACCGCGAGCGGGGCGACGTCGTGGAACGCCGCGGGCCCGACGTCGTAGTCGGTCTCCAGTTCGAACGGGCCGAACAGCGTGCTCTGCATCGCCGACAGCAGGTAGCCGGCGACGATGACGATACCGAACATGGCGAGCGCCGTGAAGGCCGGCGCGTACGGGAGCGCCGGCGCGGACAGCGAGCCCACGAAGATGAAGAACTCGCCCGCGAAGCCGGCCATCAGCGGCAGCCCCATGTAGCCGAAGGCGCCGGCGACGAGGATGCCGACGGTGACCGGCATCCGGTCGGCCATGCCGGCCATGTCGCCGACCATCCGGGTGTGGGTGGCGTTGTAGATGACGCCGACCGCCATGAACATCAGCCCGGAAATGAGCCCGTGCGCGACCATCTGGAACGTCGCGCCGCCGATCCCGTACTCGGTGAAGACGATAAGCCCGAGGATGACGTACCCCATCGACGAGACGGAGGAGTACGCGACGATCCGCTTGAGGTCCTTCTGTGCCAGCGCCAGCATCGCGCCGTAGATGACGCTGACGACGGCGACCGCGGCGATCGGGACCGCGAGGATCGACGCCTGTTCGGGCAGCATCGTGAAGTTGAACCGGAGCAGCGCGTACGTCCCCATCTTCAGGAGGACGCCGGCCAGGAGCACCGACGCGGGGGTCGGCGCCTGAACGTGCGCGTCCGGCAGCCACGTGTGGAAGGGCACGATCGGGACCTTCACCGCGAACCCGAGGAACATCGCGAGGAACGCGACCATCGCGATCCGGTCCGGCGGGATGCCGAACCACGCGCTCAGGTCGCCCGCGGCGATCGCCTGCGCGATCTCTGGCAGCGCGAACGACGACACCGAGTCGCCGAGCGCGAACACGAGGCTCATGAAGCCGATGAACATCAGCAGCGACGCCGCGTTCGTGTAGACGAAGAACTTGATCGCGGCGTACTTGCGGCGCGGACCGCCCCAGATCCCGATGAGGAAGTACATCGGGACCAGCACGGCCTCCCAGAAGACGAACCAGAGGAAGAAGTCGAGCGCGGCGAACACGCCCAGCAGGTTCGCCTCCATGAACAGCATGAGCCCGTAGAACTGGCTCTGTCGCGTGTCGACGGGCGTCCACGCGCTGAGGATCGCCAGCGGCACGAGGAACGTCGTGAGCACGAACAGCGGGAGGCTGATCCCGTCGAGCCCGACGAACCACGAGACGCTGCGACCGCCGACTTCGAGCCACTCTATCCGGGTCGCGTACGCGATTTCCCCGCCGAGCAGCGCGTTTCCGCCGGCCTCGAAGCCGGACCAGAGGGAGAGGCTACCGGCGAACGGGATCAGGCTGATCGCGAACGCCAGCCGGCCGGCCCACTCGTCGGGCGCGAGGAACACCGTCAGCGCGCCGACGAAGGCGGCGGCCATGAGCGCTTCGAGTATCACAGGAACCACCCCCCGGTCGCGCCGAGCACGAGCAACAGCGCGACGAGTCCGAAGGTGAGCAGCGCGGCGTACTGCGAGACGACCCCCGACTGGAGCTTCCGGATCCGACCGCCGCCGGTCAGGCTCACCGAGGAGACGCCGTTCACGACGCCGTCGATGATCCCCTGGTCGAAGGTGTCCGCGCCGCCCGCGATGTCTTCCGTCCGATGCGCGAGCCAGACCTGCAGTTCGTCGAGGTAGTAGTTGTTGTACAGCACGTCTTTGACCCCGCCGAGTTTGGCGGTGTGTTCCGTCGGCGACGGCACGTCGTAGAGCCGCCGGGCGAGTCCGAGTCCGAGCAGCGCGAGGCCGAGCGAGACGGCCGCGCCGACGAGGACGGTGCCGACCTCACCGCCGACGAGGTACCCGCTGTTGTACGGGCCGATGTCGGCGTAGTGGTGCGAGGAGAGCCCCTCAATTCCGCCCCACTCGTTGTCGAGCCAGCGGTGAAGCAGGTCGATCCCCTCGAGGCCGAGGACCTTCTGGACCGGGACCATGTTGATGAGGCCGGTGACGACCGCGAGCGACCCGAGGACCGTCAGCGGTCCCTTCACGTTCCAGCCGACGGGTTCGGGGTCGCGGGCGGTGTCGCTCCGGGGCTCGCCGTGGAACGTCAGGAACACCATCCGGAAGGTGTAGAAGGCGGTGACCGGCACCGCGAGCAGTCCCATCAGGTAGCCGCCGAGCAGCAGCGGGTCGTTGAGGCCGTGGACGAGCGCCTCGTAGAGGATCTCGTCTTTCGACCAGAAGCCGGCGAACGGGAAGATGCCCGCGAGCGCCAGCGAGCCCGCGAGGAAGGTGTAGTAGGTGACGGGCAGCCGCGATTTAAGCCCGCCCATGTCCCACATGTCCTCGTTGTGGTGCATCGCGATGATGACCGACCCGGCGCCGAGGAACAGCAGCGCCTTGAAGAACGCGTGAGTGGTCAGGTGGAAGACCGCGGCCACGTACCCGCCCGCGCCGAGCGCGAGCATCATGTAGCCGTACTGCGAGATGGTGGAGTACGCGAGCACCTGCTTCAGCTCGTCTTTCACCACGCCCATCGTCGCCGCGAACAGGGCCGTGAAGCCGCCGACGAAGGCGATGACCGCCATCGTCGTCGGCGTCAGCACGTAGAAGCCGTACATCCGCGCGACGAGGTAGACGCCGGCCGCGACCATCGTCGCGGCGTGGATGAGCGCGGAGACGGGCGTCGGGCCCTCCATCGCGTCGGGAAGCCACGTGTGAAGCGGGAACTGCGCGGACTTGCCGACGACGCCGCCGAGGACGAGCAGGCCGACGACCGTCAGCCACGTCCCGAGGTCAAGGCCGCCGGGCGTCCACGCGACCGAGCCGGAGCCGTTGAGCGCCGCGTCCGCGAGCGCCGGGAACGACTCGGGGCCGGCGAACTGCGCCGTGCCGAAGGTGGCGAACACCGCGACGACGCCGACGAGGAAGAAGTAGTCCCCGAAGCGCGTGACGAGGAACGCCTTCTTCGCGGCCGACGGCGGCCCGGGCTCCCGGAAGTGGAAGCCGATGAGCAGGTACGAGCAGAGCCCGACCAGCTCGAAGAACATGAACGCCATCAGCAGGTTGTCGGCGACGACGAAGCCGAGCATCGACGCCGTGAAGAGGCCGAGTCCGGCGTAGTAGCGCGGCAGCCCCGTCTCGCCCTCGTCGTTCATGTAGCCGAGCGAGAACACGTGTACGAGCAGGGCGACGAGCGTCACGATAACGAGCATGAGCGCCGACAGCGGGTCGATCAGGACGCCGAAAGACAGCTCGATGTCCGTCGGACCGATCCCCGCGCCGCCCTCGCTCGCCCAGTAGTACAGCGTCTCGTTGTACGCCTGCCCGCCCGCGACGGTCGCCGCGACCCATATCGACAGCAGGAACGATCCCGCCGTCGCCGCGATACCGCCGAAGGCGCCTCCCTTCGGGAGGTACCTGCCCGCGCCGAGCGCGACCAGGAACGAGAAGAACGGGAGGAGTACGATCGCCGGAACGTATGCGAATGCGTTCACCATTTTACCACCTCATCTCCGCGGGGACAGTCACGTCGGTCGTGCCGAAGTTGCGGTATAACACGAGTATGATGCCGATGCCGATCGCGACCTCGGCGGCGGCGAGCGCGATAACGAACAGCGCGAACACCTGCCCCGTGAGGTCGCCGTAGTACAGCGCGAACGCGACGAAGTTGATGTTGGCCGCGTTCATCATGAGCTCGACGCTCATGAGGAAGTACAGCGCGCTCCGCCGCGTCAGTACGCCGAACAGCCCGACACAGAACACGGCCGACGCCAACAGCAGGTACCACGACGGCGGGATCGTGGACGCGACGGCGGTCACCGCCGGTCACCCCCGTCGCGGCCGCCGTCGGTGAACGCCCCTCCGACCGCCGCGATGACCGAGCCGTCCTCCTCGCGTTTCGCGAGGTAAACGGCGCCGTCGACCGCGACGTCGAGCGCGACCGCGGCGATCAGGAACGCCGCGAGGAACCCCTCCGCGGGGACGGTCGCGACGTCGTACGCGCCGAGGTTGAAGAGGGCGTACCCGAGGTTGTGGACGATCGAGGCGTCCGCCGGGAAGCCGACCGCTTCGAAGCCGAACGTCGCCCCGTTGACCGTCGCGGCCAACACCGCGAACAGCGCGCCCACGGCGATCGCGGGCGCGATCCGGGAGCCGCGGCTCTCGTCGTTGCTCACGCGCTACTCACCTCCGTTTCCGTGTCCGATCGCGTGAGCATCACGGCGAACGTGACTAAGATGAGGACCCCGCCCACGTAGACGAGGATCTGCATGGCGGCGATGAACTCCGCCCGCAGCATCACGTAGTGTACCGCGACGCTCGTGAGGGCTCCGCCCAGAAGCAGCGCGGCGTGGAACACGTCGCGCGCCAGGACGACCCCGAGGGCGAACGCCAGCGTGACCGCGGCGAACAGCCCGAACGCGATAGTAGCATAAACCATTGTGTTTGTCTCCTATGAGAACCCCTTTGAAGATTTCGAGACGTGCCCGCTACTGGTAGTCGACCTCGCCGTCGCCCTCCCCGATCCACGCGCCGCGATCTGGGTTGCGGGACTCCAGCGGGTCGATCCCCTTGTACCACGGGACGTTCTTGAGCTGTTCTTTGTTGAACACGAAGTCGTCTTTCGTGTCCGCGGTGAACTCGAAGTTCTGGGTCAGCAGGATGGCGTCGACGGGGCAGACCTCCTCGCAGAGCCGGCAGTAGATACACTGCCCGATGTGGAGGTTGTACTGCTCGCCGTTGCGCTGGTCGTCCTGAACGATCTGGATCGTGTCGTTCGGACAGACGTTCTCGCACTGCCGACACCAGATACACCGCTCCTGGCTGAACTTGTGGACCCCGCGGAACCGCGGGCTCACCTCGGGCGCGTCCTCCGGGTATTCCACCGTGAACGTCGACCCGTCAAGCGCGTGTTTCATCGTCGTCGCCATGGATTTCATGAGTCCGATCATATCAGGCGATCACCCCCACGATTACGGCCGTGAGCACCAGGTTCGCGAACGACAGCACCAGCATTCCCTTCCAGCCGATCTCGATCAGCTGATCGATGCGGACGCGCGGCAGCGCGGCGCGGGCCCACTGCGTGAACAGGAAGAAGCCCCAGATCTTCACCACGAACCAGATGAAGCTGATGCTCTCCGGGCCCGGTCCGGAGGCGCCGCCGAGGAACGTCACGGCGAGGATCGCTCCGCCGAGGAAGATATGGACGAACTCCCCGAGGTAGAAGAGGACGAAGTACGCCGAGGAGTACTCCGTCTGGTACCCCGCGACGATCTCCGTCGGCGCCTCGGGGATGTCGAACGGGTTCCGCCCGATCTCGGCCATGTTCGCCGTGAGGAACAACACGAACGCGAACGGGTTCACGAACGCGTACCACGACGGGATCGAGACTCCGGCGATCGTCACCAGCGTCTCCGTCTGCGCGCCGACGACGCCGCTCATCTGGAGCGTCCCGGCGAAGATCACGACCGACATCGCCGTGACGATGAGCGGGATCTCGTACGCGAGGTTCTGCGCGACGGCGCGGAGGCCGCCGAGCAGCGAGTACTTGTTGTTCGACGCGTAGCCGGCCATCACCAGCGAGACGGACGCGATCGACGCGAACGCGAACACCAGCGCGAACCCGACCTCCGGGTCCGCGAGGTGGAGGTTGATCGGTCCCAGCTGCCCCATCGGGATGACGGAGAAGCCCAGAAGCGCCGAGGCCGGCAGGAGGACCGGGGCGATGTCCCACGAGGGGCGGTCGACGCCCTCGGGGATGATGAGCTCCTTCGCGAGGAGCTGGACCGCGGCCGCCGGGATGATGAGCAGGCCGTACGGGCCGATCCGGTTGACCGCGATCCGGTCGGTGAACGCGGCCGTGATCTTCCGCTTCGCCCACGGGCCCGCGACGCCCGTGAACGCGAGGATGATGTTCCCGACGACGAACGCGGCGACCAGCGAGGCCGCGACCTCGCCGATGACGCTGTCGAGCCCGAGCGTGTCGACGATGAACTCGGGGAACAGCTGCGCGGGCGCCGCGGCCATCAGCGGTCCACCTCCCCGAGCACGATGTCGAGGCTACCGAGCGCGGCGATGACGTCGGGGATGTACTCCCCGTTCGCCATCTCCGGCAGGGTCTGGAGGTTCGAGAAGCACGGCGACCGGATCTTGAAGCGGGCCGGCTTGTCCGTCCCGTCCGACCGGATGTAGATGCCGAGCTCGCCCTTCGCGCCCTCGACGGCGCGGTAGATCTCGGTGTCGTCGTCCGGGCGCAGCGTGCGTGGCACGTTCGCCTGGATCGTCCGCTCGTCCTCCGGCCAGTCCTCCAGCAGGTCGACGCACTGCTCGATGATCTTCGCCGACTCCTCGACCTCGCGCATCCGGACGAGCAGGCGGCTGAAGTTGTCGCAGCCGTCCTCGGTCACGACGTCCCAGTCGAGCTCGTCGTAGTAGCCGTACGGGTCGTCGCGGCGGAGGTCGTAGTCGACGCCGGAGCCGCGGGCGACTGGGCCGGTCGCGCCGTAGTTCTTCGCGACCTCCGGCGGGAGGATTCCGGTGTCGATCGTCCGCATCTGGAACACCTCGTTCGAGGTGATCAGGTTGTGGTACTCCTCGATCGACTCCGGGAGCTGGTCGAGGAAGTCGCGGGTGTTCGAGAAGAACTCCTCGCGGGGCTCGGGCAGGTCCCAGACGACGCCGCCGAGCCGGAAGTAATTGAACATCAGCCGCTGACCCGTCAGGTCCTCCAGCAGGTCCTGGACGCGCTCGCGGTCGTTGATGGCGTACATGAACGTCGCCGTGAAGTCGCCGTTCACGTCGAGCGCGAACGTCGCCAAGGCGAGCATGTGCGCGGCGATCCGGCACATCTCCGCGCCCATCGTGCGGATCACCTGTGCGTACTCGGGCACCTCGATGTCCGCGAGGTCCTCGGCCGCGCGGGCGTACGCCCACTCGTTGAGCAGGCCCGCCGAGATGTAGTCCCAGCGGTCCGGGTACGGCATGATCTGGTGGCGGTACGTGCCGGACTGGGCCATCTGCTCCTCGCTGCGGTGGAGGTAGCCGATGTCGGGCTCGACGTCGGCGACCTGCTCGCCGTCGAGGACCGTCTTCAGGTGGAGGACGCCGTGGGTCGCCGGGTGGTGCGGCCCGATGTTGAGGAACATCGTGTCGGACTCCGCGTCCTTGTGGTGGTCCTCGAGCGGGTTGGCGTGCTCCGGCAGCGTGGCGATCTGCGGCCGGTCCTTGTCGTAGTCCATCGACAGGGGGTGGCCCTGCCAGGTCTCCGGCAGCAGGATCCGGCGCAGGTCGGGGTGGTCGTCGTACTCGATCCCGATCAGGTCGTACGCCTCCCGCTCGTGCCAGTCGGCCGTGCGGAAGACGGGCTCGGCCGACTCGGAGACGGGGTCGTCCTTGTCGGCGGGGACGACGACGCTGACCTCCTGGGTCGGGTCGTCGTACTTCTTCAGGTGGTAGATCGACTCGTAGCGGTTCTCGTACTCCTGTGCGGAGACGACCGAGAGGTGGTCGTATCCCGCCTGCTCTTTCAGGGTCCGAAGCGTCTCCTGAACGGTGTCCGGGCGGATGACGAAGGCGGGCGCGTTCAGGTGGTCGTCGCGGCCGACGACGAGGTCGCCGAGCAGCGCCTCCAGCTCGTCGGGGGTGCGCTCGATCGCCGCGTCGTCGGCGGTGTCCGGTCGTTCGAGGCTCATGGCGAATCAGCGAAGTTGTACCGCATGACGAGCTCGTCGTCGTCGATCTGGTCGGTCAGCTTGTCGACGAGTTCGTCGCGTTCGAGGTCCGAGAACTCCTCTAGCTCGTACGGCTTGACGGTGACGGGCGCTGCCTCGCCGTTGGCGACGCGCTCTTGTAGCTTCACGACGCCGTACACGAGCGCCTCGGGGCGGGGCGGACAGCCGGGGACGTGGATGTCGATCGGGATGACCTCCTCGGCGCCTTTGATCACGTTGTACCCCTCCTGAAACGGGCCACCGGAGATGGTACACGAGCCCATGCCGACGACGAACTTCGGCTCGGGCATCTGGTCGTAGACGCGCTTCATCCGCGGGGCGAACTTCGAGACGATCGTCCCGGGGACGATCATCACGTCGGCCTGCCGCGGGGAGGCGCGAGGGACCCCGCTCCCGAACCGGTCGAGGTCGTGTTTCACCGCGTAGGTGTGCATCATCTCGATGCTACAGCAGGCGATGCCGAACTGCAGCATGAACATCGAGGAGCCCCGACACCAGTTCAGGAACTTGTCGAACTTGGTGAGGATGAACGGCGAGGAGCCGAACGCCTCCCGGAGCCGGGAGTTGAACCGGTCCCCCTGCCCGGTCATCCGGGCGTCTCTGGTCTCGGTTACGACCTGCGATTCGTCGGTGATAAACGGTTGATCGCTGCTCATTAGTTGATGTCCTCCGTCGTCTTTCTGCTGGTCGCGCGGGGGCTGCGGGCCCAGCTGATCGCCCCCGACCGCCACGCCCAGACGAGTCCGACCGCGAGGATTCCGACGAACGCCAACATCGGCCACAGCAGGTCGGCCATCGGCACGCCGGCCTGGACGGCCGGGCGGTAGATGACCGCCCACGGGAACAGCAACACGGTCTCGATGTCGAACACGACGAACAACAGCGCGACCATGTAGTACTGGATGTTGAACCGGATCCGCGTCCCGCCCGTCGGGGTCTCGCCGGACTCGTAGGTGGTACTTTTACCGGTCTCAGGCACGCTCGGACGGAGCAACGCCGACACTGTCATCATCGCTATCGGGATGAGCAGGCCGACGACCGCCAAGGCGCCAATCGCTATCCAATCGCTCATATAGGTCTCCGTAACGTGCTGGGGTTTGGACCGCCCCCTCATAAGCGTTGAGTCTTGTGCGTCCGCGGGCGTGCGGGCCGGTATCGGCCGTTCGCGGTGGAAGCGCCGGCGAAGTGACCGGCAACCGTCGATCCGGATCGGAGGGCGAGTCGACGGAAGCGCACCGATTCGGGGGTGCGCGGTACGGAGTTTGTTTATAAGTGAGCGCCGGTGCGGTCGGCGCGTGCCGACGAGCGCCCGCAGGGCGCGATGTCGCACGCGCGAGGGAGTCGGTCGCCGAGCGAAGCGACGGCGACCGACGAGGCTGGGGAGGCGTGAGGTGCTGTGCGTGGCGGTTCGAGGCGGGACTCAAAAGGGCAGTCGCGAGGACGACGGCGCGCGACGCAAGGACCGCAGGAACGAGTGAAACGAGTGACGAGGACCGCAGCGAGCGCACCGAGTCCTCGCGACTGGGGCTTTGGAGGTGTTCGTGTCGATCGATAGTTTATAAAAAATTCGTCGGACAGCCGAGGGGCTGGGGCTTTGGAGGCGTTCGCCGCCGATCCGGTGTCGACTACTTATAAACGAGCGGCTCGGGCTTTGGAAGCCTCTTCCGCGGTTCCGTACGCAGCCGCTTATAAACGAGTGTCTGAGAATTCATACGCAGTTACCACGTCGGCAGTTGCTTATCGGTCGCGGAACCCGTCGAGACCCAGATCGTGAAGATCGGCGGAGACGTCGGCGACGCCAGCCTTCTGCTCGTCGTGGAGTTCGACCAAGCGCTCCTCGATCGCGTCGTGTTCGCGCGCGAGCACCTGTGCGGCCGACAGCGCGGCGTTGTACGACTTCCCGGCGTCGACGGCGACGATGGGCGCCCCGGTCGGCATCCCGATGACGGAGTCGACCGACTTCTCCTGAACCGGCACGCCGATCACGGGCACCGGGTGCGCGACCGAGGCGGTCATGTTCGGGAGGTCCGCCGACTTCCCGCCCGCGCCGGCGATTATCACGTCGAGGCCCCGGTCCGTCGCCGTCTCCCCGTACGCGTACATCAGCTCCGGCGTCCGGTGCGCGGAGACGACGTAGCTCTCGTAGGTGAACCGCGCGTCCGGCGCCTCGGCGAAGTCGGTCTGCTCCGCGAAGCCGAGGTCGTCGAGCGCGTCGTAGGCGTCCTCCATGACGGGGAGGTCCGAGTCCGACCCCATGATGATCCCCACGTCGGGGGTGGTCGCCGGGTCCGCGTCGGCCGCCGCCTCCGATTCGAGCCGGTCGATCAGGTCGTCCACCGTGATCATAGACGGAAGTTCGGCGGAGGGCTACAAGGAACTCCCGGATGCGGCGACTGCGCGAACCAGTGGGTAGCCGCGGTTGCCGTCGCGGTCGACGTCGCCGAAGCCCTGGCTGCTCACTTATAAATAACTGACAGCGGATCGGTAGCGAACACCGCCAAAGCCCCAGCCGCGAGGACTCGATGCGCTCGTTGCGCGCTTCGGTCGTTCGCTTCGCTCACTCCCTCCAGTGCTTACGTCGCGCGTCTTCGTCCTCGCGACTGCCCTTTTGAGCCCCACCCGACCGCGACCGCACCGCAACCTCACACCTCCCCAGCCTCGTCGCTGGCGGCCTTCGCTCCGCTCTGGCCGCCAGCGACTCCCTCGCGCGTGCTGACTCGCGGCCGCCGAGGGCGGCCGCTCGCAGGCACGCGCCACCGCAGTTCGTTTATAAACAGTCGTCGCCGTTGCCCCGGAAATCTACGCGTCTCGGAACGTCAGCCCGTCCCGGAGCTCCCGCGCCTGCGAGAGCAGCGCGTCGCGGTCGGCGTCTTCGGGGTCACCGACCGCCTCGGTCACCGTCAGGTGGCCCATCTTCCGGAGCGGGTACACGTCGTCCTTGCCGTACCAGTGGAGGTCGGCGTCGGGCGCGTCGAGGGTCGACTCGACGTTCCTGAGCGTGGCGGGCTGGGTCTCCTCGATGTCACCGAGCACGTTCGCGGTGACCGCGGGCGCGACGAGGTCGGTCGGGCCGAGCGGCCACCCGAGGACGGCGCGGACGTGGTTCTCGAACTGCGACGTGCGCGCGCCCTCGATCGTCCAGTGGCCGGAGTTGTGCGGGCGCGGCGCGATCTCGTTGACCAGCACCTCGCCCCCCTTCGTCTCGAACAGCTCGATCCCGTAGACCCCGCGGCCGTCGAGGACCTCCAGTACGTCGCGGGCGACCGACTCCGCCTCGGCGACGACCGCGTCGCCGGCGCGCGCCGGACTGACGCTCTCGCGGAGGATCTCCTCGCGGTGGACCGTCTCCGTGACGGGGTAGGTCCGCGTCTCGCCGTCGGCGCCCTTGAGCCCCATCACGGCGATCTCGCGCTCGAAGTCGAGGAACTCCTCGGCCATCGCGGCGCCGCCGACCGCGTCGAGCGCGGGGGCCGCCTCGTCGGGCGTCTCGACCGGGACGTTCCCGCGCCCGTCGTAGCCGCCCTCGCGGGCCTTCAGCATCACGCCGCCGAACTCCTCGACGACGCGTTCGAGCCCCTCGGCGGTCGCGACCGCGACGAACTCCGGGACGGGGATCCCGGCGTCCGCGAGCGCCTCCTTCTGGACCAGCTTGTCCTGTATCGTCTCCAGCGTGGCCGGGTCCGGGTGGACCGGCACCCCGTGTTCCTCGCTCGCGGCCGCGAGGCGGTCCGGGTCCGCGAGTTCGATCTCGAAGGTCAGGGCGTCGACGCGGGCCGCGAGCTCGTCGATCGCGTCCGCGTCGTCGAAGCCGCCGACGATCTGATCGGTCGCGACCGGCGCCGCCGGGCAGTCGGGCGTCGGGTCCAGCACGACGAGGTCGACGCCGAGCGGCGCGGCGGCCTCGGCCATCATTCGGCCCAGCTGTCCGCCGCCGACGACGCCGAGCGTCGGCCCCGGAAGGGTGATCGACATGTGGGCGTCGGTACTGGACACCGGTGAATAAGTATTACCAAAGGCGGTGACGAATACGCACGTACACGGATCAATCGGAGACCGGACCCCGCCGACTCAGACGGAGACGCGCCGGAGATCGCTTTCGAGTTCGTCGACGAACTCGTTGTACGCCTCGACGAACCCGCGGAACCGGTCGGCGTACTCTCGAACGTCGGCCGCGGACGGAGACTCGTACTGCGAGAGGAGGTAGAGACCGCCGGACCCGCCGATTCGGAGGTACGAAACCTCCCCCTCGTCGTATTTTAGCTCCCAGCGATCGCCCTCGACGCGGGCCGTGAACGTCCCGTAGTCGTCGCTCTCGTACCGGTGGACCTCGCCGGCGATGAGCGCGCAGGTGTCGCGGATCTCGTCGAGGACCCGGTCGCGCTCGGCCACCACGCCGTCGGTTGTCGCGGGCTCGGGAAACTCCGCGCTCACGCCGTCGAGGACGCCCGAAAGCGACGCGACGTGATCGTTCCACGCCGCAACGAACGCCGCGTAGTCGTCGAGCGCGCTCGACAGCGCCGCCGGCTCCGGCGGCTGCTTCGTCGAGATCACGTACGTGTCCGACCCCGAGTTCGGAGAGAACAACAGGAACTCCAGCTCGCCCGCCTCGTGTTTCACCGTCCACTCGCCGCCGGGCGTCGAGAGGCTCTCGCGGCCGTAGTCGCCCCCCTGGAGCTTGGCGAGCTGATACGCGATCCGTCCCGCGTGGTCGCGCACGGCGGCGACGAGCTCGTCGCGGCGCTCCGCGACGGCCGCGGCGTCGCGAACGTCGACGTCGATCCCGAGTTCTGCCTGCGTCGTCACGGATCTACTGGGCGCGCCACGCGCTTAATCCGTTCGGGTCGGCGTCCGCGCGTTCGACCGCGCCGTCGGCGGCTCGGTCACGCGATCGTCTCGCGGAGCTCGCGGACCCGGTCCGGCTCGTCGATGCCCGAGCGGATCACGACCGCGAACACGGCGTCTCCCTCGGGGACCGGCGCGTCGCCGCTCAGGATGGCGTCCGAGCCGGTCTCCTCGGCGAGCCAGCGCCGCCCGTCAGCGATCGCCTCGCGGTTGAGCCACGCCGGCGGGCCGCCGACCACGAGCAGCGTTCGGTCGGCCCGCCCCTCCGGGACCGCGATCGTGTTCTTCCCCCGTGCCGCCTTCCGGATGACCGTCTCGATCGCCGACACCGCGGCGCTCGTGTCGACCTCGGCCGGCTCCGAGGAGCCGAACAGCCCGAGCCCGAACCGGGACCCCTCGCCGGGCGACTCCACCGCCTGCGTCGCGTGGCCGATCGCCGCGATTTCGCCGTCGCTTCCCACCGCCCGGGCGACATCGCTCGCGTCGAGCACCTGCTGGGGCGTCTCCGCCCCCTCTGGCGTCTCACCGGCGCCGAACAGCGCCGAGATCCGTTCGACGGCGACCCCGTTGAGCCGGTCGCGAGCCCCGTCGAGCGTCTCCCCCGGACGGAGCCACGCCGCGTTGTCGAACGGGAGAACCGCCGCGCAGCGGTCCGAGAGCGCGTCGAGCGTCCGCGCGGCGTTCCGCTCGGCCAGCGGGCGGTGCGGCGCCGACGGCGACTCGCTTCCGGAGGCCGCGCTCGTCGGACTCTCTCCCCCGTCCGGTTCCTCGGTCTCGCTCGGGGTCGGAAGGAGCCCGAAGGCGTAGACCGGCGCGTCGTAGAGCCGCGAGAGCTCCTCCGCGAGCGCGGGCGCCGCGCCCGCCCCGGCCGCGCCGCCGAGGCCGACGACGATCAGGAACGCCTCCGCGAGGGACGGGCGCTGGTCGTCCATCGCCCTGCCGAGTTCGCTCGCGTGTGCGTCACCGAGGCGGCGTCCCGCGTGGAGGTCGCCGCCGAGCCCGTCGCCGCCCGCGGCGTCACCGAACCGGTACCGGCGCTCCTCGCGGAGCGCGTCCAGCGTCCCGAGCGCGTCCATGTCGGTGTCGAACGCGTTGACGCCCGCCAGGAACGGGTCGTCGTCGTGGGCGGCGGCGAGCCGGTCGGCGATCCGACCCCCGGCCCCGCCGAGGCCGATGACGTGTAGTCGCATACGTGCCCCGGTCGTCGAGCGGGGATATATGACTTCGGCTCGCCGCGGCCGATCGGTCGAGCGTTCGCGCCGCGGCAGCGACCGCGTCGACGCGGCGCCCCCGACGGCTCAGAACTCGTCCAGCCGGCGCTGATGCTCGGGGATCTCGGGCTCCCGATCCGGCCGCACGCCGAGCAGACGCAACAGCGCGGTGTCGGCGAACGTCAGCGCCAACACGAGGACGATCGGCGCGAGGAACAGCCCGTGGAAGCCGAACACGACCGGGCCGAAGATGTACGCGAGCATGAGCAGCCCGACGTGCGTCGTCTCGCCGCTGAAGTACGGCCGGAGGACGATGTCGGGGATGGTGTCGACGATCACGGCCGCGACGGCGAGGAACCCGGCGACGTACGCGAGGAGCGAGACGTCGCCGTCGAGCGCGACCGGAATCGACATCGCGGCCGCCAGCGGGACGTAGACGATCTTCATCCCGATCACGGGGATCAGGCTGGCGACCCCGGTGAGCGCACCGGCGAGCGTCGGATACGGGATCTCGACCGCGGCGGGGGCGATCGCGTTGTACGCGAGGTAGGTGACGACGGCGATGATCGCGATCGCGATGACGTTGAGGAGGTTCCCGTACAGCACCGCCTCCAGCTCGTCGTCGGCGGTCTCGAGGTACTCGCGGACGACCGCGTCGTCGTCGAAGGTGAGCAGCCAGTCGTGGAACCGGGAACCGTCGATGAGCAGGTAGTACGTGACGACGACGGTGATGAGGAGGTTTAACGCGAGCCCCGACAGCGTGCTCGCCAGCAGCGACGCCTGCTCGGAGACGAGGTCGATCAGGGGGTCGAACTGGCCGGATCGGTACGCCGCGAGCAGCTCGTCCGTCGTCGGGTTCGACAGCTCCGCGAGGTCGGCGATCACGGAGTTCTCCGCGCCGATGGTGTCGGCCACCGGATAGGTCTCGATGAACCGCCGCGCTTCCAGGACGAGCAACACCAGCGTGTATCCCACCAGTCCGATGAGCGGGACGCCGATGACCGACAGCGACACGACCGCACGCACCCGGGCCGGGAGCCGGAAGCGTTCGAGTTGGTGGTAGAAGCGCCGCGTCGAGTAGTAGAGGAAGACGGCGACGGTGAGCGGGGCGACGAACCGATAGGCCACGTAGCCGGCGACGGACGCGACCGCGAGGCCGAAGAGGGCGACGACGAACCGCTTTTCGTCCATGGCCCACGGTCTTCAGCGCCGGGCATAAACCATGGTGGTCACCGGTGGAACCGCGACGCCGCGATCGCGGGCGCGACGATCCCAAAGCCCCTAACCGCGGGCGGTGAAGGGGGACGTATGACCGACATTCACCCGGACCAGCGCGTCGCGGTGTTGGCGGACTCGCAGAACCTGTATCACTCCGCACAGAGCGTTTACTCGCGGAACATCGACTACTCCGGCCTCCTCGATGAGGCCGTTTCCGACCGGTCGCTGGTGCGTGCCATCGCGTACGTGATCCGCGCCGACTCCCCCGAGGAGGAGAGCTTCTTCGAGGCGCTCCGCGACATCGGCTTCGAGACGAAGATCAAGGAGATCAAGACGTTCGCCGACGGCTCGAAGAAGGCCGACTGGGACCTCGGAATGAGCCTCGACGCCGTCTCGCTCGCGAGCCACGTCGACACCGTCGTCCTCTGTACCGGCGACGGCGACTTCGCGCGACTCTGCTCGCACCTCCGTCACGAGGGGGTCCGGGTGGAGGCGATGGGGTTCGGCAACTCGGCCGCCGACGAACTGATCGACGCCGCCGACGACTTCGTCGACCTCGCGGAGAAGGAGGAGACGTTCCTGCTCTAGTCGGCGGCGGTACGCCCCCCTCGCGCCGCTACCCGAGCAGCGTCGCGACCGCGTCCTCGACCGCCGCCGCGGCCGCCTCCACCTCGCGAACACGCACGTACTCCCGTTCGGCGTGCGCGACCGCGCCCGCCTCGTCGGCGAGGTCCCCGGGTCCGAACACGACCGTCGGCGCCGGCGCGAAGTAGGAGGCCTCCGTCGCGGCGCCGAACGGCCGGACGTCGCCGCCGCGCTCGCTCGGCAGGCCGACAGCGTCGCCCGCCTCGCGCGCCGCGTCCGCGACCGTGCTGACGATTTCGTGGTCCGTATCCGTCGCGAACGCCTCTAGGAACGGTGATTCCCGGTCGGTCAGAGAGACCGCCGCGTCGACGCCGCGGTCGCCGGCCGCGCCGGCAGCGAGCGACTCCCGCACCGCGTCCGCGAGCGACGACCGGAATCCCTCTGCCGTCTCCGGCGGGACGCTCCGCCGATCGACGGTGACCTCGCAGTCCGCCGGCACCTGATTCGTCGCCGCGCCGCCCTCGATGACCGTCGGGGTGAGCTTCGGCGGCCCCAATTGCGGGTGGACCGTCGCGTCCGCGTCGAACGTCCGGATCGCGGCGAGCGCGTCCTCGGCGGCCGCGACCGCGTTCGCCCCGGCGGACTCCGCGGCGTGGGCGGCCGTCCCCGACAGCTCGACCGTCGCCTGAAAACGGCCCTTCGCGGCGGGACACGCGTCGAGGCCGGTCGGCTCGCCCACGAGGAACAGGTCGCCGTCGAGCCGGTCGACGGTCCCCGGAAGCCGCCCCGTCAGCGCCGCCGCGCCGAGGGAGAGCGCCTCCTCGTCGGGCGTGAGCGCGAGCGTGACCCGGCCGCGGTCGGGGTCGGCGGCGAGGAACCCCGAGAGCAGCGCCGCGAGCGGGCCCTTCGCGTCGCAGGCGCCGCGGCCGCGGATCACTTCCCCGGCGTCTCCCTCTCCCCCCTCGTTCGACGCCGACCCTCCCCGCTCGTCCCCGTGAGCTTCCCCCCGATCGAACGGGACGTGCGGCGTCACGGTGTCGAGATGGGTGTTCAACACGAGGTTCGGGCCGGCCTCGGGCGCCGGCGAGCGCCTCTCCGCGAGGACGCACCCGTCCGCGACGACCGCGGGGTCTGCGCCGCGCCGCTCCAGCAGGTCGACGACGAACTCGCGGGTCTCGTCGACAGACTCGTGCGAGGGGATCCGAACCGCGGCTTCGAGGAACGAGACCGGATCGAAGCCGGAGCCGGCGTCAGCGTCGGAACCGGCGTCGGACCCTTCGCTCATCGCGGGTCGGCGGGGAGCGTCCCCGAGAACTCGTGGGCGACCGGACCGGTGAGGGTGGCGTGGCCGGAGTCGGGGACCGTGATCTCCAGTTCGCCGCCCGGCGGGCGGCTCACGGCGTCGTCGCCGTCGATCAGCCCGAGTCGGCGGGCAACCGCGACGACCGCGACCGCGCCGGTGCCGCAGGAGCGCGTCTCGCCCTCGACGCCGCGCTCGAAGGTACGCTGGTCGAGGACCGCGGGGCCGTCGCCAGCGCCGTCGTCGACGACCGCCGCGAGGTTCACGTTCGCGCCCTCGGGGAAGATGTCGGCGTGGCGGACCGGCGGCGCGACCGCGTCGAGGTCGACCCCGTCGATCCCGTCGGGGTCGTCGCGACCGCCGTCGACGAACGCGACCGCGTGCGGAACGCCGGTGTTGACGGCGGTAACGGTCAACCCCTCGACCGCCTCGTCGATCAGCGGTTCGTCCGCGAGCGCGCCGTCGCGGGCGACCGGGACGCGGCGGGGGTCGAACGTCGGCACGCCCATCTCGATGGCGGCGGCGGTCGCGTCCGCGGTCACGGTGGCGCGCCGGGTGCCGGCCTGGGTGTCGATCATGAACTCGCGGTCGCCCGTCCGGTCGTGGGCCCACCGCGCGACGACGCGGGCGCCGTTGCCGCACATCGTCGCGGTGGAGCCGTCCGGCTGGACCAGCGTCATCACGACCCGAGTCGGGTCGAACCGCTCATCGACGCTGAGAAAGAGGACGCCGTCGGCGCCGCGTCGACCCCCGGATGCGTCGCGGTCCGCGTCGCCGTCGCGCGGGAGTGCGGCGCCGAAGTCGCCCCCGTCGACGCCCGTCTCGCGGTCGCAGTGCGCCCGCGCGAACGCCGCTCGGTCGCCGACGTCCTCGGCGGCCGCGTCGACGACGAGGAAGTCGTTGCCCGTGCCGTGGTACTTCTCGACCGGGACGGCGTGGGTGTTCATCGGTCGCCCTCCGGTCGGTCGTCGCCGTCGGGAGCCGCCCCTCGCTCGACCGTCAGCAGGTCCCCGAGCGTCTCTCGACGCCGGGCGATCGTCGCGGTTCCGTCGTCGAGCGCGACCTCCGCGGGCCGCGGTCGTGAGTTGTATTGGCTCGCCATCTCGTAGCCGTACGCGCCCGCGACGCCGACCGCGAGGAGGTCCCCGCGGGCCGGGTCGGCGAGCGCTCGGTCCTTACAGAGAGTATCGCCGGTCTCACAGATAGGTCCGGCGACCGTGACAGGGGTTGCCTCCCGCTCCGCGACCGAGGGGGCGTCGCCCCCGTCGCGCGCCCGTCCGCCCCCGAGGTTGCGGATCGGGTGATAGGCGTCGTACATCGCCGGACGCAGGAGGTCGGTCATCCCCGCGTCGACGCCGACGACCGTCTCGTCCGGCGTCGGCTTCACGGTGTTCACGCGCGTCAGGAGGACGCCCGCGTCGGCGACCACGTAGCGTCCGGGCTCTATCGCGAGGTCGGTGTCCTCAGGGAGCGGCGCGACCGCCTCCCGCGTCGCCGCCGCGACCGCCGGGAGGTCGAGCGGCGGGGCGTCCTCCTCGTAGGGAACGCCGAACCCGCCGCCGACATCGACGTATTCGAGGGCGATCGGATCGGCGCTCGCGGCGGCGTCGCCGTCGCCGGCCGCGTCCGGGTCCGCGAGGTCGCGGGCCAGCTCGCCCATCCGCGCGACCAGTTCGCGGTGGCTGTCCAGCTGGTCCGGGTCGATGCCGGAGCCGGCGTGCGCGTGGATCCCGACTAGGTCGAAGCGCTCGGCCGCCTCGCGGGCCGCATCGGCGGCGCGGTCGTAGGGGATCCCGAACTTCGCCGCGCCGCCGGTGGTGACCTTCTCGTGGTGGCCCGCGCCGACGCCGGGGTTCACGCGGACGCAGACCCGGCCGTCGTAGCCGCGCTCCGCGAGGCGGTCGAGGGTGTCGACCGCGCCGACAGTGACCGTGATCCCCGGCTCCCCCGCCGCGACGCCGGCGGCGTGGTCGAGGTCGCGGGCCGGCGGATTGACCGCGGTGTAGTGCAGCCGCGAGCCGTCGAAGCCGGCCGCGAGCGCGCGGTCGAGTTCGCCCGCAGAGGCGCACTCCGCGTCGAGGCCGGCGTCGCGGACGGCCTCCAGGACGGCGCGCCCGGTGTGGGCCTTGACGGCGTACCGCACGTCCGCGTCGGGGAACGCCGCGAGCAGCCGCTCGCAGTTCTCGCGGACGCGGTCGAGGTCCTGGACGTACAGGGGGGTCTCGTGGGCGGCGGCGAGCCGGTGAAGGCGCTCGGCGTCCCAGTCGCTCAGGCGGCGGACCGGCGGGTTGCCGCCGGCGGGTTCGCCCGCCGCCTCCGCGCCTGTGTCGCCCGTACCGCCCGCGTCGCGGTCGCTCATTCGCGGAGCGCGTCCTCCCGCCGCGTCGCTTCGAGGGTGTCCTCCTCGACGTGCGTCGCCACGACGGCGGGCTTGTACGCGCCGCCCTCGAAGAGCTCGTGGTCGCCGACCGACGACTCGACCATTCGGGTGAACGCGCGGCGCTCGGCCGGGAGGTGGCCGTAGAGGACCTCCTCCTCGACGAGGTCGTAGACGGGGATCCGAGGCGTGAGCAGCGTGTTCTCGCCGACGATCGAGTTCTCGCCGACGCGGAATCCCGAGGTGACCCGGCAGCCGGCGCCGAGCGAGACGCCGTCCTCGACGATCACCGGCGCGTCTTCAACGGGTTCGAGGACGCCGCCGATCAGCGTGTTGGCGCCGAGCTTGACGTTCTCGCCGAGCTGCGCGCAGGAGCCGACCGTGTCACAGGAGTCGACGAGGGTGCCGTCGCCGACGTACGCGCCCATGTTGACGAACGAGGGGCTCATCATGATACAGTCGCTGCCGAGGTACGCGCCCCGGCGGATCGCGGTCCCGTCCGGCGTGTTCCGGGTGCCGCGTTCGGCGAGGTCGTCGGTGTCGCGCAGCGGGAGCACGTCGTGGTAGGTGACGCCGCCGTACTCTCGCGGCTCCGTCTCGCGGAGGCCGAAGTTGAGCAGGATCCCCCGCTTGACCCACTCGTTGGCCTCCCACGAGGTCACGTCGTCGCCGGTCTTCTCGGCGGCGCGGACCTCGCCGGCCTCCAAGGCAGCGAGGAACTCGTCGATCACGGCCGCGTCCGCGTCGCTCGCGTCCGCGGCGGTCAGTCCGTCCTGATACCGGTTCCAGAGGTCGGCGACGTCGGCTTCGAGGCTCATTGGGTAGTGTATGGATGAGTGTCGGTATTTACTCGTCGATATGCTGATTCCCCGCAGTTATTTCTCGCCCGCGTCCAGCACGTCGCCGAACCCGTACCAGCCCGGGTCGCGGTCAGCGAGCCACGCGGCGGCGTCGAGCGCGCCCTCGGCGAACACCCCGCGGTCGCCGGCGCGGTGCGTGAGCTCGAGCGTCTCGCGGTTCCCGGCCAGCAGGACCTCGTGTTCGCCGGTCACGTCGCCCGCGCGGCGGGCGTGGACGCCGACCTCGCCCGGGCTCCGGGGGGCGTCTCCCTCGCGGCCGTGGACGCGCTCGTCGAGGTCGTCGCGGGCGTCCTCCACGTCGTCGAGGATCGACTTCGCGGTGCCGGAGGGGGCGTCGCGCTTGGCGTTGTGGTGCGTCTCCGTCAGCTCCACGTCGTAGCCGGGCAGCGCCGCGGCGGCCTCGCGGACCGCCCGGCGGAGCGCGGCGACGCCGCGCGCGAAGTTCGACGCCTTGAGGACGGGGACCGCGTCGCTCGCGGCCCGGAGGCTATCGACCTGCGCGTCCGAGAACCCGGTCGTCCCGGTGACGAGCGGGACGCCGGCGTCCGCGCAGGCCTCGGCGTACGCGACCGCCGAGTCGGGACCGGTGAAGTCGACGAGGACGTCCGGCGCCTCGCTCGCGAGCAGTTCGTCGAGGTCGTCGGCGTCGTTGACCGCGACGCCCGCCACGGGGTCGATCTCCGTGCGGTTGACCGCGACCGCGACGGCGACGGCCTCGCGGTCGGCGGCCGCCTCGATCACCTCTCGGCCCATCCGGCCGCCCGCGCCGGTGACGGCGATCCGGAGGTCACCGGCGGGGTCGCCGGCATCGCTCATTCGGCGCCCTCCGTCGCCGCGGGGTCGACGGCCGTCGGGTCGATCGTTCCCGGGGCGCGCTCGTCGTACGCGGCCAGCAGGTCGCGGAGCGACTCGCGACGGTCCTCCGAGAGCCGCGAGAGCGGTGAGCGGACGCGGGGTCCGCCCCGCCCGCGGATGTGCATCGCCTCCTTGACCGGGATCGGGTTCGTCTCGGCGAACAGCTCGCGGACGAGCGGCGAGAGCTCGTGGTGGAGCGCCCGCGCGCGGTCGTAGTCGCCCGAGAGCGCGGCGCCGACCATCGCGCAGGTGCGCTCGGGCTCGACGTTGGCGACGACGCTGATCGTGCCCGCGCCGCCGATAGAGAGGACCGGCAGCGTGAGGCCGTCGTCGCCCGACAGCACCGCGAACGCCTCGTCCCGGGTCCGCTCTATCACCTCGCTGATGAGGTTGAGGTCGCCGGAAGCAGCCTTGTACCCCCGGATGTTCGGGTGTTCCGCGAGTTCGACCGTGACGTCGACCGGGATCGACTGCCCCGTGCGGCTGGGCACGTTGTAGACGATCTGCGGGATGTCGACCTCGTCGGCGATGGTCCGGTAGTGTTCGAGGAAGCCCGCGGGTTCGGGCTTGTTGTAGTACGGAGAGATGAGGAGCAGGCCGTCGGCGCCCGCGTCGGCCGCGCGCCGCGACAGCGAGAGCGCCTCCGCGGTGTTGTTCGAGCCGGTGCCCGCGATCACCGGGATGTCGTCTAAGGCGTCGCGGACCGTCTCGATCACGGCGACGTGCTCGTCGTGGCTCATCGTCGCCGACTCGCCCGTCGAGCCGACGGGGACGACCCCGTCGACGCCGGCGCGCTCCAGGAACCGGGCGTTCGCGGCGAGCTGGTCGTGGTCGACCGCGTCGCCGTCGGTGAACGGTGTCGTCATCGCCGGATAGACGCCCTCGAAGGGGGCGTCGGTCGCTTCTCCGTCTGTCGATTCGGTCGTCGCGTACGGGGTCGTTGTCGTCGTGTCCGTCATGGGTTCGGTGTGGGTGCGTGTGGTGGGATTCGGTGTCGGTCGTGAAGCGGAACGGCCGCGCGACCGTCTCCGGTCGCGGGTCGGGGGTCGTCCGGGACGGGGTCGCCACTCCCGCCGGCGGACGGTTCACGCGCGTTTTTTCGAGAAGAGCCGCGTCGCTGGCGCCGGTTGCGGACCGCGTGCGGACGCGGAGCGGGTCACACCGCAGTATGGATCGGTCGCGCGCTTATAGGTTGTGTCTCGGGTCGAAACTGCCGCGGCGGGCGGTCGCTGGCCCGCTCCGCGGCGGCCTCTCACGCATCCGCTCCGCGGCGGCCTCTCACGCATCCGCTCCGCGGCCCCCGTCGCGAACGCACGGACGCGACGCGAGCGCGAGCGCCGCGACCGCCGTCGCGAGGTTCAACCAGATCGTCGGCCTGTCGAAGCCCGCCAGCGCCTCGACCGCCAGCCAGCCCAGCAGGGCGAGGCCGACGGCGGCCGCGGCCGCGGGCGCCCCCTTCCGACCGGCGTACACCCCGTAGCAGACGGCCGCGGAGACGAGCCCGAAGACGACGAAGAGGACGACGCCGGGGACGAGGTAGTCGTCGAACGGCGTGCGGGCCAGCGCGTCGGTCGAGAGGCCGACGATCCGGCCGGAGGGCGCGGCGATCAGGGCGGCGCCGCCGACGAGCGCCCGGACGGAGAGCTGCACGAGCGCGGCGATCAGCAGCCACGAGACGAGCGGGCGGCCGCGGAACCGGAACCGACCGTCGGCCGCGTCGGCGTCGCGGAGTCGCATCGGGCGGCGCCGTCAGGCCCCGAGCAGGTCCGCCAGGTCGTGGAGCGTCTCGACGGTGGCGTCCGGATCGCCGCCGAACGGCTCCCACGGCGTTCCCTTCCGGTCGACCCACGCGGCCTGCATCCCGGCGTGTCGCGCTCCGAGCACGTCGAACCAGCCGGCCGTCGCGTGGACCACCTCGTCGATCGGCGTCCCGGTTCGGGCCGCGCCGTGCCGGTAGAGCTCGGCGTCGGGCTTGAACGTCTCCACCTCGTCGGCGCTGATCGCGTCCTCGATCAGGTCAGCGATGTCGGCGTGGTCGACGAGCGACGCCAGCATCTCGGGGTCGCCGTTCGAGAGGACGTAGCAGTCGTAGCCGGCGTCGCGGAGGCGGCCGATCGCGTCGCGCACGTCGTCGAACACCTCCAGCTCGTGGTACACCGCGAGGATCTCGTCGCGCTCCGCGTCCGGGAGGTCGACGCCGTGCGCGTCGAGCGCGTAGGTGAGCGCGTCGCGGTTCATCTCGTAGAACGGCTGGTAGGCGTCGACCGCGTTCGCGACGAACGTGTACGCCAGCGACCGCGACCGCCACAGCCGCGACACCGGCTCGGGGTCGTCGACGCGGTCCGCGAGCGCGGCCTCGGCGGCCTCCACGTCCACGAGCGTGCTGTACGAGTCGAACGTCACCGTCGAGACGCGGTCGGCGTCGAAGGGCATGCGCGGACCCACAGCCGGCGGCGGCATAAGCGCCGGGGACGACGGCGGGGTCGTCGCCGTTCGGTCGACGAAGCCGCGGCGACTCCGTGGCCGGCAGCGCCGCGCGGCTCGCACATTTATCCCCGGTGAAGGTTTCTGGGAGACGTATGACCGACCCTGCCGACGACGCGCCCGATCCGACACCGGACGACGCGCCCGATCCGACACCGGACGACGCGCCCGATCCGGCCGCAGACGACCTCGATACGCCCGACGAGGTCGACGCCGACACCGACGCCGACCGCCACGAGTACGACCCGGAGGCCGACCACGCGTTCCCGGACGAGCGGCTCAACGAGGTCATGTCGCGGCTCGAATCGGACGAGGAGATCGTCGCGTACCTGGAGGCGCAAAACGTCAATCCGGTCGCGCGGAAGGGGTACAACGACCACGGCGCGAAACACGTCGAGATCGTCCGCGACCGCGCGCTCCGGCTGTACGACCTGCTCAAGTCCGGCGGCGTCGAGTTCAACGGCGCCCGCCAGCAGGGGCTCGACGAGGCCGACGAGCCGGTGATCGTCGCGCTGGCCGCGACGCTCCACGACATCGGCCACGTCGTCCACCGCCACGACCACCCGTACTACTCGATCCCGCTCGCGGCCGACCTGCTCGACGACCTGCTCACCGACTTCTACGGCGTGGCCGACCGAGTCCGCGTGAAGGCCGAAGTGCTCCACGCAATCTTATGCCACCACACCGAGGAGCAGCCGCTCACGCTGGAGGCCGGCGTCGTCCGGATCGCGGACGGGCTGGACATGGAACGCGGGCGCTCTCGGGTCCCCTACGAGGAGGGCGGCCGCGGGATCAACACCGTCTCCTCGCAGGCGATCGAACGCGTCTCGTTGCGCGCGGGCGACGAGACGCCCGTTCAGGTCGTGATCCGGATGAACAACGCCGCCGGCGTCTACCAGGTCGACTCCCTGTTGAAGGCGAAGATCGACGGATCACTGCTCGAAGAGCGGATCCGGACCGTCGCGATCAACACCCACAGCGACGGGACCGACGGGAACGAGGCAATCGTCGACCGGATCGAACTCTGACGGGTCGCGTCCGGGCTGGTACGCCCCGATTCAGGGCTCCGAAGCGTGTCGCCCGCGCCGTTCCGGTGAAGCGCCCCGGCCGCGACGGTCGCCGTCCGCGCGGAGTAATCCCGCACGAGTCCCCGCAGAGTCGGCTCCCCACGGCGGTATCGTCGCCGGACGGTGTCGCAATCGCTTTGGGCGCGCGGTCGGTATCCCGGCCATGACCGACGCCGACACGCTCGCGGACCTGCGGACCGCCGCCGACTACCAGTTCGGGGCCGGCGCGGGCGACGCCCTGTTCCCCCCGGCCGACACCCTCACCGTGCGCCGGTCGAGCGGCGGCCGCCCGCGGCAGGTGATCGACGGCGACGTCGACGACACCCCCGGCAGCAGCGAGGGCGACCGCCTCGTCTCGTACGGCACCGACGGTCGGTTCACCCTCGGGCTCGCGGGCGGGAAGCGGATCGGCGAGGCGTTCGCCGCCCCGCGACACCGGATGGTCGTCGGCGATGAGAGCGAGCCGTTCGTGCGCGAGGGGCGCAACGCGTTCGCGAAGTTCGTCACCGCGGCCGACGACGGGATCCGCCCCGGCGACGAGGTCCTCGTCGTCGACGAGAGCGGCGCGATCTTCGGGGTCGGCCGCGCCGAGCTCTCCGGCGCGGAGGCCGAACAGCTCGGCTCCGGCGTCGCCGTGAAGACGCGCGACGGGAACCCCGCGGACGACGAATAGCGAATTTCTCGGCGGTGGCGCGTGCCTGCGAGGCCGCTCTGCGGCCGAGCAGCACGCGCGAGGGACGCCGCGAACGCCCGGAGGGCGTGAGCGGCGAGGTTGGGGAGGTGTGAGGCGCGGTTGCTGTGCGGTCGGGCGGGACTCGAAGGGGCAGCCGGGAGGGCGGCGCAGGCGTTCACGAGAGCTTCGCTCTCGTGAGCCAATCAGAACGCGAAGCGTTCTGATGACGACGTAAGCACCGCAGGGAGCGAACGGAGTGAGCGACTGAGGAGCGTGGTTCGAGAGAGCTTCGCTCTCTCGTTATCACGAGACGCCTTCGGCGTCTCGAACGACAGCGAGCGCGCGCCGCCCTCCCGGCTGGGGCTTCGGGGGGTTCGTGACGCTCACTAGTTTATAAACAAATTATCGGACGCCCGAATCTATTTAAAAGAAGCCCGCGAGCCCCAGCGCCTCGATCAGCGGGATGCCGGCGACGAGCGAGCCGATCAGGTAGCCGCCGATCGCGCCGCCGTTTAAAAGTGGCAGGCCCGCGTGCGGCCGCCCCTGGATCACCCACCGCATGAGCACGAGCAGCCCCGCGAGGGTGCCGACCATCGCGAGCAGCGCAGGGAGGTTGACGCCGAGGAGCGGGACCGCGAGGTCGGCCGCCGGCGAGAACGTCGCCGCGCTCGCTATCAGCACCGTCGGGATGACGGCGTCGCCGAGGCCGATGAAGAAGGCGTCGCGGTCGCCGCCTTCGGTGGGTTCGGCGGCGTCGCTTCCGTCGTCGCACCCGTCGTCGATGTCGGAATCGGCACCGCTGTCGGGCTCCCCGTCCGTTTCCGCCTCCTCGCCCACCCCGGACGCCTCGTCGCTCGCCGACTCGCCGTCGAGCAGCGAGTACGACAGCGACAACGGGATCACCAGCACGACGGGGATGTTCAGGTCCATCACGCCCTCCGCGAGCGACAGCATGTGCTCGGTGCCGTACACCGAGACCGCGTCGTAGACGGCGAGGACGGCGAGCAGAATGAGCGCCGGCAGCAGCCCGAACGAGATGCCGAACAGCCCGGCGGCGCCCGCGCCCATCAACATCCCGGCGACGTCGATCACGTACCACTCGGGGTGGACGAGCAGCCCGACGCCGACCGCGACCGCGGGGACGGCGGCCGCGAGCGGCGAGACGAGCGCGGAGAAGACGTACCACGAGAGCCACGCCGAGACGCCGACGATCAACAGCCGGATCGCCCCGTCGAAGTCGTACCGGAACGCCGCCAGCATCACGCCCGTCATCGCGACGATGGCGAGGACGTACAGCACGCTGTTCGCGGGGTTGTCGGGGTTCTCGACCGCCTGATAGCCGCTCGCGGCGAACTCGGGGACCAGCGCCAGCGCGCCCACCTGGACGACGAGGAACAGCCCGACCACGAAGGCGACGCCGCGGTACTCGCGGGGGAACATTCGACCGTCGGTTCGTCGGCCCGGGGTTTCGTCCTTGCGCTTCGGCCCCGCGCTCCGACGGCGGTCGCTGTCCGTGAAGCGAGGCACGTACCGAAAGGGGTTCGGGCTCGGTGTGGGAGCGGGTGGACCCGAACCCAAGCCGACGGACGACGGACGGTGGAAGCGAGTGGCCGACCGGCCCGCCCGGAACGGGGTGGGGCCAGTCGGATTCGTCCGCGGCGTTTGCTTCCTCCGCCGAGCGACGTAAGAACCTACCGGCCGAATTATCAGTAGAGATATTCGCGCGCGAAGGAGGCGAGTCCCGCCGCGTCGTCCCCGAATCGGTCCGGAGTTCGGTAGTGCGTCGTGGAGACAGCGACGACTGCGTACATCGGAAGGGGACGCGACTGGGCGTCGGTGGAAGGGGAGAGGGGTGGAAGTGGGAAGGGCAGGCGGGCGAAAGGCGAAGCGGCGGCGAGAGGCGGCGGGCGGCGGGCCGGACAGCGGACCCCCAGGCTGTCCTCGGCGTCGCCGCCCGGGTGGTCGGGACGGGCGCGCGGATCGGTTAACGCCGAATCCCAACGAGAAAAGCGTCGGTCTTCGGCAAGCACCGGTACGTGCCTCAGGCGTATAAAGGTGTGAGATCCGGAGGCGCGAGATACGGACGCGCTTACCGACGGACGCGTGATGCCGGCGCCGGGCGGCGTTCGCGGAGGCGGGCGACGGGGTCACCGAGACCGCGAACCGGCAGCTTCCCGTACCAGACGCCGACTCAGCGGCGGTCGCGGAGCGCGGGGAACTCCTCGCGGACCGCCGCGACCCGCTCGGGGTCCACCGTCGCGGTCACGACCCCGGGTTCGTCGCCGGCCGACGCGAGCGCGGTCCCCCAGGGGTCGTACACCGCGCTCCGGCCGCAGAGCGCGTCGTCGCCGAACCGGCCGCTCCCGTTGACGGCGGCGACGTACGTCAGGTTCTCGATGGCCCGCGCGCGGCCGAGCGTCCGCCAGTGTTCGATCCGCGGGTACGGCCACGCGCTCGGCACCAGCACGCACTCGACGCCCGCGTCGACCATCCCGCGGAACTGCTCCGGGAACCGGAGGTCGTAGCAGGTCGTCACCCCGACGGTGACGCCCCCGAGCTCGACCACCGGCGTCCGCTCGCCGGGGACCATCCGGTCCGTCTCCTCGGAGCCGTACCCGAACAGGTGGCGCTTCCGGTAGACGAGCCTGCGCTCGCCGTCCGCGTCGAACAACACGGCCGCGTTGGCGAGTCCGGACTCGGCCGGCACGTCGAGCTCGTCCGCGGCCGACGCCGACAGGTCCTCGACGACCGTGCCGGCCAGCACCGCCACGTCGTGGTCGTCGGCCGCGGCCGCGAACCGGGCGAGCCGGTCGCCGACGAGGCTCTCCGCGGCGCGGCCGTACGCGTCGAACGCGAAGTAGCCCACGTCGAACAGCTCGGGCAGGACGACCAGGTCGGCGCCGTCGGCCGCGGCCGCCCGGACGCGGTCGAGCGCCCGCTCGGCGTTCTCCTCGACCTCGCCGCCTTCGACCGCCAGCTGGACGCCGGCGAGCCTCATGCGGGCGAGGCCAGCGACGCGCGGAGCGCGTCCTCCAAGTTGTCCAGTTCGGCGTCGAAGTTGCGCTTGAAGAAGGACTCGACGCCGGGGAGGCGCCCGTCGACGACGAACTCGTTCGCGAGCCGGCACCCGCCGTCGTCGGTCTCGGTGATCTCGTGTTCGCCGGTGACGCGGAACGCCCGCGACTTCCCGACGAACTTCACTCGGTTCGGGGGGTCGCGCTCCACGTCCTCCGTCTCGACGTCGATCGTGGAGCGGATCATCGGTATCGGTAGCGCGACGTGCCAGGTCGCGCTGCCGTCGTCGTGGACCTCGAAGGAGTCGACCACGCTGATGGCGTCCGCGCGCTGCTCCGCGTCCGAGATGAACGCCCACACGTCGGCCGGCGGCGCGTCGAACTCGAACGTCCGGGAGACTCGAACGGTCATACCTCCGTTTGGGGCTACGGGGGTTAAAAATGCGCGTCGGCGGAGTCGGGTGCGGGGAACGCGGCGACAGCGTCGGGGCCGGGTCGCGTCCTCAGCCGTCCGGCGTCACGCGCCAGGTCGTCGACTTGGCGCGGCCCCACTTCTCGATGTCGACGTCGTCCGACTTCTCGGCGAGCCGGGGGAGCCGCGAGCCCACCTGCTTCGCGGTGAGACCGATCGCGTCGGCGATCGTCTTCGAGCGAAGGTACCGCTCGCCACGGGTGACGCTGTCCGTGAGGTACGCGAGGATCCGCTGTTCCTCCTCGGTGTACTCGCTCATTGCCGGATATACGCGTCTGACATCCTTAACGGTTTCTCGTTTTTCACGACCGATCGGCCGGTCCGCGTCGCGATCAGTCGAACAGCTGGACCGCGCCGACGGCGAGCGTCGCGAAGACGAACGCGCCCGCGAACCCCCACGCCTTCCCCAGCTGCCCGGGGTACGCCGCCATCACAACGGCACCGACCAACGCGATGGCGCCGAGCGCGAGCGCGACGCCGACCTCCTTGTCCGACTCGATGGAACCCTCGCTCATACGAACCGCTTCGCGGGGGGCCACTTAGTTCATGCGAACCGCGCGACGCGGTCGGGCGCGAGCGACGAGCGCTGACGCCGCCACGGGGTCAGATGATCTCGACGTGTTCCGACGCCTCGTTGAGCGCGAGGTTCGCCGCGATCTCGGCGTTCCGCATGGCGTACTCCGCGGTGTGCTGGAGGCTGACGAGCACCTCGCGGGTCATAAGCAGCGTCTCGTTGTCCAGGTCGTTCGGCAGCTCGTCGAGGATCTCCTGTTCGCGGTCCTCCAGCCGCGAGAACAGGTCGCGGCACTCGACGGTGAGGTCGTAGTCGCGCTCGACGACGGCCCGGACCGCGAGCGCCGTCAGGTCGTCCACCTGATCGGTGAACTCGCGGATCTGTCGCATCGTCGCGCTGTCGACGTCGAGGGTGTGCCCCTCGGCTTCCATCACGATCTCGGCGATGTCCTCCGCGTTGTCGGCGGTGAGTTCGAGGTTCTTCGCGACCGAGCGGTAGCCGATCAGCGGGAACCCCTCCTCGAGGCCGACCGCGCGGGCGAGGTTCGGGTTCTGGTACGCGGTGAAGATGAGCCGGAGCAGGAGGACGAATATCTTGTTCGCCTGCCGCTCGCGGTTGAGCGCGCGCTGCGCGAGGTCGGGGTTACCGTGCGCGAGCGCCTTCACGCCCTCGCCCCGCATCGTCGACCCGGTGTTCTCCAGCCGTTCGAGCAGGTTGTCGAGGGTGAAGTCCTCGGGATCGACGGAACAGCGGATCGAGATGTCCTCCGGCGTCTCCTCGATGACGCCGAGGCCCATCAGCTGGGTCTCCGCCTTGTACACCGCGTTGATGTGTTCGCTGTCGAGCGCGCCCTCGCTGCGGACGTGGATCACGCGCCGTCCCAGCACGTACTGCGCCACGATCGCGCGCTCGAGCGAGCGCGCGTCGAGCCCGTCCGCGTGGATCACCGCCTCCGACTCCTCCGTGCTCACCGACTCGGGAAGCACCGTGAGCGTCCCCTTGCCGCCCATCCGCAGCGACACCTCGTCGCCCTTGTTCACGCCGTGTTCCTGCGCCCACTCGGCCGGGAGGGTCATCGCCAGCGTCGACGGCCCCAACCGCTGGACCTTCCGCGTTTCCATACGCGATCGTATCGCGGGATAGACCTTAACCTTGTTCCCATGTTCATTATATGTTTTATCGGATATACAAGGGATACCCGCCTGCCGACGCCGGGCGGAGGCCGACCGGACGGAGCGGTCGCCGCGCCGAGCGATCCGCGCGCTTATGTCGGTCAGACCGGGACGATCGGTATGACCGAGCGGGTACTCGTCGTCGACGACTCCTCCTTCCAGCGGACCGTCGTGCGGGACGCGCTGGAGGACCGATTCGAGGTCGTCGACGAGGCGGAACACGGCGCGGAGGCGGTCGAGCTCTTCGAGGCGTACGAGCCGGACGCGGTGTCGATGGACGTCGTGATGCCGGAGATGACCGGTATCGAGGCGACCGCCGCGATCAAGGAGCGCTGGCCCGGCGCGGTGATCGTGATGTGTACGAGCGTCGACCAGCAGGAGAAGATGATGGAGGCGGTGAAGGCGGGCGCCGACGGCTACGTGACGAAGCCGGTCGACGCCGCGGAGCTGGTCAGCGAGTTCGAGAGCCACCTCGGGTAGCTTCCGGGCCGCGTCGGCGCGGGGTCAGGCCGGGTCGAACAGCCGGAGGATCGAGGCGAGCGCGCTCGCCAGCTCCTCGAACCGGTCCATCTCCATCGAGTCCGTGGTCACCCACGTCCCGTGATCGTTGGCGATCACCCGCGTGAGGTACCCGTTCTCGAACACCCGAACGGTAAACAGGTAGTCGCCGAGCTGGGTGTCGGCGTACATCGACTGCGCGTGGAACCCGTGGCGCTCGTTCTCCGCGAAGCCGACCAGGTCGGCGGTCCGGCTCAGGTCGCTGCGGAGGTACAGCTGCTCGACGTCGTCCCGAGTGAAGTACGTGAGGCTCCGCAGCTCATCCCCCGTCGCCGTGCGGGCGGCGCTGAGCAGTTCGTCGACGCGTTCGTCCGGTGGGTGGGACATACAACCATGATCAATACTCACGTACATGAGCGTGTGGGTGGCCGCAGCGACGCGGCCGCCAGCGCCGAAGGCGATGTACGCCCGACGTTCGCCCCGAAGACGGGGTGGGTACCGAGCGAGGCCGAACCGGCGTCGACGGGGAGGGACAGAGTTTACCGACTCCCCCGTGATCGCTCGTCTGATGACCGACCACGACGACGTCTGCGTCCTGTTGCCGACGATGAACGAGGCCGAGACGGTCGCACGCGTCGTCAATGATTTCCGCGACGTCGGGTTCGAGAACGTCCTCGTGATCGACGGCGGCTCGACGGACGAGACGCAGTCGATCGCCCGCGAATCCGGCGCTCGCGTCGTCGAACAGTCGGGACGGGGGAAGGGGCAGGCCGTCAGGGAGGGGGTTCGCGACCACGTCGAGGCGCCGTACGTCCTGATGGCCGACGCCGACGCCACCTACGACGCCGACGACGCGGCCGCGATGCTCGAACCGCTCTTCGCCGGCGAGGCCGACCACGTTATCGGGAACCGGTTCGCCGACATGCGTCCGGGCGCGATGAGCCGCCTCAACCGGATCGGGAACCGCCTGATCAACGCCGCGTTCCGAGCGATCCACCGAAACAGCTACCGGGATATCCTCTCCGGGTACCGCGCGTTCACCCGCGAGTCGTTCGAGCGGCTTCACCTCACCGCCGACGGGTTCGGCATCGAGACAGAGATGGCCGTCGAGTGCGTCAAGAACCGCGTCTCGGTCGAGGTGGTGCCGATCACGTACCGGGAACGCCCCGGCGGGTCCGCGACGAACCTCCATCCGATCCGCGACGGCGGCGTGATATTCCTGGAGCTGTACCGGAAGGCGAAGACGAACAACCCGCTGTTCTACTTCGGGAGCGTCGGCGTGGCGTCGACCGCGGCGGGGCTTGCGTTGGGGGCGTTCGTCCTCTACCGATACCTCGCGTTCGGGATCAGTCACGAAATAATCGCCGTCGGTGCGGTCGGCGCGACCATTCTCGGGATCCAACTGCTCGTGTTCGGCGTGCTCGCGGACATGATCTACTCGCTTCACCGCGAGCAGATCGTGCGGTACGACCGGGCGATCAGCGACGAGGCGGTGACGGAGTCGTCCGCCGACGACGGCGAGTAAAGGGGAGAACCGAGAGTGAACTGGAGAACCGAGAGTGAACTGGAGAACCGAGCGGGGCCGTCGTGCGGGCGAGCGGAGCGGAACTACTCCACCGACGGCGTCACCGCCCCTGACCGGCCCGGCGAACGAGTGAAACGTCGATCGACGCGATCGGGCGCAGCGAAAAGCGGTGGGATAGTCGGGGACGAGTCACGTGCGATCCCGGGAGCGGTCCGTGGGTCGTATCGAAGCGGTTCGTACGTCGGACTGGACGGCGGTTAGCAGCATAGAAGTTAAATCTAGGCAGAAATATCGGGAAAAATCTCAGACACACGAAGAGACGCGTACATAGAGTGCGAATTCACCTTCTAATAAGAGGACTGTCAAGACGAATGTAAGATGAACGTCCCTGACAACTGTCCCGAAGTCTGAAGTTTTTTATACACACGCTCGTACTACACGGTATGCCACGGCGAAACATTGAGGATCGTGATGATTCCCGGCATATCGACCGGCGAGAATGGCTCTCTGCGCTCGGCCTCGCCGGCGCGGTAACGCTCGCCGGCTGTTCCGGAAACGGCGGGGGCGGCTCCGGGTCCGGCGGCGGCAACGGCTCCGACGGAATGAACGGCTCCGAGGGCGGCTCCGGCAGCGGGGGTAACCAGCTCGAACTCCCCGACTTCCCGAAGTTCGGTGTGGACCCCCTCTACGGTCGTGACGTCGCGCACACGCTGGCTGAGCGCGCCTTCGAGCAGTCGGAGTACGACTACAGCTTCGACGGGGACACGATGGTCAACCCCGACGGAGACCAGGTCGAGATCAACATCTACCACAGCACGGGGCAGGAGACCTCGCAGCTGACGGCCAACTTCATCGCGCAGGAACTCGGCCAGAACCTCGGAATCAACGTTATCGTCGAGGCCATCGACGGCACGCGGTTCAACAACGAGTACTGGACGGCCGAGCCCCAAGGGGGGACCGACACGGTCGACGGCGAGGAGGTCACGTGGGAGAACCCGACGCCGACGAACCCCGGCCCGCAGTCGGTCACGAGCAACCAGGCGTGGGACATGTCCATCGTGTTCGGGCTGAACACCTACCCGCTTAACCCGCTCACGAACTCGGCGTTCTTCGACGGCGCCACCGCGTTCTACAACCCGGTCGGCTACTACCCGCAGTTCGACGCGCAGGAGCTCTTCGATCAGGCGCAACAGGCGTCGAGCGTGGAAGAGCTCCAGCAGGCGTTCGTCGATATCTTCGAGAACATCGCCTACGAGCAGCCGTACATCACCCTGCTGTTCAGCGACGACCTCGTCGGCTACAACCCCGAGCTCGAGGGGCCGATCGAGAACTTCTCGAACGGCTGGGACCTGCCCGCGTGGTACGAGGGCGAGCCGGAGGTCAGCGGCTCCTACGACACGGTCACCTCGGCGCGGTTCACCACCCTGAACCCGCTGTTTAACACCGAGAACGGCGCCGGGACCGCGATCGCCCGCGCGCTCGACCAGGGGTACACGTTCGACGAGAACCAGGACGTCTTCCCGCTGCTGTACGACATGTCCACCGAGGACGGCGAGGTGTGGACGTTCGACGTGCGGGAGAACCTCCAGTTCAGTGAGCCGTACGGACAGGTCACCGCCGAGGACTTCGTCTACCTTATCCAGGAGCTCCACCAGGCAGACTGGGCGCCCACCGCGGCGTCGACCAGCTGGGACGGCGTCACCGTCGAGCAGACGGGCGAGTTCCAGTTCGAGGCGACGCTCGAGTCCCCGAACATCCTGTGGCCCAAGACGTACGACCCGCTCCTGTACCCGATCCCGAAGGACCTTCTCCAGCCGTACGTCGAGGAGGAGGACGTCCAGGGTCTCGAGCAGGACGAGGAGCTGCTCGAACTCCAGTTCGCCGGGAACCTCGGCGCGTTCGAGCTCACGGCGTGGAACCGTGGCTCCGGAACGGAGTACACCCGTAACGACGAGTACTACCTCCGCGACATCGACGAGGGGCCCGACCTGTTCTCGGAGGGGCCGTACTTCGAGTCCGCCTCGATCAGCGTCGTTCGGGAGCAGGCCTCCCGCCTCGGTGCGCTCAGGACCGGCGAGGCCGACGCGGCCGCGATTCCGCCGGAGCAGTACGAGTCGTACCAAGAGAACGAGAACGTCGACGTCCTTCAGGTCCCGACACCGTACAACACGATCATCTCCGTGAACCAGCGCGCGAACGGCTGGAGCGCCGGTCCGGGGAACCTCTTCCAGCTGGTCCCGTTCCGCCAGGCGATGGCGGCGGCGATCAGCAAGCAGGACCTCATCCAAGGCGTCTACCGCGGGCTCGCGTCGCCGCACTTCACGTGGCAGCCCCGCTGGTCCCAGTTCTACCCGTCGACGGACGAGTAAGCCCGAATCACCCCGTTTTCACCTCACCAGTTTAGACATCACATGGGATTTGGAAGATACGTTAGCGCTCGGGTCCTCTGGGCGGCAGTGGTATCGCTCATCATCGTCACGGTCACGTTCCTGCTGCTCTCGGCCGCCCCGAACCCGGCCGTCCGGCGGGCGGCGACGCAGGCGGCGCTCCAGGGGGGCGACCCGGCGGAGGCCGCCGAGCGGGTCCGCGAGCTGCGCGGGCTCGACGAGCCGCTGTACGTCAGGTACATGGACTTCCTCCGGAACGTCTACACGCTCGACTGGGGCTGGTCGGTGAGCACCAGTATGCCCGTGACCGAGGCGGTCACGAACGCGCTGTACTACACCGCGCAGTACTCGATCCCCTGGACGATCCTCACGATCATCCTCGGGCCGCTCGTCGGCGTCTACTCCGCAGCGAACATGTACAGCTGGAAGGACCACGCGGCGACCGGGTTCGCCTTCTTCGGCTACGCCATCCCGAACTTCTTCTTCGGGATCATCCTGCTGTTGATCTTCGGGGTGTGGCTGGAGTGGATACCGGTCATCTACAAGCCGGAGGTTCCGGTGTTCAGCGTTCAGAACGCGATCCAGCTGACGCTGCCGGTGTTCGTGCTGGTCACCGGATCGATCGGCGCCGTCATGCGGGTCTCCCGGAACGAGTCCGCGGAGTTCCAGAACGCCGACTTCATGAAGACGGCGAAGGCGAAGGGAGTATCACCGCTCCGCGCGTACGCCTACCACGTCATGCGGCCGACGCTCGTCCCGCTTTCGACGACCCTCGTCGGACAGCTCCTCGCGCTGTTCCTCGGCGCGTCGCTGCTCGTCGAGGTCGTGTTCGGTATCCCCGGGCTCGGACGGTTGACGTACAACGCGCTGATCCAACAGGACACGAACCTCGTACTGGGGACGACGCTGTTCTTCACGTTCGTCGCCGTCATCGGGAACCTCATCGAGGACCTCGTGTTCACCGTGCTCGACCCGCGGATCAGCTACGATGACAGGTAACACAACGGAGAACAATGGCTACTGAGAAATCCGAACGATTCGATCAAGTCGACTGGAACGACCTCTCGCGGTCGGGGCGGTTCGACCTGTCCGTCAACTCGCTCGGGATGCTGCTGACGACGATCCCGCTCGCGCTGCTCGGCGTGTACGACTGGCAGTTCCTCGGTGAGCGGACTCCGACGTTCGAGTTTATCGGCCTCGAGCAGAATCTGGAGACGCTCGACTTCTTTTTCATCTTCACGCTGTTCTTAGCGTTCTGGTACCTCGTCTTACCGCTGTACCAGAACCCGCGGATGACGCGGTACTACTGGAAGGAGTTCAGGCGCAACCGGCCGGCGGTCGTGAGCCTCGGCTGGCTCGGCGTCGTGTTCGTCGGCGGCATCGTCGGACCGCTGATCCTGAACGCGCCACAGCAGGACCTCCTCATCGCCTACCAGCCGCCGGTGTTCACCTCCGTCGCGGACACGACGCCGGCGACCTGCGTCGGCGAGGTGATGAACGGTCGGTGTTACGGGACCTGGCAACATCCGCTCGGAACCACGGGGGGCGGGAAGGACGTGTTCACGATGATCGTCTACGGGATGACGATCAGCATGCAGATCGGGTTCATCACGACGACCATCGTCGCCACGATCGGGATCACGTTCGGCACGCTGAGCGCGTACTCGGGCGGCTGGGTCGACGAGATCATGATGCGGTTCGTCGACATCATCCTCTCGTTCCCGACGTTCCTGATGTTCCTGCTCATCCTCTACATCTACGGCGCGGGGCTGGGCATGTTCATCGTGGTCTTCTCGCTGTTCGCCTGGGGCGGCACCGCCCGGTACATCCGGAGCAAGTCGCTGTCCATCTCCGAAGAGGAGTTCATCAAGGCGAGCCGCATCAGCGGCGCGAGCACGTATCAGGTGATCCGCGGGCACGTCGTGCCGAACGCGGCGAGCAGCATCATCACGCAGCTCACGCTGCTCATCCCCGGCTTCCTGCTCGCGGAGGCGCAGCTCGCGTTCCTCGGGGTCGGCGACTCGACGGTTCCCTCCTGGGGACAGCTCATCGCCACCGGCCGGAGCGACCTCTCGTTCGCCCCGTGGATCGTGTTAGCGCCCGGTATCGTGCTGTTCCTGACCATCCTCGCGTTCAACTTCCTCGGCGACGCGCTGTTGGACGCGTTGAACCCCGAAGCGGAGGCCGAGAACGGATAATGTCTGCCGATCAACCACTACTCGAGGTCGAGAACCTCACGACGACGTTCAGCACCGACAACGGAACCCTCACCGCGGTCGACGGGATCGACTTCAGCGTCGACACCGGCGAGACCGTCTGTATCGTCGGCGAGTCGGGGTCCGGCAAGACGGTCGCGACGGAGTCGATCACCAGGATCATCAACACGCCGCCGGGCGAGATCGAGGGGACCGTCCGGTACAAGGGGCGCGACCTGCTGTCGCTCCCCGAGTCGGAGCTCCGGCAGATTCGGGGCAACGATATCGCGCACATCTTCCAGAACCCGCAGGAGGCGATGAACCACTGCTACACCGTCGGGTGGCAGATCGTCGAGGCGCTTCAGATCCATCAGGACGTCTCCGACGACGAGGCCCGCGCGAGGGCGGTCGACCTCATGGACCGCGTCGGGATCGCGAACGCGAGTTCGCGCTTCGACGACTATCCCCACGAGTTCTCCGGCGGACAGAAACAGCGCGTGATGATCGCGATGGCACTCGTCGGTGACCCCGACTTGCTCATCGCCGACGAGCCGACGACCGCGCTCGACGTGACGGTTCAAGCGCAGATCCTGAAGCTCCTCGACGACCTCCAGGAGGAGTTCGAGATGGGAATCCTGTTCGTCACGCACGACCTCGGCGTCGTCGCGGAGATCGCCGACCGGATCGTCGTGATGTACGCCGGGAAGGTGATGGAGCGGGGCGGCGTGCTCGACATCTTCGATCACCCCGGGCATCCGTACACCCAGCAGCTGTTGGAGTGTCTCCCGGAGTTCGGCGGGACCGGCGGCGGGATCTCGGGAACCCTCCCGGACCCATACGACCCGCCGGAGGGGTGCCGGTTCGCGCCGCGGTGCGAGTACGCCGAGGAGGCGTGCCGCACGGGCGAACAGCCCGAGGAGGTGGAGGTAGCGCCGGGCCAACGCGTCTCCTGTGTCCACTACGGCCCGGGCGGAAACCCCTCGATCGTCCGGAACGACGAGTTCGGGCCGATCGACGGGGACGGAACCGCGCCGACCGACGGCGAAAGCGAGGTGGGGCCCGCGGATGACTGAGCCGCTGTTGTCGGTCCGCGACCTGGAGAAGCACTATCCGATCCGGAAGGGTATCTTCAACCGGCAGGTCGGCGCCGCCCGCGCCGTCGACGGGATCAGCTTCGACATCGCGGAGGGCGAGACCCTCGGGCTCGTCGGCGAGTCCGGCTGCGGGAAGTCGACCGCGGCGAGTTCGGTCATCCACTTGGAGGAGCCGACCTCGGGAGAGGTCATCTTCAACGGGAACGGTCGCGAGGGCGCGACGCGGAACTCCGACGGGACGCATCCCAACGACGTGACGAAGTTCGACGACGACGAGCTGATGGAGTTCCGGCGGGGCGCACAGATGATATTCCAGGACCCGTCATCCAGCTTCGACCCGCGGATGTCGGTCGGGAACGCGGTCGGTGAACTCCTCAAGGTCCACGGCATGAACGACCGCCACCGACGACGTGCGATCGTCGAGGACCTACTCGAACGCGTCGGGCTCTCGGCGAGCGACTTCGACCGGTATCCCCACGAGTTCTCCGGCGGCCAGAAGCAGCGGATCGCGCTGGCCCGGGCGCTCGTGTTGAATCCGGACCTCATCATCGCCGACGAACCGGTGAGCGCCCTCGACGTCTCCATCCAGGCGGAGATCCTCTCGCTGATCAACGACCTCCAAGAGGAGTTCGGACTGTCGTTGCTGTTCATCAGCCACGACATGTCCGTAATCCGGCAGGTCTGCGACCGCGTGGCCGTGATGTACCTCGGCGAGATCGTCGAGATCGGGCCGGTCGAGGAGATCTTCACGAACCCGCAGCACCCCTACACCGAGGCGCTGCTATCGTCGATACCGACGCCGGACCCGCGGTCGAAAGTCGGCGGTATCGAGCTGAAAGGCACCGTGCCGAGCCCGACGAACCCGCCGAGCGGCTGTCGGTTCCACACGCGGTGTCACAAGGTGATCCAGCCGGAGGGCGTCGACATCGACCAGGAGGACTGGCGGGGGTTGTTGAACCTCCGCGACAACGTCGCCGCAGGCGAAGTCGACGTCGAACAGATCCGCGAGAACCTCGCGGCCGGCGGAACGGAACCGACGGAATCGGCGGTCCGCGAGGAGATCCGCCACGAGTTCGACATCGGCGAGACGGTCGACGACCCCGACCTCGAACGGACGCTCTCGGAGGCGATCGAACACCTGTTCGAGGACGACGCCGAGCGAGCGGGGGAAGTCCTCGCAGACGCGATCAGGACGCCCTGCGCCGAGACCGTCCCCGAACGGACGGTTCACGCCCCCGACCACGAGTCCGCCTGCCTGCGACACGGAGAGCGAGTGCCGGCGGAGCCGAACCCCGCGGACGACTGATTCGGGAGTCCGAATCGGGGACGGTCATTCGGCCGCCGACGCGAGCGACGCCGGATCGACGCGTCGCGGCTCTGGTACGGCCACATCCGCCGGAGCCACCGCCACGTCGCCGCGGGGTTCGTCGGCGTCGTCGTCCGCCTCGCCGTCGGCGCGCGGCGACGCGAGCACGGCGGTCCCACCGACGGAGAGCGGAGCGACGAGGCCGGCCGCGACGGCCGGGGGGTCCGAGAGGGGTCGACGGAGAACCACGCGCGTCCCCTCGTTCAGTCGGGCCTCCTCGACGGCGGCCGCGGCGAGCGAACACAGCTCGCGGTGGCTGAATTCCCGGTTCGGTCCGACGATGGCGGCGTCCGCGGGACCGACCTCGCTCGGTGGCGTCCCCGGGTTCTCGCTCCACAGCTCCTGCTCCCAGTGCGTGGTGTCGGCCCGCTCCGGCGATCCGCCGAACGCGGCGAGGTTCGTACCCGGTGCCGGATCGAGGTCGGCCGCGGTTGCGACCGGCGCGAGCACGACGCGGTCGCCCGCCTCGATCCCCGCTTCCGGGTCGAACCGGACCGGCGCGCCGACGGCGGCCGCGCCGAGGAACGCGAGCGTCGTGTGGAACCCCGGCGTCGGGTCGACGGCGACGGTCGCACCCCCCCGGACGCCGAGGTACCGGAGCACGTTCGCCGCCTTGTAGCCGTTCGTGATCAGGTCGTGATAGGTTCGCTCCCGTCCGTCCGGCGTACCGAGCGCCGTGTCCCGGGTACGCCGGTCGCGCGCGAGGAGGTCGCCGACGAGATCCATACGAGACCCTCGTGGCGGACAAGCCTTAACGCTGCGGCGTCGGCCGGCGGAGCTGCGGCCGAACGCGGTCGAGTCGACGCCGGCGTCAGGGTGCGCCGGCGATGACGATCATTGAGCCGGCGTCAGGGTGCGCCGGCGATGATCATCTTCGAACCGTCGGCCGAGAAGACGAGGTCGCGCGCGGATCCGGGGTCGACGCGGACCGCGTCACCGGGAGCGAGCTCGACGGCGTCGCCGTCGACGGTGAGCGTCGCCTCGCCGTGGAGCAGCACGTACACCTCCTCATGGTCGGCGTCGGCGTGGTCGTGTTCCATTCCCTCCCACCCGTCGTCGGCCTCGACGACGGTCACGCCGAGGCGCTCGCAGTCGAGCGCGTCACGGAGGAAGTACATGCCGGGCGCGCGCGGTTCGACGTCGTCGTAGGCCGCCGTGTCGTAGCCCATGGTCTAGCGGACGGGCCGAGAGACGGAAAAGCTACGGGCCGCGGAAGGCGAGGCGAGACGGAGACCGAGATCGGTCGAGGCCGCTCAGAAGGAGCTCTTCAGCTTCTCGAAGAAGCCGCCGCCGACATCGATGTCCTCGCCGCCGGCCTCTGCGAACGCCTCCAGCGCCTCGCGCTGCTCCTCGTTGAGCGACTCGGGGACGACCACGCCGACCTGAACGTAGAGGTCGCCGCGCCCGCGTCGACGGAGTCGTGGCATTCCCTTCCCCTGTAGCCGGAACGTTTCGCCGCTCTGCGTGCCCGCCGGCACGTCCATCTCGACGCTGCCGTCGACCGTCTCCACCTCGACGGTGTCACCGAAGACGGCCTGCGGGAAGGAGATCGCCTCGTTGACGCGGAGGTCGTCGCCGTCGCGCTCGAACCGGTCGCCGACGTCGACGTCGACCTCGATGAGCAGGTCGCCCTTCGGACCGCCGTTCTCGCCGGGAGCGCCCTCGCGCTCCATCCGGAGGCTCTGTCCGGAGCGGATACCGGCCGGGATGTCGACCGAGAGCGTCGCCTCCTCGCGGACGACGCCGTCCCCGCCGCAGTCGGGGCAGTCCTCGCTGTACAGTTCGCCCTCGCCTCCGCAGCGGGGACACGTCGACGTCTGCTGAACGCGCCCGAGCGGCGTCTGTTGAACCTGCTGGACCTGTCCGCGGCCGTTACACTGCGAACAGGTCTCCACGTCGGCGTCGGGGGGATGACCGGCGCCGTCGCAGGTGGCACAGGTCGTCGGTCGCGTGAGCGTGACTTCCTTGGTCGCGCCCGCGAACGCCTCCTCGAGGTCGATGGTCAGCCCCGTCTTGAGGTCGCGCCCCTGTCGCGGGCGGTTGCCGCCGCCACCGCCGCCGCGGCCGCGACCGCCGCCCCCGCCGAAGAACTGGTTGAAGATGTCCTCGAACCCGCCGGCGCCCCCGGCGCCACCCGCGCCGCCGAAGGGACCGCCGGCGCCGCCCGGACCGCCGCCCCCGCCCGTCGCGCCGCGCTTGTCGGCCTCGGTGAACCGATCGTGGCCCATCTGGTCGTACTGCTTCCGCTTCTGCTCGTCGGTGAGCACCTCCTTGGCCTTCTGGATCTTCTTGAACCGCTCCTCGGCGTTCTCGTCGTCGCTGACGTCCGGGTGGTGTTCGGCGGCCTGCTTGCGGTACGCCTTCTTTATTTCCTCCTCGCTGGCGTCCCGTGACACGCCGAGGACGTCGTAGAAATCTTCGCTCATGCGTTGCGTTCGTTGAATGGTGTTGATCGGTCGGTCGGTTTAAGCGACGGGGTCGAAACGTCGAGAACCGGGTCTGAGAGGGTTACTCCTCGTCGTCGTCCACGTCTTCGAAGTCGGCGTCGACGTACTCCTCGTCGTCGTCGGCACCGCCGGGGCCCGCCGCACCGCCGGGACCGGCGCCGCCCATACCGCCCATACCGCCGGGACCGGCGCCGCCGGCACCACCGGGACCGGCCTGTGCGGCCTGCCCCTCGTACATCTGCTTGCCGATCTCCTGGAGTTCCTCGGTGAGCGCCTCGGTGGCGGACTCGATCTCGTCGGTGTCGGCGTCCTCGTCTTCGAGCACGTCCTCGACGTCCTCGATGGCCGCCTCGATGTCGGCGACGAGCTCGTCGTCGTCGAGCTCCTCCTCGTTCTCCTCTAAGAGGGTCTCGGCGCGCTGGATCGTCGTCTCGGCCTCGTTTCGGGCCTCGATCCGCTCGCGACGGGCCTCGTCCTCCTCGGCGTGCTTCTCGGCCTCCTCTTGCATCTCCTCGATCTCCTCGTCGGAGAGGCCGACGCCGCCCTCGATGGTGATCGACTCGGCGTTGCCCGAGCCCTGGTCTTCGGCCTCGACGTTGACGATACCGTTCTCGTCGATGTTGAACGAGACCTCGATCTGCGGGGTTCCGGCCGGCGCCGGCGGGATGCCGGAGAGCTGGAACGCGCCGAGCAGCTCGTTCTCGTCGGCGATCTCGCGTTCCCCCTGGAAGACGCGGACGTTGACGGAGGTCTGGTTGTCCGCGGCCGTGGTGAACACCTTCGACTCCTCGGTCGGAATGGTGGTGTTCTTCTCGATGAGCCGCTCGAAGAGGCCGCCCTTCACCTCGATACCGAGCGAGAGCGGGGTCACGTCCAGCAGAACGATGTCGTCGACGTCGCCGGAGAGCACGCCGCCCTGAACCGCCGCGCCGAGCGCGACCGCCTCGTCGGGGTTGACGTTCTTCTTCGGCTCCTGGCCGACGAGCTCCTCGACCTGCTCCTGGACCTGCGGCATCCGGGTGGAGCCGCCGACGAGGATGACCTCGTCGATGTCCGACTTCGAGTAGCCGGCGTCTTCGAGCGCCTGCTCGGTCGGCTCGACGGTACGCTCGATGAGGTCCGAGGTGAGGTTCTCGAACGTCGCGCGGGTGACGGACTGTTCGAGGTGGACCGGACCGCTGTCGGTCGCGGTGATGAACGGGAGGTTGACCGTGGTCTCCTTCTTGTTCGACAGCTCGATCTTCGCCTCCTCGGCGGCGTCCTTCAGCCGCTGGAGCGCCTGCCGGTCGTCGCGGAGGTCGATCCCGTGGTCGTTTTCGAACTCGTCGGCGAGGTGGTCGATGAGCGCCTCGTCCCAGTCGTCGCCGCCGAGGTCGTTGTCCCCGTTCGTGGCGACGACCTCGTAGACGCCGCCGCCGAGATCGAGGACAGACACGTCGAACGTACCGCCCCCGAGGTCGTAGACGAGGACGGTCTGGTCGGACTCGTCGTCGAGGCCGTACGCCATGGAGGCGGCGGTCGGCTCGTTGACGATGCGCTCGACGTCGAAGCCGGCGATCTCGCCGGCGTCCTTCGTCGCCTGCCGCTGCTTGTCGTTGAAGTAGGCGGGAACGGTGATGACCGCCTTCTCGACGTCGTCGCCGAGGTACTCCTCGGCGTCGCGTTTGATCTTCTGGAGGATCATCGCCGAGACCTGCTCGGGCGTGTACTCCTCGTCGCCGATCTCGACGGAGTAGCCGTCCTCGCCCATGTGCCGCTTGATCGACTGGATCGTGCGGTCGGGGTTCTGGACGGCCTGGTTCTTCGCCGGCTTGCCGACGAGGCGCTCGTCGTCGTCGGCGAACGCGACGACCGAGGGCGTCGTCCGGTCGCCCTCGGCGTTGGCGATGATCTCGGGCTCGTCGCCCTCCATCACCGCGAACGCGGAGTTGGTGGTACCGAGGTCGATACCGAGAATTTTGTTGCTCGCCATCTTGCTCATAGGTAGCGGCTTGTTTCGGTTAAAGGTTACTAGACGGCGCGATCCCACCGGGAGATAAAAGTCGCTGCCGTCGTGCGGTTTCTCGATCGTGTGAGTCGCTCACATCGGTGTCTTTATACAGATCCGCAAACGCAGCGGCGTTTCGCGGCCGGTCGAGACGCAAGCGGTCGCCGGACCGATCCGTGCCGGCGACTCAGATCCCGCTAACGAGGTCCTCGAGCACGGCCTCGGGATCGTCGGCCTTCGCGACGCCGGAGGCCAGCAGCACGCCGGCGGCGCCGAGGTCGCCGGCGGTCGCGACGTCCTCGCCGGTCGAGACGCCGGCGCCGCAGAACACGTCGACCGCGGGGTCGACGGCCTCGGCGGCCGCGACGGCGTCCTCGACGATCCCGGGGTCGGCGGTGGCGACGGAGACGTCGCCGCCGATGAGTTCCGGGGGCTCGACGGCGACCGCGTCGGGACCGAGCGCGGCGGCGGCCCCGACCTGAGCCGGGTTGTTCGCGCAGACGATCGTCTCGAGGTCGGCTCGCTCGGCGGCCCCGACCGAGCCGTCGATGTCCGCGAGCTTCAGCCGTTTCTCGGAGTGGTTGATCAGCGTCCCCTCGGCGCCGTTATCGGCGGCGGCCTCGGCGAGGGTCGACCCCGTGTGCGAGCCGTGGGCGTTCGGCGAGACGTGCTGCGCCCACGTCTCGACGCCGGTGTCCGCGACGCGGGCGAGGTCGGCGGCCTGCGGCGAGACCGCGATCCGCGCGCCGGACGCCTCGGCCACGTCGCGGGCGGCGGTCGCGACGTCGATCGGATCGCACGGGTACGCCTTGAGGTTCACCAGGATGAACATACGCGCATTCGGGCGGCGCGGCGCAAATAGCTTCGTGGTTCGCGGCGCTCCCGGGCGAGTCGTCGTCCCAACGACCCACCCGCGAGCCTCGGTTCCGAGGAGCGCTCCCGGCCTCCGGAGCAGAAACGACCTTATACCCCGACGCTGTGGGTCCGACAAGAGATGTCCCTCATCGAGCTCATCGCGGGCGTGGAAGCTCACGAGGCCACGCTGACCGTGTTCAACGCCGACCCGGCGGTGACGGACGAGCTCCGACGGCACTTCGCCGACCGGAACGTCCGGATCGTCGCCGACCAGACCGCGTCGGGGCCGGAGGAGTTCGCCGTGCTGGCGCGGGACGGGGAGTTCGTCACGGCCGCGACCGTCGACGACCTCCTGTCGCGGCCGAGCGGGGACGAGACGGAGGGTTCCAGCGCCGGAGACGGCGAGCCCCGAGCGCGGGGCGGCGCCGGCGACCGCGTCGGACGGCCGGTGTTGGACCACCTCGACGAGACGATGTTCACCTCCTACTCCCGGGAGGACATGGTCGCCGCGTCGCGGGAGATAGAGGACCGCGCGTGGCGGGTCGGGAACGGGGAGCTCCACGCGGGGTTCCAGACGCTCGACGTGCTCAGCGGCGAGTCGGAGACGTACGACCTGCTGGGCGAGAAGGCGGACTTGGACGTACACGCGTACGCGGCCGCCGAGGGCGAGGCGCCCGAGACGGACCACTACACCGTTCACACGGGTCGGACCGCCGAGCTGCGCGAGACCTGGTTCGTCGCCTACGACGGGGGCGGTTACGACGAGGCGAAGTGCGCGCTGCTCGCCGAGGAGCGGGCGCCGGGCGAGTTCTACGGCTTCTGGAGCTACGACCCGGAGACCGTCGACTACATCATCGACTACCTCACGGAGCGGTACGGGGTTCGGGCCGCCGAGGACGCTGACGGGACCGGAGTTCCGGGAGAGGGCGCGACGAGGGGCGACGCGGGCGGCGAGGAGAGCGAGTAGCGCGGCCCGGCGGTGACCGGGCCGGTCGGTCCGCGCGTCAGTCCTTCCGCTTGACCACGTCGCCGAGCGTCATCGTGCCGGCGTCGTCGGTCTCCCAGTCGGCGTCGTCGGCCGACTGCCCCTCGACCAGGGAGATGTCGAGCGCGCGTTCGAGCTTGCGCTGGACCTCGTCGGTCGGGAGCGTGTCACCGCGTTCGAGCTTGCGGATGAGGCTCGCCTTCTCGTTGAGCTGGTCGGCCAGCTCCTCCTGGCTCAGCCCGCGCGACTCACGCGCCTCCCGGATCCGCTCGTCGTAGTCGGTGGCGATCTCGTCCATGTCGTCGAACATGTCGCGGGGACGGGTCGAGCCGCCGGAGCTTCCGGAACTGCTCGACGAGCCGGACGAGCCGGACGACGAGGACGACGTCCCGGTGCTGGAGCTAGTGGAGTACTTGCCGCCGCCGGAGCCCGTCGACTCGTCGCGGACCTCGGTGCCGAAGTCCGTACACGAGCTACAGAGCTCCAGTTCGGCGCCTTCGACCTTCGTCGTCGTCAACGAGGCCTCGTCGGCGCCGCACATCTCACACTGGGGCATACGCGTCGCTAACGCTCCCGGTGATATAAAGGGTGTGCCGCGGCGCCGCGGGGACCCGGTTCCGTTCGGCCGTCGCGTCGACCGCGCTCGGAGTTCGGTGCCGCACCGAGCGCAATCGTGCCGCGGCCGGTACCCACTTGTCGCCGCGGCCGGCAGAGTGGGTATGGACGTCCACGTCACGCGCTCACACCTCCGGGGGACCGCCCGCGCGCCGCCGTCGAAGAGCTACACGCACCGCGCGCTGCTCGCGGCCGGCTACAGCGGCGGCGCGACCGTCGAGTCGCCGCTCGTCTCCGCCGACACGCGGGCGACCGCTCGCGCCGTGGCCGCGTTCGGCGGGTCGGCCGCGCCTGCCGGGAGCGAGCGCGGCGGCGACCGACCCGCCGAGATCCCGGACGACGCCGATGCGCTCGCGGTCGAGGGGTTCGGCGGGCGCCCCGGAGTCCCCGACGACGTGATCGACTGCGCGAACTCCGGGACGACGATGCGGCTCGTCACCGCCGCGGCCGCGCTCGCTGACGGCACCAGCGTGCTCACCGGCGACGGGTCGCTGCGCTCGCGGCCGCAAGGCCCGCTCCTCGACGCGCTCGGCGAGCTCGGCGTCCGCGCGGAGTCGACCCGCGGCAACGGGCAGGCGCCGCTCGTCGTCTCGGGCCCACTTTCCGGCGGCGAGGTCGCGATCCCGGGCGACGTCTCCTCGCAGTACGTCACCGCGCTGCTGATGGCGGGCGCGGTCATCGACGAGGGAGTCGAGGTCGAGCTCACGACCGACCTCAAATCCGCGCCGTACGTCGACATCACGCTCGAACTCCTCGCCGACTTCGGCGTCGAGGCGACCCCGGTCGACGCGGCCGGCGACCCGCTCGACGGCGCCGCCGGCGCCGCCGGCTTCTCCGTCCCGGGCGGCCAGACCTACGCGCCGAGCGGCGGGACGTACGCGGTCCCCGGCGACTTCTCGTCCATCTCGTACCTGCTCGGCGCGGGCGCGGTCGCGGCCGAACCCGGCGAGACGGTCCGAATCGAGGGCGCGCGGCCGAGCGCGCAGGGCGACGCCGCCATCGTCGAGGTCGTCGAGGAGATGGGCGCGCCCGTCGACTGGGACCGCGAGGCCGGCGAGATAGCGGTCGAGCGCGCCGATCTCTCCGGCGTGACCGTCGACGTGGGTGACACGCCGGACCTGCTTCCGACGATCGCCGCGCTGGGCGCCGTGGCGGACGGCGACACCCGGATCGAGAACTGCGAGCACGTCCGGTACAAGGAGACCGACCGCGTCTCCGCGATGGCCGAGGAGCTCGGGACGCTCGGCGCGGAGACCACGGAGGAATCAGACGTGCTCACGGTCCACGGCTCCGAGAGCGACCTCGCGGGCGCGACCGTCGACGGCCGAGGCGACCACCGGATCGTGATGGCGCTCGCGGTCGCTGCGCTGGCGGCCGAGGGAACGACGACGATCCGGGGCGCCGAGCACGTCGACGTCTCCTTCCCGGGCTTCTTCGACGCGATGGCCGACCTCGGGATGGACGTCGAGCGCGAGGGCGTGATCGAATAGTTCATTCACAAACGAATGGCGGTGCGGTGGCGCGCGCCTCCGAGGGGCCGCCCGTGGCGGCCGCGAGGAGCGCGTGCGAGGGAGTCGCGAGCGCCCGCAGGGCGTGAGCGACGAGGCTGGGGAGGCGTGAGGCGCGGTCCCGCGAGCGACCAGAGGGAGCGAGCGGGAGTAAGGAAGTCGCAGCCTGCGCAGCGACCGAAGGGAGCGAGCAGGACCGTCTTCCGGTGGTGCGGTCGCGGTCGGGTGGGATTCAAAGGGGCAGCCGCGAGGCCGCCGTAGGCGACGTAAGCACCGCAGGGAGCGAACGAAGTGAGCGACCGAGGAGCGCAACGAGCGTACGGCGGCCTCGCGGCTGGGGCTTTGGCGGTGTTCACCGCCGGCCTCTCGTCGGTCGCGTATTACCGAGCGGCTGGGGCTTCGTGAGTGCTCGTCGTCGAGTCAGCGACCTTACTGATCGCCCGTCTTTCGAAACGGATCGCAACGCTATCTTATCGGGACCGACGGGTACAGGTGTCCGCCGGAACGACACGCTGGTATGGACGACATCGATGTCGAGCCGGTCGACCGGGTCGACGAGCCCGAAGACGAGGGGGCCGACGAGGCCGACACCGCCGTCGAGCCCGCGGAGACGGACGAGGCGCTGACCGTCGACGACGACCTCGCCGACCTGCCCGCGGGCGTCGACGCGCCCGACTACGTGCTGTACGGCGGGAAGGGGGGCGTGGGGAAGACGACGATGGCGGCCGCGACGGGGCTCGCCTCGGCCGCGGGCGGCGTCCGGACGCTCGTCGTCTCCACCGACCCCGCGCACTCCTTGTCCGACACCTACGAGACGGAGATCCCCGCGGAGCCGGCGCGCGTCCGCGAGGACCTTCCCCTCTACGCCGCCGAGATCGACCCCGACGCCGCGATGGAGGAGGGGATGTTCGGCGCCGACGCCGACCCGCTCGGGGGACTCGGGGAGATGGGCGACGCGATGGGCGGGATGGGCGGCGACGGGCCGATGGGCGGCGCCGACGCCGGGGCGGCGGGCGAGGACGGAGAGGGGCTCGGCGGCCTCCTCGGCGGGACGATGCCCGGCGCCGACGAGGCGGCGGCGATGCGCCAGCTGCTGGAGTACCTCGACGACCCGCGGTTCGACCGCGTCGTCGTCGACACCGCGCCGACCGGCCACACCCTCCGGCTGCTCCAGCTGCCCGAGATAATGGACTCGATGCTCGGCCGCGTGATGAAGCTCCGCCAGCGCTTCTCGGGGATGATGGACGGGATCAAGGGGATGTTCGGCGGGGGCGACGACGAGCCCGACCCCTCCGCCGACCTCGAGGAGCTCCGCGAGCGCATCGAGCGCCTGCGGGCCGTCCTCCGCGACCCCGCGAAGACCGACTTCCGCGTCGTGATGATCCCGGAGGAGATGAGCGTCGTCGAGTCGGAACGCCTCGTCGCCCGGCTCGACGAGTTCGGTATTCCGGTGAACACGCTCGTCGTCAATCGGGTGATGGAGGGCGTCGACGACGTGACCGGCGGGGGCGCGAACGGGATCGACCCCGACTGGGTCGTGGAGCCGAACCCCGACACCTGCGAGTTCTGCGCGCGCCGCTGGGAGGTCCAACAGAACGCGCTCCGCGAGGCGACGGACCTGTTCCGCGCCCGCGAGGTGAAGCGCGTGCCGCTGCTCGCGAACGAGGTGCGGGGCGAGGCCGCGCTGCGGGTCGTCGCTGCCTGCCTGAACTGAGCTTCGAGCCGCGGCCGCGCCGTCGGTTCTACTCGGGCACGCTCCCGAGCAGTCGGTCCCGGACTATCTCCGCGACGCCCGAGAGGTGCGCCTGTCCGAACAGCCCCACCAGGACCGCGCCGACGGTGTTGTACATGAGATCCAGGATCGTGTCGTCGAGCCCGTGTTGCGCCAGCGGCATGTCGATCCCCGTTTCGGTCGCGACGATGTCGAGGCCGAACTCGAACAGCTCCCAGAGCACGCCGAACGCGAGGACCATGACGACGATGAAGACGAACGCGAACCGCGACGGGATCCGGATCCCGTCGCTGTGGAGGTCGACCGCCCGCAGCGTCGTGTACCCGACCGCGGCGACCAGCGAGGCCGACAGCGCGTGTGTCATGTGGTCCCACCACTCGACCCGGGCGTAGAACCCGGCCGACCCGACCGTGTGAAGGAACACCGCCATCGTGATCCACAGCGCGAGCCACGGGTCCAGCGGGAGGTCGTACCGACGTTCGAGCGCCGCCGGAATCAGCGTGACGAGGAAGGCCATGACGCCGTTGCTTATCGCCTTCTGTTCGCCGGCGAGGAAGCCGTACGCGACGATGACGACGAGGAGGACCTGCATCGCGCCGGTGAGCCGCCGCTGCGATTCGAGCGAGGGACGGGGGAGCAGCGTCATCGGCGCACCACCCGCCGAATGACGCGCCGGAGGCGCCGCCCCCGCCGCCGGAAGTAGCCGTCGAAGAGGAGTCCGGCGGCGAGCCCCGCCAGCGTCACGTACAGCCACTCGATCATCAGCGCGTCGTTCGTCGTCAGGTAGGCGGTCCCGGCGCTCTGGTCGAGGTTCCAGCGTAACACCGTCCACACCGCCGCCGTCGCCAGGGTCGCCATCACGACGAAGGCGACCGCGAACCAGTGGGTCACCCGCAGCGACGTGAACATGTGGAGGTCGACGGTGACCACGAGCGCCAGCGCCGCGATGGCGACGTACGTCGCGAACGTGCCGAGTTCGCCGCCGAAGACCGCGCGTACGAGGACCGGCAGCAGCGCGAGACCGACCAGTTCCGCCGGCAGCATCGCCCGCCAGTCACGGGCCGCGGCCGTGGGCGCGAGCACGACCGCACCGAGTCCGACGACGATGGCCGCCGACGGGAGGTCGTAATCGAGCGCGCTCTCGACGAGGACCCCCGCCAGGACCGCGATCATCGCCCACGCGGCGAGCGCGTTGAGCCGCCCGTCGCGGACCAACCGCTCCAGCCGGTCCTCGACGGTCTCCGGCTCGCCGGCGTCCGCCTCGGCCGCCCGCGAGTCGCCGGAGTCCCCCTCGGCGCCGTCCCCGCCGTCGCGCCGTCGATCTCCGTCCATGTCCGGTACGGAGACCGGCGAAGGTTATAACCTGTTGCTACGGGACGGGGTCGCGACCGCGGAACGCGGCTCGACGAGCCGGTGGCACGCCGAACGGACGCCCTTTTACCCCGTACGACCGTTCGACCGGTATGAACTGCCGGCGGTGTGGCACCCCGATCGAGAGGCCGGGGGACTACTGTCTGACCTGTAACACCGCCAACGCCGACGCGGTCGTCGCGGAGTTCGAGACCGACCGCGCGCACCTGACGATGCTCGACGAGGACGCCGTCGTGGGCGAGACGACGATCACCACGCGTCCGGAGGACGACGAGCGCCTGACCGAGGTTCAACTCCGGAACTTCGCCGGCCGCGTCGCCGACGAGGTCCGACGGAAGCGACCCGAGACCGTCTACGCGGCGGGGGAGCGCGAACCGCTCCGCGAGACCCGCGCACAGCTCCACCACGAGTTCTACCGCGTCCCCGACGGCGGCGCGAGCGAGAGCGGCCGGGACGGCGCGGCGACGGCGAACGACGCGCGCGACGGCGACGATCCGGAGGACGTGAGCCCGGTCGTCCGGTGGGTCCTCGGCCGACGCGGCGATCGGTCGCTGGCGGTGGTCGAGACGCCGCCGCGCGAGAAGATCGGCGGCTCACACTCCACGCTCATCGGCGATCGCAAGGGGCGGAAGGCCGTCCAGACAGTCGCGGAGCATCCGCACGTCAAGAAGATCGTCCCCGGTCCAATCGACGCCGGCGGCACGGGCTCGCGGACGGGGCTCCGCGCGAAGGCGACGCGCGCGGGGACGAACGGCAACGTCCGACTCCTCTTGCGCGACGGCTCCAGCGTTCAGGAGAACCGGATCGTCACCACGGCGATGGATCGGGAGACCGGCGAGCGCGTCCGCGAGGACCTCAACGAGGCGCTCCGCGACGCCGAACTCCAAGACGTGTAGCCGCGGGATCGGCGCTCGCGCGCCGCGCCGTTCCGCTCGCTCGTCGCGCCGTTCCGCTCGCGCGCCGCGCCGTTCCGCTCGTTCGTTGCGCCGTTCCGCTCGTTCGTTGCGCCGTTCCGCTCGTTCGTCGCGCCGTTCCGCTCCTCCGTGATCGGATCTGTTCCTCAGTGTATCGATCTCGGGCGCACGGGCCGGAACCGACCGCAACCGACCGCCGCTCTGTCGCGAGGTTTTTCACGAGACCCGGCGTGTCGAACGGTGTGAGCACCCTCGTTACGCTCGGTGCGGGCGTCCTATTCGGCCTGGCGCTCGCGGCGCCGCCCGGCCCGATGAACGCGGTGATCGCCGAGGAGTCGGTCCTCCGCGGTCGCTTCGCCGGCTTCCGGGCCGGACTCGGCGCGGCGACCGCCGACGCGATCTTCTTCGTCCTCGCGTACGTCGGCGTCGTCGCGGTCGTGGAGTCGTTCCCGCTGTTACAGGGCGTCATGGTCGCGGTCGGCGGCGTCCTGATGCTGTACTTCGCCGTCGGCGCGGCGCAGGGGGCGCGGGCGTCCTTCCGGCCGACCTCGGGCGAGGAGCCGATCGCCGCGGAGGGGAAGGGGTTCCGCAAGGCGCTGGTGCTCGCCTTAACGAACCCCTACCAGGTGCTGTTCTGGCTGACGATCGGCGTCGGGCTCCTCCGGCCGGGGCAGCTCGACGTGCTCGCCCGGCTCCCCGTCGTCGGGAGCGACCTCGCCGGGGTCCTCGTGGTCGCCACCGGCTCGCCCGCGCTCATCGGCGGCTTCTTCCTCGGCGTGTTGACGTGGATCGTCGGCTTCCCGACCGGGCTCGTCGCCGCCGAGCGCCGGATCGAGGCGTTCGCGCCGATCGTCGCCGTCGGCTCCGCCGCCGTGCTCGCCGGCTTCGGCGTCTACTTCCTCTACGACGCCGCGACGACGCTGGCGGCGCTCGGGGCGTAGCGAGCGCGACCGACCGACTTCCCGCCCGCCACCGCCTCCGCGACCGAACGGTTCGCGATCCGCATGGACAACGGCTTTGACCCGTCGGTGCGACCGACCCGTATGTTCGAGAAGACGACGTGGATCAAGCTCCCGCGGAACGTGCTCGTGGGACACGGCGTCCTCGACGACCTCGGGGAGGCGGTCGGCGACCTCTACCTCACGGGGCGGCCGCTGATCGTGACGAGCCCGACGCCCAACGAGATCGCGGGTGACCGCGTCCGGGCGCAGTTCGACGACCCCGCGACCGCCGTCGTCGAGGAGGCCTCCTTCGACGCCGTCGAGGAACTGAAGGCGACCGCGGAGGCGGTCGACCCCGGCTACCTGATCGCCCTGGGCGGCGGGAAACCCATCGACATCGCGAAGATGGCCGCGGACCACCTCGACGTGGGCTTCGTCTCCGCCCCGACGGTCGCCTCCCACGACGGCATCGTCTCCGGGCGCTCCTCGATCCCCGAGGGCGACACGCGCCACTCGGTCGCGGCCGACCCGCCGCTCGCCGTCGTCGCGGACACGACGCTGCTCGCGGAGGCGCCGTGGCGGCTCACCACCGCGGGCTGTGCCGACATCATCTCCAACTACACCGCGGTGAAGGACTGGCGGCTGGCGCGCCGACTGCGCAACGTCGAGTACAGCGAGTACGCGGGCGCGCTCTCGGAGATGACCGCGGAGCTGCTCGTCGAGAACGCCGACATGATCCGGCCCGGCTTGGAGGAGTCGTCGTGGGTGGTCGTGAAGGCGCTCGTCTCCTCGGGCGTCGCGATGTCGATCGCCGGCTCCTCGCGGCCCGCGTCCGGCGCGGAACACCTCATCTCCCACCAGCTCGACCGGATCGCCCCCGGCAAGGCGCTCCACGGCCACCAGGTCGGCGTTGCGTCGATCATGACCGAGTACCTACACAGCGGCGAGAACGGGCGCTGGAACGCCATCCGCGACGCGCTCGCGGAACTCGACGCGCCGACGACCGCGAGCGAACTGGGGATCGACGACGCGGAGCTGATCGCCGCCCTGACGAGCGCCCACGAGATCCGCGACCGCTACACCATCCTCCAGGGCGGGATCAACGAGGAGGCCGCGGTCGAGGTCGCGACCGCGACGGGCGTCATCGAGCGGTAGTCGCGACGCCGCTGTCGCGACGACGCTTTCGGGACGGGCGGGGGCGAAACGTCCCGCCCGACGGGAGCACCCGAAGCCGACTTATCGCTCCGTTCCCTCCGTCCGATATGTCCACCGCCAGCGTTCGCGAGCGGGCCAAAGCGCGGGCCACAGAGATAACCGTTCTCCTCACGCTCGTGGGTTACGGCGCCGTCGGCGGCGTGTTCCTCGTGCCGGAGTTCCAGGCGCTGTTCCCCACACTCACGCAGGAGACCGTGAACCTCCTCGCGCACGCCATCGCCGCCGTCAACACGGTCACCGTGATCACCCTCTCGCTCGGGTGGTACTGGATCCGCAACGACGAGGTGAAGAAACACGCCGCGGCGATGACGACCTCGTTCGGCCTCATCCTCCTGTTCCTCGGGATGTACCTCCCGAAGGTCGCCGGCGGCGGCACCAAGGAGTTCGTGTTGGACTCGGCGTACGCCTGGGTCCCGCTGTGGGACCCGGTGTACCCCGCCTACCTGATCATGCTGGCGATTCACATCGTCCTCTCCGTGGTCTCCGTCCCCGTCGTCCTCTACGCGATCGTCCTCGGCCTCACGCACACGGAGCGTGAGCTTCGGAACGAGACGCCCCACCGTCGCGTCGGGCGGATCGCCGCGAGCGCGTGGATCCTCTCGCTCGTACTCGGCGTCGTGACGTACCTCCTGTTGAACCACCTGTACGACTCGACGTTCGCGGCCGCCGAGGCCGCGACGGTCCTCCTGCCGGGCGTGCCGGTCTGAGCGCCCCAGCCGGGCCCTCCCGCTCGCTTCCGGCCGCCCCCGCCGTCGGGTCCCGGCCGCCACCGCCGCCACCGAAACGCTTGAGCGCGGGCCGCGACACGCCTACGCATGACCGACTGGATCGGCGAGACGTTCACGAGCGACGCGGGCTGGAACCACCTCCTCGACCTCGTCGACGTCGGCGACCGGATGGCCGGCTCGGCGGGCGAGCGCGAGGCGCTGGAACTGACCCGAGACGCGTTCGCCGACGCGGGCGCGCGCGACGCGGCGGTCGAGGCGTTCGAGATCCAGGGCTGGGAGCGCGGCGACAGCGCGGTGCGGGACGCCGCGACCGACGAGCCGGTCGCGGTCGGCCCGAACGCCTGTATCGCGCTGCCGCGGAGCCCGAGCGGCGAGGCGACCGGCGAGTTCGTCGACCTCGCGCACGGCGTCCCCGAGGAGTTCGAGGCGGACCTCGAGGGGACGGTCGTGATGGTCTCGTCGGACACGCCCGACTCGGTCGACCGGTTCATCCACCGCCGGGAGAAGTACTACCGCGCGGTCGACGCGGGCGCCGCCGCCTTCGTCTTCGCCAACCACGTCGAGGGGACGCTCCCGCCGACCGGAAGCGTCGGGACCGCGGACGCGCCCATCGGGGACATCCCGGCGGTCGGCGTCTCGAAGGAGACCGGCGCTCGGCTCGCGCGACGGCACGAGGGCGACAGGCTGACCGTCGCGGTCGACTGCGAGACGCCGACGGCGACGAGCGGGAACGCCGTCGCGGAGCTCGGCCCCGACACCGACGAGCGCCTGATCGTCTCCTCGCACGTCGACGCCCACGACCTCGCGGAGGGCGCGATGGACAACGGGGCGGGTACCGCGACGATCGTCGAGGTCGCGCGGGCGCTCGCGGCGCGCGAGGACGAACTCGACGTGAAGGTGCGGTTCGCCGCGTTCGGCGCCGAGGAGGTCGGTCTCGTCGGGTCGTCGGTGGCCGCCGAGGCGGCCGACCGGGAGGCGGTCCGCGCCGTCGTCAACGTCGACAGCAACGTGTTCGGTCGGACGCTGCGGCTCGATCACCACGAGTTCGACGCGCTGGCGGCGGCCGCCGAGCGCGTGAGCGACCGCTTCGACCACCCGATTTCGACGGGCGGAGAGCTGGTCCCCCACAGCGACCACTGGCCGTTCGTGAAGCGGGGAATTCCGGGGTACATGGTCTCCGGCGAGACCGAGGGGCGCGGCCGCGGCTGGGGACACACGCACGCCGACACGCTCGACAAGCTCGAGTCGCGGAACCTCCGGGAACAGGCGATCCTCCTGACGGAACTCGTCGTCGACCTCGCGGACGCGGACGCGTCGATCCCGCGCCGCGATCGCGACGCTATCGCCGCGGCGCTCGAAGCCGAGGGGAAAGCGACGGGGATGAAGCTCACCGGCGACTGGCCGTACTGAGCGAAGCGGGCGACGGACGAGAAAACCGGGGGTAACGTGTCGCGCCGGGCCGAAAGAGGTCGGGTCCGGAGTCCGTCAGGCGACGACGAACTGGTTCCAGAACCCTTCGATGACGAAGAACAGCGCGTAGTACGACGACCACACCAACACGATGAGCGACGCGGCGATCGAGCTCTTCGGCGCCTCGATATCCATGTCGTTGCGGGCTTCGACGTTGCGCGCCTCCAACTCGAAGAAGTCCGCGATGAACATCGTGAGCACGAGCACCGACAGGATCGTCCCGCTCACCGGCGAGTCGAGGATGAACAGGAAGCTCAGCAGGACGAGCCCGACGTTCGTGAAGACGTGCGGCGTGTACGCGTCGACGCTGTCGGCCTCTCGCCCCTGTTCGACATGCCGCCTGTGCGCGAGGTGCCGCGTCGCGAGGTTCGCGACGGTCATCACGAAGATCGCGTACGGCAGCACCGGCCCGACGACCGACAGCCAGCCGAGGGGAACGAGGAACTGCAGTGGGTCCATATCCACCATTTCCGTTCAGGACGTATTAGAGCCTTTCCGATCGACGCGCCCGTCGAAGCGTCACTCCACCGTCGGGGAGAGGAGGTCCACGGTCGTCGCGGTCTCGATCCGGACCGAACGGTGGGGTTCGACCGCTCCCCGTCGGGTCCCGTCGACGACCAACGCGACGGCTTCCGCCTCGCGCTCGACCGCGACGCGGACGCCGCCGCTCGCGACCCACGTGTCCGGCCGCGTCGTGAACGGCGAGATCGGAACGACGGCGAGGCCGCCTCCCGGCGACACCACCGGACCGCCGGCCGCCGCGGCGTACCCGTCGCTGCCGAGCGGCGTCGCGACCACGGCGCCGTCCGCGCGCACCGAGACCGTCTCGCCGTCCGAAAGGGCGATCCCGTACTCCGATATCCGAGCCGGCTCCGCCGTCACGAACGCGACGTCCGCGGCCGCGAACCGACGCCGACCGTCCCCGGTGCCCTCGACCGCTAAAACCGGATGCGCGACCCGCGAGAACTCGTCGAACCGCGCCTCGGCCCCGCCGAGACCGCCGACGACGCCGCCGATCCGGTCGGCCGCGAGGCCGGGAGCGACCGCGTGACGGCCGGTCCCGACCGGGAGGACCGGAACCCGGCGCGCGTCCCCCTTCGCGACCGCGCGCATCGCGTCGCGAAGCGCGTCGCCGCCGACCGCGACGACCGCGTCGGCCTCAGTGAGATCGGTGAGACGGGCGCTCGCGGCGGTCGCCGCCGACCGGATCGACGCCGCCGGGGCGCCGTCACCGAGAACTGCGAGACCCCGCGTCGACTCACTCATGCGCGAGGGTGGGGCGAGCGGCGGTGAAAAGCTCCCGGTTCGTCGGCGGGCGTCGGGCGCGACTCCCGAACGGCGTCGAAGCGGACTGGAAAAAGCGAGACGAGCGAGGGTGCGTTCAGTTCGCGGCCGCGTCGTCGTCGTCGTTGATGGCGTCGCGGAGCTGCCGGCTGGCGGGAATGAGGACCCAGAACGTCAGCGCGCCGAGCACCATTAGCCAGAAGAACACGTCGCCCGCGAACACGCCGACCTCGCCGTACGCCGTGTTCACGCCCTCCGCCGGGTTCACGAGCTGTACCACGTCGTAGTACGACGGCGTCCGGTACCAGCCCCCGAAGGTGATCCACCCGAGGCCCCCGATCGCGAACAGGGCGAAGCCCTTGATGAACTCGTCTGCCATTACCTCACGTTTCGCTGGGGTCGTCTTGAGACTTTCCCATCCCCTGTCCGCGGAACCGAGTCCCGAGCACGTACACGGCGGTTCCGAGGAGGATGAACCCCACGCCCGTGATCGCCAGTATCGCCACGAGCACGTCTTCCGGCGGCAGGATACCGGCGTTGTCGAGCAGGTAGACGATGATCGTCCGGACGAAGCTTATCTGAAGCGTCGCGGCGTCGACGAGCGTGAACCCGATCAGGAAGGTGACCACCGCGGCGAGCGTCGAGAAAACTGTCACCGCCTTGTACAGCCGGAACGGGACGACGACCTCGCGGCCGCCCGGGCCCGCCCGCGGACCCGTCGGCTCGCTTCGCGGGTCGGCGTCGTCGTCGCCCGCGATTGGGTCGCCGGTCTCGTCGAACGACTGCGTGGAATCGCCGTCTGATGAGGATGTCATGGGTGATGCGGAGCGGGTCGGAAGGGGAGAGAGATTTCGACCGCGACGCGGTCCGGGACGCGAGGCGGGCGTTACTTCGGCGGCCGCAGCATGTAGTACCGACGGTTGAGGTCGTACATGTACCCCTCTCGCATCGTCTTCAACACCGCGTAGGTGATGAGGCCGGCGGCCACCGGGAGCATGAACGTGAGCGAGAGCAGCAGCTCGAGCTGGAACGGGAAGAAGTTCTGGATGGCGAGCACCGCCAGCGTGATCGCCAGCACGACGCCGGTCACCCCGAGCGCCGCCCAGCCCGGCTCCTCGACGGGACGCCGCGCGTTCCCCTTGTTGAGGAACGGCACGAGCGTGATGACGCCGAAGATGACTCCGTGGGCGATGAGACCGTACAGCTCGTTCGACACGATGATGTTACCGCCCAACACCGCGAGTCCGGGGTTGATCGGGCTGAGCTTCAGCAGGCCGAACGACCAGTAGAGGTACCAGTCGGGCAGGATGATCGCCGGCGTGGAACCGGGGTTGGCCGGATCCCCGAAGTGGGACGGCAAGATCGCCGCCACGAGCAGCATGATCCCCAGGAAGAAGGACGTGATCGCGAGGTTCCGGATCGTCTCGTGGGGCCACGTCGGGAAGCCGAGCACGTCGCGCTCGACGTACGTCGACTCCGCGCGGAGGTCCTCGTCCTCGCGCCGGGAACGCTCGAAGTACTGGTAGGTGAGCTGCGCGAGCCCCTGGCTGCGCTCCTTCCGCTCGGACCAGGTCGGGGTTTCGTCGTCCGGCGGGACCGTCGCCGGCGGTCCGCCGTCGGTACGCGCCTCCTCGTCGGTGCCTCCGTCGGTCATGGGGGTGGTGTCGTCGGTCATTGGATTAGTGCGGCTCCGCGATGCCCTGCACCCAGACGATACCGACGTGGATCGCGATGAGCGCGGTGACCACGAACGGCAACACGAACACGTGCAGGATGTACATTCTCACGAGCGTCGCCTGCCCGAGGGTGAACCCGCCGAACAGCAGCTGCGCCGCCCACTCCCCTACGATGGGGGTCGCGAGCGCCAGTTCGACGCCGATCTGCGCCGCCCAGAAGGACAGCTGCTTCCACGGGAGAACGTACCCGGAGAAGCCGAACAGAAGCGTCAGGGCGATGAGCACGACGCCGAGGATCCAGTTGACCTCGCGCGGTTCCTTGTACGCGCCGGTGAAGTAGACCCGCAGCATGTGGAGGAACACCGCCGCGACCATGAACTGCGCCGCCCAGCGGTGGATCGAGCGGAGCATGAAGCCGAACTGGACGTCTTTCATGATCATCACCAGCGAGTCGTACGCCGCGGTGGGGTCGCCCTGTGCCGCCGCGCCCGCGGTCGACGGCGCGTAGTAGAACCCGAGCAACGCCCCCGATACCGCCGCGAGTAAGTACGCGATGATAGAGAGGGACCCGAGCGAGTACAGCGGGTACCAGTACCAGAACTTGTTGTCGAGGTCGTACTGCTCGGTGTGGCTCTTCGGCATCTGGAGGTTCGCGCGGTAGTACATCGTCTCCAGGAGTTCGAGGTAGTCGACGATGCGGAGCCGCTTGTCGAGCCAGATGAGCGTGGTCAGGAACGCCGTCTCGATAGCGGTGAGGTCCTGACTCTTGAGCCACGCGTTGTGGTCCATGTCGTCTTGTTTTTTCAGACTCATTGTCGAATCACTTCTTGTAGTACGGGTACACAGCCCGTTTCAGCGTGTCCGTGAGACCGTCGGTGTCGAAGGTCTTTCCGTCTTTGTCCTCCTCGCGGACGTACAGGTCCTCCCACTTGCGGCGGCGTTTCTTCACGATCATCACGTCCGGGAGGAACTCCTTCCGGTACAGCAGCAGGATGAACGCGAGGTCGATGAAGATGAGCGCGAGCAGCGCGCCGACGTACATGTTCCCGGCCTCCGTCGACGCCCAGGCGGACATCAGTCCGTAGGTGAACAGCGCGACGAAGACGACCTCGATGACCGTGAGCAACACGATCGCGATCGCGGCCGCGGTGCTCTCGCGGGCCGGCTCGTACCGGTGGATATCGCCGTACGAGGAGCCGCCGGAACTCATCTGGCACCTCCGTGGCCGGTGTGGGCCGACTCGCCGTACTTGAGCATGTAGAACGTGAACACGAACGTCAGCCCGATACCGAGGATCGCGGAGATGCCGACCCAGTGGGCGTGAAGCGGAACGCCGACGTAGGCGATGCTCTCCGGCCACCCGGTGTTGCCGCCGCCGCCGACCTCGACGGTGGCGACATCGCCGCCGACGGCGAGGCCGCCGTGCATGCCGACCGCGGTGTGGGGTACGCAGTGGTAGTGGGTGATACCGGCGTCCTCGCTCGAGGTCTCGTACTCGTAGGTGTACCCCTCCTCACCGACCGGGGCGCCGCTGTCGAGGCTGGCCGGGCCCCCGCCCTCGACCGTCTGGACGTTGTGAGACCCCCCAGCGCCCGTCCACTCCCAGGTGACCGTCGTCCCTTCGTCCACCCAGACGAGCGTCGGGTCGAACGCGAGGCCGTTGCTGCCGGCGCCGACCGAGATGGTCACCTCGTCTTGTCCGCGGGCGTCGGTGTACGAGCCCACGTTCCCGTCGGCCGCCCCGCTCGGCCAGTCGGGCTGTACCTCCTGTGCGGCCGCCGTTCCGGTCGCGCCGGCGGAGGCCGCGACGGCGGCGGTCGCGCCGCCGGCCGTCCGCACGAAGTCCCGCCTTTTCATACAGTTTCACTCAGGACGGGGTCCGCTTAAACCCACCGACTGAAACCGCCGACGTGGCGGAGTTTGCGGGGCCTGAGACCGCCGATATCGACGGATTATCAGTTTCGGTCGGGCTCGGTTACGTCGGCGTCCTCGTCGGTTCTCCCGCCGGCCTCGTCGGTCACGACGCCGTCCTCGACGGGGACGAACTCGGGCCGCTTCTTCGCCTCGCGGAGCGCGCGTAGCCGGTCCCGGTACTCCTCCGAGCGGAACCGGTCGGAGAGCCGCGCGTTCGCCACCATCGCGAACAGGAAGGCCCCGACGAGGAGGAAGACGATACCCATCGCCGGCGCGACGATGGTGTCGAGGTCGGTCACGGCGGTCGCGCCGAGCAGCGCGACGCCGGCGAGCACCTGTACCGCGGCGACCGCCTGCATCACGACGTTGCCGAACTCGCCGGACCCCTCCGGAACGCTGTCCGGGTGCGGGAGCGACCAGTTCGCCGGCGGCTCGGGCACCTCGTACGAGTCCATCGCCGCGAGCGCGACGACCGGCTCGATGTCCCGGAGCACCGTCCCCTCGCCGCGCACCTCGCCCGTGGGACGGATGATCGCGTAGCCCTCGTCGGAGTAGACGAGGATGCGCTCCTCGCCGTCCTCTCGGACGCGCTCCAAGACGCCGAACACGTCGCGGGTCGCGATCCGCGACTTCAGTTCGGCGTCGACCCGGTCGAGGAGTTCGTCGCCGGTGATCCACGTGTCCGGGTCGAAGGCGGCGCCCCACTCCTCGGCGCTCATCTGCGCCATGTCCGACGGCCCGAACTCGTCGAAGTCGTACTCGGATTCGACGCGCTCGCGGAGGGCCTCGATGTCGGTCTCGCCCTCCCGGGTCCCCTCGTCGGTCCCGTCTCCGGAGGGGTCCCCGGCGTCGGTCTCGTCCCCGGAAGGACCCCCGGCGTCGGCCGGGGTGCCGTTCTCCTCGGCCTCCGAAGCAGGGGTTTCCGGACCGTCGGACGCCGGATCTGCCGGCTCCTCCGGCGGCGACTCCGACTCCGACCGCGTCGAGGTGTCCTCCATCACCTCGGCGGTACGTGCTCCTGACGCTAACTGTTTTCGTCCGCGTCCGGCCGGGGGGCCCCGTCGCCGGACGCGGATCGCGGGGCTTTACGCGCCGGAGCACGAACCGATCGTATGGTCGACGAGTCGGTCATCGCGGCGCTTGCCGGGATGTCCGTGACGGCGAGCCTGCCGTTCCTGTTGTACGGCGCTTGGATCATGATCGACACGGAGACGGTGTCGTGGAACGTGTTGATGCGGCACCTGCGGTACATCGTCGCCGGTCTGCTGCTCACGACCGTCCCCCTCGTCGGGTGGATGATCCCGCGCGTCCTCGACCAGGTGAGCGGGCTGGCGATCGTCCACGCGTTCTTCGGCGTTCAGGCGTACGCCCTGCTGGCGTTCGCGCTCACCGGGATCGTGCGGATCTTCCAGGCGAAGCGGAACGCGGACGCCTACGAGGACCCCAGCGTGGACATCGACGAGCTCCACGAGGACATGAGCCACTGGCGGAAGCGGCTCCGGGCCGGCGTCGCGGGGTTCATGCTGCTGTGGCTGTGCGCGTGGGTTACCGGCCTCTACCGCCTTATCACGCTCCACTTCGGCTCGCTGTTCTGAGCGCGACGCGCCTCGTGCGGCCGACGTCGAAACGGGTCACCGTGGGACCGACATCGAGCGGGTCCCCGCGTGGCCGTCGTCGGAACGGGTCTTCCCGACCGACAGCTTCAATCCGGGGTTGTCCCTACCAGTGGTATCGTGGCAGTCACCTTCGACCTTTTCGGGACCCTCGTCGACGTCGAGTACCCGTCCGATCCGGCGGAAGCGGTCGCGCGCGAACTGGAGTCCCGCGACGTGGCGGTCCCGGACGACTGGCACGTCGCGTACGGCGAACGGCACGTCGAGGCGCCGGCCGGCGCGGAGGTCCCGCTCCCCGCGCACGTCGCCCGCGCGCTCGACTCCCGCGGCGTCGACGCGGATCAGAACGTCGCCAGACACGCCGTGATCGCGGCGTTCGACCCGGACGTGACCCGACGCGACGGCGCGCTCGACGCGGTTCAGGGGGCGGGCGAGCGCGGGCCGGTCGGACTGCTCTCGAACTGCGCGGTCCCCGAGCTGGTCCCCCGAACGCTGATCCGCGCCGGGCTCCGCGGGGAGTTCGACGCGGTCACGACGAGCGTCGGCTGCGGCTGGCGCAAGCCCCACCCGTCGGCGTTCGAGGCCGCCGCGGAGGCGCTCGGGGCCTCGACGACCGCGCTCGTCCACGTCGGCGACGACGCGGAGGTCGACGGGGGGATCGTCGCCGCCGGCGGGCGCTTCGTCGACGTGACGGAGACGCCGCTGTCGGAGGTCGTCGTCGAGCTCGAAGCGGAGTAGGAGCGGGGTTCGGCGGGGGCGAGCGGGTCACTCGAACCCGCGGTCGGCCAGCCGCGCGCGCCACGCCCCCTCGACCCGTCCCTCGGTCACCAGTTTCTCGACGTGCGCGGCGACCGTCGCCAGGGCGAGGTCCCGCACGCCGGAGAGGTCCTTCTCGTAAGCGCCGTCGACGACGGCGTCGAGGTCGGCCGCGCCGCCGTCGATCGCGGCGATCACGTCGCGTTCGCGGGCGATTCGATGTTCGATCAGCCGCCGGCAGGTCGCCGCCGGGTCGTCGATCGCCGGGCCGTGTCCCGGGAGCAGTCGGTCGTAGCCGGCGTCGCGAACCCGTTCGAGGCTCGCGAGGTACGCGGCGAGGTCGCCCTCGGGCGCGGCGACGGCGACGCTCCCCTCTGCGACCGCGAGGTCGCCACAGCACAGCACGGCGCGCGACGATCGTTCCGGCGGTCCGCCGGCCTCCGGCCCGCCGACCGCGAACGCGACGTGATCGGGCGCGTGCCCCGGCGTGTCGACCGCGCGGACCGCGGTGTCCGCGACCGTCTCTCCGGGCGCGACCGTCTCGTCGGGGGCGATCCCGGCCGCCGCCGCGAAGCGGTCGGCGTGGCCCTCGCGGGCGACGACGGTCGCGCCCGTCAGCGCGGCGTAGTCGGCGACCGCGCCGACGTGGTCCGGGTGGGCGTGGGTGACCGCGATCGCCTCGACGGACGGGGCGGCGAGCGCGTCGGCGGGGCCGCCCGACGGGGACGACCCCCGCTCCGCCACCGCGGCGTCGAGCGCGTCGGTCCGGGCCGCCGGGTCGACGAGGAGCCCGTCGAGGACGTAGGCGTTCGTAGTCCCGTCGGGGGCGCGCGTGTCGACGGGGACTTCGACCCTGGTGACCACGGGGTCGTCGAGGCGGTCGGCGTCGTCGGGGTCGTCGAGGCGGTCGGCGTCGCCGGGGTCGTCTGCTGACACCGCTCAGTCCCCGCGACCGAGCGACGACCGGGCGGCCGGGCCGGGCCCGGAGCCGGGGCGGTCGCGGCCCGGGATCGGCACGTCGGTGTCGCCGGCGATCGCGTACGCCGCGAGGTCCGCGACGCCCGCGTCGACCGCATCGACCGACTCGTAGGGGCGGCCGACCACGACGTCGCCGGCCGTGTTCCGATTGATCCCCGGTATCGCCGTCAGCTCGTCCATCGAGGCCGAATTGACGTCGAGCGGATACGGGACGCCGGTCACGGAGCGATAGCCGTGGTCGGTGATCGCCACGTCGATCGCCGTGCCGAGTTCGCGCTCGCCCGGCACCGCGACGAGGAGCGCGTAGGTCCCGAGCTGGCGGCCGAACGTCTTGCCGTCCTGGTGGTACTCGAGGTGGAGGTCGGGCAGGACTGTCCCCGGCGGGACGACGCGGTCGAGCATCGGATTGTCGATCGTCTCGCGGACCTCCCGCTTGTACGCCTGGAACTGGTCTTTGTGTTCCTGCGCGATGTCCGCGCCCGTCTCGGCCATCTCCGTCCCGGCGAACGCCATCACCTGCCGGATGTTGATCCGGCGGAGCATCAGCCCCTCGTCGTACACCGTCTGGAGGAACCGCTTGTTGTGCTCGTACGTCTCCGGGCGCTCGCCGGTCAGCCCGTGGACGAGGTTGATCCCGGGGAGCAGCTTCGGCAGCCGCGGCGAGGCGTCAGGGCCGGTCGAGGGACCGGTGACTCGGGACGTGTCGCCCGGCGTCGTCTCGGGGGCGTCGCCCGGGCGCCAGCCGCCCTCCTCGTTGACGACGCGGACGGCCGCTAAACACTCCTCAGCGGTGACGAGCAGGTTGTTCTCCTCCTGGACGACCGGGTCGGCCGATTCGAGCCCGAACGCGGCCGTGTCGCCGGGGGTGTTGTGCTCCGCGATGACGCGGATCGCCTCCCGCGACGCCTCCGGGTAGTCGGTGATCGTCACCGGGTTCATGTTGTCGAGGTGGAGCGTCCGGAGGTCGGGCGCGACCTCGCGGATCCCGCCGTACAGCTCCCGCAAGGCGTCCGGGTTCGGCGCCTCGCCGTCGCCGCCGAACGCGAGGATGTCGGCCTGCCGACCGAGCCGGAAGTGGCGCACCCCGCGGTCCGAGAGCGCGTCGACCTCGTCGACGACGGACCGCGCCGCGCGGAACGCCGGGTCGCCGTACAGGGGTTCCGTACAGAACGAGCAGCGGTACGCGCAGCCGCGCGAGGTCTCCATCTCGCAGATGAGGTAGTCGGGGTGGTTCGGGTGCTGCTCGACGACGAACGCCCCCTGCCGGGCCCAGCGGTCGACCTCCTCGTTCGTCCGCATCCGGTTGCCGTACCCCTCTAACCCCTCGCGGACGAGGTCGTGGGCCGCGGCCTCGACGTCGCCCATCGCGACGAAGTCGTAGTCGAGGTCGTCGCGCTGCGTCTCCTGTGCGCCCGCGTTCTCCTCGCCGACCCCGAACCGCACCGGGCCGCCGAGCAGGGTCACGCCGTCGGCGGTCCAGCCGAGCTCGCGCACCTCGTCCGGCTCCGCGGGCGTGCCGCCGACGTAGCTCCCGGGCACCGTCATGCCGCCGACGTACACCATGAGGTCGGCGTCCGCCACGTCGGCGTGTTTCGACCGGTCCTCGCGGAGTTCGTCGATGGTGTGGTAGGTGATCCGGGACTCCGGGACGCCGGCGTCGACGAGCGCGCCGGCCGTGTACCGGGGGTACGTCGAGAGGTACGGCGGGACGCCGAAGTGGGCCGGCTCGTCGACGTACCCGTCGACGATGGTGACGGAGAGGTCGTTCGGGTCGGCCGGGAGCGACCCCCGAGCCGACGCGGGCGAATCGGTCATGTTACCGTCCGTAGTCGGCCGAAAGGGGAAAAGCGTGCGGAACGGCGGAGCGGACGGGAGAGGCGGCGGGCGGACCGACCGCGGCGGGCGGTCGCTTATGTCGGAACGGCCGAAACCGTCACCCGTGCCCTCCGAGACGCCAGCTCGCCGGCGGCGTATCGTACAGCTCCTCGTGACCGGCGCGGTCTGCGTCTTCGCCGCGGGTCAGTTCCGCGCCGCCGACCCGCGCCCGTGGAGCGCCGCGGCCGCGTGGGCGGTCGTCACCGCCCTGCTCGTCGGACCGGCCGCGTGGCTGGCTCGGGACCGGCTCCCGCCGGACCGGTACGAGACGCTGGCGTCCGTCGCAGCGGGCGCGGCGGTCCTCGTCGCGATCGTCTGGCTCGGCGTCGCGCTGGCGTTCGCGCCGAGCCTGTTCCCGTACGGGCCAGGGTTCGCCGCCGGCGTCGCATCCGGGGTCCTCCTCGCGCTGCTCGCGGAGCGGACCGTCGTTCCGGAGCGCATGCGCGGCGCGGGGCTCTGACCGGCCCGTCGCGCGGAGCGCCGATCGCCGTCGCGTTTCGGGCCCCCGAGTCGCCGCCGCCACGCCGTTTAAGCCCTCGCCGGCACTACGACCGTATATGCCATCGACGATGGAGGTCAAGTGCGTCAGCGACGACTGCGAGCTGGACATGTTCGAGAACCACTACACGTACGACGTGCCCGACGACCACGCGGTCGAGGACCTCTCGTGTCCGTACTGCGGGGGGAGCAACCTCGTCGAAATCGAGGTGTGAGCCCGTGAGCCGACTCGTCGAGACCGGTCGGTCGGCGCTCCGGAACGCCCTCGAACGCGTCGGCCGCGGGTGGGGCCGCGTCCAGGAGCGCCGCCCGCTCTCGTCCGACCTCCTCGAGAGCGACGACGCGTACCTCGTCGTCTTCGACGCCCCGGGCGTCCGCGGCGAGGACGTCGACGTCACCTTCCTCGACCGCACCGTCGAAGTGAGCCTCGAACGCTTCCGCGACTTCTACGACGGCTACGACCTCGTCTTCCCCGGCCGCGGCGTCTCGCTGTCCGGGAGCGTCGACCTCCCGCGCGACGCCGACGTGACGCCCGAGGGCGCGAACGCGACGCTCACGCGCAACGGCACGCTCCACGTCGAGATCCCCAAACGCGGCGGGTCGAGCGACGTCGACGTGGTCGAGGAAGACGACTGACCGCGCCCGTCGGGCCCCCGCTCCGCCCGGCTACTCCCCCTCGGTCCGGTTCGACAGCGACATCCCCTCCGCGATCTCGAACGCCTCGTCGCCGTCGAACCGCGCCGGGTCGAACGCGCCGATCCACGGCGAGTCCGGCGCGTCGGACGCGACGCCCGCGAGCGACGCCAGCACGCCCTCGGCCACGGTCTCGCCGATCGCGGGCGCTCGCATGAACCCGTGGCCCTGCCAGCCGGCGGCGACGAATAGGGAGGGGGCAGGAGCGCCGATCGAGTCGCGGCCCGCGGTCTCGTCCGCGTCCACCGGCCCGACGAGCGGGTCGCCGTCGGGCGTCGCGGTACAGAGTCCGGCCCACGACCGCGAGACGTCTGCGTCGGGATCGATTTGCTCGGTTCGACCGTCGCGACCGAGCCGCTCGTCGAGGACGGCCGCGACGTCCTCGCGGAACCAGTCGTCCGCCTCGCGCCGGTAGCCGTCGGGGTCGGCCGGCACCGGCTCCGTGCCGTCGCCCGCGAGCAGCCCGTCCGGGTGCGGGCGGAGGTACGCGTCCGCGGTGGCGTCGTAGACCATCGGGCCGTCGTAGGGCTCGGGGCAGACGAGCGCCTGGACGCGGTAGGGAACGACCGGGACCGAGACGCCGGCGTCCGCGAGCAGCGACCGCGTGTGCGCCCCGGCCGCGACGACGACCGCGTCGAACGCGCGCGTTTCGGCCCCCGAATTCCCGTCGGCGCCGGCGTCGCGGCCCCGGATCTCGCGCCCCGCGTCGGTCCGCGGGCCGAGCGCGACCGGCGTCTCCGTCTCGACCGCGACGCCCTCGCGGGCGGCCCGGCGGCCGAGGGCGCGGACGTAGCTCGGCGGGTCGGTCCACCCCGCCCCCTCCGCGACCGCGGCGACGGCGAGGTCGTCGGTCCGGAGCGCGGGGAACCGCTCGCCGAGCGCGTCGGGGTCGACGAGCGACACCTCGCGGCCGTGGGCGCGCATGCGCTCGACCATCGCCGGGACGGCGTCGGCGTCGGGGTCGCCCTCGCGGACCGCGATCACGTACGGGCAGGGCGAGAACGAGAAGCCGGGCAGCGACCGGTCGAACGCGCGGAACCGCTCCAGCGCGCGGGCGCCGACGGCGGCGTCGACGTCCTCGGCGTAGGCGTCGTAGAGGACGCCCGCCGCGCGCCCGGAGCTCCCGGCCGCCAACTCGTCGCGCTCGTACAGCGTCACGTCGGCGCCGCGGGCCGCGAGGTCGTGAGCCGCCGTGACGCCGACCGCGCCGCCGCCGACGACCGCGACGGTCGGCGCGGACTCGCCTTCCTCGGTCATGGGTCTGGACACGCGAGCGACGATGAAAAGCCACCGGGACGATCGTAGTTCTTTATAAACAGATGCGGCGGCGCGTGCCTGCGAGCGGCCGGAGCGAAGCGGAGGCCGCGAGGAGTCCGCGCGAGGTCGCCGGCGCTACGCGCCGCCAGAGGGACCTTCGGTCCCTCGCTAGACGCGGCGAACGCGAGCGGCGCAGCCGCGACGCGTGAGCCGCGAGGCTGGGGAGGCGTGAGGTGCGGTCGCTGTGCGGGGCGGGGTGGGACTCAAAGGGGCGGCCGGGAGGCCGGCGCAGACGACGTCAGCACCGCAGGGAGCGAGCGAAGCGAGCGACTGAGGAGCGCAACGAGTGTGCGCCGGCCTCCCAGCTGGGGCTTTGGCGGCGTTCACCGCCGATCTACCAGCAGCGACTTATAAGCAAGCGGCTGGGGCTCTGGCGGTATCGGCCGTCGGCCAATCGTCGCTCAGTTATAACCATCGAACGCAAAGTCCGATAGCCGACCGTTCGTCCGACGGGTGACACGCGTGTCCCCGCCCACGTTATATGGGCCGAAGCCCAACTATGGTGTATGAATCAGCTCGTGAACGGCGAGTGGCGCACGGACACCTACGAGGCGACCGACGAGGAGGGCGCCTTCCAGCGGGGCGAGACCACCTTCCGGAACTGGGTCGCGGGCAGCGACGTGCCCGACCACGTCGACGCGGAGCCGGACGAGCGGTTCCAGCCGGAGGCCGGCCGGTACCACCTGTACGTCTCGTACGCCTGCCCGTGGGCGCACCGCACGCTGCTGGCGCGGTCGCTGCTCGGCCTCGAAGACGCCATCGGCGTCTCGGTCGTCGACCCGTACCGCGACGAGGACGGCTGGCAGTTCACCCCAGAGAAGGAGGGCTGTACCCCCGACCACCTCCACGACAGCGACTACCTCCGCGAGCTGTACGTCGAGGCCGACCCCGACGCCACCTGCCGGGTGACCGTCCCCGTGCTGTGGGACAAAGAGGAGGAGACCATCGTCAACAACGAGTCACGCGAGGTCCTCCGAACCCTCTCGACCGCGTTCACCGGCCTCGGTAACGGCGTCTCGCTGCTGCCCGACGCGGACGACGACGCGACCGTCGCGGAGGTCGACGAGGTCATCACCGACATCTACGAACCGATCAACAACGGCGTCTACCGCGCCGGGTTCGCGACCTCCCAGAGCGCCTACGACGAGGCGATTGACGACCTGTTCGACGCGCTCGACCGGTACGACGAGCGGCTCGCCGATCAGCGATACCTCGTCGGCGACGCGCTCACTGAGGCGGACATCTGTATGTTCACCACGCTGATCCGCTTCGACCAGGTGTACCACACCCACTTCATGTGTAACCGGAAGTTCATCCACCAGTACGACAACCTCTGGCCGTACCTTCGCGACCTCTATCAGACCGAGGGCGTCGCGGAGACGGTGAACATGGAGCACATCAAGGAGCACTACTACACCACGCACCCGGACGTGACTCCCTCGGGCATCGTCGCGCGCGGCCCCGACCTCGACTTCGAGGCCCCCCACGACCGCGAGCGGCTCGGCGGCGAGGCGCCGACGCCGACCGCGGACGACTGAGCGGCGGACGACGGACCGCGCTCGGACCGCCTACCCCTCCATTCCGCCGAACGAGAGGCCGTCCTCGACGGAGCGCTGGGCCGCGAAGTAGACGATCGCGACCGGCAGCGCGAACAGGTTCGCGAACGCCGCGAAGCGAGTCCACGGCGTCGAGAACCGCCCCTCGGTCGCGATGTTGTACAGCTCCACCGACAGCGGGTAGTTCTCGGGGCGCAGCAGCGTCTGCGCGATGATGAACTCGTTCCAGCCGGCGAGCCAGACGAAGATCAGGACGACGGCGAGCCCCGGCTTCGTCAGCGGGAGGATCACCTCCCGGATCGTGTCGAAGAAGCTCGCGCCGTCGACCATCGCCGCCTCCTCGTAGGAGACGGGGATGTTGTCCATGTACGTCTTCAGTAGCCACGTGTTGAACGGGATCGCCGACGCGGCGTAGAACAGTCCGAGAACGAACAGGTTGTTCGTGAGCCCGTAGCTGCTGAACAGCGAGTACAGCGCCACGAGCGTCGCGATCGACAGCCCGGCGCCGATCTGCGTGAACAGCACGTAGCCGTAGAGGATGCGCTTGCGGCCGACGAACTTCCGGCGCGAGAACGCGTACGCGGCCGGGACGATCATCCCGAACCCGGCCGCGAGCGTCACGCTGACGATGTAGAGGCTGTTGAACACCGCGCCGGGACCGGTCTCGGTGCCGGCCCACCGGAAGCTCACGAGCCCGCCGCTCCCGCCGAGAACGAGCTGGGGGTACCCCCAGTCGCCGTCGACGAAGAAGAAGTCGGACTCGAAGATCACCCACCGGTACGCGCCGAGGTTGTACGTCGACGGGTCCGGGAAGATGCCGCTGGTAGTGAACAGCCGCGTCCCCTCGGCCAGCGACGCCGCGAAGATCCAGAACAGCGGGAACAGCAGCACCAGCACCATCGCGAGGCCGAACAGCGTCATCAGGACGCTCTTCGCGACGTCCCATGGGGTGCGCTTCCCGGTGCGGAGGTCGTAGATCGCCCGCTGGACCGTGACGACGAACCGCTTGGGGGCGGTCGCGAACGCGACCAGCTTGGCGGCGACGAGCGCCGCGAACGAGCGGATCGCGCTCATTGCTCACCCACCCCCTCGGCGAGGCCGCCGTAGCGCACGGCGACGAGCATGAACAGCCCGACGAACGCGATGGCGACGATGAGGATCGCCGCGGAGAGCCCGAACTCGTTGAAGCTGATCGCCTCGCGGTAGCCGTACACGATGATCAGCTCGTTCTGTCTGGCCGGGCCGCCCCGGTTGAACACCCACGGGATCAGGAACTGCTGGAACGACGTCGCCGCGGTGAGGATAGAGGCGAACAGCACCGGCCCCTTGATCGCGGGCAGCGTCACCGTCCGGAACCGCTGGAGCCACCCGGCGCCGTCGACCATCGCGGCCTCGTGGAGCGACTCGGGCACGTCCTGGAGCGCGCTCACGATGATGATCACCATGAACGGGTACGCCAGCCACACCTCGGTCGTGACGTACGCGAAGAACGCCTCCCAGCGGCCGCTGAGGAAGCCGATCGGCACGTCGAAAAGGAGGACCTGCGGCGCCGACAGCGCCGACATAAACTCGTTGTACCGGCCCAGAACCGTGTTGAACACGCCGAACCGGGCGTCGCTGAACATCCCGCGCCAGACGGTGATCGTGAAGATGCCGGGGAACCCCAGCGGGACGATCACCGCGGCGCGCATGTAGCGTTTCCCGACGACCCGCGCGTGGTTCAGAAGCAGCGCGATGCCGACGGCGACGAACACCTTGACCACGAGCGAGACGGCGACGAACAACCAGGTCGTCGACATCGACGACCAGAACTGCGGGTCCCGGAGCAGCTGCGCGTAGTTCGCCAGCCCGATCAGCTCGGCGCCGCCGCCGATCACCGAGCCGGCGAACGTCGCGTCGGTCAGCGAGATGTAGAACAGGTAGACGATCGGGTACAGCATGAAGCTGGAGAAGAGGATCACGCCGGGGATGACGAGCAGCAGTCCCCAGTCGTGGCCGGAGAACGGCAGCGCCGACCGGAGCCGCGAGAGCCCGCCGCCGCCGACGTCGAGTTGTGAGGAAGCCATGGTGGGTAGAGCGGGTGTCGCCTACTGGTTCTCCCGGATCTCCGAGGCCGCCTGGTCGAGGGCCGGGCCGCTCTCCTGGTTGCCGTTGAAGACGCGGGTCAGCGCCTCGGTCAGCGGCGTCCAGACGGCGTTCATGTTCGGGTGAGTCGGGATGGGGACACCGTGGTCGACCTGCTGGGCGAACGCCCGGACGTCCTCGGAGAGGTTCCCGTCCTCGACGACCGAGGAGAGCACGGGGATGTACCCCTGCTCCTCGGCGTTGGTCTGGATGATCTCCTCGTTGGTGGTGTACCACTCTGCGAGCCCCGTCGCGGCGTCGACCGTCGACTGGTCGGCGTCCGACAGCATCGCGCTGAAGTAGAACGTCTGGATGCCCGAGTACGTCCGCGGGTTGTTGCCGTCGATGGTCGGGAGCGTGGTGACGCCGAGGTTCTCGATCTCCTCGCTCAGGTTCGCGATCTCCCACGGGCCGTTGATCGCGAACGGCGCGGCGCCGTCGGCGAACGCGACGATCTGCGACTCGTAGCCGGGGTCGGCCGGCACGTAGTCGGACACCCGTTCGAGCGCGTCCATGCCCCGCTTACACGCCTCGCTGTCGAGGTCGTTCTCGAGGCTCTCGGTGTCGAAGATGTCGCCGCCGTACGCCTGGATGAACCCGCTGACGAAGTACGGGTTCGTCACGGGGTACGAGAGGCCGTACTCCCCGTTCTCCGGATTGTGGAACTCGTCCATGGTCGAGATCATGTCGTCGAGCGTCTCCGGCGGCTCGTCGACCATGTCCTCGTTGTAGAACAGCGCGACCGTCTCCGACGCGAACGGGAGCCCGTGGAGCGCGCCGTCGAACTGGACCGCCTCCTGTGCGGTCTCGGTGAACACGTCGAGCGAGGCGTCGACGTCGTCGCTCGCGTCGTAGAGGAACGGCGGCTCCTCGCGGACCGCGAACCGACCGATCCAGTCGTGCGCCCAGATCCACGAGTCGGGGCCCTCGCCGGACGGGATGGCGGTCTCGAGCTGCTGGTCGAGCTCGCCGCCGGGCTCGTTCTTGTCGATCGTGTCCCCGCTCTCGGACTCGTACTCGTCGATGTACGCGGACATGGCCTCGTCCTCGCCGTCGGAGAGGTCGGTCCACAGCGTCGCGGTGCCCCCGGCGTCGCCGCCGTCGGAGCCGTCGGAACCGTCCCCGCCGGAGCCACCGGTGCTGATACAGCCCGCGAGCCCCGCGAGCGCAGTCGATCCCCCCATCGCCTTGAGCAGCGTTCTACGTTTCTCGTTCATGTGACTAGAACAAATGATGAACTATATTTTCATACATTTAGTGTTTGGGATACGTCCCGATCGATCCGGATTGATCCGGGTCGACCCGGATCAATCATCGATCCGAATTGATTCGACGGCGATCGCTCCGGCCGGCGAGCGGCCTCGCCAACGGTCCGATCGGGCGGCGACGACGCGCGTCCAATATTTGAGAAGAGATTATTCACCATATATCAGAAAAACAGCAAAGAACTCATATGCCGTCGGGCCGGTCTTCAGGGAAATGGCACGCGTCACGCTCGATACGCTCCGGAAGGAGTTCGACCGGGGAACCATCGTCGCGGTCGACGACCTCGACTTGGAGATCGACGACGGGGAGTTCGTGACGGTGGTCGGGCCCTCGGGCTGCGGGAAGACGACCACGCTCCGGATGGTCGCGGGTCTCGAGGAGCCCACGTCGGGCACCGTCAGCTTCGACGACGAGGACATCACCGAGGTCCACGCGAAGGAGCGCCCGGTCGCGATGGTGTTCCAGAACTACGCGTTATACCCGCACAAGACGGTCCGGCAGAACATGGCGTTCGGGCTCAAGATGAGCACCGACATGACGACGGAGGAGCGCCACGAGCGCGTCCGCGAGATGGCGGAGATGATGGGTATCGAGGACCTCCTCGACGACAAGCCGGACGAGCTCTCCGGCGGGCAGAAGCAGCGCGTCGCGCTCGGCCGGGCCATCGCGCGCGAGCCCGAGGTGTTCCTCTTCGACGAGCCGCTCTCGAACCTCGACGCGAAGCTCCGCACCGAGATGCGCGCGGAGATCCAGAAGCTCCAGAAGGAGTTCGGCGTCACCGCGATGTACGTCACCCACGACCAGGAGGAGGCGATGACGATGGGCGACCGCCTCGCCATCCTCAACGACGGGGAGCTCCAGCAGGTCGGCGCGCCCACCGAGGTGTACCAGAACCCTGTGAACGAGTTCGTCGCCGGCTTCATCGGCTCGCCGTCGATGAACTTCCTCGACGTCGACGTGGAGACGGACGGGACGACGGCGACGATTCGGAACGAGGACGCCGGGTTCGAACTCAGCCTCTCGCCGGAGTACGTCCGGGGCAACGACCTCCGGAACGGCCGGTACACGCTGGGTATCCGGCCGGAGAACATCGTCCTCGACGAGTCGCCGAACGGCGAGGGGAACCTGCGCTCAACGGTGGAGGTCGTCGAACCGATCGGCTCCGACAACTACGTACACCTCACCGTCACCGAGGACTTCCTCGCGCGCTCGCCCGCGGACGTGAAGCCGGAAGCCGGCGACGAGGTCGGCGTCTCCTTCGCGGAGGAGGACATCCACCTGTTCGACCCCGAGACCGGCGAGGACGTGTTCCTCACCGACGAGGAGATCGCGGCCGCGGTCGCTTAGGTGGGCCGGTTTTCGGATAGGGCGCCGGCGTGTGAACCGATCGTTCGTACTTTCTCCCCGTGCCGAGATCGAACGCTATCAGAACCCAGTATATCTGCTTGAAAACTGCTGACGCTGCGGTGGCCCCTTCCACTGCCCAAGCCGCTTGTTTATAGATGGTTGATACCGGATCGACGGCGAACACCTCCGAAACCCCTGTCGCTCGCTTATAAATAACTGACCGCTGAACGGCGGTGAACAACTCCAAAGCCCCAGCCGCGAGGACTCGCGCGGCTCGCTGCGCTCCTCGCTCAGTCGCTACCGCTCCTTCGCTGCGGTGCTTACGTCGCCGTGCTTCGTCCTCGCGGCCGCCCCTTTGAGTCCCGCCCCGCACAGCACGGCACCTCTCGCCTCCCCAGCCTCGTCGGGCGCGTCCGTCGGGCTCCCTCCGGTCGCCCTCGGCGCGCCCGACTCCCTCGCGCGGGCTGCTCGCGGCCTGTCGGCCGCTCGCAGGCACGCGCCACCGCATTTGTTTATAAAGGGCATGCTCGCCGGGCTTCAGTCCGTCTCGCGTCGCCGCGGGCGACAACGGCTTGAAGTGCGCGCTCGTCGGACGGACGGTAACATGGAGCCGCCAGACATCGAGCGGTTGGACGAGCGGACCGTCCAGCGGATCGCGGCCGGCGAGGTCGTCGAGCGGCCCGCGAGCGTCGTGAAGGAGCTGGTCGAGAACAGCCTCGACGCGGGCGCGAGCCGCGTGGCGGTGTCGGTCGAGTCGGGCGGCACCGAGGGGATCCGCGTCCGCGACGACGGCGTCGGCATCCCCGCGGACCAGCTGGAGGCGGCCGTCGCCGAGCACGCCACCTCGAAGATCGGGGACATCGAGGACCTCGACCGCGGCGTCGGCACGCTCGGCTTCCGCGGCGAGGCGCTGTACACGGTCGGCGCGGTCTCGCGGCTCACCGTCCGATCGCGACCCCCGAGCGCCGAGGCGGGCGCGGAGATCACCGTCGAGGGCGGTGAGGTGGGCGAGGTGCGCCCCGCCGGCTGTCCCGCGGGGACGACCGTGGAGGTCGACGACCTCTTTTTCAACACGCCCGCCCGCGAGAAGTTCCTCAAGCGGACCGCCACCGAGTTCGACCACGTGAACACGGTCGTGACCGGCTACGCGCTTGCGAACCCCGACGTCGCGGTCTCGCTGGAACACGACGGCCGCGAGACGTTCGCGACCGAGGGGAACGGCGACCTCCGCTCGGCCGTCCTCGCCGTCTACGGCCGCGAGGTGGCCGAGTCGATGATCGACGTCGAGTGGACGCCCGACGGCGGGGACAACAGGGACGAGGACGGGACGGGAGACGACGCGCCGGTCCAGCGCGTGACGGGGCTCGTCTCACACCCGGAGACGGCGCGCTCGACGCGCGACTACCTCTCGACGTACGTCAACGGCCGGTACGTCACCGCGAGCGCGCTCCGCGAGGCGACCCTCGACGCCTACGGCGGCCAGTTGGCCCCCGACCGCTACCCGTTCGCCGTCCTCTTCGTCGAGGTCCCGTCCGGCGACGTCGACGTGAACGTCCACCCGCGCAAGCTGGAGGTGCGGTTCGACGAGGAGTCGGCGGTCCGGTCGGCGGTCGAGGCGGCCGTCGAGGAGGCCCTGCTCGACCACGGCCTGGTCCGGTCGACCGCGCCCCGCGGGCAGTCGGCGCCGGACGAGACCGCCGTCGATCCCGAGACGCCGGCCGACGAGGCGGTCGGGGGCGCGGACACCGACCACGAGCGCGCCGCGCGCGAGGGGCGCGGGTCTCCGCGGTCGACCGAATCCGCGCAGTCGACAGAGTCCGCGGGTCCCGGCTCGCGACCCGATTCGGGTGACGACGGCGATAGCCCCCGAAGCGAAGCCGACACCGACGCGTCCGAGTCCGACGCCGTCGACTCCGCGACGCCGACCGAGCTGGACCCCGACGACGACGCGGCGTGGGCGGTCGACGGGCTGGACGGGGGCGCGAGCGACGACGCGAGCGGCGACCGCCCCTCTCCGCGGAGTTGGCAGGAAGACGCGACGGAGCGCGACCCGGAGGGACCGACCGACGTCGGCGCCCGGGGCGAGGCCGACGACGCCGAGGCCCTGAGCGACGCGGTCGACCGCGACGCCGACGCCTCGGGCGTCGAGGACTCGAACGGTTCCCCGTCGCTCGGTGACGGACCGGACGGCGACGGACCTGACCGCGACGGAATGGCGGGCGGCAGGGAAGTGTCGACCGGCGAGGACGCGCGGCGGTCGGATGCCCGACCCCGATCCGCCGCGCGACAGCGGACCCTCGACGGCGAGGCGACCGAGCGCGAGCGCGAGTTCGACTCGCTGCCCTCGCTGCGGGTGCTGGGACAGCTCCACGGGACGTACGTCGTCGCCGAGGCGCCCGACGGACTCGTGCTGATCGACCAGCACGCGGCCGACGAGCGGGTGAACTACGAGCGGCTGACGGCGACCTTCGCGGACGGCGCGGACGCGCAGGCGCTCGCGGAGCCGGTCCGCATCGAGCTGACCGCGCGCGAGGCGGCGCTGTTCGAGGAGTTCGTCGACGACCTCGCCGCGATCGGGTTCCGGGCCGAACGCGCGGGCGAGCGCGAGGTCGCGGTGACGGCGGTCCCCGCCGTCTTCGACGCCGCGCTCGACCCCGACCTCCTGCGCGACGTCCTCTCCGCGCTGGTCGACGACGCCGCCGCGGGCGACGAGCCGGTCGCGAACGTCGTCGACGAGCTGCTCGCCGACCTCGCGTGTTACCCCTCCGTCACCGGGAACACCTCGCTGACCGAGGGGCGGGTCGTCGACCTGCTCGACCGGCTCGACGACTGCGAGAACCCCTACGCCTGCCCGCACGGGCGGCCGGTGGTGATCCGGCTCGACCGCGACGAGATCGGGTCGCGGTTCGAGCGCGACTACCCGGGCCACGGCGGGCGACGCGCGGAGTAGCGAGACGATCGGGGCTTCGGCGGAAAGTGCCCAGAATTTGGGACCGGCAACGCGCCTGAATATCACGATTGATATGGAGAGGCGTCGGTTTAACACGTTGGTTTCCCTGATCGGTCACATGCCGATCGCAGCGGTGAAAGACAGCTACGGGGCGAAACTGGGCGTCGGGTACGTCGCGACGGGGGCGTTCATCGTCGCCGTCGGGGTGGTCACCGACGACGCGAACGCGACGGTCGTCGCGGCCGTCGCCGGACTGCTGACGTTGGGGTCGATCAACGCGGCCGAGACGATCGCCAGCGTCACAGAGATCGGCGCGCAGACGCGGCGCGTCGCCGACGGCGACATCGACCGCGAGGTCCGGTCCACCCGGACCGACGAGTTCGGTGAGCTGGCCGGGTCGATCGAGGAGATGCGGGTCTCGCTGAAGGACCGACTGGCGGAGATGGAACGGACGCAAGACGAGCTGGAGGACGCGCGGGCCGAAGCGACGGAGATGGCGGACCGGTACCGGCGGACCGCGGAGCGGTACGCCGAGGTGATGGAGGAGGCCGCGACCGGCGACCTCACGCGCCGCGTCGACGTCGACGAGAGCGACGAGAGCCTCGCGACCGTCGGGGAATCGTTCAACCGGATGATGGACGACCTCCAGAGGACGGTCGAGACGGTGCGGGAGATGGCCGACCGGATCGAGGCGGACGCGGGCGAGATGGCGGAGATGAGCGGCGAGGTCGAGCGGCGCGTCGCGGACGCAACGGAGAGCGCCACGACGATTCGCGGGCAGGCGAGCGACCAGCGCGCGGAGCTGGAGTCGATCGCCGCCGACGTCGAGAACATCAGCGCGTCCGCCGAGGAGATCGCGGCGACCGTCGACGACCTCTCGGACCGGAGCGAGGCGGTGGCGGCGACCAGCGACGACGCCCGCAGCTCCTCGCAGAGCGCCCTAGACGAGATGGCCGAGGTCGAGTCGGAGGCTGAACGCGCCGTCGACCGCGTCGAGCAGCTCCAAGACGGAATGGAAGAGATCACCGAGATCGTCGACATCATCGGCGAGATCGCGGAACAGACCAACATGCTCGCGCTGAACGCCTCGATCGAGGCGGCCCGGGCGGACGGCTCCGGCGACGGGTTCAGCGTGGTCGCAGAGGAGGTGAAGGGGCTCGCCGAGGAGACGCAGTCCCGCGCGAACGAGATCGACCAGATGATAGACGACATCGCGGACCAGACCGAGGAGGTGACGGTGTCGATCCGCTCGACGCAGGAGCGCGTCCAGACCGGGACCGACACCGTGGAGTCGACGCTCTCCGACATCGAGTCGATCGCCGACTCCGTCGACGAGATCAGCGGGTCGCTCACCGAGATCCGCCGGACGACCGCGGACCAGGCGGACACGGTACAGGACACCGCCGACTCCGTCGACGATATCACGGATATCAGCACGGAGACCGCGGAGACGGCGGAACAGGCCGCGACGGAGATCCAGGAGGGACAGTCGGTCGTCGAGGACGTGTCCGACTCGCTGCGGGCGTTCCAGACCGACGCCGTGACGACGCTTCAAGACCGGGTCGCCGCGTTCACCGTCGAGGAGGGCGAGGCCGCCTCAGGCGGCCCGGCCGCCGAGTCCGGGACGGCGCACTCGCGGGCGACGACCGACGGGGGTGCGCGATGACCGGTGCCGTCACCAGTGCGTACTGGCTGGCGGCGGTCGCCTTCCTCATCGGAGTCGGGATCACCGCGGCGCTGTACGCGAAGCTGGAGGGGTCGAGGGCGCGCACGCGGCTGGCCGCGCTGGCCGTTATCCCCGGGTTCGCCGGACTCAGTTACGTCGGGATGGCGCTCGGGATCGGGACGGTCACGGTCAACGGGGCCGAACTCGTCGGCCTTCGCTACGTCGACTGGGTCGTCACCACGCCGCTCCTGGTCGGATTCATCGGGTACACCGCCGGCGCGTCGCGTCGCGCCATCGCCGGCGTGATGATCGCGGACGCGCTGATGATCGTGTTCGGTGCCGCCGCGGTCGTGAGCGGCGGGACGCTCAAGTGGGCGTTGTTCGGCGTCTCCGCGCTGTTCCACGTCTCGCTGTTCGCGTACCTGTACGTGATCTTCCCGGGAGGTATCCCCGACGACCCGATGCAACGGGGGCTGTTCAGCCTACTGAAGAACCACGTCGGGCTGCTGTGGCTCGCCTACCCGTTCGTCTGGCTGATGGGCCCGGCGGGTATCGGGTTCACCGGGGCGGTGGGCGCCGCGCTGACGTACGCCTTCCTCGACGTGTTGGCGAAGGTGCCGTACGTCTACTTCTTCTACGCCCGGCGGCAGGCGTTCATAGACGTGACGGACTCGCGGGCGGCGGCCAAAGGCGACGGTCCCGCAGTGGGCGGCGAGGCTCCCGTCGCGACCGGCGACGACGCCCCGACCGCGGCCGACTGAACCGGGACGAGGGGCCGTCCCGGCCGACCGCGGAGAGGTACGTTTTAGGCGACCGCGGTCGACCCGGGCGTATGGAACGCGTAGCGATCGTCGGCGCGTCGATGACCCGGTTCGGGCAGCGCGACGCCTGGGTGCGCGAGCTGCTGGCGGAGGCGGGCGCGGCCGCGCTCGACGACGCCGGCGTCGACGGCGACGACCTCGAGCACCTGTACGTCTCGAACATGGCCAGCGGCGAGTTCGAGGGCCAGACCGGCGTCCCGAACGCCCTCGCCCACGACCTGGCGGCCCAGCCGGCCTACACCGCGCGGATCGACCAGACCTCCTCGTCCGGGGGCGCGGGCGTGTACGCCGCGTGGCAGTCGGTCGCCTCGGGCGCGAGCGACCTCACCATGCTCGTCGGCGGCGAGAAGATGACCCACCGGACGACGTCGGAGGCGACCGACGTGATCGCGTCGCTCACGCACCCGGCCGAGTACAAACACGGCGTCACACTCCCCTCGTTCGCGGGGCTCACCGCGCGGCTGTACCTCGACGAGTACGACGCGCCCCGCGAGAGCCTCGGGAAGGTCGCGGTGAAGAACCACCGGAACGGCGTGGACAACCCCCACGCGCAGTTTCAGAAAGAGGTGGACCTCGACACGGTCCTCGACTCGCCGGTCGTCGCGGACCCCCTCCGGCTGTACGACTTCTGCCCGATCACGGACGGCTCCGCGGCGCTCGTGTTCTGCCCAGAGTCCGTTGCCGAGGAGTACGCCCCCGGCGGCAACTACGCCGTAATCAGCGGGATCGGCGGCGCGACTGACACGCACGTCGTCCACGAACGCGCCGATCCGACGACGATGGGCGGCGTCGTCGACTCCTCGGAGATCGCCTACGAGACGGCCGGGATCTCCCCGGACGACGTCGACGTGGCCGAGCTCCACGACATGTTCACCATCCTCGAGTTCCTCCAGAGCGAGGACCTCGGCTTCTTCGAGAAGGGCGAGGGGTGGAAGGCGGTCGAGGAGGGCGTCACCGACCGCGACGGCGAGCTCCCGATCAACACCTCGGGCGGGCTCAAGTCGAAGGGCCACCCGCTCGGGGCCAGCGGCGTCGCACAGGTGTACGAGATTTACCAGCAGGTCACCGGGAACGCCGGCCCGCGACAGGTGGAGGCCGACACGGGGCTCGCCTGTAACGTCGGCGGGTTCGGGAACTGCGTGACCACCACCGTTCTGGAGGGCAGCCAATGAGCGACAACGACGCGGCCGAAAGCGACGGCACGACCGAGGGGGACAGCGCGGAGCCGACCTTCGAGGCGGCGGAGTACGCGGACGGGACGGTCACCTACCCGCCACACACCGTGAGCCCGAACGGCGCCGAGCGCGTCGGGACCGTCGACCTCCGCGAGTACGAGGGGCGCGTCGTCACGTGGACGACCTCGACCGCGACGCCGCCGGGCGTCCGCGAGCCGAACACCCTCGCCATCGTCGAGTTCGAGATGGGTGACGAGTACGACGGCCCGCCGGTCCGCGCGCTCGGGCAGATCGCCGAGCGCGGCGAGGCAGGTCGTGGAAGCGACGGAGACGAGGGCGACGGCGGCGAGCAGTTCGACGTCGAGATCGGCGACCGCGTCGAGCCCGTCTACGCCGACGAACTGCGCGAACCGGGCGCCGGCATCCGCGAGCCGGAGAGCCAGGCGTGGGACGGCTTCCGGTTCCGCCCGGTCGAGTAGTCCGACCGCTCCCTGCGGCTCGGGATTCAGGCCCGGAACCGCGCCGCGCCGGAGTCACCGAGCGGGCCGAGCCGCTCCTCGTGGACCCCGTCGAGCGTGTACACGTCGGGTCGGTACCGGATCTCCTCGGTCGCCCCGTGAACCTCTCCGAGTCGGCGTCGCACCCGGTCGACGTCCGCCCGGTGGAAGTAGTTCGGCGTGAACACCAGCACGGCGTGGGCCGTCTCGCCGAACGCCTCGCGGCCGGCGCGGGTCGTGACCTTCGCGTCCCAGAACCGCCCGGCTTCGACGTCGTCGACGACCGCTTCCCAGAGCCCGTCGACCGTCTCGGCGGGGCGCTCGACGAGCCACTTCCCGCTCAGGTACGTCGTCTCCAGCGCGAGCCGGTCGACGTCGCGGACGGTCTCGGGGTCGGCCGGGAGCGATCCCTCTCGCTCTCGGTCGATCTCCGGTAGATTCGCCTCGGTCGTCGCCGCCGGCCGCGTCACGCCGTGTTTCGGGAAGTAGCCGTCGCGGGCCTGTCGCGGGAATCCGGTGACGTGTTTGACGCGGAGCCAGTGCCATCCCGGCTCGTCGATCTCGCTCGGGGAGCGGTCGGTGACCATGGAAACGGATCGCGCGTCGCGAGGCAAAACGCTCCCGCTCGCGTGGAAAACGGCCCTCGCCCGCGACGGCGCGCCGAGGGGGCCGGCCCGCGGCGCTCAGACCCGTCGGTAGTCGCCGAGTCGGGTCCCGTCGAGCAGGTACGCGTCCGCGGTCGGCAGCGCCGCCGGGAGGTACGGCGCGAGGAACGACTGCCCCTCGACGTTCACCCACGTCCCGCCCGATCGCTCGTTGAACGCGGGGAAGACGACGAGCTCGGGCGGAGCGGCGTCGCGGGCGTCCTCGCCGGGGTCGGCCCCCTCGCCCGCCTCGGTGAACGCCGCGGGGTCGAGTTCCCCGCGGAGCCACGCGCGCTCGACGCGCGAGCCGCCGACCGCGTCCTCCAGCCGGACCTGGGGGTGCTCGTGGCCGGTACAGACCACGTCGGCGTCGAGGAGCGCGGGATCGGGCCAGGTGTGGCCGTGACAGACGGCGACGCCGGACATCGGGCCTCCGACCTCGCCGAGCATTCCCCCCTCGGGACCGATGGCGTCGAGGTCGTCCGCGAACGCCGCCGCGACCCCCGCGTCGTGGTTCCCCTCGACGAGCGTCATCGGGACGCGGTCGGTAACGGCGGATATCAGCGTTGCCAGCTCCTGGCGCTCGTCGCCGTCGGGCGCCCCGATCCGGTGCGCGAGGTCGCCGAGGACGACGAGCCGGTCGGCGTCGGTCTCGACGATCAGGTCGACGAGGCGCTCGCGCCGCTCGTCGGCGCGGGAGTCCAGTTCGACGCCGCGCTCGTAGCGCAGGCCGACCTCGATGCCGGCGTGGACGTCGGCGACGAGCAGCGCGCGCTCCGCGCCGAGGTCGGCCAGGGCCGCGGGCTGGCCGACGACCGGCTCGACCGCTGGCGCGTCGCCCATCAGATCGGCTTGAGCAGCCCGTCGCCCGGCTCGTAACACTGGCCGCTCATCAGCGCGTCCTGGACGGCGTCCTCGACCGCGCCGGGCTCGACGCCGTGCTCGTCGGCGACGCGCTCGACGACCGCCTCACGGGGCGCACCGTCGCCGTCGTCGAGGTCGTCCATCGCCGCGACCGCCGCGGCCTCGAGGTCCACGTCGTCGGCGTCGCCGGCCTCGTCCGCGTCCCCGCCGGCGCCCGGCTCCGCGTCGTCGGTCGCGGGTTCCTCGGCTGCGGCGGCTTCGTCGCTCTCGGATCCGACCGGCTCGTCCGCGGCCGCGGCGGAGTCCTCGGCCCCCTCGGCGAGCCCCTCCGGGTCGGGCACGTCGATATCGGCCTCGCCCGGCTCGTCGACCTCGGTCCCGGTCGCGAAGTCGGTGCCGAACTCGGACTCGATCTCCTCGCGCTCCTCGTCGTCGAGCTGGTACATGTCGTCGGCGTCCGCGTCCGGATCGAGGTCCGCGTCCGGATCGAGGTCCGCGTCCGAGTCCCCGCCGGCGTCGAACGCCGCCTCCGAGTCGCCGCCAGCGTCGAAGTCGCCGAGCCCGCCGTCGTCGCTCGCCGCGTCGGCGGCGCCGGAGTCGGTCGCGCCGGAGTCGGTCGCTTCACCGGCCGTCGTCTCGTCGGGCGCGTCGGCCGGCTCGGCGGATGTATCGGTGTCGGCCGGCTCGGCGGTGGCGTCGGCGTCGCCGAGCGATTCGGACTCGGCGGCCGAGGCCGACGCCGGCTCGGACGCTTCGGCCGTCGAGGTCTCGCCGGGGTCGTCGGACGCCGATTCGCCGATCGACTGGGAATCGGCAGCCTCGGCGTCGCCCTCGCCGGCGGGCGGGGTCGACTCGGCGGTCGGTTTCCCGTCGTCGGCGGCGTCGCCCGCGGCCGTCGCCGCCGACGCGTCGACCGTCACGTCGGTCTCCGGGAGCGGGCCGATCGTCGTCGGCTCTCCCTCGTCGGGCGCGAGTTCGAGGGGCCGGACCTCGTCGCGGTCGCCCGCGATCATCTCCAGCGCGTCGACCGCGAGCCGGCGGACCGCCTCGGCGTAGGCCGCGGTGGTGCCGTAGTGGTCGAGCGCCTTCGGGATCCCGGCGGCCAGCGGGGCGGGGGCGCCGCCCGCCTCCAGCGCCGCGCGGAGGTCGTCGCCGCGCAGGTCGGAGTCGAACGCCGTCGCGAACACCGCGAGGCGGTCGAGCGTGGCCTCGGCCGCGGAGACCACCCAGCGGTCCCGGGTGTCGGCGTCGACCTCGTTGAGGCTCTCCGGGCGGACGGAGGTGAACACCCGGTCGGAGTCCTCGGGCTCGAAGGTGCGGGCCTTGCCCGTGAGCGCGACGAACGCCGGCGGCTCGGCGCGCTCCAGGAAGGTCTGCGCCTCCGGCTGGTACTGGCCCGCGTAGGTGACGAACGCGCCGGAGGGGTCGACGACGCGGCCGCGGCGCGTCTCGTCGTTCACGCGCTCGACCTCCGTGAGCACGCCCGCGGTGAACAGGCGGTTCACCCGCGCGCCGGTCGGGGTGACGACGTAGTTCGGCGCGCGCTCCTCGTCGCTCTCGGAGTAGGAGAGGGACGCGTCGTCGAACTCGGCCGCGAACACCCGGTAGGCGACCTCTCGGGCGCCCGGCCCGTCGTCGCTCATTCGCCCACCTCCGCCAGTGCGGCGCGGGCGTGTGCGGCCGGGTCGTCGGCCGCGAGCTCGAACTCGACCGCGTCGAGGGTGGCGCCGTAGTCGTCGACCGAGAGGTTCCCGCGGACGCGGTAGGCGCGGCCCACGAGCGAGTCGGCGATGTCGTCGGCCACGACCGCCTTGTCCATCGCGTCCTTCGCGGCGTCGAGGGCGTCGTCGAGGCCGCCGCCGTACACCTCGGCGGTGAGCTCGTCGTCGAGGACGACCGTGACCGTGTCCGTGCCGTCGTCGAGGATGGCCTTCACGCGCAGGTCGTCCTCGCCGTCCACGTCCCCGTGGCTCCGGCACTGGCCGTTCTGGACGACGCGGCCGCACTCCGGACAGCGCTCGATCAGCCCGGAGCCGTCCCGGACCTCCAAGACGTTACCGACGACCTCGACGTCGAACATCCCGCCGGAGCCGACCGCGTCGGCGACCGAGAGGCGCGGGGCGTCCTCCGCGACCTCGACGGGGTCGGGCAGCGGCGTCACGGTCGAGAACTCGGTGAGGTTGATCGAGGGGACGCCCCGGAACTCCCGGACGTACACGTCCTCGATCCGGAGGTCGGCGCCGGCCTCGATCTCGGAGCGGGGCTGCCAGTCGGTGAAGGGGAGCTTCGCGGTCTCGTCGCCGACGACGCCCTCTAAGATGTCCGTCTCGCCGTCGCGCCCGGAGATGGTCTTCTCGTCGACCTCCAGCACCCGGACCTCCACGTTTCGCCCGCGGTCGCCGGCCGCGATGTCGACGAGGCTGCGGTCGCCGCCGACCTCGTGATCCACCTCGACTTCCTCGTCCGCGATGGCGACGGTGGTCGAGTCGTTGAGGTTGAGCTCCGGCTCGCCCTCCCACTCGCGGACGCCGGCGTTGCCGATCGTGAGCGAGTCGCCCGGCTCGAAGCCGAAGTCCTGCCACGCGGTGTAGGAGATGACGCCGGTCCCGTCCGCGACCTCGCCCTCGCGGATCGTGAGGTCGTCGCCCTGATACCGGATCGTGCGCGTCCCCTGCGTGAGCACGCGGACCGTCACCGTCACGCCGTCGTTGTCGGTCGTGATCTCGCCGACGTCGACGGCGTCGGGCGCTGGCGACGACCCGCCGCCACCGCCGCCGTGTTTCCGGCGGACGCTCTGTTTCGCCTCGTCGATGGGAACGCTGTACTCCAGTAGGTTCTGTAGGTCGGCTTTGACCTCCTCTTTGTCGACGCCGAGGTCGGAGGCGAGCTCCTCGGCATGGCTGTTGACATCCATCGAAGCGAGGTTCGGCGCGGCCGCACAAAAGGATTCACCACGGGGGTGAGGCCGGAACCCGAACGACGCCGGTACTGCTAAGCCACTCCCGTCCGCAACGTGCGGCATGGACGAGATCGACATCGACGCGCGCGTCACGGGGGAGCGAACCGTCATCGACGTGACCGGGACCCGCGACGTCGCCGTCGTCGTCCGGTCCGAGAGCGGCGAGCGGATCTACCTCCCGCCGGAGAGCTTCGACGAGCCCGTGTCGGGGTCGCCGTACACCTCGCCGTACCAGGGCGGGAGCGGGATCGACGGCGAGGAGAGCCCGTACGGCGGCGGCGCCGGAAGCACCCGCGGCGTGGTCGAGACGGCCGACGGGTTCCGGATCAGCCACCCCGAGACGGCGACCGAGTTCGACGTGTACCGCAGCGACGAAGCGTAACCCGGTTCCGGGGTTCGACCCGGGCGTCGCGGCCTACGCGACGTCTTCGTACACCGCGAGCGTGTCCCCGGCGACGTCGGACCACTCGCGGCGCTCGTACTGCGGCGGCTCCTCACGGTCGAGCGCCTCGATGAGCCCGTCGACGATAGACTCCGAGTCCGTCTCGACCTCGACGAGGCAGCCGTCGGGGAGCACCTCGGCGACGCCGGAGGGGGTCGCGACGACCTGCGTCCCCGCCTCCAGCGCCTCCGTGATCGTGATCCCGAACGGCTCGGCGTACGAGGGCGAGACGAAGGCGTCCGAGGCGGCGTAGTAGTCGCCCAGCTCCGCCTCCGGGACGTAGCCGACGAACTCGACGCGGTCGTCGATGCCGAGCAGCTCGGCGAACCGCTTCAGCTGCTCGGTCTGGTGACCCGACCCGCCGACGACGAGGGTCACGTCGCGGCCGCGGAGCTTCTTGGTCGCGTACAGGAGATGCGAGATCCCCTTCTGGTCGGTGTGACGGCCGACGAAGAACAGCATCTCGCCGTCGATACCGAGGTCCGCGCGCACGTCTTTCCCGGAGAACTTCGGCGTGGAGAAGCCGTTGTACACGACCCGCGAGTCAGCGTCGTACAGCTCCTTGATGTCCTCGCGGACGATCTCGCTGACCGCGATGTTCGTGTCGGCGGCGTTCGCGAGCCGACGCTCGGTCTCGACCTCGCGGCTCGGCGGGTCGATGTTGCGGTCGCTCGCCAGCGAGTGGAACGACGAGATCCAGGTCGCGTCGGACTCGCGGGCGGCGGCGCGACCGGGTCCGTACCCGAACCAGTCGTGGGTGTGGATCAGGTCGTGGTCGGGCGCGAGCTCGGCGAACCGATCGGAGAGTTCTCCCACGCGGGCCGCGACGTCGCCCTCGCCGGTCTCGACGGGTTCGAGCCCCGGCTCGTCGTCGGGCGCGAACTCCGCCGGCAACACCAGCGTGACGTCGACGTCGAGGTCGTCGCGCAGCCCGGTGAACAGTTCCCCTACGTGGACGTCGAGCCCGCCGGTGATGTTCGGCGGGAACCCCCACCCCAGCATGAGTACGCTCGGCGGCATACCCCTCCGTTTCGGGAGTCGGTACTTAGGTATGCCCCTCGTGAGTCGGGTCGCGAAAGGAGGACCCTCGGATCGGCGTCAGGCCGCGTGGACCGCGTCGCGCAGCGCGTCCGTGCGTTCGGTGATCGAGTCGGCGGCGTCCGCGAGCACGTCGAGGGGGTCGCCCTCCTCGGCTTTGACGGTGAGAACGGGCTCGGTCTGGCCGCCGGACTGCTCGGGGTTCACGTCGTAGGTCGCGGCCGCGACGTCGTCCGACTCCAACAGGGCGCCCTTCAGCACGTTCATGAACGTGTGGTCCTCGCCCGCGATCTCGATGTTGAGCTCCGTGTCCGTCTTCTCGATGACCCGCAGTTCCATGTCCGTGAGGTCGGGCGAGCGGCGTTTCAAGCTTTCGTCTCCCGGATATCGAAGGATGCGGACGGCTCGCACGCGACCCGAAAGCGTATGCCGACCGCTCCGGTGGCCGCCGTATGGAGATTCGACGACTGCCCCCCACGGCGGCGGCTGCGGAGCGCTACGCGAGGGAGCTGTGGCTCCCCTACCACCGCGACCTCGCCGCGGCCGCGTCGGACCACGCGCTCGCCGATCGCCCCGACGACGAGCTGATCGCCGCGGAGACCGAGTTCCGCCTCGATCTGTGCCGCGAGAACGACGACCACCGGACGTGGGTGGTCGGGGTCGACCCGGAAGCCGAGGCGGGCGACGTCGATTCCGAGGTTCTCGACCCCGAGAGCCCCGCGCCCGTCGGGGTTCCCGGCCCGGACCGCGACCTCGTCGCGTTCGTCTCGACGAGCGTCGACGCGTGTCCCGAGGTGTTCGACCGCCCCGACCGGCTCGTGGTCGGCGACGTTTACGTGAACGAGTCGTATCGAGGGACCGGATTGGCCGACTTGTTAATGGAACGGGCGGTCGCCGACGCGCGCGACCACGGCTGCGGCGAACTCCGGCTCGACGTCGACGTCGACAACGAGCGCGCGACGTCGTTCTACGAGCGGTGGGGGTTCGAACCGTACCGCCGCCAACTGACGGTCCCCGTCTCGGAGGTGTGACCGTGGAGATCCGGCGGCTCCGCGAGGCGGACGTGCGACCGCTGGTCGAGGAACTGTGGCTGCCGTTCGCCCGGGAGATGGAACCGGTCGCCGAGCGGAACCGCCTCGCCGACGACCTCGACCTCGTCGCCGCGGGCGTCGAACGCCGAGCGGACCGCCTCGACGACGACGAGGCGATGACGTGGGTCGCCGTCGACGGCGGCGACCTCGTCGGCTACGCCGCCGCGAGCGTCGAGTCGTCCGCGCCCGTGTTCGCCGCGGGCGACCGGCTCCACGTCGGCGAACTGTACGTCCGCGAGCCGTACCGCGGCGAGGGCGTCGCCGGCGATCTGCTCGACCGGGTCGACGTGACCGCCGCGGCCCGCGGCTGCGAGCGCGTGACGCTCGACGTGGCCGTCGGCAACGAGCGCGCCAGGGCGTTCTACGAGAAACGGGGGTTCGCGGTCGCGCGGCACCGCATGGTCGCTCGCGTCGACGAGGGGTGAGCCCCCGGCGCCGCCGCTCCGCGGTCGATAAACGCAAAACGGGTCGCGTCGGTCCGCGCGGCGAGGCGTTACTCGTCGGCGTCGACGGCCACTTCGTCGGCGTCGACGTCCACGGACGCCTCCTCCTCGGCGGCGACCTCTCGCGGGCGCGCTTCGAGGGTCAGCTTCTGGACCTCGACGCGACGCAGCGGGTAGATCTCCTTGGCGTCGCCGTAGATGGCCGACGAGAGGTTCCCGTCGACGATCGCGTCGACGAACGCCTCGAAGGTGCGCTCCTCGGCGGCGGCGTGGACCTTGTCGATCATCACGCGGCGGATCGCCTTCTCCTGCGAGCGGTCCGCCTTCTTCGTCGTCAGGGCGACGGGCTGGACGCGGACGCGGTAGTCGTCCGTCGTCAGCACCGTGATCGACGCCTCGACCTTCGAGGCGCCGCGGCGGACGAGCGAGCGCAGGTAGTCGCGCGTCAGCTCGTACTTGATGAACTCGGTGTACGCCGTGTCGCTGCCGACGTCGGTGATCTTGAAGGTTAACTTCGTGTTGTTCGCGTTGGAGTCGCCCGTCAGCTGGTCGAGCGTCGTCGTGATCGTGCGCCCGACGACCTGCTGGGGCTCCTCGGCGAGCGTCTCGCCGAGCTCCTGTCGGTCGAACTGTTCGGGCGCCAGCACGGAGTACCAGCGCTTCTGTTCTCTGCTCTTGGATACGGATCGTTCGCTCATGTGTCGGTGTGTGTGTCGGTGTCGGTCGTCTGCGGTTCGTCCGTGGCGTCGGAGTGCGGTTCGTTCGCGGCGTCGGTCCGCGGCGCGTCGGGGGCGACGTGCGCCCGTCCGCGCCGGATGACGCGGTCGGCGACGCGCAGATTCACGAGGTGGTCGTCCACCGTCGACTGGAGCCCGCCGGTGGTCGGTCGCGAAACGGTGCAGGCGACGGTGTCGCCGTCGACCCGGGTGCGCATCGAGTCGGTCTCGTCCGGTCCGAGCGCGGCCGCGACCGTCGCGGCGTCGGCGTGTTCGGTCCGGACCGTGGCGGTTCGGTCGGCGTCGACGACCGGCGAGTCGTCAGCGGCCGGCAAGTCGTCAGCGGCCGGCGAGTCGTCGTCGACCATCTCAGATCGCCTCCCGGAGCGCGGCCAGCGCCGCCGTGATATCGCCGTCGTCGACCGCGATCCCCCCGCGTACGGGGGTCCCCCAGCCGTCGCCGCCGGCCTCGCCGGCGGCGGTCCGGCAGGCGTCGCCGAGGCCGATCCGGTCGACGGCCGCGTCGCCCGCTGCGCTGCCGCCACCGGTCGCGGCGACCGCGAGTCGGCCCGCGGTCTCGTCGAGCGCGACCGCGACGGGCTCCGGCGACCGGAAGTCCCGGACGAGCCGGGCGACCGTCGGCAGGACCGCCGGAGACGCGTCAACGCGGGCGACGACGCAGCCGTCGTACCGGCCGACCGCCGCGTCGTCGAGCGCGCGGTGAGCCGCCAGACCGTGGCGGAGCCACGCGTCGAGCGCGGCCGTCCGAAGCGACGCGTCCGGGTCGCTCGCGAGCGCGAGCGCGATTCCCGTCCCGGGCGCCTCCCGGGCGAGCGCGTCGAGCACGTCGGCGTAGCCCCCGACCGTCTCGAAGGGCCCGTCCGTGACGTACGGGCGGAGCGCGCGCTCGACCGCCGAGGCCGCGCGGGCGCTCGCGTCGTCGCCGTCGACCGCGTCGACCGCGACCAGCGACGCGAAGCGCCGGCGGTCGTCCGAGTCGAGGTCGGCCGGCAGTCCGAGCGGGGCGAGCGCGTCGCGCGCCGCCGCCGGGTCGCCGGAGTACCGCGTCGACGCGAGCGTCGAGGCCGCGAGGGCCTCCGCTCGGGACGGTTCCTCGTCGACCGTTCCCGAGACCGGGAGCGCGACGCCGGGTCGCCGCTCGACGCGGCCGGCCCGCTCCGCGGCGTCGAGCGCGTCGCCGGAGCCGTCGGCGCCGGGGATCGACCCGGCCGCGACGACGCCGGCGAGCGCGACCACGGGGTCGGGCTCGACGCCGAGTTCGCGGGCGACCGCGAAGGCCGCCGCGCTCGCCGGGCGTCCCGTCCCTGGAATCGCGTGCTGGCCGCGGTCGACGCCGACGGTCACCGCGACGCCGTCGTCGACGTCGTCGGGGACCGGATCGGGGTCGACGCGCGCCTGAAACGGCGTGCCCGTCGCTCGGAGCGCTCGCGCGAGCAGCCCCGCGGCCGCCAGCGCGTCGCCGTCGTCGGTCGCGACGAGCCGAACGAACGGCGCGTCTGCGAGGACGCCGGCGAGCGCGTCGGGGGCGGGCGTGGCGGACATCGCTTCGGTCATGAGTGGGGTGCGTTGTCGTGGTCGTCGTCGATAGTCGCCGCGTCAGGCCGCGTCAGACTGCGTCACTCCTCGAGGTACTCGACGGCGTTCTCGTAGGTGTACGTGAACTCCTCGTCGATCTCGTCGCCGCGGTAGTAGTTCGCGAGGCGGCGGATCTTCGATTCCGTGTTCTGGAGCGCGCGCTTGTTCTGGTGGTCCTGCCCGTTCTCCTCCATGTGCTCGCGCAGGCGGATGGCCTGCGTCATCAGGTTGCGGAGGTCCTCGGGGATGTCGGCGTCGGCGTCGTGCTCCTCGAGGATCTCGGTGACCTTCTTGCCGGTCGCCAGCTTCACGTCGGGGACCGGGACGCCCTTGACGCCCTCGTCGCGCAGCTTGAGGCCGATGACGCTGGGGTCGTGGCCCTGCTCCGCCAGTTCGACGACGCGGGACTCGATGTCCTCGGCGTCGACGTCGCTCCACTCCGGGGTCTCGTCCGTCGCCGGTTTGTCCGAACCGGACGAACCGCGACGGCGCGTGTGCATTCGTGCCATTGTCTGTCTGGTTGGAACGGCACAACCGCAACGTGACCGCGACTCCGCGCGACGCGGCTACGGAGCGCTCGCGGAGCGAGCGATCCGACCGGACGGCCCGCGCGAGCGGACCGCCCGACCGCGACGCCGGAGGCGTCGGCGCACTGCTACATTCCCAAGCCGCGGGCGAAAGCGCCCCGGCGAGTCGGATCTGCAGCTGTGCTGTTCCCGTCCGAACCGTCGTCGGCAGGGTTCTTAAGCGTGTTCTTGTCGCCGCGAACCGCCGCAACCGCCGCGAACCGCCGCGGACCGGGGCGCTTTTTATGGCCACGTCCGAACTGAACGGTGTGCTATCGGTCGAGCTCCACGCGCACTCCGCGCTGTCGTACGACGGGCGCGACCCGGTCGACCTCCTCTTGCAGCAGGCGGCCGGAGTCGGGCTCGACGCGCTCGCCGTCACCGACCACGACGAGATCGACGCGAGTATCCGGGCGGCCGAGAAGGCCCCCGAATACGGTCTCGTCGGCGTCGTCGGCATGGAGGTGACCTCGGCGGTCGGCCACGTCCTCGCGTTCGGCATCGAGGAGCGCGTCGAGAGCGGCCTCCCCTTCGACGAGACGCTCGATCGGATCCGCGATCAGGGCGGGATCGCGGTCGTTCCCCACCCCTTCCAGAAGTCCCGTCACGGCGTCGCCGCGCACGTCAGCGACGAGCAGCTCGCGAGCGCCGACGCCGTCGAGGTGTACAACTCCCGGCTGTTCACCGGTCGGTCGAACCGGCAGGCCGAGAAGTTCGCCGTCCGCAACGGGCTCCCGATGACCGCCGGCAGCGACGCCCACATCTCCGAGATGGTCGGACAGGCGGTGACCGAGGTGGGCGCCGACGACCGCTCCGCCGCCGCGATCCTCGACGGTATCGCCGACGGCCGGACCAGCGTCGTCGGGAAGCGCACCCCGTGGCGGATATCGCTCAAGCAGTTCGGCGGGGGCGCCAAGCGCCGGGCGCTCCGCGCGCTCGACGGCCTCCGGTGACCGCGATGGTTCCGTCTCCGCCCGCCGACGACGCCGGCTCGACGCTCCGAGGGGGTTCCGCGGACCGCGTCCGGGCCGCGCTCCGCGACGCCGACCCGCTTCCCGGGGGGTGCGGCTTCGCCGGGCTGCTGGCCGACCCGCCGCCCCGGGAGACGGTCGACCCGTCGCGCCGGGAGACAGCCGACCCGTCGCGCCGAGAGACGTCTGGCCGAGAGGCCCGGAAGGGCCCGGTCCTCGTGCGCGACGTCCTCGGCCGCCAGCCGCTGTTCGTCGAGCGCAGGGCGCTCGATCCGGAGTCCGACCGCCGGCCGACGGCGACAGGAGAGTGGGGCTTCGATCGCGACGCGCTCGACGATCCGGAGCCCGTTCCGGCCGGGAGCGTCGTCTCGGCCGTCGGGACCGAGCGCGTCTGGCAGCTCCCCGACCCCGGTCCGACCGCGGATCCGGCGGCCGCGCTGTCTGCGGTCGAGGACGCGGTGAGCGCGGCGCTCGACGGTCTCGCGTCCTCGGCTCGTTCCGTGCCCGCCGCCGGGAACGACGACCTCGCGGTCGCCTTCTCCGGCGGCGTCGACTCCGGGCTCGTGGCGGCCGCCGTCCCCGAGGCTCCCCGTTACGTCGCCGGCTTCGAGGGGAGCCACGACGTCGCCGCCGCGCGCGAGGCCGCCGACGCGACGGACCGCGACCTGCGGGTCGTCGAGATCACGCACGAAGACCTCACGCGCGCCGTCCGCGCGGTCGCGGCGGCGACCGGTCGGCGGAACCCGATGGACGTCGCCATCGCGGTCCCGCTGTACCTGACCGGCGAGGCGGCCGCGGCCGACGGGTTCGACCGGCTCGCGGTCGGCCAGGGCGCCGACGAGCTGTTCGGCGGCTACAGCAAGGTCGTCGACCCCGCCGAGGACTCCCGAGTCGACGCCGACACCGTCCGCGGCGCGCGGACCGAGACCGTCCGGACGCTGCCCGATCAACTGGAACGAGACGTGCTCGCGCTTCGCGCCGCCGGCGTCGAGCCCGTGACGCCGCTGCTCGACGACCGAGTCGTCGCCGCCGCGTTGGCGCTGCCGGGGGACCTGCTCGTCGACGGCGACGAGCGGAAGGTCGCGCTGCGGCGGGTCGCGACCGGTCGCGTGCCGGAGTCGGTCCGCACCGCGGACAAGAAGGCCGTCCAGTACGGCACGTACGTCTCCCGCGAACTCGACCGGCTCGCGCGGCGGGCGGGCTACAAGCGGCGGATGGACGACCACGTCGGGAAGTACGTCGAGGCGCTGTGTACCGCCGAAAAGCCGGCCGGTGAGGGCCGGGACTGACCAAGTCGCCGCGCGGAGTACCAGTCCTGCGGCCGACGCCCGATCGGTCGGGCGTCTACTCAGGTATCGGCGGGACAGGTATAAAATACGGGCAGTAGCGACAAATATGACTCTCTTATGGCCGAGATAGAAGACGATCGTGCGTAGATCTGGTCGATTACTTCCGAACTGTCCCATCTGATGCGCGCTTCACAGCGGAAAATTCACGTTTTTTCGGGCGAAAACCGACCGATTCGCGGTGACCGCTCGGCGGGCGCCACGTCAGCGGACCAGGTACGGGTCGTTGCCGGCGACGAACCGTCCGAGATCGCTCTCGCGGCGGAAATCGGTCGAACGGAGCTCTCTGAGCGAGGCGACGAGCCGGTCGGCGTCGCCGTCCCTCCAGTCGGCGGGGTCGCTGATCGGTACGACGAGCCAACCGGCGCCGAGCAGTTCCTCGCCGTGGAGCGCGCGCATGTCGATCTCGGTCTTCCGGGCCCGGGCGGTGTACGTCTCGAGGACGTGTTGGGTCGCTCGGGCGCCCACCGGGAGCAGCACGTGGGCCGCGATGGCGCGGAGCTCCGCGTCGAAGAACCGCTCCATGTCGTCGTAGGCCTCGTCGTCCGGCGGGTCCTCGTTCTCGCACATGTGGAGGTACGAGAGGAACGTTCGGTCGGTCCGCACGGGGTCGATCGCGGTCGGGTCGCCCTCTCGCGCGACCCCGTCGGGAGCGACCCCCTCCGCGAGTCCCGCGATCAGTCCGGCCTCCGCGAGCGCCGACAGGAACGCGGGCGACCACGCCTCGCCGGTGAAGGGGACCCCCGCCGCGGTCCCGCCGTGGACGCCCGGCCGGTCGCCGACGACGTGGAAGTCCGCGTTGGCGTCGCCGTAGCCGGGAACGAACGAGGGGCAGTCGGGGCGCATCCCGAAGGGGTTCCGGATCCGGTCCGTGACGTTCTTCACGCGACGTGGTAGGCGTGGGGGCAGTTATATCCCGTTCGGTCCGGGGGCGACCGGCGCGCGGCCCGACGCGCTCCGTGTCAGCGCGTCGGCACCCCGTGTCAGCGCGCTGGCACCCCGTTTCAGCGCGCCGACCGCGGGGGTCCGATGCGAGGCGCACGAGCCGCCGTGAATTCGCATAACTTATGCGGACGAACCCGATTCGACCGAGTTCGGATACGCGTCGACCGACGCGGGAGACGAGATGTTTCAGGATCGTTAATTTATAACCGAAAACCGCACGACTGCGACGGGACACTGCCGGCACGAGCCGCGAAAGGTATTTATATGTCCCCGCGTTGGGGTCGGGCAGAAGTTCAATGTTCGACCGCATCCGAACGGCGGCCCTCTTCGGGCTCCACCAAGCGACCGTCGCCGCCGGGATCTCGCTGTTCCCGGTGGCCGTCTTCGCGCGCCGGCGTCTCGGCGTCAACGTCCCGATCGGCCGACTCGTCGAGACCACCACCGAGGCGTTCGAGGCCGCCGACGAGGAGTGATCGACCGCCCGGAGCCGGCTCGTTTTGCGCGGACGACCGCACGCCGAACCGACTCCGAGCGACGGCGTCGCCGCTCCCGCGACTTCCCCGTCGACACCCGGCTCCGCCACCGCGCGCCTCGCCGCGGTCGTCCGGTCGCGGCCCGGCGACGGATAGGCTCGTCGGAACCGGTCGGCGGCCCCCGAAGGGTTGCCTTTATCCGCGCGCCGAGCCTACGGAGGCGTAATGCGAACACCGACTGACAACCTCTCGGACGGTCCGTCCGTCGAACTCGGCCGCGACCAGCCGGTCTTCGGACCGGAGCTCGGCGAGTTCGACCAGAGCGAGCAGCGCGCCGCCGCCGGTGGCGACGGCGAGGGTATGAAGACGGGGACGACGACCGTCGGCATCAAGACGGCAGACGGCGTCGTCCTCGCGACGGATATGCGCGCCTCGCTCGGCGGCATGGTCTCCTCGAAGGACGTCCAGAAGGTCGAGGAAGTCCACCCCCGCGGCGCCCTCACCATCGCCGGCTCCGTCTCCCCCGCACAGAACCTCATCTCCACGCTCCGGGCCGAGACGAGCCTCTACGAGGCTCGCCGCGGCAAGGACATGTCGATGGAAGCGCTGTCGACGCTCACGGGCAACCTCCTCCGTTCCGGCGCGTTCTTCGTCGTCAGCCCGATCCTCGGCGGCGTCGACGAGGAGGGGTCGCACATCTACTCGATCGACCCCCTCGGCGGCACGACCGAGGAGGAGTACACCGTCACCGGCTCCGGGTCGCAGTACGCGCTCGGTGTCTTGGAACAGGAGTACGACGACGACGTCGACATCGACGAGGCGAAAAACATCGCCGCGAAGGCGATCCAGTCGGCCGTCGAGCGCGACCTCGCGTCGGGTAACGGGATCAACGTCGCCGTCGTCACCGACGATGGCGTCGACATCACCCGGTACAAGGATTTCGACGACCTGCTGTAAGCTCCCTGTCGCCGTCGGCGCCGCTCGGTTGTCACCGCCTCGTCGACCGCTCTGTACTGCCGAATTTTCTGCCTGACGAGCCGGGTCAGGGGATCGGCCCGGTAGCGCTCCGCGTCACCGCCGCAGCCCCGGCGGCGCGCGGATCCCCTCGCCCCAGTAGAACCGCGGGCCGAGGAGGAGGTACCCACAGGAGAGGAACAGCAGCGCGAACGCGAACCCCTCGCCGATCCACGCCGGCAGCGCCTCCGTGGCCATGTGACCGGCGGGAGTGAGGATCACCGCCACCTGAACGACGCCCATCACGAGCGCGTCCTGCGCGTGGAGGTCCGGGTACGTGACCGTCGACCCCATGAGCAGCGCGAACGCCGCCGTCGCCGCGACGAGGAGGAGCGGCGCGGTGTAGCCGGCGATGACGGCGGCCGCGAGAACCGTCGCCGACAGGGTTGTCGGGACGCCGACGGTCTCGCGGGCGCCGTCCTCGTCGACGGTGTAGAAGCCGAGTCGGGCGACCGCGGCGGCGACGAACAGCGCGCCCGCGCCGACGCCGCCGGCGACGAGGGCGGGATCCGTCGCGAACGAGCGCCCGTCGCGGACGACCGCCGTGACGACGGCGGCGGGCGCGACGCCGAAGGAGGCGACGTCGGCCAGCGAGTCGAGGTAGGGGCCGACCGGTGTCGACCCGCGGTGGCGGGCGACGACGCCGTCGAGTCCGTCCGCGACGGCGGCGAGGAGGACCAGCCGAGCCGCGAGCGTGACGTCGACCGTCGCGGCGACGACGGCGAGGAAGCCGACGGCGGCGTTGGCCACGGTCACCGCGTCCGCGAGCCCGAGGCGCCGAACGAACCGCAGAGACATACCGTATCGGTCGACGAGACGGGTTTTAGGGCTTGTTATCTCGTCGACCGCGGGCGGGCGGTTCGCGTCCGGGCGGACGCCGCCGTGGCCTCCGCGCCCGCCGCCCCGGGAACGCGCCCGCGGTCAGGGCACGTACCAGATGCCGCGCCCGAAGTCGAGCCACTCCCCGACCACGACGTGCGGCATCGCGATGACGCAGACGAAGATGGTGTAGAAGGCGACGGCGCCGGAGAGCAGCGAGCCGCCGGCCAGCGGGTTCGGAGCGACGGTCCACAGGACGGTCGCGACGCTCGCCGTGACCAGCGCGCCGACGACGAGGACCCCCCACGCGACGACGAGCGACACGCCCTCCGTCCGGTCGGGCTGCTCGCGCTCGACGACCATGCTCCGCGCCGACTGCCGCAGCGAGTACCACAGCGGGAAGTAGAGCCCGATGGCGACGACCACGGGCACGAGCGCGAAGTAGGCGACGAGCAGCAGCGTCTCCGCGGCGTCGAGGAGCCACGACCGGCTCACGCCGCCGGTCGAGCGCAGGCTGGTCGCGAGGCCGCCGCCGAGGTGCGCGAGCACCGCAAGGCCGAACGCCCCGCCCAGCACGGTCGTGAACGCCTCGGGGTTCGACGCGGCCGGCCCGGCCAGCCGGCCGTCGAAGACGCCCAGCATGATACCGGTGAAGCCGTAGAACGTCTCGGTCCAGAAGACGGCGGGAACGACCATCACGGCGCCGCCCCGGACGAGCGCGGCGAGGGCCCGCTGCGGCCGCGTCGGCAGGTGGTCGGTCCCGACCAGCGCGTCCATCACGCGGAGGTCGCCGTGGCCGCCCTTCGCGACCGCCGTCCCGAACGCGATCGCGAGCGCGGGCAGGGGGGCGACGACGAACAGCGCCACGAACGACGCGACGAAGCCGAGGTACAGCGCCACGTACCGCGCGCCGAACGGGAGCCCCCGCCGGCGGAGGTTCGAGAAGTGTTCGTACCCCCCGTGCGGGAGGTTCAGCGCGACCATCCCGACGAGGTACGCGATCATCTGCGTCCGGAGCGACACGTCGGTGCCGGCCGCGGACAGCGCGCCGAACCCGACCGCGAGCAGGAGCAACGCCGCGCGCGACGCACCGATGGCCGTCCGCTCCGGTTCACCGAGAAGCCGTCGTACCGGACTCGCCGTCGACGTCGACATGAGCGCCGATAGGGGCGTTACGGGGTTAGGGCCTCGTCACCATTATTTGGGCTTTTATATTCCCGCCAGTCGGCGCGGCGAGGAACGAGGGGTCGAGACGGCCGCCATCAGTACGTGTGGATCACTTCGCCGCAGCGCGTGCACTCGATCGTGTCCGACCGGAACAGCCGCTCTTTCTTTTCGGTCGGCCCGTTACACTCGGGGCAGACGCCGAGGTTCCGGCCGTCGGCCACGCGCGCGGACAGGTCGAGGAACTGGTTCTCCAGCTTGTCGATCTGCTCGGACTGCTCCTCGACGACCGACCGGAGCTCCTCGATGGTCTCGTCGCGCTCCTCGACCGCGGTGGACAGCTCCTCGATGCGCTGTTCGTACTCGTCGATCGCCTCGACGTCGATGGTGACGTCGTCGGTCGCCGTCGCTTCGGTTTCCCGTTCCGCGGTGGTCTCGGTGGTCGATTCCGCTTCCGCCTCGGTGTCGTCGTCAGCCATACGACACCTCTGGAGCCCCAGGGTCATTACTTTCGGGGCGACTACGTTTCCCTCGAGGGCCGATGCGACGCGGAGAGCGACCGTCGACGCCCCACCGCGATCGGCCGCCCGCCGACGCCGATACCTGACTGGGTTGGCATCGGTCTCAATAGAGTATATACTGTATCAGGATGTGGGTATGGACCCGATAGCACTACAGGCGGGATACGACCTACTCGGGGACGGTCGCCCCGAGACGTTGTGGTTGGGTATCGGAACGTTACTAATGCTCATCGGGACCTTCTACTTCCTCGTCAGAGGGTGGGGGGTCACCGACAAGGACGCCCGCGAGTACTACGCGGTCACGATCCTCGTGCCGGGGATCGCGTCGGCGGCGTACCTGTCGATGTTCTTCGGCATCGGCCTGACGGAAGTCACGGTCGGTGGCGAAATGCTCGACATCTACTACGCGCGGTACGCGGACTGGCTGTTCACCACGCCGCTGCTGCTGCTCGACCTCGCGCTGCTCGCAAAGGTCGACCGCGTCACCATCGGGACGCTCGTCGGCGTCGACGCGCTGATGATCGTCACCGGCCTCATCGGCGCGCTCTCGCACACGGCGATCGCGCGGTACTCCTGGTGGCTGTTCAGCACGATTTGCATGATCGTCGTGCTGTACTTCCTCGCCACGAGCCTCCGGAGCGCGGCGAAGGAGCGCGGACCTGAAGTCGCGAGCACCTTCAACACGTTGACCGCGCTGGTCCTGGTGCTCTGGACGGCCTACCCGATCCTGTGGATCATCGGAACCGAGGGCGCCGGCGTCGTCGGCCTCGGCATCGAGACCCTCCTGTTCATGGTTCTCGACGTGACGGCCAAGGTCGGCTTCGGCTTCATCCTGCTCCGCAGCCGCGCCATCCTCGGCGACACCGAGGCGCCGGAGCCCTCCGCGGGCGCCGACGTCTCCGCCGCGGACTGATCGGCTAGCGGACCCAGCGAAACTGAACAGCGCGCCGAACGACTTTCACAACCCATTCTTCACATGAGCGCTACGAACACCGAACAGCCGGCAGTGCTGAATACGCGGTCCGTCGTCGGGCTGGCCGTCTGCGCCGTGATCGCTCTCGTCGGGATCTTCGTGATCCCGACGCTCCGAGAGCCGGCCGGGGGGTTCAACACCCTGTTCTGGACGATGGCGGCGCTGGAGTTGCTCGCCATGGTCGGCGTCGTCTACTTCGTCCTCAACCTCCACGAGGAACCGAGCTAACGGCGGGCGAGGGCCGGCGGACGGCTTACTCGCCCGGCTGGTCGGCGGCGCCGCGCCCGTCGCGGGTCGACGGCGACGTCTCGTCGAGGGCGCGCTCGAAGTGGTCGCGTCCGACGGTCGCCTCGACCGCCGGGCCGTCGTCGACGATCGCGTCCTCGATCGCGAGCAGCCCGGCCTCGCGGACCAGCGCCGCGATGTCGCCGCCGCTGTACCCGGCCGTGCGGTCTGCGAGGGGGTCGAGGTCGACCCCGGCCGCGATCGGCATCTCCCGCGCGTGGATCTCGAGGACCTCGCGGCGCGCGTCCCGCCCCGGAAGCGGCGTCTCGACCGCCTTCTCGATCCGACCCGGTCGGAGCAGCGCCTCGTCGATCGTGTCCGGCCGGTTGGTCGCGGCGATCACCGCGACGTCTGTCAGCGGCTCCAACCCGTCGAGTTCGGTCAGGAGCTGGGAGACGACGCGCTCGCCGGCGCCCGTGTCGTCGCCGCGGCGCTTCGGGGAGATGGCGTCGACCTCGTCGAAGAAGATCACCGCCGGCGCGTTCTCGCGCGCGGTGGCGAAGAGGTCGCGGACCGCCTGCTCGCTCGCGCCGACGTACTTATCGAGCAGTTCGGGCCCGTTCACGGGGATGAAGTTCGCGTCGCTGAGGCTCGCTGCCGCGCGCGCGAGCAGCGTTTTCCCGGTCCCGGGCGGTCCGTACAACAGCACGCCGGACGGGGGTTCGATCCCCATCTCCGCGAAGCGGTCGGCGTACTCCAGGGGCCAGTACACCGCGCGCACCAGTTCGCGCTTGGCCGCGTCGAGCCCGCCGACCTCGTCCCAGCCGACGGCGGGGAACTCGACCGTGACCTCCCGGAGTCCGCTCGGCTCGACGTCGTCGAGCGCGGCGTCGAAGTCGGCCATCCGGATCGCGGTCCGCCCCTCGCGGCGGACCGCCCGCTCCAGCGCCGCGTCCGCGAGGACCGCCAGGTCGGCGAACACGTAGCCGTTGAGCCGCGCGGCGACGGCCTCGAAGTCGACGTCCATCGCGAGCGGCGCACCCTCGCAGAGGGATTCCAGCGCGGTCGCGCGCTCCGCTGTGGTCAGCGGCTCGACGTCCAGTTCGCGGTCGAACCGGCCGCCCCGGCGCAGCGCCGACGGCACGCCGCTCGGGTCCGTCGTCGCGCCGATCACGACCGTCCGGTCTCCCGCGCGGAGTTCGTCGACCGTCGACCGGAGGCGGTCGGCCAGCGCGGATCCGGCGCCGTCGTCGGCCCCGAGCGCCTCGAGGTCGTCGAGGAGGACCACCGTCGGTTCCCCCTCGGGAACGGCCTCGACCACCCGGTCGAGGCGGTCCGTCTGGTCGCCGGCTCGTTCGCCCCGAAGTCGCGCCGCGGAGACGCGGACCAGCGTCGCGTCGGTCGCGGACGCGACGGCCTCGACGAGCGTCGTCTTCCCCGACCCGCGCGGGCCGCTGAGAAGGAGCCCCAGCGTCGGGGACCCGGCCGAGTCGAAGGTCTCGGCGGCGTCGAACCGGGTCGCGACCGCGTCCCGGAGGCGCCCGAACGTCGCCGTCGGGACGAACGCGTCGCCGGCGCCGTCGCCGGGAGACTCCGCGACGACGTCCGGCCCCCCGTCGGCGGCAACGGTGATCTCGGTCTCGGCGCCGACGACCGCGGGCGACGAGGGGGTCACGCCCCGGACGTCGAACCTGAGCGTGAGGGCCCCGCCGAGGCGGGTCACCTCGACCTCGTCGCCGACGGCGACGACGCGCCGGTCGAGCCGTCGGCGGATCGCGTCCTCGCTCCGCTCCAGGTCGACCGACTGGCGGAGCCGGAGCGTGACCGACGACGCGACCGGGAGGTCCGACGCCGCGACGGTCGCGGTGTCGCCCGGCTCCAGCCCGGCGGTCCGGCGGAGTCGCTCGGCCAGGAAGACGGCCCGTTTCCCGTCGTCGACAGCGACGACCGGGGCGACGATTCGGTGTGCGCCCTCGACGACGACCCGATCGCCGAGGCCGACGCCGAGGTCGGCGAGGACGGACTCGGGGAGGCCGACGCGGTCTCCGGGGACCGACGTGGGCGGCTCTCGGACGGGGATGCGCACGCTCATCGTTCTCTGTCCCGATCGCGGAACGTCCCGGCGGTGGTCGACAGCATACGTCGATCGGTACGCCCAGCGACGAAAAAGTACCCACGGCCTGACTGGACACGGCCGCGGCCCGCGGGCCGCGGGCCGCGGCCTGCGGCCGCAATCGATCGAGTCGGCCGCGACGGGTCGGATCGGTCGCAACCGCCCGCATCGGCCGAGAAACGGCCGACTGCGACGCGATCCGGGCCTCGATCCGAACCGCAGGAAGACTGGCAACCATTAACTCGTATCGGTACAAACGGTCGGTCATGGCGAACGCTCGGGCTCTCCTCGTCCATCCGGAGGAGGGGAGCGACCGAATCGAAACGGCGCTCGACGCCGCGGGGTTCGAGGTGACGCGTACGAACACCGCGGCGTCGGCGGTAGCGAAGGCGACGAGCGGCGAGTACGACTGCGTCGTCAGCGAGTACGCGCTCGCCGGCGACGACGGCGTCGCCCTCGCGACCGCGATCGAGGAGTCCGACGCCAGCGTACCGGTCGTGATGTTCACCGAGACCGACGAGGATGGCGTCCCGGAGGCCGCCTTCGAGAACGGCGTCGACAGGTTCCTTCAGAAGAACGGGTCGGCGTCGATCGATCGGCTCGTCGCCGACGTCTCCGCGGTCTCCTCCGGGGCCCCGGCCGCGGAGCCGCGACGGGACGTCTCCGACCACGAGCCGTCCGCCGCGGAGGTGACGCGGGCCGTCGAGGACGCGCCGATCGGGATCAGCATCAGCGACCCGGACCTGCCGGACTACCCGCTCGTGTACGTCAACGACGCCTGGGAGGCTCACACCGGCTACCCGGTCGAGGAGGTGCTCGGACGCAACCCCCGGTTCCTCCAGGGCCCGGAGACCGACCCGGAGACGGTCGAGGAGATCGCGGAGGCGATCGGGAACGAAGAGCAGGTGACCGTCGAGATCCGCAACTACCGACGCGACGGAACGCCGTTCTGGAACGAGCTGACGGTCGCACCCGTCTACGACGAGGCGGGCGACCTGGCCCACTACGTCGGGTTCCAGAACGACGTCAGCGAGCGGAAGGAGGCGGAGCGACTGGCCCAGGAGCGGGCCGAGAAGCTCGCGACGGAGCGCCGGGCGCTCGACAGGGTTCTCGGGCGTGTGAACGGTCTTCTCAGCGAGATAAGCCGGATACTCGTCGAGAACCGGGACCCGAACGTCATCCCGGAGCGCGTCTGCGAGGTTATCGCCGGCGAACCGGGGTACGCCGGCGGCTGGATCGGCGAGGTCTCGTCGGCGACGGGGCGGCTGGAGATCCGCGCCGCGAGCGGCGTGTCGGTCGAGCCGGGATCGACGTTCGACGTCGACGAGACGCCGACCGAGGTCCAGGAGGCGATCGAGAGCGAGGAGCTCCGCGGCGGGTCGATAGAGCACGCGTCCGACGGGCCGCTCGAACCGAAAACCGCGGGCGGGAGGCGCCTGCTCGTCGTGCCGCTCACGTACGGAGACCGTCGGTACGGGCTGTTGGGGATCTACGGCAACGGCGCGGACGTCCTCGATCGGCGGGAGCGCAAGGTGTGCGAGTCGGTCGGCAAGATGATCGCCAACGGGCTCCACTCGATCGAGACGACTCGGATCCTCACCACCGATCGGGTCTCCGAGATCGTCGTGGAGATCAACGACCCGACCGCGTCGCTCGCGCGGATCGCCGACGCGGTCGACGGAACGGTTACGCACCTCGGGACGACGCGGCTCGACGGCGACGCCTGCGATCTGTACTTCCGCGCCGACGGCGACGACGTGAATCTCGACGACCTCGCGGAGCTTTCGCTGGTGGACTCGATGCGGACGGTCTCGGAGACGAACGACGGCGTCAGCTTCGCCGTGACGGTCACCGAGTCGCCGCCGTTCACGCAGCTGGCCGACCACGGCGTCGTCGTCACCGATGCGACGGCCACGGCGGACGGGGCGACCATGACGACCGAGGCGCCGCCGGAAGGGGACGTGCGGTCGATCCTCGACGTGTTCCGCGACGAGTACGAGGGCGTCGAACTCCGGTCGCGGGTCGAGCGCGAGAGCCGCGACCGCACCGTCGCGGAGTTCGCGGCCGCGGTCGACGAGCGGCTCACCGAGCGGCAGCGCGCCGCGCTGAAGACCGCCGAGCTGAACGGCTATTTCGAGTGGCCCCGACCGGTCGACGGGTCGGAGATCGCCGAGCGGATGGGGATCACCCGACAGACGTTCCACCAGCACCTCCGCGCGGCCGAGCGGAAGCTGGTCGAGGCGTACGTCGATCCCCGGTCGAGCGAATGAGCCGGGCGTCGACCGTCGAACGCGGTGGCGCATGAGCGACGATCGGTCGGACCCGGACGGCGCGGCCGACGGCTCGAACGACCGGAGGGACGACCCGTTCGCCGCGAGCGACGCCGTCGTCGTCGCGGCCGACGCGGAGACCGTGTTCGCGTTCCTCGACGACCCCGCGAACCACGCGGCGATCACGCCCGGACTCACGGACGTGAGAGACGTCGAACCGCTGGAGAACGGCGGGAAGCGCCTCTCGTACACCTACCGGATGGCGGGGATCGGGATCGACGGCGAGATCGTCCAGACCGTCCACGACCCGCCCGAGCGCCACGCCTTCGAACTCCGCGGCCGGCTCACCGGCACCATCGACCTCCGGCTCGCCCCCGTCGACGGGGGGACGGAGCTGACGTACGCCGCGACGTACGACCTGCCGGAGAACGCGCTCACGAAGGTCGGTGCGCCGGTGATTCGCCGGTTCAACGAGCGACAGCTCCGGGCGGCGCTGGAGAACGTCGCGGCGGCGTTCGACGGGGAGTAGACGCGTCCGAAGACGGCGAAGCGCGTCGGCTGGCGCGGCGTCGGAGAGCGGTTCGGGTCCGCCGTGCGCCGACCGAGGGACGGCGAGCCGATTCGAGTCCCGGCGGGCGAACTATTAAGCGTGCGATAGCCTAAACGGGAGGCATGGATCCGGTCACCCTCCAATCCGGCCTCGGGTTCGGGCTCGTGGGCGTCGGCCTGCTCGCGCTCCTGCTCGTGGTCGTCACGCTCTGGCAGTCGTTCGAGATCGTCGACGCCTACGAGAAGAAGACGCTCACGGTGTTCGGCGAGTACCGGAAGCTGCTCGAACCGGGGATCAACCTCATCCCGCCGTTCGTCTCGCGGACGTACGCGTTCGACATGCGGACCCAGACGCTGGACGTGCCCCGTCAGGAGGCGATCACGCGGGACAACTCGCCCGTGACCGCCGACGCGGTCGTCTACATCAAGGTGATGGACGCCAAGAAGGCGTTCCTCGAGGTCGACGACTACAAGAAGGCCGTCTCGAACCTCGCGCAGACCACCCTCCGCGCCGTCCTCGGCGACATGGAACTCGACGACACGCTGAACAAGCGCCAGGAGATCAACGCGAAGATCCGGAAGGAACTGGACGAGCCCACCGACGAGTGGGGGATCCGCGTCGAGAGCGTCGAGGTCCGCGAGGTCAACCCCTCGAAGGACGTCCAGCAGGCGATGGAGCAGCAGACCTCCGCCGAGCGCCGCCGCCGCGCGATGATCCTCGAGGCGCAGGGGGAACGCCGCTCCGCGGTCGAGCAGGCGGAGGGGGACAAGCAGTCGAACATCATCCGCGCGCAGGGCGAGAAGCAGTCCCAGATCCTCGAGGCGCAGGGGGACGCGATCTCGACCGTGCTGCGCGCGCGCTCCGCCGAGTCGATGGGCGAGCGCGCCATCATCGAGCGCGGCATGGAAACCCTCGAAGAGATCGGGAAAGGCGAGTCCACCACCTTCGTCCTCCCGCAGGAGCTCACCAGCCTCGTCGGCCGCTACGGCAAGGCGCTCTCCGGCTCCGACGTCCAGCAGATGGAGGGGCTCGACGGCAAGGAGTTCGACGCCGACACCCGGAAGATGCTCGGGCTCGACGACATCGACGAGATCCTCGGACAGATCGAGGAGTCCGCGGAGATGGACGTCGAGGAGCTCGAGAAGGAGGCCGAGGCCGTGAAGGCGGGCGACGCCGGCGCGAGCATCAGGTCCGCCGACGAGGTCATCCAGGAGATGGACGACGAGGAGGCGCCCGCGGAAGTGGAGACGGAGAAGTAGGGCGCGCGACGCCATCGAAGCAGCGGCCTTTCTCAGCGGGTCGATCCCCGAGCGAAGTGTTTTTGTCGAGCCGCAGACTAGTACGGCCGTGACAGAGGGGTTCGACGGGCAGAAACGCGAAACGCTCCGGCGGTTCGCCGCGGTCGGAGCCGCCGCGCCGTTCGTCGGGGTCGCGAGCGCCGACGACGGGGCCGAAGACGCCAACGAGACGCGGAAAGCGATCCGCGGCTACGTGCCGACGACCCCCGGCGCGCACTTCTCGAAGCTCCGCGACGACCTCCGGCTCGGGACCGGCGAGGCGCAGTACCACCTCCGGAAACTCGAGGAAGAGGGAGCGATCGAGTCGGTGAAGGACGCCGACTACCGGCGCTTTTTCCCCGCCGGCCGGTTCGACGAGACCGACAAGCGCGCGCTCGGCTACCTCCGCCGAGAGACGCCCCGCGGGATGATCCTCGCGCTGTTGCGCGACCCCGACGCGACGGGCGCCGACCTCGCGAGCGCCCTCGACGTCTCCCGGCCGACGATAAGCGCCGCGGCCGCGGACCTCGAGGGCGCCGGTCTGCTCGACCGGACCGGCGGCTACGCGCTGACCGAACCGGAGCGGCTGCTCACGCTCGTCGTCCGGTACGCGGACTCCTTCGACGCCCAGGCGGTCGCGTTCGCAGACGACGCCGCGTCGCTGGTCGCGTACGACCCCTGAGTTCGGGCGACCGCGCGACGCCGGACGCCCCGGTCAGTCCGTGACCATCCACGTCGTGCCCGACGAGTAGCCCCACTTCTCGACGTCGACGTCGGTGGCCGCGTCGGCGACGGCGCCCATGTTCGCGCCGACCTCCTTCGCGGAGAGGTCGAGGTCGTCGGCGATCAGTCGCGACTTGAAGTACGTCCGGTCGGCCGCGTTCTCGCGGAGGTACCGCAGGATGCGCGCCTGTTTCGCGGAGAGGCCCGTCGATTCGGCCGCGACCGCGTCCGGGTGGGCAGTGCTCATACAGGGATCAGGGCGTCACCGCGCATAAGGCGGTTGGTAGACCGAGTTAACACGCTGCCGTCGTGCGGTTTCGCGCCGCGACGGGGGCGAGAGCGGCGCTCCACGACCCCGTTTGGGTACGGTCTTCGAACGGCGACGGCGACGCAGGGCGGCGGCGGCGAGAGGTCAGTACAGCTCGGAGACGAACGGACCGAGCGCGCCGCTCACCCCGGCCGCGAGCGCCTCCGCCCGGTCGACGCGGCCGTTCGTGAGCGCGCCGGCCGCGCCGCCGCGCGTCGCGACGCCGTCGGTGCCGAGCAGGCCGTCCATCACCGGCCCCAGCTCTTCCCCGTCGTCGATGCGGGCGGCGACGTCTCCCGGAAGCGCGAGGCTCGGCCCGGCGGCGCGGCCGGCCCGATCGCCGTCCGTCACCGCCGCCCACATGATCAGGTAGCGGCCGTCGGCCCCGTCGAACCCCGCGACGCCGCCCTCGATCCCGACGCCGAGGTCGTACGTCGCGCCGTCGTCCGGGGCGGCGTCGCGGTCCCTCGGTTCCGCGTCGAGGACCGCAGCGGCGCGGTTCTCGGCGCCCGCGATCGTCTCCGCGTGGCCCGTGGGCTGTTCGCTCACGCCGGAGTCGACGGGGACCGACTCGATCGCGACGCCCGTCGGACCGCCGGGGAGGTCGGCGTCCGCCGCCGATCCGAGCGCCAGTTCGACCGCGCGTCGCTTCACCGGGTTGCCGCTGCCGACGCCGACTCGCAGGGTCGTCATGCCTCCGGGTCGTCGCCCGCGGCCGAAAACGCCTCGGGATGGAGCAAGTGCGCCAGCCGCTCGACCCCGTCGATGAGCGCGGGGCTCGGCTGGTTGAGGAGGGAGTCGTCGACGACGTGGACGGGGGCGTCGACCCAGTCGCGCTCGGCGACGGTCGCGGGGTCGACGCGGTCGCCGTGCCCGCAGACGTGGACGACGACGTGGTCGGGGTCGGCCCGCGCGACCGCGGCGGGGTCGACCTCTCGGGAGCGCTCGCCGGGGTCGACGAACGGGTAGCGACCGCCCGCGGCGCGGACGGCGTCGGGGACCCAGTTGCCGGCCGCCATCGGCGGGTCCGACCACTCCTCGCAGTACGCGGTCGGGCGCGGGCGGTCGGCAACGGCGTCGGCGATCCGGTCGAGTCGGTCCCGGGCGTCGGCCGCGAGTCGCTCGCCGGCTTCGGGGCGCTCGACGTCGGCGCCGCGGGCGGCGAACCCCTCGACCGCGTCGTCGAGCGTCGCGGGCTCCCGGTGCGCGACGTCGAGGCCGCGGTCGCGGCAGTCGTCCGCGAGGTCGGCTTGGAGGGCGTCGCTCGTGAGGACGACGTCGGGGTCGAGGTCGACGACGCGGTCGAGGTCGGGATTCAGCCAGCCGCCGACGACGGTCGGGGAGCCCTCGCCGTGCGCGGACCCGGCGTCCGGGTCGTCCGAGAGTTCGCAGTGGGCGGTGACGCCGACGAGGCGGTCGGCCGCGCCGAGCGCGGCGACCGTCGCGGTCGCGCTCGGCGCGAGGGAGACGACGCGGGAAGCGGCCATGCGACCCGGTCCGGACGCGAGCGTGTCAACGGTTTCGGTCCGGGCGGTTGTGCGATCGCCGAAAACACGTGATAGATCGTGTCCTTTCGTCGGGATTCGAGCGACACGTTCCGGTCGTTTTAAGTTGTGTTCCGCCGACGGTAAACCAAGATCGCTCTCGGGCAGTTTCAGTTTCCGGGGGCAACCGAGCTATGAGTGAACGACTACACAAACGGGGGAGTCGCTCCCGAACGGAGACGAACGAGGAGGAATCGGAGAGCACCGACGAGACGCTCAGCTGCCCGGAGTGCGGCGGCCACGTAATCAACGACGAGGAGCACGGCGAGACGGTCTGTAGCGACTGCGGGCTCGTCGTCGAGGCGGACTCGGTCGACCGCGGGCCGGAGTGGCGCGCGTTCGACTCCCGCGAGAAGGACGAGAAGAGCCGCGTCGGCGCCCCGACCACCAACACGATGCACGACAAGGGGCTCTCGACGAACATCGACTGGCGCGACAAGGACGCGTACGGCCGGTCGCTTGGCGCGCGCCAGCGCCAGAAGATGCAGCGGCTCCGCAAGTGGAACGAGCGGTTCCGCACCCGCGACTCCAAGGAGCGCAACCTGAAGCAGGCGCTCGGCGAGATCGACCGCATGGCCTCCGCGCAGGGCCTCCCGGACAACGTCCGCGAGACCGCCTCCGTCATCTACCGCCGCGCGCTCGACGAGGACCTCCTTCCCGGCCGCTCCATCGAGGGCGTCTCCACCTCCTGCGTGTACGCCGCCGCCCGGATGGCCGGCGTCCCGCGCAGCCTCGACGAGATCGCCGACGTGTCGCGCGTCGAGAAGGCCGAGATCGCCCGGACGTACCGCTACGTCGTCCGCGAGCTGAAGCTCGAAGTGAAGCCGGCCGACCCCGAGCAGTACGTCCCGCGGTTCGCCTCGGACCTCGAACTCTCCGAGGAGTCCGAGATGCGCGCCAAGAGCCTCCTGCGCAACGCCAAGGAGAAGGGCGTCCACTCGGGCAAGTCGCCCGTGGGCCTCGCCGCGGCCGCGGTCTACGCCGCCGCGCTCCTCACCAACGAGAAGACGACGCAGGCCGCGGTCTCGGAGGTCGCGGACATCTCCGAGGTCACCATCCGGAACCGCTACCACGAGCTGTTGGAGGCCGAGGACGGCCTCGTCGCGTAAGCCGCCGCTTTTTCCGCCGCCTCTTCGCCGCTTCCGCGGTCCGTCGCGAGCCGGACGCACAGGCATAAGTCCCCGCCCGCGGAACGCCCGCGTATGTTCGAGGAGTTCGTCCTGACCGCGAGCACGGCCGACCTCTCGGAGGAGTCGGCGGCCCGCGAGCACGCCGACGCGGTGGAGTTCCGGATGGACCTCGCGAGCGACCCGCTCGACCAGCTGGCGAGCTATGACGGCGAGCTTCCGCTCGTCGTCACGAACCGGGCGTCGTGGGAGGGCGGCGAGGCCGAGGGGCTCGGCCGGTACGACGCGCTCTCGGACGCGATCGGTCGCGAGTCGGTCGCCGCGGTCGACGTCGAGCTCGCCGCGCTGCGGGGGACGCACCCGGAGCCGGCCGAGGCGTCGCACGCGACCGCGCTGCGCGACGCGGCCCGCGAGGCGGGCGTCGCGGTGGTCGCGTCCGTCCACGACTTCGAGTCGACGCCCGAGCCCGCCGCGCTCGTGGACCTGCTCGCAGACGCCGCGAGCGAGGGCGACGTGGGGAAACTGGCGACGACCGCGACCGCGCCGGCCGACGCGCTCGCGATGATCGAGGCGACCCACGAGGCGACCGCGGCGGGCCACCGCGTCGCGACGATGTGCATGGGCGAGCCGGGCCGGCACACCCGCGCCGTCACGCCCCTCTACGGCTCGAGGATCGGCTACGCGCCAGTCGACCCCGCGAACGCGACCGCGCCCGGGCAGTACCCGCTCGCGACGCTTAGAGAGCTGATCGACGGGCTGAGAGAGGGCGGAGCGGACGCGTAGGCGGTCGCAGTTCGGTCGAACGGGATGAATACTTTTGACGGTCGCCGTCGAATACTGTGGGTGAGATGGCCCTCCTCGAATCGGATCAGTCGCCGCTGGTCTCCGCGTTCGGCCTCCTGGTCGCCCTCGTCGCGGTCGTCGGAACCCGCGTCCTCGGCTGGGAGTGGGGGTCCGGTCGACTCGTCCCGACCCTCGTCGGGGTCGCCGTCGCCGGGGTCGCCGTCGCGATAGTGGCCACGCGGGTCCTGCGCTGAACGCGACCGACCGCCGACCGGTTTGAGCCGCTCGCCAGCCGTCGGCTCGTCGCGCCGGCGGCTCCCCGTCGCGTTCGTCGCGGAGCCAAACCGCTTTACGACCGCCCCCGTAAGTGCCGGCAATGGCGACGTGCGACGAGTGCGGGGAGTACGAGAACCTCCCGTACCAGTGTAAGCGGTGCGGCCAGACGTTCTGCGCCGACCACCGACTGCCGGAGAACCACGACTGTCCGGGCCTCGCCGGGTGGGACGACCCCGGCGGCGTCTTCGACAGCGGCTTCGACGAGAGCGTCGAGGGCGAGTCGGCGGCCGACACCGGCGGTCGGACCGGCGGGCGCACCTCCGCGGGGATCGTCGACCGCTTCAAACGCCGGATCGACCGCGAAACCGGCACCGGCGGGCTGGTGAGCTACTTCCGCAACAACGCGACGTACGCCATCCTGCTGGCGATGTGGGTGACGTTTATCGCGCAGTGGGTCACGCTGTTCGTCGGCGGGGAGGCGCTCCACAACACGCTGTTCGTACTCCGGTCGGAGGCGATCGCGAACGTCTGGACGTGGGTGACGTCCGTGTTCTCGCACGCGCCCGGACAGCTGTTCCACATCATCGGCAACAGCATCGTGATCCTGTTCTTCGGCCCGCTCGTCGAGCGCGCCGTCGGATCGAAGAAGTTCGTCGGGTTCTTCTTCGGCGCGGGGATCGCCGCGGGACTCGGCCACGTCCTCTTCGCGGTCGCGACGAACGCCCCGCCGACGGGCGTCCTCGGCGCCAGCGGCGCCGGATTCGCGATATTAGGCGTCCTCACCGTCTGGCGGCCGAACATGCAGGTCCTCCTCTTCTTCGTGATCCCGATGAAGATCAAGTACCTCACGTGGGGGATCGCGGCCGTCTCCGCGGCGCTCGTGGTCGCGAGCGGCACCGGCGGCGTCGGCGGCATCGCGCACCTCGCGCACCTGATCGGCTTCGCCATCGGCCTCGCGTTCGGGAAGCGCAACGAGGGGCTCGCGCGCTCCGCTGGCGGCATGGGCGGGGTCTCGATGGGCGGCGCACGCGGTCCGGGCGGTCCCGGCGGCCCCGGCGGTCCCGGCGGGCGGTTCTGATGGGCCTCGCGCGGCCCGCCCTCCGCCCGGACCCGTCGCTGTCGCGCGCGGAGATGGAGGCCCTCCAGCGCGACATCGCGGCGGCCGCGACGTTCGAGGACGACCACGCGCTCGACCCGGCCGCCGTCGCGGTCGACGAGGCCGCCTCGCTCGCGGACGGCCTGCCCCCGGCGCGCGACGGCGCGCAGGAGCGGTTGGGGGCCGGTGCGGGCGCGGAATCGGCGGATGCGAGCGGTTCGACGGGCGACCCCGACGCGCCCACCGTCGTCGGCGTCGATCAAGCGTTCCTCACCGACCGCGGCGAGGGCCGCCCCGACGCCGCCGTCTCCGCCGCGGTCGCGCTCTGCGGCGGGCGCGTGATCGAGTACGCGAGCGCGACGACGCCGCTGTCGATCCCGTACGTTCCCGGGCTGCTCGCGTTCCGGGAGGGCGAACCGATACTGGCCGCGCTCGACGCGCTCGACGCCGACCCCGACCTGCTGGTCTGTGACGGCTCCGGTCGGATCCACTTCCGGGAGGCGGGGCTCGCGACCCACGTCGGCGTCCTACACGACGTTCCGAGCGTCGGCGTCGCGAAGAGCCTCCTCTGTGGCGAACCCGACGAGTCGACGAGCGAGCGCCCCGCGGGCTGGCGGACGCCGGTCCGCGCCGACGACGCGGTGACGACCGCCGAGCCGGGGACCGTCATCGGGCACGCGTTCCAGTCGCGCCAGTACCCGAACAGCAGGCGGGTGAACCCCCTCTACGTGAGCCCCGGCCACCGGGTGTCGGCGGAGACGGCGGTCGACCTCGTCGCGGCGCTCTGTGCGGGGTACAAGCTCCCGGAGCCGACGCGGCTCGCGGACGCCCACGCGGAGCGGGCGAAGCACGACGCGGAGTGAGGGGGCGCTCCCGGCGGTCGCTTCCTCAGGTGCCGTGCCAGTAGTTGCCACAGGCAGGCGGTTTTTAGACGGTCGCCTCCGAACCCGGAGGCATGGGAGACGACGACAGAGAGAGTCCGATGTCCGCGGAGGAGTTCCGGTCGCTGACCGACGGGCTGGTGCGACAGAGTTCAGGCGGGGGGACGACGGTCTACAAGAACGCGGCGGGCGTCGGCTGTCCGAACCCCGACTGCGACCGCGGCGTCTTCCAGACGCTGTTCGTCAGCGACCACGGCTGGCAGCAGATCGGCGCGACCCGCGACGGGATCGACCTCTGTTTAGTTAACACGGAGTCGAAGCGGCTCGTCTTCATCCACGACGAGTAGGTCGGTCCGCGGCGACGGCGGCACCGCCGATCAGTCGTCGTCCGCCGCGGACCCGGCGTCCGGCTCCGCCGCGCAGCGGTTCGGGCCGAGTTCGAGTTCGATCGCCGCGGTCTCGTCCGGCGGCGACTCGACGCCGCGGTTGGCCGCGATCACCGACTCGTAGTTCGGCGGCTTCTCCGGGAGCGTCCGCGTGATCCGCTCGAAGAAGTCCTCCCGGTCGAGGTCGAGGATCCCGATCCCGCGGCGCGCGTCCCCGACCGTCGTGAAGACGGGTTCGCCCGGCTCGACCTCACCGGTCGTTCCGTCGTTCGCGACCGCGAAGTGACCCGGGCAGACGACGACGCCGTCCGGCTCGGCGAGCAGGGTCCCGTGGAGCGAGTCGTACAGGCGGCGGGCGGCGCCCGCGGCGCCCTCGGCGGCGTCTCCGCCTTCATCGTCGTCGCCGCTCGCTGAGAACTGGAGTTCCGTCCGCCCGACGCTGTCGGTGAACAGCGTGTCGCCGGTGAGGACCGCCGCGTCGCCGACGAGGTAGCTCGCGCCGTCGTCGGTGTGGCCGGGCGTCGCGAGCGCTTTCAGGTCGACCCCGCCGACGTCGAGCGTCTCGTTGCGCCCGATCGGCTCGAACTGGTACGCCACGTCGCGCTCGGCGGCCGCGGCCGGGAGAAAGTACGGAACGCCGAGCTCGTCCGCGAGCGCGCGGCCGCCCGAGAGGTGGTCGGCGTGGACGTGCGTGTCGAGGACGGCCGCGATCGACGCGTCGCGCTCAGCGGCCGCCGCGACCCACTCGTCGCCGTGTCTGGAGACGTCGATAGCGACGGCGATACGGGGTGAGCCGTCGGAATTAGCGACGGCGACGCGGTCGGAGTCGGAGGAGTTAGCGAGGACGTGATCCGCGTTGTCCGCCGCGCCCGCCTCGCGCCCCCCGACTACGAGGTACCCCAGACACCCCTTCGCCCGGCGCTGGACCTGGACGATATCGAGCGGCGGGGCTGAGTGGGGCGTTGCGGGGAGCGGCACAGGGGTTCGGTCATAGACGGCCGACCAGCCGCGCATGCCGTCTTCGACGACGACCACGTCATCGTACCCGGCCGCGTCGAGTTCGGCGGCGAAGTCGTCGGAGGCCTTCCCCTTCGCGCAGATCGTGACGACGGTGTCGTCCGGAGAGAGGCCGGTCTCGCGCTCAAAGTCGTCGACGTCGAACTCGTGGAAGGGCTTGTAGAAGTAGTGGACGGCGTCCGCCACGCGCCAGCCCGCGAAGCTCTCTTCGGGGCGGGTGTCGACGACGGTGAACTCCCGCTCGCCGCGCCGCCGCGCGTCGATCCTGTCCCGGAACTCGTCGGCGGAGATCGTTTCGGCCATACCGGAGTCTTGTTCCGCGTGATCAAAAGCGCTCGGACGAGAAGTAGGGGTGGATCAGCGGCGGCGAGATAGCGCTGCGTGCTGGTACTCTCCAACGGCTCACTGATAAATGAACAACGACGCCGCGGTGAGCACCGCCAAAGCCCCAGCCGCTCACTTATAAATAGCAAACGACAGATCGACCGCGAACACCGCCAAAGCCCCAGCCGCGAGGACTCGCGCGGCTCGCTGCGCTCCTCGTCACTCACTTCGCTCGTTCCTGCGGTGCTTACGTCGCGGTGCTTCGTCCTCGCGGCTGCCCCTTTGAGTCCCACCCCGCACCGCACAGCAACCGCACCTCACGCCTCCCCAGCCTCGTCGGCCTCCCTCCGCTTCGCTCCGGTCGGCCGACTCCCTCGCGCGTGCTGCTCGCGGCCGAGGGCCGCTCGCAGGCACGCGCCACCCCGATCCGCAGCAGGTGAGCATCACCGCGACCGACGATGAAGAGGTTTTATTCGGAACGGCGGGCGAGCGGGAGACATGGTCGAGGCGTTCGCGGTCGCCAGCGGAAAGGGCGGCACCGGGAAGACGACGAGCACGCTCGCGCTCGGGATGGCGCTCGCGGCCGACCACGACGTGACGGTCGTGGACGCCGACACCGGGATGGCGAACCTCCTCTTTCACGCCGGGCTCGACGACGCGACGGCCACCCTCCACGACCTCCTCGTCGAGGGGACCGCGACGGACGTGAGCGAGGCGACCTACGAGCGGTTCGGGCTCTCGGTCGTCCCCTGCGGCACCTCGCTCGCCGGCTTCGAGGCCGCGGAGCCGGAGCGGCTCCGCGACGTGGTGGCGGAACTCGCACGCGACACTGACGTGCTGCTGCTCGACTCGCCGGCCGCGCTGGGGTCGAAGTCGGCCGTCCTGCCCGTCGTGCTCGCGGACCGCGTCGTGGTCGTCGTCGAGCCGACGATCCCCGCGCTCTCGGACGGGCTGAAGGTCCAGGAGTACGCGCGCTCGTACGGCACGGAGACCGCCGGCGTCCTGTTCAACAAGGTCCGGAACGAGGCCGACGACGTCGCCGCCAAGGCGGAGCGCCACTTCGGCGGCCCCGTCCTCGCGAACGTCCCCGAGAGCGACGCCGTCCGGGCGGCACGGCGGGCCGGAGAGCCCCTGCTCGCACACGCGCCGGAGAGCGAGGCCGCCGCGCGCTACCGCCGGGCCGCCGACCGACTCGACGTGCGCGACGGCGACGGCGACGCGGTCGCCGACCGGTTCCGCAGCGCGGTCGTCCCCGACACGCCATGAGCGGGGAGCCCGATACCGGCTCCTCGGAGCCGGCCGGCCTCACGATTCCGCGGGGAACCCTCCTGCGCTCGCGCGTCGTCTCGGACGTGGCGACGACGCTGTCGCGCGCGCTCGACCGCGAACTCACCGGTTACGCGACGCTCGTCCCGCAGGAGACCCTCTTACTGTCCGGCGAAGCCCGCGGCGTCCTCACGTTTGACGACGGCGTGCCCGTGCTGGCGTACAACACGGTGACGGACAACGGTGGTCCGGACGCGCTCGCGGAGCTCGCGGTCCCCGGCCCCTATCGCGTCGAGCTGTACGCCGTCGATCCGAGCGGGCTGGCGGCGGCCCACGAGGAGGACGCGCTCCGGGTGGGGCCCGCCGCGGCCGCGACCGAACTGGCCGACGACGCCGCCCTCGCCGAGCGGACGCGCGGGGCGGCGCCCGAGGGGCGCCTGCGCGACTCCGGCGACGAGGACGACGCCGTCGCGGCGTTCCTCGACGACGACGACCGGATCGACGCGATCCGCGAGCAGGCGCGGTCGGAGGCCCGCGACCGCGCCGCCGAGTGGGGACTGGACGACGCGCTCGACGGGTCGACCGGAGTCGACGGAGGCGGTGACGGCACTCCGGCCGGAATCGACGGTACCGACGGGAGCGATGCCGGCGGGGCAGGCGGAGTCGACGACTGATCGACCGAACGGTTATCTCGGCTCGGCCCCTCGGATCGGTATCTCCGTCCTCCGACTCCTGCGGCTGACGGCGCCCGCCGACTTCGCCGCCTGGTACGCCGCCGGCCGCGCGTACACGACCGCCGTCGCCGAGGGGATGGGATTCGGCGGCGTCGACTCGCTCGATTCCGACCGGACAGTCCGTCGCCTCCGGACGGCCCCGGAAGCGTTGACTCCGGACGAGGCGCGCTCGGTCGCGGCGACGCTGCTCGCGGACGGCGCGTTCTCGGAGCCGTACTGCGAGTGGTTACCGACGTGGTACGAGCTCGCGCTGATCGCGCCCGTCCGGTACGGCGACTGGCGGCTTCGACGCGTCGCCGGCGCGGTCGCCGAGAACGCGTCCGTGTCCGCGACCGCGCCGCGATTCTCTCGTCCGACCGACGTCCGCATCGACGGCGCACCGGCGCTGTCGCGGGTCTCCGGGTTCCGCGAGCGCTTCCTCCTCGCGGACTCGCTGCTCCATCTGGAGTGGTTCGACCACGTCGCCGCCGCCGACGGCATCGAAGTGCCCGCCGACCTCCTCGCGCGGACCCGCGAGGAGTCGCTGTCGCACTACGGCGGCGACCGCGACCGGCTCTCACCCGACGTGCGTCGGTTCCAGCGCCACCTGTTCGGCGACGACCGCTGGGTCCGGCGCGTCGACGAGGCGTACGGTCTCGACAGCCGGCTGTTCGGACTCTGGGAGCGACTGCTGCGCGACGAACGGCGGCGGCTCGGCAGGGACTGAGAGGACGGCCACACGAGACGTTTCTCTCTCAAAATTCTGGAAAAAAGTGTTACAGACCCGGTAACGAGTTACGGATTCCGATCGTGAAACGAGAGGTAAGTATAGACGGGAACGGCCCGTACCGATGGGTACGAACCGCGGTTCGGTTCGCTGTCCCCGACGCTTCGGCCCTCGTTTCGTCGGCCGCCCGCACGCGTCCCGGCCCGGGCGAACTCTCTCTTCATCGGGTCCGGCCGACGCAATCTCGATCGAGTCCGGCCGACGCGACCGTCGCCTGCGCCGGTCCCGTTCGAGCCGCTCGGTCGTACTCGTTCGTCGGACACAACTCGGCGGCGAGTAATCTTTTATTCAGTATTTCGTCGGTCGGAAGCTTCATACGTCGTCTCGCGGATCCTCCGGGTACACGAATGGCAGTACTCTTGCTGGAGGATGTCGATGCCGACGACGTCGGGACCGTCGGCGGAAAGGCCGCGTCGCTCGGCGAACTCATCGGTGCTGGGCTCCCGGTGCCGCCGGGGTTCGCCGTCACCGCGGGCACGTATCGGACGTTCATCGAGGAGGCCGGGATCGACGAGGAGCTGTTCGACGCGGTCGACGTCGACCCCGAGGACTCCGCCGCGCTCCGCGAGGCCGAGGCGACCGCTGAGCGCCTGATCCTCGACACCCCGTTCCCCGAGACGGTTCGCGAGGAGATCCTCGACCGGTACCGAGAGATGGGCGAGGACGGCGAGGAGGCGTTCGTCGCGGTCCGCTCGTCCGCCACGGCCGAGGACCTGCCCGACTCGTCGTTCGCCGGCCAGCAGGAGACGTTCCTCAACGTCCGCGAGGACGACCTCCTCCGGCGCGTGAAGGAGTGCTGGGCCTCGCTTTTCACCCAGCGGGCGATCTACTACCGACAGCAGCGCGGGTTCCCGCACTCCGAGGTCGACATCGCGGTCGTCGTCCAGCGGATGGTCGACGCGGAGAAGTCCGGCGTGATGTTCACCAGCCACCCCTCGACCGGCGAGCCGCAGGTCACCATCGAGGCCGCGTGGGGGCTCGGCGAGGCGGTCGTCTCCGGCACCGTTTCGCCCGACAACTACGTGTACGACCGCGAGCGCGGCGCGGTCGACCAGGTGACCGTCGCGGACAAGAAGGTGGAGATGGTGAAAGACGCGGAGACCGGCGAGACGGTCCAGCTCGACGTCGACCAGGACCGGCGGAACGAGCGGGTCCTCTCCGACGCGGAGATCGGCGACCTCGTCGAACTCGGTGAGCGCGTCGAGGGGCACTACGGCGCCCCCCAAGACGTCGAGTGGGCGATCTACGACGGCGAGATATACATGCTCCAGTCGCGCCCGATCACCACGATCCGCGAGGACGCCGGCGACGAGGCTGGCGCGAGCGGGGGCGAGTCGCGGGCAAACGGGGCCGGCGCGGGCGAGGAAGCCGAGGCGGCGGCCGCCGACGGCGACGGCGGGGTGACGGGGACGGGGCCGAACGGCGGGACGACCGCGAGCGGCGGGACCGGTGCGGACGACGACGCGGACGGCCTCGTCGACGGGCTCGGCGCCAGTCCGGGCGCCGTCTCCGGCACCGTTCGGATCGTCCACAAGCTCGATCACCTCGACCAGGTCCAGGAGGGCGACGTGATGGTGACGGAGATGACGATGCCCGACATGGTGCCCGCGATGAAACGCGCCGCCGGCATCGTCACCGACGAGGGCGGGATGACGAGCCACGCCGCGATCATCTCCCGGGAGCTCGGCGTCCCCGCGGTCGTCGGGACCGGCAACGGAACGCGGGTCCTCGAAGACGGGCAACACGTCACTCTCGACGGCGACAAGGGGACGGTCCGGGCGGGTGAGTCCGAGTCGGCCGAGCCCGGCGAGGAGTTCGAGCCGGTGGAGGCCGCGCGCCCGGAGACCCCCGTCAAGCCGATGACGGCGACGGAGGTGAAGGTGAACGTCTCCATCCCGGAGGCGGCCGAGCGCGCCGCGGCGACCGGCGCCGACGGCGTCGGCCTGCTCCGGATCGAACACATGGTGCTGTCGCTCGGGAAGACGCCCGAGAAGTACATCGCGGACCACGGCGCCCGCGCCTATCAGGACGAGCTCATCGAGGGCGTCCGGCGCGTCGCCGACGAGTTCTACCCGCGACCGGTGCGGGTGCGGACCATCGACGCGCCGACCGACGAGTTCCGCGAGCTGGAGGGCGGCGACGACGAACCGGTCGAGCCCAACCCGATGCTCGGCTGGCGCGGGATCCGGCGGAGCCTCGACAAGCCCGAGCCGTTCCGGCAGGAGCTGGCCGCGTTCGCGCGCCTCTACGACATGGGGTACGACAACCTAGAGGTGATGTTCCCGCTCGTCAACGACGCGGCCGACGTGGAGGCGATCACGGGCCACATGCGCGAGGCCGGGATCGACCCCGAGGCGCGTCGCTGGGGCGTGATGGTCGAGACGCCCGCCAGCGCGCTCCAGATCGAGGACCTAGCGGAGGCCGGCATCGACTTCGCCTCCTTCGGCACCAACGACCTCACGCAGTACACGCTCGCGGTCGACCGCAACAACGGGCACGTGGCTGACCGGTTCGACGAGCTTCATCCCGCGGTGTTGCGGCTGATCGGCGACACCATCGAAACGTGTCGCGAGCTCGACGTCGACACCAGCATCTGCGGACAGGCCGGCTCGAAGCCCGAGATGGTCGAGTTCCTCGTCGAGAAGGGCGTCTCCTCCATCTCCGCGAACATCGACGCGGTCCGCGACGTCCAGCACGAGGTGAAGCGGACCGAGCAGCGTCTCCTGCTCGATTCGGTCCGCTAAGGTCCTCTGAGCCGACTTTTGTCTCCCGGAGCCGAGAACGGAACCGGTAAGAGCCGTCCGCGGCAACTGGGGGGCAGATGCGACAGCCGGAACCGGAGCCGCAGTCGTTCGACCGGGTGCTCTCCTCGATGTGTACCGAACCGCACCCGGCCGCCCGCGCGGCCGCCGAGCGGTTCCTCGCGACGAACCCCGGCGACCCCGCCACCTACGAGGCGGTGGCGGAGCTGGAGGCACGGGCGGTCGAGGGGCTCGCGACGCTCGCGGAGCATCCGACCCCCGCCGACGCGACCGGGTACGTCACCTCGGGCGGCACGGAGGCCAATATCCAGGCGGTGCGGTCGGCGCGGAACCGACACGGCGAGAGCGACGACACGTCCGGCGAGCGCGACGTCAACGTCGTCGCCCCCGCCAGCGCGCACTTCTCGTTCACGAAGGCGGCGGCGCTGCTCGACGTGGAACTCCGGACGGTCCCCGTCGACGACGAGTACCGGGCCGATCCCGACGCCGTCGCGGCCGCGGTCGACGACGGGACCGCGCTCGTCGTCGCCGTCGCCGGCAGCACCGAGCACGGCCGAGTCGACCCGATCCCGGAGCTGGCGGCGATAGCCGACGAGGCCGGAGCGCGGGTCCACGTCGACGCCGCGTGGGGCGGGTTCGTTCTCCCCTTTACCGACCGCGACTGGTCGTTCGCGGACGCGCCGGTCGACACGGTGACGATCGACCCCCACAAGTTCGGGCAGGCGCCGGTGCCGGCGGGCGGCCTGCTGGCCCGCGAGGACGCCGCGCTCGACGCGCTCGCGGTCGACACGCCGTACTTGGAGTCCCGGTCGCAGGCGACGCTGACCGGGACCCGAAGCGGTGCTGGCGTCGCCGGCGCCGTCGCGGCGATGGACGCGCTGTGGCCCGACGGCTACCGCGAGGCCGCGGAACGAGCGGCCGACAACGCCGACTGGCTCGCGGCGGAACTCGCGGACCGCGGGTACGACGTCGTCGATCCGGAACTCCCGCTCGTCGTCGCGGCGGTCCCCGAGTCCGAGTTCGCGGCGCTCCGCGACGCCGGCTGGAAGGCGTCGCGGACCGGGACCGGAGCGCTCCGCGTGGTGTGTATGCCGCACGTGACGCGGGCGACGCTGCGGGCGTTCCTCGACGATCTCGACGGGATCCGGCGGTGAGTCGCACCGAGATGCGCGACCGCCGCGGCGACGCGTATCATGAATGGACGATGCGGTGGCGCGTGCCGACGAGGTCGGAGAGGCGTGAGGCCGCGTTCGGATCAACATATTCACTACGGGGCGCCACGAACCGGAGCGTATGAGTTCGGACGACGTCTCTCGGCGCGCGTTCATGCGGACGGCCGCGGGTGCGACGGCCGCCGCCGGCGCGGCGACGGCGACGGCGGGGACGGCGGCTGCACAGGAAGTGGAACCCGACTGGCCGAGCGCCGCCGTCGGGAACGTCGGGTCGTACACCGACGCCCGCGGCCAGGACTCGGTGACCGTCTCGGTCGGCGCCGGCGACCAGGGACTCGCGTTCGACCCGACGCTCGTCTGGGTGGACGAGGGGACGACGGTCACCTGGGAGTGGACGGGCGCTGGGGGGTCTCACAACGTCCAAACGGTCGAGGGCCCGGCCGGCCTCGACAGCGGCGCCCCGGTCGGTGAGGAGGGGTACACCTACGAGTACGAGACCTCGAGCGAGGACGCCGGTATCACCCACTACCACTGCGTGCCCCACACCGCGGTCGGCATGCACGGCGGCCTCGCCGTCGGCGGCGACGTCGCCACCGTCGAGGTCGGCGGCGGCGGGAGCTCGAACGCGGTGTTCGTCCCGGACGCCGCCCGGGCGCTCGGTATCGCGACGTTCATCGCGATGGTGAGCACGCTGGGACTGGCGTTCGTCTTCATGAAGTACGGCGGCACGATCACCGGGCAGGACCAGGCGTAGCGGACCGCGACCGATTTCTTTCGCCGTGTCCGCTCTCACTCCCCGTCGACGAGCTCCTCGTACAGCGCCGTGTAGCGGTCGATCACCGCGTCGTGGTCGAACGAGGCGAACTCGCGGTCGACCGCGCGGCGTTCGAGGTCGCCGACCGCGACGAACTCGTCGGCCAGCTCCGCCGGGCTCGTCACGAGCCGGCCGCGTTCGCGCCCCTCGACGAGCTCGTGGGCGCTGGAGTCGGCCTGGTACTCGACTAAGGCGACGCAGCCGCACGCGACCGCCCACAGCAGGTCGGTCGCGAACGTCTCCCACGTCGCGGTCGCCACCGCGACGTGCGTTCCTTTAAGTATCGGAATCCGTTCCTCGGCCGGCAGGTCGCCGAGGAACTCGACCCGGTCGCCGATCCGGAGGTCGCCCGCGGTCGCCTCGATCCGGCCGCGCTCGGGGCCGTCGCCGATCACCGCCGCGGTCCAGTCGCGGCCGCGAAGCTCGGCCAGCCCGAGGAGGAACGTCTCGACGTTGGCGTGGCGGTCGAGCCGCCGCGAGTACACCGCGTCGAACCGGTCGTCGACGCCCGCGGATTCGACGGCGCCGAAGTCGATGCTCTCGGGGAGCACCCGCACGTCGTCGCCGTCGGCGCCGTGTTCGCGGACGCGCGTCTTGGTGGTCCGCGACGGGGCCGTCACCGCGTCCGCGCGCCGCGCGAGCGGCCGGTACCAGCGGCGGGCGTCGGCCGGGTGGTCGCGCCACCAGTCGACGACGACCGGGGCCCGCGAGAGCGACCCGGCGACCGTCGCGGCGAGGGCGGGCGTCGGCGGGCTGTTGACCGCGTGGACGACGTCGGGCCCGACGCGGCGGAGTGCGAGCGGGAGCCGCGCGGCGAACGCCGCGGGCGCGGGCTCGGCGGTGACCGACCGGTACTCGATCCCGTCCTCGTCGAAGGCGTCGTGGTCCCCGCCCCACCACCGGGCGCAGAGCCAGACGACTTCGTGGCCGCTGGCGGCGAGGCCGCGGGCGGTCCGGAGCGTCCGCGTTCGCGCCGGGGTCTCCCCGTGTCCGGGGGCGAAAAGCGAGACGAACGCGACGCGCATACGGCGACCGCACGGGGGGCGCCGATAAAAAGACACGGCATCTCGAGGGGACGCCGGACCCGCACCGCGGGTTCCGTCACCCGAAGCTGTTTCACGGCGCGCCCGGAACGGGCTCCCATGCGACAGTACGACATCGAACGCTACCTCAACGTGCGGAACGCGGGCGGCGCAGACCTCGGTCCCGACGGCCGACTCTCGTTCCTGCTCAACACGACCGGCACGGGTCAGGTGTGGTCGGTCCGCGAGCCCGAGTCGTGGCCCGAACAGCACACGTTCTTCGAGGAGTCCGTCTCCTTCGTCGACTCCTCGCCGGAGCGCGCCGAGGCCGTCTTCGGCATGGACGAGGGCGGCAACGAGCGCGCGCAGCTGTACCGGCTCGACTACGAGTCCGGCGCGATCACGGACCTCACCGACATGCCCGATGCGAAGCACCGGTGGGGCGGCTGGGACTCCTCCGGCGACCGGTTCGCGTTCGCGTCGAACCGGCGCGACGAGGCCGTCTTCGACGTGTACGTCCAGGGCCGCGACGAGACGGGCGACGACGCCGAACTCGTGTACGAGGGCGACGGCTGGCTCTCGGTCGCCGGCTGGTCGCCGAGCGACGACCGGTTGATCGTCCACGAGGCCCACTCCTCGTTCGACCACGACGTGTACACCCTCGACCTGGCGACCGGCGACCTGACCCACCACACGCCCCACGAGGGGGACGTGCGGTACTCCGGCCCGGAGTGGGGGCCCGACGGCGAGGGGGTCTACCTCGTCACCGACCGCGACACCGACACCCTCCGGCTGGAGCGGCTGGATCTGGAGACCGGCGAGTTCGCCGTCGTCGCGGACGGCGGCGAGTGGAACGTCGACGGCGTGGCGATAGACGAGGACTCGCGGCGGATCGTCTACTCCCGGAACGTCGACGGCTACACCGAGCTCACCGCCGGCGAGCTCGTCGCGCCCGCCCGGGTCGACGCGTTCCCGACGCCGGACCTCCCGGACGGCGTCGCTGGCGGCGTGAGCTTCGGCCCCGACGGCGAGCGGTTCGCGGTGACGGCGACGGGGAGCACGCACAACGCGAACGTGTACGTCGTCGAGGCGACCACCGGCGAGGCGGAGCGGTGGACCCGCGCCTCGACCGCGGGGATCCCTCCGGACACGTTCGTCGAGCGCGAGCTGGTCCATTACCCCACCTTCGACGGTAGGGAGATCCCCGCGTTCTTCTCCGTGCCCGAGACGGAGCCGCCCGAGTCGGGCTACCCGGTCGTCGTCGACATCCACGGCGGGCCGGAGTCGCAGCGGCGCCCCTCCTTCGCCTCCGTCACGCAGTACCTGCTGAACAACGGGTACGCGGTGTTCGAGCCCAACGTCCGCGGCTCCTCCGGGTACGGGAAGGCCTACTCCGGGCTCGACGACGTGGAGAATCGGATGGACTCGGTGACGGACGTCCGCGAGGGCGTCGAGTGGCTCCACGACCACCCCGAGGTCGACCCGGACCGCGTCGTCGCGATGGGCGGCTCCTACGGCGGCTTCATGGTGCTGGCGTCGCTGACGGAGTTCCCGGAGCTGTGGGCCGCCGGCGTCGACATCGTCGGCATCGCGAACTTCGTCACGTTCTTAGAGAACACCGGCGACTGGCGCCGGTCGCTGCGCGAGGCCGAGTACGGCTCGCTCGACGAGGACCGCGAGTTCCTCGAGTCCGTCTCCCCGATCAACAACATCGAGCGGATCGAGGCCCCCCTCTTCGTCCTCCACGGCGAGAACGACCCGCGGGTGCCCGTCGGGGAGGCCGAGCAGATCGTCGAGGAGGCGCGCGAACAGGGCGTCCCGGTCCGGAAGCTGATCTTCGACGACGAGGGGCACGGGTTCGCGAAGCTCGACAACCGGATCGAGGCGTACCGCGAGATCGTCGACTTCCTCGCGGAACACGTCTGATCGGTTCCGGCCGTCGTTTCACGCCGCTCCGAACGGCCGTGACGGTTATACTGGTACGCGAGAGAGGATGACGGGATGAGTCGGTCAGACCCGCACGGGCTGCTCCTCGACCAGGCCCAGGACAAGGTCGCCCTGCTGGACGACGAGGGGACCTACACGTACGTCAACGCGGCCGCGGAGGGGATCCTCGGATTCGAGCCGGACGAGCTCGTCGGGACGAACGCCTTCGAGTACGTCCATCCCGACGAGCGGGAGGCCGTGCGGCGCACCTTCGAGGAGGCCATCCGGACCGACGAGTTCACCGAGGTCACGACGGAGTACCGACACCGGACCCGCGACGGGTCGTGGGTGTGGCTGGAGAGCCGCATGTCGAACCTCACCGACGGCGAGCTCGACGGGTTCGTCGTCAGCTCGCGGGACATCACCGACCGCGTAGAGGCCGAGCGCGAACGCGAGGCGGCGACCGCACACCTCCGGGAGATCGCCGCCGTCTCCAGCGACGTCCTCTGGATGTTCGACGCCGACTGGTCGGAGCTGCTCTTCGCCAACCCGGCGTACGAGGACATATACGGGGCCTCGCTCGACGAGGTCCGAGGCGATCCCTCGACGTTCCTCGACGCGGTCCACCCGGACGATCGCGACGCGGTCAAAGAGGCGATGGAGGCACTCTCGGCGGGCTCGTCGGTCGATATGGAGTACCGGGTGAACGCCGCGGAGAACTACAAGCGGTGGGTCTGGGTCCAGGGGGAGCCGATCACCGAGGACGGCGAGGTCGTCCGGATCACGGGGTTCACGAAGGACGTCACGGACCGGCGGCGGCGCGAGCGCCAGCTCGTCGTGATGGACAACCTCCTGCGTCACAACCTCCGGAACGACCTCAACATCGTCCTCGGGACGGTCGAGGAGCTGGAGGCCGAAGTGCCCGAGTCGGCGGAGCACACGGCGGTGATCCGACGGGTCGGCGAGAGCCTCCTCGACACCGCCCAGAAGGAGCGGGAGGTCATCGAGCTCATCACCGACCAGCGGGAGACCGACGCGATCGACCTCCGGGGCGTGATCGAGGAGGCCGTCGAGACCGTCCGCGGGCGGTACCCGGAGGGGTCGATCGCGGTCGGCGACCTCGACGCGGTCGTCGTCGACGGGCGCTGCGAGCTCCGGTCGGCGGTGATCGAGCTCCTGGAGAACCCGTTCCAGCACAGCGACGGGGCGCCGACGGTGACGGTCGGCCTCCGCCGCACCGAGGCGGGCGCCGAGCTCGTCGTCGAGGACGACCTGCCGCCCATTCCGGCCGTCGAGGTCGACGTGCTCACCGGCGACCACGACATGAGCCAGGTGTACCACAGCAGCGGGCTCGGATTCTGGCTCGTCTACTGGAGCGTGGAGCTGTCGAACGGGAACGTGTCGGTCGACGTCGGCACGGGCGAGGACGCGCGCGGCCGGGGCGGCGGCGGGCGCGGGAACCGGATCACGGTGTCGCTGCCGCTCGCGTCCGAGTGAGCGGCGCGTCGGGCGCTTACCAGTCCGGGCCGAAGTCGGGGTTGAGCTGGCGGTCCGTCCGGCCGAGCGCGTCGATCGCCTCGACGTCCTCGTCGTCGAGGTCGAGGTCGACGCTCGCGAGGTTGTCGCGGATGTGGTCGATCCCGGTCGCCTTCGGGATGGCGGTGACGCCCGTCTCGCGGAGCCACGCGAGGCTCACCTGCGCGGCGCTGACGCCGTGTTTCTCCGCGATGTCGACGATGGCCGGGTCGTCGAGAATCTCGCCGCGCGCGAGCGGCGAGTAGGCGACGAGCTCGACGCCGTTGGCGTCGGCGTACTCGCGGAGTTCCTCCTGCCGGAGCAGCGGGTGCATCTCGACCTGGTTCGCGAACGGCGCCTCCCCGAGCGCGTCCGTCGCCGCGTCGAGGTGTTCCGGCTCGAAGTTGGAGACGCCGATCCGGTCGATCAGGCCGTCGTCGCGCAGCTCGGCGAACGCCGGCAGCGTCTCCCCGGGCTCGTACTCCCCGGCCGGCCAGTGGACGTAGAGCAGGTCGACCGCGTTGACGCCGAGCTTCTCTAAGCTCTCGCGGGTCGAGGAGGCCACGTCCGCGGGCGAGAGCTCGTCGATCCACACCTTCGTCGCGAGGAAGATATCGCCGCGGTCGACGTCGCTTCTCGCGATCCCCTCGCCGACGGCCGCCTCGTTGCCGTAGATCTGCGCGGTGTCGACGTGGCGGTAGCCGGCGTCGAGCGCGTTCGCGACCGACTCGGTACACTGTGCCGGGTCGTCGTTCTCCCACGTGCCGAGCCCGAGAACGGGCATCCCGTTGCGGGTCGGTACCGCGGGCTGCTGCTGTTGGTCCGTCATCGCGTCCGCCTACTCGCGTGAGCCGAAAGTCGCTTGCGGTCGGGGCGAGCGCGGCCGGGTCGCGGCGGAGGGCCTCCGTGGGTCGTTCCAACGCCGCCTCAGTCGTCCGACAGCAGCGCCCGCGAGGAGTTCGTCACCACGAGCAGGCTCGACGCGCCCATCGCGACGGCCGCGAACAGCGGGTTCAGGAGTCCGGTCGCCGCGAGCGGGATGGCGACCGCGTTGTAGCAGAACGCCCAGCCGATGTTCCCCTTCACGCGCCGGCCCGCCGCCCGCGCGAGCTCGAAGACGGTCGCCACGGAGCCGAGCTCGTCGTCGACGATCGCCACGTCGGCGGCGTCGGCCGCCATCGCAGTCCCGCCGCCGAGCGCGATCCCGAGGTCGGCCGCCGCGAGCGCCGGCGCGTCGTTCGTCCCGTCGCCGACCATCACGGTGACGCCGCGCTCCTTCAGCCGGCCGACTGCCTCGGCCTTCCCCTCCGGCGGGACGCCGGCGAACACCGACGAGATCGCGTCGTGCTCCGCGAAGACCGTCGCGGCGCGCTCGTCGTCGCCGGTGAGGACGATCACCTCGACGCCCGAGCGGTCGAGCGCGGTCACCGTCGCCTCCCAGCCCTCGCGCAGTTCGTCCCCGACGACGACGAACCCCTCGGCGGCGCCGTCGCGGCCGACCGCGACCGGGACGCGGCCCACGTCGCGCGCGTCCGCGACCGCCTCGCGGATCTCGTCGGGAACGGTCCAGCCGCGCTCGTCGAAGAGGTCCGGGTGGCCGACGACGACCTCGACGCCGTCGACGACGCCGGAGACCCCGCGCGCGTGGCTCTCGAACGACTCGACCGCGGTCTCGGGGTCGCCGTCGCCCGCGGCGTCGGCGGGACCGGGGCCGTCCGCCGCCTCTGTCCCGCCGTCGGCAACGGCGGGCGTCGCGCCGTCGTCGGCCGCGTCACCGGGACCGGCGTCGGCCGCGTCCGCCGCGGACCGCGCCGCGGCGATCGCCTGTCCCACCGGGTGCGCGGACCGCGATTCGAGGGCGGCCGCGAGCCGGAGCAGGTCGTCGTCGACCGCGCGGTCGATCAGCCGCATCTCGCCGGTCGTCAGGGTCCCCGTCTTGTCGAAGACGACGGTGTCCGCGTCGCGGATCCGCTCGAAGACGGTGTCGTCGAAGACGACGATGTTGCGTTCGAGGGCGTCGCGGATCCCCGCGGCGACCGCGAGCGGGGTCGCGAGCCCGAGCGCGCACGGACACGAGACGATCAGCACCGTCAGTCCGACGAGCATCGCGTCGGTGGGCGCGGAGCCGAGCGCGAGCGACGCGCCGGCCGCGACGACCGCGATGACGAGGACCGCCGGGACGAAGACGGTCGCGAGTCGGTCCGCGAGCTTCTGAACGCCGTGGTTCCCGCTCTGGAGGTCGTAGACGAGCTCCGCGACGCGGTCGAGGCTGGAGGTCGCGTCCGGGCCGACCGCGACCGTGAGCGAGCCGTCGGTGACGACGGAGCCGCCGACGACCGCGTCGCCGGCGACCTTCCGGACCGGGAGCGACTCGCCGGTGACGACCGACTCGTCGACCGCGGCGTCGCCGTCGACCGCCTCGCCGTCGACCGGGACCCGCTCGCCGGCGCGCACGAGGAGGCGGTCGCCCGGTTCGAGCGCCTCGACCGCGACCGATTCGGTCTCCCCGTCGGCGGTCAGCCGCCGCGCGTCGTCGACCTGGACCGCCGTGACCTCGGAGAGGAGCTCCGTCGCGCGGTCCTTCACCGAGTCCTCGTAGTGGTTCCCGACCGTGACGATGACGACGATCGCGACGGTCACGTCGTAGTATATGGAGGGCGACTCGACGAAGATCACCGCGAGCGTGCTGTAGAGGTAGGCGCTCACCGCCGCGATCGCGACGAGGAGGTCCATGTTCGGCGAGCGCGTCCGCGCGCTGACGTACGCGCCGCGAAGGATCGGCTTCCCGGTGAAAAAGAGGACGATGGTGGTGAGGACGGCGATGACGATGAAGAAGTACGTCCCCGAGGTCGAGGCCATCGCCGCGTTGAGGTACTCGAGGGTCCGTTCGTTGTAGAACGGGAACGCGAAGTACGTCGGGTAGATGAGGACGATGTACTGTAACATGACGGCCATCCCGACGAGGACGCCCGCCGCGAGCCGCGCCGTCGCCATGTTGTCCGCCTGTCGACGCGAGAAGGCGTCGTCGCGGGCGTAGGCGCTGTACCCCAGCCCGCTCACCGTCTCCGTGAGGTCGTCGACGGTGACGGCGTCGGGGTCGCGGTCGATCCGCACCGTGTCTGTGACGTAGCTCGCGCTCGCGCCGCTGACCCCGTCGGCGTCGGTCGCCACCGTCTCGATGAACGCCTCGCAGGTCGCACAGTGCATCCCGTCGACCTCGAGGAACGTCGCCTCGTGGCCGTCCGGAACGTCGCGGTCGCCGTCGGCGGAAGCGTCCGCTCCGGCGGCGTCGGCCGCGGCGTCCTCGCCCGCCTGCCGGCGCTCGCGGACCGCGTCCGCGTCGACGTCGACGTCGCCGAGCGCGCCGTACACGTCGCGGCAGCCGGTACAGCAGAACCGATTACCGTCGTCGTCGGTGACGTCGACGCCGGCGGTCGAGAGCTCACAGAGGGTACAGACGGCGGGGTCGTCGCCGGGGTCTCCGGACGCGTCGCCGCCGCCGCCCGGAGACGCGTCGGTGCCTCCGCTCATCTCACATTCCCCCCATGCCGGCGTCGAGCGGGTTCCAGAACGGGAGCCGCGGGTGCGGCACGCGGATCCCGACGGACATCAGCCCGTGCGCGAACAGCACGTAGCCGAGCGCGACGAACGCGACGCCCAGCAGCCGGTGGATCCGGCGGCGGTGGACGGGCTCGACGCTCTCTATCAGCGTCCCGTAGGCGAAGACGGCGGGGATCGTGCCGAGTCCGAGCGCGCCGAGCGCGACGCCGCCCGCGACCGCGGAGCCGCTCGCGAACGCGTACAGGTACGCCGGGTAGAGGATCGGACAGGGGAGGAGGCCGTGGACCGCGCCGAGCGCGACGATGCCGGGCCCGTTCGCGAGGCGGTCGACGTGGCCGGTGAGCCACTCGGTGACGCGTTCGAGCCCGGGGAGATGGACTCCGCCTGTCGCGCCGCCGAGGAGGTACCGGGCACCGACGACGACGACGACCGCGCCAGCGAGGATCCCGACCCCCCCGCGGACGGTCGCCGCGGCGCCGGTCACGGTGGCCGTGGTGACGAGGACCGCGCCGCCGATCGCGCCCAGGAGGGTTCCGATGGTCGCGTAGCTCGCCGCGCGGCCGAGGTTGAACAGCGCGTGCTGGCGGACCTCGTAGGTGGTCAGGTGTCCCTCTCGGTCGGTCGCGGCGCTCGGTGCGCGCGCGGCCCCCGCTTCGCCGCCGTCGGTCCGGCCGGCGTCCGCGTCCATCCGGCTGGCGTAGACGGTGACGAGCGGGCCGCACATCCCGATACAGTGGGCGCCGCCGAGCAGTCCGATGGCGAGGAACAGCAGGACGTCAGTCCCGAGGAGCGACGGGAGGGCCATGTGGATCAGTCACCTCCCGTTCGGGGCCCGCGCGGGAATGGGTTTCGTCGGGCGACGACCGCGGAGCGGGGGGCGGTCCGTCGGGCGGACCCGTCGAATGGGCTCACGGGCGACTCACTCCTCCACGACGACAGTGCCGAACATCCCGGCCTTGCGATGGGGGATACAGACGTACTCGTAGGTGCCGGGGACGGTGAAGGTGTGGTCGAAGCGGTCGCCGTTCTCCAGTCTCCCGCCGAAGTCGGACCACCACGCCGACTCCGCGGACGCGTAGTCGTCGAAGCCGCCCGATGCGAAGAACTCTGCGGCGTCCGGGATCCCGCCCTCGGTCGCGGTGACGGTGTGCGCTCGCGCGCTGGTGTTCTCCCAGACGACGGTGTCACCGACAGAGACCGTGACCTCGCGCGGTCGGTACGCGGTGGCGACCATCCCCACGTCGTAATCCGGTTCGCCGCCGACGCTCGCACACCCGGCGAGGCCGACGGTCGCGGCCGCGCTCCCGGCGGCGCCGGCCCGCCGAAGGAACCGTCTCCGATACATACCCCATCTGGGTGCCTGAGGGGTTTCAATACCGCGGTCGACCCCGCCGAGTGGGAACGGACCTCGCGCCGCGGTCCGAGCGCGATCGGACCTCCGGCGCGCCGGGGAGACCCCGACCGGTCTCACCCGCCGACGAGGTCCTCGAAGACGCGCCGCTGCGCCGCCGCGAGGTGCTCCGAGAAGGTGGTGCGAGCGATACCGATCGCGTCGGCCACCTCGGTCGCGCTCGCTCCGCGAGGGTGTTCGAAGTACCCGAGCCGCTGTGCGGTCCGGACCGCCTCGCGCTGCCGGTCCGTGAGCCGCCCCCGGTCGACGACGACCGGATCCGACCGGGTGTCGGCCCCGCCGGAGCTCGTGAGCCGTTCGAGCCGCACCGACGCGCCGGTCGACTCCAGCGCGTCGATCACGTCGCCGAGCGGATCGGCTGCGGGCAGCGACAGCGCGAGCCGGACCCGGTCGGGCGCCGTCCGGACGGTGACCGTCGAGACGGGGTAGCCGAGGGACTCGACGGCGGCGGACGGGAACTGTCCCGTCGGCTGATTCCGACAGCGGTACACGAGTTCGTCGCCGCCGTCGAAGACGAGTTCGGCGTCGACCGCGCGGTCGGCGCGGAACTGCGAGACGACCGCGTCGCCGACACGGACGCGGTCAACGTCCTCCGCGACCGCGCCCGGCGGCAGCGCCGCCGCCACCGGCGCGGGCGTCGGGTCGCGGACGACGACCTCGACTCGGACGCCGGCGTCGCCCGAGCGGTCGCCGCCACGGGGCCGCTCGGGGTCTCCGGCCGCGTCCGAATCGTTCCGCGCAGCGCCGGAACGAGCGACGCCGTCGGAGCCGGCCGAGCCGGAGCCGAGGCTATCGGTCGAACCTGAGTCAGACGACCGCGACCGCCGTCCCATATGTCGATTGTGTGGTCGAAGCCGGAAAAAAAGGAAGCCGAACGAGTACGCGTCTCGACGGCTCGGTGGACCCCCTGATAAAGGCCCGTCGAGAGTTGGCAACGACTCAGACCGTGCGAGCCCGTACCGAACCCATGAGCGACGAGACGCTCCGCGGGCGGTCGGTGGGGGTGGTGGGGGCCGGCGTCGGCGGGCTCTCGGCGGCCGCCTACCTCGCCGCCGCCGGCGCGGAGGTGACGGTGTACGAGCGCGCCGAGCGCGTCGGAGGGGTCGCCGGTCGGCTCGAACTCGACGGGTTCCGGTTCGACACCGGCCCGTCGTGGTACCTGCTGCCGGACCTGTTCGAGCGGTTCTTCGGGGATTTCGACCGGTCGCCCGCGGAGTTCTACGACCTGACGCGGCTCGACCCGCACTACCGCGTGTGCTGGAACGACGGCGACAGCGCCGACGTGCCGGCCGACCCGGACGCGGCCGCCGACCTGTTCGAGTCGTACGAGCCGGGCGCGGGGGCGGCGTTCCGCGAGTACCTCGCGGACGCCGAGCGGGCGTACGACGCCGGGATGGAGCGGTTCGTGCTCCCCGGGCGGTCGCGGTTCCGCGACTACCTCTCGCTCGACGTCCTCGCCGGGGGCCGGGAGCTCGACCTGCTCTCTAGTCTCGACGACCGAGTCCGATCGTACGTCGACCATCCGAAGCTCAGGCAGCTTTTGGAGTACACGCTCGTCTTCCTCGGCGGATCGCCGCACAACACGCCGGCGCTGTACCAGCTGATGAGCCACGTCGACTACGGGCTCGGCGTCTACTACCCGCTGGGCGGGATGTACGAGGTGGTCGCGGCGGTCGAGACCGTCGCCCGCGACGCCGGCGCCGACGTCCACACCGGCGTCGAGGTGACGGGCCTGGAGCCGATCGACGGCGGCGTCGCGGTCGAACTCGGCGGCGACCGCTACGTCCACGACCGGGTCGTCTGTAACGCGCCGCCCGCCCACGTCGAGCGCGAGCTCCTCCCCGACGGGACGGTTCCCCGACTCGACGGCTACTGGGACCGGCGGACGTACGGACCCGCCGCGCACCTGTTGTACCTCGGTGTCGAGGGAGGGCTGCCGGAGCTCGAACACCACACGCTCGCGCTCCCGACGGACTGGGACCCGCACTTCGACGCGATATTCGACGACCCCGCGTGGCCGACGGGCGAGACGGAGCCGGTCGTGTACGTGAACGTCCCGTCCCGGACCGACCCGTCGGTCGCCCCCGACGGCCACGAGGCGGTCGTGACGCTCGTGCCGCTCGCCCCGGGGCTCGACGACACGCCGGACCGGCGGGCGGCGCTGCGGGACCGGGTCCTCGACGCGGTGGCGTCGCGGACCGGCGTCGACCTCCGCGACCGGATCGTCGCCGAGGAGTCGGCGTGCGTCTCCGAGTTCGCGGCGCGGTTCGACCAGCCGGGCGGGAGCGCGCTCGGGCTCGCGCACACGATGCGACAGACGGGGCCGCTCCGACCCGGGCCGCGCGTCCGTGGGACCGACCGACTCTACTACGTCGGGGGGAGCAGTAACCCCGGAATCGGCGTGCCGATGTGCCTGCTCGGCGGCGAACACTGCGCGGCCGCGGTCGAGGCGGACGTCGCGAGCGGACCCCTCGATCGGCTTCCCCTGGTCGGACGCTGAGTCCAGGCTACGGAAAACGATCGTCCATTCCTGTTCGGAATAACGAGACGATTTCGAATAATCTGAGCTGATACCAAAAATAGTCAGAAAAACCTTACCAGTCAGGTTATTGTGTTTACTGAAGCCGACGCGTAGCGACGGGCGTCGCATGATGGAAACAGCAGCCGCTGACGCGCTCGCAAGCGGTACGGTCCCGCTCGAAATGACGCAGACGCAGATCTTCGAGGCCATCCAGGGCGACACGCTCCTGGCCTCGTCGCTCTGGATCAACATCGCGCTCGCGGGCCTCTCGATACTCCTCTTCGTCTATATGGGGCGAAACCTGGAGGACCCCCGGGCCCAGCTGATCTTCGTCGCGACGCTGATGGTCCCGCTGGTGTCCATCTCCAGCTACACCGGGCTCGTCTCCGGGCTCACGGTGAGCTTCCTCGAGATGCCGGCGGGCCACGCGCTGGCCGGTCAAGAGGTTCTCACCCCGTGGGGGCGGTACCTCACGTGGGCGCTGTCGACGCCGATGATCCTCGTCGCGCTCGGCCTGCTGGCCGGGTCGAACGCCACGAAGCTGTTCACCGCCGTGACCGCCGACATCGGGATGTGCGTCACGGGGCTCGCGGCCGCGCTCACCACGTCCTCGTACCTGCTGCGCTGGGTCTGGTACGTCATCAGCTGCGCGTTCTTCGTCGTCGTCCTCTACGTCCTGCTGGCCGAGTGGGCCGAGGACGCCGAGGTCGCCGGCACCGCCGAGATATTCAACACGCTGAAGCTGCTCACCGTGGTCCTGTGGCTGGGCTACCCGATCTTCTGGGCGCTCGGCGCCGAGGGGCTCGCCGTGCTCGACGTCGCGGTCACCTCGTGGGCGTACAGCGGGATGGACATCGTCGCCAAGTACCTCTTCGCGTTCCTCCTGCTGCGCTGGGTCGTCGACAACGAGCGGACGGTCGCGGGCATGGCCGCCGGGCTCGGCGCCGCCTCTCGCGGCGGTGCGGCGCCCGCCGACGACTGAGAGCGACCGTCGCTCGGTCGCGGTCGCTCTTCGCGGACCCGCGTTTCGCCCGAGGCGGTCCCGCCGCCCCGCCGACGCGCCGACCAGCCGACCCGCACACCCGCCGACGCGCCGGGCGAGAGCAAAGCGCTAAATCCGCGGCGGCGGTGAGTCGGGACATGAAACAGGCCATCGTCGCCCGGACGGACGTCGGCATGGGCGAGGGGAAGCTCGCCGCGCAGGTCGCGCACGCGTCGCTGTCGGCGTACCAGGACGCGGGCGAGCGAGCGCGGAAGAAGTGGCAGGGCGAGGGGCAGAAGAAGGTCGTGCTGAAGGGGAGCTCCGAGAGCCAGCTGTTCGAGCTGGCAGACAAGGCCGACACGGAGGGGCTCCCGTACGCGATCGTCCGCGACGCCGGCCACACCCAGCTGGAGCCGGGCACCGTCACCGCGCTCGCGGTCGGCCCGGCCCGCGACGAGAGCGTCGACCGCGTGACTGGCGACCTCTCGCTGTATTAGATGCCCCCCGAGTACACCCTCCGGGAGGCGCACCCGACGGAGCGAGCCGTCGGCATCGACTACTACGTCAGCGGCGCCGACGGGATCGGCGGGCGTCTGCGCGAGTCGCCCGAGGACTTCCGGGTCCGAGAGCTGGAGGCGTTCGACGCGGCGCCGCTGGACGCCGAGACCGGGAGCTACCCCGAACTGGTGGTCCGGGCGACGCTGCGCGACTGGGACACGAACGACTTCGCGCGTCGGCTCTCCGACGCGCTTCAGATCAGCCGCGAGCGCGTCTCGTGGGCGGGGACGAAGGACAAGCGCGCCGTCACCACCCAGCTGTTCACGGTCCGCGGCGTCGACGCCGACGACCTCCCCGAGATCCGCGGGGCCGAAATCGAGGCGCTGGGACGAGCGGGGCGCGGACTCGCCTTCGGTGACCTCGCCGGCAACGCCTTCGACATCCGGGTCGCGGACGCTGTCGACGAGGCCCCCGACCGCGTCGTCGACGCGGTCCGGGACCTGCGGGCGTTCGCGGGCGACGCGGGACCTCCGGAAGCCGACGCCGGCGAGTTCCCGATCGACGCGACCGTCGGCGTCCCGAACTACTTCGGCCAGCAGCGCTTCGGCAGCCGGCGCCCGGTCACCCACCTCGTGGGGCTCGCGATCGCCCGGCGCGACCCCCGCGAGGCGGTCCGGCTGTACGCGGGCAACCCCGCGGAGACGGAGCCGGACGACACCCGGGCCGCGCGCGACCGCGTCGACGCGGCGTTCGGGGTCGGTGGAGACTCCGACTCCGACGACGCCGACCGCGCCGCCGACGGCACGGGCGACGGCGACTGGGCCGCCTGTCTCGACGCGATCCCCGGCAAGCTCCGGTTCGAGCGCTCGATGGTCCACCGGCTCGCCGACCGCGACGTCGACCCCGACGTGCCGCCCGACGGCGACGACTGGTGGCACGCGCTGGAGGCCGTCCCCTCGAACCTCCAGCGACTGTTCGTCAACGCCGCCCAGTCGTCCCTCTTCAATCGGATCGCGAGCGAACGGCTGCGGCGCGGGCTCCCGTTCGACCGCCCCGTCGCCGGCGACGTGGTCTGTTTCGCGGACGGCGACGCCCCCGACGAGCTGTACGCGCCGGACGCCGACCGGCTCCAGCGGGTCGACGCCGACCGGGTCGACGTGGTCTCGCGGCACTGCGAGCGCGGGCGGGCGTTCGTCACCGCGCCGCTCGTCGGCACCGAGACGCGGCTCGGCGAGGGCGAACCCGGCGAGATAGAGCGTGCGGTCCTCTCCGAGGCCGGAATCGAACCGAGCGACTTCTCGCTCCCCGGCGAGTTCGACTCCAAGGGAACCCGGCGGGCGATCCTCCTCCGCACCGACCTCGAGGCGTCGTTCGCGGACGGGGACCCCCGGTTCGCGTTCGCGCTCCCGAGCGGCTCGTACGCGACCGTGCTGCTCCGGGAGTTCACGAAGCGCGGCCCGCTCGACCTGTGAGCGGCCTGTGCCCCGAATCGATCCGTGTTCGTGTATTATCAACACCGATCGATAGCCGAAACCACCACGATACTGCGTCCAGTTCCGAGCCGCTTTTGTGCGAGAGCCGCCAATCGGGGCCATGACTCGGATCGTCGTCATCGACCTCCACGGGCAGTTCACGCACCTCGAGCGGCGGGCGCTCCGCGACCTCGGCGTCGACACCGAGATCGTCTCGGCGGACGCGCCGGCCGAGGAGCTCGACGCCGACGGGATCGTCCTCTCCGGCGGCCCGGACATGGACCGCGTCGGTAACGCCCCCGACTACCTCGAACTGGACGTTCCCGTTCTCGGTATCTGTCTGGGGATGCAGCTGATCGCGAGCGAACTCGACGGCGCGGTGGGGGCGGGCGACTACGGCGGCTACGCCGACGTGGACGTCGAGATCGTCGACGACGACGACCCGCTCGTCGGGTCGCTCGCGCCCGAGACACGCGTCTGGGCCTCCCACGCCGACGAGGTGACGGCACTGCCCGACGGATTCGCCCGCACCGCCACCTCCGACGTCTGCGGCATCGAGGCGATGTCCGACCCCAACGCGGACCTGTACGGCGTCCAGTGGCACCCGGAGGTGGCTCACACGGAGCGCGGCGAGGAGGTCTTCGAGAACTTCGTGGCGGTCTGCGAGTCGGCGTAAGGCGGGTCAAACACACGGAGAAAGAGAAGACCTGCCGGTCATCGGTGCGACAAGCGGGGCGTCGAAAGCGGCGACCGGCTACTCCTCGAACAGCTCGTCGACCGCCTCGCCGGCGGTCTCGACCGCCTCCTGTGCGACCGCCTCCCGGTCCGGATCGGCGTCCGCGGGCGCGTTGAGGTAGACGTCGACGTCGAGGACCCCCTCCTCGAACGTGACGGTGACGTCCAGATCCGTGACCGTCGACTGGTCGTAGTGTTTGAACACGATCCCCTCTGCCGCCTCGGCCGCGGTGCGAACGACCTCGTCGTCGCTCGGCTCCGAGGCGGCGTCGGACTCGTTGCTCACGGCCTTACGCGCCGCCGGCGCCGGGGCCGCCCGGTCCCATCGGACCGCCGCCGCCGCCCGCGCCGCCCTGGAGCATCTGCTGGAGCTCGCTCTGAAGCTCGTCGAACTGCTCCTCGACGCGCTCCTCCTGCTTCTCGAGCTGCTCGACGCGGACCTCGAGCGAGTCGACCTTGTCTTCGAGGTCGTCGTAGGCGGACTCGTAGTCCGTCTCGACGAGGACCTCGCCGATCTCGCGGTACATCCCCGCGTCCTCGTCGACGTCTTCGAGGGCGTCGAGGGCGGTCTTCGACTCGTTGAGCGCGGACTGCGCCTGCTCTTTCTGCTCGGAGACCTGCTGTGCGGTCTCCTGAAGCTCCTGCAGTTCCTCGATCTTCTCCTGTGCCTCGGGCGGCATGTTCCCTTGCATGGGCGGACCGAGGCGGCCCGGACGGAAAAACCCCCGACTTCTCCGACGAGGGGCATATGGGCTCGCAGCGGCCCGAAGAGTCGCGGTATCGGCGTATTCGGTGAATCTCAATCGGGTCCCGCGCCGACGCCCTCGGCGACCGCGACCAGCCGCGACCAGCTGTTGACGCCGGCGCGCAGCGCCACGAGGTCGTCGGCGAGCACGCGGACGCGGACCGCGTCGTCCTCGCGGTCGACGGTCGCGGTCGAACGGGCGTCGTCGATATCACCGACTTCGGGGGCGAGCGCGTCGGCCACGACGCGAGCGCGCCGCTCGGAGGGGTAGGTGAAAGAGAGGACCGTCTCGTGTGCGCGCGTCGCCGTCACGGTCCGGGGTGAGAGGGGGAGACGGCGTTACTCGACGTCGACTTCCTGAATACCGCCGCCGCGCTCCTTCAGGAGGACGCGGTGGCCGCAGTACGGGCAGCGCACGCCGCCGTACTCGTCGAGGGTGACGTCGCGCTTACAGCGGGAGCACTTGTAGCTCATCGTCCTATTCCTCGTCGGCGAGCGCGGCGCGGATGGAGCGGCGGACGGTGCGGCCGCCGGGCGTCTCGGGGCGGTACGCGCCGCCCGTGAACGTCTCGCCGGTCTCCTCGTTGACCCAGATGCCGGTGCCTTTGCGCGTGACGTCGTCGCCGTCGACGGTCGCGTTGCGCATCTCCGCTTCGATGTCCTGGACCCGCTTGCGAGCGACCCGGCCGTAGCGAGCGCCGAATCGGCCCGCGCTGCCGGTGCTTCGAGCCTTGTCCTCAGCCATAGTAGGCACTTCTATCGCCAGCGTAGGTAAAAAGGCTGCGAGTTGGGGGCGGACAAGACGGTCAGCAGCTAGGGCGGAAGACGACCGGACGCGGCGGCGGCGCGTGCCTGCGAGCGGCCGCCCTCGGCGGCCGCGAGACAGCACGCGCGAGGGAGCGGTGAGCGAGGGGCGACCGGAGGGAGGCCCGAGCGAACCGCGAGGCTGGGGAGGCGTGAGGCTGCGGTGCTGTGCGGAGCGGGGCGGGACGCAGAGGGGCAGACGAGAGGGCGACGGCGCGCGACGCAAGCACCGCAGGAGCGAGTGAAACGAGCGACGAGGAGCGCAGCGAGCGCACCGAGCCCTCGCGGCTGGGGCTTTGGTGGTGTTCCCTACGAGAGCATTCCCGTATCGCCGAGCGGCTGAGGCTCTGATGATATATTCCGTTGGCCGGCGGCGGCTACGTGTAATCGAGCAGCCGAGTCGCTGGCGGCGTTGACACGGCAGGATACGAAAGGGTCGACCGAGTATCGACCGCAACGTATTTCACAACCAAGTAATACTACCAAGTTGTATGAAAGACTTCGACGGCTTCGCGGACGTGAGCGAGACGGACGTAACGAGGGCCATCGGGAACGAGTGGACGGACGGGTTCCTCGACTTCACCGACTCCGAGGTCATCGTCCTCGGGGGCGGCCCCTCCGGCCTGATGGCCGCGAAGGAGCTGGCCGAGCGCGGCGTGAAGGTGATGATCGTCGAGAAGAACAACTACCTCGGCGGCGGCTTCTGGCTCGGCGGGTTCCTGATGAACACGGTGACGGTCAGAGACCCTGCCCAGGAGATCCTCGACGACCTCGACGTGGAGTACGAACCGGTCGAAGACGTCGACGGCCTCTACACCGCGGCGGGGCCGGAGGCCTGCTCCGGGCTGATCAAGGCGGCCTGCGACGCCGGCGCGCGCGTTCAGAACATGACAGAGTTCACCGACCTCGTCGTCCGCGAGGACCACGAGGTCGGCGGCATCGTCATGAACTGGACGCCGGTCCACGCGCTCCCCCGCGAGATCACCTGCGTCGACCCCATCGCGGTCGAGTCAGACCTCGTGATCGACGCGACCGGCCACGACGCCGTCGCGATCAGCAAGCTCGACGAGCGCGGCGTCCTCTCGGCGCCCGGCATCGAGCACGCGAAGGAGCACAACACCGGGATGGACCAGACGGGCGACGGCGAGTACGGCGCCCCCGGCCACGACTCGCCCGGCCACGACTCGATGTGGGTCGGCGAGAGCGAGGACGCCGTCGTCGAGCACACCGGCGTCGTCCACGACGGCCTGATCGCCTCCGGGATGGCGGTCGCGACCGCCCACGGCCTCCCGCGGATGGGGCCGACGTTCGGCGCGATGCTCGTCTCCGGCAAGCGCGCCGCGCAGGCCGCCCTCGACGAGCTGGGGGTCGACGCGCCCGAGGTCGAGCTGTCGGTCGGCGGCGCGCCCGCGCCCGCCGACGACTGAAAACCCACCGCTGACGTTCCGGTTGCGGACTCCCCCCGTACTCGGCCGTTCTTTTATAAGTGGCTGCTGGCGAAGCGACGGCGAACCCCTCCACATACCTAACTGCTCGTTTATAAACGGCTGCCGACGAATCGACGGCGAACCCCTCCAAAGCCCCAGCCGCGAGGACGCCGCACACTCGCTGCGCTCCTCACTCGGTCACTCACTTCGTTCGCTCCCTCGTTGCGGTGCTTACGTCGTCTGCGACGTCCTCGCGACTGCCCCTTTGAGTCCCCGCCCCGCCCCGCACAGCGCCGCAGCCTCACGCCTCCCCAGCCTCGCGGCTCACGCTTCGCGGCTGCGCCGCTCGCGTTCGCCGCGTCCCTCGCGCGTGCTGTCTCGCGGCCTCCGCTTCGCTCCGGCCGCTCGCAGGCACGCGCCGACCGCGTGTTGATTTATAAACGGACGCCGCGCTCCGGAGCCTGAACCCGCGACACGACCGTTCTTCACGAACGTTTACTCGGGAGCGACGCAACCGGGTGCCTTTTTCCGGCGCTACGTCGAACCCGCCGGTATGCGAAACGCCAAGATCGTCTGTACGATCGGTCCCGCCTCGGACGACCGGGACACGATCCGCGGCCTCGCCGACGCGGGGATGTCCGTCGTCCGGCTCAACGCCAGCCACGGGACCACCGACCACCGGGAGACGGTTATCGAGCGCGCCCGCGCCGTCGACGAGGAGATCGACGACCCGCTCGCGGTGATGGTCGACCTGAAGGGCCCGGAGGTCCGGACCGCCGAGATCGACGAGCCGATCTCGCTCGCGACCGACTCCGAGGTCACCTTCCTCGAAGGCGACGACGCGACGCCGGAACGCGTCGGCCTCACCCACTCGATCGCGGCCGCCGGCCCGGGCGACACGGTCCTCCTCGCGGACGGCCGGATCGAGTGCCGCGTCGAGCGCGTCGACGGCGAGTCCGTCGTCGCGACCGTCGTCTCCGGCGGCAAGCTCGGGTCCCGGAAGGGGGTGAACCTCCCCGGCGTCGCCATCGACGTCGACCTGATCACGCCGGAAGACGAGGCCGAACTCGACCTCGCGGCCCGAACCGACGCTGACTTCGTCGCGGCCTCGTTCGTCCGGAACGCAGACGACGTCTACCGGATCGCAGACGAGCTGGAGGCGCGCGGCGGGGAGGACATCCCGATCGTCGCGAAGATCGAACGCGCCGGCGCGGTCGAGAACCTGACGGGGATCGTCGACGCCGCCGACGGCGTGATGGTCGCCCGCGGCGACCTCGGCGTCGAGTGCCCGCTGGAGGACGTACCGGTGATCCAAAAGCGGATCATCCGGACCTGCGTCAACGAGGGCGTCCCCGTCATCACCGCGACGGAGATGCTCGACTCGATGGTCTCCTCGCGGCGGCCGACCCGCGCGGAGGCCTCGGACGTGGCGAACGCCGTCCTCGACGGCACCGACGCCGTGATGCTCTCCGGCGAGACCGCGGTCGGCGAGGACCCCGTTAACGTCGTCGAGACGATGGACCGTATCGTCCGGCAGATCGAGTCGAGCGACGAGTACGCGGAGACGCGCGAGCAGCGCGTCCCGACCGCGGACGAGGGGTCGCGGACCGAGGCGCTGGCGCGGTCGGCGCGCTACCTCGCGCGCGACATCGGCGCCTCGACGGTGGTCGCGGTCTCCGAGTCGGGATTCACCGCGCGAAAGACGGCCATGTTCCGGCCGGGCGTCCCGGTCGTCGCGACGACGCCGAACGACCGCGTCCGCCGCCAGCTCGCGCTCTCGTGGGGTGTCCGTCCCGTGTTGACGGAGTACGCCCACGACATGGAGGCGATCCTCGACAACGCGGTCGACGCCGCGCTCGACACCGGCGGCGCCGAGTCGGGCGACACCCTCGTCGTCCTCTCGGGCATGCTCACGGAGTTCGAGGGGACGAACACGACGAACACCCTGAAGGTCCACGTCGCCGCCGAGACGCTCGTGACCGGGAAGTCGGTCGTCGCCGGCCGCGTCGCCGGCCCGGTCCATCGGACCGAGGACGGCGACCTCGACGCGCTGCCCGAGGGGAGCGTCGTCGCGATCGGCGCCGACTTCGACGGGGAGTTCTCCGGCGACCTCGACCGGGTCGCCGGCATCGTCGACGCCCGCGAGGGGATGACCGGCTACCCCGCCGTCGTCGCCCGCGAACTCGGCGTCCCGATGGTCTCCAGCGCCCGCCTGCCCGAGGCGGTCGCGGACGGGACCACGGTGACCATCGACGGCGAACGAGGCGTCGTCTACGACGGCGACGTGATCAGCGCCGCCCGAGAGCGGTAGGCCGCGCCGGATCGAGACCGTGCCGGATCGAGACCGCGCCCGCCAGTCATTTATCGCGGAGCCGCGTAACGCGTCCATGAGCGACGAATCCGGCGACGAGACCCCGGACGACGAGACCAAGTGGCGGTTCTCGGTCGACGACGTGGGTCCTGACGGCATCACGGAGGACACCGGCACGCCGGAGAGCGACCCGATAGAACCGGGCGACGTCGACCTCGAACACGCCGTCTTCGTCGTCCTCGGGGTCGCGGCCACGGTCGGCGTGTTGGTCCTCGGTCTCTGAGCGCGCGGCGCCGATCCGTCGGGGCCGCCCTCCGGGGAGCGCCGGCGACGCGAACGGCGTCGCGACCCGCGCACCACAACTTATCAGGCCGCGGCCGTAGGACCGGACATGGACGCGCTCGCACAGTCCGGGCTCCTCTCGCCGGACACCCTCCCGCTGCTCCTTCTGACGGCCGGGCTGTTGCTCTCGATGGCCGAGGCGCTCGCGCCCGGGGCGAACTTCATCGTCGTCGGTATCGCGCTCATCGGCGCGGGCCTCGGCGGGCTCGTGTTGAGCTCGCTCGGCGTCGCCGGCGCCCTCCTCACGCTGTTCATGGCGCTTCTGACCCTCGCCTTCGGCGCCGCCGCCTTCTACGGCTACCACGAGTTCGACCTCTACGGCGGGAAGGGGCAGCGACAGACCAGCGACAGCGACTCGCTGAAGGGGAAGACGGGAACGGTCACGGAGCGAGTGACCCCCACCGGCGGCGAGGTGAAGCTCGCTGGCGGCGGGTTCAACCCCCACTACTCCGCCCGCTCGATGGAAGGCGAGATCGACGAGGGCGAGGAGGTGATCGTCGTCGACCCCGGCGGCGGGAACGTCGTCACCGTCGAGTCGATGGGGTACGTCGAGGACGACATCGACCGCGAACTCGCGGCCGACCGGGCGCGGAAGGCCGCGGACGCCGAGAAGAACGAGGCCGATCCGGAGACGGAACTCGAACGGGAGTGACGCGGCTCGGTCGGAAGGCCGATCCGCGGCCCCGAACCGCGAGCGGAAAGGCACTTGTCCGTCGGCGGACAGCACCCGACGATGCCCTCCCCGTTCGCCGTCCTCGCGAGTCCGATCGGTAGCGTCCTCGACCGCGTTCGCGACGGGTTCGACTCCCCTCGCGCCGGGACCGTCGCGGTCGCGATGTTAGTCGTGGTCACGATCGGCACCAGCCTCGGAATCGTCGCGCTCGGCGGAGTGTTCGACGCGACCGTCGACCAGCGGATCACCGTCGACAACCCGGACCGCCCCCCGGAGTCGACCTGCGAGACGTTCGGCGACGAGCCCGGATCTATGTTCGCCGAGGAGTGCGGCGAGCCGGCGCGGATCGAGGTCGACGCGGGGACGGAGCTCCGCGACGCCGCGACGGGACTCATCCACTACGGGCTGCTCGGGGTGCCGCTCTGGTGGGCGCTGTTCGCGGTCGCGCTCCACGTCGGGGCGCGCGTCGCGGGCGGCTCCGGCTCCGTCGGCGACTCCTTCGTGATCGCCGGCTGGGCGATCGGCGCCGAACTGCTCCGGCTCGTCGCCGGGCTCGCCGGGATCTGGTACGCGCTCTCGAACGCGGCGATATCCGGGTCGACCGGCGAGGCGGTGGCGAGCGACGTCGTCGCCGCGATCACGGGCGCGACCGGGCCGCTGCTCGTCGCGTCCGCGGTCGCGATCGCGGTCCAGTGGGTGATCGTCGTCGGCGGGCTGGAGGCCGAGTACGACCTCGGCCGCGGGGCCGCGGCGGGGGTGGCGACGTTCTTCGCCGTTCCGAGCCTGCTCCTCGCGGCGGTCTGAACGCCCGCCGAGCCTCCCGCCAGACTGGCCGCGACCGGAGGCGCCGAGCGCCTCGCCGACGCCGCCCGGGCGCTCGCGACCGCGGATTCGGGAGTTTTTAAGCCGCCGGCGCTCCCCCTCTCGGTATGATCCTGTCCGACGCCGACATCCTCGACCGGCTCGCGGAGGGGGACCTCGCGATCGAGCCGCTCGACGACGTCGACCAGCAGGTCCAGCCCGCGAGCGTGGACCTCCGGCTCGGCGAGCGGTTCCTGGAGTTCCAGCGCACCAACATCCCCTGTATCCACCCGACCGACGCGGGCGAGGTGAGCGAGTACGTCACCGAGACGACCGTCGACGAGGGGGACGAGTTCATCCTCCACCCCGGCGACTTCGTCCTCGGGACGACCGCCGAGCGCGTCGCGATCCCCGACGACCTCGTCGCGCACGTCGAGGGGCGCTCCTCGCTCGGCCGGCTCGCGATCGTGGTCCATGCAACAGCCGGTCTGTGTGACCCCGGCTACGAGGGCCAGATCACGCTCGAACTCTCGAACCTCGGCACCGCTCCCGTCGCACTCTCGCCCGGCATGCGCGTCTCGCAGCTCACCTTCACGGAGCTGAAGCGGCCCGCCGAGCGCCCCTACGGCGCCGAACGCGGCTCGAAGTACCAGGGGCAGGACGGGCCGCAGGCGTCGCGGATCGGCGACGACCCCGAGTTCGACGACGAGGGGGACGACGGAGGCGAGGGCGGCGGAGGGGCGACGCGTTCGGGAGGTGACGGCGGATGAGGTTCATCGAGGAGGTCGTCGTCGACGAGTTCCTGCCCACCGTCCGCTCGATGCTCGCGGAGGACCTCCGCGACCGCGGGTTCACGCAGTCGGAGGTGGCCGACGCGCTCGGCATCTCGCAGTCCGCGGTCTCGAAGTACGCAGCCGGCGACGTGGCCAGACACGAGGACATCGTCGCGGACGAGCGCGTGCGCGACCTCGTCAAGCGCGTGGGCGAGGGGCTCGCGAACGGCGACCTGACGCCCGTGGCCGCGCTCGTCGAGATCGAGGTGCTGATCCGCCAGCTGGAGGAGGGGGACCTGCTCGCGGACCTCCACGAGGCGGCGATGCCCGCGCTCGCTGACGCCGACGTGGAGTTCTCGGTCCACGACCCCGACAGCGGCCTCCGCGAGCGCGAGCGCGTCCTCACGTCGGTCCGGCGCGGGCTCCGCACCCTGACGAACGCCTCCGGCTTCGCCGGCCTCATCCCGAACGTCGGCGCGAACGTCGCGGAGTGTACCGCCGACGCCGCGACCGTCGACGACGTCGCCGCGGTCCCCGGCCGGCTCGTCGACGTCAAGGGGCGGGCGATGGTGCCGGGCGAACCGGAGTTCGGCGTGAGCGAACACGTCGCCACGGTGCTGCTCGCGGCCCGCGAGGCGGGCGCGGACGTTCGCGGCGCCGTGAACCTCCGATACGACCCGGAGACCGTCGAGGCGCTCGCCGCCGACCGCCCGACCGTCGAGTTCGACGCAGAGCGACCGACCCGCAAGGCGGTCGCCGCCGCGGTCGCGGCCGCCGACCTCCCGGCGGGCGAGGGGACCGAGACGCTCGTGGTCTACCAGACCGGCGCGGTCGGCGTCGAGCCGATAATCTACGTCCTCGCGCAGACGGCCGCGGAGGCGGCGCGGATCGTCCGCGGCCTGCTGTGAGCCGACGCGGGCCGCCCGCGACCCGCTGTGAGCCGCCCTCGGGCGACGCTTTTTAGACCGAACCGCGCGAAGCGGAAGACGTGACGGACATCCGGCGGCCCGGGATGCGGACGCGCTCCTCTTAGCGGCGGGCGGACCCGTCGCGGCGGCGACGACCGGTAGCGCGGTCGACGCCGGCGCGGCGGCGAATTCCGTCGTCTTCCGCAGCGCCTGGGCCGTCGACCCCTCGCGGACCGCGCAAAAACCCTCGCGGCCTGCGCGATCCTCGTCGGCCCCGAACCAGCGGCCTTTAGACCCGATCGACCGATACACGACATACACACCACATGAGCCACGACGACTTCCCCACCGATCGTCCCGCGGTGGTGACCTGTGGACTGCCGTACGCGAACGGCGACCTCCACATCGGTCACCTCCGCACCTACGTCGGCGGCGACGTGTACAGCCGCGCGCTCGAACGACTCGGCCAGGAGACCGCGTTCGTCTCCGGCTCCGACATGCACGGGACGCCCGTCGCGGTCAACGCCGAACAGGAGGGCGTCTCTCCCGAGGCGTTCGCGCTCGACTGGCACGAGCGCTACGCCGAGACGTTCCCGAAGTTCAACGTCGAGTTCGACAACTACGGCCACACTCACGACGAGACGAACACCGAGATCACCCGAGAACTCGTCCGCGACCTCGACGAGGCGGGCCACCTCTACGAGAAGGAGATCATGGTCGCGTACGACCCCGTCGACGACCAGTACCTCCCCGACCGCTACGTCGAGGGGACCTGCCCGTACTGCGGGGCGCACGCCCGCGGCGACGAGTGCGACGAGGGGTGCCAGCGCCACCTCGAACCCGGCGAAGTGGAGGACCCCGAGTCGACGATCACCGGCAACCCCGCGGAGTACCGCGAGCGCACCCACAAGTTCTTCGCGGTCTCCGAGTTCGCCGACTACCTCTCCGACTTCCTCGACCGCCTCGAAGGCACCTCGAACGCCAGCAACCAGCCCCGCGAGTGGATCGAACAGGGGCTTCAGGACTGGTGTATCACCCGCGACATGGACTGGGGGGTCGACTACCCCGGAGAGAACCCGGAGGATTTGGTCCTCTACGTCTGGGTCGACGCGCCGATCGAGTACATCTCCTCGACGAAGCAGTACTCCGAGCGCGTCGGCGCCGACGCGTTCGACTGGGAGGCCGCCTGGAAGGAGGGCGTCAGCGACGAGCACCCGGAGGGCGGCGAGATCGTCCACGTGATCGGCCGCGACATCATCCAACACCACACGATCTTCTGGCCCGCGATGCTGGAGGCGACCGACCACGCGGAGCCGCGCGCGGTGATGGCGAGCGGGTTCGTCACCCTCGACGGCAAGGGGTTCTCCACGAGCCGCGACCGCGCGGTCTGGGCCGACGAGTACCTCGACGAGGGGTTCCACCCGGACCCGCTGCGCTACTACCTCGCGACCAACGGCGGGTTCCAGCAGGACGTGGACTTCTCGTGGGAGAAGTTTGCCGAGCGCGTCAACACCGAGCTGGTGGGCACCGTCGGTAACTTCCTCTACCGCTCCCTCCTCTTCGCCCGCCGGAACTACGAGGACGGCCCCGACGCCGACGCCCCGAGCGACGAGGTCGCGGCGCGGATCGACGAGGCGGTCGACGAGTTCGCGGCCGCGGTCAACGACTACTCGGTCCGCGCGCTCGGCGACGCGGTCACCGACCTCGCGCGCTACGGTAACGAGTACATCCAGCGCAACGAGCCCTGGAAGCTCGTCGACGAGGAGCCCGAAGAGGCGGAGCGGGTCATCGACGACTGCGTCGCGCTCGCGAAGGCGATCGCCGTCCTCTTCGAGCCGCTGGCCCCCGAGAAGAGCGAGCGGCTCTGGGACCAGCTCGGCGAGCCCGGATCCGTCCACGACGCGACGGTCGAGGCGGCCCGCGAGGGCCCCGCCGGCGACCTGCGCGAACCGACCGAGCTGTTCGAACAGGTCGAAGACGAGCGCGTCGACGCGTTGAACGAGAAGCTCGAAGCGCGCGTCGCGGAGTCGGAGAGCGACGACGCGGTCGAGGACGGAGACGAATCGGACGACGAGGAGGAGAGCGAAACCGACGGCACCGACGACGCCGCCGACGCCGACATGGCCGACATCGAACCCATCAGCGACGACCGCATCGGCTTCGACGACTTCCAAGACCTCGACGTCCGCGTCGGACGGATCGAGGACGCGGAGGGGATCGAGGGCGCGGACGACCTCCTGCGGCTCACCGTCGACCTCGGCGCGGAGACCCGGACGATCGTCGCGGGGCTCAAGCAGCTCCACGACGTCGACGACCTCCCCGGGACGAAGGTGGTCGTCGTGGCGAACTTGGAGAAGGCGGAGCTGTTCGGCGTCGAGTCGAACGGGATGGTGCTGGCCGCTGGCGACGAGGCCGACCTCCTCACGACGTACGGGGACGCCGAGCCGGGCACGAAGGTGAAGTGAGGGGACCGGCGGGCGCCGGGCCCGCGACCGTCAGGCGTCGAGCACCTCGATCAGGTTCCCCTCCGGGTCCCTGACGAACAGGACCGTCGTGCCGCTCTCGGTCGTCCGCGGCGGGCTCAGCGTCGCCACGTCGTCCGAGAGTTCCTCGTAGAAGGCCTCGACATCGTCGACCGACAGACCGAGATGGGTCGCTCCGGGCCGGTTCAGCTCGGAGTCGCCGGTCGCGGCGTCGCCGCTCGACCCCGCCGCCGGGTCGTACGCGACGAGTTCGACGATCGCGTCGCCCGCGTCGAGGTGGGCGAACTCGGCCGCGGCGCCCTCGACGGCGACCGCCTCGGCGAAGGCGTCGCCGCCGACGGAGAACTCTGCGACGACGTCGAGGTCGAACGTCTCGGCGTAGAACTCGACGGCGCGGTCGAGGTCGGAGACGGTGACCCCGACGTGGTGTGCGGTTGGATCTGTCACAGACGGCCGCTCGGTCGGCCCGGGCTAAACGGTGACGGGTCAGAGCCCGAACAGGCGGGCGGCGAGCCCGGCGAGCACGACCAGCGCGCCGAGGATGAACGTGCCCGGGATCGGGAGGACGAAGATGACCGCGCCGACGAGGATGATGATCGTCGATGTTCTCATAGGGACCGGTTCGGTCCTCCGCCGGATATGCGTTGGGACGGGACCGACCGGTGCCCCGACCGAAACGACCATTCCGCGTCCGGTCGACGCTCGCGTATGCACGTGGTCGTCAACGCGGCCCAGAGCGTGGACGGGAAGCTCGCCACCCGCAGCCGGGAACAGCTCCGGATCTCCGGGCCCGAGGACTTCGACCGGGTCGACCGCGTCAGGGCGGCCGCCGACGCGGTACTCGTCGGGGTCGGGACCGTCCTCGCGGACGACCCGCATCTCACGCTCGACGAGGAGGACCGCCGCGTCGAACGCCTTCGGAACGGACGACCCGGCGACCCCGCCCGCGTCGTGGTGGACTCCACGGGCCGGACGCCGACCGACGCCCGGATCCTCGACGACGCGGCGACGACGTACCTGCTCGTCTCGGCCGCGACGGACCGGGATCGACGGACGACACTCGCCGACGCGGGCGCCGAGGTGATCGTCGCCGGCGAGGAACGCGTCGACGTGGCGGCGGGGCTCGACGCCCTGGCCGACCGCGGCGTCGACCGCCTGATGGTCGAGGGGGGCGGCGAGGTGATCTTCTCGTGTTTCGAGGCCGGCGTCGTCGACGAGCTCCACGCCTACGTCGGCTCGCTCGTGGTCGGCGGCCGCGACGCGCCCACGCTGGCGGACGGCGCGGGCTTCACCGAGGGGTTCCCCGACCTGACGCTGACCGACACGGAGCGGCTCGACGACGGGATCGTCCTCTCGTACGCGGTCGACGAGGGAAGCGGATCGTGACGACGGACGGCGAGCGAGGCGGATCGTGACGACGGACGGCGAGCGAGGCGGATCGTGACGACGACCGTGTGAACGGTAACCACGGAAATCGCCGGGTACACGCTCCATGCCACCGGTGTACACGAAAATCACCGAAGTATTTATGTATCGCCCGGGGGTAGTTGCTGGTACCAGAACGCCTCTGGCGCTGGTGGAATCGCACGCTGAAATGAACGGAAGTTCTTACAGACGGCCCGACGCACGACAGCGAGCGCCCGCTATCGCCGGAGCGGTGATGGAGAGATAACAAATGGTAACGAAAGAAGAAGTCATCGAGCAGTACGACGTGGAACCGATGGACGAGGCGGACAACGTGGACCTTTCTGAAGACGACCTCGACAACGGGTCGAAGGGGCAGCTCATCAAACGCGCCGGGCAGCTGCGAGACCGGCGCAACGAGCTGAACCAGATGGCCTCCGAGCGCGCCTCCAAGCGCGACGACCTCAACGCGAAGACGCGCGAGAAGGTCGACGAGGCCCAGGAACACCGCGAGAAGCGCGACGAGCTCAACGAGCAGGTTCAAGAGCACAAGGACAAGCGCAACGAGCTCAACGCCGAGGCCAACGAGCTGTTCGACGAGGTCGAGGAGCTCAAACAGGACCTCGAACTCGGCTCCGGCAAGTCCATCGAGGAGCTCGAAGAGGAGATCGAGGACCTCGAGTTCCGCCAGCAGACGGAGGTGCTCGACGCGGAGGACGAGCGCGAGCTCATCGAGAAGATCGACGACAAACGCGAGAAGCTCGCCGAGAAGAAGGACAAGGTCGACGACACGAGCGAGCTCGACGAGCTCGTCGAGGAGGCCGAGGAGGTCCGCTCCGAGGCGTCCCAGCACCACCAGAAGGTGACGGAGCTCGCCGACAAGGCCCAGGAGCACCACAACCAGATGATCGAGGCCTACCGCGAGGCCGACGACATCCGCGACGAGGCCGACGAGATGCACGAGCTGTTCGTCGAGGCCCAGGAGGCGGCCGACCGCCACCACGAGGACTTCGTCCGCGTCCAGAAGCGCCTGCGCGAGCTCGACAAGAAAGAGGAGGAAGAGCGGAAAGACGAGCGCGCCGAGAAGCGCGAAGAGGAGAAGGAAGAGGCCGAGGAGATCTACCAGAAGTTCAAGGAGGGCGAGACGCTCGACACCGAGGACCTGATGAAGCTCCAGAAGACCGGCCTTCTCTAACCCGGTCGACCCTCGGTTCCGACGCGGTTTCTGCGGCTTTTCTCGACCGCCAGCGTCGCTGCCGTCGATCGCCGGATGCCGACCGCAGCTGTCGGTCCGACCCGGCCGCGGTCGGCGTCGCCGTCCACGACTTATAAACCCGTGCGACGCCAACCGTCGGTATGGACGACGCGCCGGCGAACGGACGGAAGGGGTTGCTCGCGGCCGCCGCGGTGGGCGCGGCGACGACGGTCGCGGGCCGCGCGCTCCTCGCGCGGCTCACCGGCGGCCGGTTCGGTGACGCCGACGAGTACAACACCGCGAAGGTGACCGTTTCGGGACCGATCCGGCGGAGCCAGGGGCGCCCGTCGCCGCTGTCGGGCCCGGGCGGCGCGACCGCCGACGACGTGGTCGAGCAGATCGAGGCGGCCGACGAGGACGAGGACGTCGAGGCGCTGCTGGTCGAGCTCAACACCCCCGGCGGCGAGGTCGTCCCGAGCGACGACATCCGGCGGGCCGCCGCCGACTTCGACGGGCCGACGGTGGCGTACGCGACGGACACCTGCGCGTCCGGCGGCTACTGGATCGCGAGCGGCTGCGACGAGCTGTGGGCGCGCGACGCGAGCCTCGTCGGCTCCATCGGCGTCGTCGGCTCCCGGCCGAACGCGAAGGGGCTCGCGGACAAGCTCGGGATCACCTACGAGCAGTTTACCGCCGGCGAGTACAAGGACGCCGGCGTCCCGCTGAAGGAGATCGAGGAGGACGAACGCGAGTACCTCCAGGGGATCATCGACGGCTACTACGAGCAGTTCGTCGAGACCGTGAGCGAGGGGCGCGACATGGACCCCGACGAGATCCGGGACACCGAAGCCCGGGTGTACCTCGGTGACGACGCCGCGGAGATGGGGCTCGTCGACGAACTGGGCACCGAGGACGACGTCGAGGACCGGCTCGCAGACCTGCTTGGCGCCGAGCCCGAGGTCCGCGAGTTCACCCCGGATCGCGGGCTCGCGGAGCGGCTCGGCATCGGCGCCGAACGGGTGGCGTTCGCCGCCGGGAGCGGCGTCGCGGGCGCCTTCACCGACGACGGCGGCGACATCGACGTGGAGTTCCGGTAGCGAGCGGGGGGACCGGCGCGAGCCGACGGGAACCGAGACCCGCACGGCGGTCCACGGGGAGGATTTTTGTCCGGTCGCGGCGTGCGTCGACACGTGACGACGCTGGTCATCTGCGTCGACCGCTCGGGGGCGATCGGTCGCGCCACCAACGTCCCGATGCCGGTCGCCGGCTGGGAGGCCGTCCGATCGCTGGTCACCGACGCCGGGCTGGACGACCCCGAGGACGCCAGCGTGAACTGCTTACTGGAGTCGCTGCGCGTCGCGCGCGACCTCAGGGACGAGCGCGAGGAGTCGGTGGTGGCGGTCGTCTCCGCCGAGAGCGACAGCGCGGTGGGCGCCGACCGCTCGATCGCGGCCCAGCTCGACGACCTCGTGGACCGGTACGAGCCGCGCGCCGCGATCGTCGTCGTCGACTCGGCCGAGGACGAGCGCGTCCTCCCGATCGTCGAATCGCGGGTCCCCGTCGACTCCGTCGACCGCGTCGTCGTCCGGCAGGCCCGCGACATCGAGTCCACCTACTACCTGCTCAAGCAGTTCCTCGCCGACGAGCAGCTGCGGTCGACGGTCCTCGTGCCGTTCGGCGTCGCGCTGCTCTTAGTGCCGGCGCTGTTCTACTGGTTCTCCGCCGGCGAGGCGGTCGCGGGCGTCGCCGGCCTGCTCGGCGCCGCGCTGCTGTACAAGGGGCTCGCTATCGACCGCCTCGTGGCGGGGATGCCCGAACGCGTCCGCGAGGCGCTGTACGCCGGGCAGGTGTCGGTCGTGACGTACGTGGTCGCCGGGGGACTCGCCCTCGTCGGCGGATTCTTCGGCGTTCTCGCGGCCTCGGACCTGAACCCCGGGTCGCCCCGCCTCGTCGAGGTCGTGGAGTTCGCCTACGCCGCGGTCCCGTGGTTCGCGGTCGCCGGCGTGACCGCGGCCGTGGGGCGGTTACTCGACGAGCTGATCCGCGACGAGGGGATCCGGACGCCGTACCTCAACCTCCCGTTCGTCATCGCCGCGGTCGCACTCGTCGTCCGCGGGTTCGCCGGCTACTTCCTCGCGCAGGAGGCGGTCCGGGGTCCGCTGTCCCTCTACGGGATGACGATGACGCCGGTCCAGCAGCTCGCGGCGTTCATCGCCGGCGGCATCGTCGTGTCGCTCGTCGGCGTGAAGGTCGCGAGCGACATCGGTACCGAGACCCTCGAAGACGTCATCGACGCCGAGCGGGACGCCGAGGGACGGCGGGAGTGAGACCGGGCGGAACCGACGAGGGGAACCGCGACCGACCGCCTTTTGTCGGTCGCGGCCGCGTGAGCTGGCATGGAGGTGTACGGACTGATCGGGAACCCGGTCGGCCACTCGCTGTCGCCGCCGATGCACGAGGCGGGGTACGAGGCGCTCGGGCTCGACGCGCGGTACGTGACCTTCGAGCCGGACGCCGACGCGGCCGCCGCGGCCGTCGGAGGCGCCGCCGACCTCGGCGTCGCGGGACTCAACGTCACGGTCCCGTTCAAGCGGGACGCCCTGAGCGCGGTCAACGCCGCCCCGCTCGCCGAGCGCATCGGCGCGGTCAACACGGTGGACTACGCCCCGGTCCGGGCGGGCGAGGCCGACCGCCCGCGCGGCCACAACACCGACGCCGCGGGGGTGACGCGGGCGCTCGCGCACCACGACGTGTCCGTCGACGGTCGCGACGCGCTCGTGGTGGGGGCGGGCGGCGCGGGGCGGGCGGCCGCGTTCGCGCTGGCGGACGCGGGCGCGGCGGTCCGCGTCGCGAACCGAACCGCGGAGCGCGCGGTCGAGCTGGCCGAGGCGGTGCCGGGCGCGACCGGCGGCGGCCTCGACGACCTCGGCGAGCGCGTCGCCGCCGCCGACCTGCTCGTCAACGCGACGAGCGTGGGGATGGAGGCGCCCGACGAGACCCCCGTCCCCGCCGAACACCTCCACGGCGACCTCGCGGTCCTCGACGCGGTGTACGCGCCGATCGAGACGCGGCTGCTGCGCGAGGCCGCCGCCGCGGGCGCGACGACGGTCGACGGCGCGTGGATGCTGCTGTTCCAGGGCGTCGAGGCGTTCGAGATCTGGACCGGCGAGGACGCGCCGGTCGAGGCGATGAACGCGGCGCTGCGGGCGGAGTTGGAGTGAGTCGGCGGCGCGACTGTTTATAAATGGACGACGCGGTGGCGCGCCGGTGAGCGGCCGCCACCGGCGGCCGCGAACCGACCGCGAGGGAGTCGGTCGGCCGGAGCAACGCGGAGGCCGGCCGACGAGGCTGGGGAGGCGTGAGGTGCGGTGCTGTGCGGGGCGGGACGCAAAGGGGCAGTCACCGGCGGCTCCGCCGCCGGTTGCCCGTGGCGCTACGCGCCACGCTGCCGTGAGGCGGGCGCAGGCGTTCACGAGAGCGGAGCTCTCGTGAGCCAATCAGAACGCTCCGCGTTCCGATGACGACGTAAGCACCGCAGGGAGCGAACGGAGTGAGCGACCGAGGAGCGTGGTTCGAGAGAGCGAAGCTCTCTCGTCATCACGAGACGCCTTCGGCGTCTCGAACGACAGCGAGCGTGCGCCCGCCTCACAGCTGGGGCTTTGGAGGTGTTTGCCGCCGATATTCAGTCAGTTATTCATAGGCGAGCGACGGGGGCTTTGGAGCCGTTCGTCATCGATCTGCTGTTAGCTGTTTATAAATGAGCGGCGTTTTAAAAAGCGATCACCCGAGCCGAGCGTTGTTAAACCAGTCCCGGACTCGCGAGCAGCCCCGCGGTGACGATGAGCCCGATGGAGACGGCGGACGCGCCGTAGAGGAACGGCTTGGCGTCGCGGGCGGGCTCGCGGAGCTTCCCGACGTCGAGCCCGTCGGCCAGCTTCGATCCCCCGACCTCGACGAGCCCGGTGCCGACGAACCACAGCCCCAGCATCGTCAACACGAGGTGACCGCGGGGCGTGCCCGTCAGCGACTCGAACGTGTACAGCGTCCCGGCCATATGCCCGCCCGAGAGGACGAACGCGACCGCGCTGATCCGTGTGATCCAGCGCAGGCGGCCGACGACCGAGCCCAGCGCGTCGCCGCCGATATCGCCGCGGAGCGCGGGCGGGAGGACCGCGAGGGTGACGAACAGCACGCTGCCGACCCAGAGGACGGCGAAGCCGACGTGGACCGACCACATGACCGGGTTGACGACGTTCATACGACCGGAACGCCCCGGCCCCACTTATAAACAGGCGAGACGGAGCGGCGAGCGGTTGCGCCGGAGAGGGTTTTTAAATATCTCGCACGTGTAGCCGCCGGCGATGGCCCTACTCCAGAAGCTCAAAGAGAAACTCGGGTTCGGGAGCGGTTCGAGCGGGCGAGAGTCCGGCGAGACCGAAGTGACCGTCGAGCGCGAGTCGGAACCCGCCGCCGAGGCGGCCGCGGAGAGCGACGACGGCCCCGTCGACGACGGGACCGGCGAGCCGGTCGCGGACGAATCGGTCGAGGACGAGATCGACGACGACGACGGACCCGACGGCGGCGCCGAAGCCAGCGAGGAGCCCGTCGCCACGGAGACGGAGGCCGCCGCCTCGACCGAGTCGCTCGTCGACGAGGGGGCCGACGCGACCGACGACCACGAGGCGGCCGAGTCGGCGGAGGCCGCGGCCGGGCGGGAGGACGACGTCGCGGTCGACGGCGACGACCGCGGCCCGAGCGTCACGGAGATCAAAGGCATCGGCCCGGCGTACGCGGAGCGGCTCGCGACGATCGGGATCGAGACGGTAGACGAGCTCGCCGGCGCGGACGCCGGCGAGATCGCCGAGGGGACGAGCGTCGGCGAGAAGCGCGCCGCGACGTGGATCGACCGCGCGAGCGAGTTCTGAAGGCGGGCCGCGTTCGGGCGACCGCAACTGTTTCACCGCCCCCGCCGAACAGGGTCCCATGAGTCGAACGGAACACACCGATCGGGACCGGTTCCGCGCGGTCGCCGCCGCGGCGCCGGACGGCGCGCGGGTCCCGGTCGAACTCCGGGTCGCCGTCGAAGACCCTTTCGCGGCCTACCGCCGGGCGCGGGACGGCCCGGGCGGCGTCTTCTACGAAACGACCGGCGGCCAGTCCGGGTGGGGGTACTTCGGCGTCGACCCGGTCGAGCGGCTGACCGTCTCCGGCGAGGCGGTCGTCGCCGGCGCGCGGGGCGAGACGGGCGAGCCGACGGGCGACTACCGGCGCCCGTCGCCCTCGCTGTCGGCGCTGGAGGGGGTCCTCGACGGCGAGACGCTGGCGCGCGGCGACTGCGACGTGCCGTACCCGTGCGGCGCGTTCGGCTGGCTCTCCTACGACGCCGCCCGCGAGCTGGAGGACTTCCCGCCCGCGGCCCCCGAGGGTTCCGGGGCGACCGACGACCGTGGACTCCCGCGGCTTCAGGCCGCCCTGTTCGACCGGATCGCGGCCTGGGAATGCCCCGTCCGCGCGGACGGCGCCGGTGGGACGATTCCGCTTCGAGTAACCGCCTGTCCCCGCGTTCCGGGCGGGCTCGACGACCCGGACGCCGACCGCGACGCGCTCGACGCGCTGTTCGACGAGGGGACGGATCGGGCGGGGGCGCTGATAGACCGGATCGAGGCCGGCGATCCGGCCGCTGAGCCGGCGCCGGACCCGGGCGCCGAGCGCGCGACCTTCGAGAGCGACGTGGGTCGAGGGGGGTACGCCGACGCGGTGCGGCGGGTCAAAGGGCACGTTCGCGAGGGCGACACGTTCCAGGCGAACGTCTCCCAGCGGCTGACGGCGCCGGCCGCGGTCCACCCGGTCGGGGCGTACGACGCGCTCCGGGCGGTGAACCCCGCTCCGTACTCGGGGCTGATCGAGTTCGGCGGGACCGAGGGGAACGGTGGGGACCGTCCGAGCGGCGTCGACCTCGTGAGCGCGAGCCCGGAGCTCCTCTTGGAACGCGAGCCGACCGACGACCCCGAGCGCGGCGCGCGTCTCGTGACGGAGCCCATCGCGGGGACGCGGCCGCGGGGCGCCTCCGCGGCGGACGACGCGGCGCTGGAGACCGAACTGACCGGCGACGAGAAGGAGCGCGCCGAACACGCGATGTTAGTCGACTTAGAGCGCAACGACCTCGGGAAGGTGTCGCGGTTCGGCACCGTCGACGTGAGCGAGTACCGCCGCGTCGACCGCTACAGCGAGGTGATGCACCTCGTGAGCCTGATCGAGGGCGAGGCGCGGCCCGACGTCGGGTTCGCGGACGCGGTCGCGGCCTGCTTCCCCGGGGGGACCGTCACGGGCGCGCCCAAGCCGCGGACGATGGAGATAATCGACGAGCTGGAGCCGACGCGCCGCGGGCCGTACACCGGGTCGATGTTCGCCGCCGGGTTCGACGGGCGCGCGACGCTGAACATCGTCATCCGGACGCTCGTCCGTCACGCCGCCGAGTACCACCTCCGGGTCGGGGCCGGGATCGTCCACGACTCCGACCCGGACGCCGAGTACGAGGAGACGCTCGCGAAGGCGCGAGCCCTGGTGAGCGCGGTCGACGAGGCGCTCGCCGCCGGCGGGATGGCGGTCGAGGAGGGGGCCGACGAGCCGACCGAGGGGGCGGTCGAGCGATGACGCGCGGCGGTGCCGACTCCGGGGCTGGGGAGGGCGACTGGCGCCGCGGCGCGGGCGAGTCCGACGCGCGGGTCCTCGTCGTCGACAACTACGACTCGTTCGCGTACAACCTCGTCCAGTACGTCGGCGAGGTCGCCGGCGCGGTGACGGTCCGGCGGAACGACGCGGTCGACCTCGCGGGGATCCGCGCGCTCGACCCGGACGGCGTCGTCGTCTCGCCCGGGCCGGGCACCCCGGCCGACGCCGGGATATCGACCGCGGTCTTCGAACTCGATCGGCCCGTGTTCGGCGTCTGTCTCGGCCACCAGGCGCTGTGCGCGAGCCGCGGGAGCCGCGTCGGCCACGCGCCCGAGGTCGTCCACGGGAAGCCCTCGACGATCGCCCACGACGGCGAGGGCGTCTTCGCCGGCCTCCCCGACCGGCTCCGGGTCGGGCGCTACCACTCGCTGTGCGTCGAGCGCGAGGACCTCCCGGACGAGCTGGTCGAGACCGCGCGCACGGACGAGGAGCGCGAGGTCGTGATGGGCGTGCGCCACCGCGAGAAGCCGCACGTCGGCGTCCAGTTCCACCCAGAGAGCATCCTCACGCCGCGCGGGAAGCGCATGGTGCGGAACTTCGTGGAGGCGTGCGAGGACCGTGAGTGATCCCACCGAGCGGTTCGAGGCGAGCGGCGACGCGGACCGCCTGTACCACGTCGACGGCGACCTCGTCCCGGCCGCCGAGGCGACCGTCTCGGTGGAGGACCGCGGGTTCGCCTACGGCGACGCCGCCTTCGAGACGATGCGCGCGTACGGCGGGGACCTCTTCCGGTGGGACGCGCACGCCGACCGGCTCGCGGACACCTGCGAGACGCTCGCGCTCGACCACGGGATCGACGACGCGGAGCTGAAGCGGCGTGTCGACGAGACGCTGGCCGCGAACGACCTCGCGGACGCGTACGTCAAGCTCTCGATCTCGCGGGGGGTCCAGCCCGGCACGCTCGACCCGAACCCCGAGGTCGACCCGACCGTGGTCGTGATCGCGAAGCCGCTCGCGCGCGGCGGCGTCGGGAGCGACCCGGTCCACGATGGCCCGGCCGCGCTCCAGACGACGAAGACGCGCAAGGTCGCGGACCGAGCGATACCGGCCGCGGCGAAGACCCACAACTACCTCAACGGAATCCTCGCCCGGCTCGAGATCCGGGTCACCGGCGCCGACGAGGCGCTGCTGCTCGACCCGGACGGCCACGTCGCCGAGGGGGCGACCTCGAACCTCTTCTTCGTCGACGGCACCGCCCTCAAGACCCCCTCGCTCGACGGGCCGATCCTCCCCGGCGTCACCAGGGCGACCGTGATCGATCTCGCGGAGTCGGAGGGGATCCCCGTCGAGGAGGGGACGTACGCGCCGGACGCGGTCCGCGAGGCCGACGAGGTCTTCCTCACGAACTCGACGTGGGAGGTCCGACCGGTGGCGACCGTCGACGGCATCGCGGTCGACGGCGACGGCGAGGGAGTCGCCGGGCCGCTCACGACCCTCCTCTCGCGGCTGTTCGACCGGCGGATCGAGGAGGCGGGCTACGACGGCGAGCGGCTGTAACCGAATTTCGGCCCGCAGAAGCGTTCCGCGCCGCATTTCGACCACGCCGTTATGCCGCCGGGGACCGTAGATGACGGATGGCAGACGACGAGAGCGGACGAGAGAGACAGGCCGCGGACGACGACCGACGACGGCGCGAGCGCGACGTCGAGGCCGAGTTAGAACGCGGCGACGAGGCCGAGCCGCCGATCGACGACGCGGCGGCCGAGGCGCTCGAAGGGGCGCTCGAGCCGCTGACTTTCCCGGCGACGGGCCGCGAGATCGTCGCCGCGGTCGGGAAGCGGGAACTCGAGACGGACTCCCGCGTGTACACCGTCGCTGACCTGGTCCCCGACGCGGACCTGGAGGCGTTCGACACGCCGGCCACGGTCCGCGAGCGGGTGCGGCGACCGGCGGTCGCGGCCGCGATGAAGCGGGTGGTGGAGGCGGCGGCCGCGCTCGAGAACGCCGACTTCGGTCGGTCGCAACACGAGGCGTTCGAACGGACCTTCAGAGCGCTGAGCGACGTCAACGAACTCGACGACGAGGAGGGCGTCCGCGCGGTCGCCGACTGGGTCGTCGACCGGATCGCGGAGGGGGAGTCGGTCCCCGGGTCGCGGGACGTGCGCCGACGGGCGGCGAAGCACTGTCGGGAGCACGGCTACGAGGTCCGCGACGACGAGTGGCTCGGGGTCTGAGCCGGGCGCCCGACTCGGCGTCGCGCCGACGCGGAGACGGCCCGACTCCGGAACAGACGGCGCCCGACCCCGGAACGGACGGCGCCCGACCCCGGAACGCACAACGTTCAAGCCGGTCGCCGGCCTCGGACGGGCATGGACGAGCACCGCCGGATCGCCGGCGTCGAGGAGGTTCCGGAAGAGAGCACGCTGCTCGCGACGCTGCGCCCGGTCGATCCCGACGCGGTCGACGAGGGCGAGGGCGACATCGGGGCGAGCGAGGACGGTGCCCCGGAGGTCGAGGCGATACTCACGCGGGCCGCCGGCGAGGTCCGCGCGTTCCGCAACTACTGTCAGCACTGGACGGACATCCGCCTCGACAAGGACGACGGCGCGTTCGTGCGCGACGGGGAGGTGTTCTGTCAGAAGCACGGCGCGACGTTCGAGGCCGACGGCGGCTACTGCAACTTCGGCCCCTGTGAGGGCGCCGTCCTCGAATCGGTCGCCGTCGCGGTGACGGGCGACGCGGTGTACCTCGACGACGACGCCTACGAGTTCGTCCGGCTCGGCCCCGCCGCCGACAAGGACGACGGCGGCGGCTCGCGGATCGACTTCACCGGGAACTGAGCCGCGCGGGCATCTCCGGACGCGGCTGACTGCCGCGAACGCGACCGAACCGCGACCGCGACCGAACCGCGACCGGTCAGAATCGCGTCCGCCCGCCGCCGCCGCTCGCGTCGTCGCGGCCGAGCGCCTTCTTCAGGAAGTTCATCCAGCGTTTCCGGTCGGCGGCCTCCTGTCGCTTCGCCTCGGTCTCCGGGTCAGGCGCGTCGAGCCCCTCCAGTGCCTCCAGCGCGCGGTCGATGCCGATGATCGACGACGCCAGCTCCTCGCCCTCCTCGCGGCTCACCTCGTTCTCCTCGATGGGTTCGAGCCGGTCGAGCCGCTCGCGGCGGAGGTTCCGCTTCGCGCGCTCGACGCGGTCGCGCTCGCCGGGCGGGACCGAGTCGCGCCGCTTGATCTCGAAGACGAACGACCGGAGATCTATCTCCTCGCCCTGGATCTCGATCGACTCCGGGATGTCGACGCCGACCGTCGAGGACTCTCGGTTGACCCGCTCTAAGAGCTGTTTCCGCTCGTACTCCTTCACGCCGGGTCGGTAGGCGGCGGGCGCACTTCGCTCCTTCGCCCGGGCGGCGCCAGCCGAACGAAGCGGGCGTCACTCGAAGAGACGACGTTAACCGCGTCGCGCCGCAACCGGGTCGCATGGAATCGCTCGAAGCCGAACTCGACGCCGCCCGCGACCTCGACGTCGCGGACCTCGCGGACGCCATCGAGTCCATCGGCTTCGAGTGCACGCGCTGCGGCGGCTGCTGTACCGGGTACGCCCCCGACGAGCCGGGCGGGGCGCCGGCGGGAGCGGGAGCGGACGACGGGGAGGAGAGCGCCGGGACCGACGCGGAGTGCCACGGCGGCGCGGACGGCGACGCCGACCGCGAACCCCACACCGCGACGGTCTTTCCGGACGAGGTCCGGCGCGTCGCCGACGCCGCCGAGGCGGAGTTCGACGAGGCGTACGACTGGCGCGACGTGGCCCGGCCGATGCCGTTCGGCCTCGACGCGGACGGAGACGGAGAGCCGACGGGGGAGACGTTCGAGTGGGCGCTCGCGACCGACGACTGCGGCGACTGCGCCTTCTACGAGGAGTCGGACGGGGAGGGCGCCTGCACCGTCCACGACGCGCGCCCGCTCATCTGCCGGACGTACCCGTTCAGCGTCGCCTTGGAGGGGACGAGCCAGCCGATGGGCGAGGCGGTCGACGAGGCGGGCGTCGTCCGCGCCCACGAGTGCGAGGGGCTCGGCCGCGACATCTCCCGCGAGGACGCCGAGGAGCTGGCCGCCGCGCTGAAGGAGCGCGCGGTGCGGGAACTGGCGGAGGCGATCGGCGTCCGAGACGGCTACGATCCCGACGCGCGCGAGCGGGCCGACGGCGACGTCGTCGTCTTCGACTCCGAGGGGCCGAAGGGGGCCGACGGGACCCCTATCCGCGAAGGGTAGCGGTCGCTTCCGGGCTTTTGGGGGAGTCAGACGGCGTCGAGCGCGGCGTCCACGTCGGCGCGAATTTCCTCGCGCGCGGCCTCGTCCGGGAGCGCGAGCGGCGGGCGCACGGCCGGGTCGGGGATGAACCCGCGGTGGGCGGCCGCGACCTTCGTCGCGGGCGCGAAGCCGTGGTCGGCACAGCGAGCGAACAGCGGCGCGACCGCGCGGCGGTGGAGCGACAGCGCCCGGTCGTCGCCGCCGTCGCGGATCGCCTCGGTGAGCGCGACGAAGACCTCCGGGACCGCCTGCGAGAGAGCGTGGATCCCGCCGTCGACGCCGAGGCTCGCGCTCGGGTAGAGCTGTGCGTCGACGCCCTGGAAGACGGCGAACGAGTCGGGCGTCCCGCTGATCTTCGCCTCGAGACCGGTGAGGTCGCCGGTCGTGTCTTTCACCCCGACGACCGACTCGCGGGTCGCCAGGTCGGCGAGCACGTCGACGTCGATGGACTCCCCGACAGTCGCCGGGATGTCGTACAGGAGGACCGGGAGCGGGGCGTCGTCGACGACGGCCTCGAGGAACGCCCGCTGCCCCTCCGGCCCCGTCGACGCGTGGTAGTACGGGAGCGTGACGAGCCCGGCGTCCGCCCCGGCCGCCGCGGCGTCGGACAGGTGCTCGCGCACCCGCGAGACGGCGGTGTCGGCCGCGCCGGCGATCACGGGCGCCCGCCCGTCGGCCGCGTCGACGACGGTCTCGATCACGGTCCGGCGCTCGTCGTCGGTGAGACTGGCGAACTCGCCGGTCGTCCCGCAGGGGACGACTCCGTCGATCCCGGCCTCGACGAGCGCGTCGACGTGGCTCGCGAGGGCGGCGGTGTCGACGTCGCGGTCGGCGGCGGCGAACGGGGTCACGATCGGCGGCGAGACGGCGGTGTGAGGGAGATCCAGGAGTGTCACGGTCGGCCTTCGGACGGCGACGACAAAGGCGTTGGTCCCCGCGGACCGCTCGCGGGCGACCGAATCCTAACTGTGTCGGCGGTACAACTATACAGACCCGTCACGAGAGTCCGATGGAGTCTACTATGGAAATCTCCGAGAAGCTCCTCTGTCTGTTCAGCGCGGAAGTCCGCGAGACCGCCGACGGCGAGTACGTCGTCGACGTGCCCAGCCGAGAGATCGACACCGGATCGCTGGAGCCGGGCGAGACGTACCGCGTCGCGCTCGTCGCCCGCGACGGCTCTTCGGCGGCGACGGCCGACGCCGACGCGTCCGCCTCGCGGAGCGATGACGGGCCGCAACCCCCGGTTGAACCGGGCGAGATGCGATACGTCGAGATCGAAGACCTCGGCAAGCAGGGCGACGGGATCGCTCGCGTCGAACGCGGCTACGTGATCATCGTCCCCGACACCGAGGTGGGCGAACGCGTGAAGATCGAAGTGACCGAGGTGAAGTCCAACTTCGCCGTCGGGGAAGTCGTCGAAGAGGCCGGCTGAAGCCGGAGGACTCGCCCCGCGCTCACCCTTCGTCCGGCACTCGGGCGTCCCAGTACGACACCGAGGCGACGTAGTCGCCGGGGATCGTATCGCCCGCGAGCTCGTCGAGCGCCCGAAACGGCTTCGCGACGGGGCCCGGGAGCTCGCGGTAGAAGCCGTACGGTAACACGAAGTCGTGCTCCTCGTTCGCGAGCGTGAGCCCCGCCTCACCGAGCATGGCCGCGACCTCCCGCTCGGAGTAGAGCCGCGAGCCCATCGGGAGGAGCCAGGTGTACAGCGTCCGCAGGCTGCGCCCGTTGAACGTGTCGAAGAACACCTGACCGCGGCTGACCCGGCGGAGCTCCTTCGCGAACGGCACCGGGTCGTCCATGAGGTGGAAAAAGCGCATCGCGACGACCGTGTCGAAGTGGTCGTCGGGGAACGGGAGCCGCGAGGCGTCGCCGCGGAGGAACTCGACGGCGTCGGCGTGACCGGCGGCGGTGACCTTCGCGCGGGCCTGTTCGAGCATCTCGCGGGAGACGTCGAGCGCGACGATGTCGGCGCCCCGGTCGGCGAGCATCGTCGTGAACCGGCCGGTACCGCAGGCGACCTCGAGCACGCGGTGGCCCGGGTCGATCGGGCCCAGCGCGGCGAGGACGGCCTCCTTCTCCCGGCGATCGATGAGCTGTCCGCCGCCGGAAAACCGGACGTCGTCGTACTCCTCGGCGACCTCGTCGGCTTGGTACCAGTCCTGTCCCTTCACGTTGTCCGTGATGAACGCCGGACCGACAAAACCGTACTGGAAGCGGCCCGGCGGCGGCCCTCGGTTAGGGCGGTCGGGAGGCTCCCGCGGCGAGTTCGGTCACCCGCTGGTGGCGACGTTCTCGGCCGGCACCTTGACGATCACCCGAGCGCCCTCCTCCTCGTCGTGGTGCGGGTACTCGTCGACGCCGAAGTACCGGCGGGCGAGTTCGTCGATGTGCTCGCGGGCGCCCGCCTCGGTCAGTTCGGCCTCGCCGCGGACAGAGACGTATCGATACGGGTCGTCGGGGTCGAGAACGCTGACGCCGACCTTCGGGTTCTCGCGGACGTTTCGCTCCTTCCGTCGCCCGCGAGCGGTGTTGACGAGGACGTACTCGCGGTCCTCGTGGTCGACCCACACCGGCGTGACGTGGGGGAGGCCGTCCGGCCCGACCGTCGCGAAGTGCGCGTACGACTCGGCTTCGAGGATGTCGACGTGAGACTCGGGAATCACGCGAGCGGGTACGGACGCCCGGCGGAAAACGTGCCGGATGGATCACTCGGAACGGTCGGCTGAAAAGTAATATTAACACATTATATTATCACAGGCAGATTCCCCTATATGTAGCCAACCTTTACCACTACTCGCGGAATTCGTGTGAGACATGAGTACCAGTCCCGCGGAGACCGCTGACCAAGACCGCCTGTCGGAGTCCGAGTATCGCGACCGCCTGCGCGAGCTACCCCCGAGCGCCAAGCTCGTTGCGAAGGTACTGGAGGGAGACTCCCCCCTCTCGCAGGGCGGCCTCGCCGAGGAGTCGCTGCTTCCCGACCGCACCGTCCGCTACGCGCTCAACCGCCTCGAGGAGGAGGGCCTCGTCGACTCGCGGTACAGCTTCAAGGACGCGCGCAAGCAGGTGTACTACCTGACGGTCTGAACGGTCCTCTCGCCGTCCGAACGCGCCCGGCCCGCGAGGACGTGAGTCGGCCGGGCGCACACGCGGTCCTTTTTACCTTCTCGGCCCGATAGCGGAGCGTATGGAGCTCTCGGTCGTCGTCCCGACGCTCAACGGTCGGGATCGGTTGGCCGCCTGCCTCGACGCGCTGGCGGCTAACGCCCCCGACGCCGAGGTGATCGTCGTCAACGGCCCCTCGGCCGACGGCACGACCGGCATGGTTCGCGGCCGCGACGACGTCGACGTGTTGGTCGAGATCTCCGACCGCACGGTGAACGTCGCCCGCAACGCCGGCGTCGAGGTGGCGACGGGCGACGCGGTCGCGCTGGTGGACTACGACAACCGGGTCGAGCCGGGGTGGCGCGACGCGGTCAGCGCCGGTCTCGACGCGGCGCCCGTGGTCTCGGGACCGGTAACGGCGATACCGCGGAGCGAAACCGCCGCCGACGCCGATCCCGCGGAGGGCACGGATTCGAAACGCCCGGACGAGGCGGCCGTCGACGGCCAGAACACGCCGGAACGCAGGCGGATCGCCGGGCGAGCGGTCACCTACTTCGAGGGCGGCAACGTCGCCTTCCGACGGGACGCCTTGCGGGACCTCGACGGCTTCGACGAGTACCTCCGAGTCGGCGGCGCGCGCGACGCGGCCCACCGGCTCGCGCGCGTGGACCGCGAGGTGACGTGGCGGCCGGCGATGGCCGCACGGAGGGAGCTCCCGACCCCGACCGCCGCGGACGGCGGGCGCAGCGCCCACGAGTGGGGCTGGAAGTACCGCGGCCTCGCCTACCGCCTGCTGAAGAACTACGGCGTGCGGCCGACCGTCCTCCTCCGGACGGGATCGCACGCCGTCGGAGACGCGCTCGGCGCGGCGAGGGACGTGGTCCGCGGCGAGTCGACGCCCACGCGGTGGGCCGCGACGGGCCGCGACGTACTGCTCGGGCTCACCGGCGGGACCTCCGACGGGCTCGTCGCGCGGCGGCGGGACCGGAGCCCCGCGCGGAACCCGAACGGGATCTCGACGCGCGCGGACCGCGCCGTCGCGAAGTACGACCGACGGGAAGCGGCGGACCGCGACGAGGGGAGCGGAGCGGACCGCGACGGGGAGGCCGAGGCGGCCGACGACGCCGAGTGAGCCCCGCGCCTTTTAACCGAGGGCGCGGCCAACGCTCCGACAACGAATGGGACTCACGAAGCGCATCATCCCCTGTATCGACGTCGACCTCGACGACGACGGCGACGCCGCGGTGTACACCGGCGTCAACTTCGAGAACCTGGAGTACACCGGCGACCCCGTCGAGTTGGCGAAGAAGTACAACGCGGCGGGCGCCGACGAGTTCGTCTTCCTCGACATCACCGCCAGCGCCGACGGGCGCGAGACGATGCTCGACGTGGTCAACGCGGTCGCCGACGAGTGTTTCATTCCGCTCACGGTCGGCGGCGGCATCCGTACCAAGGCCGACATCAAGGAGACGCTCCGCGCCGGCGCGGACAAGGTGTCGATCACGACCGGCGCCCTGGAGCGTCCGGAGTTGATCGACGAGGGTGCGGCCGCGTTCGGCAGCCAGTGCATCGTCATCTCGATCGACGCGCGTCGCCGGTACGACGACGCGGGCGACCACTTCTACGAGGACGACGACGGCGAGACGGTGTGGTTCGAGTGCACGAAGAAGGGCGGCCGCGAGGGCACCGGTATCGACGCCGTCTCGTGGGCGACGGAGGCCGAGGAGCGCGGCGCGGGCGAGCTGTTCGTCAACTCCATCGACAAGGACGGGACGAAGGACGGCTACGACGTCCCGCTGATGAAAGCGGTGGGCGAGGCGGTCTCGACGCCTCTCATCGCCTCCTCCGGCTGCGGGGGCCCCGAGGACATGTACGAGGTGTTCACCGAGGCGAACGCCGACGCGGGGCTCGCGGCCTCCATCTTCCACTTCGGCGACTACTCCATCGAGGAGACGAAGGCGTACCTCGACGAGCGCGGCGTCCCGGTGCGACGCTGAGCGCGGGGTGGCGGTTCGGCGTTAACTACCGGTGTAGTTTTTATTTTTACGCGACCGAAACCAACAGTTATTATCCGACCGAGCGCGAAGCGTGACGTATGTCCACGTCCACGTCATCCGCGCGTGTTCGCGACGGGTCGCCCGAGCTCGTCTGTAAACGGACCGACGGCGACGGCGGCGGTGAGGTGACGTTCTTCGAGCGGGACGTCGACCCGGACGAGCGGACCACCCGCTGGGTGACGGTCCGGGAGGAGGACTGCGTGCCCCGCGACGAGTGGCGATAAGATCGGGTTCGCTGTGGTTTTGCTGGTTGTCTATAAATCGTCGTGAGCGGAGCGGCGGAGAACACCTCCAAAGCCCCAGCCGCTCGGCGATACGTGGCTGCTGCCGCGGAGAACACCTCCAAAGCCCCAGTCGCTCGGCGATACGTGGCTGCTGCCGCGGAGAACACCTCCAAAGCCCCAGCCGCGAGGACTCGGTGCGCTCGCTGCGCTCCTCAGTCGCTCGTTTCACTCGCTCCTTTCGGTGCTTACGTCGCGCGCCGTCGTCCTCGCGGCTGCCCCTTTGAGTCCCACCCCGCACCGCACAGCACCGCACCTCACACCTCCCCAGCCTCGCGGCTCCCTCGCTTCGCTTCGGTCGCCGCGTCCCTCGCGCGTGCGACTCGCGCCCTTCGGGCGCTCGTCGGCACGCGCCGACCGCACCGCGGTCGTTAATAAATAGTCGCCGAGGTCCGGTCAGTCGTCGTCCGCGGGGGCGCGGTCGGCGAACTGCGAGAGCTCCTCGTCGAGCAGCGCGACCGTCGCCAGTCGGATCGCGTGCGGCCAGCCGAGCGGGGTCGCGCTGTCGGGCGTCCCGTCGTCGAAGAACTGCTCGGGGAGGTACGTCGTCGGCTCGCACAGGGAGCCGCCGGGCGAGACGTGCGCGAGCAGGTCGCGGGCCCGGGCCGCCATCTCGGCGGCGCGCGGGTCGTCGCGCGCCGCGAGCAAGGCGGCGAGCTCCGCGCAGGCGTTCGCGCCCCACGCGGTCGAGACGGTCCACACCTTCTCCGACTCCTGGTCCGCCCGCCGCCAGCCGTCGCCCTCGTAGCGGATCAGCCCGGCGATCGCGTCGCTCTCGTGGGAGAGCCCGTCGACGACCGTCTCGACGTGCGAGACCAACCGGTCGAGGCGCTCCTCGTCGACCGCGCCGGCTTCGCTTCCCCCATTGCCGGCGTCCGCACCGAGCGCGTCGAACGAGCGGTGCGCGGCCGCGAGCGCCAGCGTGGCGGAGTCGAGCCGACCGTCGACCCCGCCGTCGAGCGTCTCGCGGACCGCGTAGCAGCCCCGGTCCGGCAGCCACAGGTCGTCGAGCGCGTCGTACACCTCGCGGGCCCGGTCGCGGGCGTGCGCGGCGAGGTCGTCGGGGAGCGACGCGGCGCCCGGCACGGCGTCGGGGTCGTCGAGCGCGTCGGCGGCGAGCCCCTCGCCGTGACGGCCGAGTTCGCTGTACGCCTCCAGGAACGTCGCCGCGGTGTGCGTGAACCGGCCGGCCGAGTCCTCCCACGCGTTCTGACAGACGACCGGGCGGCCGTCGGGTTCGAGCGTCCGGTCGAGCCCCGCGAGCGCGGCGACCAGGGTGGCGTCGAGCCCCTCGACGTCGACAGTGCGGGACGACGTCCCGCTGGCAGCCGGATGGGGTCCGGCGACGCCCGCCGCCCGGGCCCGCGCGAGGTACGCGACGACGCTGCCGGTCTGGTCGGCCTGGTAGTCGACGTCTGGCCCGTCCTCGATGCGGGCGTTCGCCCACCCGGGCGCGAGGGCGCCGTCGCGGGGCCACACCCGGTGGGGCCACGAGCCGTCGGGGCGCTGCGTGGCGACGTACATCCGGGCGGAGCGGGCGTGCCAGTCGTCGAGGTCGAGGCCGAGCGCGTCGGCGGCGCCGAGCAGGAACCCGGATATCTCCGCGTCGTCGCGGAACCACGTGTAGCCGTAGCCGCCGGAGTGCTCGTAGTAGGGGTCGAAGTCCGGCCCCGCGATCCGGAGCCCGGACGGGGCGGAGAGCAGCGAGAGGACGCGAAGGTCCGCGACCACCGACTCGCGGGCAGGCGCGGACTCGGGCACCGACGGGAGCGCGTCGGCGGCCGCGTCCGCGAGCGCGTCGACGCCGTCGAGGTCGGAGAAGAGCGCGTCGAGCCGGTCGCGGGCCGCCTCGCGGTCGGTCTCCGCGCGGTCCGTCAGGAGCGTGGCGACCGTCGCGACCCCGTCGTCGAACGGCACGTCGGCGATCACCTCGCCGGAGAGGCGCTCCTCCTCGTAGCGGTCGCCGTCGCGGGCCCGCGGGAGGTCGGTGGGGTCGTCGTCGAGCAGCTCGGGGAACGTCGCCGGGAGCTGGCCGCGGAGGTCCGCGAAGCCGGTCGCGCTCGCGAGGAAGTCGTGCTCGTCGGCGTGGAACACCTCGACGGCGTCGTCGTATCGGAGCTGCCCCACCCGGTCGTCGCGGCCGTCGGGCGCGAAGCGGGCGTAGACGACGAGCGAGGCGTCCGCGGGGTCGGCGGCATCGTTCGAGCCGGCGCTGCCCGCGTCAGCGTCGTCGAACTCGACCGACGACCGGGTGAGGTGCGCGTCGCCGAGCGTGACGTCGTGGCGGGTCACCGTCGCGCGGGCCGTCTCGTGGACCGTCTCGACGAGCGCGGCGTCGCCGACGTACCGCTGGGTCGTGTCGGCCTCGTCGAGCCAGGCGACCTCGTCGCCGACGGCGAGGCCGATCCGCGACCGGACGAGCCCGGTCCGACCGGTGAGCGGGTAGCCGAAGTCGCGGAGTTCGCCGTCGCCGCCGACGTGGACGAGCCGCCCGTCTCCGCCCGAGAACCGACCGGTGACGGTGCGCCGCTCGCCGGGGAAACGCGTTCCCTCGCCGGCGTGGCGCTTGTAGTCGTCGAGCGCGTCGCGGAGCTGCATTACGCGAACACACGCCGGCGCCCGACATGAACCTTTGGTGTAATTATTGTTCGTTCGTTTGTCGAACGGAAACCCTCAAACCGCGGCGCGCCGAGTGACGTGCGTGTACGAACCCGGCCCCCCGCGAACGACGAGCGTCGGCGAGTCCGTGGAGCTGTCGCCGCGAATCCCCGATCCCGACGGGACCTACCGGTGGACCGTCCGCGACGCGCCGGCCGACAGCGCCCTCGCGACCGGGGACGGTCCGGACCCGGACGCGGCCGGGCCGCCGAGTCCGGCGACCGCGGTCGGAGGCGAAGGGCCGTCGACCCCGAGCCCCTCGTCTGCGGTCCTGCGCGCGGGCGAGACGGACCGCGACGACGACCCGGTCGTTCACCTCGTTCCCGACGCCCCCGGGACCTACGCCCTCGCGCTCGACGCGCCCGACGGCGTCCACCGCCAGCGCGTCAGGGCCTTCCCCGACGAGCGGCGCGATGCGGCGATCCGCGTCCCGGCGGCCGACCTCCCGGTGGACGACGACGAGGTCGACACCGTCTCGCTGCTCTGGCCCCACAACGAGAACCGGCTCGCGCTCGACCGCGCCGAGCGCGACGGCGACGAGTGGGTCGCCTCGGTCCGCGTCCCGCCGGGGCGACACGGCTACGGCTTCGTCCCGAACGGCGACCGCTCGGCGGCGTTCCACGGAGAGTGCGAGGTGCCCGGTCCCGGCCGACCGCGGCTCTCGCTGGACGCGACGGTCGTCGAAGACGGCGACTCGGCGGCGGGTGACGATTCGGCGGGGCGCGACGACCCGACGGGGCGCGACCGGCTCCGCCTGACCGCCGGGGTCGAGCCCGCGCCCGCGGTCGACGAGGTCGAGCGGGGCGGCGACCCGGACGCGCTCGACGCGACGTTCCTCGTCGACGACCGCGACGCCGACCCGGAGACGGTCGCGGCGATCGAGTCGCGGGCGGACGGGCGGACGCTCTCGGTCCCGCTCGACGACCTCCCGGACTCGGTCCGGATCCGCGCGGTCCCGCACGGCGACCGGTACGGGGCCGGGGAGACGGTGCGGATCGAGACGAACGGGGACGCGAGTGAGTCGGTCGAGGTGAGCGATCCGAACCCGACCCCCGAGTGGGCGGAGTCACCGACGATCTACGAGGTGTTCGTCCGGTCGTTCGCGGGCGACACGCTCCCGACGACGTTCGCGGAGATCGAGCGACGGGTCGAGTACCTCGAACATCTCGGCGTCGACGCGCTCTGGCTCACTCCCGTCCTCGCGTCGCCGACGGACCACGGCTACCACGTCACCGACTACTACGACACCGCCGCGGACCTCGGCTCCCGCGAGGCGTTCGAGTCCTTGGTCGACGCCTGCCACGACGCCGGAATCTACGTCGTCTTCGACCTCGTGATCAACCACACCTCTCGCGACCACCCCGCGTTCCAGCTCCACTCGGCCGGCGTCGACGCGTACGCCGACCACTACCGCCGGACCGACGGGGCCGCCGACGTGACCGGGATCGACTGGGCCGAACTCGGCGACGGCGACGTGCCGGACTACTACTTCGAGTGGGGTCGCATCCCGAACCTCAACTACGACAGCCCGGCGGTCCGCGAGTGGCTGCTCGACGTCGTCGACGAGTGGGCCGGCGTCGTCGACGGCTTCCGCGCGGACGTGGCGTGGGGCGTCCCGCACGGGTTCTGGAAGGAGGTCGCCGACCGCGTCCCGGACGACGTGCTCCTCCTGGACGAGACCATTCCCCACGACCCGTTCTACGGCGAGGGGGAGTTCCACCGCCACTACGACACCTCGCTGTACGAGACGCTCCGCGCGGTCGGTCGCGGCGACGAGCCGGCCGACGCGGTCGAGACCGCGCTCGCGCGCGGCGAGTGGCTCGGCTTCGACGACCCCGGCGCGCAGATGCGTTACGTCGAGAACCACGACGAGGACCGGTACCTCGCTGAGTACGGGAGAGACGCGCTGCGCGCCGCCGCGGCCGTGACGTTCACGCTGCCGGGCGCGCCGATGATCTACGCCGGCCAGGAGCGCGGCAACGAGACGTACCGCGGTCCGATCCGGTGGCACGACGGCGACAACGACCTCACCGAGTTCCACCGCGAGTTGGCCGCGCTGCGCGAGGACGAACCGCTCCTCCGCCAGGGGGAGGTGGCGTTCGACGGCCGCGCGGCCGACGTCCGCGTCGTCGACGGCGACGCCGAGCGCGTGGTCGCCTACGAGCGGACGCCGCCCGAGGGAGACGGAGCCGACGACCCGCTCCTCGTCATCGTCAACTTCGCCGAGACGTCGGCGACCGTCGCCGCGCCCGAGGCGGTCGAGTCCGATCTGTTCGCGGGCGACGAGAGCGCGGCCGAGGACGACGGCGAGGGCGGGGCCCGGGTCGCGGTCGACGCCGTCGCAGTACTCCGATAGGTGGTCGACGCCGTCGCCCCGCTACGGTGACGGCCCGGATGTCGCCGGCCGGTCGCGGGGCGGCGAGGACGCCCGGGACCGACTCTTATAAGTGTCGCTCGGGAGAGGCGTTCGTATGGACGACCGGACGCTGACCGACCTCCTTCGTCGCTTCGGGCTCTCGGACAAGGAGGTCGACACCTATCTCAGTCTGCTCGAACACGGCGAGGCGAAGGCGAGCACCGTCGCCGACGCGGCGGGCGTCTCGAAGCGGTACGTCTACAGCGTGAGCGAGTCGCTGGCGGACCGCGGCTTCGTCGAGGTGAACGACCACGTCGTGCCGACGACGATCCGCGCGAACCCGCCCGATGAGGTGATAGACCGGCTCCGGTCCGACGTGGACGCGATGCGTCCCGGACTGGCCGAGCGGTACTCCCGCGTGGAGCGGCAGGCCGAGCAGTTCGAGGTGATCAAATCGCGAGTCACCGTGATCAAGCGGATCCGGTCGCTGCTCTCGGACGCCGACTCGGAGGTGACGCTGTCGATCACCGCGGAGCAGCTCCCCGAGGTGAAGGAGGGGCTCGTCGACGCGGTCGAGCGCGGCGTCCTCGTCTTACTCGTCGTCTCCGACGCGCCCGCGGACCTCGACGCGGACGACCCAGCGCTGTCGGGCGTCGCGAACGTCGTCCGGACCTGGAGCGAGGCGATGCCGACGCTGCTCACCGTCGACTCCGCGGCCGGCGTCGTCTCCCCGCCCGAACTCCTCCGACGGTCGACGACCGACCGACAGGCGATCGCGTTCGCACAGGAGCAGCTCGCGCCGGTGATCGTCGGGTCGTTCCTCGGTAACTACTGGCCCGCCGCGACCGAGGTCGCCGTCGCCGACCCGGCGCCGCTCCCGGCCGAGTACACGGACTTCAGACACACCGTCCTCCAGGCGACCCTCCGGCTCCGCGCCGGCGACCCGCCGCGGGTGACCGTCGGCGGCCGGTGGACCGACAGCGACGAGCCGGCCGAGGTCGTCGGCCGCGTCGTCGAGACGAGACAGGGGATGGTGGAGCCGACGAACAACGAGTTCCCGGTCGAGCACTCGCTCGTCGTCGAGACGGACGACGGCGAGGTCACCGTCGGGGGCCAGGGCGCGTTCGTCGAGGACGTCGAGGCCGACCTCGTCCGGATCGAATCCGACGCGGAATAAGGCGGCGACGCGGGCGCCGAGTCGCGGTGAATCGGAGCGCGCGGCGGGCGACGCGTCGCTACGGCGGCGGTCAGTTCTCCGGGGGAACCGACGCGGTCGACGGGCCGCCGTCGAGGGAGGGAGCGTTCGGATCGACCCTGACCCACCAGTCCGACCCGGCCGAGTCGCCGGCCGACGCGAGGAGGGCGATCCCGGCGATCCGCCCGCGCGAATCCCGACGGCACACCTCCAGCGCGGCCGGGAGGGTCGCGACCCGTCCGTCGGCGGGCGACAGCGCGTACCCGGTGACCCGGACCGTCGCGTCGTCGTCCGGAGCCCCGGCCTTCGAGGCCGGTCCCGCGTCGTCGACGCGCTCGTAGCCCCCGACGAGGCCGACGGCCGCGAGGCGGTCGAACGCCGCGCCGACCGGATCGGCGGCGGACGGCTCCGGCGGGTCGGGGAGACGCTCGGCGGCGTCGGCCACCACCGCCGCCTGCGCCGTCGGATCGAGGTGTCGGTCGAGGGCGGCCGCCATCGCTTCGAGCAGACAGAGGCAGAGGTCGTCGGGGTCGGAGACGCGCTCGGCGAGCGAGAAGTACGCGTCCATGACCGCCGACTCGACGCGGTCGTGGCCGCCGGCGGAGAGCGCCTCGAACGTCGCCGCGGCCGTCGCGTGACAGAACTCGACGCGGTCGCGGGCCGGTCCGCGCTCTCCGGCTTCGTCCGCGGATCGGCGGTCCGTCGGCCCGTCGTCGCCGCCGGGCCGGCGGTGGGCGGCGCGGTCAACGATCCGATCCGTCAGCTCGTCGGGTGGCGCCTCGCCGTCGTCGGGGGCGAACGTCGCGGGATCGTCGGGGACAGGCGTCGGGGCGTCGTCGAGAGCGGACGTCCGCGCTCCGTCGTCCCGCCCCGTCGGCCGCGAGGGCGGCTCCACGAACCCCTGTCTGACGACCACGTCGTAGAAGGGGAGTTCGGGGTCGTACCGGCGGAGCGCGTCGCGGTACTGCTCCGTCGCCCGGGCCGCCGCGCGGGCGGTCTCGCGGCTGTCGAACCGCAGCCCCGCAGCGGGGACCGGGCGGTCGCCGTACCGCGCGCAGACGAGCGAGAACTCGCCGTCCTCGCTCGCGAGCGATTCGATGTGGTCCGCGATGTCGAGCAGGGTGGTTCCGATCACGTGTCGCTCCTGATTGCCTGGCCGGTCACTCCTCCGGGCTCGGGTACGTCTCCTGCGGGCCCGGGTGTGGCTCGGCGAACCGGTCGGGGGTCGCGCCCGTGGCGCGAGCCGAGCGGTCGGCGCCGCCGAACCCGCCCGAACCGCCGGAGCGGTCGGTGAAACCTCCCGTCACCGGCGTACCCGGACCGGCCGTTCCGCGGCGATGAAGGGCTCGTCGCGGTCGGTCGCGGCGAACGCGATCCCGTCGGTCCCGCCGCGCTCGACGCGCCACGTCGGCAGCGCCGGGATGCCGTACGCCGTCGGGCCGCTGTACGTCGCCGCGACGGTCCACTCGCGGGCGCGCATCTACAGGTCCCCGTTGATGGCGTCCGCGACCCGCTGCCGGTCGAACAGCCGCTCCGCCGCCGGGATCTCCGGGTACGGGCCCTCCTCGTACCGCGGCCACTCGCCGAACGCGTCCGGGTAGAGCTGCTTCGCGGTCATCTCCAGCTGGAAGAGGTTGAGGATCGGTCCCTGATACCTGGCGCCCTGCGGGTGGACGCGGTCGTGTTTCACCGCGGCGACCTTCGAGCCGACGGGGTCCTCCTCGAAGGCGGTCCGCCGGCCGGCCATGTCGGTCCCCGGCTCGAAGCCGCCGAGGTAGAGGATGACGTCGGGGTCGGCTTCGAGGATCGCCTCGAAGTCGACGACGGCACCGGACTCGACGCTCCCCTCGAACGCGTCGCGCGGCCCGAGGGGGCGCGTGTGCGAGGTGAGGAACCCGGGGTTGCTCAGCGTGTACGCGTAGATCTCCTCGATGTCGGCGGCGGCGATCATGATCGCGGTCGGGCGCTCCGCCTCCGGCGGGAGCCCCTCTTCGATCGTCGCGAGGAGGTCCTCGCGGACGGTCGCGAGCGCCTCGTAGCGCTCGCGCTCCCGGAACGCGTCGGCGACGATCTCGAACTGCTCCCAGAGGCCGTAGTACTGGTACCCGTCGGCCCACTCGCCCGTCGGCTCCTGGTGGCGGTCGGAGAGCGAGTTGCCGAACCACGGCGAGACGCGCTCGGCGATCTCGTCGATGTCCTCGCGACTCCACGCGTCCTGTCGGGTGATCCACGCCGGGTCCGCGAGGTGGAGGTCGCTGTCGAGCGCGTACAGCTGCTCCTTGTCGGGCTGCCACGAGGAGTAGAGCCCCGACCAGTCGAGCGAGACGCCGGGGAGCCGCTCGACGAACTGGTTCCAGAGGCCGTCGTAGTAGTCGGGCGCGTGGAGGGCGGTGACGTCGTCCCCGCGGCCCAGCGCGAACGCCATCCCCGCGTGGTGGGTGAGCCGGGTGAACACCGTCTCGGGGGGCGACTCGAACGTCACCTCGCCCACGGGCGAGATGGACGCCGTGTAGCTCCCGTCGTCGGTGTCGTCCGTCGCGGAGGCGTCCGAGTCGCCGGCCTCGCCGTCGGTCGAGCTCCCTCCGTCGCCGTCGGAACCGGACGGGTCGTTCCTCGCGTCGCCGCCGGTACACCCGGTGAGCAGGCCGCCGAGAGCGACCGTACCGCCGTACTTCGCGAACGCTCTGCGGGTCGATTCCTCGGGTACCGCGTCCTTGCTGGGCATACTTTTAGGCCCCCCTAAACCAAGTTAATCGTTCCGATCTTTAGGCCGACCTAAAATTAATTGACACGCCGGCCCCCGCGGGCCGGTCACTCCTCGTGGCGCGCGCGGATCGGCGTGACCCGCGGGCCGCGGTCGGTGGCGACGACATCGGCGTCGACGCGGAACACCTCGGAGAGCAGCTCCTCGGTGACGACCTCCTCGGGCGGGCCGCGGGCCCGGACCTCGCCGTCCGCGAGCGCGACCACGCGGTCGGCGAGCCGCGCGGCCTGCTCGATGTCGTGGAGGACCACGACGACGGTGACCTCGCTCTCGTCGCGGAGCGTCTCGATGATCTCGGTCACCTCCATCTGGTGGTGGAGGTCGAGGAACGTCGTCGGCTCGTCTAAGAGGAGCACGTCCGTGTCCTGCGCTAAGACCATCGCGATCCACGCCAGCTGCTTCTGCCCGCCGCTGAGGCTCCCGACCTCGCGGTCGCGCAGGTGACCGCAGCCCGCCAGATCGATCGCGCGCTCGACCGCCCGGGCGTCCTCGGCGGTCGTCCGCTCGAAGAACCCACGGTGCGGGTAGCGGCCGTGGTACACGAGGTCCTCGACGGTGATGCTGTCCGGCGACGTACTCTCCTGCGAGAGCAGGCCGAGCCGCTTCGCGAGCGCCTTCGTGTCCATCGAGTGAACGTCGCGCCCGTCGAGCAGCACCGAGCCGTCCTCGGGAGATATCTGGTTCGCGAGCCCCTTCAGCAGGGTGCTCTTCCCGGAGCCGTTCGGCCCGACAAGCGCCGTCACCGCGCCCGGCTCGGCGGCGATCGACTCGCCGTCGATCACCGGCTCGGGCGCCGTCGGGTACCCCAACACGAGGTCCTCGGCGTCGAGGTCGCTGGCGTCGGCCGCCGGGCCGCCCGGACCGTCCGCCCCGTCTGCGCCGCTCGGTTCGGCCGCGTCGCCCGGGCCGTCAGCCGCCGGTTCGGTCGCGCCGCTCGATTCCTCCGACTCCGTCGCGTTCGCGCGGAAGATGGTCATTCAGAGGTCACCCATATTCTGCCGCCGCCGCATCAGGTACAGGAAGTACGGCCCGCCGACAAGCCCGGTGACGATCCCCACCGGGACCTGCGCGTCGGCGCCCGTGAGCACGCTCATCCCGAGGCGCGCGCCGACGTCGGCGCCGACCATCAGCGCCGGGCCGACGAACAGGCAGCCGACGACCACCCGCTTGTAGTCGCTGCCGACGAGGTTCCGCACCACGTGGGGGACGATGAGGCCCACGAAGCTCACGATCCCCGCCACCGCGATGCTGGCGGCCGCCGCCAGCACGGCGACGCCGGAGAGCGCGAACCGAACCTTCTCGATCGACATCCCCAGCGACTTCGCCGTCCGCTCCCCGAGGAGGAGGAGGTTCAGCTGCCGCGACCCCGCGAGCGACAGCGCGACCGCCGCGAGCGTCCACGGGAGCGCCATCCGGACCTGCTCCCAGTCGGTCCCGGTCAGCGAGCCGGTGGTCCACTGGATCGCCGACTGGACGACACCGATGTCGTTGGCGAAGAAGAACAGCCCCGTCTGGAGGCTGTTGAAGACCGTCCCGACGATCACGCCCGCGAGCACGAGCCGCACGGGGCTCGTCCCGTTCTTCCACGCGATGGCGTAGACGACCAGGAACGCGACCGACCCGCCCAGCGCCGCGATCAGCGGCAAGAACGCCGTTAACCCGCCGAACACGACGAGCGTGAGCAGGATCATCAGCCCGGCCCCGGAGGAGACGCCGAGGATGAACGGGCTCGCGAGCTCGTTCCGCGTCACCGCCTGGAAGATGGCGCCGGAGACGGCGAGGTTGGCCCCGACGACGACGGCGACGAGGACCCGCGGCAGGCGGATGGTCCAGACGACGAGCGTCTCGCGCGCGAGCTCCGGCAGCTCCCCCTGAAACCCCGTGACCGTCCGCATCAGCCCCTCGCCGAGGAGGAAGTTGAGCAGCCACCGCGGGTCGAGCAGGACGGCGGGGTCGAGCACGGCCCGCCACGCCTGCCCGACCGTCATCGAGTACGCCCCGTAGCTCACCTGGACGAGCCCCGCGACGGCGACCAGGGCGAGGCTCCCCGCGACGACCGTCGCGAGTCGAGGCTCGAACAGCCACCCGAGCCGGTTCCCCTCGACCGGTCGCCCGGAGGACCCGCCGCCGACCGTCCGGCCCTCGCCGTCGGCGACGGAGCCGCCGTCGGTCCTCGCCTCCCCGTCGCTCATGGCGACTCCGCCTCGGCTCGCTCGGCGTTCGGGTCGTCCTCCGCGACGTGCGCCGCGATCGCCTCGTCGTCCATCGCGTCGAGCAGGGCGTCGGTCCCGTGGGCGTCGACCACCGCCTCGGGGTCGAGGCGCTCGGCGAGCGCGCGGTGGCCGGCGGCGGCGCGGGCCGCCTCCTCGTCGACCTCGACGTACGCCGACAGCGCGTCGTCGACCGCGGCCTCGCGGACGCGCGCGAACCGCTCCGAGTCGGGGTCGACCGGCCCGTCGGCGTGGGTCTCGTCGAACCACTCGACCCAGCGGTCGCGGTCGGCCCACTCGTCGTCGAGCTCCGCCTCCCGGCGGACCCAGTCGACGCCCTCGGCCGGCTCGGGCCACCAGCCGTCGTCGATCCGGGCGTCGGCGACGACCCGCTTACCGACCCGAGCGCCTCTGCCCGCCGCCGTGACCGCCTGCCGGTCGGCGTCCGAGGGGGAGGCGACGTACAGCCCGTCGACCGGCGTCCCGCCGTCGCGGTCGGCGTACTCCCGGTCGAATCCCTCGTGCGTCTCGCCGCCGTGGTCGTGGACCTCGAACATCGCGTCGTCGCCGTCGAGTCCGCGGAGGTACTCGCCGTCGTAGCGCGTCGCCGCGACCACTCGGCGGGCGGCGACCGGATCGCCCGTCTGCGGCGTGACGACGAAGCGCGGTCCGTCGGCGTCGGGAGACGCAGACGACTCGGCGTCACCGGCGGCCTCGTCGGGGCCGTCGCCCGCGCGCTCGACGGACTCGACGAGGTCGTCGACGACCGCGCAGCCCGCCCGCTCGGCCTGCGCGCGCATGAGGGCTGAGAGCGTCTCGGCGTCGACGCCCGCCGGGAACCCGGGGTAGTTCTCCAGGTGCGCGCACCGGGCGAGCGACGACCGGCCGCGGTCGAAGACGGCGACGTCGAGCCCGTCGCGCGCCGCGAACACCGCGGCGGCGCAGCCGGCGGGCCCGCACCCGACCACGACGACGTCGCGGTCGACCGCGGGGCTCATTCCGCCCCTCCGGCGACGATCGAGGCGACCTCCTCGCGGTCGAACAGCCGCTCGTCGGCGGGGATCTCCGGGTAGTCGTCGCCGTGCTCGTAGCCCGGCCACTCGCCGAACCGGTCGGGGAACAGCTGCTTCGCGGTCATCTCCAGCTGGAACAGGTTCATCAGCGGCCCCTGAACGGGGGTGCCGGAGGGGTAGAACCGGTCGTCCGCGACCGCGGAGAGATCGCCCGCGACCGGGTGCTCCGACAGCTCCGCGCGGATCGCGCCCACGTCGTAGTAGGAGGCGATCCCGTACTGGTGGAGGACGACGTCGGGGTCGACCTCGAGCAGCTGCTCGTGGTCGTAGGCCGTCTCGTAGGTGACATCGTCGCCCGCGAACGCGTCGGGCACGTCGAGCGGGCGCACGTGCGCGTTCGCGAACCCGGGGTCGTCGGTCCGCGAGGGGTAGTAGGTCCCGTCCATGTAGATGAGCGTCGCGACCGTCGGCCGCTCCTCGGCCGGCGGGAGGTCGCTGCGGATCGTTTCGATCAGGTCCTCGCGGACCGCGTCGAGCGCGGCGAACCGCTCCTCCTCCCGGAACGCGGCGGCGACGCGCTCGCCGATCTCCGAGAGTCCGTAGTACTCGTAGTCGTCGCGGTACGGCGCGGGCGGCTCCGAGTGCCGCCGGCTGTAGACGTTGCCGAACCACGGTCCGACTCTGTCGCGGATCTCGGCCACATCGTCCGCGCTCCAGCCGTCAAAGGAGGCGAACAGGGCGGGGTCGGCGAGGTGGAGGTCGGAGTCGAGCTCGTAGAGGAGTTCGCGGTCGACGGAGATGCCGCCGCCCGATCCGGAGTTGAGCTGCGTGAGCCCGTCGCGGTCGAAGGAGACGCCGTCGAGGTCGGCGTAGTAGGCGTCGAGCGTGTTCCCGCCGGCGTCGGCGTCGAACCCGAGCGAGTTGACCGCGTCGCCGTGGCCGAGCGCCACCGCGAGGTCGGCGTACAGCAGGCTGTACACCAGCACGTCTTCCGGGACCGAGTCGAACGTCACCTCGCCGACCGGGGCCATCGAGGCGGTGTACGCGTCCGCGCCAGCGTTCCCGTCCGACGAGTCGCCGCCGGAGCCGCCGTCCGCAGATCCGTTCCCGTCCTCGGACTCGCTCGGCGCCGCGTCCCTTCCGCTACATCCGGCGAGCAGTCCCGCGCCGGCGACGGCGCCGACGTACCTGATCGCGTCGCGTCGCGTGCCGGCGAGTCGGTCCGCGTCTGATCCCATACGGTTTAGGCCACCCTAAAGGATTAAATCGGTTTCGAATCTTAGGTGGGCCTAAATACGAGCGAGCAGTCCCGAGGAATGCGCGAGCGGCGGCGGCGGAGCGGGAACGGGGCGACCCGTGGGAGAGAGGAGCCGTTCGAAGGCGGATCGGTCGCGAATCGTATTTCGTATCGCGCCATACGCTTTACTCGGCGCCGAACGTCCGAACGCTCTCGAACGAGCCGTCGGCGATAGCGCCGGCGATACCGTCGATATCGGCGTTTCGAGGCACCTCGTGGGGATACTTACGAGCGAAGTACCGCGTGAGGTTCTCGACGTCGCGTTCGAGGAACTCGCGCGCGTTCTCGTGGTCGACGGACACCGCCTGCGGCCAGTCGAAGATCGTGATACCGCTTTCGGCGACCGCGACGTTGTGCTCGGAGGCGTCGGCGTGGACCCAGCCCAGCTCGTGGGCGGTCGCCAGCTCCCGGAGGATCAGGTCGAGGACGCCGACCGCCTGTTCCGGGTCGAGCGTCGCGCGCGAGAGCTCCGCCCCGGCGAACTTCTCCATCACGATGGCGTGGCGGTTGTGGTCGACCGGTCGCGGGACGCTCACGTCGGGGTACAGCTCCTCCATCGCCTCGTACTCGCGTTCGGCCGCCTTGCGCGCGGTGTAGAGCCACGAGACGTGGTCCCGGTCGGCGGTGTACTCGCGTCCGCGGTTCACCTCGCGGAAGTTGGTGTACCCCTCCCGGTGGTACTTCAGGGCGAGCGGCCGGAACGACTGCGCCTCGTACACGTCGCCCTCCTTGCCGAGCCCGAGCGGCGACCCTACCCCGTCTATCGTCTCGCGCTCGGCGAACGTCCGGAGCGCCAGGGCGTCATACCCTTCGAAGGTGAGCTGGTACCCCTCGTACTGGATCGTTTTCCGCTCGATCAGCTCGCGGTCGAGACAGCGGTCGATCCGGTAGTCGACCTCCTCGCGCGTCAGGTCGGCGTACTCCGGGAGCTTGTCGCGGCGGACCCATTCCGAGAAGCGCATCCCCTGCTCGACGCCCGAGAGGAGGTAGAAGTCCTCGGGGTCGAGCTCCGCCATGTCGCCGGCGACGTTTCGCACCATACGCGCCCCTACTCCGGCGAATCCTAAAAGGGACGCGCGTTCGGGAGGATCTGATAATAAATCAGATAACGCAATATAGAATTCGGACTACATGGAAGTTGAGATTACAGCGGGTTTATCGGGGCTGTGATGCGTGGTTTCGGCCGAATTTTCGAGGCGAAACTGCTTCGGATCTACTCTCGATAGTATTCTGGTGTCGTACTACCAACTAGACCAGTGAATTTTCAAGATCCCCGGCAGCGTTGCCACTCAGGAATCCGGATTGGCCCGGACAGAGTATCTCTCTATCCGATTCCGGTCTCCTTCTTCAGCAGCGTGAGCGTATTGTCGGCCGTCACAATGAGTGGGTGTTCGTACTCACCCGTCAACTGAACTTGGACGAGCAAATCGACCGCTCGCCAAATCGAATACAAAAGACACGCGAATGCGAAGTAAAAGAATCGGAGCTCGAAATTCTTCGACGTCGTCGCCGCCATGAACCGCTTTATTGACCTGTAGCCGCTCTCGATCTCTCACCGAAACCCGTACTCTTGAGGTGACCGCTCCCGCAATTCGTCATGAACACCGAGTACTGCCGGTGGTCGTCGTGCTCGGAGTCTTCTTTCCGACGGTAGATCAGCGTCGTCTCGTGCCATTCGTTCTTCTCGAGGTGGAGCTTCCGGTCGGTCTCGTAGCGGTCTTGACCACGTCGGAGCAACCGCTTTGCCTGCGCTTTCTCACTGGTCTGCATCCGCTTGGGAACGACACACGACAGGCCACGCTGGCTGATCATCTCCAAGACGTGCTGGCTATCGAACTCCCGGTCCATCAGCACGTTATCGACGTGGACGAGCTCTTCAGCCGAATCTAGCAAATCCTCGATAATTTCCAGTCGTGACTCGCCTTTCCGTACCGGGCGGGCATCGAGGACCAGCGGGACGGCGTTACCGACCAGCTGGACTGTCGCCCACTGGTAAGCGTACTCGTCGGTCTTCTCCTTCGTCCCGATGATCTCGTCCTCGTGGCCCGTGCGGTTACCTGTGAAAGGATCAGCTTCGGTAATGTCGATTGCGACGATTCCGGCTCGAAAGAACTGCTCTGTCTCCGCAACTTCGTTCAAGAGCTGGCCTGCCGGTACATCTCTCGCACTTGGTCAATCGAGAGGTCGCGGATCTGCTCCCGGTGGGCGTGCCCCAGTAGCGTCCGATCCCGAGTCGACTCGTAGAGGAAACTACGAGCACCTTCGTTCGCAGCCAGCCGCTCGCGAAGTCCGAGATATGTCTGTAGGCCCCAGTAGGCGTTCTCGTAGATCTCACAGCCCTCGCCACGGTCTAAGGAGAACGTGGGGAAGACGATGCGGCTGACGTGATCGGTGATGTCTTCAGTCCGGTTGAGGACAGTTTGGTCGTTCAGATCCGTCTCCTCATCATCGGTATCGCGCAGTGGATGGCTGATGTCGGGTTCGCGGGGGACGGCAACGCCCGCCTGGGACGCTTTGATGAGAATCGTCCGCGCAGCCGTCTGGACCGTCTCCTGGAGATCGGACGTGAACCGCTAGTGCCAGTTACGCCACAGCGTCGATTGATCTGGGATGGTTTCAAATCCCAGTTCTTCACAAAGCTCCGGTTGCTGGTCAAGATACTCGAGCAGGGCCGTTTCGTGGTCCCAGCCGTGGAGTGTTTCGAGCAGGAAGACTCGGAATAGCTGGCTCATCTGGTACTGTGACGAGCTGGCGTACCGGTCGTTCGGTCCGAAATCATGGTAGGCGAGGGGGTAGTGGCAGGCGAACTCGTCGACGGAGGCGTGGGCCTCGTGTGTGAACCAGACCGTGGCGACGGTCCGAATGTCTTCTTCGAGCGCAGCGAGCGAGTGCCGGTCGTACAGCGGTGTCGTATCGTAAGCGGGCCAGTCAGTGAACCGTTTCTGGGCGAGATGTCAGAAGGTAGTCCGAGTGGGGTGTCGAAGGCACTAACCGGTAGAGAACACGTTTTCAGGAAGAACCCTTCTAAACGCTCAATAGAGGGGGGACACGTACTATGATGAGTGGCAACTTGTGTGAAATATATCAGAATATCGGTGAAACATGTAGAGAATGGATTCAATAAGATCGTGACATCCACCTAACCGGTTACTACAGGCATCCTCGCCAGAGCAGCACATCGACCGCTCACGTCGACTACTCCGATGCCCGGCAGTCTGTCCGGATCTCTTGTACCGACAGGTCGCTGTCGGTGGTGATCGTCACTTCGCCCTCGCTAGTCGTCACGACGAGATCGACCTCCGCGGGTTCGGTGTCGGTCACCGTCGCCGTCGGGTTAGGGAGTTCCCACGGAAAGCACTCCTCGACTGCCACGCCCACCGCGTCTAGAGCTGCCAGTACACGGGCATCGGTTAGAAACGGTAGCATGAATCCGGTTCGAACCGTCCACGTGCAGGTGTCACAGTCGATGTGAATCGGTGGCTCTGTCTCCGTGACGGCCGACGCCTCCACGGTCCGCGTCGTCGTCCCACCGCAGTCAGGGCACTGCCCACGACGGGCGAGGCCGATATGTTCGCGCGCGCGGTCGTAGACGGCTTCAAGTACCTCCCGGTCGGTCCGCTCAGCCAGGCCGTTCTTCGGTAACGGATAGGTGAACTCCCCGACGACACTGTCACAGGAGCCACACCGCAACGAGAAGAACTCACGCTCGTAGACGCCAGCGAGCCCCGCCCCGCAACGGGGGCAGTCGACGCCCGGATCGAGGTGGGTACGGTCGGGCGTCGCAGTCGGCCGGTGGGCCAGGACGGCGCGGTACAGCGCGGTGGCGCTAGCGGTCGGGACGTACCCGGCGTCGGTCTTCCGGAGGTAGACACCTCGGAGCCTGTCGAGATGGTAATTGAACTTCCCGCTGTCCTCCATTCCGACCGCCCGCATCAACTCGGAGTACCGCTGGGGCTCGGTATCGACGGCTTCCCAGTGAGACAGCAGGGCCAGTAGGATCTCCAGCCTGAGATCGTGACTCAACAGAGCAAACGCGTCCCGAGGCTGAGCGAGGCGTCCCTCGCCGTCGGTCATATGAGTTAGTCTGTGTGATATCGTAGTAAGCTTACCGCCGGTTGGCCGGCATAGAAATGTGGTTTGGTACCAAGACTTGTGAACCTGAATTCTCAAAACCACTAATATCCACTGGTACAAGGGTTAGACTGATGAGTGAGAACCTAAATGCATCTGCCGACCGATCCGCGTCGGCTGAGGAGACAGACTCAGAGCTATCGGCGTTCCGGCAGGTCGTCGAGTGGCTGGCCAACCGCAACAGCTTCGCCATTGTGGGCGTGTTCCTCGCCCTGGGTCTGACTGCCGACCACTTTGGCGTGCCCGAACCGGCGGACAACATCCTGTACCTCATCGGCGGGGTGTTGCCGCTGGTGCTGGCGACCGTTTCGACGACAGAGGACGGCTATGACCACGGCCTGTCGAACTGGGCACGGGCGAAGATCATCGCTTCACAACTCGTCTTTATGATTACCCCCTGGGGACTGTTTACGCAACTCCTCCAATCGGGCGGGACCGCCGTCGCCTACATCCGCCATCGCGGGCGACCGCCCAATCGAACTCGCAAGACACCGACGACGAAGTTCTCCGTCCCTGTTGAAAGGGAGTGGACGGTCACCAACGGCGGCATCACCAAGTCCACGTCCCACTCCTGGGGGCTTGTTTCCCAACGGTACGCCTACGACCTCGTGGTTACCGACGATGACGGAGACACTCACGAAGGGAACGGGCAGCGGTTAGAGGACTACTACGCGTTCGGCGAGCCGGTCACGGCACCCGCCGACGGCACCATCGTCGCCGTCGAGGACGGCCTACGTGACCACCCCGAACCCGGGAGCGCGCGAGTAGAGTGGCGAACCTGGAACATCGTCGGCAACTACGTCGTCATCGAACACGACGACGGCGAGTACAGCACACTGGCCCATCTCCGGGAAGGCAGCGTGACGGTCGCCCCCGGCGAGGAGGTCTCCCGTGGCGACGTCGTCGGTGAATGTGGGAACTCGGGCATGTCCACCGAACCTCACCTCCACTTCCAAGTCCAAGACCACTCGAACTTCTGGATCGCTGCCGGTCTCGTCCCCCAGTTCCGGGACATTGAGGTGCGCCGGCCCGACGATCGGCGGGCCGACCACGATGTTTACGGCACCCCTGACGAGGCCGAGACGCTGTACCTCTGGGCGGGCGACCGGGCCGCCGGTACCGAGGGGGGTGAGCCTGCGTGATTGACGGACTCGCCGTTCAGGTGACGGTCTTCGCGGGCCTGACTCTGTGGACTGCCGTGCTGGTCCGTCTCGCCCGTCGGTACGGTGAAATTCGCAAACCAATCTTCCATTCACACATCAATCCGTAGGATATGTCAGACAAACGGGATACTTCGCATATCGGTCGATTGATTGGCATCGGTGTCGCCGGCCTCGCTGTATTACTGATGATTCTGGACAGGACAACTGACCTGTCAGTACCCTATGGATATGACGGAAGCGGGTTCAATCTTCTAATTGGCGTCCTCGTAGCACTTCTGATCGTGGTTTACACCGGATTACGATACAGCGATGGTATTTAAATCGATTTACAGCGTGAAAATGTCCCGAATAACTGACATTTTCTATACCCATGAATAGGGTACTTGTAGCCGTCGGGGCCGCGGAAGTCCTCGGGGCGGTTGCGGTTGTCATCACGACGTTCACGATTCCGGCTTTCGCCGATATGGCGCTCGCATGGCGGATGCTCGCCGTGTTCATGATTCTTGAAGGGAGTAACAGGGTTCTTGACAACACGAACCTCTGAGCGCGGTTGCCCGGAGCAAGTTCTCACACAACTACCGACTGGTTAGTGCGTGCTCTATACTGAGTAGACACCGCTGCTTTCTCGCGGTCAGTCTGTACTGTATATACGCAGTCCATACAACAACCATCGTATGAACCACCGAGCACCTGTCAAGAACAGCAAGAGTAATTCGGAGGGTGAGCTCAGCGCAGATGAAAAACAATACTGACCTCCCGCGATCAAATACCCTTAATGCCCTGTGTGACCCGTCGAGCCCTCCTCAGGTGTACCGGACTGGCCGCCACTGTTTCAGTTGCGGGCTGTGGGCTGCGGTCTGACGACGATGTCTTTCTCTCGGCCGGGAGTCTCGGGTTCGCTAACCTAGATGACCTTCCCCACAGGCTTGGTGTCCGCGTCGTCGACGCTCCGGAGACCTATCGGACGGATGACGGTGACGAGCGTGGCGTTCCTTTGCCACAGCGCCACCTACACGCGTCGGTGTCGCTCCGTCCCGGGGACACCGTCCTGTATCCGGACGCGTTCACCGAACCGATCGAGTACGAGGTGAAGATCACTGTCGACGGTGCACCGCCCCGATCCGAACGCTGAAACGGTCTCGTTTGACCCGCAAGCGGGTGAGGCTGGACAGTACCTGTCGGTCGTAACGGGCGAGACAGGCGAGACGACGTGGGTAGTGACGACTGCCGGTGTGAACGACCACTACGATCAGCCTGCTGAGGGCGGATAGCTCGGTGGATCTCGACTCGTCTTGAGCCGGCCCAAATTCAATTGGACGCGCTCGTCGTTCTCCCGGAGTGGTCACGCAGAAGCAGCGCCTTGGTCGTTCGAGACGCTCGCGTCGTACCACTGCCCATCGTAGCGGACGAACATGGTGTCTCGTAGGGTCTTCAGGAGAGACATTGAGGCTGCCGGCGTCGGCGTCGCCGGCGAGGCTTGCGAGCCATCCGTACAGACGGTCTGGGGTTCGTCGATAGCCGCATCCAGAAACGCCCGATCTGCCGGCGACAGCGACGTCCTCGGCAATTTGGTGCCATACGTATCCAGGAGGCGCCCGATGACTGCTTCTCTCGTCGTGCCTCGGGGTTCGAACCGAATCCGGAAGGTGCGAATCGTTCGCTCGGCCCGGTCGGTTCGAGTGAGCCGGAGGACCGCCCCGTTCACCGCGAACAGTACCGCCTCCGGGCCGGTCAACTGGAAGCCGCCGACAGCAGTTGTGGGGTAGCGCAGGGTCAGTTCGAGCGGGTCGCCGTCCCTGTTGCGGACGATGGCGCGGGTGTCGGCGGTAGAATCTGTGAGGAGTCCTTCGGAGTCGGCCGCGAGGAACGCCGCCCGGTCGCGACGGTCGAGGGTGGCGTATCGGACGTCCGGCGTTGGCGACCCCTCCGGCAGCGTCACCGTCCGGGTCACCTCGACGCCGGCGACCTCCTCGATCGTTCGGACGGCTTGGTAGTAGGTGTCTTCAACGGCGAGAAAGGTGGTGTCGACGATACCGCTGGGGAGCGTACGCCGTTCGGTGGTGGGGTCACGGGCGAACAGCCGGAGCAGGTAGTCCGTGTACGTGCGAACAGTCTCGGGCGGGGCCCTGACCACCTGTTCGAACAGGGCGGCCCGGTCCAGCGGCTCCAGCGTTACCGTGTAGCCGTCGGTACAGGTCGGTTGACGAGCGGAACAGCCAGCGAAGCCGATGCCGGTTGGGAGGGCTGCGAGTGTGGTGAGGGCCGTTCGTCGCTTCACATACCCACCCTGACCGCTCGGTTCAAAAATCGCTTGCTAATCGTATTTACGGTCCCGTAGCGGCCGAGATGGCCCGTGATTTTCACGGGCCGGCCGCCTAATTCGCGGGCTGTCAGTACCAGCGTGACCGACTCGGAGGCAAGGTTGCCAAACGGGCGACCAGATAGCTGGTCTTCGACTCACGCATATGAGCAGTAGCGAATGTGTCTTGAGAGCCTGGAACTGCCTACGCCCACGCCCCACCTGTTGCGGTCCAGCTTACACTGACCTCGACGGCATTCTCGAACGTGAGTCCGGCGACCTCGGGCGGGTCGTCGTCACTGCCTTCGGGAAGAAACTGGACGCTGAGTCGTTCTTAAGTCTCGCCAAGGCGGGCTTTGAGAGTGCCGATATCGCCCCGTTCGGCAGTGACGAACTCTCGACGAACGATTGTTTCTTCACCGGCAACGGGGGTGTCGAACGAGGCGGTGTACTGGTCCAGTTTCGTACTCACTGAGACCGGGGCAGAGTTACCACGTTTATCCTTTACGACTAATGTCCCGCCAGGATATTCGGGGTCTTGGGCACCACTCGAGAACGCGCCTACACAGCCAGCGAGCGAGACAATAACGAAATACCCTCCGACGCCACGAAGAAGTTGACTTCTCTTGACAACAACGTTTTCATATCGTTCTGAAACGTCTTCTTATTGGCTGAAACCTGTGTATTGGACGTCTCTCCGCCCCGATCGCTCTGGATTTTCATATTCGGTACCAAGCTGATGGTCGATACACGCTGTCCATACTGTATCCATAGGTACTCTGTAATCCCCGTCGGAAGCGCGGTAACCGACCCGCGCCCTGTGTGTAGGTACCTCAACGAACTACTTGACCTCTGTCAGTACCAGCGTGACCGATACAGAGGATACATTCATCACTCAGCGGGAGCGCTCAATTATATACACACCGACGAAACAGGAGTGTATGAATACGTGGCGTCAGGCGCCAAGCAGTATATCACATCACGAAGTCGGTGCGGGGGCTGTCGCCGCCGCCGCGACGGTGGTTACCTCGGTCATCTACTTAATCAGCCTGTGGGCATTCGTCTCGACAGCAGAGGTGCCGTTCAACGTCGAGATCTACATGCTGGGCTATACTGGGTTCGTCTTCTTTGCCCTGTTTGTCACCCCGCTTGTAGGCTTCGTCGTCGGGACAGCGGTATGGCACTGGACGCTGTCGTCGACATCGAACCCGCGTCGAGGTGCGCTCGCAGGGGTCGTGACGGCACTCGGAACGGTGTTGGCCGTGTCAATACTGTTCAGCCTGTTGTTGGCCACTCGGGAGTTGCTTGAGGTGATCCCTGCGCTATTTGTGAGCCCTGTCGATGCGTTCGTAATAACCACGCACGGAGTCGTCATCTACTGGGGCCTTTTCACCAGCGTGATACTCGTGCCGCTCTGTGCGCTCATTGGCTGGGCGTACCAGCGCAGAGTGCTGTCTAGGAGTCGGTAACCGCTTACCTCCATGGGTCGTACAAGCTACGCTCATACTATCTCGTACGCCCCCTAGAACACCTCTTTGAGCTGGTAGAACCCTCGAATCAGTACGAACTCTTCAGCAACGAGACGATTCAGACGATGATCTGTCTGAAGAATAGAATTCCGACAGAGTCCGCGAGTTCATATTGCTTCACAAACATTGTGAGTCCAAATTGACACTAAACAGCACGTAAGGACACACTTCGCCACCGCGAACTACATAGCGGTATAGTCTACTAATACAAACTGATTAATTCGGGAGCATAATATCTTCATTTGAGTCCGATCCTCAGACGAACTGCTTCGGCTCTGGACCCACCCACATGAACACGAAACCACAGTTCGGTAACGGCGTTGAAGCACAACATGAACGGTTCGAAACCGACAGTCACGGTGATATCTACATTGTCGGAGACGTCCACGGGAGCCGAATAATTCTCGAACGGCTCCTCACGAAACTCGAATTAGAGGACGACGATCTTGTCGTATTCGTCGGTGATCTTGTGCGAAAAGGGCCGGACAGTCCCGGTGTTGTTGATCTCGTCCGTGAGGATCCGCGTCTCGTTAGCGTCCGCGGAAACAACGAGCAGAAAGTTGTGCGCGGTGATAAACACCCGGACTGGCTCCGCGAAGACGACCGCGAGTACTTCGAATCGCTTCCGGTCGCGATTTCCTTCGACGACGTTCTTGTCGTTCACGGTGGTATTGATCCCCAACAATCGCTTTCAGACCACACCGTCGAGGAGTTGCTGACGATGCGTTCCCCGCACGGCAACGGGTATGACGGTCCGTTTTGGTATGACGACTACGACGGACCCTACCGCGTCTTCTTCGGTCATACCGTTCATGACCACCCAGTGGAGCGAGAACACGCCGTCGGCCTCGATACCGGCTGTGTCTACGGCGGAACGCTCACCGCGTACGACTACCGGAACGACGAATTCCTCACCGTGGAGGCGAAGACGCATCAAGAACGCGCCAACTCGAAAATCGTCGATCCGGCCTGAGCGACTCCATTCAGACCTCCCTCTCGATACTCGAGGAGCTGTTAGCGGTGAATAACCGACACCGTGCTAAACGGTACTCTGACCGCAATCACTCGTACTCGGTCTGAAGGCGATTCCGTACTCCCTCTCGCGTTTTGAAGTACCGTCGGCCGCCCTCCGCCGTCCGAACAGCCCAGTCGTACGTCTCGCTATCAGGACGATACCAGCGATCAGAGTACATGTCGAACACAGACACGTTTCCCCCATCCGAGTGGGTCTGTTCTTCATCGGCATCGAGATCGGCTTCATCCGACCCCTCGGATCGAGCTTCTGTCTCGCTCTCTGTGACCTCCCCAACGAGAAGCGCTTCCTCGATGAGATCCGTATCGACGATCATCCCCGGACCGTAGCCGTGATCGAGTGCTGCTTCCGTCGCTGCCATCAGTATCTCTTGGATGTCTCGAACCGGGTCGTCGTCGGAAGAGACCGCTTCGTAGGTTCCGTCGCTTTGCATCACCCATCGACGGCGGTTATCTGTTAGTGACGCCTCCAATATGAACCGGAGCTGTTCGCGCAGTTGCGTGTCTTCGACCGGCGTGACCGCTTCTACTCGATAATCGAGATTCCGGGTCATCCAATCGGCGGAGCCGATGTACCACTCGGGACTGCCTCCGTTCTCGAAATAAAATATCCGAGCGTGTTCGAGGAATCGGCCGACAATCGAGTGGACAGTGATATTGTCGCTCAGTCCTTCGATACCGGGACGAAGCCGGCAGATATCTCGGACGATCAAATCGATTTCCACGCCGGCCATCGAAGCACGATAGAGTTCCTCGACCATCGACGGGTCTTCAAGCCCGTTTATTTTGACCACGATCCGTGCCCGCTGACCAGCACGAGCATGCTCGGCCTCTCGTCTGACCATCTCCGTGAACCGCTCACGCATCGTTACGGGTGCAATCAAGAGCTTCCGGAAGCGGTCGTCGAGCGTCGGTCCGGTAAAGAAATTGAACACCTTCGTGAGATCGAACCCAATGTCTCGATCAGCGGTCAACAACCCCAGGTCGGAGTACCCTTTCGCGGTTCCTGAATGGTAGTTTCCGGTGCCGATGTGCGAGTAGAGCTGAACGCCATCGTCCTCTCGACGCACGACGAGCGCCGTCTTCGTGTGCGTCTTCAACCCTACAGTCCCGTACGCGACGTGGATGCCCTCCTCTTCGAGTTGCCGAACCCATTCGAGGTTGTTTTTCTCGTCGAACCGAGCCTTCAGTTCGACCATCACCGCGACCTGCTTGCCGTTGTCGGCGGCATTTATAAGGCTCTGAATTACCTTCGAGTCGCTCGCGGTTCGATAGATCGCCGCCTTCACCGCGAGCACGTCGGGATCGGTCGCGGCCGCGTTGAGGAATCGCTGAACCGTCCCCTCGAACGAGTGATACGGGTGGTGCGCGAGAATGTCCCCGTGTTTAATTTCGTCAAAGATACTCTTCGTCTCGTCTCTAGTATCACTCGCCAGTGAGCCTAATCGGGGATGAGGCTTTGGTGACCACGCCGGCGGCTTGAGATCGGGGCGATCGAGATCGATGAGCTCGAAGAAGTCCTCGAAGTCGATCGGTCCCTCACGGTGGAACACTTCTCGGTCGTCGACCCCGAGCTGATCTTTGAGAATCGTCAGTGACTCATCGGGCATATCGGCGTCAACCTCTAGCCGGACTACCGTCGCGAAGCGTCGCTGTTCGATGACCTCCTCAACCATATCGACGAGGTCTTCGGCGACCTCTTCGTTCCGCCGCACCTCGGCGTTTCGCGTCACCTTGAATTTCGATACGTCACGGATGTCGAGATCGGGGAGCAACAGGTCGAGGTTACGTTCGATGAGGTCTTCGATGAGAACGTACCTGTCAGCCTCGCCAGAAACGCTGATGAGGCGGGGTTGATTCGGCGGAATCTTGATCCGGGTGAATGTCGGCTCTTCACCCCCGTTCGACGAGAGCACAGCGAGCGAAAGCGAGAGGTTAGAGATGAACGGGAACGGGTGAGCGGGATCGAATGCGAGCGGCGTCAGTGTCGGCAGAATAGACTCCTCGAAGTGCGTCCGCAGCTGTTCTTGATCTCCTTCGGGTAACTCGTCAGGGGTACAGATCTCGATCCCTTCGTCGGCGAGCGTCGGTTTGAGAACAGACTGCCAGTATTCCGACTGCTGCGCAAAGAGCGGGCGTGCGGTGTCGAGTACTTCGACCCACTGCTCTTTCGGTGTCCGTCCATCGGGCGTCGTCTTCGTCACGCCGGCGTCGATCTGCTGTTTGAGTCCGCCGACGCGCTTCATGAAGAACTCGTCCGTGTTTTTTGTGAAGAACGCGAGAAATCGGAGCCGTTCGAGCGGCAGATTCCGATCGTCCATTCCCTCTCGAAGAACTCGCTCCTGAAACGCCAGTTCGGAGAGTTCTCTGTTGAGGTAGTACTCTGGGTCTGTGAGGTCTCTGTCGGTCACAGAATCACCCGCATAGAGAACGTTGATACCGTGAAGCGGCTCCCGTATCTGTCAAACTGAAATCCTCCTATCATTTCTGGGTCAGCGGAAATGAGAGAGTGACACTCATTTTCCGGGTTCACCTGACTGTGATCGGTTATCTTTCGACATCGGACTAGCGGGATGAGGTCTCGACTGACGGTTCGGGTGCTGACAGAGACCCCCCGCTACCGGATAGGGCACCATCGGGGAGCCATGTGTCGTCGCGTTCCATCCACTCCCCGATCGGAAGTCGCTGAGTAGTCTCTGAGGGGATGACAATTTCAGTAGCGTTAGAAATGATCTCGTACTTTCGAATTGCCATTTTGGGCTCGTTGAGATCGTGCCTACCTAGATGTGATTTCACGCGAGCGTACAGATCCTGTTTCGAATACTCGCTTCGTCGCCCTTCGAGTGCGCGAACGGCGTTACAAACTGGACAGCTAAGGACCATAGCCGATTTCATGACTTACAGATGCTACGCTAACTACAAGAATCCCGATCAATAGTTGTATATACTAATATATAATATTTAAAACCGTCCGTGTCGAGGCTAAGCTCACGGATAACAACCTCCCTCACCGAGCGAAGTCGGTAGACTGAGCGAAGTAAGGTGGGGTTGTTGACCACGGTTGCTCCGGTCAGTGGGGGCGCTTCGCCGACGCGTCGGCAATCGTCTGAAACTGCGTCGGGTCTCGGAGGAACTCCTCACCCGTGTTGGTGATCGCCGACTGGTCGATGTATTCGACGCCGTCGCCGTACACCGCTAGCACGGGCTCGTCTTTGAACTCACCAATCGGGCGAGACGTGGTACACTCTATCCCGACGTACGTCTCTCCCGGGAGGGTGGGCGCGTCCGCGTACACCGCCGGGAGGTCGTCCTTGTGAACGCCGACCAGCATGTGACCGGGAAGGATCACCATCGCGGTCCGGTAGCCGATCGCCGGCTGCGAAAGCATCCCGACAAGCAGATACGTGAGGTCCTCGCAGTCACCGCAGCCATCGACAAGCGTCTCCTCGACGGTTCGGATGTAGTCCGGCGCTCCCATCGATTCCGCATCCGTCGCGTATTCGAGCGAGTGTACAAGTCCGATCGCTCCGTCGAGAAGGACCGACTCAGGGAGCGACCGTCGAGCACTCTCGCCCATCGCGCTCGCGTTGACGAGCGTCTCCGTGAGCCGCTCGGCATGAGCGCTCGCCTTCGCCGCTTCGAAGCCACTCAGATATCCGTGCGTCTCGGCGGCCGCTTCTCTGTATGCGGACCGTTCGATCGGAAACTCTAGGCGCCACTCACGCCCGGACCGGTCCGTCCACTCGTACGTCATGGCGTAGCCGTCCGCGGTCCGTTCCCGAGCGACCGAATCTCTCCCGTCGATGGGTGTCGGCCGCGTCGGCTCGCTCGCAGAAAGAGACAGCGCCACAGACCACAGATCGGACAGTTCGAGGACCGAGGAAGCGACGACCCCGAGCGCGACTCGGTCCAGCGTTTTGTTGAGGAGTTCCCGTCGTTTCATGCCCACCGACGGATCACCTCGGATTCGTTCTTTACTGGGAGAGGCGTCCGAATCGGCGGCGGGCGAAACATCCGAGTCCGCGTCGATCGGGGCTTCGGATTCGACGGGGACCGGCAGCGTCGGGCTTCGCGACCGTCTCGCCCGCCGCAGTCGCGGTACATCCGGGGGGTTATCGGAAGCATTCGGGCTTGACGACGGAGTCGACGTCCACCGTCACCCACGTCGACAGCCGCTCGTCATCGGTCGCCTCAGCTGGGAACACCGTGACCCGATCGGGACCCGACGACCGCCTGTCGACTTGGTGTACCAGACCGATGAACGCGGGACTCACCGATTTCCGCCCGGTCGTCTCGTCGTTCTTCGACCTCTGGTTGGTATCTATTGTCATCTGTTACTCGTTCGAGTTATTCGGCAGCCTGTGCTTGAACCCTTATAATAGGCGAACGGACGCGTCAGAAGCCGACCGGTGGGATATATACTCGTCGTGACCAGTCCGTCATGCCCCTTCTCGCTCAACGAAGACGAGTCCACTCCGACATTTAGATTGTAGTTTTTCAGATTGAGATAATCAGACTATGGCGTGGGCCCAGACGGGACTCCGGAGATGGGCGATCATGTCATAGTCGGCTTGATACAAATTCGACTCTCTCTTGATCAGAAAATTCCCGGCCGGCCGCTGATTTCGTACGGAGCGATATATATCACTCATAGCAACGAAAACCGTACCTCGGTGAAATTCCCGGGTATATGTCCTCGCCCGAATGCGGGACGCTATCTCCGGTACTCGATACGCTCCACACCGGTGTGGCGATCTATGACGCCGCCTCTGGGGCTGTTATCGACGCGAATGCGCGACTGGAGGAAATCCTCGGATACAGTTCGGACCGACTGCGTGAGCTCTCCGTGGCCGAATACACGGCAAACACCTACCCGCACACCGAGTCTGAGTTCCACAATCGACTCTCCAAGGCCGCCAACGGAAGCCCGCAACAGTTCGTGTGGCGAGCCAAACGAGCGGACGGCGAACTCATTTGGATTCAGGTGTTCACTTCGCGACAGCGCCCGACGGCGGACCGCTGTGTCCACGTCGAGGTACGAGATATCACACGGCACTACGACACCCATCATCGAGCGGAACTGTTCTGGCGCGTCCTCCGGCACAACCTCCGGAACGAGGCCGCGATTATCATTGGATGTGCGGAGCAGGCGATGAACGGCCCCGAGAGCGGACCGTCCGAAGAGGTCATGTCGACCATTCGATCCAGAGGCGAGAAGCTCGGTAACATCGCCACGTCAGTGAAACAGATCGAACACGCGGTGACCGACTCGCAGACGAGCGTCGCCCGGGTTTCCGCTGCGGGCGCCGTGCGGGACATCGCGAATCGGATAGGCGCCGAACACCCCGACGCAGACATCCGGGTCAGCGAACGGCAACGGATGTGGATCGACGTCAACGATGCGTTCGAGTACGCGCTCGCACACGCCGTTGAGAACGCGATCGTCCACAGCAACGACGAGGCGCCGGCAGTCGAGATAACGGTCGGCCCGTCGCCCAACACCGGTCGCGCGGAGATCCGCATCAAAGACACGAATCCGCCGATCCCACCCGAGGAGATCGCCGCGCTGTTTTCGCCGACCGTCACCACGAGCACGTCCCACGGCTCTGGGATCGGCCTGTTCGTGATGAAGTGGTGCGTCGAATCGCTCGGGGGAGAGGTGTTGTTCGAATCGCGGAATTCCGGGGGAAACGCCGTCTGCTTACTCCTGCCGCCTAAGCAGCACCAGGATTCGATGACGACCGATTGAGTTCGCTGTTCGCGACGGCGCGTACGTCTCGATGAGAGTTACCCTCCCTCAGTCAGCATGAACCGGTCTCCAATTCGCTCCATTCGACATCGATCCGAGCTCTGTCGGCAGCGCCACGTCCGGTGGCGGAACGGGAGGAGGTTCACGAAAACAACCGAGGCGACCGCACCTGTGAATTACCTTGATAATCACAAGCCCACACCGGGACATACGGAGCGGAACGGATGTCTATTGAACCGAAAGTGATGTGTTTCTCTTGGAGATCTCATCCATCGGTAATTCCGCCTTCGAATTCGTCACTGAGGTGCGATTCAACTTCGTAGCGGGGAGCCAAGTGGTCAGCCGTCACGATCCGATAGCCGTCTGATCGACTCGCACTGTGTATGTAGCAGTGCCGTTTCGAACTTCCCATCCTCTGTCAGCAGCGGTAAGACCGATTGAAAAGATAGATTTGCGGAACCAGTACAGACAGTCAGAGCTGAACCGACTGTCACTGATTATTGACTCTTGGCGTCGCGTCCTCGGGGCGCAAATCCTCACTCCGACATCGCTGTACCAGTCCACAACTTAATAACTGCGAGCGTACCGAGGTCGGCGACGAGGAGCACCACGATAGCAGCGATTGGTGTGCCGGCGCCCAGTCCCTTGGCGACGAGGTAGACAGCGACGAACACGGCAGTCACGACAGCACAGGCCACGAGCGCCCACGCAACCACCAGCGGGGGTTCGTACTGGTGCGGCCAGCGGTCGTAGAGTTGCGGGACGCCGACCCCGAGTGTCATCAGCACGAGGAAGCTGGCCTCGAACCCGCTGTCCAGCCAGTGCTGGACGCTGTAGGCGGTCGGAAGAGCAACGACGATGGCAGCGAGGAGGACTGGAGTCTCTGGGCCGAATAGCCATCCCTCGTTCGTTCGAGGACGCCAGACACGTCCGGCTCAAGGGGACGGAAGTAATAAAATCTCGTCGCCGCCCCGGCCGCCTGAGCTACCTCCCGGGATGCCCCCCAGTCGAAGGACTGTAAGATTCGCTTTCGAATTGAGCAAGTATCGTCCCCGAAACTTCTTAGTAACTGCTGGTTTGGCACCTTGCCATGGAATCAAGGGACTACGCCATCCTGTTCGTGCTTGACGTGATTGCAACCGTAGTTGCTATTCTTGTGTACATTGGTATTGGCGGCTCATTCTAATCAGCTAGCGAAATTGCTCTTGGGCAAGCGATTGTTGGTGGGGGACTGTCTTACGGTTACGTCACAGCCTTGAACTGAGTAACTTAAGACCGACGCGGTTGTCACGAGCGAATCCGCCGATCATCTGCCCCGAACCACCCCGCTCCATGACGACCAGCGATCCGCTACGGAGGAGCGATCGTTATATTCAATGTGATCTCAATCTGGTGCCAGTATAAATGATAGATGCCCTCCGAAATCAGTTCGAGAAGGAAGACACTGAGACGCTGGTCGTTGCTGGGATGGCACTGTCAGTCACCGGGAGCGCGGTGTGGGTAAGTGCCAGCGACGAACGAATCAGTAGCATTCTGGGTATCAGTATAAGTGCCCTGGGTGTCGCGGTGCTACTCGCCACTGTCGTCTGGGGTACCAGTGAAGAGGTCTGACCAACAATCTGCTACCCAAAAGCGAGCGAAATAGATGCGGCAAAGAACGGATGTGAGAACACTTCTCAGACACTTTAGTAATGCCTGGGCCTAACGAACCACGAATGTTCCACGTCGGGGTGATGGCATCGTAGATTGTAGCGAAGGCTATGGTCCATCGGTCGACTGCTTGTGGCCGGTTGGGATCTCCGCTGCTATGCTGTTGTAATCCCTTCCGGGAGGTCAATCACGGACACGTCGAACGTTTCGCGCCCATCGACGCGTACCGTCCGGCCGAGCGGCCCTGACTGTGAAGCTTGTACCTCGAACCCGCAATGTAGTTCGCTGGGCAGCGTAGCATCATACGGCTGGAATCGGCCTTCCACGATGATCGTGCCGTCCTCGTGTACATCAGGAGCTTGCACAGCAAGTTCTCGCACAGCACCGGTGTAGCCGTACGTGGTGCGGATGTCGGGCCACTGAGGCGGTTGCACGAACGCTCGGAGCCCCGCCGCCCCATCATAAGTGCGCGGGACCCCGATGTAAAACCGGAACGAGTCTGCCTGATATCCCTGATAGGATTCTCCGGCAGCGAGGTCTGCGACAGTCGAGTTCAACCTGAACTGCAGGGCAGGAATCACCGAGTCCGCATCCACGGCCATGTTGAACACTTGAAACCGGATTGCCGCGTAGCCGATCCCTTCGAACCCCTGATCGCTCTCGGCGGCACTAGCGGGGTAGGCCCAGATCAGGGTGTTCCCGTCACGGGTGGTTCTGGAGTCAACGCTCGCGGCCTTGCCCGGGAGTCGAGCGGTACAGCCAGCGAGGCTGACACTCGCAGTGGCGGTTACTCCGGCAAGAAAGCGCCGCCGAGAAACCGTCCGGGTGGGAGTCGTCGGACCGACCTGGTCAGCGGTGCCAGATGATGACTCGTCCTCGCTGGCGTAGTCCTCAGAAGAGGAATTTGATGAGCGGTGGCTGTGGAGGGGACCAAGCGGCATACCCGCAGTTCAAACGTGAACCACTCGTATGTTATGGCTGGACTCGATCCTCAGAGAGACAGCCTGAGGAGTCATGTTCGGGGGAGAGCCATCGACGTTTCCAGCGAGGATCGATTGCGAGACCCGCGCGTTGTATCTTACACGGCTCCGAGAACATATACCGTATCTGGTAGAAATCACAGCAGTAGCTACGCACATACACTGAGCAGTTGTTTCACTCGCGAGATTAGAGAAGAAAATCTGATACATCGTGCCCGCTTCCAGTGCTGCTGAATAGTTGTAATTGTACAATCTGCAAGCCCACTGTTTTGATTTAGCACCGAAAATGCCAATAGCGGCGAGTGTATTCGTCGCTATACCACTGATCGAGCGAGAGGATTTCGACGAGACTGCTCTGTTGAATCCGCAGAAGGCGGCGGAATAGCGTCGCTCTGAAGGTGGAAGCGAAGCGGAAGAGCCGAATGTGTCCAAACCACTCTTCCGCTTCGTTAAGCAAGCCGTGTCGCTGGCTCAAAAGCGCTGTGCCGCCAGTCCAACGGCGGTGAGTGATCCGACTGGCAACGGATTTCCCGGGTGGAAGCATGTGACGCTCCACTTTTTGCGGGTTCACATGGATGCGACGTACCGCGAGATCGTGGATTGGGCGAGTGAAATGGATCGTGTTCGTGGTCTGTTACAGCTCGCTCGAACGGCATCTCCCGCACCCTCAACGCTGTACCGGTCGTTTGAGAGGGTGCCCATGTCGATATGGCGCGGCTTCCTTCGAGAGTCCGCGACCATCTGCGATCCGGGCTCGCACAGAGCCGTCGATGCCACGTTCTTCGACCGAGAAACGGCATCGAAACACTACCAACACCGCTCGGATCGCCACATACGCACGCCCAAAACGACGGCACTCGTCGAGACAGACTCGTGTGCCATCCTCGATCTTCACTGCTCGGCACACTGGCCGCACGACACACAAACTGGCCGTCGAGTCGCTCTTCGCAACGCCGAGAAAATCGAGAGTCTCGCCGGCGACAAAGGCTATGACGACCAATCTCTCCGGGACGCACTCCGATCAGAGGGCGTCCGGCCCCTGCTGCGGCACCGGCTGTTCGCTGCGTACGATCACGCGCACAACGCGCGGTTGGACAGCGAATTATACGGCCAGCGCTGGATGGCCGAGACTGCCTTTTCGGCCATCAAGCGTCGGTTCGGCCCCGCTGTCCACCCTCGCCGTGGTACCGCGAGTTCCGCGAACTCGTGGTGACCGCCGCAGTCTACAACCTCGAACAGGCTCTCAAACAGTGACCCCGATGCCGTCATCGGATTCAAAAAAGCAGTACTGTACAAATTCCCGAGAGTCCGGCCACCACCCACAACTGGTCGATGTAGGCAAAGTTCGATAGAACAGTCGTATTGAGAACGCTCGGGTCCGCTGGAATATCGGCAGTCGTCATTGCGAGTCCGATAGCCCGTCACCAGCAGGCTCATCACCGAATTCGAGTTCCGTCGCCGCCTCCGCTTCGTAGGCCGCATCCTCCTCACCTGCGAGCCCGAGCCGAAGTTCCACACCGTGTTCACGGAGGATGTCGCGCATCGTCCAGCGATCGACATCAGCGAGTCTGGCTGCGTCACCGAGAGTGATCCGCTCGCGTTCATAGAGAGCGACCGCAGCTGCTATCCGCTCGTTTTCGTGGTCCTCGAAGTACTCACGCACGAATTCACGCAACGCATCACTCTTGCCTCCAAACACGCCAGCCTCAACCGCACCCTCGATGAGGAGATCGAGATCGTCTGGATAGGAGCCGGTGATTCGAGCCATCGTTCTATCTCAGGCTACGGCTTCATACTATTTATGAACTGCGCCGGAATGCCATATACATTGAGACGACCAGTCTCAACTTCTGCGGACCGCGGCGTTCGCGGTGCTCTCCGTATCCCGGCGCCGTCGCGCTATGCGGCCTCGTCCACGACGACATTTTATCAAGCACGTGTCCGTTCGTGGCGTATGGGAATCACAACCGTAGCGTCGCTCCGCGCTTCGATCAGATGACCCTCGAGGCGCAGTGGAACCACAGGCTCGCCGGATCCGTGGCAGACGTCCGATACTGTTCCTGCGGTCTCGTGTGCGTGATCGAGTCGTCTGGGTCGGGGAACCCGACCGCCAGGATATTTGCCGTCGATACCGGCACAGAACGCGGGAACCTCGTACTCGACGGAGAGTTCCGCAGTGCGAGCTACCGCGAGTCACCGGGACTGCTCTTCGTCACGACCCGGAACGGTCGAGTGTACGCGATAGCGCCCGAGACCGGAGAGACGCGCTGGACCGCGGCCGGTTCGCGGGTCGCGGCCGCGACCGACGACGTCGTCTACGCGTTCGACGGCGCGACCCTGCGAGCGATCCGGGTCAGCGACGGGACTCGCGAGTGGTCCAGCGCGCTACCCGGCCCGGTCACTCGCGTGTCCGAACTCGACGACGCCGGCGACCGACTCGGCGTCACCGTTGGCAAACCCCGCGACTACACGCTCGTGGGCGTCGACGCGGCGACGGGCGCGGAACGCTTCCGTCACCGCGCGAGCGACGTGAGCGGCTACCACATCGACGGCGAGGCGATCCTCGCGATCGTCGCGGACGACCACTTCACGGAGAGCGTCCGTCGGATCGACGGGCGAACGGGCGCGGAGCGGTGGGCCTACGCGGTCGACGACCCAGTCCGGATCGACGAGTCGAACATCGAGGTGTCTGACGAGGCGATCCACGTGTACGCCGGCGAAGACGCCGGCGTTACCGCGTTGAACCAGGCGACCGGACGCCCGACGGGTGCGCTGGGTGACTCCGGCAACGCAGTCTCCTGCGGCCCGATGCTCTTTTCAGCACCGGCCGACGGTGAACCGGGGGAACTCGACGCGGTCGATCCCGAGACCGGGGAGCGCTCGTGGCGGCTGACGGCGGACGGCGAACTGACCGGAGCGGCGTTCGACGGCGAGTCGGGCGACTTCTTTTTCGCCGACTTCGGCGACGAGGCGGGGAGCGTGTACAGGGTCGACGGCGCCGCGGGAACGGTCCGGTGGCGGTGTCCGATCGGCGGGAACGTGAATTCGCTCCGCGTCGACGCAGACCCGCTCGTCGCCGCGAACTCGCTTCACCCGATGATGCGAGACATGTTCGCCGCCGAGGGCACCGCCGACGATAGCGTGTACGCGATCGATCGCCGGGACGGCCGAGCCGAGTGGAGCTTCTCCGCCGAGGGGCTCGTCGTCAGCGGTGCGACCGCCCGGTTCGTGGTCGTGAGCGGCGAGGGGTCGCTCTACGTGCTCCGGCGTGCCGACGGGAGCGTGGCGCTGGAGCCCGACTACGACAGGTACGAACTCGACGGTGAGACCCTGTTCGTGGTGCGGGGAGCGACGGTGACCGCGTATCCGCTGACGGACTCCCCTCCCGAGCCGCCGACCGACGCTGAGGGCGGCGGCCCACTGCCTGCCGACGACGCCGACCGAGGCGATACTCGACCGCTTCCGTCGGACGGCGGGAAGGACGGATCGACGGACGGAGAGTCGCTCCCGGCACCCGACGACGATCCGGCGGAACCCGCGAAACGTGAGGACACAACTGTTTCGTTCTGTCCCGAGTGCGGCGTCGACCTCGACTCCGAGGCCGACGCGAACTTCTGTGTGGCCTGTGGGGCGAAACTCCCCGAGTGACGGGGACGGCCGTCGTCGGACGCGAGCGCAACCGCTTTCGGCCCGCCACTCCGACACGGGGACATGACCGCGCCCGCCGTCGACTGGCGGCTCATCCGCGAGGAGGCCAGGCCCGGCCCGCTCCAGATGGCGTTAGACGAGGTCGCCGCGGAGACCGCCGCGGCCGGGGGACCGGCGACCGTCCGCACGTACCGCTGGGAGCCGAGCTGTCTCACCCTCGGCCGGCACCAGGCGCCGGAGACGGTCGACTGGGCGTTCTGCGAGCGCGAGGGGATCGACGTCACGCGGCGGCAGACCGGCGGCGGCGGGATCTACCACGACGCTCGCGGCGACATCGCGTACTCGATCGCGGTTCCCGCGGAGACCGTGCCGGGCGAACTGCTCGACTGCTATCACCTGCTGTGTGAGCCGGTCCTCGACGCGTTCGACCGACTCGGGCTCGACGCCGACTACGTCGACGAGCCGCTGCCGGAGCTGTACCGCCCCGCCTGTTACCTCCGGGAGCTCCACCCGGCGCACGACGTGGTGGCCTCCGGGCCGGAAGACGACCGGTCCCGCAAGATCGCCGGCAACGCGCAGTACCGCAAGCGAGAGGCGGTGATCCAGCACGGGTCGCTGACGTTCGCGGTCGACGCGGGGCGACACCTCGGCGTCTTCGACGACCCGCCGGTGACCTCCGAGGCGTTCCGCGAGCGCGTCGTCGGGATGAACGAGTTGGTCGACGTCGACCGCGCGGACGCGGTCTCGGCGATCGAGGCAGCGCTTGCCGACTGGGCGAGCGCGGCGCCCGAGGCGACCGTCGACATGAACGGGTCGTGGACGGACGCGGAGCTGGAGCGAGCCGCGGAGCTCGTCGAGGAGAAGTACCGCGACGAGGAGTGGATCCGAACGCGACCCGGGAGCGGGGGGGCATAGACGGCTTCGGGGGGTATCGTGGGGTGTCCGCCCGGTTCCGAAGGGGCTTTTTTGACCGCCCCACAGTGTCCGGTATGAGTCTCAAGGTCGGCGCGCACGTCTCCATCGCCGGCGGCGTGGACAACGCCGTCGCGAACCAGGTCGAGGTCGGCGGCAACTGCGGACAGATATTCACCCACTCGCCGCAGGTGTGGCAGGACCCGGACATCGACGACGAGGAGGCCGAGCGGTTCCGCGAGGGCACCGAACGCGACATGGAGGGGCCGTGGGTGATCCACACCTCCTACCTCGTGAACCTCTGTACGCCGAAGGAGGGACTCCGCGAGAAGTCGCTCGACTCGATGCAAGCTGAGGTCGACGCGGCCGACAAGCTGGGAATCCCGTACGTCAACGTCCACCTCGGCGCGCACACGGGCGCCGGCGTGGAGGGCGGCCTCGACAACGCCGCGTCGGTGATCGACGACCTCGACGTTCCCGACGGGGTCACGATCCTGATCGAGAGCGACGCGGGCGCGGGGACGAAGCTCGGCGGCGAGTTCGAACACCTCGCCGGGATCATCGACCGCACGGAGACGGACATCGACGTCTGCGTCGATACCGCCCACGCGTTCGCGGCGGGCTACGACCTCTCGACGCCCGAGGCGGTCGACGAGACGGTCGCGGAGTTCGACGACGTGGTCGGCTTAGAGCACCTGAAGTACGTTCACCTCAACGACTCGAAACACGAGTGCGGCACCAACAAGGACGAACACGCCCACATCGGCGAGGGGCACATCGGCGAGGCGGGGATGGAGCGGTTCCTCAACCACCCCGACCTGGCGGACGCGCCGCTCGCCTTAGAGACGCCGACCGAGGACGGGAAGAGCTTCGCGTGGAACATCGACCGGGTGCGCGAGCTCCGCCGCGACTGAGGCGTCCCCGTCCCCGCCGCCGAGTCGCCGTTCTCCCCGAAGACGCCGTCCGTCCGACGCGGATTTAAGTAACCCCGCGAGCGATCCGCGGACATGCCCACCACGGAGGCGTTGCTGTTCGGACGCCGCCGCGTTCGCGCGGTCGGGCTGGTGGTCGGGTTCGCCGGCGCCGTGACGCTCGCGCTCGTCGCCGCGTTCGCCGCCGAGTCGGCGGACGTGACGGCGGCGAGCGCCCTGACCGACCGGCTCCTGCCGCTGCTGGTGTTCTACGCTCCCGGGCCGCTGGCGGCCGCCGGGGCGTACGCGCGCTGCGGGGGACCGGCGTGTCTGGCCGTCGGCGTCATCCCGGCGGTCGTCCTCGGGGGGTTCGTCCTCCTCGGGACGGTCGTCGGGGTCCCGGGCGTCAACGGCGGGAACCCGGCGATCGGCGACGTGACGGTGAGCTTCGCCGCGATCGGACTGAGCAGCGCGTTCGTCGGCTACTGCGCCGGCGTGACCGGCGTCCTCGGCGCCGACCTCCTCGGGTTCGGGAGCGACGACGGCGACGGGGAGGGCGGCGACGAGGACGACGGGAAGAGCCGCGAGGACGAGTGAGGAACGCGCGGGAGGACCGAGCCGCGACCGATCTCCGGACGTTTATTTTCGCTCGCGACGAAGCGGGGCCGTGCGACGCTTCTCCGCCGAATACCTCGAACACACCCGTCGCGGGATGTGGAACGACGGCCGTGATGCCCTCGTCGACCTGGACCTCTCGAGCCGCGAGCGCGTCCTCGACGTCGGCTGCGGAACGGGCGAGCTGACGAGGGTGTTGGCCGCGGAGGCGGACGCGACCGGGGCGGACGGGGCGGACGGGACGGCGGTGGACGCGGAGGCGGACGGGGCGGACGCGGACGGGGCGAGGACGGAGACCGACGCGACCGTGACCGGCGTCGACGCCGACCCGGAACTTCTCTCGGTCGCTCGCGAGGAGGAACTGAGGCCGGAAGCGAGCGGCCGTATCGACTACGTCGCGGGCGACGCGACCCGGCTCCCGGTGGGTGACGATGCGGTCGACCTCTCGGTCTGTCAGGCCCTCCTGATCAACCTCCCGGACCCGGCCGCCGCGGTCCGGGAACTCGCCCGCGTCTCCTCGGACCTCGTCGCCGCCGTCGAGCCGGACAACGCCGACGTGCGGGTGGCCTCGACGGTCGACGCCGAGGAGCGGCTGGAGCGCGAGGCCCGGGAGGCGTACGTCGACGGGGTGGAGACGGACGTCGCGCTCGGCGACCGCGTGCGGGAGGCGTTCGACGCGGCCGGGCTGGTCGACGTGCGAACGCGGCGCTACGTCCACGAGAAGCGGACCGAGCCGCCGTACGCCGAGGCCGCGCTGCGGTCTGCGGCGCGGAAGGCCTCCGGCGCGGGGCTGGCCGACCATCGGGAGGAGCTGGTGGCCGCGACCTCGGAGGCCGCCTACGACGACCTCCGCGGGCGCTGGCGCGAGATGGGTCGGGAGGTCGTCGACGCCATCGGCGCCGAGGCGTACGAGCGCGTCGAGTACGTCCCCTTCGACGTGACCGTCGGACGACTGAAGTGAGGTGTTGGATCTGAATCGGCGCGTCCGCGTGGTTATTTATAAATAGCGAGCGGTAGCGTCAGCAGCATCGGAGACAGTTTATAAATGGATGACGGCGCTGCGGCGAACACCGCCAAAGCCCCAGCCGCTCGCTTATAAACGTTTGACCGTGGATCGGCAGCGGACACCTCCAAAGCCCCAGTCGCGAGAACTCGCGCGACTCGCTGTCGTTCGAAAGGCGCGAAGCGCCTTTCGTGATGTCGTCAGAACGCGGAGCGTTCTGACTGCTAGCCAGAAATCTCCGATTTCTGGCGATGACGAGACGCCTTCGGCGTCTCGAACCACGCTCCTCACTCGGTCGCTCCGCTCCCTCGTTCCGGTGCTTACGTCGTCGTGCTTCGTTCTCGCGACTGCCCCTTCGAGTCCCGCCCCGCACCACGCAGCACCGCACCTCACGCCTCCCCAGCCTCGTCGGTCGCCGTCGCTTCGCTCGGCGACCGACTCCCTCGCGGGCGGTTCGCGGCCGCCGGTGGCGGCCGCTCACCGGCGCGCCACCGCGGTTATTTATAAATAGCGTCGCGGCGCGTCCGAGTCACACCATATCGCCGCGCACCGAGGCGCCCTCCTGCTCGGCGCGCTGTTGTTTGAGGACGTCCGCGGCCGCGTTCGCGGCGTCCTCGTCGGCGCCGAGCATCCCGAGCGCGGCGGGCAGCGTCGGCATCGCGAGCGAGGCCTCGCGGAGGCGGTCGAACGCCTCGTCGTCGCGCTCGCCGTCGACCCACAGGCAGACCCCGCGCGGGTCGAGCACCTCCTCGTAGGCGTCGCGGGCGAGCGCCCCCGTCAGGCGCTGGCGGACGTTGTCCTCGAACCCGGCGTTACACACCTCCAGGTGGATCGGCTCGTGGTCCTCCACCAGCTCGGCCGCGAGACACTTCTCGGGCGCCGCGTACCCGTTGTCGCTCGTGCGCACGCGGTCTGGGTTCGCCTCGGCCCACGCTGCGTCGACCGTGGTGCCGACGCCTTTCACCCCGTACTCGGCCTCGAACGCGGCGGCCGCGTCGGCGTCGCCGCCCATGATCACGTCCTTCGTGAGGTAGATGTCGAGGCGGTCGACCGGGTCGAGGCCGAGCGCGACGTCCCCGAACGCCCACACCTCGCGGACGGGCACCGGCATCGGCTCGTCCGCGACGCGGTCGACGAGCGACTCCAAGCGATCGACGGCCCGTTCGCGTTCCATTAGCGGCGAGTAGACGGCGGGCGGGCAAACCGGTTACGGAGAATCGAGGAGAAGGCCTCGCGCTTTAGCGCGGGGAGGATGTCAAGCTCGGGCGGGCGGCGTCCGGGACCGGTCCGTCGGCTACAGGATAAACGACCGGAGGCCGTTGAGCGATCGCGCGTTGAGCACGGTCGACGTCTCGGCCCAGCCCCGCCGCGCGGTGTGGATCCCGTACCGGGCGTTGTCGAGTTCGCGGGGCGCGTGCGCGTCGGTGTCGATCGCGATCGTCGCCCCCGCCTCGATCGCGGCCCGAACGAACTCGCCGTCGGCGTCGAGTCGAGCGGGGTTCGCGTTCACCTCGACGGCGGTCCCGTTCGCGGCGGCCGCCTCGGCGACCGCCCCGACGTCCGGATCGAGCCCCGGCCGCTCGTTGATGAGGCGGCCGGTCGGATGACCGAGGATATCGACGTGCGGGTGTTCGACCGCCCGTATCAGGCGCTCGGTGGCCGCCTCGCCGTCCTGCCCGAGCGCGGCGTGCGGCGACGCGACGACGATGTCGAGGGCGGCGAGGACCTCGTCGTCGGTCGAGAGGCCGCCGTCGGCGTCGATGTTGGCCTCTATCCCGTGGAGGATCGGGATCTCGACCTCCTCGGCCGCCTCGGCGATCGCCGCGGCCTGTTCCTCGAGGTCGGACTCGTCGAGGCCGACCCCGCCGACCATCCCCGGCCCGGTCGCGTGGTCGGTGACAACGTGGTAGTCGTAGCCGCGCTCCGCGGCCGCCGCCGCCATCTCCGCGATCGAGAAGCCGCCGTCGGACCAGTCGGTGTGGGTGTGGAGGTCGCCGCGGAGGTCGCCCGGCTCGACGAGGAACGGGAGCCGCCCCTCGGCGGCCGCCTCGACCTCGCCGCGGTCCTCGCGCAGCTCCGGCGGGACCGGGTCCATGTCGAGCGCGCGGTAGACCTCGGCCTCCTCGGCGCCCGCGATGCGCTCGCCGGCCCGCGTCGAGTCGGCGTCTTCGGCGTCGCCGTCCGCCGCGTCGTCGACTCCCTCGCCGTCGACGTCGCTCACGTCGAAGAGCCCGTACTCGTTCAGCTTGAGGTCGCGGTCGATCGCTCGGTTGCGCACGGCGACGTTGTGCGCCCGCGACCCGGTGAAGTACTGGAGCGCGGCGCCGAACTCGTCGGGGTCGACGACCCGAAGGTCGACGCGGGTGCCGTCCGCGCGCACGCTCGCCTTCCCGGTGCCCGCCTCGATCGTCGCGTCCGCGGCGTCCCAGTCGGTGAACGCCTCGACGATCGGCTCGCGCTCCTCGCTGGCCACGAGCAGGTCGACGTCACCGATCGTCGGCTTCCACCGCCGGATCGACCCGCACACCTCGACGGACTCGACGGAGTCGAGGGCGGTGAGGGACGCGAGCGCGTCGTCCGCGAGCGGCCGGGCGTCGCCGAGGCGGGTGCGCTCGCGGGCCTCTCGGGCGAACGGGACGTTGTCGAGGATGTTCTGTTCGGTCTTCGCGCCGAAGCCGGACACCTCTTGAATCTCGCCCGCCTCCGCGGCGGCCTCCAGCTCGTCGAGGTCCGAGATACCGAGCGCGTCGTACAGGGAGCCGACCGTCTTCGGACCGACGCCCTCGACCGCGGTCAGCCCGGCCATGTCGACCGGGAGCTCTTCGCGCAGCTCGGTCAGCTCCTCGATCGTCCCGGTCTCGACGTACTCGACGATCTTCGCGGCGATGGCGTCGCCGACGCGGTCGATCTCGGCGACCGCGTCCTCGCCGTCGGCCGCGAGCCCCTCGATCGGCGCGGGGTGGTCGCGGACGTTCTCGGCCGCCCGTCGGTAGGCGGTCGGCTTGTACTCGACGCCCGTCGCCTCGAGGAGGTCAGCGAACTCCTCCAGTCGGGTCGCGACCTCGTCGTTACGGCTCATTGTCGACGGTTCGGCGGCGTCCCACTTATGTCGACGGGGACGGAAGCGGATCGCGTGTCAGCGGACGACGACGCGGACGACCGCGGCGACCGCAACGTGCTCGGCGGCGAGCTGGCCCCCTGCGGCCGCGACCCGACGACCGGCTACCTCCGAGACGGCCACTGCCGCGACGTGGACGGCGACGTCGGAGAGCACACGCTCTGTGCGGTCGTCACGGCCGAGTTCCTGCGATACAGCCGCGAGCGGGGCAACGACCTGATCACGCCTCGTCCCGAGTTCGACTTCCCCGGGCTGGAGCCGGGCGACCGCTGGTGCCTCTGCGTCGGTCGCTGGCTGGAGGCGGCAGAGGACGGCGTCGCCCCGCCCGTCGTCCTCGAGGCCACGGACGAGTCCGTGCTGCGCGCGGTCGACCCCGACCGCCTCCGCGACCGCGAGTTCGACCCGGCGGCGTTCGACCCCGGAACGCTCGACTGAGGAGAGAGCGGACCGCCGTCCGCTCCGGTCAAACCCCGGTGGCTTTTTCGCTCCGGCGCGGGAGCCCGAGACATGACCGAGGCGAGCGACGCGCCGGACGACAGCGTCCGCGAACGCGCCGACCGGAGCCGCGCCGCGCTGTGGCTCCTGCTCGACGCCGACCGCCGGCTCGTCACGGCGATCATCCTCTCGCTCGTGTTCCTCGGGCTGGTCGCGGTCGGGGCCCTCCTCCCCGGCGCCGCCGAGGCCCTCCGCGGCGGCGACTCCGTCGACACGCTGTTTCAGGGGCTCCTCACGGCCACCATCACGGGCGTCACGCTCGTGCTCACCCTGAACCAGCTCGTGCTCTCGCAGGAGCTCGGCGCCGTGGGCGACCAGCGCGAGCGGATGGACGGCGCGATGGAATTCCGAGAGGACGCGGCGGCGGTCCTCGACGAGCCCGTCAGCCCCGCGGAGCCGGCCGCGTTTCTCAGCGCCCTCGTCGAGGCGGCGAGCGACCACGCGACGACCTTCCGCGAGGCCGTCTCGGGCTCGACCGACGAGGATCTGGTGCGGACGACGGACGACCTGACCGAGGCCGTCGTCGAGAACGCGGAACAGACGGTGGCGAAGCTCGACGGGGGCCGGTTCGGTGCGTTCGAGGTGATCGCGGCCGTCCTCGACTTCAACTACTCGTGGAAGCTGTTCGCCGCCCGACGGCTCCGCGAGCGCCACGGGGAGGCGTTGGACGACGAGGGGGCCGCGGCGCTCGACGACCTGATCGGGTCGCTGCGGCTGTTCGGCCCCGCCCGCGAACACTTCAAGACGCTGTACTTCCAGTGGGCGCTGATCGACCTGTCCCGGCGGATCCTCGCGTCGGCCGTTCCGGCGCTGCTGGTTGCGGCGGCGATGGTCGCCTTCTTCGACGCCGGGCGGTACGGGGGAGCGGTTCTCGGCGTCGAGAGCGTCGTGCTTCTGGTCGCGGCCGCGGTCGCCGCCTCGCTCGTCCCGTTCGCGCTGCTGCTCTCGTATATCCTGCGGATCGCGACGGTGACGAAGCGCACCCTCTCCATCGGCCCGTTCATCCTGCGGGAGACGGACGAAGAGGCGTGAGCGGTGAGAGGGCAAGGGGTCCGCGATCTTTGAGTCGGTCGCTCTCGCGGTCCGCGATTCGGTCGCCTTCGCTCACTCCGTGAGCCAGAGGCCGGCGGCGACGACCGCCGCCAGTCCCATCGAGCCGGCGAGCAGCGCGAACGCCGGACGGAAGCCGACCGCGTCGGCGATGACGCCGACCGCGCCGGGCGCGAGCGCGCCGGCGCCCATGAGCAGCGTCCGGACGACGCCGAGCCCTCCGCCGGCGAGTCGCTCCGGGAGCAGTTCCATCAGGTACGCGCTACGCACGGGCTGGAAGCCGTGCGATCCGAGGCCGAAGGCGGCGACGACGACCGCGGCGGCGACGGCACCGAGGCCGAGTCCCGGGAGCGAGACGAGCGCGACGAGCGCCGTCGCCGCCAGCCCGAGCGCCGCGACCATCACGGGGAAGCGACCGACGCGGTCGGAGAGGTCACCGGTGACCAGCTGGACGAACGTCACCGCGAACACCAGCGAGTACAGGAGGTTCGCGGTCGACGTCGCGAGGTCGGCGGCCTCCGAGAGGTACAGGGGAAGGAATGCGACCAGGCCGTTGTGCGCGAACGAGAACCCGACCGTGACCAGCACGAACGCCGAGAACCGCGGGTTCCGGAACAGCCGGAGATACTCTTGCGCCTCCGGCGAGTCGTCGCCGTCGGCGTCGGTCGGACCGGTCGCCGCGGGCGACCCGGAGAGCCGGACCGCGGTCGCGACCGCGAGCCCGACGGCGAGGACGCCGGTGAGCAGGAACGGCGCGCGCCAGTCGGCGCCGGGGAGCCGCGCGAGGACGGCCGCGAGCGCGGGCGGCGCCGAGAGGACGGCGACGACGACGGCGGGCGCGGCGACCCCGCCCATCGCGCCCAGCGTGTCGTGCGCGCCGAGCATCCGCCCGGTCCGCGCGGGGTAGACGCGGGCGATCAGCCGCACCGAGACCGTCTTGTGGACCCCCGTCCCCGCGCCGATGACGACCATCGCGGCGACGAGCGCGGCGAACGGGGCGTCGAAGACGATCGCGAGCGACCCCGCGCCGGCGACGAGCGCGCCCGCGACGATCACCCGGACCGGACCGAGCCGGTCCGCGACCGCGCCGCTCGGGAACTGGAGGAGGGCGTACACGAGCATGAAGCCGGTGAAGGCGGTCCCGACGGTGGCGTTGCTCACGCCGTAGGCCTCCTGGATCGACTCGAACAGCGGCGGGAAGAGGTAGCGAACGAACTTCCCCAGGAACCAGACGAGCGAGACGAGGACCAAGGCGTCGTACTCGCCGATCCGGTCCCGGTCCATCGCCAAGCCGTAGCCCGGTCACCCGTATAAAGGGCCTGAAGCGCTCGGCGGCTGCCGGTAAGGATCGATCTGTCATCTCGATTCCCGCGGTGGCGCGTGCCTGCGAGCGGCCGCCCTCGGCGGCCGCGAGTCAGCACGCGCGAGGGAGTCGCTGGCTCCCGAAGCGAAGCGGAGGGTGCCAGCGACGAGGCTGGGGAGGTGTGAGGTGCCGTGCGGTCGCGGGCGGGGAGGGACTCAAAGGGGCAGCCGCGAGGGCGGCGCAGGCGACGTAAGCACCACAGCGAGTGAGCGGAGCGAACGAGCGAGGAGCGCAGCGAGCGTGTGCCGCCCTCGCGGCTGGGGCTTTGGAGGTGTTCCCCGTCGATCCGCAGTCAACTATTTATAAATAAACAGCTGGCTTTGGAGACGTTCTCCGTCGGTCCGCAATCAGCTATTTGGCTCTGTTGAAATCCTATTCTACAGACACGTTCTCGCCTGAAACAGCTGGTCGCTGAAGAGTGCGGGTTGAATATCGGGAGTTCTACCAATTCAGGGAGACATTCGGATCGTCGTGCGAGATACAGCGCGCGAGTCGAGCACACAGACGACTATCTCGACCAGAGCGGAACAGCACACCGATGAACCCTCGCTGGACGACCACGCGGCAGCTCCAGTCCAATGCCGAGACAGCGAGGAAACCGATGAGTCTGATGAGAAGACAGGCCCACGACGCGCCCTTCGTCTTCGATAACTTGGGTCGGTTCTGCTCTCACGCACACGAAAACGACTGGCCCCCTGACCGAAGTCCTGCTCGGACCCGGTCCATCGCTCGCTGGCCGAGTTGGAGTTGCGGTCGTTTTCGCCTCTGTAGCTGAAGTCGGTATACAACGCCGCCTCGGGGAGCACAAACTGCGTGCTCCGGTGTTCCCCGTACGGCTCATACCCATATATAATATATTTTGTTCACATATATAGATTGAAACTTCTGGCACGAGCAACAAGAATTGGTATGGCAGAAACCGCATCCGTCCGCGTTGGTCACTGTTGTCCGGACGCACCGAACGTCGATGTCCACGTCGACGGCGAAATCGCCTTCGAAGACGTGCCATTCGAAACCATCAGCGAGTACGCCGAGCTGCCAGCTGAAAGCCACGAGATCGCTGTCACGCCGCATGGCGACGACGAGGCAGTCCTCGATCTGACAGTCGAACTTGAGGCAGACCGCGCGTACTCGGCGCTTGCGACTGGTATGCTCGCTGAAGCCGAGTGTACAGTACTTTCCGACGCCCCCGGTGATGTCGAAGCCGACCAAACTCACGTCCGGTTTGTTCATGCCTCACCGGACGCTCCCGCCGTCGACGTGCGAGTCGCTAACGGTGGTCCGACCCTGTGTGAAAATATCGAATTCCGAAGCGCCAGCGAGTACGTTCCTGTTGACGCTGGCTCCTACGATCTTGAGGTCCTCCCGCACGGAAGCGACGACATCGCGCTCTCGCTGCCTGACACCGAACTTGACGGCGGCGCCGCAGTCTCAGCAATCGCGGTTGGGCAGGCAGGTGACGACTCGCTCGGCGCAGTGTTCGCGGACGACACCCAGTAGCCTCCCGACCTCGATTTTTCATGCTACTGGTCGCTAGAGCTGGCCGCTTAGTCGGCTTCGCACGATGTCTCCATGCGTTACACACCAATATGAACGAGCAGCGCTCACCGAGTTTGAAATGCCTCGGTACGGCTCCGTTGAAATTCTCAACAAGTGATCTGTTCTCGGTGTCCTGCTGAATACAGCGCGCATGTGTCTCAATCTCACATGGCGTGTAACTGAACAGCAATAATGGCTATTAGAACTGATATGTGGATCGAAATGTATACTTCCGGAACAGGCCGTTGTATTGGTATGAGTGGCAGTCAGGTCGCCTGCGCCGGAGTGAGCGATGGACGGTAGCCGTGACCGCGGCGTTACGACCGTCGTTGCCACGATTCTCATGGTCGCCATCGTGGTGATACTCGCTGCTACCATCGGCGTCGTCGTTCTTGACTTCGAGAGCGAGCTCCCAGAGCCCCAAGAGCTGCGCGGGTTCGGCGACGCGGAGGTGACGCTCGGGCCCGAACACCGATCGTGGGGCGGGTGGAACAATGGTAACAGCAATCCCCCCCGCGGAGACATTGACGTCGTTCGAGTGCCCTACGTCGCAGGGCCGACCTTCCAAGGCGACGAGATCGGTTCGATACTGGTCAGCTGGGAGGGTAGCGACGGCGAGGGCGGTCAGGTTCGGTTCCTGAACCCCAACCGCTTCGACGCGGACACCGGTCAGACGTTCCACGACGGCGATGTCGGGGAGTTCTGTACCGGCGATTTCGGCGTCGGTGAGACACTGACAATCCGGATGGCTCACAACCGGTACCAACAGGGGGGAACCGGTACCGACGTGTCAGACATTGGTGAGCAATATGTCGAGTCGAACCAGAATGACATCGCTCGCGGCGGCGACGAACCCTTCTTTCGCGTCGAAAACAGGTATCCGATCGATTTCAGCGGCGACCGCCCGATGGAGCCGGGAGACTCGGTTGAGATCCTTTTTATCGGCGTCAACGACAAACAGCCCATCGCCAGAACGACCGCAGTCGCGGCCGCGGCGACCGGCGACCCTACGGAACGGGACAAGCCGGAGTGTCGCTGAAACCCGTCGACCGTCGCGAAACTACATACATATCGCTACAGAGTCTATCTTAGCCCTGACGTGACGTTCTCCCCAGAGCGAACGGCGGAACCTCCCGGGCCGTAGGTGGGATATTTATTGATTTCCGAGGCTCTGTCGAAATACATAATTTTTGATATTTTTTGAGTCGTGCTGAACACAGAGCCCATATATTCCACCTACGGTGTGAACGTTTTTTTAACAATAACAGCGCTCGAAGGAGTATGAACAATTAGAACCGTAAGTTCGTCAGCATCAGGATTACTACCTACTGGCGGTTCACGAAAATCGGCTCCTCCCACGTTTATTTCAAATTGGATTGTGTCACCAACGCCCCACGTGTTTGGATCGTTACTCTCAATTTCTTTATTGAAATACAATATTATGTTCTCAGGATCTTTCTCCTCATCAAACTCGGGGAGGTTAACCAGTCGTGCTTCAGTATCCACATCGGGGCCAGATGCCCGAACGACAATTTCCAATTCTTCAGCGGGAACGCCCTCTCCAGATATGTGCGTAATACGTACACGCTGGGCATCCGCCCCTGGCTCAAACTCTCCACTCGTCTGGCCAACGATTGGCGCAGGCTCGTTTAGATTCTCTGTAGCACCAAACAAAAACACGGCTCTGGTGAATCGCTGTAAGACGGCGGGATAGGTCGTCACATCAAAGGAAGTGAAGCGGAAAATCGGCGATGCCTATGTCGAATATCTCCCGCTTCACGAGCAAGGCGGTCACGTAGCTAAAAATGCTGTTGGTGGCCGAGGCGAAGCCGCCGCCCCCGAAGGGGGTGTGGGGGCTTCGCCGACTACGCCGTCGTTTCTCTCCACTGTCTCCGGATTTACCTAGAGAAATCCTACCGCGAGGCGCTTGATCTCTTGAGCGAGATGCCACAAATAGTGGCCGAGATCGGTTTCGAAACGTCCGATCTCCCGCATCACTCGACGCTAGTCAAGGCGTTTGACACATTAAAGATGAAGATCTGGCGAGTGCTGCTGCGCCTCTCGGCGCAGTTGCACGACACCGCTGATCACACCGCGATGGACGCGACGTTCTTCGACCGCGAAACCGCCAGCAAGCACTACTGCCGCCGGACGAACTACCGCGTTCAAACGCTGAAAACGATCGCGCTTGTCGATACAAAAACACAAGCTGTACTTGACGTTCACTGTACGACCGAGAAACGTCACGACACGCAGATCGGCTGGCAACTCGCCTGCCGCAACGCGGGCGAGATTGCCAGCCTCGCGGCCGACAAAGGGTACGATTGGCAGCGATTACGCGAGAAATTGCGCGAAGAAGGCGTGAGACCGCTGATCAAACACCGTGAGTTCCGACCCGTCGATTGCGCGCATAACGCGCGAATCGACGAGTCTCTATACGGCCAGAGGGCGCTGTTTGAAACCGTCTTCTCAACGATCAAGCGGACGCTCGGCCACGCGGTGCGTGCCCGAGCGTGGTACCGCGAATTTCGTGAAATTGTTCTGATGTGTGCGGTCTACAACATCAAGCGAGCCGTGAAACCGTGAAATCAAACGCCTTCTAGCGATTTTTCTCGATTCACTCCTGATCTGAGAATCGGCCCGGAAACGCGCCTCAGACCTGACGCACGCCGAGTTCAGCCTGCACCCTCGCCGTCGAGCAGTCTCGCGGCCGACTCGACGTCGCCGAAGTACCCCAGCGTGTGGCTCTCGCCGCCCGCGGTGGTGATCTTGACCGTGTCGTACCACTCGGGTAGTACCCCGGCGAAGAGGTCGGAAGACGGGGTAACTTCGGTGATCTCGGCGCGGCGAACCGACCACTGCGTCGCGCCCGTCAACTCGTTGTGGGCCACGACTGCGTCCGGGTAGACATGATAGACCACGTGTGCGCTGACCACCCACCCGACGACGAGTTCGACGAGGACCCGGACGCCGACGACGACCGCGACGCCGACCGCGGCGCCGACGACGGGGCCGGACGGCGTGGTGAGCACTCCACCGCCGACGAGCAGTCCGACCAACCCACCCACCAGAACGGGGAACAGCATCACTCCCAGCACGGAGACGAGGACACCGCCGATCACCGAGGCGACGAGCGTGCCGCGGCGGTCGCTCTCGAACGACGCGACCGGCTCGCCGTCGGGCGCCTCGACCGACCGTTCGCCCCCGACGGTCTCGTCGCTGAACACGGCCGACTCGACCCACCCCGGGTGGCGGAGTTCGACGAGGTCGTAGGCAACCCGCACGGCGACGACTGCTAACCCCAGGCCGAGGCGGCCGACGCCCGTGGCCGCCGCGCCCTCTAGCGCGAGCGGGGCGACGACCGCGAGGACGACCACGAGTACCAGGTACCGCCGAGTACTGCCGCCGGTGGCGGCCGTCGACTCGTACGTCTCCGTCCGGAGCCAGTCAACAAATCGGACCGCTTGGCCGACCACGACGGCGAGGACCGCCAGCCAGAGAGTCTGTGGTGGCGCGAACGTCGTGACGACCGGCGCGACCGCACCGGTCAAGAGGAGTCCGGCGAGCGGCCAGAAGGCCGCGATCGGAATCACCGCTAGGACAACGTACGGGACGTTCCGCGGGTACACCGGGGGGAGCCAACTCGCCAAGCGGACGCCGCCGCGGACGTCCGCGAGCGCCGCGAGCGGGAACGGCATCCTCGTGCCGCACGGTCTGTACGCCTCCGAGGGCGGGAGCTCAGCAAACAGGGATTGGAGGACGCCCCGACCGGCCGCGATACCCGCTTCGACCCAGTAGACGAACAGCAAGAGCTGTGGGTCCCACTCGAAGCGGAGGACACCCGCGACCAACACCGCGGCAACTAGCGCCATCCGATACCACCTCCAATTCACGGTGAAATAACCTCTCTACGTGAGTAAAATGATTGTCTCCTTCGCCGGATGTTCGCTCGCGCTCGGGATGTGGAATCAACAGTGACTGCTCTGATAAATCGCCATATAGCGGTTGATTTCACGGTATCACAACACGTTTGATGTTGTGAATGACACATTTCACGACGAGTTCACGAACATTATGAGACCACGTTCGCGCTCGCACGGCATCGCCGATTTTCGCTTCATTTTCCAAGTTCTCACGGTTGAAGCCGACGCCGCTTAGTGATTCACCAGAGCCAAAAACACGGAAATCGTTGTAGCTAAAACTACCACAATTGCGACCACGAGAATAGTCGAGACAACAGGAGTGACAGCACGATCCCATCGACCCATTATTTTAACCATTCTCTACTGAGTAAAATAGCCTTGGAACTCACTGCTGTACTGATCCTCTGTATCTCGCAAGACGTTCTTGACAGCATTAAGAGTGGTATAGTCCGAATCTGGTCTGTAAGAACCCTGTATTGACCGCAAGCGGGTCAGAATGTGTCACCTGTTGAGAATTTCAACAGAGCCAGCCATTTATAACCGAAGGGCTGGGTGCCTGAAAAAATCCGCCGTCACCCGCGAGAGCAACGGTCGATAACCGATTCGCGGACAGTATCTTATTTAAAACGGCCCTTTCCCGCCGCCCATCATGTCGCCGAGGCCGCCGCCCTCGCCGCCCATCTTCTTCATCATGCGCTGCATGTCGCCCTCGCCCATCCCCTGGAACTGACCGATCGTCTCCTCCATCATCGAGTGCTGCTCCAAGAGCTGCCGGACCGTCTCCTCGTCGGTGCCGGAGCCGCGGGCGATGCGCTCCGTGCGCGACTGGCCGACGACGCGGGGGTTCTCAAGCTCCTCTTCCGTCATCGAGTCCATGATGCGCTCGAAGCGGCGCATCCGGTCTTGGGTGACGTCCATCGCGTCGTCCGGGAGCTCGTCCATCATCCCGCCGCCGAGCCCGGGGATCATGTCCATCACCTGGTCGAGCGGGCCCATCTTGTTCATCGCGTCCATCTGCCGCTTCATGTCCTTCAGGGTGAACTCCCCCTGAAGCATGTCCTCCGGATCCCAGTCCTCGTCCTCCTCCTGGGTCTCCTGCATCGCGCGCTCGACGCGCTCGGAGAGCTGCTTCAGGTCGCCCATCCCGAGCAGCCGCGAGATGAACCCCGAGGGCTCGAACCGCTCGATGTCCTGGACCGTCTCGCCGGTGCCGAGGAACGCGATGGAGGAGTCCGTCTCGTTGACCGCCGTCAACGCGCCCCCGCCCTTGGCGGTCCCGTCGAGCTTGGTGATCATCACGCCCTCGATGCCGATCGACTCCTCGAACTGGCGGGCCTGCTCCTTCGCGCCCTGCCCGATCGCGGCGTCCAGGACGAGCAGCGAGCGGTCGGGGTCGACGACGCCCTCGATCTCCTCGATCTCGTCGATGAGGTCGTCTTCGAGCGCGTGCCGGCCGGCCGTGTCGACGATGTGGACGTCGGCGTCCTCGGTCGCTTCGAGGCCGTCGCGGGCGATCCGGACCGGGTCGTCGCTGTCGGGGTCGCCGTAGAACTCGACCTCGGCGCGCTCGCACATCTGCTTCGCCTGGTCGTACGCGCCCGGGCGGAAGGTGTCGGTCTGGATCACCGCGGGACGGAGCCCCTTCTTCGAGAACCACCAGGCCATCTTCGCCGCGGAGGTGGTCTTCCCCGACCCCTGGAGGCCGGCCAGCAGGATCGTCTGGTTCTCCAGCGGGAGCTCGGTGGAGTCGCCGACCAGCTCGACCATCTCCTCGTAGACGATCTTGAGGACGTGGTCCTTCGCGGTGGTGCCGCCCGGCGGCTCCTCCTCGAGCGCGCGGGACTTGATCGAGTCCGACAGCTCCATCACGAGGGAGACGTCGACGTCGGCCGAGAGGAGGGAGCGCTGGATCTCCTTGACGATCTCCTCGACGTCGCTCTCGGAGAGTCGGGACTTCCCCTGGAGCTTGTCGAGGCTGCTCCGCAGGGACGTGCCGAGGTCGTCGAGTACCATTTGCCGGAGCTAGGCGGGCGACGCGGTAAAGCTTTGTTCGTCGGCGGTGGCGGGATACGTTTCGAGTGTGGGGACGGTGGGGAGTGCTTTCTACACCCTTGTCGCTCGCTTATAGAGATACGACTACGGATCGACGGCGAACGGCTCCAAAGCCCCAGTCGCGAGGACTCGGGGGCCTTGCTTCGCTCCTCGCTCACTCCGTTCGCTGCGGTGCTTGCTGCGGCCGCCTTCGCCCTCGCGACTGCCCCTTTGAGTCCCGCCCGTCCGCACAGCGACCGCACCTCACGCCTCCCCAGCCTCGTCGGGCGCGCTGCCTCGCGGCCGCCGGTGGCGGCCGCTCGCAGGCACGCGCCACCGCAGAATAATTATAAATCAAGACTCGGCATCTCAAACCGACAATTCTCCGCCAACCGCCCGCCTCAGACCTCCTCGGCGATGTACCGCTCGATCCGCGTCACGAGTTCCGGCCGGAACGTCCAGAAGCCGTCCCAGACGTTCGGTTCGTCTTCGAGCGCGAGCAGCGCGACGTGGTCGCCGTCCCCGCCGTTCGGCGGCGTGAACACGACGAACCACGACCGCTGATACGGGTAGGAGGTCCCGGTGTGGACCGTCACCGGGAACTCCGACAGCGAGTCCACGTCACCGACGCCGTACACGTGGACGTCGACGCCGGTTCCGGCGACCCGTTCGTACACCGACCGGGTCCCGCGCTCGTCGTCGATCCGCGAGAGCCGCTGGAACGAGGCCCGGAGCGTGCCGTCCCCGTGTTCGGCTGCGATCCGCTCGATCACGCGCGAGATGATGATGAGGAGGAGCTTCTCCTTGTTCGAGGCGGGGTAGCCGCGGACCCGAAACGGGACCTCGTCGAGCCCCTCGAACACGGCCGGGAGCGCGACCTCGTCGAGTTCGATGGCGCCGGTCTTGTACAGGTCGGAGTTGATGAGCAGCACCGATTCGAGCAGTTCGTCGAGGGTCGAGCGCGCGACGACCGACCCGTCCTCGACGAGCGCGACCACGTCGTCGTCCGCCGCGGAGTCCGCCTCGGCCTCGCTGACCGAGACGGGCTGGCCGTCGAGCAGGTTCCGGACCGGATCCGGCGACGACCGGTTCAACAGGGCCAGGTGTCGGTCCGGCGCCTCGAGCTCGTCGAAGAACGAGCGGAGCGATTCGGCCATACCTCCCGTCGGGCCGAGCGAGTGAAAGGCCTTACCTCCGGTCCCCCTCGTCGACGAGCCGCGCGCCCGCGGCGTCGATCCGACAGCCCTCCGGGTCGTACCCCGCGTCGGAGAGCCCGGTCCCGAACGCGAAGACCGTGCGACCGAGCATCGCCATCGCGGCCTCGCCGCCCGCCGATTCGACCGCCGCGATCGCCTCCGCGATCTCGGGGACGAGGAGGTCCGCGTCGCGGGCGAACCCGCGGGCCGCGTCCGTCAGCGTCTGGAGCCGGGGGTCCGCGCGGAGCCGGTCGAGCGCGTCCTCGCCGGCCGCGGAGAGCGCGGCGGTGTCGCCGCCGAGGACGGTTTCGGTCGAAAGCTCCCCGAACGTGACGTACTCGACGCGCGCGGTCCCCGGGATCCCGTCGAGTTCCCCGACCCCCGGGGCGCCCGGTTCCAGCCGGATCGGAACGCCGCCGCGCGCCTGCGCGACCACGTCGCCGAGGCCGGTCCCGCGACCGACCTCCGCGGCGTGGGCGATCCCGACCAGGTCGTTCTCGGAGCGCCCGCGGTCGAACGCGTCGTTCGCGGCGAGGGCGGTCCCCAGGGCCGCGGCGCCGGAGACACCGAAGCCGGCGCCGATCGGGAGGTCCGTCTCGACCGCGACGTCGGCGGCGGTGGCGTCCAGTTCGGCGAGGACGTCGTCGACGGCGCCGATCGATCCGAACTCGCCGTCGATCGTCGTGTCCCCTTCGCCGTCGCCCGTCGCCCTCTCCGCGTCGCCCGTCACCCCCTCCGCGTCGCCCGTCGCCCTCTCCGCGTCGCCCGCCGACACTCGGACCGTCACGCCGTCGGTGAGCGTGACGCCCGCGCCGCGCGACCCGGCGACCGCGGGATCGTCGGCGGGGTGCGCGCTGAAGAAGGCGGTGACGTGACCCGGGACGAACGCGGTCGCCCGCTGACTGCTCATGTAGCGGCCGACGAGCGGACCGCGATTAACGGTTGTTATCCGGGACGACGCGGACGTGGGCGGGCGTTCGGCGCCGGTGGCGGAGGGGGCCGCGGGCGAGCGGATCGCCCGCGGACGGGATACCGGCTGCGGCCGATCGGCGCGACACCGCAGGCCTAAGTACCGGCCGGACGAACTCGGGCCGTATGCGAAACCAGTTGCGTCCCGTCCTCGCCGCCCTGCTCGCGCTGGTCCTCCCGGGGCTCGGCCACCTCTCGTTGCGCCGGTGGGGGCGGGCGCTGCTGTGGCACCTGACGATCGTCGGCGGCGGGGTCGCGCTGTTCGCGCTGTACGACGTGGAGCCGGTCAACCCCCTCACCGACCCCGCGGCGGTGTCGGCCGCGGTGCCGACCGACGTGGCGGTGCCGATCGCGCTGTTGTCCGCGCTGTCGGCGCTCGACGCGTACCTCGTCGGCCGGGCCGACGCCGCGGCGCGCGAGCGCGCCGACGCGGCCGCCGAGGCGATGCGGCGTCGCGCCGCGAGCGCGGACGGCGACGACGGGTTGGGAACCGTCCGGGGTCCGCCGAACGCGACCCCCGCCGACGAGGACGGCGGGTCCCTCGACGTGACCTGTCCCAACTGCGGCAAGGAGGCCGACGCCGAACTCGACTTCTGTCACTGGTGTACCGAGCCGCTCCCGTGGGCGGAGACGGAGTGACCGGCGGGGTACGCGGACGATCTGTTAGCCGGGCGATCGGTGACGCGGACGGCTCCGCCGGTACCGAGAGACTGATTGCTCGCCCGTCCCGCGTGGGAGTCGATCGATGACGGGTGACTCGTGATGCCCGGCTGGATACCGACCGGGTTCCTCGGCCTCTTCGGCGTCGTCGCCGGCGCCACGCTCGTCGCGTTCGCGATCCTCCTGCCCGTCTGCGTCGGGCGAGAACGCGTTCGGGGCGTCCTCGCGGACCGAGACCTGGTCCGCGAGCGCGCGGTCGGGATCGCGCCGTACGTCGGCGCGCTCGCGCTCGTCCTCGCGGTGAACAAGGGGTTTATCAGGCGCATCGAGGCGTTCTCGTTCGAGTACGGGATCCGAGCGACGACCGCGATATACGCGGTCGAGGGCGACCTCGTGGCCGCGATACAGGACGGGATCCCCCGGTGGACCGTGTACTACTTCGGGCCGGTGTACGTCGTCGGCTACGTCGTGCTGCTCGCGTTCCCGATCGCGGCGTACGCGTTCGCCGAGCGCCTGCGGCCGCTGAAACGACTCGTCGCGGCGTACGCGGTGAACTACGCGGTCGCGATCGGTTGTTACGCCGGGATCGTCGCGTACGGCCCGCGAAACTACCCGACCGTGCCGGGAGCGAACCCGAACGCGGCACCCGTCGAACCGCTGCTCCTCGACTGGTTCGGGGGCGTGACGCAGCTCACCTCGCAGGTGAACGCCGCGACGAACGTCTTCCCTTCGCTCCATACCGCCCTGTCGGTAACGGTGTTCCTCGCGGCGGTCTCGACCCACGAGGAGTTCCCGCGGTGGACCTACGTCGCGGGAGCGTTGACCGGCAGCATCGTCGTCGCGACCGTCTTCCTCGGTATTCACTGGGTGACCGACGTCGTCGCCGGCGGCGTCCTCGCGGCGGGAAGCGTCGCGGTCGCGAACCGGATCGTCGGTTGATCGGGGGCGTAGTTTCTCATCGCTGATAACTGCGAGCCAACTATCATATAACCCCGTCGCGACGGTTCGGGCACGGACGCGAACGACGGACGGAACATGAGTCTGAATCCACGACGATACGACGTACGGGAGCTGCGCCGGATCGCGGACGCGCCGCGAGACGGTGCGGACGGAGCGCCTCGGGAGCGGGCGCTCCGGCGGCCGAACCGGAACCGGGCCGAGCAGGCGGCGCGCTCGGCCGCGTTCACGGAGCTGCTCCAGCGTCAGCGTGGGAAGCGGTTGAACGGCGGCGAGAGCGCGGATCGGCCGTACCTGACGGCGATCCCGGCGTCGCCCGCGGCGGAACGCGAGGTCGGCGAGTGGCTCGGCTACCTCGTCGACGTCGGCGGCCACCTGCGGAGCCGGGACGCGCTGTCCTACTACGGCGAGCTCGACTGGGTCGGCGACGACGCGGTCGCGGCGCTGACGCGCCGACTCGAGGGGTTCGACGCCCCGACGCGCGACCGGCCGTTCACGCCCGCGGACCACCGGATCAGCCTCGTCTCCATCGTCCGGATCGCTTCGTGTGCGAGTGACCAATGAGCGACGACGAATCCACGGACATCAACGAAACGGACGAATCGGCGGCGGTCGGCGTGAAATTAGGCAGCACCCGAACGGTGCTCGACGTCCCCGACGGACGGGGCGGGCGCGAGCGCCACTCGGTGCTGACCTGTCTGGCGACCTACGAGGACGCCATCACCGGCGAGGAGAAGGTGCTGTTCGGCGAGGAGGCCGCGGTCGAGTACCCCGACCGCGTGCGCTTCATGCTGCGCTCGGGACTCCCCGAGGACGACGACAGCGTCGCGGACGCGGAGCGCTTCTTCGAGGCGGTCGTGGACGCCCACGACGTGCCCGAGGACAGCGCGGTCGTCTACGCGGTGCCGACCATCGACAACGAGGCGGGCGTCGAGAACCTCAAGTCGGTGATCGAGGGCTCCTCCATCGGCCAGGTCGAGACGCGGAGCTACCCCGAGTCGCTGTGCGGGGCGATCCCCGCGTACGGCGACGAGCTCGACGCGATCGACGAGGTGTTCGTCTCGATCAACCTCGGCTCGACGACGATGGAGGCGTGCGCCTACCGGCGCGGCGAGCAGCTCTCGCCGTTCTCGACCGGCTCGGTGACGGGCAACGAGGTCGACCGCCGGATCGTCGCCGCCGTCGAGGAGGAGAGCCAGGGCCGCGTCCACATCGACCGGACGACCGCCCGGGAGTACAAGGAGGAACACGCCGACGTGTACGACTTCGAGCCGTTCACCGACGTGATCCAGCAGCCCGGGGGCGGGAGCCACGAGTTCACCGTCGACCGCGGCGTGCGCGAGCCGGTCGACCGGTACATCGACGAGGTCGTCGACGTCGTCGCCAACGAGTTCCTCCCCGAACTCGCCAACGACCACATGAAACCCTACCAGCTCGCCCTGGGCCGCCCCGTCGCCGCCACCGGCGGCATGGCGTGTATCCCCGGACTCACCGAGGAGTTCGAGAAGCGGCTCACCGAGGCGCTCGACCGCGACGTCGAGGTCGTCTCGCCCGACGAGCCCGCCACCGCGGCCGCGGAGGGCGCGGCACGCATCGCGGAACGGCTGGTCTGAGCGGCGCGCGAGCGGCCAGTTCGGCTCTATTATTTTCGAACCCCACAGCGACCGGTCCGCGCTATGCGTATCGAGACTACTGCGGTGGCGCGTGCCTGCGAGCGGCCGGAGCGAAGCGGAGGCCGCGAGGAGCACGCGCGAGGGACGCGGTGAGTGAGGGGCGACCGTAGGGAGTCCCGAACGAACCGCGAGGCTGGGGAGGCGTGAGGTGCGGTCGCTGTACGGGGCGGGGCTCAAAGGGACAGCCGGGAGGCGGGCGCAGGCGAAGCAAGGACCGCAAGGAGCGAGCGGAGCGAGCGACGGAGGACCGCAGCGAGCGTGCGCCCGCCTCCCGGCTGGGGCTTTGGAGGTGTTCTCCGTCGAGCTTCAGTCAGTTATGTATGAGCAGTCATCCGACACGTCAGCGACGGGTCTCTCCGATCCGAACACCACTGCTTATACGTCGTAAAGCCGCTCGGCGTCGTCCGCCTGCCGGCGGTAGATGCCCCGCCCCTTCAGCCGCGGCACCTCGTGGCGGTGGAGCCGCTCCGCCCGGGTGTCGTACACGAGCGGGAAGACGTTCGTCCGCCGCTTCGCGACCGTGAACCCGGACATCGCGTCGAGCAGCGACGCGTCCGGATCCGGGACCGCGAACGTCACGTAGCCGATCGGCGTCGGGGCCTCGCCGCCGTCCGCGCGCCCCGGTCGGGGGTCGATCCGGTCGGCGAGCACCTCGCGGAACGACGCCGCGACGTCGACGAGCGTCTCCGCGTCGACCCCGTCCGTCTCGCTCTCGTCCGCCCCCACGAGCGTCGCCAACACCGCCACGTCGCCGAGCGTGTCGTCCGTCTCGCGGGCCGCCCACAGCCGCTCGAACGCGTCCGTCCCCGCCTCGACCGCCTCGAAGCCGTGTGCGCGTCGGTTCGCCGCGACCGCGTCCCGGTAATCGCTGATGTCCATACGACCCCAACGACCCACATGGTAAAAAATGACACACACGATCCGCGGGGGAGCGCCCCGACAGTAAGGCTATACGTGCGCCGGTGCTCTCGGGCCTATTATGACGCGGACGCGACGGCGGTACATCCGGGCGGTCGGGGGCGCGGGCGGGCTGGCCGCTCTCGCCGGCTGCGCGTCGACCGGCGGCGACGGGAACGACTCCGACGGGCCGCCGGGGTCGGACGGGAACGGCGGCGACGCCGGCGGCACGCGTCCGGAGGGGACCGGCGGCCCGGGCGTCTCGATCGTCGCCACCGACGGCGACGTGGACGTTGGAGTCCAGCCGAGCGTGGAAGTCTCCTACGAGGCCGCGACGGAGGACCGCCCGCCGCAGCTCCGGACGACGCTGACGAACGCGGGCGACGAGCGGGTGCGCGTCGGCGACGGGCGGGCCGTCCACTTCGAGTACGTCTACGACGAAGACGACGCGCTCGTGCTCCTTCCCGGCGGCGAGGAGTACCCCGCCGAACCCGACTGCTGGCGGCTCACCGACCAGATCGCGGTCACGGAGGAGTACCGGACGTTCGGGATCGCCGCCGGCGAGTCGAGCGAGCGGCTCGTCGACCTGTACGCGACGCCCGGTGAGGACGCCTGCCTCCCGGTCGGCGAGTACCGCTTCGAGACGACGATTTCGACCGTTACCGCCGACGCCGAACCGGAGTCGTCGACGACGTGGGGGTTCTCGGTCGTGCTGGAGTGAGCGGCGGCCATCGGACCGCGTCACGCGGACTACGTACCGCTCTATACTCCTCATAGCAACCGTTATCCGGACCCGTCGGAACGGTCCCGTATGAGCGACGACGTCGTCACGTTCGGGTTCGTCTGCGTCCAGAACGCCGGTCGCAGCCAGATGTCGGCCGCGTTCGCGGAGCGGGAGCGCCGCGAGCGCGGCCTCGACGACCGCGTCGAGATCGTGACCGGCGGGACGCGCCCGGCCGACGAGGTCCACCCCGAGGTCGTGGAGGCGATGGAGGAGGTCGACGTGGACCTCTCCGACCGCGTCCCCCGCGAGGTCTCGACCGCCGAACTCGACGCGTGCGACGTGGTCGCCACGATGGGCTGTTCGACGCTGACGCTCGCCGACGGCGTGGAGGGGCGCGACTGGGCCCTCGACGACCCGCACGGGCAGGACATCGAGCGCGTCCGCGAGATCCGCGACGAGATCGAGGGGCGCGTCCGAGACCTCTTCGACGAGTTCTTCGACGGGGCGTAGGCGGCTCCAGACCGAGGATACCTTCGGCTCGCGTCGTTGCTCGCGGCGGAAGTAGTCCCGGGCGGATTCGAACCTCAGTCACTCCGCTTCGCTCCGTTCCCTGCTTCGAACCCGTGGTCGGGACTATTCGTCCTCACTTCGTTCGGAGAATAGTCCCGGGCGGATTCGAACCGCCGTCAATGGCTGACTTCGGGCACCCGACGAGCGTCCTTGCCGGAACGCCCAACGACCGCGTTTGCGTCACGAACGCGGACGGATTCCCTCCAAAGGCCATTATGATTGGCCACTACACCACGGGACTGCGACTCCGGCTAACCGGCGGGCACTCAAGTACGTTACTCTCCTCGGCGCCGGAGACCCCCCGACTACGCCCCTTCCTCGATCCGGTCGAACCGCTCCTCGAAGTTCTCCCGACAGGAGCCGCAACAGAAGTGGTACAGCGTCCCGTCGATCCGGGCCGACTCCCCCTCGGCGGTGACGGTGTTGCCGCACTCGACGCAGTCGACCGCGAGGTCCGCGTCGCCGACCGCGGGCGACCACTCGTGGGCGTCGAGCGGCCGCACCGACAGCTCGGTCACGGTCTCTAACCCGACCGCGTCGTCGACGAGGTCGCGGGCGGTCCCCTCCTCGACGCGCGCGACGACCGTCACCTCGCCGTCGGCGGTGAGGAACGCGTGTTCGACGCGCTCGTGGCCCGCGACCGCCTCGTGGACGCGGTCGGCGTGCGCGGGCGCGACGGAAAGCGTCGCGAGGGCTCGCAGCCCGTCGGAGAGCGCGTCGCCGTCGATCCGGAGCGTGAACCCCTCGATCACCCCTATCTCGCGGAGCCGGTCGACGCGGTCCGACACCGCGGGCGCCGACAGGTCCACGCGCTCGGCGATGTCGCTGTACGGGCGCCTGGCGTCGGCCAGCAGCAGCCGGATGATCTCTCGGTCCGTCTCGTCGAGCGTGCGCATGGCCGGGCGTTCGACCGGCGCGGGCAAAAGGCGTCCGGGCGTCGGCCGTCCGGGCGTCGGGCGTCCGGGAAACCGGTCGGCCTCGGGGGCGACGGAAAGGCAATTGTGCCCGCGGCGCCAACGGCCGCGTATGACGACGATAGACGTCGACGGTATGTCGTGTACGGGCTGCGAGGACAACGTGACCGACGCGCTCGGTGAGCTGCCGGAAGTCGAGTCCGCGAGCGCCGACCACGAGGCGGGCACCGCGACCGTCGAGGGCGACGCCGACCTCGACGCGGTCGTGGCCGCGATCGAGGACGCCGGCTACGAGGCGTCGACGTAGGCGGCCAGCGCGAACCGAGAGCGGAGGCGACTGAACGGCGGTCGGAGGAACCGGTCGCGGCCGGGACGGATCAGGCCCGGTCGTCGCTCTGACCGTCCATCCCGTCCGCGTCGTCGTCGGTCGAGCGGGCGTCAGTCCCCCAGACGTCCGCTTCCTCCGGCACGTCGACGCCGGCGTCGTCGGTCCCGCCGTCCGGCGAGTCGCCGTCCTCGGACGGGGGCGAGGCGGTCGCGGCCGAGCCCGTGCCCTCCGGCGCGGTCGCCCCCGAATCTGCGCCGCCGCCGACCTCCGCACCGTCGGCAGTCTCCTCGTCGGCGGCGCTGCCCGGCGCGGGCGGGCGGTAGGTGTAGATGAACTCCCCGGAAACGGCGTGGAAGGCCCCCGTCTCGGGGTCCTTCACGACGCCGGTGTCGTTGTCTATCGCGAAGTCGACGAGGTCCCGGAGCGAACCCGCCTCGGCGGTGGGGCGCTCGTGAACGGATCCCGGGAGCCGGAACGTCGTGATCCACTCGTCGAACTCCGAGCGGTCGTCGCGGTACGAGAGGTACTCGCGCTCCGCGGGCGTGAGCGCGAGGTCGTACTCCCGGGTCGCGTAGCCGATCCCGCCGGCGCCGACGAGGCCGACGAACAGGAGGAGCGGGCCGCCGAACGACCGGAGCACGCCGTACTCCCGCTCGACGGTCTCCGACACGGTCCGCTCCGTTGTGGCGGACTGGACGCCGGGATCGGAGACGGAGTAGGTGGCGCCGTCGTGGGATATCGTCATGTCGAGCGTCTGCGTCGACGTCGTGGGGACGCCACCGATCGACCCGTCGACGGCGACCTCGGTCCTGACGAACGTCTCTGTCTGTCCGGGCGAGGCGCCGAGCCCCTCTTCGATCGCCGCCACTCGCCCGTCGATCGCGGTGCTGTTGAGCGTGAACGAGGCGTTCACGGGCTCGCCGGGGGCGACGTTCGAGACGGTCTCCGACGCGAGCGGCTCCGTCTCGCGCCAGTAGACGGTCCCCTGCTCACCGACGTTGCGAATCACGAGGGCGGAAGCCAGTTCGACGGTCACGTTCTCGGCGGTCGACGCCGCGTAGCTCGTCGCCACGCTCACGTCGAGTTCGGGAGCGATCCGCGTGAAGTACGTGCTTCGCTCGTCGAGCACCGCGCCGGTCTCGAAGACGGCGTTCGGCTCCGTCACGGTCGCGCTGTGCCGGTACTCGCTTTCGACGGTGAGCGAGGAGACCGTCCGCGTCTGCGTCTCCGTGCCGGGATCGACGTGCGTCGTGTACGCGAGCCCCGCGCCGACCGCGACCAGGAGGAGGCAGACGACGAGTATCGCCGTGGACTGTGCGTTCAAAACGGCGCGGAGTCGGAGACGGGTTTCGTTTGGGTCTGAAGCCATGGTCACCTGTAGAACTCGCGGAGGAGTCGCCTGTGGAGGGGGGGCCGCTCGCGGGAGTCGCGCGACCGGATCCGGGCGGGCTCGCCGCGCAACAGCACCAACCCGATTCCGACGATACCGCCGCCGAGAAGCCCGTTTATCGCGACGAGCGGCGCCCAGGGGTGGACCCCGTACAGCTCGTCGACGATACCGGGCGGCAACACGGCGAGGTAGCGGTGTTCGACGACGAAGAGCCGGTAGTACCCGGTCTCGTCGGGCGCGGACAGCGTCACCGTCGTCGACGCCTCGCCGCGACTGCCGACCGAGAGCCGCTGCGGGTCGACGTCGACGCCCGGGCTGGCCGGCGTGACATACGCGTACACGGGGACGAGCCCCGAGTTGGGGACGACGTACTCGATCTCCTGGCTCGTGCCGCGCTCGATGACGGTCGGGTTCTCCGACTCGAACTCGGCGCTCACGACGCCGTACTCTTGTGTCCCGGCGGGGACGACCATCGCGGCCGTCGCCGTCGCCATCAGCACCAGCGCCAACACGCCGAGGATCGCCAGCACGGAGGTGCCGTCGTCGCGGGAGCGGTCGCGCGAGCCGCGGTCGCGCGTGCCGGCGTGGAGGTACCAGTCGACCGCGTACGCGACCATCGACAGCCCGAAGACGATGTACGCGAGCCCCTGCGTTCCCAGGAACGCTCGGGCACCGAACGTGACCGCCAACCGCGTCTGGACGGCGCCGAGCGCGGACTGGAAGCCCATGGCGGCGGTACCCAGATGAGGGATCACGACGACGCCACCGCCGATCTGGAGCGCCTTCGCGACGATCTGCGCGTCCTGAACGACCGGCTCACCCCCGTCCTGATCGGTGAAGGGGTTGTTGTCCCCGCGGGTGATGTACCCGCGTTCGGTCTCCTCGACGACTCGGTGGGTCGTGAGGCCGCCGCCCTGGATCTCTTGAGCCTCGAAGGTCACGACATCTCCCGGCCTGATATCGCCCGCGATCTGGGCCGGGATCGCCACGAACCCGTCGCCCGGGTCGAGCGTCGGCTGCATGCTCCCCGTCTCGACGTAGCTGAGGAGGATCGGTTGGCCGAGGAACTGCCCGACGACGAGCGAGAGGACGACCAGCACCGCGGCCACCTGGAGGGCCACGGACAGCGTTCGTTTGATGGACATTGTGTCGGACTCGAGCGGGACGGGCTCGCGGACGACCGTCGGAATCGGGTTCCTGTCGCGCGAGCGTCAGGTAGCCGTCGATCGCTGAAGGGCGGCGTGTCCTAATAAGTTCGTGGGTGGAGGCGAGTCCGGACGGTTGCGGACGGCCCTAGCCGTCGAAGGCGCCGCCCGCGAGCAGCGCGAACGGGGCGATGAAGCCGAGACAGAACCCGAGGAAGTGGACGTAGAGGTTCACGACGCTCCCCCCGCCGGCGGGGTTCGACGGGAAGCCGACCACGGGGTACCCGACCGCCACCACCGCGCCGACGGCAAGCAGGTCGCCGTAGCCGGGGCGCGACGCGACCGATTTCGCGTGTGTCCGGATCGGGCGCGGGAACCGCACCCCGCTGCCGGCCGCGTACAGCACCGCGAGGAGCGCGCCCGCGAGGCCGATCGCCGGCCCCGCGAGCCCGATTCCCTCCGTCGAGACGGGGAGCGCGAGGAGCGCGATCCATCCGACGAGCGCGAAGAAGACCGCCGGCAGCGCGGCGACGGAGGCCGCGGGCGCGAACTGCTCGCGGGCGTAACAGTACCACAGGATCGGGAGCAGTCCCGCGAGCGCCATGTTGACGCCGGAGAAGCCGAACCCGATCGCGTCCCGCGGGACGGCGAGGTTCAGCGCGGACAGCGCGAACGGAAACGCGCCGAGGTAGGTGACGAACGCCGTGAAAAAGAGGCGGCGGCGCCCGCTCAGGACCGCGAGCGCGTAGCCGACGCCGGCGAGGAGCCCGTACCCGACGAGGTTCCCGAGGAGGTGGTCGGCGCCGAGGTGGACGTAGTGCGCCGTGAACGCCGACGGCAGCGTCGGGTCGGTGTACGCGAACGCGAGCGAGCGCCGGGTCGCTTCCGGCAGCGTGAACACCGCGAGCAGGACCGCCGGCACCGCGAGCAGCGCGAGCAGGTCGACCGCGCGGACGCTCGCGAACAGCTCCCGGCGGAACGCGCGGTCCGCGCGCCGGTCGGCGGCGTTGGCAGCGCGGTCCCCCCCGTCGGTCGCGGACGTCATCACGGGTCCGAGGTCGGCGACCAGCGGTTAAGAACTGTCGGCGCGCGACTCACCGCCGCAAAATCGATGCCCGAGAGGGCGGTCCGGACGAGAGCCACCCCCGCCGACCGACCAGTCATCGCGGCATCCGCCGGACGAGCGCGAGGGTGGCAAGAGAGATTATCATGAGCGCGAGCGGACCGGCGAGGTCGGCCGGATCGATCCCGAACGGCTCTTCCGAGGGCCCGGTAACAGTGGCGGACTCGTCAGTGCCGACATTCGACTCGTCGCCCGATCCCCCCGCGTCGTCGCTCGCTGGGTCGCCAACGAGCAGGGTGCCGACCGGGGTCCCGTCGACCGCCAGCCCGTATGCGCCGGCGGTCTCGAAGGTCCCGCGAAGCGCGACCGTCGCCGTCTCGTTCGGCGCGAGCGCGACCGTCGCGTTCGCGACCGGGGTGCCGTTCGCCGTCAGCGTCACCGTGCGCTCGCCGGGCGCGCCGCCCCCGTTCCGCAGGGTCGCCCGGACCGTGACGTTCTCGCCGGGGTCGACCGCCTCGGGCGCGACCGTCGCCTCGGTCACGTCGTATCGGGGCTCCCGCGTCGCGACCGCGAACGTCGAGAACGGTTCGGTCGTCGCGCGGAAGTGGACGCGGTCCTCGGGGAGCCCGAGGATATCGACGACCGCCTCGTCGACGACCGCCACGGGCTTCGCCTCCCAGTCGCCCGCGTCCGTCCGCCGGTAGAGCGTCACGTCCTCGGGGTCGGTCCCGGTCGCGTTGAGGTACGCCGGGTCCGCGCTGAACCGGATCGTCATCGCGTCGACCGCGTCGGGCGCGAAGTCGTAGTCGAGCGAGAGGTACCCGACCGGGCGGGGACGCGTCGGCGCGGTCAGCGCGCTCCCGTTCGCGAAGGGGTCCGAGCTCCCCGCAGCGTCCAGTTCGACGCGCTCGGTCCGGACGCCCATCAGGTCGATCCCCTCGAGGGTGACGTTCTCGCCGTCGATTTCCATGCCGTCGGCCAGGAACCGGACCTCCTCGCCGGACTCGATACCGCTCGCGACGAACCCGCGGCGGTCCGCGCTCGGGGAGACGACCGTCGTAGTCGGGCCGCCGTCGCCGATTTGCTGGGTCGACGCGCCCATCGCTTGGGTCGTCACCTCGTCCGGCTCCGCGATCTTCGCCTCGATCGAGAACTCGTCGGCGCCCAACTGCGTCCCGGCAGTCTTCCCGCGCGTGTCGAACGCGAGCCCGACCGCGACCGTCTCGTTCGGCGCGAGCGTGACGTTGTTCGCCTCGCCCTCGATCGAGTCGCCGTCGGCGACGAAGGTGACGTTCTCGCTCGCGTACTCGATCCAAACGTGCGCGTACTCGTCGGCCGTGTACGTGATCGTAAACACATCGTCGATCCTGCCGGTCGAATCGACGTTCACGCCCTCGAAGGAGGGATCTCGGATGTTCGGGTTCGACGCCGACACGTCGATCGCGATCTCGTCGTCGTCGTTCAGGTAGGCGTACCGTCCGTTCGGGCCGTCGGCCGGTTGGATCGCGAGGTCGCCGTTGGCGACGGTGTCAGCGGGGCCGTCGACCACCGCCGCGCCCGTGGCGAAGGCGAGTGCGGTGGCTGCGGAAGCGGCTAGCAGGACCAGTATTAGAATCCGTCGGGCAGTCGGCATCAGTTAGTTGAATACATATTGTTCTCAGAGTGTTTTCGTATTGTGGTCCTTGATTCACTGAAGGGTCTGATTACTCACCGGATCTGGTGCGTTCAATCCTCAGCGACCTTATTACAAATAAATAACAGTATCTGAGACCGAATATGGATTGGCGCCAACAGGATTATTAGCGGTAGTTACGTCCGGGGACCGCCTCTGTCAGAGTTCTGTACTGCGTGCCCGGGTTCGTCGGGTACGTCTTCCTCGTCAGCCTTAGCAATGATCGTCGATTGGCCGTCTCGGTCAGACGGTCTCCCGACAGTGTTGATTGTCAGACCAACGTTGAATCCGTCTCCGACCTCAACATACTGGATCACCTCTCTGTCGTTGAACACGTTGTTGCCGTCAAGGCTGATTCCCTCGTCAATGTCGGAATTATAGTAATTTACACCAGGAATATTCGACTTCATCCAGATCCAGACCGGTTGTGAGCCTTGGTTGGTAATCGAAAACAGGTCATCAAAAAACGTTTCAGCCTGTTCATTCACACCTTTCCCGCCGATTTTGTTCTCACCTATCGAAATTGAAAGAGTATCCGAACGACCCCCAGACCCGTCAACGAATTCGTTTGAGTTCGGCGTACTCAGCGGCTTCAATTGTAGGTACGCATTTGAATCGGGAGACACTGACACAGAGACGTTCCGACTCACACTTAGACTCGTGAACGCACCAGTTCCTATTGCTGCCGCACTACCAGTGGCCAAGGCTCCTAGACCGGCGATGAACTTACGTCGTTTCATAATTTATCCCGAGGCCCACCGGCGGAATTGAACCGCCGTACACCAATATGGGGAAGTAGTTATTGAGTGCTCAGCTCTGGATATCGACGGCGAAATCGTGGCTGAAGCCGTTGAGTACCACGTTTCCGGATGCGTTCGTCAGGTCGCTGGGATCGATATCGATATTGGCCTGATCTTTTGTATTGATCTGGAAGTTGATAGTCAGAGAGTCGCCGGACTCCAGAACAGCAGGATGCTGTCCAGCGCGGTTGAAAATACTATCATTAATATCCGTGTCAATATTCGTCGGGGCTAAGACGCTGTAGTCGTCGAGACCCGTTTCAAAGTTGTTTCCAAGACCGTCAGTCCCGAAAGGATCGTAGCTAGGCGGTTGATCGTCGCGAGCGAACGACCAGAAGAACACGTATTCGGGGATACTTCCGCCAGTTGAGTTAGACTGGACGTTGCTTAGGAAGTTGGCGTCCGCACCGTTACCGATATCCGGTGCCCCCGAGCCGCCCTGATCGAGCCAGACAGTAATTTTTTCGGAGCTATTATTTCGGATAGTGAACAGGTCGTTGAACTTGATAAATGCGTTCGTGTTCACACCAGCACCACTGACCTGACTCCCATCAAAGGCAAGCTTCAGCTCACCGTTTTCCGTATACGCGTGGTCACTGTCTCCCGCTTCAAGCCCGAGGTACGCGCTCTGGTCGCCTGCGACATTCACCGAAACTTCACGGCCAGCGGCCGTACTCGTAAACGCACCCGTACCAACCGCAGCTGCGCTACCTGAAGCCAATGCGCCCAGTCCGGCGAGGAACTTGCGTCGGTTTGCCATAGTTGTGTAACCTCGTTGTGTCCGCACACGACCCGCGAGCAGCCGACGCGGGACATCTCGCGTCACCCGGGGTCGCTCTACCACACCCATGGGGCCTATCCCATATCGTAATGAAGTTCCAGAAACACTTCCGGGCGGGACTGAACCCCCGGCCGGCCGGTTCCGACCCCGCCTGAATCCCGACCGAATCGATTCAGGTCCGGCCTGAGCACCTATTCGGGACCGTTCAGCCCCGTCCTGAAGCGGCAATCGTTGCTGGTGAGATGCTACGGAATATGATGGAATCCGATAAATAGCGCAATGCGCCTGTGAAAGTAAGTTGCCAAAATACGATTAATACGGTTTTGAAGGCCTAAAGACGCCGTATATCGCACCTGTGCGAGCGGTTGTTTGAACGGAGAGAAAGTTTAGCAGATTATCATAACCACGGGATTTATGTTGGCGTGTTCATATGTGTCAGACAGAAATGGCGTCGGTACAGCAGATTGACGGGGAGGGGGCAGAACCGGCGACGGAGGTGTCCGAGGACGAGCTGTTCGACGTACTGGCGAACCAGCGGCGGCGGTTCGCGGTTCACCTGCTGAAGCGGGAGGAGAAGGAGCGGTTCGAGATCGGCGACATGGCCGAACAGATCGCGGCGTGGGAGAACGGGATCGACACGGCCGAGATCACCGGCAACGAGCGCAAGCGCGTGTACACCGCGCTCCAGCAGTCCCACCTGCCGAAGATGGACGACGCGGGCGTCGTCGAGTTCAACAAGGACCGGGGCATCGTCGAGCCCACGGAAGCGATCCAGAACGTCGACCTCTACATGGACGTCGTCGAGGGGAAGGAGATCCCGTGGAGCACCTACTACCTGGGGCTCTCGGGCGTCGCCACCGCGCTCACCGGCGCGGTGGCGCTGGACGCGTGGCCGTTCGTCCTCCTTCCCGACATGGCGTGGACGGTCGCCATCGTCGTGGCGTTCGCGTTCTCCGCGATCACGCACAAGTACTACACCGCGGAGATGAAGGTCGGCGAACCCGACGAACCCCCGGAACTGACGTAAGGCGAGCGGTTTCAAGCGGCGCTTTCTGCGGTTCCGGCGCCGCATAACCTTACGGTCGGGACGCGTTGGATCGAGCGAACGGACTGTGCGAACTCATCGCAAATGAAACGACGGAACTTCGTCCTGCTGCTCGGCGGTGCGAGCTCCGGCGCGATGAGCGTCGGCACCGGCGCGTTCAGCAGCGTCTCGGCCGAGCGGGAGGTGTCGGTGAACGTCGTGGAAGACGAGAACGCGTATCTGGGGTTGGACCAGATCGCTCACACGGTCTCCGGTGACGACGGAACCCGCGTGATACAGGTCACGAACCAGTTCGGTGGAACACTCGACCTAACGATAACGGTCGATCAGAAAGGCAGCGCAATTGACGAGATCGAGGGGGAAGAGATCGAAATTGAAGACGACAGAGGGAGTGACGACGGAGATGAAGAGGACGACAGTGGAGAGAAGGCCGACGAGAACGACAGGTGTGAAGATGACGACGGAGTCCTCTGTATCGGTGAGGAAGCGTTCATCACCGTTGAATGCGAGGGATCCGGACGTGCGGAACTCACGCTCAGGTTTGAGGGGACGGTCATCGAAACCGGAACGACCGTAGACAAGACGCGGACGTTCGAGGTTTATTGCGGCGACGAAGAAGGCGACGACGAAGGCGACGACGAAGAAGGCGACGACGAAGGCGACGACGAAGAAGGCGACGAAGAAGGCGACGACGAAGAAGGCGACGAAGAAGGCGACGACGAAGAAGGCGACGACGAAGGCGACGACGAAGAAGGCGACGACGAAGGCGACGACGAAGAAGGCGACGACGACTGAGATACAATCGCTTGATATTGCCGTTTCCCAACGTAGAAACCACTACGTTACACGGACGCGTCGAGAACTCTAGTACTCCAGCGGGGAATAAGGTCGCGACCGGCAGATAGGTCCATGATCGTCAGTTGGAATTTTCACAGATATACGTATATAACAAACCCTCCGCCTACCATCTTTGCCCGTATGCTCGGTTGTCCCGAAGCCAACCTCGACGACCTGTGACCAGAGGGGTTATTTTCCGTCCGCGTCGCCATCCTCACCGCGTTCCGCCTCCAACACGTCGTCCGCGAACTCCCGGATTCGCTTCTTCTCCTCGGCGCTCACGTCGACCGCCTGCGCGCTCTCGATCTGGCCGTTTACAACCGCGTTCTGCTGTGGGCCCCACACCTCCGGCGGCTGCGTTTTGATGTATTCGGCCCACCGGATTACCTGTTCGTAGCGGGGCGATCGCTCGGGACCGCCGTCGTCACTTCCGGCCGAGCCCTCCTCAGGCGTTCGTGAGTCGCTCATAGCGGTCTTCGACATCAAGTCGTTCGACCCATGTTTCAAGTCGGCTGCGGGAAAGCGTTTCTCCGAAAACGCTCCGTCCCGGGTCAGAACAGCCCGGGGACGAGGACGTAGCTCAGGAGCATTCCGAACAGTCCGGCGAACAGCGCGAACAGGGCCATCGGGACGATCGCCTTGCGGAGCAGGTCGCCCTCGCGGCCGGTGATGCCGACGACGCCGCAGATGGCGGCGACGTTCAGCACCGAGACCATGTTGCCGAGGCCGCCGCCGACGTTCTGGAGGCTGACGACGATCGTCCGGGAGAGGCCGACCGTCTCGGCGGCGTTGTACTGGAGCACGCTGAAGAGGATGTTCGAGGAGGTGTTGCTCCCGGTCATGAAGGAACCGATGGCGCCGATCCACGGCGATATCATCGGGAGCAGCCCGCCCGCGCCGATCGCGAGCGCCCGGCTGAGCGCCTCCATCATGCCGAGGAGGTCCGCGGTGTTCGTCTGCGACTGGATCATCACCTGCGTCATCGACACCGCGATGATCAGCGTGAGCGCGGCGGGCGCGACCTGCTCGACCGAGCGCCGCCACGCGGCCCCCATCTCGTCGGTGTCCATCCTGTGGATGAGCCCCGTGAGGACGGCGATGGGGATGAACGGCATCGTCCCCGGGAGGTAGAGGTACTGGAGCGTGTAGCCGAGCTCCGTGCCGAGGATCGAGTCGACGCTGACCGAGAAGCTCTGGATCCACGCGAGCACCTCGGTGCCGGCGACGGTGAGGTTCGGCCACCGCGTGACGAGCAGCGCGACCGCGACGAGCAGGTACGGCGTCCACGCCAGCAGCACCGACATCTCCTTTTGCGGCCGGTCGCGGGAGATCTCGTCGAGGTCGAGCCCGCCGAGCCAGGTGTCGCTCCACGTCGAGTCGCTCGGGAAGTCCCACTCGCGGTCGGGGACGAGGACGTCGTTGTTCGCGAGCAGGAGCCCGACGCCGAGGACGACGAAGCCGGCCGCGATGTCGGGGAGCGCGGGGCCGACGAACCACGCGATCGCCAGCTGCGTCCCGCCGGTGACGGCGCCGAGCAGGAGCGCGAACGGGGCGATGGGGAGCGTGTCGCGGACGGCGCCGCCGACGCTCCGGCCGCCGTCGGCGTCGCCGAACCAGTACGTCAGGAAGAACACGCCGAGGAGGCCCCAGAACACGTACGTCACCCCCGTGACGACCCCGGACCACGCGGAGACCATCGAGAGGAACTCGGCGACGCTCACCGAGCCCGACAGCGCCGGTTCGATGACGGCGCCGGTCCCGCCGATGACCGGCGTCCCGGCCGCGCCGAACGGCGGGTTCGGCGCGTTGAAGAACAGGCCGAACACCGCGGCGGCCAGCGGCGGGAAGCCGAGCCCGATGAACAGCGGCGCGGCGAGCGCGCCGGGCGTCCCGAACCCGGCCGCGCCCTCGATGATCGTCATGAAGCCGAGCCCGATAAGCAGCACCTGGATGCGCCTGTCCTCCTCGATCTGCCCGAAGTACCACCGGATGGTGGCGATGGCGCCGCTTCCCTCGAGGTAGTTCATCAGGAGGATGGCGCCGAAGACGATGAGGATGATGTCGACCGCCTGAAACGCGCCGTAGACGGCCGACGCGACCAGCCAGTCGAGCTCCATGCCCCAGTACGTGATCCCGATCCCGGTCGCGAGCAGCCACCCGACCCCCATCGCCCGGGCGGCCGACCACCTGAGTCCGGCGAGCAGGACGAACGCGACCGCGATCGGGATGACACCGACGAACGCTAGCGTGAGGACGTTTGTCATGGTTGTGTCAATTGACCGTATATTGGCGTCCCGCAACGAAGCATATGTAACTTTCTTTTTTGACGATATTACCCGCGCGGATCGATGACGCGATAGCGCGATCCGTCGCTGACGTCGCGGGCCGCGCGGCGGCCCGCCCGTTCAGCGCGGTCTCTCGGCGCGTGGCGGGAGGACCGGTGGCGCTCCGGCGCCGAGGGAGCCGCCGCCATCGGCTTCAGGTGGGCTTATATGCCTCCCGGCCGGAGCCGCGGCCATGGACGACCACTCGCACGAGCCCGATCCGGACAAGCGCGTGACCGCCCCGATGCAGGAGTTCGGCAGTCGCGAGGTCGGTATCGGCGCGGCCGTCACGCTCGTCGGCCTGCTGATCGCGTACGCGATCCCGTTCCTCGCGACCTTCTGAGCGCAGCGTTCGCTGCGTGTGAAATAGTTCCCGACGCGGTGTAGCGGTGCGACTACCGCGGGTACCAGGCGAGCGGGTGGTCCGCGGTGAGCTCCAGGGAGACGGGCTCGTCGAGGTCGAACTCCTCGACGTGGTTGTGGAGGCAGTGGACCGCCTCGCCGGAGTCGAGCTCGACCCGGTAGACGAACGAGGGGCCGACGTACTGCCGCGAGGTGACGACGCCGTCTGCGAGGTCGGGGCTCGCCGGCGTCGCGCGGAGGTCGTCGGGGCGCACGAGGACGTCGACGGGCGCGCCGTCGTAGACGGTGTCGTACCCCTCCAGCGTCACCGCGTCGAAGCGGCCGATCCCGGTGTCGACCTTCCCGTCGCGGAGCTCGCCCTCCAGGAACGACGCCCGCCCGAGGAAGGAGGCGACGAACTTCGACTCGGGGCGCTCGAAGACTGACTCGGGGCGGCCGACCTGCTCGATCGTCCCGTCGTTCATCACGGCGACGCGGTCGGAGATGGAGAGCGCCTCCTCCTGGTCGTGGGTGACCGAGACTGCGGTGACGCCCGCCTCCTTCAGGATACGGCGCACCTCCTCGCGCATCTCCACGCGGAGCCGCACGTCGAGGTTCGAGAACGGCTCGTCTAAGAGGAGCACCTCGGGCTCGGGCGCGAGCGAGCGGGCGAGCGCGACGCGCTGCTTCTGGCCGCCGGAGAGCTGGTCGGGCGTCTTCCCGCCGTGGTCGACCATCTCGACCAGTTCGAGCAGTTCGTCGACGCGCGCCTCGCTCTCGGCGGCGTCGGCGTCGGTCAGGCCGAACGCGATGTTCTCGCGGACGGTGAGGTGGGGGAACAGCGCGAAGTTCTGGAAGACGATGCCCACGTCGCGCTGCTCGGGCGGGACGAACGCCCCGTCGCCGGCGACCACCTCGTCACCGAGGGCGATCCGACCCTCGGTCGGCTCCTCGAGGCCCGCGATGGTTCGGAGCGTCGTCGTCTTGCCGCACCCGGAGGGGCCGAGGAACGTCAGCAGTTCGCCGGACCGGACGTCGAGCGAGACGTCGTCGACGGCGGTCTCGGGGCCGAACGCCTTCGTAACGGCAGACAGCGACAACACCGGGTCTCCGGGCGACGAGCCCGCGTCGTCGGAAGCGGTGTCCGTTCGATGACCGCCCGTCGCGTCGTCCGATCCCTCGGCCGTCGCGTCGTCCGACTCGACCGAGCGCGTCGTGCCGACTGGTTCCGTGGATGCCATCGATGAGGGGCGGGCGCCGGGCGACCGGCGTCCCGCGGTTGCCGTCACATACTTTAGGAGCACCTAAAAGCGTATCGCTCGCTCTCGCGCCGCCGAAGTCGGGAGAACGCGAGAGCCGATCACGGCCAGGCGGGGCCCGTCCGTCGCTTCGCGACGGTTCAGGACAATTCCCGATCGATAACGTCGCGGTGGTCACGGACCGCGTCGGCCGGGAGCGCGACCGACTCGTCACCGACCGCGAGCGAGAGCGTCCCGTCGGTCGTCACCTCGCCGACCCGGAAGACGGGGAGGTCGCCCGCCGCGGCCGCGACCGCCTCGGGGTCGGTCGTCTGGACGAGGAGGCGTCCGGGCGTCTCGTCGAAGGCCGCGACGCGGTCGGGAAGCGTCGCGTCGACGCCGGCGTCGCCGGTCACCAGCTCCGCGAGCGCGACCGCGAGCCCGCCCTCGCTCACGTCGTGAGCGGCGAGCGTCGACTCGTGGCGGGCGGCCGCCGCCAGCGACGCGACGAGGCCGCCGAGGTCGTCCGCGGCGCCGGACTCGTCCGGCAGCGTCGGGAACCGGTCGCTCCCGCCGGCGTTCGCGAGGTACTCGGAACCGCCGAGCGCGTCGCCGCCGGCGCCGACGAGCAGCAGTTCGGAGTCGGCCGCGCGCTCGCCGTCGAGCGCGGCCGGCGGCGCGTCGTAGCCCCGCGTCGTCCCCAGCACCGCGAGCGTCGGCGTCGGGGGGATCGGGCCCTCGACGCTGTCGTTATACAGCGAGACGTTACCGCCGACGACGGGCGCGTCGAGCGCGGCGCAGGCGTCCGCGAGCCCGTCGACGATCCCCTCGAACGCGCCGTACACGTCCGGCTTCTCGGGGTTGCCGCCGTTGAGGCAGTCGACCGCGGCGAGCGGGACCGCGCCGGTCGCGGCGAGGTTCGTCGCGTTCTCCAGCGCGACCGCGCGGGCGCCCTCGTACGGCGCGACCGCGGTCCACTTCGGGTTCGCGCCGGCGGCGAGCGCGAGGCCGACGCCGTCGCCGGGGTCGTCGCCCGCCTCGTCGGCTCCGGTCTCCGTTTCCGTCTCTCGGACCGCCAGCAGCGCGGCGTCGTCGCCCGGCTTCAGGGCCGTGCGCGTCCCGACCTCGTGGTCGTACTGCCGGTACACCCAGCGCTTGCTCGCGGTCGAGGGCGCTCCGAGGACGGCCGCGACCGCCTCGTCGAGCGGGGGCTCGTCGTCGGGGAGGTCGCGCTCGGGCGGGCTCGGGGGCTCGCTCTCGAGGTCGTTCATCGGGGCGCCGTCCGCGAGGAACTCGGCGGGCGCGTCGACGACGACCTCGCGGTCGCCCGCGCCGCCGTCGTCCTCGGCGTCGCGCGCGAACTCGCAGACGTAGTTCCCGTCGGTCACCTCGCCGATGACCGAGCAGCCGAGGTCGAACCGCTCCGCGAGCGCGGCGACGCGGTCGACGTCGTCGGGCGCGACCTCGTAGCACATCCGCTCTTGGCTCTCGGCGAGCAGGATCTCGGTGGGGTTCATGTTCGGCTCGCGCTGGTGGACGCGGTCGAGGTGGATCCGCGCGCCGAGCCCGCCCTTCGCGACGAGCTCCGAGGAGGCGCCGCCGAGCCCGGCCGCGCCGAGGTCGCGGGCCGAGCGGATCAGGTCCTCGTCCACGAGGGCCTCGTTACACTCGATCAGTCGCTTCTCGGCGTAGGGGTCGCCCACCTGTACCGCGGGGCGGTCCTCGGTCTCGGCGTCCTCCGCGAGGTCTTCCGAGGCGAAGGACGCGCCGCCGAGCCCGTCGCGGCCGGTGCCGTTGCCGACGAGGACCAGTTTGTTGCCCGGCTCGTTCGCGGTGGCCGTGACGAGCCGGTCCTCGTCCGTGACGCCGACGCAGGCGACGTTGACGAGGGGATTCCCCTCGTAGCCGGCGTGGAAGGCGACGCTGCCGCCGACCGTTGGGACGCCGATACAGTTGCCGTAGTGGGAGATGCCCTCGACGACGCCCTCGAAGAGGTACCGGGAGCGCTCGCGGTCGAAGCCGCCGAAGTACAGCGAGTCGAGGAGTCCGATCGGGTACGCGCCCATGCTCATCGTGTCGCGGACGATGCCGCCGACGCCGGTGGCCGCGCCGTCGAACGGGTCGACGAACGAGGGGTGGTTGTGGCTCTCGACGCCGAACGTGACGTAGGTGTCGCCGTAGTCGTCGGCGTCGCGCTCGGCCGCGGGACGGTCCGCCGCGTCGGGCTCCGGCAGCGCGAGGACCGCGGCGTCGTCGCCGGGACCGACCACGACCTGATCGCCCTCGCTGTCGAACGCCGACAGCAAGGGCCGCGAGGAGCGGTACGCGCAGTGCTCGCTCCAGAGGTTCTCGAACAGCGCGGCCTCGGCCGCCGTCGGTTCCCGACCGAGCTCCGCGGTCACGAGCTCGCGGTCCGCATCGGACAGACTCATTCACTTACGTGGTTACCGAGCCGGTTCTAATGCTTTTCTATACGCACGTTCGTGTTGATACCTCGTCCGTGACCACACACGGATCGCGGTGACCACACACGGATCGCGGTGCTGTGCGGTGGCGCGTGCCTGCGAGCGGCCGCCCTCGGCGGCCGCGAGGAGCACGCGCGAGGGAGTCGCGAGCGGTGCGGGCGACCGGAGGGAGCCCCAAGCGAGCGACGAGGCTGGGGAGGTGTGAGGCGCTGTGCGGTGCGGTCGGGTGGGACTCGAAGGGGCAGCCGTGAGGCGGGCGCAGACGACGCAAGCACCGCAGGGAGCGAACGAAGTGAGCGACCGAGGAGCACAGCGAGTGTGCGCCCGCCTCACGGCTGGGGCTTCGATGTTGTTCGTGTCGATCAGTTATTTATTACAACCACTGTCGTATCTTTTCCCGACTGAGGCTTTGGCGGTGTTCGCCGCCGATCCGCAACCGACAATTTATAACAGATCGACTCGCGCTCCCGCGACCAGTTATAGGAAAATCGTCACCGCGGCGAAGACGACCACCGTCCCCGCAACGCCGACTCCCACCGCCTTCGCGTTGAGCCGGACCGCCTTCTTGCGGTCCGCGGCGAGCGCCTCCTCGTTTTGGATCTCGTTCGCCCCGTCGCCCACGTCGAAGACGCCCATGCCGGCGAAGCCGATACAGAAGCGCTCGCGGTACTGTAACGCCCCCATCGCGGCGCCGTACAGCGGGAGCACGGAGGCGATCAGCGCCCACCGCGGCCACGCGAGCGCGACGACCGCCGCGACGTAGGCCGCGGCCGCCACCAGCGACCCGACGCCGAGGAGGAGCCGCCGTCGCTGTTGGGTCGGTCCGATGTTACACACGCCCGGTTGATACTCCATACCACCGGAACGGGCGGGAGAAGCAAAGCCTCAACGGATCGGGGTCGAGGCGGACGGGAAGCGGGGACGGCCGCAACGATGGTTTATTACCGGCCGGCCTGAAGTCCGAGGCGAACACAGATGGGGGACCGCGACGAGGGTCGGCAGGCGCGGGACCTGCGCCGGTACGAGACGATCCTGGAGTCGCTCGACGACGCCGTCTACGCGATTCGATCCGACGGGACGATCGTCTACGTCAACGAGCGGTACGCGGAGATGAAAGGCGTCGACCGCGAGGAACTCCTCGGAACGGACATCTACGACTGGGTGAGCGAGGAGACCGCGGAGCGGGCGCGCCGGGAGCGCGCGGCGATGCGCGAGGAGGGCCGCGACGCCGGCGTGATCGAGTACGAGTTCGAGACCGAACACGGCGACTCGTTCCCCGCGGAGATGCGGTTCGGCCGGACCGACCGAACCGGCCAAACCGACCGAACCGGCCAAACCGACCGCACCGGCCGGACCGACCGCACCGGCCAAACCGACCGCACCGGCCGGGCCGACCTCGACGATCGAGATGAGCTCGGCCGGGTGGGCGTCATCCGGGACATCACCGAGCGGAAGCGCCGAGAGCGGGAGTTGGAGCGGCAGAACGAGCGGCTCGACGAGTTCGCGAGCATCGTCTCGCACGACCTCCGGAACCCGCTGGACGTGGCGCGGGGGCACCTCGACCTCGCCCGCGAGGAGGGCGACGCCGAACACCTCGACGCGGTCGCGCGGGCCCACGACCGCATGGCGACGCTCATCGACGACCTCCTGACGCTGGCGCGCGAGGGCGTCGACGTCGAGTCGCTCGAACCGGTCGACCTCGGCGCGGTCACCGAGGAGTGCTGGACGGGCGTCGACACCGCGGACGCGGCCCTGCGCGCGGAGGCGACGACGGCGGTCCGCGCCGACCGGAGCCGGCTCAAACAGCTGCTCGAGAACCTCCTGCGGAACGCCGTCTCGCACGGGGGCTCGGCGGTCACCGTCACCGTCGGTGACCTCGAGGACGGGTTCTACGTCGCGGACGACGGCCCGGGGATTCCCGAGGACGAACGCGAGGAGGTCCTCGAAGCCGGCCACACGACGGACCCGGACGGGACGGGATTCGGCCTCGCCATCGTCGAACGCGTCGCCGAGGCGCACGGGTGGGACGTGAGCGTCACCGCGGGATCCGACGGCGGGGCGCGCTTCGAGTTCACCGGCGTCCACGTCGAGTGATCGGCGGCGAGGCGGCGGCCACCGATGCGACTCGCGCGCCGCGGTGGAAACCGTGAAATGGCCGGCGGGCGAGGGGTCCGTGTGAAACGGATCCAGCTCGGCAACACCGTCTTCGAGGGCGCGAACGACGTCTACCTCCTCGACGGCGAGGCGACCGCGCTCGTCGACACCGGCGTCGCGCTCCCGGCGGTACGCGAGGAGTTGGTCGACGGTCTCGCGGAGCACGGGCTCTCGTTCCGCGATGTCGACGCGATCGCGCTCACCCACTGGCACCCGGACCACGCGGGGCTCGCCGGCGAGATTCAGGCCGCGGGCGGCGCCGAGGTGTACGTCCACGAGGCCGACGCGGCACTCGTCGACGGGACCGAGACGCCGCTGTTCGCCGACCGCGACCTCCAGCGCGAGACGTTCGAGCGGTGGGGGATGCCCGACGCCGACCGGGAGCGCCTGAGCGGCTTCTTCGACGCGGTCAGCGCGGACCTCTCGGGGCGACCGGCGGACGTGACGACGGTTTCCGACGGCGACGCGATCAGGGCCGGCGGCGTCGGGCTCGAGGTCCTCCACCTCCCCGGCCACACCGCGGGGCTCTCCGGGTTCGCGTTCGACCCGCGAACGGTGCCGGGCCACGACCCCGTGGCGGGGGACGACGCGACGGAGGAGGCCTTCACCGGCGACGCGCTCCTCCCGAAGTACACCCCGAACGTCGGCGGCGCGGACGTGCGCGTCGAGGGGGCGCTCGCCGCCTACGCCGAGAGCCTCGCGCGGATCGTCGCCCGCGACTTCGACGCCGCCCACCCCGGCCACCGCCGACGGATCGACGACCCGAGCCGACGCGCGGCGGCGATCCTCGACCACCACCGCCACCGGACCCGCCGGGTGATCGAGGTCCTCGACGGGTCGGGGCCCGCGACCGCGTGGGAGGTCTCCGCCGCGCTGTTCGGCTCGCTGGAGGAGATCCACGTCCTCCACGGCCCCGGGGAGGCGTTCTCGCACCTCGACCACCTCGCGGCCGCCGGCGTCGTCGAGCGCGACGGGACCGCGTACCGCCTCGTCGACCCCGACCCCGACGTCGGCGCGCTGTTCCCGACCACGCCGCTCGACGACCTCGTGGACGGAAGCGAGGGCGCGTAGCGGGCGCCCCGACCGAGCGCGCGGGCAGCCCGCCGCTCGCCGAAAGCTATTCGTGGCGGCCGGCGTATTCGGGGACGTGAAGCGGGACGCCCTCGTCGCGGTCGTCGTCGCCCTCCTCGCCCTCGTCGCGCTCGGCGTCGCGGCAGCGACGCTGAACACCGCCGTCGACACCGGTAGCGGCGGGTTCGGCGGAGGCGCCGGGGACGCCCCGAGCGTCGGAGAGGGGAGCGGGACCCCCGGGATCCTCACCTCGTCGGGCGAGGCGGGTACGGTGTCGGTCTCGGGGATCTGCCTCCCGTTCCTCAGGGAGCCACCGGCCGTCGCGGCGCTCGTCTTCGGGGTGCTACTGATCGCCGCCGTGACGTACCGCGACACCGCGTCGCCGTTCGTGAGCGTTACCGTTGCCGGCGTGATGGGCACGCCGGTCGCCTTCCTCTTTTGGGTGCTGTCGACGTGCGGTTCGGGCGCGGGAGCCGTCTCGGCCGCGCTCGGCCTCGGCGGGAACGGAACCGGGCTGTTGCCGGCCGGCGCCGTCGGCGGTAGCGGACTCGGCAGCGGGGAGGGCGCGGCGTCGGCACCGCAGATCCTGTTCGCGGTCGTCATCGCCGTCGCGGTCGTCGCGAGCGTCGCCGCCCTCCTCCTCGCCGGCGGCGACGACGAAGGGACCGGGGGCGACGGGAGCGGCCGGCCCGATCCACCGGCCGAGGAGCCGCCGGACCTCGACGCGATCGGGCGGACGGCCGGCGAGGCCGCGGACCGGATCGAGTCGTCTGAGGCGGACAACGAGGTGTACCGCGCGTGGCGCGACATGACCGACGCGCTCGACGTCGACCGCCCGGCCTCGTCGACGCCGGCTGAGTTCGCGACCGCCGCGGTCGACGCCGGGGTCGATGAGGCGCCGGTGACCGCGCTCACCGAGGTGTTCGAGCGCGTGCGGTACGGCGGCGAGGACGCGACGGACGACCGCGAGCGCCGCGCCGTCGAGGCGCTGCGCGAGATCGAAGAACGGCACGGGGGGGAGTCGTGAGCCGCAGTCGGGTCGCCGCCGCGGGCGCCGCGTCCGACGGGGGTGACCGGTAGTGCGCCCCCTCGCCGTCGCGGGGGTGCTGGCGGTCGCCGTCGGCCTGCTCGCGGCGCTCGACCGCGGCGTGGCGTCGGCGATCTCCCCCACGTCGACCGTCGTCACGCTGATCGGCGTCCTCGGCGTGGTTCAGGGCATTCGGTACGCGAACGCGCGCCGAGAGCGACGGCGGGTCCCGGCGGATCCCGGAGACCCGGAGCGCCGCGCGCCGGCCGCGGTGCCCGGCGCGGCCCTCGACGAGCGAATCGCTCGGGCCGCCAGCCCGGCGCCCGGCGGCTATCGGGACCGCCGGGACCTCCGCGACCGGATCCGAGAGGTCTCGATCACCGCCGTCGCCCGCGACCGCAACTGCTCTCGGGAGGCGGCGGCGGCGGCCGTCGACGACGGGACGTGGACCGACGACGGCGCCGCCGCCGCCTTCTTCGACACGCGGACCGCGTACCCGCTGCGCGTCCGCCTGTCCGCCGGGGTCCGGGGGCGGTCGAACTACTGGTACGGGCTCCGGGCCGTGATCGACGAGATCGAACGGATCGAGTCGCGGGGTGACGCGTGAGCGATCCGCGGGGAGCGGCCGTCGCGTCCGATTCGGACGCGTCGGATCGAAACGGGGAGAGCGACCCGAGCGCGGACGACGCGACCGGACGGGAGAGCGACGCGACCGGACGGGAGAGCGACGCGGACGCGACGGAGTCCGTTGACGCGGCCGCGGCGGAGTCCGCCGGCGCCCCGACCGATCGGGAGTCTCGACGGGAGATCGAGACGGATCGCTGGCTGGGGATCGCGGGCGCGGCGCTGGCGCTCGTCGGCCTCGGCGTGCTCGTTCGGCAGTCGTCGCTGGTGCTCGCGGGCGCCGTCGGCGTCGGCTACGCCGTCTACGCCCGGGCCGGCGACGCGCCGACGCCGACGCTGGCGGTGACGCGGTCGGTGAGCGACGAGACGCCGGCGCCGGGCGACGAGGTGCGCGTCACCGTCCGCGCGGAGAACGTCGGAGAGGGTGCGCTCCCGGACCTCCGGCTCGTCGACGGCGTCCCGCCGGGGCTGGCGGTCGTCGACGGGCCGGCCCGAGTCGGGACCGCGTTGCGGCCGGGAACGGCGGTGACGTTCGAATACATCGTGCGCGCCGCCCGCGGCGATCACGAGTGGGAAGCGATGACCGCGATCACGCGCGACGCGGCCGGTGCGCGCGAGCGCACGACGGCCTTCGACGCGCCGACGGCGATCGCCTGTACCCCGGAGCTGTCCGCCGGCGGGGACCTCCCGCTTCGCGGGCTGACGACCGTCCACCACGGGAGGGTGCCGACCGACGTGGGCGGGGCCGGCGTCGAGTTCCACGCGACCCGGGAGTACCGCCGGGGCGACCCGCTCAAGCGGATCGACTGGAACCGGCGGGCGCGGACGGGGGAGCTGTCGACCGTCGAACTGCGCGAGGAGCGCGCCGCCACCGTCGTGCTGCTCGTCGACGCCCGCGAGTCCGCGTACGCCGCCGCCGATCCCGACGCCGAGACGGCGGTAGAGGCGAGCGTCTCGGCCGCCGGACAGGCGTTCTCCGCGCTGCTCGACGGCGGCGACCGAGTCGGGATCGCGGCGCTGTCGCCGCTGGACTGCTGGCTCCCGCCGGGGAGCGGAACCGTCCACGCGGCCCGCGGGCGCGAGACGCTGGCCACCGACCCGGCGCTGGCCCCGACCCCGAGCGACGAGCGGTTCTACCGGTCGCTGTGGCTCCGGCGGTTCCGGCGGCGGATCCCCGCCGACGCGCAGGTGCTGTTCTTCACCCCGCTCGTCGACGACACCGCGGCGTCGCTCGCCCGTCGGATCGACGCGCACGGTCACCTCGTGACGGTGCTCTCGCCGGATCCGACGACGACCGAGACCGCCGGCCAGCGGCTGACGACCTTCGAGCGCCGCCAGCGGTTACGGGCGCTTCGGTCGGCGGGGATCCGCGCGCTGGAGTGGGGCGACGACTCCTTCCCGGTGGCGGTCGCGGCCGCGACGAGGCGGTGGTCGCGATGAGCGACGCGGTTCGAGACGGGGAACGCGGAGCGAGCGGAGAGAGCCGCGACGACGCCGGCGCCGACTCCCACGAGATCGACGCGCGGCCGCCGACGGTCGCGATCGCCGCGAGCCTCGCGGCGGCGGGGGTCGCGGCGACCGCAGCGTCGGTCGCGAGCCCGACCGGCGGCGCGCTGCTCGGCGTCGCCGCGCTCGGGTTCCTCGGGGGCTCGCTCCGGGGATCGGCCCGAGTCCTGACGTGGGGCGCGGCCGTCGGCGTGGTCGGACTCGCGCTCGCGGGGTACCGGGGCGCTCCCCCCGAGGCGCTGCTCGTCGCCGCCGTCGGCCTCGCGGTCGCGTGGGACATCGCCGACCACGGCGTCGGCCTCGGAGAGCAGGTCGGTCGGGGCGCCCGAGCGCGGCGGAACGTCGCGGTCCACGCGGGGTCGGGCCTGCTCGTCGGCGCGCTCGCGGCCGGCCTCGTCTACGGGGTGACGCTCGCGGTCGGCGGCGGCCAGCCGGTGGCCGCGCTCGCGCTGCTCCTGGCGGGCGGCATCGCGCTGATCTCGGCGCTGCGGTGACGGCGGGCGAACTCGCGGGGCGCTCGCGGCCGCGCGCGCCGGCGGAGCTAAACCCTTATCAGCGCGCGGCCGGCAGGTACGCTCGTATGAGCGACCTCCCGGACGACTTCGACTGTACGCTCACCAACTGGGAGTACATCTACGGGCTCTGCCGCAACGTCTCCGACGCGGTGAAGCGGGCCGACTTCGAGCCGGACGTGGTCGTCGCCCTGGCCCGCGGCGGCTGGTTCGCGGGGCGGTGCGTCTGCGACTTCCTCGGGCTCAACGACCTCACCAGCCTCAAGATGGAACACTACGTGGGGACCGCCGAGAAGAGCGGCGAGCCACAGATCCGCTACCCGATGCCCGAGGGGAGCGTGGAGGGGAAGGACGTACTCATCATCGACGACATCGCCGACACCGGCGGCTCGATCCGCCGCGCCGAGGAGTACGTCGAGGAGCGGGACGCCGCAGAGATCCGCACCGCGACGCTCCAGCTGCTCGGCACTTCGGAGTTCCAGCCCGACTTCGTGGGCGAGCGCCTCGAACAGTGGACGTGGGTCGTCTACCCGTGGAACTTCCTCGAAGACATGGTCGACCTCACCGAGGGCGCGATGGAGCGCGCCGACGAGTCGGCGTTTTCGCGGGAGGACCTGCGGCACTACTTAGAGGAGTTCCACGGCATCGGGCGGATCGAGATGGAGGTCGCCCAGCCCGACCGCCTCGACGAGGTCATCGACGAGATGGTTCGCCGGGACGTGGCCGAGCCCGTCGGCGACGAGAGCTGGGCGCTCGCCGAGTAGCGGACCGGAGCGATGGCCGGAGAATCGGACGACGACGCCGGTAACGACGACCGCGACGCGGACGCCGACGACGGCCACGACGACGCCCTCGACGCCGTGCTCGCCGCGTACGATCTGAAGGACGAGCGGCGCACGGGCTGGCAGCTCCGCGGGGTCGACTCCCCCGAGTCCGTCGCCGCCCACTCGTGGGGGGTCGCGTACCTCGTGTTGGCGCTCGGCGACCGGTTCCGCGGTGACCTCCCGAACGTCGACCTCGACCGCACCCTGCGGCTCGCGGTCGTCCACGACGCCGCGGAGGCCGAGACCGGCGACGTGGCGACTCGGGCCGATTCGACCGCCGACGCGGTCGATCGCGAGGCGAAGGAAGCCACGGAGCGCGAGGCGATGGCGGACCTCGCCGGCCCGCTCCCGGAGCGCGTGCGGGACGCGTGGGAGGCGTACGAGGCCCGCGAGTCGCCGGAGGCGGTCCTCGTCAAGGAGTGCGACCTGCTCGACACCTGCCTCCAGACAGTTATCTACGAACGAGGCGACCGGTACGACCTGGAGAGGGGCGAGCCCGACGCGTTCCGCGAGTACGACGACCTCGACGAGTTCTTCGCGACGACCGAGCCGCGGCTCCGGACCGAGGCCGGGAGGGAACTGTTCGCGACGGTTCGCGAGCGGTACCGGGCCGCGCGGGACGGGGAGTGAGTTCAATTCGACGCGCGCCACGCCGCCGCGGCCGCCTCGATCGCTTCCAACGCGTCGCGGGTGCCGTCCGCGTCCCCCTTCTCGAAGTCCTCCTCGGTCTGCCCCATCTGGTTGGTCACGTGCGCGAAGCAGACGACCGGCCGGTCCCGGACGTCCGCGAACGCGTACAGCGCCGCCGCCTCCATCTCGACCGCGAGGATCCCCTCGGACCGGGCGCGTTCGATCGCGGTCTCCGTCTCGCGGAAGGGCGCGTCGGTCGTCCACGTCGCACCCGTGTACACCGGGCGCGACACCGACTCGCACGCGTCTTCGACCGAGGCGCGGAGGTCGTCGTCGAGGCGGGCGTAGCGACCCGCCGAACGGTAGTGGTGGCTCGTCCCCTCGTCGCGGAGCGCGCGCTCGATGAGCACGAAGTAGGGCGGGTCGTCTTTCGGCACGATCCGTCCCGAGGAGGTCACGCTGACGAGGAACTCGCAGCCGGCGGCGAACAGCTGCTCCGCGACGAGGACGGCGAACGACGCCCCGACGGCGCAGCCCACGATCCCGAAGCCCTCGCCGTCTCGTTCGAACCGGTAGAGCTCGGTGTGGTAGCCGGGCCACGTCTCGTCTTTCCGCGCCGCGCCCGTGGCCGCCAACTGGCGGACGATGTCCCCGTCCGGGTCGAGGACGCAGACGTCCGGGACCGAGCGCTCCGGGAGGTCCTTCTGCCGTCGGGCGTTCTTCAGGAGGGCATCCGGATCGAAGACGGACGGCTCGTCGAACGCCTTCGCCTCGAAGAGCGGCGACGCGTCCGAGTCGGACGGGTCGGTCATATGAGTCGTGTTCGCCGAACCGACGAAAGGGGGTTACGGTCGCTCGACGACTCCGTGCCCTCGAACGGAAGCGGTTCCGTCGGCGCCCGAGGGTCCCGCTTCCCGTCGCCGAACTAATCCGCGGCCCGTTCGGCCCGACGGGTCTCTTCGACCTCCAGCGGGTCGCCCGTCGACGTCGCGGTGACCAGTCGCAGGTACTGTCCCGCGCTCGTGAGCAGCTTGTTCTCCGCCTTCCGGAGGTGTTCCTCGTACGTCGAGCGGGCGACCGCCGTCTGGTCGGCGAGCTCGCGCAGCGAGGTCTGGCGCGGCTGGGTGTAGTAGCCGCGCTCTAAGGCCAACTGGAGCGCCGCCAGCTGTCGGTCGGTGAGGTCCTCGAACAGCTGGTTCGCCGGCGCCAGCATGCTGTGCGGGATCTGGGTCTCCGAGATCTCGGTCTTCGAGAGCAGCTCGATCTCCCTGTCGGCGCGCAGGTCGCCGAGCAGCGCTCGGATGTCGGCGCCGTCGAACGCGACGACCGTGTAATGCTCCCAGCCCTGCCGGTAGATGGTCGGCGACTGATACAGGCAGTTGTGCTTCTCGAAGCGATCGATAACGGACTCCTCGAGCGAGCAGAGACAGGACTGCGTGACGACGTGGTACCCGTCGTCGTCCGCGGACTCGTGGAGGACGGTTCCGATCTGATCTATCTCGTCGAGCAGCGCGTCCGTCGGCGTCGTCTCCGCGGTGATCTCGAGCACCTGACAGTCGCTCAGCGGCCACTCGCGGATGGTGAGATCCGGATGTCGCTCGGAGATCTCCCGGTACGGACACTCGTGTTTCACTCGGATCGAGGCCTCGTACAGGCTCATACGGAATTTTGGAACTAACACGCATTAACGGTGCCGGTCATGTCCGGCAGTGACCGTATCCCCTTCTCCCCGCTATACCGGTGTACGATGCAGGAGCTATCGCCGGACGCGCTCAGCGAACAGCTGCGAAACGACGACGAGGGGCCGCTCGTCCTCGACGTCCGTCACGAGGCGGAGTTCGAGGAGTGGCACATCCCGGGCAGCGTCAACGTCGACGTGTACGACGAACTGACCGAGGACCCCGACAGCGCCAAGCCGGCCCTCTCCGATCTCCCCGATGACGCGGAGATCGTGACCGTCTGCGCCGCGGGCGTCGTCTCACAGACGGCGACGGAGGTCCTCCGCGAGCTGGGCTACGACGCCGTGACGCTCGCGGACGGAATGAACGGCTGGAGCCGCGTCCACCGGCACGCGGAGGTCCCGGTCGACCTCGACGGGACGCTCGTCCAGGTCGCGCGTCCGGGGAAGGGATGCCTCTCGCACGTCCTCGTCTCGGCGGGTGAGGCCGCCGTCTTCGACCCGTCGCACTACCTCGACGAGTACGAGGCGATCCTCGACGAGCACGACGCCGATCTGGTCGGCGTCTTCGACACGCACGCCCACGCCGACCACGTCTCCGGCGCGGCGGAACTCGCCGACCGCTACGGCGTCTCCTACTACCTCCATCCGAAGGACGCGCTCGCCCTCGACGCGGCGCCGATCGAGGACGGGCAGACCGTGGCTGTCGGCAGGCTCGACGTCGAGGTCGTTCACACGCCCGGACACAGCGAGGGGAGCGTCTCGTTCGACGTCGGCGGCGCGGCGCTGCTCACCGGCGACACCCTCTTCCACGAGAGCGTCGGTCGCGTCGAACTCGGCGTCGAGGCCGGGATCGAGGACGCCGACGTCGAGGGGAACGCCGCGACGCTGTACGAGAGCCTCCGGCGGCTGCTGGACCGGCCGGACGACGCGGTCGTGCTCCCGGCGCACGACCCCGGCTCGCCCGAGCCGCCGGTGACCGCGACGCTCGGTGAGGTCGAGCGCCGGAACGCGGACCTCCGCCGCGACCGCGAGGCGTTCGTCGAGGAGCTCGCGTCGGACGTCCCGGACCACCCCCCGAACTTCGAGCGCGTCAAGCGCACGAACGTGGGACAGGAGTCGGTTCCGGCGGACGAGCTGGCCGAGCTGGAGCTGGGGCCGAACAACTGCGCGGCCGAGTGACGATGAGCACGGCAACCGACATCAAACAGGGGATCCGCGAACACCGCTGGCAGTTCTCGCTCCACGTCCTGCTGGTGTTCGCCACCGGCCTGACCATCGGGTCCGAGCGCACCGTCGTCCCCGCGCTGGGGGAGGACGTACTCGGCGTCGAGTCGTTCCTCGTGATCGGCTCGTTCGTCGTCTCCTTCGGGATCGTGAAGTCGATCCTCAACCTCTACGCCGGGAAGTGGGGAGAGGAGTACGGCCGCAGACCAGTGCTCATCGCCGGGTGGGTCACGGCGCTCCCGCTGCCGGTCATCCTCATCTTCGCCCCGAGCTGGGGCTGGATCACCGTCGGGAACGTCCTGCTGGGGATCAACCAGGCGCTGACGTGGAGCATGGCGATCAACGCCAAGATCGACCTCGCGAGCCCCGACCAGCGCGGCCTCGCGGTCGGCATCGACGAGTCGTTCGGCTACACCGGCGTGGCTGTCGGCGCCTGGGTGACGGGCGTCATCGCCAGCCGGTGGGGCCTCCGGCCGGAGCCGTTCTACTTCCTCGCTGTCGTCGTGGTCCTGGCGTTCCTCGTCTCGGTGTTCCTGATCAGAGAGACCGTCCAGTACGCGCAGGTCGAGGGGGGTGACGACGACCGCGACGCGAACCTCCCGTTCAACGAGGTCCTGAAGCGGGCGACCTACGGCGACCGGACGCTGTTCGCGGCGGCGCAGGCGGGCCACGTCGAGAACTTCGTCGACACGCTGTTCTGGATCGCCGTCCCGCTGTACCTGCTGAACCAGGGGCTCGACATCGCGGCGGTCGGGGCCGTGGTCGGCGTCCACAGCGCGATGTACTTCCTCCAGATCGGCACCGGCGGCCTCGCGGACCGGATCGGCCGGCGACCGCCGGTCATCGCCGGGATGTTCCTGGCCGGCGCGGGCGTCCTCGGAATTGTCCTCGTCGAGGGATACCTCGCGTGGGCCGCGCTGGCCGGCGTCTCCGGGTTCGGGATGGCGCTTTTATACCCGAACCTGATGACCGTCCCGAGCGACGCGGCCCACCCGACCTGGCGGTCGGCCGGAATGGGGGTCTACCGAATGTGGCGCGACTCGGGCTACGCCGTCGGCGCGATCCTGATCGGGCTCGCGATGGAGTTCGTCAACGCCGAGGCGGCGTTCTACCTGACCGCCGTCCTGATGTTCCTCTCCGGCGCGATCGTGGTCGTCTGGATGGAGGAGACCCACCCCGAGTTCGGGACCCACGAGCCGCCCGCTCCAGCGCCGGAGCCGCCGACCGAACCGGCCGCAGGGGACTAGCCGGCGGTGGACGGTGGCGTGACCGAGAGTGGGTTCGACGATCGTCGTTCCCACAATCGACGTTCGTAGGCCCTCTACCCCTCGATTTCGCGCGAGGATGGTAAAAGGGTTAACGGGGGAGGTCCTCTCACGAGGTGAGCTTTCACCACGCATGTCTGACACCGATCTCGTAATCATCGGCGGGGGGATAAGCGGGGCGTCGCTTCTGTACACGGTCGCGAAGTTCACCGATGTCGACGACGTCACGCTGATCGAGAAGGAACGGGAGATCGCCGCGATCAACTCACACCGGACGAACAACTCCCAGACGCTCCACTTCGGGGACATCGAGACGAACTACACCCTGGAGAAGGCGGAGGAGGTCAAGGAGGGCGCCGAGCTGCTCGCGGGCTACCTCGAGGGGTCGGACCCCGACCGCGAGATGCACAGCAAGCGGAGCAAGATGGTCCTCGGCGTCGGCGACGAGGAGGTCGCCAAGTTAGAGGAGCGCTACCGCGAGAACGGGTTCGGCGACCTGTTCCCGAAGCTGCGCGAGATCGGCCGCGAGGAGATCGCCGAGCTGGAGCCGAAGGTCGTCGAGGGGCGCGACCCCGACACGGATCTGAAGGCGCTCCAGACGCCCGACGGCTACGTGGTCGACTACGGCGCGGTCGCCCAGTCTTTCGTCGACGCCGCCCGCGCCGAGGAGGGCGTCTCCGTCCACCTCGGGACGACGGTGACGAACGTCGACGACCGGGGCGACGGGTTCGTCGTCGAGACCGACGACGGCGAGTTCGACGCCGAGGCGGTCGTCGTCGCGGCCGGGTCGCACAGCCTCCAGTTCGCCAAGGAGATGGGGTACGGCGAGGGGATGTCGCTGTTGCCGGTGGCGGGGAGCTTCTTCCTCGCGGACGACCTGCTGAACGGGAAGGTGTACACGCTCCAGATGAAGAAGCTCCCGTTCGCGGCGGTCCACGGCGACGCCGACGTCCACGACGGGAGCGTCACCCGGTTCGGGCCGACCGCGAAGCTCGTGCCCGCGCTCGAACGCGGCCACCTCTCGACGGTGAGCGACTTCGTCGACGTGTTCGGGTTCAACCCGGACTCCGTGCTGAGCTACGTCAACATCCTCTCTGACCGCATCCTCTTCCCGTACGTCGTGCGCAACCTCGTGTACGACCTCCCGGTGGTCGGCAAGCGCGCCTTCCTGCCGGACGTCCAGAAGGTCGTGCCGAGCGTCGACGTCGACGACATCGACCGCGCGAAGGGGTACGGCGGCGTGCGGCCCCAGATCGTCGACACCGAGAACAAGGAGCTGGACATGGGCGAGGCGAAGATCGTCGAGGACGGAATCCTGTTCAACATCACGCCCTCGCCCGGCGCGTCGACCGCACTGAAGAACGCGATGCGGGACGTCGACACCGTCCTCGGCTTCTTCGAGGACGAGTACGAGTTCGACGAGGCCGCCTTCCGCGACGCGACTATCGAGAACTTCCCGCGGCCCGACGGGGAGGGTGACGCCACCGCCGACGCGGACGACCGCGTCCCCGCCGAGACCGACGACTGATCCGTCCGGGGACCGGCCGGTCCTTCGCCGCCATCCGTCCGAGTAACGAACACGGCTCTAGGCGCGCGCTTCCTCCGTGACCTCTCGCACGAACGCCTCCCTGAGCACGCGGATCGCCCGCCGCTTCGTCCCGTCGGGAACGAACACGAAGGGGATCGGCACGTCGAACGCGCGGTCGCCGTACAGCCCCCAGTCGGCGACCGACCGCGTCGTCCCGCCGTACGCGATGGGGATGTCCTCCAGCTCGTCGGGGTCGTAGGCAGGGACGTACGAGCGGTCGATCCACACCTCGTGGACCGGCACGTCGAGGGCGTCGGCGAGGAGTCGCTCCAGGCGGTCGTCGCCGGCGGTGAGCCAGTCGGTGAACGCGTCGAGCGGGTCGCCGTCCACCGGGAGGTCGTCGTCGAGGTCGCCGCCGACTCGGTCGGCGAGCGCGATCCGGTGTTTCCAGCAGGTGGCGGGGAAGCGCCGCCCGCGGAAGCGGTCGTACATCGACGCGAGCGTCGAGTCGGGGTTCTCGCGGGCGGCGACCCGGAGCCGTTCGAGCACCGCGTTGTCGTCGAGCTCGCGGTCTAGGATGCCGTCGACCGTGACGGGACTCTCCCCGGTCTCGGCGGCGTACTCCCCCAGCAGCGCCTGGAGGAGCCGGTTCGCGTACACCGACTTGTGGTGCTGGGTGACCCACATGTATAACGCGATCCGCCCTTCGAGGTAGTTGCCGATGGTCGACAGCGCCTTCTCCGAGAGCGCGAGACCCTCCTCGGGGTGGGCGGTGTACGCGTCGACCATGCGCTCGACGTCGAAGCTCAACACGCCCGCGCCCGTCATCTCGTTGTCGCGGGTGATGTAGTCGAGTCGGTCCACGTCGATGGGGGAGTGGAGCAGCTGCGCGCCGACGCCGTACTGCCACGGCTCGCCGCGCTCGTACGCGAGGCTGTAGCCGAGCACGTACGCGCACACCTCGAAGGGGTCGACGTCGAACGCGCGGAGGGCGTCGCCGTACTCCTCGACGATGATCACGCAGCCGAGCAGCTCGTGCGGGTTCGCCGAGCGGAGCGGGGCGCCGCCGACGCCGGCCGCGTCGAAAGCGTCGACCAGGCCGGTCTCCGCGACGCGCTCCCGAAGGGCCCCCTCGTCGAGGAACCCCTCGGAGAGGTGCGAGAAGGGCGGGTGGCCCACGTCGTGGAGCAGGCAGGCGCACTCCAGCGTGCGCTGTATCTCCTCGAGTTCGTCGACCGCGGCGTCCCGGGTGAAGTACGACTGTCGGCGGAGGTTCTCGAAGACGGTCCGCCCGAGGTGGTAGACGCCGAGCGAGTGCTCGAACCGGGTGTGGTTGGCGCCCGGGTAGACGAGGTGGGTCGCAGAGAGCTGTCGGACGTACCGCAGCCGCTGGAACGGCCGCGTGTCGACGACGCCCTCGACGAGCGCGTCCGGCAGCTGGATGTAGCCGTGGACGGAGTCTTTGATCTGGGTCGTGGGCATCGATTGTGGGCACCACAGCCTCCCGCGTCCTGCCTCTTTCGGTCGTCGCTCGGCGCCGTGATCCCTCGGCCCCGGGAACGCCGCGATTCCCACCGCATAAATGCGAGCGCACCGAGCCACGCGTATGGAATCGGACGCCGCCGACGGAACGGACGCGCGGTCGGGCGCCACCGACGGAGCCGACCCCTCGCTCGTCGATCGCTGGACCGCGCTCGATCGCGGCTGGCAGGCGCTCGCGTTGGGGCTCGGGATCGTCGCCGCGCACCTCGTCGGACAGGCGCTGTGACGGGAATCGCGGCGGCGATCCGGGCGTACCTGCCCGGCCTCGCGCTGCTCGCGGGCGGCGCCGTCGCGGCGACGGTCGTCGCGGGCGCCGTTCCCGGGATCCAACCGCTCGTCGTCGCCGTCGCGATCGGCGTCGGCGTCGGGAACTCGGTCGGAATCCCCGAGGTCGCGGAGCCGGGCGTCGGCGCCGACAAGCTGTTCTTGGAGACCGGGATCGTGCTGCTCGGCGCGGCGGTCGCGGTCGAGGAGTTCCTGGCCGCCGGCCCGACCGTCCTCGGTCTCGTGGTGGCGTTCGTCGCGGGCGGACTCCTGTTCGCGGAGGTCGTCGCGCGCGTCCTCTTCCGGATCGAATCGCCCACCTCCTCGCTGCTCGCGGCCGGGGCGAGCATCTGCGGCGTCTCCGCGGTCGTCGCGATCGGGAGGGTGCTGGACGCCCGCGGGGCCTCGATCACCTTCGCGGCCGCGACGATCCTCCTGTTCGACGCGGTGACCCTCGTCGCGTTCCCGCTGGCGGGCGAGTGGCTCGGCCTCACCGGCCGGCAGTTCGGCGTCTGGGCGGGCGTGAGCATGTTCTCGACCGGCCCCGTCGCGGCCGCGGGGTTCGCCTACTCCCCCGAGGCGGGCCAGTGGGCGACCGTGACGAAGCTGGCGCGCAACTCGCTGCTCGGCGGCGTCGCGGTCGCGTACTCGGTCGCGTACACGGCTCGCTCCGCGGCGGATCCGGGCGTGCGACGGCTGTGGGCGGAGTTCCCGAAGTTCCTCCTCGGCTTCCTCGCCGTCGCGGCGGTCGCCAACAGCGGACTGCTCTCGCCGGCCGCGCTGGCGTCGATCGGGCGGGTGTCGGACGCGCTGTTCGCGCTCGCGTTCGTCGGCCTCGGGCTCTCGATCCGGATCGACGACATGCGCGCGGTGGGCCCCGCGCCCGTCGGCGCGGTGTTGGTTCACTTGCTCGTCGTGAGCGCGGTCGCGCTCGCGGCCGTGCGCTGGCTGCTGTGAGCGGACCGAGGCCCCGAGCGACGGGGTTCGGTCCGTATAAGTGGCGAGCGGGCGCACTCCCGGTATGGGAACTATCGGCTTCATCGGCGGCAGCGGCATCTACGACGCGCTCCCCCTGAACGACGTGCGCGAGGTCGAGTACGACACGCCCTACGGCGCGCCGAGCGACGCGGTGACGATCGGTGAGTTCGCAGACACGGGCCGCGAGGTGGCGTTCCTCCCGCGCCACGGCTCGGACCACGGCGCCTCGCCGACGGACCTCCCGTACCGCGCCAACATGTACGCCCTCAAGAAGGCCGGCGTCACCCACGTGTTCGCGTCGAACGCGGTGGGAAGCCTGAAGGAGGAGCTCGAGCCGGGGACGCTCGTCGTCCCGGACCAGATCTACGACCGGACGAAGGGCCGCGAGCTCTCCTTCTACGGCGACGGGGTCGTCGTCCACCAGCCGTTCGCGGACCCCTATAGTCCAGAACTCGTCGACCACCTCACCGAGGCCGCGGAGTCCGCGGTGGGCGCCGACGGGGACGCCGCCGACACGAAGGTCGTGAAGGGCGGTACCTACGTCTGTATCGAGGGGCCGCAGTACTCGACGCGCGCGGAGTCGGAGTTCTACAAGCGCCAGGGCTGGGACCTCGTCGGCATGACCGCGATCCCGGAGGCGAAGCTGGCCCGCGAGGCCGAGATCGCGTACGCGACGATCGCCGGCGTCACCGACTACGACGTCTGGAAGGCGGACAGCGAGGTGACGCTCGAAGAGGTCCTCGAAAACGCCGAGAAGAACCAGACGGCGATCAAAGCCGCCGTCGAGGAGGCCGTACGGTCGCTCCCCGAGGATCTGGAGTGCGACGCGCACACGTCACTGGAGGGCACCGTCAACACGCCGACCGAGGCGATTCCGGAAGAAACCAAAGAACGCGTCGAGCCGCTGCTGGGCGATTATTTATAAATAGACGAGGCGGTGGCGCGCGCCTGCGAGCGGCCGCCCTCGGCGGCCGCGAGACAGCACGCGCGAGGGAGTCGCTGGCGCCGTATACGGCGCCAGCGACGAGGCTGGGGAGGTGTGAGGTGCGGTGCTGTGTGGTTGGGTGGGACTCAAAGGGGCAGCCGCGCTCGACGAACCCCAGCGACGCAAGGACCACAGGGAGGGAACGAAGTGACTGACCGAGGACCGCAGCGAGCTGTGGGAGTCGAGCGCGGCTGGGGCTTTGGAGATGTTCTCCGGCGATCATCTATCAGCCATTTATAAGCGAGCGGCTGGGGCTTCAGAAGAGTTCACAGAACGTCCGGTGTTATCTACGGATAGGAGAACGGCGAGGGTTCTGGAGACAGCTATCCTCTTAAACGCGTATCAGTCCGCGATCGCTTCCGACTCGCCGGCCATCGCCGCCGGGTCCTTCACCCACAGGTCGCCGAAGAAGTCGTCCTGCTGGAGCCGGACCGAGCCGCGGTGGGCCATGAACAGCAGCGCGAGGTACGTCATGAACGGGCGCCCGCCGGCGGATTCTATCTCCGCGAACAGCACCTCGGTGCGCCCGCGGTCGAAGCGGGTCCGGAGGGCGTTGTCGATCTCCACGATGACCTCCTCGATGTCCTCGTCGTGGGTGCGGTCGGTCGCCTCGCCCGCGGTCGGCTCCCCGTCCTCCCGGAACTCGTCGCCGTCGCGGTAGTCGAGCGTCTGCGTGCCGCGGGCGTGGCCGTGCGGCGACTCCGAGGTGTCGTACTCCCGGGAGTCCTTCCACCACGAGCCGCGCTCGGCCTCGCGCAGCTCGCGGACCAGCTCGTCGAGCGTCTCCGGCGACCCGCGAGTGTTCTTGCGGTCGAGCCGGCGGTCCATCTCCGCTTCGAGTTTGTCGACGGGATCGAAGCCGTCGGCGGCCGGGTCGGGCTCGCCGCCCTCCATCGCGACCTCCCACGGCTCCGGCTCGGGCTCCTCGTCCTCGTCGTCGTCGGCTAACATTCCGTCGCTCTTCATCCGGAGCAGGACGCTGGCGTAGAACAGCGCCCGCCCGGTCGTCCGGAGGTCCGTCTCGTCGAGCTTCTCCAAGAACGCGTCCGTCACCTGGACGATGTCGATGTCCCACGGCTCGATCTCGCCCTCCTCGGCGAGCTGGACGAGGAGTTCGACGGGCTCGACCTCGTCGTCGTCGGTCCCGTCCGGGGGAGACGCGTCCACGTCGGGGGCGGATCCGTCGGTCCCGTCCGGGGAGGATTCGGCTGCCGACTCGGAGCCGTCCGCCGAATCGGGACCGTCCGCGTCGGGCCCGTCGTCAGCGAACGGATCCGCGCCGTCGCGCTCGCTCGTCAGGTCGAGGTCCGGGACGCCGCCGTCGGCGTCCGAGCCCGGCGCGCCGTCGCTTCCCTCCTCAGTCATCCGCGCTCACCCCCTCCTCGTCGGCGTCGTCGCCGAACTGCATCCCGGTCACCGCCGAGAGGTTGTCGCCCTGCATCGTGACGCCGATGGCGCGGTCCGAGCGCTCCAACAGCGCCGAGCGGTGGCCGACGACGACGAACTGGGCCTCCTCGGCCAGCTCCTCGATCATCTCGCCGACGCGCTCGGCGTTGACCGCGTCGAGGAACGCGTCGATCTCGTCGAGCGCGTAGAACGGCGCCGGGTTGTGGCGCTGGACGGCGAAGATGAACGAGAGGGCGGTGAGCGACTTCTCGCCGCCGCTCATCGCGTCGAGGCGCTGGACCGGCTTGTCCGCGGGCTGGGCCTTCATCGTCAGCCCCTCCTCGAAGGGCTCTTCGGGGTTCTCCAAGACGAGTTCGCCGCTGCCGGCCGAGAGTCGCGCGAAAATGTCCTCGAAGTGATCGTTGATCGACTCGAACGTCTCCATGAACGTCTCCTTCTTCGCGGCCTCGTACCCCTCGATGCGCTCCTCGATGGCGTCGCGCTCCTCGACGAGCACGTCCCGGCGCTCCTGGATCTCGGACAGCGCCTCCTGTACCTCCTCGTACTCGTCGATCGCGAGCATGTTCACGGGCTCTAGCGCCTCCATCTCGGCCTCCAGCTCCTCGATCCGCGACTCCACCTCGTCGAGGTCGGGGATCTCGTCGGCGTCGTAGGCGCCGACCTGCGACTCCAGCTCGTCGATCTCCCACTCCAGGCGGTCGCGGCGGTCGGTGAGGTCCGACAGGTCCGACTCCACCTCGGCGACGAGCGACCGCTGCTCGTCGCGCTGTTGGGTCGCCTCGCGGATCTCCTCGCGGAGCTCCTCGCGGTCGCTTTTCAGCTCGGTGAGTTCCGCCTCTAGGTCGGCGATCGCCTCCTGCTTCTCGTCGAGTTCCGCCTCCTTCTCCTCGATCGCGGCCTCGTGCTCGGCGATCGCCGCCTCCGCCTCCGCCTTCGCGTTCTGCGCCTCCTCGACGTCGTCGTGGAGGTCGTCCAGGGCGTCCTCGGCGTACCCCTTCTCCAACTCCAGCTCGTTGATCCGGCTGTCGAACGAGTCCATCCGGTCCTCCAGATCGTCGATCTCGGCGCGGACCTCGTCGGCGCGCTCGGAGAGCTCCGGGATCTTCGAGTCCGCGAGCTCGGCCTCGATGTCGTCGATCTCCCCGGCGAGCTCGTCGATCTCGGCGTCGGTCGCCGCGAGCTCCTCGTCCAACGCCGTCATCTGCTCGTCGACCGACTCGCGTTCCGCCTCCAGCTCCTCCAGCTCCGCCTCCAGCTCCTCGATCCGGGCTTCCGCGTCCGCGAGGTCGTCCTCTGCGCGCTCGACGTCCGCCTCCAGCGACCGGACGCGCTCGGCCGCGTCGGCCTTCCGGTCGCGCGCGTCCTCGATGTCGTCGTCGAGCGCGTCGATCTCCGCCTGAACCGACTGCCGCTCGTCTTCGAGGTCCGATATCTCCGTCGCGAGCCGCTCGAGCTTGCCGCCGCCGGACTTCGTGAACGAGTAGCGGGAACCGCCGCCCGAGCCGCCGGTCATCGCGCCCGACTTCTCGACGAGGTCGCCGTCGAGCGTCACCATCCGGAAGTCACCCATCAGCTCGCGGGCGGTCGACATGTCCTCGACGACGAGCGTCGAGCCGAGCACGTACGAGAAGATCGACTCGTACTCCGCGTCGTAGTCGACGAGGTTGCGCGCGAAGTCGACGACGCCGGGGAGCGAGGGCTTCCGCGGCAGGCTCCGGTCGTCCATCTTCGAGATGGGGAGGAACGTCGCCCGGCCCGCGTTGCGCCGCTTGAGGTAGTCGATACAGGTCGAGCCGACGCCGTCGTCGTCGACGACGACGTTCGCCAGGCGGCCCCCCGCGGCGGTCTCGCAGGCCTCGGCGTACTCGGCCGCGACCGACCCCAGCTCTCCGACCGCGCCGTGGACGCCGTCGATGCCGCCGTTCTTCACCTCGGTGACCGCCCGGGGCCAGGAGGCGTCGCCGCGCTCGTCGGCGGCCGCCTCCAACTTGGCGTACTCGTTCTGCTTCTCGCGGAGCGTCTCCTCGATCTCCTCGAGGCGTTCCTCCGTCTCGGCCTTCTCCGAGAAGAGGTCGGCGACCGCGTCCTCGATCGTCTCCCGGTTCTTTTCGGCCTTGTCGAGCTCGCCTTTCAGCTCGGAGATCCGCGCCTTGTGCTCCGGGATCGACTCCCGGGCGTCCTCCAGCTCCTCGCGGGCCTCGGTCACCGCGTTCGAGCGCCGGCGGGCCTCGTCGAGCAGCCGGTCCTTCTCGCGTTGCGTCTCGTTTTTCTCCTCGCGGAGCGACTCGACCGCCTCCTTCTTCTCCGACAGCTCGGCTTTCAGCTCGTCGAACTCGGTGTCGGCGCCCTCGATCTCGGCCTCGACGTCGGCCAGCTCGGAGCGCTTCGTCGCGAGCTCCGATTTCACCGACGCCTTCTCCACTTTCGTCTCGCGGATCTCGCCGTCCAACTCCTCGATTTTCTCCTCCTTCCGGTCGATCTGGACGAACGCCTGCCGGCGGTCGTTCTCGGCCGACTCGGCGCGCGACTCGGCCGACTCGATCTTGTCCTCCAGCCGCGAGACCTCGCCTTTGATCTCCTCTATCTCCGAGCGGATCGCGATCTGTTCGTCTTCTCCCTTCGTCTCGATCTCGTGGTTGAGGTCCGCTAAGTCCTCCTCTAAGCGCGTGAGCCTTCCCTGTCTGGCGTCGAGCTCTTCGCGGCGGTCAGCGAGGTCCGCCTCCGCCTCGTCGACGTCGTCCTCGACGCCCGCGAGCGCGTCGCGCTTCTCCTCGAGCTCGGAGGCCTTCCGGAACCCCCGGTACTCCTCGAGCTCGTCGCGGAGCTCCCGGTACTGGAGGGCGGTCTCGCGCTCGTCCGCGAGCTGATCGAGCCGGTCCTCCTTCTCGCCGATGCGGAGGTCGGCCTCGCCGATCCGGTCTTCGACGGTATCGAGCTCCTCGTAGGCGGCCGCCTTCTTCTCGTCGAACTCCGCGACGCCGGCGATCTCGTCGACGATCCCCCGGCGCTGGTAGGGAGTCATGTTGATGATCTCGGTGACGTCGCCCTGCATCACCACGTTGTACCCCTCCGGGGTGACGCCCGCCGCCGCGAGCAGATCCTGGACGTCCGAGAGGTTCACCGAGCGCCCGTTGAGGTAGTAGTACGAGTAGTAGTTGTCCTCGGTCTCCTTCACGCGGCGCTTGATCGTGATCTCGGAGACGTCGCCGACGTTCTCCGTGCCGGCGGCGGAGACCACCTGCGACCGGTCAAGAGTCCCGTCCTCGTTGGAGAGCACGACCGTGACGGAGGCCTCGTTCGGCCCGTCCGCGGCCTCGCCGTCGTCGTGGCCGGGGTTGTAGATGAGGTCGGTGAGCTTCTTGGCGCGGATCCCGCGGGTGCGGGCGAGTCCGAGCGCGAACAACACCCCGTCGATGATGTTTGACTTCCCGGAGCCGTTCGGTCCCGTGACGACGGTGAAGTCCTCGTAGAAGGGGATCCTCGTCGTCCGCCCGAAGCTCTTGAACCCGTCCAGAACGACTTCAGTGATGTGCATTAGGTCGGACGACCGCTCACGCGACGATGATGTCGCTGTCGCTCGACTCGCCGTCGTCGTCGTCGGTCTCGTCGGTCGACGCGTCCGCGTCGGGCGTCGTCGCGGACTGCTCGGGCACGACGACATCGTCTCCCTCACCCGCGTCGTCCGCGGTCGTCTCGTCCTCGCCGGCCGCGTCGGCCGATCCCTCGACGGATTCGAAGACGTCGACGTGGTCGTCGGAGTGGGTCGTCCGCTCGCCGCCGGACACCGCTTGCGTCGCGGCGTCGCCAGCCGCAGGCTCCTCGGTCGCGGGCTCCTCCGTCTCCGACGCCGCTGCGCCCGCCTCGGAACCCGCAGCCTGCTCGGCCGCGTTCGGCTCGGCCGCGTCCGCCTCGACCGCGACCGACCGCTCGTCTTCCAGCTGTCGGACGCGCTCTTTCATTTCGACGAGCTCCTCGGTGAGCCCGTTGACAGCCGCCTGTAGCTCCGCGACCTGCCGTTCGAGGTCCTCGACGCGGTTGCTCATATACACACGTCTGCTCGCGCGACGCGTATAAATCTGCGTCAGACACACGTGTGACCAAATAGCATGGATCGGCGCCGATCGGCGGAACGTTTCGGTGCCGTGAAACGTGTCAGACAACGGGGGAAGATACTTGTACTGACCGGAGGAATCACTCGGGTATGAGCAAGATCACCTTCCGGGCGGACGACGACCTCGTCGACCGGCTGGAAGCGTGTGACGCCTCCAAGAGCGAGGTGATGCGGGAGGCGCTCCGGACGCACCTCGACGAGGTCGACGGGGCGGAGGACGCGTCCGACGCGTCGACGGCGAGCGTCGACGACGCACTCGCGGACCGCGTCGACGAACTGATCGCGGACCGGCTCGATGCCGCGCTCGACGAGCGGCTCGGCCCGGCGGGCGGTGCGACGGCGCCGACACGTGCGCCCGGAAACGCCGGCGACATCAACGTAAACGTCACGCTCGACGCTCCGACGGGCGAATCCGTCGAATCGGACGAGGACGTTCGTGTGACGCGTGAGACGACCGGGGAGACGGAACCGGACGGGCGTAAGACGAAGGGGGGGCGGAGCGGACAGACGAGCGAAACCGATCCGGGCGCGCGAAGGCGCGAAAACGCCTGTGACGGATGCGGAGAGATCGTACCCGGAGATCACGTTTACTGCCCGAATTGTGGAGAAAAGCAGTCGCACAGAGCGTTCTGCGAGTGCGGTGACGAGCTCCGAACCGACTGGGCGTTCTGCCCCGGCTGCGGGCGTCGGACCCCGGCGGCGGACGTTTTGAAAGACAGATAGGGTCCGTGACCGCACGTATACGCTCAAAATCGGGTTTTTTAGCAGTATGTCTTACAATCAGCGGTAGTTTTATATTATTGGGCTCGATGAGTTCAGTTGCGTAAGACGGTCGTCTTACAGCGGGCGTCCGATGTGGGGTGCCGCCCCGCATCCGGGCGGTTCCGGGCTGTAAGACACACGCGTCGCGTGTTCGCCGTCTTACCGGGGGAATACCAATGGAGCGTGTGACACTACGAATCCCGAAACAGCAGATCGACGAGGTCGAACAGATGGTGGAAACGGGCGAGTTCCCGAACCGGAGCGAGGCGATCCGGTCGGCCGTCCGCGACATGTTGAACGAGCAGGACGGCGAGCGCGACGAGCGCGGCCGCAACCGCAACTGGGCGAAGGTGTAAACTGATGCAAGATCTCGTTCAGGACGCACTCGACAACGCGGAAGCGGAGCAGCGCGACATGGACGACGTCGACATGGGAGACGACGAGTTCGGGGACCCCCGGATCGTCATCGTCGGTGCCGGCGGCGCCGGGAACAACACCGTCAACCGACTGTACAACATCGGCGTCGACGGCGCCGACACCGTCGCCATCAACACGGACAAACAGCACCTCAAGATGATCGAGGCCGACACCAAGATCCTCGTGGGCAAGTCGCTCACGCAGGGGCTCGGTGCCGGCGGCGACCCCAAGATGGGCGAACGCGCCACCGAGATGGCCCAGGGGACGATCAAGGAGGTGCTCGGCGACGCGGACCTCGTCTTCGTCACCGCCGGGATGGGCGGCGGCACGGGAACCGGCGCGGCGCCGGTCATCTCGAAGATCGCCAAAGAGCAGGGCGCCATCGTCGTCGGGATGGTGTCGACGCCGTTCAACGTCGAGCGCGCTCGCACCGTGAAGGCCGAGGAGGGGCTAGAGACGCTCCGCAACGAGGCCGACTCGATCATCGTCCTCGACAACAACCGACTGCTCGATTACGTCCCGAACCTGCCGATCGGGAAGGCGTTCTCCGTGATGGACCAGATCATCGCGGAGACGGTGAAGGGGATCTCGGAGACGATCACGCAGCCGAGCCTCATCAACCTCGACTACGCCGACATGTCGACGATCATGAATCAGGGCGGCGTCGCGGTCATGCTCGTCGGCGAGACCCAGGACAAGAACAAGACCCAAGAGGTGGTGAACGACGCGATGAACCACCCGCTGCTCGACGTGGACTACCGCGGCGCCTCGGGCGGGCTCGTCCACATCACGGGCGGCCCAGACCTCACGCTGAAGGAGGCCGAGGGGATCGCGAACAACATCACCGAGCGGCTGGAGGCGAGCGCCAACGTGATCTGGGGCGCCCGCATTCAGGAGGAGTACAAGGGGAAGGTGCGCGTCATGGCGATCATGACGGGCGTCCAGAGCGCGCAGGTGCTCGGCCCCTCCACTCAAAAGCAGGCTGACAAGTCCCGGGCCGCGGTCGACGCCGACGACCTCGGCGACTCGCGCTCCCGGGCGGCCGAGACGAACGGGACCTCGGGGACCGCGGGCGCCGCGGACAACAGGGGCGAGCCGGCGGTCTCGGGCGGTACCGAACGCGACGCGTGGGAGTCCGACGGCGGCAGCGACCCGATCGAGAAGAACAACGGGCTCGACGTCATCCGCTGAGTCGAACCCCGGAACGGCCGACCGCCATTTTTCGAGACGGGTTGCGAACGAGGGTGCCGTCCCGTCAGACCGCTTCGATCGATTCCAGCAGGCGGCACTTCCGACAGACGTCTCGGCTCGTCTGCGAGCCGCAGCGCTCGCACTCGCGGAGCGCGGAGCTTCCCCCGTCGTTTTCGCCCGTTTCGTCGCCCGGGCCGCCCGCTCCGGCGTCGCCGCGGTAGGCGTCGGCCGCGAGCGCGGACAGCTCCTCGTAGCCGGCCATGATCGAGTGGCGCGCGCCCGGATGGTTCTCCTCTAACTCGTGGATCGTCGACTGGATCTCGCCGCGGTACGCCTCCTCGGCGTGGGGGCACTCCGCCATGTGCGTGGGGAGGTCGCGGACGTGACAGTACAGCGCGATCTCCTTTTCCGGCACGTCGCGGAGCGGCTTGGCGCGCGGGACGAACGCGTCGGTGGCCTCGCGCTCGTCGAGGGGACCGAGCGAGGCGTCGAAGTGTTTCGCCACCTGTCGGACGTCGCCCTCGAGGAAGTTCATCATCGCGGTCTGCGCCTCGTCGTCGAGGTTGTGGCCGGTGAGCAGCTTGTCGGCGTCGAACTCGGCGGCGTAGTTCTCGAGCAGATCGCGGCGGAAGACACCGCAGTACGCGCAGGCGGCCATGTCCTCGGGGTCGTCCTCGACGACATCGTCCATCCGCACGTCGAACTCCTCCTCGTAGGAGACCAGTTCGTGACGCAGCGAGAGGTCGTCGGCCAGCTCGATCGTGGCGTCGACGCTCGCGTCGCGGTACCCCTCGATCCCCTCGTGGATCGTCAGGGCGAGCATCTCGACGCGGGGGTCCTTCCCGAACACGTCGTCGAGGATCTGCGTCAGGGCGACGCTGTCTTTCCCGCCGGAGAGCCCGATCACCCAGCGGTCGGGGTCGTCGGGGGTCGCGTCCGGATCGAGGAGACCGTCCTCGCGGATCCGACGCTTCACGCGCTTCTCGACCGACTTCCGGAGGTGATCGCCACAGAGGTGCGCCCCGGAGTAGGCGGCGTGGTGAATCGCGTCGGCTCCGCACTTGTCGCACTCCATCGGTGTCGGGTTGCGGTCGCGCGGGGATACCCGTTTCGGGCCGACTACGTGAGGGGAGTATCGGCGGCGGATGGGAGCGACCTCGATTCGAACGCTCCCGAGGTGACGGCTATCGGTGAATAAACGGTTGCTGGCGGATCGACGGCGAACGCGGTCGAAGACCGGCCGCTCGTTTATAGATATCACCCGGCAGATCGGCTGTGAACGCCTCCAAAGCTCCAGCCGCTCGGCGATACGTGACCAACTTTGGATCGACGGCGAACAGCTCCAAAGCCCCAGCCGTGAGGACTCGCGCGGCTTGTTGCGCGCCTCGCTCAGTCGCTCGCGTTGCTCGCTCCTTCGCTGCGGTGCTTACTGCGCCGTGCTTCGTCCTCACGGCTACCCCTTTGAGTCCCGCCCGACCGCGACCGCACCGCAGCCTCACGCCTCCCCAGCCTCGTTAGTCGCCCTCGCTCCGCTTCGGGCGACTAACTCCCTCGCGCGTGCCGTCTCGCGGTCGCCGGGGGCGACCACTCGCGGGCACGCGCCACGGTGTCCGTGTAACCGAGCGTTAGACGTCGACAACTCCGGGCGGGTTGTCGCCGGTTCCGACACCGGTTTGTCGGCGGGCCGTCCCGGATCGCCGTGAGCGATTCCCCGACCGGGGTCGACCGCGACCCCGAGCCGCGACCCCTGCGCGAGGACCCGCCGGCGGAGAGCGGGCGGACCCGCCTCTGGCGGCTCGGATTCAACCTTCTGCCCGCGTACCGGGGTACCGGGGCGCGCGTCGACCACATCGCGGCCGACTGGCGCTACGTCAGGATCCGGGTGCCGTTCAACTGGCGTACCCGAAACGCGGTCGGGACGATCTTCGGCGGCAGCATCTACGGCGCGATCGACCCGGTGTACATGACGATGCTCCGCCGGATCCTCGGGGACGGCTTCACGGTCTGGGACAAGTCGGCCGCGCTGGAGTTCATCGAGCCCGGCCGCGAGGCGCTGTACGCGGAGTTCGACCTGCCGACCGCGGAGACGGAGGCGATCCGCGACGCGCTCGGGCCGAGAGAGTCGACCGACCGCGAGTACCTCGTCTCGCTCGTCGACGAGGAAGGGGCGGTCCACGCGGCCTGCGAGAAGACGCTGTACGTGCGCCGCGACGCGTGAGCGGGGCGGCCGCTGAGCGGAAGGCCCCTACGCCGCTTTGCCCGCGACGAGCGCCTCCTCGACCGTCTCGACGAAGCGGTCGGGGTGTTCGACGTGCGGGAGCAGCCGCGCACGGTCGAAGACGACGAGGCGGGCGTCGGCCGCGTCGGCGAGGTCGCGCCCGTCGGTGAGCGGGCTCACGGTCGCCTCCCGGCCCCAGACGATTGTCGGGGGGACGTCGAGGTCCGCGAGCGCGGTCGCCAGGTCGACCTCGCTGTTGAGGCTCCCCGAGACGAACGAGGCGGGCGCGAACCGCGCGTTCTCGGCGTGAGTGGTGCGCCACTCGTAGTCGGTCCACTCCGCGCTCGGATTCCCGGGGTCGTCGTAGCCGTGGTCGGCGTTGAAGTACCGGATCGACGGCTTCGACGAGATGACGTTGAACAGCGCCTGCCCGACGAGGGGCGCGCGGAGCAGCTCGCGGAGCCATCCCTTGGCCGGGCTCGGTCCCGCGGTCGCGGTCGGACAGACGGCGACGAACCCGCGCAGCTCGACGCCGCCGTCCGCGTCGCCGTCGTCGACCGCCGCGACCGCGTACGCCGCCGACAGCGAGGAGGCGACGACGGCCGGCTCGTCGAACTCGGTGAGGAAGTCGTGGACGAAGTCCTCGTACAGGGCGGCGGAGTACCGGAGCGGCGGCCGGTCCGAACGGCCGTACCCCGGGAAGTCGGGCGCGATCACGTGGTAGTCGGCCGCCAGGTCGTCGAACACCGCGCGCCACTCCCCGGAGGAGGCGGCGGCGTTGATCCCGTGGAGCAACACGAGGTCCGGGTCGTCCGGGTCGCCCGCCTCGGTGTACGCGACGTCCATCCCGCGCCAACGGAAGACGCCGTCGTCGCCGTCGAGCGGGGGCTCCAGTTCGCCCTCGTACCGGAGACCGGTGTTGAGCGCCGCGAGCGCGCCGACGCCGAGGACGGCGCTGCCGAGGAGGTTCCTGAGCTTCATGGAAAACTGTTGGTTCGCTGGCGACTTATACTCGTGGGACGCGGCGGCGCGGTCGAGTCCGGCGGCGCGGTCGAACCCGTGGGTGCGGTCGAACCCGTGGGTGCGGTCGAACCCGGCGGCGCCGCGACCCCGGGCGGTGACCGACGCGTCAGTCGTCGGGCTCGCCGTCCGCGACCTCGTCGACGCAGTCGGCGATCGGTCCCACGATCGCCTCTGCGACCGCGTACGGGTCTGTCTCGCGGTCGCGGACGCGCTCCGCGAGCCGGTCGATCCCGCCGCGACGCTCGATTTCGGCGGTCGCGAGCGCGCCCACGTCGGCCCGCACGAGCGTTCGGATCTCCTCGGCGTACCGACGGCGGTGGGTCGCTTCGATCTCGCCGGACTCGCGGAGGTACGTCGCGTGCGCGTCGAACGCCTCGATCAGTGCCTCGACGCCCTCGCCGGTGTTCGCGACGGTCTCTAACACGTCCGGCGTCCACGACGCGTCTGCGTCCGAGCCGTCGTCGGCGGACCCGGCGGCCGCGGAACCATCCGCGTCGCGACCGCCGTCCCGGTGGTCCGCCGCGGATCCGCCGGCACCGGCCGAGGCCGTCGAGGTCGGTCCGTGGTGACCGGCCCCGCGGCCCGTCGTCCCGCCGTCCCGCCGGTGAACCATCTCCTTCAGTTCGGCGACCGTCCGCTGTGCGCCGTCCATGTCGGCCTTGTTCACGACGAAGACATCGCCGATCTCCAGGATGCCGGCCTTCAGCGTCTGTACGTCGTCGCCGGAGCCGGGCTGGACCAGCACCGCGACCGTGTCGGCGGTGCGGACCACGTCGACCTCGTTCTGTCCGGCGCCGACGGTCTCCAGGACGACGACGTCCTTCCCGAAGGCGTCGAGCGCCTTCGCGGCGTCCGCGGTCGCGGTCGAGAGGCCGCCGAGCTGGCCGCGCGCGCTCATCGACCGGAAGAACACGTCCATGTCACCGACGTTCGACCCCATCCGGATCCGGTCGCCGAGGACCGCACCGCCGGTGTACGGCGAGGAGGGGTCGACCGCGATCACCCCGACCGTGTCGCCGCGGTCGCGGTAGGCGGCGGCGAGCTTGTCGACCAGCGTCGACTTCCCGGCGCCCGGCGAGCCCGTGATACCGATCACGTCCGCGCCGCCGGTGTGCTCGTGAAGGGCGGAGACGACCGCGCGGTACCCCGGCGTTCGGTTCTCGATCTTGGTGATGACGCGGGCGAGCGCGCGGTGGCTCCCCGAGAGGAGGTCCTCGACGAGCGCGGCGTCCGCGTCGGAGAGCGACGGCGCGTCCGCGAACGCGGGTGCGTCCGGCCCGGCCATCTACGCGCGCTCCGGGACGTTGTTCCGGATGAACTCGATCGTCTCCTCCATCGGCGTCCCGGGGCCGAACACCTCGGCGACGCCCAGCTCCTTCAGCTCGTCCTCGTCCTCGTCCGGGATGATCCCGCCGACGAGGACGAGGGTGTCGTCGAACGCGTCGTACTCCTTGAGCCCCTCGATCACCTTCGGGACGAGCGTGTTGTGCGCGCCCGAGAGGATCGAGATGCCGAGGACGTCGACGTCCTCCTGGACCGCCGCCTGGACGATGTCCTCCGGCGCCCGGTGGAGCCCGGAGTAGACGACCTCGAAGCCGGCGTCGCGGAACGCCCGCGCGATCACGTGTGCGCCCCGATCGTGGCCGTCGAGCCCGACCTTCGCGACCAGACACCGGACGGCCCGTTCCTGCTGTTCGGCGCTCATACCTCATGCTGGGTCGCGTGCGGGTTTGATTCTAACGGACGATGGGGAAGGTTCGGGCGAGGGGGGCAGAGTCGTCCGAGCCGGATCCGCGACCGACGCGTTGAACGCGCGGGCGACCGTACCCCGCCCAATGACCGATAACGCCGAGGGCGACTCCGCCACGGCCGCGAGCGACCGCGACGACCGACTCCCGGCCGAGGCGCGGATCGGCCGCGCCGCGCTCCGGGTCGCCGACCTCGACGAGACGACCGCGTTCTACCGAGACGTGGTCGGCCTCGCAGTCCTCGACCGCGACGCCGAGCGCGCGACGCTCGGGGCGGGCGAGACGCCGCTGTTACTCCTGGAGCGCGACGCCGACCGCCCCGCCCGGAGCCGGACCGACGCCGGGCTCTTTCACACCGCGTTCCGGGTTCCCTCGCGGGCCGCGCTCGGCGAGGCGCTGGGGCGCGTGCGGGAGCGGTGGCGGCTCGACGGCGCCTCCGACCACCTCGTCAGCGAGGCGCTGTACCTCGACGACCCGGAGGGGAACGGCGTGGAGATATACCGCGACCGGCCCCGCGAGGAGTGGCCCGTCGACGACGGCGGAACGGTACGAATGGCGACCGACCCGCTCGACGTCGAGGGGGTCGCCGCCGCCGCGGCGACCGGGAACGGCGCTGACTCCGCCGCCCTCGTCGACCGCGCCCCGACCGGCACCGACGTGGGGCACGTCCACCTGGAAGTGACCTCGCTGTCGGCGTTCGAGGCCGTCTACGTCGACGGCCTCGGTTTCGAGGTGGGGATGAGCGGCCCGGACGTGCGGTTCGTCGCGGCCGGCGGCTACCACCACCACCTCGGCGCGAACACGTGGCGGGGGCGGACGACCCCCGCCGCCGGGCGCGGGCTCGCGTGGTTCGAGGTGGTCGTGCCCGACGCGGCCGCGCTGGACGCGGTCCGGGACCGACTCGACGCGGTCGCGGAGGAGGGGCGCGTCGAGCTCGCCGTCGAGGAGCGCGAGGGCGGGATCGCCGTCACCGACGCCGACGGCATCGAGGTCCGCGTTCGGAGGGAGTAGCCGAGCGGCTCGTACGCGATCGCGGGCCGAACCGCCTCACCGCCCGCTTACCCGACGATCGTTCGGAGCGTCGACTCGGTCAGGAACGTGGTGATGGAGACGGCGGCCGGGATGACGAGTATGTTGAACACCGCCGTCCCGATGAGCGCTCCCGCGCCGACGCCGAAGTCGCCGAGGACGACCACCGAGATAATGATGATCGCGAGCTCTGGGAACGACGTCGCGGCCGCGACGATGAGCCCGCCCTGAACCGCCTGCGAGACGCCGAAGCGGTCGCTGATCTTCGAGGTCGTCGACTCGATGACGTTCGCGCCCTTCCAGGTCAGCAGGAACCCAATCGCGCCCAAGGCGATCCAGACGGCGAGCGACTGGGCTCCGACGAGCTCCTACAGTACGGTCACTGGGGCCGGAGTCGATTAGCGCTCCCGAAGGCGTCGAGACGAAAGCCGGTCCGCCCGCGCCGGGGCGAACCGCGAGCCGCGCTCAGTAGATCAGCTCGTCGTCGTTCTCGATCATGTACAGCGTCCGCGCCGCGACGTTGACCGCGTGGTCCGCGATCCGTTCGAGGTCGCGCACCGCGAGCAGCGCCTGCGACACGTCGTCGAGGGAGGCTTCGAGCGCCTCGCCGTCCGTCGGCGCCGCGCCGTCTCGGGCCGCGTTGCGGGCGCGGTCGGCCTCCAGCAGCTCGCGGACGACCGCCTCGCTCGCCTCCCGACAGCGCTCGTCGAACGCGTCGTCGCTCGCCGCGATCTCGCGACAGGCGTCCGGGTCGCGGGCCGCGTAGGCGGCGACCGCGTCGGCAACCATCTCCCGGGCGCCATCGCCGAGGTCGCGTACGTCGACCGCGGGGTGAACGCCGCCCTCCGGGCCGCCGTACGCCGCGAGGTTCGTCGCGAGGTCGGCGACGCGTTCGAGGTCGGTGATGATTTTGAAGGAGGCGGCGACGAGCCGGAGGTCGCCGGCCACCGGCTGCTGGAGCGCGAGCAGCTCCGTACACTCGTCTTCGAGGGCGAGGTACGTCTCGTTGACCTCGTGGTCGCTCTCGATCACCGAGCGGGCGAGCTCGTCGTCGCCCGAGACCGCCGCCTCGACCGCGTCGTCGAGCCGGCCGCAGACGGTCTCGCCCATCGCGACCACGCCGTCCCGGAGCTCGTCGAGCCGCTCCTGGTAGTTCTCGCGGGGCATCTACCCGAACTTCCCCGTGATGTAGTCCTCGACGCGCTGCTCTTCGGGATCCTCGAATATCTTGGTGGTGTCGTCGTACTCGACGAGCCGGCCACCGGTGAGGAACACCGCGGTCCGGTCGGAGATACGGGCCGCCTGCTGCATGTTGTGCGTGACGATGATGACGGTGTACTCCTCGGCCAGGTCGTCAATGAGGTCCTCGATCTTCGAGGCCGCGACGGGGTCGAGCGCCGAGGTCGGCTCGTCCATCAGGATGACTTCCGGATCGGGCGCGATGGCGCGGGCGATACAGAGCCGCTGTTGTTGCCCGCCGGAGAGGTCGAGTCCCGAGGAGTCGAGCTGGTCTTTCACCTCGTCCCAGAGGGCGGCCGCCTTCAGCGACTCCTCGACGCGTTCGTCGACGTCGCCCTCGTAGCCCTGGATCTTCAGGCCGTACGCGACGTTGTCGCGGATCGACTTCGGAAACGGGTTCGGCTTCTGGAACACGATCCCGATCTTCCGTCGGAGCGCGACCGGGTCCACGTCGTCGTCGTACACGTTCTTACCGCCGAACTCGACGTCGCCCTCGACTCGGCACACCTCGATCATGTCGTTCATCCGGTTGATACACCGGAGGAACGTCGACTTCCCGCAGCCCGAGGGGCCGATCAGTGCGGTCACGTCGTGTTCAAATATCTCCATCGAGACGCCGTCTAACGCCTGTTCGTCGCCGTAGTAGACGTTCAGGTCACGCGTCTCGATGACCGTGTCACGTGCGTCGAGCGGGGCGTCCCGCGACGCTTCGTCGCCGGTCTCGATGGTCGTCTGGATCTTCGGGGAACTGTCTGATTCGCTCATTGGTTAGGTCTCACGTCCGTACTTGTTTCGGATAACGATTGCCGTCGCGTTCATCAGCAGCATCAGGGTGAGCAACACGACGGCCGCCGCCGGGACGACCCCGTGTCGGAACTCCGGCTTCGCGTTGGCCGACGCGGCGAAGATCTGTAGCGGGAGCGCCGTCGCGCTGGAGAACAGCCCGCTCGGCGGACTGTAGGTCGTCGTGGCGACCGCGATGATGACGAGCGGCGCGGTCTCGCCGATCGCCCGCGCCAACGCGAGGATCGTTCCGGTGAGGGTCCCCGGAATGGCCTCGGGCAGGACGACCTCGCGGAGCGTCTGCCACCGGCTCGCGCCCATGCCGTACGAGCCCTGCCGGAGGTCGTCGGGGACGGAGCGCAGCGCCTCCTGCGTCGAGACGATGACGATGGGGAGGATGAGCAGTCCGAGCGTCCCCGACGCCGAGACGACGATGCCGGTCCCGAACCCGAGCGTCCGCCGGAACAGCGCGAGCCCCAGCAGCCCGTACACGACCGAGGGGACGCCGGCGAGGTTCGAGATGTTCACCTCCAACAGCGTCGCGAGCCGGCCGCGGAATCCGGAGTTCGGCGCGTATTCCTCGAGGTAGATGGCCGCGCCGATCCCGACCGGGAACGCGAGGACCGCCATGAACCCGACGATGATGATCGAGCCGACGATCTGCGGATAGACGCCGGCGTTGCTCGCGGTCAGCCCGTCCCACGACTCCAGGACAAGGGTCGGCGTGAGGAACGTGTCCGGGGTCTCGATCCCGAACCGCTCGACGAGCGCCGCTCCGAGCAGCGCGCCGCCGAGGAGGACGAACGGCCCGGCGAGGCCGACACGTCCCGCGGGATTGGTTCGGACGGACCGCCGGACGACGTAGCCCGTGGGGACGACGAACGCCGAGAAGAGGACGACCAGAAGGGACGCGTTGGCCCCGGTCGCGATCGACGCCCCGGCGACGGCGAGCCCGCCCGCGGCGACGGCTCCCCCGGCGACGGCACCGGTGCGACGGCCGCGGCGCGAGGCGGTCAGCGTCCCGACGAGGAGCGCCGCGGGGACGGTGACGAGGCCGAAGTACATGATCCACTCCGCCGCGATCCCGAGCGGCCCGCTGATCGGGCCGTCCACCACGGCCGCGACGCCGATGCCGACGAGGATCGAGACGAGGATGAGCGGTCCGGTGTACGCCTGACCCTCGGTCGTCCGGTCGTACGCCAAGACGAGCATCGGGGGGAGCGAGGCGAAGACGCCGTAGATGAACACGTCGTAGGGGCTGAGCGCGTCGACGACGGCGTACGTGACGGCGCTCAAGAGGAGCCCCCCGAACACCGCCGCGAACGCCACCGCGTTGGCCGTCCGCACCGCCGGTCTCCGACGGGCGTACAGCGTGAACGCGGCCGTCGGCGCCACGAGGGTGCCGAGGTAGACGAGGAACCACGCGGGCGACGCGGTCCCCGGCCGGAACGCGTCGACCGAGATGTACGCGAACAACACGAGCAGCGAGACGATCCCGACGAGCGTCGCCGCGACGAGCGCGACCTCGAAGAGCTGTCCCTTCAGCTGCTGGAGCCGGAGCGCCGCGCTTCGGCCGAGTTGGTCGCCGGTGGAGTCTTCGGTCGCCATTCAGTACTCCTCCCGGAAGCGCCGTCTGACCAGTTCGGCGAGGACGTTCATGATCAGCGTGATCGCGAACAGCGTCATTCCGAGCGCGAACATCGCCTCGTAGGTGGGGCCGCTCCCGTAGGAGTCGGCGCCGGCGATCTGGACCATCGCCGCCGTGATGGTCTGACTCGACTCCGCGAGGTTGCGGAGGACGTTCGGGAAGTACGGCATCTGCGGGCTCATTCCCATCGCCATCGTGACCGCCATCGTCTCGCCGATGGCCCGCGAGATCGCGAGAACGTACGACGCGACGATACCGGAGGTCGCCGAGGGGACGACGATCCGCGTCGAGACGTCGAACTTCGTCGACCCGAGCCCGTAGCCGCCCTGTCTGAGGCTGTCAGGGACCGCGCTCAGCGCGTCTTCGCTGATCGACGAGACCATCGGGATGATCATGATCCCGACGACGACGCTCGCGGACAGCGCGTTGAACGTGCCGAGCGAGGGCATGACGAGCGTGAACTCCGGGAGGATCGGGACGCCGGCCGGGACGAGCTGCACGGAGATCGGGAGGAAGCCGTCGATCAGCGGCGTGACGTACACGAGCGCCATATAGCCGTAGATGACGGTCGGCACGCCGGCGAGGATCTCCAGGGCCGGCTTCAGTATCGATCGGGCCGTATCGCTCGCGTACTCGCTGAGGTAGATCGCCGCCGCCAGACCGATCGGCAAGGCGATCAGCGCCGAGAAGATCGTGACGATGAGGGTCCCGCTGATAAGCGGGAGCACGCCGTACGAGTTCGCGATGACCGGGCTCCAGTTCGTTCCGGTGAAGAACGCGATCGGCGATATCTGCGACCAGAACGAGAGCGCCCGTCCCGACAGCGCGAGGATGATCCCGACGGTTACGAGTATCGTCAAGCCGGCGCTCGCCGCTATCAGGCGGCCGTAGAGCCGTTCCTTACGGACGACGAACCCGCTCCGTTGGAGCGACCCGACCCCGCTGTCCGATTCGTTGCTCATTCAGATTGGTAAAACGTGAGGTGTGTAATCAGCGTTCCCCTTCGGGCGTTACGCGCTGTACTCGTACTCGCCGGCGATCGCCTCCTCGAGGTTGGCGAGGTTGCTGTCGACCATGTCCTGGCTGGCCGGCACGTAGCCGATGTCCTCGGCGACGTAGTCTTTGGCGGCCTCGTTGATGTAGAACTCGATGAACGCCTGGAGGTGGTTCTTCTCCTGGATCTTGCCCATGTGGCCGTAGCTGAACAGCGGCCGAGCGAGCGGGTAACTCCCGCTCTGTGCGGCTTGGAGGCTGGGCTCGACCGGGTCGCTGCCGCCCTCGCTGAGACTGAGCGCCTTGACCGTGTCCGGGTTGTTCGTGTAGTACGCGAAGGGGAGGTAGCCGAGCGCGTATCGGTTCCCGGAGACGCCCTGCGCGATCAGGTCGTCCTCCTCGGTGCCCTCGAAGTCGCTGCGGATGTCCTGGTCCGCCTCGGTCTCTCCGATGACCGCCTCGATGAAGTAGTCGTACGTCCCCGACGTACTCGCCGGCCCGTAGAGGTCGAACGGCTCGTCCGGCCAGTCCGAGTTGACGTCGGACCACAGTTCAGGCGCGGTGTCCGGCGACCAGATGGTCCGGAGCTCCTCCAGCGAGATCGAGTCGATCCAATCGGCCTCGTTGTTGACGACGACGGTGAGCGCGTCCTGCGCGAGGAAGAACTCGACCGGCTCGATGCCGTTGTCGCGACAGCGCTGGAGCTCGTTCTCGGTGATCGGCCGGCTCGCGTTGTTCATGTCGCTGTCGCCGGGGATGAACACGTTGTTGAACCCGCCCCCGCTGCCGTCCCGGGTGAGGTTGAAGCTCACCTCGGAGTGCTGTTCGGCGAACTGGCGAGTGACCTCCTGAGCGACCGGATAGACGGTACTGCTCCCGGAGATCCGGATGTCTCCGGAGAGGGTCTCGCCGCCGGAGCCGTTTCCGGAGCCGCCGCTTCCGGAGGTACAGCCCGCGAGCCCGAGCGCCCCGGCACCGGCGATTGCCGCGAGCGATTTGCGCCGCGTGATCCCCGCTGTGTCCGCGTCGTGGCTAGAAGCCATCACCGAACGGTGGTCGTCGTTCGATTAAGTAGTATGCTATGAGTGGTACGGGGCGACCCGTACGACCCAGTACGGCTATGTGAAGATATATACTCTATATAGCGATCCGGAAAATCGCGATTTGGGATCGAAGACGGCTCCGGGGAGTCGGAGTCGAGAGGCGACGACGCCGAACCGAGACGGAAACCGAGACGTGGTTTTAAGTCCTCGTACCGGGAGAAGCCGGACGAATGACGCCTCCTACGACCGACGGGCCGCCGGCGCCGACGACCTCCCGAGAGGAGGCGTGGGTGGCTCACGCCGCGCTGCTCAACGCCGCGCGGAGCGCGACCGACGAGGACCTCTCGTACCGCCGTCCGATCGAGTCGATCGAGCGCGGCGCGGCGCTCGACGACGAGGGAGTCGCCCTGCTCCGCGACGCGCTCGTCGACTACCTCGGCGACGCGCCCGTCCGCGACCGCGCCCCCGGACGGGCGCTGTTGCGGCGGACCGACGACGCGGCGGGCCAGCGGTCGCGACGCGCGTAGTCTCGACGGCCACGCGAAAGCCGGCCGCCGCCCGCTACGAGCCCGCCGCCACCGCCTCGATCAGCAGTTCCGCGACGTCGACGATCTCCACCTCGTCCTCGAAGTCGCCCGTCTTCCGGCCGTCCTCGAACATCGTCGTACACATCGGGCAGGCGACGACGAACTTCTCGATCGCGGCGCCCGCGTCGGTGTCCTCGACCGCCTCGCGGAGGCGCTCCTCGCTCGGCTTGACGTCCTCCTCGTGTTCGGTCCAGAGCCCGCCGCCCCCGCCGCCACAGCAGAAGGAGTCCTCGCGCGAGCGCGGCATCTCGTGGAGGTCGGCGCCGGTCGCGCGGATCAGCTCTCGCGGCGCCTCGTACTCGTCGTTGTACCGGCCGAGATGGCAGGGGTCGTGGTAGGTGACGGTGTAGTCCAGCTCGTCGCCGGAGAGGCCGAGCCGACCGTCCTCGACCAGCTCCTCGACCACCTGCGTCCAGTGGAACACGTCGATCTCTCCCGCCGGGTTCCACGGCTCCTCGCGGTCGAACGGCATCATCGGGTCGTCCGCGAACTCCGCGAAGTCGACCTCGGGGTACTCGTTTTTGATGGTGTTGTACGAGTGCGGGTCGGTACAGACGACGTTCTCGAACTCGCAGTCCGCGAACGTCTCGACGTGGTGGCCCGCCAGTTCGAGGTAGAGGAACTCCTCGCCGATCCGGCGGATGTCGTTGCCGTCGGTCTTCTCGTCGTCGAAGAGGACGCCGAACGACACGTCGGCCTCGTCGAACAGGCGGGCGAGCGCCCGGGCGACCTTCTTGTTCCGGTCGTCGAAGCTCGGGTAGTCGCCCACGTACCAGAGGTATTCGACCTCGGTCTCGCGGGCGTCTTGGACCTCGACGCCGTCGTCGAGGTCGTCCGTCCAGTCGCCCCGCGCCGACTGCGGCTCGCCGAAGGTGTTCCCCTTCTGCATCACGTCCTGAAACACGTCCTGGAGGTTCGAGTCGACCGCCCCCTCGTCGACGAGCTGGCGGTTCATCTTCGTGAACGAGGTGAGGTGTTCGATGTCGACCGGACAGGCGTCCATACACGCCATACAGGACATACACGACTCCATCGACTCGGCGTCGACCACGCCGCCCTCGTCGGCGACGATGGGGACTGTACCACCATCTGCGCTCGCGACGCCGCCGTCCGTCGCCATCGCTTCGCCCCCGCTCCCCGCCACCGGATCGTCGCTCACCGACTCGCGATACGCCTTCAGGTCGAGGATGACGTTCCGCGGGTCGAGGTTGCGACCGACCGTGTCGGCGGGGCAGGCGTCGGTACACCGCCCGCACTTCGTGCAGGCGTCGCCGTCCATCAGCTCCTTCCACGTGAAGTCGTCGAGCGACTCCGCGTTGGTGTGATCGAGGTCGGCGGGGACGTTCGGGAGCCGCGCGCCCGCCTTCTCGTCGCGGGCGACGACGTTGGCGAACGAGGAGATCATGTGGAACGGCTTCGCGTACGGGATCCACGCGACGAACGCGAACGCGAGCAGCGAGTGGCTCCACCAGAGGACGCCGTATATCGCCTCGGCGCCCGCGGCCGTGAGCCCCGCCGCCTCCAGCCCGGTCGCGAGCGCCATCCCGACGAAGCTCACGGTCTCGGTCGCGCGCTGCGCCTGGCCGACCATGCTCACGCCCTCGACGAGGAAGCCGCCGACGCCGAGCAGGAACAGCGTCCAGACGAACGCGTCGTCCTCGAGGGAGGTGTGTTTTCCCCACAGTCGGTCCTCGCGGGTCTTGTAGCGGCGGTAGGCGGCCATGCCGACGCCGACGACGAACAGCAGGCCGAACGCGTCGACGGCGAACTGGTAGGCGAGGTAGAACTCGCCGACCCAGAACGACTCGCCCGTCAGCGGGCGGTACAGGTCGATGTCGATCCCGAGGATGGTCGTCGCGACGAGTAAGACGAGAAACCCCCACAGGACGAACGTGTGCATCACGCCCGTGTACAGGTCGCCGTCGAACTGGTTCTCGTTCGCGAGGACCGTCTTCGTCGCCGCGACGACCCGACCGGGGAGGTTCGACAGTCGATCCCGCGGGTCAGCGCTCCCGCGCGCGTACGCCGCGAACCGGGCGTAAACGCCGTAGAGGAAGACGAGGACCGCGACGGCGGCGAGCCAGTAGAACGCCGCCTTCCCCACCGGACCGATAGTCCAGAAGGTCTCGCGGGTGGCCGCCTGTAGGGGAATCATGATCGATCACCGGGATACGGTCGGGTTAAAACTTGCCACAACGCGGCGGTCGTCGCTCGGCGTTCACGCGGTTCCGGGCCCGACGCCGGCGCAGCGCCCGCGAAGCGCGCCTGCCGCGGAGCGTCAGGCGAGCCGCAGGACCGCGGCCGCGAACATCGACGCGGCGAGCGCCAGCGCCGGGGCGTCGACGCGGCGGAAGGCCAGCCGCGGGAGCGTCGGGTTCCACGCGAAACACCGGGCGACGAGCGCCGTGCCGAGCCCGTCCGCTCGGGAGAACGCTCGCGAGAGCCCGCCGACCGCGACGAGCCGCATCCGCTCGCGCCGGGGGCGCTCCGCGCCGAGCCGCGCGCGGACCGCCGCCCGCGTCGCCGCGAGGTCGCGTTTCAACAGTGGGAGGAATCGGAAGACGAGCGCGACGCCGACGCCGAGGAAGACGCCCGGTCGACCCGGGACCGTCCGCTGGACCGCCGCGCGCGACTCCCGGACCGGGGTCGACCGCACGTAGGCGGCCGCGACGACGAGCAGCAGGAGGACGCGGTAGCTCGCGAGCCCCGTCGCGGCGGCGCGCTCGACCCGAAACCACGGCGCGCCGAGCGTCGCGCCCGCGACGAGGGGAGCGAAGAGGAGGACCGGGAACGCGACCCGATAGCCCCACAGGTCCCGCGGCCCGCCGTCGGCGGCGAGCAGGCAGCCGACCGCGACGAGCGTGAGGAGGGCGAGCCCGCGCGGCGTGGTGTACGCGTACGCGACGGCCGCGAAGGCGACCTGAACGAGGAGTTTCGACCGGGGGTCGAGCCGGTGGGCGAGCGAGTCGCCGGGGACGAACGAGAGGGTCATTCGGTCTGGGTACCGATGCCGCCGCCCTCGGGCACCCGCACGTCCAGCCCGGGGAGCGACTCGACCGCCTCCTCGGGCGGCGCGTCGACCGCGATCCGCCCGTCCGCGAGTCCGACGATCCGGTCTGCGAGCGCGGCCACGTCGCGGAGGTCGTGGGTGACGACGACGACGCTCGTCCCCTCGCGGTGAAGCGCCCGGAGCCGCGCCACGACCGACCGCCGGGCGGGCTCGTCGAGGCCGGTGAACGGCTCGTCGAGGACCAGGTGGTCGGGCTCCATCGCGAGCGCCCCCGCTATCGCGACGCGCTCGCGCTCGCCGCCCGACAGCGAGTCGATCCGCTCGCGCTCCCGGCCCGCCATGTTCACGGCCGCGAGCGCCTCGTCGACCCGCCGGTCGATCTCGTCGTGCGAGAGCCCGAGGTTCTCCGGCCCGAACGCGACGTCCGCGCCGACGGTGGCGGCGACCAGCTGGTCGCGCGGGTCCTGGAACACCATCCCGACCGCCGAGCGCGCGGCGACGAGGTCCTCCTCGACCGGCGTCCCGTTCACCGAGACGTGCCCGGCGTCCGGCTCGACGAGCCCGTTGAACGTCCGGACCAGGGTGGTCTTCCCCGAGCCGTTCGCGCCCGCGACGACGAGGAACTCGCCGTCGGGGACGGCGAGGGAGACCTCGTCGACCGCGGCGGTTGCGCCCTCGCTCTCGGCGTTGTCTTCGCCCCGCCCGTACCGACACGTGACGCCGTCGAGGTCGATCACGGTCCCGCCCCGCGTGCGCTCACGGTCGCCTCACGCCGCGGCGATCGCGTCGGACCTGACGACGCCGACGGCGGCGGCGATCTTCAGGGCCTCGGCCGGGAGGAACGCGACGGCGCCGACGGCGATCGCCTCGACCGGGCCGAGCGAGAGGACGATCGCCAGGCCGGCGACGCCGAACCCGTAGATGACGACGGTGCCGAGGACCATCGCGCCGACAAGCGACGGGAGGCCGACGGAACGGAGGTCGCGCAGCGCCGCGCCGCGGTGGACGACCGCGCCGACGACCGCCGCGGCGATCGGGTACGACCAGAGGTAGCCGGCCGTCTGCCCGACGAGCGCGCCGACGCCGGCCGACCCGCCCTCGAAGACGGGCGCGCCGAGCGCCCCGGCCGCGAGGTAGAGCACGAGCGACGCGCCGCCCCACACCGGACCGAGGAAGATCCCCGCGAGGAAGACGCCGAGCACCTGAAGGGTCACGTCCACCGGCGAGACCGGGTTCGGGAACGTGACGTACGCGAACGCGCCGACGAGCGCCGCGAACAGCGCGGCGCGCGCGAGGTTCGTCGCCGCCTCGTCGCCGACGAGGTCGACGGACTCCGTGTTCGTTGCCATGCCTGAACGGACTCGTAAACTCACTTGAACGTAGCGGTTTACGAGTGCGGCGCGGGCGAGCGGCGGCTCCGGGAGACCCGCCCCGAGGCGCGACGGACCACCGATCCGAGCATCAGGAGTGCCCCTCGATAATCCCCGGATAATAACGTTCATGCCTACCCGGCGTCCACGACGCGAGTATGCCCAAGATAAGCGTCGAGATCCCGGCGGAACTGCTCGCCGACCTCGACGAACACGTCGGCGACGACGGGAAGTTCGTGAACCGCAGCGACGCGGTGCGCGCGTCGATCCGCAAGAACCTCGACCTCCTCGACGAGATCGACGCCCGCCACGACCGCCTCGACGGCGGTTCCTCGTCGACCCCGGCCGGGGCGGCGGAGGAGACCGATGAGTAGCCGGACCGCGGGCAGCGAGAACAGTCCCTTCCGGGCCGACCCGCTTGACCGGTCGGCGGTCGCGGCGGTGGCGCTGATCACCTTGTTCACGGTCGCGCTCGCGACCGCACAGGTCACCGCCGCGAAGGTGCTCGCGCTGCCGCTGCCGTTCGCGCTCCCGATCGTCGGGACGGAGATCCTGCTGCCGGGCGCCGCGCTCGCGTACGCGCTCACGTTCCTCGCGTCGGACTGCTACGCCGAGCTGTACGGGCGGCGAGCGACGCAGGTCGTCGTCAACGTCGCGTTCCTCGCGAACTTCCTCGTGTTAGCGTTGGTGTGGTCGACGCTCGCGGCGCCCGGCGTCGACCCCGAGGTGTCGAGCGCCTTCCAGACCGCGCTCGGGCCGGCGGCGAACATCGTCGCCGGCAGCCTGCTGGCGTACGTCGTCAGCCAGAACTGGGACGTGTTCGTCTTCCACGCGATCCGGGACCGCACGGGCGAGGGGATGCTGTGGCTCCGCAACATCGGCTCGACCGCCACGAGTCAGGCGATAGACACCGCCATCTTCGTCGGCGTCGCCTTCTACGCCGCGCCGCTCCTGCTCGGCGTCGGGAACCCGCTCCCGGGAAGCGTGCTGCTCGCGCTCGGAGTGGGCCAGTACCTGCTGAAGCTCTCGATCGCCGTCCTCGACACGCCGGTCGTCTACCTCGTCGTCGGCGCGGTCCGGGACTGACCGGGCCGACCGCGTTCAGGTTCGTCCGTCCCGCTCTCACAGCGCTCAGGCGACCGCCAGCGCTCGTCCCGGGCTGTCGGGGAGGTCGACCGGAACCCGTTCGAAGGAGTCGCCCGCGTCGCGGGTGACGAAGAGCCCCCGGTTCGAGAGCGCCCAGACCTCCCCGGGTGATCGCCCGGCCGCCAACACCGCCCGGTACGTCCCCTCGCCCGTCGGGACCCCGCGGTCGTCGAGGCGCTCGAACGCGCCCGCGTCGCCTCCCGGCCCCGTCGTCGCAACCTCACCCTCCGCATCGCGACGATAGCGGTACAGGTACGCCTCGCCGCGGCGGTGGGCGGCGGTCGCGCTCGCGGCCGCGCTGACAAGGGCGGTGTTCGGGTCGCCGGGGTCGACCGCGAGCCCCCAGACGTAGCCGTGATCGAGGCCGGCGTCGCGGACGCGCCACGAGTCGCCGCGGTCGCCGCTCTCCGCGAAGCCGTCGCCGGCGGCGGCGTAGACGCGGTCGGGCGCGTCCGGGTGCGTCGCCATCGCGTGAGTGTCGCGGCGCGACCCCGGCGGGCGGTCGGTCCACGTCTCGCCGCCGTCGGGCGTCACGGCGAGCGCGCCCGCCTCGATGCCGAAGAGCCACCGCTCCGGGTCGGCCGGAGAGGGCTCGATCCACCGTACGTGATGCGTGTCGGGCCGCGGCGGGAACGACCACTCGCGCGCCGACGGGAGGTCGGGCAGCCCGCCGACCCGCTCCGCCGTCTCCCCGCCGTCCGCGGAGCGGTACGCTCGCGAGGGCTCCGTGCCGATCCAGACGATCCCGGAGTCGTGCGGGCTCGTCGCGACCGCGGTCACCGCGTCCGGTCCGGAGCCCTCGGGTCCCAGCATCGAGTCGGCGGTGCGGGCGAACCGGTTCCCGCCGTCGACGGAGCGGAACAGCCCCGCGTCGAACGTCCCCGCGAGGACGCGCGGGGCCGAGTCCCCGAGCGTCCCCGCCTCGTCGGCGGGACCCGGACTCGCGACGGAGAGGCACTCGACCCGCTGGCCGGACAGGCGCGTCTCGACCGAGCCGGTCTCGGGGTCGACGATCCGGAGCCCGTCGTCGTAGGCCGCGTAGATTCGCATGGGTCGGAGTTCGGACAGGAGGCTCAAAAGCGTACGCCGGTTCGGCGGGGGTCTCGGGACAGCGGCACGCCGAGCCCCCGGCGCGTCGGCGAACGGGGTTCCACGAGCGCAAGAGACTTACCGCCTCCCCCCGTGCGAACTGTACGCATGGATCTTCGCGTCCAGGGAGACGTTCCCCCCGATCCGTTCCTCGGCGCCGCGGACCTCTTCGAGACCGAACACTCCGTGGAGGCGCCGGTCCGCGTGGTGGTCCGCGAGGACCCCGACGAGCGGACCTGGGCCGGCCACTACGACGACCACCACGTCCTGAACGTCTCCCGACGGGCCGCCACCAGCGCGATGGCGCGCGAGCTGGCGATCCACGAGTTCGCGCACATGGCGCGCTACGAGGAGGGCCACCCCTCACACCTCCAGTCGACGGAGGAGGCGCTGTACCTGGGCCTCTCCGGCGAGGAGGTCGAGCGCCGGAAGCTCGCGCACTGCTACCAGATCGCGAACCACATGAAGGACATCTACGCCGACGACATCACGCTCTCGGTGGCGCCCGCGGACAAGCTCCTCGGGTTCCTCGAGTCGACGCTGGCGGCCGCGGTCGCGGACCGGCCCGACGTGTCGCGCACCGGATCGCCGCCGGTGACGGCCGGCGCCGACCCCGAGATCACGGCCGTCAACGCCGCGTTCGCGCTCGCGCTGATCGAGCGACACGACATCGCCGGCCCTGACCACCGCATCTACGACCTCGCGCGCGCCGCCGGCAGCGACACCGACGCCGTCGACGTCGACGCGTTCAAAGGGCGATTCCTCGACCTCGGCCACGACCCCTCCGAGAGCGACTACCGGAAGGCGCTCGTCGCGGCCGCCCGCGCGTACGCCGTCTGAAACCGGAACGCGGCTCACGGATACGAACCGGCTCACGGACACACGAACGGTCGGGCTGCGGAGCGGCTCGCGGGCGGCCGAACTACCCGATTGCGACTATCCGGGAGGAATCACGCGGTGGCGCGTGCCTCCGAGCGCCCAGCGGGCGCGAGTAGCGAGAGACCGGAGGTCTCTCTGACAGCCGGCGGCTTCGCCGCCGGCGAGAGCACGCGCGAGGGAGTCGCTGGCGCCGGCGGCGCCAGCGACGAGGCTGGGGAGGCGTGAGGTGCCGTGCGGTGCGGGACCCGAAGGGTCCGTAGCCGATCCGCCGTCAGAATTTATGAACGATCGCTCCGCCTCAAAAACGTCGTGTTCCGCGTCCTATTCCACGTCGTTCCGGGCCGGGGCGCCGTCGCCGTCCGCCTCGACGGAGCCGCCCTCGTCGGTCGAATCGACCGACTCCACCGGAGCGCTCGAGTCGTCCGCCGCGCCGACGCCGTCGAGGACGGTGACGCGAGCGGACATGATCCGGGTGTTGTCGACGCGCTCGATGCGGATCCGGATCTGGTCGAACTCGATCTCCTCCCCCTCCTCGACGAGGCGCCCGGCGCGGTTGAACACGAAGCCGGCGAGCGTCTCGAACTCCTCGCCCTCGGGGAGGTCGATCCCGAGGATCTCGTTGACCTCGTCGATGTTCACCTCGCCTTGAACGACGGCGACGTTGTCGTCGACGAACTCCACCGGCGCCTCCTCGTCGCCCTCTAAGATTTCGCCGACGATCTCCTCGACCATGTCTTCGAGGGTGATGATCCCCTCGGTGGTGCCGAACTCGTCGATCACCGTCACCATCTGGAGGCGGTTGTCCTGCATCTCCGCGAGCAGCTCGTCAGCGTTCTTCGACTCGGGGACGTGGAGGGTGGGCTTGACCACCCGCTCTAAGGAGGGCGTCCCCTCGGAGTAGCGGAGTTCGCGGACCAGGTCGCGCACGGTGACTACCCCGATGATGTTGTCGAGGTTCCCCTCGTAGACGGGGACGCGCTCGTGGTCGGCCTGGATACACGTCTCGATCGCCTCCTCGACGGAGTCCTCCTTCGCGACCGCCGTGACGTCCAGTCGCGGCGTCATCACCTCCTTGGCGATGGTGTTGTTGAACCGGAAGATGCGGTCGAGCATCTCCCGCTCCTCCTCTTCGATGACCCCTTCGCGCTCGCCCGTCTCGATGATGTTCTGGATCTCGTCGCGGGTGACGTACGTCGACTCGATCGCCGCCGAGCCGCCGATGACCGCGTTGACGCCCTTCACGATGTAATCGAAGAGGACGACGAGCGGGTACAGCGCGTACTCGGAGGCCTTCAGCGGGCGAGCGATCCGGAGCGCCCACGACTCGGTGTGCTCGACGGCGTACGACTTGGGCGCGCTCTCCCCGAAGATCAGTACGAGCGTCGTGATGCCGAACGTCGTCGCCAGCACCGACTGGCCGCGGGAGAGGTAGATCCCGAACAGCGCGGTGGCGATGGAGGTCATCGCCACGTTGACGATGTTGTTGCCGACGAGGATCGTCACCAGCAGGCGGTGGGGGTTCTGTTTCATGTCGCTGATCGTCTTCGCGCCCGTCACCCCCTCGTCGACGAGGCTGTCGATGCGGTGTTGCGGCAGCGAGAACATCGCGATCTCGGACGAGGAGAAGAACGCCGAGAGCCCGACTAAAAGCAGGATCGCGACGACGCCGAGGAGGGTGATGACCCTGTCACCCGGCATCGGTACCTGGAGGACGTCGACCAGCGGCGCAGTAGACGACAAGCCCATGTTCGTTTGTCTTCCGTCGGCCCGCGATTAAAGCGTTCCCTTCGAGTACCCGCGGCGCGTCCCTTCGCGGTCGCCGAGCGGCGCGTTCCGACGGTCGCCCGGACGCGCCGCGTTCGAGGGTGCCGCTGCCGACACGATTACCCGTCTCGCGGGCGAATCGAGACGTATGAGCGAGCCACAGATCACCCTGTACCGGCTTCAGGCGTGCCCGTACTGCGAGCGCGTGGTCCGGACGCTGAACGAACTGGACCTCGAGTACCGCTCCCGGTACGTCGAACCGATGCACTCCGAGCGCAACGTCGTCAAGCGCGTCTCCGGCGCCCGGAGCGTGCCGGCGATCGTCGACCGGGAGACCGGCGTCACCATGTCCGAGAGCGCGAACATCGTCGAGTACCTGAAGGGAACGTACGGCGACGCGGCGACCGACGGGGGCCGCGCAGTCGACGACGCGGCGACCGACGGGGGCCGCGCAGTCGACGCCGAGGGAGGTGCCTGAGATGCCCGACTTCGACGTCGTCTCCCTGCCCGAGACCGACCACGTCGCCGAGGGCGACACGGCGCCAGACTTCACCCGCCCCCTGGTGAACGGAGAGTACTGGGAGGACCGCGCGCTGGCCGACGTCGTCGACGGGCCGACGCTCCTGCTGTTCCACCCGATGGACGGCGCCTTCCAGGGGACGTACCTCTACAACACGGTCGACGACCACGGGTGGAGCGACGACGTCGACGTGCTCGGCGTCTCGATCTCGACGCCGTACGCCCACAAGCGCCTGCTCGCCGACCGCGGCGACGGCGTCCGGATCTTCTCCGACCCGTGCGCGGACGTGATCGAGGAGTACGGCCTCGCACAGGACATCGACGGGATGACCGGGATCACGGAGAGCCGTCCGGCCGTGTTCCTCCTCGGCGCCGACCGCACCGTCGAACACGCGTGGGTCGCGAGCGAACACCCCGAGTTCCCCGACGCCGAGACGATCGACGACGCGGTCGCGGACCTCGTCGACTGAGCGGAGTCGGGCTCACCGATTGACGCGCACACACTCGTCACCCTTTTTCAACTCGGCGCCGAACGAACGCGCGTGACCGCCGACACGAGCGACGACCGGCCGGACCGATCCGACGAGCTGCGCGCGGCGGCCGCCGCCGTCGAGCGCGGCGACCCCGTGGTCTATCCGACCGAGACGGTGTACGGGCTCGGCGCCGACGCGCTCGATTCCGACGCCGTCGAACGCGTCTTCGACCTGAAGGGCCGCGACCGGTCGAAACCCCTCTCGCTCGGCGTCGCGAGCGTCGACGCCGTGCTCCGCTACACTCGACCGACGGAGCTGACCGTCGCCTTCGCCCGCGCGTTCCTCCCGGGGCCGGTGACCGTCGTCGTCGAGCGCGGCGATCGGGTGCCGGACGCGCTCACCGCCGGCCGCGACCGCGTCGGGATCCGGGTGCCGGACCACGACCTCGCGCGGGCGCTCCTGAGCGAGACCGGTCCGCTCACCGCGACGAGCGCCAACGTCTCCGGCACCGGCAGCGTCACGGACCCGAGCGAACTCAGCGACCGGATCCGCGAGGGAGTCGCCGCCGTGATCGACGGCGGGGAGGCGCCCGGCACGGAGAGCACGGTCGTCGACCCCGACTCGGGGACTATCCACCGGCGCGGCGCGATGGCCGGCGCCATCGAGGCGTGGCTTGCGGACCCGCCGGTGGACGGGTAGGAGGGCTCGAAAAGACCGGTCGCGGGGTTAAACGGAGAGGTCGCCCTTCGCTTTGATCACGTCGAGGTCCTCGGCGTCGACCGTCTCGACGTCGAGCCAGTGGGGGACGTACTCGCGTTTGTCGTAGGCCTCGCGCTCGTCTTCGGTGCCGACCGTACACCAGAGCTGCGGTTCGTCCGGGCCGTGCCAGCCGCCCTGAACGTTGATGCCGAAACAGACCAGCTCCTCGCCGTCGTGCTCGATCACCGCGTCCTTCCGTATGTCGGGGTCGCCGCGGATGATGAGGTGTTGCATGTGCCGGGGTTCGCGTGTTCCGGGCTTAATCGCTTCGATACCGCGGATCGGATCGCGGCGGCGCCCTCACCAGCCCGCGTCTAAGTCCTCGACGAGCGCGCCGAGGATCTCTCGCGTCGTCGCGGCGACGATCGGTTCGAGCGCGTCGGGGTCGCTGTTCGTCGGATCGCCGAGTCCGCCCAGTTCGGTCACCTCGTCGAAGTACTCGTAGCTCCGGGTCCGAGGCATCTCCGCGGCCTCCTGCGGCTCCTTCTGCTCCGTCCGGACGAGGTCCGGGCGGTACAGCTCCACGAAGCTCGTCTCGTGGTCGCCGGCGTGACCCCACCCCTCGCCGTACGCCTCCTCGAGGTCCTCCGCCACAAAGTCGGTCCAGTGGACGAAATGGACCGTGAGATCGGTGTCGCGGCCGAGCCGGTCGGCGGCGATCGACAGGGGCTCCCGGTTCCCGCCGTGGCAGTTCACGATCAGCAGTCGGTCGACGCCGTGTTCGGCGACCGACTCGCCGATCTCGCGGACCACGTCGACGTACGTCTCCGTCGAGAGGGTGACGGTCCCCGGGAACCGCATGTGGTGTTCCGACTGGCCGTACGGCAGCGTCGGGAGCCGCAACAGGTCGAGGTCGAACTCGTCGGCCGCGTCGACCAGCTCGGCGGTGAGGTGGTCCGCGCGGAGCGTGTCGGTCGACACCGGGAGGTGCGGGCCGTGCTGCTCGGTGCTACCGGTCGGGAGGACCGCGAAGTCGGCGCCGTCGATCGCGTCTCCGGCGTCCTCCCAGGTCATGCCGAACAGGTCGGCGTCCGTCTCTGGCATGGCGGGGCGTCCGGCGGCGGGCGAGGAAAAGCTCGGGGTAGCGGCGAGGCGGAGGAGACCGCCGGGGAGGAGGCGGAGGCCGGACCGGAAGCCGGCTCAGGAGGAGTAGTAGTACTCGCCGTCGCGCTTCTGCTGGCTGTCGAGCTGCGACCCCGGCTTGTTGATCCGGGGGCGCCCGGTGCGCTCGTCGCGCCGGAAGGTGATCTCCAGGTCGGCGAGGAACTCGTTCATCCCGTCGCGCATGTCCTGCGGCGGCGCGGCGCGCCCGCGCTCGGCCGGCTCGCCGTCGAACACCATCAGGCGGTCCGCGAGGAGGTCGATCATGTAGATGTCGTGGTCGATCACCATCACCGTCGCGTCGTGGTTCTCGGCGTACCGGCGGATCGCGGTCGTCGCCCGCACGCGCTGTTCCACGTCGAGGTGCGCGGAGGGCTCGTCGAGCAGGTAGAGGTCGGCGTCGTCGGAGAGGCACGCCGCGATGGCGACGCGCTGGCGCTCTCCGCCCGAGAGGTCCGAGAGGTTCTGTTCCATCACGCGCTCCAGCTGGAGGGGCTGGGCGATCTCCGTGTTCCAGTACGAGGTGCCGAACTCGTCGGTGATCGAAGAGAGGAACGCGTCGACCCGCATGTGCTGGTCGATGTCGATGTACTGCGGCTTGTAGGAGATGTCGAGCGCGAAGTCGAGCGCGCCCTCGTCCGGCTCCAGGTCACCCGTGAACAGCTGCGCGAGCGTCGACTTCCCGATCCCGTTCGGACCGACGACGCCGAGCACCTCGGAGCGGTTGATCTCGCCGCCCTCGACGTGGAGCTCGAACTCGCCGTCGCCGTAGGACTTCCGGAGGTCGGGGTACTCGATCAGCGTCTGGCTCCGCGAGGCGACCCGCGGCGCGTGCTCCTCGAAGGTGATCGCCGACGGCCGGATCCGCATGTTCTCGTTGTCGAGGTACCCCTTCAGGTACTCGTTGATGCCCTTCCGGACGGACTTCGGGTCGGTGATGACCCCGTAGGCGCCCGGCTCCCCGTACGCGACGTGGAGGGTGTCCGCCAGCAGGTCGAGGATGGCGAGGTCGTGTTCGACGACGAGCATCGACCGGTCGGCGGCGTCGTCGTCAGCGAGCTCGCGGATGAGCCGCGCGACGGTCATCCGCTGGCCGATGTCGAGGTACGGCGTGATCTCGTCGAGGAAGTAGAAGTCGGCGTCGCGGGCGAGGCACGCCGCGATGGCGACGCGCTGGAGCTCGCCGCCGGAGATGGAGTCGATGTCCTGGTCCATCACCGGCCGGATGTTGAGCCGGTCGACGAGGTCGTCGAGCGCGCCGCGCTCGTCCGTCCGCTCCAGCAGCTCGCGGGTGTTACCGTCGAACTGGTTCGGGATCTGGTCGACGTACTGGGGCTTGCGCGCGACGGTCACGTCGCCCGCCTTCAGCGATTCGAGGTAGTTCTGGAGGCCGGTACCGCGGAAGCGATCGAGGACGCGCTCCCAGTCGCCGTCGGCGGTGTGGTCACCGAGGTTCGGGACCGTCTCGCCCGCGAGCGCGTGGACCGCGGTCGATTTCCCGATGCCGTTCGGCCCGAGGATGCCGGTGACGCTGCCCGGCTCCGGCGTCGGGAGGCCGTACAGCGAGAAGGCGTTGTCGCCGTAGCGGTGGACCGGGTCGTCGTCGAGTTCGGAGGGGAGGTTGATGATCTCGATCGCGTCGAAGGGACAGGAGTTGACGCAGATGCCACACGTCTCGCCCAAGCAGATCTCCTCGGAGATGTGGATCTGGTCGGGGTCGCCCTCCTCGGCGTCCTCCCCCCGCTCCGTGATACACTCCTTGCCCGTCCGGTTCGGCGGGCAGTCCTTCATACACTCGTAGTTACAGCGGTCGGGCTGGCACCGCTCGAGGTCCACGACCGCGATGCTGTCGTCGGCCATCTCAGACCCCCAGGTCGACGGCGGACGTCAGCAGGACGGTGTAGCTGATAAACCAGAGGGTGAACGTGAGGAACGCCACGTAGAGGTTGTCCTTGATCCCGAGGTCGCCGACGCCGATCGCCTTGTACACCGGGTACTGGACGATGACGAACGCGCCCAGCACGAACACCGCGGTGGTGCTCGCGGCGGACGCCGGATCGGTGCCGACGTAGACGGCCGAGACGACGCCGGCCGCGATCCCGGCGAGACAGCAGATTGTCGTGACGACCACGCCGCGCGCGTGGTCGGACAGGCCCGAGTCGTCGCTCATGCGTTCGGATCCGCGAGCGCCCGTGAAAAGCCGTTCGTTCCGGCCGTCGGGTGCGAGGGGGGACCGCCTCGGAGAGCCGGCACCCCTCGTCGATCCGACGCGACGAACGCCGCCGTCGGAGCGCGCGCGAGCGAAATCGCTGACTGACTAGTCAGTCCAGCGGGGTAAAAGGAGATTTTTTTGCCGCCTTTGGGCGGATTTCGTCGTCAGATGCGGAATATACATCCGGTAAACGGCGTTCTAGCGGGAATGCTCCATCAACATTTATGAGCGTGTGCGGTTTCGATTCGTAACGATGGAAGCAACCCAAACGGAGGGCCTCGACGACCTCCCGCCGAGCGCCAAACTGGTCTTCAAGGTGCTCGAGTACAACGGACCGCTGACCCAGAAGGGGATCGTCCAGGAGTCGATGCTGTCGGCACGCACCGTCCGATACGCGCTCGAACGGCTCGAGGGGATCGATGTCGTCGACGAGGACGTCTACTTCGCGGACGCCAGGCAGAACCTCTACAAGCTCACGGAGCCGGCACAGGAGTTCACGGCCGACGAGAGCGAAGCCTCCTGTACCGCCGACTGAGGCTCGGCCGCCGGTCGTTCGGACGGCTTCCGCTTTCGGCCGCCCGTACCGACGACGCCGAGCGCCGCCTATCCGTCACTCGGGGCGCTCCGCCCCGTCTCCGCGAGCACCGCGGGCCGCCGTCACGACCGTGAGGCCGACGGCGACCGACAGCGCCGACGTGGCCGCCAGCACGAACGCCAGCAGGAGGAACCAGACGTCCGGTCCGAACAGGGGGTACTCGCGCGTGTCAATCACCGGCCCGAGCAGCTCCAGGGTCCTGACGAGGTACAACAGGACCGCGAGCAGCGCGCCGACCGCCGCCCCGATCCGAACGTTGCGGTAAAACGACAGCGACTCCAACAGGACCAGCATCGGGGGTTTCGAACGCTCGTCGCTCACGGAGACGCCTACGGCCGGTGACCGCAAAGAGCCATCGGAACGCGACGCGCGGAACGACATCCATCACGATCGAAACGGACGTACGAGGGCCTGACAGCGTCAGTGACAGCCGTCAAGTGGAGCGACGGAGAAGGAGGACGTATGCCCAGAGTCGTGCTGTCGGCGTTCCCGATGATAGACCCGGAGACGTACCGCGAGGTCCTGGCCGACGCGGTCGACGAGCCGGTCGACATCGAGGTCGCGGAGCTGGGGTCGACCGAGCGGCTGATCGAGGCGGCGACCGGCGCCGACGCGGTCGTCACCGACATCAACACGCCCGTCACCGAGGAAGCCCTCGACGCCACGGACCTCCGGGTCGTCGTTCGCTCGGCCGTCGGCGTCGACAACGTCGACGTCGCGGCGGCCGCGGAGCGCGGCGTCACCGTCACTCGCGTCCCCGACTACTGTACCGACGAGGTGGCGACCCACTCCGTCTCGCTGCTCTTCGCCTGCCTCCGCTCGTTGAAACCGTACGACGACGCCGTCGCCGGCGGCGGGTGGAGCTGGGAGACCGGTCGCCCGATCCGACGCGTGAGCGCGTCGACGATCGGACTGCTCTCGTTCGGCCCCATCGCGCGGCGCGCGGCCGAGCAGCTCTCGGGGTTCGACGCCGACCTCGTCGCGTACGATCCCTTCGTCGACGGCGACGAAATGGCCGAATACGGTGTCGAGAAGGTCGGCTTCGAGACGCTGTTCGACCGCGCCGACCACGTCGGCGTCTACGCGCCCCTGACGGACGCGACGCGGGGACTCGTGGACGCCGACGCGTTGGCGCGGCTGAGCGAGGACTCGATCGTCGTCAACGTGAGCCGCGGCCCGGTCGTCGACGCCGACGCGCTGCTCGACGCGCTGGCGGCGGACGAGATAAAGGCCGCCGGCCTCGACGTCCTCGCCGAGGAGCCGCCCGAAGGCGACCCGCTCGTCGGCCGCGACGACACGGTCGTCACGCCGCACGCGGCGTGGTACAGCGAGGAGGCGAGAGACGACCTGAACCGAAGCGGCGCGGCCGACGTGGCGGACGTTCTCAACGGCGAGACGCCGGACGGCCGGGTCGACCCGGACGCCGACTGGCTGTAGCGCGGCGGCGCGTCGCGGGACGACGAGACGGGCTACAGCCGGTCGAGCGCGTCGAAATCGTCGTCCCCGTCCAACTCGTCGTCCCCGTCCAACTCGTCGTCCCCGTCCAACTCGTCGTCCCCGTCCAACTCGTCGTCCTCTCCCGGGCCGTCCGAACCGTCGGAGACGAGGGGGTCGCCGTCACCGCCGCCCGGGTAGCTCGCGTCGAGTCCCGCCGCGAGGCCGGGGCCGAGGTCGTACGTGTCTCGGACCGTCTGCGCGAGGACGCCGTCGCGGTCGAAGACGACGTAGACGGCGACGAACTCGTGGTCCGCGGGGCGTAACACGAACACCTCTCGCGGGTCGTCGTCGTCTCGGGAATCGTTCACGCGGGCGACGAGCGGTTCGATCGGGAGCCGCCCCGTGCGGACCTCGTCGAAGGTGTCGCCGCCGGGCGCGTCGGCGAAGAGGTACAGCGCGCCGTTGGGGTCGCCGTCGTTCGAGCGGGTCGTGATCGAGCCGACGGGCTCGCCCTCGGCGCGGATCTGTCGCCACGTCTCGACGGCCGCCTCGAACATCCCTTCGACGGCGTCCGCGAAGCGGAACCGCGTCTCGCGGACGACCTCGACCTCGCGGAAGCGGGCGGAGCCGTCGGTCCACGCCAGCGTCGCGTCGACGACGAAGCCGGGGCGGAGCGCGTCGACGGCGTCCGCGAGGTCTCCCTCGTACCCCTCCGCGGTGGCGTAGAGGGGGTCGTATCGGTCCGCGGCGTCGGGATCGGTCGGGTCGACCGGCCCGTCCGCGAGTTCGACGAGGACGAACTCATCGGCGGTGCCGTCGGAGTCGGCGGCGGCCGAGGTGGGGTCCGCGGCACTCGGGGCGGAGTCGGCGGCCGCAGCGCCGCCGTCGTCGACCGCAGCGGAATCGGCGGTCGCGTCAGTGTCGTCGTCGATGTCCGGCCGCCGGCGGCGGTCGTGGACGCGGAACCGGCCGCTCGTCGTCGGGTCCATACCCGTCGGTGGGGCGGCGGGCTGAAAAGCCGGTCGGAAGCGGCGCGTCGGAGCGCTCCGAACCGCCCGCGGATCCGTGTCGTTATGGGGCGGGCGACCCAAGGAACCGGTAAATGGGGATCCTCGAGAACAAGTCCAACGCCCGGATCTTCTACAAGTACCTCTCGAAGGTGTACGACCGGGTCAACCGCTTCAACTGGACCGAGGAGATGCGCGCCGAGGCGCTCTCGTGGCTGGAGTTCGGCGACGACCCGAAGGTGCTCGACGTCGGCTGCGGCACCGGGTTCGGCACGGAGGGGCTGCTCGAACACGCCGACGACGTTCACGGCCTCGACCAGAGCGTCCACCAGATGGAGAAGGCGTTCGAGAAGTTCGGGAGGCACGACCGGGTGAACTTCTACCGCGGCGACGCCGAGCGGCTCCCGTTCCGCGACGACACGTTCGACGTCGTCTGGTCGTCCGGCTCCATCGAGTACTGGCCCAACCCGGTCGAGGGGCTCCGCGAGCTCCGCCGCGTCGCGGTGCCCGGCGGGCAGGTGCTCGTCGTCGGTCCGGACTACCCGCACAACCCGGTCCTCCAGCGGGTGGCCGACGCGATCATGCTGTTCTACGACGCCGACGAGGCCGACCGGATGTTCGAGGCGGCCGGCTACGAGGAGTTCGAACACCACATCCAGCGGGCGACGCCGCAGAGCCCGCGAGCGATCACGACCGTCGCTCGGGTCCCGGGCGGCGACGGAACGGACGGCGAGTCGGGGTCGACCGCCGCCGACGCGGACGCCTCGACGGTCGATGCCGAGTAGGAGCACCGGCGGCTGACCCGGCCGAAATCGAGAGTCCGGCCCGCGAGCGTTCTCACCCCGCTTCGACGGAGGTCTCCAGCGTCGCGACCGGCTGCCCGTCGGTCGTGATCCTCACCGTGACCGTCTTCCCCGGTGCGAGCGTCGGGTCGTTGGTCCCGGCGACGCGGAACGACGCCGTCTGTCCGACCCGCCACGTGTCGTCGCTGGCGGCGTTGAACGGACCGGTCGGTCCGGGGTGGAAGCCGGCGGCCGAGAAGAACGGGACGGGCGGCTGACTGTCGAGCGGTTCGCCGTCGACGCTGACGCGAATCGTCACGGCCGCGACGTCGATCGGGTCGCCGCCGCGGTGGTCGATCGCGATCCGGTCGTCGGTCGCCGACAGCGACAGCACCGCCGACGGCGGTACCGTCGGACTCGGACCGCCGAGCGCGGCGGTCGCGACGCCGCCGGCCAACACGACCGTGATCGCGATCAACAGCACGCCCGCGACCGGCGCAATCCCCCGATCGGCGCGACGAACAGCTAGTGACACGGCGGTACTGTGTCGGTTTTACCTAAAAGGGTCGACCCCGCAGTCGACGACCCGAGGACGGATCCAGACCGAGGACCGACGGCTCGGACGGCGACGACCCGAGGCGGGCGGTCACCCGCCGCCGACCGGCCTCGGCGTCGGGAGGGGTTCGATGTCACCGACGACGAGGACGCGGGGCTCGTCGACGACCGTGATGCGGTACGTCTCGGCCGGCGAGAGCGTCCGGACGACGCCCGCGTCGTTGGTCGTCCCGATGGTTCTGCTATCGCCGTCCCCGACCGACTTGGTGACGATGACGTCGGAGACGGGCTCGCCCGTCTCCTCGTCGCGGACCGTGACGGTCACCGGACCGCCGGGATACGTCCGCTCGACGGTGACGTTGAACCCGTCGCCGGTCTCCGACACCGGTTCGCTGTCGGGGAACGCGGACAGGTCGATCCGCTGGTGTTCGACGAACACCTGCTCGGTTCCGCCGCTGACGAAGGTGCGGAGCGTGCCGATCTCGTGCGGAATCGTGATTCGGTGAACTGCGCCCGCGCCGAAGGCGTCGGGTTCGCGGAGCGCGGCCGTCTCGGGGTAGGCCGCCTCGGTGATCTCGATCGCCTCGCTGTTCGAAATGGGGCCGCCGCCGCGGTCCCAGCGGTCCGTCCGGAACACCTCGCGGACGTAGTGACCGTCGACGATCGTCGCGAGCACGACGGCTCGTTGGCTCGACGCGACGTACAGGTCGTTCGGGGGGGACTGCCCGCGGGCGATCGCGAGGGCGTGGTCGCGGACCGGCCCCGAGTACACCTGGAGGGCCACCTGAAGCTCGTCGAGCCGAGCGGGCGAACTGAAGTCGTCGGTCGCCTCGGCGAGCGCGTCGATCTCGTCGAGCCGCTCGTCGTACTCGCGGGCGGTCGCGGCCACGCGGACGAGCCTGTCGACCAGTTCGCGGTCGGTGATCTCGCCGGCGGCGTGCGCGCTGAAGGCGTTCGCCTGACGGCTGTTGAGCGCCACCTCCGCGCGCTCGACGCGGTTTATCTCCGCGAGGATCTGCTGTTGCCGCTCCACGTTCGTCTCGGTGCGCTCGATCCGGCTGACGACCGCGGCGGTCTCGACGGCGGCGTCGGCGTCGGCGGTCGCGAACCCGAGCGACGACCCGAGATCTGGGCCGCGGGCGTACATACTGACTCGCGTCTCCGCGCCCGGCGGCGTCGACAGCGTCCGAAGCGTGAGGTTCGCTCGGTCGATCTGGGGCATCGTCTGTCCGGCGACCGGCGACGACGGGACGACCGGCGACCGTAGATCGGTACCGAGAGCCGAGCCGGCGGACCGCGTCGAATCGGCGGCCGGGGAGTCGACGGACGGTGAGACGGCGCCGGGCGCGGTGACGCCGGCGACCGGGGCCACGAGCAGCAAGACGGTGACCGCGGCGATCTGGAGGGCTCTCATCGTCCGAGGGTTTGGCCCGCGATACAAAAAGTCCACCCACTGCGGCCGACCGACGGAATCGATTCGGATCGGCGTCCGCGACCGCGTCCGGTCCGTTCGGCCGAGAAATTCGGCTGGAGACCCGTCAAAAAGTATCGGATGGAAAGCGTTTTGCCCGGCGCGCGAGTGACCCGAGACGTATGCGGAACCCCGCTCTTCGCGCGCTCTTGGTCGCGCTCCTCGCGCTCGCACTGGTCGCGAGCGCCGGCGGCGCGGTCGGCGGCGCGGGCACGACCCCCTCCCCCTCCGGCGCTGACGACATCCCGCCGACCGCCTCGGTCGGCGGCGACGCCTCGGTCGGTCCCGAGTCGATCGAAGCACCCTCGGAACCGGTTCGACGACAGACCGACGACGCCATCACGTCGCCGTCGACCACGCGGATCCGGATCGAACTGAACCCCGACCGCAGCGCCGACTGGACCGTCGCGGTGCGGTACTCGCTGGCGGACGAAAACGAGACGGCCGCGTTCGAGACCGCCGGCGAGCGCTTCCGCGCCGGCGAGATCGGTCCGAGCGCGGAGCTGTTCGAGGGGTTCCGCCGCCAGGCGGGCCGTAACGTCGGCCGGCAGATGGCCATCCGGGACGTCTCGCGGGAGTTCGAGGTGTACGAGAACCCCGCCGAGTTCGACGTCGCCACGGAGGAGGCGGCCGCGGTCGGCGAACTGCGGCTGACGTTCACCTGGACGGCGTTCCTCGAGCGCGACGGCGAGAGCCTCGTCCTCGGCGACGCGTTGACGACGCCCGGCAACGAGACGTGGCTGCGCAGCCTCGAAGCGGCCCAGACGCTGGAGGTGACGACGCCGGAGGGGTACACCGTCACCGGAACGCCGAGCACCGCCGTGACGCAGCTCTCTGACGGCGACGTGATCATCGAAGGCCCCCAGACGTTCGAAGGGGGCGAACCCGTGCGGATAGTGTACGGCCCCGCCGGAGCGGGCCCCCCGTGGGGTATGCTGATGGCCGTGATCGTCCTCGCCGCGTCCCTCGTCGCCGTGAGCGTCGTCGGGTACCGCCGGATCAACGACGGGGAGGACGGCGTCGGCGATCCGATCGCGAACGGCGACGACGCGGCGACGGGCGACGCCGAGCGGGGCCCGACGGAGGACCCCGACGCGGCCCGCGGTCCGGGAAGCGACGACGGCGACGACGGGACCGACGGACCCGGCGACGGCGACGACGAGCCGGACCTCTCGCTGCTCTCGGACGAGGAGCGCGTCGAGCGGCTCCTCGACGAGAACGGCGGTCGGATGCGACAGGCCGACATCGTCTCGGAGACCGGTTGGTCGGACGCGAAGGTGTCCCAGCTGCTCTCCGCGATGGCCGACGAGGACCGCGTCGAGAAGCTCCGGCTCGGCCGCGAGAACCTCATCTCGCTGCCCGACGAGGGCGGCGACGACGGAGACGACCGCGACGGCGGAGACGGCCGCGGCGACTGACCGGCCGTCCCCTCCGTCGAGCGCGACGAGATCCGAAGCGGACGCCGACCCATCGGTTTCGGGCCCGATCGTCGGCCGGCGGGGGCGGAAACCGTTCGCCCGCCGCCTCCAGTTCCGAAAACCATTACAGGGCGACCGCCCGAGTATCGATCATGAAGGTTCTGGTGACCGTCAAGGAGGTCGCGGAGGCGGACGACGACTTCGCGATCGAGGGGACCGAAATCGTCGATTCCGACCTCGAGTACGACCTCAACGAGTGGGACGACTACGCCGTCGAGGCCGCCGTCCAACTGGCCGAGGCCGGGATCGCTGACGAGGTCGTGACCGTCACCGTCGGCCCGGAGCGCGCAGACGAGACGATCCGGATGGCGCTCGCGAAGGGCGCCGACCGCGCCGTCCGCGTCTGGGACGAGGCGCTGGAGGGGTCGTTCGCGGACGTCGCCTCGAAGGTCGACCTGTTCGAGGCGGTCGTCGACGAGGAGGAGCCGGACCTCGTCCTCGGCGGCGTCCAGGCCGCCGACACCGGCTTCGGCGCGACGGGCGTCGCGCTCGCGGAGCGGATCGGCTTCGAGCACGCCGCGGTCGTCAACCGCCTCGACGTCGACGCGGACGAAGGGATCGCGCACGTCCACCGCGAGCTGGAGGGCGGCGTCGAGGAGCTGACCGACGTCGACCTCCCGGCCGTGCTGACGGTCCAGACCGGGCTCAACGAGCCCCGGTACGCGAGCCTCCGCGGGATCCGACAGGCGCAGCGCAAGGAGATCGCCGCGAAGGACCTCGACGACCTCGGCCTGACCGCCGCGGACGTCGAGAGCGCGCTGACGATCACCGAGATGTACGAGCCGGAGAGCGAGTCGGACGCGGAGATCATCGAGGGCGACGCCGGCGAGTCTGCGGGGCGCCTTGCCGAGGTCCTCCGCGACAAGGGGGTGGGCGCGTGATGGCCGACGTGCTCGTCGCCGCCGAACACCGCCGCGGAGACCTCCGAGATGTCACGTACGAGGCGATCGCGGCCGGCCGGGAGCTCGCCGACGCGCGCGGCGGCGACCTCCACGTGGCCGTCGTCGGCGGCGACGTCGACGGGTTCGCGGAGGAGCTCAACCGCGAGGGCGTCGACGCGATCCACGCCGTCGACGACGGCGAGGAGTTCGACCACAACGCCTACCAGGCGGCCGTTTCGACGCTCGCGGACCGGGTCGACGCCGGCGCGGTGGTGCTGCCGAACTCCGTCAACGGGCTCGACTACGCGCCCGCCCTCGCGGAGGCGCTCGGCGTCCCGATCGTCACCGACGCGGTCGGGTTCGACTACGACGACGGGCTCACCGTCACCCGCGAGATGTACGGCTCGAAGGTCGAGACGACCGTCGACGTCGCCGGCGACCGGTTCGTCCTCACGGTCCGCGGCGGCGAGTGGCCGCCCGCGGAGGGAGTCGGGGACGCGACCGTCGAGACGGCCGAGGTCGACCTCCCCGAGTCGGGCGCCCGCGTCACGGGCTTCGAGGAGGTCGGCGGCGGCGACGTCGATATCGCGGACGCCGACGTGCTCGTCTCGGTCGGCCGCGGCATCGAGGAGGAGGAGAACCTCGAGCTCGTCGAGGAGCTCGCGGACGCGCTCGGCGCGACGCTGTCCGCCTCGCGGCCGATCGTCGACAACGGCTGGCTGCCGAAGAACCGGCAGGTGGGCCAGTCGGGGAAGGTCGTCACGCCGGACGTGTACATCGCGGTCGGCATCTCCGGCGCGGTTCAACACGTCGCCGGGATGAAGGGCTCGGACACGATAATCGCGATCAACACCGACCCGAACGCGCCGATCTTCGACATCGCCGACTACGGGATCGTCGGTGACCTCTTCGACGTGGTGCCCGAACTCATCGACGAGTTCGCGTAGGCGAACCGGTCCCGCGCCGCGCCGGAGGAGGCCCCCGCCGGACCGGCCGAGTCTCGGTTCGTTTATCACCCCGCCGACCCTCCGATCGGGCAATGAGCGAGGCCGACGAGCAGACGGCTGCGACCGCGACCGGCCGGGAGATCTGGATCGAGAAGTACCGGCCGCAGACGCTCGACGACATCCACGGCCAAGAGGAGATCGTCGAGCGGCTCCAGAGCTACATCGCGCAGGACGACGTGCCGCACCTCCTGTTCTCGGGGCCCGCGGGCGTCGGGAAGACGACCGCGGCCACCGCCATCGCCCGCGAGATCTACGGCGAGGACAACTGGCGCGGTAACTTCTTAGAGCTGAACGCCTCCGACCAGCGCGGGATCGACATCGTCCGCGACCGGATCAAGGGGTTCGCGCGCTCCTCGTTCGGCGGCGACTTCCGGATCGTGTTTCTCGACGAGTCCGACAGCCTCACGGATGATGCACAGGCAGCGCTCCGCCGCACGATGGAGCAGTTCTCCGACAACACCCGCTTCATCCTCTCGTGCAACTACTCGTCGAAGATCATCGACCCGATCCAGTCGCGCTGCGCCGTCTTCCGGTTCTCGCCGCTCTCGGACGAGGCGGTCGGCGGGATGGTCCGCGAGATCGCGGCCGCCGAGGAGATCGAGGTGACCGACGCGGGCGTCGACGCCCTCGTCTACGCGGCCGACGGCGACATGCGCCGCGCGATCAACTCGCTTCAGGCGGCGGCGACGACCGGCGACGTCGTCGACGAGGAGGCGGTGTACGCGATCACGGCGACGGCTCGGCCGGAGGAGATCGAGTCGATGGTGACCGACGCGCTGAACGGCGACTTCGCGCGGGCGCGGTCGACCCTCGACACGCTGCTCACGGAGACGGGGATGGCCGGCGGCGACGTGATCGACCAGCTCCACCGCTCCGTCTGGGAGTTCGACCTGAGCGAGCGCGAGGCGGTACGGCTCATGGAGCGCATCGGTGAGGCCGACTACCGGATCGCCGAGGGCGCCAACGAGCAGGTCCAACTGGAGTCGCTGCTCGCGGCGCTTTCGTTAGACGAATAAGCTGGTCCCGGCTCTCGGCTCGTTCTTTTGTAAACAGTTAGTAGCGGATCGGCGGAGAACGCTTCCAAAGCCTCAGCCGCTCGTTTATAACTGAGTGAGAGCAGATCGACGGTGGACACTTCCAAAGCCCCAGCCGCGAGGGCGGCTGCCCCTCTGACCCGCCCCACACGGCACCGCAACGGCGCCTCACGCCTCCCCAGCCTCGCGGTTCGCGCTCTCCGAGCGCTCACCGCTCCCTCGCGCGTGCGACTCGCGCCCTCCGGGCGCTCGTCGGCACGCAGGGAGGCACTACGCGCCTCTGGCAGCCGGCGGCAGAGCCGCCGGCGACGCCGCCGTAGCAGGCACGCTTTTAAAACACGTCGGCGCGGAGGGTCGGTATGCTCGTCGTCGTCTCCGACACGCACGCACGCGAGGAGTCGAAGCTTCAGGGACGGACCGCGGAGGCGGTCCGGGAGGCCGACCTCGTGGTCCACGCCGGCGACTTCTACCGCGAGCCCGTCTTGAACGCCTTCCGGTCGGCCGCCGCCGAGTTCCGGGCCGTCTACGGCAACAACGACGACGCGGCGATCCGCGACCGGGTCCCCGAGGTGCGGACCGTCGAGTACGCCGGGGTTCGGTTCGCGGTCACGCACCGCCACCGCAGCGGCGACACCGGGCTCGTCATGCTCGGTCGCGGCCGCGACGCCGACGCCGTGATCTGCGGCCACAGCCATCGCCCGCGGTTCGACGACTCGGGCGGCCTGCCGATACTGAACCCGGGCAGCCACGCGCAGCCGCGAGGCAATCGCGCGGCCCACGCGGAACTGATCCCGGTCGAAGGCGATGGCGAGACCGGGGTGGACGGGAAACTGGTAACGACGGAGGGCGAGACCTTCGAGACGTTCCGGATCGAGGGCGACGACGCCGAGTAACGGAGCGACGGACGAGAGAGCGGCGGACGGGGGAACAGCGGATGAGGGAGGCACGACGAGAAGCGGGCGGAGCGCGTCGGCGTCCGCGTCAGCGGGAACCGGACGCGACGCCCCGCGTCCGGCCGGGGCGACCGACGATCGTGTGCGCGGTGACGGACCCGGATCGGCGCGGGTTCGGTCGCCGGCGGTCGGTCGCGCCGATCGGTCGGAGGGGAGTCGGGCAGGGGAGGGAGCGGGCGCGAGTCCGACCGCCGGCGCGTCGGTCGGCGGGTTCGATCGGGTGAGGGCCGAAGCGGGGGGTCGCACCAGTACGTAACGCGGCTGACAACATATACGTGGCTGAGAGACAAAGGAGCGTTTTAGTCACCGAACGAGTCGAGCGAGCGCCGCGGGACTCCGGGGATTGCGCGTCCGCCCGCCTCGAAACTTATAACCGCGTGCCGACGGATTCGAGCGTATGCTCCCGGTCCAACCGCTGTTCGTGCTCCTGTTGGTGGGTCTTCTCGGGCTGTTCTTCTTCGGGTTCCTCCTCGTCCGACGGACGGTGACGGGGCTGAACGAGGGGTACAACGACGGGCGGAGCTGATGGTCGTCGCCACCGCGGCGACCCTGCTCGTCGCCGCCGCCGCGAGCCTCTTCATGGCGTGGTCTATCGGCGCCGGATCGTCGGGGTCGACCCCGTTCGCCCCCGCTGTCGGCGCGAACGCGATCTCCGTGATGCGCGCCGGCCTGATCGTCGGCGTCCTCGGACTGCTCGGCGCGATACTCCAGGGCGCGAACGTGACGGAGGCGGTCGGCACCGAACTGATCGGCGGGGTGACGCTCACGGCCGCGGCGGCCATCGTCGCGCTCGTCACGGCCGCCGCGCTGGTCGCCGTCGGCGTCTTCGCCGGGTACCCGATCGCGACGGCGTTCACCGTCACCGGCGCGGTCGTCGGCGTCGGCCTCGCGATGGGCGGCGATCCGGCGTGGCCGAAGTACGCCGAGATCATGACGCTGTGGGTGCTCACGCCGTTCGTCGGCGGGGGCGTGGCGTACGTCGTCGCGCGCGGACTTACCGGCGAGGCGATTCCGCAACGACCGCTCACCGCCGCGCTCGCCGGGCTCGTCGGCGCGATCCTCGCGAACGTCGGGTTCGCGCTGCTCGGTCCCGCGGGAGAACAGGCCTCGGTCGCGACCGCGCTCGGATCGGGGCTCGGTATCGGCGCGGCGGGCCCGGCCGCGGTGAGTCTCGCGGTCGCCGCGCTCGTCACCGTCGCGGTGTACGCGGACCTCGGCCGGGACCGCGAGGGCGCCCAGCGCCGGTTCCTGCTGGCGATGGGCGGCCTCGTCGCGTTCTCCGCCGGGGGGTCGCAGGTGGGCCTCGCGATCGGTCCCCTCGTCCCGATCTTCAGCGAGGTCGGGGTCCCGCTGTGGGCGCTGCTCGTCGGCGGGGGGATCGGGCTGTTGGCCGGGTCGTGGACGGGCGCGCCGCGGATGATCAAGGCGATCTCGCAGGACTACGCCTCGATGGGCCCGCGGCGGTCGATCTCGGCGCTCATTCCCTCCTTCGCGATCGCGCAGACCGCCGTCGCCTTCGGGATCCCCGTCTCGTTCAACGAGATTATCGTCTCCGCGATCGTCGGCGCGGGCTACGCCGCGGGCGACGCCGGCGTGAGCCGCAGGAAGATGGGGTACACGGTGCTCGCGTGGATCGGGTCGCTCGTCGGCGCGTTCACGCTCGGGTTCGGCGTCTACTCCGCGGTCGACTTCGTGGTGTGAGGGGCTCTCGGACGGGTCCGCCGGTTTCCGCCCGTCTCAGGCCCGAGGCTCGGGATACGTCGGCAGCCGCGCGGAGTCGGCGCTCCCCTCGACGAACGGGAGGTCGACGGCGGTCGCGCCGACCTCGTCGCCGTCGACGCGCACGGTGACCCGACCGAGGTCGGCGTCGAACGCGACGAGCGCCAGTGCGATCGGCACGTCGGTCGCGGGGCCGACCGCGGTCCGAGTGATCTCGCCGATCGCCTCGTCGCCGTCGAAGACGGCCGCCCCGGACGCCGGAAGCGCGTCGTCGATCCCCTTCGGGTTCGCGTCCGCGTCGATGCCGGCCACCGCCTCGGCGAGGGCGTCGAGTTCGAGGCCGGCGAGCCGCCGGCTCGGTCGGCCCTGGTTCTCCACGCGCGAGACGACCTCCTGACCGACGTAGCACCCCTTCTCGAAGTCGAGGGCGTTCCGGAGGCCGAGGACGTTCGGGACCGTCCCCGCCAGTTCGTACTCGAAGAGCGGCGTGCCGGCCTCGGTCGCGAGCGCGTCCCACGTCCGGTAGCCGAACGGCGTGGCGTTGAGCCCGCGGTTGATCAGCGTGTCGAACACGTCGCTCGCGTCGGCGGCGGCGCAGACGATCTCGTACCCTTCCTCGCCCAGCGGCGCGTCCGTCGCGATCACGGTGACGCCGGCGTCGACCATCGACCCGCGGACGAACGAGAGCGGCCCCTCCGGCGCGCCCGGCCCGCCGAGGACCGAGGCGACCTTCTCGGTCGACTTGGGGCCGTGGACGCCGAACACGCCGAACTCGTCGGAGACGTCGTCGATCTCGACGTCCTGGATGAACACGTTCTCCGCCCAGTCGGCGGCGACCGACTCGACCCGTTCCGGCGGGAGGAAGACGAGCAGTCGCTCGTCGGCGTTGTACACGTACATGTCCGTCTCGATCCCGCCCTGCGGGTCGAGCAGGAGGGCGTACGTCCCTTCCCCGTCCTCGGCCGGGACGCGGTTGGAGACGGCGTTGTCGACGAACTCGACGCGGTCGTCCCCCCTGACGGCGAGGACGCCGTATCCCATCTCGATCACGCCGGCGACCTTGCGGACCGCCTTCCCGACGCGGACGGGCTTCCCGTAGTGGTCGACCACCTCGCGACCGCCGCGGTCGCGGTACACCGCGCCGTGCGCGTCGTGGGTGCCGGAGACGAGCGTCATGGTCGGACGGAGGCGATCGAGGGTCAAAAGGCCGCCGTCTCCGACGGCTACAGTCCGATCCGGTCGCGGATCGCGTCGACGAGCCCCGCCGACGGGTCGTCGGTCGCCGCCTCCGGGTCGGGAACGACCCGTTCGTGGGCGTACACCCGGACGCTCTCCTCGGTCTCGACGAGGATGAGCGAGTCGTCTTTCAGCGCCGAGAGCCCCTCCTCGACGGCGTCGATGTCGGCGTCGACGGCTGCGCGGAGTTCGAGGACGGTCATCCCCTCGTCGCCGCGGTCGACGAGCGCGTCGAGCAGCGCGACCTCGACGTCGGGCCGGTCGCGGTATTCCGGCTTTGCGGCCATACCTACCCTTTGTGCGGGACGGAGTTTACGTCTACCGGCGGGGAAGGGGGGAGACCGTCGACTCGCAGCGTCAGCGAACGAGCCGAGAGCAGGTGCCACAGAGGTTCTCCTCTTTCACGTCGACCTCGCGGACGGTGGGTGAAAACGACATCACGCACTTGCTGTTGTCGCAGTGTTCCAACCCGAGCGTGTGCCCGATCTCGTGGACGATCTCCTTGCGGACGCGGTCGGCGAACACGTCGGCCGCGGGCTTGGTGGAGACGCCGCCGTCGGAGGAGGTCCGGAGGCGGTGCGTGGAGATGACGGAGCCGCTGCCGTTGAGGTACGCGAGGCCGAACACGTAGTTCCGGCGGCGGTAGTAGAGGTCCTCGGGCGTGATGCCGATGTTCTTCTCGCCGCCGCCGACCCGGGTGACCGTCTCGATGAGGTCCTCGGCGCGGTACTGGTCGCGGTCGGCGTCGAACGCGGAGTCGGGGATCGCCTGATCGTCGTGGACCGTCACGTCGCAGTCGTACACGGAACGCAGCGCGCCGGAGGCCTCCCGCTTCACTCGGGGGGTAACCTCTCCGACCGGGACGATGTCCACGAGCATGGAACCGCTTTTGGCCGCCGCGGTCATAAAGCCCGCGCCGTGGCAGCAACACCCCCGTCGGAGCGGGCGCTCGTCGACGCGCTCGACGGATACGAGCGATCGATCGAGGTCGGGATCGGGCGGCGTCCGGGCGTCGCCCGGGCGCTCGTCGACCGCGGCCGCGAGGTCGTCGCGTTCGACGTCGAGGTGAGCGAGGCGGTACGGGACGCGGCGACGGAGACGCGAGCGTCGGCCGGGGGGTCACTCCGAGTCGCCGCCGCGGACGTGACGACGTTGGCGGCGGCGGACGGCGACCGGTCCGTCCGGGAGACGCTCGGACTCGACGCACCAGAGGGCGGCGGTTTCGACGCCGTGTACGCGCGGAACCTCCCCGCCGAACTCCAGCGGCCGACCGTCGCGCTGGCCGAGCTGCTCGACGCGGCCTGCCTGTTCACCACGCTCGGGTTCGAAGAGCCGGTGGTCGACGTTTCTCGGCGGTCGACGGAATCGGGCACCGTTATGTACGTCGCGCGCTGACGAGCGCGGGACCGGGCGGCGGGGCACCGAACCGGCGACGCCGGCCGCGAACCCGAACGTTCATTCCGCCGCCAGCCGGGGTAGCGGTATGCAGGTCGACGCAGTGATCCTCGACATCGACGGGGTGTTGGTCGACGTGGCGGACTCCTACCGGCGAGCGATCCTCGAGTCGGTCGACCGGGTGTGCGGCAAGCCGATCGACCGGAACGCCGTCCAGGCGTTCAAGGACGCCGGCGGGTTCAACAACGACTGGGATCTGACCGACGCCGCCGCGCTGTTCGTGTTGGCCCGCCGCGAGGGGCTCCGGATGGACGTCGACGAGTTCACCGACCGGGTCCGCGAGCTCGGCGGCGGCCTCGACGCCGCCAAGGAGGTCGTCGGCGACCTCCCGCGAGTCGCGCAGGCCCGGGTCCGCGACCAGTGGGACCGGGACGCCCTCCGGGAGACGTTCCAGGCGCTGTACCTCGGCGCGGAGCTGTACCGCGAGCTGGAGGGCGGCGAGCCGCCGGTCGAGGCGGACGGATACATCCGCGACGAGCCGACCCTCGTCGACCCCGAGACGATCGCCGACCTCACGGCGCGGTTCGACGTCGGCGTCCTCACCGGGCGACCGGCCGCCGAGGCGGACATCGCCTTGGAGCGCGTCGGCCTCGACGTGCCCGACGACCGCCGGTTCACGATGGACGACTGGGAGGCGGGGAAACCCCACCCGCGGGCGCTCGTCGAACTCGCGGAGCGGTTCGACGCCGACCGCGTCGCGTTCGCCGGCGACACCCTCGACGACGTGCGGACCGCGCGTAACGCCGACGAGACGGACGAGACGCGCGTCTACTACGGAATCGGCGTCCTCACGGGCGGACTCACCGGGGACGGGGGGCGCGAGAAGTTCGCCGAGAACGGCGCCGACGCGGTGGTCGACGACGTGAACGAACTGGTGGGTCTGTTGGAGTAGCCGGCGGCGCGCTCGCGGCCGCGGCTCCCTGACGGTCAAGCGGTCCGAGATCGTTCCGGGGGCGCGCTCGCAAGAATCTCCGGTGTCCGTGACGCGTCGTGGTGGCGTCAGACGACGAGCGAAGCGGAATCAACGTTCTCAGCGCTTCGAGGCTGCTTCTGCGCGAGGCGGCGGCGTCACGGTCACCGGCACGAACCGGACCGGCTTCGACGGTTTATGCGCCCTCGTCCGCTAACGCAGTCGATGAGTGACGCCAACGCGACGCAGCGGATGGAGGTCAGCGGCGAGAGCGACGGCGAGTCGAAGTTCGTCGCCCGGGCTCGCGACCACGAACTGGTGATGGACGACCCGGAGGCGATGGGCGGGGACGACGAGGGCGCGATGCCCGTCGAGTACCTGCTCGCCGCCTGGACCGGCTGCCTCAACGCGACCGTCCGCGCGGTGGCGCCGGACTTCGACCTCGACGTCGAGGGCGTCGCGGTCGAGGTCGCCGGCGGGTTCGACCCCCGCAAGCACCTCGGCCGCGCCGAGGAGCCCCGGGCGGGCTACCAGGGCGTGGAGGCGTCCGTCGACGTCGACTTCGCCGGCGACGTGGACGACGAGACGTTAGCCGAGTTCACCGCCGCCGTCGAGGCGCGCTGTCCGGTGAGCGACAACCTGGCGAACGAGACCGCGACCGACGTGACGCTTCGACGGGAGTAAACGGCGTCGGGCGTCGCGTTTTCGGCGACCGGACGATCTGATCCGCGGAGGGACCGTCCGGTAACGGGTATACCGTGGATGGGCCCTGCCGGATTCGAACCGGCGATCAACTCGTTATGAGCGAGTCGCTTTAACCGGACTAAGCTAAGGGCCCGTACTCGTCGGTACGTCCGAGACGTTTTTGAGCGTACCGACTCGCGGCGAAGCGGGTGAAACAGAAGGCGCCGAAGCCAGGACTCGAACCTGGGACCGCCTCGTTAACAGCGAGGCGCTCTACCAACTGAGCTACTTCGGCTCACTTCCGGGTACTCGCGTCGTTTTGATAGGGCTTTCGTTTCCGCCCGACGGAGCGGGATCCGCCCGACGAGAGCGGAGAGAAACGCTACCGCGAGCGCGCTCAGCGCGGCCCCGATCCGACCGACACGTTTTCGGCCGGACCGCGAGACCGTTCGGTATGGACGAGTTGGAGGCGGTGCTGTCGCGGGTGCGCGAGCGGGTCCTCCCGGAGCCGGACGAGCGCGAGCGGCTGCGCGAGACGGCCGCGGAGCTGACCGAGCGGGCCCGCGAGGCCATCGCCGACCTCCCGGTCGAGGCCGACGTGGTCCAGGTCGGGTCGACCGCGCGCGGCACGTGGGTCGCGGGCGACCGGGACATCGATCTCTTCGTCCGGTTCGACGCGGACCTCGACCGCGCCGAGTTAGAGGAGTACGGCCTCGAAGTCGGCCACGCGGTCCTCCCCGACGGCCACGAGGAGTACGCCGAACACCCGTACGTGAAGGGGAGCCACGAGGGGTTCGACGTCGACTTAGTCCCCTGTCACGACGTGGAGCGGGCGGCGGAGCTGGTCTCCGCGGTCGACCGCACGCCGTTCCACGACGCGTACCTCTCCGCGCGGCTCGACGACGACCTCGCGGCGGACGTGGTGCTGGCGAAGGCGTTCCTGAAGGGGATCGGCGCGTACGGGAGCGACCTCCGCACCGAGGGCTTTTCGGGGTACCTCACGGAGCTGCTCGTGTTGGAGCTCGGCGGGTTCGTTCCCCTCGTCGAGTCCGCGCGGAGCTGGCACCCGCCGGTGGAGTTCGATCCCGAGGGACACGCCGAGCGCACGTTCGATGACCCGCTGGTCGTCGTCGACCCCACCGATCCGACGCGGAACGTCGCCGCGGTGCTGTCGGCGACGAACCTCGCGCGGTTCCAGCACTACGCGCGGGAGCTGCTCGCGGCCCCGGGCGAGGGCTTCTTCGAGCCGGAGAAGCCGGAACCGCTCAGTTCCGCGGAGGTGCGCGACCACCTCGATCGACGGGAGACGACGCCGGTCGCGGTCCTCTTCGACGCGCCCGACGTGGTCGACGACCAACTGTGGCCGCAGCTCCGGCGCTCGCTGGACGGGATCGTCGGCGGCCTCAACGAGCACGGCTTCGACGTCCTCCGAGCGACCGCCATGACGGACGCCGCGGGAGCGACGGGCACCGCCGGAGCGGACGATCCAGGGGAGACGACCGAGAGTGACGGGTCCGACGGACCGACGCGGGCCGCGCTGTACGCGGAACTGGAGGTGACCGAGCGGCCGGCCGTCGAGCGCCACGACGGCCCCCCGGTGGCGGTACGGAAACACGCCGCGAGCTTCTACGAGTCGTACGTCGACGACGTCGACCCCGACACCTACGGACCCTTCATCGACGGAGACCGGTACGTCGTCGAGCGGGAGCGCGAGTTCGCCACCGTCCGGGAGTACTTGGAGAGCGACGCCGCGAGCGACGTGGCGCTCGGGGCGCAGGTAGAGCCGGCGTTCGACGACCGCGACGTGTTGGTCGGCGGGGCGGTCGCGACGCTCGCGCCCGCATTCGGTCGGCCGCTCCGCGAGTTCTACGAGCCGCGACCCTGATCCGCCGCCGAGGGGGTTCGAACCGAGACGGCGACGAGAGAGCGGGCGTCAGCGAGCGACGCGGTCGAGAAGCAAGTAAACGAGCGCCGCGACGGCGGCGACGATCGCCGCGACCGCGGAGAGCAGACCGGCGGCGCGGGGGAACGACAGCCAGAACGCCCCGTAGAAGGCGAGCGCGAACGCGAACAGGCCGACGACCAGCAGGCCGCGCGAGGGGTTCTGCGCGGCGGCGACGAACGCGCGCTGGAGGATCGAGAGGTCGCCGAACTCGGGGATCGAATCGAGGTCCGCGTCGTCGGGGAGGGGCCCCGAGTCGGCCGTATCGGTCGACTCGCCGTCGACGGAGCGGTCGGTGTCGGTCACGACCACGGGTAGGTGACGGAGGATCCTGTACCTATCGCTTGTCGGTCCGACCTGGAACGGGCCTCGGGCCGCCGGAGCGGCCGCCGTTCATCCGAGGGTCCGACCGACGAGAATCGAACCGAACAGGAACGCGGCCAACGCGGCCCCGAGATTCGTCGCTGCGACCGTCGCGGCGGCCCGGGTTCCCGTCTCGCTCGCCGCCCGCACGGTCCCGACCGCGAACGATGAGAACGTCGTGAACGCGCCACAGAAGCCGACGCCGAAGAGCAGCGTCGCCGTCGGTCCGACGGGTGCGGCGGACACGGCTCCGAGCGCGAAGCTCCCGAGCGCGTTGACGAGGAGGACCGATCGGCGCCCTCCGACGCGAAGCCCGACCGCGTGGCGGGAGGCGGCCCCGAGCGCGCCGCCGAGGCCGACGAGTGCCGTCGCGACGAGCGGAGCGGCGGTCATCGCCGCTGCCGCCCCCCGACAGCGAGGCCGACCGCGGCCGCGGCGAATCCGGTCGCGTAGCTGACGGCGACGTACCACGCGCCCGCCGGCGTTCCGAGCGCGACCGCGTCCGAGACGAACGTGCTGTACGTCGTGAACGACGAGAGCGCGCCGGTCCCGACGAGCAGTCGAATCCGGCCGCTCGACGCGCGGGTTAACAGGAGTCCGAGCGCGAACGACCCGGCGACGTTCGCGACGAGCGTCCCCGTGCCGGTGGGAGTTCCGCCGAGTATCGCCGGACCGCCACCGGAGGAGGTCGCAGCGACGACCCGGGCGATCCCGAGGTCGACCGCGTGTCTGCCGACCGCACCGAGGAACCCGCCGACCGCGACGAGCAGGAATCCGTACGGCGTTCGTTCCATACGCGTCGGTAACCCCGGGGCCGCTTGTACGTTCGGAGTCGTTCGGCCCCGGTGCGCTCGGTCACCCCGGACCCGACAGCCGACTCGCGCGCGGGCTCTCCCCTTCGTGCGGCGTACGTCGTTCGCGGATCCGGACCGTGTGGACCGTCTCGGTGGCGTCGTCGACGACGAGCGCCTCGCCGACCCCCTCCGGGAGCCGCGAGGCGAGGTCGCCGGCGAGGTACGTCGCCTCCGCCTCCGCCAGCCGGTCAACGTCTCGCGCGGCCGTGAGCCGATGGGAGACGAGGAGGTCGGACTGCGAGACGGCGACGCTCGGCAGCGCGACCGGGCGCTGGGTCGCACAGACCAGCGAGACGCCGGGCGCGCGACCACGAGTGAGGAGCGTCCGGAGCGCCGGCTCCGCGATCCCGTCGAAGAAGGCGTGGGCCTCGTCGACGAGGAGCCACGGGAGCCGGGGGAGACCGCCGTCGATCCGCGCGTCGTAGAGCCCCCGAGCGACCGCGCGGACGACGGCGGCCGCGGCCGCGTCGGGGACGCCGGCGAGGTCAAGCACCGCGGGGTCGCCGTCCGCCGCGAGCGACGCGACCGGCGGCGCGTCGGCGTCGAAGACGCCCCACGACGCCGCCAGCCGGAGGTGGTTCACCGCGGCGCGGCGGGTCTCCGCCGGGGCGTCGGCCGCGTCGACCGCCTCGCGGAGCGCCGCGAGCGACGGGGACGGGCCCCCGCTTCGTCCGGGGTCCGCGGAGCCGTCGGCACCGACCGCGTCTCCGTTACCGTCGTCGACCGCGTCCGCGACGACGCGCCAGACGAGGCTCCCGGGCCCGCTGGCCGGGTCGAGCGCGAGTAAGTCGGGCCATTCCGAGGGCGGTATCGAGGCGGGACGGACCGCGGGGTCGACGACGCGACCGCCGACCGCTTCGAGGCCGGCGAAGACGCCCATCGGGTCGACGACGACCGGGGCGACGCCGTCGGCGTCGGCGAGTTCCTCGGCGAGAACGCCGAGGGTGTACGACTTCCCGGTCCCGCGCTTCCCGAAGACGACCCCCGCGTGCGGGCGGTCGAGGTCGATACCGACCGACGCGCCGGCGCTCCCGTCGCGAGCGAGGAAGGAGCCGATCCGGGCGGTGTGCGGCGGCCGGTGAGTCTCGCCGTCGCGGTCGCTCCCGGCGTCGAGATCGGCCTCGGTGCCGGGATCGCCACCGGTCTCGGCGTCGGAGTCGCCACCGGTCTCGGCGCCGGGGGCGCCATCGGTCTCGGCGCGGCCGAGTACGTACATGGGGTCGGCTGGCCTCGGCATCCGGTAAAAACGGTCGGGTGATCGGTCGGGTTCGGTGATCGCGATCACCGTCACCGGCGTCCGATCCGCCCCGTCCGACTCTTTATAATCCATGCCGCGGCCAGCGCGGCGTATGTCCGATCGAACACACGACTCGCGCACCGCGAATCGCCGGACGTTCAGCACCGACACCCGGGCGATCGAGGGGCTCCCGGTCCGCCTCGTCATCGCGCTCGTCGTCGGCGTCGCCAGCCTCAGCGTGATGATGGGGATGATCGGCGACATCGACGGGCTGGCCGCGACCGAACTGGACGCGCAGCCACAGCCGGAGGTCACCACGCCCGGCGATCAGTCGCTCACCGTCGCCGTCGTCGGTCCCGAGGGCTCCCGCGTCGCGGACGCGACGGTCATCGTGCGCGGCGGCTCCGCGCAGGTCGACGGCGTCGCCACCGCACGGACGAACGGCGAAGGGGTCGCCAGCGTGGAGGTCGCCCCCGAACTCGGTCCGAATCAGGCGGAGGGGACGCTCACGATCGACATCAAACCGCCGGCTACGGGCGACTACGTCGACGAGCGGGAGAACACCGAGGTGCTCGTCGTCGAGGAGTGAGCGGCGTGCGGGCTCGCGCCGCGAGGGAGTCGGTCAGAGCCGGTCGTCCCAGTCGATCCAGTCCTGTTCCCAACCGTGGCGACGGCGACGGCCGCGCTCGGCGCGTTCGGCGTCCTCCCGTCGAGTCCGGTTTCGCTCCACGCCGGGCTGTTCGCCGTCCGCGAGCATCGGCCGGAGTCGCGCCGGCCCGTGCGTCTCGACGGTCTCGAACCCGGCGGGCGCGGGGTCGTCGTCCGCGCCGTCGTTCGTCGGCGGAGCAGCCGGCGCGCCCGACGTCGCGGTCGACGACGGCTCGATCGCCGCGATCGTCTGAACGCCCGCGCCGCGCGGGTAGACGATTCGGCCGTCGGACGCCAGCTGTTCGCGGAGGGCGCGCGGCGGCTCGACCACCGCGGCTTCGAGGAGGATCCGGTCGTAGGGCGCGTACGCCGGGAGACCGTCGGCGCCGTCCGCGCGGTCGACGAGGACCGCTTCGTGGCCGGCCGCGTCGAGGTTCGATCGCGCGGCGACGACGGCGGAGCGGTCGATGTCGATCGCGTGAACGCGGCGCGCGCCGGCGATCTCGGCGAGGATCGCGACCGAGTAGCCGATCCCCGCGCCGACGACGAGGACCGAATCTCCCTCCTCGGCGTCGAGCGCGGTGACCAGTCGGACCAGCGTCGCGAGCGAGAGCGAGTGGGGGTCGTCGCCGTCAACGGCGCCGCCGCGGGGCGAGTCGTCGACGAAGGGGTCGCGCGGGACGCGCTGGAGGGCGGTCAGCACGGGCGGCTCGATCGGCTCGCCGATCTGGTGTTCGAGCCCCTCGATCATGTCCGCCCTGAGCGACGCGTCGTCCATGACCGCACTCGGAACTCGGTCCTCTAAAACTGTGCGTTCGCCGGACGGGTGCCGGTCACGCCGGTGGCACGGCCGACTACTGCATCGGAACGAACCGCACGCCACCGTAGTCCTCGCGGTCGATCCCGTCCTCGCGGACCGTGAGCCGGACGAGCCGCTGGCGACCGCCCTCGCGGACGGGAGCGACGACGCGACCGCCCGTCCGGACGCGGTCGACGATCGGGTCCGGTACCGACCCGGGCGCCGCGCAGGTGAGGTAGGTGGCGTCGAACGGCGCCTCGTCCGCGAACGCCTCGAGACCGTCCTCGGCCGCGACGGTCACGTCGTAGCCGAGGCGATCGAGCCGTTCGCGGGCGTCCGCGGCCAGTTCCGGAACGCGCTCGGCCGAGAAGACGTTCCCCGGGCCGACTACCTCGGTGACGACCGCCGCGTGGTAGCCGCAGCCGGTTCCCACCTCGAAGACGCGGTCCCCGCGCTCGACGTCGAGGAGATCGGTCATCATGGCGACCATGTGCGGCGCACTGACCGTCTGGTCGTGACCGATCGGGAGCGGACGGTCGTCGTACGCCGACGCGCGCTGCGGCTCCGGAACGAACTCGTGGCGCGGGACGGCGCCGATCGCCGACAGCGTCCGTTCGCTCGCGTCGAGGCGGTCGCGGAGCGCGCGCACCAGTTCGCGCCTGGCGGCCGCGCGGTCGGCGTCGTTCATGCGAGACGGTAACACGGGAAACGTGGAGAAAGCATCGACGGTGGCGACGGCGCGGCCGAGGGTCAACTGACGTCGATCGTGTGGCCGCGGTCGTCGTCCGGCGAGCGCTTCGGGAGCCTGACGGTGAGCACGCCGGCGTCGAAGGACGCCGTCGCCGCGTCCGCCTCGATCGGTTCGGGGATCGGAATCCGACGGGAGACGGATCTGAAGCGCCGTTCGCGCCGGTGGTAGCGGGCCTCGTCGTCGGCTTCGCGTGCGCCGTCGGCCGCGTCGGACGCGGCGTCCGGGTCGGCCTCACCGGCGTCGTCGCCCGCGTCCGCAACGTCGAATTCGCTCGACTCCTCGCGGGATCCGGAGATCGCGAGCGCCTCGTCGCGGAACTCGACGTCGACGTCGGCGGGGTCGAATCCGGGGAGGTCGGCGACGACGGTGATCGCCTCGTCGTCCTCGATCACGTCGACGTCGACCTCGCGGGCGCCGGGGAACCGCGGGACCTCGGGACCGGTCCCCTCCAGCGTGCCGCCGAGCTCCTCGAACTCGCGGCCCATCCGTTCGAGCAGGTCCTCGATCTCGTCGAAGGGATCGCGTCGGGTCATACAGGTCAAGATTCGTGACGGAGCGTCTTGAACGTACTGGCGGTACCGGGGTCCGTCGACGGTCACGCGGGCGGGCGACAGACACTATCCGCTCGCGCCCCAGGCGATCGTATGCGCCTGTTCTGGCACCGCGGGGACGCTCGGATGCGAGACAACGCCGGCCTCGCGGCCGCGGCCCGAGAGGGGGAAATTGTGCCGGCGTTCGTGTACGACGCCGACCTGCTCGCGGCGGTCGGTGCGCGTCAGCGCGCCCTCTCCCTCCGGCACGTGAAGCGGCTGGAGGAACGGTACCGCGAACTCGGGAGCGACCTAGTCGTCCGCGCGGGCGACCCGAGCGAGGTCCTCGTCGACCTCGCGGCGGAGTACGACGCCGAGACGGTGTACTACAACGAGCACTACAGACCGGCCCGTCGGAACCGACAGCGGGCGGTCGAGGACGCGCTCGCCGGCGCGGGCGTCGAGACGGACTCGCGGACCGACCTCGTGTTGGTCGACCCCGGGCGGCTAGCGGATCGCTACCCGAACCACAGTCAGTTCCACGACGACTGGGAGGCCGTGCCGAAGCGCGGGCCGTACGCGGCGCCCGGTCCGGACGCGCTGGCCGACGTGCGCGACGGGAAGACGGTCCCCGAGCCCGACGCCGACATCGACCTCCCCGAGGCGGGGTACGAGGCCGCCCGCGAGCGGTTCGACGGCTTCCTCGAAGGCGGGATCACCTCCTACAACGACACCCGCGACGACCTCTCGCGGGCCGTCGAGGCGCCGACACGCGCGGTCTCCCGAATGTCGCCGTACCTCGCGACGGGCGCGATCGGGATCCGAGAGCTGTGGGCGGGCGCGAGCGACGCGTACGACGCCGCGACCGGGAGCGAACGCCGCAACGTCGACAAGTACCGCTACGAGCTGTCGTGGCGCGAGCAGATGTACCACCTGCTGTACTACAACCCCGACCTCGCGGTGTCCAACTACAAGTCGTTCCCGAACGAGATCGCGTGGCGCGAGTCGGACGCCGACTTCGAGGCGTGGGCGCGCGGCGAGACCGGCTACCCCCTCGTCGACGCCGGGATGCGGCAGCTGAACGCGGAGGGGTATATTCACAACCGCCCGCGACAGGTGGTCGCGAGCTTCCTGACGAAACACCTCCTGATCGACTGGCGGCGCGGCGCGCGCTACTTCACCAAGCAGCTGATCGACCACGACTACGCCTCGAACCACGGCGCGTGGCAGTGGACCGCCTCGACCGGTACCGACTCCGTCGACGTGCGCATCTTCGACCCGGTGAGCCAGATGTCGAAGTACGACGCGGACGCGCGCTTCGTGACGGCGTACGTCCCGGAACTCGCGGACGTGCCCGCGGGCAAGGTCGTCGACTGGCCGACCCTCTCGCGGGCGGAGCGCGAGGAGCTGGCGCCCGACTACCCGCATCCGATCGTCGACCGGAACGAGGGGTACGAGCGGGCCCAGCGCGTCTTCGAGGAGGCGCTCGGGAAGCGGTAGGGTCCGGTCGACGCGGCGACGCGAGGGTTCTGACTCCGTTCCGTATCCGAGTCCTTTTCGGGGGCGCCCGAGAACGGCTCCGCCATGTCTCCCGTCACGATCGACGACGTCGAGGCCGCCGCCGAGCGGATCGCCGGCACCGACATCGTCCAGCGCACGCCCGTCGAGCGGAGTCGGTCGCTGAGCGACCGGTGCGGCGCCGACGTGCGTCTGAAGATGGAACACCTCCAGCGCACCGGCTCGTTCAAGACGCGCGGCGCGTACAACGCGATCTCGCTGGCGATCGGCGGCTCCGGGGAGGGGACCGACGGGCCGGCGATCGAGCGCGTCGTGGCCGCGAGCGCGGGCAACCACGCTCAGGGAGTGGCGCTGGCGGCGTCGGACGCCGGGATCGACGCGACGATCGTGATGCCGGAGTCGGCGCCGGCGGCGAAGATCGAGGCGACCCGCGCGTACGGCGCGGAGGTCGTGCTCCGCGGGAGCGCGTTCCCAGAGGCGATGGCACACGCCCGGACGCTGACCGACGACCCCGGGACGCGGTTCGTCCACGCGTTCGACGACCCGGACGTGGTCGCCGGGCAGGGGACGCTCGGCCTGGAGGTGATAGAGCAGGTGCCCGACGCCGACGCCGTCCTCGTCCCGGTGGGCGGCGGCGGGCTCGCGGGCGGCGTCGCGGCCGCGGTGAAGGCGCGCTCGCCCGAGACGCGCGTGGTGGGCGTCCAGACCGAGGGCGCGTCGACGCTCTCGGAGAGCCTCGCGGCCGGCGAGCTCGTGACGCGCGACGAGCCGGACACCATCGCGGACGGGATCGCGACCGGCGGGCTGAGCGAGCTCACCTTCGGCCTGCTGGACGAGCACCTCGACGACGCCGTCGTGGTGAGCGACGACGACGTGGCGAACGCGATCCTGTTGCTCCTGGAGCGCGCGAAGCAGATGGTCGAGGGCGCGGGCGCGACCGCGGCGGCCGCCCTCCTGAACGACGACGCGGTCGACGAGCTCGACCTCGCCGGCGAGACGGTCGTCCCCCTCCTCTGTGGCGGCAACATCGACGTGACGACGCTGAAGGAGGTGGTGACGCACGCCCTCGTCGACCGCGACCAGCTGATCGAGCTCTCCGTCCGGATCGACGACACGCCCGGGACGATGGGAGAGATCGCGACCCTGATCGGCGGCGAGCGCGCGAACATCCGGACGGTGCGCCACGAGCGCAGCCGCCCGGACCTGCCGGTGGGCGACGCCGACCTCGTGTTCGAGGTGGAGACGAACGGCCCCGCCCACGTCGACCGCGTCCTGACCGCGGTGCGCGAGGCGGGATACGAGGTGACGTGGACGACGCGGGAGGCGTGAGAGTAGGCAGTTGTCTATTTATAAATAGAATTGCGGTGGCGCGCGCCTCCGAGCGGGCCCGTGGCCCGCGAGGAGCGCGTGCGAGGGAGTCGGCCGGCCGGAGCGAAGCGGAGGCCGGCCGACGAGGCTGGGGAGGTGTGAGGCGCGGTTGCGGTGCTGTGCGGGGTGGGAATCAAAGGGGCAGCCACGAGGGCGCCGTAGGCGACGTAAGCACTGGAACGAGGAAGCGAACGTAGTGAGCGACCGAGTGAAGCGCACAGCGAGCGTACGGCGCCCTCGCGGCTGGGGCTTTGGAGGCGTTCGCCGTCGATCTACTGTGGGTTATTTGTATCCGATCGGCTGGGGCTTTGGTGGTGCTCGCCGCCGATCCGCGGTCAATATCGAATATCCACGCCCGGGCAGACGAACCGACGGCGGAGTCGTATCGGTCCTCGTCTCGCTCGATCCGACGATTTGAAACGCGCACCCCGGCAACCACGTCGTAATGAGTCTCGTCGTTACCGACACCCTGGCAGACGAGCGCGTCGAGTTCACCGCGGACGGCGACGTCACGCTGTACGTCTGCGGCCTGACGGTGTCGGACGACCCGCACCTCGGCCACGCCCGCCTGTGGTTCCACGCCGACGTGCTCCACCGGTGGCTCGAACACGTCGGCTACGACGTGCGCCACGTCGAGAACGTCACCGACGTCAACGAGAAGATCACGGCCCGCGTCGGCGAGCGCGACGAGTGGGCGGCCGAGCGCGACGTGGCCGAGACGTTCACGGCGAGCGTCTTCGATTCGATGCGCGGGCTGAACCTCAAGCGGGCGGAGGTGTACCCGCGCGTCACCGAACACGTCCCGGAGATAATCGATCTGACGGAGACCCTGATCGAGAAGGGGTACGCCTACGAGTCGAACGGCTCCGTCTACTTCGACGTGACCGCCTTCGACGGGTACGGGAAGCTCTCGAACCAGGACCTCGACGCGCTCGAGGCGCAGGGCGACCCGGACGAGCGGTCGGAGAAGCGCAACCCCGCGGACTTCGCCCTCTGGAAGGCGGACGGCGTGAGCGAGTCCGCGGCGCGCGAACACGCGAAACACGACCACGGCGCCGAGACGCCCGACGGCGAGACGTGGGCGTCGCCGTGGAGCGAGGGCCGCCCGGGGTGGCACGTCGAGTGCTCGGCGATGTCGACGACGCACCTCGGCGACACGCTCGACGTTCACATGGGCGGGCGCGACCTCGTGTTCCCCCACCACGAGAACGAGATCGCGCAGTCCGAGGCGGCCACCGGCGAGGCGTTCGCGCGCCACTGGCTCCACGTCGGCCTGCTGGAGATGGACGGCGAGAAGATGTCCTCCTCGATCGGCAACTTCTGGACCGTCCCCGACGCGCTCGACGAGCTCGGCGTCAACGTGATCCGGACCTTCTACGCGGGCGCCGCCTACCGCTCGGAGCAGGCGCTCACCGAGGAGACGATCGCCGAGGCCGAGGAGCGCTGGGAGCGGCTCTCGCGCACCCACGACCGCGCCGTCGACGCGCTCGACTCCACGGAGGCCCGCGCGAAGACCGAGGACGGCGACCTCCGCGAGACGGTCGCGACCGCGCGCGAGGAGTTCGCGGCCGCGATGAACGACGACCTCAACCTCCGGGAGGCGACCGCGGCGCTCCTCGACCTCACCGACGCGGTGAACCGCCACGTGGACGGGGTCGAGGAGGCGGGCGCGAACGACGGTGCGGCCGGGACCGACGCCGAGGCCGCCTACGACTACCGCGGCCTCCGCCAGGCGGTCGAGGCGTTCGAGGAGCTCGGCGGCGACGTGCTCGGCCTCCAGTTCGGGTCGACGACCGACGGGGACGTCGACCTCGCCGCCGAGCTGGTCGAACTCGTGCTCGACGTGCGCGAGGCCGAGCGCGAGGCGGGGAACTACGAGCGCGCAGACGAGCTCCGCGACGCCCTCCGGGAGGTCGGCGTCGAGATCGAGGACGGGCCGGACGGCGCGACGTACCGGTTCGAGTAGGGCGACTCGGTCCCGGGGACCGACGCGACTCAGTCTATGGGACCGACCGGCTCAGTCCCAGGTGACGTACACGAGGAAGGCGATGCCGACGAACTCCAGGATCTGGAGGTACATCATCGCCCGGAGCGCCGGCGTCGACATCTGCGGCGGGTTCAGGTAGTAGAACAGCGCCAGGGCGTTCTCGGCGAGGAGGAGGAGCGCGAACACCGCCGAGCCGAGGGTGTGTTTCGACCGGATCTCGAGGTAGTTCCGGCCCCAGATGCCGACGAGGACGAGCAGCAGCAGGATGTTCAGCGCCGCGGCGACCCGCGCCACGCCGAGCGTCGCGCCGCCGAGCGTCGCGATGCCGGCGGTCGCTACGTCCAAGCTGGCCGTCGCTACGTCCAAGCTGGCCGTCGCTACGTCGAGGGTCGTCGCTACGTCCAAGCTGGCCGTCGCTACGTCGAGGGTCGTCGCAGCGGTCGTCACGCCGAGGGTCGCGGTCATGGCGCGCGCCCTCCGGTTCCGCGGTCGGTCGCTGCGTTCGGGGGGTAGGTCATACTCATTCCAGTTGGTCGACGATCTCTTCGACGGTGTCCCAGTGCGTACGGGTCCGGTCCGTGGGGAGGTAAATGGCACCGTAGTTCTGGTCGGTGCTCTCGATCACGCCGTTCTCCTCGAGCACGTCGAGATGGTGTCTGACGGTCTTGTACGCGAGGTCGAGGTCCTCGGCGAGCTGGTTGGCGTTCCGCGGGCGCTCGTCGAGCGCGCGGAGCAGCCGGGCGCGGTTCGGACCGCCCCGGGTACCCGCCAACACCTGCCAGAGGACCGCCTCCATCGAGAGTACCAATCGGAGGACCGGGTAATAAGCGCGGGGATACCCGCACGGGGAGCGGGGAGAGCGTAACGCCGGCGGGGACACGATTGATCCGTCGCCTACGGCTGTAACACGCCGTCGATGACGTGGATGATGCCGTTCGAGGCCTCGATGTTCGTGTCGACGATGTCGGCCTGGTCGCCGTTGAGGTCGGTGCCGTCGACGTCGACCTTCGCGCCGTTCAGGGTCGGCACCTGGCTCGCGTTGACGATCGAGTTCGCCTTCCGACGGCCCGGCACGACGTGGTAGGTGAGCACGTCGGTCAGGAACTCGTCGTCGACCGCGTCGACGTTGTCGACCGTGATCCCAGCGTCGTTAAACGCCGCGTCGGTCGGGGCGAAGACCGTCAGCTGTCGGTTCCCGTTCAGCGTGTCGACGAGCCCCGCCTCCCGGACCGCGGCGACGAGCACGTCGAAGCCGTCGGCCGCGGCGGCCACGTCGACTATCGTGTCGCCCCGGCTCGGCGGCTTCGCTGCGGCCGCCCCCGCGCCGCCGATCAGCGCCGCTGTTCCCGCGCCGACGCGCTTCAGTACCGTCCGTCTGCCAGCGTTCATGGGAAACACCCGCCCGGGAGAACGTTTCAGAATTTATTTAACAATTTGGTGAAAGCAACCTGACTTCCCCACGAAAGAGACCCAAATCTCCGCCAATATTACCGACTTCGGGCGGGGGACCGAGCCGGGAGAGGCGGGTCCGGAATCCCGCCGCGGCCGGGTGGGGCGGCTCAGTCCAGCACGTGTTCGGTGTCGTACGATCCGAGCACCTTGACCCACCCCTTGTCGGCGATGGCCTCGATATCCCGGACGGCGGCCGCCATGTGGTCCTCGTAGAGGCCGGCGTCCACGTCGAAGTGGAACAGGTAGTCGCCGAGGCGCTCGCCGCTCGGACGCGACTCGATCCGCGAGAGGTTGAGGTTGCGGTCGGCGAACGCCTCCAGCAGTTCCAGGAGGAGGCCGGGGTAGTTCGCGTTCGGGTAGACGATCAGCGTGGTCTTTCCGCCGGCGTCGGAGCGCGCGGACTCGGGCGCGACGACGAGGAAGCGCGTCGCGTTCGACGTTCGGTCCTGAATGTCGGCCGCGAGGATCTCGAGGTCGTCGCCGGCGTTATCGGGGTGGCCGATCCCGGCCACGCGGGCGTCCTCGCGGGCTCGCTCGACCCCGCGGGCCGTTGAGGCGACCGCTTCGAGGCCGGCGTCCGGGTAGTTCGCCTCCAGCCAGTTGCGACACTGCGCGAGCGCCTGCGAGTGGCTCGCGACGGCCTCGAACTCCTCGTCCTGCGCGAGGAGGGCGTGGCGGATCGGCGTGACGACCTCGCGGGTCACCGCCACGTCGTAGTCGGCGAGCGCGTCGAGGCTCTCCGTGACGGACCCCTCGATGCTGTTCTCGATGGGGACGACCCCGCGCTCGAACTCGCCGCTCGCGACGGCGTCGACGATCGCGGTGACCGACTCCCGGAACGACACCTCGGCGGCGACGGCGCGCGCGGCGCGGTGCGAGTACGTGCCGGCGGGGCCCAGCGTGACGGCGTTCATTACCCCACCGTATCGGGGGCGGCGAGAAAAGCCTGCGGGGCGCGGCGATGTTTCCGGTGGGGGTCGGTGTAGCGCGGTTCGGCGCCGGCCGCCGCAGCGGTCACTCCTCGTCCGGATCGGTCGGCACGCCGCCGAGGTTCCCCTCGTCGTCGAACAGCTTCGCCCGGAGGAACCGCGTCCGGTAGCGGTTCGCGCCCTCCTTCGTGTCGGCCTCGCGGATCTCGTCGATCCGGCCGTCGGCGACCGCGTCGATGATGTCTTCGACCTGCTCCTTCTCGCTCGGGGTCAGTTCGAACTCGTACGTCCGGGGCTGCTCGCTCTCCAGCCGCGTCCACTTGCGCGCGGCCGACACCACGACGGAGCAGGGCTCGCGACAGGGGAAGACGCCGTCGCCGCCGTCGACGTCGAGGTCGGTCTCCTCGTCGTACTCCCACTCCCGCCGCTTGAGACACTGGGAGTCGTCGCAGCACGCCTCAGCGACCCAGTCGACGTGTTCGTTGCCCTCGCCGCGGTCCCAGGTCTTCACGACGCCGTAGATGCCCGACTGGCGCTCCATCGTCTCGCGCCAGTGGGTCACGTCGAGCTCGCCCTCGCGCTCGCGGTGCCAGTTGGCGACCGTCGCGGGGTAGATCGTCTCCACCGCCTCGTAGAGGTCGCGGGGGCCCAGGTCGGGGAAGACCCAGCCGCCCGCGAGCGACGGCGCGGTCTTGAGCGGCCGGTACCGCCCCTTCTCGTCGAAGGTGACCAGCTCGCGCGCGTCGAGCGGGTCCTCGTACGCGTCGAGCTCGTCGACCGGAACGCCGGCGTCGTCGGCGTGGCGCACGTCGTAGCGGCGCTCGCCGCGGTCGGTGATCGTGGCCGTGATCTTCAGCTCCCCCCACGCGCGCTCGATCCCCTCGGCGAGCGCCGCGTACCGGGTCGCGACGGTCTCGCCGTCGGCGTCCTCGATCCAGCGGAGGAACGCGCGGCGCGGCCCGAACTCGCCGACGACCCGCTCGAAGACGTACCAGTCGGTGACGGCGGGCGCGCGCTCGGCGAGCGCCCCGTGGAGGTCGCGCTCGCTCATCCCCGTCGGGCGGCCGCCGGCGGCGAGGACGTACTCGTCGGGCGTGCCGCCGGGCAGGTCCTCGTCGGTTCCTTTGGTGCCGCGCGCGACGCTGAACCCCTCGAACTGGAGGGGTTCGCCGGGGTCGCGGTCGTCGAGCGCGTCGAGCACCGCGTCGAACGCGTCGCTCGGGAGGTCGACGTCGGGGAGTTCGGGTCCGTCGTCGTCCGCCTCGCCCGCTTCGCCCGCCTCGCCGCCGTCGGTACCGGGGGTGGAGTCGGCCACGGTCAGTCCCCCGTGGCGACGCGGGTCGTCTCGCGCACGTCGTCGAGCGCCCCGCCGACGTCGGCGCCGGCGTCGGCGGCGCGCTCCAACACCACGTCGGCCATGAGCGGCTCCGTTCCCACCGCGCCGGCGTACCAGATCCGGGTGCCGTCGACGGTCTCGGGCACGTCGTACCCCTCGGTGTGGTCCTCGCAGAGGCCGACGTCCTCCGGGATGTCCTCCTGCGTGTGGTAGCCGTCGGCGATGAAGAGGGGGACCAGGACGACGTCGTCGCTCTCGAAGTGCTCCGGGAGGTCGTCGACCTCGGGCTCCTCGTCCATGTACAGCGCCTTCACCTCGTCGAAGCGGTCGCGCTCGGCGATCCGGTCGGCGTGGTACTCGATCGCCTTCGCCGAGTTCTCGTTGCGCTCGGTGCCGTGACCGACGACCGCCAGCCCGAACCCGTCGCCCACGTCGGCGTCGTTCGTCACGGACTCCGCCCGCCGGACGATCACGTCAGTCATCGCGCGGTGGGTCCCGACCGGGCCGCAGTAGTGGACCTCGCTGTCGATGTCCTCGGCGACGAGCGTGGCCTGGTCGGCGGAGAGGCCGTCGGAGTCCCACTCGGAGACGTCCCACCCGTTGAGCCGGAGCTCGCGGGGGATCACCTGCTCGGTGAAGTACCCCTCCGAAACGAACAGCGGGACGACGTAGATCTCCGACCCCTCGACGGTACGGAGCACCTCTCGGAAGTGGGGCTCTTCCTTCCAGAAGCCGGTGCGGACCTCGTCGAAGGCACCGGCGGCGCGGATCGTGTCGGCGTGGTCGTACGTCGGCGCGCTCGACTCGGGGTTGAGGTGCGAGCCGTGCGCGACGATGACGAGCGACTGCATACCCGTGCTGGGGGCGCGCCGCTCTTAGGGACTTCGGAGGCTGCGGGGCGACGAGAATCTCCGATCCGTCTCCGGGGCGGGATCCCCGGCGCGACCGAAACGATCTTGCCCGCCCGACGCGCAGCCTCGCGCATGTCGCTGGCAGCCGAGACGCGGGAGGCGGTCCGAGCGAACCCGTTCATCCGGGACGCGCTCCGCGCCGGACTGGTGAACCACAGCGCCGCCGCGACCTGGCTCGCCGAGCGGGCCGACCTCGACGGCGACCCGGACGCGATCGCGGCCGCACTCCGCCGCTTCCGGGAGGACCTCCCGGCGTACGAGACGGAGGCGCGCACCGCGAGCGTCACCATGCGGAGCGGCGTGGGCGTGGTCGACGACGCGAACGCCGCCGACGCGGACGACGGCGACCCGGGTGATGTCCCTCTCCTCCGCGTCGGCGGCGCGGGGGTCGTCGACGGCGGCGACCGCACGGCGATCCTCGCGGCGGGCGACGTCGACCCCGCCGCGCTGGCGGGCGCGCTCGGCAGGCTCGCCGCCGCGGACGTCGGGGTCGTGGCCGCGGGCGCGGCTGGCGACGCGCTCGTCTGCGTGGTCCCCCGCCGCGACGGCGCGAGCGCGGTGCGGGTCGTCGAGGCGGCGCTGGACGCGGTGCCAACCGACGCTGAGTGACGGACCGACGCGAAGTGACGGACCGACGCTGAGTGACGGACCGACGCTGAGTGACGGACCGACGCTGAGTGACGGACCGCTGTGACCGCACCGATCCTGTCCGGGGCGGCCTTTTTGCCGCTCTCGCTCCCAGTCGGTCCCGTGGTGCTCACGACTGCCTTCGTCCTCCACGTGCTCTCCGGGGCCCTGTGGACCGGTGCGACGCTGTACGTCGTCTACGCGACCCTGCCGCGGGCGACCGACGGGACGCTCGGCCGCGACGCGTTCGTCGACGCCGCGCACCGCCTCCTCATGGTCACGCGCTGGACCGGGGTCGTCCTCCCCGCCACGGGCGCGTACATGATCTGGCGGCTGTACACGCCGCTGGAGGCCCTCGCGACGACCGGCCGGGGACGGGCCGTCCTCGCGATGCTGTCGCTGTGGGGCGTAATGAATGGCCTCGTCGAACTGGGCGTCCTCCGGATGCGCCGCGAGGTCGACCCCGAGGTCGGGTGGGGCCGGTACATGGCCGAGGGGTTTCCCATCGACGCGCTCGACGGCGTCGGGCGCACGCCCGGATCCGCCCGGTTGGCGGCGGTCGCCCGACCCTACCTGCTAGCGAGCGCGGGACTGGCCGTCCTGCTGCTCGTCGACGCCGCGCTCCTGGCCGGCGGAGTTCCGGTGTGACGCGGGAGTAGTCCGGGGTAACGCGGGAGCGCGAAGTAACATATAAATGCCCGAGAATCGGCGTTCACTGACGGACGAAGATCAATGCTAACTCCCCACACGAATTACGACCGAACGGCGGGATGTCGTGCGGTTTCCGGTGACGCGTCTCGGGATCGATCGCTCGCAGCCGGCCGGCCGTCAACGAGACATTTATATAGAATCACAATCAATCAAACGCTGTATGAGTCAGCGAATGCAGCAGGGCCAGCCGATGATCATCATGGGCGAGGACGCCCAGCGCGTCCAGGACAAGGACGCACAGGAGTACAACATCTCCGCGGCGCGCGGCGTCGCCGAGTCCGTCCGATCGACGCTCGGACCGAAAGGGATGGACAAGATGCTCGTCACCTCGACGGGCGACGTCACCATCACCAACGACGGCGTCACCATCCTCCAGGAGATGGACATCGACAACCCGACCGCCGAGATGGTCGTCGAGGTCGCCGAGACACAGGAGGACGAGGCCGGCGACGGGACGACCAGCGCGGTCGCCATCGCGGGCGAGCTGCTGAAAAACGCCCAGGACCTCCTCGAGCAGGACATCCACCCGACGGCGGTGATCAAGGGGTTCAACCTCGCGAGCGAGTACGCCCGTGAGCAGGTCGACGAGGTCGCCACCCGGGTCGACCCCGACGACACGGAGACGCTGCGGAACGTCGCCGAGACGTCGATGACCGGGAAGGGCGCCGAACTCGACAAGGAGACCCTCGCCGACCTCGTCGTCCGCGCGATTCAGGGCGTCACGGTCGAGGCCGACGACGGCTCTCACGTGGTCGACCTGGCGAACCTCAACATCGAGACGCGCACCGGTCGCGCGGCGGGCGAGTCCCGCCTGCTCTCCGGCGCGGCGATCGACAAGGACCCGGTCCACGAGGACATGCCGACCGACTTCGAGTCGGCGAATGTCCTCCTCCTCAACGACCCGATCGAGGTCGAGGAGGCCGACGTCGACACCTCCGTCAACGTCGACTCCCCGGACCAGCTCCAGAAGTTCCTCGACCAGGAGGAAGAGCAGCTCCGCGAGAAGGTCGATCAGATCGTCGACTCCGGCGCCGACGTCGTCTTCTGTCAGAAGGGCATCGACGACCTCGCGCAGCACTACCTCGCGAAGGAGGGCATCCTCGCGGTCCGCCGGACGAAGAAGTCCGACCTGACGTTCCTGAAGAACGTCCTCGGCGCGCCGATCGTCACCGACCTCGACTCGCTCACCGCCGACGACCTCGCGGTCGGCTCGATCGAGCGCGACGACGACGAGGAGCTGTTCTACGTCGAGGGCGAGGACGCCCACGGCGTCACGCTCCTCCTGTACGGCACCACCGAGCACGTCGTCGACGAGCTCGAACGCGGCATTCAGGACGCCATCGACGTGGTCTCGACGACCGTCTCCGACGGGCGCACCCTGCCCGGCGGCGGCGCGGTCGAGGTCGAGATCGCGCGCCGCCTGCGCGACTACGCCGACTCCGTCTCCGGCCGCGAGCAGCTCGCGGTCGAGGCGTTCGCGGACTCCCTCGAACTGATTCCCCGCGTGCTCGCGGAGAACGCGGGCCTCGACGCGATCGACCTGCTGGTCGACCTGCGCGCGGCCCACGAGGCCGGCGACCGGAACGCCGGGCTCGACGTGTTCGCGGACGAGGTCGTCGACACGGCCGACGCGGGCGTCGTCGAGACGGCCCACGCGAAAGAGCAGGCGATCTCCTCGGCGGCCGAGGCGGCGAACCTGGTCTTGAAAATCGACGACATCATCTCGGCGGGCGACCTCTCGACGTCGGGCGGCGACGACGAGGGCGGCGCCCCCGGCGGCGGCATGGGCGGCATGGGCGGTATGGGCGGCGCTATGTAAAATCGGTCTCTGACCGGTTTCCATAGACCGTCAGGCTCCGCCTGACGCAGTCGATGTAAGCGAGGTTCCTTCGGAACCTCGGACGGCGAGCGGGGAGCGAAAGCGACCCGCAAGCCGGGAATCCGTCGGAAACAGATCTCCATAGGCGTCGACCCGACCGCGATCGCCCGACGACTTCCCCCGTTCGAACGCTCCGATTTTCCCCCGTTTTCGCGCACTACCCGGTAGCCTCCCCTCTCCCCGAGTCCACGGCCGGGACGGGACGATCGTCGATGCGCCCGCCCCGACCGCCCGTGCGCGCCCGACGCATCCGCGGCCGCACCTCTTTACGGATCCGGGCCGTACGTGACGGTGATGGCGAATCTAACCCTCTACGAACTGGAAGGCTGTCCGTACTGCGCGAAGGTAAAGACGAAGCTGTCGGAACTCGACGTAGAGTACGACTCCGTGATGGTGCCGCGCTCGCACGGCGAGCGCACCGAGGTCGAGGAGGTCTCCGGGCAGACCGGCGTCCCCGTCCTCGTCGACGAGGAGCACGGGGTCGAGGGGATGCCCGAGAGCGACGACATCGTCGAGTACCTCGAAGAGACGTACGGGAGCGCGAGCTAACCCCGAACGGGAGGCTATTTATCCGCCCGCGGCGAGGGTGCGGGCGTGCGACTCGTTCACCGCCCCGAGTCGGGGAGCGACCGGTTTGAGACCGTCCTCGCGAGCGACGTCGACGTCGCGCGCTCGACGCTCGAACGGGCCCGAGGGCTGATGTTCCGACGGTCTGTCCCGGACGACTACGCGCTGGTGTTCCCCTTCGACGAGCCCGACACGCGGTGGCTCCACATGCTGTTCGTGCCGTTCGGGATCGACGCGGTGTGGCTCGTCGACGGTGAGGTGAGGGCGAAAAAGCGGCTCGCGACGTTCGTCGGGCTGGGCCGCGGCCGCGCCGACACCGTCGTCGAACTGCCGGCCGGCGCGGCCGAGTCGGTGGCGGTCGGCGACGAGCTTCGGCTGGTCGAGTGAGCGGGTCCCCGAGAGCTACGTGTCGCCGTCGAACGCGTCGAGGTCGAACAGCTCCGCGTCCTCCGGGAGCGGCTCCTCCGCGGCCCGCAGCGAGAGCTCGATCCGACTCCCGCCGGCCTTGCTCTCGGCGATGTCGAGGCTCCCGCCGCCCGCGGTGACGATCCAGTTCACGTACCAGAGCCCGAGCCCGCTCGCGTGTTCGAGCGGCGTCTCCTCGCCGGTGAGCACGGCGCGCTCGGCCGGCGGGATCCCCGGTCCGTCGTCCGCGACGACGAGCGAGACCCACGACTCGCTCGGCAGCTCCGCGGCCGAGATCCGGACCCGCGGGTCGTCGGTGTCGTTGTGCCGGATCGCGTTGTCGACGAGTTCGGTGATCGCTTCGGGGAGGAACGCGACGGCGGAGACGGCGAGCCCCTCGGGGATGTCGACGTCGACGGCGGCCCGCCCGCGGACGGCCGAGTCGAGCGATTCGAGCGCCGCGTCCACCGCGGGCGCGAGCGCGACCGGCCGCGGCGAGGGGCGCCGGGAGAGCAGCCGCTCCACCTTTCGCGAGGTCTCTCCGAGGCGCAGTAACCGCTCGGCGGTGTCGACGACCCGTTCGAGTTCGGCGGCCAAGTCCGGGTCGTCGATCGCTTCGATGGCCCGCCCGGTGAACCCGGTGACCACGTTGAGGTCGTTCCGGAAGTTGTGGCGCAGTACGCGCGTCAACACCGCGAGTCGCTCCTCCCTGAGCGACGCCTCGGTGAGGTCCTCGCCGACGCCGACCGCGCCGACGACCCGGTCGCCGTCGGTGACGGGACCGACCGAGAGCCGGTACGGGACGCGCTCGCCGGAGCGGGTGAGCAGCCGCGCCTCGCTGGAGACCACCTCGCCCTCGCGGTACACCCGGGCGAGCGCGTCGCTCACGGCCCCCCTCGTCCCCTCGTCGAACAGCGAGGTGAGCGCGCGCCCCGACAGCGACTCGGGCCCGTAGCCGGAGTCGGTCGCCAGCCGGTCGTTCCACCGGGCGAGCGTCCCCTCCTCCGTACAGCGGAACAGCGCGAGCGGCACCGCGGCCGCGACGGCGTCGACCAGTCGGCGCTCCGCGTCGCGTTGGGTCTCCGCGGCGACGCGGTCGGTGGCGTCGGAGAGCCCGACGACGAGCCACTCGTCGCCGGCTATCGTCGCCGCGTGGAGCGCCGCGTCGACCCGGAGCCCCGGGTCGCCGAGCCGGACGTCCCACTCGAACCGCTCGACCGGGGAGTCGGGCCCGCCGGAAGCGGGGGAATCGGCGGCCGCCGCGGCGACGTCGTTGACCGGCTCCCCGGCGACTGTGGTATCCGTCTCGCCGACATCGGAGAGGCCCATCAGCGTCAGCGTGCCGCGGTCGTGCCCGAGGAGGTCGACGGCGGGCGGGTTCGCGGCCCGGATCGTCAGCGTCTCCGGGTCACAGACCAGCGTCGGGGTCGGGATCGCCTCGACGAACGCCCGGAGAATTCCGGTGGCGGCGTCGCCGTCCGACGTCGACGGCGCGTCGCCCGGGGGGTCCGCGTCGCGGTCTCCCATCTGTTGCCTATTGAGACGCTCCGGATATTTGTGTTTATGCTTTTAGGGGTCGCGGCGAGACCCGCCGCGTCGGGGGAGCCAGCGGTTGCGGCTCGATGGAGGCGGGCGGAGTCGGCGTCGCGGCGGGTCAGTCGGCCTTCGCCTGCCAGTCGCGGACGGTGTCGACCCCGACGCCGTCGACGTCGGCCGCCAGGTCGTCCGGGTCGGCCGACTTGAGTTCGTCGACGCCGTCGACGCCGGCGTCTTTCAGCTTCGCGGCGGTCTTCTCTCCGATCCCGTCGACTGCCTGAAGCTCCGACCCCTCCTGGCGGGCCGTGAACTCGCGGTAATTACAGATCGGACACCCCAGCTCCCACAGGTCGTCGCCGGAGTGGACCCGGAGGTGCGGGAGGTCGTGTTCCTCGCAGCGCTCGTCGGTGATCTCGATCTCGCCGCGGCGGGGGAGCGGCAGCGAGTAGTCGCAGTCGGGGTACCGCGTACAGCCGACGAGCCGGGAGCCGGAGCGGAGCCGCTTGATCGCGAGGTCGCCGCCGTGCTCCTCGCCACAGTCCGGACAGACACCGATCACCTCGTCTTCCTGCTCGTCGGCCTCGTCGGCCTTACACTGCGGGCAGCCGTGGACGAACGTCTTCCGGCCGGCGAGCATCTTCACGCGGCGGAGATCGTGGTCATCGCAGGTCTCGTCGAGGATGATCGGCTTCCCGGTCGAGGGGAGCGGCAGGGTGTACTCGCAGTCGGGGTAGCCGTCGCAGCCGACGAAGTACGACCCCTGCCGCGATTTCCGAACGAGGAGGTCCGAGCCGCACTCCGGACACGGCCCGAGCGTCTTGTCGGCCTTCAGCGACGTCTGGAGGTGGTCACCGACCGCCTCGCGCGACTCGGTGAGGTCGTCGAACACGCGCGAGAGCAGGTCGCGGGAGGCCTCGGTCACCTCGTCGTACTCCTTCTCGCCGGCCGCGATGGCCGCCATGTCCCGTTCGAGCTGGGCGGTCATCTCCTCGCTCACGATCCGGTCGGCGAACTCCTCGGCCGCCTCGACCACCGCCTCGGCCAGCCGGGTCGGCCGGGGCGGGTCGCCCTCGACGTAATTGCGGTCGTACAGCTTCTCGATGGTCCGGTGGCGGGTCGCCTTCGTCCCCAGCTGTCGCTTCTCCATCTCCTCGATGAGCCGGGACTGCCCGTAGCGACGGGGCGGCTGCGTCTCCTTGCCCTCCGTGGCGCGGTCCGACAGCGACAGCGTCTCGCCGACCTCGACGTCGGGAACGATCCGCTCGTCGCTGGAGCGGTACGGGTAGACCTCGTGGTAGCCGGCCTCCAGCAGCCGTTTCCCGTTGGCCTTCAGCCGGAGGCCGCCGTCCGCGACGAGGTCGGCCGGCGTCGCCGCGTCGTCCGGGTTACGGAGCGCGGCGAGCCCGTCGGCGCCCTCGGCGATGGGCGTCGCCTCGCCGTTCGCGAGCGCGACGACGCGCAGCCGCTCCCACGTCGCGGGGTCGGCGCAGGTGGCGAGGAAGCGGCGGACGATCAGCTCGTACACCTCCCACTCGTCGTCGGAGAGGTCCGAGGCCGAGGGGAGCTCACCGGTCGGGTGGATCGGCGGGTGGTCCGTCGTCTCCTCGTCGCCCTCGGTCGGCTCGATCTCGCGGTCCTCGGCGAGCAGGCTCGCGGCGTCTTGGCCGAACGTCGAGGCCGCCGAGAACTCCTCGATCAGCTCCTCGGGCTCCAGATCGTCCGGGTACACCGTGTTGTCGGTCCGCGGGTACGTGACGTAGCCCGCGGTGTAGAGGTCCTCCGCGAGGGACATGGCGCGCTGCGCGGAGTAGCCGAGCGACCCCGCCGCGCGGATGAACGCGGTGGTGTTGAACGGCGTCGGCGGGTCGTCGGTCTGTGTCCGACGAGTCACGTCGTCGACGGTCGCGCCCTCGGCCGCGGCGAGCGCCTCGGTGAGCGTCTCGGCGACCGCCTCGTCCCAGACGCGCTCGCGCTCGTTGCCCTCGTCGTTTAAGTAGAAGTAGCGCGCCTCGAACGGGTCGCCGCCCGACTTCGCCAGCTCGCCCGTCAGCTCCCAGTAGGACTCGGGGTCGAACGCCTGGATCTCCCGCTCGCGGTCCACGATGAGCTTGAGCGTCGGGCCCTGGACCCGGCCGACGGAGATGAAGTCGTCGCCCATCTGTCGCGCGGACAGTGAGAGGAACCGAGTGAGCGCCGCGCCCCACGTGAGGTCGATAGTCTGGCGAGCCTCGCCGGCGGCCGCCAGCTCGAAGTCGAGGTCGTCGGGGTTCGCGAACGCCTCCCGGACCTCGTTTTCGGTGATCGACGAGAAGCGCACGCGGTCGACGGGGACGCCCTCGTTCACCTCGCGGACGAGCTCGTACGCCTCCTTGCCGATCAGCTCGCCCTCGCGGTCGTAGTCGGTCGCGATGACGACCCGCGAGGCGTTGCGGGCGAGCCGCCGGAGCGCGGCGACGATCCCCTCCTGCGTCGGGGTCTTCGTGACGGGCGCGTCGATCAGCTCGACGGGCTCGACGTCGCGCCAGTCGTTGTACTCGGCGGGGAAGTCGACGCCGACGACGTGGCCGGAGAGCCCGATACACCGCTTGCCGCCCCACTCGTAGACGTTGACGTCGTTCATCCGCTCCGCGGTCGCGGACTCGCCGCTCAGGATGTCGGCGATGCGCCGCGCCGCGTTGTCCTTCTCCGTGATTATCAGCTCGGGGCCGCGACTCATTGCGCCGAGATACGCCGCTCCCGGGTCTAAAGCTTTCGCGACGCGAGATTGCGGGCAGGCTCGGGGACGGATGGCCTCAAAGAACGAATCGGCGCGCGACCGTCACCGGGCCGCGTCGTCGGACTCGGCGAGGAACTCCGCGTCTGTGGCCTCGCGGTACGGTTCCGGCGGTTCGTCGTCCGCGTCGAGTTCGCGCCGAGCGAGGTGGTTCTCGAGTTGGCGGCGCTTGTTCCTCCCTTTCCGCTCGCGGCCCGATTTCGTGTCTGGCATCGTCATCCGTGTGAACACTTCCCACACATATGAATCTTGTGTCGGTGTGCGGACGTGTCCGAGAGCAGCAGGAGGGGACGCCATCGGAGCAGCGCAGGCCCACAGCGGCTGGCTGTTTAAATGTCGACGGGCGGCAGCGACAGTCACTTATAAACAAGAGCGGTGGCGCGCGCCTCCGAGCGCCCGCAGGGCGCGAGGAGCGCCGCGCGAGGGAGTCGGGCGCTCCGAGGGCGACCGAAGGGAGCCCGAAGGACGCGCCCGACGAGGCTGGGGAGGCGTGAGGCTGCGGTTGCGGTGCGGTCGGGCGGGACTCAAAGGGGCAGCCGCGAGGGCGGCGTAGGCGTTCACGAGAGCAGAGCTCTCGTGAGCCAATCAGAACGCGAAGCGTTCTGATGACGACGCAAGGACCGCAGGAGCGAGCGAAGCGAGCGACGAGGAGCGTGGTTCGAGAGAGCGTACGCCGCCCTCGCGGCTGGGGCTTTGGAGGAGTTCGCCGTCGATCCGCAGTCAACCGTTTATAAACAATCAACAGCGACGTCAGTCGTTTGCTTATAAATAGACAATTAGACAGGGTCGCCGACACCCGACTCGCTCGTCGCTGTCGCTCCTCGCTCGTTGTTGCGACAGCGAAGCGCCAGGAGAGGGATTTGAACCTCAGTCGTTCCGCTCGCAATCGAGGTGCTCGCTTCGCTCGCACCTCGCACCGCTCGCTCCACTCCCTGGTTCAAATCCCTCCGTCAGGGTTTTCGACGAACGGCTCGCTCCGCTCGCCGTGTTGTTCGTCGAAAACGCCAGGAGAGGGATTTGAACCCCCGATCCCGGATGGGAACACGCTTTCCAGGCGTGCGCCTTACCACTCGGCCATCCTGGCTCACGCGGAGATAATCCGGTGCGACTGTTAAGTCCTTCTTTTCGCACGCACCCGGGCCTCGGCGAGGTACGTAATACCGGCCGACGCGGCCGCGACCGCGACCGCGACGAGCGCCAACCCCCCGAACCCGATCGGCAGCGATCCGGGCCCGAGGAGCCGGTACCCCTGCGCGAGGACAAGGAAGGCGAACCCGCCGACGATCCCCCACAGCGCCGCCGAGCGCACTCGGGCGCGCGGGGTCGCCGCCGCGCCGGGCGCGGGCACGGACCCGTCGGTCGCGGCGTCCGACTCGCTCCCCGGCTCGGAACCGCCCTCGCCGTCGGCCATCTACTCGACGACGGCGACCGCCTCGATCTCGACGCCGGCGCCCTTCGGGAGCGCGCCCGCCTCGACCGCGGAGCGGGCCGGCGGCGACTCGTCGAAGTAGCCGGCGTACGTCTCGTTCATCTCGTCGAAATCGTCGATGTCGGCCATGAACACCGTCGTCTTGAGCACGTCCTCGGGACCGGCGCCCGCCTCCTCCAGCACCGCGAGGAGGTTGTCGAGCGCCTGCTCCGTCTGGACCGCAATCGGCGCGTCGTCGAGCAGGTCGCCCTCGGGCGTCAGCGGGATCTGCCCGGCCGTGAACACGAGGTCGCCGTCGGTCGCCGCCTGGCTGTACGCGCCCACCGCCGCCGGGGCGTCGTCCGTGTGAATCGTCTCCTTCATGCGGGTGCGACTTCGACCGGCGGCCTCAAGAGTACTCTGGAGCGGAGCCCGCCGATTCCGGCTGAACCGGACCGTCCGACCCGGCCGAGCGGCGTCGCCGCCCCGGGCGACCCGTCCCACCGTCAGACACAAAACGCTGGGATGGTAACAGTACGCACATGACGGGTGACCAGCTCCTCCCGCTCGCCGCGATATTCGTCGGCATCGCGGCGCTCAACCTCGCGGTGACCTGGCTGCTCGTCCGGCGGAGCCGCGACCCCGCGGAGCTGTTCGGCTCGGTCGCGACCGGGTCGTCTGACGCGGACGGCGACGGGGAGGGCGTCGGCCCGACGCTCGCGCTCGGCCGCGACCCGGACGCCGACCGGACGGGCGAGGAGGGCGACGGGGACGGTCCCCCGCCGCTCGACGCCGACGGGGAGACGGTCGTCTGCCGGCACTGCGGCGCCGAGAACCGCACCGGCTACCAGTACTGTCGGTGGTGCGTCCGGTCGGGGTTCGCGGGCGGGGACGCCGGGGCCACCGCGGAGGCCGCCATGACCGAGCGGTCGCTGTGAGCGGGTGACGGTCGCGATGCCCGCAGACAGAGGTGGTCAGGCCGCGTCGACCTGACACCCGGCCGCGTAGTCGATACCGTCGATGGCGTCGATACCGTCGTCGCCGCACACCGGACAGTCCGGGTCGCGCGCGTACGGCACGGTCTCGAACGAGAGGTCCATCGCGTCGTAAAACAGCATCCGCCCGACGAGCGGCTCGCCGACGCCGACGAGCAGTTTCACCGCTTCCGTCGCCTGGAGGCAGCCGACGGTCCCGGGGAGGACGCCGAGGACGCCGGTGCTGGCGCAGTCCGGCACCGTTCCGGGTTCCGGCGGCTCCGGGAACAGACAGCGGTAGCAGGGGCCGTCGGGCGAGAGCGTCGTCACCTGCCCCTCGAACTTGTAGATGGCGCCGTGCGAGACGGGAACGCCCTCGATCCGGGCGGCGTCGTTCACCACGTAGCGGGTGGCGAAGTTGTCCGAGCAGTCGACGATCACGTCGTAACCGGAGATCAGTTCCCGGGCGTTGCCCGCGTCGAGCCGGAGTTCGTGGCGCTCGACGTCGACGTCGGGATTGAGGTCGGCGACGAAGTCGGCCGCCGAGTCGACCTTCGTACGCCCCACGTCGTCGTCGCCGTGGATCACCTGTCGCTGGAGGTTCGACCGCTCGACGTCGTCGTCGTCGACGATGCCGATCGTTCCGACGCCCGCGGCCGCGAGGTACTGGATCGCGGGCGATCCGAGTCCGCCGGCGCCCACGACGAGGACGCGTCCGTCGAGCAGCCGCTTTTGCCCCTCCGGACCGACGTCGTCGAGGATGACGTGCCTGGAGTAGCGGTCGAGTTGGGTCGCGTCGAGCGAGAGGCTCATGTCAGCACCCTGTACGGGCGCGGATATAATCGTGTTCCCGAAGCGACGCCGTCGCGGGACGGGGCAGGGGAGGGAGCGCTCGCGGCACCTATATTTATTGTCGGGGATGTGTACGGTTCCGATGGTGATCGAGGACAGATGAACACGTGGTGGCTCCGGAAGCCGACGTTTCGTCGCGAGCTCGCAACGCTGTTTGCGCTGATCGTCGTACTCGGCTACTCGACATATCGGCTGTTCCAGAACATGGTGCCCGCAGCGCTCGACCCGCGGAGCGAACTGCTCGCAGCGATCGACGGGGTGATAAACGACGCGTTCGGGACGGCCGCGGAGCCGACGCTCGTGATCCCGATCGGGGCGATACTCGGGCTAATGATCCTGATCTCGCTGGACCATTACAAGTACCTGTACGGGTACCTCCTGTTCGCGGCGACCGTGATCGGCTTCCTCGCGCTGATCCAGGACCCGACCGTGCTGGACCCAACGAACTGGCAGTGGGCCGAGAACCTGCCGTTCCTCGCGGTCGGCGTCGCCGTTGGCGTGATCGGCGGGGGCCTCCGTCGGGACCGGTCCGGTGGGACCGACGACCAGCCGTTGACGCACGACTATCTCAAACAGCGCGGCAGGCCGGGCGCCAAGCTCGAGTTCGGCGCCGCGCTCCCGCGGCTGCTGTACGTGTTGGGCGGGCTGCTGGTGTTCTTCCTCTTCGAGTACATCGTCGAGTATAGCCTCTCTCCGCCGGGTGTATCCGGATTCAACACGTCCGGGATCGGGATCGACGTCGTCGCGACCGGCTGCGTCCTCGTCGTGTTATGGACCGTGCGGACGTACACCGCAGACACGAACATCCTCCTCGTCGGCGCGAGCCGGAGCGGGAAGACGACCGGGATGGCCGGGCTCGGCTACACGGCGGGAATGTACACGGACGTCCACGCCGACCGGCCGCTGAAGAAGCTCACCGACGAGTTCAAAGAGCGCGGCTTCGACGGCATCGAGAGCACGACGGCGAACGAGAACATCCCGGTACAGCTGTCGTTCAAACACGGGTTCCTGTTCCCGCGACGGATCAACCTCCGGACGATAGACTACGCCGGCGAGCTGATCGAGTCCGGTTCCGGCGGCGATACGCGAAACGTCCGGGTACCGAAGCCGGCCGACGACGATCCGACCGTCACCGACAGCTTCAACGAGGCGTTCGACGTCGCGCGGTACATGCGCTGGCGGCGCGACAGCGAGGGCGACGAGGCGTTCATCGGCGGGGTCGAGCCGGTCGGGATCAACCCCCGAGACGAGAAGTTCTCGTGGCCGTACGACGCGAAGAGCGGCGGTGCCCTCGAAGAGGCGGCGGTCATGCAGTACGTCGTTCAGGACATGATGTACTACGCCGACAGCATCGGTCTCGTCCTCCCGATGGACGACTTCGGTCGCTACGCGGCCGAGAACCGGGCGCCCGAGTGGAGCACGATCACGCGCGACGGCGAGCTCGGCGGGGTCGGTGACCGCGGGAGCTACCTCGACGTGTTCGATAAGGTGTACGACCGGCTCGGCGGCGGCGAGTACACCCACGAGGGCGATCAGTACCAGGGGAAGGGGAACGACGTGTTCTACCTGTTCACCTTCGCCGACGTCGCGATCCCGTCGTTCCAAGACGAGCACGAGGAGGTCGCCCAGCCCGCGACGGACCGCCCGGAGGCGTTCCGCACGCACATCCTCGAGCGGTTCATCCCGGAGTACGACGCGACGAAGTACATGGGCGGGCTGTACGCGGAGTCCGCGGGCCACGCCGGCGTGCCGGAGTACGAGCCGGACAACGCTCGTATGGTCAACTTCGACGTCCGAGAGTCGAGGTCGGAGACGGAGAGCTCGCCGGAGCTGGAAGACCAGGATCACCCGGTGTTACACGGCACGAGAGAGCTGCTCGACCGGCTCGGGCGGCGGTGGAGGTGAACCCATGGAGGAGTTCTACGTCACGGATTCGAAGGGAAACGTGGTCGGGAGTGACTCCCTGAGCAACGACGAGCAGGACGACGTGGCCAGGGACGACGTCGAGAACGGGGTCCTGTTCCGATATCACCCGGACGACGACCGTGCGGTGCGGTCGCAGTTCGTCGTCGTCGACGAGAGCGGATCGCGCGAACTGCGGGTCGCCGTGACGAGATTCGGGTCGGAACGCGTGGACCTGCGCGACCACGACAGGCGGCTGACGGAGTGGGCCGAGGCGTTCGATTCGAGCGTTCCGGGCTCGACGAGCGAGTGGAAGCCGATAGAGGACACCGTACAGCGGTTCCACAAGCGGCTGATCAGCAGCCGCGGGAACGCGAGCGCTGACGTGAGCGAGGCGTTCGAGCGCTCGGAACCGGCGACCGTCGACGCCCCGGAGGTCAGCACCGCGGCCGACCTCGTCAACCACGCGCTGAAGCTCGAAGCGGGCTCGATCGCCGTCTCGCTACACGGGCGGACCGAGGCGCTCGACGGGGTCGACGTCGTGATCCACGCCGGGCACGGCGATTCGATCGCCGTCCGCGCGGGGGAACGCGACGACGGGCGGGACAGCGGTCCGAGAGACGAAAGCACCGACGGACGGAGCGAAAGCACCGACGGACGGAGCGAAAGCACCGACGGGCGGGACGAGAGCACCGACCGTCGAGACCAGGTCGACGATCCCGACGGAACGACCAGCGGGCGCGGCGCGGACCCGACCCGCTCCGGCTTCGAACGCGGCGAACCCGACCGGAGCCGGTCCGCGGCCCCCGAACCGGACGCCGGTGAACGTGGCACCGACGAGCGGGACGCCGATGAGCGACGGCGCGGGGCGAGCCGCGACCGCGAGCGGGTCGACGACCCCGCTACCGACCGACCGGCCGGAGAACGCTCGGACCGACGCGACCGAACCGCGAGGGACTCGGCTCCCTCGTCGGGGGAGACCGCCGCCGATGAGGAGGCAGGATCGACCGCCGACGAGAGGCGATCGGCCGACTCGGGGGCGTCCGCGACGCCGACGGAGGGACCGGACGCGACGGGAAAGCCGGACCCGGCGGGAGAGCCGGACCCGGCGGGAGAGCCGGACTCGACTGCGTCCGGTGCGTCGGACGAGACCGATCCCGAGGTCCTCGACTCGTCGTCTGCCTCCCGAACGGCCGACGGGTCGGCCGAACCGGCGGAGCGGGAGGACGCTCCGCGAGAGACCGGCGCGGCGGAGTCGGGGCCGGCCCCCGCCGACTCTCCGGTCCCGGCGGACGCGACGGTGCCGCCCGACCCGTTCGCCCGGACGGAGTCGGCCGCGGACGAGTCCGACGACCAGACGGAGCCGGTCCCGTGGTTCCCGACCGCGCCCGGTCTGTCGGTGTTCGACGGACCGACCGGGCGGCTCGTGTACGACGAGTCCGGGCGGCTCACCACCGACGAGACGTACGGCGCGGCGAACGACGTGTACCTCGACGACCTCCTGTTCTACCACAACCCGGCCGCCGGCGAGGTGATCGCGTACACGAACGGGCGGGTCGGCGGCGCGAACCAGCAGCTGCTCGTCCACTATCTCGACCCGAACGCCGACGACCTGATCCGCGAGTTCCGAAGCGCGACGGAGCGGCTGTTCGCGGACCGGTCGGGCTGGGCGATCGCGAGGGACGTCGGGAACTACCAGGCGGTGTTCAACGGCCTCGACGACGACGCGACCGCGGAGCCGGCGGTCAGCGCTGAGGAGCTCGATTCGGTGTTGCGGCCGGGGACGCGGCTCGACTTCGGGACCCCCTCCGCCCGCGAGGCGAGCGAGTTCGTCACGTACCTCCGCGACGAGCGGGGATTCGACGGGACCGTCGCCATCTCCGGAAGCGGTCGGGCGGATTTCCTCGACGGCGTCGACGTGGTCGTGATGCCGAGCTCCCTCAACTACACCGACGTGGAGCCGCGCGCGCAGACCGGCGACCGGATCGCGTTCGCCCGGCTGGCCGACAGCGCCGCCGCCGCCAAGCGGGAGTTCCGCGAGGTACGGGAGCGCTCGGTCGACGGCGAGGTGTTCCCGAGACGGTGGCAGGAGTCGCTCGCGACCGCCGTCTCCGAGGCCTCCGAGCGGGCGCCGACGCTGCGGCCCGCACCGCCGTACCGGCTCGAGCGGACCTCGAAGGCGCTGGTCGTGGCCGCGACGGCTGCGGTGCTGTCTCTCGCCGCGCTCGGCTACCTCGCGTGGTCGGGGCTCGGCGGCGCGTTCGTCGCCGCGCTCACCGAACCGGTCACCGTCCGGGCCCTCCCGGGAGTCGCAATAGACGCGTTGACCCCGGTACAGCCGCTCTTCGTCCCGCTGTGGGGGCTCCTCGCCGTCGTCGGCGGGATCGCCGCCGTCGGAGCGGCGGCGGCCGTCTCGAGGGTCGGTGGGGTCCGCGACGCGTTCAAACCCCTTGCGTACCTGGCCGGAGGCGGCCCGGACAGCCTCGATCCGAAAAGCGCCGGGCAGCTCAGCTCGATGCGGGAGTCGATCGAGGCGGCCGGGGAGCTGATCGACGAGGTCGACGACGAGTTCCTCCGCGACCGGCTGAACGAGTGGTACGAAGCCGACGGGATCGACGCGGCGGGGCTCGTCGCGGACGAACCGGCCGACCAGTACCTCGAGGTCGTCTTCGAACACGTCACCGAGGGGATCGACGTCGTCGACCCCGCGGCGGACACTCGACGACGGCGGGAGTGGCTGGCGACCGGTATCGCCGGCGGCGTGGCGGTCGGCGCCGTGGCGGCCGCCGCGGCTGTCGGCGTCGCGTACGCGTTCACCGCCGAGCCGGGAGCGGCCGTGTTCGCGACGGTGGTGCTCGGACAGGTCCTCCTCGTCGGACTACTCGCCGCCGGCGGCGTCGCAGTCGCACGGCGCGGCGACTGAGCGACGGGCACCGCCGGCGGTTCCGGTGTCGACCGGAGGCCGTTGACCGACCGCGATCACGCCGTCTCGATGTCGATGTCGATGGCGTCGGGGTCCATGTCGTCTCGCGTCGCAGTGACGGTCACCGTCCCCGGTTCCTCGAAGGCGAACGAGCAGTTCCCGGCGCGGTTCGTCGCCTTCGTCTCGCCGGCCGCCTCCACCGTCGCGTCGGCTAGCAGATCGCCGTCGAGGTTCCGAACGGTGAACGTCACCTCCTCGCCGACGTCGGTGCGCCACCGGCTCGGCTCGACGACGAGCGCCCCCTCCGTGTCGCTTCCCCCGTCGTCGGTTCCCTCGGTACCGCCGGGGGACGTCTCGATACCGCCGGGAGCGGTTTCGAGGCCCTCTGGAGACGTCTCGATGCCGCCAGGCGACGGTTCGATGTCGCTCGCCGGGCCGTCCGACGGCGCCTCGATGTCGACCGTGATCGTCTCTGTCGCGTCGCCGTCGGGCGCGGTCGCGGTGATCGTCTGCGGACCGGGGTCGGAGAGTTCGAGCTCCGCCCGCCCGGCGCGGTTCGTCTCCGCGCGCTCGTCGGCCGCCTCGACGGCCGCGCCCACCACGAAGTCGTTGTCCGCGGACCGCACCGTGACCGTCACCGTCTCGCCCGCTGGGAGGGCGTTGCGGTCGACGTCGAGGAACAGGGCGGTCTCCCGCGAGTCGACCGGCTCGGGGTCGGACTCGGCGCACTCGGGCGGCAGGTCGAACCGCTCCGGCACCGACAGCGTCGCCGTCGCGGCGTCGGTCCCGCGGTCCCCGTCGAACTCGACCTCGAGTTCGCGGGCGGTACCCGGCGGCGTACAGGTGTGGAACTCGATCTCGTACGTCGAGGTGAGGAGGTCCGTGATCCGCCTGAGCACCGACTCGAAGTTGTCCGTTCGGCCCATGCGCGTCTCGGAGATGTCCGTCCAGAATCCGCCGACCGCGGAGGTCAGCGACTTCGCGCTCGACCGGCGGTCCTCGACGTCCGGCGCGACGGAGACGAACGTCACCCCGGACGCACGGAGGTCCTCGGCCACGTCGTCGAAGGTGTAGTCGGAGACGTCGCTGCCGTCTCCGTCGAAGTGGGAGGGGGCGTCGGTGATGTCGACCATCACGCGCTGGGCGTCCGGCCGGTAGTCGAGGTCGAGCGCGCGTTCGATCGCGTCGAAGTTCCCTTCGGGGATCTCGCCGCCGCCGCTGGCGTACAGGTCGTCGACGTGCGAGGTGACGGTCTCCGCGTCGCGAGTGAACGCGGTCCGGACCGTGGGATCGTTTTTGAACGTCACGAGCGAGTAGCGCGCGTCCATCTCCCGAGCGTCTATCTCCTCGGTGAGGAACCTGACTCCCTCCTTCGCGCCCTCGATCTCGTCGGACATGCTCCCCGTGTCGTCGAAGACGAAGACGAGATCGAGCTCGTCGCCGAGGAACGTCACGCGTTCGAGGTCGGTCGGCTCGCCGTCCTCCCGAACGGCGAAGCTGTTCTTACCGAACCGCTCCACCCCCGGTCCCGGCGTGTCGACGTTGGCGTGGACGGTGACGTACGGATAGTCGTCGGTCGTGACGAGCGATGACCCGCCGCCGGTGGACTTCCCGAGGAGGGGGATCGGGTCGTCGTCGACCGCCCCGTCGCCCGAGCGTTCGATGCCGGTGTCGCTGGAGATGTTCGGGGGAATGAGCTCGATCGCTGGGCCGGATGTCATATCTGTCGTATGCGAGCGGGGTGACAAAAGAGTACGGCGAGGCGGTCGCGTGGGCGCGTCGAGGGAACCGAGCGCCGCCGTCTCACTCCGCCGACGCCGCCACGGCGTCGGTCATCCAACAGTCGTCGACGTCACCGAGCGAGCTATCGGTGTTCTCAGTCCCGCCGGGCACCCGCACGAGCCGGAACTCGTATCGGCCGGTGACGCTGCCGTTCTCCCGCGTGACGACCTCGATTTCGGCGGTTCCGTCGGCGATTTCCGGAGCGGAGTACTGTACGGCGTCGTACGTGAGCATCGGCGCGTACCGCGGCGTCTCGAACAGCTCGACGTACTGACCGATTGCGCCGACGATATCCTTGTTCTCCGGCGAGGCGAACGCTCGCACGGTCCGGATACCGTCGTTCGTCGCGTTGTCGTTGTAGCGGAGCGCGTTCATCTGGATCTGAACGACCTGAAGGGCGGAGCGGTCGCAGGTCGGGGAAAGCGCCGTGTTCCTGGCGGCTTCGCCGGTCGGGTCGCCGTCCGCGACCGCGACGGGGTTCGTGGCGTCGCCGCCCGCGGTCGACCCCTCGCTGCCGCCGGCGCTGCCGTCCGTCGGTCCGGTCGGGTCCGAGTCCCCCGGCGACCGTTCGGTCGTGCCGTCGTCCCCGACGCCGGCGACGCCGCCCGGACCGCCGATACCGGCGGTGCCGGCGGCGAACCCGACCCCTGCCGCCGCGACGAGGAGCGCGGCGGCGGCGACGACCGCGACGACGGTCCGCCGATCCGTTCGCTCGGTCAGCGCGTCGGCGGTGGATTCGGTCGCCGTCGCCCCGCCGCTCGGATCGTCCTCGGCGGTAGACCGGCTCGATCGGTCGTGAGTCCGCGCTTCCGCCGCCGAACCGACGTCGGTTCGGTCGGCGGGCGGAGAACCCGAAGCGACGACACCCCCTGCCGCGCCCGACGCGACTGCGCCCGTCGCCGCGTCGCCGTCATCGACCGCCGTTCCGTCGCCGTCATCGGCCGCCGTTCCGTCGCCGTCATCGGCCGCGCCGTCACCCGACTCGTCGCCGGCGACGCCCGCCATTCCGTCGCCTTCGTCGTCCGACGCGCCGGAGTCGTGATCGGCCGCGGCGTCGTACGTCGAGGACCGAACTGGGACGCCGAGAATTCGGTCTGCGATCGCGTTCGCCTCCGCGGGCGACACGGCGTACAGGAGCCGCTGTCGAAGGTCCGCCGGCGAAACGATCTCGGCGTCGGTCTCGGAGAGCCCGGCGTCGAGCAGCGATGCGCTCGCGACGACGACGGCGTCGACCGCGTCGACGGCGTCAACCGCGTCGCCACGCACTCTCTCGCCGGGATCGGCGACGACGAGCAGTTCGGTCCGGCTCCCGCCCTCCGTTACCGTGACTCGCGGCGGGTCGACGGCGACGGCGTCGGCGGTCGCCGCGTACGCCTCCCCGACGAGCGACGCAAGCCCGTCGCTGTCGAGCGACTCGAGTTCGGTTGCGAACGCGTCGAGGGGAATGGGGTTGCTCGCGGTCACCGGTGGATCGCCACGTAGTACCGTCGGTACGTGACGTGGTATCTTTGCTCTTGTGCCGGACGCCGTCGACCGCGCACCGAGATCCGGACGTCGTGGGGGATTTATGACATAGTGCCTCCACATAGCGCACGACACGGGACGATGGAGACAGGAATCCGTACACACGACAGATGGGAATCCGAACGTACATCACCCGACTCGTCCGCCTCGTCATGACCGGAGAGAACGGTGACGAGACGAGCGGAGAAAGCGGGGGGACATCGGCGCCGAACAGCGACGACGAACGAGCCGGTAACAGCGGAGCGGGACGGAGTGCGACCGACGCGGCGGAGTCGACGCCGGACGCGGTCGACGCCGAGAAGCCGGACGGGTCAGGACCGAACGAGACGGTGGCGACGGCGGCGTCGGGGGACGTCGATGACGAGACCGAAGCGGAAGACGCCGGCGAGTCCGCTACCGAAAACGAAACCGGAGACGCCGGCGAGTCCGCTGCCGACGGAGATCCCGATTCCGACGAGACTCACGCCGACGAGTCGGCCGACGGACCCGAGTCCGGAGGAGCGGGCGACGACAGAGAGACAGCGGACGACGGATCCGTCGAGAGCGACGATCGGGACGGCATCGGCGGAGGGAGCGACGCCGACGGCTCCGAACGGAACGTTGCCGAGACGACCGTCGCTGGCACCGCCGAGTCGGGACCGGACGGAGACGCGACGGACGCCGACACCGCCGACGGCGCGACGGACGCCGACACCGCCGACGGCGCGACGGACGCGACGGACGCGACCGACACGGGCGGGTCGAGCGACGCGGGCGACGGAGACGACGGCGAGTGGCAGCTCGGAACGATACTCTCCGCCGAGCGGCTGGAGGCCTGGGCGGCGGCCGCGGCGGACGACGTCGTCGGCGAGCGCCACGAGGAGATCAATCCGAGCCGGCACGACCCCGACCGGCTGGAGCGGAAGGTGCGCCGAATCGATCCGGACTCGATGGACGACGTGGAGCGCATCACCAGCCTGAGCCAAGAGGTGTTCCGCCGTCGCAAGGCGTACATCGCGGAACTCGAAGAGCGGGTCGCCGCCCTCGACGAGCGGGTGGAAGAGCTGGAGGCCGACTACGAACAGGAGGTCTCGCAGCTGAACTCGCTGATGGACCGGAAGGAGGATCAGATCGACGAGCTACAGACCTACGGCCATGAGTCGCTCGTCGGTCCCGTCATCTCGGAGGTGCGCTCGGATCTCGTCGGCGCCGTCTCCCACGACGATCCCGACGCCGTCCAAGAGGCAGCGGAATACGCCTTAGATGACCTTCACGACGTACTCCGGGCGCAGGGCGTCAGCCTGATCGAGCCGGACGAGGGCGAGTCGTTCGACAGGGACGCGCACCGCGCCGTGACGCGGGCCGAGGACCACCGTCCGGAGGGGACGGTCGTCAGCACCCAACAGCCCGGATTCCGAATCGAAGGCGAGGTGCGCGAGAAGGCGAACGTCGTCATCAGCGACGGGAGCGGAACGGCGCCCGGCGACGCGTCTGAACCCGAGGACGAGGCGGCGACCGAGCCCGACGAGACGAGCGACGGGAATGACGAGCGTATCGGAACCGACGAGGCGAGCGAGGAGAGCGGCGAACGTGCCGGAACCGACGAGGCGAGCGACGACGCGAAGCCGGAGGACCGGGAAACCGAAGCGGCGTCCGCCCGAAGCGAGGTCGAAGCCGATCGAGCCGCCGCCGACCGCGAGAGTACGCGGAGCGAAACGCGATCGGAATCGGAGGGCGACGACGAGCGAAACGGGAACGACGAGGCGGGTGCGGCCGAAAGAGACGGGTGAGCGGCCGATTTAGGCGATCCTGGGCAGCAGCGCGCGTATCTCCTCCACGCTCAGCTTTTCAGACTCGCCGGACGGGTTCATGTCGATGTGCGCTTCGCCGTCAGCGACCTCGTCGGCGTCGTCGGGGTCGATCAGGTCACCATCGACGACCGACTCGTCCCAAGCGTGTGCGCTCAACACGCCGTCCTCGTCGAGCTTGACCTGAACCGTGATCTCCGGCTCGTTTTTCGGCGCCTCGCGGATGTTCTCTAAGACGAACTCGGTTTTGAGTTCGAGGTCGCCGTCGTCGACCGTGTCACCTTCGCCCTGATACAGCTTGATGAGCGCCCGCGTCTGGTTGTCCTCGACCGTGGTGTACTCCCGCTCTTTGCGCTCCATCGTCGGGAGGTTCGAGTTGCTCTCGATGATGGTATCGATCTTCCCAGAAGCGAGTTCGATCCCGAGGTCGTCGGGGACGACGTTGCTAACGCGCACGTCCGAGGGGAGACCGCCACGGTCCTCGTCGTCGTCGTCTCCCTCGAGCGCCTTCTTCGGGTCGATGGAGTCGGCGAACACGCCGGCGCCGATGGCGACCGCCTCGTCGGGGTTCACCTCCTGGGAGGGCGTCTGTCCGAAGAACTCCTCGACGGCCTCCTTAACCGCGGGGATCTTCGTCGACCCGCCGACGAGCAGGACGGTGTCGACGTCGTCCGGCGACATGTCCTGGCTTTCGAGGGCCGTCTCGCTGAACTCGACGGTCCGCTCGACGAGGTCGGCCGTGATCTCCTCGAACTGCTCGCGGGAGATCTCGATGTCGACGTTCTCGCCCGAGATCGTCCCGGAGTCACGGAACGTCGCGGTGTTCCGGGAGGAAAGCTGCTCTTTGATGTCCTTGGCTTTCCCCTTCAGCTGGAGGAACGCCCCTCTGTCGTCGGTGACATCGACGCCCGTCTCGTCTTCGATCTGTTCGGCGATCCACTGAGCGAGCGCCTCGTCGAAGTCGTCGCCCCCGAGCTCCTGTTCGCCCTCGGTGGCGACGACGTCGTAGAACCCGTCCTCGTGAGAGACGTCGACGAGACTGATGTCGAAAGTGCCGCCACCGAGGTCGTAGACCGCGACCCGCTCGATGTCCTCGTCGCGGTCGCGCAGCCCGTAGGCGACGCAGGCCGCGCTCGGTTCCGGGAGGAGTCTGAGGACGTTGACGCCCGCGAGTTCGCCGGCGCGCCGGGTCGCGGCGCGCGCGTTCTCGGGGAAGTCGGCAGGGACGGTGATAACCGCGCCGTCGGGCGCCTCGCCGAGCGAGCCCTCGGCGCCCGCCAAGACCTTCTTCAGAATGAGCGCGGAGATCTCCTCGGGCGCGTACTCCGTCATCTCGTAGCTGTCGTCGTCGATCGTGACCGTGTGGTCGTCGTCGACCATGTGTCGCTTGATCGACGAGACCGTGAGGTCCGGATGGCGCTCCATCAGGTCTGCGGCCATGTTGCCGACGATGACCTCGTCGTCTCCCGGCTCGAAGGAGACGACGGAGCGGATGGTCCGGTCGCCCTCGATGTCTAAGATCTCCTCGCGATCGCCGATGAGCGTCGAAGCGGCGCTGTTCGTCGTCCCCAAGTCAATGCCGATCGAAGTCATATACCAGTCAATCGATCCGGGTGAAGCATCATTAATGTATGGGGGTCGGACAGTTCGTTTCAGTGGACGGAACGCGAATCGTGCGGGGAGCGTCCGCGGTCCCCCGTCGGGATTTCCTCGATCGGTGACCGGGGTCGCGGCGCGAGGAAGATAGTTTCTTATCGGCGGAGGAACACACGTCTGACGAGCGTCGACGCGGCGGGAGAGAGACGGGAACTCGCCGCGCGACACACACCTGACAACAGCATGGTCTCGTTCGACTTCGAGCCGATGGCGGACAACCCCTACGACCGGCTGGGCGTCTCGCCGGAGATGAGCGACCGCGAGATCAAACGGGCGAGCATGAAGGCCCGGGCCAAGTACCAGCCCGACAAGTACCCGGAAGACGAGAAGGAGTGGGCGAGAAAGCGGCTGTACCGCATTCAGGATGCCGTCGACGCCATCGAGTCGGAGACCGCGGAACACCCGTCAGGCGACCGCGAAAGCGGTACCGGGTCCGGCTCGACGGACCCGGACGTGGTCCGCCTGAGCGCAGCGGTGGAGCCGACGTCGACGACCGTCTTCGATCCCGTGACGGTGCGCGCGACCGACGGCGCCGGCGAACCGGTCCCCGACGTCGACGTGAGCGCACCCCGGATCGACCCGAAAACGACGGACAGCCGCGGCGAGGCGTCCGTCGAGTTCGACGCGGCGGGCACGTACGCGGTGACGGTCGACCGCTCGGACGGCGACCGGACGTACGTGAGCGACAGCGCCGCGGTGGAGGTCGACCGGATCGACGTCGACCTATCGCTCGATCTCGACGCCGAGACGCTCTCGACCGACGACTCGACGATGGCCACCGTCACCGACGAGGAGGGCGATCGGATCGAGGACGTGACGGTCGAGACCTCGCGGGGAGGCCGGTACGAGGCACCGACCGGTCGAACCCGGGTCTCGTTCGACGAGCCCGGAACGGTGGACCTCACCGCGCGGAAGTCGCGGACGGACGCGTACCGGTACCGCGAGGCGACAACGACCGTCGAGGTCGAACCGCCGTCGCGAGAGCCGGTCGGGCTCTCGATCGACGCGGCGACCCGGTCTCCGACCGTCGGTGATTCGGTCGGGTTCGCCGTGACGGCCGACGGCGACCCGGTACCGGGAGCGACCGTGTCCGGCGCCGGCGACGAAGCGACGACCGACACGCGCGGCGAGTGTCACCTGACACCGGCGGAGACCGGCGAAGAGACCGTGACCGCTCGGAAAACGGACGGAGACCGCTCGTACCACGCCGCGAGCGTCTCGATCGAAGTAGCGCCGGCGCCGACCGAGCTCTCGTTGGTGCTCGACCGGACGGTGGTCGATCCCGGGGAGGTCGTTTCGGTTGTCGCCGTCGACGGGGACGAGAACCCGGTGCCGAACGTCACGCTGGAGACGGACACCGGCGACGAGTACTTCCTCGACGACGGCACCGGCCGAGTCACCCTGTCGACGCCCGGGGAGGTGAAGCTCGCGGCGACCGTCCGCGACGGCCACGGCGAGTCGACGGGGACTGCCGCGACGACCGTCAGGGTGCGGGAGCACGCCGACGGGGACGACGGAACGGCGGGCGGCGAGCGGGACGCGGCCGCCGAAGCGGGGGACGACGGGGGGCGGAGCGGGAGCGGAGAGGCGACGAGCGCCGCCGAGTCGGACGGGAGCACCGAGGCGGCGACCGACGGATTTCGCGGCGAGACGTCCGGTGGGGCGTTCGCCCCGGACCCGGGCGCCGAGGCCGCGGTCCGGATCGAGCGGAGCACGGACCGGATCGCCGTCGACGAGACCATCGAGTTCACCGTCGTCGACGCGGACGGGGAGCGGGTCGACGGAGCGAGCGTCGAGATTCTCGAAACGGGCGAGATCGGCACGGCTGAGGGCGGGACGTGGTCGTACGGTCACGACGAGGGAGGCCTCTACACCGCGGTCGCGACCGTCGAGGACGACGGCCGAACGCTGGAGTCGGAGGAGACGAAGTTCAAGATCCGCGATCCGACCGGCGGCGGGGCGGAGGAACCGGACCGAACGGGAGGAACGGAAGGGGGGACGCTGGGCGACGTCGGCCCCGAGGCGGCGAAGCCGCTGTTGCTCGTCGGCGTCGTCGCGCTGATGGCGTCGTTCGCAGCCCCGGCCGCGTTCGGAACGATAGGCTACCTGGCCGTCGCCGGGGCGGGCGGCGCGCTGGTCCTCGCCGCCGTCGCGTTCTTCGCGGCGGCGTGAACGTCGGGCACCGCGAACCGGCTCAGGCGTCGCGGACGGCGCGCCACAGCCGGTCGGCGCCCGCCAACCCGTCATCGACGGCCGTGGCCTCGCTCCGTGAGACGACGACCGGCGTCTCCGGGAACGGCGCGTCCTCGCCGAGCCCCGAGCAGAGCAGTCCGAGCCGATGTGCGACCTCGGTCCTGAGTTCGGGGCTGTCGATCGTCGTCCCGCCGTACACGGACTCGAAGTACGTCAGCGCGGTCTCGCCGCCGGTCGCGACGACGACGACCGTCGGGTCTCGCCCGCGCGTCGCCTCGACGAACCGCCGGTACCGATCGAGGAACGCCGCCGCCCCGACGTCGTCGTCGTCGACCGCGGGGTCGAACGCGCGCCGTATCGGCTCTCGGTCGAGGGGGACCGCGAGCAACACCACGTCGAAGGTGAGCAGCCGGTCGACGAACGTCAGCGGCGTTTCGCGGGTGACGGCGCGCCGAACCCGGTGCGCGAGCAGCGATCCGCGGCCGCCGTCGGTCGACTCCGCCGCCCGGGCCACCTGTTCGTCGAGGAGGTGGCGGTTCGCGTATCCCGACGTCGAGACCGAGGTCCAGTTGTCGAACCACCCCCCGGCGTGAACGTTGAACGCGATCTCGTCGGTCGCGGCCGGCACCGTTCGGCCCGCCGCGAGGTTCGACGAGAGCCGATTCAGCTCGGCCTCTCCCGCGGAGACGACCGTCCGGTACCGGTCGTCGACGTGAGCGAACAGGCCGCAGACGACGAGGGTCTCGGCGCTCCGGTTCGGGCTCAACACCGCGACGTCGCGCCGGTCGCGGTACTGGATGAGGAAGCCGACGAAGCCGACGAACGCGACCGAGACCGCGAGGTCGACGACGGCGGTCGCGGCCGAGGGGGTCCCGGAGAGCGTCGCGTCGAGGAAGCCGACGACCGCGAACCCGACGGCGGCCGCGAACAGCGCGCCGGCCGCCAGCGGAAACTCGCGGCGGCCGACGCCGAGCGCGTCGTGCCCGGTGAGGGCGGCGACCGCCTTGTCCGCGGCTCCGATCAGGGCACCGACGAGGAGCCCCGCAGCTCCCCACGGCGCGTTCGCGACCCAGTCGATCCGGCCGCCGAACCACAGTCCGTTGTACCACACCGTCGCCAACAGGGGACCGGCGGCGGCGGCGAGCAACAGCGCCTGAACGAACTTGGTTCGGTCGAGCGCGAACACCGCGAGCAGTCCGGCGCCGATCCCCAGCGGGAACACGACCGCGCTTTCGAGGGTCAGCGGCGTCGCGCCGACGACGAACCGGACCACGGTGCGACCGACCCCCTCGGCCGTCCACGCGCGGACGAGCATGTCCGTGAGCGGCGTTACCGTCGCGACGACCGCGACCGTCGACCCGACGAGCAGCAGGACGTCCGACAGCTTCCGGTTGCCGATCCGGACGTTTTCGAGATTCATCCGTCGTTACGAGTTGCCCAGGTCCTGCGTGCTCTCGAACCCGACGAACTCGTACCGGTCGAGCAGTTCGTCTCTGAGCGCGTCCGGATCGCCGAGGTTGTTCAACACGAGGAGCCTGTCGTCGACGCCGACGTCGAGGTTCAACAGCGCGGCGCGGTAGAGGTACGCGCCGTCGTTCCCGTCGTCGATCAGCCGGTGACCGTCGACGCGACCGGCGTCCAGTCCGTCGATTCCGTGGGCGTGTCGGTTGATCATGTGGCGTCCGGGCTCGCCGCCGAGCTCCGCCTCGTACTTGTCTTTCAGCCCCTTCCCGCTCTGCTCGAACACGTCGACGTTGTCAAGCATCACCCCGCCGAGGAACACCGTGAGCGTGAGGTCCCAGGCGCCGCCGAAGCGGGCGCGGTTCCAGTATATCGGGTCCACCTGTCCGAGCGTGTCCCCGAGCATGGCGTCGACGGCGTCGAACGCGTGTTTCGCTCCGGTCCCGTAGCTGGTGTTCTGGTCGATCGCGCGGCTCATCAGCGAGATCGCGGCGCGGTACTCGTCGTACTCGTCGCGCGCCGGATTCTCCTCGGGAACGGCGAGGAGCGGGTTCCGGAGCGGCAGCAGGTGGTTCTCGATCCGCTCGGTGAACGACCGTAACGAGGACTGTAGCGTGCTGTCGTCGCGGGCCCAGAAGTTCGTCTCGCCGATGTTGTCGCTGCTGAGCAGCTCGCCGGGGTCGTCGGGGGACGCGCGGGTGACGTACATCCCCTCGTCCCGCTCGTCGCCGTCGACCTCGGAGATCGACGAGGGGTCCATGACGTCCTCGGCCAGTCCGGCGAACCCGCTTCCGCGTTCGAGGAGGTCCGTCGCCGCCGTCACCCACTCGATCTCGCGTTCGACCGCCCGTAGGCGAGCGGCCCCCTCCTCGCGCTCGCGTTCGAGGTCACCGAGGTACGCCGCGTGGAACGTCTCGAACACCGCGCCGCCGGGAGCGACGAGCGACTCCAGCGCCGCCTCGACGTCGCCCCCGTCGAAGGCGTCGGCGATCGCCGGCTCGTCGACGTCCGCCCGAGGGATCTCGAACCCGGACAGTCGGTCGGGATCGTCGAGCGACGCGCGGGTGGCCTCGGCGAGCAGCGCGCCGGGGTCGACCTCGCGGTCCGCGAGGAACGACGGGACCGACGCGGCGATCTCGTCGACCGGGTCGAGGTCGTCGAGGGCATCCAGTCGGCGGTCGATCTCCGTCGTTCGAAGGCGCCCGGACGTCTCCGGACGCTCGTCCCACTCGGGGATGAACGCCATGTCGAGGTCGCTGCGCTGCGCGCCGCGGTACTGCTCCGCGTGGTTCCGCTGGAGCTCCTCGGTGTCGGGACCGCGACTGAGCAGCCCGCCCTCCGAGTCGCGGAGGAACTCGCGTTTCGCCTGCCAGAGGTACGCGACCTCGTCGCGGACCGCCGAGCCGCGGAGCGGCGCGAGCCCGCAGGACTCCAGGAGCTCGTTGAGTCGCTCGAACTGCGTCTCCGAGAACTCGACGCGGGGTTCCGCGGGGATGTCGTCGGTCGACGTCGCACCCTGTGCGACCCCCGCGGCGCCGTCGAGCGCCGTCTCGAGGTCGCCGAGCAGCTCCCGGATCTCGGTCTCGTACTCCGAGAGGTTCGCGAGCGTCTCCGCGTCGTCGCTCACCGCGGTCACCCACTCGTCGAGCTGCGCGTCGCGTTCGGCCTCGAGCGCGTCCGCGAGCTCGTCGAGGTCGTGGAGCTGCGTCTCGAGGCGCTTGCGCTCGCCGTCGAGCTCGTCGAGGTCGCCTTCGAGGCCGGTGTCCCGGCTCAGCTTAGTGTCCTCGCTGAGCGCGTTGCCGAGCGCGCCGGCGACGTCGGTGGTCGTGGCGACCGCGGCGGCGGTCGTGGCGTCGCCGGCGTCGAACGACACCGAATCGAGCTCGCTCAGCATGTTCTTCGCACACAGGAGGTCCCGACGGCGCTCGATCGCGTCGATCTCCTTCTCGTAGAGCGCCAGTAGCCGGGTGTCCTCGGGCTTGTCCTCGCCGGTGTTCGGCGTGACGACCGTGCCGGTCTGTTCGGGGAACCCGTTGACGATCGCCCGCTTTCGACGGCTCTCGGAGACCTCGTCCGGGTCGATGTCGGCGGCGTCGACCGCGTACTCCTTGGCGGCTCGGATGTCCTCGCGGAGCTCGTCGGTGACCGTACAGCCGATGCTCGGCAGGACGCGGAGGCTGACGAGTTCTTCTAAGGCGTCGATGCGGTTGCTGAGCGAGGTCACCTCTTCCTCAGTGAGGCCGTACCGCGAGTCCGTTCCGCGACCGTTGTACTCGCCGTACACGTCCGTCCCCGGTCCGTCTCCGTGGTACGTTTCGAGGAACGACTCGAACTCGTCGTGGAGCTCCGACTCGGTCGAGAGCAGCTCTTCCCTGTTGCCGTAGAACTCCTCTAACCGCGCCTTCGCCTGCTTGATCACGCCGCCCTCGTACTGGAGCACCTGCGGAGCCGCGACGGTGAACGGCGCGAACGACGGCGGCCCGCCGGAGCCCTTGACGCTGAGCTCGTTCCGCGCGTTCCCCTGAAGGGTGTAGTAGCTGAGTATCGAGCGGATGATCGCCTCGTCGAAGTCGCCCTCGTCGGCGTCCGACAGCTGCGGGATGAGGACGATGCTCTCGAAGAGGTTCTGATCGGTCAACGAGAGGTACTCCAGCTCGGAGAGCGCGGCGTAGGCGTTCGCGCCGCGGTCGTCGTCCTCGTCTTCGTGCGGCAGCACCGCGAACAGCGTCACGTCCGGGAAGCCGTGGTCGCGCTTGAGCGTCTTCGCGATATCGAGGAACGTTCCGGCGCCCGTGCCGCCGCCGAGCCCGACAACCATCGCGACGTCGCTGGTGCTGGACACCGAGTTGCGGACCCCTTCGAGCGGATCGGCGGTCCCGATCTGCGCCATGCCGTACAGCGCCTTGCTGAGCGCGCGGCGGCGGAACACGCCGCCGCCGAAGTCGTCGTACGGGTCGATCATCTCGTCGTCGAGCCACCAGCAGGAGATGCCCGTCTGCTCGCTGACCCGCCGGACCTTGTTCTCGCTGAGGAGGTGTCGCGCCTTCGTCGTCGCGTCCTCGACGAGGTTCACGTAGGAGAGAGAGGGACCGCGGACCGGGTCGGGATGGTCGTCCTCGCGTTCCGCCAGCAGCTCGTTGATCCGGTCGACCCGGGGGCGGTCGACGTTCGCCTCGTCCGTGTCCGTGTCGACGACGAACGCGTCCATGCGAATCTGTTGGTGCCGGTTGGCGCTGAGCCCCTTCGGCTCGAGTACCTCGTCGATAAGCCACGTGCGGAGGTCGTCATCGGTGAGATCGGCGGGCGTGTCGACGTCGAGGGCGGTCGGCGCGAAGAGCTTGTAGACGAGCTCCTTGCCGCCACCCCCGATACCGACGATCTGATCTGGGGTCTCGTATCGCATGGACGAGTGATGTGTGTAGCGCGATATATAGGTTGGGCACCGACGAGATTCGGGCGACCGCCCCCGGATCTGCGACGCGCCGGGTGGCGTTCGTTTCAGTCGCCCGGTAGGAACCGCGTCACCAGCGCGTTGCGCCCTTCAGCGCGAGAATTTACCGGCGATCCCCGCGAACTTCTCCGGGTAGCGGATGTACAGCGTGCCGGTTATCAGCCCGGCGCCGATGGTGCCGTCGACGGTGGCCCGCGCCCCCCAGTACGTCCGGCGCGCCTCGACCGCCGCGGCGCGGGCGCGCTCGAAGTCGGCCTCGTCGTACGCCGCCCGCGCGGACGACAGCTGATCGCCGTACCCGTAGACCTCGGCGACCACGTCGGCCGCGGCGTGGCGGCTCACGCCGGCCGCCGCGTCGATGGCCTCGCGGGCGCGTCTCGCCGCCTCGCGCCGGGCGCGCAGTCGGGCCACCGCCCCCGTCGCCAGATCGGTCGCCGCCTCGTAGTCGCCGGCGTCGTACGCGCTCCGGGCCTCGTCGCGGGCGCTCCGAACGTCCTCGACCGGGACGCTCTCGGGGGTCGAGTCGATGGCGTCGCTCAGCGCCGCGAGCGCCTCGTCGGCCTCCGCGGCGGCCTCGACGGTCGCGTTGAGCGCGTCGAGCCCCTCGGTCGCCGCGGACTCGGCGTCCTCGAACGCCTCGCGGTCGAACGCCCGCTCGGCCTCCGCGAGACGCGCCTCGGCGTCGGGAGTGACGAGGGACGCGTTGTCCGCCAGCGCGGCCGACAGCTCCTCGACCCGCGCGGCCGCGGCCTCCCGGGTCGCGCGCCGTCGTTCGAGCGCGTCGAGCCCCGCCGCCGCCAGCGACGCCGCCGACTCGTAGTCCCCCTCGGCGTACGCGTCCTCCGCGGCCGCGAGGCGGTCGGCGCTCTCGGTCGGATCGAACGCTTCCGTCGCGGCAACTTCGGCCGAAAGCTCCTCGATACGCGCTTGCGCCGTGGCGCGCACCTGCCGCGTCTCTTCCAGCGTCCCGCGGGCGTCGTCGGCGAGCCGCTCGGCCGCGTCGTACGACCGGTCGACGAAGGCCGAAGCCGCCTCACGGTACGCGGAGACGATATCGGCGGGCCGCGAGGTGCGCCGGCCGTCGACGAGTGCGCGCTGGAGCGCGGCGACGCTCTCGCGGGCCGACACCGACGCCGGGTCGTAGAGCCCGGCGACGCCCCCGTCGCCGTGGACGACGAGCGACGCGGCGCCGACGACGATCTCGCTCACCGGCGTCCCGGTCGGGGTGTCGACGGTCCACTGCTCGGAACCGCTCTGGTAGTCGTAGGCGTGGACGGTTCCGTCGCGGTCGAGGAAGACGGCCGCGTTGCCGGCGAGGCTCGGCCCGGAGAAGACGAAGTGGTCCAGCGTGCTCGACCAGAGCTCGTCGCCCGATCCGGCGACGATTCCGAACACGTTCGACCGGTCGTCGGCCGCCACGATGTACCCGTTGAGGTGCGCCGGCGGGACCGAGTACCCCTCAGCGCCCTCGTGACGCCACGCCTCCTCGCCGGTGTCCAGATCGATCGCGACGAGCGACCCGACGGTCGTGGCGACGACGGCGTAGTCCCCCGCGATTATCGGCGCGACCCGGACGCGTTCCTCGACGAAGTTCTCCCAGTCGTCGCCGCCGTCGCCCCCCCAGCTCCGCACGTGGCCGGTGTCGGTGGCGACGACGATCCGCGACCCGTCGACCGCGACGCGTCCCTCGGCCTCGCCGTCGCCGGAGCCGACCGTCTCGGCGGCCCCTCCCGCGACGTCGACCCGGACGACGTCGCCGTTCGCGAGCCGCGTGATCGCGGCGTCACCGACCCCGACGAGGTCGCCGGGCGTCGCCGACAGCTCGATCGACCGCGCGCGCTCGCCGTCGCCCAGCCGGTGGGCGGCCACCCGATCGGCGTGCGGGACGAGGACGTGGTCGCCCGCGATGGCGGGCGCGGCGACCGGCGGCGATGAGAGCAGCCGGTTCCACGCGACGTCGCCGTTCGGGTCCTCCACCGCGACGAGCCGCCGACGACCGGTGAACACCACGCGACCGGCGGCCGCGAGGGTGTGCCCCGGGTCGTACGTCCGGAGGTCCTGATGATGCCACTCGACGTCGACGGAGTCGGGGACGATGTACTCCGCGGAGCCGACGCCCGCGTTGTGCGGGCCACCGCCGCGGGACGTCCACGCCGTCGGCGACGCGCCCGAGCCGAGGTCGATCTGGGCGACGCCCGTTTCGGGCGGCTCGAGCCGCGATCGAGACGGAGCGCCGGTGGACGATCCGACCGCGCCGCCGCCGACCGTCGCGAGCGCGGCCGCGTCGCGAAGCAGATCCCGGCGGCTTCGTCGAACCATACGGCGACATGGGAATCGCTCCGAATAAGCGTTGCCCGGCGATTCCGCTCGCCGATAACGGCGGTCGGAACGGAACGGGAGGGCGTCGAAGCGAAACCGAGGGCGTTACTTGCCCTGCCGGTCGTTCGAGGTGACGCTCGGGCGCGTCTTCTCGGTGCCCTTGCCGCGCTTGCGCTGGCCGCGGCCCTTGGTGCCGGCGGAGGTGAGCCCGCGGTACGCGCGGCCCTTGTGGTCGTCGGAGCAGATCCAGTTCAGGTCGTCGTCGTTCTCGATCGCGGGGTGGGCGGGGTCAACGAGGATAACCTCGTGCCACTTCTGGGAGCCGTCCTCACCGACCCAGTAGGAGTTGAGCACGCGGAGGTTGCGGTACTTCCGCGAGGCGCGCTCCTCGGCGATGCGCTGGATCGACTTGCGCCGCGAGACGCGGTTGACGCCCTGGCGTTTCGAGCGGCGGCCCGCCTTGAAGCGCTGCTTGCGCGAGCCGCCCTTCCGGACGCTCACGCGGGCGACGATGACGCCCTGTTTGGCCTTGTAGCCCAGTTCGCGGGCCTTGTCCAGCCGGGTGGGGCGCTCGATGCGCTCGATCGCGCCCTGATCGCGCCACTCCTGTTTGCGCTGCCACTGCAGCTCCGCCAGTTTCCCCTCCTTGGGGGACCGCCACGCCTCCTTGATGTGCGAGTAGAAGCTTCGTGCCATTGTGTGTCCGCGGACGGTTGCGATTCAGCCGCGAGGGGCCACATATCGTCTCGTCCCGGGGCGCGCGGCGGCCGATCCGACCGCGGTCCCGGCGGCGAGTGCCCGCTGTGTCCGCACCAGCGAGTTAGCGAGAATACCCGCGGTCCGCCCTTAACCGCTTCGCTCCGCGGGTCGCGTGCGGAGATGTGGCACGCGGAGAGCGGAGGCGGACGGACGGGCGGTCTCTTCCGGGGTCGCGCGGTCGGACGGGCCGTTCGCAAACGCGCGCTCGGCTTATGTTGCGGGGACCGCGACGGATCCGTGGGCGCGGACGGTCGCGACCGCCGGCGTTCCGGCCGAGCGCGCGTCCGCGTCGTGGCGTTCCGGTCGACCGCCGAGCCGTTCCCCCGGGGCGGTCGACCCCCGCGCCGAGCGGACAGAGGCACACGCCGCGGTCGCCGACCGCGCCGCGGCCCGCACGCTCTGAGACCGCCCCGCGTCGATCGATTAAAGTTCACTTGTATCGATGAACCGCTAGTGGTACACATCGACGACGCGTCGGGACGCCGCGGGCTCGACGGAGGGGGTTCCGGATGGGCGACGTGAGGCTCGTCGTCGTCGCCGGAACGACCGAGACGGCCGCGATCGACGGGATCAGCGCCGCGGGCGCCGACCCGGAGCTGCGCGTCCACACGCCGAGCGCCGACCTCGAAATCGTCGAGGCGGGGCGCCCCGCGCCGGACTCCCCCGTGCCGGTGAGCCCGAACGGCTGTCCGACGCCCGCGGTCGTCACCCGCGCGGTCCGCGAACTGCTCGGCCCCGAGTCGCTCCCCGTCGAGTTCCTCGACGCCGGACTCGGAGCGCCCACCGCGGCGACGGTCCGGGACGTCGGCGCCGCACCGGGCGGCGACGTCCGCGACCCGGAACCGGTTCCGGAGGCGGCGACCGTCTTCGAGCGCGCCCGGGCGTCGGCCCCCGAACTCGCCGGGGCCGGCGAGGGCGGCGACGGATCGGCCGCCGAACTGCTCGTCGCGGAGACGATCCCCGGCGGGACGACGACCGCGCTCGGCGCGCTGACCGCGCTCGGCGAGCGCGCCGCGGTCTCCTCGTCGCTGCCGGCGAACCCGATCGAGCGCAAGCGGCGCGTCGTCGCCGAGGGGCTGGACGCGAGCGGCGTCGACCCGGGCGGCGCGGCCGGCGAGCCGATCGAGGCGGTCCGGCTGGCCGGGGACCCGGTCCTCGCCGCGGTCGCCGGCCTGATCGTCGGCTGCGCGGAGACCGGGATCGGCGTCACCCTCGCGGGCGGCACGCAGCTCGCGGCCGCGGCGGCGCTCGCCCGACACGCCGGCGTCGACCGCCCGCTCCCGCTGGCGACCACGTCGCTGGTCGCCGACGACCCGACCGCCGACCTGCCCGCGCTCGCCGCCGACCTCGACCTGACGCTCGCGGCGGCCGACCCCGGGTTCGCCGAGGGCGACCACCCCGCGATGGCGGCGTACGCCCGCGGCGAGGCGAAGGAGGGCGTCGGCATGGGCGGCGCGCTCGCGCTCGCGGAGCGCGCCGGCGTCGCCGACGCCGCCGTCCGCGACCGGATCGCCGCCGTGACCGACCGCCTGCTCGCGGAGCGCGCGCCGGGCGACGGGAGCGGCGACGCGGAACCCCGCGGTTCGGCCCCGTCGAACGGGGGCGGTCCGCGGTGAGGGGACTCGTCCTCGCCGGCACGGCCTCCGGCGTCGGCAAGACCGTGGCGACGCTCGCGGCGCTGCGCGCGTTCGAGGCGGCGGGGCGGACCGTCCAACCGGCGAAGGCGGGCCCGGACTTCATCGACCCGAGTCACCACGTTCGGGTCGCGGATCGACCGTCGCGGACGCTCGACCCGTGGCTTCAGGGTGAGGGCGGGCTCCGGCGGAACTACGCCCGCGGCGACGGCGACGTCTGCGTGATCGAGGGGATGATGGGGCTGTACGACGGCGACGCGGCGAGCACGGCCGGCGTCGCCGCCGCGCTCGACCTGCCCGTCGTCCTCGTCGTCGACGCGAGCGCCGGGATGGAGAGCGTCGCGGCGACCGCGCTGGGGTTCGCGGCGTACGCCGACCGCACGCCGCACGAGGTCGACGTGGCCGGGGTGATCGCCCAGCGGGCGCACGGCGGCCGCCACGCCGACGGGATCCGCGAGGCGCTCCCCGACGAGCTCGCCTACTGCGGCCGGGTCCCGCCCCGCGAGGACCTGGAGATCCCCGACCGGCATCTCGGACTCCGGATGGGCGAGGAGACGCCGCTCGACGAGGCGGCGCTCGACGCCGCCGCCGAGACGCTCCGGACGGACCGGCTGCTCGACATGGCTCGGGAGCCGACGCCGCCGACGGACGACCCGGCCGCCGGGAAGACCGGCGAGGGCGACGGCTCCGGTGCCGGCGACGAACCTCCGCGGATCGCGGTCGCGGACGACGCCGCGTTCCGGTTCGTCTACCCGGCGACCCGCGAGCGGCTCGCCGAGCGCGCGACCGTCGTCCCGTTCGCGCCCGCGGCCGGCGACGACCTCCCGCCCTGCGACGGCGTCTACCTCCCCGGCGGCTACCCGGAGCTCCACGCCGCGGCGCTCGCCGAGGGGCCCGCGCTCGGGTCGATCGCGGACGCCGCGGCCGAGGGCACCCCCGTCCTCGGCGAGTGCGGCGGGCTGATGGCGCTCGCCGAGACGCTGACGACGGTCGACGGCGAGACGCACGAGATGGCGGGCGTCCTCCCCGCGAGCGTCGAGCGGCGCGAACGATATCAGGCGCTCGACCACGTCGAACTGCGGGCGCGGCGGGACGCGCTCACGGCGAGCGCCGGGGAGCGGCTCCGCGGTCACGAGTTCCACTACTCCGCGGCCGACGTCGCCCCCGACGCCCGGTTCGCGTTCGACGTGGAGCGCGGGACCGGGATCGACGGCGATCGCGAGGGACTCGTCGAGCACCGCACCCTCGGCACGTACTGTCACCTCCACGCCGCGAGCGGGGCGTTCGACGCGTTCCTCGACGAGGTGAAAGGGTGACGGGGGCCGGCTTCCTCCCGGCCCCGGCCGTCACGCTCCTCGCCCCGCTTCTCCTCGCGGTCGCGCTGGACCTCGCGTTCGCGGAGCCGCCACGGCGGATCCACCCGGTCGCGCTGTTCGGGCGCGTCGTCGCGCCGTTCGACCGGGAGTGGGCCCGTCCGGGGCTCGTCGGCGTCGCGGTCGCGGTCGCGCTCCCGCTCGCCGCGGCCGGGGTCTGCGGCGGGAGCGTCGCGCTCGCCGCCGAGTACGGGCCGCAGACCGGCGGCGTTCCGGTCCTCGCCGTCGCGGTCGCGGCCGCCGTCTGCTTCTCGGCCGCAAGCCTCCGGATGCTGTGCGACGTGACGGGCGAGGTCGTCGCGGAGAGCGAGGGGGACCCGGACGCGGCCCGCGAGTCCGTCCGGGCGCTCGTCGGGCGCGACCCCGCCGCCCTCTCGCCGGGCGACCTCCGGAGCGCCGCGGTCGAGAGCGCGGCCGAGAACCTCGCGGACGGGTTCGTCGCGCCGCTCGGCTGGTTCGTCGCCGGCGCGACCGGCGCCGTCGCGCTCGGGGCGGCCGGCGGCCTCCCGGCGACCGCGGCGGGCGCGCTGGCCGCGGGGGTCGCCGCCGCGGCGTGGGCGAAGGCCGTGAACACGCTCGACTCGATGCTGGGCTACCGGTCGAAGCCGGTCGGCCGGGCGAGCGCCCGCCTCGACGACGCCGCCATGTTCCTCCCGGCGCGGGCCGCGGCGTGCTGTCTCGCCGTCGCCGCCCGGTCGCCCGGGAGCCTGCGGCGCGCGCGGTCGCTGGCCCGCGAGCCCGCCTCCCCGAACTCGGGATGGCCGATGGCGACCGCCGCGGTCGCGGTCGGCGTCCGCTTGGAGAAGCCGGGCGCGTACGTCCTCGCCGGGGGGTCGGAGCCGCCGACGCCCGCTGCCGCCCGCGACGCCGTGCGGCTCGTCGGCGCCGCCGGCGGCGTCGCGGTCGCGGCCGCGACGGGGTGGCTCCTCGCGCTCACGGGGGTGGTCGCGTGGTCGTGAGCCGCGCGGTCGCGGCGCTTCGCGGGGCGCTCGGGTTCTGCTCGCGGGTCCCCGTCGGCGGCGGCGAGGGCGACTGGGAGGCGTTCCGCCGCGCGCCCGCGGCGATGCCGGCGGTCGCCTACGCGCTCGGCGGCCTGATCGCGCTCCCGGTCGTCGCGGCGGCGCTGGGACCGGTCCGGGTGCCCACTCCCACGTTCGCGGCGGCGTTCCCCGCGTGGATCTACCTCGTCACCGGGATCACGCACCTCGACGGCGTCGCGGACCTCGGGGACGCCGCGGTCGTCCACGGCGACGCCGACCGGCGACGCGAGGTCATGAAGGACTCCGCGCTCGGCGTCGGGGGGACGCTCGCGCTCGCGTTGACGGTCTTCGCCGTCGCGGCCGCGGGGACGGTGACCGTCGACCTCGCCCGTCTCTCGCTCGTCGACGCCGTCGCCCTCGTGGTCGCCGCCGAGGTGGGCGCGAAGGCCGCGACGGCGACGCTCGTCTGCGTCGGGGAGGCCCCCCACGAGGGGCTCGGATCCGCGCTGACCGGGGAGTCCGGCCCGCGCGCGCTCGGCGGCGTCGCGCTCGCGACGGCCCCCGCCGCGCTGTTCGGCGCGTCGGCCCTCCTCGCGGGCGGCGGCGCGTTCGGGACCGCCGTCTCCCCGGCCGCGACCCTCGCCGCCGCGCTCGCCGTCGCCGGGGTCGCGTACGCCTGGGCGAACGCGCGCCTCGGCGGGGTCAGCGGCGACGTCCTCGGCGCGACGAACGAGGTGGCCCGCGTCGTCGGGCTCCACGCGGGGGTGATCGCGTGGACGCTCTCGTGATGTGCGGCGGCCGGGGGACGCGACTCGGCGACGGCGAGAAACCGCTCGCGGCGGTCGCCGGGCGGCCGATGGTCGACCGCGCGCTCGACGCCCTCGCCGCGAGCCGCGTCGAGACCGCGTACGCGGCCGTCTCGCCGCACACCCCGCGAACGCGAGAACGACTGGTCGAGCGCCAGAACGGTGGCGGGACCGAGCCGGAACCGGAGCCGCTCGAACTCGCCGTCGTCGACACGCCGGGCGACGGGTACGTCGCGGATCTTCAAGCGGCGCTGGCCGAGGGACCGACGGCGCCGACGCTCGCCCTCGCGGTCGACCTCCCGCTGCTCGACGGGGCGACCGTCGACGCGGTCCTCGACGCCCACGCCGCGGCGGCCGCCGACGCGCTGTCGGTCCGCGTGCTCGCGGCGCGCAAGCGGGAGCTGGGCGCGAGCGCCGACGCCGCGACCCGGTACGAGGAAACGCCCGCCGATCGCGTCCCCGCCGGCGTCAACGTCGTCGGCGCGCTCGACGGCGCGGGCGACGAGGCCGTCCGCGCGACCCGCGACGCCCGCCTCGCCGTCAACGTCAACCGCCCGGGAGACCGCCGGCTCGCCGAACGGATCCTCGCCGGCGACCCGGACGCGCCCGCGCTCCCGAGCGGCGGGGTCGACTGGCTCGACGCGGGCGACGCTGGCGCGGCGTCCGGTGGGGGTGACGCGCCGTGAACCGCGAGCGCGCGGCGGCGCTCGGCCGCGAGCCGCACGGGAGCAGCGACGACCCCGACCTGCTGGACTTCAGCGCGAACGCGAACCCCGAGGTCCCCGAGGGGGTCGAGCGCGCGTACCGCGCGGCCTTCGAGGCGGCGCGGACGTATCCGCCGGAGCCGCCCGAGGCGTTCCGGCGGGCCGCGGCCGACTACGTCGACTGCGACCCGGAGCAGGTCGTGCCGACGCCGGGCGGGCTGGCGGCGATCCGGGCCGCGGTCGCGCTCGCGGTCGACGAGGGGGACACCGCGCTGCTCCCGGCGCCGAGCTTCGGGGAGTACGCCCGCGAGGTCCGGCTCCGGGGGGGCGAGCCGGCGTTCGTCGACGCCGAACGCGTCCTCGACGCCGACCCGAGCGGCCACGCGCTCGCGGTCGTCTGTACGCCGAACAACCCGACCGGAACCGCCTACGACCGCGACGCGCTCCTCGCGTTCGCGGAACGCTGTCGCGCGGCCGGGGCCGTCCTCCTCGTCGACGAGGCGTTCCTCGGGTTCACCGAGCGCGCGTCGCTCGCGGGGAGCGACGGCGTCGTCGTCGCGCGGGCGCTCACCAAGCTGTTCGGCCTCCCCGGGATCCGGACCGGCTTCGCTGTCGCGACGGGCGACCTCGGCGCGGCGCTACGGGGCGCCCGCCGGACGTGGAACCTGAGCGCCCCGGCGCTCGCGACCGGCGAGTTCTGCCTCCGACAGGACGAGTTCGTCCGCGAGACCCGCGAGCGCGTGCGGCGGGAGCGCGAGCGGCTGCGCGACGCCCTCGCCGAGCGGTACGACGTGGCCCCCTCCGAGGCGCCGTTCCTCCTCCTCGACGTCGGCGACCGCGACGTCGACCGCGTGATCGAGCGGGCCCGCGAGCGGGGCGTCGCCGTCCGCGACGCGCGGTCCTTCCGCGGCCTCGACGCGCACGTCCGGGTCGCGGTGCGCCGCCCGGCAGAGAACGACCGCCTCCTCGCGGCGCTCGGCGTCGGCGGTGGCGGGGCCGGGGAGGGCGGGTCGGACGGTGACGGAGGGGTGGAGAGCGATGTTTGAGGCGACAGTTCGCGAGGGCGTCCTCCGGCTCCGGCGACCGGGGACGCGCTGGCTCTCGACGGGGTGGGACGGCGGGCGGTCGCGGGCGGCGGCCGCGTACAACGTGACCGTCCCGGCGGGGTTCGACCGGACAGACCTCGCGATCTACCGCGACGAGCGGCTGGCGCGAGCGGAGTTCGGAGCGAAAGAACGCACGGACGCCGACCGCGACGCGCCGCCGACCCTGTTCACGGGCGTCTCGATGGACCACGCCCGGGGCGCGCGGCTCGGACCGGTCGTCGCGTACGCGACCGTCGGGCTCTCGAACCCCGCGATGCTGCCGACGGAACCGGCGGCCGCGGCCGAGTCCCGCGAGCCGACGGGCGACACCGAGACCCCGCCGGAACCCGGAACGGTCAACCTGATCCTCGGGACGACGCGGCGGCTGGCGCCCGGGGCCGCGGCGAACCTCGTCGCGGTCGCGGCCGAGGCGAAGGCGGCGACGCTGCTCGCGGCGGCCGGGGTCCCGGGAACGACGAGCGACGCGGTCGTCGTCGGCGACGACCCGACAGGCGAGCCCGCCGAGTTCTCGGGCAGCGCCACGGCGGTCGGCGGGGCGGCCCGCGCCTGCGTCCGGGACGCGGTCCGCGCGAGCCTGCGGTCGCGGTACCCGGACGGCGACGTGCCCGGGTCGGCGGCGGACGCCGAACACGGCGTCGTCACCGACGAGCGGGCGGAGGTTTTCGACCCATGACAACGACCCACGACGACACGGACGACACGGACGAGGCACCGAGCGACGACGACCGGGCGCCGACGGACGGCGACTCAGCCGCCCGAACCCCGGGCGGCGGCGCGGCGCCCGAGCCGCGGCCGATCGAGCCGGCGGCGCCCGAGGAGTTCGGGCTGGTCCAGGTCTGGTGGGGGGACGGCAAGGGGAAGACCACGGCGGCGATGGGGATGGGCTTCCGGGCAGCGGGCCACGGCTACCGCGTCCACATGCTCCAGTTCATGAAGGGCGGCGCGGACAGCGTCGAGGGCGTTCGCGGCGAGTACAACGCGATCGCGGCCGTGCCGGGGTTCTCCTACGAGAACGCCGGCCACTACGGCTGGCACGGCCTGCTCGACGGGTCGGCGGACGACGAACACGAGGCGAAGGCGACGGCCGCCTTCGAGCGCGCGGAGGCGCTCGTCGCGGGCGCGGCCGACGCGGACCTGACCGACCCGCTCCCGCTCGACGGCGAGCCCGAGGACGGCGTCCACATGCTGATCTTCGACGAGCTGCTGTACGCGGCCGACCGCGGGCTCGTCGACCCCGACGACGTGGTCCGTCTCGTCGAGTCGAAGCCGGACGACCTCGAACTCGTCCTCACCGGGAGCCACGCCGAACCGGAGTACCTCGACGGCGTCGCCGACCTGATCACGAACGTCCGCAAGGTCGCGCACCCGTTCGACGACGGGCAGCGCGCTCGGCGGGGCACGGAGTACTGAGGATGGAGGCCGGGTTCGCGTGAGCGACGCCGACGCGACGGCGGCCGACGGCGGCGCCGACGAGACCGAAGCGGCGGACCGCGACGCCGACACCGTCCTGATCGCGGGCACGGCGAGCCACGTCGGCAAGAGCACGCTGGCGGCCGGGCTCTGCCGACTGCTCGCGCGGCGGGGCGTCTCCGTCGCGCCGTACAAGGCCCAGAACATGAGCAACAACGCCCGGGTCGCGCTCGCGCCTGACGGCGAGTGGGGCGAGATCGGCGTCTCCCAGCGCGTCCAGGCGCGGGCGGCCGAGGTCCCGGCGACGACCGACATGAACCCCGTCCTGCTCAAGCCCCGCGGCGGCGGCGAGAGCCAAGTGATCGTCGACGGCGAGGCGGTCGCGAACGCCCCGGCGTCGGCGTACTACGACGAGCACTGGGACGACGCCCGCGCCGCCGCGGTCGCGGCCCACGAGCGCCTCGCGGCCGACCACGACGCCGTCGTCGCGGAGGGCGCGGGGAGCATCGCCGAGATCAACCTCCGCGACCGCGACCTCGCGAACGTCGAGTGCGCCCGGTTCGCGGACGCGGCGGTCCTGATCGCGGTCGACATCGAGCGCGGCGGCGCGTTCGCGAGCCTCTACGGGACCCTCGAACTGCTCCCCGACGACCTCCGCGAGCGCGTCCGCGGCGCCGTGATCACGAAGTTCCGGGGCGACCCGACCCTCCTCGAACCCGGCATCGAGGAGATCGAGGAGCGGACCGGCGTGCCGATCGTCGGCGTCGTCCCGCACGACGACCCGGGGCTCCCGGCGGAGGACAGCCTCTCGCTGCCGGAGGCGGCGACGGGAGACGGCGACCGGGGTGACGGAGGGACCGGCCGCGACGCCGGCGTCCTCGGCGCCGACGACGGCGTCTCCGAGGAGGCGGCCGTCCGGATCGGCGTTCCGCGGCTCCCGCGCATCTCCAACTTCACCGACCTGGAGCCGCTGGCGCGCGAGCCGGGGGTCCGCGTCGCCTACCTGCCGCTCGACGCCGCGCTCGACGGCGTCGACGCGGTCGTCCTCCCCGGCTCGAAGAACACCGTCGACGACCTGCTCGCGCTCCGCGAGGCGGGGTTCGACGCGGCGCTGCGCGCCTTCGACGGCCCGATCGTCGGCGTCTGCGGCGGGTATCAGATCCTCGGCGAGCGGCTCGTCGACGCCGACGTCGAGGGCGTCGGCGACCGCGAGACGGTTCCGGGGGTCGGGCTCCTCCCGGTCGAGACCGAGTTCTCGGCGGAGAAGCGCGTCGAGCGCGTGACGTGCGCCGTCGACGGCGTCGGGCCGATCGCGGGCGCCGAGGGGCGCGCGACCGGCTACGAGATCCACGCGGGGCGGACGCGGCTCCTCGATGACGCCGCGAGCGGCGACTTAACGACAGAGCCCCTCGGCGCCGAGAGCGTCGCCACCGACCGCGTCCTCGGGACCTACCTCCACGGGCTCTTCGAGACGGCGGTCGTGCGCGACGCCTTCGTCGAGCGGGTCTTCGCGAGCGGGGGTCGGACGCGCCCGGATGGCGCGGCGACCGACCGGTCCCCGTACGAACGCGCGGCCGACCTCGTCGCGGACAACGTGGATCTGGCCGCCGCCGGGCTCGACGGCCTCCTCGGATCGACGGAGTGAGGCGAGAGGCGGATCCGGCGGCGGAAAGTATATTGTTCCAAGCACCCAATACTGTCGCATGAGCGACGCAGCCGACGCGGACGAACCGACGGGCGACGACGCGAGGACCGAGCGCGAACGCATCCGCGAACGGAAGCGCCGGGAGCTCGAAGCGCGTCTCGACGAGGGCGACACGCTCGACGGGGCCGCCGGAACCGACGCCGGCAACGACGGTGGGGCGGGGACTCCGAGCGAGCCGGTTCACGTGAACGGAACGGAGGAGTTCCAGCGGACGGTCGACGACCACGACGTGGTCCTCGTGGACTGCTACGCCGACTGGTGCGGCCCGTGTCAGATGATGGAGCCGGCGATCGAGGCGCTCGCGGCCGAGACCGACGCGGCGGTCGCGAAGGTCGACGTCGACGCGAACCAGGCGGTCGCTCAGCAGCTCGGCGCGCGCAGCATCCCGACGCTCGTCCTGTACGCGGGCGGCGAGGCGGTCGACCGGTTCGTCGGCGCGCAGGACCGCGCGACGCTCGAATCCGCGATCGACGAGCACGCCGCCTGAGGCGAGAGCGCCGTCAGTTCTCGGCCAGCGTCTCTTTGAGGAGCTTCCGCTGTGCCGTCGCGAGGTGTTCGGCGAACGTCGACGGGGAGATGTCGAGCGCGTCGGCGACCGCGCGCGCGTTGGCGTCGCGGGGGCGCTCGAAGTACCCCATCCGGTAGGCGGTCCGCAACACCTCGCGCTGGCGGTCGGTGAGCCGGCCGCGGTCGACGAGGGTCCGGTCCGACGCCCCGTCGTCGCGCGCCGTGCCCTCGACGAGGTAGCGGACTTCGACGCGCTCCGCGCTCCCGTCGAGCGCAGAGACGACGTCGCGCAGGCGTTCGAGTTCGGGGAGATGGAGCGTCAAGAGGAGGACGCCGTCCTCGGCGCGCGCGTCCGCGATCGGACAGTCGAGCTCCTCGATGACCCGACAGGCGCACCCCCCGTCGCGCGGGCGGTCGTACCGGTACACCCGCTCGTCGCCGAGGTCGACCACCGACTCGGGGTCCGGGATGCCCTCCGCGGTGTCGACCGCGTCCGGGTGGCGGACGCGGAACTCCTCGGTGTGCGTGTCGCCCGCGTGCGTCCAGTTGATGCCAGTAATCGGGCCGTCGTGGGCTGTCGACGCGTCGACGAGCGGGCAGTTCCCCGTCCCGTGGATCGCGATCCCCGCCCGGACGCCGTCGGGCGTCGCGGGGTCGCCGGGGGACTTCCCGTCGGTTCCCATCGAACGCCGGTTCGTGCGACGGACACAAAGGCCTGATCCCCAACGAGCGGGACGTTCGGCCCCCGAGAAGGCCCGCAGTACTGAGGGTCGGCCTGTATCGGGCAGCCGCACCGAGTCGGGGCCGTGAACCGAGCGATCCACGCCCTCGGAGCGTTCGCCCTGGCCGGTGCCGGGGCCGGAATGAGCGTCGCGGCGACGGCCGGCCTCGCGGTTGGAGTCCACGCCGGGCCGGACCCGCTGATCGGAGCGGTCGTCCTCGCCGTCGTCGCGGTGAGCCTCGGATACGTCGCCGCGAAGGAGACCCGAGACGCGCTGCGGACCGACGGCTTCCGCGTCACGCGGACCGACCTCGGCAACGCGGCCGCCGTGGCCGTTGCGGCGCCGGTCACGTACGCCCTCTCCGTGACGGTCGGCACCGGGCCGGTCGTGGCGTCCGCGCTCGTCGGGCTCTGCGCGCACCTCCTGACGGAGACGTACGGCGCGCCCGCGTACTGCGGCTCGTTCGTCGGGATGGCGACCCCGGCGGCCGGGGCCGACCTCGGCGCCGTGGCCGCCGCGGCGGTCGCCGCCGCCGCCGTCTTCGTGCTCGCGAAGCGCGCGTTCAACGGGTTCGGCGGGAAGCTCGGCACGACGGCGTTCGTCGGGTGCCTGTCGGTGGCCGCGTTCGGCGGGCTCGCCCCCGGAACGGGGTCGGTCCCGGAGCCGACGGTCGCGGCGGGACTGGTCGCCGCGGCGGGCCTCGCCGCGGTCGTCACGTACCTCCTCTCCGTCAGGCTCGACCACGGCCCGGTCGTCGGGAGCGCGGTCGTCGGGCTCGTCGCCGGCGTCGTCTGCCCGCCGCTGTTCGCCGCCGGCGACGCGGTCGCGGCGGTCGCCTTCTGCGCGTCGTTCGCCGGGATGGCCACGCCGGAGCGGATCCCGGGCCCCGGGCCGATGTTGCTGGCCGGCGGCGTCGCCGGCGCCGTCTTCGTCGGTGCGACGCCGTACTTCGTCGGCTTCGGCGGGAAGCTCGGCACGATCGCGTTCACCGCCTGCCTCGTGACCGCCGGCGCCCTGTCGCTCGGCCGCCACGTGGCGCCGGTCGGCGGGGACGCCGTGACGGGGTGAGCCGCCGCGGTCGGCCGACCGCGTGATAAAAGGCCACGCTACGCCGGTGTGGTTCGGAGGGGCCTAGAGCTCCTACCCGAAGCCGATGACCGACCCGAGCGAGACGACCGAGCGGCGCTTCGAGTCGAACCCCACCGTCTGCCCGTTCTGCGGCGTCGGCTGCAGCGTCGAGTACGCCGGCCGCGGGAGCGCGACCGGCGTCGAGGGACCGGTGAACGAGCGGGGCGAGATATGCCCGAAGGGGGCGGCCGCGTTCGACGTGGTCGACAGCGACGACCGCCTGACGGAGCCGCTGGTGCGTCACGACGGGCGCTTCGTCACGGCGCCGTGGGAGGCGGCGCTCGACCGCGCGGTCGAGGGGATCGGCGAGGTGGTCGACGAGCACGGGCCGGACGCGGTCCAGTTCTTCGCCTCCTCGAACTGCACGAACGAGGAGAACTACGTCCTCCAGAAGCTCGCGCGGGTCCTCGGGACGAACAACGTGGACAACTGCGCGCGGCTCTGTCACGCCTCGACGGTCGCGGCGATGAGCGAGCGGCTCGGCGCGGGCGCGATGACGAACACCCTCGACGACCTGGGGGAGGCGGACTGTATCCTCGTCAACGGCGCCAACCCGGCCGAGCAACACCCCGTCGCGTTCCGGTCGTACATCCTCCCGGCGGTCCGCGACGGCGCGACGCTGGTCCACGTCGACCCGCGCGCGAACGACACGACCGAGGCGGCCGACGTCCACCTCCCGCTGCGGCCCGGCACGGACATCGAGTTGCTGAACGCGGTCGCCGCGACGCTCGTCGAGGAGGGCCTCGTCGACGAGGCGTTCCTCGACGAGCGCACGACCGGGTTCGACCGGCTGCGCGAACGCCTCGTCGACGTGGACGTCGCCGCGAACGCCGAGGCGGCCGGCGTCGAGCCCGAGGCGATCAGGGAGGCGGCGCGGGCGTACGGCGAGGCCGACCGCGCCGCGATCGTGACGGGGATGGGGACGAGCCAGCACCGCTGCGGCACCGACAACGTCCACGCCCTCCTCAACCTCGCGCTCCTGACCGGCAACGTCGGCCGCCCCGGGACCGGCGTGAACCCCCTGCGCGGCCAGAACAACGTCCAGGGCGCGAGCGACGTGGGCGGGCTCCCGAGCGTGCTCCCCGGCTACGAGCCCGTGACCGACCCGGACGCCCGGGAGCGCGTCGCCGCCGAGTGGGGCGTCGAGCCGCCGGCGGAGCCCGGACTCACCGAGGTCGAGGCGACCCACCGCTTCGGTGACGACGTGCGCGCGGCAGTCGTTTTCGGCGAGAACCCGGCGGTCACCGAGCCGAACGCGACCGCGGTCGCGTCGGCGTTCGACGACCTCGATTACTGCGTCGTGATCGACCTGTTCGAGACGCGGACGGCGGCGCACGCGGACGTGGTCCTCCCCGGGAGCGCGTGGGCCGAGAAGTGCGGCACGGTGACGAACACCGACCGGCGCGTGCTGCGGATGCGGCCGAACGCCGACCTGCCGGGGAACGCCCGCCGCGACTTCGATATCCTGACCGCCCTCGGCCGGCGGCTGACCGACCGCCCGGAGGCGTTCGACTACGACCGCCCCGAGGCTGCGTTCGAGGAGCTGACCCGCGTCGCGCCGATATACGAGGGGATGAGCTACGCGGGGATCGGTGACGGCTACCAGCGGTGGCCGTTCGACGCCGACGCGGGGCGCGGCACGGAGGTGTTACACGCGGAGACGTTCGCGACCGGCGAGCGCACCGCGCCCCTCGCGGTCGTCGACCCGGTCCCGCCCGCGGACGACCTCGACCCGGACGAGCTGGTCCTCACGACCGGCCGCGTGCTCCAGCACTTCAACAGCGGCGCGCTCAGCCGGCGCTCCGATCGGCTCGTGGCGATGCGCGGCGAGGACGCCCTCCAGGTCCACCCGAGCGACGCCGCGGAGCGCGGCATCGAGGACGGCGACCGCGTGACCGTCTCGAACGAGCGCGGGACCGTCGAGGTCGCGGCCGAGGTCACGCCGGCGGTCCGCGAGGGCGTGACGTTCTGTACGTTCCACTACCCGGAGCCGCTCGCGAACGCGCTGACCGGCGACGCGCTCGACCCCGAGGCGAAGATCCCCGAGTTCAAGCACTCGGCCGTCGCGGTCGAGCCCGCCGCCGAGGCGGGCGAGGGAAGCGGGGCGACCGGGGACGACTAGGCGATCGCCGACGCCGCGTTCCCGATCGTCCGTCCCCGAGCCGCCCCGCTGATCCCCGGTATCGCCGGTGAGAAGCACGGGTCACCATTTATATAACCCAAGCAGAGAAGCTTCGGTATGGCTACATCCGGAGAGTACGGCCGGGACGACTTCGGCCGGGGCGGCCTGAACGAGGGGCTCGACGCGTCGGAACTTGTCGACGAGATCGGGCTCGACGCCGACGAGATCGCGTGGCGAAAAGAGTTCGTCGGCTTCGACGCGGAGGACGAGCGGCGCCTGAGCCGGTACGAGGACGCATTCGCGGAGAACGCCGACCAAGTAGCGGACGACTTCTACGAGAACCTCACCGGCCACCAGCAGACGGTCGACGTGATCGGTCGGTCCGAGAAGGGTATCGAACAGCTCAAGCGGACGCAGTCGGCGTACCTCGTGACGCTCGCCGGGGGCGAGTACGGCGAGGAGTACTTCGAGGACCGGGCGCGGATCGGGAAGATCCACGACGTGCTGGAGATGCCGATGAAACACTACCTCGGCCAGTACGGCGTGTACTACGACCTCATCCTGCCGATCGTCGGCGACCGCCTCGCGGACTCGCTCACCGACCGGCTGGCCCCCGACGCCGCCGGTGAGACGGTCGACGACGCGACCGCGGCGGCGGTCGAGGAGGAGGTCGACGACGCGATCGAGGACCTGCTCTCTATCCTCCGGATCGTTAACCTCGACATGCAGGTCGTCACGGACACGTACATCCACTCGTACAGCGAGAAACTCTCGGCGGCGATCGAGCAGAACGAGCGGCTGATGGCGGACGTGGAAGAGGAGGTCGAAGAGCCGATCGCCGACCTGCGCGAGTCGGCGAGCGACGTCGCCGACAGCGCCGCCGAGGTCGGCGACGCGGCCGAGGACCAGTCGCGGCGGGTCGCCGAGGTCTCCTCGGAGGTGGCGAACCTCTCGGCGACGGTCGAGGAGGTTGCGTCGACCGCCGACGAGGTCGAGCGGACCAGCGGTCGGGCGGAGACGCTCGCGGAGGACGGGGCAGACGCGGCCGACGACGCCGCGGCGGCCATGGACGACATCGGTGCCGCGGTCGACGAGGTGGCGGAGGACGTCGAGACGCTTCAAGACCGGGTCGAGGAGATTGACGAGTTCGTCGACGCGATCAACGGCATCGCCGACCAGACGAACCTCCTCGCGCTGAACGCCTCGATCGAGGCGGCGCGCGCTGGGGACGCCGGCGCCGGCTTCGGCGTCGTCGCGGACGAAATAAAGTCGCTGGCGGAGGAGTCGCAGGGCCACGCGAGCGACATCGAAGCGATGGTCGAGGGCATCCGCACCGACACCGATGAGACCGTCGAGAGCCTCTCGGAGACGACTGTCCGGGTCGACGAGGGGAGCGAGCGCGTCGACGACGCGACCGAGAGCCTCACTGCCATCGCCGAGGCGGTGACGGAGACGGCGAACGGGATCGACGAGGTCTCGGACGTGACCGACGAGCAGGCCGCCGCGGCCGAAGAGATCGCCGCGACGGTCGACGGGGTGGTCGAGCAGTCGAACCGGATCAGCGAGCGAATGACAGGGTTGGCCGAAGAGAGCGAGCGGCAGTCGGCGGCGGTCGAGACCCTCGAGCGGGCCGTTCGCCGGTTGACCGCAGACGGCGGCGGGCCTTCCGCGGCGTCTCGCACGGACGGCGGGCGGTCGGTGCCGGCCGGGCTGCCGGAGGGGATGCCGCAGTTCGTGATCGACCGTCTCTCCGACGAGGAGTTGCGGGCGATCGCGGCCGGAGAGCTGGAGATGGATGACCTGCGGTAAGTCGACGGCGGCGTCCCGCCCCGCAGGCCGGGGTCAGGGGGAGAAGTAGGCGTCCGGCCCGCGGACGCTCCGAAGCTCGCGGACCCGCCGGGCGCCACACCGGCCGCAGGCGGCCGGCTCGTCGGTTTCGTCGGGCTGCGCGAACACCGTCTCGCAGGCGTCGCAGACGATGTAGCGGAGTGCGAGCGACGGAGTCTCGGCCATGGGGTCGGGTAGGTGGCCGACGCACTTGAACCGACACCCCCGGAGCGTCGCTGCCGCCTCGAGCCGGCCTCGTCGCCCAGGACGCTATTGCCCCGAGCCGGCATCGCCGGTCGACTCGATCCGCGCCTCATACTTCGCCAGCGCGAGCAGCGCGAACAGCGCGTCCCCGATCTCGTCGGTCGCGATCGAGGCGGCGTTGGGGTTGCGTCCGTAGTCGGTCGAGGTTGTCACTTCCTTCGCGATCTCGCCGACCTCGCTCTCTAAGTCGAGAGCGTGGTACGCGAGGTCGGTCTTCAGTCCGTACTCATCGATGAACGCGGCGACGCGGTCCTGATCGTCCATAGAAGTCGCCTCCGCGCGATCGGTCAAGAGTCCCCCGCTGTCCGGTCGCCTTCGGTCGTGGCGAGGACGGCCGGTCGCGCAACCCATAAGCCGCGAGCGGCCCCACAGATCGTATGAAAATCGCCATCTTGGGCGGCACCGGCGACATCGGCGAGGGACTCGCGCTGCGGCTGGCGGCGGACACGCCCCACCGGGTCGCGGTCGGGTCACGAGAGGCCGAGAAAGCCGAGACCAAGGCCGAAGAGTACACGACGGAGCTGGAGAGCCGCGGGCTCGACGCCGCGGTTACCGGCGGCGAGAACGCCGCGGTCGCCGCCGACGCGCGGGTCGTCGTCCTCGCGGTCCCGCCGTACCACGTCGGCGACACCGTGGAGGCGGTGGCGGCGTCGCTGGACGACGGCGACGTACTCGTCTCGCCCGCCACGGGGATGAAACGCGACGAGGAGGGGTTCCACTATCACAAGCCCGGCGCGGGCTCGGTGACGAAGATCGTCGCGGACGCGGCGCCCGAGGGCGTCGCCGTCGTCGGCGCGTTCCACAACCTCGCGGCCGCGCGGCTCGCGAACCTCGACGCCGAGCTGGGCGTCGACACGCTCGTCATCGGTGACGACGAGGACGCGAAACGGACCGTCGCGGACGTCGCGGAGGGGATCGAGGGGCTGCGCGCCCTCGACGCCGGCGGGATCGCCAACGCGACCGAGATCGAGGGGCTCACGCCGCTCCTCATCAACGTCGCCTCGAACAACGACGGCCTCCACGATCTGGGCGTGCGGTTCCGGTAGCCCGGGTGCGACGGGAGCGACCGCCGCCGAATATCGGGCGACCGGACCCCGGCGGACCGGTGGTCGACCGCGCCGGACGGCGGTTCCGTTAGGCCTTTGCGCGCCGGGACCCTCCGAACGGTAGATGGAGTACTTGCAGCGTCGGGTCGGGCTGGTCGAAGACCGGATCGAGTCGGTCATCGACGACGTCGAGCCCGACGAGCTGTCCGAGGAGGTCGGCCACGTCGTCCTCGCCGGCGGCAAGCGGGTCCGCCCCGCGGTGACCGTCCTCGCCTGCGAGGCGTTCGACGGCGACCCCGAGCAGGCGGTCGACTTCGCGGCCGGCATCGAGTTCGTCCACAACGCCTCGCTCGTGATCGACGACATCATCGACCGCTCCGAGGTCCGCCGGGGCACCGCCGCCGCGTGGGCGGAGTTCGGCTACGGCCCGGCGATCATCGCCAGCGACGGCCTGCTCGGCGAGGCGTTCGCGCTGTTCTCCGCCGACCCGCGCGCGATGCGCACCGTCGCCGAGGCGATGGTCGAACTCGGGGAGGGCGAGGCGACGGAGCTCGCGGCGCGTCCGAGCACCGAGGCGGAGTACATGGAGCTGGCGCGCCGGAAGACGGGCGCGCTGTTCCGCGCGGCCGCCGAGCTGGGCGCGGTCGCGGGCGGCGCCGACCCCCACGCGATCGACTCGTTCGGGGAGTACGCCGAGCGCGTCGGCGTCGCCTTCCAGATGCGCGACGACGTGTTGGACGCCACCGCCGACGCCGACGACCTCGGCAAGCCGACGGGACAGGACGCCGAGATGGACCGGCCCTCGGTGCTCCAGGTCACGTCGCTGTCGCCGGAGGAGATCGACGAGCGCGCCCGGGCGGAGTCCGAGCGGGCGCTGGCCGCGCTCGACGATGCGGACCCGCCGGAGACCGAGGCGATCGAGTACCTCCGCGACCTCGCGGAGTTCGTCGTCGTGCGCGAGCGGTAGGCGGAGAGCGGTAGGAGAGAGCAGTCCGCGCGGCCCGCCGTACGCGAACCTTAGAGCTCGTAGCCCGCCTTCTCCATGAGGTCCGCGAACACGTCCGTCCCCATCGCCTGCTCGTAGACGATGGCGGTGAGCATCCCGCCGGGGTAGATCCCGTCGTTCTGGACGTGGTCGACCTTGTGACAGTGTATCGGGTAGATGCCGGGATCCGCGTTCGCCTCGAACTCGACGGTGTACCGCTCCGCGGGCGCGACGTTCACCACGTCCTCGGGGAGCTGTAACACCTCGGGGTACTCGGCGCCGTCCTTCTCGACCGTGCGGAACCGGTGGTTGTGCGTGTGCATCGGGTGGGCCATGAACCCCGCGTTGACCAGGTGGAGCCGCACCGTGTCCCCCCGGCTGACGACGATCGGCGAGCCGTGGTCCGGGTTGAACGTGTACGGCGCGACGCGACCGTTGATCGTGAACGCGTCCGGCCGCCGGTTCTGGACGTCGTAGGCGGCGTCCTCGCCGCCGTACGACCGGGAGAGCCGCGTGTCCCAGTCCTTCAGCGTCATGAACTGCTCGACGTCGGCCGCCTCGTACCCCTCGGGGTCGATACGGAGGATCCCGTACATCCCCATGTCCATGTGCATCGGGGTGTTGAAGTGGCAGTGGTAGAGGTGGGTGCCGGGCACGTCCGCGCCGATCTCGTAGGTGTGCGTCTCGCCGGGCATCACGGTGAGTCCCGTCGTCGACGGGACGCCGTCGTCCTTCCACGACTTCGAGACCCCGTGGAAGTGGAGCGTGTGGGGCATCTCCCCGTCGGTGTTGTCGAGCGTGATCGACAGGTCGTCACCCTCGGTCGCCCGGAGGACCGGCCCGGGCACGCTCGGCGTCCCGTCGTCGGCCTGGAACGCCCACGTCACCGGCATCTCGACCGGCCCGCCCAGCGAGCCGCCGGGGTGGGCCGCGTGGCGGGCGTGGACCGTGCGCAGCGTCACCTCACGGCCGCGCTCGTCGAGGTCGACGACCTCCGGCGAGCCCGTCTCGGGGAGTGCGGGCTCCTCGTCGTCGGTCTGCGTCGGTCCCGCACCGTCACCGGTCGCGGCGGTGGTGACCGTCTGGCTCATACAGCCCGCCAGCCCGGCGACGCCCGAGAGCCCAGCCGCCTGAAGGATCGTTCGCCGCGCGAAGCCGCCGTCGGAACCGGAGTCACTGTGCGTCATGTCTCAATCGAGGGGAAGCGGCGGCATAACCCGGTCGCGGCTTCTCGCCTCGGGGTACGACTGACGAACTTGTTCGGGGCGTAGCATATAAACGAATCGGCGGTCGCGAAGACGTTCGGTCGGCGACGGTCGCGGCCGGCGGCTCGGGGGGACCGCGGCGACGCCGGCGCTCAGTCGTCCGCCGGCTCGCCGGTGTCGGCCGCTCCCTCGGCCGCCTCGTTCTGGCCGATCGGATCGCTGTCCCAGTACGCGTGACCGTCGTCCGCGCGGAAGCAGGCGGCGGTCCGGCCGTCACCCACGTCGTATCCCGGCGGCGCCGACTCCCGGCAGGCCGCGCGCGCCTCCGGACAGCGCGTGTGGAACCGACAGCCCGCGGGCGGGTTCCGCGGCGAGGGCACGTCGCCGTGGAGCGTCTCGAACTCCTCGTCGCGGGCGTCCGTACTCGCCCGCGGGACGCTCGATAACAGCGCCCTCGTGTACGGGTGCGCGGGGTCGTCGAATATCTCCTCGACCGGGCCGATCTCGACGATCTCCCCTAAGTACATCACCGCGACGCGGTCGCAGACGTGCCGGACCACGCCGAGGTTGTGCGCGATGAAGAGGAACGTGAGCCCGAAGTCCTCTTGCAGGTCTTCGAGCAGGTTGAGGATCTGCGCCTGAACGCTCACGTCGAGCGCCGACACCGGCTCGTCGAGGACGACGAAGTCGGGGTCTAAGGCGAGCGCTCGGGCGATCCCGATCCGCTGGCGCTGGCCGCCGGAGAACTCGTGGGGGTACCGGTCGATCTGGTCGGCGGAGAGGCCGACGCGTTCGAGCAGGTCCCGCGCGGTCTCGCGGCGCTGGGCCTTGTCGGCGATGTCGTGAATTCGGAGCCCCTCCGTGACGATGTCTCCGGTGGTCATCCGCGGGTCGAGACTGGAGAACGGGTCCTGGAACACGATCTGCGCGCGCCGCCGGAACTCCGTCAGTTCCTGCGACCCCATCCCGCGAACGTCCGCACCGTCGAAGGCGATCTCGCCGGCGGTCGGCTCCCGGAGCCGCAACACCGTTTCGCCGGTCGTCGACTTCCCGCAGCCGGACTCGCCGACGAGCCCCAGCGTCTCGCCCTCGCGCACGTCGAAGGAGACGCCGTCGACCGCCTTCACGCTCGCTGACTCCTCCCCGAGCAGGCGGTCGAGGAGCGACGGGTCGTCCGCGTAGTACTTCTTCAGTCCCTCGACGGAGAGCAGCGAGTCGCTCATTCGTCGTCACCTCCGTCGGTCGCGGCCGCGGCACCGTCGTCGGGACCGGCGGCGTCGCCGCCCCCGCCGAAGTAGTCGTCCCGGAGCGCGTCCGCCGGGTCGTACTCGCGGGCCGCGAGGACGCACTTGACGCCGTGGTCGGCCGCGGCGTCGACCGTCGCCTCGGCCGGCTTCTCGAGGCAGGCGTCCATCGCCTTCGGACACCGGTCCGCGAAGTAACACCGGTCGTCCATCTCGGCGTCGACCAGGCTCGGGACGTTGCCCGCGATCGGCTCGAGCCGCGCCCGCGGGTCGTCCACGTCGGGGATCGAACCGAGGAGCCCCCGCGTGTACGGGTGAACGGTCTCTTCGAACACCGAGTCGAGCGTGCCGCGCTCGACGACCTCGCCCGCGTACATCACGCAGACGCGGTCGCACATCTCCGCGATCACGCCGAGGTCGTGGGTGATGAGGACGACGCTCATCCCGCGCTCCGCCTGAATCTCTTTCAGCAGGTTCAGGATCTGCGCCTGGATCGTCACGTCGAGGGCGGTCGTCGGCTCGTCGGCGATCAGCACGTCCGGCTCGCCGGCGAGCGCCTGCGCGATCATCGCGCGCTGGAGCATCCCCCCGGAGAACTGGCCGGGGTACTCGTCGACGCGCTCCTCCGGGTCGGGGATCCCGACCTGCCCGAGCAGTTCGACCGCCCGGTCCATGCTCTCCTCGCTCGTGTAGTCGCGGCCGGGAACGAGCCCGTCGAGCAGGTACTTCCCGAGCCCGTACCCCTGGGTCCGCGAGCGCGTCGAACGGGGGTTCGCCCGCGCCCGGCGCTGGACCTCGACCGCCTCGGCGATCTGCTCGCCGACCGTGATCGAGGGGTTGAAGCTGCTCATCGGGTCCTGGAAGATGACGCTGAAGGAGGGGCCGCGAAGCGACCGCCGGACGTTCGCCGGCACGGTCCGGAGGTCGACGTGGTCGCCGTCGACCCGCACCGCCTCCGCGTCGCTGAACTCCTCCGCGAGGTCGCCGTCCCGGTACCACACCTCGCCGGCGGTGATCCGGCCGGGGCTCTCGACGAGGTCGACGAGCGACAGCGCGGTCACCGACTTGCCGGACCCCGACTCGCCGACCACGCCGAGGATCTCGTCTTCCCGGAGGTCGAACGACACCGACTCGACCGCGTTGATCTGTCCCTCCTCGGTGAAAAAGCGCGTCGAGAGGTCGCGGACCGACAGCACGTCGTCGGCACTAGGAACCCCGGTCGGAGTCGCCTCGCCGGGGGGAGCGGCGCCGAGGCCGTCGGCCGCGTCGCCGTCGGTCGCCGCGGAGGACTCGCTCCCGGCCGGATCGCCGCCCGGCCGCCCGGCGTCGCTCATGCGGCACCCCCTTCACCCTCGATGCCGGGGTCGAGCGCGTCGCGGAGCCAGTCGCCAAGCAGGTTGATCCCGATCACCGACAGCATGATCGCGAGCCCGGGGATCGAGGCGATCCACCACTGCCCGGAGGAGACGTAGTCGCGCCCCTGCGCGATGTCGAAGCCCCACGAGAGCGTCGTGCCGGAGAAGCCGAGGAACGACAGCGAGCTCTCCAGGAGGATGATCGCCGCCACCTGTACGGTCCCGAGGACGATGATCGGCGTGATCGCGTTCGGCAGGATGTGCCGGAGGATGATCGTGTTGTTGTCGGCGCCCAGCGCGCGCGACGCCTTCACGTACTCCTGCCCGCGCAGGGAGAGCGCCTCCCCGCGGGCGACCCGGGCGAACCACACCCAGTTGACGAGGCCGACGACGATCACCACCGTTATCGGCAACACGAAGGTCTCGGGCATCTCCGGCGCGAGCCCGGCGGCGACGAACGGGTCGGGGATATCCACCGCCGCGCGGCCCCACAGCCCGATCAGCGCGACCGCCAACACGAGCGAGGGGAACGCGAGGCTGACGTCGGCGATCCGCATCAGCACGTCGTCGACGCGGCCGCGGTGGTAGCCGGCGAGCAAGCCGACCGGAACGCCGATCGACGCCGCCAGCAGCGTGCCGAGCACGCCGACGACGAGCGACGTCCGAGCGCCGTACACCACCCGCGAGAACATGTCGCGGCCGAGCCCGTCGGTGCCGAACACGTGGTCGGGGTCGGCGGTGATCTCGACCTCCTCGGTGACGGTCCGGATCTCGCCGTCGACCATCTGCGAGGAGGTCCGCTCCTCCGTCTGCGAGAAGCCGATCGGCGGCAGCTCGCTCTGGTTGAGCTGTTGGTCGGTCGGGTTGTGGGGCGCGATGAACGGGGCGAACACGGCGGTCAGCACGATGACCACCACCAGCGCCAGCCCGAGCTTCGCGAGCCCGCTCCGTTTGAACTCCTTTTTGAGATTTCGAATGACACGTGACGAGACCATATTAGTCGGTGATTACCTCCGGGTCGAGATACGCGTACACCACGTCGACGAGGATGTTGACGAGGACGAAGCTCGTCCCGATAACGATGAGACTGCCCTGTAGCGTCGGCCAGTCCCGGGTGTTGATGCTGTCGATGACGAGCGTGCCGAGTCCGGGCCACGAGAACACCGCCTCCGTGATCACGGCGCCGCCGATCAGCGTCCCGAGCTGTAAGCCGAGAACGGTGATCACCGGGATCAGCGTGTTCCGGAGCGCGTGTTTGTACCGGATCAGCGTCCGGGGGAGTCCCTTTGCCCGCGCGGCCTGGACGTACCCCTTGCTCAGTTCGTCCAGCATCCCCGACCGCGTCAGTCTGGTGATGAGCGCCATGAAGTACGTGCCGAGGGCGATAGCGGGCAGCGTGATGTACGCGAGCCAGGCGAGAAGCGTCCCGAACACCGGCGCCGGACCGACGACCGACTGCGCGACGTCGACGACGGTGACGCCGCGACCGCTGGTGTTGAACACGTTGAACTGCACGGCGAACACCAGGATGAGCATGATCCCGAGCCAGAAGTTCGGGGTGGAGATGCCGCCGAGCGACAGCAGCGTCGCGCCGTAGTCGACCGGTTCGTTGCGGCGGGTCGCGCTGACCACGCCGAGCGGAATCGCGAGGACGATGGCGACGACGCTGGCGGCGACCGCCAGCTCGACCGTCGCGGGGAGGCGACCGAACACGAGCGTCGCGACGTCCTGGCCGCGGATGTAGGAGAACCCCATGTCGCCGCGAAGGAGGTCGAAGACGTACTGGCCGTACTGGACGTACAGCGGCTGGTCGAGCCCCAGCTCGGCGGCGATCGCCTGTCGCGTCTCCTGCGAGGCGTCGAGCGGCGCGACCGCGTTTATCGGGCTGCCGGGCGTGACGAACCGGAGCGCGAACACGACGGTGACGACGCCCCAGACGACGCCGATCCCTTGGAGGCTTCTTTTGAGTGCGAATCTTCCGAATGACATTACTGAGGATGTAGAGCGGTGAGGGTGGGGATCGCGTTACTGTTGCGTGGCGGTGTCCGGGTCGATGAACTCGTCGGCCCGCGGCTCCCAAGAGATATCGCTGGAGACGCCGTAGACGCTGAACTGCTGGTGCATGAACACCCACGGCGCGAGGTCGTGGGCGAGCTGGTTCGCCTCCTGAAGGATGTCGACTCGCTCGTCGGAATCCCGGGTCGTCTCCGCCTCTTCGAGGAGCCCGTCGAGCTCGTCGTTTTTCAGGACCGTGAGCGCGCCCTCGGAGGAGAGCAACGGCGTCAGGGTCTGGCTGCCGTCGAACTCCGCGTTCCCCCACCCGAGAAGGGTGAAGTGCGGGCGGTCCTCGATGCTCGGCGCCGTGACGTCCTGGACGAGCGAGGAGAACTCGCGCTGCTGCAGCTCACAGGAGACGTTCGACAGCGAGTCGATCTGGTTGGCCGCCGCCTGCGCGATCTCGACGTCGCGGAGGTAGCGCCCGATCGGCGTCTGAAGCGTGATCTCCGCGCCGGCGTATCCCGACTCCTCGACGAGCCGCTCGGCCTCGGCGGGGTCGTACGGGTACGGCTCGATGTCGGGGTTGTAGCCGACGTGGCCCTCGAGAGTCGGCTGCGCGGTGAGGTTCCCGAAGCCGTTGAGCACGTTCTCGATGATGCTCCCGACGTCGACCGCGTGGTTCATCGCCTGCCGGAACTGCTGGCTGGAGAACGGCTCCACGTCGTAGCGCATCTGGAGGAAGATGATCCGCGCGCTCGCCACGGAGTTGATCGTCGCAACGTCGGAGCTGTTCACCCGAGAGACCTCGTTCGGCGGGACGTTCGTCACGATGTCGGTCTCCTCCGCGAGCAGCTGGTTGACCCGCGTGCTCGACTCGCTGGAGGCGCTCATGGAGAGCTCGTCGACCGCCGGCGCGCCGTCCCAGTAGTCCTCGTTCGGCCCGTAGCGGACCACGTTACCCGACTGGTACTCGGTGAGACGGAACGGCCCCGTTCCGTTGGCGTTCCGGTTGATGTAGTCGCTGCCGTGCTCCTCGACCCACGACTGCTGCATGACGTCGCCGTTCGTCGCGAACAGCTGGAACGCGATCGGATTGTACCCGTCGAAGGAGACCGTCACCTCCCCGTCGCCGGTCGTGACCTCCGAGACCGGGCCGAGGTCGTTCGTCTGCGGACTGACGATGCCGACGTCGTTGAAGACGATTCGACGGATGCTGAACCGGACGTCCTCCGCGGTCAGGTCGTCGCCGTTGTGGAACGTGACGCCGTCGCGCAGGGTGAACCGGACGCTGCCGTCGTCGGTGCGCTCCCACTCGTTGGCGAGGCCGGCGATGATGCCGCCCTCCTTGTCGCGGTCGAGCAGGCCCTCGTACATCTGCCCGGTGATGATCTCGGTGTTCGTCTCGGCGTGGTCCTGCGGGTCCAGCCCGGAGTCCATCTGGCCCATGGTGACGCCGAGTTCGAAGGTGTCGCCGCCGGAGCCGCCGTCCGACCCGCCGCCGTCGGAGTTGTTCCCGCCGCCCGTTCCGTCGCCGCCGCCCGACCCGCCGCCGCCGTTGCCGGAACAGCCCGCGAGTCCGACCGCACCGGCCGTTCCGGCGTACTTGAGCACCGTCCGCCTGTCGACGTGATCATCGCTGTCAGTAGGCATAGGCGATCTCAAACGACAGAGCGTTATGAACCTACCGGCAGAGAGTGCCCCTACCGCGCCCGTCTGCTAGCGATCCGTTGACAGGAGCGAGTCGCGATCGGTGCGACGGCCAGCAGGGATCGGAGCGTGACGAGAACCGACGGGGACCGACCGGGACCGACGCATATGTACGGGTGCGGCCGGTAGCCGCGGATCGTGAACGGAACCGATCCCGGACCGCGATGGGGAGCCGTCGAGGACGACGCGGAGTCGACGGCGGCGGCGTACCGAGAGCGGGGCTGGACCGCGATCGCGGGGCATCCCGGCGACGTGAATCCCGTCGACGACGACGCCCGGATCGACGTGCTGTTGCCCGAGTCGGAGTTCGACGCGGCGCTGGACGCGGTCGGCGACGCCGCGATCGACGGCGTCGACGTGTACGCCGGCGCCGCGGACGGGGTCGCGTACCGGCTGGTGGTCGCCACCGACGAGGCGGCGGCGGTAGCCGTCTGCGTGCCGACGTACCTCGGAAGCGACGACCTGGCGTCGCTGCGCGCGGCCGCCGAGACGGCGGGAACGCTCACGGTTCGCCTGCGCCCCCTCGACGACCGCGACCGCGTCGAGATCGCGATCGACGAGCCGGCGGTGTTCTTCGACGCGCCCGAGGCGTGAGGCGGTGCGCAGACCGGGCGCCGGCCGTGACGGAGTCGCCCGGAGAGTCAGCCCCGTGAAAGGCCACGCTCATGAGAAATCACGCTCGTGAGAAACCACGCTCATGAGAAATCACGCTCGTGGATATTCACGCCGCACGCGACTTCGACGTATTCATAGTTGTGCGATCGCGATCATCCGTATGAACCGCGCAGAGAAGGCGGCCCTCCAGCTACAGGCGGTCGCCGTGTTGCGGATGTTAAAAGAGACGCGAACGTACGAGGAGTTGTCCGACGTGACCGGACTGCCGGCGGGCGACCTGAACCGGTACGTGAACGGCCACGTGCTCCCCGGCACCGAGCGAGCGAGCGAGGTCGTCGAGTCGGTGGGGCGGGAGGCGCTCGCCGACGAACTGGTCGCGCGCGTCGAGTTCGACGACGAGGGGTACGTCGACAACTCCGAGGTCGTCTTCGACCAGTCGTTCCTCGACCTGGTGGCGCCCGTCGCGGCGGAGACGTTCGAGTTCGAGTCGCCGGACGTGGTGTTGACGGCCGCGACCGACGGGATCACGCTGGGAGCGGCGATGGCCTCCTTCTTCGACGCCCGCCTGGCGTACGCGAAGAAGTCGAAGGAGACCGCCGTCGAGGAGTTCATCGAGTCGCGCCAGCGGCTCGCCTCCGGCATCGAACTCACCTATTACCTCCCCGCGAGCGCGGTCGACGCCGGCGACACCGTCCTCGTCGTCGACGACCTGATCCGCTCGGGCGAGACCCAGGAGCTCCTCTTGGACATCGCGCTCCAGGGCGACGCCGACGTTACCGGCGTGTTCGCGCTCATCGCCGTCGGGGACGAGGGGATGGACCGCGCGCGAGCGATCACCGACGCCCCGGTCGGGGCGCTGACGACGTTCGAGTAGCCACGTTCGCGCATACTCTCCGCGAAAAAAATCCGCTCAGGAGGCATTTCGATCCACGTATACGGATCGTGATCCGGCTCGTTCAGCAAGGCTTATCAGTCGATCCCGGGGAACACTCACCCGTTCAATGGGTCTTTCAGACAGGCTGGCCGCGCGGTTCGACGTGGAGTCGCACGGGTCGGACGTCCGCACCGAACTGGTCGCCGGGCTCACGACGTTCCTCGCGATGTCGTACATCATCGTCGTGAACCCCGCGATCCTCTCGGAGGCGATCCAGATAGAGGGGTACGGGCCGGGCGAGGTGTTCCAGATGATCGCCATCGCGACGATCCTCTCGGCTGCGATCGGGACGGCCGTGATGGCGCTGTACGCCAACCGCCCGTTCGGGCTCGCGCCCGGGCTCGGGCTCAACGCCTTCTTCGCGTACACGGTCGTGCTGGGGCTCGGCGTCCCGTGGCAGACGGCGCTGGCCGCGGTGTTCGTCGAGGGCGTCCTGTTCATGGTCCTGACCGCCGTCGGCGCGCGCGAGTACGTCATCCGGCTGTTCCCGGAGCCGGTGAAGCGCTCTGTCGGCGCTGGTATCGGCCTGTTCCTCCTCTTCATCGGCTTCCAGGAGCTCCAGATCGTCGTCCCCGACGACGCGACGCTCGTCACGCTGGGCGGGATCTTCGGGAACCCGTGGGCGATCCTCGGGGTGCTCGGGCTCGCCTTCACCTTCGGCCTCTGGGCGCGGGGGATCACGGGCTCGATCGTGCTCGGCATCCTGACGACCTCCCTCGTCGGCTGGGGGCTCACCTTCGCCGGCGTCTTCGACCGCGGCACGGTCACGGCGGCTCCGGGAGCCCTCCCGGCCCCTCAGTACGACATCACGCCGCTGGCGGGCGCGTTCGTCGACGGGCTCGGACAGATCGATCCGCTCACGTTCGTCCTGGTCGTGTTCACCTTCTTCTTCGTCGACTTCTTCGACACCGCCGGGACGCTCATCGGCGTCTCGCAGTTCGGTGACTTCCTCGACGACGACGGCGACCTCCCCGACATGGACAGGCCGCTGATGGCCGACGCGGTGGGGACGACCGCGGGCGCGGTCCTGGGTACCTCCACGGTGACGACGTATATCGAGTCGTCGACCGGCGTCGAGGAGGGCGGCCGGACCGGCCTCACGGCGCTGGTCGTCGCGCTCCTCTTCGTCGCGTCGCTCGTCCTGATCCCCGTCGTCGCCGCCATTCCGGCGTACGCCTCCTTCATCGCGCTGATCGTCGTCGGCGTGATGATGCTCCAGGGGCTCGTCGAGGTCGACTGGAGCGACCCGGCGTGGGCCGTCTCGGCCGGGCTCACCGTCACCGTGATGCCGTTCGCCTACTCCATCGCGGACGGGCTGGCGGCCGGGATCGTCGCCTACCCGCTGATCAAGCTCGCGATCGGCGAGGCCCGCGACGTCGACCCCGGGCAGTACGTCATCGCGGCGCTGCTCGCGGCCTACTACGTGCTCCAGACCCGCGGCGTCATCCTCTGAGGCCGACGTCGCGTTTCGGCCCGACCGAACCCTCTTGACGCGGCGGGTCGCATACCGACCGAGAGACGATGTCCGACGCGACAGACGCCGCCGCCGATTCCTCCGTGACCGTGGCCGACCGCGAGCGACACGCGCGGGACCCGGTTCGTCGGGTCGCGCTCGACTGCGTCGTCGCCGGAATCGAGGCGGCCCACCCGCAGAGGGTCGTCGCGGACGCGCTCGCGCTCGACGACGGCCGGCTGTCCGTCGCGAGCGTCGACGGCGCGACGACGACCCGGGACCTCGACGAATACGACCGCGTGCTGGTCGGCGGCGCGGGCAACGCGGCGGGCCACTTCGCGGCCGCGGTCGAGCGCCTGCTCGGCGACCGGATCGACGACGGCGCGGTCGTCACGGACGACCCGGTCGAGACCGAACGGATCGCGGTCCTGCCCGGCGACCACCCGACGCCGAGCGATCGGGGCGTCGAGAGCGCCCGGCGGGTCCGCGCGATCGCGGCCGACGCCGGCGAGTCCGACCTCGTGATCGGCCTGATCACCGGCGGCGGGAGCGCGCTGCTGGCCGCGCCCGCGACCGGGATCGGTCTCGACGACCTCCGCGCGACGACCGAGGCGCTGCTGGCGAGCGGCGCGACCATCTCGGAGATCAACGCGGTCCGGAAACACCTCTCGGCGGTGAAGGGCGGCGGCCTCGCCCGGGCGGCCGCGCCGGCCGACGCGCTCGGACTCGCGGTCAGCGACGTGACCGGCGACGACCCGGCCGTGATAGCGAGCGGTCCGCTCTCGGCCGATCCGACGACCTACGCGGACGCGCTGGCGGTCCTCGACCGGTACGGGATCGACGCGCCCGCGGCCGTGACCGACCGGCTCGAACGCGGCGCCGCGGGCGAACTCGCGGAGACCCCGGGACCGGGCGACCCCCCGTTCGACGGCGCCGGCGTCGACGTCCGAATCGTCGCGAGCGCGCGAACGGCCCTGAACGCGGCCCGCGAGGTCGCCGCGGAGCGTGGGTACGACCCGCTCGTACTCTCCTCGCGGGTGCGCGGCGAGGCGCGGGAGGCCGCGAAGACCCACGCGGCGGTCGCCGAGGAGTGTCGGGCGGCCGGCGAGCCGGTCGAACCGCCCGCGCTCGTCCTCTCGGCCGGCGAGGTGACGGTGACGCTCGGGGAGGAGCACGGCGAGGGAGGGCCGAATCAGGAGTTCGCGCTGTCGGCGGCGGTCGAACTCGACGCCGCGGGGCCGGACGGTGCGGGAGTCGCCGTCGCGAGCGTCGACACAGACGGGGTCGACGGCGCCACGGACGCCGCGGGCGCGCTGGTCGACGACCGGCTCGTGGACGGCGGTCGCGACGGGTCGCTGGACCCCGGATCGGCCGCGAGGGCGCTCGACGCGCACGACGCGTACCCGACGCTCGACGAGGCGGAGGCGCTGCTCCGGACCGGGCCGACCGGGACGAACGTCAACGACCTTCGCGCGGTCGCGATCGGGTCGGGCGAATCCCGTTCGGAAGGGACTAAGTGACGGCCGGCGAATTTTGCGACATGAAGACGCTGCTCCTCAACGCGGACGACGTCGACGAGAACGCCGAGATGGACCGCGTGATCGACGCGGTCCGCGGCGCGTTCACGGCCTACGAGCGCGGCGACGCGAAGATGCCGGCGAAGTCGTACGTCGACCTGCCCGAGTACAACGGCGACTTCCGGTCGATGCCCGCCTACCTCGACGTGCGCGAGGAGGACGTCGCGGAGGAGACGGCGAGCGGCGAGGGGTGGGACGCCGCCGGGATCAAGTGGGTGAACGTCCACACCGACAACCCCGCCGACCACGACCTCCCGACCGTGATGGGGACGATGATCTACTCGGACCCGGAGACGGCGTTCCCGCTGGCGATTCTCGACGGCACGACGCTGACGATGAAACGGACCGGCGCGGCCGCCGCGGTCGCGACCGACCACCTCGCGGTCCCGGACGCGACCTCGCTCGGGATCGTCGGCGCGGGCGTCCAGTCGTACACGCAGCTCGAGGCGATCGCCGCGGTGCGCGACATTGAGGAGGTCGTCGTGAGCGACCTCGACGAGGCGCGCGTCGCCGACTTCGTCGACGCCTTCGAGGACCGGTTCGACGTGCGCGCCGGCTCGGTTTCGGAGGCCGGCCACTGCGATATCCTCTCGACGGTGACGCCCGTCGAGACCCCGATCGTCGGCCGCGACGACGTGGGCGAGCACACCCACGTCAACGCGATGGGCGCGGACGCGGCCGGGAAACACGAGCTCGCGGACGACCTCCTCGTCGACGCCACCGTCGTCATCGACGACCACGAGCAGTGCACGCACTCCGGCGAGATCAACGTCCCCTACGCCGCCGGGACGCTCACCGACGACGACATCTACGGCGAGATCGGCGAGATCGTCGTCGGCCGTCGCGCGGGCCGCCCCGGCACGCCGGGGACGGCCGCGGACGCCGACGGCGTGCGCGGCGTCAGCGTCTTCGACTCGACCGGCCTCGCGATCCAGGACGTGGCGGCCGCGCGCGTCGTCTACGAGCGCGCCGACGAACTGGACAACGGCTACCCGTTCGACCTGCTCGGCCTCGACGGCTGACGGAAGCGGAGTTCGCTCGGCCGCGACGACCGCGCCCGACGCGCCGCTTTTGCCCCTCCGTCCCGTACCCGGCCCGTGAAACTCGTCAGCATCGCCGCCCTCGCGGAAAACCGGGTGATCGGGAGAGACGGCGAACTACCGTGGCCACACATCGAGGCGGACGTCAAGCAGTACCGCGAGCGCGTCGCCGGGTCGCCGGTGATCCTCGGTCGTCGCACCTTCGACTCGATGCGCGACGACCTCCCCGGGAGCCGCCAGATCGTCGTGAGCCGGAGCGTCGAGAGCGTCGGCGTCCCGACCGCGACGGTCGCGAACGGGGACGGGACCGCGATCGACCTGGCCGGTGAGGCCGCGAGCGAAACCGGCGTCGACACGGCGTACGTCCTCGGCGGCGGCGGGATATACGACCTCTTCCAACCGCACCTCGACGGGATGGTCCTCAGCCACGTCGACGGCGCCTACGAGGGCGACACGCGCTATCCCGAGTGGGACGAATCCGAGTGGGAAGTCGCGGCGGAGACCGCGTACGACCGGTTCACCCTGCGCGAGTGGGTCAGGCGCGGCAGGGCGAACTGAGGCTTCGGGTCCCGACCTTCCCGATACTGCCCTCGATATATACTCCTAATTACAAGTAAGAGAACATATCAATTCGGCATCAGTACCCAGGTTATGCGACCGTATTAAGTTGATCCTGTTCGTCACGTGTATCATTCAATGGTGCTGTGGTGGGTCGTCAGTCTGTTCGCCCTCTCGGGGGGCACCTGTTTCGCGGCCGCGTTCCGCGGGTCCCGCCTGCGGAACGGCGACGCCAGACGCGGGCTCCGTGCGCTCCTGATCCTCGTCGGCGTGTGGGCGTTCCTCCAGGGGGGCGTCCTGCTCGCCGCCGAGGAGCCGACCGCGGTCGCGCTCTACACCCTCGCGCTGACCGTCGGCTTCGCCACGCCGTTCGCCTGGTGCTACTTCGCGTCCGCGTACGCCGGCCGCGACTACCACCGCCGGACGCGGTATCGGCGGGCCGCCGTCGCGCTCTACGTCGCCGTGGTCGGACTGAAGCTCACGAACCCGGTCCACGGTCGGTACTTCGACGCGGCGCTCCGGACGGAGCCCGCCCGGCGGCTCGTCGTCGAGGAGGGGGCGCTGTACTGGGGATCGTTCGCGCTGGCGTACGCGCTGTCGGCCGGCGGCTTCTACCTGCTGTACCGGCTGTTCCGTCGGTCGGAAGGGTCCACGTGGACGCTGGCCGGGGTGTTCGCGGCGACCGGACTCGCCGTCGTGCCGAACGCGGTCGCGCGCGCGGCGCCGAGCGTCCTCCCGCAACTGAGTTACGAGCCGCTCGGCGTCGCCGTCTTCGCGGTCGGGAGCGTCTACCTGGTCGAGGACACGTTCCTCGCCGTCGAGGAGACGGCGACGCGCTCGTTCGTCGAGCGCACCGCCGGCGCCGTCCTGATCCTCGACACCGACGGGCGAGTCCGCGACCACAACGAGCGCGCGACCGAGCTGTTCCCGTCGCTCGCCGACGACGCGGACCGCATCGAGGAGCTCTCTCCGAGCATCGCTGACGAGTACCGCGACGAGCGGCCGACCCTCATCGACGTCAGCGACGCCGACGGCAGCGACCGGACCTACTGCGTCACGAGCGAACCGCTCGCGGTCGGCGGCGCGGAGTTCGGGTGGGCGCTGCTGGTCCAGGACGTGACCGCCATCGAGCGGCAGCGCGAGCAGCTCGATCGCCACGAGGAGCAGCTGGGAGACATGGCCGGCGCGATCGCTCACGAACTGCGGAACTCCGTGGCGGTCGCCGACGGCCATCTCGCGGAGGCGGCGGATCGGCTCGACGGCGGCGAGGAGGCGGCCGCGGCCGAGTCGGTCGCGGTGGCGCGCAGCCGAGTCGCTCGGATCGGCGGCGTCGTCGAGGATCTCCACACTCTCGTCCGGTACGCGCGCGACACCGACGAGCCGTCGTTCGTCGAGTTCGAGGCGGCCGTGACCGACGCGGCGACGGCGAGCGGCGCCGACGTCGACGTGGTGGTCGAGGGGGATGGGCAGATACTCGCGGCTCCGACCCGACTCAAGCAGCTGTTCAAGAACGCGTTCGAGTTCGCCGCGTTCAACGACGCGACCGCGGTGACCGTCTCGCTGACCGACGACGGGTTCGCGGTCGCGGACGACGGTCGGTTCACCGGGGACGACGGGGGATCGCTCCTCTTCGAGTACGAGAGCGCCGAGCCGAGCGCCGAGGCGGGCATGGCCCTGCCGAACGTCCGCGCGCTCGGTCGCGTGGAAGGATGGGCCCTCGAGCCCGACCTCGACTACGACGAGGGCGTCAGATACGTGCTGCGCGGCGCGACCGTCGAGCGGGACGCGTCGACGTGACGCGCCAACGAGCGAGCGGGGCCCCTCAGTTCCCGTCGACGCGCTCCGCGAAGCCGAACCGCGGCTTCACGTCGGTGACTTCGACCGTCAGCGTCTCACCGACGTCGCCGTCGACGAACAGGGTGTAGCCGTCGACGTAAGCGATGCCGTCGCCCTCGTCGCCCGACTCCTCGATCGTCACCTCCACCCGGTCGCCCTCGGCGACCGGCGCCTCGGTGTACCCCTTCGCGACGAGGTACACCTCCGAGGAGGCGTCCCGCGAGGCGGGCGGCGAGACGGTCCGAACGTACTGGAACGACGCCGCTACGTCGTCGCGGAAGGCGTCGAGGTCCTCCCCCTGGAACACCTTTACGACGAAGTCGCCGCCGGTCGCGAGCAGCTCGTCGGCGGCGTCGAGCGCCTGGCGCGCGAGGTGGACCGACCGGGCGTGGTCGAGGTTGTACTCCCCGGTCATGTTGGGCGCCATGTCGGAGAGGACCGCGTCCGCGCCGTCCTCACCGACCGCTTCCCGCAGGTAGTGGCGGGTGCGCTCCTCGGTCATGTCCCCGCGGATCGTCTCGACGTCGTGGTCGTCGAACTCGTCGATGCGCTGGAGGTCGACGCCGACGACGGTGCCGCCCTCGCCCACCTCCTCGGCGGCGACCTGGAGCCAGCCGCCGGGGGCGGCGCCGAGGTCGACCACGGTGTCGCCGGGGGCGAGGATGTCCGACTCCTCGTCGACCTGTTTCAGCTTGTAGGCGGACCGGGCGCGGTACCCCTGCTGTTTGGACCGGTTGTAGTAGTCGTCTTTGCCGCTCATGAGTCGATCACCGCGGCCGGGCACGGAACCGCCGAAATCGAGGGCGAAGTAGCGCTCATACCCGTAAGGACGGGGGCGACCCGGAAATGAACGTCGAATGCGGGCGCGGGCCGTCTCCGCGGTCGGGTTCGGCGGGAGGCCGGCGGCGGGCGGCTACTCGCGGTCGGGTCGCAGCCACCCCGCGACCCGTCCGACGCCGGACGCGACCGTGGCGAGGAGTCCCCGTCCGTCGCTCGGCTCCGACGCGGCGGCGTCCGTTTCGGACGAGCGGTCGGGCGCCCGTCGGGCCGCAACGATCGACTCGTAGTTGTCGATCACCTGCTGGCGCTGCCGCTCCTTCGACTCGACGACCCGTTCGAGCGCCTCGACCTCCGCTTCGAGCGCGGCCACCTCGTCCGTGAGCGCCCGGACCCGCTCGGCCGGCAGGTCGCGGTCGGGCGGCAGGTCGCGTTCGGCCGCAGACAGATCGCGTTCGGCCGCGGACAGATCGCGTTCGGCCGCGAGGGCGTCGTCGCGGACGCGTCGGTCGCCGGGACGGCCGCCGGCGTTCGAGCGGGCGCCCGCCGACGCGGTCGGTCGGAGCCGGGGACCGTCGATCGAGTCCACCGCTTCGACATCGAGACTACCGGAGTCGAGGGAACCGGACGCTGAGGGCATCATCTGTGGGGACCATGTGTACACATACCACACTAAAAAAAGGTCAGTCAGCCGCGAGTCGGACGCGCCGCTTGCGATCGGTTCACGCCGAGTCGCGGCCGCCCACCGACAGTGTCCCGTCGAGGCGATCAGGGCTTTGGTCCGCGGCGTCGCTCCCCGCTCCCGCCGGCCGGATCGTGAACCCGAGGCCCTCGTAGAACGCCCGCAGATCGGCGTCGAACCGAGCGGTGACGGCGTCGACCGCGGGATCCGACCGGGCGCGACCGACCGCGCCCGCGACGAGCGCGGAGCCGATCCCCCGACCGCGACGCGCCCGTCTGACCGCGACGGCGTCGACGTGAAGCCGGTCCGGGTCGGGACGCACGGCGACCAGCGCGCCGACGACCCCGCCGGTCCGCGTCGAGCGCGCCACGAGGGCGTCGCCGGCCGCGATCCGGTCGTCGACGGCGTCCGCGTCGGTCTCCAGCATCGCGGCGTCGAGAATTCGAAGCACGTCGAGGCGGTCGTCGGGGATCGCGGGCTCGACGGTCACGTCGTCGGGCGGGTCTGGCAGATCGTACTCTTCGGTCACGCGCCGCCGTCCGTCGCGTCGCCGTCCGTCGCGCCGCCCTTTATCAATCGGAGGACCCGGACCTCGTCGGCGTCGACGACGCGGTCGCCCGGGACCGGCGAGCCGTCGACCAGCGCCGACGCCTCCTGCGGGTGGTAGCCCGCCTCGCGGATCAGGTCGTCGTACGTCGCGTCGGCGGCGAGGCTGTACTCCTCCGTCCCCTCGCCGACGACCTCGACGGTCACGTCCATGGGCGCGGTAGCGGGCGGGCGGGCGTCAATCGCACGGTTCGAGCGGCTCCCCGACGGTCACTCCGCGGGAGGCTCCGCGCGGCCGTTCCACGTCCAGAGGAACCACGCGACCGCGGCGCCGATCGCGACCGTCACCAGCAGCCCGGGTCGAGGGACCGCGCCGATCCATGCGTCGACGACGAGCAGACCGGCCGCGGCCGCAGAGACGACGAGGACCGCCGCCGCGTCGCGGGCGAGTTCCGCCTCGCGATCGGGCGGGAGACCGCCGTCGTAGCCGGCTATCAGGCCGACCTTCCCGCGGGCGTGGATCGCCCACGCGAGCAGGAGGAGCAGGGCGACCGCGTGGCCGATCACGACGGTATCGACGATGGCCATTGAGACGGGAACGCGTTCGCGGCGGCCGCGGCTCAGCCGTCCAACTGTTCGCGGAGCAGGCCGTTCACCTGTCCGGGGTCGGCGCTGCCGCCGGTCGCCTGCATCACCTGGCCGACGAGGAAGTTGATCGCGCCCTCGTCGCCGTCGCGGTAGTCGCTCACGGCGTCGGGGTTCTCGTCGATGGCGGCCTCGACGGCGGCCTCGACCTCGCCGCTCTCGGCTTTCCCCAGCCCCTCGCGCTCGATGACCGTCTCGGGGTCGTCGCCCTCGTCGAGCATCTCGCGGAGGACGACCTCCTCGGCGTTCTTCACCGTGAGCTCGTCGGCGGCGACCAGCTCGATCAGCCGCGTGAACTCGTCGAGCCGGCCCTCGACGTCGGTCACCTCCATCTCGCGGTAGTTGAGCTCGCCGAGCAGGTTGTCCGCGACCCACGTCGCGGCGAGGTCCGGGTCGAACTCGCCGGCCACGTCCTCGAAGAAGTCCGCGACCGCCTTCGTGGAGGTGAGCTTCGAGGCCGCCTCGCGGTCGAGCCCGTACTCCTCGCGGAAGCGCTCGCGGCGGGCGTCGGGGAGTTCCGGGATCGCGATCCGCTCCTTCCAGTCGGCCACCTCCAGCGCGGGGAGGTCGCCCTCGCGGAAGTAGCGGTAGTCCTTCTCGGCCTCCTTCGAGCGCATCCCGACGGTGACGCCGCGGTCCTCGTCCCAGTGGCGGGTCTCCTGTTCGATCTCGCGGCCGCGCCGGAGGACGTTCTCCTGGCGGGTGACCTCGTAGGCGAGCGCCTGCTCCGCGCCCTTGTGACTGGAGATGTTCTTCACCTCGGCGCGGTTGACCTCGTCGAGCGCCTCGGCGTCGATCGTCCCGTCGTCCGCGACGTGCTCGTCGGGGACGAGGGAGACGTTTGCGTCGACGCGCAGGCTCCCGTCGCGGCCGGGGTCGAACACCCCGAGGTACTCCAGCACCTCCTCCAGCTTCGCGAGGAACGCGCGCGTCTCGGCCGGCGAGCGGAAGTCCGGCTCCGTGACGATCTCCATGAGGGGGGTCCCCGCGCGGTTGTAGTTGACGAGGGTGTGGGTCGCGGACTCGATGGAGCCGCCGGCGTGCTGGAGGCTCCCGGGGTCCTCCTCGAGGTGCGCGCGGGTGATCCCGATCGTTCGGGGGTCGCCGTCGACGCGGACCTCCAGCTCGCCCGCCTGGCAGATCGGCGCGTCGTACTGGGTGAGCTGGAAGTTCTTCGGGAGGTCGGGGTAGTAGTAGTTCTTCCGGTGGAACGTGGTCGTCTCGGGGATGTCGGCGTCGATCGCCTTCCCGATCTTCACGGCGGCCTCGACGGCGCCCTCGTTGAGGACGGGGAGCGCGCCCGGCAGCCCGAGACAGGTCGGACAGGTGCGCGTGTTCGGCGCCTCGTCCTCGGCGGGCTCCGTCGAGCAGCCGCAGAAGATCTTCGTGTCGGTCTCGAGCTGGACGTGGACCTCCAGCCCGATCACGACCGTCCGGTCCGCCGTCGCGGCCTGCGTGCTCATTACCGGTCCGTTGTGAGCGGGCCGCCTAAATCGTGTCGGGACGACGGCCGCCGAGGCGGGCGCCCGGCGGGGCTCTCGATTTCGAGAGCCCGGAGGGAACGGTTATCAATGGGCCGTTCGTACCTCGCGAAATGAGTGAATCGATGATCTGTGGACGCGCCGAGCCGGACGGTGCGAAGGGCTCCCGCCGGGCGCCCGACCGAGCGCGCGAGACGAGCGGACCGGAACGGGCATGACCGCCCCGGACTACCCTCGTCGCGGACGACCGCCGCGGACCACCTCCGTCAGGGATGTCCGCTGAGTCGACGCTTCACGTCGGTGAGCCGGTCGAGGCGGCGTGGGGCGAACTCCCGGAGGAGACGCGCGTCCGCCGAGCGAGCGAGTTCGCGAGCGGTGCGGACAGCGGGCGGGAGGCGGCCGACGACCCGGACCGCGTGGTCGTCCGACTGCGCGTCGACCGGGAGCGCGACGACCCCGACGCGGCCGAGCCGAGCGGGGGCGGCGCCGCGGACGCCGACCTCGCGGCCGGGGGCGACGCGGTCGCGCTCGACCGCCTCGGGTCGGTCCGCGACCGCTACCCGGACGCGACCGTGCTCGCGTACACGGTCCGCGACGACTCCGACGCCGCCATCGACGCGAGCCGGCTCGGCGTCGAGTACGTCTCCGGGCGGCGGCTCGCGGCCGACGGCGAGACGCTCGCGGACAGGCTCGCGGCGCGGGCGGCGGCCGACGGAACGGGAGCCGGCGAACGCGCCGCCGGCGCCGAGGCGGAGTCGGTCCTCGAACCGTTCATCCGGATCGTCTCGGACCGGGCGACCGACCTCGACGAGAAGCTCGATCAGCTCCTGGAGCTGGGTCGGGACCGGCTCGGACTCTCGGTCGGCTACTCCTCGCACGTCGACGGCGACCGGCTGGAGATCCGGCAGTACAGCGACGGGACGGGGACGCTGGACTCGTTCCTCGAGAGCGGTCCCGACGCGGACCGATCGGTCCCGCTCGAACTGACCTACTGTCAGCGGACGGTGCGGAGCGACGAGGTGGTCGCGTTCACGGACCCCGAGGCCGCGGGGCTGGGCGACGACCCGGCCTACGAGCGGTTCGGGTTCGGCAGCTACGTCGGCGGGCGCGTCGTCGTCGACGACGAGGTGTTCGGAAGCCTCTGTTTCCTCGACCCGGAGCGCCGCGACCGTCCGTTCGACGAGTCCGAGCGGCTGTTCGTGGAGCTGCTCGCCGACTGGCTGGGCCGCGGTATCGAGCGACGGATCGCCCGCGAGGAGCGCGAGGCGGCGATCGAGCGGTTCGAACGGACGCTCGAACGGATCGACGACGCGTTCTTCGCGCTCGACTCAGACTGGCGGTTCACCTACGTCAACGAGAAGGCGGGATTGCTGCTCGACCGCGAGCCGGACGAGCTGCTCGGCACCGACATCTGGGAGGAGTTCCCGGCCGCGATCGGCGAGGAGTACGAGGAGAACTACCGTCGGGCGATGGAGACGCAGGAGCCGGTCTCGTTCGAGGACCGCTACGAGCCGCTCGACCTGTGGACCGAGGTGACCGCGTACCCCTCTCCGGACGGGCTCTCCGTGTTCTTCGCCGACGCCACGGAGCGGAAGCGCCGCGAGCGGATCCTCGAACGGCTCCTCGGCACCGTCGAGCGGATCCAGCGCGAGGACGACCGGGAGGCCGTCGCGGGCCGGCTGATCGAGGCCGCCGACGAGGTCCTCGGCTACGAGATCAGCGGCGTCCGGCTGTACGACCCCGAGACGGAGCGGCTCCGGCTGGTCGCCACGAGCGACGGGCTCGGCGACCGGTTCGCGGACAGCCGCGGGCCGCGCCGCCCCGACGAGGGGCTCACTGGCGGGGTGTTCGAGGCGGGAGAACCGCGGGTGGAAGACGACCTCGCGGCGGTCGACGACGGGCGGTCGTACCACGGGATGCGCTCCGTCGCGGCGGTTCCGCTCGGCGACCACGGCGCGTTCATCGTCGGCGCCGTCGAGCCGAACGCCTTCGACGAGAGCGACGTCTCCGTCCTCGAACTGCTGGCGACGAACGCGGTCGCCGCGATGGACGCCGCCGACCGCCGTCGCCGGCTCCGCACCTACGAGGACGCGCTCAAGAACGTCGATGACATGGTGTGCGTGCTCGACGGCGAGGGGGCCGTCACCTACGCCACCGCGCCGTTCGTCGCGTGGTTCGGCGCCGGCGGGCTCGACGAGGTCGTCGGAGAGCGACTCGCCGCGCTCGTCGACGACGCCGACGCGCCGCGGGTGGTCGACGCGGTCGCGGCGCTCACGGACGCGGCGACTGAGGGGAGCCAGGGGACGGAGCCGGCCCGGACGGTCGAACTGACCGCCGACCGCGACGGCGACCGCCGACCGCGACACGGCGAGTTGCGCCTGTCGCGGCTCTCCGACCACGGGACCGGCGTCGTCGGGTCGCTGTCGGACACGACCGACCTCCGCCGGACGCGGACCGAGCTGTCCGCCGAGCGCGACCGCTTCCGGCGGCTGTTCGACCGGATCCCGGACCCCGTGATGGAGGTCGTCTTAGCGGACGACGAGACGGTCATCGACGGAGTCAACCCCGCGTTCGAGTCGCAGTTCGGCGCGGACGAGGCGGCGCTCCGCGGTCGGACGATCGGGGCGCTAGACATCCACGACGACCGGCTGGGGAGCCGCGAGGAGCGCGGCGGTCCGGCGGCGGCGGACCTCGATTCGCTGGTCCGCGACCGCGGCTTCGCGACCGAGGAAGTCCGCCGACAGACCGTGGACGGGCCGCGGGAGTTCCTCTTCCGCGGGTTCAGCTACGAGACGGAGGGGGCCCGCCGGGCGTTCGGCATCTACACCGACATCACCGACCGGAAGCGCCGCGAGCGGTACGTGCGGATCGTCAACCGGATCCTCAGGCACAACCTGCGCAACGAGCTGAACGTCGTGTTCGGCTTCGCCGGCGAGATCGCCGACCGGACCGACGACGACCGGATCCGCGACTACGCCCGCCGGATCGAGGCCACCGGCAAGCGGCTGGCCGGGGTCGCCGACGGCGCCACCACGCTCCGCCGGGTCGTCGAGAAGGGGTACGTGACCGATCCCGAGCCGATCGACGTGGGCGCCGTCGTCGAGGAGGTCGCGGCCCGGCACGCGGCCGACAGTCCCGAGGCGCGGATCACCGCCGACGTGCCGGACGGCATCGCGGTGCGCGGCGACGACCGCCTCGCCGTCGCTGTCGACAGCCTCGTGGAGAACGCCGTCGAACACGGCGGCGACGCTCCGCGCGTCGCGGTGACCGCCGAGCGCGACCCGGACGCCGGGGTCGTGGCGGTGCGCGTCGCAGACGACGGCCCGGGGATCCCGACCGCGGTTCGGGAGGTGATCACCGGGGCCCGCGAGGTGACGCAGCTACAGCACAACACCGGCGTCGGGCTGTGGATCGCCGCCTGGGTCGTGGAGGCGTACGGCGGCGAGATACGGTTCGGCTCGGGGCTCGACGGCGAGGGGGCGACGGTGACCCTCGTCCTCCCGGCGGCGGAGCGAGGCGGGTCGGGGCTCGCCGGCGGGGAAGAGCGGTAGCCGACCCGCGGCGTCCGCGCGTTCCGACCCGTTTATGGTCGCCGGCGGCCCGTTTCCCCGTATGACCGACGACGACCGACGACGCGAGCTGATCGCGGCGCTCACCGCGGCCGACGCCGTCCGGTTCGGCGAGTTCGAGCTGTCGCACGGCGGCACGAGCGACTACTACGTCGACAAATACCGCTTCGAGACCGACCCGGACGCCCTGACGCTCGTCGCCGAGGCGTTCACCGACCGGCTCGCGGACGCGGACGCGAAGCTGGCGGGCGTCGCCCTCGGAGCCGTCCCGCTGGTGGCCGTCACGGCCGCGGAGCTCGGCCGCCCGTACGTCATCGCGCGAAAGCAGGCGAAGGAGTACGGCACGGGCAACCGGATCGAGGGCCGACTCGACGACGGCGAGGAGGTCGTCGTGATCGAAGACATCGCGACGACGGGGCAGTCGGCGGTCGACGCGGTCGAGGCGCTGCGCGAGGCGGGCGCGACCGTCGACCGCGTGCTGGTCGTCGTCGACCGCGAGGAGGGCGCCGCGGAGCTGCTCGCCGAGCACGGCGTCGAGTTGGAGTCGCTGCTCACGGCGACCGAGCTGCTCGACGCGCGCGACGGGGAGTAGGGCGGACGAGCCCGGGAGCGCGGACCGGTTTCCCCGAGTTACGCCTCCGGCGCCTCGACCGTCGGCACCGCGATCCGGTCGAGCACGTCGTCGATCACGTCTCGCTCGTCGACGTCGTTGACGGCCGCGTCCGGGGTCAACACGAGCCGGTGGGCGAGCGTCGGCTCTGCGACGCGCTTCACGTCGTCGGGCGTGACGAACTGGCGGCCGGCGATGACCGCCGCCGCCCGCGCCGTCTCGAAGAGGCGCTGGGTGCCGCGGGGGGAGACGCCGGCCTCGACGCGGCGGTCCTCGCGCGTCGCCCGCGCGAGCGCCGCCGCGTAGCGCAACAGGTCGTCGTCGACCCGGACCGACTCGGGCACCTCCCGCAGCGCCGCCACGGCGTCGGGGTCGAGGACGCGGTCGACCGTCGGGGACTGCTCGACGCGTCCGGCGCGGCGGCGGAGCAGCTCCAACTCGCCGTCCTCGTCGGGGTAGCCGATGGAGGTCTTGATCGTGAACCGGTCGAGCTGGGCCTCCGGCAGCGGGAAGGCGCCCTCGCTCTCGACCGGGTTCTGCGTCGCGATGACGTAGAAGGGGCTCGGCAGGTCGTGAGTCTCGCCGTCGACGGTCACCTGGCCCTCCTCCATCGCCTCCAGCAGGGCGGCCTGCGTCTTCGGCGGCGCGCGGTTGATCTCGTCGGCGAGGACGACGTTCGCGAAGATGGGGCCGGGGGAAAACGAGAAGGAGCCGTCGCGCTCGTCGAACACGTTGGTGCCCGTGACGTCGGCGGGCAGGAGGTCCGGCGTGAACTGGATCCGGGAGAACTCCAGTCCGAGCGCGGTCGCGAACGAGCGCGCCGAGAGCGTCTTGCCGGTGCCGGGCACGTCCTCCAAGAGGACGTGGCCGCGGGCGAGGATGCCGAGCGTGACGCGGTCGAGGAACTCGCGGTCGGCCACGACCGCGCCGCCGACCTCGTCGACGACGCGGGCGCAGGCGTCGGCCGCTTCGGGGACGTCCATACCGACCGCACGGGGGCCGGGCCGAAAAGCGTTGCCGGAAACCCGGGACCGCGAGGCGGCCGGCCGACGGATCCGGTCGCGTCGCGGACGCGATCGAAACGCATAACAGCGGAACCGGTCAACGTCGAAGCGAGCCGAGGTAGCCTAGCCTGGCCAAGGCGGTAGATTCGAAATCTACTGTCCATTCGGACACCGGAGTTCAAATCTCCGCCTCGGCGCTTCTCTCAGTCCCGTTCGGCGAGCGGCGGCGCGACCGCGTCCGTCCGATCGGCCCCTACGCGATCAGCGAGGCCGCGAGGAACATCCCCGACGCGGCCGCGGGCGGGATGGTGAGGTTATCGTCGACGGCGACGCCGCGGACGAGCGGCGGGAGCCCGTCGGCGATCGCGGCGGGGACCGCGCCCGCCAAGGCGACGATCACGCCGGGGTCGGGACCGAACTCGGGGATCGCGTACGGGACCGCGATCCCGAAGCAGACGAACACCATCGCGGCCACCACCGAGAGCCGCTTCGGCTCCGTCGCCGCGTTCTCCCCGAGGCCGCCGCTTATCGGGTCGCCGACGGAGAGCATCCACATCGCGGGCACGGCGAACACCGGCGCGAAGACGAGCGCGGTGGCGGCCATCCCCACCTGATACAGCGCGTAGCCCGCGATCCCGTCGGCCTCGTACTCGCGGACGAGGGCGTCGTACAGCGGGTCGAGCGGACCGACCGACCCGGAGAGGCGCAGCGCCTCGAGGACGGCCGCGACCGCGACGCTGCCCACCAGCAGCCGTCCCGTCGTCTCCCAGGAGATCCACCCGAGCAGGTACGGGACCGGGTAGAGGGTGCCGCTCGCGTGGACCAGCCGCCGCTCGAACTCTACGCGCTCGCGCCACGCCGCGGCCGGGAGCGTCACGCCCTCAGTTCCCCGCGGTCTCGACGTCGGTGTCGACCGCGTCGTACCGGTCGGCGACGGACGCGAACGGCTCGCCCTCGCGCAGCGCGGTCAGCTCGTCGGCCAAGTCCGCGACCGGGATCCGGACCTGCGCCGCGGAGTCGCGCTCGCGAAGGGTGACCGTGTCGGGACCGTCGCCCTCGATGCCGTCGCGGTCGACCGTGACGCAGAACGGGGTGCCGACCTCGTCCTGCCGGCGGTATCGGCGGCCGATCGAGCCGGAGTCGTCGTACGCGACCGCGAGGCCCGCCGCGCGCAGGTCGGCCGCGACCTCGTCGGCGAGCGCGGTGAGGCGGTCGTCGTTCGTCACCAGCGGGAAGACGGCGGCGTCCTGCGGCGCGACCTCGGGCTCCAGGGAGAGGTAGGTGCGCGCCTCGCCGTCGACCTCGTCCTCGTTGTACGCGTGCGCCAGCAGCGTCTGGACGGTCCGGCCGACGCCGAAGGAGGGCTCGACGACGTGGGGCGTGATGTGCTCGCCGCTCTCGGTCACCTCCTCGACCGAGAAGTTCGCGACGTCGGCGTCGACCTCGCGGGTCGCCGCGTCGTCGCCCTCGCCCACCGTCACCGCGACCGTCTCGCCGTCGAAGGCGTCCGGGTCGCGCTCGGCGAGCGTCTCGAGCGCCTCCGCGACCGCGGCCGCGTCGCCGCCGAACTCGGGCCCGAGGACGGACATGTCGGGATCGACGGTCGCGCGCTCGACCGTCTTCGGCTCGTCGTAACGCTTGAACACCGTGAAGGAGTCGTCGCCGTGCTCGTCGTGCTTCGAGAGGTCGTAGTCGCCGCGGTACGCGAAGCCGGCGATCTCGATCCAGTCGCCGTCGACCTCGCTCTCCGCGTCCCAGCAGTCGGCCGCGTAGTGGGCGCGCTCGCCGGCGAGGTGCTGGCGGAACCGGAACCGGTCGAGGTCGACGCCGACGCGCTCGTACCACTCCTGGGCGACGCCGAGGTAGTAGCCGACCCACGGGGAGCCGATGACCCCCGACTCGACCGCCTCGCCGACCGTCGTCTCGAGGTAGTCGCCGTCGTCGGCCTCCTGCTCGGTCGCGGGGTACAGCCGGACCTCGACGTCGCGCACGCGGTCGAGGGGCGGCTCGTCCGCCTCGGGGTCGATGAACTGCTCCAGCTCGGCCTGCGTGAACTCGCGGAGGCGGAGCAGCCCGCCGCGCGGCGAGATCTCGTTGCGGTAGGCGGGGCCGATCTGGGTGATCCCGAACGGGAGGTTCCCGCGGGCGTACTCCTTCAGCCGCGGGAACTCGACGAAGATGCCCTGGGCGGTCTCCGGGCGGAGGTAGCCGGGCTGGGCGTCGCCGGGCCCGATGTCGGTCGCGAACATGAGGTTGAACGCCTCGACCGGCTCGCCGGCGAGCGGCGTGCCGCAGGCCGGGCAGGCGATCTCGTTGTCCGCGATCAGCTCCGCGACCTCCTCGCCGGGGAGCGCCTCGGCGTCCTCGACCTCGGTGGCGTCCTCGACGAGGTGGTCGGCGCGGTGGGACTCGCCGCACTCGGGGCACTCGACGAGCATGTCGTCGAACCCCTCCAAGTGACCGGAGGCCTCGAAGACGGGCTCGGGCATCACCGTCGGCGCCTCGATCTCGCGGTTCCCCTCGCGGATGGTGAACCGGTCGCGCCACGCGTCCTCGACGTTCCGCTTGAGGGCGGCGCCCTGGGGCCCGAACGTGTAGAAGCCGGCGGTGCCGCCGTACGCGCCGTTCGAGCCGAAGAAGAACCCGCGGCGCTTCGCGAGTTCGGCGAGCGCGTCCGCGGCCATCTACAGCCCCTCCAGCAGGTCCACGTCGCGGACGATCCCGTCGAGGTCCGTGCCCGACACGAGCGGGACCTGCTCGATGTCGTTGCTGATGAGCTCCTGGGCGACCTCCCGCGCCGTCCGCGTGGCGTTGACCGTGATCAGGTCTTCGGTCATGAAGTGACGGACCGCCTCCGCGGGGATCTCGACGTTCCGGGTCGGGAGGTAGCGCGCGCCGGTCGCCTTGATCCCCTCCCAGGACCACTCGGAGTCCTCCTCGGCGATCGAGTCGCCGGTGCTCGCCTCGCCCTCGACGACGCGGGCGACCGCGAGGATGTCGACCTCGGTGAGCATCCCCGCGACCGCGGCGTCGTCGTCGAGGACGACCGCGTACGGGACGCCGGAGAGCCCGATCTCGCGCTCGGCGACCGGCAGCGGCGTCGCGGTGTGGGTGGCGTTGACCGAGCGGGTCGCGAGCTCGCCCACCTCGGTCTCGCCGTCGACCTCGCCGCGGGCGATCGCCCGCACCACGTCGGTGACGGTGAGGATGCCGACGAGCTCGTCGCCGTCGACCACGGGGAGGCGCCGCGACCCCTCAGCGACCATCGTTCGGGCGGCGTCGACGATGTCGTCGTCGGCCCCGACGGTCGGCACCTCGCGCATCAGGAGCGCCAGCTGGTCCTCGTCCGGCTGGTCGATCAGGTCGTCGCGCGTGACGAGCCCCCGGTACACCTCGTCGCCGTCGACGTCCTTCACGACCGGCACCGACGAGAACCCGTGGTCCTGGATGTACTCCAACACGTCGTTCCGGCTCCCGGGGATCTCGACGACGACGAGCTCCGACCGGGGCGTCATGGCGTCTGCGACGTTCATGCCCGCCTTTCAGCGCGACACCTCTTGTATACTGCGAAGGTGTGCGGAGCCGAATCACCGAGGGGACGCGGGGACGTCGGTGTGCGGTTCGGGCCCCATGAGTCGATGAGAAACCCGACACGTTTCGCCGTATCGTCGGCCGATCGGCGGTTTTTCGACAGATACGTCGGCGGGCAGTCCCGGACATCTCCGATTCGACGGCCGATCTCGTCCGGGTTCGCAACTCTTATAACTACTGTGAACAATTCACAACCATGTCACGGAGTTCCACTCCTTGGGACGAGCCGGACCCCGACCGCCGCCGTACGGCGCTGCCGACGGAGCCGAGGCTCGACGCCGCCGCGCCGGACGTGATGGCGTCGATCGACTCCTCGTCGTCGCGACCGGAGTTCGTCATCGCGGACGTCTCGCGGGAGGACGCGTGGGTGTCGGTCGACGAGGCCGACGCGACCGTCCTCGAGGAGTGGTGTTGAGCGCGTAGCCGCCGCCCCGTTTTCCCTCGCCGTCGCCCCGTTTTCCCTCGCCGTCGCCCCGTTTTCCCTCGCCGTCGCCCCGTTTTCCCTCGCCGCCGTCGCGTATGGCACCGGCGGCGGCGCCCCAATCACCGGAGTCCGCGAGACGCTTCCCAGCCGCGGATCAGCGAACCGACCGTCCGACAGGTCGGCGCCGGCACGCCGTGCCGGTCCGCCCGGTCGACGACCGCGCCGTAGACGGCGTCGACTTCGGTTCGTCGCCCGTTCTCGACGTCCTCGCGCATCGACGACCGGTTGGCGGCGGTGTCGCCGGCGACGCGCTCGACGGCCGTGACCGCCCGCTCGTCCGGGAGGTCGACCCCGACCGCCCGGGCGACGCGGGCCGTCTCGCGGGCGGCCTCGCGAGCGACCCCGCCGGCGGGCCCGTCGAGCGTCGGTCCGTTCTCGGTCCGCGCGAGCGCCGAGGGGCCGTTGATCCCGGCGTTGACCGCGAGCTTCTCGAAGCGTCGCACGGGCATGTCGTCGGCGACGGTCACCTCGACGCCGGCCGCCTCGAAGGCCGCTCCGACCCGCGCGGCGGCCGGGCTCGCGCCGCCGGAGAGCGCGCCGACCACCACCGCTCCGACGCCGGTGCAGGTGACGCGGCCCGGCTCGACGAACCGGGCGCCGTAGCTCGCGGTGCCGGCGAGGACCGTCGCGTCGAGCGCGGCGACCAGCCGCTCCTCGGTGAGCCCGTTCTGGAGCGAGCAGACCGCCTCGTACTCGCCGGTCGCGAGCGCGCGGGCCGCCGCGTCGGTGTCGTACGCCTTGGTCGTGACTAATGCGAGGTCGGCGGCACGGTGCCGCCCGTCGGTGAGCGCTCGGGGCGTGACGCGGGCGTCGACCTCGCCGTCGACCCGGAGCCCGTCCTCCCGAATCCGCCGCATGTGCGGGTCGCGCCCGACGAGCGTCACGTCGTGTTCGCGCGCCAGCAGCCCGCCCACGAGGCTCCCGAGCGCGCCCGCGCCGTAGACGAGCACCTTCATGCGAGGACGGACGAGCGCCGACTGAAAAGGGATAACGGTGGGGTAACCCGCCGCTTCGGGGCCGCCGACTCCGACCAGACTCAACCCTTCAGTCCGCTCCCGGTCAGCGGCACCACCACGTCCTCGTCGGGACCGATCTCGCCGCGCCCACGGAGCGTCCGCAGCGCCGCGGGCGCGACCGCGCAGGTCGGTTCCGTGTAGAAGCCGGCGGCGTGGAGCCGGTCGAGTTCGCGCGTCGCGGCCGCCTCGGTGACGGCGAGCGCGTCGCCGCCGGTCGCGGCGATCGCCGCGCGGATCTCGCGGTCGCGGACCGGCTCCGCGATCTGGATCCCGTCCGCCGCGTCGTTGACCGCGTCGTCCGGATCGGCGGCGTCGGGGCCGTGAAGCGCACGGACGATCGGCGCGACCCCGGCCGCCTGCGCGCCGTAGAGCCGGGGAACCGCGTCGATCCAGCCGGCGCGTTCGAGCCGGCGGAACCCGCGGTAGGCGCCGAGGAACAGCGTGCCGTGGCCGAGCGGCGTCACGACCGCGTCGGGGGCGTCCCAGCCGCGCTGGGACGCGATCTCGTACGCGACCGTGGCGGTGCCCTCGAGGAACGCCGGGTTCCAGGCGTGGCTGGCGTACCAGGCGGGGTCGTCGCCCGCGGGGTCGTCCGCGTCCTCACCCACGGCGTCGTCCGCGTCACCGAGCGCCGCCACGCACGCGTCCGTCACGTCTCCCCGGCTCCCCTCGATCCGGACCGGGTCGGCGCCGGCGCGTCGGATCGCCCGGAGCTTCGATTCCTTCGCGTCGGCCGGGACGTAGATCTCGGCGTCGATGCCGGCGCGGGCGGCGTAGGTCGCGACCGCGGCGCCCGCGTTGCCCGAGGAGTCCTCGACGACGCGCTCGACGCCCAGCTCGCGGGCCCGGGTCAGCGTCGTCGTCGCCCCGCGGTCCTTGAACGAGCCGGTCGGGAACACGTACTCCAGCTTGAACGACGCGTTCCACGGAGGGAATTCGGCGTCTCCGGCGGCCCCGTCCTCGCTCCGGTCGGCGTCGACGAGCGGCGTCATCCCCTCGCCGAGCGTCACCCGATCGACGGGGTCGTCCCCGACGGCGAGCAGGTCGTCGAACGCCCAGAGCCCGTCGCGCGCGTCGAACGACTCGGGGTCGGGCGCCTCGCCCGCGGGCGTCGGCGGGCCGGCGAACTCGAGGGGCGAACCGCACCGACAGCGCCAGCGGTCGCGGTACGTCTCGCCGCACTCGGGGCAACGGAGCCGGTCGGGTTCGGATGCCCTCGACGACGGAGTTTCGGAGTCGCGGGCGTCGGTAGGGGACCCCATCAGTATCGGTCGACGTTGGTTCCGATCGAGCAGACGTACTCGCCCGCGGCCACCTGTGGGAGCCGACGGGTCCGCCAGAAGATGCCGTCGGTGTCGGCGGTCACGCGGCCCTCTAAGGCGCCGAAGGTGTCCGTCACCTCGAAGAGGACGTCGCCTTCGGAGACGCGCTCGCCGAGCTCGCGCTCGAAGCGGACCAACCCCCCGGCGGGCGAGCCGTACTGGTCGAAGCCGCGGGCGCGCGTCTGGGATTCGAGAGAGGCGTCGCCGTCGAGGAACCCGTAGTGGCGGAGGACGTTGAACACGCCCTCGACGCCGTACCGGATCGACTCCTCGTCCCAGCCCACGCAGCCGCCGAGTTCTGGGTCGACCGTGGGGATACCGTGTTCCGGGCCGGCCCGTGCGAGCTGGCCGTCCGGGCCCTTGATGTCGAGTACGTGCCCGCAGCCGAACGCCTTCGCGAGCTCTAAGCAGTCGCCGTGGAGCCGGTGGCGGACGCCGCAACGCACGCGGGTCTCGTTTATCATCCGGCTCGTCGACCCCTGGTGGAGGTCAAGGATGTAGTCGGCGCGCGTGGCGGCCTGAAACGTCTCGTGGGCGATCCGTTCGCTGGTCGTCCCGTCGGCGTCGCCCGGGTAACCGCGGTTCATCTTCCGGTCGTCGACCGGGTTCCGGTGTTCGGCGGCCTGGAACGCGAAGTGGTTCACGATGCCGACGACGAGGACGGAGCCCGACAGCTCGGCCGGGTCGATCCGGGGGACGACGCGGTTGACGACGCCTAACCCGTTCAGTTCGTCGCCGTCGCTCACCGCCTGGACGTACAGCGTCGGCCCGTCGGCCGCGCCGTTGATCGCGGCGACCGGGAGCCGGACGGGGCTCCCGTCCCGCATCTCTCCCACCTCGAGACGGCCCGTGTCCGTCTCCCCCGGAGAGGCGCGGGCCGTTCCCAGCGTTATCATTACGCGGAGGTGGGGCGGCCGGGACTTTATCCGTTCGGTCCGCGGCGATCCGACCGACGCAACCTTTATCGCCGCTATCGCACAACCCAGTGGCACGCACTACCGCGGCGCCGGTCTCCCGTACCCGACGACGACCGTCGCGGCGAGTTCCCATGAGCATCGACATCGACCCGCTGCGCGAGGCCGACGGGATCACCGTCACGGACCACATCGAGAACACCCAGTTCGAGGTGTACACCGACCGGCCGGTCGACCCCCGTCCGCGCCCCGCGTCGGACCACTACTTCCCGGTCGACACCAGCGTCGCCGTCGAGACCGGCTCGATCGAGATCCCGCGGGTCGCGGTCGTCGAGACGCGGGACGGCGACGGAGTGCTCCTGACCCACGGGGACTGCTACGAGATGCCCGGCGGGACCTATCACGTCGGTATAAACCCCGCGCCGACGAAACTGTACCTCACCTTCGACGCCGGGTTCTCCGTCTCGACGACCGACCGGACCACCCGGATCGACCTCGACGCGCCGGCCACCGTCGGGCTCGGCTTCCGGTCGCTCCACCAGACGCCGGCGGGGACGATCACCACGCCGACCGATCCGGAGTCGCTGATGGACGCCGTCTCGCTGCTCGGGTCGGCGCTCCAGACGACCAGTCCCGAGCGGTCGTTCCCGACCCTGCGGGGCCATCCTCCCCTCATCGAGCCCGGCGAGGAGTTCCGCGTCCCCGAGCGGGTCGAGCCGGTCGAGAGCGGCGTGCGGATCGTCGTCCCGCCCGAGTACCGCTACCTCTACCCCGTCGTCTCGCTGGCGTACTACTTCGCCGCCGACGTCGTCCCCGGCGACGCCCCGCGGATCGAGGGCGACGGGTGGACGTACCCGCTCGAACCGAAATTCGAGGCGCGGGCCGCCGAGGTGCTCAGGCAGTCGTTCCACATGGACTGTCTCGCCCGCACGGAGGGGTTCTACCCGGTCGACCTCCACGAGCGCGAGACGACGGGCCTCGACCTCGACTGGGGGCGGCTGTACGACCTCCCGCTCGCCGAGCGGCTCGGCGAGTACCTCGACGTTCCGTTCGAGGCGGTCGAGCCCGAACTGCCGCAGTGGACGCTGACGACGGACGTGCGTCCCGACCCAGGGAACGTGGAGATGCTCCCGTTCGTCGCCGGCGAGCTGTCGATCGTCCGCTCGCCGGAGACCGTCACGCCGGCGGACGACGACGGGGGCGTCGGCGTCGGCTTCTTCGGCGGCGCGGGCCGAAACTCGGCGGCGACCACGAGGCGGGAAGTCCCGGGCGGCGGCGTCGACCTCGACAGCCGTGGGAGCCCCGCCGGCGGCGAGTTCGTGCGCGGCGCCGCGAGCGCGGGGGTCACCCGCGGGGCGGACGCCTCCACGGAACGCGGGGCCGTCCCGGCGCAGACCGAATTCGTCCGACCGGAGCCGGTCGACACCGTCGAGCACGCGTGGGTCGGTGACGGCGTCCCGCTCGACGCCAACAAGGCGACGCTCGACGCGTACCACCGCCGGCTCGAAGTCGGGCAAGTCGAGCAGTCGCGGATCTCCGTCCTCGTCGTCTGTAACGACGATCAGATGCGCGAGGAAGGGAACGTCGCCGACCTGTACGGGCTCCGCGACATGGTCCAGTTCGACATCGAGGTGCGCCACGACCGCACCCGCGAGGAGATGCGCGAGACCCTCGAGTCCGACGTCGACTTCCTCCACTACATCGGCCACGTCGACGACCGCGGGATGCAGTGCGCGGACGGCTACCTCGATCTGACCGACGAGGACCTCGAAATCGGCGTCAGCGCCTTCCTGCTCAACGCCTGCCAGTCCTACCAGCAGGGCGAGGCCCTGATCCACCGCGGCTCGCGCGGCGGCATCGTCACGCTCTCAGACGTCGCGAACTCCCCCGCGACGACGCTCGGCCGGATCATCGCCCGACTGATGAACAGCGGGTTCAACCTCCGGACCGCGCTCCACGTGGCGAAACGGGAGTTGATTACGGGTCACCAGTACATCGTTGTCGGCGACGGGGGGACGACGATCTGTCAGAGTCGGAGCGGCGCCGCGTTAGTGCTTAATTTAGAACCTACCGAGACAGAGTGTTTAGATCTACTGATAGAAGGATTCCCGAACGGACCTTACGGCGTCGGTAGTTTGATGTACATAAATTTGGACAAAGACGACAAGAACCACCTGATTCCCACCAACGTGGATATTAAATCGGTAACAACTAACGAAGTTAAGGAATTTCTGGATTTAGAAGATACCCCGATATTCTACGACAAGGAGCTAACTTGGAATAATAAGCTGACTGAACTTACGGACCAGGGTTAACAGCTGCTTGGTTCGCCGCTGCGGGCGCCGCCTGCGTCAGCAGCAGCAGCGCGGTGAACAGGACGCCGGCCATCTTCGGGTGCTCTGCAACGTAATCTGCCACACTTTCGTGCATATTCGAAAAGTATCAGGATAAATAAATATTAAGATTGTTCTGCGGTTGAATTATAGAGATATTTGAAACATTTTATATTTGTATTAAATTGGTAGGAATCGTTGGACGCCGAGAAACGGCCGATTCTACGGAGGCCATGGACGACTGAGAACCGGCGCTCTCGCGGGATCCACCGAGGACCGCGTTTTTTCACCGGCGAGCGCGCAGGTCAAGCCGCAATGACCGACATCGAGGCCGCGATCCGGGAGGCGTTCAAGCACACGGAGTACGACCTCGGCGACATCGCGGTCAACCGGCGACAGGTCCGCGTGCCGGTGATCCAGGAGGGGGCCGACCCCGACGCGCTGCGGGCGGTGATCGAGGAGGCACTCGGCGCGGACGGGCTCGCGGCCGTGACGGTGACCACGGAGCGGATCGCCGGCGAGGACACCGTCGGCACCGTCGTGTCGTTCCGGTACCGGGACTGACGCGACCGGCGAGCGCGGAGGGACCCGAGCGCGGCGCCCGCGACCGCGACGCGGTACGGTTAACAGGGCGGTACCCGTACACACGGATCGTACGATGACGGCCGAGGACGGACACGACGGCGCACAGTACCTCGCCGGCTCGCCTGTTCGGGTCGCGATACTGCGGGCGCTACGCGACGATCCGCGGCGCCCCGCGGAGTTGACCGACGCGGTCGACGCCACCCGAACGACGGTCCAGCGGATCCTCGCGGGGTTCCGCGAGCGCGACTGGGTGGTGAAACGCGACGCCGCCTATCGGGTGACGCCGACCGGTGAGCGCGTCCACGACGCGTACGAGACGCTCCTGAGGGAGGTCGAACGCGCCGACCGCTACGGCCGGTTCGCGGCGACCGTCGAACGCGTCGGGGTCGACTTCCCCGGAGACGGGATCCCCGACAGCGAGCTCACGGTCGCGTCCGATCAGAACCCCCTGGCGGCCGTCGACCGGCTCACGGAGCTCCTCCGCGAGAGCAGCGGCGCCGAGATCCGGGCCGTCTCTCCCGTCGTCCTCCAGCAGTTCAACGAGGCGGCGGCCGCGGCGTTGGACGGCGGCGCGAGCGTGGAGCTGATCATCGACCGCGACGTGGCCGACGCGTCGGTCGCGGAGTTCGAGCCGGCGACCGACCGAGCGCTCGACGACGACGACGCCGAGGTGTACGTGAGCGCAGAGCCGATAGAGTACGGACTGTTCCGGTGTGACGACATCGCCTGCGTGACCGCGTACGACGAGCGGAACAACCCGCGGTGCGTGCTCGAATCGACCGACGAGGCGGTCGTCGACTGGGTCGACGAGGCGTTCGAGACGCTTCAAGCGGACGCGGCGCGGCTCTCATCGGTCGTCGAACGAGTCTGAACGGGCGTCAGCGACCCCTACGCGTCGTCGCTCGCGGCGGTGTCGTCGGGAGCCGCGCCGTCCGGCGTGTCGTCGTCCGGATCGAAGTTCGCGGGAACGACCGTCGGGTGATCGATGCCGACGGCGGGCGTGGTGGCGCTCATGATTCCGCTAGACGATACGCGACTCGCGCCCTAAAAATTACCCATAGGCATAACGCATCCGATCGCGGGCGCCGGATGTGCCCAGGTTATATCGTCGCTACGCGATCTGCTCGTCGTACAGCTCCTGCGCGTGTTCGATGGCCGCTTTCGCGGCCGCCTTGTCCTCCCAGCCGAGCGTTTCGACCTCCTTGCCGGCCTCGAGGTTCTTGTACGTCGAGAAGAACTCGTCTATCTCGTCGCGGATCTGTCGGGGGATGTCCTCGAGGTCCTCGATGTGATCGAACCGGGGGTCCTCGGTCGGCACCGCGATCACCTTGTCGTCCTGCTCGCCGTCGTCGTCCATCTTCATCAGCGCGACGGGGCGGGCCTCGACGACGCAGCCGGGGAACGTCTGGTCCTCGACGAGCACCATCACGTCGAAGGGGTCCTCGTCGTCGTAGTACGACTGCGGGATGAAGCCGTAGTCGTACGGGTAGTGGACGTTCGAGTGAAGCACGCGGTCGAGCACGACGCCGGGGACGTCCTTGTCGTACTCGTACTTGTTCCGCTCGCCTTTGAGACACTCGACGACGGCGTAGATCTCGTCCGGCGCGTTCGGTCCCGTCTCGAGATCCTCCCAGAGGTTGACCATGTGCCCGTGGATGGGTCGAAGTCGGGCAAAGTCCTTTCGGGATCGCCTGAGCCGATGCGCTGGCGGCGGAACGGGGACGCGGCACCGCGTCACCGGCCCGAGCCCGCCAACCGCCGATCCGCGGGTTTCGATCGCGAACCGAAGCGACGGTACGACCGAGAGATCGTCGACCGGCTCGGCGCAAACGGAATCGATCAGTCGAACGCGCTCCGCGGCCGGATCGCACGGGTGTCCGCCGAGAGACCGTCGATACCGAGAGATCCGGACGAACGTTCGGAGTTACGCATCGCAGCGATCGTGAACGTTGAGAAAGACTATAAGTTCGGGTCCCCTTCCCTCAGGCATGTCAGAGGCACAAACAGTCACTGATGAATCGAGGGCGGCAAGCGATCTCACGGCGTTCCAGCAGAACATCCTCACCATCCTGGCCGAGGAGCCGATGTACGGTCTCGCCATCAAGCGCGAGCTGGAGGAGTACTACGGCTCCGAGGTGAACCACGGGCGCCTCTACCCGAACCTCGACGACCTCGTCGACTACGGGTTCGTCGGGAAGAGCGAGCTCGACAAGCGGACGAACCAGTACGAGCTCACCGAGGCCGGCCACGACATCGTCCTCGGCCAGATCGAGTGGGTCCTCGGGCGCTTCGTCACCGACGAGGCGCGCGCGGACGAGGTCCGTGCGCTGCTCGAGTAAGGGCGACGGCGCGCGGTCCCGCGCGGTCGACGGCATCGAATCCGATCGAAAATTCCTGGCACACGGCGCGGCGAAAGCCGCGTTCTCTTTTCGATGAGCCGCCGCTACGCCGGATCGTCGGCGGAACCGTCGGCGTCGGCGGAGTCATCGGCAGGATCGTCGACGTCGGCGGAGTCATCGGCAGGATCGTCGACATCGGCGGAGTCATCGGCAGGGTCGTCGATGTCGCCGGCGACCGACTCGATCACGGACAGCGACTCGTCGACGGCGTCGAGCTGCTCGTCGGTCGGCCACCCGTTCCGGACCAGGTACTCCTCGCGGAACTCGGCGCGCATCGCCGGCGTGGCGTCGTCGACCGGGCGGACGTAGTGGTTGCTCATGAACGCCGCGAACGTCTCCGCGGTCCGGGCGTGAACGTCCGGCTCCCGATCGGCGACCGCCTCGGCGACCGCTTCGTTGTACGCGGCCACCTGGCGGTAGCGGTCGGCGTCGCCGGGACCGGACAGCGACACCTCGACCGCGCGGTCGGTGTCCTCGACGCGGTCGAGCCGGACCGTTCCGTCCTCCATCCACTCGTCGGGGTACAGCACGAGCGCGTCGTCCTCGTCGCGGACGCGCGCGGTGTAGCCGTACTCGGCGGCCAGCGCGTCGCGCCGCTCCCGGTACTGGCCGGCCGCCTCTTCGATCTCCGGCGTCGGCTCCGCGGACTCGGCCTCGCGGGCGAGTCGCGTGAGCCGCTCCGCCTCGTCGACCGCCGCGACCGGCACGTCCGGGACGCGCTCGTCGTCGGGGTGGGGATCGGCGTCGTCCTCGTCGGCGGGGCCGTCCGCCTCCGCGTCGGCTTCCTCCGCCGCCATCATCTCGCGCGCCCGTTCCTTCGCCCACTCCGGCGGATCGTCGTCAGTTCGCGTCATCGAGTGCCTCGTTCGCCAGATCGTCTGCGCGTTCGTTTATCTCCCGCGGTACGTGCGCGATCGACCAGCGGTCGAACCGTTCCAACAGCTCCCGGGCGCGGACTCGTCGCTCGCGGAGTTCCGGGTCGTTGGCGTCCCACTCGCCGCGGATCTGCTTGACGATCAGTTGGGAGTCCCCCCGCACGTCGATCGCGTCGAAGCCGTACTCGTCGGCCCCCTCCAGCGCGCGGATCAGCGCCGCGTACTCGGCCTGGTTGTTCGTCGCGCGGCCGATGCGCTCGCCGCCCTCGGCGACGACCCCGTCGGACGCGACCAGACACCACCCGACCGCGGCCGGCCCCGGGTTCCCGCGGGAGGCGCCGTCGAAGTAGACGTGCGCGCGGCCGCCGCCGTCGCGGAGCAGAGCGGTCAGTCGGGTGGGGTCGCTCCCCTGGACCACGACCTTGTCGTCGTACGCGACCGCGACGGCCCCGTCGCGCTCGGCGCGCCACCGCTCGTGGGGCGTGTTCCCCTCGTCGATCCGGACGCCCTCGCCCGCGAGTCGCTCGCGCGCGGCGGCCGGGTCGCAGTCGATCGTCGGCATTCGTTCGAACTCCGTGCCCGCCGGACAAAGGGCTGTCCGTCCGCCGTCGAGTTGAGCGGCGGGACCGAGCGTGGTATCGAACCACACACTAACGAACTTTTAAGTTAAACCATTTCGATAGCATATAAATGCGATGACACGGCCCACCCGGCAACGGGATCACGACCGGCAGCGCGTGGGGGACGAAGACGCCGAGGAAGACGAGGTCGACGTCGCGGAGATCGAGGACGTCGACGAACTGGACCCCGAGGACTTCGATCCGGAGGATCTCACCCGGACGGCCGACGGGGAGCTGATACACGAGGAGACGGGGATGATCATCGAAGACGAGCAGATCGATCCCGGCCCGGAGTGGCGCGCGTTCAACCACTCGGAGCGGCAGGAGAAGTCGCGCGTCGGCGCCCCGACGACGAAAACGATGCACGACAAGGGGCTGACGACGACCATCGACTGGAAGGACAAGGACGCGTACGGTCGCTCCATCTCGTCGAAGAAGCGGTCGCAGATGCACCGGCTGCGGAAGTGGCAGGAGCGCATTCGAACGAAGGACGCCGGCGAGCGCAACCTCCAGTTCGCGCTCTCGGAGATCGACCGGATGGCGAGCGCGCTCGGGGTGCCGCGCTCGGTGCGGGAGGTCGCCTCGGTGATCTATCGACGCGCGCTCAACGAGGACCTGATCCGCGGCCGCTCCATCGAGGGCGTCTCCACCGCCGCGCTGTACGCCGCCTGCCGCAAGGAGGGGATCCCCCGGAGCTTAGAGGAGATCTCCGAGGTCTCGCGCGTCGACCGCAAGGAGATCGGCCGGACGTACCGCTACATCTCTCAGGAGCTCGGCCTCGAGATGCGCCCGGTCGACCCGAAGAAGTACGTGCCGCGGTTCTCCTCCGAGCTGGAGCTCTCCGAGGAGGTCCAGTCGAAGGCCAACGAGATAATCGAGACGACCGCCGAGCAGGGCCTGCTCTCCGGGAAGTCGCCGACCGGCTACGCCGCCGCCGCCATCTACGCGGCCTCGCTCCTCTGTAACGAGAAGAAGACCCAGCGCGAGGTCGCCGACGTCGCGCAGGTCACCGAGGTCACCATCCGCAACCGGTACCAGGAGCAGATCGAGGCGATGGGGATCCACAGCTAACGGGCCGGGGCCGACGGGAGGCGTACGGTTTTTTCGCTCGGTCACGGATCACGACACATGCTCGTCTGCGGAACCCACAACGGGCTGTATCGGCTCGACGGGCCGCACGGCGACCCGGTGCGGGTCGCCGCGTGCGGGCGCGTTCGCGAGGTCGTCCGGAGCGGCGACGCCCGGATCGCCGCGACCGCCGAGGGGCTGTACCGCTCGACCGACGGGACCGAGTGGCACCGGCTCGACGGCCCGGACGGCCCGGTCTCCGTGCTCGCCGGCCCCGAGACCGTGCTGGTCGGGACGGGCTCGATCGACGTGCTCCGGGCGCGGCCGGCGGCCGACGGCGACGGGTGGCGCTTCGACCCGGTCGGCGACCTCGACGCGCATCCGCACGGCGAGCGGTGGCGGGACCGCGCGCCCGGGGCGTCGCCGAGCGTCAGGACGCTGGCGGTCCACCCGGAGAACGGCGTGCTCGCGGGGCTCGAACCCGGCGGCGTCTACGCGTTCGACGGCGACTTCTGGCGGCGGTACGGGCGGGGCGTCCACGACGACGTCCACGACCTGCGCGTGCTCGACGGCGGCGCCGTCGTCGCCGCCACCGGGAACGGGCTCTACCGGACGGACGACGGCGACCGGTGGTACCGGCTCGACACCGACTTCCGCGACTTCTGGGCGAACTACTTCCGCGAGGCGGTCGTCCGCGACGGCCGACTCTACGCGGGGGCGAACCGCTGGGGGCCGGAGGCGCCCTCGGGCGTGACGCTGTCCGGGCCCGTCGACGGCGACGGGTTCGACGCCGACCCCGTGCCCGCCGCCGAGCCGGCGTTCGTCGCCTCGTGGGCGGTCGCCGACGGGACGCTCGTCGGCGGGACGCTGCGCGTCGACGAGGACGGGTTCGCGGGCGGGGAGCCGACGCCGCTGGTCGTCCGCGAGGACGGCGCGTGGCGCACGGGCGCGACGCTACCGGCCGGCGTGACGTCACTCGCGACCTGAGCGGCGGGCGACGCGCCGCGGGTCGGGACGAAGCCCCGCCCGCCGCCGACACCGTCAAGTCGCGCTCGGCCCTACACGAAACGAATGCGGCTCGACGAGTTCATCGAGTTCGAGGCGAACGAGCGCGCCGAGCGGCGGCGCCTCGCCGCGGAGAAGGATTACGGGATCGTGGACCACCTCGACTCCTTCGAGCGCCGCTTCGACGAGCACGTCTCCGACGACGCCGTCGTCGGCAGCGTCTCGCCCTCTATCTTCGTCGGCCGCGCGGACTACCCGAACGTCTCGACCGGGCTCCTCTCGCCGGTCGGCCGCGAGGAGCGCGCCGCGGCGTTCGAGACCTCCGCGGCGTGGTACGACGAGGGCGTCTCCATCTCGGACGTGTTCGACCGGCGGACGAGCCTGCTCAACTCGACCCGCGGGGTCGACGTGGCGGACGCGGGCGCGACCGGCGGAGTGAAGTCGGTCGGCGGCGCGAGCGGCCCGGCCGAGAGCGTTCACGACGCGTGGGACGGCTGGCTCGGCGTTCAACGCGAGGTCGCCATCGCGGACCGCCCGGTCGACGTGGAGATCGGTCTCGACGGCCGGCCGGACCTCGACTTCGAGGTCGGGACCGAGGACATCAAGACGCCGACGGGACCGCGGGCGGCGGCCCGGACCGCCGACCTGGGCGAGAATCCGCACGTCCCGCGGCCGGTACAGAAGACGCTCGAGGACGACGACTGGCGCGCCGAGGGGGCGATGACGTTCCTCTACCGCCGCGGCTTCGACGTGTACGAGATCAACACGATCCTCTCGGCGGGCGCGCTCGGGCGCGGCGAGAACCGCCGGCTCGTCCCGACGCGCTGGTCGATCACGGCCGTCGACGACACGGTCGGCCAGTTCCTCCGCGGGTCGATCCGCGACGACCCGACCGTCGACCGGATCGAGGTCCACCGCAACGAGTACCTCGGCAACGCGTTCTGGGTGATCCTGGTCCCGGGCCGGTGGGAGTACGAGCTCGTCGAGATGAAGTCGCCGGGGTCGATCTGGAACCCCGACCCCGAGGCCGGCGTCTACCTCGCGGCCGCGAGCGAGGGCCGCGAGGGGCGGACCGGCTACGTCGAGGAGACGGCGGGCGCCTACTACGCGGCCCGGCTCGGCGTCTTGGAACACCTCGACGACCGCGGGCGGCAGGCGAAGGCGCTCGTCTTGCGCCACGTCTCCGACGACTACTGGGGGCCGGTCGGCGTCTGGCAGGTGCGCGAGGCGGTCCGGAACGCGTTCGAGGGCGAGCACGGGGCCGCGGAGACGTTCGGCGAGGCGGTCCGCGGCGTCGCCGACCGCCTCCCCGTCTCGCTCGGGCGCCTCCGCCGGAAGTCGACGATGGCCGCCGGGCTCCAGGCGAACCTCGCGGACTTCGCCGACGCGGACTGAGCCGGCTGGCGGCGACGGTTATTTATAAGCAACTGTGGGGGCGGTATCGTCTATTTATAGAGAGACGTGCGGTGGCGCGTGCCCGCGAGCGGCCGCCCCCGGCGGCCGTGAGCGGCACCGCGCGAGGGACGCGGCGACCGGAGCGCAGCGGAGGGAGCCGCGAGGCTGGGGAGGCGTGAGGTGCGGTCGCTGTGCGGTGCGGGGCGGGGCGGGGCGGGGCTTCGGGGGTGTCAACAGCGTCTATGTAGTCAGCCGCTCACAGATAACAGATACAGACACGGGGGCGCTTCTCACGGTAGTCGTCTCAGTCCTCGGCCCAGTAGTACAGCTCCTCGCGGGGCGCGTCGCAGCTCGGGCAGTTCGCGGGGAGCTGGTCGCCGATCTCGCCCATCTCGCCGCACTCCCAGCAGCGCCACATCACGTAGGCGGTGCCGAACACGTCGCGCGCGCCGGTGAGCGTCAGCGTGTCCGTGTCCGACGGCGACGCGACGTAGAAGCCGTCGTCGTCGACCCCGCGGATCGACCCGAGGCGCTCGCCGTCCTCGTTGTACACCTCCTGCCCGATGCTCACGTTCGCGAAGACGGGTTCTTCGGAAGCCATACGCGGCCGTACGCGCTGATCCCCTATAAGTGTGGGAGCAGATAGCACGCCACGTTCGAGATTTCGACCGCCGCTCGACGGGGAACACCGCCAAAGCCCCAGCCGCGACGACTCGCGGCTGCCCCTTCGAGCCCCGCCCCGCACCGCACAGCGACCGCACCTCACGCCTCCCCAGCCTCGCGGCTCGCTCGGGTCTCCCTCCGGTCGCCCCGTCGCTCGCCGCGTCCCTCGCGCGTGCCGACTCGCGGCCTCCGCTTCGCTCCGGCCGCTCGCAGGTGCGCGCCACCGCCGTTCCTACGGGTACCGAACGAGAATCGCCGTCAGAAGAACCAAGATCCGTCCGTTCAGGCGACCGGGGTGCGCTCGACGACGGTCCCGTCGACGGTCGGGTACTGCTCGACGATCTCGCCCTCGTCGAGGTCGCCGTCCTCGACCATCTCCTCCAAGAGCCACCACGCGACCTCGACGTGGTCCGACTTGACGGTGTAGAACTGCTCGGGGACGCCGAGCGCCTCGAAGCGCTCGGGGGCGGCGAACGCCTTCCCGTAGACGAGCGTGCCGTCGTCGGTCACCTCGTCGAACTCGCGACGGATGTTCTTCGCCATCCGCTTCAGGCGGTTCCGGTGTTGGGCGGCGTCTTTGAACACCGACGTACAGAAGTACACCTTCTCGTGGCTCGCCATCTCCTCTAAGATGGCGTCCTTCGACCCCTCGACCGCGGACATGTGGCCCTCCTGAAGCTCGAAGCCCTTCTCTTGCATCCGGCGGTAGTTCCCGTCGGACATCTCGAACTCGTTGATGTTACAGAACTCCGCGGCGCCCTCGTCGAGGAACTCCAGGAACTCCGGCTCCGCGCGGATGCCGGGGATCTCGAAGGCCGGCGTGAGCCCCTCCTCGCGGGCGATATGGAGTATCTCTTCCCACTCGGTGCCGTGCATGTCGCCCCACAGCTCGAGGGGCGGGTGGAAGCGGATCTCGTCGAGACCCGCCTCCGAGAGGCGGCGCATGTTCTCGCGGCCGCCCGTGATCCCGGTGTAGAGGTGGGTGTGGTGGTCCTCGCCGAACTCGTCTTTCAGCAGTTCGAGGTACCGGGTCGTCTTCGCCATCGCCTCCTGCGGTTCGCCGCCGGTGATCGAGGTGCCGAGCGCGCTCATGCGCTTAGCCTCCTCGATCACGTCTTCGTCCGACTCAACCTTCCGCTCGTTGGCGTACACGTCGGTGACGTTCTTCCGGTTCTCTCCGAGGGGGCAGTAGAAGCAGTCCCGCTGGTCGCAGTAGCCGTAGACGAACAGCACCATCTTCCCGCCCTTGGCGCACTGTTCACAGCCCTTGGAGATCATCTGTCTCTCGTTACCGGCCGCGGCCTGAAAAAGCGTCCGAACCGCGCGTTGCCGGGAGACCCGTTGTCACGGGCGCGAGTAGACCGGACACAAAGTATGTACCCCCGCCGCGGCCAGTGGCGCCCATGGACCGAGACCCGACCGCCGACGACGCCGAGCACAGGGCAGCGAGCGACGCGATCACGCGGCGCCGGGCGCTCGCGGTCGGCGGCGCCGTCGGGCTCGCGAGCCTCGCCGGCTGTACCGCGCTGGACGTGGCCACCGGTGAGGGGCCCGCGGAGTTCGCGGCCGGCACCGCGACGGTCGCCGACGCGACCCTCTCGGAGAGCGGGTACGAACTCAACGAGGTGTCCGACGACGTGATCGCCCGGGAGGTGGAGGTGGCCGGGCGGACCCGCGAGGTGCGCGTGACGAACACCGTCGCCGAGTACGACAAGGCCGTCGAGCTGTTCGGCGAGCGCTACCAGGCCGCCGTGTTCGCCGCGGTGACGACGCCGCAGATCGAGGTGCTCGGTCGGGCGCTCAACCCGATCGCCGAGATGGGTACCCGCGAGCGCGCCGACCTCATCCTGCGCCGGTACGAGGGGGTCGGCGACCTCGAGCGCGGCTCGGAGTACTCGACCGAGGTCCTCGGGTCCGACGCCGCGGTCGTCGTGTACGCGGCCGACGGCGAGATCGCGGGGACCGGCGCGACCACCGAGCTGGAGCTACACATCGGCGAGCCGGTCGGGGTCAACGACGACTTCGTCCTCCCGCTGGCGGCGTATCCGGCCGCGTTCAGCGACGGCGAGAACGTCCGCCGGATGATGAACGGGCTCGAACACGAGCCGAACGAGGGGAGCTGACGGCGCGGGTCGGCCGCCGCGTCGGACGCGGGGAGCTGACGGCGCGGGTCGGCCGCCGCGTCGGACGAGCGCAGACCGACGCCGACCGGGACCCCGCCCGGCGCGGGCGCCGGCGTCGCGCGACCGCGCCGCGAGCCGAAAACATATGCCGTCCCCCGGCGTAGCTTCGAACGATGCTGCTCGTCCTCTGCGTCGACCTCGACGACGACCTCGGCCGCAAGACGGGGATCCCAACCCCCGTCATCGGCGACGAGGACGTCACCGAGGCCGCGGTCGCGCTCGCGACCGCCGACCCGGAGGACTCCGACGTCAACGTCCTCTTCCAGGGCGTCAACGTCCACGACGAACTCGCCGCCGAGGGCGAGGCCGTCGAGGTCGCGGCCGTCACGGGCGTCGACGGCGCCGACGTGAAGGCGAACCGGGCGGTCGGCAAGGAGGTCGACCGCGTGCTCGCGGAGCTGTCGACCGGCGAGGAGGTGTCCGCGGTCGTGATCACCGACGGCGCCCAAGACGAGTCCGTCCTCCCCGTGATCCGGTCGCGGATGCCGATCGACGGGATGCGGCGCGTCGTCGTCCGCCAGGCGCAGGACCTCGAATCGCTGTACTACACGATCAAGCAGGTCCTCGCCGACCCGGAGACTCGCGGCACGATACTGGTCCCGCTCGGAGTCCTCCTCTTGATCTACCCGCTCGTCGTCGTGGCGAACCTCTTCGACGTCGCCGGCGCGGCGGTGCTGGGGATCCTCTCGGGCGGGGTCGGCCTCTACTCGCTGTTCCGCGGGCTAGGGCTCGAAGAGACCGTCGACGGCACCGCCGAGACCGTCCGCAACGTCCTCTACACCGGGCGCGTGACGCTCGTCACCTACGTGGTCGCGCTCGCGCTCGTCGTCGTCGGGATCGTTCAGGGAGTCGACACCGTCGACGCCGTCCGCGGCGTCCGCGGCGGATCGCTCGCCGCCGGGACGGCCCTCGCCGCGTTCGTCCACGGGCTCGTCCAGTGGCTCAGCGTCGCGGGCGTCACCTCCAGTCTCGGGCAGATCACCGACGAGTACCTCGCCGGGCGGTTCCGGTGGCGCTACCTCAACGCCCCCTTCTACGTGGCGTCCATCGCCGTCGTACTGTTCGCGGTCTCCGGGTTCTTCCTCCCGGAGGCGCCGGGCGTGACGGCGCTCGGGCTCTCGGAGCTGGCGATGGCGCTCGCGGCCGGGACGCTCATCGGCGTGTTGAGCACGCTCGCGTTCGCGGTGGCGGAGTCGCAGCTCCCCTCCGCGGAGCCGGTGTGAGGGGAAAGAGGTGGCAAAAAGGACGGCGCCGTCAGCGCGGCGTCCAGGAGTCGCACGCCTCCATGTCGTCCATGAGCTCGTCGTAGTGAGCGCAGTAGGGGCGCATCCCGTCGTCGGTCCGGACGTAGTCGAACTCGGCGCAGTTGCCGCAGTACGCGTCGCCGGGCCCGTCTCGGGCGGCGGGGGAGCCGGGAGCGGGCCCGGACTCCGGTGCCGCCGGCGACGACGGGACGTCCGTCGACTCCGCCTCGTCGAGCGGCGAGGTGATGTCGCTCTCGGCGCTGCCGCCGTCGCTCACGCCCGGTGAACCGGGACCGGAGCGGCCGGCGGCGCGGGACCGTCCCGTCGAACTCGTCCGTCCGCGCGCGCCCGACGCACCGGAGTCGACCGCCTCCCCGGAGCCGGGAGCGGGTCCGGACGAACCGCTCGACGAAGACGGGGTCGAGTCCCGCGCCGCGGAGTTCTCGGCGCCGCCGTCGTCCGGGCGGTTCGTCTGCGTCTCGATGTCGCCGTCGGGGGTGCCGCCGAGGAGGCCGACGCCGCCGCGGCTTCCCAGTTGGTCGCGGGGCACCTCGACCACCTTCGTCTCGCCCTTGTGGGTCACCTCCATCGAGACGGTGCCGCCGGGGTCGTTGCGGGTCTTGAAGTTCGCGACGCCGACAAACACGCTCCACAGCGTCGTCGCGGCGCCGAGGAAGTAGACGCCCGCGGTCGGGAGCGTCAGGTCGGTCAGTTCCGGACGCGGCCCCCCGACCCACTGCTGGGGGTACGCGTGCGCGAACAGCGCCACACCGAGACACATGACGGCCGCGCCGACGAACGCCGCGGCGTAGGTGTTGCGGTCGGCCGGGAGGACCGCCATCACGCCGAGCAACACGAGCGGGACGCCGACGCCGCCGACGATCCCGCCGACCTCCCGCGCGGTGCCCGCGGTGTAGCCCGCCGGTAGCACCACCTCGGCCGCCACGAGGATCCCCACGACGAGGAGCAGCGCGCCCGCGACGAAGGATCCCACACCGAGGTACAGCCGATGCGGGTCGACCCCGGAGCGCCCCCGTCCGCCGTACGCCTCCGAGAGACTGGTCATAGGCGGGGTACGTCGTCCACCGTGAAAACAGTACGTCAGACGATCACGGATCGCGGGCGAACGCGGCGGCCCGAACAGGGGGCCGCGGGCGAACCGAACGGGGAACGCGGCGGCCCGGACAGGGGGCCGCGGGCGAACCGAACGGGGACTCCCGCCTCAGACCAGCGCGTCGACGTCGACGTGGGCGTCGAGCAGGTCGGCCATCCGGTCCACCGTCCGGACGTCGCGGGTGCGCCCGCCGCGGACGACCTCCTCGGCCCGGTCGATGGCCGTGACCGTGTCGGTGTTGACGGCGAGGACCGGCTTGCCGGCGTCGGCGGCCTTCCCCAGCACCGCGCCGGAGGGGCGGTGTCCGCCGGTGAGGACGAGGCAGGCGACCCCGGAGGCGTCGAGCGCCGCGGTCTGGACGTCCGCGCGGTCGCCGCCGGTGATGACGGCGGCGTCGCGGGCGCGCCGGAAGTAACGGAGCGCCTCGTCGCCGCCCATCGCGCCCACGAGGAAGCGCTCGACGAACGCGTCGGTGGGCGCGTCGGTGAGGAGTTCGGCGCCGAGCTCGTCTGCGAGTTCCCCGACCGTGACGCCCGCTAACTCCTTCTCGTACGGGAGCGCGCCGAAGACGGTGATCCCCTTCGACTCGAGGAACGGGATCCCGTCCTGGTCGAGCGACTCGAAGGCGTCGTCGGACACCTTGTTGAACACGACGCCGGCGAGGCGGTCGCCGAACGCGTCGGCGGCCGCAAGCACCTCGTCGAGGTCGTTCGGCGAGCCGTACTCCGCGACGAGGACGACCCGCGCGTCGAGCAGCTCCGCGACGTCGACGTCGGTGAGGTCGACGACGCCGCCGGTCGTCCAGCTGCCGCCGCCCTCGACGAACACCCGGTCGTTGTCGGCCGCGATCCCGTCGTACTCCTCGCGGATCCGGTCGCGGAGCGCGTCCGGGTCCTCGGTGCCGCGGATCGCGCCCTCGACGAACGTCGGGGAGTAGACCACCGGCTCCATCTGGTGCATCTCGGCGTCTAAGCCGAGCACCTCGCGGGCGAGCATGGGGTCCTGATCGAGGGTCTTGCCGACGTTCGACTGGAGCCGGGTCCCCTTCGGTTTCATGTAGCCGACGCTGCGGTCGCGGTCGGCCGCGAGCCGCGCTAAGGCGACGGTGATCGCTGTCTTTCCGGCGCTGTCTCCGGTCGCGGTGACGAGTGTGGTGGGTGTGTCAGTCATCGGTGGGTTCCTCCGCGTCGAGCGGCTTCGGATCGGTCTCCGCGTCGGTTCCCGGCGGGTCGAGTGCCTCCGGGTCGACGGTGAGTCTCACGTCGACGGCGGCGGCGTTCGTGCCGCCGTCGTCGTCGGGCAGTGCGACGAGGGGGTTGATGTCGAGCTCTAAGATGGCCGGGAAGTCGGTGACCAGCTGCGAGAGCCGGCCGATCGTCTCGATGACGGCGTCGACGTCGACGGGGTCGCGGCCGCGGGCGCCCCGCAGCAGCGGCGCCGACTGGATCTCCTCGGTCATCTCGCGGGCCTCGGGCTCGGAGACGGGCGCGACGCGGAAGGTGGTGTCCTCCATCACCTCCACGAAGATGCCGCCGAGCCCGAACATCAGCAGCGGGCCGAACTGCGGGTCGCGGTTCATCCCGACGATCGTCTCGACGCCGTCGTCGAGGTCGACCATCTCCTGGACCTGAACGCCGAGGACGGTCGCGTCCGGCTGGTAGTTCCGCGCGCGGGTGATCAGGTCCTCGTAGGTGTCGGCCACGTCGTCGTCCGCGACGCCGACGGCGACGCCGCCGATGTCGGACTTGTGCAGGATGTCCGGCGAGACGATCTTCATCACTACGTCGCCGTCGACCCCGGCCGCGACCTCGCGGGCGCGCTCGGGCGAGTCGACGATCTCGCCGGCCGGCGTGGGGATGCCGTACGCGTCGAGCAGTTCCATCGCCTCGACGCCGAGGCGGTTGTCGTCGCGGTCGCGCACCGCGTTCAGGATCTCGCGGGCGCGTTCGCGATCGACGTCGAACGACATCGGCGGCGCGTACTCGCGCGCCTTGATGTCGCGGTAGCGCGCGAGCGTCGCGAGGCTGTCGATCGCGCGGGCGGGATCGAAGTAGCAGGGGATCCCCTTCGACTGGAGCCGCTGTTTCGGCTCGCGAGTCCGGTCGCCGCCCATCAGACAGGCGGCGACGGGCGCGTCCATCTCGTCGCTCACGTCGGTGATCGCGTCCGCGAGCTCGTCGAAATCGATCGTCGCCGTCGGCGCGGCCAACACCATCGCGGCGCCGACGTTGTCGTCGGCGACCGTGATTTCGAGCGCCTCGCGGAACCGCTCCACGTCGGCGTCGCCGATCACGTCGACCGGGTTGTGGATGTTCGCCTCCTCGGGCATCGACTCCGCGAGCCGGTCGGTCGTCTCGGCCGTGAACGAGGCCATGTCGAGGTCGGCGTCGCCCACGGCGTCGGTCGCCATCACGCCCGGGCCGCCGGCGTTCGTGACGACCGCGACGCTGTCGGTGTCGGGAAGCGGCTGGCTGCCGAGGATGCCCGCCGAGTCGAACAGCTCGTCGACCGACTCCGCGCGGATGACCCCCGCCTGGTCGAGGCCGGCCTCGTACGCCTTGTCGGAACCCGCCAGCGTCCCGGTGTGCGAGGAGGCGGCCTGCGCGCCGGCGCTCGTCCGTCCCGACTTCACGGCGACGATCGGGGTGTCGCCCGTCGTCTCGCGGGCGGTCTCGATGAACTCGCGGCCGTCCTCGATCCCCTCGAGGTAGCCGATGATCACGTCGGTCTCCTCGTCGTCCCCCCAGTGGTCGACGAAGTCCGTCTCGTCTAACACCGCCTTGTTCCCCAGCGAGACAACGTCCTTGAACCCGATCCCGTTGTCGTTGGCCCAGTCGAGGACCGCGGTGACGAACGCCCCCGACTGGCTCATGAAAGAGAGCCCGCCGGGGAGGGCGTTCTCGGGGCCGAACGTGGCGTTCATCCCCGAGGGCGTCGACATGATCCCCAGGCTGTTTGGGCCGACGAGGTTCAGGTCGTACTCGTCGGCTAGCTCCGCGAGGCGACGCTCCCTCGCCGCTCCGTCCTCCCCCGTCTCGCCGAACCCGGCGGTGATCACGACGACGTTGCGGACCCCCGCCTCGCCGCACGCCTCGATGGCGTCCAACACGATCGAGGGGGGAACGACGACGACCGCGACGTCGGCGTCCGCGTCGGCGACGTCGTCGACGCAGGCCGTGCCGAGTACCTCGTCGTAGTTCGGGTTGACGGGGACCGTGTCGCCGTCGAAGTCGTCGAGGAGATTCGACGTGACGGCGCGGCCGACGGCGCCCTCGCGGGCGGTGGCGCCGACGACGGCGACCCGGTCCGGGTCGAACAGCTCGTTGAGCGTACCCATCAACGCGGGAGTACGCGAAGCGGCGGCTTAAGATCGGTGGGAGGTTCTTCGAAATCGGGTCCTACGGTGAACGATCGATCGGGTTCAGGTCAGGGGTCGGTCGATCCCGGGGATCGCTCGGAGGGTGCGTCGGCGTCGTCGGCCCCGCGGTCCGCGGCGGACGCGGCGACGGCCCCTTCGCCGGCGTCGGATTCGGCGGCGACGGCCCCCTCGCCGGCGTCGGATTCGGGGGAGACCGTCTCCGAGCCGGCGACCGGCGCCGTCGCCCCGCCGTCCGGCTCGGTCGAGACCGAACTGACCGCCGAGCCCGCCGGGCGCCCGCGCTCCGCCACCGAGAAGGAGGGGTCGCAGTCGGCGTCGGGGACGCTGATCGTCACCTCGTTGCCGTCGGGGCCGGCGTCGAACGCGAGGTCGCCGCCGGAGCGGTCCGCGATCCAGTAGACGAGCCACAGCCCCATCCCACCGGTGTGTCTGAGGTCGTCCATCTTCCACCGGTCGGTGATCGGGTCCCGCTCGGCCGCCGGGATGGGGGGCGCGTCGTCCCCGACCGCGATCTCGACGCGGTCGTCGGGCGCCGTGACCTCGACCTCGACCGTCGCCGCCCCCTCCGCGTGTTCGATCGCGTTCTCGATCAGCTCGGCGATCGCGTAGTCGAGCTCGGGGTGCGTGAACGCCCGCGCGTCCGCGGGACAGGAGACCGCGACGTCGGCGGGCGAGTCGCGCGCGTCCCCGACGGCGTCCGCCACCGCGCGCTCGACGAGCGGGGCGACCCGGAGCGGCTGCGGCGGCTCGTGCTGGCGGAGGAGGTCGATCACGCCGCGCTGCTTCTCGGCGGTGGTGAGCAGGTCGTCCGCGACGCGGCGGACCGTCTCGGCGTGGTCGATCAGGTCGGCGGCGAGTTCGGCCAGGTCGACGTCCGGGGGATCCGGTTCGTCGCCCCCGGACGCCGTCGCCGCGGCGCCGACGGCGTCGTCGACCCGGTCGGCGATCCGCTCCGCCGTGCCGTCGACGATGTTCATGTCGTTGCGGATGGTGTGCCGGAGCAGGTTGTCCATCACCGTGAGCTGTCGCTCACGGCGGTACTCGTCGGTGACGTCGCGCGCGAACCCGGTGACCGCGACCACCTCGCCGTCCTCGACGACGGGGCGGGCGGGCACCCGGACCCAGGTGGTCGGCCCGTCGGGCGAGCCGATCCGGTAGTCGAGGTTCGTCGGCTCGCCGGCGGAGAGCCGCTCCATCGAGCGCTCGACGTCCGCCCTGTCGTCGGGGTGGACGGCCTCTAAGAACTCTCGCGGCCGCGCTTCGAGCGTGTCGGGGGCGATCCCGAACACCGACTCGACCGCGCCGTTGACGAACAAAAGCTCCGTCCAGTCGGCGTCGAACATCCACAGCACGTCCGGCGAGGTCGAGGCGATGGTCTCCAGGCGCCGCCTGGACTCGACCTCGAGGGTGATGTCGCGAGAGCTCAGCGCGTAGCCGTCGAGCCCGGTGTCGGCGGGCGGGAACACGCGGGTGCGGAACCACACCCAGTCGCCGTCGGCGGTCTCGTAGCGGTACTCCAACGGGGCGTCCGTCTCGTCGCCGTCGGCGACGAGCGCCTCGAACGCCGCCCGGACGCGGTCGGTGTCGTCGGGGTGGACCAGCTCGAACGCGTCCGTCCCGACGAGCTCCTCGGGGTCGAACCCGAGCAGATCGCGCGTGGCCGCGTTGAGGTACCGGAACCGGCCCGCCTCGTCGATCACCGCAAGCTTGTCTTGCGCGAGATCGAGAAGGGTCTTCGGCTCCGGCGGGCGAGACATATCGAAAGCGTCCCGGAACTGGCCTAAAACCTTGACCGTTCGATTATCAGGTCCGAGAACTATCGCCCGACGGCGGGGGTGGCCGCCGCAACCGAGCGGGCCGGTCAGTCGGCCGAGACGCCGGGGGCGTCGAGCGCGGCGGCCAGCGGGTCGGCCCCCTCGTCGTCGACCGTGAGCGCGACGCCGTCGTCGTCGAGTTCGATCGCGGCGTCCGCGGCGTCGCGGACGTACTCGGCGGCGTGGTCGCCGTCCGGGTCGAACCGGACGCCCTCGGCGAGCAGCGGCGTCTCGCTCAGCAGTTCCACCTTCCGGTAGGCGGTCGAGAGCGCGATGTCGCAGTCCTCGGCGAGCTCGCTCGTCGTCTTCGGCGTCGCCGCGGCGGCGAGGATCTCCCGGCAGTCGGCGTCGGCGAGCGCCTCGAACGTCGCGTCGAGCGCCGCGTCGTCCTCGGTCGTCGTCGTGGCGTCGGTCGTCCGCGGGGGGCGTTTCATGTCTGTACGTACCCGCTCCAGCCCCCCGAACGGTTGCCCATCATATGCTGGGGGTTTTATACCGCGGTCCGGGCCCGCCAACGTTTTTACCCGGGGCGGGTAGGGACGAACGAGATGGGATCGGGAATTCGGGCGGAGGTCTCGCTGCCGACCGCGCCGTCCCCGTTCGACGGCGTCGTCGACGGGACGATCCCCGTCACCGAGGTCTCGCGCTGTACGCCCGACGGCGACCGCGAACGGGTGGTCGTGGAGTTCATCGCGGACGCCGACCTGTCGGTCCCCGACGGGGTCGAGGTCGTCTTCGACTACGGCGGCCGGGCGGCGTACCGGTTCGACGCCGCCGTCGACCCCGACTCGCCGTTCGCCGTCCTCGACCGGCACGAGACGCCCGTCTCGGAGGCGACGGTCCGCGACGGGCGACTCCGGATCACCTTCCACGCGAGCGACCTCCAGACGCTGCGGTCGGTGTTGGAGGCGTTCCGCGAGGGGTGTCCGGACATGGAGGTGTTGCGCCTGCTCCAGTCGACGACGACGCCGACGGAGTCGGACCTGGTGACCGTCGACCGGAGCGAGCTGACCGAGCGCCAGCGCGAGGTGCTCGCCGCCGCCTACGAGGCGGGCTACTTCGACCACCCGAAGGGGGCCAACGCCGGCGAGGTCGCGGAGTCGCTGGGGATCGGTCGGTCGACGTTCACGGAGCACGTCGCGGCCGCCCAGCGGAAGCTGTTCGGGGCGCTGTTAGATTAAGGATCGATGATCACGTTCCGAGGCCGCGGGAATCCGAGGCCCGTTTGATGGGCGTGGGTGTCGTACCCACGGGTATGACGGGGCGATCCACCCACACCTTCGTCTGCCCGGAGTGTCGGCGCTCGATCGAGGTGGACGACGCGATGCGGGCGACGCTGCTCGAGACGGGCTGCGTCGTCTGCGGCGCACCGGTCACCGAGGAGAACGTAGGCGAGACGCCGGCGATGAGCTGAGCGCCGGACCGCACGCTCGCGTGCCGCCGCCGGGCGCGGCGGCGCCGACGGACGGCCCGGGGGACCCTGCGCGCCGTCGTCTCGTTCCCTTTATCACCTCGTGCGAAGAAATTCGGGGTATGCCGACGAACAGCGAGGTCGAGATGTCGCCGGCCGAGGTGGACGCGCACCTGTCCCGTCACGAGACGGGCGTGCTCGCGCTCGCGCGCGACGACGCCCCGTACGCTATCCCGGTCTCCTACGGGTACGACGCCGACGAGCGCGCGTTGTACCTCCGGCTGGTGTCGACGCCCGACAGCGAGAAGCGCGAGTTCCTCGCGTCGACGCCGGAGGCCCGCGTGGTTGTCTACGAGGAGGACGGCGACGAGTACGCGAGCGTCGTCGGCGTCGGCCCCCTCGAACGGGTCGACCTCGACGAGCTCACCCCCGAGACGATCGCGCAGTACGGCGAGACGCAGCGCCCCCTCTTCGAGATCTGGGCCGACGACAAGCCGGACCTCGACATCGACCTCTACCGCTTCACGCCCGAGACGTTGACCGGGCGGACGGTCGTCGTCGAGCGCGATGAGGAGTAGGCGGTCGGGAGGGTGACCGATCGGAGACAGTGAGGCGACGATCGGGCCTGCGGAACGAACGATGATTTTGTGGTTGACATCCTCCCCGCCTTGAGGAGCGGGATTTTTATTTTGTAACTTCCAGAACACCACACGAATGGCGTCCAGTAGCGATTCCACGACCTCGGTCGACGACGAGGTCCGCCGCCTGTACGAGCGGTATCAGTCGGCCGAGACGGACGCGGAACGCCGAGCGATCGCCTTAGAGATGGGTGAACTCGACGGTCGACGCCACGCGGTCATCTACGAGCGACTCGAAACGGAGTAACTGTTTTCTCGGGTCCCGGCTCTCAGTGCGACCCGATCCGAACGCGCTCGCCGAGCATCGTCCGCGGCGAGCGCCGCCGCTGGCGGCGTGAGCGCGACGAGGAGTAGCGATTTTCTGATCTGTCGGCGTTCGTTTCGCGTTCTCGGGAGGAGTCACGGCGCGGCCGCGGCCGCGTCGTCGGCCTCCGGATCGAACGGGAGGTTGATAACGAGTTCGTCGAACCAGACGACCGGGCGCTTGCTTTGGCCGTCCTCCTCGAAGAAGATGATTCCCAACCGGGCGAGCCGGCTGAGTTCCTCGTGAACGTTCTTCACGTCCCGATCGACGACACGTGCGGTCTCGTTGATGCTCTCCGGCTCCTCCCGGCGGATCGCTTCGATGAGATCGAGGACGCGCGGCGTCAGCGTCGCCATGAGGTCGTCGTAGCTGGCGAACGCGAGCGTGGGCGTGGAGTCGGCCGCGTCGCCCCGTTTGAGCGTCTCGATCGCGTCGGTGACGTCGTCGTGGAACTCGCCCGGCGGGTTCACCGTCACGACGAGGGTCGATTCGGCTCGAAGCCGTTCGCGCTCCATCGGATGTAGCGGCGGCGTGGTGTCGGTCATGGGTATCACCGTGGCGTCGTCGGTTAGTGAGGCCACACATTCATTGGTACATAGACCAATGGTATCAGATTATTGTTCATCGAGCATTTGGATGCCACGCTCCACGACCGTCTCAGAAATGAACAAACTCGTTTCACGTTGGAGTGCGCGCATACGAGATTTCGCCTCGTCCTTACCGAGTACCTTGCGACCGTAGCCGAGCGCGATAATGCCGACGGTACCGTGTACGTCGACGCCAGCGTCGGTTGCGGCCTCCCGGGCAGCAAGGTCATCCGTCAGCAGGACGACGCTTCGATCCTTCGCGATCGCAATTGCGGCGCGCTCTCCGGCATCCAGTTCTGTTTCGTCAACTCGGCGTTCGTCGGCTTCGACGAGTTCGTACGAGAGATCCGATAACCCGGCAGGAACACCACCGGACTCGACTTCCTCGTAGACGGTCTTTGGAACGAGGAGCGTGTCGAACGTCGCGAGTAGTTCAAGCGAATCGATTTCGGCAAGATGAATGAGCGGTCCCGCGTCCGAGACTGCCGCGAGTGTCACGCGTTCAAGCCCCAATCGACGTCATCCTCGACGACCGAACGCTCTCGGTCGGCTCGCTCGACCGTCGCCCGCCCGACGCGGTCGATCGCCGCCGCACGGTCGAGGTCGCCGGCGAGGTACTGCGCGAGGACGAGATCTTTCCAGAGGGCTTCGAGGCCTCGTTCGAGGGCGCGCTCGAAGACTTCGGACTCGGAGAGCTCGCGAGCCGCCGCAATTTCGCGAACGCGGTCGGAGATCTCAGCAGCCATGCCGTATTCTTATCCGCCAACGTTCTTAAATCCGCGTCCGCTGCGGGGAAAATCCCAGATCCCGAACCGAGTCACGAGTCGCTCTCGGCGTCGTCGAACGCAGCGCGGGCGGCGTCGAAGCGGTCACGGTCTCGACCACGGAGGCGGTCGACCACGTTTTTCGCAGTTTCAGCGTCGGCTTCGGAAAGGAGGCCGGCCGTATCCTCTGGATCCGGACCACGCGTCATAGATCGCAGTTGAACGGCGATTTCAAAGAGCATTCCGCCGGTCAGGAGTCGTTTTTTCGGAAGCGACGAGCGAACTGGCGTCAGAACACGACCCGATCACGACGAACGCGAGCGCCGCCGCTGGCCGAGTCGAGCGCGATAAAAAAAAAACCGCGTGTGGGTCGGCCCGCGAGGGCCGATGGTTAGTGACTGCGAGTCGCGACCGCGGCAGCGACGTTAGTCGTTGCGGCGGGTCGCGAGCAGCGCAGCGGCGATGAGGGCAACGAGCGCGACGATGGCACCGAAGCCGGGCGTGCTGCCGTCGGTGGAGCCGGAGCCGTCACCGGAGCCGTCACCGGAGCCGTCGCCGGAGCCGTCACCGGAGCCGTCGCCGGAGCCGTCACCGGAGCCGTCGCCGGAGCCGTCACCGGAGCCGTCGCCGGAGCCGTCACCGGTACCGTCGCCGGTACCGGAGTCGGCGGCTTCGAGCGTCAGCGTCGCGGTCTGCTCGTCGTTGTTGGTGAAGACACCGTGCTCGTACTCGCCGGCGTCGAGGCTGGAGGTGTCGACGTTGGCGAACTCGACGGTGGTACTGTTGCCACCGGCGAGCGTGACTTCCTGACTGGCGACCGCGTTACCGCCAACGCGGAACTCGACAGTCTGGGTGCCTTCCTGCTCGCCCGTGTTCTCGATCGTGGCCGTCACGGTCAGCGTGTCGCCGACCGTCGCGGTCACGTCCTGCGGGCTAAGCTCGGAGACCTGGAAGCTGGCTGCCGCGGGCGCGTCCGCCGCGACCACGGTGCCGTCTGCCTCGGCGCTGAAGGTCGCCTGCTGCGCCGTCACGGTGAACGTGTCGTTCACCGAGGCGTCGCTCAGGTCGAGCCCAGTCGCCGTGAAGGTGCCGTCCGGCTGGACGGTCACGTCCTCGGCGGTCTGGACGAAGCCGGGCGAGACGTCAGAGTCGGAGCGCACGCGGACCGTGAACTCCTGACCGGGCGCGACGTTCGTCGTGCCCGAGATGCTCTGGTTCTCGGCGTTCGTCACTTCGACCGGCGTGTTGAATTCGCCAGTCGCATCGAGGTACTCGAAGGTCGCGTTCGCGGTCTCGTAGAACTCGGAGAGACCGTCGGCCTCAGCGAGTGCGTCCTCGTCGGGATCGAGCAGGCGCTCGTTCCGGACCTGGACGCGGACCTCGAAGGCGTCACCGTCAGCGATGGAGCGAGTGTCGTCCTGAAGGACGACGTTGTCCTCGTCGAACGCGATGAAGTACGAACCCTCAGTCGAGATGACGTCAACGTTGCCGTTGTCGATCATCTGAGTGAGGTCGATCTGCTTGCGCGGCGAGTTCGGCGCAGTGGTGTCGGCCGTCTGCCGGATGCGGACGTCGACGCCGTTGCCGATCAGGTCAGCGAGACTGCCACCGTTCGCTCGGATGGCACCCTCGAGACCCGTCGCGCTGAGTTCGTGGATAAGGACGTCGCCCTCAACCAGCGAGCTGGTCTGAACGACGGAGCTGTTCTCGACCGCGCTCGTGATGTCCTGGACGTTCTCGACGTTCTCGTAGACGGTAGTCGAGGTGGTCCACAGACGGAAGTTCTGGACGCCGCGCGCTTCGAGTTCGAGGTCGCCGACCGCTTCGGCGTTCCCGCTAGCGATTGCGCCGAAGCCGTCGGCACTCATCTCGAACGGGTACGTACCCGCAGCGAGCAGGTTGTTGAGGCCGGTCGTCTGGTTGTGAACGGTCACGGTGGCGTCACTATCGCTGTCAGCGACGTACGCGATGTCGCTCGTGGGGACACCGGTCGCGGTGGTGTTACCCGCAGCGAAGGTGTTGAAGCCGACCGTAACGCTGTCTTCACCGCCGGACTCGACGGTGATGTTGGTCTCGTACCCGACTTCCTCGTTGTCACCGATGGTGAGGTACGCGGTTTCGAGGTCGCCCTGGAAGTTGACCGTGATGTTAGCGACGTCACCACGCTCCTGGGTGATGAAGCTATCTTCGAAGGTGAGGTCACCCTCAGGCGCTTCGGTGACGGTCACCGCGTCGGAGGTGACGGACGCACCGGATGCGAGGTCAGTCACTTCGACCTCGTACTCGCCGGTCGCGAGCGTGCCAAGGTCGAAGGTTCCCTCAGCGTCGCCGCCGAGAGCGACTTCGCTGGACGCAGCGACTTCGTCGTCCTCGTCGATCGCTTCGACGAGCACGGTGCGGTCCGAGGAGGCCGCCGAGACGGTCCCCGTCAGCGCGTCGCTGGTGGTGAGGTTCGTCGAGTCAAGCTCGACGTCGAGGTTGAGGTTCCGAAGCGTGAAGTTCGCGGCGACGTCGCCGGTCACTTCGTACTCCTCGGTGGCCCGACCGTCGGTGCTGAAGGCAGCGACGATGCTGTTCGGACCAGAGCCGCGCGTGGCGAACTCGCTTTCGCTCGAGATCGTCACGTCGGTAGTGTCGTCGGACGCGTTGACGAAGGCGATCGTCGTGCCCTGGAAGACATTGCTGTCAGCCTGACCGTCGGCGATGGTGCTACCGAGGAACCGAGCTTCACTCGTGATGTCCGAGTTCTCGGCGTTGGAGCTGGAAACACCGTAGCGCTCCGCACCGTCAATCTCGATGTCACCAACCTGCTGAACGACATCGTCAGTGTTGAGCAGGACAAGGCCGCTGGAATCGCTTACGTAGACGTTTCCGTTACCCGCATCGCTCAGGTCAAAGGTGGCAACCTCACCGCCGGTACGGTTGAGGATCGTAACGGTCCCGTTGTCCTTGACTCTCTGCTCGAACGCCAGTTCGAGGATACCATCACCGCTGTCGGCAGTAAAGCTACCGAGGCTGTCGAGGTTGGTATCATCGTTCGCAGCGAAGTGGAGCGGGCGCTTGTCGAGAGACGGAGCGCCAGCGGCCGCAATGTTGATGTCGCCGATGTCGACGTTATCGAGATCTGCGTTACCACTGTCGGTAACGGAAAGCAGGATATCCCCGGTCGTGTCAGATCCAACGCTAGCCCACTCGACCTCTGCCGAGAAGCTAACGGTCACGTCACGAGCGTCAGCCATCGTGGCAGGCGAGATGTCGAACGTGAGTGCGTTGTTAGTTCCGCCGTTTGCGTCAGCGAGAGACGGACCACCAGAGGTGCTGATGGGGTCTCCAGATGCATCCACGATGGTGAAGCTACTGGGACCGCTCACAATCTCTGCCTGCGTGGGCAGAGCAAGTGTGAACGTGTCCGTATCTCCGTCGTCGGAGATGTTATCTACTGTGAAGTCTACACTATGGGTCACAGTTTCTCCACCGTCCACATTCGTGTTGGTGAAGGTGTTGACCGTCGGGTTGTTCGCGGCCGCGGCAGGCGCGGCAGCGAATCCGACAGCAACCATGGAGATGACCATGACCGCCGCGAAGAAGACTGAGTTAGCCTTCTTGCGTGTTGTATTGTCGTTTGTCATTGTGTGTTGTTGTGTTCTGCGTCGCGACAGTCTGCTTTGTCCTCGCCTGGGTCGCCCGTTCGTCGTCTGCCGACATACTCGATGTGGAACGGCCGGACTTGGCAAAGATTACTCACGTTCGTGTCGCATTGTGGGGTAGGGGCTGCGACCAATACTTTCGGTGTTGGGTATAAATGCTTTGTGTGCCTCCCGAATGTGTGTTAACGCCACACACAGACAGTAACGGGCGTTAGACGTGTATTTTCGGAATTGAAAATGGCCACCTGCCACTGTGGCAAGCGAGTATATGGCCAGTTCCGGGCGTTCGGGCGACCAAAGCGCTACGTGCGGCCCATAGCTTGAATCGAAGGGTCTGAACTCACACAGGTGACTGCGTAGTGATTTTATGATCAGAATCGGCCTAGTCGGTTGTGTCCGTAGCACCCATGGGCACGCCCGTGATGACCTCAGTCTAGCCAGCATCAGCCACGTCGTCGGCAAAGAACAGCCGAGCTTGATACGGACCCACGTCAGGCGGTTTGGAGACACAGGCTAGAATCGAGTGTTAAAGCGGTCAGTTTGACCTCCTCCCACCCCCGAAAAAGTGGGATTCCCGAGCGTTGGGAGATTACGGTTTACAGTCTCCCCGCTCTCTCGGTGTGAACCGGCCGCTCTCGCGATCGAACAGGAAGGCTCCGGGCTGGGCCAACCAGCCGTTACTCATATCCTCCGTCGGAGGACTCTGAGTTATCTTTCGCCGGATGTTCACTGCGCCGTTCACGTCCGCATTCATCGTCGTCCCACACGACTCACAGACGTACAATCCACGCTCCACGCGATTTGTATCCCGAATCTGTCCACAACACGAACACGTTTTACTGGTGTTTGCCTCATCTACCCGATCGACGAGAATGCCGTGTTCTTCGGCCTTGTATTCGAGCAGACGAGCGAATCGGTCGAACTCCCAGCCGTGGAGCTTCTTATTCCCTGATTGTCCCCAGTTCCGCGATTCACCGTCTTCGTTCTCGCGGATCCCGCTGAGATCACCAACGGCGATCGTCTCCACGCCTTCTTCGACACACCGCTCTACAACGTGTTTCGAGAGTGTGTGAAGGAAGTGATCTTTCCGCCGGGAGAGTTTCTTCCGAGCCTTCAACGCACGCTTCGACGGCCCGTTCTCGCCTTCGGTCTGGTACTCCTCGCGGGTGAAGTAGTGCTTGTCCTCTTTCAGCACGTTCCCCGGATACAACTCCGACGGACCGTCTTCGTAGTCAATAGCAAGGTAGTTACTAATGCCGAGGTCTATTCCCGCCGTCTTGTCTCCCGGTGCGTCTTCGACTGGTATCTCTTTCTTACAGACGATGTGGAGCTCCCACTCGTCGCCGCCCCAGACAGCTCGTACCTGTTGGATGTTCTCAATTGTTACGTCGGAACGAGTTTCATACTCCGCGAGGATGAAGTCTGACCGGGACTCTTTTAGATTGAATCCTTTCGAGAGGCGGAGCTGGCCGTGCTTGTCGTCGTGCTTGATGGCTTCCGTCTTCCAGACGACGGTGGATCGTGGATGATCGTCACCGTTTTTCCGGTATCCGGGTGGATTGTTGCTGGCATCGGAGTTGTACCAGCCGACGAACGCCTCAGCAAGCTCTTCGAGAACTCGCTGACTCGACTGCGAATGTAGGTCACTATAGCGTTCGTGGTCTTTCAACTCCGATTTCAGTTCGGCTTCGTCTGGTATTTCACCGTCTTCGTCCCATCGTTCCTGAATGTAGTAACGTCCGACGTTCCACAGTTTGGATGCGGCGAACCCGCACTGGTCGAGGTCGTCACGAACCTGTCCATGGTTCGTGATACGTGCGACGTAAGTGCGAGTCGTCTTCAGCATCGTGCTGTGTTCATAGCTTATTATGAGCCAAAATTATTTAAAAATTGGTCACATGGGGAATACAGCCGATTGTCAGAGAGTCGTCCGTTGTCTTGTTACCAGCTTCATCCACGCTAAACTCAAAATCTTCGTGTCAAATTATCTGTAATTTCTTTGTACGGTCTTACGATATGTCTGCGTATATGGACGCCCCAAAGCCGTCTCGGGGACCGAGTCGACCTTTTTCGATTTCGAGGTGTTCGTGCGGGAGCGCTGATGGGTATATGAACCGAGGATTCTGCCGAGATTCAGCCGACCGAAAGGGGTACAATCCGAGACTCCCTTGATTCGACCGGGCCCCACAGACTCACGCGACTGGACAGTCACGCTGGCGGTAGGGGACGTCCAGTCGTCTGGGTCTGGTCGGCTCCGTTTTGCTGCGCTCAACTGTCTGTGATGTCTACACGCCAGGCTTCGATCTAGGTAAGACCGGAAGAGAACGCGATCCCCTACGAAGACGGGACCGTCGTCTGATTACCCGCGAAAACATCCGTGTTCGTCACGGTAACCGTGCGATTCCCCACCTGGTACTCGCCGGGATGCGCGACTCGAATCGTCGCGGTGCCGTTCACAACTGTTGCGCTACGCGCGTATTCGTAGGTGGCCCCGCCGGCCGTCACCATTGTCGTGGCGGTCACTTGCTCGCCGCTCGGGGCCGAGATCTGAATCGTCGCCCCGGGGACGACCGCGAACGTCCGCACGCCGTCGTCGCTCGCGAGCAACTGGTAGTGGCCGGTCGGGGCGGTGCCGTTGACGCCGAGCCCGAGCCCCTCGTGGAGGGCCGCGTACGTGGCGTTCGCCGCGGGCGCGGTCTCGCGCTCGGTGACGACGACGTATCCGACCCGCCCCCGGAAGCGATCGTACCAGGCGTCCGGGTCGGGCGACGACAGGAACTGGGCGTGGGTGCTCCGCGCGTAGCCGTAGCTCCGCGCCTCGCCGCTCACGAAGTAGTTGTACATGCGGTTGTCGCCCCACCGACTCAACACGAAGTTCCGCGGGTACTCGCGGCCGACCGCCTCGGCGTGGGAATCGACCGTGAGCGCGGCGTCGAACTGCGCCCGGTCGTGGGTCGTCTGCCCGACGAGCGACGGCACGAGCAGGAGATTGAACAGCAACACCAGCGCGACCGTCGCGGCGAGGTACCCGCGCAGGCGAGTGCCTTCCGGCAGCGCGAGCGACGTGATCGCCCGCTCGTCGCCCGAACCGGATTCGTCCGTTCGAGCGCGGCCCGACCGAGCCCGACGCGACCGGGAGTCGGCGTCGTCGCCGCGCCCGAGGGCGGCCACGGGACGCGCGATGTCGATCGCTGCGAGCAGGTAGACGAGCCCGACCCCCGCGAACGGCGCGATCATGATCGCCAGCTGCCCGGCGAACCGGACCTGAATCGTCGCGAGCAGCGTGTAGTACCACGCGAAACAGACGAGGACGAGCCACCCGGGCTCGTAGCGCCGGGCGACCGCCCACGTCGCGACCGCGAGGACGGCGACCGCGAAGTAGAAGCCGAGCCCGAGCTGGAGCAGCGGCCCGAACACCACCGCGAAGTCCGGGCTGAACAGCGACACCGTCTCGGAGATCCCCTCGCGGAAGAACAGGTCGCCGGCGCGCGCCCGGAGTCGTTCGATGTCGCCCGGACGCAGGCGCGCGTACGTGACGAGCCCGCCGGCGGCGACGACCGCTTCGGCCGCGACGAGCCCGAGCGGCGGCCACGCGACGCGGCGCCACAGCTCGCCCAGGCCGACGACGACGAGCGCGCCCCCGGCCACGAGGACGGGCGTGACCGCGGCGATCGACTCGTGCCACCCCAGCCCGAGATGCGCCGCGAGCGCCAGCCCGGCCCCGAGCGCGAGGCCGCCGAGCAGCGGGGCGTTGGCGGCGGCCGGCGAGACATCGCGGCGCACGTCGAGCGCGACGCGGAGCCCGACGACGGCCGCGACGGGGACGAAGGTCAGCGGCGAGCCGCCGTAGGCGTGCGCGGACGCCGCCACGGCGACGGCGAGCCCGAGCGCGACGAGCCACATCGTCGCGTCACGAGCGTGCGCCCGCGAGGCCGCCCGCGGGTCGGTCCGAGCCGTCCGCCGCGCCGCGTCGACCCCGAGCGCGGTCAGCGTCAGAACGAGAAGGCCAAGCCACAGGTACTGGTGGGCCTGGTGGTCGAGGAAGCCGACCGAGGTGTACACGACGTTGGCGGGCGCGAGCCCGTAGAACAGCACCGCCGCGAGCGCGACGCGGACGTCGCCGGTGAGCAGCCGCGCGAGCCGGTAGACGAGGTAGCCCAGACAGACGGACGCGACGACCGGGAGCCACGCGGCGACCGCGGGCGCGGCGTCGACCCCGCCGAGCAGGACCGTCACCCACCAGTTCGTCGCGTGCGCGAGGGGGCGCGTGCCCGCGGCCCCGCCCATGTCCGCGAACAGCCCCAGATCGAGAACCCCGTCGGCGCGGGCGACCAGCCGCTCCTGCCAGTAGCGGAAGAAGTACGTGTCGTTGGCCGGCGAGACGACGAACCCCTGCTGGAACACCGCGGGGGCGGCGACGAGGCGCGCGGCGGCGACCGCGAGCAGCGCGCCGACGAGGCCGAGCAGCGTGAGGGCGTCGACGTCCGGGACCGCGAGGTAATTCGACTCGGTGTGCGCGTCGTCGGCCCCGATCGCGTCGGCGTCAGCTCCCTCCGAAGCCGCGCCGGACGCGTCGTCCGCGTCCGCCGGGCCCGCCTCGATCGCGGCGCGGACCGCGTCCGGGTTCCGGAGCCGGTACCCGTCGTCGACCTCGCGGGCGAGGTCGCGAGCGACCAGGTCGCCGAACCGGCCGGAGTCGAGGTCGATGTCGGCGAACGTCCACGGCTCGCCGCGGTCGTCGCGCTCGACGAGGGCGGCGAGGGCGGCTTCGGCCTCCGGGTGGGCCGCGAGGAAGTCGCGCGCGGCCGCGGTCGTCTCCTCAGGCGAGGGCATTGGCTGTCACCTGTGGGGGGCGCCGATTAGCGGTTTCGGTCGGCGGACGGTCAACGGGAGCGAAGGGTCGGGAGCGGCCGAGCGGATCGCCGAGACGAACGACAGACGGAGTCTGAGACGAGCCCGCGGTCTCGACGAGAAACCCAGGCACACGCGGGCGACAAACACGATATTTAACACGATACGCCTGACACAATAGGGTAATGGACACCGGTTGGGGGTATCGGGTCGCAAGCGTTGGTGGCGTCGCCGCGCTGGTCGGGCTGGCGGTGATGCTCGTCAACAACGGCGCCGTCCAGGCGACCGTGTCGACCGCGCCCGTTCTCGCCCGGCTCCCCGTGGACCCGCCCACCGGGGCGGAGTTCGTCATCGAGGTCGCGCTGACCGTCGCGGTCGTGACGGGCGCGTTCGTCCCGCTGTACAAGCCGCGCCCGCGGCGGATCCTCGACATCGTCGCGCTCGCGCACAAGCGCACCTTCGTGGCCGTGTTCGCGCTGGCGGCCATCGGCTACTTCGATTACACGTACAAGGTGCCGCGACTGACGCTCGTGTTGATCACGCCGCTGCTGCTGGTCGTCCTGCCGGCGTGGTTCGTCTGGCTCCGCCGTCCCGAGGCGCGCAGCGAGCGCGCGGTCATCGTCGGAGATGATCTCGCGGAGATTTCACGGGTCGCGCACGCTGCCCGTGAAACAGATCTAACACTTCTCGGGTATTTGTTCTCCACACAAGCGAACATGGGAGCTCGCAGTCAATCGGCGGACGACCAAGAGGGGACAACCGTAGAGGCCGCGTCCGTGGCAGACGGGGGGAGAGAGCTACATATCAGCCTCGAACAGCTCGGCGGCCTCTCTCGGCTTGAAGACGTACTGGTCACACACGATGTCGATACGGTCATTTTGGCGTTCGGCGAGACGGACCGAGCCGAGTTTTTCGGCGCGCTCGACGCCTGCTACGAACACGGCGTCGCGGCGAAGGCGCACCGCGACACCGCAGACGTGGTATTGCTCGCCGAAGACGACCCGGGGACCCTCGTCGATGTCGATATCGAACCGTGGGACGTTCAAGACCACATCATGAAACGCGCGTTCGATGTCGCGTTCGCGGGAGCGGGATTGATCGGACTGTCACCGGTTATCCTCGCCATCGCGATTGCGATCAAGCTGGACGACGGGGGATCGATCCTGTATCAGCAGGAGCGGACGGCGGTGTTCGGGGAAACGTTCGACGTGTACAAGTTCCGGTCGATGGTCGAAGACGCCGAGTCGGTGACGGGCGCGACGATCAGCGACGAGGATGAGGGTGGCGTCGACCCTCGGGTGACGCGCGTCGGGCGCGTGTTACGACAGACACACCTCGATGAGATGCCGCAGCTGTGGGCCGTATTGTCGGGCAAAATGAGCGTCGTCGGGCCGCGACCCGAACGTCCGGAGATCGACGCCGACATCCAACACGGCGTCGACGACTGGCCGAAGCGGTGGTTCGTGAAGCCCGGACTGACTGGGCTCGCGCAGATCAACGACGTGACGGGCAAGGAACCAGATCGAAAGATCCGATATGACCTCCAGTACATCAAGCGGCAGTCGTTCAGTTTTGATATGAAAATTGTGACGCGGCAGATTTGGAAGGTGTTAGTCGATGCCGCAGCAATTGTAACGGATGAAGAGGGATAGTGAGGCGGCTGTGCTGCGGAAGTGGTCACTCCGACGAAAGCATCTCGACGAGATCCCGCAGCTGTGGTCGATCCTCCGGGGCGATATGAGCGTCGTCGGGCCGCGGGCAGTCTGGACCGAGGAGGAGCACCTGCTGGAAGACGAGGCGGAGACGTGGCGCAAGCGGTGGTTCGTCAAGCTCGGCCTGACCGGCCTCGCGCAGATCAACGACGCGAGCAGCGTCGACCCGCGGGCGAAGCTCCCGTTCGCGTACGACCTGAAAATCGTGGCGCGACAGCTGTGGAAGGCCGTTGCGGACGTGGTGGCGGTATGGCCGTGATACTATCGAAAACAGCCGTGGTTCTCCTGCAACGCTGTTAAAACGATCAACGGAGGAACCGCGCGAGTGTTGTGTCGGCCACCGGAAGAGTCGCTATGCGAGTCCTCGTGACGGGAGGGGCCGGATTCATCGGCGGCCACCTCGCCGAGTCGTTCCTCGAAGACGGCCATGAAGTGACGGTCCTCGATAACTTCGAACCCTTCTACGCCGAGGGGATCAAGCGCCACACGCTCGACATCCACCGCGAGGTAGACGAGGAGCGAGATGTCGACTACCGGTTCGTGGAGGACGACGTTCGAGACCCGAACACTGTTAAAGAGCTTGTCGCCGATACGGATGTCGTTGTTCACCAAGCCGCACAGGCCAGGGTTCGCGAGAGTATGAAAAATCCGCAGAATGTGACCGGTATCAACGTCGACGGGACGGTAAATCTTTTAGAGGCGTCGAAGGGGGCGGACGTGAAGCGAGTGATCCTCGCGAGCTCGTCGTCGGTGTACGGGAAGCCCCGCTCGTTACCCTACGAGGAGGACCACCCGACCGAGCCCGTGAGTCCCTACGGCGTGACGAAGCTCACACAGGAGCACATGGCGCGGGTGTACACGGAGCTCCACGGCCTGCCGACGGTGTGTCTGCGCTACTTCACCGTGTACGGCCCGCGGATGCGGCCGAACATGGCCATCTCGAATTTCGTCTCGCGGTGTGTGAACGGTGAGCCGCCGGTGATTTATGGAGACGGCCAACAGACGCGCGACTTCACGTACGTGGCCGACATCGTGGACGCGAACCGGACGCTGCTAGAGTCGGACGCGGCCGACGGCGACGTGTTGAACATCGGGAGTTCAGATAACATCTCGATTCAGGAGCTGGCCGAGACAGTTCGGGATCAGTTGGCGCCCGATCTGGAGATCGAGTACGAGCCAGCGCGCGAGGCCGACGCGGAACACACGCACGCGTCCGTCGAGAAGGCCGGCGAGGTGATCGGGTACGAGCCCTCGCGGACGATCGCGGAGGGCGTCGGGGAGTTCATCGAGTGGTATCAGGCGAATCGCGAGTGGTACGAGCCGTTAGTGCGGGAGTCGTAGGCGACCACTTAATCGGGCTACAAGACAGCCACGGGATGCTGGGGCCCGGCAACAATTTGGTGGAAACATTAGCTGTGTTGTAGTCACAACTCAACTGTATGTCAACAGCGGTCAAGATGGATGAAGACGCAAAATCCAAACTCGAAGAGCTACAGGCGGAGATTCGGCTCAAAACGGGGAAGAAGGTCACCCAACAAGAAGTTCTATCGACACTGATTCAATCGGCGGTCGACTCCCGCGCGGAGTTCGTGGATTCGTTCCGAGATGGAACGACAGCCCTGAACGAAACGGAACTCGAGGAATTCAACCAGGGGACGATCGCCTCCGGTGTCGAAACGAGCGAAGACGACATCGACGATGTCCTGTACGGATGAGCGTCTTCGTCGACACCGGCGTGTTCTACGCGCATCACACCGAGGCAGCATCCCGCTCTGCGGTCTCCCGGAGCGGGAGTTGGATGTCAATTTCGTCGTAGGGGACGACGGGACGCTTGGCTCGCCCCTCAGCAACGAACTCGACGACATCGTATCCTTCGAGCCGTTCGAGGTTTTCCGAAACTTGTTTGATGTCTCGATCGACGACCCGAGCGGCCTCGCGGATGCTCGCGGGCTCTTCTTGTGCGATCGCCTGAAGAAGGTCGATCGCGCGCGGTGTGAAGACCTGTGCCAGCTGGTCGGTCGTTTCGAAACTCAGACGGTGGGGAGCGTCCTCTCCCGCTTCATCGCCGGTGAGTGCCTGCGTGAATGCCTCGGTAGTGCGCTGTTGAACAGCACCGATCGATTCAACGGTCACAATGAGCGTGTTCTGTGTCATGGGTTGTCGTCGTCCTGTGATGGCTTTTCGTCGCGCAACTGTTCGACCTCCGTCCAGAAGCGCTCTTGGACCGCCCCGTAGCCGGGAAATCGGTAGTCGTCGTCAAGTCCATCGGACGTGTGTCGTTCGTGGACGCCGTGGGAGTTGTCATACCGTATTAGCGTCGTCTCGTCTTCAGTACCGAAATGAAGCCGGTACTTGACACCATCCGGGAATTTCTCCGACTCCGGCACGCTCAGCACGCGGACACGGAGAACGGTGCCATCCGCAAAGCGCCGTTCCGTGTCTTCCAACACACGCACGTCGTCGGGTGCTATCGATATCTGATGTTTCGCACCACATCACCATAGCTGTTGTGGTATACAACAGCATATCGGCTACTCAAGAGAGGTATCAACTCGTGTTCGACAACCTCTCTGGTTTTCTCAACACGAGCGTATTATAGCGACCAATGAATTGAGGTTGCTGGTGTGTCCCAGTCCCCGTATGGACGCGGTCATCCCCGCTGCCGGGCGCGGCAGTCGACTCGGCGAGCTGACCGACGACCGACCGAAGGGGCTCGTCGAGGTCGCGGGGCGTCCCCTGCTCGCGCACGTGTTCGAGACGGCGGCCGAGGCCGGAGCCGACGAGCTGGTCGTGATCGTCGGCTACGAGGCGGCGCAGATCGTCGACCGGTTCGGCGACGTCTTCGAGGGCGTCCCGATCACGTACGTCCACCAGCGCGAGCGGCTGGGGCTCGGGCACGCGGTGGTACAGGCGGAGCCGCACGTCGACGGGACGTTCCTGCTCGTGAACGGCGATAATGTCTTTTCCGGGAGTGTCGAGCCGGCGGTGGAGGCTGTCGGGGAGGCGGACGCCGCGCTCGCGGTGGAGGAGGTCTCGCCCGAGATTGCGGCGACGACCGGCGTGATCGAGACGGGCGAGCGGGGACGCGTGAGGGGACTCGTCGAGAAACCGGCCGAGCCGTCGTCGACGCTCGTGACGACCGGGTGTTACGTGCTTCCTGAAGATGTCTTTCACGCGTGTGCGCTGCTCCGGCCGTCGGCCGAGGGCGAGTATCAGCTGAGCGAGGCCGTGGGGTTGTTGGTGCGGGCGGGGTACGAGGTCGCGACGGTTCGAGTGGGTGAGCGCGTGAACGTGAACACGCCGGACGACGTTGAGCGGGCAGGCGAATTGATCCGGGGGGAGAGCGAGAGGAACTAATACCCCACCGCCTCGAGTATTTTCGAAGTATTCGTTTCGACACGGCCACGGAGGACAGGACGGAAACGCCCATCTCCGGTCGACGACGTGATAGGGGACATCCAGCGGGAAACGGTCCGGCGGTGGCGGCGAACGGCCGAGATTCAAACCGGAACGTCTGCGACAGGCTCAAAAACGAGGTGAAAATATCTACAATCCCTTAGATATATATTCTCGCCGGGCATAGGAGGCCCTATGCCGAACGAAACGGACGCTGCCGATTCAAACGCTCCCTCGATGACGCGAGGTGAGCGAGTTCGCGCGGCCGCGCGAACGCTCCGAACGCCCCGAACCGCATCGTGGGTTGCCGAAGAAACCGAAACCACGACGAAGACGGCCCAGAAGTACCTCGATCAGCTCGTCGAGGATAACGTCTTACAGAAGACCGACCGCGGGGGCCAGACACTCTACTGCGTCGATCAGCTGATGGCGACCTATCGCGAAGTCGCGGCCCTCCAGCGCGAGCACGACCGGGAGAAACTCGCCGACGCCCTGGAGTCGATGCGGGCGCAGATCGCGGAGTGGGAAGCCGAGTACGACGTCGAATCGCCGAGCGAACTCCTCGCAAGTGTCTCCGACGTTGCCCCTGACGAGGCCGAGAGACGGCGTGCGATCGCCAGCGAGTGGGACCACCTCGCTGACCGGTTGCCGGTTGTGAAGGCAGCGCTCAAAGAGTACGATTGGGCGACCGATCGAGACGGGGTTCCGGTCTGAACGATGGGGTTGCCGGGAACGATCGACGCGTCCGTCTATACCGGGCTTCGTGATGTCCTGAATCGACATCCCAAAATTACGACCGTTGGCTTTGAGCCGGACAGTATCTCGAAAGAATACGTTCGGGCGACCGTCGCTCCTGATCGAATTGAGCCGCCAACCGGTCCGAACTCCCCCATACTCGAAGTGGAGTGGCGGTTTCGACGAGAGACGGAATACTATCGAATCCACTACGCGGACCCGAACACGGGGTTCAACTGTGGGTGGCACCGCGACGAGGATCACCCGGGTCTGGGTTCGGTACACTTTCAGTACGAAAACCGGGAAGCCGAGGAATCGGACCGGCTCCGCGCAGAGTTCTCGAAATCTGCTCCGACAGAAGTTCTGTGGACCGCGCTTCAGCGGTTGTTCGAAACGAAGATACCAGCATATGCGTCGAATCGATAGAAAACGAGTCAGTCGTCAGAAAACGTCCGGCGACGGTCCGCGGACCGCGATCCGGACCCTTCGGTATCGATCCCGGAGCCGACGAGCTGGTCGTAATCGTCGGGTACGAGGCGGCCCAGATCGTCGACCGGTTCGGCGACGCCTTCGAGGGCGTCCCGATCACGTACGCCCACCAGCGCGAGCGGCTGGGACTCGGGCACGCCGTACTTCAGGCGGAACCACACGTCGACGGGACGTTCCTGCTCGTGAACGGCGACAACGTTTTCGCGGGGAGCGTTGCGCCCGCGGTGGAGGCTGTCGCAGAGGCGGACGCCGTGCTCGCGGTCGAAGAGGTGTCGCCAGAGGTCGCGGCGACGACCGGCGTGATCGAGACGGACGAGGTAGGGCGCGTGACTGGGATCGTTGAGAAGCCGGCTGAGCCGCCGTCGACGCTCGTGACGACCGGGTGTTACGTGTTGCCCGAAGACGTCTTTCACGCGTGTGCGCTGCTCCGGCCGTCGGCCGAAGGCGAGTACCAGCTGAGCGAGGCCGTGGGATTGTTGGTGCGAGCGGGGTACGAGGTCGAAACGGTTCGGGTGGGTGAGCGCGTGAACGTGAACATCCCGGACGACATTGAGCGGGCGAGCGGGTTGGTGCGCGGGGAGAGTGGGACGAGTTCCTGACACCCCACCGTGTCGAGTGTTCTCGGAGACGACCAACGACTGGTCTCGTATCGCACCCCACCGCGTCAAGTGTTCGACCGGGGTAACGCTCGCGTTCGAACAGGGGGCCTCGGCGCGTATCTACGGGCATAGTCGCCGTACCGGCGTATTACGGAAGCTTCCGAGTTCGATCGCGTGCGGTGGCGGTGACGAAGAGACACACCTCATTTCGTCTGTCTCGGGAACGACTCTGGTAGGGTCATTGGATTCCCACTCGCTCGCCAGCAAAGCGAGAGAGTACGTTTCGTCTGTCTTCGCGGCGGGATGTCACCGGTCGCGTTCCGTTTCGATCTCGTCTCTGATGTCGAGGACGATCTCGGGGTCGAGATCGAGACCGTACTCGTAGTACCGGCCGCCGCTCTCGCCGCGATTCCGGTCGGTGCGCTGGAGAAAGCCAAGCATGTGGAGGTCCGAGAGGTGGTTCTGAATGCTTTTCAGCGTCGTGAGCGGGTCCACCGCGTGTGAGTCCGCCACGCGCTCGTACCGGGTCTTGATCGTCTTCGAACGCGCCGGCGTCTCGCCTCGTCCTTCGAGGTACGCGAGGGTCTCGAGCAGCAGTTGGGCGTGCTGGGTCTGGTCTCGAATCCGGTTGCGCAATCGACCACGCTGGACGAGGTCCTGGGCCTCGACAATGTGCGAATCGTTGACGCCGTCGTCGCCGCGCTTCTTCGCCACCTCGCCGCCGACCCGGAGAAGGTCGATCGCCTGACGAGCGTTTCCCCTGTCTTTCGCCGCGATCGCCGCGGCCCTCGCGACGGCAGAGTCGTCACAGACGCCGTCGACGAACGCGCGGTCGACTCGGTCCGCGAGTATAGCCCGGAGCTCGCTGGCGTCGTACGGGCTGAACGAGATTTCGGCTTCCATGAGGGTGTCCTTGACCTTCGGTGAGAGGCCCTGTCGAAAGGTGTAGTTGTTACTGATCCCGATGACGCCGACCTTCGAGTTCGTGATGTGGCCAATCGAGCGCGCTCGCGGAAGTTCGTACAAGAGCGTGTCGACATCGTCGAGATGGTCGATCTCGTCGAACACGACGAAATGCGTTCCACCCCGACGATCGAATTGCGCGTACAGCTCCTCGAACGCGTCAGCTGTACTGAGTCCCCGTTTCGGGAACTCGCTCGCACCCTCCGGCAGCAGTTCGTTGACAAGTGTTCGGACGACCGAGTACACGGTCTGTCCGTTACAGTTCAGTTCGTGGACGAACAGCTCGTCCGCGTCGGGCCGCTTCGCGGCCTCGTCCCGCAGCGCGTCCATCATGTATTTCGTCACCGCGGTCTTGCCGAGTCCAGCTCTCCCGTACAACATGATGTTCTGTGGCGTCCGGCCGAAGAGCACGTCTTCGAGCGCGTGGCGATACTCGTCGATCTCCTCGTCGCGCTCGAGTATCTGATCGGGTTGGTAGTCTTCGGAGAGCACCTCCTTGGCGGTGAAGATCGAACGCTCGACGTCGTTGAACGGTCCGGTCATTTCCTCGTTCGTCACAGGCCATTTGTTATATTTAAAACCTGCTTTTGTCTGTCTCATTTGTCTTGTCCAGTCACACGCGATTCGCTACGCAGTAATCACCGATGCGAGCGACCACTGCCAGTACATCGGAGGACAAACGAAACGTACTCTCTCTTTCTTTTCTGAATGCGGGTTCGTTGGGCACAGACGACACAGGAGTACGGTCGACACGAGCCAATCGGTAAGTCACGGATGAGCGCCACCGTCGAGGAAAGCAAGACAGACGAAATCTACTCTCTCTCAACGCTATCCCCGGTAGGACGTGCGCGGGAGAACACACGAAATCTACTTTCCCTCTTTTGCTGTAGTGTGGGCACGTACACTATGAGTCGATAACCGACTGAAAATGCTCGTCAATGTGGTGGTCCTCTCGTTAAGACCGCGTTTAGGATAGTGGTCTACACCGCGGGCAACGAGCTAGTACTCTCCTGAAAAGAAGTTTAGAGATAGTGTTCGACGGTCTCTGCTAACCCATTCTCGAAGCTTCGTTCCGGTTCCCATCCCAGCGATCGAAGTTTGGTCGCATCAAGGGAGTATCGTTGATCGTGACCGGGACGGTCCTCGACGAATTCGATCTGATCGTCCGAGCCACCCGCCATCTCGATGATTCGTTCGGTGACATCAATGTTCGTCAGCTCCGTTCCGCTTCCGATATTGTACACCTCCCCCGGAGCGCCCTTTTCAAGCACGGTCATAATCGCTCGACAGTTATCCTCGACGTACAGCCACTCACGAACGTTCGAGCCGTCGCCGTACACCGGAAGCGTCTCACCTGCGGCCGCGCGTGTGATGAACTTCGGGATGAGTTTCTCACGGTGCTGGTAGGGACCGTAGTTGTTCGACGACCGCGTCACCATGACTGGAAGATCATGCGTCGTGTGATAACTCAATGCGAGAAGGTCGGCACTCGCTTTTGTCGCCGAGTAGGGGTTTCTCGGATCGAGAGGCGCCTCTTCGGTCACGCTTCCAGATTCGATTGTGCCGTACACTTCATCAGTCGAGATTTGGACGAAGGAATCGAGGTCGTGTTCCAGCGCAGCATCGAGTAGCGTTCGCGTTCCGTCGACGTTCGTCGAGACGAAGGGTTCGGCGTCTTGGATAGACCTGTCGACGTGAGATTCGGCGGCAAAGTTGACGATTACGTTACAGTCCTTGACGAGATCACCGACGAGCTCTTCGTCTCGAATATCCCCCTCGACGAACCGGTGACGCTCGTTGTCAAGAACTTCGGAGAGATTCTCAGTCGTCCCGGCGTAAGTAAGCGAATCAAGCGTCACGACGTGATGGTCCGTCGTTTCGAGGAGGTAGTGGACAAAGTTCGAACCGATGAACCCGGCGCCGCCGGTCACGAGCACACGCATTGGTTCGAGGGTACGTCGTCACCTATAAATCACTATCTATCAGACCGGTCCGCATGCGGGTACTCGTGGTGGGCGCGAACGGCTTACTGGGTGGAAACGTCACATCGGTCGCACTCAACCGGGGCAAGGCCGTCGTGGCCGCATACCACTCAGGGGAGCCGAAATTTGACTGTCCGAGCCATCAGATCGATATTACCTCATCGACTGCGGTAGACAATCTTGTCACCGAAGCCGATCCTGACGCGATCGTCAACTGTGCGGCGATGACGGACGTTGACGGATGTGAAACCGATCCGGAGCAAGCTCATGCGGTCAACGTAGACGGTGCCGAACACGTGGCGCGGGCCGCTGACAGCGCTGACGCCGCACTCATCCACACTTCGACAGACTACGTCTTTGGCGGTGAGGAGACAGCACCCTATTCGGAGACTGCCGAACCCGCCCCAAAACAAGTGTACGGCGAATCGAAACTCGCGGGGGAGCGTCGTGTTCGCGAGACACATCCAGATCCACTAATCGCCCGCCTGTCGTTCGTGTACGGTCGTTCTCTACCGGACGGATCAGTATCGGGCTTCCCGGCGTGGGTTCTTGAGAAGGCACGCAAGGGCGACGAGATCCCGTTGTTCACCGATCAACGAGTGTCACCGTCGTACGCAAAGGCGACTGCCAAGACCCTGTTAGATCTCCTCGAAGCCGATCAGGAGGGGACGTTCAACGTCGCGAGCCGATCCTGTGTCACGCCCTACGAGTTCGGCGAACAAATCGTCGAGGAAGCGGGGTTCGCGGACGCGACGCTCACGGAGAGTTCAATGAACGATATCGATCGGGACGCGGAACGACCACAGTACACGTGTCTCGATACGGTGGCGGTGGAAGCGGCACTCGATCGTCCCCAGTCGACGCTCGCAGAAGATCTCGCAGATCTACTTTAGAGTCGGTACTGTTCTTTGTTCTCCAGATAGAACGACTGGTCGTCTTCCGAGAGGTCATCGAACCGGAGGACGGTCTCACAGTCGCTGCCGGGACACTTCATGATCCGATTGTCTTCGAGTTCGTTCGCGGCGACGACGGTTCCACAGTCCGGACATTCGAGGGTGATGACACGCATGGTTACAGTTCGAGCTGTGAGTTCTCGCCGACCACGAGTCGACGACCTTCCGGGAGCTTCCCTTCGGCGCTTCCGATCGCGGCTCCACGACCGATCAAGCTATCGATGATCCGCCCGCTCGTCGTGATCTCGGTCTCCCCGACCACGACGCTGTTCTCGATGTGAGCGTTTCGGATCGTGGAGTTTGCGCCGATCGCGGTGTACGGTCCGACGTACGTGCCCGTTTCGACCGTTGTGTTCTCGGCTATCGACACGGGTCCGCGGACGACCGCCCCCGATTCGATCTGTGAGGATTCTGCGAGGTCGACCCGGCCCTCGACTTTGGCGTCCGCGTCGATGGAGCCAGCCCGTGTCGCTTCGAGGCCCTCGAGTACCAGTCGATTCGCTTCGAGTACGTCCTCCGGCTTTCCAGTGTCTTTCCACCAGCCTTCGACGACCTGAGAGTCGATCGCGCCGCCGTCGTCGAGCAGGTGTTGAATCGCGTCGGTGATCTCCAATTCGCCGCGCCACGAGGGTTTGATCGCCTCGATCGCGTCGAAGATGCGCGGAGTAAAGACGTAGATCCCGATAAGCGCGAGATTCGAGGGAGGATCATCCGGCTTCTCGATGAGCCGAGTGACCCTGCCATCTTCGTCGACATCCGCGATTCCGAACTGTGTCGGGTTGTCGACCTCCTGGAGGGCGATCCCGGCGTCGAACTCGCCAGCACGGAACCCGTCGACGACATCGACGATGCCGCGCTTGAGCATGTTGTCGCCGAGGTAGACGACAAAGTCGTCGCCGTCGACGAACGACTCCGCACAGCCGACCGCGTGGGCGAGCCCTAGGGGTCGCCCCTGGACGATGTAGGTGATATCGACGCCGAAGTCGCTTCCGTCACCGAGGAACGATTGGATCGCCTCGCGACCCTTGTTGCCGAGGACGACGCCGATCTCCGAGATTCCCGCTTCGCGGAGGTCCTCGATCGCGTACTGGATCACCGGTTTGTTCGCGACAGGGACGAGCTGTTTCGGACCCGTGTGCGTGATGGGACGCAGGCGCGAGCCGGTCCCACCGGCGAGGAGGACGCCCTTCATTCGTGGGGGTCAGCCTCCCAGTCGAGCGGAATCTCGTCGGTGTCGTGTGGAAGTCGCTCCTCGTCGGGGTCCTCGTAGTCGTAGAGGTTCGTCGGGAAGTTCACGAGTAGCGCCTGTTCGTTGCCGATTACCTTGAAGCCGTGCCAGCACAAGCCGGGGATTCGGACGACTTGTTGGTTGTGTTCGCCGATAACGAAGGTGTTCACCTCACCTTGCGTCGGCGAGTCATCGCGATCGTCGTACACACCGACTTTGATACGGCCTTGGGGGCAGACAAAGTGGTCGATCTGGCCGCGGATATGGCGGTGCCACGCCCGAATCACTCCCGGGTAGCTCATCGAGTAATAGGACATAGCGGGTTCCGGGTTGTACTCGTCCCAGTCCTCGCGGAACATCTCAACGAGGTGTCCCCGTTCGTCGGTATTGACTTGGAGGTCGCGGACATCTACACCATGAATCATAGATAGTACCTGTTTCAGGAGTCTCTTAATCTTATTGAAGCAGAATATGGAATCACGCCATTAATAATGACCTGTTATTAACGAGAGTACATGGATACGCTGGTGATCGGGCTTGACGGGGGAGAATGGGATGTCATCAGTCCCTTGATCGCCGACGGCCGACTACCGAATCTCGCCCGACTCAAGGAACAGGGTGTTTCTGGCCCACTTGAATCGACGATACCACCAGTTTCACCTTTAGCTTGGAACTCGATTCAAACCGGAACCAACCCGGGGAAACATGGTGTTTACGATTTTAGTTGGTTCGATGAGGATTATCGGCGACGTTCAATAAACTCAACAGATCGGAAAGCAACACCGTTCTGGAAAGTTATGAATGATCATAATACATCGACAGGGTTATTTAAAATTCCATTTACTTATCCCCCGGACGAGGTTTCTGGATATATGGTGACGGGATTCCCGACGCCGAGTACTGTCGATGATTTTGCCGTACCGCAGTCGTTGTCTGAAAAAGTTGGTCCCGTTGATGATTTATTTGAAGATGGGTCTCTAAAAAGCGAAGGAGATCTTGAAGCTTTCAGAGATAATCTACATGACGTGGCAGAGCATCAAACAGATGTTTTTTGCGAGTTATTAGACCAATTTGACACCGATTTCGGGATGACCGTATACGATGGTTCAGACCGAGTACAGCATTTCTTCTGGAAGTATTTCGATGAGTCACATCCACGTTACATTGAAGACAAAAAATTAGATGGAGCTATCGAAGAGTACTACGAGATGGTTGACAAAGGAATTGGTCGGATTCTGAATAACATTGATGAAGATTGTGATATCCTAGTGATTTCAGATCATGGTTTCGGCCCGTTAACTCATGATATTCATATCGATGAATGGCTTGAGCAAGAGGGATTTCTGACGCGTCAGTCTCTTTCGCTTAATACAAAGACTGTTATCTCAGCCTCAATTGAAGCAGGCTGGAAGACTATCAAACGGGCTGATTTAGATAAGTTTATTAGATCGATTGTACCAGCATCTTGGGTCGATACCGGCCAGCGTCTCAAGAGTGAACGTCGTAATGATGTCGACTGGGAAAAGACGGATGTGTTCTTTACCACACTTTCAGGACAGGGGTTCTTTATTAATATTGAAGAGAAATTCACTAAAGGGATAATAACAGAAGATCAGTACGACACTCTAGTAGATGAGATCAAACGATCGCTACAGTCTATTCAGCATCCTGAAACCGGGGATGATTTGCTTGAAAATGTGTACGAAAAAGATGAAATATATGAAGGATGGGCAATTGAAGACGCGCCAGATCTCGTGGCCATAACAAAACCGGAGTATACACTGAAAGGCGGACAGTCTGAGACATTACTTCAGTCTTCATCACAGAAAGGAGCAGAACGGACTGGAGACCATCGAAGAGACGGGATACTCGTCGCAAGTGGACCATCATTTGATACTGGCTCGGTTGAAAATAGTTCGGTAATGGATATCGCACCAACACTATTGTATCTCTTCGAACAACCGGTACCGAATAGCATGGACGGGAGAGTATTATCAGATCTGTTTTCAGCGGAGATTCAAGAAGAGCGAGAGATCACAAAGACGGATAAATACGGGAAGTCCAGTCACACAGGTCGTGAGTGGAGTAGTGAAGAGGAATCTGAGCTTGAAGATCGGCTAGACGATCTAGGTTATCTCAGCTAAGTATGGGCGATGAAAATGACGACGGCGCATCAACCCTTGCTACACAGGGAGGAATCGGGTTAGCCGGGAACGTCGTTGGCAAGCTACTCGGATTTTTATTCGTAGCAGTAGCCACACGATTAACATCTTCATCGGAATACGGTACGTTCGTTTTAGGACTGTCAATAGTTATATTTGTTCAGGGCTTTGCGAGCCTGAGCATACACCGCTCACTTGATTACTTTGTCCCAAAATATTTGACTGAATTAAACTATGGCCAAGCAAAGAGAACACTACAAAACGCGTTTGTAATCGGCATTGTTTCTTCTATGATCGGAGCTATTCTGTTAGTAATCTCTCGTGGGTATATCGAAAGCGTATTTGAGGAACCTCAATTAGGATTTGTACTTCTTATATTCTGCCTCCTAATTCCGATTCAGACTATCAATGATATATTATTAACTACTTTTAATAGTGTAAAAGAAATAAAGTACAGAGTCTTAATGAAAAACATAATAAATCCGATCACGCGAACCATTAGTATTATTATTCTTTTATATTGGGGAGCAGGAATCATTGGACTGGTTGGTGGGCATCTAATCGGAATATCTGTCACTATATTATTTGGCATTACATTCTTTTTATACGAATTGGACTGGTTTCGCGAGACAACTGCTCAACCGATCTCAAACCGAGCGCTCATTTCATACTCGTTACCACTAGTGCTTGCTGGTGTAATCTACTCTATAGTCGGTCAAATCGATTTCTTCGTCATTGGTTACTACTTAACTTCAAGCAAAGTCGGTCAGTATCAAGTCGCGTATCTCCTCGGCAGTAACCTTCTGATCGTACTAACAGCCATTACTCCAATATTCAAACCAATGATAGCAGAAGCAAGTTCGGACACAGCTACGATCCGGAGGAGGTTCCAACTTGCTACGCGGTGGGTAACAATGCTATCACTTCCGATCGCGATTACACTCGCACTAGCACCTGAAGCCTATTTATCGATATTCTTCACAAATGAATACACAGCAGCGAATACCGCACTAATTGCCCTTGTAATCGGATATATGCTGAACGCTTTTTCAGGCCCTGAAGGAATGGTCCTAGAGGGATTAGGATTCACTCGTTTGACGCTTTTTAACTCAATACTATTGGTTGTTATTAATGTAATACTCGATATCATACTCGTTCCACGTATGGGTATTCTCGGTGCCGGAATCGGTACTGCAAGTGCTCTTACAGTTGCTGGATTTGCTGGTATCATTGAGATCTATTTTTTCAAAAATATACACCCATATACTTCACAACTATTTCGAACATACTTGGCGGCAGTCATCCCTATTCTACTAGGTTGGTCTCTTGCTTCAAAACTTGACTCAGAGATTCTCATTGCTGTTGCTCTGCCAATAGTAGTTGTAATTAGCTATGTATATATGTTAACACTAACCGGAGCCTTCTCATCAGATGACAAACAGATTGCGCACAAAATAGACGATAAGATGGGATATCCAGTTTTTTCCAAAATTATCCATTTAAACTAAATATATAACTTCAAACATCACACATAGATGTTTATCCACAGCGTCAAATTAAAACGCATCCTCAGTGTTTCAAATTATCTGTGTACAAATTTAACTACCTTGGCATTTCTACTAGTATTGAGTGTCAAGTGGAGCATTACAGCGATTCACAACTGAATTCAGAGACTAATCTACAGCCATCTAACGATCCGAGCCCAAATCGTGTTACGATCGACCAAACTGCGATTAGACGCATGCGGGCGCAGATCCCTACACAGGTATATTCATCCTAGCGTTTATCCGCGACCTCCGAAGGAGACACCAAGCTAACAATGAGTTGTACCTCTATTGTACAGGCGGACATCTCATAAATGTGTTCTCAAGGACTTCTCTCCAGTTTCAGATCATTCATCATAGAAATTGGAACACCGTCGGCCTATCTTCGCAGTGTAAAACGACAAATTGCTTGTTTCTCAAATTATTCCAGCAAACCAAAATAGAAATTGCTGACAAGTGACTCGTGTCGTTCTCTTTCGTATTGAGTCAACACACCAATTCTACCGCGTGTTCGGGGTCCCTCTACAAATTAACTACATACGCTCTTCCGAAGCAGATTGTTGGTCGGGTAGAGCTGTCGCTGTGAAAGCGTAGCAGGCAAGGGTGACGCGAACGCGTCGCCCGAACGCAATGTTCCCATTTGAATTGCTGAGTTCAGAGGCGAGCGCCGCGAACCTGCTGGAGCAGGTTCGCTGGCGCGAGGGCCTCCAGTGCCCGCGCTGCCGGTCTGAGTCGGTGATCAAACACGGCAGCTATCGAGAGTATCAACGGTATATCTGTAAGGATTGCGACCGCACGTTCAACGACAAAACCGGCACGATCTTCGCGCACGCGAAGATCGGCCTCGGCAAGCTCCTGTTCGCGTTCTACTCGTTCCTCCGGTTCAACACAAGTATCCGCCAGCTAGACGCTGAAATTGATGTTTCGTATCGCTCGCTTCGCCGGCGCGTCGAGCAGTTCGCCAGAACGCTCGACGCGCCAGCCATCCACCTCGTTGGTCCGGTTGAGATCGACGAGTTCTACGTCTCTGCCGGGAAGAAAGGCCGCGAGCGCGACCAAGAGTCGCGCTCGCGTGCCCTCTCGAAACGCGGACGAGGAAGGTATGAGGGGGACAAACCGCCAGTGTTCACGCTCGTTGATCGCGGCAGCGGCCAGCGATACGTCGTCCCAGCGAAATCCGCCGATAAAGCGACGGTGCGACTCCTTCTCGACAACCACGAGAAGGAGTCGCTGACTGTCTATACTGACGGATTTCGAGCCTACGATCCACTCGACGATGACGAGAGCTTCCACCGAGAATCAGTGATTCACGGTGACGGCGAGTACGTTGATGGAGACGCACACGTGAACACGTGCGAGAGCCACACGTCGCTGGCGCGACGGTGGCTCTCGCCGCATCGAGGCGTCTCAAAGGACAAACTGACAGCGTATCTCAGACCGTTCCAACTTCGGCGACGAATCCTCCGCAAACCGGGACGAGAAGCACTGAAACAGATTATTCGAGGAGTTCTCTGACTCACCAACAATGTACTTCACAAGAGCGACTACATAACAACCAGTTGTCGGTAGGTTCCATAATGAGTGGTGATAGCTCACTCTTCGATCAGCGTGTTGGATGGTTCACAGCATTTTATTAGCTGTAAGTTGGTAGCTCAAACTGATCTAGCCAGTGATATTTTGTGAGGTTCTGACTCTGAAACCTAGCCGTTTAGAATTTTTCCTATAGAATTACGGATATCCTCAGCGGCACGGGAATGGTTATTGTAGTGGATTACCTTTTTTTTAGCATTGTAGACTATTTTATCGTATATTTTTGGGTTTTTATATAACATATCGAGATAATACTCAAATTCAGAAGGTTCATCAATCAAATACCCATCTTGATTGTGCACCACTTGCTCAATCATTCCGTGTTTTGCGTTCGTTATTACCGGGATTCCAGAAAGTTGTGCTTCCAGAATTACATTTGGATAGCCATCAAAAAAAGAACAATATACAAAAACATCGGAATCCTCATATAAATTCACGACATTATCTACATATCCAAGTAATTCTATTCTTTCTTTAATTTCACTATTGTTTATCCGATCTATTTCACTTTCTAGTTTGTCTAGATATATACCCGATCCAGCGATAATATATTTTGCTTCCTTATTTTTTTGTAGGAAATCACGTATAGATGGTAGCATTCGACATATACCATCATATTTGCCGTAGAAGTCCAGATTTGCCACTGTCAATATAGTATATTGTTCATACTGCTGGATATCAGCGGTTTCTAAGACAGAGTTCTGACAAAAGAACGGACTCATATCAACTGACGAATGTACAACCTGTACGTCGCTTTCGTATACACCTAATTTATTACACACAATATCTTTCATTTCATTTGACACCACAATAAATCCACTACAAGATCTAAAAGCGAGGTGATTGATTGAGTATAGTATCAAGTGTTTAGCAATACCAAGACACTCTTTCTTGCTATAGTACTCCCTAATCTTTTGATGATGATTTTGCCATGGATCTCCCCCCAATCTAATGACCACAGGTGTTTGGAATATAAAAGAGATACTAGTAGTAATAAAAGAAGCTGGCCCATCCCTATTAACTAATACCACGTCGGGAGATCTACTCCATAGGTGATGGATAAGTTGAAAGACAAATTTAAAATAAGAATATAATTGGCTTGATGAACCACTAATTACAATCACACGTGAATTTTCCATTCTATTTATTGGTCCAACAACTTTCTCGGACCTCGACTCAGTTATTGCTAGTATATTCATTGGTGATTTTATTATACAATTCCTGATATTTACACATTGAGTTCTCTATACTAAAATTTGCCATGTTTGGATTGACATCATTATTCAAATTCTTGCTGTGAATTGACTCAATGATATGTTCGAGTACACCCGATAATTCGTTAACATTGCCAGGTTGGACCAGATAACCTGCTTCGATTTGCTCGAGTTGCTCAGGTATACCTGCGATGTCTGAGGCGACCACAGGCATCCCGCTGGCTATCGCTTCTGTTATCACTCTAGGTGTGCCTTCCCTGTACGAAGGAAGAACTAATACATCACACGCAGCCATGATTTGAGGGACATCATCACGGTGGCCAAGGAACGATACATCATCGACATTGTTATTTCTTGTTACTTCTTTGAGAAATGGCAGCTGCTCACCATCACCAACGATAAGTAGTTCTGTAGGCAGTTCATGATTGATTCTTTCAAAGGAATCAATAAGATCTGGTATCCCTTTCCCTTCTTCAATACGACCAACGAATAGTATAGATACCTTTGAATCAGAAGAAATTGAGTTAAGTGGTTCAGCTTCTCGAAATTTGTCTAAATTAACACCATGATAAATTAATTCATACTGCTCATCCTCACCGATCTTTCGTTGGAGATATTCTTGTTTTATTATTCTCGACTTCACAATGATTTTTGTCGAAAATTTAGCGGTGATCCTTTCCATATATTTGATAAAACAGTTTAGCAAGGGATTGCGGTCATCTGTGACAGGGTCACCATGAACCTCATGTATTATAACAGGAGTTCCAGCCAATTTACCGCTTAGTCTCCCAATAATTCCAGCTTCCGTACTGTGAGTATGTATTATATCAATATTATTTTTCCAGAGATAGATGGAAACCATTAAAACTGCCCAGACAGAACTAAAAATATTATAGTGTCGGATAGACTTGAAATTAACCGTCGTTATCCCAAGATCCTCGGCTCTTTTAATTTCTTCAGTATCATATTCAGCACCGAAGCCTAAATGAACATCATAATTATCGCTTGTCTTCAGAAGTGCTCTAATTGAATTAATAGTAGTCTTTTCAGCACCGCCACCAGTAAACCTAGTTATCAAGTGTAATACTCGTATTTCTCTATCCATCGGTTGGAATGTTATTGGCAATGCTAACAAATCTGTTGGTATTGCTGTGTTGAATAGCGATCTAATCGACTAGTATCACGGGGTAGAAGGACGAAGCCGAGGAAATCGATTCTGTCCATGGAAGTCGATCTCCTCGACTTCGTTGAGCAGTGTCGTCGCCTAGTCAAACAAGCGTTGGGAAAGCACGCGGGCGAACCCGCCAGCGGCGGGTTCGCCCGCTGGAAACATGTTGTGCTACACTGTCTTCGGCTCGAAGACGGCCACAGCTACCGAGAAACGCCGAATCGGCTGAAGTATATGGCCGAGATTCGTGACGCACTCGGCTTAGATCCAGACGATCTCCCAGACTACAGCACGATCTACAAGTCGTTTGATCGGCTGAAAATATGGGTATGGCGGGCGCTACTGCGCGTTTCCGCGCAGCAGCACCCGCAGTCCGGACACGCTGCGCTTGACAGCACGTTCTTCGACCGGCGACGTGCCTCCTCGTACTTTCGCCAGCGGGCAGGACGGACGATACAGACGCTGAAAGTGACGACATTGACTGATGTGGAGTCGCTTACTGTTCTCGACGTTCACATCACAGCGCGGTGGAAGCATGACACGAAGACGGGACCGCAGGTCGTCCGGCGAAACGCGGACGACCTGCAGTCCGTCGCCGCCGACAACGGCTTCCAAGACTGGCACACCGAGTACGAAATCGCCGCACACGACATCGATTACCTCGTTCATTATCGCGGCTCGTCAGCGAACGCGGCCGCGAAAAACGCTCTGAACCGGGCAAAAGGCTACTCTCAGCGGTGGATGGCCGAAACATCCTACTCGACAACAAAGCGCTCGCTCGGCGATGCCGTGCGAGCGCTTGGCTAGTATCGGCAGTTCCGTGAAATCGTCTTGATGTTCGCTATCATCAACATAGAACCACTGTGTGAGCCGCTATAACCGTGACTAAGCAGCTATTCAACACAGCAGTATCGACGAGTTTCGTGACTTTCAGCTTCTGAACGCGGTAGCTGATCCGCTGGCAGTAGTGGCGGCTGGCTGGTGAGCGGTCGTAGAACGTGGCATCGATCGCGGCGTGTTCTGAGAGATCGTGCAGCTGCGCCGACTGGCGCAGCAGCACTCGACAGACGCTCATACTGATCCGGTCGAACGCTTTACACAACGTGGACGGCGCGGGGAGATCGGCCGCGTTGAGGCCGATCTCCCCGATTATTTGTGGCATCTCTTTGAGCAGGTCGATCGTCATGCGGTACGACGAATCGAGGTAAATCCGCAGACAGTGAAGGGAAACGAGTGCGTAGTCGGCGAATCCGCCGCCGCCTTCCGGGGCGGCGGATTCGCCTCCATCGCCAGTAACTCTTTGAGCAACCGGTACAACCTCCCCGATGAAGCGGGAGATTTGCGTCATGGTCAACGGAACTCTCCCGCTTCAACTCCTTTGATTTAGCGGCCTACCTCTCTGCCGTATGGCGATTCAACACAGCCGTTGGTATAGCAATTGTAGTGCTTGGTAGACTATACAGAGTGGCTAGAGGAACTATGAGTAAGTTCAAGTTATACAACTAAATTGGGTTCTCGCTAAGCGAAGCAACCAACCACAATTGAATAAAGTGAAGGAACAGACAGTATATAATAAGCGATAAGACAAATGAGGAGGTGAAAAAATCGCCAAAGAAAGCGAATGTGACAGGAAATGCTACAACAGAGTATGCTGTGATTGAAGGTACTGACTTGTATTTTCTACTAAAATTATATATATGCGTCGAGATTAGTCCGAATACACAAGGGACAACAATCGGACCAAGCAGCCCAAAGTCATAGTAAACTGTTGCGAGATATGTGTTCGCATTAAATCTCTCTCCGTACATGATGGTTGGCTCTTGTGGATGTATGCCGAGAAGATCTTGTAACAATGTGAATTTTAAGAATGGCTCAAGCGTAAGGGATCCGTAATAATGCTGTATATCAGTGTTTAATATTACTTGTAGATTATCAAAAGATGTGGAAGCATAGAGATATGGCATGGCTAGGGCCGAAAGGTAATCTGGAAATTGAACCAATCCCAACGATACGAAGGTTTCTATCCTGCTGCCGTAGATGACATCCATAATAACAAACACTGCTAGCATGACTAGTCCAAATATAAGAGAAGTTGAAAATCTTATAGTACTTGATCCCATCATGTTTATAACAATAAATATAGCAAATATTGGAAGTAACAAATGAGAGACTGCTAAGATGTTGAAGGGCCATGCCGTCAATGAAATTACAAGTATCGCAGTCACGAGTCGATCTCTGCCATATCTATATACATGCCCAACACACAGGACCGGAAGAAGAAAGTTCAAATTATATAGATATCCCAATCCGAATATCCAGAACTCACGTTGGACCTGTTTATACCAGCTTATTGTGAGTACGTCTGCGCTTATTGAGTTAGTTCCAATAGTATATATAAATATTATTATAAATGAAGAGTAGCTTATTAAGAATGTGCCAAGAATTATTATTTTTAATGCCTCACTATTGAACGATACAGAGCCTGTTCGGTCTTTCGTAATATTTCCTGCTAGGAGACAACCAATTATGAAAGAGAATAGAGATATAAAGATAATAAGCCATGTATCTAGCTCCCAGTTCGTTTGGAATGCTGGACTCAGTTTGGTAACAGACAGTGAAATACTAAGCAACCAAGTTAATCCCATTAGTCCTAAGGGTGAAAAGTAATCGTGATACCGGTTATACGATAGTAATAAGAATACTAAGGAAAGAGAGAAAAACACTACAGATAAAGTTGCTCTTTCAATAGAAGCCGAAAAAATCTCGGATGTCAGTAACCCGAGAGGGATTATTAGCAAGGTAACAATAAGTACTGGATGAATAATATCCCTTCGAGATACAAATTTAAAATTCATTTTGAAACGACTCCGGGCTTTTGGTTTTATCAATCATGTAATGCCAAGATCCCAGTATGACTGCCTGTATCAGGTCGTACCTGCCTTGAGCAAGCCATTGTATAATTCGCACGATCCTGGTTATTATGAAGTACACAAAGAATATGGCTTGACGTGTAGGCGGTAAATTCTTTAATCCGAAGTGAATGCGGTTTTTTGTTGCGTTGTAATATGTGAATGGACTCTGGTTACCGGAGCTACTACTTTCTTTATGTATTATTTCTGAATTAGGATTCACTACAATACTACCTCCCGATTTGAGAATATTATATGACATCTCCAAATCTTCCATGCCAAAATAATAGTCTTCGTTGAGCAGATCAAGATTTTTTATTGTATCTTTCGGCAATAATACCATCGCACCTGTCACATATTCTGTAACGTATTCTTCAGATTTACTTACTTCGTCGCAATCCCATTTTTTTGCTTTTGCGAGTTGCGGAATGGTCTCACCGCCGCAGTACCAATACGAACCCTCCGGATCGAATATGTGACCACTAACAGCTAGAGGGTTTTCTCGCGCTTCTGCACTACGCACCAGTGGGGGTAGAAAATCTGGGCGCACAATTGTATCATTATTTAAAAGAAGAATATACTCGGCCCCATCTGCTAACGCGTTTTGGATACCAACATTTGTTCCAGCCGCAAATCCTAGATTTTCATCATTGAATATATATGAACACCAGGTATGTTCTTTCTTTAACATTTTACCAGATTGATCTGTAGATCCATTGTCAACAACTGTTACGCGAAGGTTGGGATATTCAGCGTTTGAAAGTGATTCAAGACATTTTGTAGTGTCTTGATAATTATTCCAGTTAAGCACGATAACAGAAACTAGGGGAGAGTTTTCTTTCGTATTCGTTTGATTGTTCATTATCGTGTATTCTTACTTTCTCAAGTGATACAGTATCAACTATAATATAGCCTTTGTTCTTCGTGTAATCAGTTTAGAAAGTAGTCCATACCACATAGCGATTGAAGATACATATTGGTTATGTGAGATCATATCCCTGACTCAATCGCCTAGAGCGGCGTTCGATCTCACTCCACAAACCACGAGTCACTCCACGCGATACCATCATTGAGGGGGCGAGTTCTGCCATAGACACAGAACTCGCCCGCCTCACCCCTAACGTAACGCGACCACTCACCGAGGCAGAATTCTTATGATTGCCTGAACGGTCGGATTATGAAAGCAGTCGTGCTCGCCGCCGGCAAAGGGACGCGGCTCCGCCCGCTGACCGACGACAAGCCCAAGGGGATGGTCGAGGTCGACGGGAAGCCACTCATCACCCATTGTTTCGACCAGCTGCTCGAACTCGGCGCCGACCACCTCGTCGTCGTGGTCGGGTATATGAAAGAACAAATTATCGACCACTACGGCGAGGAGTATGCGGGCGTCCCAATCACGTACACGCACCAGCGTGAACAGAAGGGGCTCGCCCACGCGCTGCTCACGGTCGAAGAGCACATCGACGATGACTTCATGCTCATCCTCGGGGACAACATCTTTCAGGCGAACCTCAAAGACGTGGTGCGGCGCCAGCGCGAGGAGCGCGCGGACGCCGCGTTCCTCGTCGAGGAGGTGCCGTGGGAAGACGCCAGCCGCTACGGGGTGTGTGATACCAACCAGTACGGCGAGATCACCGACGTGGTCGAGAAGCCGGAGGACCCGCCGAGCAACCTGGTGATGACCGGCTTTTACACCTTTACGCCCGCAATCTTCCATGCCTGCCACCTTGTCCAGCCGTCGAACCGTGACGAGTACGAGATCAGCGACGCGATTGATCTCCTCATCCAGTCGGGCCGCACCATCGACGCCATCGGCCTTGACGGGTGGCGCATCGACGTGGGGTATCCCGAGGACCGCGACGAGGCGGAACGGCGTCTCCAAGGCGACGACGCCGACAAGGGCCGCGACGACGAGACAGTCGTCGAGTCCGACGCGTAACGCGGCGAGAACAGGATCTATTTCGACAGGAATTCGAGTCGTTTTCGCCGTTGTCTGCGAGAGCGTGTTCGATATCCTCCCCGCACTGGAACCTAAGGAGGGATTATAGAATAAGAGAGATAAGCGACTTTTTCAGAAGCCGTCGCCCCGACTCCGTGAGTTCGCCCTTCGTATCGCCGTTCATGATCGTCCCGGGGGCGATCGTATAGAGCGCCCACGGCATCAAATACGAGGTATCGTTGAACGAGATGCCCTCGAGATGTTCGTCTTTGAGTTCCGGAGTGGTTTGCTGATACCTTCCGGCGCTCGTTCCGACGCACATCACGGTACAGTCAGTCGCACTGAACGGATGCGTTTCGTGAGCGAGGACGACGATCGGTCGCTGGGGATGGGCCCCAGTCGGGTCCCGTGCCCAGCAAACGTCTCCTGCCGACAGCTTACTCATCTGATCCGCTCGCCTCGTTCTCTAGTGCTTCCAGTTCCGCATCAAGTTCCTCGTCGGTCCGCCCGTCACCGATCCGCTTCTCTGGTGTCTCGGGAGTCGCCTCCTCGTCACGATGGTGGCCGAACATTCGATGGGTTTGATCGAGACTGGAGACGTAGCGCCGGACGTCTTCGCGATCGCTGCGGGCATAGTAGTAGCCGTCGTCGGTTTTGCCCACATAGCTGTCGTCGTACAGGCGTTTGAGCGTGGTCGTTGCGGTTCCCCGGGGTATTTCGAGGGCTTCTGTGATGTCTTTCGGAGAGTACCCCCACTGGGAGTGTTGGTAGAGAAACTCAATGATGGCTGACTTGGTGGTCCCCGGTCGGAGGGCGAGTTCGGGGTCGTGGTCTTCGAGGAGGATTGGCATAATGTAATCAAGTGTAGTCGATTGTGTCATAAATCTGTTCCGGTCGGAGTACCCACGTCGGTACGACGAGACCGACGCCGATCCCCCGCTTACGAGCATCGGGGCGAAACGCGCGGCGAACGCCTGATCGCCGGGCCTCAGCATCCAGTCGGGCCGCACTACCGACGCCATCGGCCTTGACGGGTGGCGGATCGACGTGGGGTATCCCGAGGACCGCGACGAGGCCGAACGCCGGCTCCGCGGCGACGTCGAGGAGGGCGAAGAGACGCAGGAGGCCGTCGAATCGGACGCGTAGGCGGCGTCGGCGTGACCGCGAGGCGGCGACGCTTCGCTACCCCGCGCTCGGCGAGGTCACACCCCGCTGTGTCGGCGGCGCCGGAGACCGCTCCCGATGAGCGCGAAACCCGCGCTGCCGACGAGAATCGAACCACCCAACGACAGGTAGCCGACGTCGATGACCGTTCGAACGAGGTAGATCGACCCCTCGTAGCCGACGAACCGGTGAGAGATGATGTCGTTACGATAGGTGAGGTGGTCACCGTCGGCCGACCGACCACGATCCGTATAGACGCCCGCTGCCGAATCGATCGCTCCGCGAACCGCGGTTTGCTCGGCCGAAGACAGCGTCGCGAACGCGGTCGAGTCGATCTCGGCCGGCGAGTACGCGTCGAGCGACGCCGCCATCGCCGCCTCGGAGGGAGCCGCCTCGGAGATCGCCGTCTGGTAGGCGGGCGCACCGAGAGAGACGCCGCCGAGACACGCGAGCAGACAGCAACACCCGAGGACGACACGGAGGGGAACCTGCGATCGGTCGACGGGGACCATCGTTGTACGTGAACCGTGACGACCGTCAAACATCAAGTTTGTCGCCGGTCACGCGGCTCTCCGAGTGCCTGACCGGTCGATAGTGCCGAACGCGGCCTCACCGCCGATCGACCGGTGCTTCGAATTCGGCCACCCGTCGCACCCGATAGAACCGTCCCCACCGCGTCAGGACGCGCCAACACGCGGCCGCCACGGCGGCCCCGACCGCGTTGGTGAGCAGGTCACCGAAGTCGGCCGTGCGCGCGGCCAGCGTCGACTGGAGCAGCTCGATGCCGGCGCCGTAGCCGACCGCGACCAGGAACACGACGACCAACGCGCTCCGGTCGCGCCACGGTCGGTCCTGGAGCGCGTACGCGAGCGTCACCGCGAGGCCGGCGTACGCCAGCCCGTGAAGCCACGTGCCGTACGGCAACAGCCCGAGCGGCCCGGTCCGGATCGTGCCGCTCCCGGGTGGAGTAAACACGGAAAAGTAGAGAATCGTCGCCGCGACCGCGAGGACACCCGCCAGCCGGAGCGCGCGCGGCACGAGCGGGAGGCGCAAGCGACTCATTGTGGCCGAGTGCTCTCTCAGGATCGACAAAAGCCTGCGGGTTCGCGCCTCCGGCCGCGACCGGCGAACGGGTACGCTTTTTACCCGCGCGCCGGTCGTCGATGGTAATGCTGCGCTCGGAGGGACCTCCATGGAACTGATCGACGACGAGGGGCGGCTGTTCGGCCGCGTCAACGTCATCGACGCGCTCGTCGTGCTGTTGATCGCCGCGGTCGTCGTCGCGGGCGCCGCGTTCGTCCTCACGGACGACCCCGCGCCCGCTCCGGAACCCGAAACGGGCACCACCTACGCGACGCTCGACGTCGGCACCGTCTCGCCGTACATCGTCGACGCGATCGAGGAGGGCGACACCCACAGTCCTGACGGGGCGTCGACGCTCCGGGTCACGGACGTTCACCTCACGCCACAGGGCGATCAGACCCGCGTCATCCTTCGGGTTGCGCTCCAGGGCGAGCTCAACGACCAGGACAGCCTCATCTACGGCGGCGCGCCGCCGCGACTCGGTCGCACGCTCGATATTACGACCGACCGCTACCGGATCAGCGGCCAGATTCGCGACGTGGGTGACAGCGACGCGCTCACAACCGACCAAGAGCAGGTGCTCCTCTCGAGTCGCGTCGACGCGGGCACTGCCGAGGCCGTCACCGCAGGCGACGAGATCCGGCTCAGCGGGCGCACAGTCGCACGCGTCAACAACGTGACCGCCTACGCCACCGGCCAACCGAGCAGCCGCCAGCTGCTCGTCGAGGCGACGCTCACCGGCCACCGCCAACAGGACCGGCTTCGCTTCGGCGGCAGCCCGATTCGACGCGGGCAGACGGTGACGCTCCCGACGAACGACTACACGTTCACCGGCCGGATCGAACAGGTGGGCGGCGACATCAGCCTCGGCGCGACCACGACCCGGACAGTCACCCTCCGGATGGACGAAGTGCGTGAGGACTTCGCGGACGCCATCAACCCGGGGATGGTCGAGCGCACCGGCGACACCACGGTCGCCCGCGTCACGGATGTGGAAACGGAGCCGTCGCTCATCATTACGACCGGCGAGAACGGCAGCGTCAACGTCGCCGACCATCCGGTGAACCGCGACGTGACGATCACCGGGGAGCTCCAACTCCGCGAAACGCCGAGCGGGCTCGCGTTCAAGGGCGAGCAGATCCGTCAGGGTTCGACCGTGACCCTCGACCTTGGCACGGTGGTCGTGAGGGCGACCGTCGTCTCCGTGGGTGGGTGAACAGACGACCGCACACCACGCTGCCACCCGCGCTCACCGCAGCCGTAATGCACATACGAGTGACAGGCAAATGAGACCACAGATGGAGGACACAGCCGAGTCGGAGGACCTACCAGCCGATGGCACCGTCCAGCGAGCGGTCCAGAGCTCCCGCCTCGGCCGGCTGGGCCGGTGGCTCGCCGACGCAGTCCGGCACTCGTATCTCTACCGCTGGCTGACGGCCGAGCCCGACCCGGACGTGATCGTGATCGACCTCCGCGAAACGTGGACGGTCGGGCCGTTCATTCGCCTGCTCGACGCGACCATCGACCGCCTCGCACCCGCGGTCAAAGATTCCCGCGTCGCCGGCGCCGTCCAAAAGACCACCACGATCACCCGCCAGCAACCCGCGGTCGTGGCCGGTCTCGCTCTCCTCGTTGCGGGCGTTATCCTCGGACTCGCAAGCGTCGCCGCGGGCACGCTCGGCACGACGCGACTCGCGCTCACGGCCATCCTGCTCGGCGGCGGCGCCCTCGCCACCCGCGAGCGGCGCAGCTGGAGCGACCTCCGTGAGACCCGCCCGGTCGCGCTCCTCATCGCCGCGCTCGAACCCCCGGAGCCCCCCGAAGAGGACACCCCGCGCGACGATCCGGACGAGGACGAGTAACCCCCGCAGACGCACACGCCCGAAGCCGGCCGCTTAAGTGAGTGCCCGTGTCCGCGTTGAGTAGTGACCACCACGGAGCTGCTCATCGCTATTCTCGCGGGGATCGTCCAGGGCGTCGTCGAGTGGCTCCCCGTCTCGAGTCAGGGGAACCTCGCGCTCGTGTTCACGTTGGTCGGCACCGATCCCGCCGCGGCGGTCCAGCTCGCCTTGTTCCTCCAGCTCGGCACCACGCTGTCGGCGGCGACCTACTACCGCGGCGAGCTCGCGACCGCGATCCGCACGGTGCCCGGGTGGCGGCCCGCGACGGCGTACGACGCCGACCACGCGCTCGCGTCGTACATCGTCGTCGCGTCGCTGTTCACCGGGCTCGTCGGGATCCCGCTCTATGTGTTCGCCGTCGACCTCGCGAGCCAGCTCACGGGCGGCGTCTTCATCGCCGCGATCGGCGTATTACTCATGATGACTGGGCTGCTCCATCGCCTGTCGAGTGCCGTCAGCCTGGGCGGCCGCGAGACCCCCTCGCTCGTCGATTCGATCCTCGTCGGCAGCGCCCAAGGCTTCGCCATCCTCCCGGGAATCTCCCGGTCGGGCGTGACCGCGAGCACACTCTTGGTCCGCAGCTACGATCCGCCCGCGGCGTTTCGGCTCTCCTTTCTGCTCTCGATTCCCGCGAGCGTGGGCGCGGCCGTCCTCACCCTCGTGAGTGCGGGTGGCCTGCCGGGGATCGCCCCCGTGCCCGCGGCGGTCGCGCTCGGCGTGAGCGCCGTCGTCGGCTACCTGACGATCGACGCGCTGGTGCGCGTCGTCGAGCGTGTGCCGTTCGCGACGGTGTGTTTCGCGCTGGGCGCGCTCGCGATCGTCGGCGGGGGCGGAATCGCGCTGGTCGTGTGAACTGCCGGGTCGCGGTCCCGTTCAGCTGGGCTCGTCACGAAAACTCGGCGCGGACCGGCGCATCGGGCCGGTAGTCATCGGGGTGACCGCCGCCTCGCTCGCCGAGAAAGACGATCGCGTCGAGGGTTCCACGCGTGAACCGTGCCTCGTACGACCAGTGGAATCCGTCTTCGATGTCGTCGCTCCGCCCGTGAAACTCGAAGCTGTCGTGTATGTTGTGGTCGAGCCAGAGTTCCTCGTCGAGGGTCTGGGGATCCGGCGCTCGGAGGCCGACGCCACGTTGGATGCGCTCATCTGGGGTTTCGGCCTCACAAAACGAGACGTACTCTTCCCACGAGTCGAAGCCGTGGTCGGCGGCTGCCGTCTGTTTTTCCTCGGGCGTCTTCTCACGGAACTCCCGCTCGCGTCGCAGGAGCCGTCCGTCTGCGGTCAGCTTGTACGCTTGCATGGCTGGCCGGCCGATATCTTTCGTCTGCCACCCGATATCGGACGGACTGGCGTCGGCTGGAAAGCGCGGCAGCCTGACGCCATTTGCGACCAGCACGTCGTCGTACAGGCCCATGAACGGGTATCGGTGAATGCTGATAAAAAAGCATCCTCCCGGATTGACAGAGACTGGGTTGGTGATCGGTGACAATACGGATAGGCCGGGAAGGCCGACCAGCTGTGTGGAGTTCCGAGACTACGGCAAGCCGTCCTGTGCGTTCACCAGGCTCTCGTCACCGTTCTCGACCGCCGTCCACCACGTCTTCAGCACGGCGATCGTGACGAGCTCGGGCGGTCGTTCAACCCCGATACGAGATTGCCTGTGTGCGTCAAGGTCGCGTGGCGGATGAAAATGCCGTACCGGCGTCTCGGTGGCTGTGTTCGCCGCCTCGCGCCCAAATCTAAACTCCAGTCCCTGCTCCCGATAGTGATATTTATAGTCTCCATTCTCCCACCACTGAATGTCAAAGTAGCCGCCTCGCTCGTGGATCCCAGGAGTGACGGTGACCCGTGCCGCTCTGATATCCGCTCCGTCCCGCTGTCTGAACTGTTGCCCGTTCCGGTACTGGAATCGGACATCGACGACGCCGTCGCCGAGCTGTCGGCGGATTCGTTCTACGCTTTCATCAATCGCGTCCGAATCGATCGGCGAACCGTTTCCGAGCCCCATCACTCGAGCGGGAGCTGATCGCCAGCGGGGCTCGTCTGTGTTCCCGGCTGTCCAGCTCCTGATTCCGTCGTAGTAGAAACCTGTGCTTTCGCTTCGTTGAGGCGGTACGCGGCGCGGAGATAGCTAAGTTCTCGCTCCGCCGTCCGCCAGTGGGAGACATCGTCGAGTTCGTCCTGGTCGAGGTCCCTATCCGAAACCAGGAGCTCCTCCGGATCTGATGCGTCATATTTGGCTTTGTACGCCGCGAGCTCCTGTTTGATTCGCTGAATTTGGTCGACAAGCGTATCGCTATCTGCGAGTTGTCGGATCTGTTTGAGTAGATGCCACTCCGGATCGCGACTGTACAGCTTTCCGGAGGGCGTCTGCTCACTGCTCACGATCCCGTCCTCGGCGAGCTTGTTGAGCGTGGCTCTCGCCTTTGTCTCTGAGACGAGCGCCGTGTCTGCGATGTCGCTCGCCGACTTCGGCGTCGTCGTTCTATCGATTACTGTGCGAATTCGGTCGTCCGCAGTAGTCTCGTGTTTCCACTCTGCGGTCGCGAACGCGTCGATACTCTCGAAGTCGTCGTCATCGACAGCGAACGGATCGATATCGACTGCTGTTACCGGATCGTCCGGCAGCTCCGCCTCAGTGGGGAACTCGTCGGGGCCGTCAGGGGACGGTGGCTCGTCTGTCATACGCTACGCTCCGTCCTAAGAACACATATATGTTTTCGACACAGATATACGTGCTATGGATGCCGTGCTCAAGAGTCATGAACGCGATAATATTATCGCCCGGATAATTAGCCCGTTTCTGACTCCCACAGCGCGTCGACCCGATCGTCGACCCACGGCAACACGGCCCCCTCGATGACACGCGTGAGGTCCGTCGCGTAGTTCCGGTCGACCGCAGCGTCCGTGCCGGCATCCGGCAGCGGATGGAAGTGGTCCCGGGCGTTGTGCGGCTGGTCGTGGTGGTCCCAGCGACACCGTCGCCGGTCGCCGGCACGCGTCTCGTGATATGATACGTGAAAGTCGCCGTTCGTGTACGCGCGGAGTTCGAGCGAGGCGCCGTCGACTGGCTCAGGATAGTACTCGACATCAAGCGTCACGACGAGACGCTCCGGCTTGGTCGACGGGAACAACGACGTCTGGCGTACCTCGGGTCGCCGGCCGAACGCCCAAGCGAGATAGCGGAGGGTCGCTTCGTCGACGGCCCGCGACCGGTCGAGACCGGTCACGCGGCGTTCTCTCCGGGAGCGGAGTCCGAACCGCGATCGCGCCGGACGGCCTCCAGCCAGTCGATCCGTTCCCTGACGGTGTGCCACTCGCTCAACGCGAGCCACACCGTCTCGACGTCGTCGTACTCCGCGTGGTCGAGCGCGTCGACGTCGGTCGGCGACTCGGCGTCGAAGCGCTCTCGAAACGCCGCCTCGCGGTCGGTGAGCTCGGCGAGCCTGTCGTGGAGCTCGTCGCGTGATAGGGCTTCGAGTCGGTTTCGGAGTCGCCACTCGAAATACGACTCGTTGCGGGCGAACGTGAGCGGCGACTCCGAGACGCGTTCGACGACGCCGATGTCGGCCAGCCGCTTGAGGTGTCGCCGGGCGGTGTCCGGGGCACACGAGGCGCGCTCAGCGATGTCCGATACCCCCGCCGGGTCGTACAGCTGGAGCGCAACCCGGTACACCCGCTCGTCGGCGGGCTCGCCGTCGAGGTCCGTGCTGAACCCCTCTGTGAGTCCAAACTCTGCGCCCGGCTCGTCCGCAGGCATACCCGCCAGTAGCAGCAGAAACTATATAATTCTGGTGTCGGAGAATTATTTGGTCTATCGGGCCGCACAGCGGACGGTGCGTGTGAATAGCGATTACATCGCCTCAGTCAGCAGTTGCTTCTGCCGCTGTGTGCGACGCGCGCCGGTCCGTGTCGGGACCGTCGTCGCCCGCCGACTCCGCCTCCGCCGCCAGCGTCTCCACGTTCGCGAACACGAAGCCGGCGAAGCCGACCCGCAACAGAAGGTCGAGGTACTCCAGCGTGACCGTCGCAGTGAACGCGTCGAACAGCCCGGCGATCTGGAGCATCGCCCACGCGATCAACACGCCGAACGCGAACAGCGCGAGGTTCCGCGTCTTCGTGAAGAACAGCTCGCGTTCGGGCGGCTGCCGGGCCGCCGCGCCCGCGAGCGGGCCGAAGAACAGCCCGAGCAGGACGACGTAGCCGACGAGGATGGCGAGGGTGCCCGCGGCCGCGAGCGGCCCCGCGAACACCTCGGCGAAGTCGTAGCCGAGCCGCATCGCGGCGGTGATCGCGACGACGCCGACCACGTAGCGCCGGCTCGCCCCGGAGACGAACGCCGCGAACCCGAACAGGAACGGGTACGCCACGTAGTCGGAGAGCAGTTGCCCGGCCTCCAGCGTGCCGTTCGCGACCGCAAACGTGCCGATCCCGGCGCCCCACGAGGCGATCCCGACGCCCGCGGCCGCGACGACCGCGACGAACGGGTAGCAGTACCGGCGCAGACCGGCGGGCTTGCGCCGCGCCAAGGCGAGCAGCGCGACCGCGGAGACCGCGTACACGCTCGCTGAGGCGAACCGCACCGTCGACGGCTCAATCATCGGCGCTCACCTCCGCGTCGCCGGCGGTCGGACTCGCGGCGGCCCCGGCCCCGCCCCCGACATCGGCCGCGTCCGCACGCGTGTCGAACTGCGCGAGCCGGTCGGTGAGCGACGCGGTCCGCTCCGAGAGCGCCGTCGCCGTCTCCGCGAGGTCGCCCACCGTCTCGGCCGTCTCGTCGGCGGTCGCCGCGAGCGACCGGGCGCGGTCGGCGGCGTCGGTCGCCGAGCCGTGGACCGCCTCGACGCGCGCCGCGACCGACTCGATCCCCTCGGCGCCCTCGTCGGTCGCCCGCGCGATGTCCGCCATCGCGACGTCGACGTCCTCGACGGTGCCGGTGAGCTCCTCGATCGCCTCGCCCGCGGCCTCGACCGCCGCGGTCGTCTCGTCGAGCTCCGTCATCGTCCGGTCCATCTCGCCCGCGACCGCGGAGACGTCCTCCGTCACCTCGCCGACCGTCGCCTCGATCTCCGTCGTGGACTCGCGCGTCTCCTCGGCGAGCTCCTTCACCTCGTCGGCGACCACCGCGAACCCGTCGCCATCGCCGCCCGCCCGCGACGCCTCGATCGAGGCGTTCAGCGCGAGGATGTTCGTCTGCTCGGCGATGTCCGCGATCACGTCGGTCGTCTCCGCGACGCCGTCCATCCGGTCGTCGAGCCCGGCGACGAGCTCGTCCAGCTCCGCCAGCAGCTCGCCGATCGCCGCGATCGCCTCGACCGCCTCGGTCGCCCGCCGCTCGCCCTCCGCGCCCAGCTCGGCGGCGGCGGTGGCGTCGCCCGCCACCTCGTCCGTCGTCGACGCGATCTCCTCGACGGTCGCGGAGAAGTCGTCGGTATCGGCGGCCGTCTCGCGCAGCCGGTCGGTCTGTTCGTCCAGTTCGTCGGCCAGCGCGCGCATCTCGGCGGCCACCTCCTGGTTCATCGCGGCCACGTCGTCGGCCGCCGCGGCCATCTCCTCGCTCGTGGCCTCCACGTCGCCCGCGAACGCCTGAATGTCCTCGACGGTCGTCGAGAGCCCGCCGGTCATCTGGTTGTAGGCGGCCGTGATGCGCTCGATCGCGTCCACGTCGCCGTCGGCGTCGAGCCGGCGGGTGAGGTCGCCCTCCGCGGCGGCCTCCATGGCGCCGCCGATCTCCTCGGCGCGCTCCAAGAGGGTGTCCGACAGCTCCTCGGCCTCCTCGCGGGCCGCCTCCGCCTCGGACTGCGCCCGCTCGGACTCCGCGACCGCGTCCCGGAGCGACCGTCGCGTCTCGTCGAAGGCGTCGAACAGCCGGCCGATCTCGTCGCCGCGGTCGGACGTGGCGCGAGCGTCGAACTCGCCGCGGCCGACCGCCTCGGCCGTCTCCGTCAGCCGCCGCAGCTCGACGGCGACGTTGCCGACCAGCACGATGCCCAACAGGCCGAGGTTCAGCGTGACGACCACGCCGACCGACGCCAGCGCCGCGGTCGCCGCCGCCGGCGTCCCCACGGTCGCGACGTGGGTCCCGAAGAGGGCGATGAAGCCGAGCGTCACGGCGAGCGTCGCGAGGACGGCCGCCCCGACCCGCCGACCGTACCGCGCGGTGATCGCGTTCATCATCTGTTGTTCGCCCGGAGCGAACTGCCCTACTTAGGAGTAAAGGCCAAATTACACGACATGATAATTTGCTCGCGCGGCGGGGGTCGTGAAGCAAGCGCGGCGGAGGCGTCGGACCTCCGTCGGAGGGCGTTCGGGACCGGTGTTTTTCCCGCGGCCGCGCCACGGGCGACCATGCCCAGCGTCAGCGAGACGTACATCGAGAACCGCCAGCGCGTTCAGCCCACCCACACGAACAACTACGCCTCCGCGCACGGGGGGAACGTCGTCAAGTGGATGGACGAGATCGGCGCGATGTCCGCGATGCGCGCCGCCGGCGAGACCTGTGTCACGGCCAAGATCAACGGGCTCGACTTCAAGCGGCCGGTCCCGCAGGGCGACACCTGCGTCATCGAGTCGTACGTGTACGCGGTCGGGCGCACGAGCCTCCGGACGCGGATCCGCGCGTACCGCGAGTCGCCGCGCACGGGCGAGCGCGAGCTCACCACGGAGTCGTACTTCGTGTTTGTCGCCGTCGACGCCGAGGGGAACCCGACGCCCGTCCCCGAACTCGAGATCACGGGCGAGCGCTGCCGCGAACTCCGCGACGAGGCGCTCGCCGCGGAGCCGGACGAGGATCGATAGGAACCCCGACAGACGGCGTCGTCCGGGTTCGGTTATGAATCGGGACCAATGCCAATTTGTTGTACTTGAAACACAACGAAAAGCGGTAACACAGTTGTGGTCGTACCACAACGTACAAAGCCGATGCCTGCCACGGTCGTGTATCGGGAGGCGTCGGAGAAACCGGACGGCAGCCGGTACGAGATGGTCGCGTGGCGGGTCCCGGAAAACGAGGAGTACCCGGAGGGGGTGAAGTACAGCCTCCAGTACATGGACGATGACGGCGACACGCTCCTCCGCTACGACAACGCGCCGCACCACCGAGACATCGGGCGACATCGTCGGCACACGCACACGGGAGAAGTCACCAAACTGGACTTCACCGGTCTCGCCGACCTGATCACCGACTTCCAAGCCGAGGTGAACGACATCCATGACCGACGAACCAACTGACACCCACCCCACCCACGACGAATTTACTCCTGACCCGAACGATGCCGAGTACCCCTCGACGCTCCGAATCACGTCGCTGCCGGCAGAACAGGCACAGGCGGCAGCGATCGAGCGCGCCGAGCGCTGGGAGGACGGCGAGGCGGTCCCGCACGTGGTCAACTTCGAGGACCGTGCGCGGCTCCGCCAGTTGCTCACGGACCGCCGGATGGAGCTCTTAGAAGCCGTCATGGAGCGCCCGCCCGAGAGCATCCGCGCGCTGGCGGACCGGCTCGACCGCGACGTCCACGTCGTCCACGACGACCTGTCGCTGTTGGCCGACTACGAGATCGTCCACTTCGAGGCGGACGGCCGCGCGAAGCGGCCGTACGTCCCCTACGAGACGGTGCGGATCGAAGTCGAGTTCGGACTGCCACGCGGCGACGAGTCGGAGTCGACGGCGTCGGCGTGACGCGCGTGTCGTCGGGCCCGCGTCGAGGCCGCGCACGTCGACGCCGACCCGTCGGTCAGTAGTCGCCGAGCACGCCGAGCCGCCGCGCCCGCCCCGTCGCGTACTGGAAGACGAGGTAGCCGCCGAGCAGGTAGCCGACCGCGACCGCGACGAGCAGCGCCAGGTCCGCGAGCGGGAACTCCCACAGCCGCACGCCGTCGACCATCACGCGCTGGAGCATGGCGCTGCCGTGCGCCAGGGGAAGCACGCGCGTCCACGGCAGGTCGAAGACGGGCGCGGAGATCAGTCCGACGAAGCCGAACTGGAGCAGGTTGAGCCAGTTGCCGATCCGCTTGTACAGCACCGTCACGCCGCCCGCGGCGAAGCCGAGGCCGAGCACCGAGACGATCGACAGGCCGGCGACGACGACCACCGTCACCGGCGCGAGGCTGAGCCGCGTCCCGGTCGCGAGGAGCATCACCGCGAGGATCACCGCGCTCGTGAGGAACGTCCGCACCACCTTCGCGACCCCCTTCAGCAGCGCGACGGGCGCGAAGCCGAACGGCGTGGTGATGTGGCGTTCGAGGGTGCCCCACTGCACCTCGCTACCGATGTCGTTCGACACCGACGAGTACGCGCCCACCGCCAGCGTCCACAGGAAGTAGCCGACGACGATCCCCTCGATCGAGTCGGCGAGCGCCTGCCCCGCGAGCAGCTGGCCGCCGAGGAACAGTGCGGCGAAAAAGAACAGCGACACCACGATCCCCCCGATCGCGTTGGCCGGGTACCGCACGAAAATGAGGAACTCCCGATAGAGGACCGCCCGCGCCAAGTGGTAGTAGGTGGCCGGCCGGGGCTCGTCGCCGGTCGCGGGTTCGTCGCCGGTCGCGGGTTCGTCGCCGGTCGCAGGTTCGTCGCCGGTCGCGGGCTCGTCGCCGGTCGCGGGCTCGTCGCCGGTCGCGGGACCGGCGGTCGGGGACGCGTCCGGGGGCCGCCCGCCCCCGCTCACGAGGACTCACCTCCGAGCCCGGCGCCGGCGGCGTCGGGAACGGTGCCGGTGCGTTCGAGGAACACGTCCTCGAGGTCCGGCTGGACCGTCCGGATGTCGGAGACGGTGACGCCGGCCGCGCGGAGCGCGTCCGTCAGCTCGTACAGTCGGTCGCCCCCGGCGGCCACCGTCACCGCGGGCGGGGTCGCCTCGCGGTCGACCCCGACGATTTCGAACCGCTCGCGGAGCCCGTCGACCGTCTCCGCGTCCAGGTCCGGGCTCGCCACGCGCACCGCGTCGCTCGCGGCGGCGCCCAGCAGCGCCTCGACGGTGTCGTCCGCGACGATCCGACCGTTCGACAGCATCACGACGCGGTCGCAGACCGCCTCGATCGTCGTCATGTCGTGGCTGCTGACGACGATGGTGAGCCCCTCCTCGGCGGCGAGCCGGCGCAGCTCCGCCCGCAGCGTCCGCGCGCTCTCGACGTCGAGCCCGAGCGTCGGCTCGTCGAGGAAGACCAGCTCGGCGCCGCCCGCCAGCACGCTCGCGAGCGACACCTTCTGTTTCATGCCACGCGAGAGGTCGCGAACCGGCGTGTCGGCCTTGTCGGCCAGGTCGAGGCGGTCGAGTAGCCGGTCGTGGCGCGCCGCCACCGAGTCGGGGTCGACGCCGCCGATCGTCGCGAAGTACCGGAGGTTCTCCCGGACCGTGAGCCGCCAGTAGTCGTTTCGCGCGCCCTCCAGCATCGCGTCCACGTCCGCGTAGGCCGCCCGGCGACCGTCGCGCACGTCGGTGCCGAACACCCGCACCGACCCCGCGTCGGGGATGACGATCCCCAGCGCGCACTTGATCAGCGTCGTCTTGCCCGCGCCGTTCGGCCCGAGCAGACCCACGACCGACCCGCGCTCGACCCTGAGGCTCACGTCGTCGACCGCGACCACGGCGTCGTCGCCGTCACCGAACCGCTTGGTGAGCCCCTCGACCGCGAGGGCCGGCGGGCCGGGCTGATCGTCGGGCGATTCCGCGCCGCGTGCCGCGTCCGTCTCGTCGCGCTCGCGGGGACCGCCGCGCGCGCTCGTCGCGCTCCGTGCCATCGCCCGCCGTACGGGCCGGCGGCGGATATATCCGCGCTCGCCGGCGACCCCCGGCGTGGACCTCGACCGCTTCGCCGCGGACGCCCCCTGCGACGACGCGCCCGGCGACGCCCGCGTCTGCGTCGTCGCGACCCGGCCGGACACCTTCGAGCGCTGCCGCGACGGCTTCTACCCCGCGCCGCGGTCGTACGACCGCACCCGCGCTGCCTTCGACTACATGGCCTTCTATCGGACCGCGCCGGCGTCCGCGGTCACGCACTACGCCCGCGTCGTCGACCGGACCGAACAGACCCGAGGCGAGCCGGGACCGATGGCCGAAGCCGACTGGGAGGCGCTCATCGACCCGTTCTCCGAGGAGCGCGTCGTGATCGTCTTCGCGTTCGACGACCTCGTGCCGCTGGAGCGCCCCGTCGAGAACGACCTGAACGGCGTGCGCGGCGCGTGGTACTGTACCGTCGCAGATCTGCGCGCGGCGGAGACGCTGTCGGGGCTCCGCGACCGGTCCGAAACCTGATCTGCCGGGCGAGTCCGCCCGTCCGTCACGGCCCCGTAGCGCCGACGGCGTAGAGAGAGTTCGCCGCCAATTTTAAGTGAGTGGGTGTAAAGAGTGTTTTACTGTAAAGCGCGGTTGACACCGCGTGCGCCACGCCATGACCGACAGACCGTCACGCCCGGTCCGGGTCCTCGCGCCCGCGGCCGGTCAGGGAGGTGAGCCCGCATGATAGAGCCCGTCACCGCCGTCGCGCTCGGCTACATACTGGTGCTGTTCGCCGTCGGAGCGTACGCCGAGCGGCGGTTCGCCGCGGCCGATCCGCTGTTGAGCGTCCCCGGATGGGTCCGCACCGTCGTCGCCGGACTCGCGCTGGGCGGCCCCTGGCTGGTGTACTTCGCCGGCCTGCTGCCCGTCTCGGACGGCGCCGTCGCCCACGCGGTGGTGCTGACCGCCGCGCTGGTGCTGTGGGTGCTCGCCGAGCGGCTGGTCGGGGTCGTCGACGGAGGCGGTGCCGGTGCCTGCTGACGCCACCGGGCCGTCGAGCGAGGACTGGCTCGCGGCCCGGACTCGCTACCGCCGGCTGTCGACGGGGTCGCTGCTCGGCGGCGTCGCCGGCCTGTTGACCGCCGACGCCGCCGGCTTCCCGCTGGTCGCCGTCGGCGTCTACTGGCTGGGGGTCGTCGGCTTCTTCGCGGTCCGGCGGGCGGCGCCGATGACGCTGTTCGACGAGCGCGACTGCGCCCTGGAGCGCCGCGCCAGCTACGACGCCCTGCGCGTGGTCGGCGGCGCGCTCATCGTCGGGGCACCGGCGGCCGCCGCCCTGGAGCAGACGGGCCGGCTGACCGTCCCGCCGGTCGTCGACGGGGCGCTGTTCGGCGTCGCGACCACCTTCGGCGTCTTCGGGCTCGCATACCTCGCCCGGCGGTACGCATGAGAAACGACGTCCGCGAGCGCCGGGAGGCGGCGGGGCTCAGTCAGGGCGACCTCGCGGCCGCGCTGGAGGTGTCCCGACAGACGGTCAACGCCATCGAGCGGGACCGCTACGACCCCTCCGTCGAGCTCGCGTTCAAGCTCGCGCGGTTCTTCGACTGCCACATCGAGGAGCTGTTCGACCCCGACCTCGACTGGGAGCCGCCCCGGGAGTGAGTGGCGGACGGGAATCGGCGTCGACGTGTGGATTCGCGCCCCCGGACGGTGTTCTCCACGGGAGAGGCCCGACGCCGCGTCGACGTCACCCGCCGTCGGCGCGCACCGAGGGCGTCGCCGCGTCGACGCGCGCGATCCGTTCGCGGTCGCCCGGCTCGGTCGCGGCGTGATCGGGATGGAGACACGCGAACAGCGCCTCCAGCGAGTCGACGAGCCGGTGGCTCGGTCGGTTGAACAGCCCGTTGCCGTCGACGGCGTAGACGCGACCCTCCGCGACCGCCGCGATCTCGTCGGACCCGGGCCGTGCCGCGAGGTCGTCGACCGCGTCGACGGCGCGGTCGCGGTCGAACCCGCAGGGCGCGACGACGAGCGCCTCCGGGTCGTGTGCCCGCAGGTCCTCCCACGCCACCGGCTCGGAGGGGCCGTCCGGCTGGAACGCGGGGTCGCCGCCCGCGAGTTCGACCATGTCGCGCACCCAGTGGCCCGCCCGGATCGGCGGCTCCGTCCAGTCGAGGACGGCGACGCGGGGCCGGCCCGCGTCGGCGACCGCCCGCTCGGCGCGCTCGCGGACCGCGTCGACGCGCTCACGGAGGTCGGCCCGGAGGTCGCTCGCCGCCGCCTCCGCGCCGACCGCGGCGCCGATGCGTTCCACGTCGTCGAGCGCGTCCCCGAACGAGTGGGGGTCCAAGGCGAGCACGTCGGGCACGGGGTCGAGGCGCGCGGCGGCCGCGCGGACCTCGCTCGCGTCGACCGCGCAGATGTCGCAGGTCGCCTGCGTGACGAGCAGGTCGGGGTCGAGGGCGGCGAGCCGATCCTCGTCGAGGTCGTAGACGGCGCCGTCGACCTCGCGCATCTGCTCGTCGATGTCGGCCGCGGAGCGGTCGGCGTGGTCGACGACCGTGCTCGTCAGCGTCGGCAGGTCGCGGGCCGCGGGCGGGTGGTCGTCGCTGTGCGACACGCCGACCGGCTCGACGCCGAGCGCGAACAGCGTCTCCGTGGCGGAGGGGAGGAGGGAGGCGACGCGCATACGTGAGGGGAGGCGCTCGGGGATCAAAAGTCAGGGGTTCGGCTCGCCGACGACATCGGCGGCCGCCGCCGCGTACGCGGCCGCGAGGTCGCCGTTCGGGAGGGCGTCGCGCGCGGCCGCACAGCCCCACCGGACCCGGTCACGCCGCTCGCCGGGTGGGAGCTTGTTCGTCGCCACCGTCTCCGCGGTGTCGAGCAGGGCGCGCGCGGTGTCGGCGTCGCCGCGCTCGGCGGCCGCCTGCGCCTCCGCGAGCAGTTGGTCGAGGCTCGCCCGCACGTCGTGGGGGACCTCGTCGGGGTCGGTCACGGCTGCGTTCGGTCCTCTTTGCCCTCGCCCGCCAGCCTCGCGAACGCGAACTCGGTACTACTCCCGAGGGGGTCGGTCGCGGTCCGCGTCTCGACGTCGGTGAACCCCGCCGCCCGGAGCTGGTCGAGCGTGCGCTCGCGGCCGGGCGCGGAGAAGAACATCTCCCCGCCCATCCAGCCGCGGCGAACCGTCTCGAACCGGCCGCTCGGGAGGGTCATGAGAACCCGGCCACCCGGGCGGAGGACGCGGGCGAACTCGTCGTACACCTCGGGGTGGCGCTCGCGCTCGACGTGAAACACCGCGTGGTACGCCGTGACCGCGTCGAAGCGGTCGGCCGCGAACGGGAGCGCGGACATCTCGCCGTGGACGAGGCGGGCGTCGGGCACCGTCTCGGCCGCGAGCTCGAGCCCGCGCCGGGAGACGTCGAGTCCGACGCTGCCCGGCGGCAGGTTCGCGAGCGTGCGGGCGCCGTCGCCGCAGCCCACGTCGAGGACGGACGGATCGGCGGCGGAGTCGGTCTCGGGGTCGTCCGCGAGGGCGTCGCGCAGGTCGTCGATCAGCGCCGCGTCCGAGCCGTCGGGGTCGCGGCGGGCGGCGTACGTCTCCGCGACCTCGTCCCACGCGCGGCGCACCGCGTTGCGGTCCATGCGGGGCGTACGAGCGCGAGCGACAAGATTGCTCGGGCGAATCGGCGAGGATGGGGCGTCGGCTGCGCGGGGGTCAGCGAACCGACGACTCGCCCGTAACGACGCGGGGCCGGCGAGACGACGGTCGGGCATTTATGCCGCTGCCGCGCGACGCCGACGCATGGAGATTCTCCACACCTGCCTGAACGTGGCGGACGCCGACCGGGCCGCCGACTGGTACGTCGACGAGCTCGGGTTCGAGCGCTCCTGGGAGTTCACGGTCGCGGACGGCGACACGCGCAACGTGTACGTCGCGGACGGCAACGGCGTCGAGTTCCAGCTGTCGGACACGCCCGGGGAGGCGCCGAGCGCGGACGGCGACCGCTACGACCACGTCGCCGTCGGCGTCGACGACGTGGACGCGGCGTTCGAGGACGTCGATCACCACGGCGTCGTGGAGGCGCCGACCGACCACCCGGAGGCCGGCGCGCGGGTCGCCTTCGTGAAGGACCCCGACGGCCACGTCGTCGAGCTGATCGAGTCGCTCTGATCGGTCGCGGCCGGTTCGGAAATGAGGTCCGGGACGCGATCGACACTGTGCGCCTGCCTCGCCGCCGACGGAGATCAGGTCCTCGTACCACCACCGCGTGTCGATGCCGTTCTTCCGGAAGCTCAACACCGTGCCGCCCCAGTCCCCATCACGGGCGGCCGCGACCAGCGGCTCGCGGGCGACCGGCTTGCCGTTCGGCGCCACCGCGTCCCCCAGTCGAGGAACACCTCGGCAGCGTCGCTGTCGGCCGCCGAGCGCATCATGTCCTCGTCGCGATCTGGCGGACTCGGCACGGTGGCAACCGGAGGGCGGATCGGGGTCGCCGAGGTCGGACGTGGGCCGGACGACCGTGAAAAGAATACTGCGTTCGCCGACGAGGTCTCAGGCGACGAAACCGGCGGTCACCGAGACGGGGGGGGAGGGCCGAACGGGGCGACCGACGGAACGCCGACCCGCGTTGTTCGGGTAGAGGGGGAGAACACACGTCTGCGGGGACCTTTGTCGGCGATCGGATACAACGCCCTCGGTCGGATATGAATTACGCTGACACAGACAAAACAAACGACAATGTGATCATAATCGTCAATATCGTCCCGATAATCAGCTGATATATGAACGATCTCGACGTGCCGAAACGTGTCCATATCGTTCCGCTGGGATACGAATTGGACCGGATCGTCCGTCCGGTCGTCGACGGGAACGCCGACGAGGTGATCCTCCTCGAACCCGACGCCGACAAAGAGGGCGTCGACCGACCGTCATACCACGAGACGGCCCGTCAACGCGTTCGAGACGAAGGGATTCGGACCGAGACCGTCGAGTGCGACATCTTCAATCTCTTCAGTTCGCTCGGGACGATCGCCGAGATCTCGAACCGTCTCCGTGACCACAACGTCTACGTGAACCTCGCGTCGGGGTCGAAGGTGACCGCGATCGGCGGGATGATCGCCTGTATGGTCACCGGCGCGATCCCGTACTACGTCCACGCGGAGGAGTACGCGGGCGGCGAGGAGCGACCGGTGGCCTCGGGCGCGAAGCCACCGGAGACACTCCCGAAGTACCCGATCGAGGAGCCGAACGCCGAACGCGTCGCCGTCCTCGCGTACGTCGAACGGAACCAGCCCGTCACCAAGAGAGAACTCATCGACTACGGCCGCCGGGAAGGCCTCCCTTTCGTCGAGCGCTACGACACCGATGGGGTTCAGAACCCGAAACGCGGGTACTACCGGCGGCTCAACACGCACGTCGTCGAGCCGCTTGAGAGCCGCGGGTTCCTCGAGGTCGAGGAACACTCCAAGTATCAATACCTTTCCGTCACCGAGAGCGGATCGAACCACCTGCGCGCGTTCCGCTACCTGCTCCGCGACTGAGTCGAGCCGCGATCGATGACACACCCCCGCGGCCTCACGAGTCCGGCACCGCAGCCTGCCCACGCCTACGCGTTCGGGGCGGGCCGTGTGAACCAGTACCCGTACCCGAACGGAACGGCGCCCGTCACGACGCTGAACAGCACCGCGAGCGGCCCGAAGACCAGCCCGACGACCCCGAGCGCGCCCGCGATCGCCGCCGTGGCGAGGAGCCCGATCCCGAGCGTCACACCGGCGAGCAAGGCCCAGCGTCGCTGCGCGGCGAGCACGCCGGCGAGGGCGCCCGACGCGACGACGGTCGCGCTCGCGGGGCCGGTGACGAAGCGGGAGAGCGAACCGCTCTCGAACAGGGCGGTGCCGACGAGCGCGACCGGGAGCCCGAGCGCGGCGACCGCGGCGGCTCGACGCGGGGTGAGGAGGCGGTCGCGCGTCGGCTCTCGGTAGCGGTACGCGAGGAGGCCGAGCGCGACCGCGACGTACCCGCGGCCGACCGGCGTGAGGACGAAGCCGACGGCGGCGCTCGCGACCTGCGCGAAGACGGCCGCCTCGCTTTCGACCGCGACGGCGTAGTACGCCCCGTCCTGCCGGTACAGTCCCGACCGGATGGTCGCGTTCGTCGCGGTCCCCTCGTCGATGGCGGTCCGCACGCCGGGCGACGCGTTGGCGACCGGGCGCGCGACGGCGTCGAACACCGTCTCGGGGTCGGTCTCCCGCATCTCGATCGTCGCGTTCGTCGTCTCGCCGCGCGTCGAGAGCGACCACTCGTAGTAGGTCCCGTCGTACGCGACGTACGGCGGTTCCACGTCCCCGATCGCGGTGTACAGCTCCGGCGAGAGCGACCCCGCGAACGATCCGGTCGCGGCGGCGGTCCGGACCGGCTCCCTGTACCGCTCAGGGGTGTCGGCGAGCCGCTCGTCGAGGTCGGTGACGTTGCGCGACGCGTCCGCGACCGGGGCCGGGTCCTCGCCGGGTTCGACGGCCGTCGCCTCGTAAGTGATCTGCGTGTCGCCCGCCGTCGCGTGGAAGGCGAAGCTGAGTCCGAGACCGACGACGAGGAGGGCGATGATCGCGACCGTTCGGGCGGAGGGAGGCACGGACCGGGATACATGAGAAGCAGTTGTAAATTTGTGGTTCGGGAGTCGGACGAGGCCGAGATGGGGCGGTCGCTCGGGGCCGGCGACGCACGAAAGAAACGTCGGGGTTCGAGGCGGGGTCGTGCCCGACCGCGTCAGTCGTCGGCCGGGGCGCGCGGCTCCGCCGGGGGCTCGGTCTCCTCCGTCTCGCCCGCCGGCTCGTCGACCGCGTCGACGTCGGGGGTGTCGTCGAGCTCGTCCGCCTCCTCGGACCGGTGACGCGCCTGGACCTCCTCCCAGGTCATCGCCTCGTCGTGGTGGTGGCACATGACAACGAGTAGCAAGGGACGAACGCTTCTAAAGGTTACGCCGAATCGAACGGGAGACGCGTTCTCGCGGCCGGTTACGCGTCGCCGTGGGGCTTCACCAGCACCTTGATCGCCTCGCGCTCGTCCATCATCCGGTACCCTTCGGCCACGTCGTCGAGGCCGACCGTCTCGGTGAAGACCGGCGCGGGGTCGAGCGTCCCCTGGAGCACGTCCGTCATCAGCTCGTCGGCGTACGCGCGGACGGGGGCGACGCCGCCCGCGAGCGTGACGTTCTGGCCGAACATGCCGAACACGTCGAGTCCCGCCTCCTCGACGCCGTAGGGGACGCCGACGTACCCGATCGTCCCGCCGGGACGGACGGCGTCGATCGCGGTGTTCATCGCGCTCGCGGCGCCGACGCACTCCATCACGTGGTTCGGCCCGCCGTAGGTGAGCTCTCGGATGCGCTCGACCGCGGCCTCCCCGCGCTCGGAGACGGTCTCGGTGGCGCCGAACTCCGCGGCGAGTTCGAGGCGGTCCTCGTGGTGCCCGACCGCGACGATGCGCTCGGCGCCGAGCCGGCGGGCCGCGAGGACGCCGCAGAGCCCGACCGCGCCGTCACCGATGACGGCCACGGTCGACCCCTCCTCGACGCCCGCGCTGACGGCCGCGTGATGGCCGGTGCCCATGACGTCGGTGAGCGGGAGTAGCGACCGGAGCGTGTCCTCGTCGTCGGCGTGCCGGTCTGGGACGCGGACGAGGGTGCCGTCGGCGTGGGTCGAGCGGACGTACTCGCCCTGGCCGCCGCCGTTGTCGCCGCCCCACGAGTCGCCGTTCTCGCAGGACGTGTGGAGCCCCTTCCGGCAGAACTCGCACTCGCCACAGGAGATGGCGAAGGGGGCGAGGACGCGGTCGCCCGGGTCGACGGCGGTGACGTCGTCGCCCACCGCCTCGACGATTCCCATCGGCTCGTGGCCGACCGGGGAGCCCGCGTCGCGGTCGCTGTCGCCGCGGTAGAACCAGAGGTCGGAGCCGCAGATCGCGGTGTGGGTGACGCGGACGATCGCGTCCGTGGGGGCCTCGATCTCGGGGCGGGGTCGCTCTTCGACGCCGATCTCGCCGGGGCCGTTGAAGACGGCTGCGCGCATACCGTCGATGCGGCGCGAACGCACAAAAGCGCGGCGTCAGCGATCCCGTTGGCTCAGATCCCGCCGCCGGCCATCGCGAACAGCGCGACGGCGATGACCGCGAACAGCCCGCCCACGCCCGCCTTGATCGTCCCCGTGTCCAGCGCCGTCGAGACGTACGGCGCGACCTGGCCGCCGAGCGTCGTCGCCGGGACCGTCCAGACGACCATGTTCCACGGCGTCGTCGCCAGGTCGATCGCGTGGCCGCCGACCAGTCCGCCGCCGAACACGTGAACCACCGAGGCCAGCACGGCCGTCGTCGCGACGACGATGTGGTTCGTGCCGATGGCGACGCGCACCGGCACCTGCGTGCGGAGCATCGAGATGATCCCGAGCTCGCCGATGCCGAAGCCGGCGAGCCCCTGGAACACCCCGCCGACGCTGTAGTTGAGGAACCGTTCGAGGTAGCCGCCCCGGGAGTACGTGTAGTCGTCGCCGTCGCGGTCGACGCGGGTGACGGTGCCGGAGTCGTCGGTGTCGACGCCCGCGGGCCCGAGCTTGTTCTCGTCGTCGGGGAGGTCCCGCGCCGACCCGCCGTCGGTCGCGACCTCCTCGTCCGCCTCGCTTTCGGTCGGGTCGCCGTGAGCCAGATTGGCCTTGAAAAGCAGGTACGCGGCCGCCAGCAGGGCGATCCCCAACAGCGCGTGGAACAGGGGCTCGGGGATGACGAAGGAGAGCAGCGCCCCGCCGACCACGAAGGGGATACCCCCCAGCACGAGCGACAGCGAGAGACGCCGGTCGACGAGCCCGTACTGGATGAACGCGAGCGACGAGCTCGACAGGCCGAACGACTCGCTGATGAGCCCGATCTGTACCAGCGTCGTCGGCTCCAGGGGATACGCGACCAGCGGGAAGACGAAGATGAGGAACGGCACGAACAGCGCCGACCCGCTTATTCCGACGGTGTTGACGACGGTGGCGCCGGTGGCGAACGCCAGGAACAGCCACCAGTACTCGGTCCAGTAGCCGACCCCGGCGTCGGGGGGCGTCGGCGCGAAGGCGTACACCCCCGCGACGAACAGGAGCGGGGCGAGGAACACGAAGACGTGCTGATAGCGCAGAAAGGCGCGCTGAACGTCGCTCGACAGTGACGTGCTCATTGAGGCGTGGAACGCGAATTACGTGTGATGTCATAAATTCGTTTCCACACGTCACGATAGTTATGAACGATCGTCAACGTCTATGATTCCGCCGTAGCGGCCTTCGTGACGGCGAAGGACGAACGGCCGATCGAACGTTTCCGCGGCCCGAAATGAACGCACTGTGACAGAAAAGAAACGGTTAAACGGAGCCGTCGGTCACCCGTGGATCGAACGATGACGCGGAAGATCGGGACCGCGGCGCGCGGCGGTTCGGGGACGACGACGGGCGCTCTGCGAGCGCGGGGGACGGCACGGTGAGTGACGGCCCGACCCTGCGGATCGGCGAGGAGTCGGGCGACGCCGACGACTCCGTCCCGGCGCCGGTGCCGCCGGACGACCCGGAGGCGTGGTACGCGCCCGACGTCCGGGCGCAGTACGAGGCGGCTCCCGGCGTGGTCGCGACGGTCCGCGAGCGCGACGGCGGGCGGTTCGGCTACGACGTCCGCGAGCCGCCGCTGTCGCCCGCCGACGAGCGCGCGCTCGAGCGCGTCCGCGACCACTTCTCGGCGGTCGGCCACCGCCGCCCGCTCACGCGGGTCGGCGTCGTCGAACGCGCCGAGCGCGGGTTCGAATCGAAGTACGAGCAGGCGATCGACCGACTGGTCGACGCGAGCGCTGCCGCGCGCCGGCGGATCGATTACCACGCGCTGCGGGAGTTCCGGCTGCTCGGCGAGCTCACCCCGGTCGCCTTGGACGACCGGATCGCGGTGGCCGACATCGGAGACGACCGCGAACTGGTGGTCCACACCGAGACGTTCGCCCCGCTCGAGACCGGCATCGACGCGGACGCCGACTACGTCGAACGGGTGGCCGCCGAGCGACTTGCGCAGTACGCCGTCGAGTTCGCCGGGCTCGCGGTCGACGTGGTCGTCTACCGCGAGCGGCTGCTCGGCTCCGACGCGTTCGAGACGAAGTACGCCGTGTTGGAACCGGACCTGCTCCCGGGCGACGAGGCGCTCATCGAAGAGTGTAAATCGCGGATCTGGGAGACCACCGTGAGCGACGTGGTGGAGGACCGCGAGTCGTTCGTCGCCGCCCGCGCGCGCCGATTCCTCTCGCGGCGGCTGACCGCGCGTAACACCCGCGAGTGGTTCGACGCCGCGGTCCACCGGGTGAGGTCGGCGCTCGCTGACCGGGGGCTCGCCGCGCCGCCGGTCGACTCGCGGTACGCCCGCGACCGGCTCGACGACCTGGCGTACTACGTGTTGCGCGACTTCGTCGGGGAGGGGATCCTCACGGTCCCGATCCGCGACCCCCACCTCGAAGACGTGGAGGCGAACCGCGTCGGCGAGCGCGTGAAGGTCGTCCCGCGGGCGTCGATGCTTTCGGGCGCGGCAGGCGAGGCGGAGAGCTTCGAGGCCGACGACGCCCCCGAAGCCGGCGCCCGTATCCCGACGAACCTCGCGTTCGGAGAGGAGACGACGTTCGTCAACGTCGTCACGGGGATCGCCGCCCGCGACGGCACGGAGCTGAACGCCTCGACGCCCTCCGCGAAGGTGAACCTCGAACTGGACGGGGTGCCACAGACGATCCGGTGTGCGGTGGCGCTCCCGGTCATCTCCGAGGGCGGCCCGCACGTCTCGATCCGGAAGCAGCGGGCGGACGCGCTCACACCGGTCGACCTGATCGGTCGGGGAACGCTGTCGTCCGACCTGGTGACGCTCTTGTGGCTGCTGTACGAACACCGCGGCGTCGTCCTCTTCGCCGGCCCGACCGGCGTGGGAAAGACGACGCTGCTGAACGCCCACGCGCCGTTCATCCCCTTCGACGCCCGCCCGGTCTCCGTCGACGAGGGGTCCCGCGAGGTCCGACTTCCCCACGAGACGGGCGTCTCGCTCACCACCCGGGACCACGAGGACGCCTACAAGTCGGTGGGGATGGCGGAGCTGATGACCGAAGCCAACTACCTGAATCCCGACGTCGAGGTGATAGCCGAGATCAACACGCCCGAGAGCTTCGAGACCTTCGCGGAGAGCCTGAACACCGGCCACGGCGTGATCGGGACGACGCACGCGGAAGACGTCGAGGCGCTGGCCAACCGCCTCCGCGACCGGGACCTGTCCGCCCGTCTGCTCCGCGAGGTCGACCTCGTCGTCTTCCCCCGACAGGTCGACGGCGAGCGCTACGTCTCCCGGGCGATCGAACCCCTCTCCGAGGCCGCGTACGACGGCCTCGACCCGGAGGCGAAACGGAGCCCGACCGGCGACCCGAAACGGGGCGGGGCGGGCGTCGTCGAGACCGGCGCGGAGTCCGTCCCCTACAACACGGTCGCCTGGCGCGACGGCGACGGGGCGTTCCGATTCCCCGGTGCCCCGGGCGGCGACGGGGCCGAGGGAGCGGGCGCGACTCGGTCGAGCGACGCTCCGGGCGGCGGTCGCGGGGGTGGCCCGCGGTTCCGCGTGTTCGACCGGATCGCGAACCGGACCGATCGGGACCGCGAGGCCGTCGCCGCCGAGTTCGAATCGAAGCGCCGGTACGTCGAGTACCTCGTGCGGGACGGGGTCGACGGCCCGGACGAACTCTTCGAGTTCCTCGCCGACCTGCGCACCGACGAGGCGGCGACCGTCGAGCGCGCCGCCCGGACGATGGATCGGGGCGACGAGAGAGCCGAGCGCGCGGAGGAGGGGCGGCGGTGAGCCGGCGTCGCACGACCGGGACGGCCGGGGCGGGCGCGAACGAGTCGCTCGCGACGGGCGGCCGGCTGGCGGTCCTCGACCGCGTCTGCTACGCGCTGTTCGCGCGGCACGCGAGCGACCGCCGACACGACGCCGATCGGAAGCGGTACCGCGGCACCGCGCTCGACACCGGCTTCGAGACGTACCTCTCGCGGGCCTACGGCCTCTCGTGGGTCGTCGCGGTCGCCGTCTTCCTCCCGGCGTTGGTCGTCGCCGCGGGGGCCGCGCCCGCGGTCGCGGCCGCGGTCGAGGCGCGGTTCGGCGCGGCGCTGCTCTCGTCGGGACCGACGGCGGCGCCCGCGCCGACGCCGGACTCGGTCGGCCCGCTCCGGACCGGGCGGGCCGCGCTGCTCGTCGCGGTCGCGGTCGCGCTCCTCGCGAAGCGCGCGACCGTGGCGGCCGCCGGGCTCGGCCTCCGGTGGGTGGCCTCGACGCGTCGGACGGACATCGAGCGCACTCTTCCCGGGGCGGTGCGGTACCTCGAACTGCTCTCCTCGGGGAGCGACGAGCCGCGGGCGATGCTCCGGAAGGCGGCCGACGGCGACGCGTACGGCGGCACCGCGACCTCGCTGCGAAAGGCGCTCAACGCCGCCCGCCTCGCCGGGAGCTTAGACGAGGGGCTCCGGCGGGTCGCCCGGGACACGCCGTCGCGGGAGCTGCTCGCGCCGTTCCTGTTGAAGTTCCGGAAGCACGCCGCGACCGGCGACGCGGCGCTCTCGGAGTTCCTCGCGACCGAGCGCCGAATGTTATCCCACCGACAGGACCGCGCCCGGAAGCGGGCCCGGCGGTTCCTCGAACTGCTCACGGAGCTGTTCGTCGCCCTGCTGGTGTTGCCGGCGCTGATCGTCATCGGCGCGACCGCGCTGTCGGTCGTGATCCCCGAGCTGCTTCCGCCGGTTCCCACGCCCGTCGGCGTGGTGCCGACGCGGGCGGTCGTCCTCTACGGGGCGGTCGCGTTCCTCGTCGCGTTCGGGCTCGCGGCCGCGGTCGCGGTCGGGACGCTCCGGCCGCCGAGCCAGCGCGCGAGCTACGAGACGCCCGCGAGCCCGCGGGCGGTCCTCGAGACGGCCGGCCGCAACCCCGCGGCCACGGCGGTCGTCGTCGCGGGGCCGGCCGCCGCGCTCGCGGGCTGGCTCGCGCTCGCGGGCTACACACTCGTCAACGTCGTCCTGATCGGGTACGCCGCCTTCGCGGTGCCGGTCGGACTCGTCGCGGCGCGACGCACCCGGATCGACGACGCGAAGGACCGCGAGCTGGCCGACTTCGTTCACGCCGTCTCGGGCCACGTCGCGCAGGGGCGTCCGCTCGAAGCCGCGGTCGCGGCGGTCGCGCGCGACGCGGACCTCGGCGTCCTCGACGACGACGTGGCCGACCTCGCGTTCGCGCTGCGCTCGACGACGGCGCCCGAGGAGGCGACCCGAGCGGGCGCCGGCCCCGCCGGGGAACCGGCCGCGGTCGACGTCCGCGCGGCCGCGATCGATCGGTTCGTCGACCGCGTGGGAACCCCCCTGGCGGCCGCGACCCTCGGGCTCGTCACGGGCGCGCTGAACGCCGGCGGCGACGCCGACGCGGTGTTCGAGACGCTCCGGATCGAGGTCGGGCGGCTGTACAGCGAGCAGCGCGCGCTCCGCTCGTCGATGCAGCCGTACATCGCGGTCGGCTGGGGCGCGGCGGTCCTCGTCGCCGGCGTCGTCGCGGTCGTGAACACGCAGGTGGTCGACGCCGCGCGCCTCGCTGAGATCGCCGCCGCCTCGGAGGCGGTCTCGAAGCCGAGCGGGGTTCATCCGGAACTGGAGCGCTTCCGGCTGTACGTCGTCACGCAGGCGACGGTGCTGGCGTCCGGGTGGTTCGCCGGGACCGCGGCTCGGGGGCGCTACGCCGCGCTGCTTCACTCGGGCGCGCTGGTGGCGTGCTGTTACGTGGTGTTCACGGTCGGTGGGCTGGTGTGAGGTCGCAACGCCGGCGGTGGGGGCGCCGCGCCGACACGACCCTTTTCTGCCGCCCCCGCGTATATCGAACCCCATGGACGAGAAGACCGCCGACCTCCGCGACCTGTTCGTCGAGGCCACCGGCGCCGAGACGGTCACCGAGCGTCAGGACGCGGAACGGGGAACCCTCGTCGACCGCGACGACGAGGCCACGGACGAGCGCCTCCGCGACCTCGTCGCCGCGATGCGCGAGCGGTACGGCTTCTCGACGCCCCTCGACGACGCCGCCTACGCGCTGGTCGCCCGCGGCCGGTTCGCGGACGAGGGCGACGCCGCGATCGCGGCGGCGATCCGGGAGGCGCTCGAAGCGCGGGAGATGGGTGACGGCGATACCGAGGTCGACGCCGAGACGGTCCGAAAAGCACGCCTCGACCTCCACCTCGTCCGCGAGTCGGACCGCGAGGTCGACGTGGACGGCGGCGGGGGCGAGGAGGGCGCCGATCCGCCCTTCGAGTACGCCGACCTGAAGCGCCTGACCGCGGCCGGCAACTCGATCGTCGAGTGCGCCGAGGAGCTGGAGGCCCCGCCGGACACGGTCGCCCGGTACGCCGCGGTCGCGCGCACGGATATCGCCTCCACGCGGGCGAACGACCGCTTCCGCGACGCGTTCCGCGACCTGCTCACCGACGCCGACATCGAGGGGTCGCTCGCGAGCGACGCCCGCGAGGACGGCCTCCGCGAGGCGACCGAGGACATCGAGACCGACGTGTCGTTATAAGTAGCTCACGGTGGCTCGGCGGCGAACACCGCCGAATTTCCCGCCGCTCTTTTATAAATAGTTACTGACGGGTCCGCGACGAACACCGCCAAAGCCCCAGCCGCGACGGCTCGGTGCGCTCGCTGCGGTCCTCGTCACTCGCTTCGCTCGCTCCTGCGGTCCTTGCGTCGCGCGCCTTCGCCCTCGCGGCTGCCCCTTTGAGTCCCGCCCCACCGCACAGCGGCCGCACCCCACGCCTCCCCAGCCTCGTCGGCCGGCCTCCGCTTCGCTCCGGCCGCCCGACTCCCTCGCGCGTGCGACTCGCGGCCGCAGGCCGCTCGTCGGCACGCAGTGAGGCGCGACGCGCCTCTTACAGCCGGCGGCAGAGCCGCCGGCGACGCCACCGCAGTTCTATTTATAAATGAAGCCGCGGCCAACCCCTCGCGTGACCCTCGTCCCGTTCAGCGACCTGGCCCGCGCGGCGTACTGCCCCCGGCAGCTCTACTACGTCCGGCGCGACGACGAGCGAAGCGTCCCACCGAAGGCGCGCGAGCGGATCGACCTCGCCTTCCGGTACGACGAGCTGGTCGACGCGCCGGACCGAGCGTTGCGGCAGCTGCCCCTCCACCGGTCGCCGGCCGCCTACCGCCGAAACCTCGACCGGCTCCGCGAGCGCGACGAGTACGGCGCCTTCGTCGACCCCGCGAGCGAGCGCGGGTTCCTCTCGGGCAAGGACTGTCACGGGACCGTTCACAAGGTACTGGAACCGGACGGGGGGACCGAGGATCCGGCCGGTACCGAGCCGTCTCCCCCGCCCGTGCCGACGCTCGTCTCGTCGGGCGAGCCGCCGGAGGACGGCGTGTGGGAGCCGCAGGCGGTCCGCGCGGTCGGAATCGCGAAGGCGCTGGCGTGGGAGCGCGAGCGGGAGATCGAGCGCGCGCTCGTCGAGTACCCGGCGGTCGGAGTCGTCCGAGAGGTCCGGCTCACGCTCCGGAAGAAGGCGGCGTATCGCAAGGCGCTCCGCGCGGCGCGCTCGATCGACGGCCCGCCGTCGCGCGTCGACGACGGGCGGTGTGACGCCTGTGACTACGCCGCCGAGTGCGGCACCCGGCGGCGGTCGCTCCGGTCGCTGCTGGGGTGAGGCGGAAATTCCCGTCTTCGGGCCGTCGAAGGCGCGTCGAGGGATCGTCGCCGGATCGGCGGTCTCGGCGACGATCAGTTGGCCATACCTGACGCGACCCGACTGTTTATCCGTGTGTGCGTCGTTCGCACGGGTACGAATGACGCGAGACGAACGCGTTCGTTCGGAGGATAGAGGAAGTCGCCTCACGGCGGCTGGCCGCGAAATTCTCCGGCGATAAGGACGACGGGGCACGACCGCCCCGCGGCGGCACCGACCCCGAGACCACCGACGAGCCGACGGACCCCCTTTTGACCCGAACCACACTCACAGACCTCGACGAGGTACAGCTGTTAGACACCACGCTGCGCGACGGCGAACAGATGCCCGGCGTCTCCCTGACGCCCGGCGAGAAGGTCGACGTCGCCCGCGAACTCGACGCCGCCGGCGTCCACCTGATCGAGGCCGGCTCGGCGTGTACCTCCGAGGGCGAGCGCGAGGCGATCCGCCGCGTCGCCGGCGAGGGACTGGACGCGACCGTGACGAGCTTCGCCCGCGGGGTTAAGCGGGACGTGGACCACGCGCTCGACTGCGGCGTCGACGGCGTGAACCTCGTCGTCCCCGCCTCCGACAAGCACGTCGAGACGAAGGTGGGGTCGACCCGCGACGAGGTCGTCGAGACGACGGTCGAACTCGTCGAGTACGCGAAAGACCACGGGCTGTGGGTGGAGGTGCTCGGCGAGGACGGCTCGCGCGCCGACCTCGACTACCTCGACCGCCTGCTCGGCGCCGGCCTCGACGCCGGCGCGGACCGGATCTGCTACTGCGACACCGTCGGCGCGGCCGACCCCGAGCGCACCGCCGCCGTCGTCTCGCGGCTCGCCGCCCTCGGCCCGACGAGCCTCCACACCCACGACGACCTCGGGTTCGGGCTGGCGAACGTCCACGCGGGACTGAAGGCGGGCGCCGACACCGTCCACGGCACCGTCCTCGGCGTCGGCGAGCGCGCGGGCAACGTCGCGCTCGAAGAGGTCGCAATCGCGCTCGGCGAGTCGTACGGCGTCGACACCGTGGAGCTGGATCGGCTCTACCGGCTCTGTCGGACCGTCTCGGAGGCGACCGGCGTCGCGCTCCCCCCGAACAAGGCGGTCTGCGGCGCCAACGCCTTCGCCCACGAGTCGGGGATCCACACCGACGGCACGCTGAAGGACGGGACGATGTACGAGCCGTACCCGCCCGAGACCGTCGGCCGCGAGCGCCGGCTCGTCCTCGGCAAGCACGCGGGACGCGCCGGCGTGAAGGCCGCGCTCGCGGAACACGACGTGGCGGTCGACGACGACGAGCTGCGCGAGGTCGTCGCCCGCGTCAAGGAGCTGGGCGAGCGCGGCAAGCGCGTCACCGACGCCGACCTGCTCGCGGTCGCGGACGACGTGCGGGGCCGCGAGCGCGAGCGCCACGTCGAGCTCGTCGACCTCTCGGCGACCTCCGGGGGCAACCTCCCGACCGCCTCCGTCCGACTGCGCGTCGGCGACGAGGAGCGCGTCGCCGCCGGCACCGGCGCCGGCCCGGTCGACGCGGGACTGGAGGCGGTCCGCGCGGCGCTCGCCGGCGACGAGGGCGGACGCGGGGGCGGCGACGGCGAGCGCGGGAGCGGGAGCGCGGAGCGCGAGGCCGGGAGCGACGGCGTCGCCTTCGACCTCGACTCCTACCACGTCGACGCGATCACGGGCGGCACGGACGCGGTCGTCACCGTCGAGGTGGACCTCTCGCGGGGCGACCGCTCCGTGAGCGTCTCGGCGTCGGACGCGGACATCACCCGCGCGAGCGTCGTCGGGATGGTCGACGGGCTCGACCGCCTGCTCGCGGCGGAGGCGGACGCCGCGGACGCCGAACCCGGCGCCGTGGCCGACGACTGAGCGCCCGCGTCTGACGAGGTTTTTAACTGACGGCGCTCGATCCCCGGGTGTGAGCGTCGTCGTCGCGATCAAGCCGTCGGCGCGGAAGCGGAACGCGAAGGTGGGGCGGCTCGTCTTCGAGGACGGGACCCGGCACGCCTTCGAGAGCCGCGCGGCCGCCGAGCGGTGGGCGGACGACCTCTCGGCCGGTGACGGCCACGTCTGGGTCGCGAGCGCGCACCCGCGCGACGGCGACGACGCGGACTGTTACCTCGTCTCGCGCGCGACGAACGCGAAGCTGGAGGCCGCCTACGACAAGCGCCGGCGGCGGCTCAGGGGCGACGCCGGCGCCGAACAAGAGTCGCTCGGCGGCGAGCCGTAGCGGACCGGGAGCGGCGCGACCGAAATCGGGAGCCACGGTCGTCGGCAGCGGCTCCCCCTACGAGGAGTCCTCGTCGGGCACTGGATCGGGCGCCGAGTCCGACCCCGCGTTCGACTCGGCGCCCGGACCGGACCCGCGCGCGTCCATCATGTCGGCGGCGCGGGTCGCCCACCCGGAGTAGTGGAACCCGGCTGCGACGACGAGCGCCATCCAGACGTAGGCGGCGGACACCCCGACGTACGCGCCCGCGGGACCGAGTCCCGCGGTGCGACCGAGCAGCCAAGAGAGCCCCAAGAACAGTCCGAACATCCCCGAGACGCGCGCGACGAGCGGAACCCGGGTCTCGCTCGCGCCCTGGAGCGATCCGGACAGCGCGGAGAAGCAGGCGAGCGCGGCCCCGGCGACCCCGTACACCCGCGCGAAGTCGACGGCGTAGCCGATCGTGGCCGCGTCGTCGGTGAATATCGGAACGAGCCGGGACGCTCCGACGACCAGTCCCGCCCCGATCGCGCCGACCGTCAGCACGCCGAGGCCCGCGACCGCCCACCCGTTGAACCGCGCGGCCTCCGGGTCGCCCTCGCCGAGCGCCTGGCCGACCAACACCGACGCCGCGACGTTGTAGCCCCGCGAGAGCGGCCCGGTCACCTGCTGGTAGACGCGGCGGCCGATCTGGAAGCCGGCGTTGACGGCCTCCCCGAAGCCCAACAGGAGGGCGTTGAACGGGAACTCCGCGATCTCGGAGCCGAACCCTTCCAACACGCGGGGCGCGCTCACGACGAGGAGCTGCTTCGCGACGGTGAGGTCGCGCGGCCACGCGAACTCCGCGTCGGTCCACGACCCCCAGATCGCGGCACAGAGCAGCCCGGCCGTGAGCACGTTGGCGCCCGCGGTCGCGAGGCCGACGCCGAGGACCTCCAGTCGCGGGAGGCCGAACAGGCCCAGCCCGAGGACGACCGAGCCGACGATGTTGACGGAGTTGGCGGCGATGTTGACGTACATCGGCGTCCGGGTGTCGCCGGTCCCCTGGAGCGCGCGGGCGCCGACCAAGGCGACGTGGCGGGCCGGGGCGGTCGCGAACACGATCGCGAGGTACGTCGATCCGAGGTCGACGACCGCGGGCGAGGTCCGCTCGCCGACGAGCCGGCCGAACACGCCGATCGCGAACTCGCCGTAGAGAAAGCCGAAGAGGACGAACGGGACCCCGGCGAGCGCGCCGAGCAGGATCGCCTGCGTCACCGCCTCGTCGCGGTTCTCCGCGGCGTCCGCGCCGGTGTCCTGCGAGGAGAGCGCGATGGCGCCGCCGCCGAGGCCGAGCCCGATCCGCAGCGGAAACCGGGCGTAGAGGTCCGCGAGGCCGATGGCGACGACCGCGGCCGGCGAGAACAGCGCGGTGACGAGGATGTCCGTCGTCCGCATCGCGGTGCGGAACGTCTGCTCGGCCATGACTGGCCACGCGAGCGAGAACACGCGCTTCCAGACGCGCCGCAGCCGCGGGAAGTCCATGCGTCACACCCGACGGTCGCCCGCGGTTTCTACGTATCGAAGCCGGCCGAGTCGGCCGGTGCGTGCGGGAGCGTCACCGCGAACCGCGCGCCGCCGAGATCCGACTCGCCGGCCTCGAGGGAGCCGCCGTACGCGTCGGCGAGCGTCGCGACCAGTCCCAGGCCGCTGACCCCTCCGTCCCGCGATCCGGCGCCGTCCCGCGATCCGGCGCCGTCCCGCGATCCGGCACGCCCCTCGTCGCGCCCGTCGTCGTCGGGGAACGATCCGTTTCGAATCTCGGGCGGGAGTCCCGGGCCGTCGTCCTCGACGACCAGCGCGACCTCGTCGTCGCCCACCTCCTCGGTCGTGTCACCCTCGCCGACGCGGACCGCGACGCGGACGGTGACGTCCGGGCCGGCGTGTTCGATCGCGTTCTCGACGAGGTTGTGGACGATCGACCGCACGCCGTCGTTGGCCGCGACGGACGCCGACTCCGGGAGATCGGTCTCGACGGTCACCGAGTCGCCGTCGTCGACGCTCGACAGCACGTTCCGGGTCGTCGCCGCCAGGTCGACGCGGCTGGAGCCCGCGTCGCCGAGGATCGCGTCCGCGACCGCGCTCGTCGCCTCGATGCGTTCGAGTCCCTCGCCGGCCTTCGCGGCCACGGTCGCCGCGTGGTCGGACCCGTCCGTCTCATCGACGAGCAGGTCGGCGTAGCCGCGAATCGTCGAGAGGTCGTTGCGGAGGTCGTGGCGCAGGAGGTGGTTCACGAACGAGACGGCCCGGACCGCGTCCCGCGCGCGGCGGGCGTCGGCGGCCTGGCGGACCGCGTAGTACCCCGCGACCGCGCCGCCGAGGCTCCCGGCGCCGGCGGCGACGAGCATCGGGAACGCCGGTTCGACCAGCGGGCGCCCCTCGAAGACGCGGACCGCGAGCGTCGCGGCGAACGCGGCGAGCGCGAGGACGGCCCCGGAGGCGGTCCACCGCGCCACGCGCCACTCCTCGGCGGGAGAGAGTCCACGACGAGCGATTCGGCGGCCGGCGGCGAGGACGGCGACCGCGATGCCGCCGTCGAGCGCGAACGCCAGCAGCGGCCCCCCCACGTTCCCGACGGCCTCGACCTCGGTGCCGTGGTGGACCGCCGCGGCGACGAGGAGGCCGGCCCCGATCAGGGAGACGACGTGGTGGCCGCGAAGCGTCGGCATTACGAAACCAACCGACGATGCGAGTAAAGTCGTTGCGGTCGATCGAGAGACCGACTACCGCCCGGACGTGAATCGACTGCGCGAGGTGAAGCGACGAGAACGAGGACGCGAGGAGCGCGAAGAGTGGGAGGAGTGAGACGGGGCCACGGGAGGGAGAACCGTCCGAACGTTGAAATCCGCGAGCGACCCACGGGGGCCCATGGATGTCTTCGTGTACGGCACGCTGACCGAGCCGGACGCCGTCACCGAGGTGGTCGACTCGTTCGTCTTCGTCGGCTCTGCGACGCTCGACGGCCTCCGGCTCGTGGAGGGGCGGTACCCGACGCTCGCGCCGGGCGGCGAGACCGCGGGGCGGCTCCTCCGAACGGAAGAGATCGACGCGCTCGACGCCTACGAGGACGTCGACGGCGGGCTGTACGTCCGCGAGGCCGTCCCGCTCGACGCGCCGGGCGAGCACCCGGAGACCGCCGCGGTGTACGTCGGCGACCCCGACAGACTCGACGCGGACGCGACGTGGCCGGGGTCCGGACCGTTCGCCGCTCGGGTGCGATCGGTCCTCGACGAGCGCGACGTGCGGGTGCGGCTGACCCCCCGAGATCCCGTCTGACGGGCGGATGACGGGCGCGCAGTCGTGCGGTTTCACTTTCGCTCTGGTAGCCCCACCTTTTTGTATTCGCGTCGCTTGGTTTCACTCGCACGTCACACGCGTGCATTCCCCCCTTCACCAACGCCGAGCCGCTCGCTCGTCGATCGGACGGGCGCGGCGAACGCGACGCGGCGGACGCGGGCCGGCGACCGTGGTCGACCGGTCCGTCGGCCCCGACCGGAACCGATTAGCGGCCGGCGCGGCGACGGCGTGGCATGCTCACTCTCTCCGACATCCGCGAGGCGCGCGAGCGGGTCTCGGGCGTCGCCCGGCACACGCCCCTGGAGCGGTCGCGCTCCTTCTCCGAGATGAGCGGCGCCGACCTCCACCTCAAACTGGAGAACTTCCAGCGGACCGGCGCGTTCAAGATCCGCGGTGCGATGAATCGGATCCGGACGCTCTCGGAGGCGGAGCGCGAGGCCGGCGTCGTCACCGCGAGCGCCGGCAACCACGCGCAGGGCGTGGCGCTGGCGGCCAGTCGCGCCGGGGTCGACGCCACCGTCGTGATGCCGAAGTTCGCGCCGGTCTCGAAGGTGAAGGCCACCCGCGGGTACGGCGCGAGCGTCCGCCTGGAGGGCGTCGACTACGACGAGGCGCAGGCGTACGCGCACCGGCTGGAGCGCGAGGAGGACCGCACCTACGTCCACGCGTTCGACGACCCCGTCGTGATGGCCGGGCAGGGGACGCTCGGCTTAGAGATCGTCGACGACTGCCCCGAGCTCGACACTGTCGTCGTCCCGATCGGCGGCGGCGGGCTGATCTCGGGGGTCGCGGTCGCGATCAAGGAACAGCTGCCCGACGTGCGCGTCGTCGGCGTTCAGGCGGCGGGCGCCGCCTCGGCCGCGAAGTCGCTGGAAGCGGGCGAGGTCACGGAGATCGACAGCGTCGACACGATCGCCGACGGGATCGCGACGCGGTCGGTCGGCGATCGGACCCTAGAGGTCATGACGGAGTACGTCGACGAGGTCGTCACCGTCGACGACCGCGAGATCGCCCTGGCCCTCACGCTGCTCTTGGAGCGCGCGAAGACGCTCGTCGAGGGCGCCGGCGCGGTCGCGCTCGCCGCCGTCCTCTCGGAGGCGTTCGAGTACGACGACGGCGAGACGGTCGTCGCCGCGCTCTGCGGCGGCAACATCGACCTCAACCGCCTCGGCACCGTGATACGCCGGGGACTGGTCCAGATGGGCCGCTACCTCAAGATCACGATCGACCTGAAGGACCGCCCCGGCGAACTGGAGCGCGTCTCCAGCATCGTCGCGCGCACCGGCGCGAACGTGTACGCGGTCCACCACGACCGCACCTCCCGCGATGTGGCCGTCAACGCCGCCGAACTCGAACTCGAACTGGAGACCGACGACGCCGAACACGCCGCCGACATCGTCGACGCGCTCGAAGCCGAGGGGTACGACGTCGAGGTGCTGTCGTGAAACGGGTAGCGACCATTTATAAATAGAACCGCGGTGGCGCGCGCCTGCGAGCGGCCGCCCCCGGCGGCCGCGAGGAGCACGCGCGAGGGAGTCGGCCGCCCGGAGCAACGCGGAGGGCGGCCGACGAGGCTGGGGAGGCGTGAGGCTGCGGTGCCGTGCGGGGTGGGACTCAAAGGGGCAGCCGGGAGGCGGGCGCAGGCGATGCAAGCACCGCAGGAGCGAGTGAAACGAGCGACGAGGAGCGTGGTTCGAGAGAGCGAAGCTCTCTCGTCATCACGAAAGGCGCTCCGCGCCTTTCGAACGACAGCGAGCGTGCGCCCGCCTCCCGGCTGGGGCTTTGGAGACGCTCACCGTCGATCTACGGTCAGCGATTTATAACGGAGCGGCTGGGGCTTTGGAGACGCTCACCGTCGATCTACGGTCAGCGATTTATAAACGAGCGGCCGGGGCTTTGAACTCGTTCACCGCCGGTGGAACATCAATTTCCGGATGCGTTCGCGGAGCCGTTCGTTTGTGCCGGGGCCGAAACGCTTCCGCTCACGCTCGTCGAGCCGCCGAGGAGGGAGTGGTCCGAGTCGCCGCTGAACGTCGTGACCGTCTCGCCGTCCTGTTTCACGATCAGGGTCCAGGGGTCGTCGCCCGCGGGGATCCGCATCGTCCCGTTGTAGCGGACGACGCCCGAACACGGCCGGGAGGCGTTCCCGGCCTCCTCGATCGGAACGTCGAGGACGTAGGCGGACTCGTTCAGTCGCTCGAAGGTCGGCCCGCCGACGGCGTACGAGGGGCCCGGCAGCGAGACGTTTCGAGCGTACGTTATCTCCGTGTTTCTTGGGCCGGCGGCCACCGAGGTCGAACCGTTGGCCGCGAACTCGTCGGGACAGCGGACCCCGTCGGTGTCGAAGTGGAGCAGCGCCGGCGGATCGCTCGGTCCGCCGAAGAGGCCGCCGGGCCCTCCCGACACGGGACCGGCGAGGGCGACGGCGCTACCGGTCACGAACAACGCGAGCGCAACGGCGACGACGGCCAGACCACGTCTGCTCATCACGTTTCGGACGACGGGAGGGTCACGGATAGTACCGCGTATAACGCAAAGAGGGGTTTGCGTCACCGAGCGTATCAGGGGTGCGGACGGGAGCCGTCGGGGCGGTGACCCGGACGCACCCGAAACGACGAACCGCCTCTCAGTCGTCCGCGGCCGCGGCGTCGATCTCGGCCTCGTACAGCTCGCCGGCGCGCTCGCGCTCGGAGAGGTACTCGTCGGCGTCGAGCGCGGCCTTCACGCCCATCCCGCTCGCGGTGGCCGCCTGCTGGTAGTGGAAGTCGACCACGTCGCCCGCGCCGAACAGGCCCGCGACGCCGGTCCGGGTCTGCCCGCCGCCGCGGCCGCCCTCGGTGATCAGGTACCCGTCCTCGTCGGTCTCGATGCCGGTCCCCTCCAGGAAGTCGGTGTTCGGCGTGTGGCCGATGGCGTAGAAGACGGCGCCCACGTCGAACGCGTACTCGTCGACCTCGTCGGCGGTCGCGGGGTCGTCGAGCTTCTCCTTCGGGTGGCCGTCGGGGTGTTCGACGAGGGTCACGCGGTCGATGCCGTCCTCGGGGGTGCCGTGGATCTCGGTGAGCTCGGTGTTGAGGAGCAGCTCGATCTCCCCGTCGTCGACGGCGTCCATCGTGCGCTCGATCCACACGTCCTCGGCGCGGAACTCCTCGCGGCGGTGGGCGACGTAGACGGTGTCCGCGAACTTCGTCAGGAAGTTCGCCTCCTCCATCGCGGCGTCGCCGCCGCCGACGACGAGCATGTCCTCGTCGCGGAAGAACGCGCCGTCGCAGGTCGCACAGGTCGAGAGGCCGTACCCCATCAGCTCGTCCTCGCCGGGGACGCCCAGCGTGCGGGCGCTGGCGCCCGAGGCGGCGATGACGGCGTCGGCGGTGTAGACGTCGCCGTCGGAGAGCGCGACGCGGAAGTGGCCCGCGGGCTCCTTCGCCACGTCCTCGATGACGCCGTTGCGGGCCTCGGCGCCGAACTTCTCGGCCTGTTCCTTCATGTCGTTGATCAGGCCCGGACCGGAGATCCCCTCGGGGAAGCCGGGATAGTTCTCCACGTCGGTCGTCAGGGTGAGCTGGCCGCCGGGCTCGTCCCCTTCGATGAGCAGGGGGTCGTTGTTCGACCGCGCGGCGTAGATAGCCGCCGAGAGACCAGAAATACCGGTGCCGGCGATGATCAGTCGACGGTGTTCGACGATGTCGTCGGTCATGTGAGTGAGTTCGCCGGCGCGCCGTATGTACGTTGCGACCGGTGGCGTCGCGCTCGCACGAGCGACCGCGCTCCCGCACGAGCGACCGCGCTCGCGACCACGACGACCACAGGACGAATCCGCTACCGCACCGCGACGAACACGCTCCGCTCGTCTCCGGGGCCGTACCCCTCCGCGACGTCGACGTCGTCGAACCCCGCCGCGGCGAGCGCGTCGGCGATCCGCTCGTCCGCGAACGGCGTCATCCGGCGGCGGTCGACGAACGGGTCGCCGTCGGGCGTGAACGTCACCGCCCGCCAGTCGAGCCGGCCGTCGTCGGTCGCGACGTGGTGCGCGACGCGAACGTACCGGATTTCGCCCTCGGCGTCGCGGCCGACGTCGAGCCCCGGCCGGTTCCCCTCGGCCGGCAGCGGGGAGTTGTCGAAGACGAGGACGCCGCCCGGCCGGAGGCGGTCGCGGAGCGCGGCGAGGGCGGGGTCGAGGTCGCCCGGCGCCAGGTGGTTCACGACGCCGCGGACCGCGACGGCGGCGTCGAACGGCGCCGCGTCGTCCATATCGAGGTCCGGGAGGCCGGTTCGCCGAAACTCGACGGAAGCGTCCCCACACTTCTCGCGCGCGACGTCGAGCATCCCCTCGTGGACGTCGACCGCGGTCACGTCGATTCCGCGGGCCGCGAACCGGCGGGTGTGCTCGCCGGTCCCGCAGCCGACCTCCAGCAGCCGCTCGGGGTCGGTTCCGCGGGCGTCGAGGGCGTCGCGGACGAAGTCGCCGTCGCGGTCGTAGTTCCACTCCGACTGGATCGCGTCGTACAGCCGCGGGCGCTCGTCGTAGAGGCCGTCAGACGCGGTATCGGGACCCGTGTCGGGCATGGTGTCGGGATCGGCGGCCGGCGACGAGTGTCTTACGCCGCCGTGCGACAGATTCGCACGCCCCGGACTCAGTCCGTCGGGAACTCCGGCGGGAACCCGGTCGGCTGGGCGGGCGCGTCGTCGAGCGCCTCGAAGAACCGCCCGGCGACGAACGCCTCGACGACGTCCGACAGCGACTCCGACTCGGGGACCTCAGAGAGGATGCCGAGCGGGACCTGCGCGCCGGCCATCACGGCGTGGCCGCCGGCCGATCCCACCGGGTCGAGCGCGTCGCGGAGCAGTTCGCCGGCGTCGAGGTCGGCGCCGCGGGCGCGGGCGGAGCCGTAGATCACCCCGTCCATGTAGCCGTAGACGAACGTCGCCGTCACGCCCTCCAGGTCGAGCAGCCGGTCGGCCGCCTGCGCGAGCGCGTCGCGGTCGACGATCTCGCCGACGCAGGAGGCGGCCACCGACCCGCGGACGTCGCGGTTCTCGATGGCGGCCGCGAGGACGCGCAGCGTCTCGGGGCTCACGCTCGGGCTCTCGACGCGTTCGAGCGTCGACTCGTCGGCGTGCGCGAGCAGCGCGGCCGCCGCCTCGAAGTCGTCGGTCGCGGTCGCGCGCGTGAAGTCCTTCGTGTCGATCCGGATCCCGTACAGGAGCGCCGTCGCGAGGTCCCGTTCGGGCTCGATCCCGTACCGCGAGAGGTACTCCGCGATCAGCGTGCTCGTCGCGCCGATCCCGGGGCGGATGTCGACGAACGACCCCGCGACGGGCCCCCGCGGCGGGTGGTGGTCGACGACGACCTCAATCGGGTGGCCCTCGGGGAGGCTGTCGTTGATGCCGGCACGGGAGTGGTCGACCAAGGCGATCCCGTCGTACGCGTCGAGGTCGACCCCGTCGAACGACCGGAGGTCGATGTCGAGGAGGTTCACCATCGCGCGGTTCTCCTGGTGAGCGATCTCGCCGCCGTAGCAGGCGTCCGCGTCGACGCCGATCGATTCCGCGACCCGCGCCAGTCCGATCGCGCTGGCGATGGCGTCCGGGTCGGGATTGTCGTGCGCGACGACCAGCAGCGGCCCCGAGAGCCGTCGGAGCGCCGCGAGCAGCCGGGCCGGCCTCTCGTCCTCGCCGTCGTCGGTGCGGGCGAACTCCGCGTCGGTATCGGCCCCGCGGCCGCGGTCGAGCCCGACCGCCTCGAAGACGCGGCCGGCGACCGCCGCGACCGGGTCGACCACGCGGTCGGCGACCGCCGCGACCGCCGCCCGCTGCTCGTCCGTCGGTGCCGTTCCGAGGTGCGCGACGATCATCGCGTCCGGGTACCGTTCCCGGGCCGCGCGCGCGGCGGCGACGTTGCGGTCGGGGTCGTCGCTCGCGATCAGCACGACCGCCGCCGCGTCCGGGTACGTCCCGGGATCGGTCGGGTCGGCCTCGACGGTGGCGACGTTGCGGTCGCGCAGCGTCGACGCCCAGCCGGTGTCGTCGGTGATCGCCACCAGGTCGTCCCTCCCGCCGCGCTCCTCGCGGGTGCGCTCGACGAGCGCGTTCCCGACCGCGCTACAGCCGAGCAGCAGGCGCCGGGTCATACGGACGCGACGGGGTCGCGAGGCAAAACGCTGCCGTCGACCGCGCGGTCGCTCCGGGCCGCGGCCGTCACGCTCCGTCCTCCGACCCCTCCGCGGGGTCGCCCCCGTCGCGGAGCGCCCCGTTCACCGCGGCGGCGACGTCGACCGCGGCGCGGTTCTCGGCGACGTCGTGGACCCGAACGATGTCGGCGCCGCGGTCGGCGGCGAGCGCGGTGCCCGCGACCGTCGCGTGCTCGCGGTCGTCGGCGTCGCGCCCGACCGCGCCGTACAGCGACTTGTGCGAGTGGCCGACGAGGACCGGACAGCCGAGCGCCGCGAACTCCCCGCAGCGCGCGAGCAGTTCGAAGTCCTCCGCCGGCGACTTCCCGAAGCCGAGCCCGGGGTCGACGATGACGCGGTCGCGGTCGATGCCGGCCGTGTCCGCCAGCGCGAGGCGCTCGCGAAGCGCGTCGACCGCCTCGGCGACCACGTCGTCGTACTCGGGGTCGGCGTCCGGGTCGACCGGCGCGTCGAGGCTGTGCATCACGATCACCGGGCAGTCCGCCTCGGCGACGACCGACCGCATCTCGGGGTCCTCTAACCCAGTCACGTCGTTGATGATGTCCGCGCCCGCGTCGAGCGCCGCCTCGGCGACCGCGGGCTTGCGCGTGTCGACCGACACCAGCACCTCGCCCGACCCCACCGCCGGCACCGACTGGATCGCCTCGATCGTCGGCACGACGCGCTCGATCTCCGCCTCGACCGGGACCGGCTCCGCGCCCGGCCGGGTCGACTCCCCGCCGACGTCGACGACGTCGACCCCCGCGTCCACCATCCGCTCGACGCCGGCCACCGCGTCGTCGAGGTCGGCGTGGCGCCCGCCGTCGTGGAAGGAGTCCGGCGTGACGTTGAGCACGCCCATCACGGCGGTGCGGTCGGTCCACGGGAAGTCTCGGCCGCTGTCGTCGCTCGTGTCGTCGCCGTCCCCGCTCTCGCCGTCGCCCCCGGACTCCGGACCGCTCGCCGGGGCTTCGGTCCCGACCGCCGCGGCGAGGTCGGCCGCCACGCCGCCGAGCCCGCCGCCGTCGGCCGCGTCGAGGCGATCGACGAGCGCGCGGAGCTCCGCGACCGTCCCGGCGACGGTGACCGGGACCCGCTCGCCGCCGGCGCCGCGGTCCTCGCCCGCGCCGAGGCCGCCGAGGGCCGCGTCGCCGCCGACCGCTCGGACCTCGCTCGCGACGCGCTCGGCGCGGTCGCCGCGCAGCCGGAGCGTGAGGACGCGGTGGTCGACGCCGTCCCGGTGGGCCGCGACGCCCTCGAGCGGGACGCCCGCCGTGTCGAGCGCGTGTTCGGCGTCCTCGGCGTCCCGAACGGCCCGCTCCCGGACCGTGCGCATCTGAGCCGCCCGGGCCTCCGCGACCGCGAACAGCGAGCCGACGAGCAGCACGCAGTCGCCCTCGTCCGCGCGGTCGACCGCCGTCGCGAGCGCGTCGGTCACGTCGTCGCCCGCAGTCACGCTGTCGACGCCCGCCGACCGGAGCGCGGCCGCGAGGACCGCGGGGTCCTCGGCGCGGTCGATGGCGGGCCGGCAGGTGACCGCCGTCGCCGCGTCGGGCAGCGCCGCGGCGGTCTCGGCGTGGTCCTTGTCGTGCATCGCGGCGTACACGAGGTGGAGGTCGTCGTAGTCGTACTCGTCGAGGGTCGCCGCGAGCGTGCGGGCGGCGGCGGGGTTGTGCGCGCCGTCGAGGACGGTCAGCGGCGCCGTGTCGACCACCTCGAACCGCCCGGGCCACGTCGCTCTCGCGAGGCCGTCGCGCACGGCGCGGTCCGCGAGGTCGGTCCCCAGCGCCGCCGCGGTCCGGTCCGCGAGCGCGACGGCGACCGCCGCGTTCGCCGCCTGGTGGCGGCCGACGAGCGGGAGCCGGTACGTCCCCTCGCGCTCGCCGGCGAGCGAGACCTCGGCGTCGGTGGCGCTGACCCGACCCTCGTAGGTCGCCGCGAGCGCGGGCGGGTCCTCGGTCTCGTCGGCGTCGTCCGCCGAGTCCCGCTCGTCCGCGTCGCCGTCGCTCCGACCCGCGGCGTCGCCGTCGCCGGTCACCCGCGTCACCGGCGCGCCGGCCTCGCCCGCCACCTCGCGGACGACGTCGAGCGCCTCGCCCTCGCAGGCGGTGACGAAGGGCGCGTCGGGGCGGGCGATCCGAGCCTTCGTGCGGGCGATCTCCGCGATCGTGTCGCCGAGGACCGCGGTGTGTTCCAAGGAGACGTTCGTCACGGCGGTCGCGACGGGGTCGACCGCGCTCGTCGCGTCGTACTCGCCGCCGAGGCCGACCTCCAGCACGGCGACGTCGACCTCGCGGCGCGCGAACTCCCGGACCGCCATCGCCGTCACGACCTCGAAGAAGGTGAGCGGCTCGCCGGCGGCCGCGCGGTCGATCAGCCACGGGCGCACCTCGGCGACGAACTCCGCGATCGCGGCCTCGGTCATCTCCCGGCCGTCGACGCGGACGCGCTCCGACAGCGACGAGAGGTGCGGCGAGGTGTACAGCCCCACCGACAGCCCCGCCTCGCGGAGGACCGACTCGGTCATCCGCGCCGCGCTGCCCTTCCCGTTCGATCCGGCGATCTGGACGAACGGGACCGCCTCCTGCGGGTCCCCGAGGTGCGCGAGCAGCGCCTCCACCCGCTCGGTGCCGGGCTTGACCGAGAAGCGGCGGAGGTCGAAGAGGAACGCCGCCGCCTCGTGGTAGTACATACGCCGTAGGTCGGGAGCGGGTCGCTTAGGGGTAACGGACCCGACCGGGTCCCGGCGACCGCGTCGACCGAAAAGCAACCCTTACGCGCGCCGCGGCCGCATCCGATCGCATGGACGAGACAGCGACCGCCGACGCGGGCGACGCCCCTGCCGAAGGGGCGACTCCGGGCGGCCCCGACGGCGGCGACCCGGTCGTCGTCGGCGAGGGGGTCCGGAAGTCGTACGGCGACGTCGACGCGCTCGACGGGGTCGACCTCGACGTGGCGGCCGGCGAGGTGTTCGGGCTCATCGGCCCCAACGGCGCCGGGAAGACGACGCTGGTCCGCGCGCTCACGGGGACCACCGAGGCCGAGGGCGGCCTCCGCGTCTTCGGCGAGCCGCCCCGCGAGGTCGACCCGAGCCGGATCGGGCTGCTCCCGCAGTCGTTCGACCCGCCCGCGCGGCTCACGGCCCGCGAGCTGGTCGACTACTACGGCGGCCTCTACGACGCGGCGCGCGACACCGAGGCGGTCCTCGACGACGTGGGGATGGCCGACGACGCCGACGCCTGGTACGAGACGCTCTCGGGCGGCCAGCGGCGCCGCACCTGCGTCGCGACCGCGGTCGTCAACGACCCCGACCTCCTCTTCCTCGACGAGCCGACGACCGGGATCGACCCCGCCGGCCGGCGGGCGATCCACCGGCTTATCGAGCGGCTCGCGGCCGACGGCACGACCGTCTTCCTCACGAGCCACGCGATGGACGAGGTCGAGCGGCTCGCCGACCGCGTCGCCATGCTCCGCGACGGGCGGGTCGTCGCGAGCGGGGCGCCCGATCGGCTGGTCACCGAACACGGCGGCGCGCCGCGGCTCGACGCGGCGACCGCGGCGCCGACGACGGAGGGAGTCGTCGAGGCGGTCGCGGCCGGCGTCCGAGACCGTCTCGGGACCGACCCGACCGTCGAGGCGACCGACGACGGCCTCCGGGTTTGGGGCGTGCGACCCGAGGCCATCGGCGACGCGGTCGACGCGCTCGACGACGCCGGCGTCGCGTTCGACTCGCTCTCGTGGTCGGAGCCGTCGCTCGAGGACGTGTACCTGCGGCTCACCGGCGAGGAGTACGCGCGCCGTGGGGACGGCGGACCGCCGGACGAAGCGGCCGGCGAGGGGCGTCGCGCAGCCGACGACGCGACGCCGGGCGGGGGTCGCGCAGCCGACGACGCGACGCCGGACGGGGGCGACCGATGACCCGCCTCGGCCGGATCCGGACGGAGGCGGTCGCGGCGGCGCGCTCGTTCACCCGCCGCCGGACGGCGGTGTTCTTCACCTTCTTCTTCCCGGTCATCCTCGTGGTCATCTTCGGCGCGCTGGTGCGGACCCAGCCGACCGGCGGCGGCCTCTTCGCGGAGCCCGCGGGCTACTACATCCCGGGGTATCTCGCGGTCGTGGTCCTGTTCACGCCGCTGTCGCGGGTCGGCTCCGAGATCGCCCGCCACCGCGACGGCGGGCGGTTCGAGAAGCTGGCGACGACGCCGCTCTCCCGCGCCGAGTGGCTGCTCGCGCACACGCTCGTCAACGTCGGGATCATCGGCGCCGCGAGCCTGCTCATCCTCGGCTTAGTGCTGGCGGTGACGGACGCGACCCTGATCCTCTCGCCCGCGCTCGCCGCCCTGCCCCTGTTCGTCGCGGTCGCGGTCGCGCTGTTCTGCGGGCTCGGGGCGGTCCTCGGTTCGCTCGCGGACTCGCAGGACGGCGTGATCGCCGCGAGCAACACGGTCGCGCTCCCCCTGCTGTTCCTCTCCGAGACGTTCGTCACCCCGTCGCTCCTGCCGGAGTGGTTCCTGCCCGCGGTCGCCGCCTCGCCGCTGACGTACTTCGCGCGCGGAACTCGGGCGATCACCTTCGAGGGGGGCGCGTGGACCGGCGACCTGCTCGTTTTGACCGCGCTCGCGGCCGGTTTCCTCGCGGTCGGCGCGTACGCGGTCCCGCGGACGGAGTGAGCGGACGACGGGCGGCGTCGCCCCGGAGCGGACGGCGACCGCCGCCCCGGAACCGTCCATTTATGTTCGCAGCCCGCGTCCGGAGGAAACGAGAGGGACCCCGTTGACCACCGTTCACTTCACCTGTCCGGACTGCGAGCAGACCATCGAGGTCAACGACGCGATGCGGGAGACGATACTCGACACCGGCTGCCCGGTGTGCACCGCGGCCGCGACGGCCGAGGACTTCGCCGCGACCTGCGAGTAGCCGTCGCCGCGACCGCCGCCGGCCCACGGGGGCGTTGCGGCGCGTTCGCACACCGCATCCGGTTGCTGTGGCTTTTTGCGTCGACCGCGACAACGGTCGAGCGATGACACCCGAACTCGAGGAGATCGATCTGGGGACCGTGCCGCTCGGCCGGACCGGCCTGCGAACGAGCGAACTCCAGTTCGGCACGTGGCGGTTCGGCCGCGTGACCGAGGCGGGGAACGTGGAGATCGACGAGGACCGCGCCCACGAGCTGCTCGACGCCTACGAGACCGCCGGCGGACGCTACATCGACACCGCCGACGTGTACGGCGGCGGGGACTGCGAGCGCTGGATCGGCGACTGGCTCGCCGAGCGCGACCGCGAACGCTACACGGTCGCCTCGAAGGTGTACTGGCAGATCCGCGACGGCGACCCGAACAGCCGGGGCACGAACCGCAAGAACGTCCGCCACCGCGTCGACGCCCTGCTCGACCGGCTCGACACCGACTACATCGACGTCCTCTACATCCACCGGTGGGACGACGAGACGCCCGCCCGCGAGCTGATGAAGACCCTGAACGGGCTCGTCGAGTCCGGCAAGGTCCACTACCTCGGCGCCTCCACGCTCCGCCCGAACGCCTGGAAGGTCGCCCGCGCCAACGAGATCGCCCGGGGCGAGGGGTGGGAGCCGTTCACGGTGCTCCAGCCGCGCTACAACCTCGTCGACCGCGAGGTCGAGGGGGATTACCTCGAGTTCGCGCGCCAGCGGAACCTCGCCGTCTCCCCGTGGAGCCCGCTCGGGCAGGGCTTTTTAACCGGCAAGTACGACCGCGACGCCGACCTCCCCGACGACTCGAAGGCCGCCGAGTCGACCCGGTTCCAGGAGGCGTACCTCACCGAGGAGAACTTCGACGTCCACGACGAGCTCGACGCCGTCGCCGACGAGGTCGGCGCCTCGGCCGCGCAGACCGCGCTCGCGTGGCTCGCGCACCGCGACGGCGTCACCGCGCCGATCGTCGGCGCCCGCACCGTCGACCAGCTGCGCGAGAACCTCGCGGCCGCGACGATCGATCTGTCCGACGAGCAGGTCGACCGCCTGACCGCGGCGAAGCCGGGACCGTACGACGAGTTGTAGGATCGGCTGCCCGAACCGTCGCCGGGGAGGCCGCCCTACCGGTCGGCGCAGTAGTCGACGAAGTTCCGCAGGATCGCCAGCCCCGTCTCGCCGCTCTTCTCGGGGTGGAACTGCGTGCCGAACACGTTGCCGGCCTCGTTGGCGACGACGGCCGGGAAGTCGACCCCGTAGTCCGCGGTGGCGACGACCGCGTCCGGGTCGGCGGGCTCGGCGTAGTAGGAGTGGACGAAGTAGGCGTGCTCCCCGTCGACCCCGTCGACGATCGGGTGGTCGCGCTCGACCTCGAGCTCGTTCCAGCCCATGTGCGGCACCTTCCGGTCCACGTCGAACCGGACGTTGGTGCCGGGGACCAGATCGAGGCCCGTCACCTCGCCTTCGCCCTCGTGGTCCGCCTCCTCGCTCGTCGTGAGGAGCATCTGCATGCCGAGACAGATCCCGAAGAGGGGGCGGCCGGCGTCGGCGTGGTCGGTCAGCGCCTCGCGCAGCGGCCCGGCGTTCTCCATCCCCTCGCGGAACGCGCCGACCCCGGGGAGGACGACGCCGTCGGCGGCCGCGAACGCCTCGGGGTCGTCGGTGATCTCGACGGACGCGCCCGCCCGCTCCAGTCCGCGAGTCGCGGACCGGAGGTTTCCGAGACCGTAGTCCACGAGGGCGACGGACACCTCCCGATCCGGTGGTGATTCGTCCATGTCTCCGGTATATCACCTGCGTGGAAGTCAGTTTCCATCCGGAATCCGGTACATAGCGGTACATACCAGTCCGTATATTTAAACAGCAACACTTTTGAGACGCCAGTAGAATCCCCAAATGTACTCCTCATGGCCAGACGACGCAAATTCCTCAAGGTCGCGGGTGCGGCAAGTATCGTGGGACTCGCGGGATGTAGCGGCGGCGGCAACACGAGCGGCGACGGGTCCGGCGGCGACAACATGAGCGGCGACGGCGACGGGTCCGGCGGCGACAGCATGAGCGGCGACGGCGACGGCGACGCGGCAATGACCTTCGGCGGGGACGGAACGGTTAACTTCGGTATCTCGCCGTCCGTTCCGCAGGAGGACCTCGAGGTACAGTACGCTCCGCTCCTCGACCACGTCGGGAGCTACCTCCAGCAGAACCACAACGTTCCCGAAGGCCTCAACGTCGAGGGGAACATCGGGAGCAACTACAGCGCGGTCATCCAGTCGCTCGGTCAGGGGACGACCGACCTCGCGGAGACCGGCCCGTTCGCGGCCGCCCTCGGCGTGAAGACCGGCAACGCGGAGATCATCCTCCAGCGGTACGGCTACGGCGGCTGGACGTACAAGAGCATCATCGCGACGCCGAACGACAGCGACATCACCGAGCTGTCGGATCTCTCCGGCAAGACCGTCGCCTTCTCCGACCGGCTGTCGACCAGCGGCGCGCTGTACCCGCTGTACAGCATGTCGAACCAGGGCGGCCTCGACGTCGGGAACCTCCCCGAGGGCAACGGCTCACAGGCGGAGTTCGACGCCCGCTTCGCCGGCGGCCACGTCGGCTCGTACACCCTGCTCGAACAGGGGCAGGTCGACGCGGCGGCGATGGGCGGGTTCGTCCGGGACACCTCCACCGGCCCGACGCCGGAGGAGTGGCAGCAGGTCGCGACGACACTCCACGAGGACGAGGGCCTGCCGCGCGCCCCGATCGTGGTCTCGCCCGAGCTGAGCGACGACGTGAAGTCCGCGCTCCAGGCGTCGTTCCTCGAGGCCCCGGACAGCATCTACTACGGTGCGGACGGCGAGGGCGGCACCGGAGACGACCTCTGGTTCAGCCGCGTCCGCGAGGCGGCCCAGGAGGACTACCAGTCCGTCATCGACGTCGCCGACGAGCTCGGCGTCGGAGCGGACATCTTCGGACAGTAGGACCCCGCCCCCCAACTTCGGATCGTTTTTCACACGATCGGTCTGTTTTCCGACAAAGCAACACCTCATGCCAACGATCGAATTCGAAAACGTCAGCAAAATATACGACGAGGACACCGTCGCCCTCGACGACGTGTCGTTCACCATCGATGAGGGGGAGTTCGTCATCCTCCTCGGTCCCTCCGGCGCCGGCAAGTCGACGATGCTCCGGGTACTGAACGGACTCACGCAGCCCACCGAGGGGTCCGTCCGCATCGGCGGCAAGGAGCTTCAGGGGAACCGCAGCGAGGTCGGAATGGTGTTCCAGGAACACTACCTCATCGAGAGCAAGACCGCGTTCGGCAACGCGCTGTCGGGAGCGCTCTCCCGGAACGGGCTCGTCCGGAGCGCCCTCGGGCTACACGCCGACGCGGACAAGATGACCGCTCTCGAAGCCCTCCAGACGGTCGGCCTCCTCGACGAGGCCGGTCAGCGCGCCGAGTCGATGAGCGGGGGCCAGAAACAGCGCGTCGGGATCGCGCGGGCGCTGGTTCAGAACCCGGAGATCGTCCTCGCCGACGAGCCGGTCGCCAGCCTCGACCCGAAGGCCGCCCGCGACGTGATGCGCTACCTCAAGAAGGCCGCGACCGAGCAGGACCTGACCACGATCACCAGCCTCCACCAGGTGAACATCGCGCGCGAGTTCGGGGATCGGTTCCTCGGTATCCGCGACGGCGAGGTGATATTCGACGGCGACGCCGACGACCTCACGATGGACGAGATGGACCGGATCTACTACGGCGAAACCAAGAGCGGCGAGACGATCCCGACGGGGGCGGCGAGCGGCGAAGTCGGCGAAACCGACGCCGAGGCTGACGCCGCCACCGACGGGGGGGGTCGGGCGTGAGTTCGCCGTCCGACTCGGCGATCGACGACCAGTTCCGCGCGCTCGAACGGCTCCGGCGACTCAAGTACGTGCTGTGGGGCGTGCTGCTCGCGGCGGTCCTCGGCGTCACCTACTGGGGGCTCGGCTTCATTGGCTTCCAGCCCAGCGTCGTCGCCGGGCGGCTCCCGGGGATGTACGAGTTCATCTCGACCGGCTTCTTCCCGCCTGACTTCCAGAACTTCACGATCTACACCAAAGACCAGAACATCACCGGACTGCGAGCGATCCCCGCGAGCTTCGGCGACGGGGGGGCGCACATCGTCGAGAGCTTCAGATCGTCGCGGCAGTCGCTGGTGAAGGCGAGCCTCGTGACGCTGCTGTTAGGGTTCATGGGCACCGTGTTCGCCTTCCCGTTCGCGCTGGTCCTCGGCGTCCTCGGGAGCGAGCGCGTCACGCCGTTCCCGTTCAACTTCATCTTCCGGGGCACGCTCAGCGGCATCCGCGCCATCCCCGCCATCGTCTGGATCTTCCTGTACATCCCCATCGGCCCGCCGGGACAGGTCACGGCGGTGCTCGCGATCGCGACCGACAGCATCGGGAACCTCGGGCGCCTGTTCACCGACGACCTCGAAGAGATCGAGGAGGGACCGATCGAGGCGATCCGGTCGACGGGCGCGTCGGGCACCCAGACCGTGAGCTTCGGCATGCTGAGCCAGGTCTCGCGGTCGTTCATCGCGTGGACCCTGTACATCCTCGAGATCAACACCCGGATCGCCATCTCGCTCGGGGTCGTGGGCGCCGGCGGCCTCGGGCTGATGATCCGGAACAGTCAGGACCTGTTCGAGTTCCAGCAGACCGCCGCCGGGCTGGTGATGGTGTTCATCGTCGTCCTCGGCATCGAGCTCGTCTCCTCGCGCATTCGCGCCCGGCTCCGGCCCGGCGAGCACGAGGGGAAGGGACTCATCGAGGCGATCCGCGACCTGTTCAATCCGAACAAGTGGCTCGGCCGCGGCGACCCGAAGAACTAGAACTCGCCGAGCCGCGACTGGCCGTCCCCGCCGTCCCCGCTCCGTTCACCGACGCCGCTCAGTTCGGCCGCCCGAGCGATCGTCTCGAAGAAGCCGTCGCGCTGGCTCCGGTCGTACAGCGTCGCCGCCGGGTGGACGGAGAGCAGCACGCGCCGCGATTCGCCCGCGAGCCGCGCGTCGGCCACGTCGCCGGACTCCGCGGTGATCGCCACCGACCGGTCGAGGAGGTGTTCGCTCGGCACCTTGCCGAGCGTCACGATCAGTTCCGGGTCGAGGCGGTCGATTTCGCTCTCGAGGTGGCCGCGGCAGTTCGCCAGCTCCTCGCCGGTCGGATCGCGGTTGTCCGGCGGCCGGCACCGCACGCAGTTCGTGATCCGCACGTCCGCGCGGGCGAGCCCCGCGTCTCGCAGCGCCTCGTCGAGCACGTCGCCCGAGCGACCGACGAACGGCTCTCCCCGCTCGTCCTCGGTGGCGCCCGGTCCCTCACCGACGAACAGCAGGTCCGCGTCCGTCGGGCCGACCCCGTCGACGATCCGGCTCCGCGACTCGACCAGCGCCGGGCACCGCTCGCAGGCCGGCACGCGCAGCTCCTCGTCGAGCGCGGCGCCGTCGCCGCCGTGTTCGCTCATACGGGGGTTCCGGACGCGGTCGTCTAAGTAGCGTCGGTCGCCGCCGCCTCGCGGTGCGCGCTCGCGGCCAACGCCGCGAGCCGGAGCGGCTCACACCGCCGCTCGCCGTCGCGGGTGAGGCCCCTGATCGCCGCGGCGGCCTCCTCGGGATCGATACCGACCGCCCGGACGAAGCGGGGGTCGCTGGACTCCGGAGCATCGACCGCGACCCGGGACGGTAGCGACCGGTAGACGTCGAGGCGGGCGGCGAGCGCGTCGCCGTCGAACGCGTCGCGCAGGGCCGGTTCGAGCCCGGGGCTCGCCTCGTAGCTCACGGCGTAGACGGGGCGGTCGATCGTCTCGCGGAGCCGGTCGAGGTCGACGAGGTTGAACCAGGCCGGCGCGACGCCCGCGCAGGCGACGTGGCGCACGTCCTCGCGGTCGAGCGCGCGCCAGCAGTCGATGGCCGCGTCGGTCGCGTCCGTCCCGCCGACGGTACACCGCGCGAACGCGAAGCCGTCCGGCGTCCCGTCGGCGCGGACGACGACGCCGGCCGCGTAGCTCGCGTCGCGGGCGTCAGAGAAGGCGAGGCCGAGCGTGCGGCTCGGCGGCGTCACTCACGCGTCCTCGGATTTGATCTCCTGGAGTCGGTCGAGAAGCTCGTCGTTCGAGGCGCCGGGCTCGTAGTCGACTGACCCCTCGTGGGTCTCTTGGGCAGCCTGGACGCCGTCGTCGTCGAAGTCCGCGTCCAGGTCCTGATTCTCCTGTTCGGACTCGTCGTAGCTGCCGAATCCCATGTGTGTGTAGAATTAACAGAGGGCGATAGATAAATCCACGGCCGCCGGCGGAGAGAGCCCCGTCGGTGCGCCCGCGGCTGTACCCTTTTGTCGCTCCGCGAGCGAGGACGGGTATGGAGCCGATCACCGTCACCGCGGACGCGGAGGAGTTCACCTGTAACGCGTACCTCGTCGTCGGAGACGCGACGACGCTCGTCGACGCGGGAACGATGCCCGGCGTGGACGACGTGATCGCCGACGCGCTCGACGACGCCGGCGTCGACGACCTCGACCGCGTCGTACTGACCCACCAGCACCACGACCACGTGGGCGAACTCGACGCCGTGGTCGACCGCTTCGACCCCCGAGTGTTCGCGTACGCCGACCACCCGCGTCGCGACACCGCGCTCGAGCCTGGCGACGAGGTGCTCGTCGGCGACGAGCCGTGCGAGGTCGTCTACACGCCCGGTCACGCCGACGACCACGTCTCGCTCGTCGGCGAGGAGCGACTCTACTCCGGCGACGTGGTCGTCTACAACGACGGCGCCTTCGACGACGGGTCGTTCGGCCGCACCGACATGGCCGGCCAGTCGCGCGAGCGCCTGATCGAGAGCCTCCGCGAGATCCTCGACCGGCTGCCCGACACCGCCGAGGCGATGTACCCCGGCCACGGCGATGTCTACCGCGCCGCCGACGGGCCGGACACCGTCCGCGAGGTGATCGAGCGCGCGACGGAGCGCGCCGAGCGCCGCGAGCCGAAGTACCCCGAGGAGTGAACGCGGTCCGTATTTAAGAGTGAACGCGATCCGTATTTAAAAACGAGCGGCGAGGAGGCCGACCGCCACCCCTCGGCGCGCCCCCGAGCGGCCGCCGGCGGCGGCCGCGAGGTCCCCGTGAGCGGAGCGAACGGGGGCTCGGAAATCTTTGATTTCCGGTGGAGGCGGCGGTCCGGCGCGGCCCCGCCCGCGCCGGGCCGTCCGCCGAGGCTGGGGAGGCGTGAGGCGCACGCGCGGCTGGCCGTCGAGGCGGAGAGATCCGAGAGAAGGGACGAAGACGGACCGGAACCGAGCCGAAGACGGACCGGAACCGAGCCGAAGACGGGCCTACTACGCGGCGCGGCGCTCGGTCGCCTTCGGGCGGAGGTTGGTGTAGCCGCACTTGCGGCAGCGCTCGGCCTCGGAGGCGTTGCGGGCGTTACAGCGCATACAGATCTGTCGGTCGAGCATGCGGCGTTCGGCGGCGTCGAACTTGGCCATACGGCTACTGGGCGGGCGGTGCTGTAAAAGGTTGCGAGACGGCGCGGCGGGCTGTCACCGTCGCGAACGCGTCGGATCGACGGGACGGAGCCGCTGGAGCGCCGAGGAGTGAAAGGGGCTCGGGCCGCGAGTCAGGCGCCCGCTTCGCTGAGGGCGGCCTCGATGTCCTCGCGCTGGGTGACGCCGACGAAGCGGTCGACGACGCCGTCGTCGTTCTCGACGATGAGCGTCGGGAGCGAGCGGACCTGGTACTGGTTCGCGACGTCCTGCTCCTCGTCGACGTCGACCTTCTGGAGCTCGAACGCGTCGCCGAGGTCGTCCTGAATCTCCTCTAAGATGGGGTCTTGGGTCTTACACGGGCCGCACCACTCGGCGTGGAAGTCCAGCAGTCGAACGGTCATGGTCGGCGCAAATTATCGCCGGCCCGCGCATAAGGGTTTCCCACTCGTGTGTGCGCCGGGCCCGTGCGACTCGTCGAGGGCGACGAGACGGCGGAACCGATGAGACGGCGGGCGGAAAGCGGATGAAGGGCCCGCTGCGGCCCGAGCGACGAACGAAACGTTTAGAATGCGGCGCCGTCCAGAGGGGGATATGAGTGGTTCCAACTCCGGCGGACTGATGTCCAGCGCGGGACTGGTCCGCTACTTCGAGAACGAGGACCGGAACGCCATCACGATCAACCCCAAGACGGTCCTCGCGTTCTGCGTCCTCTTCGGCCTGTTCGTCCAGATCCTCTCGCTGACGGTCGCGTAGGCCCGCGCCGCATCAGTTCTCCCCGCCGCGTTGCCGACGGACCGACCGACGACGTAGCGCGCCCTTTTTCCACGCGCCCCTCCCACGTATCCGTATGAAAGCAGGCGTCATCGCCGTTCAAGGCGACGTGGCCGAACACGCCGCCGCCGTCCGCAACGCCGCGGCCGCCCACGACGAGTCCGCGGCGGTCGTCGAGGTGCGCGACGCGGGGGTCGTGCCCGACTGCGACGTCCTCCTGATACCGGGCGGGGAGTCGACGACGATCTCGCGGCTGATCCACCGCGAAGGGATCGCGGCCGAGATCGAGGCCCACGTCGCGGCCGGCAAACCGGTCCTCGCGACCTGCGCCGGGCTCATCGTCTGCTCGAACGACGCGAAGGACGAACGGGTCGAGGCGTTAGGGCTCGTGGACGTCTCCGTCGACCGCAACGCGTTCGGCCGACAGAAGGACTCCTTCGAGGCGGAGATCCCGGTCGCCGGGCTCGACGACCCCTTCCACGCCGTGTTCATCCGCGCGCCGCTCATCGACGACATCGGCGGGGGCGTCGAGACGCTCGCGACGGTCGGCGGCCGCGCGGTCGCGGTGCGCGACGGCCCGGTCGTGGCCACCGCGTTCCACCCGGAGCTCACCGACGATCCGCGGATCCACGACCTCGCGTTCTTCCCCGAGCGGGAGGTGGTCGCGTGAGCGGTCCGGCCGGGGACGACGGTGGTGGCGGGACGACCGACGGTCCGGCCGCCGAGGCCGGCGGGGATTCGGCGGTACCGTCCGAGGACGTCCTCGACGAGCTGTTCGCCACCATCGAGTCGCGGCGGGAGGAGCTCCCGGAGGGGTCGTACACCGCCTCCCTCTTCACCCACGAGAAAGGGGAGAACGCCGTCCTAGAGAAGATCGGCGAGGAGACGACGGAGGCGATCCTCGCGGCGAAAGACGACGACCGCGAGGAGCTTACCGCCGAGAGCGCTGACCTGGTCTACCACTTGCTCGTGTTGTTCGCGATGAAGGACCTCGCCGTCGACGACCTGCGCTCGGAGCTGCGGGACCGGTTCTGAGACGGACGAAACCGTCGCGGCACGGCGGGAGCTATCGCTCCCGTTCGAGCTCGCGGTCGATGTCGTCGCGCTCCTCCGTCTCTAACTCCTCGCCGATCCGGCGCTCGAACTCCGCCTCGCTGATCTGCCCCTCGACGTACTGCTGTCGGAGGCGGTCTTGGCGGCTACTCCCGCCGTCGACCTCGGTCGACGAGGTGGATCCCGACCCGATCGAGTCGAGCGATCCGGCGTCGTCGTCGCTCAGCAGCCACGAACCCGCCTCGTACGCGGCGTAACCGAGCCCCGCCAGCACGGCGAGCGTGACGATCCCGGAGAGGACCGCCCAGGCGAGACTCAGGAGGGCCGAGACCACGCTCACGACGACGCTGACCCCGATCAACGCCGCGATCGCGATCGCCGCGTAGTAGAGGGCCTGCTTCCCGTCCATATCCCGGATTCGGGCGGCCGGCCGCAAATACCTTCTCCCGCGGACGCGGGGGCTCGCCGGCCGGAGCGGACGCCCGCGGACTTTTGTTCGCGGGGCCGAACACCCCACGAGAACGACGCCGTGAGCGACACCGACTCGTCCGGATCCGGCGAGGGGGCCCGCCCGACCCGCAGAGCGGTGCTTCGGCGGACCGAATCGCTCGCGGTCGGCGGAGCGGCGGCGGTCGGATCGACCGCCCTCGCCGGCTGCGTCGGGCGCGGGAACGGGGAGGCGACCGAGGGCGCCGGCGACGGCGACGCCGCCGACCCGCCCCTCGTCGCCCACCGGGGCTTCGCGGCCGAGAACCCGGAGAACACGGTCGCGGCGGTCGAGGCGGCGACGGCGGTCGTCGACCGGATCGAACTCGACGTTCGCCGCTGCGGGACGGGGGAACTCGTCGCCTTCCACGACGCGACGCTCGGGCGGGTGACGGACGCCACCGGGCGCGTGGCCCGGACCCCGCGCGAGCGGCTCGCCGACCTCTCCGTGGCGGGCTCGGGCGAGCCGGTGCCGACGCTCGCGGCGGCGCTGGACGCCGTGCCGGCGGACGCGTGGGTCATGCTCGACCTGAAAGAGCGGGGGGTCGCGGGGGACGCGCTCGCGCTCGGCGCGGACGGGGACTACGACCTCGCCGTCACCGCCGACGACCCGGCGGTGATCGAGGCGGTGCGGACGGCCGATCCGACGGTATCGACCGTCTACGGCGTGCGCGAGTCGGTCCCCGCGCGGCCCCTCAGACCGCTGATTCCGGGGAGTCGCGAAGGGGTCCGTCTGCCGAGGTGGGCGTACCCGCCGCAGGACGTCGCGGCGATGGTCGAGACCGCGACCGAGTTGGGGTGTGCGGCGGTGTCGCCGCGGTACGAGCTGTGCCTCCGGACCGACATCCTCTCGCGTGCGGCGGACGCCGGACTCCGGGTGCTGCCGTGGACCGTCGCCTCGGCCCGAGAGTACGAGGCGGTCGCGGGTGCGGGCACCGGTGTCGACGCCGTCGTCTCGGACGTCTCTCGCGGAGTTCGCGAGCCCTGACGGTCGAGCGGAACGCGACTCAGGGGGCGACAGAAGGGTTATTCGTTCGGCTCTCGTGAATCGAGGAGATGACTCGGGGACCCGACGAGGTCGACGACGCGAGCGAGACCGATTCGGTCGAATCGACCGACAGGGCGCCCGCGGATCGCGTCGACCGCCGGACGGTTCTCGGCGCGCTCGCGGGCGCCGGGAGCGCCGCGGTCGCCGGCTGCTCCGGCCCGGAGCCGGACGACGCGTCGACGGCCGACTTGGAGCCGGAACGGCTCGACGAACTCGCGGCTCGGTTCGCGCCGACGCTGTACTTCGACGCCGCCGAGCCGTGGTTCCCGACCGACCCCCGACCGTACGCGAGCGAGGCGGACGGCGAGACGGTCGTCGACGGCTTCGACGCGTTCGACGGCTACCACGAGCGGTACGAGGCGTCGGGCGAGCCGCCGAATCCGACCGTCTTCTACAACGGAATGCGGTACGAGGACTCCCCGCTCGCGGTCGTCCAGTTCTGGTTCTACTCCGCGTTCGACCAGTTCACGACGAACTTCCACTGGCACGACTGGGAGGTGCTCCACGTGTTCGTCGACCTCGAGGCGGGCGACCCGCAGCTGTACGTCGCCAGCTCCCACTCCCGGAGCGTTCCGAACAACGAGTTCCTCGACCCGGATCCCGACGTGGTCCCCCGGATCCTCTCCGAGCTCGGCTCGCACTCCAGCACGCTCTCGGTCAACGAGAACCCCGATCAGTTCCAGCGGGTCGGCGACGGGGGGTTGCTCGCGGACATCACGAACACGACGATCGACACCGTCGAGGACCTCCTCGGGATCCCGATCGCGTACGGGCTCCCCCGCGACGAGCAGATGCGGCTCCCGTTCGTCGTTCCCGAGTACGAGGGCGAACCGCTCTACGAACACCCCGACCTCCCGTCGGTCACCGAGGAGTCGCTGGTCGACGGCGCGCTGACGATCCGGTCGCTCGACGCGCTGCGCTCGCCGCCGACGGACCTCCCGCTCCGGGAGACGGGGATCGCCTTCCGGTACCGCGAGCGACCGGCCGACGAGGGGACCGCCGACGGCGACGACGCCGCGCTCGCGGACGAGGTCGCCGACTCCGTCGTCGAGTACGACCTCGTCGAGACCGCCGAACTGGAGGGGATCGACGCGTTCACCGGCCCGCAGCTCAGCTTCGAGTTCGCCGTCCCCCAGATAGTCGAGGACGCCGTCGCGAGCCACATCACGACCACCGGCGTGCCGTGGGAACAGCCCCGTTACGAGAACCCCGCGCTCGACGTCACCGCCGGCAACCACCGCGCGGAGCTCGCGGCGCGGTACGACGCCGTCGCCGACGACCCGTCGTTCGGGGACGACGCGGCCGGGGCGCTCGACGCGGTCGTCGCCCGCGTCACGCAGACGACGCAGAGCGACGAGGCGCCGGCGGACGAGGGGCTGACGACGATCGAGACGAGCGTCGAGTCGTTCGTCCTGATCGAGAGCGACCCCGAGGCGGTTCCGACGTTCGCCCGCGGGGTCGCGGTCGCGAACGGGATCCCCGAAGGGGAGCACCGCCTGACGGTCAACGGCGCCGGACGGGCACCTCACAGCGAGACGCTGACCGTCTCGGCGGACGAGCCGGTGACGACCGCCGGCGCCGACGGGGAGATCCCGCTCGTCGCCCGCGAGGACGCGCGGAAGGTGGAGTTCTCGGACGCCGAAAGCGACGTGAACCTGGCTCGGTCAGCGATCGAAGACGACTTCGCGGGGCGGATCTACGACTCCGCGATCGACGGGAGCGACGCGGTGTACGTCGACGCCGGCGGCGCGTACACGACGGAGGTACGCGACGCCGACGGCGAGGTCGGCGCGTACCGGGTCAACCCCGCGACGGACGAGGCCGAGACCGAGGAGCCGATCCGGATCGAGCGCCCGGAGACCGGGGTGGCCCCGCTCGCCGGCTACGTCGCGGACGTGGCCGAGGAGACGCGCGCGGCGGTCGCCGCCGCGGCGGCCGACCGCGATAGCGACGACGGCGGCGGTTCCGGCGGCAGTGGCGGTTCCGGCGGCGGTCCGTCGAACGCGGTCAACGGGCTCGAACGCGCCCTCGCCGCCGCGGTCGACGCCGCGGAACGGGCGGCGGAGCGCGCCCGCGAGGGCGACGCCGAAGGGGTCGAGCGGCAACTGGCGAACGTGCTCGACCGGATCGCTCGGATCGAAGAGCGGCTCGCGGCCGCGAGAGCGGGGCTACCGCCGGGGCTCGCGAACGCGACCGGAAGACGGATCGAGCAGGCGATCAGGCGCGTCGAGCAGGCGCAAAACGCCGAGAAGCTGTAGGGCGCCGCGTCGGACGCCTCGACGAGCGCGTCACCGGACGTCACCGCCCACCACTGGATGGAAAGCTATACGACGCCGAACCGACCACGAGTATATAAGCAGATGTCTCAGGAGGGATACGACCACGCGAGGGTCGAGGAACGCTGGCAGGAGGCGTGGGACGACGCCTCGGTGTACCACGTGCCGGACGACGCCGAGGACCCGACGTACGTCCTCGGGATGTACCCGTACCCGTCGGGGAAGCTCCACATGGGCCACGTCCGCAACTACACGATCACGGACGCGTACGCCCGCTACCGCCGGATGCGCGGCGACGACGTGCTCCATCCGATGGGGTGGGACGCGTTCGGGCTCCCGGCCGAGAACGCCGCCAAGGAGCGGGACACCAACCCCCGCGACTGGACGTTCGACTGCATCGACACGATGAAGGGACAGATGAAGTCGATGGGGTTCGGCTACGACTGGGACCGCGAGGTCACCACCTGTACCCCCGAGTACTACCGGTGGAACCAGTGGCTGTTCCGCCGCTTCCACGAGGCCGGCCTCGTGGAGCGCCGCGACGCCGACGTGAACTGGTGTCCCTCCTGCGAGACCGTCCTCGCCGACGAGCAGGTCGAGGGCGACGACGAGCTGTGCTGGCGCTGTGACACCCCCGTCGAGACTCGCGAGCTGGACCAGTGGTTCCTGAAGATCACCGAGTACGCCGACGAGCTGCTGGAGGCCATCGACGAGCTGGAAGGGTGGCCCGACTCCGTCCGCCAGATGCAGCGCAACTGGATCGGTCGCCAGTACGGGAGCGAGGTCGACTTCGAAATCGAAGGACACGGGACCGTCACCGCGTTCACGACCCGGATCGACACGATCCACGGCGCGACGTTCTTCGCCATCGCGCCCGACCACCCGATCGCCCGGGAGCTGGCGGAAACGGACGACGCGGTCCACGAGTTCGTCCACCACGAGGCCGACCCGGACGGCGACGAGCCGAACGGCGTCGAGACCGGCCTCACCGCGACGAACCCCGTTACGGGCGAGGAGATCCCCGTCTACGTCGCGGACTTCGTCCTCTCGGACGTGGGGACGGGCGCGCTGATGGCGGTCCCCGCCCACGACGAGCGCGACCACGCGTTCGCGACGAAGAAGGGCGTCGAGATCCGGCCCGTGATCGCGCCGGAGCCGGACGACCCGGACGGCGAGACGGTCCCGGACGCCCCCGACGTCGAGGCGGAAGCGTTCACCGACGACGGGGTCGTGATCGACTCCGGCGAGTACACCGGCCTCGACAGCGAGACCGCCCGGGAACGGATTACGGAAGACACCGAGGGCGCGAGCGAGGCGACGCAGTACCGCCTGCGCGACTGGGGGATCTCCCGCCAGCGCTACTGGGGAACGCCGATCCCGATCGTGAACTGCGACGACTGCGGAGCGGTCCCGGTGCCCGACGAGGACTTGCCCGTCGAACTGCCGGAGTTCATCAACACGACCGGCAACCCGCTGGACGCCGCCGACGAGTGGCAGGCGACGACGTGTCCGGAGTGCGGCGCGCCCGCGACCCGGGAGACGGACACGATGGACACGTTCGTCGACTCCTCGTGGTACTTCCTGCGGTACGTCTCGCCGGACCTGGACGAGGCACCCTTCGACCTCGACCGCGCGAACGACTGGATGCCGGTCGACCAGTACGTCGGCGGCATCGAACACGCCGTGATGCACCTGCTGTACTCGCGCTTTTTCACCAAGGTGCTGGCCGACGAGGAGGGCCTCGACCACCGCGAGCCGTTCACGAACCTGCTGGCGCAGGGGATGGTCCAGCTGGAGGGCGAGAAGATGTCGAAGTCGAAGGGGAACGTCGTCTCGCCGCAGCGGATCGTCGACGAGTACGGCGCCGACACCGCGCGGCTGTTCATGATGGAGGCCGCCCAGCCCGAGCGCGACTTCGACTGGTCCGAAGAGGGGGTCAGGTCCACCCACCGGTTCCTGACCCGCCTCAACGACCTCGTCGAGGCGTACGCGGCGGGCGACGTGACGCTCGCCGGCGGCGGCACCGGCGCCGACCCCGTCGACCGCGGTGAGATCGACGACTACGTCGCCGACGAGACCGACGCCGCGGTCGCCATCGCCGGCGCGGAGTACGACGACCTGACGTTCAACGTCGCGCTCCGCGAGGCGCAGGACCTCGTGGGGACGCTCCGGAGCTACCGCGAGTACGCCGACCCGCACCCCGCCGTCTTCGAGCGCGGGCTCGACGTCGCGGTCCGACTGCTCGCGCCGGTCGCCCCCCACCTCGCCGAGGAGCTGTGGGAGACGCTCGGTCGGGAGGGGTTCGTCGCCGAGGCCGAGTGGCCGACCGCGAGCGTCGACCGCGACACCGTCGAGCGCCGGCGCCGGCTGGTGACCAACACCCGCGAGGACGTGCGCGACATAATCGACGTCGCCGGGATCGAGGACCCGGAGCGGATCGACGTGGTCGTCGCGCCCGACTGGAAGTACGACGCCCTGGCGATCGCGATCGACAGCGACGCCGACAACCTGATCTCGGAGCTGATGGCCGAGAGCCACATCCGCGATCAGGGGGACGCCGCCGCCTCGTACGGGCAGGACCTCCAGGCGAACCGCGAGGCGTTACGGGAGACGCTCGGCGGCGACGCCGAGTACGACGCCCTGCGCGCCGCCGCGTGGCTGATCGAGCGGGAGTTCGACGCGCCGGTCCGCGTCGAGCGCGCCGCCGACGCCGACGAGAGCGTGCTCAGCAAGGCGGAGCCGGGCCGCCCCGCCATCGACATCGTCGAGTAGCGGCCGACTCCTGCGATGAGCTCGGCGGGCTCTGCCGCCCCCGGAAACGCTTAGTCGCCGGCGCGGTCCCTTCCCGTATGGACGACCCGTACGCGCCCGCCCGCGAAGCTCTCGCCGGCGACGGGCTCGGTGACGGTTCCACGGCCGAGAGCGAGGCGGCCGACCCCGCGGTCCTCGCCGCGCGGCTCGACGACGCCGACCCGCTCTCTTCGTTCGCGGACCGATATCACGTTCCGGACGACGCCCTCTACATGGACGGCAACTCGCTCGGGCCCGCGAGCGACGCCGCGCTCGCGAGCCTCGACCGCGTGGTCGACGAGTGGCGCGACCTGCTCATCTCGGGGTGGACCGACGCCGACCCGCCGTGGTTCGATGTCGGCGAACGGCTCGGCGACGCGCTCGCGCCGCTGGTCGGCGCCGGCCCCGAGGAAGTGGTCGTCGGCAACTCGATCACGGTGAACATCCACACGCTCGTCGGCACCTTCCTCGACGAACTGCTGGCCGGGAACGGCCCCGAACACGAGGGATTCAGGGCGGCCGATGGAGACTGGAACACAGCCACGGACCCCGCCGTCCTCGTCAACGAGCTTGACTTCCCCTCCGACCACTACGCGATCCGGGCGCAGCTCCGCCACCGGGGGATCGACCCCGACGGGAAGCTTCGGGTCGTGCCGAGCCGCGACGGGCGGACGATCGACTCTCGCGACGTCGAGGCCGCGCTGGAAGAGCACGACGACGTTGGAATCGTCTTCATGCCGACCGCGCTGTACCGCTCCGGCCAGCTGTTCGACGTCGAGCGGATCGCGGCGGCCGCCCACGAAGCGGGGGCGTACGCCGGCTTCGATGCGGCGCACTCCGCGGGGGCCGTGCCCCACGAGTTCGACGACGCGGGCGTCGATTTCGCTGTCTGGTGCACGTACAAGTACCTCAACGCCGGCCCCGGGTCGATCGGCGCGCTGTTCGTCGCGGAGCGTCACCACGGGCTCACGCCCGCGCTGGCGGGGTGGTGGGGCCACGAGAAGGAGACCCAGTTCGAGATGAACATGACGTACACCCCGGCCGACTCCGCGGGCGCGTGGCAGATCGGAACCCCGCCGCTGCTCTCGGCCGCGCCGCTGGAGGGATCCGTGGAGCTCCTGCGCGAGGCCGGTATCGAGCGCCTGCGGGAGAAGTCGCTCGCGCTGACCGACTTCCTGATCGCCCTCGTCGACGACCGCCTCCCCGAGGTGTCGGTCGGGACGCCCCGCGACCACGAGGCCCGCGGCGGCCACGTCGCACTCGAACACTCCGACGCCGAGCGTCTGAGCGCGGCGCTCAAGGACCGCGGCGTCGTCGTCGACTTCCGCCCGCCGAACGTGGTGCGCGTCTGTCCCGCCGCGCCGTACACCTCGTTCGCCGACGTGCTCGAAGTCGTCGACGAGATCGAAGCGATTCTCGACAGCGGCGCGCACGAGAAGTACGCGACGAGCGAGGACAGCGTGACCTAGCGGGCGCGGAACGTGGGAGTCCGCGGCCGGGGTCGACTGACGAGAGGGTTCCGCCGTTGACATCCGCAGTATTATCAGTCGAGGTGGCGTAGATAGTATAAGAGAGCCAATGGGAGGAGAGTCACACACAGCCGACGGAGCTGGTCGGTCCGGGACGGACGGTGACCGGGTGACCAACGCCTACGAGGCGATGTTCCGAGCGGCGGACGACGCGATGTTTCTCCTTGACGTGGTGCGAAGGGACGGCGAATACGAGTTCACGTTCAAGCAGAACAACACCGCGTACCAGCAACAGACCGGGCTGACCGAGGACGCGATATTCGGGCAGACGCCGCGGGAGCTCCTCGGGGACGAACAAGGGATCGCGGTCGAAGCGAACTACCGCCGGTGCGTCGAGGAGGGGACGACGATCGAGTACGAAGAGCGGCTCGATTTCCCGGCCGGGACAACGGACTGGCAGACGAAGCTGACGCCGGTCACGGAGGACGGAACGGTGACGCAGATCATCGGCGTCGCTCGCGACATCACGGAGCAGAAGGAACGCGAGCGGGAACACCGGCGGACGTACCGTCGGTTCCAGACGGTGTTAGAGACGATGTCCGCGGCGGTGTTCCTGAAAGACACCGACGGGCGGTACCTCCTAATGAACCAGGCGTGCCGCGACGTGTTCGACATCGACGAGGACCCCGTCGGAATGACCGACGAGGACCTCTTTCCGGAGGCCGTCGCGGCGCAGGCCCGAGCGGACGACCGCAGAGTGATCGAAGGCGGTGAGCAGATCGAGATCGAGGAGACGGTCCCGACGCCCGCCGGGGAGAGCGTTCGACTGACGCGGAAGTCTCCCGTATACGATGAGGAGGGATCGATCCGGGGAGTGTGTGGGGTTTCGACCGACATCACCGAACAGAGAGAGCGGGAGCGAACCCTCCAGCAGATCAAAGACCGACTCAAACTCGCGGTCGAGGGCGCGCAGATCGGCGTCTGGGACTGGGACATGACCACCGACGAGGTCGAGTTCAACGATCAGTGGGCGGAGATGCTGGGTCACTCGTCCGACGAGATCGAGCCGCACCTCGTCGCGTGGGAACGCCGTGTCCATCCCGACGACCTCGCAGCGGTCGAAGACGCCCTGTCTGAACACATGGCGGGCGAGACGGAGTACTACGACACGGAACACCGGATGCGAACCGCGGCGGACGAGTGGAAGTGGATCCGCGACGTCGGAAGGGTCGTCGAGCGCGACGACGACGGGGAGCCAGTTCGGGCCGTCGGAATCCACCTCGACATCGACGACCAGAAGCGGCGAGAGGCGGAGCTGGAGCGCACGCAAGCCCTCATCGAGCGCACCCAAGAGAGCGCGTCGATCGGTTGGTGGGAGGTCGACCTGGTCAACGAGTCGCTCACGTGGAGCGACGAGGTGTACCGGATCCACGAGGTGCCGGCCGACGAGACGGTGGAACTAGAAGACGGAATAGAGTTCTATCACCCGGACGACCGGGACGCGATCGAACGGGCGTTCGAGCGGCTGACGGAGGAGGGCGAGTCGTACGACCTCGAACTGCGGATCGTCACGGCGACCGGACGAACCCGGTGGGTCAGGGCGGTCGGCGATCCGCAGTTCGACGACGCGGGGGAGGTCGTCGGCGCGCTCGGACTGTTTCAAGACATCACCGAGCGGAAGCGGTACGAGATGGCCCTTGAGTCGACGCGCGAGGAGCTACGGACAGTCATCGACCTCGTGCCGGACCTGGTGTTCGTGAAGAACCGCGATGGCGAGTATCTCCTGGCGAACGAGGCGACGGCCGCGGCGTACGGACTGACGCCGGACGAGGTCGAGGGGAAGTCCGAAGGCGAGATCATCCCGGACGCCGACGACTCCGCGGCGTTCCGGCAGGACGACTTGGAGGTGATCGAGTCCGGGGAACCGAAGAACGTCGGCGAGGAGACGTTGACGACGGCGGACGGCGAAACGCGCATCCTCCAGACGGTGAAGATCCCCTACAGGGTGCCGGAAACGGGTGAAGACGCCGTTCTGGGATACGCCCGCGACGTCACCGACCTCAAGCGGTACGAGCAGACGCTCGAAGAGCAGCGAGACACCCTCATGCTGCTCAACCAAGTCGTGCGCCACGACATCCGGAATCAGCTGATGGTCGTCACGTCGTACACCGAACTGCTCGAGGACTCGCTACCGGACGACCAGAGCCGGACGTACGCGCGGACGGTCATCGGGGCGGCGAAGCAGGCGGCCGACATCACGGAGACTGCCAGGGACGTCACCGACGTGTTGCTACAGGTCGGAACCGACCAAGAGCCGGTCGATCTCCGCACCGAACTCAACCAGCAGATCGAACGGATCCGATCCGAGAAAGACCGCGCGACGGTCACGGTGAACGGATCGATCCCGGACGTGACGGTGTTGGCTGACGGCCTGCTGGAGGCGGTGTTCCGGAACCTGCTGACGAACGCGGTCGTCCACAACGACAAGCAGGTGGCCGAGATCACGGTTTCGACCGGTTTGTCGGAGGACGCGGTGTGCGTCTCGGTCGCCGACAACGGGCCCGGAATCCCGGACGATCACAAAGAGCAGATCTTTCAGGAGGGCGAGAAGGGACTGGAGAGCGGCGGAACCGGGATCGGCCTGTACCTCGTCAAGACGCTCGTCAACAGGTACGACGGCGACGTGTGGATCGAGGACAACGAGCCGACGGGGAGCGTGTTCGTCGTCAAGCTGCCGCTCGCCGAGTGATCGGCGAGCGACCCCTCCGGCGACGGCAGCGCTCGGCCGCGCGGTCAACCGTCTGAATCTCGTGGAGCGACGGGCTTAATCGCCCGAGCGCCCAACAATAGACGATCACAGCATGGCGGAACCCTCGGGGATGGACGCGTTCGCGCACCTCGGGAGCGAGGTCCGCGAGGCGCTCTCGGACCGGGGGTTCACCACGCCCACCGAGCCCCAGCGCGAGGCGATCCCGCCCCTCGCCGAGGGGAAGAACGCCCTCGTCCTGGCCCCGACCGGCACCGGGAAGACGGAGACCGCGATGTTACCCGTCTTCGACGCGCTCGTCGACGCCCGGAACTCGCCGGGCGACCCGCCCCGCGAGGGGATCTCCGCGCTGTACATCACCCCCCTCCGCGCGCTCAACCGCGACATGATGGACCGGCTGGAGTGGTGGGGCGAAACGCTCGGCGTCGAGGTCGCGGTGCGCCACGGCGACACCACGCAGTACGAGCGGTCGAAGCAGGCCGACGACCCGCCCGACGTGCTCATCACGACGCCGGAAAGCCTCCAGGCGATCCTCACCGGCTCGAAGATGCGCGTCGCCCTCGAAGGCGTGGCGCACGTCGTAATCGACGAGGTCCACGAGCTGGCCGCGGCGAAGCGCGGCGCCCAGCTCACGGTCGGCATGGAGCGGCTCCGCCGCGTGGCGGGCCCGTTCCAGCGCGTCGGCCTCTCCGCGACGGTCGGCGACCCCGAGGAGGTCGGGAAGTTCCTCGTCGGAACGGGGAAACGCGACCCCGACCGCGAGGGCGACCGCGCGTTCGAGACGGTCGAGGTCGCGGCCGGGACGCGGACGGACGTGCGCGTCCGCGACCCCGAGATCACCGACCGCGACGCGACGCTCGCGGGCGAGCTCGCGGTCGACGAGACGACCGCGAGCCACGTGCGAACGATCCGGGAGATCGTCGCGGACAACGAGTCGACGCTGATCTTCGTCAACACGCGACAGACCGCGGAGGCGCTCGGCTCGCGGTTCAAAACGCTCGCGGAGAAGGAGCGAGATAAGGGCACGGAGGACCCTACCGAGATCGAGCTCCACCACGGCTCGCTCTCGAAGGAGGTCCGGATCGACGTGGAGGACCGGTTCAAGTCGGGCGAGCTCGACGGGCTCGTCTGCACCTCCTCGATGGAGCTCGGGATCGACGTGGGCCGCGTCGACCACGTGGTCCAGTACGGGAGCCCGCGCGAGGTCGCCCGCCTGCTCCAGCGCGTCGGGCGCGCGGGCCACCGCCGCGACCTCGTCTCCGAGGGGACCGTCGTGACGCAGGGGGGCGACGACACGCTCGAAGCGATGGCCATCGCGCGGCGGGCGGGCGAGGAGCTCGTCGAGCCGGCGAACATCCACCACGGCAGCCTCGACACGGTCGCGAACCAGATCGTCGGGCTGGTGATGGACGAGGGCGACGTTCACGCGCGCGAGGCGTACGAGACCGTTACGAACGCCTACCCGTTCAGGGACCTCTCGGAGCCGGAGTTCCAGGAGGTCGTCCGCGAGCTCGACGGGAACCGCCTGCTGTGGCTCGACGAGGAGACGGACACCCTCGAGAAGTCCGGCGGCACCTGGCAGTACTTCTACGCGAACCTCTCGATGATCCCCGACGAGGCCACCTACGAGGTGTACGACATGTCCTCGCGGCGGGGCATCGGCACCCTCGACGAGCAGTTCGTCGTCAACTTCGCCGGGCCGGGCGAGACGTTCGTCCAGCGCGGCGAGATGTGGAAGATTACGGAGGTCGACGAGGAGGAGGAGCGCGTGAACGTGACCCCGATCCCCGACCCGACCGGCGAGGTGCCCTCGTGGGTCGGCCGGGAGATCCCCGTCCCGAAGCCGGTCGCCGAGGAGGTCGGCCGAGTACGCGGCGAGGCCGCGGCCGCGCTCGACACCGGTTCCACCCCGGAGGCGGTCGCGGCCGACCTCGCGGAGCGATATCCGACCGACGAGGAGACGGTCGCCGCCGCGCTGAAGTCCGTCGTCGACCACGTCGAGGCCGGTCACCCGATCCCCACGGACGAGCGGATCGTGATCGAGGGCAGCGCGCGCACCGTCGCGGTCAACGCCGCGTTCGGCCACGAGGTCAACGAGACGCTCGCGCGCCTGCTCGCGGCCTTGGTCGGCCAGCGCGCCGGCTCGTCGGTGGGAATGGACGTCGACCCCTACCGGATCGAGTTCGAGGTGCCTCACGACGCCGGCGTCGGGGACTTCCGGGAGGTGTTGGAGACCACCGACCCCGAGCGGTTGGAGGCGTACCTCGAACTCGCCGTCAGGAACTCGGACGCGCTGAAGTTCACGCTCGCGCAGGTCGCCGCGAAGTTCGGCGCGGTCAAGCGGTACAAGGAGGGGCGAGGGAAGTTCGGCGGCGACCGCCTGCTCGCGGCGCTCGAGGACACCCCAGTCTACGACGAGGCGCTCCGCGAGGTGTTCCACGCCGACCTCGCGGTGCCGGAGACGGCCGACCTGCTCGCGGGGATTCAGGATGACTCGCTCGACCTCGCGATCGCCCGCGAGCGCACCCCGCTCGGCACCGCGGGCCGCTCCGCCGGCACGGAGTTCCTCGTGCCCGACAACGCCGACGCCGACGTGATCCAGACCGTCAAAGAGCGCATCCGGGACGACCGGGTGATACTCTTCTGTCTCCACTGCGCGGACTGGAAGCAGACGACGAAGGTCCGGCGCGTCCGCGACCAACCCGAGTGCCCGGAGTGCGGCTCCACCCGGATCGCGGCGCTCAACCCGTGGGACGACGAGACGGTCGCCGCGGTGCGCGCGGCCGAGAAGGACGACGAGCAGGAGCACCGCACCAAGCGGGCCCACCGCGCCGCGAGCCTCGTCCAGACGCACGGGAAGCGGGCGGTGATCGCCTTAGCCGCCCGCGGCGTCGGCCCCCACAACGCCGCCCGGATCATCAACAAGCTCCGCGAGGACGAAGACGAGTTCTACCGCGACGTGCTCCGTCAGGAGCGCGAGTACGCGCGCACGCAGTCGTTCTGGGACTAGCTCGGCTCCTCGTCGCTGTCCGGCGGCGGTCCGCCGGACTCCCGTGTTTAAGTATCGGACGACCGATCGGGGAACATGGACCTCTCCGCCGCCGTCACGGCCGCGACAGCGACCCTCCGCCGACGCCCCGCAGACGTCCTCCCCTTTTACCTCCTCGGCACCGCGGTGCCGGTGATCGCCCGGCTCGGAACGTTCGCCGCGCTCGCCGGGATCTACCTCCACCTCGAACTGACCGGTCGGCTCGCGGCGGCTCGCGACGCGCTAGGCGGGATCGAACCGCCGCCGGAGACCCAGGATCCGGCGGCGCTCCGGGCGTGGGCGGAGGGATTGACCCCCGCGTTCGAACCGCTGTTGACGCCCACCGTCGCGGTCCTGTTCGCCGCCGGCGTGCTCGTCACGGTCGTCCTCGCCGTGGTCGCGTACACCGTCATCTCGGCCGGTCAGCTCTCGGCCGTCGCCGCGAGCCTCCGCGACGAGCGCGGACTCGTCGGGGGGATCGCCGGCGCACGATCACGCTGGCTGACGTTCCTCGGGCTGTACGTCGCCGAGCTGCTCCTCTGGATCGGCGTGATCGCGCTCGGGTCGCTCGCGGTCGGCGCGGCGTTCCTCGCGAACCCGTTCCTCGGGGCCGCGGTCGCGGTCGCCGCCCTCCTCGTCGGCTTCGTCGCCCTCGCGCTCGTCCGGATCCTCTTCGCGTTCGCGCCGGTGGCCGTCGTCGTCGACGACGCCGGCGTGGTCGGGGGCGTCGAGGGGGCGGGCGGCTTCGTGCGCTCGAACCCCGTCGACGCCGCGGCCTACCTCGTGGTCGCGATCGGCGCGCTGATCGCCGTCGCGTCGGTCGCTTCCGGCGTCGCGTTCCTCGGCGGCGGCGCCGTGGTCGCGCTCGCCAGCGCGGTCGTCGTCGCGCCCGCGCTCGACCTCTTGAAGACCGCCCTGTACGGGGACTACCGCGGGACGGTCGACCCCGTCTCGGCGCCCGAGGCGGGCGTCAGAGCCCAGCTCGGCGGGGGGCTCCGGCGCGGGTGGCGCGAACTGACCGGGTTCGTGCGGTCGACGCCGGGCCACCACGCGCTCGCGATCGCGGTAGCGGTCGGATTCGGCGCGGTCGGCTGGACGGCCGCGGCCCCCTTCGCCGGGGCGGTCCCGACCTCGATCGAGGCGAGACTGGTCGGTCACGTTCCGCCCGTCGCGGCGCTGACGTTCTTCGGGAACAACTGGGGGGTCGCGATCGCGACCGCCTTCTCCGGTGTCGGACTCGCCGTCCCCGCGCTCTCGTCGCTCGCGTTCAACGGTCTCGCGCTCGGCGCCACCGCCGCCCTCGAGGAGAACCTCCTCGCGCTCGTCGCGTTCGTTGTCCCCCACGGGATCTTCGAGATCCCCGCGATCGTCGTCTCCGGCGCGCTCGGGATCCGCCTCGGCGCCGTCTCGTGGCGGGCGTTCCGCGGCCGCGCGAGCCGAGAGCGGTTCGCCGACGCCTTGGCGACAGCCTTCTGGGTGACCGTCGGGATCGGAATCGTACTCGGCGTCGCCGCCGTCATCGAGGGGTTCGTCAGCCCGTACTACTGGCGGCCGTTCCTGTGAGCGACGCCGACCGCCGACCCGCCCTCCACGGCGCCGGAGCGGGGCGCTGACGCCGCCCGCACGCTTATTACCGCGCGGTCGAAGCGACGGTATGCAGCCGCTCGTCGCCGTCATCCTCGTCGGCGTCCCGCTCGCGTGGCTCGTCGGCTTCGCCGCCTACGCGTACGTCGACGCGCCCAAGTACGGCATGAACCCGCGCAAGTGGGCCCTCATCGCGTTCGTCGTCCCGCTGTTCGGCTTCCTCGCGTACGTCTTCGAGCGCGACGAACTCGACTACGACCCCGAGGAGGACCCGTACGCCGGCGGCGACGACGGCCGCACCGGCGGCTTCGCCGTCCACGAGTCGCGCCAAGGCGAGAAACGCCTCGGCCCGGCCGGGACGGAAGCAGACGACGGCGACGACGAAGACGACGAGTGGAACGACCCGGACGGCGTCGACCTCTGACGGCGCGACCAGGACAGATCCCGGTCAGCACCGAGACAGCGGCGACCGATGTGATATTTAAATATCCGAGAGCGGGTGGCGTCGATGTTTATAAACAACAGTGCGGTCGGCGCGTGCCTCCGAGCGTCCAACGGGCGCGAGGAGCACGCGCGAGGGAGTCGGGCGGCCGGAGCGAAGCGGAGGCCGGCCGACGAGGCTGGGGAGGCGTGAGGTGCGGTTGCTGTGCGGGGCGGGACTCAAAGGGGCAGTCGCGAGGACGAAGCACGGCGACGGAAGTAGCGTGGCGCTACGCGCCACGGAAAGCCGGCGGCTCCGCCGCCGGCGACACCGCAGCGAGTGAGCGGAGCGAACGAGCGAGGAGCGCAACGAGTGTGCGCCGTCCTCGCGGCCGGGGCTTTGGAGCTGTTCGCCGCCGATCCGCTGTCGCTTATTTATAAACGACCACCGTCAACGGCGACTTTATCGAAAACCGATCCGCTCTAAATCGCGTCGCGGAGCGCCGCCCGCCGACGGTCGAGGTCGAACGCGGCCTCGGGCGCGTCGAGCCGGTCGAAGAAGGCGAACGCGTCGGCACCCGCCCCCTCAGCGTGGCCGATCAGCGCCTCGATCGACGCCCGATTCAGCGCGAACGACTCCAGCTTCCCGCAGCAGAGCGCCAGCGCGACGCCCGCCTCGCCGGACGGGAACGCGGGGTCGACCGCTGAGAAGTCGGGATCCGCGGGCACTCCGTCCGCGATCTCCGCCTCGGCCGCCGCGCCTTCGACGCCCGCCTCCGCGGCCGCGACGACCCGCAGACACCGAGTACAGATCGCGGCCGCGTCGGCCGGGGCGTGCTCACGGAGCGTCGGCGGCACGGCGAACGCGATCGCGTCGGCGTCGCAGTGTGGACAGGACACGCTCGTCGCTACAAGCGGGTCCGAGTAAAAGTCGACGGCGGAGAGAGAAGCGGCGACCGACGCGGGAGCGGTGATGGCGGTTCGGGAGCCGACGCGCGACGGGCTATCGGTCGGGGAGCCGTCAGTCGGCGGGCTCGGGCTCTTCGGTCTCCGCGGCCGCGACCGCGGCGTCCTCTTCGGCCTCTTCCTTCTCCTCCTCCTCTTTTTTCGCTTTGATCTTCTTCATGCGGAAGATCTCCTCGCGCTCCTGCTCTTCGAGCTTCTGCTCGATGTACTCCTGGTTCTCGTACAGGGTCGGGAGCAGCGTGAACTCCAGGGCGTTCACGCGGCGCTTCGTGGTCTCGATCTCCGTGAGCATCTTCTTCATCGCCGTCTCGACCTCGGCGGCGAGGATGATCGACTCGAGCAGCTGCTCGTAGGCGTCGGCGGCCTCGTCGATCCGCGCCGAGGAGCCGAGCAGCCCGTAGCCGCGCTCGTCGAGGCTCTTTTGTACCTTCGAGGACTCGATCTGCGGGACCACGACGCCCATGATGTTCTTCGACTGGGTCGTGATCTCGGGGTGTTCTTTCAGCGCCGCGGCCGCGCCGCGGACGGCGACGTCGCCCTCCATCGCCCGGGCCATGTCGATCTTGCGCTGGGCCGTCTCGTAGTTCTCGGAGACCTCGGACCGGACGTCCTGCGCCTGGTCGAGAATGTCCATGAACTCCATGATGAGCCCGTCGCGCTTCTGTTCGAGCGTGTCGTGACCGCGCTCGGAGAGCTCGATGCGGTCCTCGATCGCCATCAGGTTCTTGCGCGTCGGTTTGACATCCTTGGCCATCTTGGGGAGAGGTTCCGCTCCGAGGCGGTTAATTCTTTTCAGACGCGGCGGGTCGGCGGGCCGGCGTGCGCGTCGTCAGCGGCGACGCCGCCGCTCAGGGGTAACGTACGACTGCGCGGGGAAAAGTGAGCCGAGACGTTAGTCGGCCGCTTCGACGACTTCGCGCTCGGCGTCGTCCTCGCGGTAGTGCTCCTCGATGAACTCCTCGTCGATCCGGTTGAGGGCGTCCTTCGGCAGCATCGAGAGGAGGTCCCAGCCGATCTCCAGCGTCTCCTCGATGTCGCGGTTCGTCTCGAAGCCCTGGTCGATGAACTCCGACTCGAACGCGTCCGCGAAGTCGAGGTACTGGTTGTCGAGCTCGGAGAGCGCCTCCCGACCGACAATGTTCACGAGGTCGCGGAGGTCCTCGCCCTCCGCGTACGCCGCGAACATCTGGTCTTTCACGTCCGCGTGGTCGGCGCGGGTGAGCCCCTCGCCGATCCCGTCGTCCATCAGCCGCGACAAGCTGGGGAGGACGTTGATCGGCGGCTGGAGGCCCTGGCTGTTGAGGTCGGGGTCGACGTAGATCTGCCCCTCCGTGATGTACCCGGTCAGGTCCGGGATCGGGTGGGTGTCGTCGTCGCCCGGCATCGTGAGGATCGGGATCTGGGTGACGGAGCCGTCGCGGCCCTTGATCCGGCCGGCGCGCTCGTACAGCTGCGCCAGGTCGGTGTACATGTACCCGGGGTAGCCGCGTCGGCCCGGCACCTCCTCGCGGGCCGCGCCGATCTCGCGGAGCGCCTCGCAGTAGTTGGTCATGTCCGTCAGGATGACGAGGACGTGGTAGTCCTTCTCGAAGGCGAGGTACTCGGCCGTCGTCAGGACCATCCGCGGCGTGACCGTCCGCTCGACGGCGGGGTCGTCCGCGAGGTTCATGAAGACGACGGAGCGCTCCAGGGCACCGGTTCGCTCGAAGTCCTGCATGAACTCGTTGGCCTCCTCCTGGGTGATCCCCATCGCGCCGAAGATGACGGCGAACTCGGAGCCGTCCTCGTCGTCGCCCTCCTCCTCTTCGGGCACGCTGGCCTGTCGCGCGATCTGCATCGCCAGTTCGCTGTGCGGCTGGCCCGAACTGGAGAAGATCGGAAGCTTCTGGCCCCGGACGAGCGTGTTCATCCCGTCGATAGCGGAGACGCCCGTCTCGATGAACTCCTCGGGGTACTCCCGGGAGTACGGGTTGATCGCCGCGCCGACGATGTCCTGGCGCTCCTCGGGCACGATCTCCGGACCGTCGTCGATCGGGCGGCCGGAACCGTCGAGCACCCGCCCGAGGAGGTCCTCGGTGACGGGCATCTTCATCGTCTCGCCCAGGAAGCGGACGGACGCGTCTCTGTCGATGCCTGAGGTGCCCTCGAAGACCTGGATGGCGACCACGTCCTCCGAGGATTCGAGCACCTGTCCGCGCAGCGTCTCGCCCTGTGCCGTCTCGATCTCGACGATCTCGTCGTAGCCGATCGCCTCGTCGACCTCGGCGTACACGAGGGGACCGCTGATCTCGGTGATGGTTTGATACTCTTTCATGGTCAGTAGAGGCTCCGGAGCTCCTCGCTGATCTCGGCTTTGAGATCCTCGACGTACTCCTCGTAGTCCTCTTGCACGCCGATGCGGTTAATCCGCGGGGCCGACTCGATGTCGATGATCTCCTCGACCGGGACGCCGGCGTCGAGCGCGTCGAACGCCTCGTCGTTGAACGTCTGGATCGTCGTCAGCATGAGGTACGTCTTCTCCGGGGGACAGTACGTGTCGACCGGGTGGAACGCGTTCTGCTGGAGGTACGCCTCGCGCAGGTAGCGCGCGACCTCCAGGGTGAGCTGCTGGTCGTCGGGCAGGGCGTCCTTCCCGACGAGCTGGACGATCTCCTGCAGCTCCGTCTCCTCGTCGAGCACGTCGACCGCCCACTGGCGCCGCTCGGCCCAGTCGTCGGCGACCTCCTCTTCGAACCAGGGGTCCAGCTGATCCTTGTACAGCGAGTAGGACTCGTTCCAGTTGATCGACGGGAAGTGGCGGCGCTCCGCTAAGTCCGCGTCGAGCGCCCAGAACGTCTTCACGATCCGCAGCGTGTTCTGGGTGACCGGCTCGGAGAAGTCGCCGCCGGGCGGCGACACCGCGCCGATCGCCGAGACGGAGCCCTCCGTCCCGTTGATGTTCTCGAAGTAGCCGGCGCGCTCGTAGAACTGCGCGAGCCGGGCGGCGAGGTACGCGGGGTACCCCTCCTCGCCGGGCATCTCCTCCAGCCGGGAGGAGATCTCGCGCATCGCCTCCGCCCACCGCGAGGTGGAGTCGGCCATCAGCGCCACGTCGTACCCCATGTCGCGGTAGTACTCGGCGATCGTGATCCCGGTGTAGATACAGGACTCGCGCGCCGCGACGGGCATGTTCGAGGTGTTCGCGATGAGCGAGGTGCGGGCCATCAGCGGGTTGCCGTTGGCCGGGTCCTCCAGCTCGGGGAAGTCCTCGATGACCTCCGTCATCTCGTTGCCGCGCTCGCCGCAGCCGACGTAGACGATGATGTCCGCGTCGGCGTACTTCGCGAGCTGGTGCTGAGTGACCGTCTTCCCGGAGCCGAACGGGCCGGGAATCGCGGCCGTCCCGCCCTTCGCGATGGGGAACAGCCCGTCGAGGATGCGCTGCCCGGACACCAGCGGCGTCCGGGGCGTCTTCTTGTCCTCCGCGGGGCGGGCCTCGCGCACCGGCCACTCCTGGTGCATCGAGACCGCCTCGCCGTTGTCGAGCTCGACGACCGTCTCAGTCACGTCGAAGCTGCCGGCCTCGGCGGCGACGACCTCGCCGCCCTCGTAGTCCGGCGGCACCATGACCTTGTGGTCGATGGTGACCGTCTCCTCGACGACGCCGACGATGTCGCCGGGCTCGACGACGTCGCCTTCCTCGACCGCGGGCTCGAACTCCCACTCCTCCTCGAGGTCGATGCCGGGCGCGTCGACCCCGCGGTCGAGGTAGGGGCTCCCCATCTTGCCCTCCAGCACGTCCAGGGGGCGCTGAACGCCGTCGTAGATGGCGTCCAGCATCCCCGGGCCGAGGTCGACCGACAGCGGCTCGCCCGTGTTCTCGACGGGTTCGCCGGGGCCGACGCCGGAGGTCTCCTCGTACACCTGAACGGTCGTGAGGTCGCCCTCGATCTCGATCACTTCCCCCATGAGCCCTTCGTCGCCGACGTAGACGACGTCGTTCATGCGGGCGTTGAGATCGCGGGCGGTCACGACCGGACCGCTCACGCTCTGAATGACACCGCTGTCTGTCGCGGCGTCGGTTGTGTCTGCTTTGCTCATATTAGTCGTCTTCCTCCATCAGGTCGATGCCGATGGCGCGTTTGATCTGGTCGCGCAGCCCGCCGCTGCCGGCGCCGGAGCCGCCGAGCGTCACGAGGACCGGCTCGATGCTCCCCTCGACCGCCTCGCGGGTCCCCCGCGAGAGGTGGTCGAGGTCGTCGTCGTGCATCACGATGATGCCGACGCCCTCGTCGTCGAGCGTCCGCTCGACGGCGTCGTCGAGCTTCTCGTCCTTCTCGTCGTCCGGCACGTTCTCGAACGCCCGGACGCCGGCGAGGCGGAATCCGGTCGTGAACTCCGGGCTGCCGACGACCGCTATCTCCTGGCTCATGTTATCACCAGCTCCGATTCGATCTCGTCCGGCGAGAGGCCGGCCTCCTTTCCGCGGGCGATCGCTCGGATGTTCTCCGTCTCGCGCTCCTTCGCGAGGATGTAGGAGATCACCGGGGTGACCGACACCGGGTGGATCGTGCCGAGCCGGTCGCCGTACGCCAACAGCGCGCCGTCGATCGCGTGTTCGAACGCGATGAGGCTGTCCGCCGCCTCGAGCTCGCGCAGCGCGGGCCCGAGCTCCTCGCCGTACTGGCTGTCGCCGATGTACTCGACCAGCTCGTCGAGGTTCTGCGCCAGCCGCGCGAGCGACGAGCGAGTGAACAGGTCGCCCCCCTCGATGAAGTACGCCGCGGGGTCGATATCGGCGCCCGAGCGGGCGAGCCGGAGCGCGTTCGTCGCGTTCCGGAAGTCGACCTCTGCCCTGAGGAACGCCTCGTACTGCCGGGTCGGCTCGTCGCCGCCGAGCCCGGAGAGGAGCCGCTCGTAGAACGCGCGGTCGACCGCGTTCTCCAGCGGCACCAGCACGCCCGTCTCCTCGAACTCGGCGTACGCCTCCCGCAGCGGCTCCCCGTAGATCGTGTCTTCGAGGACCTCGATCACGCCGTCGATCGAGTCCGCCTCCAGCAGCCGCCGGATCCGGCGGTCGTCGAACTCGCCGGCGCGGATCAGGTCGGCCTCGACGGCCGACTGGTCCGCGTCGGTGTAGACGCCGCGGATGACCGTCTTCACGTTCCATGCGTCGAATTTCCGGAGGTACCGGGCGATCAGGTCGTACAGCGTCCCCTCGCTCCAGTCGAGGATGTCGTCGAACTGCTCGGCGAGGTTCCGGTTCAGCGCGTACTCGATCAGGTCGACGCCGCCGTGGCGACTCCCCAAGGCGTTGATCTCCTCGCCGTAGCTCGACTCCTCCATGAACCGGGCGATCTCCGCCGGCCCCATCCGGGTGAGCTTGCGGTACTCCTCGTCCCCGTAGAGGCTGCCGCGGCGGGCACGAACCCGCGCGACGACGTACTCGGGGTTCGAGCTGCCGGCGGCGCTCATTGGTCGAACAGCCGCTCCGAGATGTTCTTCAACTCGTCGTCCCAGACGGACTCCAGGACCGAGTCGAACGTGTTGTTCACGCGAACGCGGGAGGTGTCGCTCTCGGCGACGACGCCGCCGAGACAGTCGACTTCGCCGTCGACCTCGGCGTTGCGGTCCGCGACGAGCTCTTCGAGCAGCTCGACGTCCTCGGCGCGGGTGTAGACGGCGACGTCCTCGTCGTCGTCGAACTCCGCGAGGCTCGCGTCGAGCAGGGCCTCGGTGAGCTCGCGGCGGTCGTCGCCCTCGAGGCCGGCGATCGCCGCCTCGACCTCGTCGCGAACGTCCTCCAAGACGTCGCGGCGAGCGCCGAGCCGCTCCTGTTTGGCCTCGAGCTTCGCCGAGGAGAGCGTCTGTTCGCGCTCCTGGTCGATCTGACGCTCGACCTCGGCGAGCCGCTCCTCGCGGATGCGCTCCGCGTCGGCCTCCGCCTCGGCGACGATCTCGTCGGCCTCCGCCTCGGCCTGTTCGCGGATCTCCTCCGCACGCGCGCGGGCCTCATCTTCGACGTCCTCAACGACGGTTTCCAAACTCATTGGTTGAAAAACGCTGGAGAGTTACCCGACGATGAAGACGACGACGAGCGCGAGGATGACGATCGTCTCGGGAAGGACCGTCAGGATGAGCCCGTTCACGAAGAGGTCGTCGTCCTCCGCCATCGCGCCGACGGCGGCCGACCCGATACCGCGCTCCGCGTAGCCGGCGCCCAGCGCTGCCAGGCCGACGGCGAGCGCCGCCGCGGCACTGGGGTTAGTCAGCGTTCCACCGGTCGACAGTACGAGGTTCCCGAGTTCGTTGGTAGCTTCAAACATTGGTAGTAGTTGCTGTTGCTCGTCTCCGAACGGTTGCTATTTGCCCCTAGAGGAGTCATAAAGCTTCCCAAAACGACCGAACGGATTCGGGGAAAACGAGGCGGAAAGCGGGGGCTACTGCGGTCGAAAACCCGACGGCGGTGCCGGGTCCGAGCGCGGGGGAACGCGACGGGACCGAACGGTGGCCGGCGGTCGGTCCGGCCGTCAGTCCTCGCGGGTGTACTTCCGGTCGCGGCCGAACGGCAGGTACGCCCGCCCGCCGCCCTCGTAGAAGTTCCCGAAGAACTCCACGTACTCGAGGCGGACGGCCTGGATACCGGCGGACGTGACGCCGAGCAGCAGGACGACGAGGTGGCCGACGACCGCGACGAGAATCCCGGCCACGAGGGCGACGACCCCGACGAGGCCGATGGAGGCGGGATCGAACGCGGTGGTGATCCCCGCGAAGACCAGCTCCTCGCTCGGCGTCTCCTGAACGTGAGCGAGGTGCTCCGCGGAGAAGATGAAGTGGAAGCTCCCCTGGCCGCCGTCGTCGATGTACGCGCCGAACGCGAGCAGGTTGACCGCGAGCGCCATCCCGCCCTTCGCGAGCAGGACGGCCATGAGCCGGGCGTACGAGATGACGTTGACGACGGGCGAGAGGAACTCGGCCAGCTCCGGCGGTTCACCGATTCCCAGCAGGACGATCCCGAGGGCGGCCGCCGCGGCGCCGGCGATGCCGACGACGACCGGGAACCCGCTGAACGAGACCGCGCCGAAGGTGAGGACCGAGACCGCGTCGAACAGGAAGTCGGGCTTCGGACCGGGAACGTGCTGGCTGAAAATCCAGATCCACGCGCCGTTGAGGATCAGCAGCCACGATCCCCCCTCGTAGATCGCGTGTTTGAGGTCGTGCTGCTGGTGGGTGCGCACGAACGAGAGGACGTGTCCGATATTGAGGTGAACGATGCCGAACACGACGCTCACGACCAGGAACGAGAGGCCCCAGTCGAGGTCGGCGGGCGAGAGGCCCTTCCCCTCGACCGGCCAGTGGATCCCGAGCAGCTGGTAGGCGTGGTAGCCGAACAGGTCGATGCCGTAGTAGATCCCGAACAGTATCGTGAATCCGCCGGCCCACATCGCGACGGCGCCGAGTTCGCGGAACGAGCCGTCGTACTTGGTGTACATGAAGTAGCCGACCGCGGCGTACAGCGCGCCGTACCCGACGTCACCGATCATGAACCCGAACATCGCCGGGAACGTCAGGAAGACCAGAAGCGTCGGGTCGAACTCCGAGTACCTCGGCCGCCCGAACGCCTGAACGAGCAGTTCGAACGGTCCCGCGGCGCCGCCGTTGTCCTGAACGACCGGCGGGTCGTCGGAACCGTGCGCCGCGTGGCCGCCGTCGGTGGCCGCCTCGCGCTCCGCGGTCGCGTCCTCGGCGTCTGCGGCGGGAGAGTCGGACGCCTCCGCCCCGCCGGTCTCGTCGTCGACCGGCTCGGCGTGGTGGTCGCCGTCGGCGGTGAAGGAGGCGCGTTCGAGCTCCTCGACCTCGACGTGATCGCCCACCGCGTCGACGACGGCCGCCTCGAAGTCGGGGTACGTCTCGGTCGGCACCCACCCCTCGGCGACGAAGGCGTTCTCCGTCGTCGCGAAGGAGAGCGGCGCCTCCTTCTTTTCGGCCTCGATGGTGAGCCGCTCTTCGGCGCGCAACAGGAAGCCGGCGGCCTCCTCTTTCACCGAGTCGAGCTCGCTTTCGACGGCGTCGAGCTCGTCGCGGAGGTCGGCCTGCTCGGCCTCCAGCTCCGCGACGTACTCCTCGGGGCTCGCGTCCGCGTCCGGCACGTCGAGCAGCGCGATGTCGACGCCGACGAGCGCGTCCTGAACGACGCCCTCGGCGTCCGGGTCGGTCGGTCGCGCGACGATGGCGACCACGTCGCCGCCGGCGAAGACGTCGAAGGCGCCTATCGTTTCGGCGTCTTCGAGCGCCGCCTCGACGGCGCTGACCTTCGCCTCGCCGACGACGACCTCGACCGAGTCGTAGCCGCGCAGGTACTCCAGGTCGATCCCGAGCTCGGCGAACGGCTCCATCCGGTCGATCTCCTCCTGCCGGTCGCGGATCGCGGCCTGGAGCTCGTCGCGCTCGTCGTTGAGCTCGTTGACTCGCTCGCGGACGCGGTCGAGCTCGGCCTCGAGTTCGTCGTCGTCGAGCGACCGAGCGACGTCGGCGTCGTCGGCCTCGACGTCGAGGATGCTCTCGAGCGACCGGACCGTCACGAGCCGCTCGTTGACGGTCTCGGCGCCCTCGAGCGAGGTCCCGGGCTCGAACCCCTCGTACCGGTCGTCGTAGTCGGTGACGTGCAGGGAGTGGTGGGCGTACGCCGCCTCGATGACGTCGTCGATGACGCGCTTCGATCCCGTCACCGACACCCGGCTCATCCGCTCAGGCCTGAGCATCCACCGCCTCCTCGGCCTGTTGGTTCACCGCTTCCTCGAACCGTTCGACGGCGTAGTCGACGGCCGAGTCCACGCGCTCGCGGGCCTCGCGTTCGAGCTCGTCGCGGTCGTTACGCCCCGATTCGAGGATCTCCTCGCGCCGCTCTTCGATCTCCTCGCGGGCCGCTTCGAGCCGCTCTTGGGCCTCGGCCTCCGCCTCCTCCTCGGCCTCGGCGCGGATCTCGTCCGCGCGCTCTCGAGCCTCGGCGAGGCGCTCGTCGGCGTCCGACTCCGCCGTCGCGATGATCTCGTCCGCCTCCCGTTCGGCCTGCTTGATCGAGTTGAGCACCTCTGGTCTCGCCATGCTACTAATCGCCTGAAACTCCACAAGCGACGTATAAGGTGTTTGCGAAAGCCCGCGGGGTTTCGCGGAGATACCGGGGCGATTCCGGACGGATCTCGTCCGGAACGCGTCCGACCCGGCGGTCGGATCCGGTCGCCGCCGCCTACATTTAAGTAGCAGTCGCCGGACCCTCACCGTATGGCAACGGTGTATGCGGTCGCGTCGGCGAAAGGTGGCGTCGGGAAGACCACCACGACCGCGGCGCTGGCGACGGTTCTGGCGGAGTCGGGCGCCGACGTCGTCGCGATAGACGCCGACCTCGGCATGGCGAACCTCGCGGGCGTCGTCGGGGTGACCCCCGGCGAGACCACCCTCCACGACGTCCTCGCCGGCGAGGCAGACCCGGAGGACGCGGTCCGCGAGGGGGCGTCCGGCCTCCGGGTCGTCCCGGGGGCGGCCGACCTCGACGCGTACGCGGCCGCGGACCCGTCCGGGCTCCGCCGGGTCGTCGAGGCGTTCGGTGACGCCGACTTCGTGTTCGTCGACGCGGGCGCCGGCCTCTCCCACGACTCGACGATGCCGCTCGCGGTCGCCGACGAGACGCTGCTCGTCTCGACGCCGGAGCGGAGCGCCCTCGGCGACACCGAGAAGACCCGACAGCTGACCGAGCGCCTCGGCGGGACCGTCGCGGGCGCCGCGATCACGCGCGTGACCGACGACGCCGACGAGGTCGTCACGGCGCTGCTCGACGCCCCGATCCTCGGCCGGATCCCCGACGACGAGGCCGTGCCCCGGGCCGCGGCGGCGAACCGACCCCTGCTGGCCGTCGCGCCCGACGCGCCGGCGACGCGGGCGTATCGCGACCTCGCCCGGGCCCTGACGGGAACCGATATCGACGGCACCGGGCTCGACGAACCCGCGGCCGACGCCGCGGGCGGTGCCGGAGACGGGGGCGACGGAGACGACGACGGCGAGGCCGAACCGGAAGCGACCGACGACGAGGCGGGGGAGAGCGAACGAGCGGACGCGGACGAGCTGGAGGCCGACGACGAACGCACCACCGACGAAAGCGACGGCGAGGCCGCCTCCGAGGACGGCGAGGCCGCCTCCGAGGACGGCGAGATAATCGTCGCGGACCCCGACGCGACCGGGGTGACGGAGCCGGGCGACGGCGAGGACATCATCGTCGCGAGCGAGAGCGAACCGACCGACGATGACACGGACGAGGACGCGGACGGAGGTCCCGCCGCCGACGGCGACGAGACGGCGAGCGAATCGGCCGCGGCGACCGCCGGTGAGGGCGACGGGGACGCAGCCGAGAGCGACGCAGCGGAGGGCGACGAGGACGCAGCCGAGAGCGACGCAGCGGAGGGCGACGAGGACGCAGCCGAGAGCGACGCGGAGGAGAGCGACGCGGAACCGGCCCCGATTCCCGATGCGGACGAGACCGCGCGGACGGCGACCGGCGAGACCGGGTCCGGCGACGACGTCGAGGACGAGTTGGCCGGCAGCATCCCGTTCCGCGACGACGACACCGGGACGATGAACACCGTGCTGTCCGACGAGGACCGGGAAGACGAGGGGAACGACGGATCCGAGTCGTCCCCGGACGCCGACGACGCGGACCGAACCGATCCCGAGCCCTCCGAAGCGGCCGACCCCCGGAGCGACGAGGAGGAACAGGAGAAGAGCGGGGGATTCTTCAGCCGGCTCTTCGGTCGGTAGGGAGCGGCGAGGCCGTGACTCGTCGAGCGGGTAGCCGGCGCAGCGGGAATCGGTCGGACCGCGGCGACGCCGTCAGGCCTCCGAGGGAACGCGGGCGCGGTCGCGGATCAGCTCGCGGATCTCCTCGGGGTCGGTGACGGACGCGAGCTCCTCGCAGGAGACCAGAGCGGTGCCGTCGACGGACTCGCGCTTCTCGTCCTCCTCGGTGAAGTACACCGACCGGGTCTGTGCCACCTCGCCGATGGAGGACATGATCCGGGCGCGCTTCTCGGCCGCGGCGGTGAACGCCGAGTGGCCGGTGAGCACGCGCGTCGCGGGGCTGTCCTCGTCCTCTGAGACGGCCTTGAACGGCGCGCGGGCGGTCGGGTGGACGGTGAAGCCGGCGCTCGTGAGCACGCCCAGGACGTGTTCGTCGTCGGGGTCGGCCGCGGGCGCCGAGGGCGTCGGCTCCGCGTCCCGGACATCGTCCGCGCCCTCGAGCACGTCGACCGGGCTGGAGAACGGCTGGTCGAACAGGTCCTCCAGCTGGATCGCCACCTCGATGGAGGCGTTCATCCCGTCCTCGTACTTCGAGACGGTGCGCCTGGAGACGCCCAGCTCGTTCGCGAGGCGGCCGAGCGACCAGCCGCGCTCCTCGCGCTCGTCGGCCAGCAGGTCGCCGTCGAGGCTGACGTACAGCCCGCCGGGCGCCGCGTAGATGAGCGGGGGCATCCCCTCGACGAACAGGTCGTAGGCGGTGTCGGGGTTGATCACCGGCACGCCGTGCCTGAAGTAGACGACGCCCGGCTTCAGCTCCTCGTCGCGGGTTCGGATCCCGATCACCATCGGCGTTCCCCTGAGGTACTCGCCGAGCCGGCGCATCTCCGCGCCGGTCTCCGCGTCGAGCGCGTCGACGTTGCCGAGGATCTTCAAGAGGAGGAGGTCCTCGTCGCGGCGGGCCGCCACGTCGAAGCTCTTGGGCCGGACCGCACACCGGTCGCTAACGAGGAAGCCCGCGTCCTCCAGCATCGCGGTGACGTTCTCGATGAGCGCAGTCCGGGACATAGCCGAAACAAGCGGCTCGCCGTATATATGCGTTGTGTCGTCTCCCTCCCGACGAAACTGCCGCCCGCCTGCGATTTTCCGCGTTCGGCACGGGAAACGGTTAAATACTCGACCGGGGCCGAGAGCGGGTCGACCGACCGGAGAGCGACCGGGCCGCCCTCGAAAGGGGCTTGACGCGCCGCCACGAACCGCGTCGCATGCCGATCGTCGCCGTCGACGACACCGACTCCCGCGAGCGCGGGATGTGCACGACGTACGTCGCGACGCGGATCGCGGAGCGGCTCGCGGACGCGGGCGGCCGAGTCCGTCGGCGGCTACTCGTTCGCCTGAATCCGGCCGTGAAACACAAGACGCGCGGGAACGCCGCGGTCGCGATCCACGTCTCCGGGGTCGACGCGGAGCGGGCCGCGACCGTCGCCGTCGAGACGGTCGAGGAGCTCGCTGCGGCCGCTGACCCCCGGACCTCCCCCGGCATCGTCGTCGCCGACCGCGACGTCGACGGCGACCCCTTCGACCCGACCGGGGAGCCGATCCCGGAGGCGGTCGCCGGATTCGCGCACCGCGCGCTCCGCGAGCGGCTCTCCGTCGCCGAGGCGGTCGACCTCGCCGACGAACACGGGTTCCGACACGCCGCGGTCGGCTCGGCAGGCGGGGCCGGCATGGCGGACGGGGGCCGCGAGACAGACGAGGCGGACGAGGCCGGCGGGGCGGACGGGGTCGCGGGACGGGGGCGGATCGGCGCGCTCGCGGCGGTCGGCGCGCCGGCGGCGTTCGACGACTGGACGTTCGAGCGGATCGCCTACCGCGAGCTCGACCGCTGCGGGACGCCCCGCGAGGTCGACGTCGAGAGCGTCTTCGCCGCCGCCGAGGAGGGGTACCCGACGGTCTGGGACACCGTCGACCGCGAGACCGGCGCCGCCGTCTGCGTCCCCAACGCCCCCGGGCCGATCCTCTACGGTATCCGGGGCGACGATGCGACCGCGTGTCGCGAGGTCGCGGCCGATATCGACGGCGAAACGGTCGACCGCGCCGCGACGTTCCTGACGAACCAGGGCACCGATGCCCACCTCGCGCCCGGGCGAATCGGGGGCCTCCGCGACGGCGCCGGCTACCGCGTCGCGGGCGTGGTGGCGAGCGCGCCAGAGACGAAACAAGGGGGGCACGTCCACGTCGACGTCGCGGCCGCGACGGGCGAAGGCGGTCCGGCCGCGGACCGCGACACCCTCCGCGCCGTCGCGTTCGCGCCCACGGGGCGGTTCCGCGACCGGGTGCGCGCGCTCCGGCCGGGCGACCGCGTCACCCTCTGCGGCGAACACGAGGTGCGAGAACACGAGGTGCGAGAACACGAGGTGCGAGAACACGAGGTGCGAGAACACGAGGTGCGAGACGACGCGGACGGGCCCGAGAGCACGCTTAAGCTGGAGAAGTTCGCCGTCCGCGACCTCGTCCGAACGGCGCCAGCGGTGCCGACGTGTCCCGACTGCGGGCGGTCGATGTCCTCGGCGGGGAGCGGGCAGGGGTACCGGTGTCGCGACTGCGGCACGAGCGCGCCGGGGAAGGTCGCGGAACCGATCGAGCGCGACCTCGAGGTCGGCTGGTACGAGGTGCCGCCGAGCGCGCGCCGCCACGTCGCGAAGCCCCTCGTCCGCGGCGGGTTCGACGCGCCGACGCACCCGGAGCGGTGACGCGGACCCGCCCGGAGCGATAACGCCCGCCCGGAGCGATGAAGTGGTCGCCGCCCGAGCGGCCGGACGTGACCGGAATCGTCTTCCACGCGACGGAGCGGCGCGACGCGGTCGTCGAGTTCTACCGCGAGCGGCTGAACGCGACCGTGCGGCTCGAACAGCCCGACTGCACGATCTTAGAGTTCGACGGGTTCCTGTTCGGGTTTTGCGAGCGTGAGGAGGCCGACGACTGCGGGATACTCACCTTCGTCTACCCGGACCGAGAGGGGGTCGACGCCGCCGCCGGTCGGCTGGGCGACGCGGTCGTGACGGAGCCGCGGGAGAACGAGACGTACGACATATACCAGTGTTTCGCCGAGGATCCGGAAGGGCGGACCGTCGAGTGTCAGGTCTTCCTTAACGACGCGGTCGACATCGAGTAGCCGCGCGTGCTACTCGTCGAGGGCGCGGGCCTCGCGCCACTCGGTCGCCCGCGCCTCGGCCGCGTCTCGGTCGTCGAACCGCACGCGCTCGTAGGCCGACTCGTCGGCCGCCTGCTCCATCACGTCGAGGCGGACGACGAAGCCGCCCGCCGCGCGCTCGCGGAGCCTGACGGTCGCGTACCCGTCCGACCGCTCCCACTCGGTGACCGTGCCGTCGTCGCGCTCCAGCGACCAGCTCATACCCGGGCGGACGCGCCCCGCGGCTAAAGCGGTGCGGTTCCGAGGCCGCGGCGCGGCGCCGAGTTCGGCGAGGCGGGTCGCGGCCGAGTCAGTCGCCCGCCGGCGACCGCTCGGCGCTCGACGACCGCTCTAGGGCCGGCGTGGCGGCGTACCCGCACACCGGGCAGACGACGTAGCCGAGCGAGTCGTACGGCACCGAGGTCGAGGGGGCGCGCACGTCGCAGTCGGGGCAGTCGAACGTCGCGGCGTTCTCGGTCGACATACTGTCTCGGAGCGACCGATCCGCCCTAGTTATGCGCCGCTTGCGGCCACGTCAACGCCATCCTACTTATATATCGAGACCGAATTCCGGCGCGTGACCGACGACGCACACGCGGGAGGGCCGGCGAAGGGGGCGGCGGAGGAGAGGGAGCCGAGTCGACCGTCCGAGCGGCGACGCGAGCGGGCCGCGCAACGGCTGGACGAGGTCGACGCGGCGGGCCTGGTCGCGTTCCCGAGCCGCAACCTCCAGTACCTCACCGGCTTCGCGGAGGAGCCCGGCGAGCGGCACTTCTTCCTCGTCGTGCCGGCCGCGAGCGCGGCCGACCCCGAGCCGGCGCTGCTGGTGCCCGCGCTGTACGAGACGCAGGTCCGGGAGGCGACGGGCGTCGCGGAGGTGCGGACGTGGAGCGACGGCGACGACCCGGTCGCGGCGACGCGCGACCTGCTCGCGGACCGGGGGCTCGACGCCGGGCGGCTGCTCGTCGACGACACGATGTGGGCGCGGTTCACGCAGGACCTCCGCGCGGCGGCGCCCGACGCGACGTGGGGGCTCGCGAGCGAGGCGCTCGCCGGCCTCCGGGTCCGGAAGGACGAGGCCGAACTGGCGGCGCTGCGCGAGGCGGCCGCGGTCGCGGACGCGGTCGTCGGCGACCTCCGCGCGCTGGGCGCCGACGCCGTCGGCATGACCGAGGCCGCCCTGGCCGACCGGATCGCGGAGCGACTGACCGAGCGCGGCGGGCGCGGCGTCAGCTTCGAGACGGTCGTCGCGGCCGGCGAGAACGGCGCGAAGCCCCACCACGGGCACGGCGACCGCGAGATCCGGGCTGGCGAGCCGGTCGTCCTCGACTTCGGGACGCGCGTCGACGGCTACCCCTCCGACCAGACGCGGACGCTCGTCTTCGGCGGCGAGCCGAGCGAGGCGTACGCGGAGGTCCACGAGGTCGTGCGCGAGGCGCAGGCGGCCGGCGTGGAGGCGGTCGAGCCCGGGGTCCCCGCGTCGGCCGTCGACCGCGCCGCGCGCGACGTGATCGAGGCGGCGGGGCACGGGGACGCGTTCGTCCACCGGACCGGCCACGGCGTGGGGCTGGACGTCCACGAGGAGCCCTACCTCGTCGCCGGGAACGACCGCCCGCTGGAACCGGGAATGGTGTGTTCCGTCGAGCCCGGAATCTACCTCGACGGGCGCTTCGGCTGTCGGATCGAGGACCTCGTGGTCGTCACCGAGGACGGCTGCGAGCGGCTGAACCGGACCGACCGCGGATGGGAGTGACGGGGAGATAGGCGAAGCGGTTCGCGACGGAGTCGAGTCGGCGGAAAGCGCGGAGACCGGCGTGTCGGCGTTCGACACGCGAGTGCGGGAGTCGTGTGCCTGCGCCCCCAACCGGAGATTACGCCCGGATAATATAACAGTATTACCGGATTATTTCGGGTGTGTTCTCGGTGTCGGACCGAGCCGGCGGCGGCCTCGCGGCTGCGCCCCCGCGGACCCCCGAACGGCATCGAAACCATTAGTGTCGCCCGAGCGGAACCGCGGGGCATGAGCGACACCGATTCGGACGAGGCGGACGAGGAGGCCGAAGCGGAACCGGCCGTCGAGCTCGGGGACGGGCCGGACGTGGCCGGCGAGCCCGTCGCCCGCGTCGCGTCGCGGCTCACCTGGCCCGCGACGCGCAGCGACGTCCGCGAACAGGAGGGCGACGCCGAACTCCGGACGCCCGACGGCGCGCGCACGCTCGACGACGTGCTCGCGGAGAGCGAGGTCCCCCTCTTCGAGAGCCGGAGCGAGTTCGTTCAGGCGGTCGAGGACGTCGTCGGCCGCGGCCCGGTCGCGACCGAGTAGGCGTCGAGCGCGACGGCACTACCGATATCCAGCAGCCGAGACGACGAGAGACGGTTACGATGGCGGTCGGCGCGCGCCTGCGAGCGGTCGCCCTCCGGCGACCGCGAGCCAGCGCGTGCGAGGGAGTCGGGCGACCGTCGCTCCGCTCCGGTCGCCCGACGAGGCTGGGGAGGCGTGAGGTGCGGGGCCGTGCGGGGCGGAACTCAGAGGAGCTTTGACGGCGTTCACCGCCGATCCGTTGACCACCGTTTGTAACCGAGTGACCGGACCGCTGCCGGTGTTGGCCATCGACACGCCGACGACTGCGTATGGATAAACGACCCCGCCACCGAACTCCTACCCGCCCGCCCCGCTGCCGTCCGCTCCGCCACGATCCAGCCACGAGGTCGCGATCGACTCGAACGGCGCGGAGTAGCCCATCAGCGTCGTCCCCAGGACCGCCATCACGAGGACGTAGCCGACCGCGAACGCGTTGATCGTCCCCGCGAGCGCCGGATCGAACGAGCCCGCCTCCGCGCCGGTGACCGCGACCGTCGCGATGATCAGCGAGAACTCGCCGCGCGTGGTCATGCCGAGGCCGACCCGCGTCGACCGCCGGACGTCGAGGTCGAACGCCCGCCCCGCGAGGTAGCCGGTGACGACCTTCGTCGGCGTGGTCACGACCACGGCGAGCGCGACGAACACCGCGACGTCCGCGAACAGCGCGGGGTCCGTGACGAGCCCGATCCAGAAGAAGAACACCGCGGCGAAGAGGTCGCGGACCGGCTCCAGGATCGTCTCGATCGCGTGGGCCCGGTCCGTCGCGGAGAACGCCATTCCCACGAAGAAGGCCGCGACCGCCTCGCTGACGCCGAGCGCGAGCGCCGCGCCGGCGACGAACACGACCGCCGCCACGGCGCGCAGCGCCACGAACTCCCGGTTGTCCGTCGCGACGAGCCGGTCGAAGAGCGGGGCGCCGAACCGGACGACGCCGAGCAGGCCGACGATGAATCCGACCGCGATGCCCACGTCGGTCGCGGCCGCGGCGACGTCGCCGCCGCCGAGCACCAAGGCGGACGCGACCGCGAGGTAGACGGCGATGAACAGGTCCTCGTACACCAGGGTCCCGAGCAGCGGCTCCGCCTCGTCGTTGGCGATCCAGCCGAGGTCGATGAGGGACTTCGTGATCACCGCCGACGAGGAGATGTAGACGATCCCGGCGACCAGGAACGCCGGGAGGAACGCGTCGAAGACGAGCCAGCCGAGGACGAGTCCGACCCCGAAGTTGGCCAGGTCGATCGTTCCCGCGGTCCCGATCGGGCGCCACCGACCGAGCAGTCGGTCGAGGTTGAACTCCAGGCCGAGGAAGAAGAGGAGGAAGACGATCCCGAGCTCCGCGCCGAGCGCGATGAACTCCGTCTCGGGGACGTAGACGGTGCCGACGGCGGGAAGGGCGACCCGTCCGAGGACGAACTCCCCGACCAGCATCCCGACGAGGATGTACGCGGGGATCACGGACTGCCCGAGGCGGTTCGCGAGCCAGCCGGCGACCGCGACCGCGGCGAACATGACGCCGACGTCGAGCAGCGCCACTACCAGTCACCTCCGGGAGGGCGGACCGTAACGCCGAAACCGGCGGCGCCGTGCCGGCCTGTCATTCGGTGAGTATCGCTTCGAACGCCGCGCAGTTCTCGCGGGTGCCGACTCCGATGAGGGTGTCGCCCTCGCGGAGGGTGGTCTCGGCGCCCGGGCTGTCGAGCACCTCGTCGCCGCGCTGGATGGCGACGACGGCGAGCCCGGTCCGGTTGCCGATGTCGGCGCTCTCGAGCGTCTCGCCGACGAGCGGCGACCCGGGCGGGAGTTCGTACCACTCCAACAGGACGCCGCCCGGCAGCGTCGTCTCCTGCGTCTCCGGCTCGACCGGCTGGAAGTACGCCCCCTCGATGATCGAGCCGATGGTCCGGGCGAGGTCGTCGGAGAACTCGAACGCCCTCTCGGAGTCGGCGTCCGGGTCGGTCCGCCGGAACACCTCTCGCTTGCCGGTGTTGTGGATGACGACGATCATCTCCTCGCCGCCGCCCAGTTCGATCTCGAACTTCTTGCCGACCCCCGGGAGGTCGGACTCGGTGACCGTCATACCGAGACCAGAGAGCCCACGGTAATATGTCTACACCTCTCGCCGGCGGACCCGCGTCAGCGGTCGGCGGGTCCCGTCAGCCGAGCGTCGGCCGCGCACCAAACGCTAAGTGGGGCGAGAGAAAGGGGATCGGTATGTGGCGCTCCCGGGGGGGCCGAGACCGGCAAACGGTGGTCTGTATCGCGTGCGGCGACTCGGTGGCACGGGAAGACGCCCGCGAGTACGACAAGGAGGGCGACCGCTGGAGCCGGCGCGACAAGGAGTTCGAGTACCTCTGTACCGACTGCGACGACGAGATATCGCACCAGCCCCGCGACGGGCTCGAATCGCTGATTCGCTCCATCGAGGCGGACGGACTCACCACCGAGGAGTTCCTCGACCGCTACGCGGACGCGGTCGCGGGCGACGCGGACGACCGGACCGACGAGGCCGACACCCGAGGGCGGTCGGATCGGAAACGCTCCGACCGCGACCGCTCCGACCGCGACCGCTCCGACCGCGACCGATAATGCTACCCGTCGGGGACCGGTACCCCGGCTCGTACGCATGAACGCCCTCCACGCGGTAGCCGCGGCTTCCGGCCCCGTTTCGACCGCTATCGACGCCGCCGACCCCGTTCCGACGGCCATCGGCGTCGGCGCACTGGCCCTCGGACTCGTGTTCCTCGCGCGCGGTGCGAGCGGTACCGTCGACGCGGTCGGCGTCCTCCGAGCGACGACGACGGGTCCGGCCGGGCTCGACGGCGACGAGCGAGCGGTGCGGATCACGGGACGAGCCGCCGCGATCGACGACGAGACGCTTCCCGCACCGTTCGGCGGCGATCCCGCCCTCTGCGTCGACTACGACGTCTCGGAGTTCCGCAGCCAGGGAGAGGGGCAGTCGTGGGTCACGATCGACGGGGGTGAGGCCGGCGTCCCGTTCCGCGTCGACGACGGCGGGACCGGGATCCGAGTCGACCCCGCGGCGGCGGCGTTCTCGCTCGACGTCGACGAGAAGATCAAGGTCGACGCCGACGAGGAGCCGCCGGAGCGCGTCCGAGGGTTCGTCGACGCGGTCGACGAGGTCGACGCCACGGAGACGGGGTACGAGGTGGGACCGGTCACGATCGGCGACGACCCCCGACGCCGGTACCTCCAGCGGACGCTCCGGCCGGGCGACGAGGTGACCGTCGTCGGTGACGCCGAGGCGTTCCCGGACGCGCCCGTCGGGGAGGTGAAATCGCGGATCGCGGACGGGTCGCCGTTCGTCGTCGCGGACGCGACCCCGCGGCGGACCGCGCTCCGACTGGTCGGCGCGTCGGCGGTTCCGATCGGCGGCGGCGCGGTCATGCTCGTCGTCGCGGCGGTGGCGCTGTCGCCGGTGGTCGCGGCGCTCGTCTGAGGTTCGATACGGGGTTCGTCCCGCCCGACAGGCCTTTCTAACGGACCCGCGTTGGTGGAGGTATGTCAGACGACGAGCCGAAGCCCGGGTCCGCCGAGGACCAGGGCCCCGTGACGATCACGCCGGCGCTCGCGGACCGACTCGCCGAGAAGCGCGAGGAGCTGTTCGAGGAGTTCGAGATCCGCGACGAGTTCCCGAGCGAGGTGCTCCGCGAAGCGGAGGCCCGGACCGAGGGCGTCTACGAGGAGATCGAGGCCGAGATCGACGAGCGCGAGGACCTCCGCGACCTCACCACCTGGACCACCGACCCGGTCGACGCGCAGGACTTCGACGACGCCATCTCCATCGAGCGCGAGGAGGGCGCCTACCGGCTGTGGGTCCACATCGCCGACGTGACCCACTACGTCACCCCGGACACCGCGATGTGGGAGGAGGCCGTCGAGCGCGCCAACACCGTCTACCTGCCCGACTACACGATCCACATGCTCCCGCCGGTGCTGGCCGAGACCGTCTGCTCGCTCGTCCCGAACGAGGACCGCCTCGCACACACCGTCGAGATGGAGATCGACGAGGAGACGCTCTCCTTCGAGGACATCGACATCTACAAATCCGTGATCAACTCCGACGAACGGCTCACCTACTCCGAGTGCGAAGAGCGGCTCGAAGACCCCGATCTGCCGCTTGGCGAGGAGAATCAGTTGGCCTTCGAGCTCGCCGACCGCATGCACGAGCAGCGCAAGGCGGACGGCTCGCTCGTCTTGAACCCGCGCCGCGACCGCGCGCACACCATCATCGAGGAGTCGATGCTGAAGGCGAACAAGGCGGTGACGCACACCCTGATGTGGGACCGCGGCGTCGAGGCGATGTACCGCGTCCACCCGCAGCCCACCCCCGACCAGTGGAACGAGGCGCTCAAGGAGATCCAGGAGCTCGACGGCGTCTCGATCCCCGGCGACGCGTGGGGCGACGACCCGCGGAAGGCGGTCAACGCCGCCTTAGAGGAGTCGCCAGAGCGCCAGCTCAACAAGATCCAGCGCGCCGTGTTGAAGGTGATGCCGCGCGCGAAGTACATGAACGACCCGTTCGGCGGCCACCACGCGCTCAACTTCGACATCTACGGGCACTTCACCTCGCCCATCCGCCGGCTGTCGGACACGATCAACCACTGGATCGTCCACGAGAACGACGTGCCCGAGACCCTCGTCGAACTCTGCGACCGCGCCAGCGACAAGCAGAAGGACGGCGAGACAGCCGAGCGGCTCTACAAGCAGTTCCTCGAAGAGCAGGGGCTCGACCCGCACGCGGTCAACAACCGCGGCGTCGAGGTCGTCGAGGACTCCGAGGCGGCGAAGCACACGGCGTAGTCTCTCGCGGCCGGGGTCGGGTAGCAGGCCGACCGTGCCGGCCCGCGAGACGCGACGCGCCGAGACATATACACCCGCTCGGCCGCAACGACCGGTATGACCGGCCACGAACACACCGACGCGGACCGACACGGGAAGGGCGCGCTCGAACCCACCGGCGACCCCGAGCGCGACGCGGAGCGCGCGGCGACGCTCGGCGGCTTCACCGGCGCGGTCCTCGGCGCCCGGGGGGGCCCGGTCGGCGCCGGGATCGGCGCGTTCCTCGGCGGGTCGACCGGCTACGCGGTCGGCTACGCCGTCAGCGAACTGAAGTCGGCGGCCGACGAGAGACGTGATTCGGGAGCCACCGACGGGTCAGACGGGTCCGAGCCGGACGGCGCCGAGTCCGACGAGGGGCCCGTGAGGATCGACGTCGAGTCCGAGGAGGACGCCGACGCAGACGACGAGACCGCAGACGACGAGACCGCAGACGACGAGACCGTAGACGACGACGAGACCGCAGACGACGACGAGACCGCAGACGACGACGAGACCGCAGACGACGACGAGACCGCAGACGACGAGTCGTGACCGATCCCGGGGTCGTCGGAGATACCGCCGCCGGATCCGAGCGCCCGCGAACGCCGGGCCGCCGTCGGGTCGAGCGGGGGGCGACGCGGCCGGCGGTCCGCTCAGTCCCGTCGCGTCGCGAACCGCGTGACAGCGGTCGCGGACAGCGAGCCGAGCGCCGCGATACCTGCCAAGACGACGAACAGCTCTCGGGGTCCGGCGCGGGTCAGGACCGTCCCGGCCAGCGTGGAACCGAGCGCGCCGATCCCGAAGATCCCGACGTACGTGTAGCCGAAGGAGAGGCCGCGCGCCTCGCTCGGGGAGTAGGCGGCGACCGTCGCCTGTGAGAGCGGTTGGACCGTGAACAGCGCGACGCCGAGCGCAAGCGACACCGCGACGAACGTCGCGACCGCGTCGGTCGCCGGAATGAAGAGCAGCGCGAGCAGCGACAGAGCGGCCATCACCGCAATGAGGCCCCGCTCCGGCGCCGCGCGGTCGGCGATCCGACCGCCGAGGTACTGTCCGAACACGCCGACCGAGAGGACCGCGACGTACAGGTAGCGGCCCACGTCGAACTGGTCGGCGTACGGACTGTCGGGGTCGACGAGTCGGAGGTCGACGAGGCCGCCGAGCGCGTCGCCGAGGAGGTCAGGGAGGAACGTGAGGAACGTCCGGTAGTAGAGCCCGCTGAACGTGACGAACGCGAACACGATCAGGAAGCCGCCGGCGAGCAGGGCGCGCGTGTCCGTCGCGATCGACGACAGCGAGACCTCGCCTTTCGTGCCGCCGGACGACGCTCCGCCGTCGGAACTCCCCGCTTCGGCCGAATTCTCCGCGTCGGTCACATTCCCCGCTTCGGCCGAACTCCCCGTTTCGTCGACGGTGACGCCGTACGCGGCGACGACGACCGCGGGCAGCGCGAGCGCCGCCGTCACCAGCCGCCAGTCGAACGCCAGGAGCAGCAGCGCGGTCGCCAGCGGGCCGAGCGCGATCCCGAGGTTCCCGCCGATCCCGTGGTAGCCGAGCGCGGTCCCGCGCCGGTCGATCGACTTCGAGATCAGCGACAGCCCCGCGGGGTGGTAGACGCTGGCGGTGAGCCCCCAGCACGCGACGGCGACGGCGAGGACCGGGAGCGTCGGCGCGACGCTCACGAGGAGGAACGACCCCGCCATCCCCGTGAGACAGGCGAGGATGAGCGGCTTCGACCCGAACCGGTCGACCAGGATGCCGCCCGGGAGCGCGCCGACCCCGAACAGCCCGTAGCCGAGGGTGACGACGACGCCGAGGGCGGCGGCGGTCGTGGAGAACTCCCCGATCCACACCGTCAGCAGAATCGGGATCGACAGCTCGTAGGTGTGGACGAGCCCGTGCGATCCCGCGGTGAACTCGACGATCCGTCGCTCGGCGGCGTCCATGTGAGCCGACGGTTCGGCGGGTCCGCTGATAACCTCCGGGGTAGCCGCCGCGGTTGCCGAGAGTCCGGGGACGATTGCGGGCCGGCGGGGCCACTGCGGGGGAGCCTACAGCGACGACGTGTACAGCAGCAGGCCGACGGCGACGATCGAGACCAGCAGGATCCACCCGACCATGATGGCCCCCATCTGACGGTGCGTGAGGTTCGTGCCCTCGAGTATCTCGGAGACGCCCATACGTCGCCAAACTTACTCGGGGTATATAAGCGGACTGGGTCCGGGAGGTAGCAACGGCAAGCCGGCCGATCGGCCGCTGGTCGTCACGCTGAAGCGCGGTCAGTGAGAAGCGTCGATATTCGATGGACTACCTGGTCTCCGATCTCCACCTCGACCACGGCAACGTCATCGGCTACTGCGATCGACCGTTCGGCTCGGTCGAGGAGATGAACGAGACGCTGGTCGAGCGGTGGAATCGCGTCGTCGATCCGACTGACGAGGTGTTGTACGGTGGGGACCTGACGATCCGGGATTCAGCGGGAGCCCTGTTGGACCGGCTCGACGAACTCGACGGGGAGCTCGTCTTCCTCATCGGGAACCACGACGGGACGATACTGGAGCGGTTAGACGGGGTTCAGTTCGTCGAGGAGTGCCGCTTCGAGCATCGCGGAGTCCCGTTCCACGCCGTCCATGACCCGGCAGACGGGCCGTCGAACCCGAAGGGGTGGACACTCCACGGCCACCACCACAACAATTGGCCGGATCGGTTCCCCTTCATCGACCACGACGCCCGCCGTGTGAACTTTTCCGTCGAACTGCTGGACTACCGTCCGCTGGCGTTCGATAGGCTGGTCGACTACCTGGCCCTCGGTGAGCGGTTCCCGGATCGAACCGCCGCAGAGAACGCGCTGTCGACGCAGAACTCCGCGGGAAGCGGAGTGGACTCGCGGGGGTCCCGCGAGCGAACGGAGTGAGCGAGTGGGACCACGCGAGGGAACGACTGAACGACCGAAGGGAGTGAAGAAGTGGACTCGCGGGGATTTGAACCCCGGGCCTCTTCCTTGCGAAGGAAGCGATCTGCCACTGATCTACGAGCCCTCATCACGAATCAATCCCCGTTCGTATTTGTACCTTACCTTTCGCTGACCGGTGCGGGAGACGCTCACATCCGGGAACCGAACCGGTTCGGGGAGTCACCGGAGACGCCGCGAAGCCGACCGGCACCGACGGGGTTACATATCCAGCGCGGGAACTATCGGCTCCAGCGGTCTCCGGTCGGTTCCGCCGACTGATTAACGTTCCTGAGATGCGTTCCACATTCGTTACCCTTTTGCCCGCTGACGACCGAGCGTATCGTATGTCAGACGCGACGGCGACCGACGCGGCGGCCGACGTGGACCCGGCCGCGCTCGCGGCCCTCAAACACGTCGGGCTGGTCGGCGGCCTCTCCGAGACGAAGGTGTCGTGCGCGGCGCTCGGCGACCGGCTCGACGCCTCCACGCAGACCGCCTCTCGACGCCTCCAGACGCTCGAATCCGCGGGCTACGTCGAGCGCGACGTGGTCAGCGACGGGCAGTGGGTCCGGGTGACCGACGCGGGCGAGGCCGCGCTCCGCGCGGAGTACGCCGACTACCGGCGCCTGTTCGAGTCGGACGTCGAGCTCTCGCTCCGCGGGTCGGTCACCGGCGGGATGGGCGAGGGGCGCCACTACATCACGCTGCCGGGGTACGCCGAGCAGTTCCGCGAGCGGCTGGGCTACGACCCGTTCCCGGGCACGCTCAACGTGAACCTCACCGAGGAGAGCGTCCGCCGGCGCGGCGAGATGGCCGGCATCGACGCCGTCCCCATCGACGCGTGGGAGGGCGAGGACCGCACCTACGGCGCCGCCACCTGCTACGGGGTCACCCTCGTCGCGGGCGACGAGCGCTACGAGGAGGTCCACGCCATCGTCCCCGACCGCACGCACCACGACGACGACCAGCTCGAACTGATCGCGCCGGACCGCCTGCGCGACGCGCTCGACCTCGCGGACGGCGACGCGGTGGAGGTCCGCGTCGAGCCGACGAGCCGCGCCGACGAGACGGGATCGACCGCGGTCGAGACGGAGGCCGCCTGATGCGCGCCGACGTCGACGCCGACCCCGAGACGAGCGGGGGCGCGGCCGAGACCGCCGAATCGACCGAGACCGCCGATCCCGCTGAAACCGCCGAGGCCGCCCCGGACGCGACCGACCCCGTCGAGCGGGCGCTCGACGCCTTCCGCGCCGGCGACCCCGTCTGCGTCCACGACTTCGCGGACCGCGAGGGCGAGACGGACATCGTCTACCCGGCCGGCGCGGTCGACGAGGCCGCGGTCGCGCACATGCGCAACGACGCGGGCGGGCTGATCTGCGTGGCCGTCAGCGACGCGGTCGGCGACGCGTTCGACCTGCCGTTCCTCGCGGACGCGCTCGACCACCCGGCGGTCGACGACGACCCCGACTACGACGACCGGTCCTCGTTCTCGCTGCCCGTGAACCACCGCGAGACGTTCACCGGGATCACGGACGCGGACCGCGCGAAGACCATCGTGGAGGTGGCGAACGCGGCCGGCCGCGTCCGCGACGACCCAACCGGCTACGGGCCCGAGGACTTCGCGGCGGAGTTCCGCGCGCCCGGTCACGTCCACGTCCTGCGCGGCGACCGCGACGGGCTCGCGGGGCGGACCGGTCACACCGAACTCGGCCTCGCGATGGCCGAGGCCGTGGGCGCCGCGCCCGCCGCCGTGGTCTGCGAGATGCTCGACGACGAGACCGGCGACGCGCTCGCGCCCGCGGACGCCGCCGCCTACGCGGCCCGCCGCGACATCCCCTACGTCGAGGGCGCGGCCCTCGTCGAGGCGCTGAAGTAATCGACTTTTGATGCGGTCGGCGCGCGCCTGCGAGCGGTCGCCCCCGGCGACCGCGAGCCAGCGCGTGCGAGGGAGTCGGCCGGTCGGAGCGAAGCGGAGACCGGCCGACGAGGCTGGGGAGGCGTGAGGTGCTGTGCGGGGTGGGACTCGAAGGGGCAGTCGCGAGGGCGCCGTAGGCGACGTAAGCACCGCAGCGAAGGAGCGGAGTGACTGAGCGAGGAGCACAGCGAGCGTACGGCGCCCTCGCGACTGGGGCTTCGGGGCAGTTCCTGAGAGCGGTGTGGGTCACGTATTGCCGAGCGGCTGGGGTTTCAGAGCGGTTCACACTCGATCCGTCGATGGGTTTCGACCCTGCGCTCTCGTGGTAGCACTCGACCGCTTGTCACAGTTTTAAGCCCGCCGGCCGCAACTCCCGACCATGGGATTCGACGAGATGGACGTCGACACGATCTGGAAGAACGGGGAGTTCCTCGACTGGGAGGACGCGACGACCCACGTGCTGACCCACGCGCTCCACTACGGGAGCGGCGTGTTCGAGGGCGTCCGCTGTTACGAAACCGAGCGGGGGCCGGCGGTGTTCCGCTGGGACGAGCACCTCGACCGGCTGTTCGACTCCGCGAAGATGTACGACATGGACATCGAACACTCCCGCGAGGAGATCACCGAGGCCACCCTCGAACTCCTCGACCGGCAGGACCTCGACTCCGCGTACATCCGGCCGATCGCCTACTACGGCTACGACTCGCTCGGCGTCTCCCCGAAGGACTGTCCGACCGACCTCGTCCTCGCCGCGTGGCCGTGGGGCGCGTACCTCGGCGAGGAGGCCCTCGAAGACGGCGTCGACGTGATGGTCTCCTCGTGGCGGAAACACGCCTCCTCGCAGGTGCCGACGAACGTGAAGACGACCGGCCTCTACGTCAACTCCATGCTTGCGGGCGAGGAGGCGCGCCGGAACGGCTACGTCGAGGCCGTCGTCCTGAACAAGGAGGGGAACGTCGCGGAGGGCCCCGGCGAGAACATCTTCATGGTCAACGACGGCGAGATATACACCACCGGGCCGGCGCAGTCCATCCTCGAAGGGATCACCCGCGACACCGTGATCGCCCTCGCCGAGGAGCGCGGCTACGAGGTCCACGACGAGGCCGTCATCTCGCGCGGGCAGCTGTACACCGCCGACGAGCTGTTCTTCACCGGCTCCGCGGCCGAGGTCACCCCGATCCGCTCGGTCGACGACACCGAGATCGGCGCCGGCACTCGCGGGCCGGTCACCGAGGAGCTCCAGAGCGCCTTCTTCGACCTGGTCGAGCGCCGGACGGACGACCACGACGAGTGGTTCACCTACCTTTGAAACGACCCGCTACTCGCCCGAACCGCTACTCACCCGACCCGCTTTCCTCGGCAGTCGACCCCGCCGAATCGCCGGCCGTCCCGTCGGTCCGGACGTGTCCGAACCCGCCCGGAGTCCGGCCGCCGTCCCCCTCGTCGGGGTTCTCCTCGTGGACGGGGACCTGGTGTGCCGACTCCGCGAAGCCGGCGGAGAGGACCCGCGTCATCCCCTCCTCGACGGTCTCGCCGGTCTCCTCGATCCGCTCCGGCTCGACCTCGATGACGAAGCCGGTGGTGATGTTCGGGGCGGTCGGCATGAACAGGACGATCTTGCCGTCGCGAGTCTTCTTCCCGGTTCGGAACGCGGTCATGCGGATGCCGGGCCACGTCTCGATGTACACCGGGCTCTGTAGCTCGTCGGTGCCGGAGATCGCCGTCTCGATCGCGAGCTTCGAGGCGTTGTACACCACCCGGAGCGCCGGGATCCGGTTTATCGCGTCGTCCACCGCCGACTCCGCCAGACGACCGAGCGTGGTCCGCATGAAGTACCCGACCGCGAGGACGACGGTCGCGAACACCGCGAACGCGATTATCACCCGGGAAACGGGCTCTAACGGCGCCGGGATGATCTCGGGCTGGAGCCCCTCGATCAGCGGGATCGACGCGATGTACTGGTAGATCCACCGGAGGACTAAGAGGAGGACGAGGAGCGGCGCCAGCACGATGAGCCCGCTGGCGAAGTCGCGTTTCCACGTGGACATCTATCGGATCGGTATGCGTCGGCAATCCTTAAGAGGGCTTTCACGCGCCGGCGGCGAGCCGAGGTCGACGCCGGACGCCGGACGCGGGGTCGCCGGCTACTGCCCCAGCACCGCCCGGGCCGCGAACGTCAGGTTCTCCTTGCGCTCGCGGACGCGCCGGTAGAAGTACGAGAGCCACTTGTCGCCGTACGGCGCGTACTGATACACGTCGATCCCCTGCGCGGCGAGGTCGCGCTGGGCGTCCTCGCGGACCCCCATCAGCATCTGGACCTCGTAGTCGGCCCCGTGCTCGCGCGCCAGCCGGTCCGCCAGCGAGATCATCTCGGGGTCGTGGCTGCCGACCGCGATCCCGCGGTCTCGGCGCTCGAAGAGGAGCCGGAGGTCGTCGCGGTACGCCTCGTCGACGCGCGCCTTGTCGGTGTACGCGATCGACGACGGCTCGTCGTACGCGCCCTTCACGAGCCGGATCTTGCCGGGGACGTCGACGAGGCGGTCGAGGTCGTCCGCGGTGCGCCTGAGGTTCGACTGGATACACTGGCCGACGCTCCACGGGTAGTCGGCGGCGATGGACTCGAAGGCGTCGAGGGTGTCGTCGGTCGTGTCCGCGTCCTCCATGTCACACCAGACGAACGCGTCGAGCTCGTCGGCGCGCGCGACGATCTCGCGGTAGTGCTCCGCGAAGAGGTCCGGCGAGACGTCCATCCCGATCTGGGAGGGCTTCACCGAAACGCAGGCGTCGAGGCCGCTGTCGGCGATGTCGTCGAGCAGCTGTAGGTAGGCGTCCGTGTCCGCCCTCGCGTCGCCGGGGTCGTCGTAGTGTTCACCGAGGAGGTTCAGGATGACCGCGACGCCGTCCTCGTTCGCGGCGCGGGCGTGGTCGAGGGCGGACGGGACGCTCTCGCCGGCGACGAACCGCCGAGCGATGGGGGGGATCATGTCGTGACTTCCGGACGGCGCGAACTTTACCTTTGCCGACCCGGCGACGGATCCGGGGTTTATAACATCCCGGGCGTCGCCCGTGAGGACATGATCGGTGCGCTCGTCGCGACGGCGTTCTGGGCGATGCTCCCGGCGTACGTCCCGAACAACGCCGCGGTGTTGGCCGGCGGCGGTCGCCCCATCGACGGCGGGCGCGAGTGGCGCGGCGCGCGGCTGCTCGGCGACGGAAAGACGTGGCGCGGCACCGCCGTCGGGACGCTCGTCGGCGTCTGCCTCGCGCTCGGACTCAACGCCCTCTCACCCCCCGCGAGCGCCGCGTTCGGCGTCGAATTCCCGACGTTCGCCCTCCCGGCCGCGTTCGCGCTCGCGTTCGGGGCGATGTGCGGCGACATCGGCGCCTCGTTCCTCAAGCGGCGCTCGGGCCGGGAGCGCGGCGCCGCGTTCCCGGGGCTCGACCAGCTCGACTTCGTCGTCGGCGCGCTCGCGCTCGCCTTCCTCGTCGACACCGACTGGGCGCTCGCGGTGTTCACGCCGCGCGTCCTCGCGGTCGTCCTCGTGATGACCCCCGTCCTCCACGTCGTCACGAACGCCGCGGCGTACGCGCTCGGGCTGAAGAACGAGCCGTGGTGAGCGGAGGCGGACGTTCGCTCCCGGCGAGTGACTCGCAGAGAAGTTGCGTATCAAACTAATTTTTCCTGATGACTGATCGTTCGGTCGCGTAATTCGCAGCTGCGAGAACGAGAGAAAGACATATATGCTGGTGTGGCATACCATGGCACGCATGTCCAGTAGTGCACCCAGCTCGGACGACGACGTGTTCGACGAGTTCCTCTCCGATCACGGCCACGAGACGGAGATCGTAGGCTGGGAGCGATCCTATAACAAGCTCCAGTGTCCCGAGTGCGGTGCGCTCCACGAGGAAGGGTCCGCGCGGTGTTCCGTCTGCGACTGGCGGCCGAACTGAGGGCGGCGGCGACGCCACGGTCCGCGAATTTTCTTTCCGTCATACTCCCCGGTAGTATTATGTGGAATTACCCGATAGTGACTACCATGCCGACCTGTCAGAACTGCGGCTCGTTCGTCACGACTGATTACGTTCGGGTGTTTACCCCGAACGAGGTCGATCGACCCCGCGTCTGTCCGGCCTGCGAGGACCTCGTCCGCGACGGGGCGGACGTTCGCGAAGCGCGCGCAACGCGGAGCAGCTGAGGAGACGCCCGAGCCGTTACCGAGCGATGAAACGCCGACCCGTCGCGGCCGGACCGGAACCCGTGTCGACGACCACGGAGCCACGGCGTTTAAGGAGAACCGGAATCTGGAGGTAACAATGACCGATACCACGGTGACGCGGCTGTTCGGGGGGCCCGGGAGCGGGAAGACGACCGCGCTCTTGGACCGCGTCGAGGGGATCCTCGAAGCGGAGGACGCGGAGGTCCGCGACGTGCTCGTCGTCTCGTACACGCGCGCGGCCGCAGCGGAGATCCGCGAGCGGCTCGCCGAGCGGCTCGACGTCTCCCCCCGCAGCCTCCAGGGGAACGTGAGCACGATGCACGCGAAGGCGTACGAACTGCTCGACCTCTCTCGGGGCGACGTCGTCGGCGAGGACGACAAGGAGTCGTTCTGCGAGGAGTACGGCATCGAGTTCGAGGACCAGCACGGCGGCGCCGGCCGCCGGACCGCCCGCTCGACGACGATCGGCAACAAGATCATCGCCACCTCCCAGTGGCTCCAGCGGACCGAGCGCGACGTGGCCGACTGGTACGAGGTCCCCTTCCAGTGGGACGTCGAGGAGGTCAGGCTCCCGCCCGAGGAGGACCCGAACGCCCAGGAAGGGAACAAGTACACGCCCACGTGGCCCTCGGACGACGAGCGCATCGACATCCCGGAGACGATCCGGGCGTGGCGCGCGTACAAGGGCGACAACGACCTCGTCGGCTTCGCGGACATGCTCGAACGGGTCGCGCAGCGCTCGCTCGTCCCCAGCGTCGACTACCTGATCATCGACGAGTTCCAGGACATCACGACGCTCCAGTACAACGTCTTCGAGGAGTGGCGCCCGCACATGGAGAAGGTGCTCATCGCCGGCGACGACGACCAGGTCGTCTACGCGTGGCAGGGCGCCGACCCCGACCTCCTCCTGGACACCGAGGTCGACGAGGACGTAGTCCTCCCGAACTCCTACCGGCTCCCCTCCGAGATCCTCAACGTCGTCAACGCCGAGATCCGCCACATCGACAAGCGCCAGGAGAAGGACCTCCACCCGCGCAAGGAGGGCGGCACCGTCGAGGCGATCGAGTCGCCCTCGATGCTCGAACTCGTCCGGAACGTCCGGTACACGGTCGAAGACGACGAGGGCGACATCATGTGTCTGTTCCGCGCCCGCTACCAGATGTTCGACTTCATCGACGAGTTCATCGGCCACGGGATCCCCTTCTCCATGCTCACCGACGGACGGATGTGGACCGATCGCGTCCAGGACTACGTCAGCGCCATCGAGAAGGCCGAGGCCGACGAGCCCGTGACCGGGCTGGAGGCGCGGCGGTTGGCCGACATGCTCCAGGAGTCGGCGTTCGGGACCCACGACCGCGAGGAGTTCTACGACTTCCTCGACGACCGCGAGGAGGCGGCCGACGCCGACGACGTCGCCGACATCGATATCGCGGCCGACACGCTCGACGAGTACATCCCCTTCATGCCGGACACCGCGAGCGCCGACGACATGGTCCGGAAGGTGACGAGCTTCCAGCGCAAGTCGATGGGCGCGTACTTCGAGGGCGACTACCAGGGGACCGATCCCACCCGCGTCCGGGTCGGCACCATCCACTCCGCGAAGGGCCGCGAGGCCGATCACGTGTTCGTCGCGACCGACCTCACCGAGAAGGTGGTCGAGCAGATGGCCGCCTCCATCGACGACCCGACCGACATCGACGGCGTCGAGGAGTTCACGAAGGCGACGAGCCCCGTCCCCGTCCTCACCGACAACGAGCGCCGCGTCTTCTACGTCGGGATGTCTCGGGCTCGCGAGCGCCTCGTGATCATGGAGAGCCTCATCGGCGGCGCGCCGACGCTCCCGATCAGCGTCCTGCTGTTCAACGAGCTCCGCGAGGAGCCGGCCCAGGATCTCGTCGAGGAGGTCCAGGCCGAGCTGGCGGTGCCCGAACCGGAGCCGTGAGCGGGGAGGACGCGGCGCCGGGAGGCGCCGAGGGAGCGGCCGCCCCCCTCCGGACCGACCTCCGCCCCGTCGTCGAGGCGGTCCGCGAGGCCGACGCGGCCGCGTTCGTCGCGGTCGGGGACCGCTTCGACGACGACCTGCGTTACCTCACGCGCTTTTCCGGGCCCGACCGGCCGTACGCGCTGGTCGTCGTTCCGAGCGGCGGAGCGACGGACGGAGACGACGAGCCGACGGCGAACTCGCCGGCTGGGCGCGCGGTCCTCTGTGCCCCCGCGCTGTTCCGCGAGCAGGCGGAGCGGGAGTTCGTCGCGGTCGCCCGCGAGTCGACCGCGGATCCGACCGACGATGCCGACGCGGACGACCGCGCGTTTCACGACGGGGTCATCCGCGAGGTCCGGACCGAAGGCGTCGGCGACCACGCCGGCGAGCGCGCCGCCGCGGTCGTGGACGACCTCGTCGACGGCGCGAGCGCCGCGGCCGAGGACGACGGTCCGACCGTCCTCGCTCCCGCGTCGATCCCCCACGACGCCGCGGTGTACCTGGAGCGCGCGGGTAACGACCTCTCGTCGACGGACGCGGTCGCGGCCGCTCGGGCGCGCAAGACGCCCGCGGAGGTCGACCGGCTCCGGAGAGTTCAGCGCGCGGCGGTCGCCGGGATGGCCCGCGCCGAGGCGGTCCTCGCCGAGAGCGAGGCCGTCGAAAGCGAGGCCGTCGAGGGGGCCGACGGGAGCGGCGGAGACGGCCGGTCCGACGACGACCGCCGACCCCCGCTCCGCTGGGAAGGCGAGCCGCTGACGACCGAGCGGCTCCGCCGCGAGGCGAACCGCGTCCTCGCTGCTCGCGGGGTGCGCGACGCGGGCAACACGGTGATCGGCGCCGGCCCGTCGGCGGCCGACCTCCACTACGTCGGCAGCGACCCGATCCGTCCCGGCGAGACGGTGTTGATCGATATCTCGCCGCGCGGCCCGGACGGGTACCACGGCGACGTGACGCGGACGTTCGTCGTCGACGGCGACGGCGGGTGGGAGCGCCGGGCGTACGTCGCGGTCGAGGCCGCCCGCGAGGCCGCGCTCGACGAGGTCGAACCCGGCGTCCCGGCCAAGGCGGTCCACGGCGAGGCGGCCGCGGAGCTCACCGCGTACGGGTTTGAGCCGAACGCGGGCGAGGGCGAGGCCGGCTTCACGCACGGGACCGGCCACGGCGTCGGCGTGAGCCTCCACGAGGGACCGTCGCTGTCGGGCGCGGGCGAACTCCGACCGGGCCACGTGGTGACGGTCGAGCCCGGCGTCTACGACCCCGAAATCGGGGGCGTCAGGCTGGAGGACCTGGTCCTCGTCACCGACGAGGGGTACGAGCTGCTGGCCGAGTACCCGTTCGGTATCGTGCCGGACGCGGACCCGACCTGAGCGGCGGCGGCCTACCGCCCCGTCGCGTCGTCGCCGTCGACCGCTGCGGCGTCCGGCGACTCGGACTCGTCTGCGCCGCTTTCGCGGCCGGCGTCCGCGCTGTCGGTATCGCCGCGCAGCTGGCGGGGCAACAGTCCCGAAAAGAGCCTGCGGGCGATCCGAGCCGGGTCGAGGAAGTACTGCGGGAGGACGACCATCGCGGCGGCGACGACAAACAGGCCGACGCCGAGCGCGACCTCGCCGGCGAACAGCCGGATGACGGCGTAGTTCGCCAGCGGGAGCGCGAAGACGAGCGATCCCGCCAGCCCGATCATGTCCAGCAGTCCGAGTCGCATTGCGCCCCCGTTGATTCCCGGGAGGCAAAAGGAACGCGGCGACGGCTCGGCCCGGCTCGGCCCGGCTCCGCCGCGCGACGGCGACGGCGCCGCCCGGCGGAGCCGGCCGCCGCCGCGACCGCGCGGACCCAGAACCGATAACCGTCGCCCGCCCCCAGATCCGGTATGTTCACCGGCATCGTCGAGGGCACCGGCACGGTCCGCGAGCGGACCGAGACTGACGACGGGCTGCGGCTGCGGATCGGCGTCGACGGGTTCGACGACCTCGGTCACGGCCAGTCGATCAGCGTGAGCGGCGTCTGCCTGACCGTCGAGGAGTACGGCGTCGACGGCGGCGCGGCCGGAGCGGGCCACGGCGGTGACGCCGACGGCGGCGAGTGGTTCGATGTGTTCCTCGCGAGCGAGACGGTCGCGAAGACGTACCTCGGCGACGTGCGCGAGGGCGACGCTGTCAACGTCGAGCGCGCGATGCCCGCCGACGGGCGGTTCGACGGCCACGTCGTCCAGGGCCACGTCGACACCGTCGCGGAGGTGAGGGGGATCGAGCGCGTCGGCGAGGACTGGCGGTTCACCTTCGCGATTCCGTCGGGACAGGACCGCTACCTCGTCGACAAGGGCTCCGTGACGCTCGACGGCATCTCGCTGACGGTCGCCGAGAAGCGCGGCGACGAGTTCGACGTGGCGGTCATCCCGACGACCTACGAGCTGACGACGCTCTCGGAGAAGTCGGTCGGCGACCCGGTCCACCTAGAGGTGGACGTGATCGCGAAGTACGTCGAGAACATGCTTGAGGGGGACGCCTGAGAAGCGTTACGGGAAGACGGTGGTTCGGAACCGCCGGCCGCTCGACGGTGTGACTCCGAAGCCGAGACTGCGGTGACTGCCACCAAAGCCCCAGCCGCGAGGGCTCGGTGCGCTCGCTGTGGTCCTCGGCGCTCACTCCGTTCGCGCCTGCGGTCCTTGCGTCGCGCGCCTTCACCCTCGCGGCTGCCCCTTTGAGTCCCACCCCGCACGGCACCGCACAGCACCTCACACCTCCCCAGCCTCGTCGGTGGTCCTCCGCTTCGCTCCGGACCACCGACTCCCTCGCGCGTGCTCCTCGCGCCCGATAGGCGCTCGGAGGCACGCGCCGACCGTATCGCTGACCCGCTCAGTCCAGCAGATCGACTGTCTTCGCCCTGGAGAGCATCCGCGAGCGAAGTAAGCGATCCCCGCAGCGGACGAATCAGCGGGAGAGCCAGGAAACTGAAGGACGTTTAGGCGTCGTGCGCGTCCTTCGCGCCCTTCACCGTCTCGCGGACGGCGTCGACGCCCTCGTCGTGGAGCAGGTCGCCGACGACGATCACGTCGCTGTGGGCGGCCATCTCGTTTGCCGACTCGTAGTCGTGGATCCCGCCGCCGTAGAAGAGCGTGGCGTCGTCGAGGGCGTCGTGGGCGGCCGCGACCTTTTCTGTGTCGCCGAAAGTCCCGGAGTACTCGACGTAGACGATCTCCTGGCCGAACATGCGCTCGGCCACCTTCGCGTACGCCCCCACGTCGTCGGCCGCGAGGTCGCAGTTCGCGTCGGTCAGCTCCGCGACCGCGGCGTCCGGGTTGAGGACGATGTACGCCTCGGTGTGGGTCCGGCTCCAGTCGAGGTCGTCGATGCGGACCCACTCCTTGTGCGCGCCCGTGATCCAGAAGGGACCGCCCGCGTTGAACACGGTCGGGATCAGGTAGCCGTCGAGCGCCGGCGAGTCGATCACGACGCCCGGGTTCGACGGCTCCTGGTACAGCGGCACGTCGTACTCCGCGGCGGCGTCGACGACGCGCGTCATCTTCTCCGCGGTGACGTCGAGGGTCCCGCCGATCTCGATCGCGTCCGTCCCGGTCCGGCAGACGTCCTCGAAGGTCTCGCCCGGCTGTAGGTCCTTGTCGGGGTCGACCTTCAGCACGTGGTCCCAGTCGTCCCACGGGTTGGTCATCGGGCGAGACTCCACCGGGCGAGACCAAAAAGGTGCGGAACCTGTCCCGTCGGCCGGACGCGTCGCCCGACTCGCCGCCGGGCTTCGGGCGTCGCGGCCGCCTCACAGCAGGTCGTCGATCTCGTCGTTCTCGAACGCGGCCGCCGGGTCGGACTTCTCCTCGGGCTCGTCGCGGACCGCCTGCCTGGCGCGCTCCAAGAACGCCTCCACCCGCTGGGAACGCTCGACGCCCGCGAGGAGGACCAAGGCGGCGATCCGGTCGGAGTCGAGCGGGAAGTCGCCGCCGCGGACCTGCATCGAGCCCGTCTCCTCTTGGAGCCACTTGCGGGCCTTCTCCGCGCCCTTCCGCGAGATCCGGTCCGGGTCGCCGGCGACCGCGACGAGGGCCGCGTCGGCGTCGGTGGCGTTCGGCAGGGAGAGCCCGGTCATCACCGCGCTGCGGACCGCGCTCGTCACCGTGGTGACGTTCTCCTCCGCGTCCTCGGCCGCGGGCGCCGAGGCGAAGCCGACGGCGGCCATCCCGCCCGCGCGGAGCGTGTTGATCACCTCGCTCGTGTCGACGACGGACTCACCGACGCCCTCGACCGCCTCGCCGGCCGCCAAGATGAGCCCGATCCGCTTCGCCATCGAGGCGTTGATCGCCTCGTAGCCGCCCTCCATGGACTCCCCCGAGGAGCGCCACGCGTCGTTGTCGAGCAGGATCGTCGCGTCCGCCTCGCGGACGAGCGTCTTGAGCGACCGCCCGGCGTTCACCTGATACATCGTCCCCTCGTCGCGGCCGGGGAGGATACCGATCGCGTAGACGGGCACGTCGTACACCCGGTTCAGCTCGCGGACGAGGACCGGCGCGCCGCCGGAGCCCGTCCCGCCGCCCAGGCCCGCGACGACGAACACCGCCTCGGCCGCCGCGGTGACCTTCGGGGCGAGCGCGTCGAGCACCTCGACGGCGTCCTCGTCCATCACTTCCGCGCCGAGTTCGTTGTCGCCGCCGACGCCGTGGCCGTTGACGCGCGACTGCCCGACGAGGACCGTTTCGAGCGGGAGGGGGTCGAGGTCGGCCGCGGCGGTGTTGACGGCGAGCGCGTCGAGGACCGCGCCGTAGCCGGCGTCGGCGTCGAACTCCGCGAGGGCGGTCGTGAGCTTGCCGCCCGCCTGTCCGACGCCGAGGAGGACTGCCTTCATAGCGAGACATTCCCGTTCCCCGGTGAATACTGTTTCCCCGAGGTTTAAGAGTGGAGACGCGGCCAGCCGGTCGCATGAGCGACAACGGACAGAGCGCCGGTCCGGGAGCGGAAACGGACGCGGCGCCGCCGAGGCCGGGGACGGAGGCGACGACCGGAGCGAACGGGTCGACCGACCGGATCGAGTCCCGCCTCCGCGCCGTCGAGCGCGCGGTGACCGGGAGCGACGCGCGGCCGGCCGACGCCGTCGCGGACGCGGAGGCGACGGCCGAGCGCGATCGGCTCGAATCGCGGCTCGACGACCTCGAGGAGCGCGTCGCGGAGTTGGAGGCGGCGACCCAGGCGATCCGCGGCTACGCGGGGTCGGTCAGGGCGGTCAACCGCGAGGTCGAGCGGCGGGCCGACCTCGCGCTGGCACGGGCGACGGAAGCCGGCCGGGAGGTCGACGGAGCCCGCGAGCGGAGCGGGGAGCGCGGGGACGCCGCCGCCGACCGATCCGATCGCCGGTCTCGACGGCGCGACGCGACGCCGACCGACGACACCGGCGACGCCGTGCCCTCGGAGAGCGCCCTCGACGCCGCGCTTCCCGACGACCGTTCCGCGTCGGGACCGCGTGACGGGGGCGGCGACGGGTCCCTCGGTCGAGACGCCGACGGCGACGGAAGCGGCGACGGCGACGCGTGGGCGGCCGACGCGCTCGACCGGCTCCGGGAGTCGCTGTGACCGAGCCGTGATCCGCGTGGTGCTCACCGTCCTCGTGGCGGTCGCGCTGCTCGCGGCGTCGATGCCAGCGATCGAGACGGCTCGGACGACGACGACGACCGACCGGATCGGTGCCGAGGCGGACCGGTTGGAGCGGGCGATCGGGGGCGTCGTCTCCGGATCGACGCCCGTGGGCGACCCCGCGATGGCGGCGCAGACGACCGTCCTCGTCCGCGTTCCGACCGGATTCGCCGCGGCGGACGTCGACCGCGTCGCGCTCGTGGAATCGCCCGACCGACCGGGGAGCGCCGCGCTCGCGTACCGGGTCGGCGACCGGCCCGAGCGCGAGTTTCGGATCGGAACGGGACCCGCGCGGACGGCGGTCGAACTCGTCGGCGGACCGATCGAACTCCGCCCGGGCGGGGCGAGCCGCATTCGGGTCCAGTACGTCGACGACGGGGGACCGACGATCCGGATCAGTCGGGTCGGGTGAATCGGAGCGACCGAGGGCCGCTCCGGTTCGGCGAGCCGATCGTTTATATACGATACCGCGGGCACGCCCGCCATGAATTTGGATCTCAGCGCGGGCGTCGCCGACGGAGTCGGCGGGACGCCGCTCCGGGCGCTCCCGTGGATCGACGATGACCCCGGCGAATGTCGGTGCGATCCGACGTTCCGCGAGCCCGTGGGAACGGGCGTCGAGGACCGGGTGGTGCTCGACGTCGACGCCGACGACTGTCCCGGGCGGGGCGACCTCGCAGCGAGCCGAGACTGCCTCGCGACCGTTATCGCGGCGCTCACCGACCGCGGCGCCGACGTGATCAGGACTCGGCACCGCGGACGGGAGCGGTCCTACGCCGACGGCGCGGCCGATTTCCTGGTCGCCGCGGGCCGGTTCGCCGAGCGGGTCGAGTTCCACGAAGAGCGGCTCGCCGACCGAGTCGTCCGCGAGCCGCTCGGCGCGGCGAGGGAGGCGAGCGGACGCGCGGGCTCCGCGAAGCGGATCGCGCGTGAAACCGGGCTGCTGTCGGCCGTCGAAGAACTGAGCGGAGGCGGGATCGAGGCCGACGGCGACCGCGACCTGGAGGGGATCTTGCGGGCGCACGTCGGGCCGACGGCCGCGACCGCGCGCGTCGCTGCCGCGCCGCCTCCGGGCGCGACGCTGGTCGACCGCTGGACGGTGCCGACCGGCGCGACGGTCCGGCTCTACGCGGGCGACGACTCGCTCCGAACGTACCACCTCACGCCGCCGACGACCGACCTGAACGCCGACGCCGCGGCGACGCTCGCCGCCGCGCGGAAGCGGCTGCTCGACGATCCCGGCGGCGGCGACAGGGCGCCCGGACGGGCGGTCCGAGCGGCCGCTGACGGCGGCGATCCGGTCGCGGACCTGACCGAGATACTGCGGCGACACACCCACGGCTACGGGGTGTTCGAACACGTGTTCGCCGACGAGAGGGTGAGCGACGCGACGGTGACGGCGCCGGTCGCGGAGAACCCCCTGCGCGTGGTCCTCGACGGCGAGCGGTGCCGGACGAACGTGCGACTCCCTCCGGAGGGGGCCGCCACGCTCGCGTCGCGGCTTCGACGGTCGAGCGGCCGGGCGTTCTCGCGGGCGACGCCGACGCTCGACGCGACGATCGAGTCGGAGACCGGTCGCGTTCGGGTCGCCGCGACCACGGCGCCCGCCAGCGACGGGCTCTCGTTCACCTTCCGACGCGGCGACCCGGAGGCGTGGACGCTCGCCCGGCTGGTGTCCGCGGACACGCTCACGCCCGCGGCCGCCGGGCTGTTGTCGGTCGCGGTCGAACGGGGCGTGACGGGGCTGATAGCCGGCGGGCGAGCGGCCGGGAAGACGACGGCGCTCGGGTCGCTGTTGTGGGAACTGCCCGCCGGGACCAGAACGGTCGCCATCGAAGACACGCCGGAACTCCCGGTGGACGCCCTCGCGGACGCCGGGCGGGACACCCAGCGGCTCCGCGTCGGGGACGGGGCCGAACTCGCGCCGGCGGACGCCGTCCGGACGGCGCTCCGCATGGGCGGCGGCGCGATCACCGTCGGCGAGGTGCGCGGCGAGGAGGCACAGGCGCTGTACGAGGCGATGCGCGTCGGCGCCGCCGGCGAGACGGTGCTGGGGACGATCCACGGCGAGGACCCGGCGGCGGTCGAAGAGCGCGTCGTCACCGATCTCGGAGTCGCGCGCTCGTCGTTCGCCGCGACCGACCTGATCGCGGTTCTCGATTACCACCGCGTCGAGTCGATCGTCGAGGTAGACGACCACGACGGCGGCGTGAGCTTCGACCCGCTGTTCGAGCGGACCGATCGAGGGCTCGTGGGGACGGGGCGAATCGACCGCGGCGAGAGTCGGTTAATCGAGGGGCTCGGCGCCCCAAACGAGTCGTACGCGGCGGTTCGAGACGTCGTCGACAGCCGGAGTGACCGGATTCGCGAGGCGGTTCGAGCGGGACGGACCGCGCCGAGGCGGTACGCCGGAGGCGACGGGGTCGGCGGTGGAACCGACGAGACCGACGACCGATCAGGCGGTTCACACGGCGGGGAAACGCCGAAACGCGGGGGTGACGAGCGATGAGCGAGACGCGATCGGCAGACGCGGACGGGTCGGCTACGGCGGGCGGGTCGGCTACGGCGGACGAATCGACCGCCTCGGAGGAACTGCGGCGTGCGGTCGCGTTCCTCGGATGGGAGAGCACCGCGGAGCGCGTCGTCGCCGCCGGGTACCGGATCGGCGTCGCCGTCGGCGCCGCGGTCACCGTCGTCACGGCCCTCGTCGCCGGTGCGGTTGCGGCCGTGCCGGCGGGGTTGGCCGCGGCAGTCGGCGGCGTACACGCGATCCACCGGGCGCCGGTGTGGCTCGCGTCGCTTCGGCGGACGCGGGCGCTCGGCGCGGCGCCGGGGCTCGTCGGTCGACTCGTGTTACGGATGCGACTCGACCCCTCGACCGAGCGCGCCGTGCGGTTCGCCGCCCGGACCGGGGACGGACCGCTGGCGGCGGCGCTTTCCCGACACGAGCGCGGGAGCGCCGACGGGCCGACGAGCGGGATTCAGGCGTTCGCCCGGGAGTGGCGCCCCTGGTTCCCCGCGATCGATCGCGCCGCGGCGCTCGTCCGAACGGCGGCGACCGCGCCGCCGGAGCGTCGCGGGCGGTGTCTGGACCGCGCGCTCGACGCGACGCTCTCCGGAACGACGGACCGACTCGCGTCGTTCGTCGGGGCGGTTCGGGGACCGGTCTCCGCGCTGTACGCGTTCGGAGTGCTACTGCCGCTGGCGCTCATCGCGCTGCTCCCCGCGGGCGCCGCCGCCGGCGTCGCGATCGGTCCCGGGCTCGTCGCCGGGCTGTATCTCGTCGTGCTTCCCGGAGGGCTGGTCGCCGCCTCGGCGTGGTTGCTCTCGCGTCGACCGGTCGCGTTTCCGCCGCCGCGCATCAGCGGAGATCATCCCGACGTACCGGATCGAAGTGGCCGCGCGCTCCTCGTCGGCTGCGTCCTCGGGGCGGCGGCGGCCGTCGTGGCCGCGCGAGCCGTCGCGCCGTGGGCGTGGCCGGTCGCGGGAGTCGGCGTCGGTATCGGAACGGCGCTGTTCGTCCTCGTGAGACCCCGGCGGGCCGTGCTGTCGGACGTCCGCGAGGTCGAGCGAGGGCTCCCGGACGCGATGACCGTGATCGGCGGGGACGTGGCCGAGGGCGTCGCGGTCGAGACCGCGGTCGCGAACGCCGGCGATCGGCTCGACGGCGCGACCGGCGAGGTGTTCGAGCGCGCCGGGCGGCGCAGCGACACGCTCCGAGTGGGCGTCCGCGAGGCGTTTCTCGGACGGGGCGGGCCGGCGGCCGACGTTCCGTCGCCCAGGCTCCGCGGCGCGATCGCGCTCCTCGCCGTCGCCGCGCGGGAGGGCCGCCCGGCGGGCGACGTCCTGTTGGAGCTCGCGGATCAGCTGGAGGCCCTGCGCGACCTCGAACGCGACGCGCGACGCCAGCTCGCGACGGTAACGGGAACGCTCTCGAACACCGCGGCCGTGTTCGCGCCGCTCGTGGGCGGAGCGACCGTCGCGCTCGCGACGGGGATCGAGACGGTCGACGTCGGCGGGCTCGGGGCCGGGGCGGCCGCAGGGGCGGACGCGCTCGGCGGAGGCGCGGGGGCGAAAAGCGGGACGGCGGCGGCGGGGGGAAACGGTGCGACCGGTGCTTCGGGAGCCCTGTCGGTACCGGTGCTCGGGCGGATCGTGGGGGCGTACGTGCTGCTGCTCGCCGCGCTCCTCACCGGGTTGGCGACCGGGCTGGAACGCGGATTCGACCGGACGCTGGTGGCCTACCGGATCGGCATCGCGCTGCCGACGGCCACCGCGACGTTCCTCGTCGCGTTCGCCGGCGCCGGGCTCCTGTTGTGAGGGGCCGACGGCGGCGAGTGCGACGACGGGCGGAACCGGCTCCCCGGCGCCGATCATTTATATACGAAGCCGCGGCCAGCCGCCCCATGTTCGAGACGAACCTCGACGCGACGTACGCGTGGCTCGGCTTAGCCGTGGTGAGCGTCGCGACGGCCGGCGTGGCCGCGGCGTTTCCGGCCTCGCCGCCGCCAGACGCCGACGGCGTCGCGCACACGATCGACTCGGTCGCTGACGGGGAGTACCCCGCGACCGCCGAACACGGAATCGCGGCGGAGCGGATCCGACTCACGACCGGATCGGTCTCGCTCACGGGCGGGACGGGGACCGCACGGGCGGCGTTCGACGCACCGCGGATTACGCCGGTGATACGACCGGAGGCCCGGGGGGAATCGAACGCGACGACTGACGCGCGGCTTCGACGCGTCCTCGACGGCGTTCCCCCCGACGCAGCGTTCGACGATCCGGCGTCGTTCGCGGCGGCGGCCGAGCGCGCGCGATCGATCGAAGCTCCCTGGACGGCCGCTCCGGAGCGGATCACGGTCCGACGGGTACACTACGGAGACGTCCGCGTCACGCTCGTCGGGTGATCGCGCGGATGTCACGAGATCCCGCGAGACCGAACGCGACTGCGACGAGCGAGGGACCGATCGCGTCGCTCTCGGCGTCCGACCGCGCCGCCGTCGAACCGATCGCCGCGCTCGTCGCGGTGACGGTCGTCGGCCTCGCGCTCGGCCTGTACGCCGGCGCGCTCGACGACGCCGCACCCGACCGATCCGGACGGGCCGCGGAGGCGGCCCTCGACCGCGCCGAACGAGCGGTCACCGTCGGCGGCGTCGTCGATCCGAGGCGGCTGCGGAGAGTCGAAGCGCCGGGAACCGCGACGGCGATCGAGCTGGAGGCGAACGGCGAGCGGTGGCTGGCCGCGTCGGGTCCGGACGCCCCGGGACCGCCCGGAGCGCGGTCGCCGGACGCCGTCGCGGTCGCCGAGCGGCGGGTGACGGTTCGGGTGGCGCCCGGCCGGAACGTTCGCGGAACCCTTCGGGCGGTGGTGTGGCGGTGACCAGCACCGTCCTCGACGTGAGCGTGCTGCTGCTCTGCGTCTCCGCGAGCGTCGTCGCGCTCGGCGCGAGCGACGCCGGCGGCCCGGACGGTCCGACGGCGACGGACGCCGCGGATCGGCTCGTCACCGAGACCGCGACCGTGACGTACCGCGACGGTACCGCGCCGAACGGAACGCGACGGGTCCACGCGACCCGCGCGGAGCTGCTCGCGCTGCTCGCCGAGCGGGACGCGGACGGGGCGTTCGAACGGCGAGCCACCGAATCCATCCGTGCCGGACTCGGTCCGCGAACGCGGGTCGACGCGACGGTGGAAGTCGACGGGGAGACGGACGGCACCGGTGCCGTCGACGCCGCGGTGAACGGCGGAAATCGAGAGACTGCGGCCGCTCCGACGGCGCGGAGTCCGGACGAGCGGTCCCCGCCCAGAGGGCGCGACGGGGCCCGCCTCGGGTGGATCGAGAAGCCGGCACATCCGTTCTCGATCGCCGTCGGGAGGGAGCCGACGCGGACGGTCGGCGGGGGCGACGAGAGCGGTACCGCGACCGCGACTCGGGATCCGATCGCCGTCGGTCCCGAGCCGCCGCGGAACGCGGACGTCGCCGCCGTGGTCATCAGGCAGCCGATCCCCGGCGGGATCAGCGACGGGGACGGAGGGGATCGATCGCCGGAGGGCGTCGTCCGAATCGTCGTTCGGAGGTGGTAAGCGTGGGGAACCTGCGCCGCGATCGGTCGAACGAAGGGCGGAGCGCGCGGTCGTTCGTCGTCGACGAGCGGGCTCGAGTCCCCTTCGCGCTCGTCGGCGTACTGCTGCTCGTGACGAGTTCGGCGTACGCCGCGGGACTCGCCGGGCAGGGGCTCGTCGGGGAGGACCGGCGGGTCGAACGCGCCGTCGAGCGCGTCGACGCCGACGCGACCGCCGCGCTCCGGAGCGCGGCCAGCGAGGCCGCCTACGACGCGGCCGCGGAACCCGTGACGAACGCGCCGAACGGATCGGGACCGGTGTCGCGCGCTGTCCGCGAGGGATCCGCCTTCGAGGACGCGTTCCGGATCCGGCTCGCGATCGCCGGGGCGGAGGCGTTGGGGGCGGTCGAGAGCGACACCGGGAGCGTCAATGCGGACGCGTCGCTGCCGGCGGTCGAGTCGGCCCGCGACCTCGTCGCCGCGCGCGAGCGAGTCCGCGTCGAATCGGCCGCGAACGGGACGGCGACGCGGGTCACCTTCGAGGGCGTCGAGACGACCGCGACCCGGGGCGGCCGAACCGTCGTGAACCGGACGCGATCGCGGACCGTCACCGTCGCCGTGCCGACGCTGGCCGCCCACGAGCGGACCGAGCGGTTCGAGACGCGCCTCAACCGGGGGCCCGTCGAGGGAGCCGGCCTCGGTCGGCAGATCACCGCCAGTCTCTACGCGATGGCGTGGGCCCGCGGCTACGCCCAGTACGCCGGTGCGCCCGTCGAGAACGTCGTCGCGAACCGTCACGTGGAGCTTTCGACCAACGCCGGGATCGTGCGGGTCCAGCGGGACGTGTTCGGCGCCAGCGACCCCGACGCGCGCGGCGGCGTCGCCCGTGCGACCGCTCGGACGGGCGTGAGCGATCTGCTGTCGCCGATGGGGCCCCACAAGACCGCGTGGACCGACGCCGTCCTCGGAGCGCCGACGCCGACGAGAGGGAGCGGCGCGGAAGGGACGGGGGCGGGCGAAGGCGCGTCGTCGACCGGAGACGCGACGGCGAGCGAAGACGCGGCGTTCAGTCCCTCCGCGGATCCGACGGGCGAGACGGCGTCGGTCGAGGTCGGCCACGCGGCCGACCGCGCGGCGACCCGAGTTCACGACGACCTCGAGGAGATCGTTCGGGGGAGCCACCGCGTCGAGGCGACCGTGGAAGCGGAGACGACGCGGATCGCCGACGGCGGCCCGGTGACGCCGGATCGCCCGCGGTCGTCGCGTACCGAACCGTGGCGTCGAGTGGACACGTCGCGGCGGGAGGAAATCCGGGTCGTCGACGGAACCGACCTCCGGACGGGAACCGACGGCGAGACGGTTTCGCCCGGCGAGACGGTGTCGTTCGGCGGCGCGCTCCGGGAGGTCGTCGTGGAGCGCGCTGCGACCGCGACGTGGGAACGGCGGGTCGTCGAGCGGGGGCCGAACGGGACGGTCCGAAACGTCAGCGTCGACCGCACCGTGACGCGCGACGAGGCGTCGGATCGATACCGCGTCCGGGTTTCGGTGACTGGAACGTACGCGCCGCGCGACGGCGCGCCCGACAGACCGACGGCGACGTTCGGTGCCGGTGGTAACGACGTCGACGGACCGGATCTCGCCGACACGCCGGCGGCCGCGAGGGCGGAACTGAACCTCGAGACGGACGCCGACGTCGATCAGTTGGCGCGGGTCGCCGTCGACGGCGGCGGCGAGACGCGGTCGACGGTCGTATACGGCGCCCGATCGGAGGCGGATCTGGACCGGGTCGCGAGCGACGTCTCGGCGCTGTCGGACCGCGTCCGCAGCCTCGAGACGGAGGCGTCGATGGCCGACGCGGCGGCCGGCGAGTCGACCCCGTACAGGGACCTCGCCGCGACCGTCCGCAACCGCCGCGACGCCCTCCGGGACGCGCCCGGGCGGTACGACGGCGCGGTCGACCGCGGACGGGTCGCCGCCCGCGTCGCGTACCTCGACGCCGTTATCGAGGAACTGGAATCGGCCGCAGAAAGGCGGAAAGCGGCGACGAACGGCGTCCTCGATCGGGTGAAGGAGGCCTTCGGCGGGCCGCCCGTCGGCGAAGTGATCGCCAGCCGCGAGGCCGCCCGCGACCCGGGGACCTACGCCGTCGGTGACGGGGGCCCGGGCGGCGCCGTCACGTTCGCCCCGGAAGGATCGCCGGGATACCTGCCGCGGACCGCGGTCGACGGCGAGCGCATCGAGGGCGTCGACGGCACGACGACGCGACCGCTCGCGACCAGGAACGTGAACTACGCCACGCTCCCGTACAGCGACGTCGCCGGCGGGATCGCGGACCGGATCCTCGGCACCGACGACACCGTGCGGATCGGGGTCGCCGGGCGGTCGCTCCTCGCGGCGGAGGAGGCGCTCGCGGCGACAGGCGACGAGGATCTGCGCGCCGACCGGCGCGCGCTCGCCGGACGGGTCGACGCCTCGCTGCGACGCATCGACGAAGCGCTGGCGGAACGGCTCGCGGACCGGACCGATCTCTCTCGCGAGCAGCGGCGGGCGGTGTTGGAGAACGTCGGGGCCGAATACGACTCGCTCGGAGACAGAGCCGTCGCGGTCGGCGAGGGGGAATACCCGGACCGAGTCGCCCGCGAGGCGGCGCGAATCGGGACGCTGTCGAGGGCCGAGCGGATCGGGCTCGCGGCGCATCTCCGCGTCGAGACGCGGACGGCGGCCGGGAGAGACGCGGTCCGCGTTCCGGCCCGCTTCGTCGACGCGACGACGGCCGCGTCCCGCGCGATCCGACGGCACGAGCTCAAGTCTGCGATCGAGAGGCGGGGCAAGAAAGCGGTCGCGTCGATTCCGGACAAACGGGTTCCGAAGCCCGTTCGGAGCGTCGGCGCCGGCCTTCCGGTCGCTCCCGTTCCCGGGTACTGGGTGGCGACCGTCAACGCGTGGAACGTCCGGGTGCGCGGGGAGTACCCGCGGTTTACGCTCCGTGCGGACGTCGGGACGCCCGGGCGCCCGTTCGAGTACGTCCGAACCGCCGGCGAAGTCCGCATCGACGTGAGCGGCGAGTCGATCGCGCTGGGTGCCACGGAACCGATCTCGTTCGAGACGAGAACGGTGATCGTCGTCGCCGTCCCGGCGGGGCCGCCGGGGGTCGGCGACGTCGACGGGACGCGCGAGGAGACCTCAGCCGGCTGGCCGTGTCCGGGACCGCTGACCGCGTCGCCGGAGGCGGCGGACGAGTGTACGGAGGGGTGAGAGCCGGAGAAACCGGGGAGTGGAGAGACGCGAACCGGAGTGGACGCGTCCGACCGCAGGCGTTTTGAGACGCGGCGACGGAGTGAGCGTATGTTCCACGAGGTCGTCGACGACGGCGGACACGGACCCGACGTCGACGCCGACGAGACGACGGCGGCGGACCTGCTCGACGCCTTCGGGGCGGTGATGACGGAGGCGGCGTCGGAGATCGACACCGACCGGCTCGCCGGCGAGGTCGGGCTGACCGAGGCGGACGCGACCGCCGTCCGCGACGGCGACATCGGAGACGTCACGCTCACCGACGCCGCGGCCGTCCTCGCGGCGGCGGATCCGGACCGCGACGCGGACGCGATAGTGGCTGAGGTCCGCGACCACCTGCTGATGGGGATGGCGACCGCGGTGCTCGACGTGGACGCGATCGCCGCGAAGATCGACGCGGATCTCACCGGCCAGGAGGTCCAGCAGGCGCTGGAGGGGCGAACCGCGATGACGCTCGGGCAGCTCGCGGAGATACTCGCAGTCGTCGAGCGCCGGAAGCGATGAGGGTCGTCGTCGTCGGCTGCGGCTACGTCGGCATAGCGCTGGCGGAACAGCTCGACGCCCGCGGCCACGCGGTGACCGGCGTCCGTCGGTCCGACTCGGGGCTCGACGCGGTCGCGGCCGTCGGGCCCGAGGTGGAGGCCGTCCGCGCGGACGCGACTGACCCGGCGTCGCTGGATGCCCTACCGGACGCGGACGCCGTCGTCTTCGCGGCCAGTTCGGGCGGTCGCGGCGCCGACGCGGCGCGGGAGGTGTACGTCGACGGACTGGCGAACGTCGTCGACGAGTACGGCTCGCGGTCGTCCCGGCCGGACCGGTTGGTGTACACCTCCTCGACCGGCGTGTACGGCGACCACGACGGAGGGTGGGTCGACGAGGAGACGCCGGTCGAGCCGACCACGGAGAAGACTCGCGTCCTCGCCGAGGCCGAACGGATCGCGACGGAACGCGCGACCGACGCGGGGATCGACGGGACGGTCGTCCGGTTCACGGGGCTGTACGGCCCCGATAGGTATCGGCTGGACCGGTACGTGGAGGGACCGGTGACGGCCGGCTACCTGAACATGGTCCACCGCGACGACGCCGCGGGATCGATCCGACACCTGTTGGAGGCGGACCGCGCTCGCGACCGCGTCGTCCTCGTCGTCGACGACGAACCGGTCGAGAAACACGCGTTCGCGGACTGGCTCGCGGACGCCTGCGGCGTCCCGCGTCCGGAGAAGCTGTCGAAGGACGAACGGATCGCGGCGGGGGATCTCTCGGCGGCCGCGGAGCGTCGAATCCGGACGAGTAAGCGGTGTTCGAACGAACTGCTCCGCGAACTCGGCTACGAGTTCGTCCACCCGACGTTCCGCTCGGGATACCGCGACGCCGTGCGCGCGTACCGGGCGCGGACCGCGTAGCGCGTCTCGGCCGGACGGCAGGCGATCCGGTTCGCAGTCGCCTGATAACGGGCGTTTTCGTCGGTCTCAGTCCATCGGAACGGTAACGAACCTTCATGTGTCGGGAGCGACTGGCCACAACGCATGCGAGCGATGAGCGCGGCCGGCGACCGATTCTCGCAGGCGGAAGCCATGGTTCGGCAGAACCCGGAAGTCGCCGTCGGCGTGGCGCTCGTCGTCCTGATCACCGTCGCGGTCGTCGTCGTGGTCCTCCGCGCTCGGCGGACGCCGGGAGTCAAATTCCGCCGACTACTGGCCGACGAAGAGGAGATAACGGTGCTGATGCACCCGAACCCGGACCCCGACGCGATGTCGGCCGCGGTCGGCGTGGCCTCCCTCGCAGACCAGGTCGACGTCGATGCGACCGTCCAGTACCCCGGACAGATCCGCCATCAGGAGAACCGCGCGTTCCGGACCGTTCTCGACCTCGAACTGGAGCCGATAAAACACGTGAGCGACCTCGCGGCCGAATCGGTCGTCTTGGTCGATCACAACGAGCCGCGGGGGTTCGCCGGCGCCGACGGCGTGTTGCCGATGGCCGTCGTCGACCACCACCCGGGCGACGGCGCCGGGGAGGCGTTCACCGACGTGCGGACCGACTACGGGGCGAGCGCCTCGGTCGTCGCGGAGTACTTCCGGGACAACGACGCGGTCCCCGTCCCGCCGGACAAACACGCGAGCGAAACGGGGAGCAGTCTGACGCTGTCGACCGACACCGCGACGGGCCTGTTGTACGGGATCTTGGCCGACACGAAACACCTCACCGTCGGCGCCAGCGAACCCGACTTCGCGGCGGCCGCCTACCTCTACCCCGGCGTCGACCAGGACCGCCTCGACCGCATCGCGAACCCCGCGGTCGACGCGGAGGTGTTGGAGGTGAAAGCGCGGGCCATCGCGGGACGGCGCATCGAGGGGTCGTTCGGAGTCGCAGACGTCGGCGGCGTGAACAACGTCGACGCGATCCCGCAGGCCGCCGACGAACTGATCCAACTGGAGGGAGTCAGCGCGGTCGTGGTGATCGGCGAGCGCGAGGGGACCGTCCACCTCTCGGGGCGGTCGCGCGACGACCGGGTCCACATGGGTAACGCGATAGCGGCGGTGTTAGACGACATTGACAACGCCAACGGCGGTGGCCACTCGCGGATGGGCGGCGGAACGATCGAGCCGGAGATCGACCCCACCGGGGAGACGGAGTCGGAGACCGTTGACCGCGACGCGCTCGCCGACGGCCTGTTCCGGGCGATGGCCGGCGACGTCTGACCGAGCCGCCGGAGTCACGCGACTCCCGCGACAGCCGAGCGTGCGGATTTAAGTCTCGGGCCGCGATGCGTTCGGCATGAACGTCGCTGACGCGGTCAACGACGGATGGCGGGCGCTCGTCGGCGTGGGAGTCGGCTACGCGCTCGCGGTGGGGCTGGTGTTTCTGCTGTTTTTCGTCGTGCCGTATCTGGCGGTCGCGGCGCTGTGAGGGAAAGCGTCGCGGTCCCGGAACGGGTGAACGAGAGGGAGCGACCGAATCGGACAGCCGCGCGGCGGGATCAGGCGAACGCCAGCGAGTCGTCGGCGCTCGTCTCGTCGTCCTGACTGAGCTTCTCGTGGGCCTCGAGGAAGTCGTCGAGCGTGACCTCCGTGCGGTCGTCGCGGATGGCGAACATTCCGGCCTCGGTACAGATCGCCTTGATGTCGGCTCCGGAGGCCTCGGGGGTCATCTCGGCCAGTTCCGCGAAGTCGACGCCGTCGGCGAGATTCATGTTGCGGGTGTGGATCTGGAAGATGATCTCGCGGCCCTCGGTCTCCGGTTTCGGCACTTCGATGAGGCGGTCGAAGCGACCGGGACGGAGGATGGCGGGGTCGAGCATGTCGAAGCGGTTGGTCGCGGCGATGATGCGCACGTCGCCGCGCTCGTCGAAGCCGTCCATCTCGGAGAGCAGCTGCATCATCGTCCGCTGGACCTCGGCGTCGCCCGAGGTCTTCGAGTCCGTGCGCTTCGAGGCGATGGCGTCGATCTCGTCGATGAAGAGGACGGCGGGCTGGTTCTCGCGGGCGACCTCGAACAGGTCCCGGACCAGCTTCGCGCCCTCGCCGATGAACTTGTGCACCAGCTCGGAGCCGGCCATCTTGATGAACGTCGCGTCCGTCTCGTTCGCGACGGCCTTCGCGAGCATCGTCTTCCCGGTACCCGGCGGGCCGTACAGCAGGACGCCGCTCGGGGGCGTGATCCCCACGTCCTCGAACATGTCGGGGTGTTCGAGGGGCATCTCGACGGTCTCGCGGACCTCCTGCATCTGGTCTTCGAGCCCGCCGATGTCGGCGTAGGTGACGTCCGGGGAGTGTTCGACCTGCATGACGCGGGCGCGAACGTCCGTCTCTTTTTCGAGCTTTTTGACCACCGACAGCGAGTTGTTGACCGCGACGCGGTCGTCGGGGTCGAGCTTCTCCCGCATCTCGTCGGTGATCTCGGTGAGCGCCTCCTGGTTGTTCCCGTGCTGTTTGATCACGGCGCCGTCGGGCGTGATCTCCTGTACCGTCGCCACGAACAGCGGGGACTGCTTCAGCTTCTTGTTCTCGTGGGTGAGCCGCTCTAACTTCTGTTGGTACTTGTTGTTCTCGGCGTTGGCGTCGAGGAGTTTGTCGCGCATCTCCTCGTTTTGGGACTCCAACACGTCGAGTCGCTCCTGTAAGGAGTCGATCTTCTCTTGTTTCGACGCCGCGCCCTCGTCGTAGGGCATATCGACGTCGTCGACCGTATCGCTCATTGTGTTTATTAAAGCGTCTCGCGGATAAGAGGCTTCGGGTGGGGGCACGACACCGCCCGTTTCGTCGGCGTCGACGGCGGAGGGCGGCGGACCGCACCGCAGTCGATCCGCGGTGTCGCCGCCGTGAGATACGTAGTAGTAATTAGAATGGATAGTAAATATTATCATACAGCATCCCGACGATCGGGACACGCATGAGCACGACCGATGCCGTCACCGCCGACGACGGGACCGCGGACCGCTGGGCGGCCGTTCGCGACCTCCCCCCGAGCGCGAAGCTGGTCGCGAAGGTACTGGACTACAACGACACGCTCACGCAGAGCGAACTGGCCGAGGAGACGCTGCTCCCGCCGCGGACCGTCCGCTACGCGCTGTCGCGTCTCGAGGAGGAGGACGTCGTCGACTCTCGGTTCTCCTTCACAGACGCGCGGAAGCGGCTGTACTCGCTCGGTATCTGAGCGCGGCTCGTCCGATCGTCTCGGGCGGCCGACCGTCCCCGCGGGGAGGACCGCCCGCGACGGTTTATCACCGATGCCGCGCCAGTCAGCCCGTGGTCTCGACTACCGCCGTCAAGCGCGCGCTGGCCGCGCTCGCGACTCGCACCGACACCGCGAGGCGCCCGTACGTCGCCGTGATCGACGAGGCGGACGCCGCGCGAACCGACCTGCGTCGGGCGGCCGGATTCGTCGACGCCGTCGGCCTCGACCGGCTGGCGGACGCGGTCGACGCGGCGGACCGCGCGGACGACGAGGCCGCCGCCGAGCGCGGGCGCGACGCGCTCGCCGCGTATCGGGAGTTTCGCCGCGCCGCGGCGGGTGGCGGAGAGGAACGCGGCGACCGCGTCGACCGCGACGACGACCGCGACCACTTCCGCTCCGGCCCCGGAATCCCTAAGCCGGACACCGGCCAAGACCCGACCAGATGACACGGGTGATCCACACCGGCGACACCCACATCGGGTACTCGCAGTACCACTCGCCGGTCAGGCGCCAGGACTTCCTCGACGCGTTCGAGGCCGTGGTCGACGACGCGGTCGACGACGGCGTCGACGCCGTCGTCCACGCGGGCGACCTCTTCCACGACCGCCGGCCCGAACTGCGGGACCTGATGGGGACCATCTCCGTCCTCCGCCGGCTCGACGACGCCGGAATCCCCTTCCTCGCGGTCGTCGGCAACCACGAGTCGACCCGAGGCGGACAGTGGCTCGATCTCTTCGAGCGACTCGGGCTCGCGACCCGGCTCGGCGACGAGCCGGTCGTCGTGGGCGAGGCCGCCTTCTACGGGCTCGACCACGTCCCCGTCTCGCGGCGCGACGACCTCGACTACGCGTTCGCCGACCACGACGCAGAGTACGCGGCGCTCGTCGCGCACGGGCTCTTCGAGCCGTTCGGCTACGCCGACTGGGACACCGAGACCGTCCTGACCGAGAGCGACGTCAACTTCGACGCCATGCTCCTCGGCGACAACCACACGCCCGACACCGCCGAGGTCGCCGACACGTGGGTCACGTACCCGGGCTCGACCGAGCGCGCGAGCGCGAGCGAGCGCGAGGGCCGCGGCTACAACCTCGTCGTCTTCGACGCCGACGCGGCCGGGGGCGACGACCGCGTCGAGATCCGGCGCCGCGCGCTCGACACGCGCCCGTTCGTCTTCGTCTCGGTCGAACTGCGCGAGGGGGAAGGCGAGTCCCGAGTCCGCGAGCGCGTTCGCGAGTACGACCTCGCGGAGGCGGTCGTCCACGTCGAAATCACCGGCGAGGGCGACCCGGTGACGCCGGCGGCCGTCGAGGAGTTCGCCACCGACGAGGGCGCGCTCATCGCGCGCGTCACGGACCGGCGCGAGACCGACGCCGACGGCGAGGTGGACGTGAGCTTCGCCGACCCGGAGGACGCGGTCCGCGACCGGCTCGACGAGATGGCGCTCTCGACGGCCGCGCGCGACGTGGAGCGCGCGGTCCGCGAGGACACGGTCCCCGACGCCAACGTCCGCGAGACGGTGAAACGCAGGGTCGAGGAGCGGCTCGACGAGGAGGCGGACCTCGACGCGTTCGAGCCGGTCGATTCGGGTCCCGGCGACTCCGAGGAGAACGACGGCGGCGACGACCAGTCGAACGCCGACGAGTCGGACGCTGAGTCCGACCCCGCGGAGGCGACGGACTCCGATCCGGCGTCGACCGACGGCCAGGTCTCCATGGAGGACTACCTGTGAAGTTCGACCGCGTCCGCCTCGCGAACTTCAAGCCGTACGGCGACGCCGACCTCCGGCTCACGGAGGGGGTCACGGTGATCCACGGGCTCAACGGCAGCGGGAAGTCGTCGCTCTTAGAAGCGTGCTTCTTCGCGCTGTACGGGTCGAAGGCGCTCGACGGCACCCTCGAAGACGTCATCACGAACGGCGAGGAGGAGACGGAGGTCGAGCTGTGGTTCACCCACGACGGCGTCTCCTACCGGGTCGAGCGGCGACTCAAGTCGTACGACGGCCGGATCGACCACCGGTGTACGCTCGAAGCGACCGACGGGAGCGACGTGACACGCGACGGGGCCCGAGCGGTCCGCGAGTTCGTCACCGAGCTGCTGCGGATGGACGCCGAGGCGTTCGTCAACTGCGCGTACGTCCGGCAGGGCGAGGTGAACAAGCTGATCAACGCCACCCCGCGGGAGCGACAGGACACGATCGACGACCTGCTCCAGTTGGGAAAACTGGAGGAGTACCGCGAGCGCGCCGGCGACGCCCGGCTCGGCGTCGAGGACGTGCTGGAGAACCGGCGCGGCCGGCTCGACCAGCTCGACGAGCAGATCGCCGCGAAGGAGGACCGGGACCTCCACGGGCGGCTCAACGAACTGGAGAGCGAGCTCGGTGAGGTCACCGACGAGATCGGCCGGTACGAGACCCAGCGCGAGCAGGCGAAGGAGACGCGCGACGCGGCCGCCGAGACGCTCGAGACCCACGCCGAGAAGCGCGAGAAACTGGAGTCGGTCGAGAGCGAGGTCGAGGAGATCGAGGCCGCGATCCGGGAGGCCGAGCGGGAGCGCGACGACCACCGCGACGCGATCCGCGAGGCCCGCGAGCGGATCGAGGAGATCGAGGCCGCGATCGACGACCGGCTCGACGACGCCGGCCTCGACGCGGCGAGCGAGGCGGCGATCGCCGAGCGCCGCGCGGAGCTCGACGACCGGGAGGCGGCGGTCCGCGACGAGCTCGACGACGAGCGGGTGACGGCCGAGGGGCTCCGAAATCAGGCGACGAACCTCGCCGGGAAGGCGGACGACCGCGCCGAGCGCGCCGCCGAGGTCGAGGCCGAGGCCGACGACCTCGCCGACGAGGCCGAGGCGGCGGCCGAGGCGGCCGACGAGCGCGAGTCCTCGATCGAGGAGCTCCGCGAGGAAGCCGAAGAGATCCGCGAGCGGTTCGCGGCGGCCGACGCCGACGTCGACCGCGACGGGGTCGCCGACGAGTTAGATCGGCTCCGGGAGCGGCGCGGCGAGGTGCGCGAGCGGATCGCGGAGCTGTCGGCCGAGCTGAAGAACGCCCGCGGGCGCGTCGAGGAGGCCGAGGAGCTGCTCGCGGCCGGGAAGTGTCCCGAGTGCGGCCAGCCGGTCGAGGACTCGCCGCACGCCAGCGGGATCGAGGCGGACCGCGAGCGCGTCGAAGCGCTCGAAGCGGAGCTGGAGGACGCCCGCGAGCGCGAGGGCGACCTCGACGACCGGATCGCGGAGCTGGACGGGCTCGCGAGCGCCGCGGACCGGCTCGACGAGATCGACGACCGGGTCGAGACCCTCGAGGAGCGGGTCGAGGAGAAGCGCGACGAGGCGGAACGGAAACGAGAGGCGGCCGAGGCAAAGCGCGAGCGCGCCGCCGAGCTCCGCGAAGAGGCGGAAGAGACCCGCGAGGTCGCGGAGCAGAAGCGCGAGGAGGCAGCGGCGGCCGCGGCCCGCGTCGAGGAGCTCGAGGCGTCGCTGTCGGAGATCGGCGACGCCCGCGAGGCGGTGACGGCGGTCGAGGAGCGCCTGTCGGCGGTCGCGGACGCGGAAGACGAGATCGAGCGCCGCCGCGAGAAGCGGGAGAACCTCGAGGAGGTGAACGACGAGCGGCGCGACCGGCTCGCCGACAAGCGCGAGCGCCGCGACGAGCTGGCCGACGCCGTCGACGAGGCGGCCGTCGAGACGGCGAGGGAGCGGAAGGAAGAGGCCGAGCAGTACCTCGAGCAGGTCGCCGAGGAGCTCGACCGCCTCGACGAGCGGCGGGAGGAGATCCAGAACGCGATCGGCGGGGTGAAAGGCGACATCCGGGAGTTAGAGGAGCTCCGCGAGGAACGTGAGGCGCTCGGCGACCGGGTGGCAGCGCTGGAGGGGCTCCACGAGGAGACGAGCGAGCTGGAGTCGATGTACGGCGACCTGCGCGCGGAGCTTCGCCAGCGCAACGTGGCCGAGTTGGAGCGCACGCTCAACGAGACGTTCGAGCTCGTCTACGGCAACGACGCCTACTCGCACATCGAGCTCGACGGCGAGTACGTCCTCACCGTCTACCAGAAGGACGGCGAGCCGCTCGACCCCGAGCAGCTCTCCGGCGGCGAGCGCGCCCTGTTCAACCTCTCGCTGCGCTGTGCGATCTACCGGCTGCTCTCCGAGGGGATCGAAGGCGCGGCGCCGACCCCGCCGCTCATCCTCGACGAGCCGACCGTCTTCCTCGATTCCGGGCACGTCTCGCGGCTCGTCCGGCTCGTCGAGGAGATGCGCGGGTTCGGCGTGGCTCAGATCGTCATCGTGAGCCACGACGACGAGCTGGTCGGCGCGGCCGACGAGCTGGTCACCGTCGAGAAGGACCCGCGCTCGAACCGCTCGACCGTCCGCCGGGAGGACGCGGCGGAGCTCGACATCGCGTCGCTCGCAGACGACTGACTGCGGTATCGCCTGAGGGGGCGTCCCCCGGGCGCGTCGATCGACGGCTTCCGGTCGCCCCGCCCGGCGGCGAGCGGCACTCACGCCCCCGTCTGCTCGAACAGATGGACGAACGTACCGAGGGCACCGGCGACGCTAAGCCCGGCGTATACGAGTAGGTACCGCCACGAATCCGCCGCGGAGTATCGGAAAGCTGCAACTGCGGCGACCCCGGCGAGCGCGAGGAGCCCGTACATGACCGGCGGACCGGCCAGTCCGAGACGGTGAGCCAGGAGTCGTTCCGAGGCGAGCGGGGCGAGGAGACCGCAACAGACCGCGAGGAGGGCGGCGGCGAGGCGCCTGTCCCGTCGGAGCGCCATAGACGAGCGTTTTCGGACGACCGGCAAGTGCTTTCTGTCGGCGTCGAACGCCGACGCCGGCGGGGTCGGTCGTCGTCGGCCGCGCGGTCACCCGTCTCCGTTCGCCTCGCCGCGCAACAGCGCCATCGCCTCGGCCGCGACCGGGGTCGCCTCGTAGCCGCGCCGCCCCGCGACCTCGGCCTCCGCGACCAGTCCGGCCGCGCGGAACTCGGAGAGCGCGCCGTGGAGGTCCGACTCGCACATGTCGGCGGCGTCGAGGAGGTCGATCGCGGGGATCGGTCCCTCGTCGACGACCACGGCGAGCAGACCGAGCGACCGGTCGTCGCGGACCGCGCCGAGCGTCCGGCGGACCGGTTCCGGCACGCCGGAGGCGGCGGTCGCGAGCGGCGACTCGCCGTCGACGACGCTGAGCTCCTCGTTGTCGACGTACCGCTCCGCGCCGGTAGCCGGGTCCCGCACGCGGCTGGACTCGGCGGAGCGCTTCACGAGGAGGTACGTCTCGCCGTCGCCGTCGTGGACCGTCTGCATGGTCGGAAGGGGGCGCTCGTCGGACATTACGTTTCCGGGGGCGCCGCCTCGGGGGCGGCGTCCGGGTCCGCGTCGCTCTCCGGAGCCGTGTCGTTCCGAAGATTCGCGTCTGGCTCCGGATCCGCGTCGCGCTTCTCGTCTCGCGACCGCTTCCACGACCGGTACGTCTGGTAAGTCCGGACGCCGGCGAACAGGCCGACGACGAAGAGGGCCGGCCCGACCCGCGACCAGCCCTCGAAGTACCACACCATCGGCCCGAGCGCGACGAGGAGGACGGCGGCGTTGGCGTAGATGACGGCGACGACGAACGCCCGGAGGGTGCGCTGGTCCACGTCGCTCGCGCCCTCGAAGTCCCCCCCGTCGTCGAACGTCTTCACCGAGGGCGCCTTCGGGACGTCGGGCGTCATCTCCCGCTCGGCGTCGGAACTCTCGCCGACGGAGATTTCGCCCTCGTCGTCCTCGTCGAGGCTGAACACGCCCCGGCGTACGCCGCGCCGGGGCAAAGGGGTTCCGGGGCCGAACGAGGCGGCGAGCCGCGCCGGCCGACCGCGGCGCTGGGGCCGGGAGCCCCGTCAGAGCGCGTCGGCGAGCCGTACCGTTCGGCTCGCTTCGACCCACGCGAGCGGGTTCGTGGCGTCGAACAGCACCACGTTCCCGTCGTCTTGGTACACCTCCACCTCGGCGTCGACCGCGTCGGAATCGGCCGGGCGAGCCGCCTGGGATTCGGAACGTGGGTCCGAAGACATGAACCGTGGTAAGTCATCACACATTAAATGCCTTTCCGTGGCGGGATAGCTCGCCGCACCCGAAAGCCGAGTTTTTTAGCTGGGTGACGCCGAAGCACGGGTATGACTCAGTCGGGGCTGTCGGACTTCTCGTCGAGCGGGGACGCGGGCGACGGGGCCGACGGCGGCACGGAAACCGAGCGAGAGGACCTCGCCGCCCAGGAGGCGGCCGTCGTCGCCGGAAGCGGACGGGGACGCGTCAGCGACGTGGTCGACGTCGACGAGGCGAAGTTCCCGGAGTCGACCGGGACCGTCGAGCTGATGATCACCCAGATCGACTACGCCGTCGAGGGGTACGGCAGCGACGAGTACCCGGTCGTCCACGTGTTCGGCCGGCGACCGGCCGAGAACGTCGACGGCGACGCCGAACACGTCGACGGCGACGCCGACCGCGACGTCGTCGAACACCTCCGCGTGCTGGGCGTCGAGCCGTACTTCTACGTCCCCACGGCCGACCTCGACCGCGACCCCGTCGAGGAGTACGACGTGGTGATCGGGACGCGCGAGGAGAACCCGGACGGCGAGCCGTACGAGAGCATCCGCGGCGAGCCGCTCACCCGGATCGTCACGCGCACGCCCCGCGACGTGGGGAACATCCGCGACGACTTCGAGACCAGCTTCGAGGCGGACATCCTCTTCCCGAACCGCTTTCTGATCGACAACGGCCTCAACGGCGGGATCCGCGTCGAGGAGCGGCGCCTCGACGACGGCGAGGGGACGATCCAGGTCCACGAGGGGCACCTCGAACCCGCGGATGTCGACGCCGAGATGCGCGTGAACACCTTCGACATCGAGGTGGACGACCGGCGCGGCTTCCCCGAGGACGGCGAGGAGCCGATCATCTGTCTCACCAGCCACGACTCCTACGACGACGAGTACGTCGTCTGGCTGTACGACGCGCCCGAGGCCGAGATCCCGCCGCCCGAGGACCTCCCCGACTACGAGGGGATCGTCGGCGACGGCGAGGAACTCGACTTCCGGGTCCGCACCTTCGAGGAGGAGGCCGCCATGCTCGACGCGTTCGTCGAGTACATCGACGAGACGGACCCCGACCTCCTGACGGGGTGGAACTTCGAGGACTTCGACGCGCCGTACGTGCTCGACCGGCTGGAGGTGCTCGACGAGGAGAGCGAATACGACCTCGACGTCGACCGGCTCTCCCGGATCGGCGAGGTGTGGCGCTCGGGCTGGGGCGGCCCGGACGTGAAGGGCCGGGTCGTCTTCGACCTGCTGTACGCCTACAAGCGCACGATGTTCACGGAGCTGGAGTCGTACCGGCTCGACGCGGTCGGCGAGCGCGAGCTCGGCGTCGGCAAGGAGCGCTACACCGGCGACATCGGTGACCTCTGGGAGCAGGACCCCGAGCGCCTCCTAGAGTACAGCATCCGCGACGTGGAGCTGTGCGTCGAGATCGACCGGAAGCAGGACGTGATCGCCTTCTGGGACGAGGTGCGCACCTTCGTCGGCTGTAAGATCGAGGACGCTCCGACGCCCGGCGACACCGTCGACATGTACGTCCTCCACAAGGCGTTCGGGAAGTTCGCGCTCCCCACGAAGGGCCAACAGGAGTCGGAGGAGTTCGAGGGCGGCGCCGTCTTCGACCCCATCACCGGCGTGAAGGAGATGGTGACGGTCCAGGACCTGAAGAGCCTCTACCCGATGTGTATGGTGACGATCAACGCCGGGCCGGAGACGAAGGTCGACCCCGCGGAGCACGACGGCGAGACGTACGTCGCGCCCAACGGGACCCACTTCCGAAAGGAGCCGGACGGCATCATGCGCGAGATGGTCGACGAGCTCCTCTCCGAGCGCGAGGAGAAGAAGGCGCTCCGGAACGACCACGAGCCCGGCACCGAGCCGTACGAGCAGTACGACCGCCAGCAGGGAGCTGTCAAGGTTATTATGAACTCTCTGTACGGCGTTACGGGGTGGGATCGGTTCCGCTTATACGACAAAGAGGGCGCAGCAGCCGTCACGGCGACCGGTCGAGAGGTCATCGACTTTACCGAGGAGGCCGCAGAAGAGCTTAATTATCAGGTTGCTTATGGTGATACCGATTCGGTTATGTTATCTCTTTCTGACATGTCAAAGGAGGAGGCGATCGAGACCTCCTTCGAGATAGCAGACCACATCAACGAGCGGTACGACGACTTTGCGCGCGACGAGCTCAACGCCGACGAGCACCGCTTCCAGATCGAGTTCGAGAAGCTCTACCGGCGGTTCTTCCAGGCGGGCAAGAAGAAGCGGTACGCGGGCCACATCATCTGGAAGGAGGGGAAAGACGTCGACGACATCGACATCACCGGCTTCGAGTACAAGCGCTCGGACATCGCCGGCATCACGAAGGAGGTCCAGCAGAACGTCATCGAGACGATCGTGACGGGCGACGACATCGACGAGGACCTAGAGGAGGTGAAGGAGTACCTCGTGGACGTCATCGCGCGCGTGCTCGACGGCGACATGGACCTCGACGAGATCGGGATCCCCGGCGGGATCGGGAAGAAGCTCGACGCCTACGAGACGCCGACCGCACAGGTGCGCGGGGCGAAGTACGCGAACCTCATGCTGGGGACCAACTTCGGCAGCGGGTCGAAGCCGAAGCGGCTCTACATCGAGAAGGTCCACCCCGACTTCTGGGCGCGGATGGAAGACGAGGAGGGGCTCGACCCGCAGCGGGACCGCCTGTACGGGGAGTTCAAGCGCGACCCGGACGTGATCTGCTTCGAGTACGCCGACCAGGTGCCCGACGAGTTCGAGGTCGACTGGGAGAAGATGCTGGACAAGACCCTCAAAGGGCCGATAGAGCGGGTCATCGAGGCGCTCGGGATGTCGTGGGAGGAGGTCAAGACCGGGCAGGAGCAGACCGGGCTCGGCTCGTTCATGTGACCGACGGCGAGGCGAAAGGCGCCGCGTCGAAAGCAGTTTTCGATCGAAAGAAAATTTCTTGGTCGATCTGCGATTTTTGACGGGGAAATGCGTAACCATTAACCCCCTCAACACCCACTATCGAGGTACGAGGCACGAGAATACACATGGCTACTCTCGAAATCAACGATCTTCACGCACGAGTGGCGGAAGAGGGCGGCGAACGAATCCTTCTGGGGGTCGATCTGACCGTCGAGTCCGGGGATATCCACGCGCTGATGGGCCCCAACGGCTCGGGGAAGTCGACGCTCGCGAAGGTTATCGCCGGCCATCCCGCCTACGAGGTCACCGACGGCGAGATCCTGCTCCACCTCAGCGAGGAGGACGTCGCCGACGTCGACGCCGATCTGGACGACGAGGACTATCACTGGGAGCTGCTCGAGCTGGAGCCGAACGAGCGCGCCGCGCTCGGCATCTTCCTCGGCTTCCAGTACCCCGCGGAGATCGAAGGCGTCACCATGACGAACTTCCTCCGGCAGGCGCTCAACGCGAAGGCGGACGAGCGCGAGGAGCTGTTCGAGGACGAGGAGGAGGCTGAAGAGGAGGCCGAGGCCGACGACGAGGACGACGAGGGGTACGAGACCTCTCCGATGGAGGGGCCCGCGGACGACGGCGAGATCGGCGTCGCCGAGTTCCAGGAGATCCTCTCGGAGAAGATGGAGCTGCTCGACATGGACGAGAAGTTCATGCAGCGCTACCTCAACGCCGGCTTCTCCGGCGGCGAGAAGAAGCAGAACGAGGTCCTCCAGGCCGCGATGTTGGAGCCCAGCGTCGCCGTGCTCGACGAGATCGACTCCGGGCTCGACATCGACCGCCTGAAGGACGTTTCGAAGGGGATCAACGCGCTCCGCGACGAGCAGGGCACGGGCATCCTCCAGATCACTCACTACCAGCGCATCCTCGACTACGTCGAGCCCGACCACGTCCACGTCATGCTCGACGGCGAGGTCGTCAAGAGCGGCGGTGCGGAGCTCGCCGAGAAGCTGGAGGACGAGGGGTACGACTGGGTCCGCGAGGACGCCTTCGAGGCGGCGTAACCGAATGCGGGCACGCGACACACGTAAACACGGAAAGCGGTAACAAAACACTATGAGTTCACAACAGGACGACCTCAAGGAGACAGACACCGAGGCTCGCTTCGAGTTCAAGAAGGAGGAGAAGTCCGCCTTCCAGAGCGAGAAGGGCCTCACCGAGGAGACGGTCCGCGTCATCTCGGAGGACAAGGACGAACCGGAGTGGATGCTGGAGCGGCGACTGCGCGCGCTCGAGCAGTTCCAGGAGATGCCGATGCCGACCGACTGGCCCGGCCAGCCGGACCTCTCGGAGGTCGACATCAACGAGATCGTTCCGTACATCCGACCGGACATCGACAAGCGCGGCGGCGCCGACAGCTGGGAGGACCTCCCGGAAGAGATCCAGGACACGTTCGACAAGCTGGGCATCCCGGAGGCCGAGAAGAACGCGCTCTCGGGCGTCGGCGCGCAGTACGAGTCCGAGATCGTCTACCAGAACATGCAGGAGCGCTGGGAGGAGAAGGGCGTCATCTTCTGTGACATGGACAAGGCCGTCCGGGAGCACGAGGAGATCGTCCGCGAGCACTTCATGACGAAGTGCGTCCCCCCGAGCGACAACAAGTTCGCGGCGCTTCACGGCGCCATCTGGTCCGGCGGCTCGTTCGTCTACGTCCCGGAGAACACCACCGTGGAGATGCCGATTCAGGCGTACTTCCGGATGAACTCCGAGGGGATGGGCCAGTTCGAGCACACGCTCATCATCGCCGAGGAGGGCTCCGAGGTCCACTACATCGAGGGCTGTTCCGCCCCGAAGTACTCGGCCTTTAATCTCCACTCCGGCGGCGTGGAAGTGTTCGTCGGCGAGGACGCCCACGTTCAGTACTCGACCGTACAGAACTGGTCGAAGAACACGTACAACCTGAACACCAAGCGCGCCATCGCAGAGAAGGGCGGACGCATGGAGTGGATCTCGGGGTCGATGGGGTCGAAGGCGACGATGCTGTACCCGTCGACGATCCTGAAGGGCCGCGGCGCCTCCGACAACCACATCACCATCGCCTTCGCGGGCGAGGGTCAGGACATCGACACCGGCGCCAAGGTGTACCACAACGCGCCGGACACCAAGTCCACCGTCGAGTCGAAGTCGATCGCGAAGGACGGCGGCCGCACCAACTACCGCGGCCTCGTCCACATCGCGGACGGCGCGGAGAACTCCTCGACGGCCGTCGAGTGCGACGCGCTGATGTTCGACAACGAGTCGACGTCGGACACGATGCCGTACATGGAGATCAACGAGTCGAAGGTCGACGTCGCCCACGAGGCGACCGTCGGGAAGATCGGCGACGAGGACATCTTCTACCTCCAGTCGCGCGGTCTCGACGACGACGACGCGAAACAGATGATCGTCTCGGGGTTCATCGAGCCGATCACGGAGGAGCTGCCGATCGAGTACGCCGTCGAGCTGAACCGGCTCGTCGAGCTGGAGATGGAAGGTTCGCTCGGATAACATGAGCACGAAGCAAATCGAGAGCCTCTCGGAGGACACGGTACGACGCATCGCCGACGAACGCGACGAGCCCGAGTGGCTCTTGGAGACCCGCCTGGACGCGCTGGCGGCCTTGGAGACCGCGGAACTCCCCGACGTCATCCAGACGCCGGGCCGCCGCTGGACCGACCTGGAGGCGCTCGACTTCGAGGCGCTCGTCGACCCGCTGAACCAGGCGGACGAGACCGAGCGGACCGCGGGCGACGACGAGGCCGTCGTCCTCCCGTTCACCGAGGCGCTCGCCGAGTACGGCGACGTCATCGAGGCGAACTTCGGCTCCGTCCTCGATCCCGAACACAACTACCTCACGGCGCTTTCGGTCGCGCTCTTTACCACGGGGACGTTCGTCTACGTCCCCGAGGGCGTCGACGTCGAGGACGTGACGGTGCGCGCGGAGATGAACTCCCGCTCGCTGTTCAGCCAGACGCTCGTCGTCGCCGAGGAGTCGTCGTCGGTGACGATCCTCGAGTCGATCGAGACCGGTGACGGCGAGGCCGCCGCCTCGGCGGGAGGCGACGACCGCTACTTCTCGAACCTCGTCGAGGTCGTCGCGGGCGAGAACGCGAACGTCCAGTTCGGCTCGCTACAGAACCTCGACGACGACTCGTACACCTACTCGCTGAAGCGCGGCGTGACCGACACGTACGCGACCGTCGACTGGATCGAGAGCAACTTCGGCTCGAAGCTCACCCGCTCCGACATCGAGACCGAACTCGACGGCGACGGCTCCGAGAGCCAGATCGTCGGGACGTTCTTCGGCACCGACGACCAGCACTTCGACATCAACGCCCGCGTGTGGCACCAGGCGGAGCAGACGACCGCCGACCTGGTGACGCGCGGCGTACTCGACGACGTCGCCCGCTCCGTCTACGAGGGGGTCCAGGACGTGGGCGAGGACGCGTGGAACACCTCCAGCTACCAGCGCGAGAACACGCTGATGCTGTCGGACGACGCCGAGGCGGACGCGTCCCCGAAGCTGATCATCCACAACCACGACACCGAGGCCTCCCACTCCGCGACGGTCGGACAGGTCGACGCCGAAGACCTGTTCTACCTCGAGAGCCGCTCGATCGACTCGCGGACGGCTCGGAACATGCTCGTCGAGGGCTTCTTCGTGCCCGTCTTAGAGGAGATCGCGGTCGACGAGTTCCGCGACGACGTCGAGGAACTCGTCTTGAAGCGCCTTCAGTAACGGTCGGCGCCCGCCCGTTCGTCCGCCCGCCGAACGGATTTTTCCCGTCTCGTCCGCGGAGCGACCGGCCCGCGAGGGGAACGGTTTAAGACCGACGACGCCCGAGTCGGAGGTATGCGAACCCGCGTATCGCGCCGTCTCGGGTGGTCGCGGTGAGCGTGAGCCAGCGGGTCGCCTCCGACGACCAACTCGCGCGGCTGCTCCAGATCGGAATCGTGTTAGAGGAGGTCGTCGAAGCGCGAACGCACCGTCACTACCGGCAGCTGGACGCCGAACTCGACGAAGAGATCGAGACGTTGCTCGCGGACGCGGCCGAGGAGTCGGCCGACCACCGCGAACGGCTGGAGGCGCTCATCGAGGGGCTCGGCGTCGACAGCGTCCCGTTCGGCGAGATCGAGTCGCTGGTCGACGCCCGGTACGGCCGGACGCGGCCGGAGGACTTCGACGGCGTGTTGTACGACCAGCTGTGTAACGAGGAGACCGCCTACAAGTTCTACGACGACCTCATCGAGGCGATCGAGGACTCGGAGGCGGCGTTCTCGATCGACCGCGGGGAGCTGCTCGCGACCCTGACGACGATCCGCGACGAGGAGGCCGAGGGCGTACGGAAAGTCACGGAGGTCATGGAGCGCCGATGAACCGGAGAGACGAGACGCCGACGAGCGCCGACGGAGGAGAGCCGTGAACACCGCAGATCAGTACCTCAAGACGATATACGTCGTACAGGAGACCGAAGACGGCCCCGCCTCGACCGGGTCGATCGCCGACGCGCTCGGCGTCAGCCCGGCCAGCGCCAACGAGATGATCGGCAAGCTCGAGGAGCGCGGGCTCGCCGAACACGAGAAGTACAAGGGCGTCCGGTTGACGGACGACGGCATCGTGCGGGCGAGAGACGCCCTCCAGACGTACTGTATCATCGAGCGCTTCCTCGCGAACGTCCTCGCGGTCGAGGACTTCCAGGCCGAGGCGCGCGAGCTGGAGGCCGTCATCGACGACACGGTCGCGGAGCGGCTCGACACGATCATCGACCGACAGCCGGAGTGTCCGGACTGCTTCGACCCGGAGACCGACGCCTGCGCGTGTCTGGAGGTCGCGCCGACGCCGGTCGAACCGGAGCAGCAGTAAGGAAAAGCGCCGCGGGAGGCCTTCAGAGAGCCGTTTTAGCTGAATGTAGGCGGTAAGCCGCCTTCCTTAAGGAGCAACGCAGGCGGCGAGTAGGCAGGGGTAGTTCACACGCCGGTCGAGTACCGCAGGATGCCGGCGATGCCGCCGAACGCGTCGAGCAGCTGTTCGCCCTTCTCGAAGTCCGTGGAGATGAACTTCGTGTCCGTCCCGCGCTGTCCCGCGATGGCCATCAGGTGTTCGATGACGTCTTCCCGCTCCTCGACCGCGGCCGCCTCGCCGCACTCGCTGCACTCGTGGTCGGGCGTCGAGTGGCGGGCGTCGAGCACCTCGTACTCCTCGTGGCCGTTCGGGCACTCGTAGACGACGACGTCGGAGCGGAGGTCCTCGGAGATGAGCAGCCGGTCGACGGAGCCCATGATCAGGTTCCGGCGGGTCTGTTCGAAGCCGTAGGTGGCCTCCTCGCCGGTGTTGAGCTTCTCGAAGAACTCCTCCATGTTGCGTTTGTCCTCGACGATCTCCTGGTCTGCGAGCACCTCGCTGGCGTTGTCGACGAGGTCTTTCAGCCCGGACTCGTCGGTGTAGGCCACGTCGAACTTGCCGAGGACCTTGTCCTGGAGCTCGTGGTGGAGGTAGTCGCCGTCGAGGAACTCGTCTTTCGTCGGGGAGGGACCGCCGACCAAGATCCCGTCGAGCTCGTGGCGCTTATCGACGAACAGGTCGTCCGCCATCCCCGCGACCTCCTGGTAGAAGTTGTCGATGGCTTCGAGCCGCAGGCGGGCGAACCGCTGTGCGGACTGGCCGCCCTTCCGCTGTTTGCCGGGGACGAGCGAGGAGGCGGACTTGACGGCCTCGACGCGTTTCCCCTTCAGCCAGCCGACGTTCGCCTCGCGGCGGTCCAAGACGATGAGCCCGAACAGCCCGGAGTCTTCGAGCATGTGTTCGAGCGGCTCGGTGAGGAACTCCGAGTCGCAGTGGTAGCGGAACGACTCGACGGGCTGCGGGGGCGACTCCAGCGTCCGGGTGACCATGTCGGTCTGGCCGCCGCCCGCGTCGATGGCGCCCGAGAATATCACGATGCCGTTGTCGGGCGGGAAGGTGTCGTAGTAGCGCAGTCGGTCCTTGATCGACGTGAGCGCGTCTTGGACGGCGGTCCGGGTCTGCTTCGACTTGATGTTCGACGCCTCGCTGTGCTCCTGCGTGACGTGGGCCACCACGTCGGATATCTGCCGGTCCTCGGGGATGTAGATAGTGACGAGCTGGGTGCCGGAGCCCTCGTACTCCTTGAGTTCCTCGATCACCTTGCGGAACTCGTACTTCCGGCGGTCCTCGTTCGCCTCCTGTGCGTCGCTACTCATTACCTACAGTTCGCTCCCGTGCGGGTAAGTAAGCTTTGACCTGCGGGCTCTCTCCGATGAGACGCCCCGCCTCGGCCGCGAGCGGCCGCGTCGAGGCGGGAGCCGTTTCAGTCGTACTGCTCTTCGAGGTAGTCGACGATGTCGTCGCTCTCGTACATCGTGACGCCGCGATCGGTGTCGACGAGGTAGGGGATCTGGTCTTCGCCGCCCGCGGTGAGCTCGTCGTGGGTCACCTCGTTGGTCACGTCGCCGCCGACGTCGCCCGGGAGCCGCGGGTTGTGCGCGACGTAGGAGACGCCGAGCTCGGAGAGCGTCTCGCGGACCTTCGCGCAGTGCGGACAGCCTTCCGACTGGGAGAGTTCGAGCATCGGCCGAGCGTACGACGGCCAGGACGAAACCGTTTGCGGGCGGGGCGGTGAGCGGCGCCGGATCGAGACCGTCGAACCCGGCGGTTACATCGCCTCCGGGGCCTCGACGCCGAGCACGTCGAGCGCGTTCGCCATCGTGTGTTTCGCGGCCGCGACGACCGCGAGGCGGGCGTCGCGCAGCTCGGCGGTCTCGGCGGTCAGGACCGGGCACTCGCGGTAGAAGGCGTTGTACGCGTCCGCGAACTCGCGGGTGAAGGTGGCGACCGTGTGCGGCTCCAAGTCGTCCGCCGCGGCCTCGATAACGGCCGGGAACCGCGCGACTTCGCGCAGGAGCTCGCGGGCCGCCTCGGTCTCTAAGACGCCCGCGTCCACGTCGAGCGCGTCGGGGTCGACCTCGCCGTCGGCGTCGGCCGTCACGCCCGGCACGTCGATTCCGGCGGTCGCGGCCTCGCCGAGGATGCCGGCGCAGCGCGCGTGGACGTACTGGACGAACGGCGCCGACTGCGCCTCGAAGTCGAGCGCGTCCTCCCACTCGAAGGTGATCGCCTTCGCGGGCTGCTTCGAGACGATGTCGTACCGCACGGCGCCGATGCCGACCTGGTGGGCGATGCGCTCGACGTCCTCGTCGGTGAGGTCGTCGTCGCGGATGCGGTCGTCCATCCGGGACTCGACCGCGTCGCGGGCGCGGTCGATGGCCTCGTCGAGCAGGTCGTCGAGCATCACGCCCGTCCCCTGCCGGGTCGACATCTTCCCGTCGGGGAGGTTGACGTACGAGTAGATGACGTGGCCGAGCCGGTCGGTGTCGTTGCCGAGCAGTTCGAGGGTCGCGCCGAGCTGGTCGGCCTGTAGCTTGTGGTCCTCGCCGAGGACCGTGACCGCGCGGTCGTAGTTCTCGAACTTCCACTCGTGGTGAGCCAGGTCGCGGGTGGTGTAGAGGCTCGTGTCGTCCGAGCGCAGGAACACGAGGTTCTTGTCGATCCCCCACTCGTCGAGCTCCAGTTGCCAGGCGTCCTCCTCGTAGACCGCGTGGTCGGTCTCCTTGAGTCGCGCCGCGATATCGTCGGTCGAGCCGTCGCGCATGAACCGCGTCTCCTTGACGAACTCGTCGAACTCCGCGGGGAGGCGCGCGAGGCAGTCCTTCATCCCGCCGAGGACCGCGTCGACGACCTCGCCGACGCGCTCGTACGTCGCCTCGTCGCCGGCTTCGAGCCCCTGGAGGATCGACTGTATCTCCGCTTCCGCGGCCTCGACTGCGTCGGCGTCGGCCTCCTCTAAGAAGGCGTTCCCCTTCCGGTAGTAGCGCACGAGGTCGTACTCCGCGCGGTCGCGCGCCGGGTCGTCGTCGAGGTCGGACTCGTCGAACCGCTCGTACGCCCACGTGAACACCGCCATCTGCCGGCCCGCGTCGTTGACGTAGTAGTGGCGGTCGACGTCGTACCCCGCGTACTCCATGAGGTTCGCGACGGCGTCGCCGACGATCGGGTTGCGCGCGCGGCCGACGTGGACCGGGCCGGTCGGGTTCGCGCTGGTGTGTTCGACGACCACGCTCGTGTCGCGGTCGGGGAGCGCGCCGTAGTCGGCGGCGGCGGCGGCCACGTCGAGGGTGTCCGCGAGGTAGCGCTCGTTCGCGTGGAAGTTGACGTACGGCCCCGCGGTGTCGACGCTCGCGACGTAGTCGGCGCCCTCGACCGACACCGCCTCCGCGACGGTCGCCGCGACGTTCGGCGGCGCGTCGCCGACCTCGCCCGCGAGCCGGAAGGCGACGCTGGAGGCGAGCGTCGCGTCCATGTCGTCGGGCGGGCGTTCGATGCCGAGGTCGTCGGTCGGGAGGTCGAGCGAGCCGAGCGCGTCCGCGAGCGCCGCCTCGACCGCCGACCGGAACTGCCTGAACATACCGTCCGTTCGACGGGCGGGTTAAAAGGCCCTTCCGAAGCGGCTCGGGGGGCGAGGCGTGGGATCGAAGGGACGAAATTGAGACACTCTGGACTGCGGTGGCGCGCGCCTGCGAGGCCGCATCGCGGCCGAGCCGCGAGGGACCGGAGGTCCCTCTGGAAGCCGGCGCGAAGCGCCGGCGACAGCACCGCGCGAGGGACGCGGCGAACGCGAGCGGCGAAGCCGCGAGCCGTGAGCCGCGAGGCTGGGGAGGAGTGAGGTGCGGGGCTGTGCGGGGCGGGACTCAAAAGGGCAGCCGGGAGGCGGGCGCAGCGAGCGTGCGCCCGCCTCCCGGCTGGGGCTTTGGAGGCTTTTTCCGTCGATCCGTCAGCAGCGATTTATACGTAAGCGGCTGGGGCTTTGGCGGTGTTCATCGCAGGTCTACAGACGATTATTTGTCGCTGTTGAAATCCTATTCTCCAGACAGATTTTGCCTGAAACGTCTAGTCGCTGAAGAGTGCGAATGGAGCAAGCCCGAATGGGTGAAATAGGGACGAATACCTGTTCGATAACTCTTAGTTCAGCTATAGGTTCTCGTACACATCGAGGAAATGTGTTTCTGAAAAGTCCTGTGGATCTGACCAAGACGATTCGTCGTCGTCTTCGTTCTCAGTCCAGATTTGTATTTCTGGATCATACTTTTCGAGCATCTCAGAGTCTCCTCCGTCGTCTTCTTGCGCAACCTCACCAAATTGGGCAGCTAATATCGTGGTGAAAGCTGCGTCTTCGATGTCTGATAATAAAGCGTCGGGTTTTACCCTAAGTTCACCAACAACATTCCCATTTACTGCTACTTTTTGAAAAGTTTTGTATTCTGGTGGATCATCAGGATCTTGGCTTGGCATAGGTATTACGAATAACAGATTGACTTAAATCTTTATATAGGTCAACTCTTGTTCTGTCGGCTACAACCGGTAGAAACCAAGAACCTCGTAGTTGAGGCCGAACAATCACGTCCGCTATCCGTACCGTACCATCTGTACTGAGCGATTTGTTAGTCCTCTGTATTGACCGCTGGTGGGGCAGAATATATCACTTGTTGAGGGTTTCACCAGAGCCGGTTATTTATAAGCGAGCGGCCGAGGGTTCAGAAGCCTCCCGCAGAACAGCCGATCCCGGAGTCGGATTCTTACGAGACGATCTCGTCGATAAGCTCGCGGGCGCTGCGCCGGACCGCCGCGTCGCTCTCGATCGACGGCTCCCAGCCGAGGTCGGCCAGCTTCGCGATCGACAGGCGCATCTTCGGCACGTCGCCGGTCCAGCCGCGGTCGCCGCCGGTGTAGGCGTACTCGGGGTCGACGCCCAGCTCATCGCTCACGATGTCGGCGATGTCAGTGACGGAGGTCGTCGTCCGCGTGCCGAGGTTGTACACATTGTACGCGTCGTCGGCGCCCTCGACGACGTGCCGGATCGCGTCGACGCACTCGGTGACGTGCATGTACGACTTCTCCTGGCGGCCGTCGCCGAGGATCTCCAGCTCCGTCGGGTCCTCGTCCAGCTTCTCGATGAAGTCGGGGATCACGTTGCCGCGCTGGCGCGGGCCGACGATGTTCGCGAAGCGAAACACCCACGACTGAATCCCGTAGGAGTGGGCGTGCGTGGAGATGAGCCCCTCGTCGGCGAGTTTCGAGGAGCCGTAGATCGAGATGGGTTCGAGCGGGCCGTAGTCCTCGGCCGTCGGCCGCGGCGCCTCGCCGTACACCGTCGACGAGGAGGTGAACGCGAACCGGTCGACGCCGACCTCGCGCATCCGCTCTAAGACGTTGTACGTCATCTCGGTGTTCTCCTCGAAGAGGACGCGGTCGTCGTCGTAGTTCGTGTCGGTGTACGCCGCGAAGTGGAAGACGACGTCGAGGTCCTCGGTGACCGCGCGGGCGACGTCGTCGGGGTCGGTCACGTCGGCCGCGACGAACTCCGCGCCGTCGGGCACCCGGTCGCGGGTCCCCTTCGAGAGGTCGTCGGCGACGCGGACGGCCGCGCCGCGGTCGAGCAGGTCGGCCGCGAGGTGGCTCCCGACGAGGCCGGCGCCCCCGGTGACGAGGACGCGCGAATCGGCGAGGTTCATACCGGACTGTCGGTGGTTGCGGATAAGTAGGTGTGGAATCGGGGCGGGAGTCGAGCGGGACAGGAACAGGGCGGAACGCGACTACAGGTTCTCGAACGCTTCGTCGACGAGTTCGCCGGTATCGGCGACGATGCTCGCCATCTCGTCGTCGTCCGGCGCCATCCCGACGAGCCGAGCGATACGCATGATGGAAACGTGGTAGACGCGCTGTTTGCCGGGGGCCTCTTCCCAAATAACGACGTTACACGCCATCAGCGCGCCGAGCTTGTTGTCGGTCGCGTCGAGCGCGCGGTCGGCGACCTCGGGGTTACACGCGCCCAAGACGTAGTAGGGGTCGCGGCCCGCGTCCACCTTCTCGTTGAGCATCTCCGACGGCGAGAACTCGACGGGGACGCCGAATCCGGCGTCGGTGAACACCTCGCGGACGTGTTCGATCGCCTCCTCGTGGTCCATCTCGAGGGTGGCTTGCTGTTCACCGATGTCGTCCGGATCGATCTGACTCGGGTCGATTGGAAGCGTCATTCGTGTATTGTCTTGGGCCTACGTAACAAAGGCTCTTCGGATAGCACGCGGAGAGAGCGGTGACGCGACCAGTTGGACATCCACGGCACGACGTCCGGCCGCAACAGTATTGTGCTATTTGAGAACAACTTTAACCCGCTCTGCCGCCCTACTGTTCGATATGACGTCCGGTTCAGTGCGCGAGGACCTCGAACGCGACCTGGAGTGTCTCGACCTCTTGGAGTGCGTTCACGGGCTCAACGATCGGGACCAGACGGTTTTTCAAGAGCTACACCAGACGGACGGAGACCTCACCGTGGACGACGTGGCGGACCGACTGGACTGCGAGCGGTCGACGGCGTACCGGTCGATTTCGCGGCTCGTCGACGCCGGTGTCGTCGTTCAGCGACAGGAGAACTACGACCACGGCGGGTACTACTACGCGTACCGACCGCGAACGTCCGAGGAGGCCGCGCGCGAAATGCGACGGCTGCTCAACAGCTGGTACGCGACCGTCAATCAGCTCGTACAGGAGTTCGAGGACCGGTACGGACGCGAGACGGCAGGGCGTGAGGACCGGCCGATTCGACCCGATCCCTGACGCGCGGGCGACCGCACCACCCGCCGACGTACCCACGCGATCCGCCGCCATGGTATTGTGTGAATTATACAAAATAAATAAATCGGTGGGGACCGAAGGTGAACTCATGTCCGAGGAGACGGGAGCGGCCCCGACGACGACCGGCGAAGACGCTCCCGCCGAGTACGTGCGGGCAAACCGCGAGGCGCTGGTCTCGCTGGCCCTCGACCTGCTCGCAGTCGACACGTCGAATCCCCCCGGCGACACGCGGGAGATCGTCGCCGCGATCGAGCGGTTCCTCGACCCCCTCCCGGTCGAGGTCGAGCGGTTCGCCGTCGACCCGGCGAAGCCGAACCTGCTCGTGCGGGTCCCCGGCGGCGCCGACCGCACGCTGCTGTTCAACGGGCACCTCGACACCGTGCCCTTCGACGCCGACGCATGGACGCGCGACCCGCTCGGCGAGCGCGACGACGACCGCGTCTACGGGCGGGGCGCGACCGACATGAAGGGCGCCGTGGCGTCGTTGCTGTTCGCGATCCGAGCCTTCGCAGCCACCGAAACCGACCCGTCCGTCGACCTCCTGTTCGCCTTCGTGAGCGACGAGGAGGTGGGCGGCGACGCCGGGCTCCCGGCGCTGCTCGACGCGGGGGCGCTCGACGCGGACGCCTGCGTGATCGGCGAGCCGACCTGCGAGGAGGGCCGCCGCTCCGTCACGGTCGCGGACCGGGGGAGCATCTGGCTGACGCTCGAGGCGTCGGGCGAGGCGGCGCACGGCTCCCGGCCGACGCTCGGCGTCAACGCCGTCGACCGACTGTACGACGCCGTCGAGACGATGCGCGATCGATTCGGTACCGAGCGGCTGGCGATCGGCGTCGAGATGGAGCCGATCGTCGAGGAATCGGTCGCGTACTACGCCCTGTCGATGGGCGAGGCGGCCGCGCGGGACCTGTTCCGATATCCGTCGATCAACCTCGGCGTCTTCGAGGGCGGCGACGCGGTGAACGCCGTCCCGGACTCGGCGCGCGCCGAGGTCGACGTACGGCTGACGGCCGGCGTCCACACCCCCGACGTGCTCGCGGGGATCCGCGAGTGCGTCGCCGACTGCGAGGGGGTCGCGATCGCCGACGTCTCGTGGAGCGTCGGCACGGCCGAAGACCCCGACGGTCCGCTCGTCGAGGCCGTCGCGTCGACGGCGGCGGGCGTTACCGGTGACCGCGTGTTCAGGCGGAGCGCCACGGGCGGCGGCGACGCCAAGAGGCTTCGGAACGCCGGGATCTCGACCGTCGAGTTCGCGCTCGGGACCGACACGCTCCACGCGCCCGATGAGTACGTCCCGGTCGACGCGCTCGTCGACAACGCGGTCGTCTACGCTCGGCTACCGGCGGCGTGGCGCGCGGAGACGGACCGATAGTCGACGCCCCGCACCCGCCCGGTACACGTCGGTGGGACGGTCGAGGTACCGCGGTCGCGATCGGCCCGTCCGCCCCCCGTCAGAGTGTTTCTAGAATATTGGAATTTACTCACAATACTAATACTACACGCCCGTAACTACCGCGTGTGAGACCGTCATGACCGACATCGAACCCCAAGAGACCGTCGACGCCAGAGGCGCAGCGTGTCCCGGCCCGCTGATGGACCTCATCGGAGCGATTCGGAGCGCCGAGTCGGGGGACGTCGTCCGACTCCTGAGCGACAACGATCAGTCGCTCACCGACGTCCCCGAGTGGGCCGAGGAGGCCGGCAACGAGCTGCTCGCCGTCGAGGAGCGCGACGACCACAACGCGTTCTACGTGGAGAAAGCATGACCGAGCGCGTCGTCATCGTCGGGGGCGGGACCGGCGGCACCGTCCTCGCCAACGACCTCGCAGATCGGCTCGAACCCGAGCTCGACGCCGGCGACGTCGAGGTCACCCTGATCAACGACGACCCCGACCACGTCTACAAGCCGATCTGGCTGTACGTGCCGTTCGGACAGCGCGAACCGGCGGACGGTCGCCGCGCGCTCGACGAACTGGTCGACGACGCGGTCGACCTCCGGATCGATCGGGTGACCGAGATCGATACCGACTCCCGGCGGCTCCGGTTCGACGGCGGCGGGCCGTCGATGGCGTACGATCACCTCGTCTTGGCGACCGGGTCGACGCTGGAGCCCGACCGGGTTCCCGGCCTCGCGGCGGGCGGCCACGACTACTACAGCGAGTCGGGCGCGACCGCCCTGCGCGAGGAGTTGCTGTCGTTCACCGAGGGCGAGCTCGTGTTGAGCGTCGTCGGCACTCCCCACATGTGTCCGGCGGCGCCGCTGGAGTTCGTCTTCATGGCCGACGACTGGTTCCGCGAGCGCGGCCTGCGCGAGGACGTCGACATCACCTACACGTACCCGATCCAGCGCGTCCACGGCAATCCCCACATCGCAGAGTGGGCCCGCCCCATCATGGAGGAACGGGACATCAACGTGGAGACGTTCTTCAACGCCGAGTCGGTCGACCCCGACGCGGAGACGGTCACGTCGATGGAGGGGACCGAGCTCGACTACGGCCTCCTCGTGACGATCCCGCCCCACGGCGGCGTCGACCTGATCGAGGCGGCCGGGCTCGGCGACGACGGCTGGGTCGACGTCGACAAACACACCTTGGAGGCCGAGGCCGCCGAGAACGTCTACGCGCTCGGCGACACCGCCGACACCGGCGTCCCGAACGCGGGCAGCGTGGCGCACTACCAGGCCGGCGTCGTCGGCCGGCGCCTCGCCAGCGAGGTCCGCGGTCGCCCGGCGACGGCGACGTACGACGGCAAGACGCTGTGCTTCGTCGAGACCGGAACCGACGCGGCCTCGTTCGTCGAGTTCGACTACGAGACCCCGCCGTCGCCCGCGCCCCCCTCGGAGAAGCTCCACTGGTCGAAGCTGGCGTACAACGAGTCCTACTGGCTCACCGCGCGGGGGCTGCTCTGACCATGTCCGAGACGGATCCTTCCGAGTCGGCCGAGCTCGAGGCGGCGATCCGAGAAAATCCCGAGGCCGTCGCCGCGTTCGTGGAGCGGCTCGACGCCGTCAACGAGCTGCTGGACGCCCTCTCCTTGGGCGAGAGCGCGCTCTCCGACGAGATGGTCCGCGAGCTCTCGGCAACGGGGTCGACGCTCGCGGAGTCCGCCGACGGGCTGGCGACCGACGAGACCGTCGAGCTGGCCGAGCGGGTCGGCGAGAACGGCGACGAGCTGCGGGCGGCGCTCGACACGCTGCTCGAACTCCAGCGGAGCGGGGCGCTCGACGAGCTGGCCGAGATCGCCGAGGTCGGGTCACTGGCGACCGCGGCCCTCGACGACGAGATGGTGAGGTCGCTGGCCGGCACCGGCGCCGCGCTCGGCGAAGTGGCGCAGACCGCGGCCGACGACGACGCCCGCGACGGCGTCGAGACGCTGCTGAAGGGCGTCGGCGAGGCGGAGCGCGAACCGCCAGAGCGGGTCGGGGCCGTCGGGCTGCTCCGCGGCGTGCGCGACCCGGAGGTCCAGTACGGGCTGGGCTACCTGCTGGCGGTGGCGGGCGCGATCGGCCGCGAGCGCACCGCCGGGGAGTCGTAGCGGGAGAACGGGAGTTCGGGGATCGGAACAGCGGTTCGTTTTTCGGCGGTCAGACGAGCAGCTGGATGTCCGCCTCGGCCATGTCCTGGAGCGCGGTGGCAGCGCCGACGCCCGCGGTGACGCCGTCGTAGAAGTCGTCCTCGTCGTAGTCCATCAGGTCGATGGTCATCTGACAGGCCTGGAACTCCACGCCCATGTCGAGGCTCGTCTCGAGGAGCTCCTCGACCGTGGCGGTGTCGTTGTCCGCGATCCGCTTTTCCATCATCCGCGTCGTCACGCGGTCCATGCCGGGGAGCGCGGCGACGGCGTTGGGGACGGGCATGTTGGGGTTGCCGACGGAGCTGAGCTTGAGGCTCTTCGAGCGCTCCTCGTGGAGGATGTCGAGCCCCCAGAACGTGTGGAAGACGGTCACCTCGTAGCCGAACGCGGCCGCGGTGCTGGCGAGGATGAGCGGCGGGTACGCCATGTCGAGCGTCCCCTTCGTGGCGATGATGCTCATCTTCTTGCCGCCGTCGTCGGCCTCGGCGAGCGCGTCCTCGAGCTCGTCGACGCGCGCGGCCAGCTCCGCGCGGGAGGGGGCGTCGCCGTCGGTCGCCTCGGAGGCGCCGTCGGAGGCGTCGTCTGCCGACGCGTCGGATGTGTCCGTGCCCATCGTTACTCGGTCTTGCGGACGTAGTGTTTGTACACGTCGTCGCCCTCCGTCTGGTCGACGAGCTCGACGCCCGCGGTGCCGTCGGCCCAGCCGTCGATGTCGCTCATGCTGCCGGGGTCGGTCGCCAGCACTTCGAGGACCTCGCCCGCGGCGAGACCGTCGATGGCGGACTTCGTCTTCACCACTGGCATTGGGCACGATGCGCCTTTCACGTCGAGCGTCTCCGCGATGTCGAATTCGGAACTCATTGTGTATCTGCTCCGGCCGCGTGTATTGGAGCCATCGCACAATACCCTCCACCAAGGTAAAAGATTGTTGTTTCTTGTGAAGATCGCCAACTACCATATAACGCGAAACGTATTTAGGCACTCTATAACCCGTATTAGATACTTTAGAGGAATATCTGATGCCCGCGACCGGCAATAGTATTGTCCAAAAAAGGAAATACTATGAAAATTCTTTTGTGCGTCGACCCGGTAGAACCGACCGCGAAATATGAATGCCGACGACTTTCCGACTCCGGACGTCGACGTCGACTCCGTCGACCCGGACTCGCTCAAACGTCGAATCGACGCCGGCGAGGACGTGACGATCCTCGACGCGCGTATGGGGTCTGACTACGAGGAGTGGCGCATCGACGGCGAGAACGTCGCGTCGATCAACGTCCCGTACTTCGAGTTCCTCGACGACGAGATCGACGACGACGTCCTCGATCGGATCCCCGACGACCGCGAGGTGACCGTGCTGTGCGCGAAGGGCGGCGCCAGCGAGTACGTCGCGGGCGCACTCGCGGAGCGCGGCTACGACGTCGACCACCTCGAAGACGGGATGAACGGCTGGGCGAGCGTCTACGAGGCCGTCGAGGTCGAGCGCTACGACGGCGCCGGCACGCTCCTCCAGTACCAGCGTCCGTCCTCGGGCTGCCTCGGCTACCTCCTCTATCACGACGGCGAGGCCGCGATCATCGACCCGCTCCGGGCGTTCACCGACCGCTACCTCGACGACGCGGACGACCTCGGCGTCGACCTGACGTACGCGCTCGACACGCACGTCCACGCCGACCACGTCTCGGGCGTGCGCGACCTCGACGCCGAGGGCGTGGAGGGCGTCATCCCGGCGGCCGCCGTCGACCGCGGCGTCACGTACGCCGACGAGCTGACCACGGCCGAAGACGGCGACACCTTCGAAGTCGGCGGCGCGACGATCGAGGCCATCTACACCCCCGGCCACACGACCGGGATGACCTCCTACCTCGTCGACGAGAGCCTGCTCGCGACCGGCGACGGGCTGTTCGTCGAGAGCGTCGCCCGCCCCGACCTCGAAGAGGGCGACGAGGGCGCCCCCGACGCGGCGCGCATGCTGTACGAGTCGCTACAGGAGCGCGTCCTCTCGCTGCCGGACGACACGCTCGTCGGCGGCGCGCACTTCAGCGACGCCGCGGTCCCGGCCGACGACGGCACCTACACGGCGCCCATCGGCGAGCTCGTCGCGGAGATGGACGCGCTCACGATGGACGAACGGGCGTTCGTCGACCTGATCCTCTCGGACATGCCGCCGCGGCCGGCCAACTACGAGGACATCATCGCGACGAACCTCGGGCGGAACGCCGTCGACGACGAGGAGGCGTTCACCCTAGAGCTCGGGCCGAACAACTGCGCCGCCAGCCAGGACTCCCTCGCGGGTGACTGACGACGCACATGGTCGCTGACCCAGTACTGCTACAGGCTGTCGCCGAGCTGTTCCCCAACGGGATCAGCCGGTACGCCGTCGGCGGACTGCTCGTCGGGCTCGGGACCGTTCTGATCTACGTCGGGACGGGAATCCCGGCCGGAGCGAGTACGTTCTTGGAGTCGACGCTGTCGTACGTCTCCGACCGGTCGCGGTTCCAGCGGTACGTCGGCTCCCGGGACTGGCGGGTCGTGTTCACGGCCGGCATCGTTCTGGGCGGGCTGGCGTTCGCGGCGACGTTCCAGTCCGGACTGGTCACGAGCCCGCTGTACGAGCCCGGAACGACCGGCCAGCTGTACGAGGTCGCCGGCGTGACGCTGTGGACGACGGAGATCCAGCCGTGGCGGCTGTTCGTCGGCGGTGTCCTCGTCGGAATCGGAACTCGGATCGGCAAGGGCTGTACGTCCGGGCACGGCGTCTGCGGCGTCGGCTCGGCGTCGAAGACATCGCTTGTCGGCGTCGCGACGTTCCTGACCGTGGCGATCGGGACCGCGCAGGTCGTCGCCGCGCTGGGGGTGAGTCCGTGATGCGCGAGACGCGAGCGGACCGAGGCGCGAACGGAGTGAGCGACTCGGGGAGCGAACGGCGAACGGACGTGAGCCGTGAGCGGCGAGCGTCTCGAACTGCGCGAACGGGAGCGACCGGAGGGAGCGACACGTGAGCGCGGACAGGCATCCGCTGTTCAAGCCGCTGATCTTCGTCGGCGGTATCATCTTCGGGTTCGGACTCGGGTTCAGCCACATGGCGCGGCCGGAGGTCGTGGTGAACTTCCTCCTGTTCGACGACCTCGGGCTCCCGTTCGTGATGTTCGGGGCCGCGATCGTCTCCGGGATCGCGTTCGCGCTGCTCCCCCGGTTCCGGGACGCCGCGCCCCTCACGGGCGACCCCTACGAGCGCCGGCTGAAACCGTTCGACCGGAACGTCCTCGTCGGCGGCGCCGTCTTCGGCGTCGGCTGGGGGCTCTCGGGGATCTGCCCGGGCGCCGCGTACGCCAGCCTCGGGGTCGGCAACGTCACCATCCTCTGGGCGCTCGGCGGGATGTTCGTCGGGGCGTACGCGCAGGGCTACTGGCGGAGCCGGAGCGGGGCCCGCGACGCCGCCGCGGCGGGCGCGGACTAGCGCACCCTCCGATGGACCCCGCTCTTATCGCGCTCTTCGTCGGCGCGGCGCTCGCCAGCCTGTTCATGGCGTGGGTGATCGGCGCCGGGTCGAGCGGCGCGACGCCGTTCGCGCCCGCCGTCGGCGCGAACGCTATCGGCACGATGCGCGCGGCCCTGCTGGTCGGCGTCTTCGGCTTCGCCGGCGCAATCGCCCAAGGCGGAAAGGTCTCCGAGGCCGTCGGCAGCGGCCTCGTCGGCGGGATCGGCCTGCCAGTCGCCGGGGTCATCCTCGTGCTCGTCCTCGGCGCGGGGCTGATGGCGGTCGGCATCACCACCGGGATCCCGATCGCGACCGCGTTCACCGTGACCGGCGCCGTCATCGGCGTCGGCCTCGCCCTCGGCGGGACGCCGGTCTGGGCGAAGTACCAACAGATCGGCGCCGTCTGGCTGTTGACGCCGTTCGTCGGCGGCGGCATCGCGTTCGGTATCGCCTCCGTCCTCCCGCGGCCCGGCGTTCCCGAGCGGTACAGCGTCCCGCCCCTCGCCGGGCTCGTCGGCGCCGTCCTCGTGAACGTCCGGTTCAGCTTCCTGGGTGACGGGCCCGAATCGGGCATGCTCCGCGGCGTCGCCCAGCACGCGCTGGGGGTCGACGGGCTCGCGCCGGCGGTCGCGATCACGGGCCTCGCGGCGCTGGCCGTCGCGACCGTCGTCCGGTGGGACGTGAGCCGCGACGAGGAGGGCGGACTGCGGCACGTCCTGCTCGCGCTCGGCTCGCTCGTCGCGTTCTCCGCGGGCGGGAGTCAGGTCGGACTGGCGGTCGGCCCGCTGCTGCCGCTGCTCGACGAGGTGGGGATGATCTCGACGACCGCCGTGCTCGTCGGCGGCGGGTTCGGGATGCTGGTCGGCTCGTGGACCGGCGCGCCGCGGATGATCAAGTCGCTGGCGCAGGACTACTCGTCGCTTGGGCCCCGCCGCTCCATCTCGGCGCTCGTCCCGTCGTTTCTGATCGCGCAGCTGGCGGTCCTCCTCGGCGTTCCCGTCTCGTTCAACGAGATCGTCGTGAGCGCCATCATCGGGAGCGGCGCGGCCGTCGGCGGCCGCGACGCGGTGGACGCCGAGAAGATCCTCACGACGGTGGGCGCGTGGGCGGGCTCGTTCGTCATCTCGTTCGCGCTCGCGTACGCCGCCGCGGCGCTCTTTTTATAAACGGACACGCCGCGGCGGCAGTTCTTTTATAAATATCCGAAGCGGTGGCGCGTGCCTCCGAGCGCCCGCAGGGCGCGAGGAGCACGCGCGAGGTCGTCGGGCTTCGCCCGACTGCCAGAGGCGCGTCGCGCCTCGCTGTCGCCGGCGCTACGCGCCGGCTGCCAGAGGGACCGAAGGTCCCTCGCTGGAGTCGGCCGACCGGAGGGAGGCCGACGAGGCTGGGGAGGCGTGAGGTGCTGTGCGGGGCGGTGCGGGGTGGGACTCAAAGGGGCAGTCACCGGCGGCTCCGCCGCCGGTTGCCCGTGGCGCGTAGCGCCACGCTGCCGGGAGGCGAGCGCAGGCGTTCACGAGAGCGCAGCTCTCGTGAGCCAATCAGAACGCGAAGCGTTCTGATGACGACGCAAGCACCGCAGGAACGAGCGCAGCGAGTGACGAGGAGCGTGGTTCGAAACGGCGGAGCCGTTTCGTCATCACGAGACGCCGGAGGCGTCTCGAACGACAGCGAGCGTGCGCCCGCCTCACGGCTGGGGCTTCGGAGGTGTTCGCCGCCGATCCACGGTCAGTTGTTTATAAGCGAACGACTCGGAAGTTAGAGGCGCTTTCCACCGATCCACAGCCAGTTATTTACAACCGAGCGACAGGAGCATCCAGAGTCCGACGAGGGCAACGCCCACCGACGGTCCGCCTGGCCCTCCGCACACGAAAACCTCTCGATAAGTTATCGGTACTCCGGCCGAGGTTACCCGAATATAGTCTTGTACAGTAACCCCAAAACCGTTATAGGCGCGAGGCAGGTAGGGGAGAGCGAGCAGAAATGTACCAGAAGCGAATTTCCGCCTTCGGAAGTCGGAGGGAGAGTCGATGGCAGGACTAGAGATACCCACGTGGGACCCGGAGACGGCCCTGCTTATCGGCGCGATCCTCCTGGAAGCGTTCGTACTGTACGTGGGCTACGGCGGCCTCGAACGGCTCGTCGGTCCCTCTCTGATGCGGCTCGTCGTCGGAGGTGACGCGAGTGCTCGGTAGCCTTCTCAGCGGGGCCGGCTTCCTGGGGACGAGCCCCGAGATGCTCGCCTTGTTCGTCGGGTTCGGCCTCGTCGTCGGCGTCCTGTTCGGGTTCTTCGGCATGGGTGGATCGTTCCTCGTCACGCCGGCCCTGCTCATGTTAGAGTACCCGGCGCCCGTCGCGGTCGGCAGCGGGATGGCGTTCGTCTTCGGAACCGCCGTCATCGCGACGCTGAAACACCACGACCTCGGGCAGGTGGACTACAAGCTCGGCGCGATCATGATCACCGGGACGACGATCGGGATCGAGGTCGGCCGCGCCAGCGTCTACTACCTCGAATCGATGGGGCTCGCCGGCGGCGTCATCAGCGTCGCCTACGTCGTCCTGCTCGGCGGCGTCGGCGCGATGGTCACCCGCGACGCCCTCAAAAGCGACGGCGAGGGCGGAATCGACCACGAGGCGACCGATAGGGACCTCGACGAGTACGAGATCCCCGAGATCGCCGAGAAAATCCAGCGGACCGTTCGCATTCCGCCGATGGTGACGCTCCGCGGCGACGTCCGCGTCTCCGCGTGGGTCATCACGGCCGTCGCCTTCGCGACCGGCGTCCTGTCCGGCTTCCTCGGCGTGGGCGGCGGCTTCATCCGGATGCCCGCGATGATCTACGCGATCGGCGTTCCGGTGCCCGTCGCGGTCGGGACCGACCTCTTCGAGATCGTCTTCTCCGGCGGGCTCGGGAGCTACCTCTACGGACAGGGTGGCGGCGTGAATCTCGGCATCGTCGCCCCGCTGCTGTTCGGGAGCGCACTCGGTGCGCGCGTCGGCTCCGCCGCGACCGCCGTCGTCGACGCCGACGAGATCAAGGTGTACTTCGGCGGGATGCTGCTGGTCGGCTCCGTCGCCGTGGGCATCGGTGAAGTCGGTTCCTACCTCGGCAACGCGACGCTCGAGCTGCTCGGACTGGTGCTCGTCATCGGCGCGGCGGTCGTCGTCGCGTTCGGGGTGTTGTACGCGGCGATCACGTCGCTCCGCGTGACGCGACGGCGACGGACCTCCACCGCGGACTGACCGGTTCCCGCCCGGGCGGTTCGAGGCGGACGGACTCGCGTGCGTCAATCGAGTCCAGCGGTCGGTGGGGCCAGCAGACACCGACCCGGACGACCGACATCGGCCCCGATTCCGACGAACCGCCTCGAAGTCAAGCCCCGAGGCGCTCGCCTCGGTCATCGGTGGAGACGGTGGAAGCGGAGCACCCCCGTCTCATAGCCCCTCCTCGCCGCCCTCCTGCGTGAGGAGGACGACCATCGAGAGCCCGGAGATGAGGAGCAGGATGAGCGTGGGGACGACCGCGTACTGGTAGAACGCGTTCTGCTGCGCGCGCCAGATCTGCGTGACGATCGTGTCGAACCCGGTCGGGCGGAGCACCAGCGTGACGGGCAGTTCCTTCATCGTCGTGAGGAACACGAGCGCGGCGCCGGCGACGATGCCGGATCGCGTGAGGGGGAACGTCACGCGCCTGAACGCGCCGGTCGACGACTCGCCGAGGGTGCGCGCCGCCTCGACGAGCCGCCGGTCGATCTGGAGGATGGAGGTCCGCGTCGACCCGACCGCCTGCGGCAGGAACCGGACGACGTACGCGAAGATCAAGAGCGGGAGCGTCTGGTAGATCCACGGGGCGTACCCCGACCCGAAGTACACCAGCGCGAGCGCCAGCACGATGCCGGGGACCGCGAAGCCGACGTACGTCGCCCGCTCGAAGATCACCGCGAACGGCGAGTCGTGGTTCGCGGCGAAGTAGGCGATCGGGATCGCGGCGAGCGCGGCGGCGACGGCCGCCGCCGCGGAGACCGACACGGAGTTGAGCACCATGATCGGCTCGAACGCCAGCGAGGGGCGGCGCCCGGACTCGGCCCGGAGCAGCCACAGCCCGAGGATCCACAGGGGGACGAGCAGTGCGGTGCCGGACACCGCGGCCGGCAGCAGGGTCGCGGGCCAGCGCAGGCGGCCGAGCGACACCCGGTCGTCCGTCCGCCCCGCGTCGTCGCCGCTCGCGTTCCGGTCCGAGCGGACCGCCCACTCCAAGGCGAGCACGAGGACGACCACGACGAGCAGCTGGAGGGAGAGCAGCGCGGCGTAGTCGCTGCCGAAGGAGTTGTACTCCACGTAGATCTGCCGGGTGAACACCGGGAGCCGCATGATCGAGGGCGTCCCGAAGTCGGAGACGGCGTACAGCGCCGAGAGCAGCGCCCCGGCGGCGATCGCGGGCCGGATCGTCGGGAGCGTCACCCGGCGGAACGCCGCGAGCCGGCCGTGGTTGAGCGTCCGGGCGGCCTCGAGCATCGTCGTGTCGAACGACAGCAGCGCGGCTCGGGTGGTGAGGTAGACGTAGGGGTAGGTGTACAGCGTGATCACGAAGATCGTGCCGGAGAGGCCGTAGATGTTGGGCACCCGCTCGACGCCCAGCGGGGCGAGAATATTGTGGAACGCCCCCTGCGGGCCGAACGCGGAGACGAACGAGAACGCGCCGACGTAGCTCGGCACGACGAGCGGGAGCGCGGCCGCGACGGACCAGAAGCGGGGGAACGGGAGGTCGGTCCGGGCGGTGAGGTACGCGAGCGGCACGCCGATGAGGATCGAGGCGGCGGTGACGCCCGCCATCAGCACGAGGCTGTTGACGAGCACCTCGGCGGTGCCGGCGCTGAACACGAGGTCCATCGCCCGCTGCCGGTCGACGGCGGCCGCCCTGATCACGAGCCACGTCAGGGGGAACACGAGCGTGGCGGCGATCGCCGCACACAGCAGCGTCAGCCCGAGCGGGAGCCTGTCGTCGCCGTCGGTCAGCCGGTCGCGGATCCGGGTTCGCAGGGTCATTGTGCGGGGGAGGGAGTCGCTCTGTCCGAGCGAGGGGCCGCCCCGCGTTAGGGGTTCCGATCGCCCGGCGAGCGCACTCCGACGGATATATGAATTTAGGGCCACCTAAAAAGTTCCATGGAACTGACGCGACGCGACGCGGCGGCCGCGCTGGCCGCGATCGGCGCGACCGGCGGGGTCGCGCTCGGCGTCCGTCGGGCGACCGACGATCGGGGCGGCGGACCCGGAGACGACGAGGCCGACGCGGCGTGGGACGGCGAAGGCCCTCCCGACGACGAAGCGGTCCGCGAGGCGATGACCGCGGTGGCGCGGGTCCTCTACCCCGAAGAGGTCTCCGGGATCGGCGCGTTCGTCGACCGCTTCCTCGACGGGCGCCTCGACGGGTCGGCGCACGCCGAGGGGGTCCGCGCCGCGGTCGCCGAGGTCGAGTCGGCGGCCCGGTCGTGGTACGACGCGCCCGTCGCCGAGCTCTCGGCGGCCGAGCGCGACGACCTGCTGCGCGGGCTCGGCGCCGACACGGCCGAGGAGGACCCCGGGGGGACGGCCGCGGAGCGCGTCCGCTTCTTCGTCGTGAACGAGCTGCTGCTCGCGCTGTACTCGTCGCCGACGGGCGGCGAGCTCGTCGGGATCGAGAACCCGCAGGGGTACGCCGGCGGCGCGGAGAGCTACCAGGAGGGGCCGCGATGAGCGGTGCGGAGAGCGTCGGCGACGAGCGGTCGGAGGCTGAGGGAGGCGCCGACGAGGAGGTCGACCGCACTCCGGTCCCCGACGCCGACGTCTGCGTCGTGGGCGCGGGTCCCGCGGGCGCGCTCGTCGCCGACCGGCTCGCGGGCGACCGCGAGGTGGTGGTGCTCGACGCGGGGCCGCGGTTCGACCCGGCCGACCGCCTCGCGAGACAGGAGCGGGCGATCCGCCCGTTCTACGGCCGGCCGGACGTGTGGGGCGTCGGCGGCGCGCGCGACGCCCACGAGAACGCCGGCGACTGGTTCTACCCGCTCAACCACGCTCGCGTGAAGGGGATCGGCGGGTCGACGCTCCACTGGCAGGGGATGGTGATGCGGCTCCACGAGGACGACTTCAACTCCGGCACGGAGCGCGGCGTCGGCCCGGACTGGCCCGTCGACTACGCCGACCTCCGCCCCTACTACGCCGAGGCGGAGAAGGAGCTGGGCGTCGCGGGCGCCTCCGACAACCCCTACGCGCCGCCGCGCGAGGAGCCGCACCCGATGCCGGCGTTCGAGCCCTCCTACAGCGACTCGCTGTTCGCCGAGGCCTGCGAGGAGCTTGGGATCGACATGCACTCCGTGCCGAACGCGCGCAACTCCGAGCCGTACGACGACCGGTCGCCCTGCGTCGGCTACGGCACCTGCCAGCCGGTCTGCCCGAGCGGCGCGAAGTACGACGCGACGGTCCACGTCGAGCGCGCGGAGGAGAGGGGCGCGACGGTCGTCGACCGCGCCCCGGTCGAGCGGCTCGAACACGACGGCGACGACCGGGTGACGGCCGCCGTCTACGCGACGCCGGACGGGGAGCGGCACCGGCAGGCGGCGGACGCGTTCGTCGTCGCCGCCGGGGGCGTGGAGACGCCGCGGCTCCTCCTTTTGTCCGACTCCGACCGCTACCCCGACGGGCTCGCGAACGGGAGCGGCCACGTCGGCGAGTTCTTCATGGACCACCTGTTCGCGGGCGCGGGCGGCACGCTCGACGAGGAGACGAGACAGAACCACGTCGGCTTCTACACCAGCGCCTGCGACCAGTTCTACGACGAGGCCGACGCCGAGCAGGCGCCGTTCAAGCTGGAGTTCTTCAACTACGCCGGCCCCTCGCCGGTGGAGATGGCCCTGACCGGCGACGACTGGGGCGACCCGCTTCTGGAGCGGCTCCGCGACGGGTACGGGAACCACGTCGCGATGGGCGGGCTCGTCGAGCAGGCGCCACAGGCCGACAGCCGGATCACCCTCGCCGACGACCGCACGGACGACCGCGGCAACCCCGTGCCGCAGATGGAGTGGACCGTCGGCGAGCGCGCGCTCGACACCATCGAGCGGGCGAACGAGATCCAGGTCGAGATCTTAGAGGAGCTCGGCGCCGACGTCGAGTGGGTCGCCGGCCCGGACGCGACGGGCCCCGCCTACCACCACATGGGGACCACGCGGATGAGCGACGACCCCGATTCGGGCGTCGTCGACGCGGACTGCCGGACCCACGACCTCGACAACTGCTGGATCGCCTCCAGCTCCGTCTTCCCCACGAGCGGCGCGATGAACCCGACGCTCACCATCGCCGCGCTCGCGCTCCGCGTCGCCGACGACGTGGAGGCCCGGCTCTCGGGGATGTGAGTCCCGGCCACGGTTGTTTTAGGTGAACCTAAAACTTCAAGTGCGTGCGAACGGAGAGACGGGTAATGAGCGACTCAGCACACGCGACGAACGGCTCCGCGAGCTCGATCGAGACGGATCCGGCCGACGAGACGGGCTCGCACGACGGGACGGACGCGACCGACGGCGCGGACGCGGCCCCGAGCGAGGAGACGGACGCCGCCGTCGGCGCCGCGGGCGGCGACGGGTTCACGTTCGACGACCTCAGCGTCGTGATGGGGACGTACAACGAGGAGGAGGCGATCGGAACCGTCCTCGACGACATCGACGAGGTCACCGACGGGAAGGCCGAGGTCGTCTGCGTCGACGGTTCCGCGGACCGAACGCCGGAGATCGCCCGCGAACACGGCGCGACCGTCGTCGAGCAGGAGCCGCAGGGGTACGGCGTCGCCGTGCGCGAGGCGATCCTGACGCCCGACCGCCCGGTCGTCGTCACGACCGACTGCGACGACACCTACCCGATGGAGGCGCTGCCGGAGTTCCTCGCGGAGGTCAACGACGGCGCCGACGTGGTGAGCGGCGACCGGCTCTACCACGGCGCGGCGGCGATGCCGGCGTTCAACCGCTTCGGTAACCACGCGTTCGCGGCGCTCGCGAGCCTGCTGATGGGCGAGCGCGTCCACGACACCACCACGGGGATGCGCGCCTACCGCCGCGACGTGGTCGAGGAGATCGGTTGGACCGAGAACACCGGCCTCTCCGCCGAACTGCTGATCCGTCCGCTGATGCGCGGCTACGACGTGCGCGAGCGCCCGATCCGCTACGCCGAGCGCCTCGGCGAGACGAAGCTGGACCCGATCGGCGGCGGCGCGGCCATCGCGAAGTCGATCGTCACCGTCTGTCTCGAAGAACAACTGCGGCGCTTCTGAGGGCGCTTCGCCCTCGACGCCGTCGTCGGACGGCGGTCCGGAGGTACACTGTGGGCACAGTGGACCGCCGCCGGCGACGTTTTCTACGACCCCGAGCGACGGCTCCATCCATCGTCATCGACCGCAACTGTGCGGTGGCGCGTGCCTGCGAGCGGCCGGAGCGAAGCGGAGGCCGCGAGGAGCACGCGCGAGGGAGTCGGTCGCCGAGCGAAGCGAGGGCGACCGACGAGGCTGGGGAGGTGTGAGGTGCGGTCGCTGTGCGGTGCGGGGTGGGACTCAAAGGGGCAGTCGCGAGGCCGCAGTAGGCGTTCACGAGAGCGCAGCTCTCGTGAGCCAATCAGAACGCTCCGCGTTCTGATGACGACGTAAGCACCGCAGGGAGCGAACGAAGTGAGCGACCGAGGAGCGTGGTTCGAGAGAGCGAAGCTCTCTCGTCATCCCGAAAATCTCCGATTTTCGGGCGACAACGAGCGTACCGCGGCCTCGCGACTGGGGCTTTGGAGGCGTGCTCCGCTGTTCGAGAACTAGTTATGTACAGCCGAGCGGCTGGGGCTTTGGAGGTGGCCGCCGCAGAAACGTCGATCACGTATTGCCGAGCGGCTGGGGCGTTGGAGCCGGCCGCCGCTGATCCGTAGTCAGCGTATTAGTCGCTCGCGTCAGCCTCCGTCTCGAAAACGACCCACTCGGGGTGAGTCTGGGGCTCGTCGGGGAGGTACGTCCCCTCGTTGCCGCACTCCATGACGAGCCGACAGGTCGAGCGCTCGGGCGGCCAGACGGCCTCGACGCGCTCGCCGCCCGACACCCGCACCGTCACCTCCTGCCGGTAGGTGTACGTCGCGCCCGCGGGGTCGACGAGCGTCACCGTCACGGCGATCACGTCGCCGTCGGGGTCGAACGGGACCGGCTCGCTCGCGTTCCCGGCGGCCGCGCGCTCCGCGCCGGGCAGCCGGGCTCCCGCCGGCGTCACCGCCCAGTCGACCGCGAGCGACTCGCCGGGGTCCGACACGGTGTAGGAGACGTGGTCCGGACCGCCCGGGGCGCCCCGGCGCGGGTCGACGCGGACCTGCGCGCGGGCGACGCGGTCGGGGACGCCGACGGTCGTCTCGGCGTCGATCCGTCCCCCGGACCGCCGGTCTAGCGGCTCCAGCTTGGGGACGACGTGCGCCTCCGGGTTCGGGGTCCAGACGCCGTGGTAGCCGTAGCGGTACAGCGTCCGGTCGGGGTAGGCGTCCAACACGGCGAAGTTCTCCACCGGGTCGCGTTCGAGCGCGTACACGACGTCGCCGTCGAGCCCGGGCCCGTTCCGGAGATACTGGAACGGGTGGCTCTGCCACTCGCCGTACGGCGTGGGGACGAACACCAGCCCGTCCTCGAAGGTCGTCTCGTCGAACGGCGCGTACGCGATCTCGTGTTTCTCGTCGACCGCGGCGTTGCGCTCGATCGGGCCGGAGGCGGCGTCCACGGCGGCGACGCCCGCGACGGCGACCGCGCTCGCGACGACGACGGCGAGCGCGACGCGCGTGACCGCGGGCGAGACGCCGCGGACCGCGAGCCGCTCTCGGCCCGCGGCGAGCGCGCGCCACCCGACGGCGACCCCCAGCCCGCCGAACACCGCCAGCGGGACGAGCAGGTCGAAGTGGTAGAACGGGCCGAACAGCGACGCGAGCCCGTCGGTCGGGTCCGAGAGGTCCGCGAGCGCGTTGTGGGTCCCCCAGAAGTACAGGTTCCCGACGACGACGGAGCCCGCGACGCCGGCGAGCAGCGCGGCCGCGGTCCGACGGAAGGCGGGGGAGTCGGAGGGGGCGGACGCTCCCGACGCCCCCTCGGTCTCGCCGCCGTCTGCGACCCGTGCGACGCCGGCCGACGCCCCGCCGAGGAGGCCGCAGGGGTCGCCGGCCGCGCGCCACCCCCAGAGCGCGGCCGCGACGCCGGCGAGCGCCAGCGCGGTGCCGAGCGGGCCGGCGACGAACCACCGGGTCGCGATCTCTGCGAGCGCGTAGCCGTTCGACTCCAGCGCCAGTTCGAGCGTGTAGTCGACCGAGTGGCCGAGGATGCGCCGCTCGCCGAAGCCGGGGCCGTCCATCGGTGCGAACTCCTGGTACGGGAACACGAGCGGCGAGCCCGTCATCCGGGCGTTGTACGCGAGCGTGACCCCGACGAACAGGGTGCCGAACAGCGCCGTCAGCCCCTGACGACGGATCGGGCCGGGGAGCTCGCGGGAGCCGCCGACCGAGAGCGCGCGGCGGCCGAGGGCCGCGAACGCGCGCGGCGTCGACCGATCCGTCTCGGCGCCGAGGCGGCGGACCGCCGCCCCTACCCGCCACGCCGCGTGGGCGATGAACGGCGCGGCGAACAGCACCGCGGTGTACGGCCGCGAGAAGAACGCGATCCCGATCGCGACGCCAGCGACGCCGGCGGCCGCGAGCGACCGGTCGCGGACGCCTCGGAGGTACGCGACCGCGAAGATCAGGTTGAAGAACGTCGTGGGCGCGTACGGGAGGAACGCCGACGACGTGGCGATCGCCATCGGTGACGCCGCGAACAGGACGCTCGCGGCGAGCCCCGCCCGCCGCCCGAACGTCTGCGAGCCGAGCAGGTACACCAGGGCGGCGTTGCCCGCGGCGACCGCCGCGAGCGTCACGCGCGGCTCGTCGAACAGCCACATCGAGACCGCGAACGTCGCCGCCGGGACGGGATTGTACTTCGGGTAGAGCCGGCCGCCGTCCTCGATGAAGAACCACGGGTGGACGGCGTCCGCGAGCGGACCGGCGTGGAACTCCAGCTGGCCGCCGAGGAGGAGCGCGGCCTGCGTGAGGTAGACGCCCTCGTCGTGGTTCGCGGAGTGGTGTGAGAAGACGGTGACGGCGATCGCGAACGTCAGGGCGCCGGCCGCGGCGGCGACCAGCGCGGCCGCGACCGTCACGCGGTCGGCGCGGGCGAGCCGCTTCCGGAGCCGGGCCGCGAGTCGGCGGGGACGGACGGCGGGTGGGAGAACTGGCACGAACGGTTATGATGTAGGCGCGGTGTGGTGGCGCGAGCGGTGCGGTGGCGGTGAGACGATGCGATCAGCGCGGCGCGGGCGGCCTCAGATCTGGACGCCGGCGTCGCGCATGAGGTCGATCGTCGGTTCGAGGTTCGACAGCTGCGTCAGGTCGATGTCCGGGACGTCGAGCTCGTCGATCGGCGGGAGGTTGCCGATCGGGTCGACCTCGGGGATCAGCGGGTACTCGAAGGTGGAGCGCGCGAAGTAGTCCTGCGCCTCGGCCGACAGCAGGTGGCGGACGAAGTTCGCCGCGAGGTCGGCGTCGGACGCGGTGTCGACGACCGCGGCGCCCGCGACGTTGAACACGGCGCCCGCGTCGCCCTCGGTGAACGAGGTGGCGATCGGCGCCTCCGGGTTCCCGTCGAGCACGCGCTGGATGTAGTAGTGGTTCGTGAACGCGGCGTCGATCTCGCCGTCGGCGATCGCCTGACAGGTGACGAACTCGTCGGGGTACGTCGAGGCGCCGCGCTCGACCATCGCCTCGAGCCAGTCGCGGGTGGCCTCCTCGCCCTCGAGGATGCGCATCGCGGTGATGAACGCCTGCGCGGAGCCGTACGACGGCGCCCAGCCCAGGTCGCCCTCGAACTCCTCGGGGTACGCCATGATGTCGTCGGGCATCTCGCTCTCGGAGTACTCGTCGGTGTTGTACGGGACCGTCCGGGCGCGTCCGGAGGTGCCGACCCACTGCTCGGTCCGGAACTCCTCGCGCACCTTGTCGGTCACCTCGGACGGGAGCGCCTGGGTGCGCCCCTCGTCCGCGAGCGCGCCGAGCGCGCCGGAGTTGACCGAGTAGAACACGTCCGCGGGGGACCCCTCGCCCTCGTTCACGATCTGGTTCACGAGGTCGGTCGAGCCGCCGTACCGCACGGTGAGGTCGAGGCCGTCGTACAGGTCGTCGATGTAGCCGACGAGCTCGCCGACGAGGAACTCGCCGCGGCCGGAGTAGACGGTGAGCTCGCCCTCAAGCGCCGGCATCTCCGCCATCGGCGTCCCGCCCGGGAGCCCGCGCCCCGCTCGGCCGGAGCCGATCTGACCGATCGACGACTGCGCGCCGTCGTCGGTTCCGCCGCCCGTACAGCCCGCGAGTCCGACCGCGCCGACCGCGCCGGCGCTCGCGAGGAACCGTCTGCGATTCACCTTCGTCCCGGTGTGATCGTGGTTCGTCATGTGTTTTAGGCTTACCTAAATACTTTTAGTCGTGTCGGTTCAGTCGTCCGCGACCGCCGGCGTCCGGCGGATCGCGTCGAGACAGTCGAGCCAGTCGCGCATGTGTTCGCCGACGTGCGCGAAGAACGCGCCGTTCCGGTACTCGTCGAACTCCCCGTCCGCGAGCCGGTCGGCCATCGCGTCGTAGACCGCCGCGTAACCGTCGGCGTCGGCGCCGGCGTCGTCGATCAGCTCCCAGAGGTGTTCGTTGAGTTCGAGCCCGGCCACCTCGTTGTGGAGGTCGTCGAACGTCGAGCGCGGGGCCTTGTTGTGTTCACACAGCGGGCCGCCGTTGTAGATCCGCTTGCCGAGCACGTCGCAGGCGCGCTTCAGGAAGACGCCCGACCAGATGTCGTCGAAGCGGCCGACCTCCCACTCGTTGTCGTCCATCGGCAGCTGGTAGAACGCGGGGATCACCTCGCGGCGGAACGCGAGGTTCATCGAGCAGACGGTGAGGTAGTTGCCGCGCGCGGCGACGAAGTCGTCCGCGAAGTCGTCGGCGGTCGTGCGCGTCTGCGCTTGCCCTTCCAGGTCGCCGTCCATCAGGATCCGGACCGCGTCGAGGTCGGGAACGTTCGTCCACAGCCCCTGCGAGGCGACGACCTCGCCGGACTCGACCGCGACGGCGTCCGTCTCGACCGTCTCGTCCATCGCGGAGTAGGGGTACCCCCGGGGGTAGAGCCCGTGTTCGTCGGCGTTCTGATAGAGGACGTTCACCCAGTTCTCGTCGGAACTGACGGACTCGACCTCCCCGTCGAACGCGAGGTTCTCCATGTGACGCCCGAAGTAATCGGCGTCGTCGTGGGGGAGCGTGTCGTCGTCGATGAACAGGCCGTACTCGAAGGCGTCGTCGGCCCACATGTACAGCAGGCCGAAGCTCGTCTCGGCGTGGCTCGCGGCCGGGACGACGTGGCCGTACTCCGCGACCCCGTTGGCCTCGTACCACTCCTCGCGGCGGCTCCCGTCGAACACCTCGCCGGAGACGCCGAGGTCGTCGAGCATGGCGCGCATCTCGTCGGTCTCGCAGAAGTCCTCGGTGACGAGGACGAAGTGGAGCCGCGAGACGTCGAAGCCGTGTTCGCGGGCGTTCTCGACGTAGGCTCGGACGCACTCGTACTCCCGTATCGTCGGAACGATCACGCAGACGTCCGGACCGTCGCGGTCCGAGGCGGTCGGGCTCATACCCGACTGTTTTTAGGCTCACCTAAAAGTTTAGCGGTCCGCCGTCGGCCGCGTCGCCGTCGTGCCCGGTTCGCGTTCCGACTCGTCGGGTGCGTCCGCGAACGAGAGGTCGAACGCGGCCGCGACGAACCCGCCGCCCGCGAGCGTGACGGCGTTTTTCAGCGCGTGGTCGAGCGCGGCCGCGGCGAGCGCGGTCGCGGCCGGAAGCGGCGTGGTCGCGACGACGACTCCGGTGAACGCCGCCTCGTACAGCCCGATTCCGCCCTGCGAGAGCGGCAACACCTTCGCGAGGTTCCCGGCCGAGACGGCGAGGGTGCCGACGACGAGCAGCGTCGCCGGGTCGACGCCGCCCCCGAATCCGCCCGCGAGCGACGCGAGCACGAGGATCGCGGTCAGGGCGTCTACCCCCCACACGACGCCGCTCGCGAGCGACACCCGGACGAGTGCGCCCGCGTCGGCGGCGACGACGCGGACGGCGGCGCCGAACCGGACCGCGGCGTCGACGACCCGAGAGAGTCGGGGGCCGTCGGCGCGGTCGCGGAGCGCCGGACCGAACCGGCGGTCGCTCCGAGCGACCGCGACGGTGACCGCCGAGCCGAGCGCGGCCGCGAGCGCGATCACCCCGGCGGCCGCGACCGCTCGCCCCGACCCGTCCGGCGCCGCGGCCCGCCCGTCGACGAGCAGGGCCGCGAGCGCGGCGCCGCCGAGGACGCCGAGCGCGACCAGGTCGAAGGCGCGCTCGACCGCCAGCGACGCGACGCCGGTGGGATAGGGGACGCCGCGGCGGTCGTTCAGCAGGTACGCGCGCACCCCGTCGCCGGCCCGCGCGGGGACGATCAGGTTCGCCGTCTGACTCGCGAACACCGTCGCCGTGAGGAACGCCGTGCGAGGGCGGTGACCCATCGGCGCGAGCACGTCGCCGTACCGTCGACCGCGGACCGGCCACGAGGCGAGGTAGACGGCGAGCGCCGCGAGGAGGAGCCACGGGTCAGCCGCGACCGCCGTCGCGACGACGGCCTCGACGTCGAGGGTCCGCGTCAGCACCGCGCCGCCGACCGCGAGGACGAGGACCGTCCCCGCGACCGCGAGCGAGCCTCGGGGCAGACGCTCCCGAAGTCGAACGAGGCGCTCGCGGAGCCGAGCGGCGGCGACGCGCGGGTTCATCCATTCGTTTAGGTCGCCCTAAAGAATAAAACGCTGGCGGTTCGCGGAGAAGCGGCGGGGGCTCGTCGACGCGCCGAGCGGCGGCGGCGCGGCCGGGCTCCGAACCGACGCAACACGTTTGTTCGTGGAAATAGAAATACCACGCATGAACGCGAACGAGGCCGTCCCCGGCTCCGCGACCGACGCCGTGCGGATGTGGCTCGTCGAGCGCACCTACTCCGACGACGAGCAAAATATGGTGATCCTCACGTACGCGACGCCGGACGGCGAGCGCTACTTCCGGAAGGAGCGCGCGCTCACCTCCTTCTCTGACGTGCGCGACACCACGGCCGCCGTCGACGCGGCGTCGTCGAACGTCGGGACCGTCGACGACCCCGACGACCGCGAGCGGTACGCCGCCGAGGCGGCCCGGATGGCGAACGCGCACGACCCCGACGACGTGATCTGAGTCGCGCCGGGCTCCCCCGCGCGACCCGCAACGGTCGGCCCCGCACACCCTTTTCACCGCGCGGTTCCAACCCTCGCCCGATGCGCGCCACCCTCGAAACGCTCGGGATCGTCCTCCTCGTCGGCGCCGCACAGGCCCTCCTGAGCCTCGTCGGCCGCTTCGGACTCCTCGCGCTGTCGACGCCCCTCTCCGTCGCCCCGTGGACCCTCGTCACCAGCGTGTACGCGCACGGCTCCGTCGGTCACCTCGTGGCGAACGCCCTCGCGCTGCTGCTCGTCGGTCCCCTCGTCGAGCGCCGGACGACCCGCCCGCGCTTCCACGCGTTCGTGGTCGCCACCGGCGCGCTCGCGGGCGCCGCGCAGGTGACCGTCGGGAGCCTGCTCGGCCCCCCGGCCGCCGTGTTGGGGATCAGCGGCGCCGTCTTCGCGCTCGGCGGCTACCTGCTCGCCGGCAACGTCGTGAGCGCGACGCTGTTCGACCGGCTCCGGCTCTCGCCGCGGGTCCAACTGCTCCTGTTCGGGCTCGTCGCCGTCGTCCTCACCGCGACGACGGCCGCGCCGGGCGTCGCGCTGATCGCGCACGCGACCGGGGCGTTCTGCGGGCTCGTCGCCGGGCGCGTCGGGCTGCTCGACGCGAGCTGAGCGGGGCGGGACCCCGGGCGAGACGCGATCGGCGGCGCCGCCGCTGGACGGGACGAAAAAACGAGAGGGGGAAAGAGAAACGCCCTAGCGCTCAGTCTTCGAGAACGATCTCGATGCTGACGTCGTTCGGCACTTGGACGCGCATGAGCTGGCGGAGCGCGCGCTCGTCGGCGTCAATGTCGATCAGCCGCTTGTGGACGCGCATCTCCCAGTGCTCCCACGTCGCCGTCCCCTCACCGTCCGGGGACTTGCGCGACGGGATCTCGAGCGTCTTCGTCGGCAGCGGGATCGGGCCCGACAGGGCGACTCCCGTCGAGTCCGCGATCTCGCGGACGTCGTCGCAGATGTCGTCGAGGTCCTCGGGGCTCGTGCCGGCGAGGCGGACGCGTGCCTGCTGCATCGATTATCGCTCGTTGACTTCGAGCACCTTGCCGGCCGCGATGGTCTGACCCATGTCGCGGATGGCGAAGCTGCCGAGTTCCGGAATCTCGCCGGACGGCTCGATGCTGAGCGGTTTCTGGGGACGCACGGTGACGACCGCGGCGTCGCCGGACTTGATGAAGTCCGGGTTCTCCTCGGCGACCTCGCCCGACGAGGGGTCGATCTTCTGGTCGATCGACTCGATCGTACAGGCGACCTGCGCCGTGTGGGCGTGGAAGACCGGCGTGTAGCCGGCCGTGATGACCGACGGGTGCTGCATGACGACGACCTGCGCCTTGAACGTCTCGGCGACGCTCGGCGGGTCGTCGGCGGGGCCGACGACGTCGCCGCGGCGGATGTCGTCTTTCCCGATACCGCGGACGTTGAACCCGACGTTGTCGCCGGGGCCGGCCTCGGGCACCTCCTCGTGGTGCATCTCGATCGTCTTCACCTCGCCGCCCACGTCGGACGGCTGGAAGGAGACGTTGTCGCCGGTGTTTAAGATTCCGGTCTCGACGCGTCCCACGGGGACGGTCCCGATGCCGGAGATGGTGTAGACGTCCTGGATGGGGAGACGCAGCGGCGCGTCCGTCGGCGGCTCGGTCTCCGGGAGGTCGTTGAGCGACTCCAGCAGGGTCGGGCCGTCGTACCACGGCGTGTTCTCGGACGCCTCGGCGACGTTGTCGCCCTCGAACGCCGAGATCGGCACGAACGTGGTGTCGTCGGTCGCGAAGCGGACCTGGTTGAGCAGGTCCTCGACCTCGCCGATGACCTCCTTGTAGGAGGACTCCTGGTAGTCGACCAGATCCATCTTGTTGACGCCGATGATGAGCTCGTTGATCCCGAGCGTGCGGGCCAGGAACACGTGCTCGCGGGTCTGGGGCGCGACGCCGTCGTCGGCCGCGACCACCAGCACCGCGTTGTCGGCCTGCGAGGCGCCCGTGATCATGTTCTTCACGAAGTCACGGTGGCCCGGGCAGTCGACGATGGTGAAGTAGTAGGTGTCCGTGTCGAACTCCTGGTGGGCGATGTCGATCGTGACGCCGCGCTCGCGCTCCTCGGCGAGGTTGTCCATCACGTAGGCGAACTCGAAGCCGCCCTTGCCCTTCTCTTCGGCTTCCTCGCGGTGCTGCTCGATTACGTGCTCGGGGACGCTCCCCGTCTCGAAGAGGAGGCGACCCACGAGCGTGCTCTTGCCGTGGTCGACGTGGCCGATAATGGCCAGGTTCTGGTGCGGTTTGTCACTCATGGGGTAATCACGCGCTAAGGCGCTCTGTGAGTAAGTTTCGGTAGATTCCACTAAAACGGTTTCGATACGGGCCACAGAGTATCGCGCCGCGGTCCGGCGATTCTCGACAACGCGGGGCACGGCAGAACGACGCACGCCCCGGCTCGCGGTGGCGGAATCGGCACCCGGAGCGACCTACTCCAGTCGCCCCACGTCGCCGAGGACCGCGCTCGCGGTCTCCGGGCCGCCCGCGCCGCGGCCGGAGATGTTGAGCCGGCCGGCGTGGGAGGTCTCGATCTGGACGATGTTCTGCGTGCCGGAGACCGCGAGCGTCCCGTTCTCGGGGACGAGCCGCGGCGCGACCCGGACCGCCTCCCCGGTCGCCTCGCCGATCAGCCGCACCGTCCGGCCGTCCTCGGCGGCGAGCCGGAGCGCGGAGCCGGGCACGTCGCGGATCCCGGAGACGTCGGCGTCCTCGAGCGTGAACTCCCGGGCGTCGGTCGGGTCGTCGACCGCGCCGAAGGAGAGCACGTTCGCGAGGATGACGCACTTCAGCGCCGCGTCGGTGCCGTCCACGTCGAAGGAGGGGTCGGCCTCCGCGACGCCGAGGTCCTGTGCCTCCGCGAGCACGTGATCGTAATCGAGTCCCTCCGCCGCCATCCGCGTGAGGATGAAGTTCGCCGTCCCGTTGAGCACGCCCCGGACCGCGGTGACGTGGCCCGGCTCGATGTCCTCGACGGTCGACACCGCGGGGATCGCGCCGCCCACCGTCGCCTCGAAGCGGATCTCGCCGTCGCTGTCGTCGACGGCCGCCCGGAGGTCCCCGAACCGCTCCGCGACCGGTCCCTTGTTCGCGAGGACGGCGTGGCGGTCGCGCTCCAGGGCGGTCGTCACGTGCGAGAAGCCCGGCTCGGCGTCGCCGAGCGTCGTCGGCGTCGCCTCCACGAGGACGTCGTAGTCGGCCGCGAGCGCGTCCGCGGGGTCGTCGTCCCCGACGATTCCCCGTTCCGCCTTCCGGGCCGCGACCGCGTCGGGGTCGACGCCGGCGCGTCCGTCCGAGCCCGGGCCGCCCGTGCCGCCCGTCCCGTCCGCGACGACCGCGCTCGACGAGTCCGCGACCGCGACGACCTCGTGGCCGTACTCGCCGGCCAGTTCGACGACGGAGCGCCCGACCGCCCCCGCACCGATAACCGCGAGTCTCACGCGTCCACCCCCGTGAGCGGCTCGACGACCCGAAGCTCTTTCTCGGTCGCCAGCTCGCGGACCGCCGAGAGCGCCGCCTCCGTCTCGCCCGCGCGAGCCTCGAGCCGGAGCCGCGCGCTCGACGCCTCCTCGGTGCCCTGCGGGGCCGCGAGCGACACGTCGGCGACCGACGCCGACTCGCAGGCCTCGATCCGCGAGAGCGTGTCGGAGAGGTCGGTGTCGATGAGGTGGCCGAACAGGAGCAGCGTCACCTCCTCCGCGTACCGCTCGGTGCCCGCCTGCATCACGTTCACGCCCTCGCTGCGGAGCGCGTCGACGATCTCCTCGAACCGCTCGGGGGTCGCCTCGAAGTCGACCTCGACCGGGATCCGCCCGCGGGGCGTCTTGTTCCCGCGCTCGTGGTAGATCGACAGGAGGTTCCCGCCGTTGTCCGCGATCGGGTGGAGCGCGGCGAGCAGCTGTCCGGGTTCGTCGACGAGCTCCAGCCGGACCGTGTGCGTCGAGGGCGTCGCCGCCGCGTGGCCGCCGTCCGGAGAGGGCGCGTCGCCGCCCTCGCCGTCGACTGGAGCGGCCGCGTCCTCCGCGTCGAGCGCGGCCTCCGGCGCCCCGTCGCGGCGGTCGCTCACGCCGTCACCTCCGGCGCGTCGCCGCGGTCGGCCCGGTCCGGGACGCGCGTTCGCGGACACGTTCCTGTCCCCGGCGTGGAGCGGTCGCTCGGTGGCTCCGTCGCGGTGCGCCGGGGTGGAGTCGTGCCCGTCTGCATACCCGAACGGAGTCGGACGATCGGGTATAAGCCTTCGGCGGGGGCAGGCGTTGCCTCTCTCTCGTCTGCCAACGCGGCGCACGGATTCGAGTGGGTAGGCGGTCGGTTCGGTCGATCCGCCGCTGTGGGAAGTCAGAGCCGAAGAAGGCGAGAGAATAACGGGAAAAGAGCGAGAGAAACGGCCGAAACCGCGGACCGCGCCGTCGACTTAGAAGTAGTCGATCGACTGCGGCAGTTCCAGCTTCATCCCCTTGCGCTCGCGGATCTCCATGATCTTCTCGCGCTGGAGGTTGTCGACGAGGACGCGGAAGCCCGCGTTCTCGGTGTTCCACGAGGCCCGACCCTCGGTGGCCGAACGGATGTCGGAGGAGAAGCCGATCATCTCCTCGACGGGCGCGATGCCCTCGACGACCATCAGGTCGCCCTCCTGGTACATGTCGTCGACGCGACCGCGGCGGCCCTGGATCTCGCCGGACGCGGCGCCCATGTGCTCCGAGGGGACGTCGATGCGGACGTCCTGGATCGGCTCCAGCAGGCGGACCTCGCCGTCGATCAGCGCGCGGTGGACCGCGTCGCGGACCGCCGGGATGACCTGCGCGGGCCCGCGGTGGATGGTGTCCTCGTGGAGCTTCGCGTCGTGGAGGCGGAACAGCGACCCCTGGACCGGCTCGGCGGCCAGCGGACCGTCGTCGAGCGCTTCCTGAAGCCCCTCCAAGACGAGCTCCATCGTCTCGTTGAGGTGCTGGATCCCCTTCGTGTCGTCGATGAGGATGTTGGTCCGGTGGATGTCCTCGACGTTCTGCGAGGTGTCCTTGTCCATGCCGGCCTCCTGCAGCGCCTCGCGGCGCTCCAGTTCGGGCATGTCCATCGAGACCTCGCCGAGCTGGATGGCGTCGACGATGTCCTGGTCCATCGGCTCGACGGTGAGGTAGAACTTGTTGTGGCGGTTCGGGGACTGCCCCTCGACCTCGCGGGAGGCCTCCTGGGGCTGTTCGCGGAACACGACGATCGGTTCGCCGGTGATGACCGGGATGCCCTGATTGTCGCGGATCCGCTGGGTGATCACTTCGAGGTGGAGCTCGCCCTGGCCGCTGATGAGGTGCTCGCCGGTGTCCTCGTTGATCTCGATCTGGATCGTCGGGTCCTCCTTGGCGACCTGCTGGAGCGTCTCGATGAGCTTCGGCAGGTCGTCCATGTTCTGGGCCTCGACGGACTTCGTGATGACCGGCTCGGAGATGTGCTCGATCGACTCGAACGGCGTCATCTCCACGGAGGAGACGGTGGAGCCGGCGATGGCGTCGCGGAGGCCGGTGACCGACGCGATGTTCCCCGCCGGGACGCGGTCCACCTCCTCGCGTTCCGATCCCATGAAGAGCCCGACGCTCTGGATGCGGTTCTTGCCGGCGGTCCCGGAGACGTACAGCTCCTGGCCCTTCTCTAAGGTCCCGGAGAAGACGCGGCCCGTCGCGATCTCGCCCGCGTGCGGGTCCATGGAGATGTCGGTGACCATGAAGACGACCTCGCCGTCCTCGTTGACCATCCGCATCGTGTCGGCCAGCTCGCTCTCCGGGTCACCGCGCCAGATGCGCGGGACGCGACGAGGCTGCGCGTCGACCGGGTTCGGGAAGTGCTCGCAGACCATGTCGAGCACGACGTCCGACAGCGGCGTGCGCTCGTGGAGCTCCTGCCGCTCGTCGTTCTGCTCGAGCTCCATGATGTCCGCGAAGTCCATGCCGGTCCGCTGCATCGAGGGCATCGAGACGCCCCACTTGTACAGCGCGGAGCCGAACCCGACCGTCCCGTCCTCGACGGAGACGGTCCAGTCCTCGGGGATGTCGTCCATGTTCTCGGCCATCCCGCGGATGAGCTCGTTGACGTCGGCGATGACGGAGAGGAGCCGCTCTTGCATCTCCTGTGGCCCCTCCTGAAGCTCCGAGATGAGGCGGTCGACCTTGTTGATGAACAGCGTCGGCTTCACGCCCTCGCGGAGCGCCTGCCGGAGCACCGTCTCCGTCTGGGGCATCGCGCCCTCGACGGCGTCGACGACCACCAGCGCGCCGTCGACCGCGCGCATCGCACGGGTGACGTCGCCCCCGAAGTCCACGTGGCCCGGGGTGTCGATGAGGTTGATGAGGTGGTTGGTGTCCTCGTACTCGTGGGTCATCGAGACGTTCGCCGCGTCGATGGTAATCCCCCGCTCCTGCTCGTCCTCCTTCGTGTCCATCGCGAGCTGCTCGCCCGCGGTGTCCTGGGAGATCATGCCGGCGCCGGCCAGCAGGTTGTCGGAGAGCGTCGTCTTCCCGTGGTCGACGTGGGCGGCGATGGCGATGTTCCGGATGTTCTCCGGGGAGTCCATCAGCCGCTCACATTCCTGAACGATCTTCTTGCGTCGGCCCATTATACCGTGTGTTACCGAAAGGAGGGTCAAAAGGGTAGTGTTTCGTCGTAGCCGTTTCGCCGGGGATCACCCCCCGATCCCCGCCGATTTCGTGTCGACGGGTGTCACGGGATCGTATTGACGGGTGTCACGGAATCGTGTCGACGGGTGTCACGGGATCGTGTCGACGGGTGTCACGGGACGACCGGTCGAACGGTCGGTCCCGCGGTCGACGCCGCCCGCGCTCACCGGGAGCGTTCGCGAGCATCGGCGCGGTTTTAAGTACCGACTCGGGAAACGGGGGGTATGAACGAGACGCTCTCACGGCTCGTCGACAGCGGGGTCGTCGCGGTGCTGCGCGGGGTCGAGGCCGACCAGCTCATCGGGATCACGGAGGCGCTGTACGAGGGCGGGGTCACCGCCGTCGAGATCACCGCCGACACGCCGGACGTCGCGGAGAAGCTCGGCGCGGTCGCGGGCTCCTTCGACGACGAGGTCGTCGTCGGCACGGGGACGGTCCTCGACAGCGAGACGGCGAGGACGACCCTGATGGCGGGCGCGGAGTTCGTCGTCTCCCCGAGCCTCCACGAGGACGTGATCGAGACGTGTAACCGCTACGGCGCCGTCAGCGCGCCCGGCGTGATGACGCCGACCGAGGCGGTCCGCGGCTACGAGGCCGGCGCCGACTTCGTGAAGGTGTTCCCCGCGAAGACCGTCGGTCCGGACCACCTCGGCGCGATGAAGGGCCCGCTCGGGCAGATCCCGATGATGCCGACCGGCGGCGTGAGCCCCGACAACGCGGCCGACTACGTTGAGGCGGGCGCGTTCGCGGTCGGCGCGGGCGGCGCGCTCGTCGACTACGACGCCGCCGAACGCGGCGACTACGAGGCCATCACCGAGACCGCCCGCGAGTTCACGCGCGTGGTCGAGGACGCACGCGACGACGACTGAGGGGGCGAGCGCCGCCGCGACGGGTCTCGAACTTTAACGGTCTGACAGACCATGCCGAACGGATAACCGTGCGAGAGCGTAACAACCGACCGGCTTCCAGCCCGCCGACGAGAGGCACACCCGTCTGGAAGTCACCCTGAGAACGTTGTCGGAACCCAACCACCGGCCACTCCCCGTGACCTCCCGTGACAAGGAGACCCACCCCGTCGCCGCGGTCTCCCTGCCGTAGCCCCCTGCCGCGGCGACACGGGGACCGGCCCGCGGCCGCGGTCGTCACATGAAGTCGGCGATGCCGGACTGCTTGTTCGTGTCGTCTTCGAATATCGACTCCAGCGACCCTTCTAACACCTTCAGCCGCTGTTTCGTGTAGGGCCGGCAGTCGAACCGCTCCGCCACCTCGATGGCGGTGTCGACGTACTTGCTCACCGACCCCTCGTGGACCGTGAGGTTGACCCGGCCGCCGCACTCGCGGCACTCGCCCGTCAGCGGCATCCGGCGGTACTTCTCACCGCAGTCGAGACAGCGCGTCTCCTGGCGCGAGAACGCCCGGAGGTTGCCGATGATGTCCGGCAGGAAGTGGTACTCGATCACGCGCTCGGCCACGTCCGTCTCGTCGACCGCGCGCAGCTTCCGCGCCAGCTCCAGCTGCGCGTCCATCTTCTCCATCATGTCGCCGAGCGTCTTGTACGCCGAGAGATCCGGCCCCATCGCGATGTCCGTCGTGTCGTGCGTGTGGTCGAACCCGTGGTACTCGTCGTCGGTGCCAAGCGTGTCCTCCCCGGTCTGGATCAGCTCCTCGACCGCCTCCGGGTCGGCCAGCTCCCGCGACGCCTCGTACAGCTCCAGCGGGTACTCCCGCACGATGTCGACGTTGTGCGCCTCGTCGTCGATCTCCGAGGGGTCGATCCGAGAGGACATCACTAAGGGTGCATCCATGCGCCCGCCGCGCTGGTCCGGCAGAAATTCTTTCGAGAAGTTGAGAAGTCCGTCCATGAGAAGCATCACACAGTCCTCGTCGCCGTCACACTGATCGACCGACAGATCGTTCGCGACGAGAGAGTGCGTGTCCTCGACGGTGAGGCAGTAGACGTGCTCAACGTCGCTCTCGACGACCTCCACTTCGTCGACGTTCTCGACAAGGTATTCTCCGGATCCGCCGTCCGACACCTTCGGTGCGTACGGCTCGACGGACGAGACGTTCCCCATCAGCCGATCGCGCTTCCGAGAGAGGTGGAAGCCGGCAATTTCAGAGAACCGAACGGCATCGTGTGACGAGACACTAAGGACGTACGTCTGCGCGGTCATCCGCGGATCGCTCTCGTCGTAGAACTCGGGAAACTTATCATGGAGTTGGACCCTCTTCGGTCGGTCGACAGTCGCGTGAATGTCGAGCCGCCGCAGGAGACCGATCAAGTCCTCTCGAAGCTCCTCGCTCACCGTCGTCGCGGTGATTCGGAGCGATCCGTCATCCACGCTGCCGTCGCCGCTGAAGTAGCCACTCAGATACGCTCCGACGATCTCATCGGGTGCACCGAAGATCCGATCAGGGACTCGCTTCGTGTGTGCGTACACACCGGAGTCGAGCACCGAGTCGAAGAACGCACGCAACAGGCGACCGGAGACGGTCACTTTGGCGTGATTCTCTTCGTACGGGTCGACCCCGAACTCCTCTCGCAAAACGTTGAGGAAGAACTCCCTCGCCTCCGTTTCCGTCCCGCAGATCGTCGTCTGGTGGATCGTCCCCTTCGGCGTCTCCTGTTCGCGGGCGAACCCTTCCGCCGCGTAGTAGCCGAGTAGCGTCGCGACGCGCTCGTTGAGATCGACGAACCGATCGATCTCCGTGCGATCGCGTTTCATTCCGAGGGTGACGTCGTCCGGAACGAACGCGAGCATCTCGTCGAGCGAGGAGAAACACTGCTGAAGATACGAGACAGGGAAGCTCTCCCGGTATAGGTAGTTACTCAGCGTCTTTTTGTTCGTCTCGAACACTTCGGTCATGCTCTGGAGGGGATAGAACCGCCCGTCCCAGTCATCCGCGAAAGCGTCCTCGAAGAGATCGTACAGCCGGTCTTTGTCCAGCCCCTTGATCATGAGGCGGTCGGTCGGAACCGCGTCAGACCGGACAAACTCGGCGAGGAGGTCGAACCGCTGCGGGTCCCGACTGATGTCGTCGGACCCGATCGAGTCGGGGATCACCAGCCTGTCGTTCGCGTCGAGTTCTCGCGCCTCTCTGCTGGCGACCTCGTCCCGTTCGTCGTCGTACACGTGAACCCCGTGGTCTGGAGTGACGGTTATCGATCGACCTGACTCGGTACGAACCCGCACGAGGTGGTTCGGTGCGTCGTGCTTGCTGACTGCCTCTACCGAACGAGAGACGCGATCGCCATCCGCGGTCAACGACGGAACGCGCAGGTCACCGTCGACGTCTTCTAATTTGCCGACAGCCGTTCCGAAGTCGTCGAACTCGACGTCGGACCGATCGAGGTACGTCTCGACGAACGCCTCGATTTCGTCGTATCGTAGCTGACCGGTCTCGTCCTCGTACCAGATCTTCGTCTCCGGATGGAAGCAGTTCCGACGTTTCGCGGCGTGAAAGTACGGATGCGCGTATCCGACCGCGGCCGAGGTGAAACCTACCACTCTCCCGACAGTCGCCGCGCTCGTGTGGGGCGCCATCCCGAAGACGAGCTCGCCGACGAGGTCGTCGCGCTCGTTCACCTCGTAGAAGCGGTCGAGCCCGTAGAACTGTTCGAGCAGGTCGTCGACGAAGTCGGCGGTCTTCAGCATGTGCTCGGCCGCGCCGTCCGAGAGAACGATGTCCTGGACCCGGAGCTCGACCACCTGGTCGTCGTGGCGCAGCGGCTCGCCGTCGATATCGGTCTCGTACCCCAGCTCGCGGAAGTGGTCCGCGGTGACGTCGAGCTCCGCGGGCTTGACCGCGGTGACCGGGAGGTCGGTCATGTCGTACCGGACCGTGCCGTCCTTGAACGAGGTGACGCCGTTCTTCGCGCGGAGGACGCCCTTCTCGATCGGCTCGGGCGTCTTGTTCCGCGAGGTGAGCCCCTGGACCCCCTTGAGGATCTCGAAGGCGGACTCGCGCTCGCCGACGTTCTCGAGGGCGGAGCGGTACGCGTCGTTGACGTCGACCTCCCGGCGGGTCGCGGCCGTCACCTCCCACTCGCAGCGCGGGCACTCGACGCGGCCGGCCTCGTCGGGCTCGCAGACGGTGCCGCAGTCGCCGCACTCGTAGTACGGCTCGGTGTGCGTTTCGCAGTCGGGACAGAGGGCGGCGTAGGTGTGCTCGCCGCAGTCGGGGCAGACGCGGTCGGACACCTCGAGCTCGTGTCGCCCCCGGTGGCCGGTGTCGTCCATGACGTTCGCGGCCTCGGCGACATCGCGCTGGGGACCGCCCGCCTCGTTGATCGGGAACAGAGTGTGAACCGCGGGGGACAGATCGCGGCTCTCCGACTTCTCCGGCCGACCCATCCGGTTGCCGACTCTGGTGGGGGCGCGCTCGCGGACCTCGAAGGGGGCGACCTCGTTGACCGCGCGGATCGCGTTCTCGCCGTCGGCGTAGCCGCGGGCCGCCGCCGAGAGGTCCCCCTCGTCCCACTCTTTCCGGAGCCCGTCGTCGACCCCGAGCGACCGCGCGAGCGGCCGCCACGTCGGGATCCGGAGCGCGTCCGGCGTCGCCGCGTGTTCGACCAGCAGCGACTCCAGCGCGTCCTGAACCGGGTCGGTGCGCTCGACCGCGAGGACGCCCTCGACCACGTCGCCCGCGGCGACCGCGTCCGCGAGCGTCGCGAACGCCGCGACCGAGACGTCGTGCCAGAGGTACGTGTACTCGGGGTGGAGGGGACAGTCGTACTCGCGCGCCCACGAGAGCGCCTCCTCGACGGCGGGGCGTTCGAGGTCGACGTGGGGGTCGTCCCCCATGGCCTGTACGTCCGCGCCGGCCGCCTCGAACTCCTGAACCCACCACTCGGGGGCGTACGACGCGGGCGCGAGCGGGTGGTTGTTCTCGACGAACTCCCCGTAGTTGACGAGGTACTCACCCAGGTCGAGCACCTCCTCGATCCCGTTGCGGACCGCCTTCGCCTCTTCGGGGTCGTCGATCCGGCGGACCTCACCGTTCGCGAGGCGGACCGTCGGTCCCTCGATGGAATCGACGGGGACGACGCCGTGGGCCTTGCCCGGCCGCTCCGTCTTGATCTGCGTGCCGGCCGCGAGGAAGTCGTCGACGATGTGCATCGTCGCGGGGTGGACGCCGCCGGTCGCGAACCCGTGGTTTCGCGCGCGACCGTACCGGAGCCGGAACCCGCCCGCCTCGCTCGGGTGCGTGAACACGGGCCGACCCGCGATAAGGTCTCGGAGGAACTTCTGGGAGGGCTCTGCCCGGAGCGGTCCCTCGGGCTCGGCGTCGGTCCCGGACTCGCCCTCCACTCCGTCCGATTCGCCGTCGCCTCCTTCGGCGTCGTCTCCGTCAGCCGCTTCGGCCTCCGCGGCGTCGCCGTCGGCCGCGCCGTCCTTCCCGATCGTCCCGTCGATCAGGTCCTGGAGCCACGGCCAGTCGACCTCCTCGAGGTCGCGGGTGTACCGCTGGATCTTCGGGGCCTTCAGCGCGATCCCCTCGGCGGCGACGAGGCACATTCCGCCGCGCGCGGAGTTGGTGTCGACGCGTTCGAGGTCGCGGAACCCCGAGACCTCCTCGTCGCTCGTCGCCTCCCCGTCGAGCATGACCGGGATGTGCTCCGCGATGAACTTCGACTCCTTGTCCTTCGGCGTGTACTGGAGCCCGGTGTCCTTGTCGTAGAGGGCGATCTCCTCGGCGTAGCGCTCGACCTCGACGTCGCGGGGCTTGTACTCGTCGACGTCGAGCAGGGACCGGGCGTAGTCGGCAACGAGCACGGACAGCGCCTGGGCGGTCCCGCCCGCCGAGCGGATCGGGCCGGCGTAGTAGACGTTGACGAACTCGGTTCCGTCGTCGTTCTCCAGCAGTTCGACGCGGTCGATCCCCTCGATCGGCGCGGCGACGACGCCCTCGGTGAGCAGCGCGACGGCGGTCCGGACCGCCCCCTCGATCTTCCCCTCCCGGGAGTCGTAGTCGCCCACGTTGCCGTCGACGAAGTCGGTGACGAGTTCCAGCGCCGCCTCCTCGCGGGACATCTCCCCCTCCAGGTCGCGGACGCGTTCCGCGACGCCGTCGATGCCGAGGATGTTCTCGACGCGGTCGGCCATGTCGCGGGCGACCGGGATCTCGATCTCGGGCTCCGGGTCCCGGCCCTGCTCTTTGGCCGCCTCCGCGACGTCCCACGCCTCGTCGAGGCGCTCTTCGATCCGCGCGAGGTAGCGCTCGTCGTCCGGTCTCATCGGGCCTCGGTGGGGGCCGCGCGACGCGGTCGGCGGGTCACAGCCACAGGTCCAGGTCCGTGGCCTCGTCGTGGGAGCGCTCCAGCGGCTCGGCGAACGCGCGCAGGTGACACTCGCCGGCCCAGACGGTCGCCGAGTCGAGGTGGCCCGCGAGCGCCTGCCCGCTCGGCCGCGAGAGCACGACGTGGGTGTGCGCGAACACGTCGCCCTCCAAAAGCGAGACGTTGCCCACGCAGGCGGCCACCTCCAGCGGCTCGTCGAACGTCACCGAGCGGTACTCGGTCTCCTCCTGGTCGTAGAACCAGACGTCCGCGTCCTGGACCGCGCCGAGCGCCGTGAACCAGCCGGCCTCGATGTCCTCCTCGCGGGCGAGGCTCTCGATCTCCTCGCGCCAGTCGGCGCCCGTCTCGAACCGCGCGACGTACTCCGCCGTGGGTTCGACCTCGCGATGGTACATAGCAACTCCCCACGGCTGCCGGGGAGAAAAAGGCTTCAGTCGCCTCGACCGAGCCCGGCGATCCGAATTCGGTATAGCGATATACAGTTCAATCAGCGCTAGCGGGGAGTCACAAGAGGAACCACGAAAGAGTCGTTACGATGCGGGTGACCCGCGAACACGGTCGCCTATCGACGAACGGCGATGCGACTCGCGGAACGAGAGAGGAGAAGGTCGCGGTTCGAACCGACTTAGAACGGAGCCTGGGGGCCTTCGTCGTCGCCGCCGTCGTCGTCGGTCGTCTCGCCGGGGAAGGAGGGGGACATCCCGCCGCCGCTGCTGGTGCCGCCGAGGTCCCCGTCGGCGCCGGCGGCCGCGCCGGTGTCGGCGTGGACCGTCTCGATCTCGGGTATCTCCTTGACCATCCGGGACTTGATCGCCTGGATCGTCATCGGGGAGATACCGCAGCCGGAACAGGCGCCGCCGAGCTGGACCGTCACCTCGCCCTTCTCGCGGTCGAGGTGGGCGATGGCGGCGCTCCCGCCGTGCATCTGGATCTGCGGGAAGTTGCGCCGCAGGAAGTTCGTGATCCGCTCGCGGAGTTCGTTTTCCGCGTCAGCCGCGTCGGTGTCCGTGCTCATGCCCGCGAGTTGGCGGGCGGCGGGCTTATGCCTTTGGTTCGGGCGGATACGGGCCGCGACGTCGCCCCGTCACTCCGGGCGATCGACACCGAGGGTGCGGTACAGCTCGGACTCGATCCGCTCGACGTACTCGTCGAGCGTCTCCTCGAACGTCTCGTCGTCGACCGCGACGGCGCCGCGGATGCGCTCGCGGGGGTTCTCCGGAAGTTCGACGCGGAACTCGCCGTCCTCGTAGAACGGTTCCGACTCGTTGAGCACGGTCTGATCGATGCCGTGGATCAGCTCCGAGTCGTACCGGTCGTTCATCTGCTCGAAGGCGTTCTTGTACGCCCGCTGGAGCTCGTTGAAGTAGTGCGCGTACTTGTCCTCGAACTTCTCCGGGTCGAACTCGTCGGCCATGTCGCGAGCGAGGGTCCGGCGGGAAAAAAGCCGGTCGATCGCCGCCGAGACCGCGGATCGGACGGGAAAGACGAACGTTCGGTCAGCCGGGGAGTCCGAGCTGAACTGGCGTGGTAAATCTCATGTCGCGATATAGAATCTGTCGCTCGCGGCGATAGCCGGTACTCCGGCGTCGCGCTACAGGCCGGACGCTAGGCAGCGCTGACGGACCGGGAGACGTCCCTGAGCGACCAGCGACAGACGGGTGACGAACGGACGGCCACGGGAATCGGTCCCGAGCGACGCAAAAAGAAAACCGACCGCGGCGACGACCGTCAGTCGAGGTCGAAGCGGTCGAGCGTCATGACCTCGCTCCAGACCGCAGCGAAGTCCTCGACGAACTTCTCCTCGTCGCTGGCGTACACGTCCGCGATGGTGCGGAGCCGCGCGTTCGACCCGAAGACGAGGTCGGCGCGCGTCGCCTCCCACGCGACCTCGCCGGTGTCGCGGTCGCGGACCTCGTAGAGGTCCTCGGCGTCGGTGACCTCGTCCCACTCGTACTCCATGTCGAGCAGGTTGGCGAAGAAGTCGTTCGTCAGCGTCCCGGGCTCGTCCGTGAACGCCGTGCGGTCGCCGTAGGTCGCGCCGAGCGCGCGCAGGCCGCCCGCCAGCACGGTCATCTCGCTGGCGGTCAGGTTCAGCAGGTCCGCCTTGTCGACCATCAGGTCCTCGACGTCCTCGTCGGTGTCACCGAGGTAGTTGCGGAACCCGTCGGCCTTCGGTTTGAGCGCCTCGAAGGAGTCGACGTCCGTCTGCTCGGCGGTCGCGTCGACGCGGCCGGGCGCGAACGGCACTTCGACGTCGTGGCCCGCGTCGGCCGCGGCCTGCTCGACGGCCGCGGTCCCGCCCAGCACGATGAGGTCGGCGAGCGAGACGCGGACGTCGTCGGCGCGCGACTCGTTGAACTCGGACTGGATCGCTTCGAGCGTCGAGAGGACGTCGGCGAGCTGCTCGGGCTCGTTGGCCTCCCAGCTCCGCTGGGGTTCGAGGCGGATCCGGGCGCCGTTGGCGCCGCCGCGCTTGTCGCTGTCGCGGTAGGTGGACGCCGCCGCCCACGCGGTCTCGACGAGCTCGCCGGTCGACAGCTCGGAGTCGAGGAGCGCCCCTTTGAGATCGGCGGCTTCCGCGTCGCCGATCGTCTCGTAGTCGGCCTCCGGCAGGGGATCCTGCCAGATCATCGTCTCCTCCGGGACCTCGGGGCCGAGGAAGCGCTCCGGCGGGCCCATGTCGCGGTGGATGAGCTTGTACCACGCCTTCGCGAACGTCTCCTGGAACTCGTCGGGGTCGTCGCGGAACTCCTCTAAGACGGCCCGGAAGTCGTCATCGTGCTTCAGGGCGACGTCCGTCGTGAGCATCATGACGTCCTCCTTGTCGGAGGGGTCCGCGACGCCGGGCGCGGCGTCGTCGAGCTCGTCGTTCTTCGTGGTCCACTGCCACGCGCCGCCGGGGCCCTTCTCCGGCTCCCAGTCGTAGGTGAGCAGGTTGTTGACGTAGCTCATGTCCCAGACGGTCGGGGTGGCGTTCCACGGCCCCTCGATACCGCTGGTGATCGCGTCGGGGCCTTTCCCCTCGCCGAACTCGTTGTCCCAGCCGAGGCCCTGGAGGTCGATAGGGGCGTCCTCGGGTTCGGGACCGAGGTTGTCGCCGTCGTCGGCGCCGTGGACCTTCCCGAACGTGTGGCCGCCGGCGATGAGCGCGACGGTCTCCTTGTCGTTCATCGCCATGCGGCTGAACGACTGGCGGATGTTCTTCGCGGAGCCCTCGAGGTCCGGCTCGCCGTTCGGCCCCTCGGGGTTGACGTAGATGAGGCCCATCACGGTGTTGCCGAGCGGCGCCTTGAGGTCGCCGTTCTCGTCGAAGCGGTCGGGGGAGGTCGTCTCGAACTCGCTTTCGGGCCCCCAGTCGACCGAGTCGTCGCCCCGGAAGTCGTCCTCGCGGCCGCCCGCGAAGCCGAACGTCTCGAAGCCCATCGACTCGAGGGCGACGTTGCCGGCGAGCACGATGAGGTCCGCCCACGAGAGCTTGCTCCCGTACTTCGTCTTGACCGGCTCCAGCAGCCGCCGGGCCTTGTCGAGGTTCACGTTGTCCGGCCAGCTGCTGATCGGGGGAAGTCGCTGGTGTCCGCCGGCCGCACCGCCGCGCCCGTCGAGCGAGCGGTACGTGCCGGCGCTGTGCCACGCCATCCGGATGAACAGCGGACCGTAGTGCCCGTAGTCGGCGGGCCACCACTCCTTCGAGTCGGTCATCACGTCCTCGAGGTCGGACTTGACCGCCTCGAGGTCGAGCTCCTCGAACGCCGCCGCGTAGTCGAACTCCTCGTCGTACGGACCGATGTCGGCGGAGTTCTGGTCGAGCAGCTCCAGATCCAACTGATCCGGCCACCACTCTTGGGTGTTACTAGCCATCAAGAAATGGTCGCCCCTCGTCGCAGATAATATTGTCTACTTCGAGAAGAGAATCATCGTTATAACAGAGAGTTTCTATCGAAATAATGAATTTCTATTTGTGGATTCGCGAAGTCGACAACAGGGACCGCAGCGGCGCTCCGAGAGGTTTACCGCGCGGTAAGTGTCCCCTGCCGGCGGCGACGAGTCGTCTTTTCGACAGTTCGACCGTCGTGAGTGAGAGTCACATTCAGGGACTCGGCGGCGCATCGCTTCGCTTCGTCGCGGGACCTCGGCAGGAGGAAGATCGCGGCCGCACGGAACACGGAGGGGTCGAACGCGGTCGGCGGTTCAGCCACGGAAGGGTCGAGCGCGGTCAGCGGTTCAGCGTGTGTATGGCCTGTCCGCGCGCGTTCTCGGCGGCCTCCATCACGGCCTCCGCGAGCGTCGGGTGGGTGTGGACGGTGGCGGCCACGTCCTCGAGCGTCGCGCCCATCTCGATCGCGAGCGCGACCTCGGCGATCAGCTCCGACGCCTCGGGGCCGACGATCTGCGCGCCGAGCACGAATCCGGCCTCCTCGTCGGCGACGATCCGGACGAACCCCTCGGTGTGGCCGGTCGTCATCGCCCGCCCGGAGGCGTTGAACGGCATCTGCCCGACGACGGGGTCGAATCCGGCGTCCTCGGCGTCGGCCTCGGTCATCCCGACCGTGCCGATCTCGGGGTCCGTGAACACCGCGGCCGGAACGGCCTGCCGGTCGAGGGCGGCCGGTTCGCCCGCGATCACCTCGGCGGCGACGATCCCCTCGTTCGAGGCCGCGTGCGCGAGCATCGGATCGCCCGCGACGTCACCGACGGCGTGAATGTGTTCGACCGCCGTGCGGGTGCGGTCGTCCGTCTCGACGAAGCCGCGGTCGTCCGTCTCGATCCCGGCCGCACCCGGGTCGAGCCCGTCGGTAACGGGCTGGCGGCCGACCGCGACGAGGATCCTATCGACGCCGTACGTCGACTCATCTCCCGCCTCCGTCTCCGTGTGGAGCAGGTAGCCGCCGTCCGGCGCCTCCGACCACTCGCTCGCGCCCTCGCCGAAGTGGAACTCGACGCCCAGCTCCTCGGCGCGCTTGCGGACGATCCGCTTCACGTCGTCCTCGTAGGGGTCGAGGATGTCGTCGAGCATCTCGACGACCGTCACGTCGGCGCCGAGCTTCGCGTAGGTGGTCGCCAGCTCCATCCCGATGTAGCCGCCGCCGACGACCCCGAGCCGGTCCGGAACGGTCTCGGCGTCGAGCGCCTCGGCGGAGCTCCAGACGTGGTCCTCGGCGAAGTCGAAGCCGGGGATCTGGACCGGCCGCGAGCCGGTCGCGACGACCGCGTGTTCGAACGAGAGCGTCTCGGAGCCCTGCCCCTCGCCGCCGTGTGCGACGCGGACGGTGTTCTCGCCGGTGAACGAGGCGGTCCCGGCGACCAGGTTCACGCCGTTCGCCTTACAGAGCTTCTCGACGCCGCTCGTCAGCCCGTCGACGACGCCGTCTTTCCACTCGACCATCTTTCCCATGTCGACGGCGGGGTCCGCGTGGACGCCCATGAACTCCGCGTTGCCCGCCTCGTGGGCGAGCCCGCTGCCGGTGATCAGCGCCTTCGAGGGGATACAGCCGCGGTTGAGACAGGCGCCCCCGTAGGCGTCCTTCTCGACCAGCGTCGTGTCGAGCCCCTTCTGTGCGGCGCGGATGGCGGCGACGTAGCCGCCCGGCCCCGCGCCGATGACCAGTACCTCCGTTCCCGTGGTGACGTCTCCGACGACCATTATTCGGTGAGTAGCAACAGCGGGTGTTCAAGCTGTTCCATGACGGTGTTCGCGAACTCGGCCGCGATCGCGCCGTCGACGACCCGGTGGTCGATCGACAGCGAGAGCGGCAGCGTCGGCGCGGGGACGACCTCACTGTCCCCGTCGGCCCCCTCGCGCACGACGGGGCGCTCCTCGATGGCGCCGAGCCCCAAGATCGCGGTCTCGGGGTAGTTGATGATCGGCGTGGCGTACTCGCCGCCGATGGCGCCGAAGTTGGTGATGGTGAACGTGCCGCCCTTCATCTCGTCGGGCTTCAGCTTCCGCTCGCGGGCGCGGGCGGCGAGGTCGTTCACCTCGTCGGCCAGCTCGAAGAGCCCCTTCTCGTCGACGTCGTCGACGACGGGGACCATCAGGCCGGCGTCGGTCGCGACCGCGATCCCGAGGTTGTACTCGCGCCTCAACACGATCTCCTCCTCGTCCTCGCGGAGCTCGCTGTTGAGGTACGGATGCGCCTTCAGCCCGGCGACGATGGCCTTCATCACGAACGGCATGTAGGTGAGCTTCACGCCCCTCGCCTCGGCCTTCGGCTTCAGCTCCTCGCGGGCCTCCACGAGCGCGTCGACCTCGGCGGTGTCGTGGTGGGTGACGTGCGGCGCCGTGAACTTCGACCGCTCCATCTGCTTCCCGATAGTGCGCCTGACGCCGCGGTAAGGGACCGTCTCGTCGCCGTCGCGCTCGGTCGACGCGGTCCCCGAGGCGGCGGCCGCGGCCGTCGCGGCGGGCTCCGGGGTCGCCTCCGCGTCGGCCGGCTCCGCGTCGACCGGTTCCGGCTCCGCCGTCGGCTCTGCCGGCGACTCCAGCGCGTCCGCGTAGGCGTTCACGGCCTCGGCCGTGACGAACGCCTCGCCGTCGCGGGTCTCGTCGGTCGGCACGTCGTCGAGGTCCACGTCGCGCTCGCGCGCGACCTTCCGCGTCGCGGGCGTCGCGAGCGTCGTCTCACGGCCCGCCGGCTCGGGGGCATCGCCGCCAGCGCCGGCCGCGGAGTCGGCGGAGCCCCGCTTGCTGACCGCGGACTTCCGCTCGCCCGATCCGGTGTCGGTCGGCGCGGGCCGCGGCGTCGGCGCGTCGCCGTCGGAGCCCCCGCCGCTCGCGGCGGCCCCGCCCTCGGCGTGCGCCCGCACGTCGGCCTCGGTCACGCGACCGCCGGGACCGCTCCCGTCGACCGCGGCGACGTCGACGCCCAGCTCGCGGGCGAGCCGGCGGGCCGACGGCGGCGCGAAGGTTCGTCCGGAGGGCGTGTCAGGTTCGGACTCTGCGGCGGGTTCCGCGTCCGGGGCGGTGTCGCCCGCGCTCGCGTCCGCCTCGTCTGCGGTCGCGTCCGGCTCGGAATCGGACGCTGCGGCCGAGTCGGCGTCGTCGCTGGCGCCCGCCTCGGCATCGCCCTCCTCGTCCACGCGGAACGAGATGATCACGTCGCCGACGGGGACCATCTCCCCCTCCTCGGCGAACAGCTCCTCGACGGTCCCGTCGTAGCTCGACGGCACCTCGACGAGCGCCTTGTCGGTCTCGACCTCGGCGACGGGCTGGTCCTCCTCGACGCGGTCGCCGGGCGCGACCAGCCACGAGACCAGTTCGCCCTCCGCGACGCCCTCGCCGACGTCGGGGAGCTTGAACTCCTTGATCGTCATCGATCGCCCTCCTCGACGGTCGCGCGTCGACGCTCGGCGGTCACGTTTCGGCTCGCATCGGTCATAGGTGTATCTCCGGCGGTCATCTTAAAACTCGACCGCCTCCAGGATTCCGTCCTCGATGCGCGCCGCCGACGGGAGGTAGTAGTCCTCCAGCGCGTACAGCGGGTACGGCACGTCGAACCCGGTGACGCGGCCGATCGGCGCCTCCTGGTACAGCAGCGCCTCCTCCTGGAGGATCGCCGTGATCTCGCCCGCGAGCCCACCGGTCTTCGGCGCCTCGTGGACGACGACCCCGCGGCCCGTCTTCTCGAACGCCTCGACTATCGCCTCGCGGTCGAGCGGCGATATCGTCCGGAGGTCGACGACCTCGCACTCGATCCCCTCCTCGCCGAGCGTCTCGGCGGCCTCCAGCGTGGGGCGGGTCATCGCACCGTAGGTGAACACGGCGACGTCGTCCCCCTCGCGGCGCGTGGCCGCCTCCCCGATGGGAACCGTGTACGGCTCCTCGGGGACCTCCTCGCGGAACGCCCGGTAGATCAGCTTCGGCTCGAGGAAGATCACCGGGTCGGGGTCGCGGATCGACGCCGCGAGTAATCCTTTCGCCTCGTACGGCGTCGAGGGGATCACCACCTTCAGCCCCGCCTCGTGGGCGTAGAACGCCTCCTTCGACTCGGAGTGGTGCTCCGGCGCGCGGATGCCGCCGCCGTAGGGGGCCCGCAGCGTCATCGGGAGCGTGAACCGCCCGCGGCTGCGGGTTCGGAACCGCGCCATGTGCGAGACGATCTGGTCGAAGCCGGGGTACATGAACCCGGAGAACTGGATCTCCGGGACCGGTCGCATCCCCATCGCGGCCATCCCGACCGCGGTGCCGACGATCCCGGACTCGGCGAGCGGCGTGTCGATCACTCGGTCGCCGCCGAACTCGTCGAACAGCCCCTCGGTCGCGCGGAAGACGCCGCCGTTCTTGCCGACGTCTTGGCCCATCACGACCACGTCGTCGTCCTCGCGCAGTTCGGCGTGCAATCCGTCTCGGACGGCCTGTACCAGCGTGAGGTTCTGTGTGTCGGTCATTCAGTCCTCCAGAAACGCGGCGTCGCCGCGTTCGTCTCGCAGCGCGGCGAACTCCTCGTACTGTCGTTCCAGTTCGGGCGGAAGCTCCGCGTAGACGTGTTCGAACAGCTCCCGCGGGTCGGGACGCGCCATCGACTCCGCGGCGTCTATCGCGTCCGCGACCTGCGCCTCGACCGACGACTCGATCTCGGCGACGCGCTCCTCGTCGAGGACCCCCTCGTCGCGGAGGTACGACTCCAGCCGGTCGATCGGGTCCTTCCGCTTCCAGCGCTCGACCTCCTCGTCGTCGCGGTAGACGGTCGGGTCGTCGGCGGTCGTGTGCGCGCCGAACCGGTACTGGACCGCCTCGATGAGCGTCGGCCGCGGCCGGTCGGCGTCGGGGTCGCGCGCCTTCTCTACCGCGGCCGTCGTGACGCTGTACACCGCCAGCGGGTCCATCCCGTCGACCTGAACGCCGTCGATACCGTACGCCTCCGCCTTCTGCGCCAGCGTCGCGCTCCGCGTCTGCCGCTCGCGGGGGACGGAGATGGCCCACTGGTTGTTGTTACAGAAGAAGACGGTCGGCGTGTCGAACACGCCGGCGAAGTTGACTCCCTCGTGGAAGTCCCCCTCGCTCGTCGCGCCGTCCCCGAAGTAACAGATGAACGCGTCGTCCTCGCCGCGGAGCTTCGAGGCCCACGCGGCGCCCGTCGCGTGGGGCACCTGCGACGCGATGGGGACGGCGACGGGGAACACGTTGACGTCGGGCGGCGCGTTGTTGCCGTCCTCGTGGCCCATCCAGTAGAGCAGCGTCTGTTTCAGCGGGAGCCCGTGTACTAAGGCGGCGCCGTGCTCGCGGTACGACGGAACCATCCAATCGTCCGCGTCGAGCGCGTACGCCGACCCGATCTGGGCGCCCTCCTGCCCGGAGAGCGGGGGGTACGTCCCCATCCGTCCCTGCCGTTGGAGGCTCACCGCGCGGCCGTCGAAGTGACGCGCCAGCCGCATGTGCCTGTACATCTCGACGAGCGACTCGTCGTCGAGGTCGGGAACGTCGCCGACGACGTCCCCGTCCTCGTCGAGGACGCGAACCGTATCGTCGTACGCCCTGTCGAATACGCTCACGGTCGGACCCACCTTCGCATGTGCGATCCGTCCACCGCCCGGGTAATATCGTTTTCGTAAATAATTTAGTATGCGCAGAAATAGCGGCTCCGCGCTGAGAAACCGTCCATCAGACGGGGAGAGAATCGAACGTTTCTGAACAATCTCCGAGCAGTTCGGCAATATTTTCGTCAGGATGGGCGTTTCGAGGGTCAGTAACGAACGAACAGGAAGGTTTTCGCGCGACGGTTCGTCTCCGGGAAGCGGGGAGCATGAACCGCGATCCGCGGCACCGCGGCTCGGCGGGCGGGCGTAGAACGACGAAATCGGGGCGTTCGAGGCGCTATCCGAGTCGGAAGGAGGGCTTGTCCGGCTCGCCGTCGAGGTCCTCGAGCTGGATCACCTCGTCGTCGCCGTCCTCCAGCTGTTCGCGGAGGTAGTTGACGTACCGCTTGTGCTCTTCGAGCTGCTCGCGGAGGTGTTCGGCCTCGAGTTCCAGCCGCTCGTGCTCGCGGACGAAGCTCTTCGGGACCTCGATCTTCGGGGGGAACGACTCGTCGCCGGCGCCGCCCGGTCCGCTCTCCGGAACGACTCGGACCTGACCGTCGTGGGCAACGAGCATATCCACGTAGTCGCGGAACACCGCCGACAGCGAGATGTCCCGCTCCTCGGCGATGTCGCGGAGCGTCTCGAACGCGTCCTCGTTGACGCGGAACGAGATCGTCTTGTTCTTATTGCCCATCACCGGACCGTTCGTTCCGCGGATTACTTAAGTGTTTGTCAGACGGTCGCAAGGCCGAACGCCCCGTTCGACGGGTCGGAGCGTCCCGACCGCGTCAGGGCTCCGGCGCTCCCGACCGCGTCAGGGCTCCGGCGCTCCCGCCGGATCCGTCTCGTCGGAGGTGGCGTCGTCGGACGGGGGGTCGCCGTCCGCCGACCCGTCGCCCGCGAGCTCGTCGTCGCTCTCGTCGAGGTCCTCCAACGCCGACAGCGCGGCGGCCTTGTACGTCTGGGGGTCCAGGTCGTACTCCTCGCGGGCCATGCGCGCGTACTCGTTGCCCTCGTCGTCGAACGCGGCGACGCGCTCGACGGTGCGGCGGGCGGTCTCCGCGACCCAGCGGTCGCGGGTGGCGGCGTCGACCTCGGTGATCGACTCGGGGCGGACGGAGACCCGGACCGTGCCGTCGTCGGTCTCGTAGGTCCGGGGTTTCCCCACGACTGCGACGTACGCCGGGGGCTCCAGGTCCCGGAGCTTGGAAGCGGCTTCCGGCTGGTACTGGCCGGCGTACACGAAGAACGTGCCCGTCGGGTCGACGATGCGGCCGCGCCAGTACTCGCTGTCGTCGCCGACGTCCTCCTTCTCCGTGAGCGTGCCCACGAAGAACACGCGGTTCGAGGACTCGCCCGTCGGCAGCAGCGCGTAGACGGGAGCGCGCTCGTCGTCGGACTCGGTGAACGTGTAGCCGGCGTCGTTGAACTCGGTGGCGAACACGCGCCGGGCGACCTCTCGGGTGGGGGCTGACCCGCTCATATCAGATCGACCTCGCTTCGATCAGCGCGCTTTCAACGTCGACCGTCCCGGGGTCCTCCATCTCGTCGACCAGGACGTACCGGCCGAAGGTGGGGCCGGTGACGCGGTAGTAGCGCCCGAGCACGTCCTCGCCCATCTCCTCGGCGACGACGGTGGTGTCGAGCGCGTCCATCGCCATGTCCTTGGCCTCCTCGAGGGTCATCCCGGTGAGGTCCTCGGTGGCCTCGCGGTCGAAGATGACCTCGGTAACGGTCTCGCCGTCGTCGAGGACGCCCTTGATCCGGAGGTCGAACTCGCCCTCGACCTGGCCGTGTTCCGAGCAGCGCCCGTTCTGGAGGACGCGCGTACAGTCGTCCTCGGGGCAGCGCTTGATCAGCCCGGACCCGGACTGGATGTCCACGAGGGCGCCCTCCACGGTGTCGGCGTCGTCGCCGACCTCGATCGCCTCGTCGATCTCGGTGATACCGGTCGTCCGGTTGAGCTTCACCGAGTAGCTCCCCTCGTACTCGTCGGTGACGACGTTCGAGAGCTCGTACGCCTGCCCCTCCGTCAGCTCGGGGAGGTCTGAGGTCTCGAAGGCGACAAACTTGATCGTGCCCGACTCGTCCCCGAGCAGGCCGACCTGGGAGATGGAGTCGCTGCGCGGCTCCCAGAGGTCGACCAGCTTCACTCGCAGGTCGACCCACTGTTCGTCCTCGTCGATGTCGTTGACGAGGACCTCCTCGCTGCCGCCGCGGCCGAGCTCGTCGCGCTCCATGCCGGCGTCTTCGAGGTAGCTGTTGGTGACGCTCCGGCTCGCCTCGTCGAGCGGCACGCGGTACTCGTCGACGAGCGTCGCAAGCCGCTCCTCGACGTCGTCGGGGTCGACGTCGGTGTGGTCCGAGAACTGTTCCGCTATCGCTTCCGCTTCCTGTCGCAGTTCGCTCATGGGGTGTCTCCGCCTCCGGTCTTGTTTCGGTGGGAGGCGTACGACGGTTGGTTCCTCACCGTATTAAAACGCTCGTGACCGCGGTGAAAGTGGAACGAAACGCCCGCTCGAGGAGCTCTACGTGGTGTTCTTTCGATTCGCGGAGATCGGTCGACGAAACGACTTCGCTCGCGTCAGACGCTCGTCAGCCACACGCGGGCTTCGTTTCGAGTGGAACGATCACATGGATCGTAGCCGCATGAAACGAGGAGCCGACGAGGGGACGAGACGGGGCGGTGGCGCGTGCCGACGAGCGCTTTTTAAAGGCGCGAGGAGCGCGTGCGAGGGAGTCGCGAGCGAACGGCGACCGAAGGGAGCCCGAGCGAGCGACGAGGCTGGGGAGGCGTGAGGTGCGGTCCCGCGAGCGACCGGAGGGAGCGAGCGGGAGTACGGAAGTCGCAGCCCGCGCAGCGAACGCAGTGAGCGAGCAGGACCGTCTTCCGGTGGTGCGGTCGCCGTCGGGCGGGACTCGAAGGGGCAGTCGCGAGGGCGAAGCACGGCGAAGCAAGGACCGCAGGAGCGAGCGAAGCGAGCGACGAGGACTGAAGCGAGCCGCGCGAGCCGTCGCGACTGGGGCTTCGGCAGTGTTCGTGTCGAGTGGGTGTTTATAAGCAGAAACGGTATCGTACAGCCGAGCGACTGGGGCTTCGGCGGACGCAACTGTGGAATCGATGCCCGAGCCGCGACCGTCTCAGTCCGCGTCGGGGAACGGCACCTCGATCAGGTCGCCGTCGTCGGGCAGGAGACACTCGCCGTCGAACGCCTCGCGGGCGTCGCGGCGGATCGGCCGCGCGTCGGCCGCGTAGCGCGAGGAGATGTGGACCAAGGCGAGCCGCTTCGCGTTCGCACGGGCCGCTATCGACCCCGCCTCGCGGCCGGTCGAGTGGGCCGTGTCGCGGGCGCGGTCGGCCATGTCGTCGGCGAAGGTGGCGTCGTGGATGAGCAGGTCGGCGTCCTCCGCGGCCTCGACAGTGGTCTCTCGCGGCCGCGTGTCCGCGGTATACACCAGCTTGCGGCCCGGACGCGGCGGGCCGACGACCTGCTCCGGCTCGACGATCGTCCCGTCCTCGGCCTCGACCGGCTCGCCCTCGTGGAGCCGGCCGAACTTCGGACCGACGGGGACGCCGAGCTCCTCCGCCTTCGGGCGGTCGAACCGTCCGGGTCGGTCGTCCTCCTCCAGGACGTACCCCTGCGATACCGTTCGGTGTTCGGTCTCGAAGGCGCGCACCGCGTACTCGTCGGCGTCGTACGCGACCTCGCCGGGGGAGACCGGTTCGATCCGGACCGGGAACGCCGGGTCGTGCCCGGCCGCGTGGACCAGGTCGCGGAGGTGGTCGCCGGTTCCCGGCGGGCAGTGGACCGTCAGCGGGTCGGTACGGTCGTTGAATCCGAGCGTCTGGACGAGGCCGGGGATCCCGAGGACGTGGTCGCCGTGGAGGTGCGAGACGAACACGCGGTCGACGGCGAACCCCGTGCCGCTGCGCATCATCTCGCGCTGGGTGCCCTCGCCGCAGTCGAAGAGGAAGCGGTCGCCCTCGCGGTTGACGAAGACGGCGCTCGCCGCGCGCTCGACGGTCGGGACGGCGCCGCCCGTCCCGAGGAACGTGACGCGAAGAGACATGGCGAGTCGTCGGGGCGGCGGTTGTAAACCGGTGTCGATGCGAGGGACGGACGGAAGACGCCGTCCGGGACCGGCCCGCGGCCGACACCCACATGTGTCCGCGCCCCCGAGCGCGGCCATGCGAGATCCGATCGCCGCCTTGGTCAGACAGGAGGGGTGGCGCGCGGAGGGCGCGGCCGCCCGCGTCCACTACGAGGGCGGCCGCGACCGGTTCGCGGTGGAGTTCTACGCCGAGACGCCCCGCGTCCTCTACTGGTCCGTCCCGACCGACGACGACGAGGGCGGAACGGCGGTCCCGGTGCCACGCGACGACGTGCCGGATCCGCTCCGCCGACGCATCCGGGAGGACCTCGACGAGGCCGGAATCGACTCCGAGGTCGAGCGACGCGAACTCTGAGTTCGTCGAGCGGTCGCGGGTTCGAGGCCGTCGAGCGGTCGCGTGTTCGAGGCCGCCGCCGACCGCGTCCAAAAGCGTCGCGCGCCGGGCGGAGACCGGAGGGACCGGGGTGGCCGCGCCGTCGGTCGGGGGCATCGAGGACGAAACCACCCGAACGCCGGGTCGTTACCGGCGTTTTCTGCCGATGTATTTCGGTTCGAAGGAAACCTATTTGCCGCCCTGCCCGATACGAACGTGTGATGAGTGGCGTCGAATGGGAGGAAGACGATCCGTTCGAGGAGCAGCGGGACAAGATCGAGAATCCGATGAAGCGGCTGTTCGTCGAATACGGCCGCGACTACGTCCCGCAGGTGACGGTGGGAGTGTTCGCGAGCATCTTCGCGCGGCTGCTCGACCTCCTGCCGCCGCTCATGCTCGGGATCGCCATCGACGCCGTGTTCTACGAGGACGCCCTGTTCAGCGAGCAGATCCCGCTCGTACTGCTGCCGGACGCGTGGCTCCCGACGGAGCAGGCGGCGCAGTTCTGGTTCACCATCGCCGTCATCGGAACGGCGTTCGGTCTCGGGGCGGGGTTCCACTGGATCCGCAACTGGGGGTTCAACGCCTTCGCGCAGAACATCCAGCACGACGTGCGGACGGACACCTACGACAAGATGCAGCGGCTCAACATGGAGTTCTTCTCGGACAAGCAGACCGGGGAGATGATGTCCATCCTCTCGAACGACGTGAACCGGCTCGAACGGTTCCTGAACGACGGGATGAACTCCCTGTTCCGCCTGTCGGTGATGGTGCTCGGCATCGGCGTCCTGCTGTTCTGGATCAACTGGCAGCTCGCCTTAGTCGCGCTGCTGCCGGTCCCGATCATCGGCGGATTCACCTTCCTGTTCATCAGGATCATCCAGCCGAAGTACGCCGAGGTGCGCTCGTCGGTCGGGAAGATGAACTCCCGGCTGGAGAACAACCTCGGCGGCATTCAGGTGATCAAGTCGTCGAACACGGAGCGGTACGAGTCCGACCGCGTCGACGACGTCTCGATGGACTACTTCGACGCCAACTGGGACGCGATCACCACCCGGATCAAGTTCTTCCCGGCGCTCCGCGTGCTCGCCGGCATCGGCTTCGTGCTCACGTTCATCGTCGGCGGCCTCTGGGTGTTCCAGGAGACGCCGCCGGGACCGTTCACGGGCGAGCTCTCGGTCGGGATGTTCGTCGTCTTCATCCTCTACACCCAGCGGTTCATCTGGCCGATGGCGCAGTTCGGGCAGATCATCAACATGTACCAGCGCGCCCGCGCCTCCTCCGCGCGGATCTTCGGACTGATGGACGAGCCCTCGCGGCTCGCCGAGGACCCGGGCGCCGAGGACCTCACGGTCGGCAACGGCGACGTGGTGTACGACGACGTCTCCTTCGGCTACGACGAGGAGACGATCATCGAGAACGTCGACTTCTCGGTCGAGGGCGGAGAGACGCTCGCCCTCGTGGGGCCGACCGGCGCCGGGAAGTCCACGGTACTCAAGCTGCTGCTCCGGATGTACGACGTGGACGAGGGCGCGATCGAGATCGACGGACAGAACGTCAGCGACGTGACGCTCAGATCGCTCCGCCGGTCGATCGGCTACGTCGGGCAGTCGTCGTACCTGTTCTACGGCACCGTCCGCGAGAACATCACGTACGGCACCTTCGACGCGACCGACGAGGAGGTCCGCGAGGCCGCCGAGGCCGCCGAGGCCCACGACTTCATCGAGAACCTCCCGGACGGCTACGACACGATGGTGGGCGAGCGCGGCGTGAAGCTCTCCGGCGGCCAGCGCCAGCGCGTCACCATCGCGCGGGCCGTGCTGAAGGACCCGGACATCCTCATCCTCGACGAGGCGACCTCCGACGTCGACACGGAGACGGAGATGCTGATCCAGCGCTCGCTCGACCGGCTCACCGCGGACCGGACGACGTTCGCGATCGCCCACCGGCTCTCGACTATCAAGGACGCGGACACGATCCTCGTGTTGGAGGGCGGGAGGATCGCCGAGCGCGGTACGCACGACGAGCTGCTCGAGAACGACGGGCTGTACGCGCACCTCTGGGGCGTTCAGGCCGGCGAGATAGACGAGCTCCCGCAGGAGTTCATCGACCGCGCGCAGGAGCGCACCGCTCGGATCGTCGAGGAAGCCGAGAGCGACGACGACTGATCGGGACCGCGCTGCCGAGCGGGACGGCGCCGGGACCCCGCCGCGGCGTCACCGCGGGAGTCGGGTCCACTCCTCTCCGGCCGCCTCCGGGGACGCGTCGTCGTAGCCGAGCGCGTCGAGGATCGCTCCGCGGACTTCCGACGGCTTCCGGAACTGCGTCCGCTCGCACCCTTCGAGGACGTCGTCGAGCCGCTCGGTCGCCGTCGGCGTCTCGAGTTCCGCGGCGCCGTACTGCTCTATCAGTTCCGCCGTCGTCACCGGGTACCGGTGTTCGCGGAGCGCCCGCTTCAGCGGACCGAACGTCACGGGGGGAGCCGGATCGTGCGCCTCCGTCTCGCGGTCCGTGTTGTCGCTGCTCATACGGCCGCGATCCACGGGGACCGTGATAATACCCCGGGCGCGTCCGGGCGACGAACCCCGTCCGCGAGCGGACGACCGGTCGCGGGAGGCGGCGACGACCGCCGCCTATACGACGCCGCGCGCCGAGGTGCGAGTATGCGCCTCAGCGAGGTCACCTGGACCGACGTGCGCGACGCCGACGTCGACGTCGCGTTCCTCCCGGTGGGCAGCACGGAACAGCACGGGCCGCACGCGCCGCTCGGGACCGACACGCTGAACGCCGTCGCGGTCGCCGAGGCCGGTGCCGACGCGTACGAGAACGGGGATGCGAGTTCCGCGAGCGACACGGCCGACGCGAGCGGCGACGGCGGCGGCGACGCGTCGCCGGGGGAAGTCGCGGTCGCCCCGCCGATACCCGTCGGCGTCGCCGAGGAGCACCGCGCGTTCGACGGGACGATGTGGGTCTCTCCGGAGACGTTCCGCGCGTACGTCCGGGAGTCCGCCGAGTCGCTGGTCGCCCACGGGATCGACCGCGTCGTGTTCGTCAACGGACACGGCGGGAACGTCGAGGCGCTCGCGGAGGTCGCCCGCCGGTTCTCCCGCGACGACGCACACGAGGGGTACGGCGTCGGGTTCACGTGGTTCGACGCCACGGGCGACCACGCGAGCGACATGGGGCACGCCGGGCCGCTGGAGACGGCGCTGTTGCGCGCGACGAACCCGGACCTGGTCCGCGAAGAGCGGATCGACGAGGCGAGCGCGGGCGCCGCAGACCGGTGGGGCGAGTGGGTCTCCGGCGTGAACCTCGCCCACGACTCCGACGAGTTCACCGACAACGGCGTCGTCGGGGACCCGCGGGCGGGCGACGCGGGGCGGGGCGAGGTCCTGCTCGACCGCGCGAGCGACGCGCTGGCGGAACTGGCGGCGGCAGTCGTCGACCGGGACGCCGGGTGAGAGGGCGCGGCGGGGGACTACTCGTCCCCGTCGTCGCTCGCCGCGTCCTGGAGCGCGCCGCGGATCGCGGGGACGGTACCGGTGAGCGAGGCCACCTCCTCGGCGGCGCTCTCGATGTCGGCGACGAGCGATTCCAGCTCCTCGATCTCGGTCTTCAGGTCCTCGGCGTCCTCGAAGGCGTCCGCGCGCTCGCCGAGGACGTACGCCTTCTTGGCCGAGCGCACGCTGTCGGTCGCGTCGCCGGCGTCGAGGGCGGACTTCAGCCCGTTGAGCGCGCCGAGGACGTTGTCCGCGTCCGTCTCCCACACCGCGTCCGGGTCGGGGAGCTGCTCGCGCGCCGCCGCGAGGTGTTCTTCGACCTCCGCGCGGGTCTCCTCGGCCGCCTCGCCGAACAGGTCGTCGTCGTCGAACGTGGACTGGGCCATACCGGAACCGTCGTGCCCGCACCGTTTAAAAACCCGCCCGAAAGCGGAAGTGAAACCCGCGGGGAGGACGGATCCGACGACGGATCGGGGGGATCTCGCGTTCAGTTTCGGTCCGGCGGCGGGGGCGACTCAGCTTCGGACAGCGGGTCCGGCTCAGATCCGGACGAGCAGCTCCACCGCGATCAGCGTCACGAGGAGGCCGAGGAAGCCGGCGAGGACGGCGAGCGTCCGGATCTTGTCGTACACCGCGTCAGCGTCGGGCGTGGCCGTGAGGAGGGCCGGGCGGTCGCGGGGGCCGGACTCGCCCTCCGGGTCGAGGTCCGGGTCGGCGGGACCGGCCTCGCCAGCGGGACGAGCGTCGGTCTGGGGGTTCGGTTCCGACACGGTCGATCACTCGCGCCGGAGCCCCGTTAAACCGACTATGAGGGGACAATACCGGTATTGAGCCCTCCGGATATCAGGCCCGGTTCCACGGCGCCTCCTCGAAGTCGACGATCCGCTCGCCGCGGTCGAGCGCGTCGATCCGGGCGATCTGGTCGTCGGTCAGGTCGATCTCGCGGGCGGCCCAGTTGTCCTGAACGTGCCCGAAGTCGGCCGCCTTCGGGATCGGCGCGACGCGCTCCTTCGAGAGCAGCCACGCGAGGCTCACCTGCGCCGGGGTCACGTCGTGGCTCGCGGCGATCTCTCTGAGGGCGTCGACCTCGGCGACGCGGTTGCGCGCGATCGGCGAGTAGGCGACGAGCCAGTGGTCGTGCTCGACCGCGCGCTCGCGGAGCGTCTCCTGTTGGAGCAGGGGGTGACACTCGACCTGGTGGGCGAACACGTCGTGGTCGAGGCGGTCGATCGCCTCGTCGAGCTGGTCGGGCCGGAAGTTCGAGAGCCCGATCCGGTCTATCACGCCGTCGTCGACGAGGTCGTCGAGCGCGGACAGCGTCCCTTCGGGGTCGTAGCTGTTGATCGGCCAGTGGACGTACAGCAGGTCGATCGAGTCGACGCCGAGCCGGTCGCGGCTCACCCGCGCGGTCGCGGTCGCGTCGGCGTACGAGAGGTTGTCCGTCGAGAGCTTCGTCGCGACGAACAGGTCCTCGCGGTCGACGTCGGTGCGGTCGATCCCCGCCGACACGGACGCCTCGTTGTCGTACCCCTGCGCGGTGTCGACGTGGCGGTACCCCGTCTCGATCGCGTGTGCGACCCCCGAGACGCACTCCTCGCCGTCGGCCAGCTTGTACGTCCCGTACCCGAGTCGATCGAAGGCGTCTGCCATGCGAGAGGGTTCCGACGGGCGGGGCAAAAACCCGCCCGTTCGCGCGGGCGAGTCGGGTCGCTCCCGGCGGTCACTCGGCCTCGTCCGCGACCAGGTCCTCGTAGCGCGCGCCGGTCTGTTTCAGCGTCGCCGTCGAGTGGAGCCGCTCGTGGTCGAACGGGAGGTGGTCGGCCGCCAGCTCGTCGATCTTCGCGTCGACCGCCTCGGCCTCGCGGCCGTGGATCATCGTGAACAGGTTGTACTCCCAGTCCTGATCGGGCCGACGCGGCCGGTGGTAACAGAGGGTGACGTACGGGAGGCTCCCGACCGCCTCGCCGCGCTCGTCCAGCTCGTCGTCGGGCACGTCCCAGACCACCATACAGTTGTTCGTGAACCCGGTGACGACGTGGTTGACGATACAGCCGATCCGCTTGATACAGCCGTCCGCGAGCAGGCGCTCGACCGCCGCGAGGACCTCGTCGACGGTCGGGTCGACGCCGGACCCGTTCGCGGTGATCTCGCTCGCCACGTCGGCGTAGGGTGTCGCGGACAGCGGGAAGCCGTCCTGGATCGCGAGGAGGAGGTCGGCTTCGAGGGGCGAGAGGTCGCCGCGCGCGCTCTCGGAGATTCGGGTGGCGGAGACGTCCGTCTCTTCGAGCGACTCCCGCGCGAATCGATCCGCGTTGACCACGGGGAACTCGAGGTCGATGTAGTAGTCCGTGAGCATCGGGAGCGCCAGCACCTCGCAGCCGGTTCGCTCCTCGATCTCCGCGAGGATCGCGTCGCGCGTCTCCCGGGAGCCGGCGGTGACGACGAACCACTGGTTCCACTCGTGGTCGCGGCGGTAGTTGTGGTTCACCTGCCGGTAGCCGTTGATGACCTCCGCGACCTCGTCGAACCGGTCCTCGGGCGCGCGCACCGCCGCCAGCGTCGAGGAACCGATGACCGGCGGGTTGAGCACCGCACCGAACCGTCGGAACACCCCGCGCTCGCGGAGGTCGCGGACGCGGTCGAGGACCTCGTCGGCGTCGACGTCGGTTCCAGTTTCGGCCGCGACGTCGCGGGCGACCCGCTCGAACGGGCGCTCCTCGACGGGGAAGCCGCTCTGGTACTCGTCGATGAGGGCGGCGTCGACCGCGTCGACGTCGGCCCGCCAGTCGGCGTCCGGACTCATTACGCCGGTTAGGGGGCGGGCGTACGTACGGGTTTCGGAGGCTGCCGAGCGTCAGCGGGACTAGTCGTCGACGGGGCCGCGCGCGTCAGTCGTCGGCGGGGGCCTCGCCCGGCGCCGGGGCGAACGCCTGGGCGCTCTCTTCCAGCTGCGTCGTCGAGCAGCCGCCGACGGTCGCGGCCTGTTCGAGCGTCAGGGTGCGGGAACGATACAGCGTGAGCGCGGTGGCGACGGATTTGGACGTCATCGGGTACAATGAGCCAGTAGATGGACATACATATAACTCTAACGCTGTTTAGAGCCTAATACAGGATCAAAAGAGGATAGAACAGGTGGAACATATTTTCTTTTGTCTGAGAAACGAACGATCGTGGAGTTATTGATTGTGAACAAGTGCCACGGATCCGGCGAGATTGACGCTACAACCCGGCCTCGCCGCTCGCGCGCGTCGCCTCGGTCGCGCGTCGCCTCGGTCGCGCGTAGAGCGACCGGCCATCGGCTCGATTCGTTCCCGGCGGGCGGGAGACGAACGGGGGACTTTTCGTCCGAGGACCCGAAGAGAGGGTATGGCTCAGGCGACCCAGGAGTTCGGCGAGTGGCCCCTCAAGCGGCTGATGACCGAGGTCTGCGGCTCCGGCCACAAGTCGGCCGACGACCTGACGCGCGCGCAGGCGACCGAGGCGTTCGAGCGGGTTCTCGCGGACGAGCCGGACCCGACGACGCTCGGGGCGTTCTGGCTCGCGAACCGCTGGAAGCGGAACACGCCGGAGGAGCTCGGAGCGTACGTCGACGTCATGTGCGAGCGCGTCGAGTACGCGGAGCCCGACGCCGACCCCGTCGACTGCGGCGCCAACTACGACGGGAAGGGGCGGACCGCGATCTTGGGCGTCGCGGCGGGCGCCGTCGCGGCCGCCGCGGGCACGCCGATCGTCGTCCACTCCGGCGACCGCGTGCCGACCCAGAAGCAGGACGCGTACAAGCACGTCTTAGACGAGCTCGGCGTCCACACCGAGCTGACGCCCGCGGACTCCGCCGACATGGTCGACGAGACCGGCTTCGGCTTCTACTACCAGCCCGCCTTCAACCCCGCCGTCGACGACCTCTTCGACCGCCGCGACATGATGGGCGTTCGGACGTTCGTCAACACCGTCGAGACGCTGGCGAACCCCGCCGGCGCCTCCGTCCACCTCGGCTCCTTCTACCACCTCGCGTTCGCGAAGAAGGTGGTCGACACGTTCGTCGAGAGCGAGTTCCACGACCTCGACCGCGTCCTGATGTTCCAGGGCATGGAGGGGTACGACGACGTGCGCCCCGGCTACACGAAGGTCGCCGAGTGGGACGCCGCGGACGGGAGCGACGGCGAGGGCGACGCCGAGGATGTCGGCAGTGAGGGCGCCTCCTTCGACGACTTCGAGATCGAGACGGCGGAGTACGGGATGGACCTCGAGGAGGACGACCTCGCGGTCGACGACGTCGCGGCCGACTCCGCAGAGATAACGGAGGCGGTGCTGGCCGGCGAGCGCGACGGCGCCTTCGCGGACGCGGTCGCGGTCAACGCCGCGCTCCGGATCTACGCCGGCGGCGACGCGGACTCCATCGAGGCCGGCCTCGACGCCGCCCGCGAGGTCATCGACGACGGAACCGCACACGGCGTGCTCGAAGCCATGCGGGAGTTCTGACCGCCGGGCCTCGGCGGGCGTTTCGAGCCGGGCCGTCGGTCCGGCGCGCTCGGTTCTCGGTCGCTCACGGACCCCTTTTTTCGATCCCGTGGTGTCGTCAGTTTCCGACTCCCGTCCCCCAATTTGGGTCCGATTTGGAACGGAGTTTGAAAAGCGCTCTTGAGGGCGGAGCACCGAGTGAACGTGTGTCGAAGATGACCCACGATACCGTACGCCACTATGTCGACGTGTGAACACTGCGAGGCGCACGTCTCCGAGCGGTTCGTCCAGGTGTTCGGGGACGACCGGGGGCGGGTACACGCGTGTCCGAACTGCTCGGCGAACGCCGGGATCGCGGAGGTCGCGAAGGAACGGGCGCAGGACGCCTGATCCCCCGCTGACCGCTCGGTTCCGCCCTCCCCCTCGCTCGGTTCCCCCTTTCCCTACCGCTCCGGCGCCGGCGGCATCGCCCGCTTGTGGGCGCTGCGCTCGTTGAGGTCGACGACGCGGTCGACGGCCGCCTTGGGCACGTCGAGTTCCCGGACCGTCGCCGTCCGCGAGAGCCCGCCGTCGACGTGGACCGCTAAGATCGCGTCGACGGTGTCGTAGTCGAGGCCCATCTCCTCGGCGTCGGTCTGTCCCTCCCACATGCCCGCGGTCGGCTCCTGCATCACGAGGTCGCGGGGAACGCCGACGTGCGCGGCCAGCTGGCGCACCTGCTGTTTGTAGAGGTTGCCGATCGGGTTGCAGTCCACCGCCTGGTCGCCGTACTTCGTGTAGTAGCCCGTCATCGCCTCCGCGCGGTTGCCGGTGCCGAGGACGACGCGGTCCTCGGCGTTGGCGACGAAGTAGTTCAGCACGGCGCGGGTGCGGACGTAGACGTTGCCCGCGGCGGTGCGGTCGTCCGCCGCCTCCGGGACGGCGTCGAAGAACGCCTCCGCGATCGGCTGGATCTCGACCACGTCGTACTCGATGCCGAGGTCCTCGGCGACGCGCTCGGCGTCGCTCATCACGTCCGCGTCGTTCACCGCCGAGGGCATCGTGAGCCCGTGGAGGCCCTCCTCGCCGAGCGCCTCGACCGCGAGGTGCGCGGTGAGCGTCGAGTCGATGCCGCCCGAGAGGCCGAGGACCGCGCCCTCGGCGCCCGCGTCGTCGACGACGTCGCGGATGAACGAGACGATGCGCTCGCGGGTCGCCTCCAGCTCCTCGTCCGAGAGGCGGAGGTCGAGCGGGGGGTCGTCCGACAGCAACACCGACTGCTCCGAGGTCCGGCTCATAGACGGGTTCAGGGACCGAGAGGACAAATATCTCCCCGTCGGTTCCGGGAACTGGACGCGCGTCGGGTTCTACAGCAGCCCGTCCTCTCTGGCCAACAGCAACCCCTCCAGCGTGGCGTCGTTCGTCGGGGGTTCCCGCGCGACCGCCAGCGCCTCGTCGACCGGGACCGCCCGGGGAGCGAGGAACTCGTTGCTGTCGTGGTCGACGTCGACCGGCTCCAACCCCTCGGCGAACACGTAGCCGCGCTCGTGGCGTAACACGCCGGTCGAACACCACACCTCCTGCAGCAGCGACGTCGACGACGGCTCGAAGCCGGTCTCCTCGGCGAGCTCCCGCGCGCCCGCTTCGGTGTACGACTCGCCCGATTCGACGATCCCCGCGGGGAGCTCCAGCTGCGTGTTCCGCACGGTGGGACGGTACTGCTCGACGAACAGGACTCGGTCGTCCGCGACCGCGACGATCACCGTCGCCGGCGACAGCTCCGCCCAGTAGTACCGCTTCTCCGTCCCGTCGGGCTGCTCGACGCGGTCGTAGCCGCCGACGAACCACCCCTCGTCGTACTCGACGACGACCTCGCGGACCGGCCACTCGGGCTCGCCCGGCAGTGAGTGGTTGCGGCCGTCCGAGAACGCCGGGAGATCGCGGAGGTCGGTGGCCGGCGCGTCGGGGTCACCGGGGCCGTCGCCCGCGTCGTCGCCGCCGGCTTCGCCCGTCACGGACGGACGACCTCCGCGTGGTACGTCTGGCCGTCGCGGCGCACCCGCACGCCGGTCTCCGTCGCGGCCTCGGGCACCTGTCGGGTGAGCGCGTCGACCTCGTCGAACGGCGTGTGCGTGAACGACTCCTTCAGCCCGTACGGGCCCGTCTGGTACCCCTCAGAGCGCCCGTCCGCGCTCTCTATCGCGCCGATCAGGTACGGGTACCGCCGGTCGGAGACGTTGTTCACGTCGGCGGCGGTACCGTTCGTCTCGATCGGCTCGACGGTGAGGTAGTAGGGGTCGCCGCTCCCGAGGTAGCTCGGGAGCGCCCCGAGCGCGAGCAGCGCGACGACGACCAGGGCGATGGCGACGAGGAGGTTCCGGGTGACCCGGCGCATGGTCGCCGTAGGGGCCGGCGGGGAATACCGGTTTCGACCGGGGGAAGGCGCATCGGTATCGGCGGACGGTCGGGAGGGCGACCGCCGACGCGCTTTAGCCCGCGGCGCCCCTGCCGCACACATGGAGTACCGGTTCGAGCTGGCGCTTTGCGCCGCGCTCGAATCCCCCGACCGCGTCGTCGCCCGCCAGCTCGGCGCGGGCGTCGAGACGCCGGGGGCGCGCATCGTCGACGTCTGTCTGCTGTCTCCCGGCCCTGACTTCGACGACCGCGCCGCGATCAGCGCCGAGCGCATCCCCGACCCGGCCATCGAGGCCCCCGTCGGGCCCGGCGAGGCCGTCCCCGTCGCCGACGCGTTCGACCTCCCCGCAGACCGGGCCGCCGCCGTCGTCGACCGCGCGGCCGAGGTCGGCTACCTCGAACGCGAGCGGCGGAACGGGCGGGAGGTCGTGCGCGCGACCGCGCGCTACCCGGACGACTGGGTCGGCGAGGTCACCGCGATCGAGAACAAGCCCGACCTCGGGACGCCGGGCGACCTGGAGGCGCAGCTACGGTACGACGTCGCGCTCGGCCTCTTCGACCGCGTCGTCCTCGCGACCGCCTCCTACGTCACCCGCGCGCACCTCAATCGGATCCCCGACGCGGTCGGAGTCTGGCGGTTCGATCCGGAGACGAGCGAGCGCGAGGTGGTCCGCGAGCCGACGCCGCTCGACCCGGACGCGCCCGGCGTCGAGATACGCGCGGAGCGCCCCTCCCGCACGGACGTCGCGCTCGTCGACCCGGCGGCGAAGGCGCGCAAGCGGCGCCGGATCGCGGAGCGCGCGTACGGGAAGGGGTGGCGCCCCGAGCCGCCGGCGTGCGCGCACGGCGAGGCGACCGCAGACGGGCGTCCGCGATGCGCGCAGTTCGACCGCGTGGTCGACCCCGGCCGAGAGTGCGGGAGCGGCTGTCCCGCCTTCGAGCCCGCCGACCCGCCGGACGCGGACAGGGGGGGCCTCCGAGACGAGCGGACCGCGTGGGTCGCCGCGCCCGACGGGGACGGCCCGCGCCGGCAGTCCGGGCTCTCGCGATACCTGTGAGAACGCTTATACGGCGAGAGCGGGTCTTTCCGGTATGGACGAGATCGAAGACGTCTTCGTGGCGCGGCTGATGTCGACGGACCTCCACACGGTGACGCCGGACACGCTGGTCGAGGACGCGGCCGCCGTGCTGCTGGAGAACGACATCAGCTCGGTGCTGGTCGTCGACGGCGACGGCGACCTCGTCGGAATCTTAACCTCGACGGACTTCGTCGACATCGTCGCGAAGAGCCAGCCGAAGGCGGAGACGACCGTCGAGCGGTACATGACCGCCGACCCGATCACGGCGGGCGCGCAGGACGACGTGTCGGCGGTCGCCGCGACGATGCTCGAACACGGCTTCCACCACGTGCCGGTCGTCGACGGCGACGCGCCGATCGGTATCATCACCACCTCCGACTTCGCCGCGTACGTCTCCTCGCCGGAGTCGGTCTCGGCGTAGGGCGACCCCCGCCGAGCCGAGTGCGGCGGCGGCCGCAGTCCCCGTCGAGCGGGCCGCCCCGTCCGCGACCGCGACAAGTGCCGCCACTTCCTGTGCCCGTATTACCCCGGAGCGCGTACGCGGGACCGTGTCCGATCACCTACACCTCAACCTCTTCACCATGGCCTCGGTCGAGCACGTCTCGCCCGGGTCGTGGCGGTTCCCCGGCGACCGGTCGGCGGACTACGCCGACCGCGGGTACTGGACGGAGGTCGCGCGGACCGCCGAGCGCGGCGGCTTCGACGCCGTGTTCTTCGCGGACGTGCGCGGGGTCTACGACGTGTACGGCGACGACCGGGAGGTCGCCGTCGAGCGGGCGGTCCAGACGCCCGCGAACGATCCGCAGCTCGTCGTGCCCGCGATGGCCGAGGTCACCGACGACCTCGGGTTCGCGGTGACGCGCTCGACGACGTACAACCACCCCTACCAGCTCGCGCGGGAGTTCTCGACGCTCGATCACCTCACCGACGGCCGGATCGCGATCAACGTCGTCACCTCCTACCTGGAGTCGGCCGCGGCGAACCTCGGCCTCGACGAGCGGATGGACAAGGAGACCCGGTACGACCGCGCCGACGAGTTCCTCGACGTCTGTTACGCGCTGTGGGAGGACTCCTGGGAGGACGGCGCGGTCGAGGTCGACCGCGAGGCCGGCCGGTACAGCGATCCGGAGAAGGTACACGCGATCGACCACGAGGGCGACCACTTCTCGGTGCCGGGGCCGCACGGCTGCGAGCCGTCGCCCCAGCGCACGCCCGTCGTTTACCAGGCGGGCTCCTCCGACTACGGGCGGTCGTTCGCCGCGCGCAACGCCGAGGCGGTCTTCGCCAGCCAGCCGACCGAGGAGGGCGTCGTCGAGTACATGGACGACGTGAAGTCCCGCGCGGCCGACGCCGGCCGCGACCCGGAGAGCCTCCGATTCTTCATCGGCGTGGTCCCGGTCGTCGGGGAGACGCAGGCGCTCGCGGAGGCGAAGTACGAGGAGTACAAGCGGCACGTGGACGTCGAGGCGACGCTCGCGCTGCTGTCCGGATTCCTCGACATGGACCTGTCCGAACTCGACCCCGACCGGAAGGTCGAACACATCGAGACGGACGCGATCCAGGGAACGATGAACGCGTTCACGAAGGCCCAGCCCGACCGCGAGTGGACGGTCCGCGAGGTCGCGGAGTTCTGCGGGCTCGGCACCACCTCGCCGAAGATCGTCGGGACTCCCGAACACGTGGCCGACGAACTCCGGCGCTGGCACGAGGAGGTCGGCGTCCACGGCTTCAACGTCAAGGAGGTCGTCCGCCCCGACTCGCTCGTCGACTTCGTCGATCTCGTCGTGCCGGAACTGCGCGAGCGCGGCCTCGTCCCGGAGGCGGACGCCGAACCCCCGGGCGAGACCCTCCGGGAGCGGCTCCTCGGCGAGGGACAGACGGGACTCCGGGCGGACCACCCCGCCCGGCAGTAGCGCGGACGAACCCCTCTGACCGTCCGGAGTAGACGCTGTCGTGCGGTTTCGGTGTTCTAATTAGCGAGCTGTTGTGAACGGATTGCCGGAAACTAATACCACAGATCTGCCGCCCCCGGCACCCTTAAGTGGTTACCACCGCTTGTTTCAGGTGACGCTTCGCTTGGAGGGCCGAAGCGTCAGCGGGGACCTACAGAACGACGCGCTCGTGCCACCTTTTCCCGGCACGGGCGCGCCGTTCGTTCCTTTACTCGCCGAGCGACTCGCTCGCGTCGCCGCGGTTCGACGCGTCACGCCCGCGCGGCCGACAGTGCGAAGTCCTTTCGGACCGAGTCGCGGGTATGCCGCTGTTACAGTTCGCGACGACGCTGTCGCTGTCGCCGGCGGAACGGGAGTCGTTCGTCGCGTTCGTCACCGAGCGGTACACCGAGGAGATGGAGACGACGGCCGGCCACGTCGCGGTGACGATCGCCGAATACGACCCCTCGGCGATGGCGATCGGCCGGGCGGTCGAGGGGCCGCTCCTGTTCCTCGACGCCGAGATCCGCGGGGGACGCCCGTTCGAGTACAAGCGCGCGTTCGCGCTGGCGGTGATGGGGCGGGCCGTCGAGGCGCTCGGCGTCCCCGAGCCGAACTGTAAGGTCGTCTTCACCGAACACGCCGGCGAGGACATGATGGGGATCGACCGCGTCGGCGGCGACTGGGACGGGGCGTAGGCGACCCGCCGCCCCTCGATCGCTCTCCCGAGCGCGGCCGGCCCGCACCGCCGCTCAGAGATTCTCTTCTTGGTACGCGCCGTCGTACGTCCCCTCGTGGTCGGCCTCGGCGAGGACGAGCTGCGCGATCCGCGCGCCCGGTTCGATCTCGATCGGGTGCCCCACGTCGAGCCGTCCCTCCCCGACGCCCTCGTAGCCCGCGTCCCACACCGCGGTGTCGAGGGTACAGGCGTTCCGCAGCAGCGTCGAGCGCGGGAGGACGAACCCGATCCGGCCCGCCGGGATCCGAACCGGTTCGCCGTACCGCACGACGTAGCTCCCGCGTTCGAGCCGGTAGCAGTCGCCTCTGGGCTCCAGCTCCCGGCGCTCGCCCACGCGCTTCCCGTCGCGCCCGAGCCGGCCCGGTTCGGTCTGTGCGAACACCGCGTCGACGGTGAGGTCGACGCCGTTCGGCTGTCGCTGCGCGTCGTCGAGGTCGGCGCCGGCCGCCTCCAGCGCCGCCGTGACCGCGGCTCCCGAGTCGAACATGGGCGTCCGGAACCGCGGGCGACGCTAAACGGTGTCGGACGCGCGCCGCGCCGATCGGACCGGAAGCGGCCGGTCTCGCCGGGACCGTTGAAACGGTCGATTTACGCCGTTTCAGACGTTTAATGACCTAAAATACTCGGAACGGCTACGCATTTCACGGTGCGTGGTGTCACGTCGAGATCGCAGCGAATGTTGCTGGATCACGGGATCTAACACGGTCGATCTTCGTGAAACTCGCGGGTTTTATATTCACGGGAGAGCCATCTCCGCGTGATATGGGACAAACGATTACGGAGAAGATCCTCGATGACCATCTCGTCGAGGGCGAGCTGACGCCCGGCGAGGAGATCGGCATCGATATCGACCAGGTGCTGACGCAGGACACCACGGGGACGATGGTGTGGCTCCAGTTCGAGGCGCTCGATCTGGACGAGGTCCAGACGGAGCTGGCCGCGCAGTACTGCGACCACCAGACGTACCAGTTCGACTTCAAGAACACCGACGACCACCGCTTCCTCCGCTCTGCGGCCGGCACGTACGGCGCCTACTTCTCTCGGCCCGGCAACGGCATCTGCCACCAGGTCCACAAGGAGAACTTCGCGGCACCCGGCAAGACGCTGCTCGGCTCCGACTCGCACACGCCGACCCCCGGCGGTCTCGGCGAGCTCGCGATCGGCGCCGGCGGCCTCGACATCGCCGTCGCCATGGGCGGCGGCCCCTACTACGTCGAGATGCCGGAAGTCGTCAACGTCCACCTCGAGGGCGAGCTCCCCGAGTGGGCGACCGCCAAGGACGTGGCGCTCCACCTGCTCGGCGAGCTGACCGTCAAGGGCGGCGTCGGCAAGATCTTCGAGTACACCGGCCCCGGCGCCGAGAAGCTCTCGATCCCGGAGCGGACCACGATCACGAACCTCGGCACCGAGCTCGGCGCCACCTCCTCGATCTTCGCGACCGACGAGAAAACGAGAGACTGGCTCGCGCGCCAGGACCGCGAGGAGGAGTACGTCGACCTCCAGCCCGACGACGACGCGGAGTACGCGGAGACGATCGAGGTCGACCTCGGCGAGCTCGAACCGCTCGTGGCCGCGCCATCGATGCCCGACAACGTCGCCCCCGTCAGCGAGTACGAGGGCACCGACGTCGAGCAGGTCATCGTCGGCTCCTGTACCAACGGCGCTTACGAGGACATCCTCCCCAGCGCGAAGATGCTGGAGGGCCGCGAGGTCTCCAAGGGGACCGAGATGATCGTCGCGCCCGGGTCCAAGCAGGCGTCCGAGATGCTGGCCCGAGAGGGCTGGACCGCGGAGATGATGGCGGCCGGCGTCAACTTCTCCGAGGCGACCTGCGGCGCGTGCATCGGCATCGGCCACGTGCCCGCGTCCGACTCCGTCTCGCTGCGCACCTTCAACCGCAACTTCGAGGGTCGCTCCGGCATCGAGGACGACTCCGTCTTCCTCTGCTCGCCCGAGGTCGCCACCGCGGCGGCCATCACCGGCGAGATCGTCGACCCGCGCGACCTCGCGGACGAGCTCGGCGACCTCGAGGCGCCCGGCCTCGAGATGGGGACGAAGTACGGTCCCGGCATGGGCCGGTCCGACTCCGACATCATCTCGCCCGACGAGGCGATCGACGACGGCCTCGTCAAGGGCCCGAACATCGGCGACGTGCCGCTCAAAGACGACATCGACGTGGACGGCGGTGAGGCCCTTCTCAAGATGAAGGACAACATCACCACCGACCACATCATCCCGGCGACGGCGGACATCCTGAAGTTCCGCTCGAACATCGAGAAGCTCTCCGAGTTCACGCTCTCGCGCGTCGACGACACGTTCGCCGAGCGCGCGCTCGCTGCCGACGGCGGCGTCCTCGTGGCCGGCGAGAACTACGGCCAGGGCTCCTCGCGCGAACACGCCGCGCTCTGTCCGATGTACCTCGGCATCGAGGCGGTCTTCGCGCAGAGCTTCGCCCGCATCCACAAGGCGAACCTCTTCAACTTCGGGATCGTCCCGCTGGCGATCGACGAGGAGACGTACGAGCGGATCGACCAGGGCGACGACCTCGAGATCCTGGACGACGTGCCCGCGGGCGTCTCCTCCGGCCAGGAGGAGTTCACCGTGAGCGTCAACGGCGAGTGGGAGTTCACCGCCGACCTGGACGCCTCCGAGCGCGAGCGCGACATCCTCTCGGCGGGCGGCAAGCTCTCGTGGGTCAAACAGCAGCACGTCGACGACGGCTCCGGCGCGGCGCCGGCCGACGACTGAACCCGCGGTCGACGCGACCGATCGACCCCGATTTTTCGTTTTTTCCCGCCGCGAGCGACCCGTATCGACGGGACTGGGGTCACCGCTCGCGGTGAGACCCGCGACGGCGACCCGATCGGGACGGACCGGTCGGTGAGCGTCGCGAAAAAGCTCTCGGGGAGAGAGAAAGCGACCGTCGGTCGGGACGGGGTTAGCGGGCCGCGGCGGCGACGCGTTCGCGCTCCTCCTTCTGCGAGATGGAGTAGGAGCCCTCGGCGTCGTAGTCGGCCGCGGCGACGAGCTCGTTCGCGAGCGCCTCGGCGGCCGAGGTCGTCGACTTGTACGTCGCGCTGGCGACGGCGTCCGAAATGAAGAGCAGCGCCTGGTCGACGCGGCGCTGCGGGGCGACGTCGACCGCCTTCGGGACGGAGATGCCGCCGTACTTCAGGCGGACGGTCTCCTCGCGGGGCGCGGCGTTCTCGACGGCCGTCACGAGGATCTGCGCCGGGTTCTCCTCGGTCCGCTCGTGGACGATGTCGAACGCGTCGCGGACGATCCGGGTCGCCTGCTGTTTCTTCCCCGTGTTCTCGTCCGTCTGCATCAGACGGTTGATGAGGCGTTCGACCAGCGAGATCTCCGACTTCTTGAACTGCTTGGACGCGTGGCGGCCCATCGTGTGCGCGATGGGCGTCACGGTCATGTAGCGCTTCGTCGACGGGTCCTCGTAGGCGATCTCGGTGACGTCCCAGACGCCGAACAGCTTGGCGTTCTCGTTGGCGGCCTCGCTGGAGGCGGGCGCGTCAGGGTCCGGCTCGTCGGCGGCGACGTCCTCCTCGGACGGCGCCTCGGTCTCCTCGCCGCTCATCTGACCGGTTTCTCCGCGTTGCCGCGAACCAGTTCGATCATCGACACGCCGTTGACCTTCTCGACCTTGTAGTTGACGCCGGAGAGGTCGCCCATCGCGCGACCCTTCGCGCCGCCGATCCCGGCGATCGTGACCTCGTCGTGCTCGTCGATGAAGGAGATCGCGCCGTCACCGGGACAGAACGCGGTGACCTGTTTCCCGTTTTTGATGAGCTGAACCCGGACGCACTTTCGGATCGCCGAGTTCGGCTGCTTTGCCTCGATGCCGACCTTCTCGAGGACGATGCCGCGCGCCTGCGGGGCACCCTCCAGGGGGTCGGACTTCTTTTTGAGCCCGCGCTCGCGCCGAGCGTACTCGGAGTCGGACCAGCGGCGCTTCTGCCGGTCCTTTTTGAGCTTACGGGCCGCGTACTTGCCGTTCGCCATCGTACGCCTACTTCCGAACGGAGCTACTTAAGCGTCGTCTTTCTCCGTCGCGAAACGGCCTCAGATCCCCCGAGCGGCACCTCTCGACGGATCTGAGAGTGTTTCACGCGGAGGCGCGATCGAAAACGACGGACGCTCGCTCCCGCTGAGCCGGTAAGCCGACGAGAGCGCCGGTCGTTCGATCCCCGTCGGACGCCTCGAGCGTCAGCCGCTCGTCTCCTCGCGCGCCGTCTCGACCCACGCCGGCTCCGACACCGTCGCGCCGAGGTCCAGGTAGTCGATGTCGACGTCGACGGTGGCCGACTGCCCGTCGTGGTCGCCCGCCCACGACTGGACGAGCCGCGGCACGACGCCGGACTCGTACACGTGAACGGTCGCCGACGCCGTCTCGACGGTCTCGGGGATGTTCCGGTCCCCCTCGAAGGCGTCGGCGGTGAACCGGGCGGTCGGCTCGCCGCGCACCTCGCCCTCGCCGTCGCTCGCCGGGTTCCACAGATTCAGCCCCTCGTACTCCGTCTTGCCGCCCTCGGTCTCCTCCTCGACGCGGATCCCGGTCGCCACCTCCGAGCGCATCGCCGACTCGAGCGCCGCCGCCGACCGGTCCGTCGACCGGCGGGCGTACCGCGTCCCGTCGGCGGTGCGCCGGCGGATGAACGCCGTCCAGTCGGCGACGTACAGCTCCGAGACGTCCGGCTCGTCGGTCTCGGTCACCTCCTGTCGCACGTACTGGCGCCCGTTTTCGAGGTCGTAGGCGGCCTCGTACTCCTGTGAGGGGAGCCACGGGCTCGGCTCCGCGTCGCCGTCGTGGCTCGTCGCCGCCGTCGAGGAGAGCGTGGCGCCCCCGGCGTCGACGAGCGCGTCGGCGTGTCGCTCCGCGAGCGTCGCCGCGTCGAGGCCGTCCGCCGCCCGCCAGTCGGCGTCGGGGAACGGTCGGTCCGACCCGTCGCCGCCGAGGCAGCCTGCGGCGCCGACCGCGGCTCCGACTCCCACTCCGGCGAGGAAGCGTCTTCGGTCCATGCGAGAGCGAGCTGGCGCGTCGGGAAAAGGGCGCGGGTTCCCGGCTCAGGTTAGCTGGACGTCGTCGACGTCGTAGTGCCGCTCCGCGAGTCGGCGGGCGGTCTCGATGTTGTCGCCGTCCGCGCCGATGGCGACGCCGCGGTCCGCCTCCGGGACCTCGACGTACGCGACGCGGTCGTTCTGCTCCGAGATGGTGACGGCGTTGACCGCCGCCGGCGCGAGCGCGCTCGCGACGAACGCCTCCGCGGTGTCGGCGTCCTCGACCAGTTCGATCGACTTGTCGAGCTTGCGCTCGGCCTCCGCGACGGTCTCGCCGGCCTGCCCGATCGCGGCGGCCATCTCGCCGGCGGGCACCACGAACACGAGCCGGTCGCCCTCCACGAGGCAGTCGGTCGGCGCGACGCCGGTCAGCTCGTCGAACCGACCGATGTATCGCCGCGCCTCGTCGGAGAGCTCGACGTACATCAGTCGTCGCTCACGACGCGCGACCCCATCCGGAGGTCGACGTCGCCGGTCCCCATCGAGATGGGCTTGCCGGCGATGACGTTCTCGATGACGCCGTCGAGCTCGTCGTACTCGCCGTGGATCGCGGCGTCGAGCAGGTGGTTGACCGTCACCTCGAACGCCGCGCGAGCGAGCACCGAGTCCTTGTTGCCGGAGATTCCGTGCCGGCCGATCGACTCGATCTCGCCGTTGTTCGTCATGATGTCGGCCACGAGCATGAGGTGACGGACGTTCACGTCGTCGAGCCCCTGCTCTTCGAGCGTGTTCTTCGTCTCGTCGATGATCGTCTCGCGGGCCGCCTCGACGCCGAGGTTGCGGTAGATCTCGTGGATGTTGTTACACGTCGTCCGCGAGGCGTCGACCCCCTCGATGTCGAGGGTGTCGCCGAACGCCGACCCCTCGGTGTAGAGGACGAACTCCTCGTCGCCGTCGATCTCCTCTTTACGGATGACGACGCGCTCGATCTCTTCGATCCCCTTGAACACGATCTCCCGGAGCCGCTCGACGAGCTGGAGCAGTTCGCGGTAGCTCGGCTCGTTGGGGCCGAACTCGATCACGGTGCCGGCCTGCCGGACGTCGACGCCCAACGCGTCCTCGATCGTCTCGGCGATGATCCCGGCGATCTCCGTCGGGTCGGAGTGGGTTGGCCACCGCTCCAGGAGGGTGTCGTCGTTCAGGTCGATCCGGACCAGCATGTCCGCGACGTTCGTCGACACGTCACCGAGCGCGAGGATGCGCGTGGCCTCGATCGACCAGACGACCTCGTGGGCCTTCTCGCGGTCGGTGGCGTACTCGCCGTCGAGGTGGACCGTCATCATCGGCGTGTCCGGCGTCTTCCGAGCGTCCACCAGCTCGATGAGCCGGGGGAGCCCCTGCGTGACGTCGATCTCTGCGACGCCAGCGTAGTGGAACGTGTTCATCGTGTTGTGTGTCACGACGCCCTCCGCCGTGGTGAACGTCTCCAGTCCCTCGACCGAGAAGTCGTACACGTGGTCGTGTTCGGTCGATACGCCTTCGATCGACTCGATGCGGTCCCACACCACGTCGCCGGCGACCGCCTGGCGGAGTTCGTCGAACGCCTCCGAGTCGACGCCGGCCTCCTCCGCCTCGTCAACGAGCCGTCGGAGCCGGGAGCGGCCGATCCGCTGGCGGTTCGACGCCGCGTTCACCTGTCGGCTCGGAATGCCGGCGTCGGACGCGACCTCGCGGAGCGCGTCGCCGAAATTCGGAACCTGATCGGTGGCGTCCGGTCCCGTCTCGTCGAGCTCGGCGGCCGCAGCGTCGAGTTCGTCTCCCCGCTCGCCGACCATTCCGATCCGGTCGGCGAAGCGCTGGACGTGTTTCTTCGGCACGCGGAGCGTCCGCGACGCGTCCTGTTCGCCGAGCGTCGCGTACACGTCGAACCGAGCGAGCAGCAGCGCGATTCCCGCGGTGAGCCGGTCGCTCGTCGAACTGGAACGGACCGCGCTTTCCGCGACGTTGCCGTCGCCGCTGAAGTACCCACTAAGCAGCCCCCGGGCGAACTCGTCGTCCGCGCCGTACGCGAATCCGGGAACGATCTTCTGCTCGTCTTCCGTACACGCGGCGCGCAGGAAGTCGGCGAGGATCGTCCCGTTCACGCGAACGTCGTAGCCGCGAGCGAACCCGCTGTCGTTCTCGTACTCGTTCACCGAGAGGTCGAACCGATCGGCGAACGCTCGGACGCGGTCCTGGAACGTCTCGTCGACGTTCGAGACGGACACGTAGTGGTCCGTCAGCGACCCCTCCGCGAGCCACGCGCCGACGAAGAACCCCGTCTCCGCGTCGAGCGGGAATCGTTCCGGGAGACCGACCGTCCCGCCGGTCGGATAGACGGTCTCCCCGTCGAGGTCTCCGGCGTCGAGCGCGTCGCGCTTGTTGCGGAGCTGATCCGCCCCGACCGGAGCGGTGTCGACGCCGCCGTCGGCGAGCGTCGACGTGTACCAGTAGTCGGTCGCCGGGAGGAACTCCCGGAGGTCGACCTCGTCGTCGCCGTCGCTCTCGTACGAGCCGACGACCGGGAGCCAGTCACCCGCTTCGAGGTCGTCGCCGGCGACCGGGACGACCTCGTTGTCGCGCCGGGTGACGAACGAGTGGGCCTTCGTTGCCCGGATCGTCCGACCGGACTCGAGTTCGAACCGAAGCAGCTCGTCCGGCGCGTCGTGGCGACTGACCTCTTCGACGGGCTTCCAGCGTACGCCCTCGTCGCCGTCGAGGCTGAGCGTCTCCAGCCCGTCGGGCGCGAGCCCGACCTCGTGGTCGTCCACCGACCGGGACTCGCGGGACGTCAGTACCTCGTCGACGAGCGGGCCGATCTCGACGACGTCGGTCGTACCGCTCCGCCGAACCACGACGCGCTCGTCGGACGGGACGCTCATCTGCGTCCCGGGCTCGCCGATCGACTGCGCCGAGACCGTTCCGACCGGGTCGAGGGGGTCGACCCGCGTCTGCTCGTAGCGGTTCTCGACGCCCTCGACGATGTCGGTCGCCTGCTCGATGGTGACCCCGCCGGCCTCCTCGGCCTTCCGGTCTATCGCCTCGTACACCTTCGTCTTGAGTCGGCGCGGAAGCTCGGTCGCCTCCACGACCGCCTCCATGTCGTCGGTGACGCCGTCGAACTCAGTCATCGGACTCCACCCCCGGCCCGCCGGCCTTGTTAAGTCCCGGCCCGGCGTGCTCGGAGAGGTTCGTCGGCGGCTCGCGCTCGCCGAGGAACCGCTCCTTCTCCTCGTCGGAGGCGAACTCGGCGTCGACGACGCGGTCGACGATACCGTCGACGTCGATCCCGTCCTGCTCGCCGGACGATACTTTCACGGGCGAGGTGCCGTCTTCGCCGAACTCGAACTGGACGATGCGGCCCGAGGTGTCCCGGACCGTCCCGTCGTACTGCGCCTCCAGCTCGGAGAGCGCGTTGATGAGCCGCCGCTGGAGGTAGCCGGACTTGGAGGTCCGGACCGCCGTGTCGACGAGCCCCTCGCGGCCGCCCATCGCGTGGAAGAAGAACTCCTGGGGCGTGAGCCCGCCGCGGTAGGAGTTCTCCACGAAGCCGTGCGCCTCCGAGGAGAGGTCGTTCGGCCGGTAGTGGGAGAGCGTCCGGTCCTCGTAGCCGCGGTTGATCCGCTCGCCGCGGACCGCCTGCTGGCCGACGGAGCCGGCCATCTGCGTGAGGTTCAGCATCGACCCGCGTGCGCCGGAGCGGGCCATGACGACGGCCGGGTTGTCGTCGCCGAAGTGCTGGTCGGCGATCTCCCCGGCCGAGTCGCGGGCCTTCCCGAGCGTCTGCATGATCTTCATCTCGAGCGTCTCGTCGACGCCGCGGCCCGGCAGCGACTCGAGCTCGCCGGCCTCGTACGTCTCGATGAGCTCCTGGACGCGGTCGTAGGCGCTCTCGATCGCCTCGTCGACCTGCTCTTCGGCCTCCGGCGGGATCGACTCGTCGTCGATCCCGATCGAGAACCCGAAGTTCATGATCGCGCGCATCGCCAGCGACGCGATCTCGTTGATGAACACGCGGGCGCGGGTCTCGCCGTACTCCTTGGTGAGGGTGTCGACCACCTCGCCGCCGAACGCGCCGACCGCGTCCTCGTCGATGGTCCCCTCTATCAGCTGGCCGTCCTCGATGACGACGCTGTCGCCGGCCGAGGAGGTAAACGAGAGGTCGAGGTCGTCGGGGAGCAGCTCCGAGAACAGCGTCCGGCCGGTCCAGAACTCGCGGCCGTCGTCGTCGACGCCGTCGGCCTCGGGCAGCTCGTCCACGCGCGTGGCGCGGAGCAGGTCCAGCGCCTGCGTCTCCGAGAACTCGGGATTCGAGTGGGTGAGCAGGTACGTCCCGGAGATGTGGTCCTGAATCGCACCGATGATGTTCCCGCCGAAGCGGGGCGAGAGGATCTGCTCTTGGACGCGCATGAGGACGCGCGCCTCGGCGCGGGCCTCCTCGTTTTGTAGCGCGTGCATGTTCATCTCGTCACCGTCGAAGTCGGCGTTGTACGGCGGACAGACGACGGTGTTGAGCCGGAACGTCTTGTACGGCATCACCACGACCTCGTGGGCCATGATGGACATCCGGTGGAGCGAGGGCTGGCGGTTGAAGATCACGATGTCGCCGTCCACGAGGTGGCGGTTCACCTCCCAGTCGGGTTCGACCTTCTCGGCGAGCTCCTCGCAGTTCTTCTCGGTCACCTTCAGCCGGCGCCCGTCGGGGCGACGCACGTAGTTCGCGCCGGGGTGGGCCTCGGGGCCGTTCCGGACGTACTGACGCGCCTCGTCGACGTTGCGCTCGGTGACGTTGAGCGTCTGCGTCATCTCCATGGCGACCCGGTCCGGGACGCCGACCTCGTTCAGCGACAGGGTCGGGTCCGGCGAGATAACGGTCCGGGCGGAGAAGTTGACGCGCTTCCCCGAAAGCGAGCCGCGGAAGCGCCCCTCCTTCCCCTTCAGCCGCTGGCTGAGGGTCTTGAGGGGGCGACCGGAGCGGTGGCGCGCCGGGGGCGTCCCGCTGATTTCGTTGTCCACGAACGTGGTGACGTGGTACTGGAGGAGCTCCCAGAGGTCCTCGATGATCAGCTGCGGGGCGCCCGCCTCGCGGTTCTCCATGAACCGCTGGTTGATCCGGATGATGTCGACCAGCTTGTGCGTGAGGTCGTCCTCGGAGCGCTGGCCGTTATCGAGCGTGATGGAGGGACGCGTGGTGACCGGCGGGACGGGGAGCACGGTCATGATCATCCACTCCGGGCGGGAGTGCTCGGAGTCGATGCCGAGGACCTCGAGGTCCTCGTCCGGGATGTCCTCGAACCAGTCGCGGATGTCCGAGGGCATCAGCTTGTTCATGTCCTCTTCGGTGAGGTCGACATCTAACGCCTTCTCGATGGCGCGGCGGTCCTCCTTGCGCGGGCGGAACTCGCCGGCCATTATCTCGTTGATCCGGTCTAAGGCGATGTCGGTCTCCTCGGCGAGCTCCTGTGGCGACGTGCCCGGGTCGTCCGCCTCCTCGTCGGGCTGCATCGCGGCCGCGATTCGCTCGGAGTAGTCGCCCGAGAGCACGTCCTGGACCTCGTAGTAGGTGGTCGGCTTCTCGTGTTTGATGTCCGCCTGCGGCTCGCCGCAGAACGGGCAGGTCGACGCCTTCCGGGCCTGCCGGACGGCGGCCTTCAGCACGTCGTGCTCGTCGTCGCCGAGCTCCTTCGCGCGCTCGTAGCGGTCTCGAAACTCGTCGCGCTGCGCCTCATCCAAGGCGAGCCGGCCGCACTCGCGGCACGTCGAACGGAGCAGCCGCCGGATGAGCTTCGTGAAGCCCACGTGGATGACGGGCGCGGCCAGTTCGATGTGGCCGAAGTGGCCGTTACAGGAGCCGGAGTGGGAGCCGCAGGTCCGACACTCCAGACCGGGGTCGATGACGCCCAGTCGCGGGTCCATCAGCCCCATGTCGATCGGGTAGCCGTCGTCGTCGTACGTGTCGGCCGTGATCACCTTCGTCGCGGACATGTCCCGGTACGTCTCCGGGTCCATGAGGCCGAAGTCGATCCCGCCCAGCACTTTCGGTGTTTGCATTGACATCTAAATCGCGTCCTCCAGTTCGAGTTTCGGTCGGATGCCGAGGGCGATCATCTCGTCGAGCAGCAGCTTGAACGCGTAGCTGACCTCCAGCTCGTGGATGTCGTCCTCGTCGCCCGTGACCGGGTCGTACACGCGGCGCTGCTCGCGGTCCTCGACGGCGACGAGCCCGGTCTCCGCGGAGACGTGAACCGTCTCGGCGTCGGACGACTCGAGCAGCCGCTCGTTGAGCACCATCGACGCGCCGTGGCCGATGATCGTGTCGCGCTCCATCTCCCCGACGCGCAGCCCGCCCTCGCGGGCCCGCCCCTCGGTCGGCTGGCGCGTGAGCACCTGGACCGGCCCGCGCGAGCGGGCGTGGAGCTTGTTCGACACCATGTGGTACAGCTTGTGGTAGAAGATCGTCCCGACGAAGATCTCGGCGTCGATCTTCTCGCCGGTGACGCCGGAGTACATGACCTCCTTGCCGGAGGACTTGAAGCCGTGGTCCTCCAGTCCGTCGCGGAGCTCCTCCTCGTCTTCGCCCTGGAACGGCGTGCCGTCGACCCGGGAGCCGCGGAGCGAGCCGACCTTGCCCCCGAGCATCTCCAGCACGTGACCGACCGTCATCCGCGACGGCAGCGCGTGCGGGTTCATCACGAGGTCGGGGACGACGCCCTCCTCGGTGAAGGGCATGTCCTCCTGGGGCGCGAGGTGGCCCACGACGCCCTTCTGTCCGTGTCGGGACGCGAACTTGTCGCCCAGCTCGGGGACGCGCTGGTCGCGCACCTTCACCTTCGAGAGCTTGGAGCCGTCCTCGCCCTCCATCAGCGTCACGGTGTCGACGACGCCCGACTCGCCCGAGCGCATCGTCACCGAGGTCTCACGGCGCTTCTGCGGGGAGAGCCCGCCCATGTCGTCGGGCTCCTCGAGGAAGCGCGGCGGGCTCGTCTTTCCTAAAAGCACCGAGGACTCGTCCACCTTCGTCTCGGGGTTGACGAGGCCGTCCTCGTCGAGATGGGTGTACGCGTCCTCGCCGCGGGCGCCGCGCACGTCCTGTTCCGGAATCTCGAAGCGGTCCTCCTGACCGCCGGGGTACCGGCGCTCCTCGCCCTCGTAGGTCCGGAAGAAGTGCGAGCGGGTGAGCGCGCGGTCGACGGAGCCCTGGTTCATCACCAGCGCGTCCTCGATGTTGAACCCCTCGTAGGACATCACGGCGACGACGAAGTTCTGCGCCGCCGGCCGCTTGTCGAAGCTGATCTGGTCGGACGTCTGCGTCTTCACCATCGCCAGCTGCGGGTAGTGCAGCAGGTGCTGACGCGTGTCGGGCCGGATCCGGTAGTTGGCGGAGGGGAGCCCGAGCGACTGCTTCATCATCCCCGCGCCCATCGTGATCCGGGGGCTCGCGTTGTGCTCGGGGTACGGGATCATCCCCGCGCCGATACCGAAGACGAGCTGCGGGTCGATCTCGAGGTGCGTGTGGTCCTCGGTCACGTCCTCCTCGTCGACGGCGACGAGGATGTCCTCCTCCTCCTCGGCGTCGATGAACTCGACGTAGCCGCGCTCGACGAGGTCCTCGAACTCGACCTCGCCGCGCTCGACGGCCGCTATCTCCTCGTCGCCCAGCAGCGGCTCGCCGTTCTCGACGACGATGAGCGGGCGCCGCGCCCGCCCCGCGTCCGCGTTGACGATGACCTCTCGGGTCCGGTCTTTCACCGAGACGTTCACCATTTCCGAGACGTCGCCGCGGCGGCGCGCCTCGCGGATCTGTTCGGCGAGCTCGTCGGGGTTCTCGTGGGTGCCCACGAGGCTCCCGTTGACGTACACCTTCGCTTCGCGTTCTGCTTGTGCCATGATCAGTCGTCCGCCGTCTGTCGTTCGACGCCCTCGATGCCGGGGATACCCTCGACACCCATCGACGCCAGTTCTCGTTTCAGCCCCTGTTCGTCCTCGACGGTCTGTGAGAGCTCCATCGCCTGCGCGAAGTTCTTCACGAGCCCGCAGTTCGGCCCCTCCGGCGTCTCGGATGGACAGATGCGACCCCACTGGGTCGCGTGGAGGTCCCGCGCCTCGAAGTGCGGCTGCGACCGCGACAGCGGCGAGCGCAGGCGCCGGAGGTGCGAGAGCACGCCCATGTAGTCCGTCCGGTCGACGAGCTGGGAGACGCCCGAGCGCCCGCCCACCCAGTTCCCCGTCGCGATCGGGTGTTCGAGCCGCTCGGTCAGCACGTCGGAGCGGACGACCGTGTTGACGGTGAGCTGCCGGTTCCGCATGTTCGCGCGCTCGAGCTGGTACTTCACGTCGCGCGCCAGCTTGTTCAGCGCGGTGCGGAACAGGTCGCGCATCAGGTCGCCGGAGACCTTCAGGCGCTTGTTCGCGTAGTGGTCCTTGTCGTCGGCCTCCCGGCGGTCCAAGGCGAGCTCGAAGCACGCCTCGGCCATCCGGCAGAGGTAGTACGCCTTGTTGATGCGGACGTCCTCCTCGTCGACGCCCTCCTCGTGGAGGTGCGGGAGGAGGTAGCGGTCGATGACGTAGTTCGCCCGCTTGAGCTGGTAGTTCTTCCCCTGGCCGGAGGCGACGCGCTCGCCGAGGGTCTCGATGGCCTCCTCGGTCGTCTGGACGTCGGCCTCCTCCAGATTCTCCAGCATGAACTTCACGATCTCGGGGTCGTCCGAGACGCGGTGGACGATCTCCTCGTCGGATTCGAGTCCGAGCGCCCGGACGAGCGTCACGAAGTCGATGGAGCCGGAGACGGAGGGGAACGACACTTCGAGCAGCCCCTCGCGGTTGCGCTCGCACAGCACCAGCGCGCGGTACCCGCGGCGCTGGGAGAACGTCTTGGCGACCTGGATCTCGTCGCCGTACTTCGAGTCGTACTCCGCGAGGATCTTGTTCGGCGCCAGGTCCTCCGAGGTCATCAGCACGCGCTCGGAGCCGTTGACGATGAAGTAGCCGCCGGGGTCGACGGGGTCCTCGCCGATGTCGATGAGCTCCTCGTCGGAGAAGCCCGCCATGTTACACTTGTTCGAGCCGACCATGATCGGCATCCGGCCGACCTTCGTCTCGGTCGTGTCGACGACCTGTTCCGGCTCGTCCTCGCCGCCGCGCACGATGGACATCTCCATGAACACGGGCGCCGAGTAGGTGATGTTGCGGAGCCGCGCCTCCTGGGGGTAGAGCAGCTCCTCGGAGCCGTCGGCCTCGCGGACGCGCGGGGTGACCATCCGCACGTCCCCGAGCTCGACGTAGACGGGCTCCTGACCCTCCTTGTCGCCGATGTCCGTCTCGATCGTCTCCTTCTCGTCGACGACCTCCTGCATACCGCGGTCCAGGAAGTTGTTGAACGAGCGGAAGTGGTGTTCGGCGAGCCGTTCGTCCGAGAAGTACTCGCGTGAGACAACGCGTCGGTCTTGCCTGTTCATGAGACGACCAGTCGATAGACGACCGCCTCGTCGGTCGTGCGGGAGTTTCGAACGATTTTCACCACGTCACCGACCTCGGCCTCGTCGGAGAGCGCGGGATCCGTGCGTTTGATCTTCGGTAAGTTCGTTTTCTTCACGTCGTACTCCGCCAGGACTTCCTCGATCTCGTCGGCGTCGAGGAGCACGTGGTCCGGGACGAGTTCGTGTTGGCTTACGTCTACCATGGGTGGTGGTTATTGAAAGAAGCTATCACGAGATACTACAGGAACATATATACGCCAGCGGGATAAGAGTTACCAAGTTTCGCCGCGCACGGCTCCCGACGGGGGCGTTCGACACTCACACGCACGCAGGGTCAACACAAAAGGATACCGGAGCGGACGAACGACGCGCTCGCGCGTCGACCCCGCCGGTCCCCGGGAGCCGGCATCCGAGAGCCGAAATCCCCTGTTACCGACCCTCACTCCGGACGGCGATGACAAGCCTTATCTGCCAGACAGGGGTACGAACTGGTGCGACAAGCCCGGATGGTGTAGTGGCCCATCATACGACCCTGTCACGGTCGTGACGCGGGTTCAAATCCCGCTCCGGGCGTCCCCGGTTTCGGGGCGCTGTCGCCTGTTTGCCCGGATGGTGTAGTGGCCCATCATACGACCCTGTCACGGTCGTGACGCGGGTTCAAATCCCGCTCCGGGCGTTTCTGCTGTCGCAACACCGAACGAGGAGCGCAGCGACGAGCGAGTCCGACATCGACGGACCCAGACGGAGGGATTTGAATCTGAGGACGAGCGAACGCAGTGAGCGAAGTCCTCCGGGTTCAAATCCCGCTCCGGGCGTCTCTCGCTGCCGCAACACCGAGCGAGGAGCGCCAGCGACCGGTCAGGAGCTCGGACTACAGGCCCAGCTCCGACCGGAGGTCGTCGACGAGCGTTTCCGTCTTCTCGTCCGGCTCCTCGTCGGTGTCGACGGGGGTCCGGCCGTCGTACGTCTCGTGGACCATCGAGACCCCTTCGGCGAGCGTGTCGAGGCCGTAGCCACCCTCGAGGACGTACGCGTCGGCGGCGCCGACATCGTCCGCGAGCGTCCGGATCCGATCGGTCAGCAGCGCGTACCCCTCCGAGGAGACGCGCATCCGCGAGATGGGGTCGTGGCGGTGCGCGTCGAAGCCCGCCGAGACGATCAGCAGGTCGGGGTCGAACCGGTCGACCGCGGGTGCGATCCCCTCGTCGACGGCGTACAGGTAGTCGGCGTCGCCGGCGCCGGCCGCCAGCGGGAGGTTCGCGGTCGCCTCCTCGCCGTCTCCCTCGCCGGTCTCGTCGAGGGCGCCCGTGTCCGGGTAGAGCCCGTCCTCGTGGATCGAGGCGTAGAAGACGTCGCCGCGGTCGTAGAAGATGTCCTGCGTACCGTTGCCGTGGTGAACGTCCCAGTCGAAGATCGCGACGCGGTCAGCGAGCCCCTCGTCGAGGGCGGTCTGGGCCGCGACCGCGGCGTTGTTGAAAAAGCAGAACCCCATCGCGTCGTCGGTGACGGCGTGGTGGCCCGGCGGACGACCGATAGCGAACGGCGTCTGCCGGCCGGTCGACCCGTCGAGCGCCTCGCGGGCCGCCCACTGGGCGAGGCCGGCCGAGGTGAGCGCCGCGTCCCAGGTCCCCTCGCTCGCGACGGTGTCGGGGTCCCAACTGCCGCCGCCGTCCGCCACGAACGATTCGAGTTCGTCGACGTAGTCGGGGTCGTGGACCGCCGTGACCGCCGCCTTCTCGGCGGGGTCCGCCTCGGCGTACTCGACGCCGTGCCGCTTCGCGAGGCCGCGGCGGATCGCGCGGAGTCGGTCCGGGTTCTCCGGGTGTCGTTCGCCGGTGTCGTGGTCGAGGCACCGCTCGCTGTAGCCGAACCGCATCTACTCGAAGAGGGCGAAGTACGTCTCGATGTCCTCGGCCTGTACCGTTCGCCGGTCCGCGTGTCGGGCCAGCGTCGCGGCCGCGCTCGCGACGTTGTCGGCGTAGTCTTCCAAGATGTCGGCCAGCGCGACGCGCGCGTCGACGCCGACGCGATACCGGTCGTCGATCCGGAGTCGGGCGATCCGGTCGATCGGCGCGACCGGTAGCGTGAGGTCCTCCCGGCTGACGACCTGCTCGACGCCGAAGTCCGCGGCCATCAGCGTCTTCCGGCCGTCCGCGGTCGCCTGCTCGGCCGCGTCGATGGCTAGCTCCGCGCCGTGCGATTGGATCCGTCGCGCGAGCTCCTCGGCGGCGTCCGCGCTGACGCGGAGTTCCCCCGCGTTCCGCCGGATGATCCCGTCGACCGGCGCGAACGGCAACTCGACACTCATACACACAGTCGCGTCCGTGTATCGTATAACGCTTTCCGTTAGCCGCATCGCGGCCGGGTCCGTGGGCGGATCGGGACGGGAGAGACCCGCGTCAGAAGACGTCGTCGGCGTCGATGGTGCCGTCGCGCTCCGGGCCGCGAACGGTTACCTCCTCGCCGAGCCGGAGGCTCGCGTCGGTCTCGACGGTCCGCGTCTGCTGGCCGTCGTCGAGCACGACCGGATCGCCCGTCTGGACGACCGTGCCGGTGAACTCGACGTCCTCGGTCGACGGCTCCGTCGTCGCGGCCGCGGCACCGCCGGTCGCACCGCCCCCGTCGTCTCCGGTCGTCTCGCCGGCGACGGCCTCGGCGGCCGCCTTCTGCCCGTCCTCCGCGAAGGCTCCGAGGCCGGTCTCGCTCGCGTCGCGGTCGGCGGCGTCACCGCTCCCCTCCGTACGGGACCCCGACGCCCCGCTCGCTGCGCCGGCCGCCGCGTCGCTCTCGCCGTCGAGGACGGAGACGGTCGAACGCCAGTTCGCAGACGCCTCAAGGTCGTCCTGCCAGCCGTCCTGGATCTCGACGTCGGTGAAGACGACGCGGTCGGCCAGGTCGATCTCGCGGTCGGCCTTGTCGCCCCACAGCGCGACGCGTATCTCGCCCGTCTCGTCTCTGATCCGGACGTTTCTGACCTGTCCCTCGCTGCCGTCGTCTCGGTCGAAGGTGCGCACCGGGTCCGTCTCGATGACGCCGCCGCCGATGTCGACGGTCTCGCCGATCTCCAGGTCGGCGATGTCGGTCGTCTCCGGAACGTACTCGACGTCCTCGTCGACGCGCTCGACCGTGCCGCGGTCTCCGACGTGGAGCTCTAAGTCGCCGTCGCGCTCGCGGACGTAGCCGTCACCGACCTCGACCACCTCGCCGGGCTCGAACTCGTCGGCGAGGTCGGCCTTGTCGTCCCAGAGCGTGACGCGCACGCGGCCCGTCTCGTCGCCGACGGTGAGGTTCGCCACGCGCCCCTCGCTGCCGTCGTCGCGGTCGAACGTCCGGATCGAGTCCGTGTCGAGCACCTGTCCGACGAGGTCCACGTCGGACGCGCCGAGCGTCAGGTCCTCGACGCGGTAGGTGTCGAGCACCTGCACGTCGACTTCGGCGTCCTCGTCCGGCTCGACCTTGTCCGCGCTCACTTCGAGGCCGCTGTACCCCTCCTTCGGTCGACCCATGACCCGGAGCACCTGTCCGACCTCGAGTTCGCCCTCCGCGGCCGCGGCCATGTCGTCCCAGAGTGCGACCCGGACCGAGCCGGAGGCGTCGGCGACGTCGACGTTACACACCCGGCCCTCGTCGGCCTCCTCGTCGTCGCGCTCGAACGTTCGGACCTCGCCGATCGCGGTCACCTTGCCGAGGAACTTCACCTCGTTCATCCCCGGTTCGATGTCGGCGATGGTGTCTGCCTCCTCGTCGCGCAGCTCGTGCGCGATGAGCATCGCTGCGGTCTCCTCGTCCGCGAGCCCGCCCATCTGCTCGACCTTGTCCTCGACGGCGGCCTCGAACTCCTCGAACTCGACATCGGTGTCGAGGTCCTCGTACACCTCCTCTATGGCTCCCATACGCGTACCTCCGTGGTCGGTGAGTTCGCGGATAAGCGTTGCCGTTGTCGGGGGGTCGCGCCGGAGCCCGCCCGGTCGGTGAGGCGACGGACTCGGGTCCCGGTCGCGGCTCGAAGGCGTCTCATAGGCGTTCATGGGGCCCTCCGATACAAAAGGTGTTCATCCGCGTCGGGAGTGCGTGCGGACCGCAGGCACGCGACCGCCGGACCGTAACCGTCTTATGTTCCACCGCGATACGTTGAGATGAGTCCTGGTAGGGTAGTGGACTATCCTCTTGGCTTGCGGAGCCAGGGACCGGAGTTCAAATCTCCGTCAGGACGCTCACTTTGCGGCTGCCTCGCTTCGCTCGGGAGCCGCCGCGTTCGGTCCTGACTTGCCCGACGCTCGCTCCGCTCGCGTCGGACTCCGTCAGGACGTTTTTCGAGGCACCAAACGGCGAGCGGAGCGGGGAGCGACCGACGGGGCCGCGGACGGTGGAGCACCCGGAAACGGCGGCCCTTCGACCGCGGTATTGGTCCACACACACGAGGAACTATTAACTCGGTTCCGTCGTTCGGTGAACGTACGCCCGGTCGGTCCCCCGCCACCGGGTCGAATCCATGACCGTCCGCGACCCCATTCCGACGTTCGCCCCCCGCTGGAGCGTCCGGAGACGGGTCCGCGGGCCGGTCGCCGCTCTCCTCGGCACCGTCGCCGCGTGACCTCGACGCGGGGGCGGCCGACTCGCCGCCGAAGCGAGCGCGCCTCCCCTCTCTCGACGCGACGGCCCCACTCGTACCGTTTTCGACGACCGAATCCGCTCGAAGCGCGAGGCGAACGCCTCGCGCCACGACTCACTACCAGACGATGACAGCAGACCGATCCCCCTCCAGACGCACAGTCCACCCCGATCCGTACGCGAACCCCCACCCGTCCGATCCCCTCCCGTCGCCGGGCGCGCTGGTCGCCTTCGCGGCGCTACCGGTGCTGACGGTCGCCGCCCTCTCGTTCCCGACCGCGGCGGCGGTCGCGCTGGCGACCCTCTGCGGTGCCGTCGCGGGCGCGGCGCTTCACCGCCGGTACCCGAGGGCGGTCGATCGAACCGTCCGGCTACCGGACGACGACGGCGCCGTCGGGAAGGCCTGATCGGCCCGCCGCGGGCGAGCACCGCCTCCGCCCCGCCGCTGACGTTTCGCCCTCCGCCCCGCCGCTGACGTTTCGCTCCGCTTCGCGGAGTCGCGGAACTCGCCATTTATCACTCGTCGCCGCCGACCGCGAGGCGTGACCGACCGCGACTCCGGTTCGGACCGAGACGAGCGCGACGTGCCGTCCGCGTCAGTCGCGATCACCGCCGGCGCCGCGCTGTTCAACGAGGGGCGCTTCCTCGCGGCGAGCGGCGCCTGGGGTTCGGGGGGGCGACCGCCAGACGACGACGGCGACGCCGAGCGCGACGGCGACCGCGACGCCGACGACGTCGAGCGACTGCGCCGGGGGCTGGCCGCGGCCGCGACGGCGACGCACCGCGCGGCCGACGGCGACGACTCGGGCGCCGCCGAGCGCGCGGCGGACGCCGTCGCCGCGCTGACGGGCGTCTCCGACTCCCGGGGAGTCGCGTTGGCCTCCGTCCGAGAGTGGGCCGAGAAACTCGCCGCGGCCTCGACGGACGCGGACGCGGGGAGTGCGCCGCGGATCCGGGTCGACGACGAGACGCCGGCGTTCGGCCGGCTGTCGCTCGCCGCGGCCGGGGTCGCGGCGCCGGCGCTCGCGAGGGCGGGCGAACCGGGCGATCCGCAGGTGCTCGCGACCGCGGCGGAGTTCGCTCGCGAGGAGCGCGGGACGGGACGGACCGAGTTCGCCGAACTGCTGTTCGCGTACCTTCGGACGCCGGACGCGCGACCGCAGGTGGCCGCGCGGCTGGGCGATCACGTCGAACGCGAGGCGCGGAAGCGGCGCGACGTCGACGGGCTGTTCTGAGCGTGGGGCCGATCAGGCGTCGTCCGGGTCGGCGGGGAAGTTGGGTTCGGCGGGCGACTCCGGGGCGGGCCGATCGGCGTCCGACGCGAACGAGTCCTCGCCGTAGCGACCGCCGTTCGTCTCGGTGTCGCGGTCGGACTTGGGTTTGCCCTCGAAGGTGTAGTCGGCGGAGTTGTCGGCGGGGTCGTAGCCGAGCGCCTCGCGGGCGCGCTCGATGGAGTAGTAGCGGCGGTCGTTGTCCGAGATGCCGTACACGACCTCGTAGCCGTAGTCGGCCCGGAGACAGCGGTCGAACAGGTGCGCGCAGTCGCGGTGCGAGAGCCACATCGCCTGGCCGCGCTCGTACTCGCGGGGCGGGTGGTCCCTGGTGAGGTTGCCGATCCGGACGCAGACGACGCTCATCCCGAACTCGTCGTGGTAGAAGCGTCCGAGCGACTCGCCGGCCGCCTTCGAGACGCCGTAGAGGTTGCCGGGGCGGGGGAGTTCGCTGCCGTCGAGCCGGTAGTCGTCGTCGGGGCGGTACAGGTCCGGCGTGCGCTCTTCGGTCTCGTAACCGCCGACGGCGTGGTTCGAGGAGGCGAACGCGAACTTCTCGACGCCGGCCTCGGCGGCGGCGCGCATCACGACCTGCGTGCCGTCGATGTTGTTCCGGAGGACGGAGTCCCACGGCGCCGTCTTCCGGGGGTCGCCGGCGAGGTGGATCACCGCACCGACGTCGGCGACCGCCTCGCGGACGGCGCGCTCGTCGGTGATGTCCGCGACGTATCGGTCCGCGTCGGTGACGCCGGCGGGAACCTTCGCGGCCGGGAGCGGCTCGCGGTCGAGGAGCCGCCACTGGTAGTCGCCGCCGATGCCGCGGAGGATGGCCTGCCCCACCCGTCCGCCGGCGCCCGTCAGCAGGACCGGCTCGTCCATTCGACTCTACGTGGGCGAGAGAACGGCATATATGACACGGTTCGACCGCGTACGCCCGGATTCGGGGCGTAAATCGGGATCACGGAAGGATATACGGAGCGAGACCGCCGGAACGCGGCGGCTACAGTTTCTGTCGCGAGACCTTGACGCCGGTCGGCGTGACGATGATCTGGTCGTCGCCCTTCTGGACGATGTCGCCGTCGACCTCCTCGACCACCTGTCGAAGCTCGTCGTAGACGCGTTCTATCGTCCGGTCCGACGTGGAGTGACGGGTGATGTCAGCGATGACGAAGTCGCCGTCGTAGACGGCGTCTTTGATCGGGATGACGTCGCTCTGGTCGGCGATCTCCGCGAAGTGTACCTGTGTGCCCGTCTCCGCGTGCGCGTCGGCGAAGTCGTCCGTGTCGAGCTCGACGTAGTCGTCGACGGAACGATTCCCGCTCCCGCCGAGGATCTTGCTCATGATGCCCATACACACCACACGACGTGGTCGGACATTAGTTCTTACGTCAGACGCGCCCGTGCGTCCGTCTCGCAGCGCGGTCAGTCCAGCCGCTCCTGCCACTCTTGGACCCGCGAGAGCAGCTCCACCGGCGGAGTCTCCGCGACGTCGACGTCGCTCAGTTCCTCGATCACGGCGCGGGTCTCGGGGTCGAGCCGGTCGGCGGCGGCGGGCGCCGCGGTCTCTGCGGTCTCCGCGCGCTCGCCGGAACCGGCCGCCATCGACCCGCTCTCCGCTCCGTTTCGACTCCCCTCGGAGGCCGAGCCGCCAGTGCCTGCCGCCCCCTCGTCGCCGTCCCCGCCCGCGAACGACCCCGACGAGAGGTCGAACACGACCTGCTGCGTGTCCCCCGCGCCGCCGCCCGGAACCTCGCCGGCGCCCGAGCCGGTGCCGTCGCCGTCTCCCGCGCTTCGCGAGCCGCGGGCCTCGATCGCCTTCTCCTCGCGGAGCCGGTCGAGGACCTCGTCCGCGCGGGAGACGACGGGGTCGGGCACGCCCGCGAGATCGGCGACGTGGACGCCGTACGACCGGTTCGTCGGCCCGTCGCGGACGGTGCGGAGGAACGTCACCTCGCCGTCGCGCTCGTCGACGGCGACGTGGACGTTCGCGACGCGGGGGAGGTGGTCCGCGAGCGTCGTCAGCTCGTGGTAGTGGGTGGCGAAGAGGGTACGCGCCCGGACCTCGTTGTGGAGGTACTCCGTCGCGGCCCACGCGATGGAGATACCGTCGTAGGTGGCGGTCCCGCGGCCGACCTCGTCGAGGATGACCAGCGAGTCCTCGGTGGCGGAGTGAAGGATGTTCGACAGCTCCTGCATCTCGACCATGAACGTCGAGCGCCCCTGCGCCAGTTCGTCGAGCGCGCCGACGCGGGTGTAGATGCCGTCGACGAGCCCCACCTCGGCCGCGCGGGCGGGGACGAACGAGCCGGCCTGCGCGAGCAGCTGGATCAGCGCGGCCTGTCGCATGTACGTCGACTTCCCGCTCATGTTCGGCCCGGTGACGATCAGGAAGCCGCGCTCGGCGTCGAGCCGGAGGTCGTTCGGGACGAAGTCGGTCGTCCCCTCGACGACCGGGTGGCGCCCGGCCTCGACGTCGAGCCGGCGCTCCTCCGTCAGCTCCGGGCGCGACCAGTCTCGGCGGGCCGCGTGGGTCGCGAGCGAGGCGAGCGCGTCGAGTTCCGCGATCGCCCGGCCGGCGTCCTGGAGCAGTTCCGCGCGCTCGGCGACGCGCTCGCGGAGCGCCTCGAACAGCTCGTACTCCAGCTCGCCGCGCGCCTCCTCCAGGCGGAGGACCTCCCGCTCCTTCTCGGCCAGCTCGTCGGTGACGAACCGCTTCGAGTTCTTCAGCGTCTTGATCTCGCGGTACCCCTCGGGCACCCGGTCCGCCACCGACTTCCCGACCTGGATGTAGTAGCCGTCCGTCTTGTTGCGGTCGACGGTGACGTGGCTGAGCCCGTGTCGCCGCTTCTCGCGCTCCGCGAGGCCGTCGAGCCACGATTTTACCGACTCGTGGCGACCGATCAGCTCGTCGAGCTCCTCGTCGTACCCCTCCTTCAGCAGCCCGCCGCCGGTCTTCGCCTTCGGCGGGTCCTCCGCGAGCGCCTCGGCGAGCTCCTCGCGCAGGTCGGCCGCGCGCTCGCGGTCGACGCGGTCGAGGACGGCGGCCGCGGGCGAGTCGTCGAGGGGGGTCCCCGCCACCGCGTCGGCGAGGTCCGGGAGCAGCGCCAGCGTGTCGCGGACCGAGAGGAGTTCTCGCGCGCCCGCGCTCCCGCTCGTCGTGCGCGACGCGAGCCGTTCGAGGTCGTACGCGTCGTCGAGCACCTCGCGGATCCGATCGCGCGCGAGCGCCGCGGACGCCAGCGCCTCGACCGCGTCGAGTCGGGCCGCGAGCGTCTCGCGGTCCCGGCGGGGGCGGGTGAGCCACTCGCGGAGCAGCCGCCCGCCGGCGGCCGTGACGGTGTGGTCGACGGTGTCGAACAGCGAGCCGTCGGCGTCGCCCCGCATCGTCTCGGTGATCTCGAGGTTGCGCTGCGTGGTCGCGTCCACGTCGACCCGGTCGTCGGCGCCGTACGCGGTGAGGCGGGTCATCGAGGCCAGCACCCCCGCGCCGGTCTCCTCGACGTACGAGAGGACCGCGCCCGCGGCGCGGACCGCGAGTTCGGAGTCGAGCCCGACGCTGTCGGTCGTCTCGCGGCCGAACTGCTCGCGAACCGCGTGTCGCGCGCGCCCGGTCGCGAACGCCTCCGCGTCGAACGCGGTCACGCGTCCCGAGAGGTCCTCGCGGACCGCCCCGAGCAGGCCGTCGTCGTTTCGGACCCGGGGGCCCGGGAGGACCTCCGCCGGGTCGAAGCGGTAGAGCTCGGCCCGCAGGTCGCTCCCGTCGTCGACCGTCGTGGCGAGGAAGCGGCCGGTGGTGACGTCGGCGAGCGCGAGCCCGTAAGGGCCGTCGGCGTCGGAATCGGCCGCTTCGTCCCGCACCACGGCCGCGAGGTAGCGCGCGTCGTCGTCGCTCGTTTCGAGGACGGTCCCGGGAGTGACGACTCGGACGATCTCGCGGGCGTGGTCGCCCCCGTCCGTCTCGTACTGGTCCGCGACCGCGACCCGGTAGCCGCGTTCGACCAGGGCGTTCACGTACGGCGTCAGCTCCGAGAGCGGCACGCCGGCCATCGGGTACGACGAGCCGTGAGAGGACTTCTGCGAGATCGAGAGGTCGAGCTCGTCGGCCACCAGCTCGGCGTCGTCCGCGAAGAACTCGTAGAAGTCGCCGCACTGCATCGCGAGGACGTCCGCGTCCGTCTCCGCCTTGAGATCGAGGAACTCCCCGACGATCCCCGTTGCCATATGTCCGTACTCCCGCCGTGCGCGGCTAAAACCCTGCGGGTGTCCGCGCGGTGAGTTCGGGCGGGGAGGGGCGCCGATGCGTCGTCAGCCCAGTCGGTTCCGCTTCGTCGACGACCGGTGGAAGAGCCCGGAGACAGCGAACACGAGCGCGAACAGGACCGCGTACGCGTATCCCGAGACCGCGCCGAACGGGACGGTGCCGACCCACGCCGCCGTCGCCAGCAGCCCGCACACGACCGCGAGCCCGACGTAGTACTCGCTCCAGAGGATCTCGTTGTCCGAGACGATCTCCAGGTACACCTCCAGCTGCCGGCTCTCCTCGGTGAGCGAGACCAACCCCCGGTCGGACTCGTAGTCGATGAAGCCGCTGGCGGCCAGCTTCGGGAGGTGCGACTGGTGAAGCGCCGTGTACACTCGCTTGCGCTGCTTGTACGTCACTTCGGGGATCTCGACGCCGTTCTCCCACGCCGCCAGCTGCTCCGCGATGTCGCGGACGCGCGCCTCGCTGCCGTTGGTGTTCAGGTACTCGATCACGTTCCGCCGCCGCGCGTTGCTCAGCGCCGTGAACACCTCGTCGCGCGACGGACCGTCCTCATCGGCGGGCGAGGGCACCTCCGATCCGATGAGTTGTGATGTCATGGCTCGCCCATGTGGGTTGAGAGCATATTGATTAGACACAACATATAATTTTCTATTAATGAGTCGGCGGTAGATCGCGGCGTGTATCGACGCGCGAAGTACACGGAAACGCTTTGAGAACCGAGCGAATGAGGATTCTTGAGATAGTAGGTCCGTCGAATCGCGATTCTCGTCCGCTGTTGTCGTTTTCCGTAACTATCGATCGCCGAAACAGGTTCGCGGCGGGAGGCGACGCACGCGGCGGTAGGCGGCGCATACATAGGTCGGCACGCGCCGTCCGAACCGGTATGAACGCGTCACGAAACGCGGCCGCCGATCGCCTCCGACGACCCGCACGCGCCGCCGTCGACCGACTCCGACGGCCCGAGTACACCGGCGCGAACCGCTGTCTACCCTGTACCGCGGTCAACGTCGGGATCGCGACGGTCGGGGGGGCAGCGGTGGCCGCGGTCGGCGCGCCGCTCCTCGGCGCGGCCGGGTTCGGCGCCGCGCTCGCGGCGATCTGGCTCCGCGGCTACCTCGTCCCGGGGACGCCCGAACTCACGAAGCGATACCTCCCGGAGCGGGTCCTCGCGCTGTTCGGGAAAACGCCCGGTTCAAGGGAGATAGCCGCCCGTCAGTCGGGTGAGATCGATCCGGAGACGTACCTGCTTGACGCCGACATCCTCGTCGAGACGCCCGCCGGCGACGACTTCGCGTTCGCGCCCGACTTCGCCGCGGCGTGGCGGGCGGCGGCGACGGGCAAGCCGAGGGACGCTGGCGGCGACGGGGACCGAAGCGACCGCGACGACGTGGCGGCGCTCGCGACGCTCACCGGGATCGACACCGATGAGCTGGCGATCGACTGGTACGAGGGCGTCGGGCTCGCGTACGCGGGCGACGAGAAGATCGGCCACTGGGAGTCGCGCGCGGCGTTCCGGGCGGACGTCGCGGCCGACCGCGTGCTGACGGTGACCCGCGACGACTGGACGACGCTGGCGCTCGCGGACCGCAGCGCGGTGCTCGGCGCGCTCAGGCTGTTCGTCGATGAGTGCCCGAGCTGCGCCGGCGAAGTCGGGCTGGAAGAGCGCGTCGTCGAGTCCTGCTGTTCGAGCTACGACGTGGTCGCCGGACGATGCGCCGGCTGCGACGCGCGGCTGTTCGAGCTGCGGCTGCCGGAGTCGGTCGCGGCCGCCGCCGAGTAGGGGAGGCCGACAGTTCGGATAGGAGAGCGGAGTACGACGGAGAAGGAGTCAGTTTTTCGAGCCCAGTCACCGGAGCCGAAGCTGCCGCAGCACCGAGAAGCGGTTGACCCACAGCTGGACCGCGCTGGCGGCGGCGAAGACGCCGAGACCGAGGCTGGTCCAGAGGACCGGGTCGACGGCCGACACGAGCGGGACGTCGAGGAGCGCCGCGAGCACGACGAGCAGCGAGCCCACGGCGAGCGCGCGGTAGAGTTCCGACCACGTCGCGCCGCCGGGCGCGAGGACCTCCGTGTAGAGTCGCACGTCGCGCGCGCGGCGAGAGAGCTCGATGGTCTGCGTCTCGCGGTCGTACGCTATCACGCCCGCGTCCGCCAGCTTCGGCAGGTGCGTCTGGACGAGCGACGTGTACACGCTCTCGCGACAGCGCTTCGGCGGGGGCGTCTCGCCCGTCTCGCGGCCCGCGACGAGCGTCGACAGCTCGTTGACCGAGACCGTCCCGCCGACGGCGCCGAGCTGTTCGATCGCGCGGCGACGGCGTTCGTTCGCGAGGATCGCGTACACCTGTTCGGCCGGTAACACGTCGTTTCGGAGTTTCATGGAGTGGGCTCCGGGCGGCCGCGCTCGGCGGCGCCCGAGTTCTGTCACCCACTGCGTCGGACCGAGTCATATGTATGGGCTCGCTACCCGGGGAAGCGGCCGATCGAGGGAAGAGGGTACGAGCAGCTTGTCGGATCCGACACGTCGAGTACGGTTCTCGTACCGGGTTCGGTGGCGACAGTACGGAACGCCTGCGGGCGAGATCGCTCCCGGTAGGACCACCGAACCGTCCGTCGAACGAGACCGTTGACCGGTTCCGTGAGACGTTCTACCTGCTGGAATCGTCCGTTCGACGGTGACATGGGAACGCGTAACTAGGTGGGTGTCCCTCGGAGGGGAAAGTAACCGATTCGGTCAGCCCATCGCGGACGGGGGGCGAGTCGGGGGAGAAACCATGAGCCAAGACACAAACGACACAATCGGACTCTCGCGGCGCAAGGTGCTCGCGGGCCTCGGCGCGGTCGGCGTCGCGTCCGCGGGCGCGGGACTCGGTACCACGGCGTACTTCAACGATACCGAGTCGTTCGAGGGCAACACGCTCACCGCGGGCGAGCTGGACCTGAAACTGGACTACAAGTCGACGTACCTCGGCGGTCCCGGCCGCTTGGAGCACGTCCAGTCCATGGGCTACCCGGACGCCGAGGAGCTCGGCGACGGGCGGTACCTGCTCGATCAGGCGCCCAGCCCCGCGGACATGCAGGCGTGGGAAGACCTCGTCATGGAGGAGGACGGCTTCGACTTCTGTTCGCCCGAGGCGGATCAGTACCTCGTCAACGGCGACGGGATCCCGGTGTTCACGCTCGACGACGTGAAGCCCGGCGACTCCGGCGAGGTCACGATCAGCATCCACATCTGTGACAACCCCGCGTTCCTCTACCTCGCGGGCGAGCTGTCCCAGGCGGAGAACGGGCAGTCCGAGCCCGAGGCGGACGAGGACGACACGCCCGGGCAAGGCGATCTCGCCGACGCAATCGAGGTCTGCGTCTGGTACGACGAGGACTGCGACAACGTGTACGAGCCCACGGGCACGGGCCAGCAGCAGGAGCTGGAAGTCGCCTTAGTCAGCGACGTCTCCGGCTCGATGGGCGGCGCACCGCTCTCGGCGCTGAAGACGGCCGCGACCAGCTTCGTCGGCAACCTCTCGTCGCCCGACGAGGCCGCTGCGATCTCGTTCAATTCCGGCGCGTCGACCGACCAGGAGCTGACGACCAACTACCAAGCCGTTCAGAACGCGATCAACAACTACACAGCGGGCGGCGGCACCTCGATCGCCGCCGGTATCATCGAGGGCGAGAACGAACTCCTCAACGGCACCATCGCCACGCCGGGCGCGTCGAAGGTGATGATCCTGTTGAGCGACGGGCAGTCTGACGACACCGCCGCGATCAACGCCGCGAACGATGCCAAGAACAACGGGATCCGCATCTTCACCATCGCGCTCGGGAACGCAGACACCGGTCTGTTGGAGAGCGTCGCCAGCTCTCCCGACGACGCTTTCGTCGCGCCCGACCCGTCCGACCTCGACACCGTCTACGCCGAGATCGCCCAGATCGTCCTCGCGGGCGAGCAGAAGATCCTCTCCGGCACGATGAGCGAGGTCTTCGCGGAGCTGGCCGACGGCGAGGCGCTCGACGGCGACCGCCAGGTGGAGGGTCGGCAGCCGTACCCCGGCGCGACCACCCAGTGCATCGGTTTCGAGTGGACGCTCCCGGCGGAGGTCGGCAACGAGATCCAGACCGACTCCGTGAGCTTCGATCTCGCCGTCTACGCCGAGCAGTCGCGGCACAACGACAATCCTCAGGTGGCGTTCAACGGGACCGACGTGAACAGCACCAGCCCCGGTCCCGCACCCAACGGCACCGGCAACGTGAGCGGTCAGAACTAGCTCCTCGGAGCGACGCGGCCCCGGACGACGAGACACGTCCGGTTCCCGGCTCGGCGCCTTCGGGCGGCCGACGCGGCGGTTCGCGACCGCCGCCGGGAGTTCCCTTCGGGGATGATACACAATGAACGACGACAAAATCGGACTATCGCGGCGCAAGATGCTGGTCGGACTCGGTGCGGTCGGCGTGGCCTCCGCGGGCGCGGGCCTCGGCACCACGGCGTACTTCAACGACACGGAGACGTTCGCGAACAACGAGCTGACGGCCGGCTCGCTCGACCTGTTCGTCCACGTCGACTACTCAGAGGACCAGGGCAGCTACGCGCAGTACTCCACGGAGCCCGGCACCTACGTCGACGGGAACGTCGTCGGGATCGAGGGCCAGCAGATCGAGGGCGAGCCCCTCAGCATCCAGGTCTCCGACCTGAAGCCCGGCGACTCCGGCGAGGGCGAGTTCTGCTTCTCGATCGTCGACAACCCCGCGTACATGTGGATGTGCGGTGAGCTGACCGCGAACGACGAGAACGGAATGACGGAGCCCGAGATGGACGACGACGAGACCCCGGACACGGGAGACCTCGCGGACGCGATGGAGGTCACCGTCTCGTACTGTACGCCCGACGGCGACGGCGGCAACGTCATCGGCGACGAGATCGTCTCCGGGTCGCTGGCGGAAGTCATGCTCGCGCTCCAAGCCGGCGTCCCGCTGTCCAGCGACGGTGACGCGAACGCGCCGCTCGCGGATCGCCCCACCTTCGATGGCGTCACCGAGGCGTTCACCGACGGCGAACCGAACGTCGACGAACAGTGCGTCTGCTTCACATGGGAGGTGCCGACGAGCGTCGAGAACGAGATCCAGACGGACTCGGTCATGTTCGACTTCGAGTTCTACGCGGTCCAGGCTCGCCACAACGACGGGGCGCACAACCCCTGCGTCGAGTTCGACACCGTCGTGACCACCGACCCCGGTCCGGGCGTCGACCGCGACGGCGACGGGCAGGGCGACGCGACGGGGAGCTGGATCACCGCGCGGGTGAGCAGCGGCCCGACCACGGTCGTACAGGTGGAGCTGGACGGCGACGTGTACGGCGGCGGGAACTCCGGGCTCGGCGAGTGGCCGAGCAACCCGAACGCCTACGTCGTCGAGGCCAACTTCGACGTCGACACCGACGGGCTCGGCGAGAGCCCGAACGACGACTTCCGGTTCGGCTACGGTAGCGCGAGCTCCGGCGCCCGGTCCGGAGGCATCGCGAACAGCACGAGCGGCGCGAGCGGCGACGGCGGGTACATCCGGCGCAACATCGGCACTGGCGGGAACAACAACCGCACCGACACCGCCGCGGAGGACGTTCCCGGCTTCGTGGCTCTCGAGAGCGCCGACCAGCTGACCTACACGTTCGTCATCGACTGGACGAGCGGCCTGCCGGCGCTGTCGAGCGTCCCGACCCAGTTCGTCCTCAGCGAGGTCTTCGCCAGCGACGGTGGAGAGGGCGTCGCGTCGCCGAACAGCTCGAACGACGGCCGCGCGGCCATCGACAACGTCACCGACGCGTCGGGGGTCATCAACGTCTGATCGGCGCGTAACGCGGCGGGCGCGACGGCGCCCGTCCGACCGACCATTACCCATTCCGGACCCGCGCGGGCGGCCGGGGCGACGGTTCGACCCCGTCGGTGGGACTCCCTTCGGGGAATTACACTCATGACAGACAACGACGACATCGACACGATCGGACTGTCGCGGCGAACGGTGCTGGCCGGCCTCGGCGCGGTGGGCGTGGCCTCCGCGGGCGCGGGCCTCGGCACCACGGCGTACTTCAACGATACCGAGTCGTTCGACGGGAACACCCTCACCGCGGGCCAGCTCGACCTCCTCGTCGACTGGCAGCAGACGTACGACTTCGGCGAGGGGAATCAGTTCGTCAGCGCCCACCCGGACCACGACGGCGACGGCGAGCAGTCGATCGAGATCGACGGCGAGGTGTTCACGTACAGCGACTTCCCGGACGAGGACGACCCGGACAGCAACGGGGCGAACCTCCGGGTGCTGGACTGCGAAACCATCCCGCCGCTGGAGGAGGCGGACTTCGGCACGGACCCGGTCACGGGCGAGGAGATGGAGACGCTGGTCCGCCTCACCGACGTGAAGCCCGGCGACTCCGGCGAGATCACCTTCTCGCTCCACCTCTGTGACAACCCCGGCTACATCTGGATGCAGGCGAGCGACGTCAACGGTGACGGCGGCACCGCCACCGAGCCGGAGCAGATCGTCGACCCGGACAACCTCGGCGACCTCGGCGACGCCATCGAGGCGCGGCTCTGGTACGACGAGGACTGCGACAACGTGTACGACGGCGCGGAGCCGGTCGACATCATGCTGACGCTCGACTTTTCGGGCTCGATGCTGTACGAGCAGTACGGCGGCCTCGTCAGCGAGGACGACGTCACGGTCGGCGGGACCACCTACGCCGAGACGACGAAGATCGACCTCGTCGAGCTCGGCACCCGCCAGTTCGTCAGCTACCTCCAGTCGCAGGGGTCCGACGTTCAGGTCGGCGTCGCGTACTTCGACGGCGAGGGGAGCGACGACTCCGTCCCGCGGACGGGCGTCCTCCAGGGCCTGACGAGCGACCTCTCCGTGGTGGACGCGCAGCTGACGGATCTCCGGCAGAAGCTCGCGGACGTGGTGACCGGTCCCAGCCCCTCGACGCCGGGCGACGGCGACGGCGACCCCGATCCGTTCGCGAACGCGAACGGTATCGCGACGGGCACCTACATCGGCGAGGGCGTCGACGACGCGCAGGCCGAGCTCGACGCGAACGGACGTAGCGGGGTCGAGTACCGGAACATCGTCCTATCCGACGGCGAGTCGTTCAACGGGGACGGCAGCACGTCGTTCTCATCGCCGACCGGCGCGGCGGCCGACGCCCGCGCGGCGTCGCCGAATCCCGCAACGAACGTGTACACGATCAACGTCGACGGCAGCGCGAGCACGCTCCAGGCGATGGCCGGCGCGGCCGGCGGCTCGGGCGGCGACCCGGCGTTCTTTAACGACGTCAGCGATCCGCTCAACATCCCGACGGTGTTCGGCAACCTCGCGGCACAGACCGCACAGGAGAAGGTCATCATGGACGACTCGCTCGGAAACGTCCTCGCGGCGCTCGCCGACGGGAACGGCGTTCCGCTCGACGGGAACCGGTCGACGCCGTACGACGAGCGTAACGACCCGGCGGACGACCCGGACCGCGAGGCGTTCCGCGGCGACGGCGTGATGCACTGCGTCGCGCTCGAGTGGGAGCTGCCCCTCGAAGTGGGCAACGAGATCCAGGGCGACACGCTCGCCTTCGATCTGGGCTTCTACACCGAACAGGCGCGCCATAACGACGGCGCCGGGCCGTCGGTGTCGGCCTGATCGGGGGTTTCGGACCCATCGCGACGTGACGGTCGAAGCCGATCGACGGCGGGGCCGATCCGGCGACTGCGGTGGGGCACGACGCCCGTACCGCCGGGTACGGTCACCGGACCGGTCAGGTATGACGCGTATACATACGACTACGGCGACGGTAGAGAGGGCAGAGACGAGAGATCACATCGACGACACGGCCGTTCGGAGCCGCGACGACACACAATGACACAGAAGGAATCAGGACTTACGCGGCGGGAGGCACTCGCAGGCGTCGGAGCCGTCGGCTTCGCGACCCTCGGGGCCGCCTCCGGACGGCGGACAGGGACGGACAACTGGGACGAGTACACGGACTACACGTACGCCCAGACGGACGCGCGGGTGAATCCGGTGAATCTGCTCGTCGGGTGGCGGCGCACGGAGAACGGGACGGCCGTCGATGCGAGCCCAGTCGGCGCGGTCGACGACATCGGAGCGGCCGGGATCCGGCTCGTCGACGTCGACAACGTACTGCCGCACGACTACGGCACGGCGAGCGTCGGCCTCCGACTGGAAGACCCCGAGAGCACCGCCCGCGTGTGGCTGAAGATCGACCCCGGGCTCGACGACCCCGACGCCGCGAGCGCAGCGCTCGCGGAGCGCATCTCGCTCACGGTCCGACAGGACACCGGGATCTTCGGGATCGGCGGCTGCGGCGGCGCAGATGGCGAGTTCGCGAGCGTCGGGACGCCGATCGCCGACGGGACGCTCGCGGACATCGACGGGTCCGCGCTCGCGGACGGCGTCGAGCTGCGTCCGGGGTTGCTCGGCGACGGCTGCCTCGGACCCGGTGAGCAGCGCTGTCTGACCTTCGAGTGGGAGTTTACCGGCGAGGGCGGCAACGCCGGACAGGGCGGCGCGGTGGACTTCCTCGTACAGTTCGTCGCCGACGAGTGCGGTTCCGAGGGGAACCCCTTCGAGACGAACCCCGCGACGGGAGGCGACACGGCCGGAGGCGGCGCATGACTCCCGGAAGCGACCGGGGACGGCGCCCGAGCGGACTGAGCCGCCGCCGGCTGCTCGCCGGGATCGGCGGCGTCGGCGCGGTCGGGATGGCGAGCGGCCTCGGCACGGGCGCGTACCTCGCGGACCGGGAGACGTTCGCGAACAACGCCTTCGGCGCCGGCGAGGTCGGGGTGACCGTAAACGACGAGCTCACGGACGGGACCGTCACCGTCGGTCCGTTCGCGGTCGACCGGACGACGTTCGACGGCCGTCCCGACCCTGAGCGGTTCGAGATCGGTGCGTCAGCGAACCCCGTGCGGGTGTGGCTCGCGACGCGCTGCCCCGACGACGACGACCCGCTCGGGGACGCGCTCGAAGTCGAGGTCGTCGTCGACGGCGCGTCGCTGACGGGCGGCTACCGGCCCCTCGCCGAGGTCGAGCGCCTGCTCGCGACCGGGGCGCGAATCGACGACGGCTGCCTCGCCGCCGGCCCCGACGGCGATTCGATCGTCGTCGAGGTGGCTCCCTACCTGCCGGCTGATTCGCCAGACGTGGGCGGTGAGACGACCGACCTGACGTTCCGGCTGTACGCCGAGCAGTGTCGCCACGTCTCGGAGGCCGAGGCGAACGCGCCGGGGGCGAACCCGTTCGCAGATGTCGTCTGCGATGAGACGGAGTTGGACTGCCCCGAGTGCGTCGAGTTCGGCAAGACGAACTTCGGCGGGTCGACCGGGCCGGGCGACGTGCTCCGGCTCGAGGACGCGGGATCGTACGAGATCGAGATCACCGAGGTCGAGACGAAGGACGACGGCGAGGTCGTCGGCGTCGCGTTCCGGCTTCGGGACGCCGACGGAAATCCGGGGCCGAACATGTGTTCCGTGGCGGTCAAGGGCGGACCGGACCGGACCCCCGAGTCCGTCGAGATCGACCCGGCGTCTCCGGAGACAGGTGAGATCGTGTTCGCGCCGCTGAACCCCGGAAACGACAAGCGATACGGGGTCAGCAACGTCACGATCAGCGTCTGCGCCGGCGACGGTAACGGCGAAGAGGAAGGCGGCGACGACCGCACCGGTGACGGCGAAGAGGAAGGCGGCGACAGTAGCGGGACCGGTAACGGCGGTGGAAACGGCGACGGCGGCGGAAACGGCCGAAAAGAGAACGGAACGCCCGGGAAGCCCGACGGCAAATCCGCGAACGCCGGCGGCGACGGTCGAAGCGACGGCGGCGGAGACGACGGCACGGAGGCGAACTGATGACACAACTACTCACATCACCACGGACGAAGCGCGCGGCGAACGTACTCGGGATCGTCCTGCTGATCGCGCTCGTCGCGCCGTTCGCGGTGTACGCCGCCCCGGAGGTCGTCGGCGCCGACGAGAGCTTCGTCGTGCTCACGGCGAGCATGACGCCCGCCATCGCGCCGGGCGACGTAGTTATCGTCGCCGAGCGCGACCCGGCCGCGATCGCCGAGGGCGACGTGATCACGTTCGTCCGCGGCACGAGCGACGTGCCGGTGACGCATCGCGTGATCGACGTGGTCGACGAGGCGAGCGCGCTCGCGTTCGAGACGATGGGCGACGCCAACGAGGGACCGGATCCGGGGCTCGTCCCGGCCGGGAACCTCGTCGGCGTCGTGACGCTGACGATTCCGTACATCGGGTACGTGATCCAGTTCGCGGGCACGCGGGTCGGGTTCGTGGCGCTGGTGCTGCTCCCCTTCGGACTGCTCGCGGTCACGGAGGTCTGGTCGATCGTCCGCGGTCGCGACGAGTCGAAGTCGCCAGCCCCCGCGACCGGCGATCCGGACCGAGGGGACGCCGAGACGGCGCAGTTCGAGTTCGCAACCGAGTCCGAGCTCGCCCCCGCGACGGACGCCGCGGGGGCTTCCGGCGGCGTCTCGGTCGACGCGGTCGGCGGCGCGGCGGCGGTACTCGTCGTCTTCGCCCCGTACGCGGTGTACGTCGCGTTCGAACTCCGGAGCGCCGTCGCGATCGCGGCGGCAGTAGCGACCGCGACGCTCCTGTGTGGGGCGCTCGCGATGTGGGTGCCGGCGAGCGGCGTGCTCGACCGGAGCGGGCAGAGCGCCGCGGCGGAGCCGGAGAGAGACGCGTCGGAAACGGCCGTCGCCGGCGAGGTCTCCGAGAGCGAACGGGACGGCGACGAGACGGACTCGGCAGCCGTCGCGACAGACGAAGAGCGCGTGGAACCAGACGAGTCGGCACCGGTACAGACGCCGACCGCACGTCCTGACGCCGCCGGAGAGGGGGACTGATGGCGGCAAATCACGGGTTCGTCGCGCTCCTCGCGCTCGCCGTGTTGGTGTGGGGCGTCGCGTTCACCGGCGGGGCCACGGTCGCGGTCCTCTCGGCGAGCGTCGACGTGCCGACGACGTTCGAGACGCCGGAGGAACTGAAGGAAGTAAGCGGGTCAAACGGAAGCGCGTTCGCCGTGACGACCGTACCCGTCGAGAACGGGACGCCGTCAGCGGTGAACGGCACGGAGACAGTCGGGAACGCCACGGTACCGCCCCCGAAACAGAACGCTACGGTACCGCCCCCGAAACAGAACGCTACGGTACCGCCCCCGAAACAGAACGCTACGGTGCCACCCACGGAACAGAACGCTACGGTACCGCCCCCGAAACAGAACGACTCGGCTCCGACGGACGAAAACGACTCGGCGCCGGCGACGAACGACACCGAGACGGACGAAAACGACTCTGCGCCGACCGATCCGACGCGGGAACAGTCGAGCCCGCCGAGTGAGGAGACGCTGACGAACGAGTCGGCTCCGGCGGGGAACGCGACCGTCGGGGGTTCGACCGCGCCCGACGCGAACGATATCGATGCGGTCGCGGTTCCTCATCCCCCGGATCCGTCGCGGTCCGGCCACGGAGCGTGAACGTGACCTTGCCGAGACGGCCGCGGGAACATTCCGGGAGGGACGGCGCACGGTCCGACGGGCGTTGGCCCGGCCCCGGAGCGAAACTCACCGCGCTGTTGCTGCTCGTCGCGGTGCTGCTCCTCGTGTTCCTCGCCAGCCTCGTTCGGATGCTCGGGTGAACTCGTAAACGGCGGGGTCGGGACGGCGTTCTCAGCCGGTGACCGCGCCCGCCGGAGTTATGAGCGGTACCGGCGTACGATCAGGCGACGAATGGTCGCCCTCGACGCAGTCGGGTTCGTCTTCGTCGCCGGGCTGATCACGGCGCTGGCGACCGGGATCGGGGCGGTACCGTTCTTCTTTTTCGAGACGATCAGCGACCGCGGGAACGTGGCGCTCTGGGGGTTCGCGTCGGGGATCATGCTCTCCGCGTCGCTGTTCGGCCTCGTCCGGGAGGGACTCGCGGAGGGGACGCCGGTCGAGATCGGCGTCGGGATGCTCGCTGGCGTCGTCCTCGTCGTCCTCGCGCACGAGGTGCTGATGGACGCCGAGATCGACCCGCGGGAGTACGAGGAGGCCGACTTCAAGAAGCTGATCTTGATCCTCGGCGTGCTGACGGTCCACAGTTTCCCGGAGGGGATCGCCGTCGGCGTCTCCTTCGCGGACCTCGGCTTGGAGGGCGGCACCGCGCTGTTCGGCTTCGCGGTCCCGCTACTCGCCGTGTTCATGACCGTCGCCATCTCGATCCACAACGTCCCCGAGGGGACGGCCATCTCGATCCCGCTGCGGTCGATGGGCGTCTCGAAGTGGAAGATGGTGTGGTGGGCCGTCTTCTCCAGTCTCCCGCAGCCGGTGGGAGCCGTCGTCGCGTTCGCGTTCGTGCGGTACGCCCGCGCGTTCCTCCCGTACGGCTTCGGCTTCGCGGCGGGCGCGATGATCTATCTCGTCCTCACGGAGTTCGTCCCCGAGGCGCTCGAAACGGGCGCGGACCTCCCGCACGGCGGCAGGCGGGTCCTCGTCGGCGGCGTCGCGCTCGGCGTCGCGCTGATGGTCCCGCTCGCGTACCTGTAACGGACCGACGGCAGCGTCGGTGTACTTCGCTGATCCGCCGTCGGGTATTCGGTGCCGTCGAACGCCTTGGAGACAGGGGGATCGGGTGCTGAACACGGAGGGCTCAGTCGACAGAACGCCTTCGAGGTGGTCTCTCCAATCGACTCTGAACCGGTCGACGGACCGTCCCTACCGATTGACCGGCAACGCGAGACGGCGGTCAGCGGAACGACCGGATCGGCTCAGGCGTCGTGATAATCAACGGTGATCTCGGTCGGTCGGTCGGCACCGTTCAGACGCCAGAGGGTGAACGAGTAGTCGTAATGGTACTCGGGGGTGTCCGGGTCCGGCGGGAAGGCTTGGTACGAGGTGACGTCGTATCGGAGCCGCCTGTTCTGATAGACGGACCGGTCGGTGAAGTCGTCAACGATGTCTTCGACGGGATTCCCGCCCTTCTCGTGGTAGTCCATGAGCCCCGCACCCGTCGGGAGGACGCCGACGATGACCGACATGAACTGCTTACCCGGGTCGAACGTTCGGAACGCCGTTCCGGGGGCGCTGTCGTCGTCTGCCGGGGTGAGCGCTCCCCAGTCGATGAGTTTGCGCGCGGCGTCCGGATGCGCGAGGATCATCCCCCAGACCGCGGGGACACCTCCGTCAGGCGTTGGCTGCTGATCGATGATTGGCGTATAGGCGGTCGTTCCGAGCGACGAAGCGATCTGTGGCCGGGCGCCGGAACTGAGGGCGCTACAACCAGCGAGTCCGGTGAGAACCGCTGCGCCGGAGAGGTGGAGGGTCTTCCGTCGTGACAGTTCGGGGGCCATACGCACCGATGAGCTCGTCGAGACTTATAATCGGCGTCTTGCGTTCAAGACGCTCGACGGACGGCTCGCCCGTGGGACCCCGAGACGCTCGGAAGGGAGCAGAGACAGAGAGCCGCTGGGCTCTGAACGCGGGAGGGAGCGTTCGGTGAGTGAATATCGCTCGTTTCGCGTACTCGGCGACGAAGCGTTCGGGCGGCGTACGATCGCAGTGCCGAGTCCTCCGCGAGATCACGGGTCGAGTGAGTCGATGCCGCGCATGGTCGCAGTAGCGACGAGGTCGTACTGAGTCGGACCCGGCTACGTCCCGCCCGTGGCGGTCCAACTCGCGCTCGCCTCGACGGCGTTCTCGAACGTGAGCTCGGCGACCTCGGGCGGGCTGTCGCCGCTGCCTTCGGGAAGGAACTGAAAGCTGAGTCGTTCCCCGGTTTCACCGAGGAGCGCTTCGAGGGAGACGATGTCGCCCCGTCGGGCGCTGACGAACTCTCGACGGACGACCGTCTCTCCGCCGGCGACGACGGTATCGAGCGAGGCGTCGTACTCGTCCAGTTTCGTACGTATCGAGACCGGCATGGGGCCGTCGCCCGTATTCGTTATCACGAGTGTTCCGCCCGGGTAGTCGGAAGACCGATCACCGTCCGCGAACGCGCCCGTACAGCCGGCGAGGGATACGGCGGCGAGACAGCCTCCGATTCCGCGCAGAAATCGTCGTCTCTCCATGGCAACGTTGTTCGGGTCGTCCGTGAAATGTCTTCGTATCGAAACGTCACGGATCGAACTCCGTCTCGTCCCGGTCGCTCGGGACCTCTCGATTCGGGCGCGAACTACTGACCGAGACGGGCCGTCGGAACTCGGGCGGCGTCCGCCTCGATAGCGGTCGGAGACGGACGGCCGTCCCGACCGGTCTCCGTCACTCCCCGCCAGACGCCGTCGGGTTGACCGCGCCCGGCCCCTCGCCCACGTCGTAGCCGCGCCGGACCGCCTCGGTCATCCCCTCGACCGCGGCGGCGACCGCCTCGCGGAGCGGCTCGCCCCGCGCCAGCCGCGCCGCGATCGCGCTCGATAACGCGCAGCCGGAGCCGTGCGTCGCCTCGGTGTCGATCCGGGGCGTCTCGAAGCGGTCGACGGTCGGGGCGGTCTCGCCCCCTCCCGCACCCCCTGCGCGAACGAGCGTGTCGACGACGACGCCCTCGTCGACCGATCCGCCGTCGAGGTGGCCGCCCTTCACCAGCGCCGCGTCCGCACCGAGCGCGACCAGCTCCCGCCCAGCGGCCTCGGCGTCGGCCGGGGTCTCGACCGGCTCGTCGGTCAGCACCGCCGCCTCGTCGGCGTTCGGCGTGACGAGCGTCGCGGCCGCGATCAGGGCCTCGTAGGCGTCCTCGGCGGCCGGCGAGAGCAGTCGGTCGCCGGTCGCCGCGACCATCACGGGGTCGACGACGAGCGGCGCGTCGGCGCCCGAGACCGACTCCGTCACCGTCTCAACGATGTCCGCGGTCGCCAACATCCCCGTCTTGATCGCCGCGACCTCGAAGTCGCCGTTGACCGCCGCGTACTGGGTCGCGACGTGATCGGCCGGGAGCGGGTGGACGTCCTCGACGCCGCGAGTGTGCTGGGCGGTCGTCGCCGTCACGACCGACGTGCCGAAGACGCCGTGCGCGGCCATCGCGGCCAGGTCCGCCTGGACCCCCGCTCCCCCGCCGCTGTCGCTGCCGGCGATCGTCAGCGCGACCGGCGGATCGACCGGGTCGTACTCGGACATGCGGAATGATATAATCTAGTAGTATTAATTGGTAATGGTTCGCGGTGGGTCGCTGTTCGAGCGAGCGCGACCGTCGCGAGCCCCGCCCGTCGCGACAGCGGTCGACCGCGACTCGCACGGGCGCCGGCCGCCTGCCGCCGCCGAACGACCTTTTCGGCTCCGCGGCGTAGCGGGGGCATGGCAACCGACTCCGACGCCGCGACCGGCGCCGACGAGGCCGAGGCGATCACCGTCTACTCCGACTACGTCTGTCCGTTCTGCTACCTCGGTCGGCGGTCGCTCGCGAACTACCAGGAGACGCGCGAGGAGCCGCTCGCGATCGACTGGCACCCGTTCGACCTCCGCGCCGGACAGCGCGGCCCCGACGGCGAGATCGACCACGATGCCGACACCGGGAAAGACGAGGAGTACTACGAGCAGGCCCGCGAGAACGTCCGCCGGCTCCAGGAGGAGTACGGCGCCGACGAGATGGCGCTCGAGCTGGCGACCGACGTGGACTCGCTGCCCGCGCAGGTCGTGTCGGTCCGCGTGCGCGAGACCGCGCCGGACGCGTGGCTCGCGTTCGACGAGGCCGTCTTCGACGCGCTGTGGCTGGAGGGTCGCGACATCGGCGACCGCGACGTGCTCGCCGACATCGCGGCCGACACCGACGGGCTCGACCCCGAGGTCGTCGACGACGCGCTCGGCGACGACGACCTCCGGGAGCGCGTGACCGACATGTTCGACGCCGCGCGGCGACAGGGCGTCACCGGCGTTCCGACGTTCGCGTACGACGGCCACGCCGCCCGGGGGGCGGTCCCGCCGGAACAGCTCGAACGGCTCGTCGAGGGCGTCTGATCGCGACGGAACGCGGACGCTCGGTCAGGCGTCCGCGGCGGCCTCGGACCCGGGACGCTCCCCGCTCGCGTCGCCGCTCGGTTCGACGGCGTCGTTCCGCGGGTCGACGAACCGGTGCGCGAGCGCGACGCAGCCGAACGCGAGCGCGAAGCCGGCGACGACGTCGGTGAGCCAGTGGATTCCGAGGTACATCGTCGCGACGACGACCGACAGCGAGAGCCACACCGCGACCGGCGTCCACCGCGGGTACTCCTCGCGGGTCAGCACCGCGAACGTCCCGACGGTGACCGAAAGCGAAGTGTGGAGCGACGGGAAGACGTTCGTGTTCACGTTCACCTCGCTCGCGAGCAGCATCACGTCGGGTCGGTTGGTGAAAAGCAGCGGCGTCACCATGTCGGGCATCACGTTCCGCGGCCCGTAGGCGAACACCGCCGTGTACAGCGCCAGTCCGATCGCGTAGTTGAGCGCGTACGCGACGAGGACGCGCCTGAGCGTCGTCGTCCGCGGGAGCGCGAGGTACGCGACCACCGGGAACGCGAGCAGGAACGCGTAGCCGTACACGTACACCCACGAGAAGTACGCGGTCAACACGGGGGTAGCGAACGTCGACTGGACCCACGCGACGAACCCGCCCTCCAGCCCGTAGATGAGCGCCGTCGCCTGGAGACCGAACAGCTCCGAGACCGCCTGTAGCGAGCTCCGACCGATCGCGCTGGCGAGCAGCACCGCACCCAGGGTCCCGGCGGCCCGTCGGGCGTCCCACAGGCGCGCTCGGAGCCCGGTCCACGCGTCTCGGAGCCGAGCCGGACCGATCACCGCGACGCTCGCGACCGCCAGCATCGTCCCGACCCACGCCACGATCGACGCGAGCAGCGACAGGAACGGCGTCATTGTCCCCGCGAGAGCAGCCGGCCTTCGTCGTCGAACCGGTATCCGGCGTCTCGAAACGCCTCCCGGGCGGCCGCGACGTCGAGCGAGCCCTCGTCGTCGAAGAACGGGTAAACGGGGTCGGTCCCGTCGGTCCACGCCAGCGACGCCGGGACCGCGTCCGGCGTCGCCGCGAGCGGAGACGCCGCCGCCCGTGCGTACCCGTCGAAGGCGTCGTCGACGACGGCGGACTTGTCGATCAGCCGCGCGATCACCGCCCGGAATCGGGGGTTCGACAGCGGGCTCCGTCGCACGTTGTAGCCGACGTGATAGAACGCCGCCGACCGACCGCTCACGAGCCGGGTGTCCGGCGAGCGTCCGATCCGAGGGACCGACGCCGGACCGAGGTTCGCTGCGGTCGCGTCCGCGACGCCGTCGGCGACCGACTCGACGGCCGAGATGTCCGAGGGCAACACCTCGATCCGGAGCCGATCGAAGGCGGGCTTGCCGTGGTACTGGGACGGGATCCCCGCCCTGGGGTCCGTCGCCGCTCCGGATCCCGTCTCTCCGGACGCCTCCGGGTCGGTTTCGGGCGCCGGCCGCACGAGGAAGTGGTCGGGGTTCCGCTCGAAGACGACCGATTCCCCGGCGGTCGCCGCGACGAAGCGCAGCGGGCCGCTCCCGACCGGGTCGGGGTTGTTCGAGACCACCGCCTCGGTCGTCTCGAAGTCGAGCTCGAAGCCGGCGATCGTCGCCGCGTCTGTCCTGGCGGACCAGACGTGTTCCGGGAGGATCGGTACCTGGAGCGCGCGGGCGGCGACCGTCTCGTTGACGTCGGCCACGGTGAGCCGCACCGTCGCGTCGTCGAGGACCCGCTCGTCTTCGACGATGGAACTCCGGCCGCGGAAGCGAGGGGTCGGCACCGGGGTCTCGACGTTTCCCAGCGACGTGTCCCGGAGGAACCGGTAGGTGAACGCGACGTCGCTCGCCGTCACGGGCTCGCCGTCGTGCCACCGGGCGTCGCGGAGCGAGACGTCGAGGGTGTCGTGGTCGATCCGCTCCCAGTCGGCCGCCAACCACGGGATGACCGCCTCGCCGTCCGCGCGGACGAGGGGATCGTACAGCAGTCCGGTGAACGTCCCGTGCTTCCGGTACTCCGCGGCGATCGGGTTCCAGTTCTCCGTGATGCGGTCGTCGGTCGTCACGAGCCGGAGGACGTCTTCGCCCTCGGATCCGGTGCCCGCGGCGGCCGTCGTCGCGCTGCCGTCGGCCGAACCGGTGGTCCCGGAGTCGTCGTCGGAGGAGACAGTCCCGGAGTCGCCGTCAGAGGCGACGGTCCCGGAGTCGCCGTCAGAGGAGACGGTCCCGGAGTCGCCGTCAGAGGCGACGGTCCCGGAGTCGTCGTCAGAGGCGACGGCGTCGAGTTCGAGGAGCCCGGCGACGGAGAGCGGCTGGCGGTCCTCCGTCCACCCGTCGAACCGGTCCTCTCGGACGGCGGTGAGCGCGTCGGGGAACGCGACGACGGAGAAGGGCTGGAGCCGGCACAGCGTCTCCTGAAGCGAGCCGACGACGTCCGATCGCTCGGTGCCGGTGACCCGGCGCTGTCGTTCCAAGAGGTCGTCGACCGATATCTCCGTGAATCCGAAGGGGTTCTGCCAGCCGGACTCCGCGATGAACTTCGAGTGCGTCAGGCCGTACAGCGCGTCCGGGTCGAAGGGTTCAGTCTCCACGAACTGCCCGACGTAGATGTCGAAGTCCTGGTTTATCAGCACCTTGCGCCAGAGCTCGGTCTGTCCGACGGCGTTGAGTTGGACGTCGATACCGACCGCGGTCAGGTGTTCTTCGAGCTGTCTCGCGATCCGGATCCCGCTCGGGTCGTCGTCGGCGGGCGTGGTGTTGATCTCGAGGGTCAGCTGCGAGTGGGGGTCGCGGCCGGCGATGTTCTCCGCCCGCCCGAGACAGCCGGCGCTGGCGGCCGCGAGGCCGAGCCCGGCGAGCGCCGTCCGTCGACTGATCGGTCGGGTCATTCGCTCGTTTCTCCCCGTTTTCAGTCGCGCTGTATATCTCTTCTGTGCTACGGTCGTCGAACCGCGGTTCGACGGAGCGAACGCGCGCCGTCCCCGGAGCTCTCAGATCACGTCCGCCAGCGGGAGCGCGAGCCCGACGGCCCACGCCAGCAGTCCGGCGACGGCGACCGGCCGATCCGCGGCCGCGCGCCCGGTGGCGACGACGCCGAGCGCGGCGAGGAGCGCCACGCGGTGGACGATGAGGGCGGGCGAGACAGCCGTCCCGAGCGCCGCGAAGTCGGCGAGGAAGCCGGAGAGGGCGAGGCCGAGACCGGCGACGACGAGGAGGGCGAGCACGACGGCGACCCGTTTCATGCGCCTCACCGGAGCCCCGGAGCACAGACCTGTTCGGGTAGGGCCGGGGCTATCGCGCGCGTCCCTCGCCGCGGGTTCCGGCGGTCACCACGTCTCGACGACGCCGTCGCGGACGTCCTCGGCGCACCCCTCGCAGTCGGGGTGGCCCGACTCGAAGCAGGCGGGGCGCCCCTCGGCGTCGACCGGAATGGTCCGGCGCTCCGCGTGGCGTCGGCAGACGACGCGGGCCGCCCCGGAGTCGTCGGTCGGGAGGTCGAACCGGGCGGCCGCGTCGCCGTCGGGGTCGTCGCGACCCTCGGCGTAGGCGCGTCTGGCCTCCTCGAACTGCTTGCCCGCCTTCCGGAGCTGCCGGCGGATGACGCGCTCGAACCGGTCGTCCATACCGCCCGTTTCGGCGCGGCGGATATAGGTCCGTTGGCGGCGCGGATCGGGGCGATCGCCGCGGGGCTCCGGGCGGCGCTCCGACGAGCGACCGAACCGTACCCCGGGAAACCTTGATGGGACGCCCGAGCGATCGCTCGGGTATGTCCGACGACTGCGTCTTCTGTTCGATCGCCGCCGGCGAGATCCCGGCGCGGACCGTGTACGAGACCGACTCGGTACTGGCGTTCCTGGACGCGAACCCGCTCGCGCGCGGGCACACGCTCATGATCCCGAAGTCGCACGCACGGCACGTCGGCGACCTCGACGCCGACCTCGCGAGCGAGTTGTTCGACGCGGTCGCGTCGCTCACGCCGCGGATTCAGGCGGCGGTCGACGCCGACGGCGCCAACGTCGGCGTCAACGACGGCGCGGCGGCCGGCCAGGAGGTCCCGCACGTCCACGTCCACGTCGTCCCGCGTTTCGAGGGCGACGGCGGCGCGCCGATCCACGCGGTGGCGGGCGAGCGGCCGGACCTCTCCGACGACGAACTCGACGCCGTCGCCGACGAGGTCGCGGCCGCGATAGACGGGTAGGAACGCGACGGAGCCGCGCACCCCGCCCGCCGTTCCGCTTCGGTCTTTTTAAGAACCGGCTCCGGCGACGCGGGAACATGCAGGCGACGACGCTCGCGTTGATCGGAGCGGCCGGCGGCGTGGGAACGACGCGGACCGCGGTCGAGTTGGCGGCGATGGGCGCGCGCGACGGGCGGCGCGTCGCCGTCGTCGACGCCGCGTTCACGACGCAGGGGCTCTCCGAGTACGTGGCCGGGCGGGTCGAGCCGGACCTCACCGCGCTCCTCACCGACGACCCGGACGCGGCGCTCTCGGCGGCGGCGTACCCCCTCATCGGGGCGGGCGACGCCGCCCGGCGTTCCGGATCCGCCGGGGCGGGCGGCGAACGGGACGTGAACGGCGACCCGGACCTCCCGGGACGCGTCGACGCAGTGCCGGCTCGGGCGCCCTTCGAGCGCGTCGCCCGGGCGAAGACGGCGGAGGCCGCTCGGAAGTTAGCGGGCCGGATCGACGAGGCAGCGACGACGTACGACGCGGTGGTCGTCGACGCGGCGCCGGCCGGGTCGAACGAGGCGGTCGCGGCCGCGACGAGCGTCGACCGCGCGGTCGCGGTCCGACCGGCCACGGTCCACGGACGCGACGCGGCCCAGCGGCTCCGGGGGCGGATCGCCGACGTGGGCGGGAGCCTCGACTCGACGCTCGCGGTCGATCGACCCGGAACCGCGGGGTCGGGCGACGCCGTCGACCGCGACGACACGGACGGCGGCGGTTCCGGGGCCGTCCGCGTTCCGGCCACCGATCCCGAGGTGGCGGCCGCACCGACCGCGGCGAAGGGGGACGACGCGTACGCGCGGGCGATCGCGGCCGCCTACGAGGCGGCGTTCGACACGTCGCTCGGCGTGGAGTTCCCGGACCCGGGACTCGTCGATCGGGTCACGCCCTGAGAGCGCGGCTCGCGGCTCGGGAGCCGCGTCCGAAGTGGTACCGGAACTCAACGAAACCCGTCGGTGGAGCCGAGCGCGTCGCCGAGAGGGCCGCCGTCTCCCGGTCCGTCCCCGAGCGGTGCCGACCCGGCGACCTGCGCGTCGACCGCCTCCGCGACGGGGTCGACGGGGTCGTGCGTCTCGACGTACGTGGCCAGCGCGAAGTCGGCCTCGTCGCCGCCGGTGAGTTCGACGGCCTCGCTGCGCGAGGTCCGGCCCGCGAGCCAGTCGCGGACGACGCCGCGACCGGTCGGTGAGAGCGGGCAGACCCCCGCGACGCCGCACCGGTGGAGCGTCTTCGCGGCCGTCATCGGGGTGACGCCCGCCTCCCGCGCCGCGTCGCCGACGGTCCGGCCGGCCGTGTAGGCGTCGACGAGGGTGGCGGTCGCTTCGGGCGTACACGGGAGCGACTCCGCGTGGGCCGACAGGCGATCGACGAGCGGCGTCTCCGTGTCGTCCGCGAGGGCGACCCCGCGATCGCGCTGACGCGAGGTCACCTCGACCCCGGCCGCGATCTCCGACAGCGTCATGCGATCCGGTGGTTCGCACGGATGGTTAAAACCACCGTACTGCGGCGAGGTCGAACGCCGGATCACCGACCGATAATCGGTCGGTTCGAGCGCCGCGATCGGGGCGATCGACCCCCGATTCACCCGGGTTTAAGTAAGGCATCGGGCCGGAGTTCGACGTGTGATGAGTGAGGCACGTTCGACCCGAACCCGTTCGCCCCGGACCGAGACCGACGACGTCGCGACCGCCGACCGCGCCGCGACCGCCGACCGCGCCGCAGCCGCGGACGCGACCGAGGCCGGTCGGGCCGAGGCCGACCGCGAGACGTGTCCGGAGTGCGGCGGCCGCACGCGGGTCGATAGCTCGGAGCGCGTCTGTACCGACTGCGGCCTCGTCGTCGACGCCGACCGGATCGACCACGGCCCGGAGTGGCGGTCGTTCGACGACGACGACGCGGACCCGAAGCGCACCGGCGCGCCCCTGACGCGCTCGCGGCACGACCGCGGTCTCTCGACGGAGATCGGCCGCTCGACGAAGGTGAAGGGGCGCAAGCGCCGGCGGCTCGCCCGGATGCGGACCCAGCACAACCGCGCGCAGATCTCGACGAAGCGCGACCGAAACAAGGTGTACGCGTACACCGAGATCCGGCGGCTCACCGGCGTCATGGGGCTTCCCGACAGCGTCCGCGACGCCGCCTGCGCGCTGTTCGACTCCGCGCAAGACGAGAGCCTGCTCCGCGGGCGCTCGCTGGAGGGGTTCGCCGCGGCCTGCGTCTACGTCGCCTGCCGCACCGCCGACGTGGCCCGCACCGTCGGCGAGGTGTGCGCCGAGGCGAAGGCGACCGAGGCCGAACACCGGGCCGCCTTCGACGCGATGAACCGCGAGCTCGGCCTCCCGATCGCGCCGAGCGGCCCCGCGGAGTACCTCCCGCGGTTCGCCAGCGACCTCGACTGCGACCCGGCCGTCGAGCGCCGGGCGGGCGAGCTGGCCGAGCGCGCCGTCGAGGAGGGGATCGCGAACGGCCGCAACCCGGTCGGCGTCGCCGCCGCCTGCCTCTACACCGCGGCCCGCGAACTGGGCGCCGAGTGTACCCAACAGGAGGCGGCCGACGCCGCCGACGTGACGCCGGTGACCGTCCGCCGGACGTACGTCGACCTGACGGAGGAGTGAGCGGGCGGCGCGGAATCGCGGCGCTACCGGTCGGTCGACGGCTCGTCGAGGCGAGCCGTCCACCGCTCTCTCACCGCGAGGTGTCCCTGTGCGATGACCCCCAACAGCGGGAGCTCCAGCAGCGGCCCGATGACGAGCGCGAGCGGGATCAGCGGCTCGTTCGGGAACGCGACGACGGCGATTGCGAGCGCGGTCGGGGAGTTCCGCGAGAGGATCGTGTTATTGAAACAGACCAGTTCGCCGTACGAGAAGGAGAGCGAGCGCCCGACGAGGAACCCGACCGCGAGGTTGATCGCGTAGAACAGCGCGACGGGGATCGCCATCAGCGCAAGCAGCCGCGGGTTCTCGACGATCACGTCTCCCTGCGACGCGAACATCGCCCCGATGGCCAGCGCGAGGAAGCCGACCTGGACCGGGCCCATCCGGGGCAGGAACCGGTCTCGGAGCCACGTCTCGCCCTTCGTGCGGGTGAGTCCCCACCGGGCGAAGGCGCCGACGGTGAGGGGAACGACCAGCACGAGGAGGACACTCTCGGCGAGCAGCGCGAGCGGCAGGTCGACGAGCGTCCCGGCGAACGCGTAGAGGTACACCGGCAGCAACACCAGTTGGAGGACGAGGTTGTACGGCAACACGGAGGCGGCAAGCGGTACGTCGCCGTCGGCGACGTCGGTGAACACGAGGTACCAGTCCGTACACGGCGTCACGAGGAGCATGATGAGTCCGACCCAGAGCGCGGGCTGGTTCCGGAGGAAGAGGGCACCGAGCCCCACGGCGAGCAGAGGGCTCCAGACGAAGTTGACCAGCAGGCTCGACCCGACGACGCGGCGGTTGCCGAACGCTTCCCGCAGCCGAGAGAGGGGGATCCCGACGAACGCGGCGAACAGCATCACCATCAGGAACGGGACGATGAGCCGGTCGGCGACGGGGGCGACGCGGTCGATCTGGCCGGCGGCGAGGCCGACCGCGACGGCGGTGAGGACGAGCATCGACTGGTGTTTCTCGACGGGATTCATCGCCTCGTCTCGGTACTGCGCCGGCGACGTGCTAAGGCTGTGGGTCGGCGTCAGAAGGGGGAGAAAACGACGGCGGCCCCGTCGTTTCGTGACGATCCGTCGGGCGGGCGCGGCGGCGTCAGCGGGGACCGATCGCCGCGAGAGGGGGCCGCGGCGACCGGGATCTGATAGCGGACAGGCGGTGTGGAGGGCAGGGAGGGCGCCCCGACCGCCCGGCGGGCGTCACGCACCTGAATCGAGGTGCGGGGGATAGTTCTACGTTAGCCGTCGACAGTACGGACGGACCGAACAACACGTTCGAATCGGACGGATCGCGATTTGCGTGTCGACCGCTCACCGCTCGGCGATCGAGCGAAGCCCCCTACTCGGCAATCTTGTGCTTGAACGCGAAGAAGACCCGGCGGCCGGTCTCCGTGAGCCGGACGGTGTCGGAGCGTCCGATGTCCTCCAGTTCGACGTAGCCGCGCTCGCGCAGCGGCGAGAGCACGTGCGTCTCCAGCGCGCGGTACTTCGCCGTCCGGCTCTCGCCCGCCTCGCGGAGGAAAGAGAGGTCGCGCTCGCGCGCCCACTCGATCAAGTTCCACTTGTCGGTGGTGCGGTTCTCCTCGGAGCGTTCGTGAAGCCGACCGAGGACGGCGACCTGGTCGGTCGTGGGCGCGTCCATCGGGTAGATGGGCAGGTCGACGGTGCGCTCGACGCCCTCGGTGAGCGGTTCCTCGCGCCGGTCGTGGCGGTGGCGCTCTGGCTCGACGCTGTACGGGCGCGCGCCGACGATCATACAGGCCAGCGCGACGCCGACCGCGGCGATCCGCGGCCCGGTCGAGACGTTCCCGAAGAGGCGGTCGCCGTCCTCGGCGCTCGCCCGGTGACGGGCGGCGACCGTGGTCGTCACGCCGAGCACGTCGTACACGTCCGCGAGCGCGACGGGGATCGGTCGGACCGCGGCGAACTCGGCGGCGGTCGTCCACGCCTCGCGCTGGTAGTCGGTGAGCCCGCCGGGATCGATTCGGGTGTCTGCGGGGTCGGCGGCGCCGGCCGCCTCGAAGTCCACGTCGCCGCGGGCCCCGTCGCGGTCGGGGGCGTCGACGAGCAGGTACGCGACGTCGGCGCCGTGGCGACGGAGGGGCTCGACGATGCGGTCGCGCTCGTAGCCGAGCGGGACCACGTGGACGCGGCGTTCGGCGACGCTGGGGACCGAGGTGTCCATACCGGCGTTGTTCGCGGCGCCCGATTAAATAGTCCGCCGGAGCGCTCCCGAGGAGCCGCGAGCGATCACGAGTCGTGGGGTCACGTACCACGAAAACCGTTAAGCCCGGCTGTCGCCTATGAAGGGACATGAGCGCGGACCGGTCCGCCCTCCGGCGGGCCATCGAGCGCGGCGAGCGGGACGGCGGCGCCATCGAGTTCAAGGAGCGACTGACCCGCGAGGTCCACCTGGCCGACGGGCGCATGGAGTCGCTCGTGGCCCAGCTCCGCCACCGCGTCCTCTCCGGCGACGGCGAGGCGACCTACGTCCTCGGCGTCACCGACGACGGGGGGTTGGCCGGCGTCTCCCCCGACGCCTTCTCCGAGACGATGGACGTGCTCTCGCTGCTGGCAGACGAGGCAGACGCCCACATCGCGGACGTCGAGACGTGGAGCGCCGGCTCCGGCGGCGACGCCGACGAGGCCGGGCTCGTCGGGCTCGCGACGCTCCGCGACGGCGGCGTGTTCGAGGCCGACGAGGACCACCTCGTTGTCGGCACCGCGGGCCACGTCGACCACGGGAAGTCGACGCTGGTGGGGACGCTGGTCACCGGCCGCGCCGACGACGGGCAGGGCGGCACGCGCGGCTTCCTCGACGTCCAGCCCCACGAGGTCGAGCGCGGCCTCTCGGCCGACCTCTCGTACGCGGTGTACGGATTCGCGGACGACGCGGACGAACCGGTTCGGATGGACAACCCGCACCGGAAGTCCGACCGCGCCGGGGTCGTCGAGACGGCCGACCGGCTCGTCTCGTTCGTCGACACCGTCGGTCACGAGCCGTGGCTCCGGACGACGATCCGCGGGCTCGTCGGGCAGAAGCTCGACTACGGGCTCCTCGTCGTCGCCGCCGACGACGGGCCGACGACGACGACCCGGGAACACCTCGGGATCCTCCTGGCGACGGAGCTGCCGACCATCGTCGCGATCACGAAGGCGGACGCCGTGAGCGACGACCGGCTCGCGGCGGTCGAGCGCGACGTGGAGTCGATGCTCCGCGACGCCGGACAGACCCCGCTCCTGGTCGACCGGCACGGCGTCGACACCGCGGTCGCGGAGGTCGGGGACGGCGTCGTCCCCCTGTTGCGGACCAGCGCGGTGACGAAGGCGGGGATCGAGACGCTGGACCGCCTGTTCGAGCGCCTGCCGAAGCGCGCGACGCCGGACCGCGAGACGTTCCGGATGTACGTCGACCGCAGCTACAAGGTGACGGGCGTGGGCGCGGTCGCGTCCGGCACGGTGAACTCGGGGACCGTCGAGACGGGCGACGAACTCCTGCTCGGCCCCATGCCCGACGGGTCCTTCCGCGAGGTGGAGGCCCGGTCGATCGAGATGCACTACCACCGGGTGGACAGGGCGACCGCCGGGCGGATCGTCGGCATCGCGCTGAAGGGCGTCGACGAGGCGGAGATCGAGCGGGGGATGGCCTTGGTGCCCCGCGACAGCGAGCCGAATCCGGTCCGCGAGTTCGACGCCGAGGTGATGGTGCTCAACCATCCGACTCGGATCCAGGAGGGGTACGAACCGGTGGTCCACCTCGAGACCGTCTCCGAGGCGGCCGCGTTCTTCCCGGAGGACGGGCGGCTGCTCCCGGGGGACACGGGCGACGCGCGCGTCCGGTTCAAGTTCCGACCGTACCTGATCGAAGCGGGGCAGCGCTTCGTCTTCCGCGAGGGATCGAGCAAGGGGGTCGGGACCGTGACGGACGTCGGAGAGGCCGGAGGCGGAGCGTCGCCCGCCGATCGCTAGCTCCGGTCGAGTGACGCCGGGGGCGACCGCGCCGTGGCAGCTCTCGAACGGAGACGCGAGACGGTCCCCCGGAGAGACGCGAGACGGTTCCCCGGAGAGACGCGAGACGTCGCTGTCACCCTCGCGTGCGAGAATGCCGTTCCACCGTCGAGCGCCGGCGTATTCGAGTGTTTCCGCCGATTCGGCGGTAGTAGCGCGGATTCGTACTGAGAAGAGGGCACACAGCGAACAGATCCGACCGTACGGACACGCCGACCCAAAAGCTTATCTAGTGAAAACAAGAGTTGCCTGTATGCGTCGACAACCCACACAACGCATTTCGCGACGAAAGGTCCTCGCCGGCGGGGCGGCCGGCACCTCCCTCCTGCTCGCCGGGTGTACCGGCGGCGGGGACGGCAACGGCTCCGGCGGCGGCAACGGTTCCAGCGGCGGCAACGGCTCCGACGGCGGCGGCGGCGACGGCGGAACCCCCTCGACGCTGTACTTCGCGCAAGCGAAGGGCCCGCTCGACATGGACCCGGTCATCATGAACGACGTGCCGTCCGCGCAGATCGCCGGGCGGATATTCGACGGCCTCTACGAGTACGGCGACGGCGTCAACCTGGAGCCGAAGATCGCCGCGGACATGCCGACGGTCGAGCGCGACGGGACGCGGTACATCGTCCCGATCCGCGAGGACGCCGAGTTCCAGAACGGCGATCCGGTCACCGCGGAAGACGTCGTCCACACGATGATGGCGCCGATCGAAGAAGAGACCGCGAACGCCTCCGAGGTGAACATGATCGACACCGCGGAGGCGATCGACGAGACCACCGCGCAGTTCGATCTCAAGTATCCGTACGGCGCGTTCACGATCGCCATGGCGCGGAACGTCGTCAACGCCTCCGTACGTCAGGAGGACGTCGACGCGTACAACCAGGACCCGGTCACCTCGGGGCCGTTCCAGCTCGTCGAGTGGGAGCCCGAGAACTTCGCGACGCTGGAGCGGTGGGACGACTACTGGGACAGCGAGAGCCTCCCGGAGCTCGGCGGGATCGAGTTCCAGCCGATCGTGGAGCAGACGACGCGGGTCACCGAACTGGAGACGGGGAACGTCGACATCATCGAGAGCATCCCCCCGCAGCTGTACGAGACGGTCCAGAGCAACCAGAGCGCCAGCATCACCGAGGAGCCCGGCGTCGGATACTTCTACCTCGCGTTCAACTGCGCCGAAGGGCCGACGTCCGACCCGCTCGTTCGGGAGGCGGTCGACTACTGCGTCTCGATGGACCAGGCGGTCGAGAGCTTCGTCACGCCGGCCGGCGTGCGGCAGTACAGCCCGTACCCCTCCTCGATCAGCGAGGAGTGGAACTTCCCCGTCGACGAGTGGTCGAGTATCCCCCACGATCAGAACCTCGAGGAGGCGCAGGCGCTGTTCGAGGAGGCCGGAGTCCCGATGGACTACGACTGGCGGATCATCGTGCCGCCGGACAACAAGCGCGAGCAGATCGGTATCTCGATCGGCGACGGGCTCCAGAACGCCGGCTTCGAAAACGTCCAGGTCCAGCGCCTCGACTGGGGGACGTTCCTCGACGCGTACCTCACCGGCAACGAGGAGGACTACAACATGTACACGCTCGGTTGGTCGGGTAGCCCGGACCCGGACACGTTCGCGTACAACCTGCTGAGCCAGGAGACGAACGGCGTCACCAACGGGACGTTCCACGAGTACGACGAGGCCTCCCAGAAGCTGACGCAGGCCCGCGAGTCCGCCGACCGCGAGGAGCGTCGGCAGCTCTACATCGACGCGACGACGACGCTGCTCGAAGGTCGCGTCCACCTCCCGGCGTACAACCTGAACAACTCCTACGGCGTCCGCAACGTCGTGGAGGGCTTCGAAGCGCACCCGATCTCGACGGAGCTCCAGATGACCGACGTCACGGTGTCCCGATAACCCGGCGACGGGATAGAACGCCGTCGGCTCGCGTTCTATCGAACGGTCGCGGCGCGAGAACGACGGAACGACGCTCGAAAACGACGGACCGCGACGCGGAGACGGCCGCGCGCGTTCCGAACGCGAGCCCGTCGGGAGCCGGTCGACGCGTTCGGCGGCCCTCCGCGGTCACCGTCTTGATGCGCCGGCGGGAACGGAACGGATAAGCGACGGCAAAAACCGAACCGAAACAACGAGGAATCCACGACAGTGAGTTTACTTCGGTACACACTCAGACGATTCGCACAGGCGATACCCGTACTGATAGGTATCGTGACGATAACGTTTTTCCTGGCGAACCAGATCCCCGGCGATCCGGTCGAAATCATGCTGGGACCGACGCCGGGACAGGAACAGGTGGAGGCGATCCGGGCCCAGTACGGCCTCGACCGGCCGCTGTACCAGCGGTACCTCTCGTACCTCACCAGCGTCGCGACGGGCGATCTCGGGCTCAGCATCTACTACGACCGCCCCGTCCTCGAGATGATCATGCTCCGGCTGCCGGTGACGCTGCTGCTCATGCTGTCCGCGTTCGCGTTCGCGATCGTCACCGCGATTCCGCTCGGCGTCATCTCGGCCAAGCGGCGGAACGAGCCGGCGGACCACATCTCCCGGATCATCTCGCTGATCGGCGTCTCCACCCCGTCGTTCTGGATCGGGTTGGTGTTGATCATCGTCTTCGCGTTCTACCTCGGGTGGTTCCCCGCACGCGGACTCGTCCTGCCGTGGGCGGATCCGACGGACGTTCGCGGGGCGGCGACGCAGATCGAGGTGATCCGCCAGTCGGCACACCACCTCTTCTTGCCGATGATCGGGCTCGGGACGCTCCAGATGGCACAGATCACGCGGATCGAGCGCTCGTCGATGGTCGACTCGCTCCAGGGCGAGTACGTGAAGCTCGCCCGGGCGTACGGCGTGCCCGAGTCGACGATCGTCCGCAAGCACGCGTTCCAGGTCGCGCAGCTCCCGGTGATCACCATCATCGGCCTCGGGCTGTCGACCGCGCTCGGCGGCGCCGTCCTCACGGAGACCGTCTTCGGAATCCAGGGGATGGGGAGACTGATCATCACGGCGATTCAAAACCAGGACTACCAGCTGATCATGGGGACGACGCTCGTGTTCGGGTTCGTCTACGTGATCGGCGTGATCATCACGGACATCATGTACGGCTACCTCGATCCGCGAGTTACCTACGGTGACGAGTAATGTCGACCAACAGCGCAACTTCGGACGACGACACCCCGAACGGCGGCGACGAGAGCGGCGGCGGGCCCGACGAGGTCGAGGCCCGCGTCGGGCTTCGATACACGCTGAAACAGGTTCGACAGGACACGACGGCGCGGGTCGGGTCATATATCGTCGGGTTCATGACCCTGGTCGCGATCTTCGCGGCGTTCGACTACTACGTCCTCAATTACGCGATCGCGGAAGCGGTACTGTACAACCCCGAGGCCGACCCGGAGCAGGTCCGGCGGCTGCTCCCCCCTGTCGGCATGGAGAACCAGTTCGGTGAGGGCGTGATCGAACACCCGCTGGGCACCGACCACCGGGGTCGAGACCTGCTCTCCCGGACCATCTACGGGACGCGGATCGCGATGACGGTCGGGTTCCTCGCAACCGCGATCGGCCTCGGCGGCGGCACCGTCATCGGCGCGGTCTCCGGCTACTACGGCGGCTGGATCGACGACGTGCTCCAGCGGGTGACGGAGACGATCTACGCGATTCCGTTCCTCGTCTTGGTCATCGCGTTCATGACCGCGTTCGGGCGGAACCTCACGTTCGCGATGATCGGCGTCGGGATCACGGCCGTCCCCGTGTTCAACCGACTCATCCGGTCTCGCGTCGTCTCCATCCGCGAGGAGGACTACATCGAGGCCGCGCGGGCCGCCGGGGTGAAAGACAGAAACATCATCTTCCAGCATATCATCCCGAACAGCTTCGCGCCGGTGCTGGTCCAGGCGACGCTTCAGGTCGGGGTGAGCATCCTCATCGTGGCCGGCCTCTCGTTCCTCGGGTTCGGCGCACAGCCGCCGACGCCGTCGTGGGGACAGATGCTGTCGGCCTCGCGGGCGTACATGCTTCCCGCGCCGACGTTCAGTATCTTCCCCGGAATCGCTATTCTGATCACCGTCATCGGCTTCAACATTCTCGGCGACGGTCTACAGGACGCGCTCGACCCGCGGATAAACAACTGATATGACTGAACCACTACTCAGCGTACGCGATCTCAAGACACAGTTCTTCACCGAAGACGGGACGGTCCGCGCGGTCGACGGGATTTCCTTCGACGTGTACGAGGGAGAGATCGTCGGGCTCGTCGGAGAGTCGGGCGCCGGAAAGTCCGTCGCGACCTCCAGTATCCTCCGGCTCGTCGACAGCCCTGGCGAGATTGTCGGCGGCGAAATCGAGTTCAAAGGAGAGACGATCTTCGGGCTCGAGGAGGACGACGCCGGCGAGTTGCGCCCCCGCGACGAGATGCTCTCCGAGTCGGAGATGCGCGAGCGGATCCGCGGCCGGGAGATCGCGATCATCTTCCAGGACCCGATGGAGTCGTTGAACCCCGTGTTCACCGTCGGGGGGCAGCTCCGGGAGTTCATCGAGATCAACCGCGACCTCGGCGCGGACGAGGCGAAGGAGGAGGCGATCGACATGCTCAGAGAGGTCGGGATCCCGGCGCCCGAGTCGCGGTACGACGAGTACCCGCACCAGTTCTCCGGCGGGATGCGACAGCGCGTGCTGATCGCGATGGCGCTCGCCTGCGAGCCGGACCTGATCATCGCCGACGAGCCGACGACCGCGCTCGACGTCACCGTCGAAGGCGAGATCCTCGAGATGGTGACTGAGCTCCAGGAGAAGTACGACACGTCGTTCATCTGGGTCACCCACGACATGAGCGTCGTCGCGGAGATCTGCGACCGGGTCAACGTGATGTACCTCGGCGAGATCATCGAGCAGGCCGAGGTGGACGACCTGTTCTACGACACGAAACACCCGTACACGTCGGCGCTGCTCGACTCGATGCCCCGGCCCGACAGGACGGTCGACGAGCTCAGGCCGATCCAGGGGGTGATGCCGGAGGCGATCAATCCGCCCGCCGGCTGTCGGTTCCACTCGCGCTGTCCCGAGGCGCGGGAGGTGTGCCGCGAAGTCCACCCGGAGCTACGGGACCTGAGCGAGGAGGGCGAGCCCGTACACACGGCGGCGTGCGTGAAACACGACGCGTTCGACGTGGGGTACGACGAGAGCCGGTCGATCGAGACGCAGGCCACCGGCGGGTTCTCCGCCGGCCTCACCGAGACCGGAGGTGAGGCGGAATGAGCGAGGTCGGCCCGCCGGAGTCGGACTCCGAGGCGCTGTTACAGGTCCGCGACCTCTGCAAGTACTTCGACAACGAGAGCGGGCTGCTCGCCGGCGTCCAGCTCGACGACGAGTTCCCGTACGTCTCGCGGTCGGCCTCCGACGTCCGCGCCGTCGACGGCGTGAGCTTCGACATCAAGGAGGGCGAGACCCTCGGGCTCGTGGGCGAGTCCGGCTGCGGGAAGTCGACGCTCGCGCGAACCGTCCTCCGGCTGCTCGAACCGACGAGCGGGAGCGTCTACTTCCAGGGCGAGGACCTCGCGGCGCTCTCCGGCGAGCCGCTGCGGCGGAAGCGGAAGGACATGCAGATGATCTTCCAGGACCCGCAGTCGTCGCTCGACCCGCGGATGAAGGTCGGGCCGATAGTCGAAGAGCCGATGAAGGCTCACGGGATGCTCGACGAGGAGGGACGGGAAGCGCGCGCGAAGGAGCTGTTAGAGAAGGTCGGACTCGACCCGCAACACTACAACCGATACCCGCACGCGTTCTCCGGCGGGCAGCGCCAGCGGGTGAACCTCGCGCGGGCGCTGTCGGTGAACCCCGACTTCATCGTCTGCGACGAGCCGGTGAGCGCCCTCGACGTGTCCATCCAGGCGCAGGTGCTCAACACGATGGAGGAGCTCCAGGAGGAGTTCGACCTGACGTACCTGTTCATCGCGCACGACCTGAGCGTCATCCGCCACATCTCCGACCGGGTGGCGGTGATGTACCTCGGGAACCTCGTCGAACTGGCCGACAAAGAGGAGCTGTTCGAGAACCCGAAACACCCGTACACGGAGGCGCTGCTCGACGCCATTCCGGTTCCGGACCCGAGAAGCGGCGGACGGAAGGAGCTGCTGTCCGGCGACGTCCCCTCCCCGATCGATCCGCCCTCCGGCTGTCGGTTCCGGACGCGGTGCCCGAGGCTGATCCAGCCGGAGTCGTACGACATGCCCGAGGACACCTGGCGGAACGTCGTGAAGTTCCAGCGCGCGGTCAAGCGCCGGGCGTTCGAGGAGACCGATCCGGACGCCCTTCGGAACCGGTACTTCGACGGCGCGGTACCGGGCGGCGACGCGGGCACCCTGCTCGACGAGGCGCTCGGTCACATCGAGCGCGACGAGTGGGACGACGCGGAGGGGATCCTCACCGAGCGGTTCGCGGACGAGAGCGTCTGCGCGACCACGGACCCCGCGTACGAGGTGGAGTCCGATCGGAGCGACGGCCGCCACTACGCGGCGTGCCACTTGCGTCGCGACGAGGCGATCGCGGCAGCCGTCGACGAGGCCGCGTTGGACGGCGCGGCGCGTCCCGGTCGACCCGAAGCGGACGACTGACCGCGCTACCGCGTTCGAAGTTCGACGGAGCCGGGCCCCCGACCGCGACGGGTCGGGCTCCGGCGACTACCGGATCCGTATCTGCGTGGCGGCCTCGTAGCGTTCGTCGCCGTCGGGAACCGGCACGAACGCCGAAATCGTGTGTTCCCCGGGATCGGCCCGGACCGACCGGTCGAGCCCGTCGCCGTCGGTGCGGCGGAACCGACCGTTCCACGTAGCGGTCGCCCGCTTCGTCTCGCCGGCTCGGAGCGACAGCGCCGACTCCTCGGGGCGCACGTAGAGCCGCTCGTCGGTGGCCTCCAAGACGCCGTCGACCGCCCATCCCCACGAGCGGCGCGTCGACGTGGGGACCTCGATGGGAACCGGGAGGCGGTTGCGGATCGTGACGGTGATCTCGACCGGCTCGTCGGGCGCGTACTCGGCGGCGTCCGTGCTGACGGCCACCGCTATCGCTCGCCGCGCAACCGATCGCGGCACCACGCGACCGAGGGCGTTCGAGAGGTAGTTCTTCGTCTCGTCGAAGCCGGTGCGGTCCGTCTGACTGTCGTGGCGTCTGTCGACCATGTGCGTCTCTGAACGCGGGAAATCGGTGGTGTCGGCCGCCGTTCGGCTCGGAGTACGGGTGTCGCGGTACTAAGCGTTCGGGTCGCCGTCGGGCGACGGGTCGGCGCCGCCGGAACGCGACGGCTCCCCGTCGTCGACCACTTCGACCAGTTCCATCAGGGGATATCCCTCAGTCATCGCCATCCGCGTGCGCACCGTGACGCCCTCGTACTCGATCCGCATCCGAACGTCCATCAGCGAGCCGGTGAGCTCGGTGTAGCCGTTCTCGTGGTCGACCGCGTCGGCCACGCGGTCGTCGTGGACCGTCACGTCGACCGCCTCGCAGTACGGTTGGTTCTCGATCGCCGCCGCCATCGCGGCCTCTAGGCTCCGCGCACTCTCCGGGCTGACGGGCGTGCCGGCGAACTGGTGGTACAGCGAGCCGAACTTGATCCCCGCCTCGAAACACGCCTGCTGGGCGTCGGTTGCCATGGCGGAACGCGGCCGCGGGCGGGCAAGAAGGTTCGGACGGCGGACGGGGCGAGAGGAGCAACGGCGAACCGAAGGCGTTTGGTGCGGCGGGAGACACGGTGAACTATGACTCACCTCCGCGTCACCGGCGGTCGAGTGCTCCGACCCGGCGGTCGCGTCGAGCGGGCGGACATCGCGGTCGACCGGCACGAGGGAACGATCCGGGCCGTGGGGTCGCCGGACGAGGTCGACGAGGCGGTCGGCGGGGACGTCGACGAGTCGGTCGGCGGAGCGGCCGCCGAGACGCTCGACGCCGCCGGCGGGATCGTGATCCCGGGCCTCGTCAACGCGCACACGCACGTCGCGATGACGCTGCTCCGCGGGTACGCCGACGACAAGCCGCTCGACCCGTGGCTCCGGGAGGACATCTGGCCGGCGGAGGCCGAACTGACGCCCGCCGACGTCGAGGCGGGCGCCGAACTCGGCGCGCTGGAGATGATCCGATCGGGGACGACCGCCTTCGCGGACATGTACTTCGCGATGGACCGCGTCGCCGACGTCGTCGACCGCGCGGGGCTGCGCGCGCGGCTCGGGCACGGCGTCGTCACGGTCGGGAAGGACGAGGCCGACGCTCGGGCGGACGTCGAGGAGAGCCTCGCGGTCGCCCGCGAGCTCGACGGCGCCGCGGACGGCCGGATCCGTACCGCGTTCATGCCGCACTCGCTGACGACGGTCGAGGAGGAGTACCTGCGCGAGGGCGTCGCGGAGGCGCGCGAGGCGGGCGTCCCGATCCACCTCCACGCGAACGAGACGACGGACGAGGTCGACCCGATCGTCGACGAGCGCGGGGAGCGACCGATCGCGTACGCCGCCGAGGTCGACGCGCTCGGCCCGGACGATTTCTTCGCGCACGGCGTTCACGTCGACGACTCCGAGATCGACCGGCTCGGGGACGCCGGGACAGCGGTCGTCCACTGCCCGGCCTCGAACATGAAGCTCGCCAGCGGGATGGCGCCGGTCCGGCGCCTGCGCGAGGCGGGCGTGACGGTCGCGCTCGGCACCGACGGGGCGGCCTCGAACAACGACCTCGACGTGTTCGACGAGATGCGCGACGCCGCGATGCTCGGGAAACTGGCCGCGGACGACGCGAGCGCGGTCCCCGCGGCGGCCGCCGTGGAGATGGCGACGAGAGCCGGCGCCGACGCCCTCGGGCTCCCCGGCGGCCGGATCGAGGCTGGCGCGGCGGCCGACCTCGCCGTCGTCGACCTCGACGCGCCGCATCTGACGCCCGTCCACGACCCGGTCTCGCACCTCGCGTACGCGGCCCGCGGGAGCGACGTGCGCCACACGGTCTGCGACGGCGAGGTCCTGATGCGCGACCGCGAGGTGCTGACGCTCGACGCCGAGGCGGTCCAGGAGCGCGCCGCGGCCGCCGCGAGCGACCTCGTCGACCGCGTCGGATCGGCGTAGCGCGCAGCGCGAGCGCGAGCGCGATCGAACGCGACGCGCAAAGCCGACCCACGTAGGCAGTATTTAAATAGAGAAGCTGAGTCTGACGTACTTTTTATAAAGGAACCGCGGTGGTGCGTGCCTGCGAGGCCGCCTCGCGGCCGAGCCGCGAGGGACCGGAGGTTCCTCTGGAAGCCGGCGCGAAGCGCCGGCGACAGCACCGCGCGAGGGACGCCGTGAGCGACGGGCGACCGAAGAGAGCCCGGAGCGAACGGCGAGGCTGGGGAGGTGTGAGGCGCTGTGCTGTGCGGGGCGGGACTCAAAGGGGCAGTCGCGAGGACGAAGCTCGGCGACGCAAGCACCGCAGGGAGCGAGTGAAACGAGCGACTGAGGAGCGCAGCGAGCCGCGCGAGTCCTCGCGGCTGGGGCTTTGGAGGTGTTCGCTGTCGATCCGCTATCAACCGTTTATAAGCGAACGGCTGGGGCTTTGGAGGTCATCGCCGCGAAACGGTCGCCTGCCTATAAACGAGAGAACACAACTCGGTCGAGCGCGACACTCCCAGAGACGTATCGCGCGCGAGCGATGACCGACCCGCGTCCGGGGTCGAAACCGGGTTCGATCGAGGGCGAAACCGCCGCCAGACCCCGATCAACCAAAACAAACGTCTCAGCGCCGTTAACCCGGATACAAACCGGATTAAACCGCGTTAAGCGAGTCCGCTTTTTATACGGTAACAGGGAGTGGACCCGAGTGGACATGAGTGAACGCACGACAGCCATCCTACTGATCGCGGTCGTCGCGCTGGGCGCGATGACCGGCGTCGCGGCCGCCGACGGCCACCTCGGAGTGGGCGTCGAGCAGGACGCGGACGGGACAGCGACGGTCACGGTGACCGAGAACGACACCGCCGTCGAGAACGCCACGGTCGTCGTGAGCGTCGTCGACGAAGACGGCGATGAGAACGCGTCGTACGCGGGAGCGGGCGAGTACCAGACGGACGCCAACGGCACCGTCGACCTGCCCGCGCCCGAGGGGGACGTGACGGTCGCAGTCACGGCCGCCGACGGTGACGACACCGCCTCGACGACGGTCGAACTCGAGGCGCCCGACGGCCTCGAACTGGAGGTCGACGACACCGACGAGGAACCGGTCGTCACGGTGACGGACGACGACGAGCCGGTCGAGAACGCCTCGGTCGTCGTCGCGCTCGCCGGCGACGCGGACGAGAACGCGTCGTACGCGGGCACGGGCGAGTACGAGACGGACGCCAACGGCACGGTGACGCTGCCCGCCGCCGAGGAGGACGTGACGGTCGAGATCACCGCCGCGTCCGAGAACGAGAGCGTCTCCGAGACGGTCGATCTGACCGTCGAAGAGGAGGACGACGAGTCCGAAGCGGGAACGCCGTTCGGCCAGCTCGTCCGGGAGTTCATCGAGGGCCTCGAGGACCGCGAGGGCGGCATCGGCAGCGCGGTCTCCGACTTCGTGACGGAGAACAACCCCGGTAACGCCCCGGACCACGCGGGCGGCCCCGGCGGCCCCGACGAGGCCGACGATGACGACGACGCCGAAAACGAGACCGACGCGCCCGGCAACGCGCCCGACCACGCCGGTCCCGACGGCGAGGAGGACGGCGAGCGCGGCCCGCCGGCCCACGCCGGCCCGGGCGGTGACGACGCGGACGACGCGGACGTGGACGACGACGCGGAGGAGAACGAAACCGAGGCAGACGACGCGGAAGCGGACGAAGCTGAAGCGGACGACGCGGAAGACGACGATGACGATGAGGACGACGACGAAGACGACGACGGCGGCCCGCCGGACCACGCCGGCGGCCCCGGCGGTAACTGACGACTCGAATCGGTCGGGGAACTGACGACTCGAACCGAGCTCCGAACTGACGGCCCGAACCGGCCGTCCCTCGAACGACGCGGATTTCTTTTCGCGGCCCGGTGTCGGCAGGGTTTAGTGCGCCGTGAGCGAACCGAGTAGTATGAGCGAAACCGCGTATCCGCCGGTGTCACAGCACCTCTCGGACGTCGAGGCGGCCCGAGAGGAGGGGCGCCGGAAGATGGACTGGGCGCTCCAGCACATGCCGATCTTGAACGCGCTCCGCGAGGAGTTCGTCGACGAGCAGCCGCTCGCCGGCGAGACGATCGCGATGGCGATGCACGTCGAGGCGAAGACGGCGAACCTCGTCGAGCTGTTGGCCGAGGGCGGCGCCGAGGTCGCGATCACCGGCTGTAACCCGCTCTCGACGCACGACGACGTGTCGGCCGCGCTCGACGCCCACGAGTCGATCGCCTCCTACGCCGTGCGGGGCGTCGACGACGAGGAGTACTACGACGCGATGCACGCCTGCATCGCCCACGGGCCTACCATCACCGTCGACGACGGGATGGACATGGTGAAGCTCGTCCACGAGGAGTATCCCGACCTCGTCGACTCCATCGTCGGCGGCGCCGAGGAGACGACGACCGGCGTCGACCGCCTGCGCGCGATGGACGCCGACGGCGAGCTCGGCTACCCCGTCTTCGCCGTCAACGACACGCCGATGAAGCAGCTGTTCGACAACGTCCACGGCACGGGCGAGTCGTCGCTCGCGACCATCGCGATGACGACGAACCTCTCGTGGGCCGGGAAGAACGTCGTCGTCGGCGGCTACGGCCAGTGCGGCAAGGGCGTCGCGAAGAAGGCCTCCGGCCAGAACGCGAACGTCATCGTCTGCGAGGTCGACCCCCGCAAGGCGCTCGAGGCGCACATGGAGGGGTACGAGGTCCTCCCCATGACGGAGGCCGCGAAGAAGGGCGACGTGTTCATCACGACGACGGGCAACCGCGACGTGATCACCCGCGAGCACTTCGAGGAGATGGACGACGGCGTCCTCCTGGCGAACGCCGGCCACTTCGACGTGGAGGTGAACCTCGACCACCTCGACGACCTCGCCGTCGACCGCTACGAGGTCCGCGACGGCGTCGAGGGGTTCGAGATGCCCGACGGCCGCGTGCTGAACGTCATCGCGGAGGGCCGGCTCGTCAACCTCGCGGCGCCCATCTCCCTCGGCCACCCGGTCGAGGTGATGGACCAGAGCTTCGGCGTCCAGGCGGTCGTCGTGCGCGAGCTCGCGGCGAACGGCGAGAGCTACGAGCCCGGCGTCCACGACGTGCCCGACGAGCTCGACCGCGAGGTCGCGGACATCAAGCTCGCCGCCGAGGGCGTCGAGTACGACGAGCTCACCGACGAGCAGCGCGAGTACATGGGGAGCTGGGAGCACGGGACGTAGGCGGGCAGCGGCGATCCCTGAGAAAAGCCTTTGTGAGTCTGCATACAACCGTATGTATACGTCGAAAAGCATCCGCCTCTCCGAGGAGGCATACGATCGGCTCGCCGCCCACAAGCGGGAGGACGAGACGTTCTCCGGCGTCGTTCTCTGGCTCGCCGGCGAGCGATCGCTGCTGGAGCTCGCGGGCGTTCTGAGCGACGACGAAGCCGACGCGCTCCGTGAAGCTGTCGAGGAGCGACGCGATCGACGCGCCGCCGAGCTAGAGGACACCGCCGACCGGCTTCGAGAGGCGTAGCGTGCTGCCGGACACGTCGTTCCTCATCGACTTGATGAATGGTGACGAGGACGCCGTGGAAAAGGCTCGGGAACTGGAGACGGAACTGATCCAGCAGCGCATCTCCTCGATGACGCTGTTCGAACTGTACTACGGTATCGCCCGAGCGACCGAGTCAGAGGACGAACGTAAAAAGGTCGAGAATATTCTCGCCTCGAAGCCGGTCCATCCGGCCGACACCGCCGTCATGCGGAAGGCCGGCCGACTCGCAGGTGAGCTACAGAACGAAGGGACCCCTGTGGGCGACGGCGACGTGATCATCGCCGCCACCGCCGAGGTCGTCGACGAACCGGTCCTAACCCGAAACGTCGACGACTTCGAGCGACTAGACGTCGAGATCGAACGCTACTGAACACGAGTTCGCCGGCGATTACGTTTCGATTTCGACGGCTGCCAGAGCGAAAGAGTACCGCGGCGACCTTTCACGACAAGAGTGAACCGACCGCCCCGCCGCCTTCGACCCGCTTTTGTGCCGCGCGGCCGTAGCGGTCTCATGAACCTCACCGCGGTGTTACACGCCGGATTCGCCGTCTCGGTCCTGGCCGGAATCCTCGTCTCGGACACGACGCTCCGCGTCGCCGCCTTCGCGCTCGGGGCGGTCCTCTTCGTCGCCGGTATCGTCGTCTCGCGGCGCGGCGACTGAGCCGAGCGGACGCGCCGCCGGTCCGGACCGAGCGGCTGCGGCCGCCGGCGCACACCCTTTTTCAGCCGCGACCGCCTACGAACCGCAGTGACAGTCACGAGCGTCCACGACCCGAGTCACCGCGAGGCCCTCTGGGAGCTCGAGGACGCCTTCGAGCGCGGCGACCTCGTCAGCGTCTTCGGCACCTGTACGGTCTCCTACGAGGGCCGCGCCGCCTCGGACCTCGGCGCCGGCGACCGGCTGCTCGTGTTGAAACCCGACGGCGCCGCCTTGGTCCACACCGACGAGGGGCGCCAGCCGGTCAACTGGCAGCCGCCGGGGTCCCAGCACCGCGCCGCGGTACGCGACGGGCGGCTCCGCGTTGTCTCGACCAGAAGCAACCCCGACGAGACGCTGACGGTCCGCTTTTCGGACGTTCACCAGCTCTCCGCGATGGCCGTGACGGGGGGGCGCGACCTCACCCTTCACGGCAGCGAGGAGGACCTCCGGACCCGGATTCTGGAACGACCCGGCCTCGTCGAGCCGGGGTTCGAACCCCGCGAGACGGAACGCCCCTCCAACGCCGGGCCGATGGACGTCTTCGGCGTCGACGCCGACGGGACGCCGGTCGTCGTCGAACTGAAGCGGCGCCGAGTCGGACCGGACGCGGTCGGACAGCTGGCTCGGTACGTGCGAGCGCTCGAGGAGGAGCTGGGGATCGAGGAGGCCGCCGACGATAACGGCGGCACGGGCGACGGGGACCGCGACCCCGACGACGCGCCGGGCGTCCGGGGGATTCTCGTCGCGCCGTCGGTCACCGACCGGGCCGCGGAACGGCTCGCGGACCGCGGGTTCGACCACGTCGCGCTCGACCCGACGCCGGCGGAGTGAACCGAGCGTCGTGTCAACGCGCGCCGGGGTCGGAACGGTGTGTCAACGCACGCCGCGATCCGACCGGACGTCGACGCTGACGGCCGCGGAGCCGATGAAAGCGCCTCGCTATCGAAGGCTTTATCGCCGCAGCACCGGCTACATCGGACAAGTAGCCATGTCTGACAAACCCGCCTCTATGTATCGGACGATCGACAAGCCGTCGTACACCCGCCGCGAGTACATCACGGGCATTCCCGGCTCGAAGATCGCCCAGCACAACATGGGCGACCTCTCCGCGGAGCCGGACGACTACCCCGTCAAGATCAGCCTCCGCGTCGAGGAGGAGCTCCAGGTCCGACACGGCTCGCTGGAGAGCGCGCGCCTCTCGGCGAACCGCCACCTGATCAAGGAGCTCGGCGAGGGCAACTACAAGATGACCCTCCGCAAGTTCCCCCACCAGGTCATCCGAGAGAACAAGCAGGCGACCGGGGCCGGCGCGGACCGCGTCTCCGACGGGATGCGTCAGGCGTTCGGCAAGCCGGTCGGCACCGCCGCGCGGCTCAACAAGGACGACGTCGTCTTCACGGCGTACTGCGACGTCGAGCAGGCGTCCGTCGTGAAGGAGGCGTTCCGCCGCGCGTACAACAAGCTCTCCCCGCCGTGCCGGATCACGGTCGACCGCGGCGAGAAGCTGCTCGTCTCGTAGCGACCGACTTCCCCGTCCGTAAGGCGGTTCTTCTCCGTGCGGTCGCGTCGGGTAGCCGCCGGAGCGCACGAGGGACACGCTCTCGGCCCCCGAGCCGAACACCTGAAATACCTCGCTCGCGTACCGAACGGCAGTGTCACAGCAGTTGGCCGAGGTCGAGACGCTGTTCCTCCACGAGTCGCGGAGCGACTACACCGTCGTCGCGAACCGCGACGGCAAGCGCGTGCTCCGCGGGCGGCTCGAACTCAAGGACACCTCCGCGGGTCCGCGGCCGGGGAAGTTCCGGGTGATCCGCGACGGCGAGGACCACCCCCGCCAGCCGGACGAGTTCGTCGACCTCGCCCGTGCGGCCGGCCGGATCCGCATCTCCGAGCAGACCGCTCCCGAGAACCGGGCGCGGCTGAAGGAGATGCTCGACGGCTATCAGCTGGAGGCGACGGCGGTCCGGACCTGCCGGCGCTGCGCGAGCGACGGGCGGTACGGCCCCATCACGAGCGAGGACGCGATCGAACACAACGGCGAGCTGATCTGCCGGGACTGCGCCCGCCGGGAACTGGAACGAGAACTGTCGTACAAGGGCGATTTCACCGGCGCGGCCGAGGAGCGCTTAGAGGAGCTGCTGTACGAGTCGGGCGACTTGGACCGGATCGTGAGCCTCCTCCAGGGCGGGCTCGACCCGGACCTCACGAAGTACGACGAGGTGTCCGCGAACGTCGACGACGTCTCGCCCGTTCGGACCGAGGACTTGGATCTCCATCCGGACCTGTCCGCGCACCTCCAAGGCCGGTTCGAGGAGCTGCTCCCGGTCCAGAGCCTCTCCGTGCGGAACGGGCTCCTCGACGGCGACGACCAGCTGGTCGTGAGCGCCACGGCGACCGGGAAGACGCTCGTCGGCGAGCTGACCGGGATCGACCGCGCGCTGAAGGGGAACGGGAAGCTGCTCTTCTTGGTCCCGCTCGTCGCCCTCGCCAACCAGAAGCACGAGGACTTCGAGGACCGCTACGGCGACGTACTCGACGTCTCCATCCGCGTCGGCTCCTCGCGGGTGAACGACGACGGCAACCGCTTCGACCCGAACGCCGACGTAATCGTCGGCACCTACGAGGGGATCGACCACGCGCTCCGGACCGGCAAGGACCTCGGCGACGTCGGCACCGTCGTCATCGACGAGGTCCACACGCTGAAGGAGGGCGAGCGCGGCCACCGCCTCGACGGGCTCATCTCCCGGCTGAAGTACTACAGCGAGAACCGGATGGAGACGCACGAGGCGTACGACGGCACCCAGTTCGTCTACCTCTCGGCGACGGTCGGGAACCCCGAGTGGCTCGCGGAGAAGCTCCGGGCGACGCTGATCGAGTACGAGGAGCGCCCCGTTCCGATCGAGCGCCACGTCACCTTCGCTGACGGGCGCGAGAAGGCGCAGATCGCCGACAAGCTCGTCAAGCGGGAGTTCGACACGAAGTCGTCGAAGGGGTACCGCGGGCAGACGATCATCTTCACCAACTCCCGGCGGCGCTGCCACGAGATCAGCCGCAAGCTCCGGTACGACTCCGCGCCGTACCACGCCGGACTCGACTACGGGCGCCGGAAGAAGGTCGAGCGCATGTTCGGGAACCAGGACCTCTCGGCGGTCGTCACCACCGCGGCGCTGGCGGCCGGCGTCGACTTCCCCGCCTCGCAGGTGATCTTCGACTCGCTGGCAATGGGGATCGAGTGGCTCTCGGTCCAGGAGTTCTCGCAGATGCTCGGCCGGGCCGGGCGCCCGGACTACCACGACCGCGGCCGCGTCTACCTCCTCGTCGAGCCCGACGGCGTCTACCACGGCTCGATGGACCGCACGGAGGACGAGGTGGCGTTCACCCTCTTAAAAGGCGAGATGGAGGACGTGGCGACCCACTACGACGAGACCGCGGCCGCGGAGGAGACGCTCGCGAACGTCGTCGTCGCCGGCAAGAAGGCGAAGCGCCTCAACGACCGCATGATCGGCGAGGTCCCTACCAAGCACGCGCTCGGGAAGCTGCTGGAGTGGAACTTCATCGACGGCTTCGAGCCCACGCCGCTCGGCCGCGGCGTCACGAGGCACTTCCTCGCGCCCGACGAGGCGTTTTTCATCCTCGACGCGGTCCGGAAGGGAACCGACCCCTACGACATCGTCGCGGACCTCGAACTTCGCGACGACGAGGAGTGAGCGCTCCCGGCCGACCGCGGCGCGGAGCGCAACGAAACCCTTTAGCGGCTCTTCGGGGTACGTACGGGTGCGGGGCCGTGGGGTAGTGGTATCCTCGCTGCCTTGGGTGCAGTGGACCTGAGTTCGACTCTCAGCGGCCCCATCCTGCTGTTGCGAACAGTCCGTGAGCAGCGGCGACTATTTATAAATAAAGAGGCGGCGGCGCGTGCCGACGAGCGCCCGGAGGGCGCGATGTCGCACGCGCGAGGGAGTCGGCCGACCGGAGCGAAGCGGAGGGAGGCCGACGAGGCTGGGGAGGTGTGAGGTGCGGTGCGGTTGCTGTGGGGGTGGGACTCAAAGGGGCAGCCGGGAGGCGGGCGCAGGCGACGTAAGCACCGCAAGGAGCGAGCAGCGCGAGCGACTGAGGAGCACAGCGAGCGTGCGCCCGCCTCCCGGCTGGGGCTTTGGCGGTGTTCGCCACCGATCTACCAGCGACTATTTATAAGCAAGTTGCTGGAACAGTGGAATCCTTCGCCGCATCGCCAATCACTACTTAAAAAGGATCTCAGGCCAAGTCAGTCAGCGACTGCTGCTCGTACACGTCGGGGTCGGCGGGCGGCGCGTCGCGGACCTCGGGGAAGTACTCCAAGAGCTGATTCGCCAACTCCTCGCCGAGCCGGACCGGGACCGCGTTGCCGATCTGTTTCATGACGTCGGTCTTCGTCCCCTCGAAGACGAACTCGTCGGGGAACGTCTGGAGCCGCGCCATCTCGCGGGGCGTGAGGTAGCGGTCCTCGGTCGGGTGGATGAAGACGTTCGTGCTCACCGTCAACGAGGGCTCGCCGGGGTCGAGCCGGCGAAGGTACGTCCCGTAGCGCTTGACGATCTCCGGCTCGTGGGGACAGGTGTCGGTGTCCTCGCAGTCGCACTGGTACTTCTTCGTCTTCAGGCGGTCGGGGAGGTCGCGGTAGTAGCCGCCCGGCGGGACGTGGCGGATGCGTTCGAGCGTCTTCTCGCCGGTGTCCGCGTACGTCATGTTCGGGAGGTCATCGGTCGCGTCCGCGAGCGCCGCGCCGGCGGTGCGCCACTGTCCCTCGGGCGTCGTCGGCTCCGGGAAGCGGATCGGCACGTCGCGGTCGGTGCCCATGAAGAAGATCCGGCGGCGCTTCTGGGGGACGCCGTACTGCTCGGCCTCCAGCACCCGGTACTCGCACTTGTAGCCCTGCGCCGCGAACTCCTCGACGATGAGGTCCTTCACGTACCGGTCGTCGCTGGTCTGGCGGTTGATCAGGTCGCGGACGTTCTCCATCAACACCAGCTGCGGTTCGAGGACGGAGACGACCCGGAGAAACTCCTCGAAGAGCGTGTTCCGGCGGTCCTTCTCCATCTCGTCGAGCTCGATCTGCTCGTTGTTGAGCCGGCTGAACCCCTGACAGGGGGGCCCGCCGATCACCACGTCGATCCCCTCGTGGTCGTAGCCGGCCCGTTCGACCGCGGCGCGGACCGCCGGGGCGTCGAGCTCGCGGACGTCCTCCTCGACGAACTCGGTGTCGGGGAAGTTGCGGCGGTACGTCTGCGCGGCCGGCTCCCACTGGTCGCTCCCGAGCGCGACGTCGAAGCCGGCCCGTTCGAAGCCTAAATCGAGGCCGCCGCAGCCGGAGAAGAAGCCGGCGACGACCGGGGCGTCGTCGCCGGACGCGGTCGCGCCGTCCGCGTCGCTCGCGGCGTCCGACTCGGAGACGGCGTCGCCGTCAGCGTCCATCGGCACCACCTCGTCCGAAGAGGGGCGCGCGTGCTCGATCCATTTGCCACTCGGTTCGCCGCGGGCGCATAAAAACGTCTCACCTCGGGCGGCGCGTCGCCCGCGCGCCGTCAGCCGGCGGCGGTCAGGCCCGCCGCTCGCTGATCGCTTCGGCGATACGCTCGTCGGGGCGGCGGAGCTCGCCGGACTCGACCTCGTAGACGTAGCCGGAGACGGTCGTGTCGTCGGGGATGAACGCGGACTCGCGGAGGTACTCGACCTGCGCGGCGCAGGCCGCGTCGATGTCGTCGGTCATCTTCACCCAATCGAGGAGGTCGGCGTCGCCGATGGTCAGCTCCGGGAGGGACGGGTCGAGGTCGGCGGCGTCGAGGTCGCCGGCCTGCGCCGCGAGGCCGTCGCGGATCGCCTCGTCGGGGGCGCTCATCATGCCGCAGTCGGTGTGGTTGATCACGACGATCTCGTCGGTGTCGAAGAAGTTCGTCGTGAGCGCGGCCGACCGGATCACGTCGTCGGTCACCTTGCCGCCCGCGTTGCGGAACACCTGCGCGTCGCCGAGGTCGATGCCGAGCGCCTCCTCTACGGGGATGCGCTCGTCCATACAGGCGACGACGAGGAGGTTCTCGTCGGTCGGAATACCCTTCCGGCGGCGGCGCGCCCAGTCGTCGCGCGCGTCGACCGCGGCGTCGAGCGTCTCGTGGTGGGCGTCGTGGTCGGCGTGATCGGCGTTACCGTCGTGGTCGTGCGATGGCATCGACGGATCGGAGGGCCGCGAGAAACGGGGCGGTTGCGGAAACAACGATCCGCGCCGTGGCTTCGGATCGGCGGCGATATCCGCCGATATCGAGGGGTAATCCGGACCGAGGGAACCCGGATCCGAGTGACGCGAGCGCGACGAGAGGGGTCTACCCGTGGCCTTTCGAAATCCTTTTGTCTCGAATCGGCGTTGGTGCGAGTGCGAGCCGCCTTAGCTCAGACTGGGAGAGCACTCGACTGAAGATCGAGCTGTCCCCCGTTCAAATCGGGGAGGCGGCATATTTCGAGACGGTGAGCGGCGCGAGTCGTCGAGAGAACGACGCCGAGCCGATTTGAGCAGACGAGTCGTAAGCCCGAGCAGGGCGAGGGCGAGGGCGAGCGTCTCGGCGAGTTCAAGTCGGGGAGGCGACGTCTGTTCTCCACACGAACGGCATTCGTGAGCCCTGGCTGAAGGTCGAGCTGTTCCCCGTCCCCGCGAACGACGGCCGTCGACGCCGCGGCGGATTCAATCGTCGCCTCGCGACGAGGTGACCCGCCGCGCGAGGGGATCGAGCGCGTCCGTCCGCCAGAGCGCCCACAGCGACCCCGTCCACAGGAGCAGGGTCGGCACCGGTGAGTGGCCCGTCGTCGGAAGCGCGACGCCGACGACCCGGTCCGAGAGCGGCGACAGCGGCGGGATCCCCTCGGGCGTGGTGACGTCGATGAGGAGGTGCGAGCAGTAGGCGACGGCGACCGTCGCGCCCGCGGCGCGGTGACTCCCGCGGGCGTCGACCGCGTACCAGACGGCGGTCGCGGCCGCGGCGAGCGCGAGGAGCGCCGGCAGCGAGTGCGTGATCCCGCGGTGGACGAACGGCGGACCGAGCGCGGCCGGGAAGAGGAAATCGGCGTCGGCGGCGAGTCCCGCGAGCGCGCCGACGCCCGGCCGGTCGAACAGGGTCCCCCCGAGCGCGGCGCCGACGAGGGCGTGTGTCGCGAACGCGGTCGCGAGGAACGCGGCGGAAACGAGCGTCACGGACCCGGCTTTCCCGCGACGGGGCTTAATCGTTGGTCACCCGTTCCGGCCCCAGCGGCGCCGCGCACTCGCGACAGAAGGTGAACGCCGCGTCGTTCTCCGCGCCGCACTGCGGGCAGGTCGACGGCGTCTCCCCGGCGGCGTCCGGGTCCGGCGGGTCGCGATCGTAGACGGGGTCCTCGGTGTACCGCTCGAGCTTTCCCTCGCGCCGCTTACGGCTGCGCTCGCGGCCCTCTCGGAATATCGCGACGAGGGCCCGAGCTCCGACCCCCAGCGCGACGAGCAGCAGCGCGCCGGTCGCGACGAGGTAGACCGTGCCGACGCCGAGCATGAGGAATACTACGCGCCGGAGACGTAGATACTGTGGGGTGCCAACACGGGGCGCGAGCGGAGGGCGGCTCCCGGGGGACGAGCCTCGGCCCTGGGCGGCCGACCGCGGCTCACTCGTCGCCGACGAAGACGGTCGCGAGGCGGTCGCCGCAATGCGGGCAGTTCAGCGTCTGCCACGTGTCGGGGTCGAGGTCGCCGAACGGCTTCGACCGGCGGGCGTCCGCGACGGCGACGCTCGCGCCGCACGTCTCGCAGTCGTAGGTGTCCGCGTCGGTCATTCTCCGAGCGAGTACAGCGCGGTCGCCGCGAGGATGCCCGCGGTCTGCCCGGCGCCGACGAGCGCGATTCCCGCGGCGGTTCCGGTCGGTGAGCCCGCGAGCGCGGCGACGACGGCGCCCGCGACCGAACACGCGGCGGCGACGTGGTGGACGACCGAGCGCGGGACCGCCGGGTCGCGCAGGCCCGTGTAGACGAACGCGGGCGCGGGCAGCAGCATCCAGCCGTAGAGGGCGACGGCGAGGAGCGCGTCGGGCGGAAGCGAGGCCGCGAGCGCCGGAACGGTCCCGTCGCGCGCGAGGAACCCGGCGACGCCCGCGAGCGTGACCGGCGTGCCCGCGAGGATGGCCAGCTTCCACGCGCGCAGGACGCCCGTCGCCATGTCGCGCCACGAGGCGACGACGAAGGCGACGAGCAGGGCGCTCATGACGACGTGGGCGACGAACAGCGCGTGCGCGGAGACGACGCCGAGGACCGCCGCGCCGGCGACGCCCCACGCCGCCGGGACCAGCAGGGCGGGACCGTTCTCGCGGAGCGTCAGGCCGGGGCCGCTCGCCCGATGCGCGTGAGACACACGTCCCGTTTTCGCGGCCGGAGACATAAACGTCGGCGTCGGACGGGGCACCGGAGAATCCGACGTATCGGTCGATCCTGTACCGAGAATCCGTCGTGCGGTCAGCGCGTGGCTGTCGAATCTGGGTTCTTCGAAAACGAACGTCTATAGAGAGACGTGGTAACTGTACACTCGCAATTCTTATCCACGGTCGGCGCCTCTCTCGACACGCAATGGCGACCGGAAAGGTTGATTTCTTCAACGACACTGGCGGCTACGGATTTATCGAGACTGACGACGCGGACGACGACGTGTTCTTCCACATGGAAGACGTCGGCGGCCCGGACCTCGAAGAGGGTCAGGAGCTCGAGTTCGACATCGAGTCCTCCGAGAAGGGCCCCCGCGCGACGAACGTCGTTCGGCAGTAAGCCAATCCGAAGAGTGGGTCGGTCCGGCTGACGCCGAACGCGACTCTGACACACGGTATCAAGCGTTTTCGTCCGCGTCGCGGGCTCGCGTCCGCCGCGGTCGTATTTTACTCCCGATCAGCGTTCCGCTCGTCGCTTCCGTTCGACCAGCGTTCCGCTCGTCGGTCGGGCGTCGCTCGCGGAGAGGGAGAAACGGTAGGAGCGGTGCGCCCGGCGGAAGCGGCGCGTTCGACGGAAGTGGCGCGTTCGACGGAAGTGGCGCGTCGGGGCTCAGATGTGCTGCCCGAAGAGCCCGCGGCCCTTCGTCACCTCGACGTCGCCCTCGACTTTCGTCTGGCAGGCGAGGCGGACGTCGTGGCTGGGGTGGTGCGGCGGGAGCCAGAGGCGGGCGCGCTCCTTCTTGCCCGGCTCGCTGACCTCGCCCTCGACCTGGACCGCACAGGACCCGCACGACCCGGCGCCGCGGCAGTTGAGCGTCTCCATCTTGCCGTTGTAGACGGAGAGGCCGGCCTCCCTGAGCACGTCGCGCAGGTTGGCGCCCTTCTCGCACTCGATTTCCTCGCCTTTGTAGGATACGGTAGGCATGGTGAGGTACGGTACGCGACCGATCCACAAAGAGTCTGTGTCATCGGGGCGCGCGACCGAAGTCGGACGCGGTGAGCGCGTCGCCCCGCGATACCGGTCGTGCGCCGAGCGTCGGACGCCGACGGGGCGTTTTTTACCCTCGGCACCGCAGGGTGGCACAATGGGACTCAGGTGTCTGCTCGGACACGACTTCGGCGAACCCGAACTCCAGCGGGAACGCGAGGAGGAGGGCGACGAGGTCGTCACGACCGTCAAGGAGGTGAAGACCTGCGCTCGCTGCGGCGAGACGCAGATCGTCAGCGAGAATACCGAGGTGACGACGATGGAGCAACTGGCCGACGAGGCCGCCGCGAGCGAGGCCGAAGGAGTCGATTCGGCGGGCGGTTCCGACCGCGGGACCGACGCGGGACCGGCCGGGACTCCGGGCGAGGCCGCCGCCGCGGACGGCGAGGAGGCGGTCGCGGACGCCGACGTGGCGCCGAGGCGGGGCGACGCTGACGACGGCGCGACCGGCGGCGAAGGCGTGACGCTCGACGAGGAGCCGGGAGCCGGAACCGACGACGCGGTGATCCTGGACGACGGGCCCGCGGCCGACGCGGAGGCCGGTGCGACGGACGCCGAACCGGCGACAGGAGACGCCGACTCGCCGGCGGCCCCGGCGGATCGGCCGAACGCCGCGGGCGACTCGGAGCCGGACGGCGCGTCGAGCCCGAGGGACGGGGACGCGGCGGCGGGCGGCGAGGAACCCGACGCGGAGAGCGACGACGGGGTCATCCTCGACGAGGACGACGACGCGCCCGACGACCGGGAGCGGGGCGCGTGGCCGGCGGTCGACGAGGACGACCCCGACGGCGACGAACGGACGGCCTGGCCCGATCACGGCGGCGAAGACGAGGGATTCAGCGCGGCGGTCGGCGAGGGCGGCGACGCCGGCGTCGAGTTCGGCGGCGGGCTCACTCCGGAGGCCGCGGAGCAGGGCGAGACGGAGACGGAGGCGGAGACGGAGTACGTCGAGGCGCCCGAAGACGGGGAGACCGCGGTGTTCGACACTGGCGGGGAGGGCGAGACGGGGATCACCCGCGGCGAGAGCCCCGAGCTGGAGACGATGGGCGACGACGGACCGACGGAGTACTACTGTCCCGAGTGCGGGATGGTCCGGGCCGCGGACGGGAGCTCGATGCGCGCGGGCGACATCTGTCCGGAGTGTAAGCGCGGGTACGTCGACGAGCGGCCCCGGTAGACGGACGGAAAAGAGCGCCGCGTCGGCGGTCGAACCCGCCGAGCGGCCGTGACGAAACTGGTTTACGCCGGCCTGTCGAACGGTCGCGGCATGAAAGAGTACAAGATGCGTCGCGGCGAGCATCTGGACGACCGCATGCCCGACCTGAAGGGCTCCGTCGAGGAGTACTTCGGCGAGGTCTCCGACACGGAGGAGTGGGAGGGCCACGAGCTGTACGTCGTCGAGGACCCCGACAACCCGGTGTTCGAGCGAATCGTCGCGGGCGCCGCCGAGTACGGAAGCAAGAAGGACAAGCTGGCGGTCCACTTCGAGGAGCGGCCCGCCGAGGACGTCATCGCCGAGGGGAACGCCGACGCCGCCGCGGACGCCGTCGACGCGAAGAACGAGTTTCTACTGGAGGCGACCGGCCGCGACGCGAAGTCGCGTCGCGACTCGCTGAAGCGCGAAGTGGAAGACGACGCGCCCGATTACTGATCGATTTCTGCGGCGGTCGCGTCCGGCTCCGTCCGACCGAGAGCGACGCACAGCACCGGCAGCGTCCCGCTCGTCCGACGGACGTCGTCGGAGACCGTCGCGTCGCCGCCCCCGAGAGTATCAGGATCGATCGAGAAAATGTTTATTCAAATCTGAGTTAAAACTCCGGTAGGCTTAAGCCGGCCGGGAGCGAAAGGGAAGTATGAGCATCGAGACAGTAGTGCTTGCGGTCGGCACGGAAGACGAGAAGCGAACCGAACAGCTCGCACGGGAGGCCATCGCGATCGCCGAACCCGCGGACGCGGAGATCGTCTTGACGCACGTGTTCGACAGAGAGGAGTTCGACGAGACCCGCGCGAACCTCGGCTTCGACGAGGGGAGCGAAGGGGCGACCCCCGACGCGGTGGCGGAGCGACACAAGACCACCCGAGCGCTCTCGAAGGCGCTCTCCGCGGCGGGCGTGCGGCACTCGGTGCGGGGCGCGGTCGGCGACCTCGCGGACGAGGTCGTCGAGACCGCGGACAGCGTCAAGGCCGACCGCGTCGTCGTCGGCGGACGGCGGCGCTCTCCGACCGGGAAGGCCGTGTTCGGTAGCGTCGCACAGGAAGTCATGCTCTCGGCGCCGTGCCCGGTGACGTTCGTGCGCGAAATCGCCTCCTGACATCCTCCGACGGCGAAACGGGGAAGTCCGAAGGTCCGTCGTCCTCCCGTCTCTGAAGGGAACTTTTGTCTCGCTACCGCAGAGACCCGATTCGGGGGGAAACCGGTCCGTTTGTTCCCCTTGCTGGACCGCCTGAAGCGTCCCGCTTAAGTGAGACGGGTCCGCGCTTACACCCGATGTACTACGTGGGCGCCGATCTCGGGGCGACGAACGTCCGGGCGGTCGTCGGCGACGAGACCGCTGCGATCCTCGGCTCCGCGTCGAGAAACACTCCGCGGGGACCGAACGGCATCGCCGTCACGGAGGCCGTGTTGGAGGTGATCCGGAAGGCCTGTACCGACGCGGGGATCGCGCCGAGCGAGGCGGTCGCGGCCGGCGTCGGCTCGATCGGCCCGCTCGACCTGGCGGAGGGAGTGGTCAACGGACCGGCGAACCTCCCCGATACCGTCGAGCGCATTCCGCTCGTCGGCCCGGTCGGTCGGCTACTCGACACCGACGAGGTGTACCTTCACAACGACACCATCGCGGGCGTCATCGGCGAGCGGTTCCACTCCGAGCGCAACCCCGACGACATGGTGTATCTCACCATCTCCTCCGGAATCGGCGCGGGCGTCGCCGTCGACGGCAACGTGCTCTCGGGGTGGGACGGCAACGCCGGGGAGGTCGGCCACATGACCGTCGACCCGCACGGCTTCATGACTTGCGGCTGCGGCCTCGACGGGCACTGGGAGGGGTACTGCTCGGGGAACAACATCCCGAGCTACGCCCGCGAACTCCACGCCGAGGACCCGATCGAGACGAGTCTACCGGTCGAGGACCCCGAATTCTCCGCGGTCGACGTGTTCGAGGCGGCGGGCGAGGACACCTTCGCCGACCACGTGATCGACCAGCTCGCCCACTGGAACGCGATGGGGATCGCGAACATTATCCACGCGTACGCCCCGCTGGTCGTGAGCGTCGGCGGCGCGGTCGCGCTCAACAACCCCGAGCGGGTCCTCGATCCGATCCGGAAGAAGCTGCCGGAGATGGTGTTCATCAACGTTCCGGAGGTGCGGCTCACCGACCTCGGCGACGAGGTCGTCGTGAAGGGCGCCCTCGCGAGCGCGTTGACGGGCGGAACCGGCGACCGCTCGCGGGTGGAGGCCGCCCCCTGACGGCGGACGGGCCGACCGAGTCGGGACCGCACCGCGAGCCGGACCGGCGGACTACGGCTCGAACTCGTCGAGGTCGGGCTCCATGTCGGGGTCGACCGCGTCGCGCGTGTCGAGGTACGCGTCCCGGTACCGCCAGATCTTTCGGAGGAGGACGTAGCCGAACGCCCCCTGAAAGGCGAGGACGAAGCCGAACAGCGCGACGATTTGCGAGAGGCCGAACAGCTGCGAGGCGATTCCCGTCACCGGGCCGACGAGCGTGTTGTACAGCGCGTGGATCGCCGCCGCGATGACGAGTCCCTTGACGATGATGGGGCCCCGGTTCTCGGGGTTGAACTTCGCGAGCCCGAGGTAGTAGCCCGCGAACGCGGAGTAGACGACGTGGCCGGGCCCCGCGAGCGCCCGGAGGGCCGCGATGCCGTCGCCCGCGCCGAGCGCTGCGATCCCGACCGTCAGTTCCGCCATGTCGACGTTCTGAGCGATGTACACGAAGTTCTCGATGACGACGAATCCGAGTCCCGCGATGGCGCCGTAGATGGCACCGTCGATGACGGCGTCGAACCGGTCGTCGTTGTACGCGTACAGTCGCACCGCGAGCAGCTTCACCGACTCCTCTATCGGGCCGACGACGACGAAGAAGAACACGACGATCCCGAGGAAGCCGAACGGCTGGAAGTACGGCTGGAGCACGCTGTTCAGTATCGCTGCGAACGTCGCGGTGAGGATCGACAGCAGGAACGTCGCCACCAGTAGCGACAGCGGTTCGGCCGTCGTGACGTCCGAGACGTACACGTATGCGGCCAGACCCAGCGCGGGGACGACGGAGAGGCCGAGGAGGATCGCGATGGCCGGATCGAAGAGCAGCCCCAGCCCGAACGATCCGAGGATGGCGAGGAGCCCGACGAAGGCGACGAGGATGACGCCGGCCTTCGCGGAGCGCGTGAGCAGCCAGTACAGCGCGACCGACAGCCCGTCGAGGGAGGTCCGCTCCTCCCAGGTCGCGACGTCGTAGAGGTCGCGGTCGTCGGCCCGGGACGCGATCGGGTCCTCGTCGGATGGCATAGGGATCGTTTGCCTCCCCGGTGACTTAACTAATTGGCGCAAGCGAGCGATTCACCGGGGGAAAGCGGGCCGCGCCGCGGCGCGGCCGACAGCGTTGAAACGGCGGCGGCCGAAGGCGGGGTATGCACTTCGACGCACGGACCCAGCGAGCCCTCCGCGAGGCCGGGCTGGACGCCGACGCGATAACCGACGCCTCGGACCGAGTTGCCGAACTCGTCGCCCGCGACGCCGACCGGCTTCGGGCGTTCTTCGACGGGGACGGACCCGCCTACTCGGACATGGAGATGGCCCACAGCGCGGAGTCGGTCCAAGAGCACGCGACCGCCGACGTCGACCTGTTCACCCACGGGAGCGACCTCCGCGGCTACCTCTCGCTCGACGGGTGGGGCGTCCCGGTCGAGGGCGGGCGGATCCTCCGGGAGGACGACGGCGGCGACCCGGTCGTCGTCGAACTCACCCTCGGTGACACGGTGAACGACCGGGTCCGGTTCGCGCGCGAGCGCGAGGCCCTGTGACGATGACCCGGGTTCGCGTCCGCGGCATCTACGCGACGGCGCTCACCGCGCGGCTCCTCGACGCCGGCCACGAGGTCGTCGACGCCTCGCCGCCGATCCGCCGGCGCTTCGACGCCGAGTTCCCGAAGGAGCCGCCCGACGTGCGGATCGCGACGAGCAGCGACCGGCAGGGCGTCGGGGCGAGCGGCGACCCGGACGCGGTCGACGCGGTCCGGGCCCTCCTGACCGACGCGGGCCGCGACGCGCTCGCGTGGCCGGATCCCACGCCGCCCGGCGCCGTCCTCGACGGGGAGGTGACCGAGACGCTCGGCGGGGGCGCCGTCGTCGACCTCCGAGCCGGCGACGGCCGAGCCGACGGCGACGGCGGCGACGCGGCGGGCACGCCCCCGTGGGGCGCCGAGGGGTACCTCCCGTACGGCGACGTCGACGCCCGGGTGGAGACGGGGGATTCGGTCCGCGTTCAGGTCCGCGAGTCGGCGGCGCCGTGGACCGACCGCCGCCCCGAACTCGCCGGGGAGCTGCGGGTCGGCGGCGACCTCGTCGCCCTCGAACCGGGATCCGGAACGCGGGTCGACGTCCGGGACGACGAGGCCGCGAGGGAGCTGTCCGGGATGATCGACCTGCTCGGTCTCGAACCGCCGGCGGGGTGGCGGGCGGTGTGGCGACCCCCGTCCGTCGACGCCGACACGGCGGCGCTGACCGCGGGCCTCGACGCCGCGGTCGACGCCGCCGAGGAGCTGTGCGCGACGGTCGGGCCGGCCGACGGCGAGAGCGACGGAGGGGCCGACGGCGAGGGCGGACTCGGCGTCCTCGACGACCGAAGCCGCCTCCGTGACGCGCCGATCGCCGCGCCGAACGTCGGCGTCTGGGCCTGGTTCGGGCGGGAGAGCCGGTTCGGGCTCGACGACGCGCGCCGGACCGCGACCGCGACGATGCCGGGCCACCATCGCGTGAAGGCCGGTTCGGCGGACGCCTCGGCGGGCGTGGACCTCGCGGAGGCCCTCTGTGACCCCGACCCCGAGGCCGAGTTCCCCTTCGCGGTCGTGACCGACGCGTTCGGTCCGCGGGAGGGCGACGCGCTCCGGATCGACCACGGGAAGCCGGACGGTCGCCTTATCACTCTCGGCGAGGGGACGGTGACGGGGGTCGACCCCGACGGGACCGTCACCGTCGAGCGCGAGATGACCGGCGGCGGGACCTACGACGGACTGGGCGTCGCCCGCGAGGCCGGCGACGTCGCCGAGACGAGCCTGAAGGAGGGCCGGTGGTGGTATCCGACGACGTACTGGGGACGCGACGGGACCGTCCGCGGGACGTACGTCAACGTCTGTACGCCGGTGGAGGTGTTCCCCGACGCGGCCCGGTACGTGGACCTCCACGTCGACGTGGTGAAACGCCCGGACGGCACGGTCGAACGCGTCGACGACGACGTCTTAGACGAGTCGGTCGCGGGGGGAGACACTCCCGAGCCGCTCGCCGAAAAGGCCCGGAGCGTCGCGTCAGCGCTGGAAAACGCGCTGTAAGGCGGCCGGAGCACAGAGGGTCCCGGCCCGGGCACGGCGACGTGTCGACTCGGTCGTTTCGAAATCCGATCACTTCGCTGCGTTACAATAACATTATTATTCATGGGAGACACGGTGGGGACGGAATGCGTGAGAAACAATCACAGCAGACGTTCAATGAGACGACACGACGGGGGTTCCTCGGAAGCGTGGGGGCGCTGGTGGCCGCGGCCGCGTACTCGGGGAGCGTCGCGGCCGACGACGCCGCGCAAATAGCCAACGACGCGGACGACCCGGTCCAGACGGTGGCGTCGCCCGACGGATCGATCGCGGTCACGGTCGACGTCAGGGACGGGGTGCCGACCTACGAGGTCGCGCGCGGCGGGACGACGTACGTCGGGCCGTCGACGATCGGATTCGACTTCAAAAATCAGGCGGCGTTCGGCGCAAGCGCCGGGGGGTCGGCCGGTCCGGTGGCCGTCACGGGCACCGAGCGCGAGTCGACGACCGAGGAGTGGGACCCGGTGTGGGGCGCCTACGAGTCGGTGTCGGCGGAGTACAACGCCCTGAGCGTCGGTCTCGCGGACGCCGCGGAGAGCGGATCCGGCGGCTCCGGGGCGGACAGCGCGGACGGGTCCCGGAGCGCGACCCTTCAGCTCCGCGTCTTCGACGACGGTATCGGGTTCCGGACGGTCCTCGGAGAGGGGTTCGCGAGCAACTCGGAGCGGGCGGTGGTCGCCTCGGAGAACACCGGCGTCGACTTCGCGGACGACTACGACGCCTGGTGGATCAGAAACGCGGTGACGAACCCGCGGTTCGAACAGGAGTACGCCGAGACGCCGCTGTCGGAGATTCCCGCCGGAAGCGAGCCGCGACGGCCGAACGGCACCGAGATGCGCAGCGGGGCGCACACGCCGCTTACCGTGGACGCGGGCGACGCGTACCTGAGCGTTCACGAGGCGAACCTCGACGACTACGCGGCCGCGACGCTGGCGCCGCGGAGCGACGACGGCGGGACGGCGTTCGCGACCGAGCTCACGCCGCTGCCGGACGGCACGAGGGCCTCCCTCGAACTCCCGGCGGCGACGCCGTGGCGGACGGTCCAGGTCGTCGAGCGCCCGGGCGAACTGATCGAGTCGCAGCTCGTGCCGCTGCTCTCCGACTCGCTCGACGAGGACGCGCTGCCGACGGTCGGTGGCGAGCCCGACACCGACTGGATCGAGCCCCGCAAGTACGTCGGCATCTGGTGGACGATGATCGCCGGCCAGGCGAACTGGGAGTACAAGACCGACGACGAGGTGGCGGCCGGGGGCGGGAACCCGGCCGCGTACATCCACGGCGCTCGGACCGAGCGGATGAAGCGGTACATGCGGTTCGCGAGCGAGAACGGGCTCGACAGCGTGCTCGTCGAGGGGTGGAACCAGGGCTGGAGCACCTATCCCGGGGACGGCTCCGGCTTCGAGTTCGGCGTCGACGACTCCTACCCCGACTTCGACGTGCCCGAGGTGACCGACTTCGGCGCGTCGCTGCCGGACCCCGTCGAGATGACGATCCACAACGAGACCGCGGGGAACCTCCCGCAGTACGAGTCCGCGATCCTCGACGAGGACGTGTTCGCGGGGTACGAGGCCGAGGGGATCAACTCGATCAAGAACGGGTACGTCTCCGACCGGGGACTCGGCATCGACGGTGACGGCTCCGAGCCGACCCACAACCAGCACAACCAACTCGCGGTGAACCACCATCGCCTGGTGATCCGGAACGCCGCGGCGGACCGGCAGCTCTTAGAGATCCACGAGGGGATCAAGCCGACCGGCGAGATCCGCACCTACCCGAACGTGGCGAACCGCGAGGTGGTGAAGGCGCAGGAGTACGACGGGTTCGGCCAGCTCGGCTCCAACGTCGGCCGCGACCACCACGTCACGCTGCCGTTCACGCGAAACCTCGCGGGCCCGGTGAGCTTCCAGCCGGGGATCTTCGACATCACCTTCAACGACGACCGCGGCGGCCAGATCCAGACGACGCGCGCGAAGCAGCTCGCGATGTACCCGACGTACCTCAGCGGCCTCCAGATGGCGGCCGACCGGATCGAGGGGTACGTCGACGAGACGTTCGCGGTCGGTGAGGCGCTCCAAGCCGCCGCCGGCGAACTCGACGGGCTGGTCACCAGCGACAGCTGGCGCGACGCGTTCGGGACCAACTACGTCGCGGTCGATCCCAACCGCGCGCCGAGCGGGTCGTCGGTGTCGTTCACGGTCGAGGACGTGCCGAGCGCCGGGACGTACGACCTCCACCTCCGATACGCGAGCGACGCGGAGGAGAACGCACAGCGGGTGAAAAACGCCGGCACGCCGCGGGCGACGCTGCGCGTCAACGACGAGACCGGAACGATCGAGCCCGACTTCACCGACTACTGGGACGACTGGCAGGTGTTCACGACGCCGGTCGAACTCGACGCGGGCGACAACGAAATCGCGATCGAGCTCGACTACGCGCAGGGCGAGAGCGGCTTCACCGGCGACGTCGGCGGCTTCAACCTCAACACCGTCGCCGTCACCGAGTCCGGCGAGCCGTCGCCGGTCCCGGCCGAGTACGAGGGGTACGAGCCCGACAGCGAGAACTTCGACGCCGAGCCCGAGTTCGCCTTCATCGAGTCGGTCCCGGCGGCCGGCTGGGACGAGACGCGCGTGGTCGGCGCCGCGATCGGCGACTACCTCGCGATCGCCCGTCGGCACGGCGACGAGTGGTACGTCGGCGCCATGACGAACGGCGACGGCCGCGCGGTCGACGTGCCGCTCGACTTCCTCGCGCCCGGCAACTCGGGGAACGCACCCGGGAACTCCGGCGACGCGCCCGGACGCGGAAAGGGGCGGGGCAAGGGCCGCGGCAACGGCCGTGGAAACGGAAACGGCCGCGGCAACGGCCGAAACGGCCCGAAGTACGTCGCTGAGATCTACTCGGACGCGGTCGGCACCGGTGTCGACCGCGACCCGACCGGCGTCCGCATCGACGAGGCGGTCGTCGACCCGTCGACCACACTTCTCGCGTCGACGGCGCCGAGCGGCGGGACGGCGGTCCGGTTACGTCCTGCACGGGGCCGCGAGATCAACCGGCTGCCCGAGTACAAGCGGCCGGAGCAGGAGTTCTCGGTGACGGTCCCCGAGGAGGCAGTGTTCGGGGAACCGTTCATCTCGGCGACCGGCTCCAACGACGCCGCGTTCGTCGGCGGGACCACGGTCGACATCTTCGTCGACGGTGAGTTCGAGGCGGCCGGTAACGTGCGGCTGCCGCCGAACGCGACGGACGAGACGGTCGACCTCGGCTTCAGCATCTCGGAGTTCGACACCTTCGACATCGTCGTCCGCGATGCGGACAGCGGGGAGGAACTCGCGTCCGACACCGTCGAAATCGTCCCCGGAGACCTCGTCGCCGAGCTGACGGACCCCGCCGGCGACGACGACGGCCCGGGCGGGTACACGGAGCCGACGGACAGTGCGTTCCAAGACGGGGCCTTCGACCTCCGGGCGTTCCGCGTGTTCGAGACCGACGAGGCGTACCGCTTCGCCTTCGAAGTGGAGAACCTCTACGACGCGTTCGGTAGCGGCGTGTTCTCGCCGCAGTACTTCCTCGTGTACCTGCGCGATCCCGAAGCAAGCGACGGGCGAACGAGCGCGCTCGACGATCTTGAACTCACCGCGGAGTTCGCACAACCGTGGCAGTACCGGGTCGACGCGAGCGGGTTCGGTAAAGGGATCACCGACGCGAACGGACAGAACGTCGGGACTCCGGAATTGTTCACCAGTTTCGAGTCAAACACGGCCGTGATCTCGATACCGAAGTCGGTGGTCGGCAACGACGATCTCACGGAGTGGGAGGTGCTCCCGATCGTCGGTTCGGAAGATGTGGGGGACTTACGACCGGTCGAGATCGATGCGGGTGCGTTCGTCTTCGGCGGCGCCAAGGAGGGCGCGGCCGACAACGCACCACGCGTGATCGACATGATCACGCCCGAGGGCGTCTCGCAGTCCGACGCGCTCGACTACGGGCCGAACTCGCTCGCGTCGCTGCCGTTCACGCCGCTGTAGAGAGAAGAGAAGCGACGGACGCCCTCCGGCCCGCCCGATTCAGAAGTGGTTCGCGGACTCGGTCTCGTGTTTCAGCTCGCCGCCGCGGCCGCCCTCGACGGTCGAGGCGCCGTTGTCACCGGAGGAGGCGGTTCGCACGGTGACGTTGTCGACCTCCTCGAAGTCCATGATGAGGTCGCGGCGGATGTTGTCGGCGGTGATGTTCGAGATGCCGCACCCGGAGCAGGTGCCGCCGAGTTCGACGACGACCTCGCCGGTCTCGGGGTCCGCCTCGCGCACGACGCTCGTGCCGCCGTGCATCTGGATGATCGGCATCTGTCCGACCATCCACCGCTCGACCCGGTCCGCGAGGCTCTCGTCGCTCTCGTCGCTCATTGCCCGTCCTTCGTCGCCGACGGTATGGAAAGTTGCGGTTTAGGAGCGGTAAAACAGATCGAAAGGAACTGTGTCATCGTCGATGAGACGGAACGAGCCCGCGAGGGCCGCGGCTCCGTCGCCGTCGTCGAGCGACTACCGCTCCGGCTCGTCGCTCCGGTCGGCGGAGTCGCCGGACTGGCTCGGGAGCCGGGTCGGGTCGGCCGCGTCGTCGCCGTTCATCGAGTCGTCGCGTTCGAGCAGGTACAGCAGCGGGCCGAGCGCGGTCAACACGAGGACGCCGGGCAGCGGCGCGTCGGGGACGAGGACCAGCGTGACGAGGCTCGCGCCGCCGGTGAGGACGACGAGCGCGGCCCAGGTCGCCGGGGAGCCGAGGTCGACGCCGACGCGGACCGCGTCGCGGTAGACGGCCGCGGCGATCAGCGCGACGGCGACGCCCCCGCCGCCGGCGACGAGCGCCGTGGTGACGGACATACGAGCGGTTGGAGCGAGACGCGAAAAAGGGTGTCGCGAGCGAACGCGACGGGAAAACGAGACGAGGCGGCGAAAGCGGGAGGACTACGGCGCCTCGCCGGTCTCGATGCTGAAGGAGTCGCGCGGGTAGGCGACGCAGGTGAGCGTGTAGCCGTCGTCGATCTCGGCCTCCTCGAGCATCTGCTGGTTGTCGTGCTCGACGAAGTCCTCGCTCGGCCCGTCCGTGATCTGACCGGCACAGGAGACGCACTGGCCCTGGCGGCAGGCGTACGGGAGGTCCCACCCCTCGTCTTCGCCCTGTTCGAGGATGGGCTGGTCGTTCGAGAGCTCGACCGTCTCGCCCTGCTTGACGAACTCGACCTCGAAGTACTCCACCTCGTCTTCGGGGATGTCGCCCGGGCCGGAGCCGGCGGTGCCGCCCTCTTCGAGCTCGCCCTCCTCGCCCTCGGCACCGCCGGCCGGGATGGCGCCGCCACCCCCGCCGCCGCCGCCGACCGCGCGGTTGCCCGGTTCGGGGAACTCGGTCTCCGGAACGGCGGACGCTCGGTGTTCGAGCACGTCCTCTGAAATGTCGGTCGTGGGTTCCCAGCCCGTTCCCTTCACCGAGGTGACGAGGACGATGAGCAGCGTCGCAATCGCCCCGAGAACGATCGCGGGCGGGTTCGCGACGTTCGCAATGAGCGGGTTGAGCATACGAACCGATATGGAGAGGTGGCATAAGGCCGTTTTGATCGGTCCAACCGCGTGGGAGCCCGGACGGCGGGGGCCGGCGGACGGGGGACGCCGCGGAGCGGTCCATTTATCGGCCGAGCGGTCGACGGGACGGGCATGGAAGTGAAATCCCGGCACCACCTCCGGAGCGACGAGATCACGGCGATCCGCGAGGCGGTCGCCGACCACCTCGGGGTCGACATCGACGGGGACACCTTCGAGTTCGTGGAGTTCGTCGACGCCGGCTACGAGCTCGTCTTGGTCGACGGCGACCCCGCCGTCTTCTACGTCGACGACGACGAGCCGTTTCTCACGGTCCGCGGCGCGAACGACTTCGACCCGGAGGCGGGCGTCGTCACCGTCGACGCGGGCGCAATCTCGTTCGTCTCGGACGGGGCCGACGTGATGCGTCCCGGTATCGTCGAGGCCGATCCGGAGATCCGCGAGGGCGAGCTGGTCGTCGTCGCCGAGGAGACGCACGGCAAGGTGCTGGCCGTCGGTCGCGCGCTGGTCGACGGCGACGAGATGGCCGGCGACAGCGGGAAGGTCGTCGATTCGATTCACCACGTCGGCGACGACCTCTACGAGTTCTCGGTGTGAGCGCGAGCGGTGCCGGCGACGACGCTATTTGTAAATAGAACTGCGGTGGCGTCGCCGGCGGCTCTGCCGCCGGCTGTAAGAGGCGCGTCGCGCCTCCCTGCGTGCCTGCGAGCGGCCGGAGCGAAGCGAAGGCCGCGAGACAGCACGCGCGAGGGAGTCGGGCGCGACGAGGGCGACCGAAGGGAGCCCGAAGGACGCGCCCAACGAGGCTGGGGAGGCGTGAGGTGCCGTGCGGGGCGGGACTCGAAGGGGCGGTTCTCGGGAACGGTATTGGTCACGTATCGCCTCCCAACTGGGGATTCGGCGGTGTTCGCTGCCGATCCGCACGCACCCGCTTATAAATAATCGGCATCAGACCCACCGACCACGACGCGAGCGAACGCGCGATCGCTCCGCGTCTTTTAATCGCCTCGCCCGCGATTTCCGACGTAATGACCGGGATCCGGGTGTTAAGCTACAACGTCCGCTACGCCAACCGCGGCGACCACCACGACGCCTGGCACGACCGCCGGGACGCCGTCGGGCGACTCGTCCGGTTCCACCGCCCCGACGTCGCCGCGTTCCAGGAGCCGCTCCCCGAGCAGCGCGAGGACCTCCGCGAGCGGCTCCCGGCGTACGAGTTCGCCGGACGCGGCCGCGAGGCCGGCGGCGAGGGCGAGGGGTGCCCGATCGCGGTCCGGAGCGAGCGCTGGGAGGTCGTCGAGGGCGACACGTTCTGGCTCTCCGAGACGCCCGACGAGCCCTCGACCGGCTGGGACGCCGCCTACCCCCGGATCGCGACGTGGGCCCGGGTGCGCGCCGTCGACGGCGACGCCGCGCTCCGCGTCGTCAACACGCACTTCGACCACGTGAGCGCCCGCGCGCGACGCGAGTCCGCCCGGCTGCTTCGCGATCGGATTCCGGGAGCGGCGACCGCCGGAAACGACGAGGCCGACGGGTCGACCCCGATCGTCCTCGTGGGCGACCTCAACTGTACGCCGGGGTCGGATCCGCACCGAATCCTCGTCGGCGACGACTCCGGAGCCGACGACGACGACGCTCCCGGAAACCCGACTGCCGACGACGGCCTCTCGCTCCGCGACGCCGCGGCCGCCGCCGACCTCCGACACGGCCCGGGGACGAGCCTCACCGACTTCGCCCGCCTCATCGACGACCGGCGGATCGATCACGCCCTGGTCTCGCCCGGGGTGTCGGTCGAGGCGTTCGCGACCCTCGCGGACCGGGACGACCGCGGCCGGTACCCGTCCGACCACCTGCCGATCCTCGCGCGGCTGTCGGTGTAGCGAGGGAACGCTACTCGCCGTCGCTCGCTCCCGCGTCGCCGGCGTCGGCGTCGGTGTCGTCCGCCTCGTCGTCGGTCTCCGCCTCGTCTTCCTCCTCCGCGTACTTCTCCAAAATCGTCTCGTAGCCGCGCTTCGCGGTCTCGTACGTCTCGCGGAGGTCGGCCACCGGCGTCTCGCTCGCGTCGACCCGGAGGTCGTCATAGTACGGGTCGTCGGCCTCCTCCTCGGTGTTCCGCACGAGCAGCGCCGCGGACTGGACCTCGAGGTCCTCGCGCTTGTCGCCGCCCGCCGCGTGCCCGGCCGCGAGCGCGTCGATCAGCCGCTCGGCGAGCGGCGCGTCGCCGTGGGCGTCGGACTCGTAGGCGGCCGCGGTGTCTGCGATCACGTCCTCGCCCGTCAGGAGGTTGCCCGCGACGGTGTAGTTCTGTCCCTCCCGGTGGCCGTACCAGTCGTTACACTCGTCGCCGGAGAACGCGAACGTCCCGTCGGCGTCGACGCCGTGAAGCTGGCGCTGGGCGCTCCCCTCGTCGGCGTTGAGGAGGGCCTCCAGCGCGTCGTCGACCGCGAGGCCGTCGTCGAGATACTCGATCCCCTTCCGCCCCAACTCGACGTTGACGAGCGACTGGGTCGCCACCGCGCCGTCCGAGGAGGCGAACGGACAGAGCGTCCCGACGCCCGGCAGTCGAGTGGTCACCGCAACGCCGAACCGGATCTGGTCGTCGCCGCCCTCGTCGGTGTACCGCTCGCGAACGCAGATGCTGAACGTCACACGCGCACTGGGCGGGCGTCGGGCAAAAGGGTGGGTTCCGGGGGCGAGCTTTCCGGTTCTCCGACGGGGAGACCGGACGGCGCGCCGTCCGGGCGATGTATGGCCCCGACGGCGCGCACCGCGGTCGGCGCGCGCGAGCGATCCGCGGGGGTCGCGGGCCGCCCCGCGCCGTGGATCTCACGGGGCAGTCATAAGACCGGCCGACGGACCGTCAGCGAACCGGGCGGATCCGGTGAGGGCGACGGCGCCGCCCGTCCGTGACGCGTGTCAACTGGCGACACGCTTATCCGTGGCAATCCCCGGCACATATATAGCCTCGGATACGGGCGAGGCGACCACAGGCACCGACGCGCACTCCGACGATGCGCCGCTCGCGGCTCGACGAGCTGTTGACACGCGCACGGAGAGCGGCGGCTCTGACCGTCGCGACGGGCGCCGGCGACGTCGCCACCCCCTCCGAGCGAACGTGATACGATGGCAGACCGACACACGCTCGAACGGCTCAGCGAGGAGTACCGGACGGCGGTCCCCGACGACCTCAGAGCGGCGCGCTCGTTCGACTGGTACCTCGACGCGCTGTACGACGACCCCGAGATCGCGCGGAACGCGCACCAGCGCGTCGCGGACATGTTCGACCACTACGGGACCCACTACGACGAGGAGCGCGGCGTCGTCGAGTACGCGCTCGCCGCGGAGGACCCGCTCCACGACGGCGAGAACGTCTTCTACGGCCGCGAGGTCCACGAGGCGATCCACGAGTTCGTCAACAAGGTGAAGTCCGGGGCCCGCGGGCTCGGCCCCGAGAAGCGGATCAAGCTCCTGCTCGGTCCGGTCGGCTCCGGCAAGTCACACTTCGACTGGCTCGTGCGCCGCTACTTCGAGGCGTACACCCGCGAGGACGCCGGCCGGATGTACACCTTCCGCTGGGTCGACCTCTGTTCGGTGATCGACGACCAGGACCCGGACGACGACGCCGTCCGCTCGCCGATGAGCCAGGACCCGCTCGTCCTCCTCCCGAAGCCGCAGCGGCAGGCGGTGATCGACGACCTCAACGAGCGGCTCGACGCCCCCTACACGCTCCGGAACGACCAGCACCCCGACCCGGCATCGGAGTTCTACCTGAACGAGCTGCTCGCGCACTACGACGACGACTTGGAGCGCGTGCTCGACGAGCACGTCGAGGTCGTCCGGCTCATCGCAGACGAGAACCGCCGCGAGTGCATCGAGACGTTCGAGCCGAAGGACAAGAAGAACCAGGACGAGACCGAGCTCACCGGCGACGTCAACTACGCGAAGCTCGCCGTCTACGGCGAGTCCGACCCGCGGGCGTTCGACTACGCCGGCGCGTTCTGCAACGCGAACCGCGGCCTCTTCTCCGGCGAGGAGCTGTTGAAGCTCCAGCGGGAGTTCCTCTACGACTTCCTCCACGCCTCCCAGGAGTCGACGATCAAGCCGAAGAACAACCCGCGGATCGACATCGACCAGGTGATCGTCGGGCGGACGAACATGCCGGAGTATCGCGAGAAGACCGGCGACGAGAAGATGGAGGCGTTCAACGACCGCACCAAGCGGATCGACTACCCGTACGTGTTGGAGTACGAGGCGGAGGCGAAGATCTACGAGAAGATGCTCGCGAACGCGGACGTACCGAACGTCCACGTCGAGCCGCACGCCCTGGAGATGGCGGGCCTCTTCGGCGTGCTCACTCGCTTAGAGGAGCCGACCGACGAGACGGTGACGCTCGTGGAGAAGGCGAAGGCGTACAACGGCGAGCTGGAAGACGAGGAGATCGACCGACGGAAGCTCCGCGAGGACGCCGCCGAGTCCGCCGACGTCGGCGAGGGGATGGACGGCATCTCCGCGCGGTTCGTCGGCGACGAGATAGCCGAGGCGATCATGGACGCCACCCACCGCGAGCGGGGGTACCTCTCGCCGTTGTCCGTCTTCGATCACTTCGAGGCGAACCTCGGAGGCCACGGATCGATCGCCGCCGAGGACCTCGACCGCTACGAGCGCCTCCTCGACCGCGTCCGCGAGGAGTACCGCGAGCGCGCCATCGAGGACGTGCGCCACGCGTTGGCGTACGATGTGGACGAGCTCCGCCGACAGGGCGAGAAGTACATGGACCACGTGATGGCGTACATCGACGACGACACCGTCGACGACGAGCTGACCGGGAGAGAGACCGAGCCGGACGAGACGTTCCTGCGCGCGGTCGAAGAGCAGCTCGACATCCCCTCCGACCGCAAGGACGACTTCCGACAGGAGGTGTCGAACTGGATCTCGCGGCGCGCCCGCGAGGGACGCGGCTTCGACCCCCAGGAGAACGACCGGCTCCGGCGCGCCCTGGAGCGAAAGCTCTGGGAGGACAAGAAACACAACATCAACTTCTCGGCGCTGGTGTCCGCGACCGACCTCGACGACGAGGACCGGAGCGCGTGGGTCTCGGCGTTGGTCGACCGCGGCTACTCCGAGGACGGCGCCGCCGAGGTGTTGGAGTACGCGGGCGCGGCGGTCGCGCGCTCGGAGATAGAGGACGGCGAGGACTGAGATGAACGACCGCACCCGATCCGACGGTGAGGGGTTCCTCGACGCGGCCGACGAGGCGCTCAGGGGGGCGTACGACCCGCCGATGAGCCTCGCCGCCTACGTCGATCGCGTGTTAGAGCACCCGACCGCGGCCGCCTCCGGCGCGGGGTACGTCCTCGCCGCCGTCGAGTCGTTCGGGACCCGCGAGGTCCGCGAGCGGGGCGAGACGCTCGACCGGTACCGCTTCTTCGACGACCCGGCGAACGACGGCGAACACGCCGTCCTCGGCAACACCCGCGCGCTCAACGCGTTCGTCGACGACCTGCGCGCGGCCGCGACCGGGCGGGGCGGCGACGAGACGATAGTGTGGATCGACGGGCCGACCGCGACCGGGAAGTCGGAGTTCAAGCGGTGCCTGGTCAACGGCCTCCGGGCGTTCTCGAAGACCGACGCCGGCCGGCGGTACACCGTCGAGTGGAACGTCGCGGGCGCCGGGGGCGGCGTCGGCGGGGGCGGCGCCGCGCCGGCGTCGCTCTCGTACGGCGACGGCGGGGACGCCGGAGAGTGGTACCGCAGCCCGGTCCAGTCGCATCCGCTGTCGGTGTTCCCCGAGGCGGTCCGGGAGTCGATCGCCGACGCGGTCGACGGCGACGCGTACCCGATCGCCGCCGACGTGGAGCTCGACCCGTTCAGCCGCGAGGCGTACGACCACCTGGAGTCGGCCTACCGCGAGCGCGGGCGCCGCGACCTCTTCTCGGCGATCACCGACCGGGACCACCTCCGGGTGACGAGTTACGTGGTCGACGTCGGCCAGGGGATCGGCGTCCTCCACGCCGAGGACGACGGGACGCCGAAGGAGCGGCTCGTCGGCTCGTGGATGGGCGGCATGCTCCGCGAGCTCGACTCGCGCGGCCGGAAGAACCCGCAGGCGTTCAGCTACGACGGCGTGCTCTCGCAGGGGAACGGCGTCGCCACCGTCGTCGAGGACGCGAGCCAACACGCCGACCTGCTCCGGCGGCTGCTCAACGTCCCCGACGAGCGGCGCGTGAAGCTCGACAAGGGGATCGGGATGGACGTGGACACCCAGCTGATCGTCATCTCGAACCCCGACCTCGACGCGGAGCTAGACCGGCACGCCGAGCGCGGCGACGCCGACCCGCTGAAGGCGCTGAAGCGCCGGCTCTCGAAACACGAGTTCCGCTACCTCACGAACCGCCGGTTGGAGGCGCGGCTGCTCCGCCGGGAGATCGCCGGGGCCACCGCGGTCGAGGAGGACGCCGACGGAGCCGGCGGCGACCGCGGGAGCGACGCGGACGACGACGCCCGGGGCCCGGGCGCCGCGCCGCTGTCGATCGAGGTCCGGGAGTCCGACGGGAGCCTCGTCGAGCGCGAGCTCGCGCCGCACGCGGTCGGGGCCGCGGCGCTGTACGCGGTCGTCACGCGGCTCGACGGGGACGACCTCCCCGGCGACCTCGACCTGGTCGAGACCGCGGAGCTGTACGAGACCGGCGAGGTCCGGCGCGGCGACGACGCGGTGACCGTCGACGACGTCGACCTCGCCGCGGGGGACGGACGCAACGGGATCCCGGTCACCTACGCCCGCGACGCGGTCGCCGACCTGCTCGCGACGACCGCCGACCGGAGCCACCCCGACCTCCCCGTCGAGCGCGTCGTCACCCCGACCGACGTGCTCGACGCGATGGCGGACGGGCTGGCCGACGCGCCCCTCTTCTCGCGGGCCGAGGCCGCGGAGTTCGAGGGGCGGCGCGGACCGGTCGCGGAGCGGATCCGCGAGCGGCAGCGCGAGGACGTGATCGACGCGGTGCTGGCCGAGGAGACCGTCCCGACGGAGACGGTCGCGGAGTACGTCGAGCACGTGTACGCGTGGGACGAGGACGACCCGACTGAGCGCGACCGCGAAGACGAGGCGCCGGACCCGCTCGCGATGAAGGTGTTCGAGACGGAGACGCTCGGGCGGTTCGACGAGCGCGACTACCGCGGGACCGACCCGACCCGCGACGTCGAGCGCTTCCGGCGCGAGCGGGTGATCCGCGGGCTCACGCGGTACGCGTGGCGCAACCGCGGCGAGGAGTTCAGCGTCGACGAGGTCGACCTCGGGGAGGTGCCCGAGCTGGAGGCGGTGATCGACGCGAACGACCTCGCCGACGTGAAGCGCCGGTTCCCCGACCTCGACCCCGCCGCGTGGCCCGACCCGCCAGCCGACACCGAGACGGAACGGGTGAAGGCGGAGACGATAGCCCGCCTGTGCGAGCGCGGGTACAGCCGCGCGTCCGCGGAGCTGACGAGCCGCGCCGTGATGGAGGACGTACGCGAGGAGTGGCCCGACGTCGACGCCGGCCGCGCCGGCGACGAGGGACCGAACGGCGGCGCCGACCGGAACGGGGGTGGTGACCCGTGGGACTGACCGAGGACCGCGAGCGGTTCCGCGAGGTGGGCGAGAGCCGCCGCGAGGACCTCGCGGAGTTCATCAGCCGCGGCGACCTCGGCGGCTCCGACGCCGAGCGGATCCGGATCCCGATCAAGGTCGTCGACCTCCCCGCGTTCGAGTACGACCAGCGCGCCGCCGGCGGGGTGGGGCAGGGCGGCGACGGGCAGCCGCAGCCCGGTCAGCCGGTCGAGCCCGAACCGGACGACGGCGACGAAGCGGGCGACCCGGGCGAGGAGGGCGGCGACCACGAGTACTACGAGATGGACCCCGAGGAGTTCGCCCGCGAGCTCGACGAGGCGCTCGGGCTCGACCTCGAACCGAAGGGCAAGCGGGTCGTCGAGGAGGTGGAGGGCGACTTCACCGACACCGCCCGCGCGGGGCCGCGGGGCACCCTCGACGTCGACGAGTTCTTCAAGCGCGGGCTGAAGCGCCACCTCGCGACCGACTTCGACGAGGCGTACGTCCGGGAGGGGCTGTTCGTCGACGGCGCCGACGTCGACGACGTCTTCGCGTGGGCGCGCGGGAAGGGGATCCCCGTCTCGCGGGCGTGGATCGCCGACGCGGCCGCGACCCTCGAAGACGAGCGGGGCGAGCCGGTCGCGGCGCTCGACCGCTGGGAGAGCTTCGACGCGCTCGACGCCGAACTCGACCGCGAGCCCGTCACCCACCGTATCCGCCGGGAGGGGCTCGAGAGCGTCCCGTTCCGCCGGGAGGACGAGCGGTTCCGCCACCCGGAGGTGATCGAGAAGCGCGAGCGCAACGTCGTCGTGATCAACGTCCGCGACGCCTCCGGCTCGATGCGCGAGACGAAACGCGAGCTCGTCGAGCGCGTGTTCACCCCGATGGACTGGTACCTGACCGGGAAGTACGACGCCGCCGAGTTCCGGTACGTCGTCCACGACGCGGAGGCGTGGGAGGTCGACCGCGAGGAGTTCTTCGGGGTCCAGTCGGGCGGGGGCACCCGTATCTCCAGCGCGTACGACCTCGCCGAGGAGATCCTCGAGGAGTACCCGTACTCGGAGTGGAACCGGTACGTGTTCGCCGCGGGCGACTCCGAGAACGCCGGCAGCGACACGACGAACAACGTGATCCCGACGATGGAGTCTATCGACGCCAACCTCCAGGCGTACGTCGAGACCCAGCCCGGCGACGGCGCGGCGAACGCCCGCCACGCCGACGAGGTCGAGGAGGCGTTCGGCGACGCCGACGACGTGGCGGTCGCGCGCGTCACCGAGCCGGACGACGTCACGGACGCCATCTACGAGATACTCAGTACCGAGTCGGCCGAGGGGGCGGACGCCGGCGGGGCCGCCCGCCGGACCGACGGAGGTGGGAGCCGATGAGGGACGACCGGATCGAGGCGAAACGCGAGGCGGAGGCGCTCGACGAGCCGGCCCGCGAGGCCCGCGAGCTCGCGGAGCGGCTCGGGCTGGAGCCGTACCCCGTGCGGTACTGGGTGGTCGACCACGACCAGATGAACGAGCTGATCGCCTACGGCGGGTTCCAGCGGCGCTACCCGCACTGGCGGTGGGGGATGAACTACGAGCGGCAGTCGAAGTTGGACCGCCACGGGCTCGGGAAGGCGTTCGAGATCGTCAACAACGACGACCCGGCGCACGCGTTCCTCCAGGAGTCGAACTCGGCCGCCGACCAGAAGGCCGTCATCACTCACGTCGAGGCGCACGCGGACTTCTTCGCGAACAACGAGTGGTTCGGGCTGTACGCCGACCGCGGGGAGGACGGCCCGAACGCGGCGGCGCGACTGGAGCGCAACGCCGACCGGATCGCGGCGATCGCGAGGCGGGCCGAGGTCGATCGCGACGAGGTGGAGCGCCTGATCGACGCCGTGACCGCGTTAGAGGACACGATCGACCAGCACAGCCCGGTCGACGCCGCCCGGTCGGTCGAGGAGCCGGGGGTCGCCGCGGACGTGAGCGACGGCGACGAGGACCCGCTCGCGGCGATCGAAGCGCGGATCGACGACCTCGACCTCTCCGAGGAGGTGCGCCGCGACGTGTTCGACGACAAGTGGCTCGAATCGAGGGGCGAGGGGATTGAGCCGGAGGAACCGCGCCCGGACGTGCTCGCGTTCCTACGCGATCACGGGAAGCGGTACGACCCGGAGAGCGGGAAGGCGGTCGACCGCGAGCCGTGGGAGACGACCGTCATCGACGCGATCCGCGAGGAGGCGTACTACTTCGCCGGGCAGAAGCAGACGAAGGTGATGAACGAGGGGTGGGCGACCTACTGGGAGTCGATCATGATGGGCGGCGAGGGGTTCGCCGGCCCCGACGAATTCCTCACGTACGCCGACCACATGTCGCGGGTGCTCGGCTCGTCCGGACTCAACCCCTACAAGCTCGGCTTCGAGCTGTGGACGCACGTGGAGCTGCGGGCGGCGCGCCGGGAGGTGCTCGACAAGCTGCTCCGCGTCGAGGGGGTGACGCCGGAGAACTTCCACTCGCGGGTCGACCTCGACGAGGTCGCGGACCTGCTCGAACCGGACCCGGCGATCGCGGGCGCCGGGCCGGCGACGCTCGACGAGCTCGCCGACCTCGCCGCCGCGGGCGATCCGCGCGTCGACGCCGAGGCGGTTGACCGGGCGCTGTCCGTCCGGAACGAGTCCGGCGGCGACGCCCCGAGCGACGGTGGGGACGAGATCGACGTCGAGCGGTACCCGTGGAAGCTGCTCACGCGCGAGGGGCTCGCCGAACGCCACTACGTCCTCTCGCGGCCGGAGCACCGCGGCGCGCTCCGGAACGTCTCCCGGGAGGCGCTCGAAGAGCAGGCGCGGTACCTGTTCGACGTCGACCGGTACGAGACGGTCGCGGCGGCGATCGACGACGTCGACCGCGCGGCCGGCTGGGAGCGCATGTTCGAGGTGCGCGAGAGCCACAACGACGTGACGTTCGTCGACGCGTTCCTCACCGACGAGTTCGTCCGGGAGGGGAACTACTTCACCTACGAGTACAGCCGAGCCGCCGAGGAGCACCGCGTCGCCAGCGTCGACGCCGACGACGTGCGGAAGAAGCTGCTCCTCCGGTTCACGAACTTCGGGAAGCCGACGATCGTCGTGCTGGACGGGAACTTCCGGAACCGGGGCGAGCTGCTCTTAGGCCACCGGTACAACGGGGTCGCGCTCGACGAAGAGCGCGCAACGGCGACGCTGAAGCGCGTCTTCGAGCTGTGGGGCCGGCCGGTGAACCTGGCGACGATTCGCGTCGAGTACGACGACGGAGCCGTCCGGCGCGCGAAGCGCCGCGGCGAGGAGCCCGAGGGCACCGAGGTCGGCGTGCGGTTCCAGTACGACGGCGGCGAGGTGACCGAACACGACCTCAACGAGGCGATCGAAGAGCGCATCGCCGCCGACGAGGTCGACTACGACACCAAGCCCGACGACTGGCTGGCGTGAGGCGCGAAACCGCCGACGGATTCGGCCGCCTCGGCGGTCCGGACCGACACTTATAGCCGTGGAGCGACAACCTCGGGCATGGACGCTCCGGAGACGGAGGGAGGCGAGCGCGAGACCGAACGCGCGGAGACGCTCCCGGAAGGGACGCCGCTCGCCTTCGCGGACCGCGACCCCGCGGCCCTCGACGACGCGACGGAGCTGTACCTGTTAGACCGGCACGCCGTCGGGGACGGCACCGTCCGGGTTCAGCTGATCGACTGGGAACGCGACGGCGACGTCGTCCTGGTCGCGTACGCCCTCCCGACCGGCGAGCGGCGACACGACCGGTACCGGTGGCCGACCGCGGGGCGATACGACGAGAGCGACTTCCTCGCGCTGGTCCGCGGGCTCGGCTATCCCCCGGCCGCTGCCGACCTCGTCGCCGGGGAGTTCGCCCGCGCGCGCAGCGAGAACGGCCGCTGGCGGATCGTCACCGGTCGACGGCCGGGACCGGTCGAGGGCAACGGTGCGGACGCGGGCAGTACCCGCACGGAGCGAGGCCGAAGCGACGGCGACACCGCTCGCGGCGCCGCCCGGCGAGAGACCGTCTCAGGGCTCCGGTCTCGTGTCCGGCGCGTCGACCCGATGGCGACGGGGATCGTCGCGGTGACGCTTTTCGTCCTCGCCGTCGGCCTCCCGGCGTCGCTCGCGACGGTGACGGGGGGCATCTCGGCCGCGCTGACGGCGCTCGGGGGTGCGCTGTTCGTCGGGGCGCTGGCGGCGCTGGGCCTGTCGATCGCCGTAGCGCCGTGACGGCCTCGGTGGGCGGACAGCCGAACCGCGGAAGGAGAGCCTACGACAGCGACGCGACCAGCTCCGACACCGCCGCGACCTCGTCTTCGTTGATCCCGTGGCCCATCCCCTCGTAGATCCGCTCGTCCACGTCGGCGCCGAGCGCCTCCAACACCGCTGTCGTCTCGTGGACTCGCTCCTCGGGAATGTGCGGGTCGACGTCGCTACAGCCGACGAACGCGGACGTGCCGGCGAGCGGGCCCTCGTCGCCGTCCGCCGGCCCGCCCTCGCCGGATTCGACCGCGCCCGCGAGGTAGTCGTCGACGTCGACCGTCTCACCGATCAGGCCGCCGCTGAAGACGGCGAGCCCGCCGTAGCGGGTCGGGTTGCGGGCGACGAACTCGCTCGCGAGACACGCACCCTGCGAGAAGCCGCCGACGAGGACGCCGTCGCGGGCGATCCCGGCGTCGACCGCGCGATCGACCGCCGATCCGACCGCCCGGAGCCCGGAGCTCCGACCGGGCTCGTTGTCCGCGACCGGGGCGAGGAAAGAGTTCGGGTACCAGGTGTTGCCGGCCGCCGCGGGTGCGAGGATCCCGACCTCACGGTCGCCGACCAACTGCTCGCCCAGGTCGACGACGCTGCGAGCGGTCGCGCCGCGGCCGTGGACGAGCACGAGCGCCGCGTCCGCGTCGTCGAGCGACGTTCCGGCCGTGACCAGCGGTTCGTCGCCGTGGGGGTCGTCCCCCGCGTGCGGTCCCGGAGAGCGGTCGGCCATCTCAGACCCCCACGCCGGCGTCGGCGTCCGGCAGGTCGTGTTTGTTCACGGGGAGTCCGAGCTCCTCGAGGGCCCCCTCCATGTGGCGGTCCTGGGCGAAGTCGGCGCCGTCCTCCTCGCGGAGGCGCTGCGCGGTCGCGAGCACTTCGCCCTTACGGTCGTCGGGAATCTCGTACTTGTCGGCCGACAGCTCGATGACGAGCCCGTTGTTGTCCTGGGTGTAAATCGAGTGGAAGATACCCCGGTCGAACACGTTGTACCCCTTCCCGGCCTCCTCGAGGGCCGCCATGATCTCCTCGTACTCGTCGGGTTCGACGCTGAAACACAGGTGGTGGACCGCCCCCGTGTTGACGCGCTGGCCGCGAGCGGACGCCCGGTCGTCGCTCACGAACACCGTGAGTATCCGGCCGTCGCCGGTGTCGAAGAAGAGGTGCGTCTGCGAGGGGTCGTCGAGGTTCGGCTGCCGCAACACGAGCGGCATCCCGAGCAGGTCGCGGTAAAAGGCGAGCGTGTCCTCCTCGTTGCTCCCCCAAACCGTAATGTGGTCGGTCCCGCTGGTGTGGAACGGTGCGTCCGGAAGCTCCGACGTGACCGGAGCCCGATTCTCGTCGCTCATACCGATCCGAAGGCGACCGAGCCGTATAAAATCGAGAGGGACGGGACCGTGACCGGCTGACACCGATGTTATCGGCGCGAGCGTTCGGCACGCTTCGTCGCCGTGCCCCGCGCGCCAGCAGCCGACGAACCACCGGATCGTGCGCTTCCGGTCCTCGTCCAGCGGTCGCAGTCGGTGAAATTTCAGGAAATTAACCCGAACAACGACCCGGGCCGACCGGAAATCAGTACCGCGACGGGATAAACGCCATCCCCGCGAGCAGTACCGAGGACAGCAGCGAGAGGACGAGTACGCGTGAAAGACCGCTGTTGTACTGGTTGAACCGATCCATCTCGGCGACTTGCGCCTCGTACGCCTCGATGTCCGTCGACATCCGAAGCGTCGACGCGTCGGGGAAGTGCGCGATGTAGTCCGTGTCGCCGAGCGTCACGACCGACTCCTGAGCGACGTCGATCGTCTCCGTCTGGGTCGCCTGCCACACGAGAACGGCGCCGTCGGCCGTCACCTCGTCGACGGTGACCGTCTGTCCGTTGTATTCGAGCGTCTCGCCCGTCGCGTACGAGCGTTCCTCGGGCTCGCGGAAGTACTCGTCGACGGGCACCAGCGTCCGCTCACCGGAACCGTCAGTCACCGCGACGTACTCGCCGTCGTCGAGGGTCACCGTCTGATTCTCGGCCGCGTCGTCGGCTTCGAGGATCGCCTGCCGGTCGAGCACCTCAACGAGGGTGAACTCGGTGGCGTTCCCCCCGGGGATCTCGACGCGCCAGTTGCGGTCGCCCACGGCGACCGTCGACCCGTTCGCCCACGTCTCGGACATCTCGGCGGTGTACTCGCGTTCGAGTGTCCCCGAAATCACCGTCGTCGCCGCACCGCCGTGCCCGCCGCCGCCTTCCTGCGTCTCCGAGATATCGGTTACCGTGTACGACTCTCCCCCAACTTCGATCGAATCTCCTTGAGAGACATCGATCTCCGGGTTCTCGAGCGCTATCTCCGGACTATCGGCCGTCGCGGTCAGCGCGCCCGCCACACCCGCGATGGCGAGGAACAGCGCGACGAACACGGCCACAGCGCGTCGTTGCATGGTTCACGCATGGGTCACCCAGTGTTTAACGGTTACTAAGCGGGTCAGTTCACGGGACCGATCACGACTGCCGAGTCCCGAAGAAAATTGAAAGCCAAGGGCCGGATTTGAACCGGCGTTGGGCGGCTCTGCAGGCCGCTGCGTCTGACCGGACTCTGCCACCTTGGCGCCAATCGCACCTACCGCTGTCGAGCGTTTAAGCCTAGCGGTCGGGTGCGGTTGCTCTGTGTATGAAAACAGCCCACGGACGTGCGGTCCGTGGGCTCGGGTGGGAGATCACTCCCGTATGAGTGGGCAGGCGGCGACTCGTGGTTCCCAGAGGATCGCTCACTCCAGTACTTCACGATACGCTGGTGGGCTTAACTTCCGTGTTCGGAATGGGTACGGGTGTTCCCCCACCGCTTTGGCCGCCTTTATGCCGACTCTCGGACTCGAACCGAAACCCTCTCTCGTCGCGCTCTCGAGCGAGGGACGCCTGTGTCGGTCTGGTTCGATACCAACCGTGTATATCGTGCGATCCAGGTACCGCCTGAACTCATGCGAGTCGTGGCGCGTCAGCGCCAATGAATGTGGCTCGGTCTGTTAGTTCTCGTGGGCTTAACACCTCGTTGCCTCGGTGCGTACACCCC
>NZ_FOYN01000003.1:305799-774148 GCF_900111935.1 Halorubrum sodomense | reverse complement strand
AACCAGACCGACACAGGCGTCCCTCGCTCGAGAGCGCGACGAGAGAGGGTTTCGGTTCGAGTCCGAGAGTCGGCGTAAAGGCGGCCAAAGCGGTGGGGGAACACCCGTACCCATTCCGAACACGGAAGTTAAGCCCACCAGCGTATCGTGAAGTACTGGAGTGAGCGATCCTCTGGGAACCACGAGTCGCCGCCTGCCCATTCATACGGGAGTGATCTCCCACCCGAGCCCACGGACCGCACGTCCGTGGGCTGTTTTCATACACAGAGCAACCGCACCCGACCGCCGTCTGCTGGGCCGCGACGAGCGCCGCCGTCTGCTGGGCCGCGACGAGCGCCGCCGTCAGTCGGCTTGACCGTTCGGTTCCGCGGCGACCCCGCCCGGCAGCGAGTACCGGTTCTCCGAACCGCGTACGGCCGATCGGCCGTCTCCTCGTCGGAAGTCATATCAGTACTGATAGAATCATCCGTAAGTTTATCAGTTCTGTCGGTGAAGCTAACGTATCATGGAGGGACCGAACGGCACGAACACCGCGACACGCCTGTTCTGCGGCGATCGCCCGTCGGTTCGCGACGGGATTACCTCGGACCGTGTCGTGTCCGTGTTGTTCGGAACGGACGTCGAGGCCTGGCGAAGCGGCTGGGATCGAACCCCGGCGGGGCCACCGAATCGTGAGGCGGTGGTGGACGCGAGCGACATCGCCCGGAGCGGGGCCGTCGCGTCGACACAGGTGGTGCCGAGCGGCGGACTCGCGCACACGGTGCTCGGCCGTACCGCTGACGGTGAGCGCGTTCTCGACGCCGTTGCGGACCATCTTGCGGGCGCTCCCCCGGGAACGGTCGACGTACTGATCGACGACCTCACGCCCGTCGCCGCTCGAGGTGGTGTCGATTCCGCGGCCGCGTTCGCGGACGGGCTGCTCGACCGGTTCGAGGGACGAACGGGTCAGATCGCGATGGGATGCTCCTTCGAGGGGTCCGCGGAGTTGCTGTCGCGCGTCGGCGGCCGCGTCGACACGGTCGTCGGTGCCGACGACGCGGTAGCGGCGGTCGAGCGGCTCTATCGGGACGATCCCACGACGTTCGGGTACGTTCGGCGCCACTGGGCCGAGGCCACACGGGGTATCGAGACGTGCGATCGCAACTATCCGCAGTCGAAGCAGGTCCACGCCGTGCTGCCGGCCCCGGAGACGACGCCGCGAACGCTGGGAGCGACGCTGTCGGGGTTGGTCGCGCTCGACGCGCTCGAAACCTGGGGCGACACCGTGGGGCCGACCCGATACGATCTCACCGCCTACCGACCCGAACGGACGTGGGCCGTCGGCGCCGCGCTCGCGGCGCGCGTCGCTGACGACTGACGTGACTCGTGGGGAACTCGATCCGTTACCCTTCCGTGTCGTCTCGACCGTCGGACTCAGCGAGGCGGTCGAGGTCGGCCTGTACCACGGTGCCGTCCGGCTCCAGCGTCACGCTCCCGAGGGGGGCCGTCTCGCCCGTGTCGTACCGAGCGGCGACGGCTTCCAGGGTCGAGCGTCGGTCGAGTCGTTCCCACACGGCCTCCGCGACGAGCGATTGGAACGTCTCCGGGTCGGTCCATCCGGCGTCGATGTCGGAGGGGACGCCGACGACGACGCGGAGTTCCGTCTCGGCGACGCGGATCCCGACGCCGAACGTGTCCGCACACATGAGCCGTCGTTCGCGTCGCGGAGTGAAATCACCGTCGGCGTCGCCCGCATCTCGGACGCCGGCCGGGTGAAGACCTCGTCGCCTCGGTGCGCTCTCGAAACCGGTAAGCCCCCGCCGCGCGAACGACCGCGACGCTCGATGACCTCGAAGCCAGCGGTGTCACCGAAGGCGGGGCTGGCGGCCGCGGTCGCCGCCGTGAGCGCGGGTGCCGTCCTCGTCCGCCTGAGCGAGGCGCCGAGCTCCGTCGCCGCGTTCTATCGGGTGCTGTTCACGACGCTGCCGCTGGCTTCGGTCGCGGCGTGGCGGTACCGCGGGGAGTTGGCTCGGATCCGGCCCCGAGACCTCGCGTTCGCGGCGCTGTCCGGGGTCGCGCTCGCGGTCCACTTCGCGGCCTGGTTCGAGAGCCTCCGCTGGACGAGCGTCGCCGCGAGCGTGACGCTCGTCCAGGCGCAACCGGTGTTCGTCGCGCTCGGCGCGTGGCTGCTGTTGCGCGAACGCGTCACGCGTCGGATGGCCGGAGGCATCGCCGTCGCCGTCGGCGGGATGGCGGCCATGTCGGTCGGCGACTTCCTCGGCGGCGTGGCGGTCGGTCCCCGGCCGCTGTACGGGAACGCGCTGGCGCTTGCGGGCGCGGTCGCCGCCGCGGGCTACGTGTTGGCCGGGCGCTCGCTGCGCCAGCGCATCTCGCTGGTCCCGTACGTCACCGTCGTGTACGGCGTCTGCGCGGTCGTTCTGCTCGCGTTCGTCCTCGCGGCGGGACACTCGCTCACCGGATACCCGCCGCGGGAGTGGCTCCTGTTCGCCGGGCTCGCGGCGGGACCGGGACTGCTCGGTCACACCGTCCTCAACTGGGCGCTCGCGCATCTCGATTCGAGCGTCGTCTCCGTCTCGCTGCTTGGGGAACCGGTCGGCGCGACGCTGCTCGCCTTCGCGTTCCTCTCGGAGACGCCGACGCCGGCCACCGTCGCCGGCGGGTGCGTCGTCCTCGCGGGTATCTACGTCACCGCGACCGCGAACCGGGCGTAGCGTTTTCAGCGCCGATATTTTGGGGTAAACGTTGAAACCCTCCGAGAGATCGGATCGGGTATGGACCGGCGAACGGTCGTCGCGTTCGTGGGCGACAACCGGGTCGCCGGCGAGCGCGTGTCCCGGGCGGTCGACGCCGCTTGGAAGGGGCCGAACGGACCGGCGCTTCGAACGCTCTCTCCGATCGATATCGGCATCGGCGCGGAGGGGGGAGACGAGGCGCACCTGAACGCCGCGTGTGGCGTCGTCGTCACCGCTGCGGCGACGACCGAAGACGCCGTGACGGAGCGGCTCGCGGCGCTCCCGTCGAACGTACCGGTGATCGGGCTCGTCGAGGACCCCGCGACGCCGGCGATCCGAGGGCTACTGTCGGCCGGCGTGGACGACGTGGTCGACGTCGAAGCGACTGACCCCGCCGAGGTCGACGCTTCCGGCCCCCTCGCAGAGCGTCTCGCGAGTCGGGTGAACCCCGACCGCGTCCGACTGGGAGACGACGACGTCGCCCGTCTCTCGGAGGTGCTGCTCGACGCCGGAACGACGCTGATGAGCACTCGCACCGACGAGGTCGAGACGAAGATCGAGTGGACGATGGAGAACGTCGGCGAACACGCCGATCTCGACCGGATCGTCTGCTATCGAGAGGACGACGGCCGGTTCGTCCCCGCGTACGGCTGGTCTCCTCACGGCTTCGATCCGGCGCCGAGACCGTTCGAGGACTTTCCGGGGTCGGAGCGACTGTCGACGTTCGGCAACGTCGCGCGCGCCGCGGCCCCCGCCGCGGACTTCGACGGCGAGGCGGCCGAGACGGGGGTCGGGGGGCCGCCGGCGACCGTTCACGTCCCGCTCGTCGTCGACTGGGAACTGAGCGGAATCGTCGCGTTCGAGTCCGACGACTGCCGCGTCTGGACGGAGGACGAAATCGATCTGTACCGCACCCTCGGGGATCTGGTCGCACACACGATCGCGCGAAACGACCGCCGGGCAGCGCTCCGCCGACAGGCGGAACAGCTCGAACAGTTCAGCGCTGTCGTCTCACACGACCTCAGGAACCCGCTCAACGTGCTCTCGGGCTATCTGTCGCTCTCCGAGGACGAGCTTACGCCGTCGCGCTACGACGCCATGAGCGGCGCGGTCGACCGCATGGAGACGCTGATCGACGACCTCCTCATGCTCGCGCGACGCGGCGAGGCGATCGGCGAGACGGAGCCGGTTCCGATCGCGGCCGTCGCGGAGGAGGCGTGGCAGTCGGTACGTGCGCCGGACGCGGCACTCACGATCGCGGACGAGGTCGGCCACGTCGAGGCCGATCCGAGCCGGCTCCGCCAGGCGTTCGAGAACCTCTTCCGGAACGCGATCGACCACGGCGGTCGAGACGTCGCGGTAGAGGTCGGTCCGATCACCACGGACGACGGCGTCGACGGAATGTACGTCGCGGACGACGGTCCCGGAATCCCGGTCGAAGTCGCCGACGCGGTCTTCGATTCTGGCGTCTCCTCGGCCGACAGCTCCGGGATCGGGCTGGCGATCGTCGACCGGATCGTCGAGGCGCACGAGTGGGAAATCGAGGCTCGAAACGACGACGGCGCCGTCTTCGAGCTCACCTTCGGGAGCGACGCGGCTCCCGTCGCGTCGACGTAGGAACCCGGACTCGCGGTCGCGGGCGCTACAGCCGGGTCAGTGCTCCGAGAACCGCCGGACCGTCCGCCGGTGTCGGTCGCGGAACATCCCCTCGAATCCCACTTTCGCTGCCGGGCCCGCGACGTCGCCGAGCGGTCCGAGCGGCAGTCGATACGCGACCGTGTCGACGAGCAGGGTCTCCTCGCCGTCGGCGTAGAACGCGTGCGTGTGTTCCCAGCGACGGAACGGTCCGTCTTCCATCTCGTCGACGAACCGGGCGGAGCGCTCGGGTGTCGTCTCTCCCTCGGGCTCCCGCTCGACGATCCGGGAGGTCCACCGCTGACGCGGACCGGCCCCGAACGGGCGGATCGACATGCGTATCGTCGATCCGGCGAGGAGGACCTCGGGGCCGGGCGAGCCGTCCGGCCCCTCGACGCCGCCGATGCGGAGGCGCATCCAGTCCGGAGTGAGTTCTCGCAGTCCGTCGACCGTGGAGTGGAACTCCCACACGTCTTCGATCGGGGCCGGTACCCGGGTCGTCCGCCTGTACGTCGGCATACGTCCGGTAGGGCGCGGGCGGACAAAAAGCCGTCCTCGGCGGCGGTTTGAGACCGAAACCCGCATGCCTGCGCGCACCGTGACTGGAGACGATGGAACGCGGGGCGATCGACGTCGGCGACCTGGCTGGACCGTTCGACTTACAGGCGACCCTCGAGAGCGGCCAGAGCTACCTCTGGAACCGCGCGGACGGCGACACGTACGACGAACTCCACGCTCACGGCGGCGACGCGTGGTACGAGACCGTCGTCGATCCAATCCCTGAGGTGACCGAGGAGCGGGTCGCGGTTCGGGTCCGACAGGAGGGCGGCGTCCACGACGGCACGCTCCGCTGGGAGGCGTCGACTGACGCCGAACCGCTGTTGACCCACCTCCTCCGGCTCGACGACGACCTCGATGAAATCCTCGACGCCACCCCGGACCTCCCTCTCTTGGAGCGCGCGTACGACGCCTACGAGGGGATGCGGCTGACCCGCGACCCGGCCTTCCCCTGCCTGATCTCCTTCATCTGCTCGGCACAGATGCGGGTCGCTCGCATCCACGGGATGCAGCGGCGACTCCGGGAGACGTACGGCGACACGGTCGCGCTCGGCGACGGGGCGTACCGCGCTTTCCCCACGCCCGAGCGGTTGGCCGCGCGCACGGAGGACGAACTTCGCGACCTCTCCTTGGGCTACCGCGCCCCCTACGTCCGGCGGACCGCGGAGATGGTCGCGAGCGGTGAGGCCCATCCGCGAGAGGCGGCCGACCTCCCCTACGAGGAGGCCCGCGAGTCGCTCAAGCGATTCGTCGGCGTCGGGGACAAGGTCGCGGACTGCGTGCTGCTGTTCTCGCTCGGTTTCCTCGAGGCGGTCCCGCTGGACACCTGGATCCACACCACCATCGAGGAGTATTACCCCGACTGCGACCGCGGGAGTTACGCGGCGACCTCCCGCGCGATCCGCGAGCGGTTCGGCGGCGAGTACGCCGGCTACGCTCAGACGTACGTGTTCTACTACCTCCGCGCCGGCGGCGCGTGACCGGCGCGATCGTCGGGGACCGACCGGACCGGCCTCCGCGACCCGGCCGCGGCCGAAGTTTGATACTCGCTCGCGTGGTACTCTCGCCCGTGATGGACTGTCGAGTCGTCGTCGAGGCCGCGGTCCCGGTGTACGACGTGGAGACCGCCGACGAGGCGGTCCGGATCGCCATCTCGAAGACCGGAGAGATGCTCAATCCGGACCTCAACTACGTCGAGATAGACACCGGAACGCGGACGTCGCCGAGCGGCGAGGAGCTCGACCCGGCGTTCGTCGCGGCCGACGAGGCGCTCGTCGCCCTGGAGCTTCAGATGGACGTGTTCAACGTCGACCGCGACGAACACGCCAGCCGCGTCGCGCGCAAGGAGATCGGCAAGCGCCTCCGGAACATCCCGCTCACGGTGCTGTCGGTCACCGAGATAGATCCCGAGGAGAGCGACCGGGCCGAGGAATCCGCGACCGCGGACGGACGGTCTGTGACGGGCGACGACGCCGACCGCGACGACGAGCTCCCGTCTCGCGACGGCGAAGAACGCGACGGCGTGGAACGCGATGACGTAGAACGGGGCGACGTAGAACGGGGCGACGTGGAACGCGACGACGGATAGTCGAACGCGGTCGCTGCGCTACGCGCGGATCGGGTCGGTCGACGAGGAGCAGTACGCAGTAGACGTCTCAGTCGGCCGTCGGGGCCAGCGGCTCCGATTCGGACGACTCCATCGGCTCGGTGATTCCCTCGGTCAGCTTGAAAACGGCCGCTTTGTGGTCGGTCTTCGATTTGTGAATCGATGTCGGTTTGACGCCCAGTTCCTCGTAGGCCTCGAGGTCGACATCGTCGTCCCAGAACTCGCACTGTTTTCGTACCTCCGCGAGGAGACCGTGAAGATGGATGAGCTCCTGCTTCTTCATGAGTACCAGTCCTTTGCTACCGGAGGTTTATATTACTATCTTGAGTAACGTTACCACACTGTTCACGTATTCCGTGAGTAGCGGGGCGATAACGCGGTTTCTCGATAGATCGATCGGGATCGTTTTCGAACGTTCCGACGACGCGGGATCGACGATCGCGGCCGACAGACGCTCAAAAACGGCCGACGGACTCTAAGACGCCCGACGGACGCTCAAAAACGGCCGACGGACGCACTAGGAGATCGCCGGACTCGATCCGACGAGATCGGCGGACCGGTTCACTGAAACTGCCTGACGGCTTCGAGGTCGCGCTCCGTCCGCATGAACTCGGTCAAGCGTCGGGTCGCGTGACACGCCGAACAGCTAAAGTTAGACCGAAGGTCCTGAAGGTCGGCGGGATTGTCCTGCCAGTTCTTGCCGCACTCCGGACAGACGAGTCTGACGAACGCGTCAACCATGTCACCCCGTACAGCGGGCCGCGTTAAAAACGTGTGTGGCGGCCGGGGTAGCGAGTCGATTCCGCGCGCCACATCGGTCGTGTGCCGGATCAGGCGTTCACGGTGCCGCTCGCGTCGAGCAGTTCCTTGTACCGGTTCCGGATGGTGACTTCCGAGATGTCGGCCACGTCGGAGACCTGGCTCTGCGTCACCTTCTCGTTGGTGAGCAGCGCGGCGGCGTAGACGGCAGCGGCGGCGAGTCCGACCGGCGACTTGCCGCTCGTAATCCCCGCGCTCGCTGCGTCGTCGAGCAGTTCGCGGGCGCGCCGCTCGGTCTCGTCCGAGAGGTCGAGCCGCGAGACGAACCGGGGAACGTAGCTCGTCGGATCCGCGGGCTGGACGCGCAGGCCCAGTTCGCGGACGACGTAGCGGTACGTCCGCGTGAGTTCCATCTTCTCCACCCGCGAGACCGCCGTGAACTCGTCGAGGCTTCGGGGGTTACCCACCTGCCGGGCGGCGGCGTACAGCGACGCGGTCGCGACGCCCTCAATGGAGCGACCGGGCAGGAGGTTCTCGCCCAGCGCGCGGCGGTAGATGACGCTGGCGGTCTCGCGGACGTTGTCCGGGAGGCCGAGCGCGCTGGCCATGCGGTCGATCTCGCCGAGCGCCTGCTTCAGGTTGCGCTCCTTGGAGTCGCGGGTGCGGAACCGCTCGTTCCAGGTGCGGAGCCGCTGCATCCGGCGTCGCTGTCGCCCCGAGAGCGACTTGCCGTAGGCGTCTTTGTCCTGCCAGCCGATGTTCGTCGAGAGCCCCTTGTCGTGCATCATGTTCGTCGTCGGGGCCCCGACCCGGGACTTGCTGTCCCGCTCGCCGGCGTTGAACGCGCGCCACTCCGGCCCGCGGTCGACCGAGTCCGCCTCGACGACGAGCCCGCAGTCGCTACAGACCGTCTCGCCGTGTTCCGTGTCGGTCGCGAGCTGGCCGCCGCACTCCGGGCAGGTCGTGGTCCGCTCGCTCTCGCCCGTCGTCTCCTCGACGGTCGTCGACTCCTCGCCCGTCCGGTCCGGCTCGGTTCGCGTGCGCTCTCCGCTCGCGGACGCGTCGCTGGGATCCGCTAGCCGCTCTCGTTCCGTCCCGCCGTCGCTGTAGGTGTCTGTTTCTGTCATGGATCTGCTCCGACGATCCCTCGACGAAAATACAGCGAGGTCCGCGAATCGCCAGTCTGTTAACGTGTAGTTAGTCGCGAGAGTATATAAATATATCGTGTACTGATTGACAGAAAACAGACGAGAGCCGCCCGAAAACGGGTTTAGACGGATGAAACGGCCCGTTCGGTGGACCCTCGTGGATCCTCGGAGATCGGAAGCGATCGGAGACGGCAGGCGTACCGTCGTATATATTTTTTCCTCTCGGCTCGTTCCGATACGGCGACGGCGGCTCGCCGTCGGCGGCCGATCACCGATCCGCGACGACCCCTTCTCCGGTCACGACCGCCGCCCGGTCACCGACGCCGACACGGAGCCGATCGATTCGACGGTCGCGCGCACCTCGTCGCCGGGTTCGATCGGCGCCGCGCTCGGGGTCCCGGTGCTGAACAGGTCGCCGGGACGCAGCGTCGCTACCTCGGAGTGGAACGAGACGATCTCGGCGGGCGGAAACAGCATGTTCCGCACCTCGTTTTCGGCCGCGACCTCGCCGTTGACCGTCGTCGTCACCGTCGCGTTCGAGAGGTCGACCGATCCGTCGGGGATCGCGATCGCCGGCCCGACGACGAGGAACGTGTCGTAGCCCTTCGCGCGCGTGAGGAACCTGGGGTTCCGTCGGAGCACGTCCTCGGCGGTCATATCAATGACCGGCAGGTAGCCGGCGACGACGTCGCTCACGGTCTCGGTCGCGACGGAGCGGCACTCGCGACCCAGCAGGACCCCCAACTCCGCCTCCGCGGTGACACGTTCGCTCTGCTCGCTCGGCGGGAGACGTATCGGGCCGCCCGGCCCCGTGAGCGCCGTCGACGGCTTGGTGAAACTCGCCGGCTCGTCCGGCCGCTCCTCGTCGAGGTCGCCGGCGTGGTCGGCGTAGTTGAGACCGATCCCCCACAGCTTCCCGAACCGCTCCAGCGGCGGCCCGAACGTCAGGTTCTCGGTCGGAACGCGCTCGGCGGGCGCGTCGTCGACGCTCGGGAGGTCGCCCGCGGCCGCCAGCGGGAGGGCGTCGCGGACGGTTCCCGCCCTCGGCTCCGCCGCCGCCAGCGGCACGTACCCCTCGTCGTCACCGAGCAGCGGTCGGCCGGTCGCGGAGCGTGCGAGGTACTTCACGCGACGAGTCCCCCGTTCACGATCGGGTCACTCCTCGCGGTCGGTCCAGAAGTCGAACGAGCGTCCGGGCGCGAACACGTCGAGCCCGACCGCCCGCTCGTCGCCGGTATTCTCGACGCGGTGCGGCTCGTTCGGCTCCAGGTAGACGGAGTCGTTCGGGCCGAGCGTCACCGATTCGTCGTCGGTGACGACGGTCAGTTCGCCGTCGAGACAGAGACACACCTGCTCGTTCTCGTGGTCGTGGAGCGGCGAGGAGTGATCCGGCGGCTTCTCGAACCACTCGAACGAGAAGCGGTCGCTGCCCGCCATCGACACCCGTCGCCAGCCCGCCTCCGGCTCGTACGTCTCGGCCTCGTCGAACGGGACCGACTTCATAGGTTCGCGCCCGTGGCGCCGCCGTCGATCGGCAGGGCGGTGCCGTTGATGAACCCGGACTTCGGGGACGAGAGGAACGCGACGGTGTTCCCGAGCTCCATCGGGTCACCGATGCGTTCGAGGGGGTTGCCGGCCCACTCGTCGAGCCCCTCTTCGTAGGAGTCGTACTCGCCTCGGTCGACGGCGTCGTTCACGAGATCGCGGATGCGAGACGTCTCGTGTGGCCCGGGTAACACGGCGTTGGCTCGGATCTCGGGCGCGAACTCCTTCGAGAGCGTCTTCTCGAGTCCGATCACGCCCATCCGGACGGCGTTGGACAACACGAGGCTGTCGAGCGCCTCCTTCACGCTCCGAGAGGTGATGTTCACGATGGTGCCGCCGTCGCCCTCGCGGAGGTGCGGCTCGGCCTCGCGCGCGAGTCGGACGACGCTCATCACGAGCAGTTCGTACGCCTCCTCCCAGTCCTCGTCGTCCGTCTCTAAGAACGCTCCCGAGGGCGGGCCGCCCGCGCTCGTGACGAGGTGGTCGAGCCCGCCGAACTCGTCGACGGTCGTCTCGACGAGCGTCTCGACGTCGTCCGGGTCCGTCAGGTCGCCGGACTGGGAGACGACCTCGCCGGTCGCGACCGATTCGATCTCCGATCTGGCGTCCGCCAGCCGCTCCTCGTCGCGGCCGTTGATCACGACATCGACGCCCTCGCGGCCGAGCGCCTTCGCCGACGCCTTGCCGAGTCCGCTCGACGACGCCGTGACGAGCGCCGCGTTTCCCGCTATCTCGAGGTCCATGTGATAGCTGTGCGCGGTTACCGTGGAAAGCGTTTCCCCGGAGGCAATCCGGCCGCCTTCAGATCCCCTCCGCGGAGGGTTCGCCCGCGGCCGCGACTCACCGACTCCGACTCACCGACTCCGACTCACCGGAAACGCGACGCGGTCCGGATTCTCGTTGAACCGCTCCAGAATCCGTTCGTACAGCCGATTTTTCACGCGCTGCCCGCGTCGCGGGTGCGTGAGGTACCGGACGCGGAGTTCGACCCACGACTCCTCCTGTCGGACGTTGACGCTCGGGCCGTCGTTGACCTCCAGTTCGACGGGCGTCTCCGCGAGCGCCTCGCGGTAGGCGGCGATGCCGTCGGCCATCTCCCGGCCGACCAGGTCCGTCGCCTCCTCGATCATCAGCGAGCGCGCGAACTCCAGGTCCGTCTCGTAGGCGACCTGGACCGCGACCTCGTTCCAGACGTACGGCGACCCGCCCCCGCCGAAGTTGACGACGTTCGACGAGAGGACGACGCTGTTCGGGACGGTGACGACCCGTCCCGAGGGCTGGTTCGTCGTCACCAGTTCGCCGTTGATCTCCCACAGCGTCGTCACGAGGAAGTCGACCCCGATCACGTCGCCCTTCGCGTCGTCGATCCGGACCCGGTCGCCGACGCCGAACGGCTGCTTGACCGCGATGTACACCCACGCGATCAGCGACAGCAACGGCTGCTGGAGCGCGAAGGTGATCGCGAACCCGATGACGCCGAGCGAGAAGAGGAGCCCGAGCCAGTTCTCCGTCGCCACCGCGGGCGTCGCCACCGTCCCGACGACCCCGAACGCCAGCCGGAGCAGGTTCCGGACGTTGTGCGCCCGGCGCTTGTTGGCCGACCGCGTCAGCACCCGGACGGCGAGCAGGTAGCTCCCGTAGACCACTCCCGCCACGGCGACGACGAGCAGCGACCGGCCGACGACGGTCGGCGCGGGGTACCCGCCGATCGGCGGCCAGTTCGCGAGCGCGTCGGTCGTCCCGGCGACGGTGCCGGCGGCCCCCGCCAGCAGCCCGACCGCGAGCGACGCGAGTCCGAGTGGACGTCTCACGCTCGCCGCTCGCGGCCGCCCGGCAAAACGGTTGTGGCGTCCCGGGGAGTCGGGTCGCGCTTCGCCGCGACGCGGTGGTTCTCCCGAGGGCCGCTCCCCTCGTCGACCGTCATCGATCCCCGGCCGCGACGCGGGCGAGCGCCCCGGCGAGCACCTCGGTCGCGGCGGCGCAGTCGTCCCAGTCGGTCCACTCGAGCGGGTTGTGCGAGACCCCGTCGCGCGAGGGGGCGAAAAGCAGCGACGCGTCCGTGACGCGCGCGACCCGCATCGCGTCGTGTGCGGCACCCGAGTGGAGGTCGATCGCCTCGCGTCCGGCCGCCTCGGCGGCCTCGTGGGCGGCCTCGCGCAGGCGGTCGCTCATCGGCGTCGGCGCGACGTCGAACGGGCGCTCGAACTCGGTCTCGACCCCCCGGTCGCGCGCCAGCCGCGCCAGCGAGTCGCGCGCGGCGTCGACGATCGTCTCCATCGACTCGGCCTCGACGTCGCGAACGTCCACGCCGGCCTCGACGCGCCCGGGCACGACGTTCGTCGCGTTCGGTGCGACCGACAGCGAGCCGACGGTGCCGACCGCGGAGGGCGACGACGACGCGACGACCTCGTTCGCGGCGGCCTCGACGTCCAGCACGAACTCGCTCGCGGCCGCGAGCGCGTCGGTGCGCTCGTCCATCGGGGTCGCGCCCGCGTGGTTCGCCTCGCCCTCTATCGTCGCCTCGCAGTGGGTGATCCCGGTGATCGTCGTCACGACGCCGGCCGCCGCGCCCGTCGACTCCAGCGTCGTGTCCTGTTCGACGTGGAGCTCGTAGAACGCCGCCCAGGACTCGGGGCCGATCGTCGCCGCCTCGCCGTCCGCGTCGGTCGGCGTGGCGGCGTCGACCGCGCTCCCCCCGCGGTAGCCGATCCGGTCGAGCGCGTCGCCTAGCGTCTCCCCGTCGGCGTTCGACAGCGCGAGCGCGTCGTCGAGCGCCAACTCGCCGGTCGCGACCGTCGAACCGAGCAGTCCGTTCCCGAAGGTGCCGCCCTCCTCCTCGGTGAAGCTGACGACCCCGACCGGGCGGTCCGGCTCGAATCCGTCGTCGCGCATCGCGCGGACCGCCTCCAGCGCGGCGTACACCCCGAGCGGCCCGTCGAAGATGCCCCCTTCGGGGACGCTGTCGAGGTGGCTCCCCGAGACGACCGGCGCCGCGTCCGGATCGGCGCTCTCGGGGGTCCACGTCCCGAGGACGTTTCCGACGGCGTCGACGGTGACGTCGAGGCCGGCGTCCCGGAAGCGCTCGACCAGTCGATCTCTGGCCCGCCGGTTCGCCTCGGTCCCCGTCCGGTTCGTTCGCGCGTGCGCCTTCGGATCGTCCGTCTCGACCCGCCCGAACGCCGCGTTCGCCTCGATGTCCGCGCGGAGTCGCTCCGCGTCGACCGAGAGGTCCATACCGAGACCGGGCGCCGCGGGATCAAAACGGTTCGGTCTCCGGTAGTCGCGCCGGGAGACCGGCCGCGCACGAGCGTCCGGCCGCGGGCGGCCCCCGGTCGGCGGCCGGTTCGCGGGCGTCTCGCCTCGCTCACTCCGCGCGCCGCGCGAACCAATAGCCGGCCGATCCCAGCCCGAGACCGGCCGCGAACCCCCGTCTCGCTGCCGCCTCGTCGACGGAGCGGTCGATCGCGACCCCGAGCGCCGTCCACGCCAGCGCGACGACCAGGCTCCGGCCCGGACCGGCGCGGAACCGCCGACAGCCCGCGACCGCTCGCGCGTGACGATACAGGTAGCCGGCCGCGAACCCGGCCGCGAGCGAGCCGACCCGCACCTCGCCGTCGACGGTCCGCGACAGCGCGAGGAGGGCGCCGCCGAGACACTCGACCCCGGCGCCGACCGCGCGCACCGCGTTGACCATGCGATGCGTTCGCACTAGTCGCGGATATCGGTTTCGTCAGGGGTCGTCAGGGGTCGTCAGGGGTCGTCGGAGGTCGTCGGGGGTCGTCGGGGTCGATCCCAAAAACACTTGACTGCGGCCGTTGTGGTGTCAGGCGGTATGTCCCCGTTGCTCCTCCAAGGCGCGGCCGCCGGCATCGCTCTCCTGATCGGGCTCGTCTTCTTGGTCGTCCACCTCGCGATGATCGCGTGGACGTACTCGGACGCGGAGTCGCGCAGCGATCACCCGCCGATCCTCTGGGCGCTTATCGTGTTCTTCGCGCCGGTCCTCGGGATCCTCCTGTACTTCGTCATCGGGCGGAACTCCTACTGAACCGGACGACGCCGGTCGCCCGCGGGCGACCGACCGCGCTGGCGCCGCGGGCTCACACGCCCTTGAGTACGCTCGTCGCCCCGACGCTCTCGGCGACGACCCACGCGACGAACAGCCCGTAGGCGACGAGCAGCGCGTACGACTCGCGTTTCTCGAGCGCGAGGCTCGTCCGGAGCGTCACGAAGAGGAGCACGGTCGCGACGGTCAAGACGCCGAGCATCGGCACCGCCGTCGAGAAGTTGACGTCGACCTCGCCGACGATCAGCACGCCGAGCGGGATCGCCACGAGCAGGTCGAAGGTGTTCGACCCGAGGACGTTCCCGAGGCTCGTCGCGCCGCGGTTCTCGCGCGCGGTCCGGACGCTCACCAGCGTGTCCGGGAGGCTCGTCGCGGCCGCGACGATCGTGACGCCGGCGAGGAACTCGGGGACCCCGAACGTGGCGCCGAGCGACTCGACCGACGCCACGAGTCGCTCGACCGTGACGACGATGACCGCGAGCCCGGCGAGCAGCTTCGCCCACTCCCGCCCGACGTCGACCCCGTCGCGAACGCGATCCATCTCGGCGTCGTCGACGTCCTGGTACTGAATGAAGAGGTAGAGCGCGTACAGCGCGAGCGGGATGACCGCGAGCGAGCGCGGTATCGTCCCGACGATCGGGTCCGACGAGACGGGGAAGTAGATGGCCGCGAGCGCGAACGTCACGACCAGCACCGAGACGGCGATCATGTAGAACTGCGCCTCCTTGTACACGATCGTCCGGTTGGCCTCCAGTTCGCCCTCGCCGCCGATCCCGGCCGCTGCCGGGATCACGAGGATGTTGAAGATGGCCGAGCCGACGAGCGCGCCCACGCCCATGTCGAAGACGCCGGTGAGGGCGGTGACGATCACGCTCACGAGCTCCGGGAAGCTCGATCCGACCGCGACGACGATGGACCCCTGGACCACCGCCGGAAGCCCGTAGTAGCCGGAGAGGGTCTCGGCGGCCTCCTCTAACCACCCGCTACCGAGCCAGATGAAACCGGTCGCCGCGACGATCGTCACCACGTGGACGATCGGCGCGTCGGGGAGGACTCCCGTCACGGTTCACCGCACGTGCTTGCCCGCCAGCTCCCACAGTTGCTCCGCGATCGCGTCGTCGAGCGCGTCGCGGGTGACTCGCCACTCCCAGTTGCCAGCCAGCGTGCCCGGCTCGTTGAACCGCGCCTCGCCGCCGAGCCCGAGGAGGTCCTGGAGCGTCGTCACCGCCAGGATCGCGTCCGAGGCCCAGACCTCGTCGATGATCGCCCACTCCGGCGGATCGTCGGGCTCCGCGCCGACGTTGTACCGGAAGCAGTCGCGCTGTTCGGCCGGCAGGTCCTCGAAGTAGCCGACCCACGTGTCCGTGTCGTGCGTCGAGGTGTAGCCGACGACGCCCTCGCCGTAGTGCATCGGCTGGTACTCGTTCCCCGCCGCGCACCAGTCGGCGTACTGCGGGACGCGCATGCCGGGGAAGCCGAACTCGGCCATCAGTTCGTCCATCGCCGGCTCCTCGAAGCCGAGGTCCTCGGCGATGAAGGGGGCCTCGCCCAGCTCGCGTTCGACCGCCTCGAACAGGTCGCGCCCCGGCCCCTCGCGCCACTCGCCGTCCGCGGGGTCGTCGCTGTCGGCGGGGATCGCCCAGTACTTCACGAACCCGAGGAAGTGGTCGAGCCGTGCCACGTCCGCGAGCTCGAACAGGCGGCGGAACCGGTCGAGCCACCAGTCGTACCCGGTCTCGGCGAGCCGCTCCCAGTCGTACAGCGGGTTCCCCCAGCGCTGGCCGGTGTCGCCCGCGTTCGGTGGGACGCCCGCGACCGCGGTCGGGCGATTCCCGTCGTCGAGCCGGAACGCCTCCGGGCTCGCCCACACGTCCGCGGAGTCGAGCGCGACGTAAATGGGCACGTCGCCGACGATCGACACCCCCTCATCGGCCGCGACCGCGCGCAGGTCGCGCCACTGGCGGTCGAACGCCCACTGGACGAACTCGCGGAAGCGGACCTCCCTCGCGTGTTCCTCGCGAGCGTCGGCCAGCGCGTCGGGGTCTCGCGTCCGCAGCGCCTCCGGCCAGTCGGTCCAGACGTCCTCCGGCCGCGCGTCGGAGAGCGCCCGGAACAGCGCGTAGTCGGCCAGCCACGGCTCGCGCTCGCGGAACGCGTCCAGGGCCGCGCGGTCGGCCTCGCTCGCTCGCTCCTCGAACCGCTCGAACGCGGTCCGCAACAGCGGGAGCTTGTACTCGCGGACCGCGTCGTAGTCGACCCGGTCGGTCGGGAAATCGGGCACCGGCTCGAGGTCGGCCGCGTCGAGCCAGCCGTCGTCGACGAGGCCGTCGGGGTCGACGAAGAGCGGGTTGCCGGCGAACGCCGACGGCGACTGGTACGGCGACTCCCCGGCGGCGGAGATCGTCGGTCCGATCGGGCAGATCTGCCAGTGGTCGACGCCGGCGTCACCGAGGAACGAGAGGAACTCGCGCGCGCCCTCGCCGAGGTCGCCGATCCCGTACGCCCCCGGCAGCGAGGTGACGTGACAGAAGACGCCGTCGGAGCGGTCGAATCGCATACGCCCCCCTGCGATCCCCACCGACTCAAGCGTTACGTCCGGGCGGATCGCGGCCGAGTGCGACTCCCGGGACGAACGACCGGGGCGAGACGGCCCCTTACTCCCCGGCCACCGGCACCACCGCCACCTCGTCGACGCGGATCCGCTCGGTCCCCTCGGCGTCCTCGACGAGGCACGCCTCGCCCGTGACCAGGTCGCGCTCGCCGTGGTCGATCTCGACCGCGACGCTCGCGTCGTCGGGCGCGAAGTTGAGGACGACCACGAGGTCCTCTTCGCCGTCGCTCCGACGGAACGCGACCACGTCGTCCGGGTGAACGTCGCCGCTGGCGACGACGGGCCGCTCCGAGAGGTCGCCGCTGGCGACGTGGTAGTCAACGCGCGAGAGGTCGCCCGCGGGGCCGAGCGCCGGGTGGTCGCGGCGCGTTTCGAACAGGCGCTCGTAGCGGTCGCGGACGTCTTCGCGCGCGTGGTCCCACGCGATCGCGTCCCGACGGCCCCGCTGGCCGATCTCCTGGCCGGCGTACACCATCGGGACGCCCGGCAACGTCATGATCGCCGCGCCCGCGGCGGCCGCGGCGGCGTCGCCGCACTCGACGCGGTAGCGGGTCTCGTCGTGGTTCTCGATGTACTGGAGGAACTCCGCGTGGTCCGGGAACCCGATCTCGGCGCGCTGGTCGACCGCGTCGAGGACGGTGCTGGCGGGCTCCGCGCCCCGCCCCACCTGCCGGAGCTGGAAGTACAGCGTCGCGTCGAAGTGGACGTCGAACATCCCCTCGTGGAACCCGGGGATGTACGGGATCGTCTCGTCCATCAGGAGGAACTCCGAATCGATGTCCTTCACGCGGTCGCGAAGCTCGCGCCAGAACGAGTCGGGCACGGCCCACGCCATGTCGCAGCGGAACCCGTCGACCAGCGGCGCCCACTCGTCGATCACGTCGAGCAGGAACCGCCGGACCTCGAGGTTGGCGTGGTTCAGGTTCGCGATCAGCTCCCAGTCGAAGTAGGTGCCCGGCTCGCCCGACGCCTGCCACTCGTAGCGGTCGCGGTACGGGGAGTCGGGGTTCTGATACGCGTCTTGGAACCACTCGTGGTCGCGCGCGGTGTGGTTGGCGACGAAGTCGAATAACACTCGGATCCCGTTGTCGTGCGCCGTCTCGACGAGCGCCTCGAACTCCTCGCGATCGCCGAGGTCGTCCGCGGTGTCGAAGAAGTCGACGATGTTGTAGCCGTGCGGCTTCCCGTCGTGGCCGAGGACCGGCGTGAGCCACAGCGTGTCGACGCCGAGGTCCGCGATCCGCGGGATCCGCTCCGCGATCGCGTCGAACGCGTGTCCCTCCTCGGCGTCCGCGAAGGTGCGGACGAACACCTCGTACACGGAGGCCTCGTTCGTCCACGCCGGGGGCTCGTTGAGCCGCACCGTCTCGAATTCCGGGGTGTCCGGGGTCAACACGGCCTCGCCGCCGCCGGCCTCGTCGACGGCCGACGGGCCGTCGTCGACCCGCACCACCGCGGCCGCGTCCGCGACGCTGACCCGCGGGTCCTCGCCCGGATCGCGCGCGACCGCGACGGCGTGAACCCGGAGTCGGTCCGGAACCGCGTCGAGCGACACCCGGAGTTCGCGGCCGTCCTCGCTCGCGCGGAGCGCGTCGCGGGGGTTCGTGCGTCCCGCCGCGACGGCGGCCTCGATGTCGCGGTCGTCGACGACGAACCGCACGGCCAGCTCGCCGGCCTCGAGCGTCGAGTCGGGGTTCGGCGTCGGCACCGCGGTGAACACCGCTTCGCCGGCACGCCCTGCGTCCGAATCGTCGGGGCTCTCGCCCGCCGGCGCCGCGTCGCCGTCGGACGCGACGCTCGCGTCCACCCGCACTCGCGGGCGACCGACGCCCTCGTGCTGCTCGCGGGCGGCGTAGTCGATCGGCTCGTCGTCGACGTCGCGGTCGCGGATCGCCGTGCCGCTCCCGCCGGCGACGTCGACGCCCGCGTAGCTCGCGGCGAACGCCCGAACCGTGAGCAGGTGATCGCCGTCCGGAGCGTCCAGCCCGAGCAGGTAGCGCCCGGGTACGTCGGGCGTGAACTCGGTCACGGGCCCGTCTCCGACGGTCGACTCGCTGCCGGGCGGCGCGTCCGCGACGCGCCACGCGTACGCGGCGTCCGGGTCCGGGTCTCTCGGTGCCAGCTCCGTCGTCTCACCGGTCGCGAGGAAACGCGGGGGTCCGGGATGGTGCATGTGACGGTCATCAACGCCCGGGGTCTTCGGTGTTGCTCTTGGTTCGGCCGCGTCCGGCCCGATATCGCCCCCATCTACCCCCGCTCTCGCGCCGCGATCGGTTCCTAGCCGCGGTCGTCAAGGCTTTTACTCCGGCAGTCGCAGAGCGGGTATGCGACTGCGCACCGCCCTTACCGAACACGAACGTCGGCGCGGGGAGCGGTACCCGGCGGAACACTCGATGACCGCCGGCGCGTTCACCGGCGACGACGGACGGCTGGTCCACGTCGGGCCGGACGGGACCGTCCACGACTGTTCGTACTCCCTCTCGGGAGTCGGCGGCGCCGACCGGCTCCGGATGGGGATCACCGCCGGGCGCGGCGTCCGCTGGTTCGACGACCTCGAGACGACCCGCCAGCACTACGACGGCGACACGCCGCTCGTCGAGACCGAGTACGACGCCGGCCGCTACACCATCCACCAGTTCGACCTCGTCGTGAGCGACACGCACCTCACCCACGTCGAGCTCCGCGGTTCGCCGCCGGCCGACGCCGAACTCGTCGCCGCCTACGCGTTCTCGCCCGACATGGTCGAGGGGCGCGTCGGCAACATGGTCCACGAGGCTGCCGGTCCCGCCGACGGCGGCGTCGTCGAGGTGTACCACCGCACGGAACACGACTTCCTCACCGCCTCGACGGGGCTCTCGAACGCCCACGGACAGCGGCTGCGGACGATTCCGGAACTGCTCGGCGAGGCCGACGACGGCTTCCCGCACCGCGGCGAGATCGACCGCCGCGAGGACTCGCGGCTCACCCCGGACGTCGTCGTCCGCGCGCCCTTCGAGCGCGAGGGACGGACCGAGCGCGTCACCCTCGCCGGCCGGGCCGTCGTCGACCGCGGCGGCGCCCGCGACACCGGCGACGACGCGAAGGACGCGCTCACGGACGGCATCGACCGCCAGCGCCGCATCGAGACGGTCTCGAACATCGCCACCGCCTACCCGGACGCCGACGAGCTCCGCGAGGCCGCCGACGGTCGCGGACCCGACGTTCCCGAAGACGCTCCCCGGCGGTCGGTGATCGCGAGCGACCTCCGCGCGCTCGACCTGCTCACGGCCGAGTCCGGCGCGCGGATTGCCGCCCCGGAGTTCGACCCCTTCTACTCTACTTCCGGCGGCTACGGCTACACCTGGTTCCGCGACGAGGCGTCGGTGTCGACCGCGCTGCTCGACGCGAGCGAGGAACTCGGCCTCGACGCCGACGAGGAGCTGCTCGCGACCGCGAGCTTCTTCTGTCGTACCCAGGACGCCGACGGCTCGTGGCCCCACCGCGTGTGGGCCGACTCCGGCAAGGTCGCGCCCGGCTGGGCGAACGCCCGTATCGAGGGCGCGAACGGCACGCCGGGCCCGAACGATCAGCTCGACCAGCCCGCGACGGTCGTCGCCTTCCTCGCGACCCTCCGCCGCGAGGCGGACCTCCCGACCGAGTGGCGCGACCGGATCGACGAGACGATCGCCGACGGCGTCGACTTCCTCTCGGAGACGACCGAGGACGACGGGCTTCCCCGCCGCTGTCAGAACTGCTGGGAGAACGCGCTCGGGCGGTTCACCCACACCGGCGCCGAGTACCTCCGGGCGTTCGCCGCCGTGGCGCGCGCGCCGGTCGACGAGGACCTGCGGGCCGAGGCGGCAGACGCCGCGGAGGCCGCCCTCTCCGGCCTCGACGCCCGTTGGAACCCCGAGACGGAACGGTTCCTCCAGCGCGCCAGCGAGGGGAGCCGGGACGCCCGCGCCGACGCCAGCACCTTCGCGCTCGCCACCGCCGCGGCCGAGTACGCCGCGCTCCTCGACGACGAGACCGCGACCGGCGGCAGCGACTCCGCCGCGACCGACGGCTCCGGCGACTCCGCCGCCATCGACGGTGCGGGCGCCGGATCGATCGAGTCCGTCGCCGCGAGCGAGTTCGACCGCTTCCTCGACCGCGTCAACACCCACGTCCGGCAGTCCATCGACGCGCTTCGGCGCGAGACGTCCGCCGTGGAGGGGCTCGTCAGGTTCGCCGGCGACGACTGGCGCACGGCCGAGCAGGGCGCCGCGAAGGTGTGGTCAATCGCGACGCTGTGGGGCGCGACCGCGGCGGCGACGCTCGCGGGCGTCGTCGAGGAGCGCGGCGGCGCGTCGGGGCCGCTGTTCGCCGACGCCCGCGAGCTGTACGCGCTCTGCGAGCCCGACGGTCCGTTCACCAACGAGGCCGGACTGTTCGCGGAGCAGGCGTTCGACGACGGGGACCTCGACAGCGCGACCCCCATCGCGTGGTCGCACGCGCTCCGGATCGACGCCACGGTGACGCTCGCGAGCCACGGGGAGCTCCCGGTCCCGCACGACCGCGAGACCGGGCCCGAGGCGGCGCCCCACTGGACGACCGGTCGGAAGTTCGGCGTCGGAACCCCCGCCGACTACGAGGCCGACGAGCCGGTCCCGGTGTGGTTCACGCTCACCGAGGGGGCGCTCACCGAGGCGCGGTTCCCGCGGATCGACGTGATGAACGTCCGGACGTTCGACTTCCTCGTCGCGGACCCCGACTCCGAGTACGCGGTCCGCACGTTCGACGAGACGGACCACGTCACGGCGACTGAGACGGTCGAGCGCACGACGGAGCCGGCGGCCGACGACGCGCTCGCGTACGTCCAGACGATCCGCGAGACCGGCGACGCCCACGGGCACGGCTGGACGCTCACGGTCGAGTACGCGGTCGACACCGACGGGACCGCGATCCTCGCGGACGTCCGGTTCGAGGGGCGCCGCGAGTACGACGTGTACGCGCTCGTCGACGCGACGGTCGCCAACGTCGGCACCGACGACCGCGCCGAGCGCGTCGCCGGCGACGACGGGGCGCACCTGCTCGCGCGGAAGGACGACCCCGACCGCGACGCGGGCAAGCTCGTCGACGACGACGGCGAGCCGTTCGACGTCGCGCTCGCGCTGGCGAGCGGCGACGGGTTCGACTGGGCGAGCGCGCTCGCGGCCGGCGGCGAGGCGGCCGACGCGCTGTTCGGCGACGGCGACCCCGGCGAGGAATCGACCGCGGCGGTCGGCAACGTCGTCCTCGCCGGGCTCGTCGGCAGCGGCGAGGCGATCGCGGACGCGGTCGCGCTCGGGTTCGCGGAGGAGTCGGACACCGCGGCCGCGCTCGGCGAGGCCGAGGGGGCGCTCGCGCGCGGTTTCGACGACGCCGCGGACGCGTACGCCGAGACGTGGCGCGCGTGGCTCGCTGACCGCGACCTCCCCGACTCGGTCGCGGGCGACCCGGAGCTCGCGGCGCAGTACCGGTTCGCGCTGATGACGTTGGCGGCCGTCGAGGACAAGACCCACGACGGCGCGGGGATCGCGAGCCCCTCGGTCCCGTGGGGCGAGACCGAGTACGCCGCGGAGGACCGCGGCTACGGCTACAACTTCGTGTGGTCGCGGGACCTCTATCAGGTGTTCACGGCGCTGATCGAGATCGACGAACTCGACCGCGGCGCCGACGCCTTGGCGTACCTGTACAACACTCAGCAGGACGACGACGGGTTCCTCCCGCAGAACACCTACATCGACGGCCGGACCCGCTGGGGCGGCGAGCAGATGGACAACATCGCGTTCCCCTCGGTGATGGCCTGGCAGCTGTACGAACGCGGTCTGACGCTCGGCGAGGCGGAGTACAGTTACGAACAGGTCAGCCGCTCGCTCGATTACATCGCCGCCAACGGCCCCGAGACGGCACAGGAGCGCTGGGAGGAGGAGGCCGGCTACTCGCCGTCGAGCATCGCGGCCGAAATCGCCGGACTCGTCTCCGGCGCCGCGCTCGCGCTCGCGGAGGCCGACCGGCGTGAGGCGTCCGGGAGCGAGGCCGCCGAATCGCCCGACTCGCTCCGCGCCGACGCGCTCGCGTGGCTGGCGCTCGCGGACGACTGGGCGGCGCGCGTCGAGGAGTGGTGCGCGACCGCGACCGGGACCGACCGCCATCAGGAGACCCCGTACTACCTCCGGATCACGGCCGACGGCGATCCCGAGGCGGGGCGTCCGCGCACCATCGCCAACGACGGGCCGACCTACGACGAGCGGGAGATCGTCGACGGCGGCTTCCTCGAACTGGTCCGTCTGGGGATCAAGCCCGCCGACGACCCGATCGTCCGCAACTCCGTCTCCGTCGTCGACGACTCGATCCGGGTGGACACGCCGCACGGCGCCGCCTGGTATCGGTACGTCGGCGACGCGTACGGCGAGATCGCGGTCGGTGACCCCGGCGCGCCGTGGGCCGGCACCGGCGACGGCCGCGGGCGTCTCTGGCCGATCTTCACCGGGGAGCGCGGCGAGTACGAACTGCGCGCCCGCGCCGACGGTCCCGACGCGTTCGGCGGCACCGACGACGAGGCGCTCGAACCCGAGGCGCTCCTGGAGACGATGGCCGGCTTCGCCAACTCCGGGCGCATGCTCCCCGAGCAGGTGTGGGACCGCGAACACCCGACGAAGTACGGCTGGGAGTTCGGGGAGGGTACCGGGGGGGCGACCCCGCTCGCGTGGTCGATGGCCGGGTTCATTCGGCTGGCCCACGGCGTCGACGCGGGCGAGCCGATCGAGACCCCGACCGCGGTCCGCGACCGGTACGTCGAGCGCGACCGCCCGGAGGGTCCCGACCTGACCGCCACCGCCGATTTCGTCGAAGACGCGGTCGTCGTCGCGGGCGAGACGGACGCCGAGCTCGTGGCGGTCCACACCAGGGAAACGTCGCGCATCGCGACGCCCGACGGCGACGGCGCGTTCGAGGTCGACCTCGACGCCGCGACCGACGTGAGCACCGTCGTGGTCGCGGCCGCGACCGACGACGAGTTCGAGGCCGCCGGCACCGAAGTCGAGCGGTTGCGGCTGTAGCTCGCGCGGTTCGGTTTTCCGGCTCGATTCAGCCGAGCGCGACCACGTCGACGGCGCGAGCGTCGCCGTCGACCTCGATTTCGACCGTCGAGCCGACGCCCTCGCGGACGCGCTCGCGCCACGACTCGACGGCTTCCGCGTGTCGCTCCCGGCGGGCTTCGAGGTCGGCGTCGGGGTATTCGGTCGCGGTGTCGTCGGGCTCGGGATACGGCGGCACGTCCTCGACCAGGTCCCGCGGGTCGACGTGAAGCGGCGCCGGAACGTCGGATTCACCCGTGTTCTCGGCGTCACCGTCGCCGTCCGTGTCGACCGCGTGGAGCCGAGCGCGCATCCGCCCCGAGAAGGGCGGCGTCGCGCGGAGGACGACATCCCGGTCGCTCCGGAGCGTGGCTTCGAGGGCGTTCGCCACGTCCTCGCGGTGGACCGCGATCGAGCGGATCCGGTCCGGCCCGGGGTCGCTACCGCCCGCCTCCTCAGTCATCGTTCGCCGTCCACTGAGCGTCGGAGAGGGTTCGCTGGACCGCCTCCTCGCCCACGGCACCCGCGAGGTGTTCGAAGCCGGCGCGGACGCCGCGGTCGCTCGCGTTCGCGACGAGACGGGAGACGATGAACTCCGGCGTGGACTTCCCGACGGTCTCGAACCGCGGCTGGTAGTCGACCCGGAGGTCCAGGTCGTTCGTCAGCCCCTCCGCGAAGATGCCGTCGATGCGGGCGGCGTCGGGCAGCGGGCTCAGGTCGTCCGCGAGGTGGGTGACGTACACGCCGAGCGCGCCGCGGTCGACCGTCAGCGTCACCAGGCCGTTCAGCAGGTCGGCGGCGCGCCCCGGCTCCGTGATCGCCTCGAACTCGTCGACGAGCATGAGCGTGCGGCCGTCCGCGACCAGCGGCGGGACGACCGACTTCAGCGTCGACTCCAGCACGCCGGCGTTGAACGAGGCGTGCCGGCGGTGGAAGACGACCCGGTCGAAGGCGCCGACCTCGGCCGCGTCGGCGGGCACGGGCAGCCCCATCGACGCGAGCAGCGAGACCGCACAGAGGGTCTCTAAGAGCGTCGTCTTCCCGCCGGAGTTCGCCCCGGTGAGGACGCTCACGCGGTCGCCCGTCGGCGGGGCGTCCGCGCTCGCGACGCCCGACGCGTCCGCGAGCGAGTGGGAGCCGACCCCGTACGACACCGGCTGGACGTCGCCGGCGAGGAAGGGATTTCGCGCCCCGCGCACGGCGATGCCGTCGTCGACGAGCATCGGCCGGACGTGGCCGTTCTCTGCCGCGAACCGCCCGAGCGACAGCAGGAACGCGGCGTCCGACACCGCCGCCGCGGCGCGGGCGACGGTGGTGTCGCCGCCCTCTTCCGTCTCCTCGGCGTCGTCGCTCCCGGTTCCCTCGGCGTCGTCGGTCTCCGCCTCGCTCGCGTCGGCCGTCGCGGGCTCGTCGCCCAGTCGCTCGCGGATGTCGGCCGCCACGGCGGCCTCGCGCTCGTCGACCGCGGCCTCCAGTTCGACGACGAGTTCCCGGAGGGTTCCGGAGACGAAGTCGGCTGCGTCGAGCGCCTCGTCGGGCGCCGCGGCCCGCACCGTCGCCGGCTCGACCCCCGTCTCGCGCGCGACGTGGTCGATCGTCGCCGCCTCCAGCGCCTCGAAGTCGCGGAGGCTCCCGTCGCGCACCGACTCGAGCACGTCGAACGCGGAGTCCGCGAGGTCGCGCGCGGCCGACAGCCGCTCGCGCAGGCGGTCCAGCTCCGCGTCGGCGCCGCTCGCGATCTCGATGTCGTCGCCGTCGAGGTCGCCGGCCGGGTCGATCGAGCCCCGAACGTCCGCGAGCGCGTCGGCCGCGTCGCGCAGTCGGTCGCCGTTGAGCGCGCCGACCGCTGCGAAGGGACCGTCAGTCAGCCCCGCCTCGCGGAGCGCGACGGCGGTCTCGACCGCGGCCAGGTCGGAGCCGTCGGCCTCGTCGTACGCGGCGAACGCGTCCTCGACGGCCTCGCGGTCAGCCTCGTCGAGGCCGGTCCACGCGTCGCGGGCGGCGACGACCCGCCCTAACCGCGACTCGACGGCGTCGCGGTCGAGCAGCGGGGTCAACACGCGGATCCGGTCCGCCGCGTGCGCGGTCAGCGCGGCGTCGGCCGCGAGCCCGAGGAGGTCGTCGTACACCGAGCGCGCGTCGCCCGTCGCGAGCACCTCCATCCCGGCCTCCCCGTTCGCCCGGCGGAGGATGCGCGTCGCGCGGCCGCGGTGGAGCCCGGCGTCGACGAGCGCGCGGACGTCGGCCGACTCGATCGCCTCGATCGCCCGCTCGGTCCCGAGCGCCGCCGTGAGCCGCTCGCTCGTCTTGGGGCCGATCCCCCAGTAGTCCTCCAGTCGCATACCCCGTGGTGTCGCCCCGGCGTCTTGGCGTTTTCGTCGGGCGCACCGTCGACGGCGTCGACTCGGTCCCGGGAGGTCGCGCTCCCTGCGTTCCGCCACGACAGCGTTCATTCCGCTCCGGACCGTACGCACCGACATGGCGACGGAAATCGCGGAGGGCGTCTGGCGGTTCGACTGTCGCGGGGTCAACGCGTACCTCGTTTCCGACGACGTGCCGACCCTCGTCGACGCCGGCACGCCGTGGGACGAGGCGGCGATCCGACGCGGCCTCGACGAGGCCGGCGTCGCGGTCTCCGACATCGGCCGCGTCCTGCTTACCCACTACGACCTCGACCACGTCGGGACGCTGGCGGCGCTGGCGCCCGACCTCGACGCGTCGATCCACGCGTACGGGTTCGACGCCCAGCTCCTCCGCGGCGCGCGGTCGCCGCCGCTCCGGAATCACAAGGGACTGATCCAGCGGCTCGGCGGGCTCCTCACGGATCTCCCCGACCTCGACGTGGTCGGCGTGCGGGACGGGGAGGCGCTCGGCTCGTTCACCGCGTACCACACGCCCGGGCACACGCCGGGCCACGTCGCGTACGTCAGCGAGGAACTCGGGGTCGGACTGCTCGGGGACCTCGTCTCCGAGTCGGACGGCGACCTGAAGCCCTCCGGTTGGGTGATCAGCTACGACACCGACGCGGTCGCGGCGAGCGTGCGCGACCTGGCCGAGCGCGCCCCGGTGTTCGAGGTCGCCTGCGTCGGCCACGGCGAGCCGCTGGCGACCGGCGGCAGTGAGGCGCTGCGGCGGTTGGCGGCGACGCTGTGAGCCGCCCCGGAGTCGCCCTCAGCGCGACTGCCGGTAGATGAGGTTGCGCTGGATGTCGTTGGCGCCCTCGTAGATCACCGGGATGCGCACGTCGCGGTAGACGCGGGCGATCCGGCGGTCGGTGAGGATCGAGCGGCCGCCGTGGAGCTTCATGCCCTGCTCGGCGCAGTCGGTCGCGACCTCCGTGGACTTGGTCTTGGCGAGGGCCGCCCAGTAGCCGGCGTCCTCGTTGTTCGCGACCTTCTCGCAGGCGCGCCAGTTGAGCGCGCGGGCCGACTCGAACCCGATGCGCATGTCGGAGATCGTGTGCTGGACGGCCTGGAACTCGTCGATGGTGCGGCCGAACGCCTCGCGCTCGTCGATGAACGCCTCCGCCTCCTCGATGGCGGCGGCCGCGAGCCCGAGCCCGTGGCCGCCGACGATCACGCGGCCGTGGTTGAAGAAGTCCGCGAGCACGTAGAAGCCGCCGCCCTCGCTGCCGACGACGTTCTCCTCCGGGACGAAGCAGTCCTCGAAGACGATGTGGCCCTGCTTGGACGCGCGCATCCCCATCTTCTCGGGGATGTGTTCGGCCTCGTAGCCGTCGGAGTCGGTCTCGACGATGAACAGCGTGTAGTTGGAGTAGCGGTCGTCGCTCTCGCCGGTCTTGGCGTAGACCGTGAGCCAGTCGGCCTCGACCGCGTTGCCGACCCAGTACTTCTCGCCGGTGAGCTCGTAGCCGCCCTCGACCTTCTCGGCCTCCGTCGTCATGCCCGCGAGGTCGGAGCCGGTCTGCGGTTCGGAGACCGCGAGCCCGGAGATCTGGTCGTTCTCGGCCACCGGCCGGAGGTACTCCTCCTTCTGCTCCTCGGTGCCGTACTGCTCGACCATCTCGGCGCCGAAGCTGGCGAGCTGGAGGGTGAGCGCGATGCCGGCGTCGGCGCGGTAGAACTCCTCCGCGATGGCGAGCACCTGCGCGAGGTCGAACCCCTTCCCGCCGTACTCCTCGCCGATGTCCTGCGCGACGAGCCCGGCGTCCATCCCCGCTTCGAGCACCTCCCAGGGGTACTCGCCCGATTCGTAATACGCCTCGGCGTTCGGGGCAATGTACTCGTCCGCGAACTCGCGGGCCTCCTGTTTGACGTCTCGCGCGCGCGCCGGCACGACGCTGTCGTCGAGCAGTTCCATACCGACCGTGAGGACCGCGCGCTCAAAACGTTCGTGGAACAACGAACAACTTCGTGTGCGTTTACGTCATCCCGTTCTCGGCGTCGCCCTCGTCGCCGGCCGCGTCCGACTCGCCGTCACCGCCGTCGGCACCCGAGTCGTCACCGCCGTCGGTGTCGGCGGCCGAGCCACCGCCGTCGGACCCGGGCTTCGGGTCGCCCGACCCGGTCGTCTCCGTCGATTCCGGATCTTCCGGCGGATCTACCGAATCTTCCGGCGGATCTGTCGGATCGGCCGGCCGGAACCCCGCGGTTTCGAGGTCGGTGTCGGCGCTCTCGCGGGGGTCCGCGCCGCGCTCCCGGAGGACGGCGCGCGTCGCCTCCCGGTCGACCGTTCCCGAGACGGTCCGCGGGAGCTCGTCGACGTACGCGACCGTCTTCGGGATCTTGAACCCGGCCAGCCGCTCGCGGGCGAACGCGACGAACGCTCCCTCGTCGATCGGTGCGGGACCGATGCGGTCGGCTCCGGCGCTCGGATCCGCTATCTCGTCGTCGTCCGCCCCCCCGCCGTTCGCTTCGCGACCGGCGGAACCCGAATCGCTGCCGTCGGAACCGTTGCCCTCCGAGCCGTCGCCTAGCCGATCGCCCACCGGGGCGGTTCCCTCCGAGGACGGACCGTCGGTGGAGGCGACCGCGCCCGACGGGAACCGGTCGCCGACCGCGACGAGCGCCCCGACGCGTTCACCCCACACGTCGTCGTCGAGCCCGATCACCGCCACGTCGTCCACCTCGGGGTGTCCGCGGAGCACGTCCGCGACCTCCCCGGGTTCGACGTTCTCGCCGCCGGTGATGATCCGGTCGTCGACGCGGTTGAGCACGTGGAGGAACCCCGACTCGTCGAATCGACCGACATCGCCGGTCTGGAGTCCGTGCGGGCCGAACTCGGAGCGATCGAGATCCGCCGGATCGATCCCGTTCACCTCGACCGCGTCGGAGGCCGCGGGGTCGCCTTCGTCGACCGCGAGGTATCCCGGCGTGATCGTCGGTCCGCTGACGACGATCTCGCCGGTCTCGCCCGGCTCGACCGGCTCGCCGCCGTCGTCGACGACCGTCACGTCGGTGCCGAAGAGGGGGCGGCCGACCGTCCCGATCCGGTCTCTGGTCTGTCGCGGCGTCGCGGTCGTGATCTGCGAGGCGGCCTCCGTCATCCCGTAGGTCGGGTACACCGGAATCGAGTAGTCGCGACACCGCTCCAACAGCTCGGCCGGCGCGGGCGCGCCCCCGAGCAGGACCGCGCGCAGCGAGTCCGACAGCGTCCCGCGGCGGTCGAGCATCCGCTTGAGCATCGTCGGGACGAGCGAGACCCCGCTCACGTCGTACGCGTCGATGTCGTCTGCGGTGCCGCCCGCGTCGAACCCCTCTCGCAACACGAGAGTGGTCCCGTACAGCACCGACCGATACACCGGTGCCAGCCCGCCCATGTGGTGAAGCGACAGCGACACGAGCCACCGGTCGTCGGGCTCGACGCCCAGGCGGAACGCCGAGGCGACCGCGGAACTGTACACGTTGCCCGCGGTCAGGGGCACGGGCTTCGGCTCCCCGGTCGTCCCGGAGGTGAACAGCACGCAGAGCGGGTCCGCGAACGACCATCCCGGCGGATCGATCGACGCCGGATCGACGTCGTGAATCCCGGTGACCTCGGCGCTCGCCGGGTCGTCGACGGAGTAGACGGGGACCCCCTCGATCTCCGCCGCCGCGTCGGTCGCCGTCGGCTCGGTCGGCTCCGCGCAGACGACGGCGTCAAGGTCGGTCCGGTCGATCCGCGCGGCGATCTCGCGGGCGGTCAGCTCCTGGCCGAGCGGGACGAACGTCGCCCCGATCCGCATCGTCGCGTGGACGAGGCCGACGGTACCGACGTACGGGGGGGTGAGCACCCCGATCCGGTCGCCCTCGCCCAGCCCGTGCGCGACCAGTCGCCCGGCCGTCTCGTCGACGAGCCGGTCGAGGTCGGTGTAGCTCCACGCCTCGCCGTCCTCAGCGCGGACGAGGGCCGTGTCGTCCGGCGACGAGACCACGCGGTGAGAGAGCCAGTCGCGCATCGGTGTCACCCGCGTTCGCCGGGAGCGGTGCGACTACTCATCCGTGGACTGTCGCACGGTCAACACCGGGACGTCCGAGGTCCGGACGACTCGTTCCGTGACGCTCCCGAGCAGGTAGCGGCCGATCCCCTTCCGTCCGTGCGTCCCCATGACGACGACGTCGATGCCGTGTTCGTCGACGTAGTCGTGGATCGACTGGTACGCCGTCCCGGACGTGACGCTGGTGACGCACTCGATGCCCGCGTCGTCAGCTGCGTCCGCGACGCGCTTCGTCGCCTTCTCGCCCTCCGACTCGAGCGCCTCGACGACGACCTCCGCGCCGGCCTCCAGGCTGGAGTACGCCGCGCCGTCGACGACGTACAGGGCGTGGAGACGGGCGTCGTACCGGTCTGCGAGGCCGATCGCGTGTTCGATCGCGGCGTCCGACGCCGGACTGCCGTCGGTCGGAACGAGGATCTCTGCGTACATCTCGGTCGTGGATACAGCGGGTATCGATTAAAAACCCGATCCAACAGTCGCGTCGCGGACGCCGCGACCGATCGGCGGATTCGACGGGCCGCCCTATCGGAACCCCATCGCTTCGATCTGCTCTTGGTACCGGTTCCGGATGGTGACCTCGGTGACCTGCGCGACGTCCGCCACTTCGCGCTGGGTCTTCTTCTCGTTACAGAGGAGCGAGGCCGCGTAGATCGCGGCGGCCGCGAAGCCCGTCGGGGACTTCCCGGAGAGCAGCCCCTGTTCGGCCGAGACGTCGATGATCTCGGTCGCCTTCGACTGGACCTCCTCGGAGAGTTCGAGCGAGGACGCGAACCGGGGGACGAACTGCTTGGGGTCGACGGGCTTCAGCTCTAAGCCGAGCTCCTGGGAGATGTACCGATACGTCCGGCCGATCTCCTTCTGTGGCACCCGCGAGACGTCCGCGACCTCGTCGAGGCTGCGGGGGATCCCCTCCTGCCGGCAGGCGGCGTACAGCGCGGCGGTGGAGACGCCCTCGATGGAGCGGCCGCGGATCAGGTCCTCGTTGAGCGCGCGTCGATAGATCACCGAGGCGACCTCCCGCACCGAGCGCGGCACCCCGAGCGCGCTCGCCATCCGGTCGATCTCCGAGAGCGCGAACTGGAGGTTGCGCTCGCCCGCGTCTTTCGTCCGGATCCGCTCCTGCCACTTGCGGAGGCGGTGCATCTGCGAGCGCTTCTCCGAGGAGAGCGACCGCCCGTACGCGTCCTTGTCCTTCCAGTCGATGGTCGTCGTTAGCCCCTTGTCGTGCATCGTCTCCGTGATGGGGGCGCCGACGCGAGACTTCGACTGCCGCTCCGAGTGGTTGAACGCGCGCCACTCCGGCCCGCGGTCGATGTTGCGCTCGTCCAAGACGAGCCCGCAGTCCTCACAGACGAGTTCCTGGTCGGCGTCGGTGACGATGTTCTCCGAGTCACACTCCGGACAGGAGACCGTCGATTCGTCCGTTTCCTGCTCCGCCTCTCGCTCCTGTTGCCGCTGGCGACTCGGACGTTCCATTAAAAGGTTTCTGGTCGTTTGCGTATTTAACTCTTGCCCACACCCCACGACGACGACGAAAAACTTGGGATCGGTTGAATACGCCTTTAGCTGTACGTAGAACGCTCCTACATTCGGAATTAAAAAACCGTTGCCGGTCCGAACACGGTGTCGACACGCCCCGCCGCCGGCACCGCGACGCACGAAACGTGACCGCGGTTTGAGGCCGGAATCATCCCTCCGGGCTTCCGAGGTCGATCTCGGCGCGTCGTGTGCCAACGGTCGTGAGTCTCCGCGTCGCGCGTCAACGGTCGTGAGTCCCCGGCCCGCGGAGCGTCCGGTCCGCCGTCGCCTCCGCCGTATATTACTACAAAACATCTATAAAGATTTTTGTATAACTAATACATATCAGGGTGTATGAGCACCACCTCCTCGTCCGGCATCGAACGAACGCTCCGCGGCTGTCGCCCCGCCGACGTCGACCCGGTCGTCATCGACGCGTCGGACCTCGACAGCACCGCGCCCGACCACCTCCGCGACCTCAAACAGGGGCTCGCGGCCCGCGGCTACCAGCCCGCCGCGGTCGCGACCGAGGCGGAGTTCGACGCCGAGAGCACGCTCGAACGCCAGCGCGAGGCCGACCGACTCCGCGGACTCGTCCGCGCCGCGTCGTTCCTCGGTGCCGGTCGGATCGAGGTCCGCGTCGACGAAGCGACGTGCGAGGAGGTTCACACCGCGCTCGCGGCGCTCGCAGAACGCGCCGACCGCGAGGGAGTCGAACTCGTCCGCGTCGAGGGCGACGGCGCCGCCTGACCGATGGCGACGAAGCGGTCGCTCGCGACAAAGCTCGGCGTCGTCGCCGGCTTCGAGCGTCCCGACGCCGCCCTCGAACAGTACCCGACGCCGCCCGAGCTGGCGGCCCACGTCGTCCACCTCGCGGACCTCCACGGCGACGTCGAGGGTCGCACCGTGATCGACCTGGGCGCCGGCACCGGGATGCTCGCGCTGGCCGCGGCGCTGCGCGGACCCGCGCGCGTCGTCGGCCTCGAACTCGACGGCGACGCGCTGGCGACCGCCCGCGCCAACGAGCGCCGCGTCGCCGCCAGCGCACCGGTCCACTGGGTCCGCGGCGACGCCACCCGCCCGCCGCTCGCCGTCGCGGAACCCGCCACCGTCGTGATGAATCCCCCGTTCGGCGCCCAAGACGGGAACAGACACGCCGACCGCGCGTTCCTCGCCGTCGCGAGCGACCTCGCTGCCGTCTCCTACTCGATCCACAACGCGGGGAGCCGGCAGTTCGTCGAGTCGTTCGCCGCCGACGAGGGCGGCGAGGTGACGCACGCGTTCGCGGCCGAGTTCCGGATCGACGCGCAGTTCGACCACCACGCCGACGAGGCGCGCGACGTCGACACCGAAGTGTACCGGATCGAGTGGACGTAGCGCCCGCGACGCGCTCCGGTCTCCCTCACGCCGTTCCCGCCTCTCCCGTCTCCTACTGCCGCCCTTCGTATCGCTCCCGCTGCGCGATCCGCACCCGCGTCTCGCCGCGCTCCGCGAACAGGACGTCGCCCTCGCGCACGAGGGTGATCCCCCGGACCGTCACCGACTCGTTCGCGGCCGGAAGCGGCGCCGTGACGTTGGTGCCGCTCCCGCCGATCACCGACAGTTCGAACCCGCCCTGCGTGGCCGCGACGACGACGTTCCGACCGTCGATCCGGGGCTCGGCCCGCGCCGGTTCGCTCGTGAACAGCGTCCGCCTCGTGTCGTCGCGGACCGCGTCGACCCGGTAGGTCGGGCCGCCGTTCGCGGCGACCCAGCCGACCCGCTGGACCCAGACGGTCTCGCGCCACCCCGTCCCCCCGAGATCGATCGCCCGGTACCCCCAGAACGCGAGGTTCCCCTTCGAGACCGCCGTCGTCCAAATTTCCCGATCCGGATGGGTGACGATCACCCCCGACGTGTTGACGGACGTCGAGCGGCCGAACGCCTCCACGTCGACGACGCCCACGAGCTGGTTCTCGACGTTCTCGGCGTACGTCACCCGATACCCCTCCACCTCGATCGGGTCGCCGGGGAGGTCCCCGTCGTCGACGGCGACGAGGTTCGGAACCACCCCCGGCCCCGCGACCGCCGCCAGCGCAGCGACGAGGAGGAGTACGCCGACCCCCGCGGGCGTCGCCGATCGGACTCCGTCTCGGAGCGTCTCCGGCTTCGGAACCGCCCGCGCCGGCCACAACGGCTCGTCGCGAGAGACGGCCGCGACGGCGACGAGCGCGGCCAGGACGGCGAGCAGCCCGAGCCCGACCGCGCGGTACAGCTCGTACTGCTCGTTGCCGAGGTACCAGTACACCGCCCACAGCCGGCGCGACGCGCCGAACAGCAGCAGCGCGCCGAAGACGACGAGCGCCGACCGCTGGGTCGCGTCCGCCCCGAGTCCGTCCCCGTCAGCCGTCGCGAGCGGGTGGTACTTCCATCTGCTCCCCGTCGGGTCTCCGTCACGGCGTTCGTCGCCCGGGCCTCGGGCCCGCCGGCGAGAGAGGAGAACCGCGAGCAGCGCCCCGGCGATCAGCCCGATCGCGTGGCCCTGGATCGCGACGTTCGCCCACCCCGGCGCGCCGTACGAGGGGGACGCCTCCGCGAACGCCACCGGGACTCGGAGGGCGTCGTAGAGGACGCGCACGAGCGTCGTTCCCGCCGTGGCGACGACCGCGGTGACGGGCCGCGAGACGAGCGCGAATCCCCAGTACCCGAACACGACGCCGGAGAAGCCGATCACTGGTCCCAGCGCGAACAGCGCGAACCCGAGGCCGAACGCGACCGCGACGCCGGGGACGATCAGGAACGCCCGAACGTAAGGGTTCGCTCCCGGCGAGTCGACGGCGGCGATCCGGGCCGGCAGCCGTCGCACTCGACCCGGGAGGCGTCGGAAGTGATTCGGAAGGTGCCGGAAGTGATTCGCAAGGCGTCGGAGGTACTCCGGACGGCGCCGAAACCGGACGATTGGGGACTCCGCGTCGTCGACCTCGCGTCCGCCGGGGAAGTGGCCGTACGCGTACTCCGCGAGGCCGCCCGCGACGAGCGCCGACAGGAGGTTACCGGTGATGTGCCCGCGGCTCGCGTGCGCGAAGCTGGACCAGACCATCCCCTCCGGGTAGAAGTACGACCACGATCGAAACGGGATCACGACCGGTCGGTTCGGGTCGTCGATCCCCGACTGGACGAACAGGTACACGCCGATCACGCCGGCGATCACGACGAGCGTCCCCCACGGAACGCCGAGGAGGAGCCGCGATCGGAGCGCCCGCGTCCAGTCACCGCCGGGGTGATCGACGAGGTACACTGCTGCGAGCGCGACGACGACGCCGATGCCACCGGCGACGAGGTGAACGGCGTCCGATGTCAGCGCTCCCGCGACCATGTCGGGTTGGAGGGGACTGCGCGTACATCAATTCGGGGGTCGGGAGCGGGGCTCGGAAGGAATCGGTCGATCGGGAGTGGGGCTCGGAAGGAATCGGTCGATAGGGAGCGGGGCTCGGAGAGGGAGCGGCGGAGCGTCGAGGGGGCAGTCGCGTCCGCGACCGCCTCCGCTCAGATCTTGTTCTCGGCGTCGTCGGCGAGTTCCTCCATCCGCTTGCCGACGCGGCCGGCGGGCGAGAACTCGTCTTCGCTCATCGCGTTCGCCAGCGCGTTGCCGAGGACGAACACGGCGTGTTTGTGCTCGCTCTTCGATTTGTGGACGTGCGACGGATCGACCTCGAGCTCGTCGTAGGGGTCGAAAAGCGATCCGTCGACCGTCTCCTGCGCGCGGAAGTGCTCCATGATCGTCACCATCTGTTCGTGGAGTTCGAGCAGTTCGTCCTTGTGCATACCCCGAGATACGGGCCGTAGGCCCTTTAAGGGTTGTTGAGGCGGGTACGCACGATTCCGCGCGTTCGGGGACCGTGGGGGAAAATCGGTGCCGGCGCCGGTCAGAAGACGTACTCGTCTTCGTGGCCCATCATTCCCTCGTCTTCGAACCCGTTGGAGTCGTCGTCCTCCCGCGGGCCGCTCGTCTTGTACGCCTTGATGCCCGTCGAGAGCAGCTCCTCGACCGCCTCCTCGCGGTTGAGGAACTCTCCCTCCTCGACCATCTGGGCGATCTGCATTTCCAGATGCTCCGGCACCGTTATCTTCACTCGTGGCATTTGCTGTCCGGCTCTTGTGGGATGGGAAATATAAAGGTGGCGTCGCAGATGCGTATATCTGAAAACTCAGAACTGAGATTTAAAATTATATTTTTGATCGGTAGAACTCTGATTTGGAAAATCCGAACACTCCCGTCGCATTCCGATGGCAAGGAGGCTCACGCGACGAGAGAGCGACATTCATACGTCGGTTCGGGACGTATCCGCCTCCATGACCGAATCCGGCGTCGACGCCGCCGAGGACCTCACCGATCTCTACCGCGAGTACGGCGACGATCGGCTCCCTCCGGGCCAGCGCGAGACGGACGGTTTCCCCGTCCTCTCGAAGAGCGGAACGCCCGCGTGGGATCCGCAGACCTTCGAACTCGAGGTGTGGGGCGCGGTCGAGGAGCCGCTGTCGTTCTCGCTCGACGAGTTCCGCGACCTCCCCGCCGTCACCCAGCGGCAGGACTTCCACTGCGTGACGGGGTGGAGCAAGTTCGACTGCGAGTTCACGGGCGTCTCGTTCGCCGATCTGGCCGAGCGCGCCGGCGTCCGCGACGACGCCGAACACGTCATGTTCCACTCGCTCGACGGCTACACGACCGACCTCCCGCTGGAGGAATGTACGAGGCCGGGCGTCCAGCTCACGTACGGCTACGACGGCGACGATCTCCCGGCCGATCACGGCGGCCCGATCCGCGTCGTCACGCCGCACAAGTACGCCTACAAGGGCGCGAAGTGGGTATCGGGCGTCGAGTTCCTTACCGAGAAGGAGCTCGGCTACTGGGAGAAGCGCGGGTACAGCGACACGGCGAACCCCTGGAACGAGGACCGATACAGCTGACGACCGACGTCTGGTCGCCCGATTTCCTTCGTCCCCCTGCCCGATTTTCCCCGCCTGCTCCGCCCCGATAGTCAGGATAAAGGGTCCCCGTCCCCGATTCGATACGCATGGATCAGGCGCGCTCCCGGTCGTCGCCGCCGCTGGTCAGCCGGACCACAGCTGTCGACGAGCCGGGGTTCGCGGCGGCGTTCGACGCGCTCTCCGCCCCGCGCACGGTCTGGAGCGCCCCCGACGACGCGCTGGTGATCGGCGGCGGCGCGGCGGCGACCCTGACCGCGGCCGGAAGCGACCGGTTCGCGTCGATCCGCGAGGCGGCGACGGAGCTGTTCGAAGCCGGCGACGTCCACGCCGGTACGGAGGCGGCCCGCCCGCGCGTGTTCGGGGGGTTCGCCTTCCACGAGGGAGCCTGCGACGGCGACCCGTGGGGGCCGTTTCCCGAGGCTCGGTTCGTGCTGCCTCGGACCCAACTGACCGTCGCCGACAACGGGACGTGGCTGACCGTCAACGCGGTCGGTGCCGACGCCGACGCGGCAGCAGTCGAGGACCGACTGGCGCGCGAGGTCGAGCGGTTCGCCGCGCTCGGTGACGCCGACCACGGCGCGGTCGACGGCTCCGCGGCCCGCTCGCCCCGCCCGGGAATCAGCGAGAGCCGTCGGACGACGAGCCGCGAGGCGTGGCGCGAGAGCGTCGGCGCCGCGGTCGACCGGATCCGCGACGGCGACCTCCGGAAGGTGGTGTTGGCGCAGGCGCTGGAGGCGGACCTCGCGGCCGACTTCCCCCGCGCGGCGACGCTCGAACGCCTCGCCGAGAAGTACCCCGACTGCCACCGCTACTGGTTCGAGCCGGCCGCCGGGGAGAGCGCCTTCTTCGGCGCCACGCCCGAGCGGCTGGTCTCGCTGCGCGGCCGGACGGTCGAGACGGACGCCCTCGCCGGGACGACCGGACGCGGCGAGACGCCGACCGAAGACGAGTGGCTCGCGCGCGAGCTGCTCGACGACGAGAAGAACGTCCACGAACACGAGCTAGTCGCGGAAACGGTCCGCCACCAGCTCGAGCCGTTCGCGGCGTCGGTCTCCGCGGGCGAGCGCCGCGTCCGGCGGCTCGCGACGGTCCAGCACCTCCACACGCCGATTACCGCCGAGCTCGACGCGGACCGCCACGTCCTCGACCTCGTCGAGGCGCTCCACCCGACGCCCGCGGTCGGCGGGCTCCCGCCGGACCGCGCGCTGGCGACGATCCGCGAGACGGAGCCGTTCGACCGCGGCTGGTACGCCGCCCCGGTGGGCTGGATCGACGCCGCGGGCAACGGCGCGTTCGCGGTCGCGATCCGCTCGGCCGTCGCGAGCCGGCGGCGCGCGACGCTGTTCGCGGGCGTCGGGATCGTCTCCGACTCCGACCCCGACCGCGAGTGGGACGAGGTCCAGCTGAAGTACCGGCCGATCCTCGACGAGCTGGAGGCCGACGCCGGAGTCGACTCCGCGGACTGACCCCTACTGAAACATCTTCAGCGGCTCGGCCTGCGAGCTCTCCTCGTTCGCCTGTCGCATCTGCTCCGCCAGCTGCTGTTTCGCCTCGCGGATCTCGGTCGCCTGGTCGACGAGCCCGTCGGTCGGCGTCTCCGTGCCCGCGATCGGGTCGATCCCGTCGAGAATGAGCCGCCGCGCCGCCTCGGGGTCGGGGAACTTCGGATCGGACTCGACGACGAGCCCGACGGCGTCGCGGTCGTGCTCCAGCGCCGCCGCGACCATCGCGCCGGTCGGCCCCGAGACGAGCCCGGACTCCGAGGGGGCCTCCACCTCGGCCCGGGCGAGCGCCTCGCCGCCGTCGCCGGTCGCGATCCCGTACAGCGCCGGCGGCTCGTCGTCCTTCTCGCGGCCGAGTCCGGAGAGGAACACGGGGAACAGCCCCGTCTCGTCGAACCACGAGCCGAGGCACGCGGCGACCTTCGACGCGGCGGCCGGGTTCACCGGCACGTCGCTGCGGAGCGCGACGAGGTCCCGCTCCGGGTCCGCGTAGAGCCGCACCGGCGTCGTCGCCGCGGCGTTGCCCTCGCGGTACACCGCCACCGGCGGCAGCCCGTCGCAGTGGACGTTCGCGTAGTGGATCATCCCGTGAACGTCGATCAGGTGGTCGGTCGCGATCTTGCCGACGAGCCCCACGCCCGGAAACCCCTCGACCAGCGTCGGCTCGTCCAGCGACACGTCCTCGACGGTGGATATACGGGCCATGGCCGGGCGTACGCGGGGCGCGGACCTAAAGGTGGGGCGCGAGCCGGGCCGAGCGAGTCCCGAAACGGTCTAACCGCCCGGGGCGAAAGGTGGGTCATGAACCCGCTCGACCGATACGAGTCGCTCGTCGACGACGTCGACGCGTTCCGGGCGGCGTGCGACCGCCCGCTCCCCTCGGTCGTGCGCACGAATCGGATCGCGGCGACGCCGGCCCGCGTCCGCGAGGCGTTCGACGAGGGGGGCGTCGCCCACGAGCCGGTCGACTGGCACGACGGCCTCTTCCGCCTCCCCGACGGCAACCCCGGCGGTAACTGGCCGTACGTCCACGGTTGGACCCACGGGCAGGAGGAGGTGTCCGTGCTGCCGACGCTCGCGCTCGACCCGCGGCCTGGCGAGCGCGTCTGGGACGCCTGCGCGGCGCCCGGCAGCAAGACGACCCAGATCGCGGACGCGATGGACGACGAGGGCACCCTCGTCGCCAACGACAACAACCTCGGGCGGCTCTCCGCGCTCCGGCACAACGCTGAGCGACTCGGGATCACGAACGCGGTCGTCACGAACCAGGACGCCCGCAACTTCTCGACGAGGCCGCTCGCGTTCGACGAGTTCGACCGCGCGCTGGTCGACGCGCCCTGCTCCTGTGAGGGCACCTGCCGCAAGAATCCGGACGTCCTCGACGAGTGGACGCTCGACCACGTCCACGCGGTCGCGGGGATCCAGAAGGGTGTCCTGGCGCGAGCCGTCCAGGCGACCAGACCTGGGGGGGTCGTGGTCTACTCCACGTGTACGTTCGCGCCCGAGGAGAACGAGGCCGTCCTCGACCACGTCCTCGCGAACGAGGACTGCGAGCTGGTCGAGTTCGACCTCCCGCTCGAAACCGACCCCGGCGTGACCGAGTGGGACGGCGAGACGTACGACGAGTCCGTGACGCGCGCGAAGCGCATCTACCCGCACCGCAACGACACGGGCGGGTTCTTCTGCGCGAAGCTGCGCGTGGGGGGGAACAAAGATACGGGGGTCGGAGCGTGACCGACGACGCCCCCACCAACGACGGCCAGCGGTTCGACCGCCTCCCCGAGACGCCCGCCGACCGCGAGGTCGAGGGCCGCGCGAGCCGCGCGGAGGTCCTCGACTGGTGGGACGAACGGTTCGGGATCGAGCGAGAGGTGTTCGAAGGATACAGCTTCTGGGAGAAGGGCGCCGGGAAGGTCTGGATCTTCAACGGCGAGACGACGGACCCGAGCGAGGTAGAGGCGATCGGGATGACCTTCCTCCGGACGCGACAGGAGCACTGGAAGCCGACCGGCCGAGCGGTCTCGCGGTTCGGATCGCGCGCGACGAAGAACGTGATCGAACTGGACCCCGAGCGAGCGTCTCGGTTCGCGGCCGGCGACGATCAGGACCTCCCCGAGTGGGACGGCGACTGGGGCTACCTCATCGCGACCCACGAGGTCGCCGGCGAGTCGGTGCCGATCGGGGTCGGGCTGTATTTATACGACGAGCTTCGCTCCGTGGTCCCGAAGGGCAGTCGGGCCGACCTGCCCGTCGTGGAGTGACTGAACAGGTTAACGAACCGTTTTGTTATTTATGAGTGGTTGATTGCGGATCGCCGGTGAACACCTCCAAAGCCCCAGCCGCGAGGCCGCCGTACGCTCGTTGCGCTCCTCAGTCGCTCGCTTCGCTCGCTCCCTGCGGTGCTTACGTCGCCTACGGCGGCCTCGCGACTGCCCCTTTGAGTCCCACCCGACCGCGACCGCACGGCACCTCACGCCTCCCCGGCCTCGTCGCTCGCGGTTAAAAGCGCTCGTGACTCCCTCGCACGCGCTCTCGCCGGCGGCGAAGCCGCCGGCTGTCAGAGAGACCTCCGGTCTCTCGCTACTCGCGCCCGCTGGGCGCTCGGAGGCGCGCGCCACGGCACTTAGTTAAATACGTTATTCCGATTTCTCCCGAACCGTTCCCCCGCCGAGCCCCTCCCATTCGACCCGGTAGCCGAGCCGCGAGAGGGCCGCGCTCGCGTCGTCGATGCCGTGATCGTCGAGGACCGCTTCGGCCGCCGAGAGCGCCATCCCGGCCTCGATCTCGTCGTCGATCGCCGCCAACACCGCCGGCCGCACGAGCGTCCGCCCGATGCGCTCGTGGTCGGGGAACGCCTTGTCAGCTATCGCCTCGACGCTCACGCCGCGCTCGTCCGCGAGGTCGTCGAGTCCGATCGCGTCGGCGTCGGGCGAGAGGGAATCGGGGAGGGCGGCGGCCGCGTCCGCGACGAACTCGTCCTCGTACTCGCGGAGCACGTCGACCACGTCCTTCACGCGCACCGTCCCCGAGTAGGTGACGACGCGGTGGTCGCGCGCGGCTATCTCCTCGCCGACGCCGAGGCTCTCGTCGACGGCCACGAGAAGGTCCACGTCCTCCACGTCCGCGAGCTGGGAGAGCTTCTTTTCGACGTACTCGGGGGTCCAGAAGCCCATCACCTCGAAGAAGAGCCGGAAGTCGGCGTGGTCGTAGTCGAACGCGAAGTCCGGGATCATCACGCTCGCGCCCGTTTCGAGGGGTTCGGGCTCCCGTACCAAGGTCCAGTCGAGGTCGAGCCCGCGGACCCGCCCGGCGAAGTCGGCCTCGACCCCGCTGTCGAAGTCGGGCTCCGCGACGGGCTCGACGTCCGGCACGGTCACGTCGCCGTCCGAGAGGCGCATCGTGCGCTCGCGCCCGCGGTCGTCGATCGTCGCCTCCAGCGACCACTCGGCCGACTCCGCGACCGTTCGGAGCAGCCGCGCGAACGCGGTCCCGTAGCGGCGGGTGCGCGAGAACAGCCGGTCCGGGCCGGTGACGACGAGCTCGCGGCCGTCCGGAGTCTTTTTCACCTCGTACATCAGTCGGAGTCGCTTGACGGCGGAGACGAGCCGCTTCGGGTCGTTCGACCGCACCCGGACCTCGGTGGCGTCGAAGAGCGCGGTCTGGGCGAGCGAAAGATCGTACTGCTCCAGGAGGGCGTCGGGGTCCCAGCGCACGTCGGCGTCGACGAGCACTTGCTCGACGTCGCGGTCGGCGTACAGCGACGCCTCCACCTCGCCCGCGCCGATCCCGAGCGCGTCGGCGGCGCGCTCGACCGCGACCTCCCGGTCCGCCTCGTTCGCGACGCCGACCGCTTCGGCCGCCTCGAACGCGGCCCGCCGGACGCGACGCGGCGGGACCGGCGCGCGCGTCTCGAACTCGCACTCGCGCTCGACGAGCGCCGCGAGCCCGCGGACGAGCTTGAAGTCGCCGTTCCGGGCGGCGGCGTCGGCCTCCAGGTCCGCCAGCGCGTCGTCGAGGTCGCCGCGCCGCTCGCCGACGTGCGACTCGAACGTCCCGAGGACGCGGGCCGCGAGCGGGCGGTGTTCCCGGCCGGTGAACTGCGGGCGGTAGCCGCCGCCCGCCCGGGAGACGCGCAGGAGGTCCTTCCGTAGCACGGGGCGGGGTACGCCGCGCCCTGCCTAAAACGAGCGGGTTCGGTTCCACCCCCCGAACGTGCGGTCGCGGTGGCGCGTGCCTGCGAGCGGCCGCCATCGGCGGCCGCGAGACAGCACCGCGCGAGGGAGTCAGTCGCCGGAGCAAAGCGACGGCGACTGACGAGGCTGGGGAGGGGAGAGGTGTTGTGCGGTCGTGGTCGGGTGGGACTCGAAGGGGCAGCCGGGAGGCGGGCGCTTCGGTGGTGTCGCTCGCCGATTTGTCAGATCTGAAGCCCTCGTATAGCCGAGCGGTCGAGAACTCGAATTTCGTTTCGTCGAGGCGGGAAACGCGGCGTTGAGCGGTCGGAGCCGTGGCGCCGACTCCCGCTCTGCTGCCGACGCGCACCCCTCTCACGAATCGGTGCGACACGCTTAACTCCGAAACCCGTCGATCGGAGCGTAATGAGTACCGACGCGGCGAGTGACGGGGACGCCGGTAGCGAGGGCGACGACGCCGCCGCGGATGCCACCGACTCCGAGGCGTTCGTCCGCACCTGCGAGCACCTCGTCGATCGCATCCTCGACGGCGAGATCGAGCGCGACGACCTCGAACGCGCCAAGCTCGACGCCTGCTCGGAGTTCGGCTCCCCGAAGGTGCCGAAGAACACCGAGATCCTCGACCACGCCCCGTCCGAGGCGCGCGACGACGTGATCGAGGTGGTCCAGCGCAAGCCCGTCCGGACCGCCTCGGGCGTCTCGCCGGTCGCGATCATGACCTCCCCCGAGCTGTGCCCCCACGGGAAGTGCCTCTACTGTCCCGGCGGTCCGGCCTCGGAGTTCTCCTCGGCGCAGTCGTACACGGGCCACGAGCCCGCCGCCGCGCGCGGCGAGCAGAACGACTACGACCCGTACGGGCAGGTCACCCTCCGGCTCGAACAGCTCCGGAAGATCGGCCACCCGGTCGACAAGGTGGAGCTCATCCTGATGGGCGGGACGATGACCGCGCGCTCGCACGACTACCAGGAGTGGTTCGTGAAGCGCGCGCTCCAGGCGATGAACGACTACGACCTCGACAAGGAGCCGGAGCCGGCCGAGGGCGAGTCGTTCGCGCCCGCGCCGGAAGACACCGAGTTCGAGTACCTCGAGGACGTGATCGCGGAAAACGAGACGAACGAGATCCGCAACATCGGCACCACCTTCGAGACGAAGCCCGACTGGTGTGACCCCGAGCAGATCGACCGGATGCTCGATCTCGGTGGTACCAAGGTCGAAGTCGGCGTCCAGACCACCTACGAGCGGATCAACCGCGACATGCACCGCGGGCACGGAAACGAGGCCTCCCGCAACGCCAACCGCCGCCTGCGCGACGCCGCGTTCAAGGTCGGCTTCCACATGATGCCGGGCCAGCCGGGAATGACCCGGGAGATGTGTCTGGAGGACTTCCGGCAGCTGTTCGACAATCCCGACTGGCGCCCGGACTACCTGAAGATCTACCCCACGCTCGTCGTCGAGGGAACCCGGGTGTACGACCGCTGGCGCCGAGACGACTTCGACCCGCTCACGAGCGAGGAGGCGGCCGATGTCGTCGCCGAGGTCATGGACCTGATCCCGAAGTACACGCGGCTCCAGCGCGTCCAGCGCGACATCCCCGCGGACTTCATCGACGCCGGCGTCCAGAAGTCCAACCTCCGCCAGCTCGCGGCCCAGCGCGCCGAGGAGAAGGGGATCGTCCAGCGCGATATCCGCGCCCGGGAGGTCGGGCACAACGACGCCGACCCGGACCCCGACGACGTCGAACTCGACGTGCTGACCTACGAGGCCGGCGGCGGCACGGAGCACTTCATCTCCTTCGAGGACCCGGTCCGCGACCTCCTCGTCGGCTTCTGCCGCCTGCGGTTCCCCTCGTTCGCCCCCGACCAGCCGGGCGCGGCGGGCACCGAGGGTGACCCGATCCGCCGCGAACTCGAAGACGCCGCCCTGGTCCGCGAGCTCCACGTGTACGGCAACGAGGTCGGCATCGGCGGCGACGGCGACTGGCAGCATCAGGGGTACGGGACGAAACTGCTCGAACGCGCCGAGGAGCTGTCCCGCGAGGCCGGGTACGGGAAAATCGCCGTCATCTCCGGCATCGGCGCCCGCGAGTACTACCGCAACAAGCTCGGCTACCGGCAGGACGGGCCGTACGTGTCGAAGCGGTTGTAGCGCCCGCCGCGTCGCCCTTCGTCGTCCACGCAACGAGTATAATACTCTACCTGTGACGTTAAAACAACTACTCGGTAGCCAAATTATTTAAATGAGTTCGGTCCGTGGCACGGCATACCCCGCACGGGGATGGTTACCATGTTACTCGACAGACGGACGCTGTTGAAAGGTATCGGCGCGGCGGGCGCCTCGGTCTCGGTCGCCGGCCTCGCCTCGGCGAGCGACGGGTCGGTGGAGTACGTCGTCACCGGGAAGGGGAACGGCGTCTCGGACGCGGTCGCGGACGCCGGGTTCGAGGTGTTCCGCACCGTCGCGGACGGAGAGATCCTCGGCGTTCGTGGACCGGCGGACGCCGAGAGCGACCTCTCGGGCGTCGCGGGCGTGTCCGCGGTCTCACGGGACGTCAGGCTCGACTTCACCGAGCCCGTCGACCGCCGGGTGGTCGACCCGGACGAGACCGACGAAGAGCCCGCATTCGCCGAACTCCAGTGGGACAACCGTCGGATCGACGCCGGCGAGGCGCGGGAGTTCGCGACCGGCGAGGGCACGAGCGTGGCGGTCGTCGACACGGGGATCGACTTCGATCACCCCGACCTCGGCAACGTGAACGAGGACCTCGCGGCGACGTTCATCCCCGAGGACGCCAGCGCCACCGACGGCGCGGACGACGAGGTGCGCGGCCACGGGACGGCCGTCGCCGGTGTCGTCGGCGCGACCGGTGACCAAGGGATCGTCGGCGTCGCACCCGACACCGAGTTGATCCCGGTCCGCGTGTTCCCGGACGAGGGCGGTGCGCGCTTCATCGACATCTTCGCCGGGATCGACTACGCCGCGGCGGTCGGCGCCGACGTCGCGAACTTCAGCCTCGGCGTTCCAGGCGTTCTTCCGCCTCAAGCTAACCAGGGCGGTATCCGCGCCGCGATCCAGACCGTGTTCCAGAGCGCGGTGCGCCGCGGGACCGTGGTTACAGCCAGCGCCGGCAACGCGGGAGGTAACCTCCAGCAGGGCGGCGGGTTCAGCCTCCCGAACAGCGTCCCGGCGGCGTTCAGCGTGAGCGCGACCGGACCGAACGACGAACTGGTGTTCTACTCGAACTTCGGCACGAACGAAATCGACGTTGCGGCGCCGGGCGGCGGCTACGAGACGCTCGAAAAGACGCTCTCGACGGACACGCCGTTCCCGTTCCCCACGAACCTCGTGTTCACCACCTACCCGCTGGAGCGGGGTGCGTACGTGTACATCGCCGGCACGTCGTTCTCGGCGCCGCAGGTCGCAGGGCTCGCAGCTTTGGTCCGCGAACTCGAACCGAACGCGGGTCCGAGTCAGGTCGAGCAGGCGATCCAGCAGGGCGCGGAGCTTGTGAACGGCAAGAGCGACCCCGAGCTCGGCGCCGGTCGCATCAACGCCCTGAACACCGTCGAGTCGCTGGCGAAGAAGAACGGGAAGAACAAGAAGAAAAAGAAGTAACTGCGGGGATACGACGAAACGCGACTCGTCCCCACAACGACACGCCTTTTTCCGGCCCGGCGGTGTCTTTCGAGTATGGACCAGAAGCGGGAGCTGTCGAGCATCGACCTCGCCGCGCTCGTCACCGAGCTCAATCGGTACGAGGGCGCGAAGGTCGACAAGGCGTACCTCTACGACGACGACCTGCTCCGGCTGAAGCTCCGCGACTTCGACCGCGGCCGCGTCGAGCTCATGATCGAGGTGGGCGACGTGAAGCGCGCGCACGCCGCGGACCCGGACCACGTCGCGGACGCGCCGGGTCGCCCGCCGAACTTCGCGAAGATGCTGCGCAACCGGATGTCGGGCGCCGACTTCGCGGGCGTCGAGCAGTACGAGTTCGACCGCATCCTCACCTTCGAGTTCGAGCGCGAGGACCAGAACACCACGCTCGTCGCCGAGCTGTTCGGTCAGGGGAACGTCGCCGCGCTCGACGAGACGGGCGAGGTGGTGGGGTCGCTCTCGACCGTCCGGCTCAAGTCTCGGACCGTCGCGCCCGGCTCGCAGTACGAGTACCCGGCCTCCCGGCTGAACCCGCTCGACGTGAGCTACGGCGGGTTCGAGCGCCACATGCGCGAGTCGGACAGCGACGTGGTGCGCACACTCGCGACCCAGCTGAACCTCGGCGGCCTGTACGCCGAGGAGGTGTGTACCCGGGCCGGCGTCGAGAAGGAGACGCCGATCGAGGCGGTGACCGACGACCAGCTCGGCGCGCTCCACGACGCGCTCGCACGGATCGACGAGCGGCTCCGCTCGGGCGACGTCGACCCCCGCGTGTACGAGGAGTCGGTCGACGGCGAGGGAGGCGAGGCGGGAGACGACGGGTCGGATCCCCGCGTCGTCGACGTGACGCCCTTCCCGCTCGCGGAACACGAGGGCCTGCCGAGCGTCGGGTTCGACTCCTTCAACGCCGCCGTCGACGAGTATTTCTATCGGCTCGGGAACGAGGCTAGCGAGGAGGGCGAGGCGCCCGCCGACGCGGGCGCGTCCCGCCCGGACTTCGAGGAGGAGATCGCCAAACAGGAACGGATCATCGAACAGCAGGAGGGCGCGATCGAGGGGTTCGAGGAGCAGGCGCAGGCGGAACGAGAGCGCGCGGAGCTGCTGTACGCCCACTACGACCTCGTCGACGAGGTGCTCTCGACCGTCCGAGAGGCACGCGAGAACGAGGTGCCGTGGGCGGAGATCGCAGAGACGCTCGACGCCGGCGCGGAGCGGGGCATTCCGGCCGCGGAGGCCGTCGTCGACGTCGACGGCGGCGAGGGGACGGTGACCGTCGAGCTCGCCGAGGCGGACGACGCCGACGGCGGCACGACCCGCGTCGAACTCGACGCGAGCGAGGGCGTGGAGGTCAACGCCGACCGCCTCTACCGGGAGGCGAAGCGCGTCGAGGAGAAGAAGGAGGGCGCGATGGCGGCCATCGAATCGACCCGCGAGGAGCTGGAAGCGGTCAGGGAACGGAAGCGGGAGTGGGCGGAGCAGCAGGCCGACGACGAGAGCGGCGGCGACGGCGGCGAGGGCGCGGACGGGGAGGGCGACGACGAGGCGTACGAGACCGACTGGCTCTCGCGCTCCTCGATCCCGATCCGGAGCCCGGACGACTGGTTCGAGCGGTTCCGCTGGTTCCGCACGTCCACGGGCTACCTCGTCATCGGCGGGCGCAACGCCGACCAGAACGAGGAGCTGGTGAAGAAGTACATGAGCAAACACGACCGGTTCTTCCACACGCAGACGCACGGGGGGCCGGTGACGATCCTCAAGGCGTCTGGCCCGTCGGAGTCGGCCGACCCCGTCGACTTCTCCGAGGAGACGCTGCGCGAGGCCGCGCAGTTCGCCGTCTCCTACTCGTCGGACTGGAAGGACGGCCGCGGCGCGGGCGACGCGTACATGGTCGAGCCGGACCAGGTGTCGAAGACCCCCGAGAGCGGCGAGTACATCGAGAAGGGGAGCTTCGTGATCCGCGGCGACCGCACCTACTTCGAGGACGTGCCCTGCCGGATCGCCGTCGGCGTCCAGTGCGAGCCGGTCACCCGGGCAATCGGCGGGCCGCCCTCGGCCGTCGTCGACCGCGCGGCCGCGCACGTCACCTTCGAGCCGGGGATGTACGCGCAGAACGACGCCGCGATGATGGCCTACCGGAACCTCAAAGAGCGGTTCACCGACCAGTCGTTCGTCCGCAAGGTCGCCAGCGCGGACCTGCTCCAGGAGTTCCTCCCGCCGGGCGGGTCGGACATCGTGGATTGAACGGGTCGAGCTGACTGACGGCAAAGCCGATCGCCCGAGCGCGACGTTTTCAAGCCTCCGCGACGGAGGAGGGCGCATGGCCTTCGAATCGCTGCCGGAGGGGTGGCGGCTGTGGAACGAGGAGCCCAGCGGGCGGGCGATCCTCGTCTACCGCCCCGACGTCTTCGGGAGCGGCGACCTCCCCGACGAGTGTCTCCCGACCATCTACCTGACGAACGGCGCCCGGAACGCCCGGCCCGGATCGGGCCAGTACGCGACCGAGGAGTGGCACGTCGTCCTGTTCTTAGAGCCCGAGATCGAGGCGGTCGCGGAGACCTACGGGAGCCGTGAGGACGGTGCTGCCGGCGCGGTCGACGTCGCGGAGCGGTTCGTCGCGGGCGAGGTGGATTACCGGGGTGCGTACCAGGTGCCCCGAGAGGACTACTTCGCGCGCCTCGACGAGTTCGTCGGCGGCGAGGAGACGCCCTGACCGCCGTCTCCCGGACCGCGTGACCGCGCCGCGACTATCCCTTGATTATACACGTTCGCGCATAGTTCGAAGCGAAAAGCGGGGGGATACGCCACGAACACGAGGATTTTTATCGCCGCCCGCCCGACCCTCGCGTACATGAACGCCGGTGGGGACTACGGCGGCGACGAACCGCGGGAGAAGTGCGGCGTCGTCGGCGTCTCGCTCGCGGACCGGGAGGCCGCGCGACCGCTGTACTACGCGCTGTACGCGCTCCAACACCGCGGCCAGGAGTCGGCCGGGATCGTCACGCACGACGGGTTCCAACAGCACAGCCACGTCGAGCGCGGCCTCGTCGGCGACGCGTTCGAGGAGGGGGACCTCGCGTCGCTGTCGGGCGGCACCGGCATCGGCCACGTGCGCTACCCGACCGCCGGCAGCCTCGACAAGAGCTGCGCGCAGCCGTTCTCCGTCTCCTTCAAATCCGGCTCGCTCGGCCTGTCGCACAACGGCAACCTCGTGAACGCCGACGAGGTGCGCGAGGAGCTGGCGGCGGCGGGCCACGCGTTCACCTCCGACGGCGACACCGAGGTGATCGCCCACGACCTCGCGCGTAACCTCCTCGAAGAGGACCTCGTGCGGGCGGTCAAGCACACGATGAACCGCATCCACGGCTCCTACTCGCTGGCGATCACCCACGACGACACCGTGCTGGGCGTCCGCGACCCGCTCGGTAACCGCCCGCTGTGTCTCGGGAAAATCGACGGCGGCTACGTGCTCGCCAGCGAGTCGGCCGCCATCGACACGCTCGACGGCGAACTGATCCGCGACGTCCGCCCCGGCGAGCTCGTCGTCTTAGACCCCGACGGAACCGGCTACGACACGTATCAGCTGGTCGAGCGCGACGCGACCGCCCACTGCTTCTTCGAACACGTCTACTTCGCGCGCCCCGACTCCGTCATCGACGAGAGCCTCGTGTACGAGGTGCGCCGGAAGCTCGGCCGGAAGCTCTGGGAGGAGTCCGGCGTCGAGTCCGACGTGGTGATGCCGGTGCCCGACTCCGGGCGCGCGTTCGCCTCCGGCTACGCCGACGCCGCGGGCGAGACCACGGCCGACGGCGAGCCGCGGGCGGCGGACGACGGCGGCGTGGAGTTCGCCGAGGGGCTGATGAAGAACCGGTACGTGGGCCGGACGTTCATCATGCCCACGCAGGACGAGCGGGAGCGCGCGGTCCGGCTGAAGCTGAACCCGATCCGCTCGACGGTGGAGGGGAAGTCGGTCACGATCATCGACGACTCCATCGTCCGCGGGACGACCTCGACCCAGCTCGTCGAGCTGGTGCGCGAGGCGGGTGCCGAGGAGGTCCACCTCCGGATCGGCGCGCCGCCGATCCTCGCGCCCTGCTACTTCGGCATCGACATGGCGACGCGCGACGAGCTGATCGCCGCCGACGCCTCGACCGAGGAGATCCGTCAGGAGGTCGGCGCCGACTCGCTGTCGTACCTCTCGATCGACGCGGTCGCGGAGGCGCTCGGCGAGAGCCGGGCGGACCTGTGCCTCGGCTGCGTCACCGGCGAGTACCCCTTCGACGTGGAGGGAGAGGCGACCGACCGCGACGTCGACGCGCCGGTCTCAGGGGCGACGCCGGCGGACGATTAACTCCCGAACGCCGGCGGACGATTCGGAGCCCCCTCGGACGCGACCCCGCACACGTTCGGCGCCGCTCCGACCGCTCGGGACGTATCGGGGGCTTAAATACGCTCACGGTCAGACGTGGGGACATGACACGGAACGCCGACGCCGCCGAGGACGCCGCCGCGTCGATGAGCCGCCGCGGGTTCTTCCGCGCCGGGGCCGCCGGGGCGGCGGTCACCGCGGGAGTCGCCGCCGGCAGCGGGACCGCGGCCGCCCAGTACGGTGGCTGGCTCGACGGCGTCAGCAACTACGACGGCACCCACGACTACCGCGGGCAGGACGAGGTCACCGTTCAGGTCGGCGCGGGCGAGAACGGACTCCGGTTCGGTCCCGCCGCCATCCTCATCGACCCGGGCGCGACCGTGGTCTGGGAGTGGACCGGCCAGGGCGGCGGTCACAACGTCGTCGCGCAAGACGGCACCTTCGACAGCGGGTCGGCGGTCTCCGAGCAGGGGACGACCTTCGAATACACGTTCGACAACGCCGCGGACGGCGACACGTTCAACTACTACTGCGGCCCGCACCGGGCGATCGGGATGAAGGGCGCCGTCGCGGTCGGCTCCGTCGACGACGAGCTCGTCGACCCGCAAGCGGGGGGTAGCGGCGGGTCAGGCGGGTCGGGCGGATCCGGCGGCGAACCGGCCGGATACGGGGACTGGTTCGCGAACGTCGGCAACTACGAGGGGACGCGCGACCTCCGCGGGCAGAGCGAGGTCACCGTCTCGGTCGGCGCGGGCGAGAACGGCCTGCGGTTCGATCCGCCCGCGATTCTGGTCGACCCCGGAACGACGGTGATCTGGGAGTGGACCGGACAGGGCGGCGGCCACAACGTCGTCGAGGAGAACGGTACCTTCGACAGCGGGGAGCCGGTCTCGGAGGCGGGAGCGACCTTCGAGTACACGTTTGCGGACGCCGGCGAGGGCGACGTGTTCCGCTACGTCTGCGAGCCCCACCGGGCGGTCGGGATGAAGGGGGCCGTCGCGGTCGGCGCCGTCGCCGACGACCTCATCGGCGGCGACGGCGGTGACGGCGGCTCTGGCGGCGGGGGCGGCGGGAGCGGCCTCTCCGCGAGCGACATCGGCACGCTGGCGCTCGGCTTCGGCTTCGCCGGCGCGCTCCTCGTCCCGCTGTTCTACGCTGCACACAAGAAGGCCGAGCGGAACCGGACCGCGTAGCAGACCGAACCGAACCGTTCTCGTCGTTCAGTACAGGTGATACAGCATCAGGTACACGCCGATCCCCATCGTAAAGGAGATCAGCCAGAGGACGGCGCCGACCAGTCCGACCTGCGAGTGGCGGGTGTGGTAGATCTCCTCGTACGGCCGGGTCGCGGCGAGGAAGAGCGCGTGGAAGACGAACGGGACGCAGACGATGGCGAGCAGGATGTGGATCGCCAGGAAGGGGAGGTAGACGTACGAGTAGACGAGCTCCGGCCCGGGGAACTCGGTCGTCCCGACGTGGACCAGCCGGTAGAGGTACGCGCCGAGGAACGCGGCGAACAGCGCGAACGAGGTCACCATAAAGTTCCGGTGGCGCTCGATGTTCCCCCGGGAGATGGCACGCCAGCCGAGCAGGATCGTCGCGATGGCGGTGAGGGAGACGGCGGCGTTGAAGTGCGGGATCGCGGCGAGGACGGCGTCGCTCGCGCGCGGGAGGAGCGAACTCGGGATCGCGCCCCCGACCGCGCCGAAGACGAGCGCGAGCGCGACGACGGAGGCGACGGCGGTCAGGACGGAGACGTTCTCGCGGGCCCAGTCGGACATACTCGTGGGGTGGAACGCGACCCCCAAACGCGTGCCGGTTGCGGTCGAGGCGTGCCGGTTGTAGTCGGCGCGTTCCGCTCGCGGTCGCCGCGCCGTCGCTCGCTCGACCGCCGTCTGCGAAACCCCGCCACGGTCCCGCCGAATGGAAGGGCTTTTAATTAGGGGAGAGGTACGTGGAGACGCGACAGAACACCGCGAGCGTGGGTAGCCAAGCCAGGCCAACGGCGCAGCGTTGAGGGCGCTGTCCTGTAGAGGTCCGCCGGTTCAAATCCGGTCCCACGCATCGCACGGGGTACACCCCCACGATGTACGGTGTTGTCTACACGACAGCACCCACGCACAATTCCTTTCGACCGCTACGCGACGAGCGACAGCTACGATCGGAATGCCGTGGTCCTGAACACCGCCAAAGCTCCAGCCGTTCGCTTATAAATTGTTGCTCGCAGATCGGCGGCGAACACCGCCAAAGCTCCAGTCAGTCGTTTATAAACTCCTGCCCGCGGATCGGTGGCGAACACCGCCAAAGCCCCAGCCGGGAGGGCGGCGCACACTCGTTGCGCTCCTCGCTCGCGCTGCTCGCTGTGGTGCTTACGTCGTCTGCGCCGCCCTCCCGGCTGCCCCTTTGCGTCCCACCCCGCACCGCACAGCACCGCGGCCTCACGCCTCCCCAGCCTCGTCGGTGGCCCTCCGCTTCGCTCCGGACCACCGACTCCCTCGCGCGTGCTACTCGCGGCCTGTCGGCCGCTCGCAGGCACGCGCCACCGCACCTGTGGTTTATAAATAGTATCGACGGTCCGGATCCTATGTCGTTCGCGCGAACTGCCACCCTTTTAGTCGCGCGCCGTCGGAGTGTGGCGTAATGAGTACGGACGCGACCCCCGAGTACGACTACGAGGAGCTGGGGCTCGTCGCCGGGCTGGAGATCCACCAGCAGCTCGACACCGAGACCAAGCTGTTCTGCGACTCCCCGACTGTCGAGCGCGACCCCGAGGAGTCCGACCGGTCGATCACCCGCAAGCTCCACCCGACGAAGAGCGAGTTGGGCGAGCTCGACGACGCCGCGATGGAGGAGAGCCGCGTCGACCGCGAGTTCACCTACCTCGCGTACGACACCACCTGCCTCGTCGAGGAGGACGACGAGCCGCCGCGGCGCGTCGACGGCGAGGCGCTCTCCGTGGCGCTCCAGATCGCCGACCTGCTCGACCTCTCGGTCGTCGACCAGGCGCACGTCATGCGGAAGCTCGTCATCGATGGCTCGAACACCTCCGGCTTCCAGCGCTCGATCCTCCTCGGGCAGGACGGCGAGATCGAGACGGAGTCGGGGTCGGTGTCGGTCGTCGACCTCATGCTCGAAGAGGAGTCCGCGAAGCGCGTCGAGGAGACCGACGACGGCGTCGTCTACTCGCTCGACCGCCTCGGCGTCCCCCTCGTCGAAATCGGGACGGGCCCGGACATCCGGAGCCCCGAGGGCGCGCGCCAGGCCGCCGAGCGCATCGGGATGCTGCTCCGCTCGACGGGCGCGGTGAAGCGCGGCCTCGGCACGATCCGCCAGGACGTGAACGTCTCCATCGAGGAGGGGGCCCGCGTCGAGGTGAAGGGCGTCCAGGACCTCCAGGGGATCGAGGACATCGTCCGCGGCGAGGTCGGGCGGCAGGCCGAACTCTTGGGGATCCGCGACGAGCTCCGTGAGCGCGACGCGAGCGTCGGCGACGTCGCCGACGTGACCGACGTCTTCGCCGACACGGAGTCGGGGGTCATCCGCGGCGCGCTCGACGCCGGCGGGAAGGTGACCGCGGCCCCGCTGTTCGGCTTCGACGGGCTCGTCGGCCGCGAGATTCAGCCGGACCGCCGGCTCGGGACCGAGCTCTCGGACCACGCGAAGCGCCACGGCGCGGGCGGCATCTTCCACACCGACGAGCTGCCGGCGTACGGCGTCACCGAGGCGGAGGTCGACGCGCTCCGCGACGCGGTCGGCGCGGGCGAGGGCGACGCGGTCGCCATCGTCGCGGCCGACCCCGAGACCGCCGACCTCGCGATCGAGGCGGCCGCCGAGCGCGCCGAGACCGCCATCGAGGGCGTCCCCGAGGAGACCCGCGGCGCGAACGACGACGGGACCACGCGCTACCTTCGGCCGCTGCCGGGCGCCGCGCGGATGTACCCCGAGACGGACGTGCCGCCGGTCGAGCCCGACCCCTCGGACGTGGAGACGCCGGAACTGCTCGACGAGAAGGCGGCGCGGTACGCCGACGAGTTCGGCCTCGACGCGGGCCTCGCCGAGCAGGTCGCGTTCGGCCAGCGGTTCCCGCTGTTCGAGGCGGCGGTCGAGCGCGGCGTCGACCCCACCTTCGCGGCGTCGACGCTGGCGTCGACGACGACCGAGATACGGCGCGACGGCGCGCCCGTGGAGGCGCTCAGCGACGACCACTTCCTGGCCCTGTTCGACCTCGTCGAGGACGGCGACCTCGCGAAGGAGGGGGTCCCCGAGGTGCTGACGACGCTCGCGGAGGACCCCGAGCTGTCCGCCGCGGAGGCCGTCGAGGAGGCGGGCCTCTCGGGCGTGAGCGAGGACGAGGTCCGCGAGGCGGTCGCGGAGGTCGTTGAGCGCAACGCCGACCAGATCGAGGCCGAGGGGATGGGCGCGTTCTCCGGGCTGATGGGCGAGGCGATGGGCGCGCTCCGCGGGAAGGCCGACGGCGAGGTCGTCTCCGACGTGTTGCGCGAGGAGATAGGCAAGCGCTCGTAGCGTGCGCTGGGTCGGTTAGGCCCGCTCTTTACGTGTCGGGAGGACCTGCTTCGCCACGAGGGAATCCAGATGGCAGACTCGCCCCCGGCCGACCCGCCGGACGACCCGTCCTCGCCGGACCGGACGCCCGACCCGTCCGTCGCGAAGGCGCGCGGCGACCGCGTCTCCGCCGCGACGAACCGCTTCATCCACGGCGTCGAACTGGCCGCGGCGGCGCTTTTCGCCCTGCTCTTCGGCATCGGCGTCGTCGATCTCGCGATCCAGATCGCCGAGTCCGTCCCCACCGGCGCGATCACCGACCCGAACACGGTTATCGGCTTCATCGAGACCGGCCTGCTGCTGCTCATCATCGTCGAGGTGTACGAGACGGTCGTCGCTTACATCGAACAGAGCGACACTCGACGGATCGTCAGACTGGTGATATACACCGGCGTCATCGCGATGGTCCGGAAGGTGATCATCTTCCGCACCTCCGAGTACGCCTCGACCGAGGGGGCGCTGTTCGCAGCGGTGTCGTACACCGTCATCATCCTCGGACTGGTGGCGCTCTTATACGTCGAGCGCTCCGTCGGGTCCTCGTTGGTTCCGGACCCGGAGTGAGCTCGGCCGTCAGCCCGTCAGCGCCTCGGTCGGCGTGTCGAGGTCGGACAGGCCTTCTCGATGACTCCCCCCTCGCGGGGGTCGTTCGGCTCCAACGGTCGGCGCGTTTCGAACCCCCTGAGCCGAGTCGTGTGCCCTCGTTCACCCCTCGATGTCCTGACTCAGCCCCGCACGGAGGTCGCGACCGAAGTAGTGCCCGAGCAGCGCGAGTACCAATCCGACGCCCCCGCCGACCGCGAGGAGCGGGAGCCCCCACTGCGAGAGGTAGTCGATGCCGATCGGGAGGAACCCGACGCCGAGGACGCTCGTCACCGCGCTCGCCGCGCCCGCCGCGGCCCCGGCGATCCCCGTCTCGACGTACCGGCGCGTCGACAGGGCGAGGCCGAGCAGGAACGCGGCGAGGAACACGCCCCCCGCGGTGCCTATCGTCCCGCCGATGAGCGGGATCAGGCCGCCGATGAACACCCCGATCGCGACCGCGACGAGCGCGAGCGCGAAGGCCTTCCCCGAGAACCAGCGCCCGGAGACGCCGATCCGGCCGGAGCCACCGGTACTCCCGGTGCCCCGCGCGGTCTCGCTGCCCGTGTCGGTCGCCGCGGCGCCGCCGGAATCGGCGCCGGACTCCCCCTCGCCGCCCGCGAGGTCGTCGTCGAGGAGGTCGTCGAGGTCGTCCATCGGGTCGTCGGACGACTCGCGCTCCTTGGAGGGTTGCATACCGGACGGTTCGGGCCCGCGGACTTGGCTTTTGTGCCGCGGCGGGCGCCCGTGTCGCCTCGCGCCGCAGTAGACGCCAGTGCCGCCCGTCGCCGCGCGGTCGCGTGTGACGCGCTACCGTTCGCCGTTTCACCGGAAACGAGGTGTGGGGGCCCTCGGCTCGCCGCGCTCAACCCCCTTCGTCCGAGTCCTCTCTCTCGGCCCGCGTGTCGGCTCGCCGCCCGCCCCACACGCGCTTGTCGACGAGCCCGACCGTCATCGGTCGGTCGACCGAAATCTGACAGGAGAGCCGTGGGTAACCGAACCGGTCGGCGAGGCGGTCGTGCCAGTGATCGGCCGGCGGTCCCTCGCGAACGCGGACGCCGCAGGTGGCGCAGAGCCCCCGTCCGCCGCAGTTGAGGCGGCGCGTCGCGGGCGCGTACGGCGACAGGCCGGCGTCGAGGAGGACCCGGCGGAGGGTGCGACCGCGCTCGGCGTCGATCTCGACGCGGTCGTCGCCGTCGACGACGGTGAGCCGGACCGTCTCGGCCCCGTCGGTCGGCCGGTCGTCGCCGCCACCGCCGCCGTCGCGGTCGGTCATCACGGCCCCTTCGCGCGCCGGACACAAAGCCTCCGGGGCCCGACTGAGCCTCCGGGGCCCGACTGAGCCTCCGAGACCCGGAACGGCTTTCGGCGCGGGCGTCGGAACGGGCGGTATGGACACGCGGCGCGCGCTGTTGGACGCCCTCGCGGCCGACGACGGTCCGGTCTCCGGCCCCGCCCTCGCCGACTCGCTCGGCGTCTCACGGGCGGCCGTCTGGAAGGCGGTCGAGGGGCTCCGCGAGGAGGGGTTCGCGATCGGGTCGACGCCGGACGGGTACGTGCCCCCCGACGATCCTGGCTACTCCGGGCCGGGCATCGCGTTCGGACTCGACGCCCCCTACTCGGTGGAGTACCGCGATCGGATCGCGTCGACGAACGAGCGGGCCCGCGAACTCGCGGGAGCGGGGGCCGCCGACGTCGCCGTGGTCGCCGACGAGCAGACCGGCGGGCGGGGGCGCCTCGACCGCGAGTGGGTGGCGCCGAGCGGCGGCGTCTGGCTGTCGGTCCTGACCCGCCCCGACGTGCCGACCGCGCGGGCGCCGCTGTTCACCCTCGCGGCCGCGGTCGCGACGACCGACGCCGCCCGCGAGGCCGGCGTCGACGCGCACATCAAGTGGCCGAACGACGTGCTCGTCGGCGGCGAGGAGGACGCTGAGGGTGACGTTGGCGAGGGACACGACGGCGCCGACCCGGAGGCGACCGGGCGCGGTGGTCGAAAGCTGGCGGGGATCCTCACGGAGATGGAGGGGGAGGCCGACCGCGTCGGCTGGCTCGTCGTCGGCGTCGGGGTCAACGCGAACATCGTTCCGGAGACGCTGCCCGCGGGCGCGGCGTCGCTGTCGGCGGAGCGCGGGGAACCGATCGACCGGCGGCGGTTCGCCGCGACGCTGCTCGAACGCTACGCGGCGCTGACGGCGTCGCCCGCGGCGCTCGACGGGGTCCTCCCGGCGTGGCGCGAGCGGGCGAGCACGCTCGGGCGGCGCGTCCGCGTCGAGGCCGCGGACGGGGTCGTGGAGGGAACCGCGGTCGACGTCGCGGGGCCGGGCGCGCTCGTGGTCGACACCGACGAGGGGCGGCGGCGCGTCCACGCGGGCGACTGCGAACACCTCCGCGACGCGGAGTGACTCGGGACGGCGGAGGCGCCGGCCGCTGCGTCCGCCTACCCGGTTTCCGTCGCGTCGGAGACCGAGCCGTCCGCGTCGGTCCCGGCGGCGCCCGTCTCGCCCGCGCTCGTCCCGCTCGCGGTCGCGGACTCCTCGTCGCCCGCGGAGCCGCTCGTGTTCGCCGATTCGGTCGCGCTCTCCGATTCGGCGGCGCTCGGCGGCTCCTCCCCGTCGCCGATCCGGACGGTCAACACCGGGACCGACGAACCGCGGACGACCTTCTCCGCGACGCTGCCGAGGAGCAGCCTGTCGATCCCACCTCTCCCGTGGGTCCCCATCACGACGAGGTCGCAGTCCGCCTCCTCGGCCTGCGTGATGATCTCGCGGCTCGGCGACCCCTCGACGACGGCGGTCTCGACGTCGACGTCGCGGTCCGCGGCCAGTTCCCGCACCGTTTCGAGGGCGGCCTCTCCGTCGTCGTACAGCAGGTCGCCGACGCCTTCCCACGTCGTTTCCATCGGCATTCCGGCGTACCGCGCGGTGTCGACCACGTAGATCGCGCGGACCGAGGCCCCGTGGACCGCGGCGAGGTCGAGCGCGTGGCACACCGCCAGCTCCCCCTCCGAGGAGCCGTCGGTCGGAACCAGGATTCGGTCGTATAGGGGCATGTTCACATATAACGTGTCACCGACAGCGGATAACTCTTTACAGTTTTTGCTGGTTCCTCGCCGGTATCCGTCGAAGCGGTACCAGGGCGCGCGTTTATGCCTCGTCCCGCCGAGGGGACTGTATGTCCGACGAGATCAACCTCTCCCGGCTCGAACCGACGCTCGAGGATCACGCGTACCCCGCCGACCGGGAGGCGCTCGCCGAGTCGTTCGCCGGCACGACGGTGCTGTTCGCCGACGGCGACGCCGACCTCGGTGACCTGCTCGCGGACGTCGACCAGGACACCTTCGAGAGCGCCGCCGACGCGCACGCCGCGCTCCAGAACGTCCTCCCGATCGAGGCGCTCGGCGAACCGGGACAGTCCGACGGCGACGCGTAACGGCGCTCGACCGGTCCTCGAATCTCGCCCCTCGTCACCGCTCCCCACGCCACGGCGCGTCTCGCATCGCTTTTTACCGCGGATCGCGCACTGGTGGTAATGAGCTACCGGATCGGACTCGTCGGCAAGCCCTCGGTGGGGAAGTCGACGTTCTTCAACGCCGCGACCATGAACGACGTGCCGGAGGGCGCGTACCCGTTCACCACCATCGACCCGACCGTCGGCGAGGCGTACGTCCGCGTCGACTGCGCAGCGCCCGAGTTCGACGAGACGTGTACGCCGAGCGTCGGCGTCTGCCGCGAGGGGACGCGGTTCGTCCCCGTGAAGCTCGTCGACGTCGCCGGCCTCGTCCCGGGCGCCCACGAGGGGCGCGGGCTGGGCAACCAGTTCCTCACCGACCTCAACGAGACCGACGTGCTGATCCACGTCGTCGACTTCTCGGGGAAGACCGACATCGAGGGCGAGGCGACCGAGGGCCACGACCCCCGCGAGGACATCGACTTCTTGGAGGCGGAGCTCGACGCCTGGTACCTCGACGTGTTGGAAAAGGGCGTAGAGAAGTTCGAGACGCGCTACCACGGCGCGGACGCCGCCATCGAGGCCGAGCTCGCCGACCAGATGTCCGCGTTCGGCATCGACAAGGACCGGATGAAGCGCGTCATCCTCGCCGAGGGGCTCGAACTCGACCCCGAGACGTGGGACGAGACGGACCGGACCGAGCTGGCCCGCGAGATACGGAAGCGGACGAAGCCGATGGTCGTCGCCGCCAACAAGATGGACACGCCGGAGGCGCAGGCGAACTGGGAGGAGATAACGACGGACCCCGACTACGACCACCTATCCTTCGTCCCCTCCAGCGCCCACGCGGAGAAGGCCCTCAAAAACGCGGACGAGGCCGGCGTCGTCGACTACACCCCCGGCGAGAGCGGCTTCGACATCGTCGGCGACGTCTCCGGCGAGCAGGAAGCGGGCCTCGATCAGATCGCGGAGTTCGTCGGTGAGTACGACGGGACCGGCGTTCAGGGCGCGCTCGAAGCGGCCGTCTTCGACGTGCTGGGCTGTATCGCGGTCTTCCCCGGCTCCGCGAACGGGAGCAAAGACGAGAAGGGGGTCTTCCGCGACTGCTTCATCCTCCCGGCGGGGTCGACCACGGAGGACTTCGCGTACCACATCCACTCCGACATCGGCGAGGGGCTCCTCCACGGTACCGACTGCCGGAGCGGGCGGCAGGTCGGGACCGACCGCGAGCTCTCCCACCGCGACGTGATCGAGCTGGTCTCGACGAAGCAGGCGGCGCCCTGAGTGGCGGCCCGTCCGCTCGCTCTCGCTCCCCGGCCCTCGTAGCCGAGTCCCCGGAGACCCCGATCAGCTATTACCCGCCGGGGTCCAACCCGTCCCTATGGAACGGACCGTCACGGTCGAACCCGAGGCCGGCCTCCACGCGCGGCCCGCCTCGAAGCTGGTACAGACGGCGAACCGATTCGACGCCGACGTGTCGATCGGGCGCGACGACGACGGCGACGACGGCCTCGTCCGCGCCGACAGCATGCTCTCCGTCAGCGGGCTGAACGTCGAGCACGGCGAGCCGGTCCGCGTCGTCGCCGAGGGCCCCGACGCCGAGGCGGCCCTGGACGCGGTCTGCGATCTGCTCACGAGCCCGGTCGAGGACGCGGCGGAGGAGGATGACGAGACCGACGGCGAGGACGAAACCGACGGCGGCGACGAGGCGGAGGGCGCGCCGTGAGGACGTTCGACGGCGTCGGCAGCACGCCGCGCTCGGGGGTCGGGACGGCGCGCTGGTACCGCCCCGACGCCGACCTGACGCTCCCCGACCGACCCGACCCCGAGTCGGTCGACGTCCACGCCGAACTGGACCGATACGAGGCGGCCCGGGACGCCGTGCGGGAGGCCCTGCGTGATGCCCGCGACCGGACGGCCGAGCGCGTGGGCGAGGAGGAGGCGGCGGTGTTCGAGGCCCACGAGGGGTTCCTCGACGACCCGACGATCGTCGAGGACGTCGAGGCCGCCGTCCGCGAGGGGACGCCCGCGGCGCACGCCGTCGCGGACCGGTTCGACGAGGCCGTCTCGCAGTTCGAGGGGATGGAGGGCCGGATGGCCGAGCGCGCCGACGACCTGCGCGACGTCCGCGACCGGTTGCTCCGCGCGCTCCTCAACCGCGAATCCGGCGGGTCGACCGCCGCCGACCTCGCCGCGCTCCCCGAGGGGACGGTCCTGCTGGCGGAGCGGCTCACGCCGAGCGACACCGCCGCGCTCGACCCCGACGCGGTCGCCGGGATCGCGACGGTCGAGGGGGGCCGCACCTCTCACGCCGCGATCATCGCGCGGTCGCTGGCGATCCCCGCGGTCGTCGGCGTCGGCGAGGCGCTCGAATCGGTCGCGGACGGGGAAACGGTCCTCGTCGACGGTGAGGCCGGCGAGGTCGTCGTCGACCCGGACGAGGCGCGCCGCGACGCGGTGCGGGAGGCGGGTCCGGACGCGATCCGCGAGCGCGTCGAGACGGCCGACGGCCGGCCGGTCGAGGTCGCCGCCAACGTCGGCGGCGAGGCCGAGCTGGGGCCGGCGACCGAGCGCGGCGCGGACGGGATCGGGCTGTTCCGGAGCGAGTTCCTCTTCGTCGACCGCGAGGCGCCGCCGAGCGAGGCGGAGCAGTACGAGGCCGTGAGGGCCTCGCTGTCGGCGTTCCCCGACGACCGCGTCGTCGTGCGGACGCTCGACGTCGGCGGCGACAAGCCGATTCCCTACCTGGTGCTCCCCGACGAGCCGAACCCGTTCCTCGGGCGGCGGGGGATCCGGCTGTCGCTCGACGAGCACGACGACCTCTTCGAGACGCAGCTCCGGGCGCTGCTGCGCGCCGCGGCGACCGACGCCGGCGACGGGCTCGCGGTGATGTTCCCGCTGGTCACCCGCGTCGAGGAGGTCGAGCGCGCGGTCGCGACCGTCGAGTCGGTCGCCGACGACCTTGCGAGCGAGGGCGTCGACCACGCGGTCCCCGAGCTGGGCGCGATGGTCGAGACGCCGGCGGCGGCGTTCCTCGCGGACGCGCTCGCCGAGCGGCTCGACTTCCTGAGCGTCGGGACGAACGACCTCGCGGGGTACGTGATGGCGGCCGACCGCGGCAACGACGCGGTGGCAGAGTACCACGATCCGCTCCACCCGGCGGTGTTGCGCGCGCTCGACCGGACGACCGCGGCCGTCGAGGGGACCGACGCGTGGGCCGGGATGTGCGGCGAGATGGCCGGCGACCCGGCGCTGACGGAGCTGCTCGTCGGGCTGGGCTTCGACGAGCTCAGCATGAGCGCGGTGACGGTGCCGGACGTGAAACGCCGGGTTCGCGAGGTCGAGTTCGACGACGCCCGGTCGCTCGCGGCCGACGCGGTCGCCTGCGAGACGCGCGGCGAGGTGCTGGACGTGCTTGGCCTCGACGACCGCGAATCGTAGGTCGAACGGAAGCGACGAAGGGTCGCGGCCTACAGCTTCTCCATATCGCGCGCCGCCTCGGCCTGCTCGCGAACGGACTCCATCGTGGCCGACGGGTCGGTGGCCGCGACCGCCGCGTTGACCGCGCCCTCGAGGACGGGGGCGTCGGCGATTACCGCCTCCGCCTCGCTCAGTTCGACGGCGACGTCCGCGTTCATCACCGCGCTGCCGAGGTCGACGAGGACGACGACGCCGTCCGCGTCGGCGGCGTCACTCCCCTCCCCGGCCGCGGCGTCGATGGCGTCCTCGATGGCGTCGGGGACGGTGCCGATCCCGCCCTTCCCGTCGCCGCCGACCGGCTCGATGCGGGTGTCGCCGGCCATCTCGGCGGCGACCTCCGCGATCCCCTCCGCGGCGCGCTCGCTGTGCGAGACGACGACGATCCCGACCATCAGTCGTCCTCCGAGGCCGCCGCGGAGCCGTCCTCTGCCGCCTCGTCGGGGTCCTCGTCCGGGATCGTCGGCGACGAGGCGTCCGTCTCCGGGACCTCGACGCCGAGCCGGTCCGCGGCGACGTCGAGGACCTCTTCGAGGATGAACAGGGTGCTGGTCGCCCCCGGGTCCTGGTGGCCGACCGAGCGCCAGCCGAGATACGAGGCCCGGCCCTTCCGGGCGCGGATCGGGACGGTGAACGCGACGCCGCGCTCCGCGGCGTCGACCGCCTTCGCGAGCGCCTCGATCGGCTCCAGGTCGTCGACCTCGATCGACTTCTTGAACGCGTGGACCGCGGGCGTCAGCGCGTCCACCATCGTCTGGTCGCCGACGCGCGCGTCGCCCCGGTCCTCGACCTTCTCCAGGTACGTCTCCGCGAACGCGACCGCGGTCTCGGGGGTGATCCCCTCGTCGAGCTCGCCCGCCGCGAACACGAGCGACCCGCCGAACAGCGGTCCGGAGGCGCCGCCGACCTCGGCCATCAGCGTCTTGCCGACCGTCTTCGCGACGGTCTCGGCGTCCGGGTCGTCGAGGTCGCGCGCGGCCTCGGCCGCCGCGGCCCAGCCGCGCGCCATGTTCCCGCCGTGGTCGGCGTCGCCGATCGCGGAGTCGAGCTGGGTCAGGTGGTCCCGCTCGTTCTCGATGCGCTCGGCGATCGCCTCGACGGCCGCGACGACCGCCGCGCCGTCGTCGCTCATTTGACGGTCAGCGCCGGCGTGTCGGCCGGCGCGTCGAACAGCTCCTTCAGCTCGTCGTCGACCGCGCACACCGTGATCGACGCCCCGGCCATGTCCAGCGATGTCATGTAGTCGCCGACCCAGGCGTCGTACGTCTCCAAGCCGCGCTCGCCGAGCAGCTCCTGCAGCCGGCGGTTGAGGACGAACAGCTCCATCTGCGGCGTGGCGCCCATCCCGTTGACGACCGTGAGCACCTCCTGTCCCTCGTCGAGGTCGAGGTCGTCGAGGACCGCCTCGGTGAGGTGTTCGGTCACCTCGTCCGCGGGCATCGCTTCGGTGCGCTCGGTGCCCGGCTCGCCGTGGATCCCGATGCCGAGCTCGATCTCGTCGTCGCCGAGGTCGAAGGTTGGCTCGCCCTTCTCCGGGGTGACGCAGGAGGTGAGCGCGGTGCCCATCGTGCCGACGTTGTCGACCACCTTCTCGGCGACGCGCTTGACCTCCGAGAGGTCGGCGCCCTGTGCGGCCTTCGCGCCCGCGGCCTTGTGGACGAGGATCGTCCCGCAGACGCCCCGGCGCCCGGAGGTGTACAGCGAGTCCTCGACGGCCACGTCGTCGTTCACCACGACGCTCTCGACCTCGACGCCCTCCATCTCCGCGAGCTCGATGGCGGTCTCGAAGTTCATCACGTCGCCCTCGTAGTTCTTGATTATCGCGAGGACGCCGTCGCCCGCGTCGCAGGCGCCGATCAGTTCCTCGAACTCGTCGGCGGTCGGCGAGGAGAACACGTCGCCCGCGGCCGCCCCGTCGAGCATGCCGTCGCCGATGTACCCCGCGTGCGTCGGCTCGTGGCCGCTGCCGCCCCCGGTCACCAGCGCCACCTTGTCGTCGACCGGACCGTCGTCGCGCACGAGCACCTGCGTGTCCGGCAGCCGCCGCAGGCGGTCGGGATGCGCCGCGGTCATCCCGTCGAGCATCTCGTCGACGACGTCGTCCGGATCGTTGATCAGCTTCTTCATGATCGTTGGTAACATCTCGTCCGGACCGGTTAAACGTAGTGGCACCCCCCCGGAGTCGTCGCCGCTTTCTCCCGAGGGTCGTCACGCCTGACATCGGGGTCAGCACACAGCCACGTTGAGCGGGAGGGTATGGAACAGACGGACAACGTCGAACGAACGCGGACCGACGCTGCCGGCGAGTCGCAAACGGACGACCCCTGGGGTTCGCCGGCTTTGACATCCTCGCCGCGCTAAAGCGCGAGGCTTTCGCCTCGAATTTTCCGTATCACCGGCCGTGGATTTTCACGGAGCATTTTCGGCTGAATACTAATTACGGATATAGAGCAGTCATGAGCCGGACGTTGCTCACTTACTAAATATTAAATGAAACGCCACTGAGCGTGGTCGTGTGAAACGCGACTATTCCAGGCGGGCAGTACTCGGTACTACAGGTGGCCTGTCGTTGACTGCTCTGGTCGGAACTCGAGTGTTTCAACGGGGCCCGCCGGAGAGAGACGAGGACTCTCACAATGACGTCGAGGGAGTCAGTCTCCGGCGTGTAGGGCGCTATGAGACGGGCGAGTTTGACGGGGGCGCAGAGATCGTCGCCTACGACGCATCACGGTCCCGGCTGTTTGTTGTGAACTCTGGCGCCGGGCAGATCGAAGTGCTCGATGTCACGGACCCCGCTGCGCCGGAGCAGGCCGCCGTTCTTGACGCCGCTGCGGATGTCGATAACGGCGGCGGGGCAAACAGCGTCGACGTAGTGGGCGATCTCGTCGCGGTGGCAGTCGAAAACGAGAACCCACAAGCAGCCGGATTCGTCGCCCTCTACGACCCGAGCGAACTCGAGCTGCTGGCCGTGGCAGATGTCGGAGCGTTGCCCGACAAGGTGACCATCACGCCTGACGGTCAGTACGTTCTTTCGGCGAACGAAGGCGAGCCCGCCTTCGACGAGTCTCCGGGGAGTCGGACCGACCCCCGAGGCTCGATCAGCATTATCGACGTCACGCGGAGAGATGCTCCGCGGGTTGAAACCCTCGATTTCACCCCGTTTGACGACGACATCGATGCGCTCCGTGCGGAGGGCGTCCGCGTGTACGGGGCAAGCGCAGCGGTCGAGGACCCTCGCCCTTCGACAGACTTCGAACCGGAATTTGTCACGGTAACGCCCGACTCCGGAACGGCGTACGTGAGTCTCCAAGAGAACAACGCCGTTGCGAGAGTCGATATTCAACGCGCCGAGATTGCGGAGATATCCGGGCTCGGATTCAAGGACTTCTCGCTTCCGGGCAATGAGCTCGACACGAGCGACGCCGACGCCGGTGACGAAGACGTGATCAGTTTCCAGAACTGGCCGGTCAAAGGCATGTACCAGCCCGATGGGATTCGGGCGTACGAAGTCGCCGGGCGCCAGTATCTCATCACCGCGAATGAAGGTGATTCGCGCGATTACGAGGTGTCAACCGTGAGCGATCTGTCGTTGGCGGACGACGCTTTCGCGCCCCGGCTCTCAGAGAACCCGTTTGTCGATAGCGTTGAAGCGCTCAAACGCCCCGAAAACTTGGGCAATCTCGAGGTAACGAACCAGCTTGGCGACCACGATAACGACGGCCAGTTCGAAGAGTTGTATCTGTTCGGAACCCGCTCATTCGCCATCTGGGAGGCCACTGACAACGGCTTACAATTAGTGTTCGAAAGCGGCAACGAGTTACCAAAGCGGTACGCCGAGCAGTTCCCGGCCGGGTTCCAAGGGGCTACTTCGGGCGGTCCACAGACAGAAGGCATCGAAATCGGACAGGTCGGCGACCGGACGTTCGCGTTCGTCGGTATCGAGCGCGGATCTGGGATATTCGTCTACGACGTGACCACGCCCGCGAACCCGCGCTACATCCAAACAGTAGTCAACCGCGACTTCTCGATCGGATTCGGCGATCTCGCTGAAAACCCTGAGAGTCCGGGCCGCGGTGGAGATTTCAGCCCGGAAGGCTTGGAGTTCATTTCCGCCGACGGTAGTCCGACGAACAACCCACTGTTCGCTGCCGGATACGAAGTTAGTGGGACCGTCGCCCTGTTCGAGGTAACCCCGTTACCGGAGGACGCGGCTGCGGCGGAAAATGGACCCGGCGTGGGACGCGGACGGGGCAACGACGCTGACGACGGCGAAGACGAAGACTAGCCACTTTTTTTCACACCCTCTCGTCCACAGGTCGGACAGGCAGCACCTTCCTTCACGGCTCGATCTGGTGGTCCGACGCTACGCTCTGTCCCCGAAGTCTCACCGTACGCGTCGGGGTGATCCTCCTCGGCGTGGTCTTTCAGTTCGTCCGCGCGGTCGCGTCGGTCGCGCGCGTCGCCCGTGTCCACGACGCCCCCATCCTCGTGACGCGCTGCCGGGACGACGAGTTCTCGCAGCCGCTCCGCCGCGCCGCCGAGACGCACCTCCCGTGCCGCGCGACCGATCTCCCGAGCGATCACCCGCCGGGCCACGACACCGCGTCGCGGACCGCGTCGGGGACGTCCGCCCGACCGACCTCCCTGACCGACGAGGTGTCGGCGTAATCTAGAATCACCGCTTCCGGGAGGTCCGCGGTGTCGATCCCCTTGAGGATCGGGAGTGCGTCCCCGTGTGCGCTGTCCCGACGGTACGCCGCCGCGAAGAGAACGCTCGTGTCGACGAGTGCCCGGGGCATCTACTCGGGGTCGACGCCCCACGCGTCGTGTTCGCTCTCGACATCGGTCTCCCGGTCGCCGTCGTATCCGTCGAAGTCGCTGAACGTCCCGCTGCGCTGTTGGACGACCCGCACGCGGAGCGTCCCGTCGTCCTCGATCTGCCAGCGGAGCTTGTCACCGTCGTCGATCTCCATCTCTCGACGGATGTGCGCGGGAATGTTCGCCTGGTTTCCCGAGACCTTGCTTTCGGAATCAACGCTCTCGCTGCTCATGCTCGGGAGTATGAGACCGCTCTCAATAAACTTAGTGTGCTCATACACTACTGTTGAAGACACGGCGACGAACAGGTCTACTCAGGACTGTGGTGTCGGCGTAGTGTGATCGACGCCGACGAGGTCGCGAGAGATCTGTTCGAGGACCGCGTTCCGCGTGTAGTCCTGCCAGCAGTTCACGTAGGCGTAGGGGACTTCGAGGACTTCCTGCCGGAGCTCGCGAACGGCGGCCTTCGCGACGGTCGTCTTCCCGACGCCGGAGGGACCGAACAGGAAGCAGTTCTCGGCACGGACGTCCTCTTGAATCGGTGCGAGCGCGTCCGTTACCTCGTTCATGTGCCGATTCCGACCGACAATGGTGGAGGGGAGGTGATCGTCGTCGAACACCGTTCCGTCGCGTATCACGTCTTACCCGGTCACGGCGTGGGGATATAAGCCGACGGCAGAGTGTTCCGGATGGTTCCGAATGCCCAGCGCTGACGCCATTACCGATCCTGTTCGTCCCCGGTTACCAGCTTCATCGAACGATTCGCGGATGTTCGCCTACGTCGACCATAGTGAACTGTTACTGATGATGTGACCAAGTGAGAGAGAATGTGAGCCGGGTGAAGAGTTCTCTTGGATATCTGTCACAGGGGTCCAACAGGCCCAAAAAAACCTATATATCAGGTCTCGGTCAATCTCGTGACAAGTGAGTAAGTGACTGAACTATGGAAGAGTCTCAGACAAGGCATGCGGAGGATACTGACACGTTGAACGGTCAATTGTGGATCACGGAATGGATTGAGCGTGGAAAGCGGCGCGTGAAGTCATACGCTGGGGCGAGCGCATTGCTGTTCGGTCTCCCACCGAGTATTGTACTAGTCGCTTATTTGGCGCTTCGCTGGCAGTACATGACCCTTAGTTACCTCTTCAGCTTCGCCGCAGTGTTCCTCATTCTGCTTGTGGCCCCGTACCTGATCTGGTACTACGAGGCGGAACTCCTCCCGACGTTCCGCGACGATGTAACCGGAATTGTGGCCTCCTCGGACCGAACCCAAGCACAGAGTTTGGTAGATCGATACAGCAGTCTGATCGATCGGTACTGGTGGATGACAGCCATCCTCGCGTCAACCCCTATCCCGATTCTGATGGCCTGGGGAGGTCCGTTTCTCCGGGAATATGGCCTCTTCGGTGTCACTGATCCACTGTTTTGGGCGGTATCTGTCGTTCTGCTCTGGATTGGAGCGATTGTAGGCATCGGGTTTTTGTTGGTCGTCGTGACGGTCCTTACTATTCGGAACATCGCCTCCTTAGAACTCCGCATCGATCCCATGTATCCGGACGGACTAGGGGGAATGAGCATCATCGGAAGGTATGCGATTCGAACCACTGGGTTGTTCTCCATCGGCTCGCTACTGCTTCCCCTTCAACTACAGTACGCCGCGGTGGTCGGACCGCCCGCAGGATCCCTCATCTACGTGATGGGCAGTCTGTACGCCGTTTTCATTGGATTATCGTTTCTCTACCCGACAATCAGGATCAGTCAGCGGGCCAATGAGATTCGTCAGCGGATCCTCGAGAACATACGGGATCAATACGAGGAGCTGAAGCGGACGGCTGGCGAACCACGAGCGGGTGCAGATCTCGCGAACACGGACCCCGTCACCGAACAGAAACTTACCCGACTCAGGAATGAGTATCAGACGTACCAACAGGTGCGGTTGTATCCGCTCCGAGTGTCTATCATCGCCCGGTTGATCGGATCGATAATTCTCCCCCTCCTCTTGATGACGATCGAGTTCTTTCTCCAAACCACAATAATGGGTTAACTGCTGAGTGCTGTCGTGTAGCTACCACGACGATATGATATTCTCACGATTTTCCAGTGGTACAGCAGATCTACGTTGAACGCATCGGGATTATGGGGCAGTTGAACGATCGGTTTGATAAGGTCGACTGAAAGAGACACGATAGTCAGAACATGCCGGCCTATGGAGACTAGTACGTTGTCGGCGAAACGTATCGCAGCTCCTCGGATCCACAAAAGGACGACTTCCACGGGTGGTGCGAGTGGATCGACGAGCATCGCTGATTCCCATCTTGACGACTACTAGAACACCACGCCAGAACACTTTTCACCGGTTCCGCGCCTGATTACACGTAATGGCGACCACTTCCGAGAACGACCGTGCCGACGGGGTGGAGTTCACCTACGAGGGCGATCTCGTGACGGCGCGTGACGTCGAGTCGGGCGTCGCCGCGTCGGGGGAGTCGAAGCCGGTCGCACTCTCTCGGCTCGCGGACGCGCTGACTCTCCACGCCGGCGGCGGCGAGCCGATCGACGACGAGGAGGCGTTCCTGGAGGAGATCGGCGTTGACCCAGACGAGGTCGAGGATGCTGGCGAGCCGCCGTGGGAGTAGTCCGGGATGGTCTATGCGAATTTTGACGGTCGGGAGATCGTGAAGGCACTCCGATCGATGCGGTACCAACCGGTCGGCCGCGAGGGGAGTCACGTGAAGCTCCGGTACGAGCACCCGGAGTCGGACGAGGTTCGCGTGGTGAGTGTTCCGCTCACCGACAGCGACCAGATCTCACAGGACACGTACCGGTCGATCGCCGACCAGTGCGGTGCCGACGACTTTGAGGCGTGGTGTGAGTGGATCGACGAGCTTCTCTGACGGCCGAGAGTGACGGCCGACTTCTAGAACAAGTCGTCAACGAACCCCCTGATTCCGCCCCGATCACGCCGAGGACCTCGTCGGTTCTGCCGTACTAAGTGCTATCTTCTTTTGGAAGTTCGTATGCGATTAGAGGCGACCGGCAAAGAGGACCAGTACAAGTGCTGGCTGACAGACGACGACCTCGAGGCGCTCCGTCGCGCCGCCGGGAGTCACCGCGACGATCTCGTGATACAGATCGGCGGGTTCGTCGGCCTCCGCGCCTTCGAGATCCCGCAGGTCACGCCGAAACACGTGAAGCGGACTCCCGACGGCGACCACTTCCGGCTCCGCGTCCCTAAGGGGAAGGACACGACCGGGAGCGGCGGGAAGCCTCGCGACGCCTACCTCCCGCGGGAGGTCGAGGGCGATCTCCATCGGTACGTCCGCTCGGAGGATGTCGGCCGCCACGAGCCGATCGTCGACCTCTCCGAGAGCGGCGTCCGGGCGGTGGTCAAGCGCACGGCCGAGCGCGCGGCCGAAGCGACGGGCGACGAGGACTTCCGCCACGTGTCGAGCCACGATCTCCGGCGCCGGTTCGCGCAGCGGCTCCTCGTCGATCGGCAGATGGACCCGCGCGTCGTCATGACGGTCGGCGGGTGGGACTCGTTCCAAGCCATCGAGCCATATCTTAATTCACCAACGCCAGATATTGTCAACACTGCGTTTGACGAAGCTAGATTTAGCTAAAATTATGTAATAATATATAATTTAATCAAGTAGTGTAATAGAAAAGACTTACTTAAATTAGAATACATAATATCACACATGGTTGTCGGTGAAACCTTAACTGGGGGAGCGATATCGGTTGGCGCAGCTATAGCACATGATTCGCGCACCGCAGTACGGCGTCGGGGCGCGCTTAGGAACCTAGTGGAATGACGATTTTGGACCCCATTCTCAGGAGCGTTAGAATACCGAAATTGGGTGGCTGGGGAGTCCCAGCCCACCAATCTCGCCCGGTCGGAGACCGAGCGGGCAGTAGGTGGGCCAACACGGATTTGAACCGCGGACCTCCCGGTTATCAGCCGAGCGCTCAACCTGACTGAGCTATTGGCCCAGGTGAGCGCATTCAATCGTTGCGCGGGTAGGATTTTAAGGGTTTCCTTTCGGCAGCCGGCCGCAGTGTGGCGGTTTCACGGACCGTCGCGACGCCCGTGCGGTCAGTCGGTTCCCTTCCGTTCCTCCTCTTCGACGGTGAAGTCCACGTCGACGACGTCGTCGTCCGTCGACGCGCCGCCGGTGTTCGCGTTCCCCCCGGCGCTCCCGTCGGCGTCGACTGCGTCGCCGCCGTCGAATCCGTCGGGACTGCCCCCGGGTCCGCCGGGGAACCCGCCGCCGCCCATCGAGAAGCCGCCCTCGCCGTCGTTCGGGAAGCCGCCGATGTAGACGTTGCCCGAGAAGAAGCCGTCCGTCTCGCGTTCGATGTAGGGGACGACGACGTACTTCTTCAGGGCCATCCGGATCGGGACCCGCGAGAGGGGGAGCGCGAGCAGGAAGCCGACCGCGTCGGTGACGAGCCCCGGCGTGAGCAGGAACGCGCCCGCGGCGATGAGCAGCCCGCCGTCGAGCAGCTCGTCGGTCGGCGGCGTCCCCTGCGCCGCCTTCCGTTGGATGCGCGCGAGGGTGGCACGCCCCTCGGCGCGCAATAGGAGCATCCCGAGGACGGCCGTCAACACGACCAAGGCGACCGTCGCCGGCCACCCGAGCCGCGTCGCGACCACGATCAGGAACAGCGCGTCCACGAGGGGGACGACGAGCAGCAGCGCGAGCAGCGTTCGCGGGCGCATACCCCCGCCTTCCCGCCGGGCGCCCATAGCCCTTTTCGTCGCGGCCGCCGGTCGGGCGACGTTTCGCGGTCGCTCGTCCCGCGTTCGCCTCCCCCGGCGCCGGTCGCGCCCGCCGCGACCGCCACGGCTTTGCCCACCCGGTCCGACCCGGCGGTATGGACATCGTCGGCGCGCTCGGCCGCGACCCGCCGGACCGCGAGTCGCTCCCGCGGTGGGTCGCGCCGCTCCCGAAGCGGCTGGAAGATGTCGCCTTCCGGTTCGCGTGGGTCATCGTCGCCATCAACCTCGTCGGCACCGCCTTCGGCTTCTGGTACTACCGGTTCCAGTTCCGAGCCCTCCCGACCGAGATGTGGGTATTCATTCCGGACAGCCCCGGAGCGACGCTGCTTACCGCGCTCGCGCTCGGCGCGTGGGCGCTCGGGCGGTCGAGCGACACGCTCGCGACGCTCGCCTTCTTCGGCAACGTCAAACTCGGGCTGTGGACCCCGTACGTCCTCGTCGTCTTCTGGCCGGAGTTCCTCGCGGTCAACGGCCCGGCGCTGTACGCGTTCCTCCTCTTCAGCCACCTCGCGATGGTCGTTCAGGCGCTCGTCCTCCATCGAATCACCGACTTCCCGCTCCGCGCGGTCGCGGTCGCGACCGCGTGGTACACCGCGGACCTGCTGATGGACTACTTCGTCCCCGTGATCGGCAACGTGACTCACACCTCGCTGCCGTACGCCGACGGCGAGCCGTGGTTCACCACGACCGTCCTCCAGGTCGCGGCCGCGGGCGCCGTCGTTCTCACCGTGGTCCCGCTGTTCTGGACGCTCGGCACCCGGATCGCGACCCTCCGAGGCCGCGCGAGCGACCCGGGGACGTAGTCGGGCCGAGACGTATTCGGGTCGCCCCCGACGCCGCGCTCACCGATTTAAGTGACCGGGCCGCCTCGGATCGGTCATGAGCCACTACGATCGGATCGCGGACCTGTCGGTGACGATCGAGTCGGTCGGTCGCCGGCGACACACCGCGAACACGACGAGCGGGTTCGAGCGGACGACCACGGAGTACCGCCTCTCCGGCGACGGCGTCGTCGGTCGGGGCGAGGACGTGACCTACGAGACCGCCGACCACGACGCGCTCGCCGGGACCGACCCGATCGATATCGAGGGAGAGTGGACGATCGACGCGCTGTCGGACCGGCTCGACGAGATCGACCTCTTTCACGGAACCCCGCCGGAGAACGAGACGTCGCGAAACTACCGCCGGTGGGCGGTCGAGAGCGCCGCGCTCGACTTAGCGCTCCGCCAGCGCGAGGAGTCGCTTGGCGACCGGCTCGGCGTCGACCCGGAGCCGGTCAGGTTCGTCGTCTCGACGCGGCTGGGCGACCCGCCCTCGACCGACCGCGTCGAGGCGCTGCTCTCGCGCGACCCCGACCTGGAGTTCAAGCTCGACCCCACCCCGGAGTGGCCCGAGGCGGCGTTCGAGACGCTGCGCGAGACCGACGCCGTGCGCATCCTCGACCTGAAGGGGTGGTACGAGGGGACCGACGTCGACGTCGAGCCCGACCCGGAGCTGTACCGCGACGTGTTCGCGGCGTTCCCGGCCGCGGTCGTTGAGGACCCCGCGTTCACGCCCGCGACGAGCGCGCTCGTCGAGCCGCAGGCCGACCGGCTCTCCTTCGACTACCCGGTCGACGGCGTCGAGAGCCTCGAATCCCTCCCGATCGAGCCGGGTTGGTGTAACATCAAACCGTCGCGGTTCGGCACGCTCGAATCGCTGTTCGAGACGATCGCCCACTGCGAACGGGAGGGGATCGAGCTGTACGGCGGCGGCCAGTTCGAGCTCGCGAGCGGGCGCACGGCGATTCAGACGCTCGCCGCGCTCTGTTACCCGAACGGGCCGAACGACGTGGCGCCGCGGGCGTTCAACGACCCCGACGCCGAGCCGCCGTACCCGAAGAGCCCGCTCCGTCCGAGTCGCGACGCCGTCGGGTTCGAGTTCTGACGGACGCGGCCTCGGCCGGCTTCCGGGATCACTGAGTTACAGCTCGAAGACCAACGAGTCCCCGACTTCGACGCCGTGACGGTCGGTCCACTCGTAGGGAAGTTCGAGCACGTACTGGCCCGAGCCGGGATACCGCTGCGCTTCGCCGTCCTCGTTCGGACCCGGCTCGGGCGCGTTGTGAATTCGCGTAATCGTCCGGTCGCCGTCGACGTAGACGATGTCGATCCCGAAGCTCATCCGACGCATCACGTAGGTGAGCGAGTCTCGGGGCGCGTCGTACACGAACAGCATGCCGCCGTCTTCGGGCAGCGATTCGGCGTCGCTGAGACCCAGAATGCGCTTGTCCCCGGTGTCCGCGATCGCGGCGGTCACCGATCCCCGAGAGTCACCCTCGGGGCTCTCGACGGTCACGGTCGTCGTCTCGTAGTCGGCGTACGTTCCGGTGGGCCATGCGGTGTCGCCGCCGCCGCCGTCGCCGGTCCCGAGGCAGCCCGCGGCGGCGCCGAGCGTGGCGGCCGCGGTCAGCCCGAGGAGTCGCCGCCGTCTCATGGCCGCGACGAGGGACGCCGGGTACATAAGCGACCGCGTCGGGGTCGCGCCGGGGCGGACCTCGCGGGCGCCCGGCTCGGTCTCTCCGACGCGGCGCGGCGCAGCTGTCGCCCTCGTGCCGGGAAGGACGCGCTTTTATCGCCGCCGGAGCGTAGCCTGGGACATGGCGAAAGTGAGCATCGGCCTCCGCGGGTGGCGCTTCGAGGAGGACGAGATATTCACCGACGACGAGGAGCTGAAGCCCCTCGACGAGATCCCGGAGGACCCGCGAGAGCGACTCCTGCGGCTCGTCGGCCTCGTCGAGGAGCCCTGCGACGTCTGTTACCTCGACTACGGCGAAGACGAGATCCACCGCTGTAACGAGGCCGAAATCGTCTACGGCGAGCCGGACGGCGAGGTACTCCTCTGTCCCGAGCACGAGCGCGAGCTGCTCTACTGGTTCCGCGAGGCGGGCGGCAGCGACCACAAGGGATCGGTCGAGTTCGCGGACCGCTTCCACGAGTGGGTCGCCGCCGGCAACGAGGCGCCCGAGGGGTACGGCTCCGTCGAGCACGTCGAGGAAGACCCGGACGGGCTGCCGGACCTCCCGGACCAACAGGAGGTCCAGGACCGGCTCGAGGAGGGGTTCGACGGCGACCGGATCGACATCCTCGAACTCGCCGGCGAGGAGGACCCCGAGCGCGAGGAACTGACCGAGGCGGACCTCACGGAGTCCGACCTCGACCTCTCGACCGACTACCCGTCGGACCGATGAGCGACGGCGAGGACGGAGACGCGGGCGAGGAAGCGACCGAGGCCGCGGCGGCAGCGAGAGCCGCGGAAACCGCAGAGACGGTGGCCGATCGCCGCAAGCCCGTCGTCGTCGTCGTCGAACCGGAGACGCCGGGGAACGTCGGCACGATCGCACGAGCGATGAAGAACTTCGGCCTCACGGACCTCAAGCTCGTGGATCCGCCCGAGATCGAGGAGGACGGCGAGGCGTACGGCTTCGCCGGCCACGCCCGCGAGGACGTGCTCCCGAACGCCGAGGAGGTCACCTTCGAGGAGGTGGTCGCGAACTACCACACCGTCGGCACCACGGCGATCACCGGCGAGGACGACCGCAGCCACGAGCGGTTCCCGTTCAAGACGCCCGTCGAACTGCGCGAGTCGCTGAAGGCGGTCGACGCCCCCACCGCCATCGTCTTCGGCCGCGAGGGGCGCGGGCTCAACAACGAGGAGCTCTCGCGGCTCGACGAAGTGTGCTCGATCCCGGCCGACGACGACTACCCCGTCTTGAACCTCGGGCAGGCCGCGACGGTCCTCCTGTACGAACTGCGCGATCTCACCGTCGACGAGACCCAGTTACCCGACACCGAGGTGACCCGCGCCCCCGAGGCCGACGTCGAGCGCTTCCACGACTTTTTCGACGAGTTCCTCGCGGCGACCGGGCAACGGGAACACGTCCGCGAGAAGAACGCGCTGCTGATGCGCCGGCTGCTCGGCCGCGCGCACCCCACGGAACGCGAGGTCCACTCGCTGCTCGGCACCTTCCGCAAGGCGAACGCGAAGCTGGAGCACGCCGACCACCTCGCGGCGAAGTACGACGAGCCCCCGTATCCGAAGGAGCAATAGCCGTGTCCCGGTCCGTTCTCGACGAGGACCTGCTGGCCGGCGTACGGGACGTGTCGCCGCTAATGTTAGGGATCGCGCCGTTCGCGCTCGTCGCCGGTATCGCGACGGTCGACGCCGGACTCGGCCTCGCGGAGGCCGTCGGGATGTCCGTGATCGTGTTCGCGGGCGCCTCCCAGCTGGCGGCGCTGGACCTGCTCGGCGAGAACGCGCCCCTCGCGGTCGTCGTCGGCACGGCCGTCGTGATCAACCTCAGAATGCTGATGTACTCGGCGTCTATCGCGCCGCACTTCGCGGAGTACGGGCGGCGGCTCCGAGCGGGGCTCGCGTACCTCCTCACCGACCAGGCGTACGCGCTCTCGGTCGCCGAGTTCGACGAGAACCCCGAGCGCAGTCGGTGGCGCTACTACCTCGGCGCGGCCGCGTCGCTGTGGGTCGTCTGGCAGATCGGCACCGTCGCGGGCGTCGTCCTCGGCGCCGGCGTTCCGGACGCGTGGGGTCTCACCTTCGCGGTCCCGCTCGTGTTCCTCGCGCTACTCGTCCCCGCGATGAAGGATCGCCCGACGACCGTCGCGGGCGTCGCCGGCGGCGCGACGGCGGTCGTCGCAGTCGGCCTCCCGCTCAACCTCGGCCTGCTCGTCGGGGCGCTGTCCGGGATCGCGGCCGGGCTCGTGACGGAGGTGACGGCCTCGTGACCGACGCGGTCGACTCGGGGGCGGTCGCGTCGTGACGGGCGCCCTCGGCGCGGCCGTCGCCTCCCCGCGCGCCTGGGTTGCCATCGTCGCGATCGGCGTCGTCACCTACGCGATCCGGCTCTCCTTCATCCACCTGTTCGGGCGGATCGACGGGGTCCCGGCGCGCGTCCAGCGACCGCTACGGTACGTCCCGCCCGCGGTCCTCGCTGCGCTCGTCCTCCCCGACCTCGTGACGCTGCGCCCGTCGGTCGCCGCGACCCTCCTCGACGAGCGGCTGATCGCCGGCGCCGTCGCCGGCGCGGTCGCGTGGCGGACGGAGAACGTGTTCGCGACCATCGCGACCGGGATGGGAACGCTGTGGCTGTTCCGGTTCGTCGTGTTCGCGTGAGGTGCTGCGGGGCTTCCGACCTCTGGTCAGTCGAACCGGTCCGGTCGGCGCCTCGCGATCGCGAAGGCGGCGACGCCGACGAGGAGCGCGACGGCGAGGGCGCTCTCGACGCTCACGAACCCCCGGACCGACGAGATCGCGTACGAGGCGGCCGCGAGGGCGACGACGGCGTAGCCGACCGCCGCGGCGCCGAGCAGCGCGGGGCGAGCGCCCGGAGCGTTCCAGAGTCGGAGCCACGTCGCCGTCGCGGACGCGCCGCCGACGAGGATGCCGACCGGGAGCCCGACGAGCGCCGAGAACTCGATCCGCAGCGCGAGTAGTTCCGTGACGGCGGCGACCGTGAGCAGGAACGCGCTCACGCCGACACCCACCGTCGCGACGAGTCGCCAGTTCATGCCCTCCTATCGCAGCGCGCGGAGATAAAGCGTCGCGCCGAGACTCGCGGGAGCCGAGATCGGTCGGCTTCGCCGTCGACCCGGGCGGTTCGGTCAGCGCTCGCGCTCGGTCGCCCGCTCTCCGGAGCGCTCGCGCGTCTCGGCGGCGTCGCGGTCGACGGGACGGTCGAACCGCGCCTCGCCGTCGCCTCGGGCCTCGCGCTCGCGGGCGTCCGCCATCCGCTGAGCGCCGTCGGCGAGCGAGTCGAGCGCGGCGAACAGCCGGTACGAGAGGTACGGCCCGACCGAGAGCGCGAGGACGACGACGACGCCGAGCAGGATCTGCGCGGCGATCACGAGCGAGTAAACGAACACGAGCAGGCTCACCGCCGCGAGGACGGCACCGAGCGGCGTGCGGAGGGCCTCGGAGGGCGAGAGCGGGTCGTGCGGCATGGGCCACGCTACCGGCGGCGTTCACTTAAAAATAAACGGACCGTGCGGATGGGCCGCGAGCGCGAACCGGGTCGCGCCCGCGACGCAGGACCGATCAGTCGTCGGCCGGGGCCGCGGAATCGCCGGACGAGACGCCGGTTCCGGGCCCGATATCGATGCCGAGTTCGCCGAGCTTCTCGTCGGGCACGACGCCGTCGACCCAGTCGCGGGTCTCGTAGTACTCGGCCTTCAGCTGGTCGAGCTCGACGAGTTCGCCCTCGCTGGCACCCGTGCCGGGAACCGCGTCCGGGTGCCCCTCGACGAACCGGTTCGGCAGCGTGTCGTCCGCGCCGTCGAAGCCGACGAGGTTGTTGTAGTAGCGTTCGAGGTTGTAGACGCGCTCGCCGGCCTCGAAGAGGTCGTCCTCCGAGAGGTCGCGGCCGGTCATGCCGTTGTACTGGAGCACGTACTCCTCGATCCCCTCCGCGAACGCGCTGAACTTACAGATGTCGAACGAGTCCGACACCGCGTGGAGGTTCTGGAAGGTGGCGGTGAGCTCGCCTTTGCCCTCCCACTCGTACGGGTCGACCTTCTCCGGGATCCCGAGGATCTCGGCGGCCGGCGTGTAGCCGCGCAGGTGGCAGGCGCCGCGGTTGGAGGTCGCGTACGCGATCCCCATGCCCTTCATACAGCGCGGGTCGTACGCGGCCATCGTCTGGCCCTTCACGGAGAGCTTGTTGCCGTGCGCGTCCTTCGCGTCGGCGACGCGCTCCGGCCCCTCCGCGAGGAGGTCGCCGAGGTCCGACGAGCGGTGACCGATCTCGTCGATGAGGTCGATCATCGTCTCGGAGTCGCCCCAGTCGAGGTGGCCGACGCCGTCGAGTTTGCCCTCCTCGCTCATCTCCATCGCCATCGCCATCATGTTGCCGGCCTCGATGGTGTCGATGCCGAGATCGTTACACCGCTGGAGCATCACGGCGATCTCGTCGCGGTCGGAGTGACCCGAGTTCGGGCCCAGCGCCCACGCGGACTCGTACTCGTACGACTCCGTGCGGACGTTCATGTCCTGACCCTTGTGGGTGACGTCGACCTCGACCTCCTTCTTACACGCCACCGGGCAGGAGTGACACGTCGGCTCGTCGACGAGGATGTTCTCGCGGACGTTCTCGCCGGAGACGCGCTCGGCCTCGATGTCGACGCCCTCGGTCTCGTTGTACGCCTCCGTCGAGGTGTACTTCGCGTTCTTCGTCGGGAGCCCGTCCATCTCCTCGGTCGCGTTCATCAGGACGTTGGTCCCGTACATCGAGAGCCCGCCCTCGTTGGGCGCGGTGACGTCGGACTCGCGGATGACCTCCATCGCCTGCTGGTAGCCCTCCTGGAACGTCTCGGGGTCGGCGGGCTTGGGCATGTCGGTGCCCGACTTCACGACGACCGCCTTCACGTTCTTCGCGCCCATCACGGCGCCGGTGCCGCCGCGGCCCGAGGCGCGGTCGTCCTCGTTGATCACGCAGCCGTACCGCACCTGGTTCTCGCCGCCCTGTCCGATCGCCATCACGGAGACGTTGCGACCGACCTTCCCGTCGACCTCCTCGCCGATCTGGTCGATCGTGTCGTGGACGCCCTGGCCCCAGAGGTGGGAGGCGTCGCGTACCTCGACGTCGCCGTCCTCGACGAACAGGTAGACCGGCTCGTCGCTCTCGCCGTCGAGCAGGATACCGTCGAGCCCGGCCCACTTGAGCCGCGCGCCGGACCAGCCGCCGTGGTGCGAGTCGGTGACGGTCCCCGTCAGCGGGGACTTCGTCACTAAGGCGATCCGGCCGCTCATCACGGTCTGGGTCCCCGTGAGCGGCCCGGTCATGAACGCGAGTCTGTTCTCCGGTCCCAGCGGGTCCACGTCGGGCCCCTTGTCGAAGACGTACTTGACGCCAAGCCCGCGCGCGCCGATGTACTTCTCCGCGTCCTCGTCGTCGATCCCGCGGTAGCTGACCTCGCCACCGCCGAGATCGACTTGTGCCACTCGGTCTCTGTAGCCGCCCATTTCAGTCATGTAATGCTCGTTCATTATAGAGGGACCACAGCGTGTTATGTGTTCACCTCTCGATGAAACCGATACCCATTACGCGATCGGACGAGGTCGGCGGCGACGTTCGGCCGCGGAACGACCTGGGCGGCACCGGGTTCTCAACGCGGTCGATACTCGATACCCGTTGACCCGCCGGCCGGTTAGACGATCCGAACGCCTCCGGTCACCGTGCCCGTCTCGGCGCGTCGGATCGGGGACGGGTCGACCTCGAGTGACCGCCGAAGCCGCCCGTCTGTGACCGGATCCGCTTGATCGGCGAGCCCGATCGCGGTCGGCGTCTCGTGTCGAGCGCGCCGCCGTCACCCGAGGCAATCGGCCCCGTCGGAGTCACCGAACCGGGGTAATCGGCACCGCCGAGATGGCCGGTTAGCCCGACGCGCGAAAGGTCCGCGTGGTGTCCCTGTCGCCCCGGACGATGTCGACCTCGACGAGGCCGAGCGAGGTGAAGATGCGGCTCCAGTCCCGGTAGTACAGCGGCGTGTCGCCGTCGACGTAGTTCACGTCCGGTTCGGACGACGACCCGCGGACCGGCCCCTCGATCTCGGCCGTGACGAGGATGTCGTCGGTGATTCGGGCGATCTCCTCGAACGCCCACTCGACGTCGGGATGGAGGTGTTGAAGCGTTTCGACCGAGTAGACCGCGTCGAACTGTCCGTCGTCGAACTCCCCGACGAGGTCCTCTATCGGGGCGCAGTAGAAGGTTCCGTCGGCGGCGAGGTCGGGGTAGGTCTCCCGCATCGTGTCGAACGCCTCGGCGTTGATGTCGACGCCCGAGAGGTCCTCGAAGCCGTGGTCGGCCAAGTGTTCGAGGTGGCGACCGGAACCGCACCCGAGTTCGAGGATCGCCGCGTCGCGGTCGAGGAACTCGTCGAGGCTCTCGCGGATCACCGCGCTCGTCTCGTTCGGCCCGTAATGGGCGTAGTACGCCGGTGAGTATTCGCCCGCCCGGTTCGTCCACGTGTCTCGGACGGAGTCTGGTTCCACGTGTGTGAACGGACGCAAAGATGTAAAACGCCGTCGACAGCCTCCGATCGGAGAACTGACATCTCCCTCTCGGTCCTGCCGCCTCGCGTCGGCCGGTCAGGACGTGGACCGACGTATCGCTGAAGCCGGCGTCTGTCGGGGAGAGACGCCTTCGAAGACGTCTCCACCCGATCTTCGAATTCCCCGGAGTCGTGACGCATAATTGCCCGCGAGTCGAACCGACGGCGTGAGCGATCCGAACGGTCGAAGCCGACCGACCCGACGCGACCGGGGGATCCGACGCGACCGGGAGATCCGACGCGACCGAGCGAGAGCGCTCGCGGTGTCGCTCGCGCTGTTCGTCGGATCGGTGGTCCCGGTCCCTCTGGAATCGCCCGGGGGAGGCGGAGGCGCTTTCGACCGGATTCTCGACGCTCTCCCCGCCGGAGTCGGCCTCACCGATCCGTTTCACCTCGTCGGGTACGCGGTCCTCGCCGTCCTGCTCGTTCCGGTGACGCGAGGGAGGCGGCTCGGGGGTGTCCTCGCGGTGGTCGGCGCGGTCGCGTTCGGCTTCGGGATCGAACTCGTTCAGGCGCCGATCCCGTGGCGCTCGTTCGCGTGGCGCGACGCCGGTGTCAACGCGGTCGGGGCGATGGGCGGGGGAGTGATCGCGGTCGTTCGCCGGAGCGTGTCATCGACGAACGACCGCGACGGCGATCGCTAGCGGGGTCGGTGTGTACTCCTCGCCGGCGTCAGTTGCCCGGCGGACCGACACGACCGCGACCGCGCCCTCGGCCACGTTCTCGCACGGTCGCCGTCACGTCGGCGTTGAGCCGAGAGCGCTCGAAGTAGATGTGGTCGAACTCGCTCGACTCGTACTCGGCGTAGAGGTTAAGCGGGATCTCGTCGCCGTCGTCCGCGTCTTCGATCGTGTCCGCCAAGTCGCCGTCGTCGACACGGACGACGAGGGTCTCGTCGCCCTCGCCGAAGGCGACGTGCTCCGCGTCGAGGTGGTCACCCTCCGGCGTCCACACGGCGACGGTGTCCTCGGCGACCGACCGGACGTCGTCGGGCGCGTCGAACTGCGTGACCACCTTGCCGTTCCCGTCGACGGTCACCGACGCGTCGGGGAGGTCTCGGTCGACGCGCTGCATCCGGCCTTCGACGGTCGGCGCGATCGTCTCCCGGGGTTCCAGGTAGTCGACGACGGTCGTCGCCTGAAGTTCGCCCGTGTCGTCGATCACGGGCTTGTCCTCCAGCGGGTACCCGCTCCCGCCGTTGGCGATGAAGCTGTTGACGGCGACCTCGTACGTCTCGTCGAGGTCGAGCGGCTCGCCGCCGACGTACACGTCACGGATCAGTTCGTCGGCGTCCTCGTGGGGCACCCACTCGAAGCGAAGGCCGCTGGTCTGCTGGGAGATCTCCTCGCCGAAGCTCTGTCCGGTGGCGCTCTCCAGCGTGACGACCTGGCTCTCCAGCGTCTCGACGAGCTCCTCGCCGGTGAGCTCCAGCGAAACGACAGTGTTCGGGAACGGAAGGGTGTTGAAGATGTCCCCGCCGGTAATCTCGCCGGGGCCGTACACCGAGTCCGAGCGGATGCCGCCCGCGTTCGTGATCGCGACGTCGGCGTCGGTCCGCTCGCGCATCGCGTCGGTGATCAGGTTGCCGTAGTTGGTCTCGCGGTGGTAGTTCGAGGAGAACGTGGCGTCGAGTGGCACCGCCGATTCCACGACCGGCGAGTCGAGGCTCACCTCCGCGCGGTACTCGTTGATGATCCGCGAGGCGTCGGGGTCCTTCTCGATGTCGTCCGTGACCTCGAGTAGATCCCCCTCCCACGAGGTCACCGACCCGTCTTCGACCGTCAGCTCGATCTCGCTGAGGTAGTTCGCCCGTGCCTCCGCCTCCGAGACGATCGTCCCGCTCTGTTCCGTGGGCCGGTACACGATTTCGTCGTCCCCGACCACGAGGACGTCGATGTCGTCGTCGGTGTCGGCCTCGGCAAGCGCCTCGGCGTCGGGGACGCCCGTGTGCGCGAGCGCGACGACGACATCGACGCCCTCCTCCTCTCTGAGTCGCTTCGCCTCGGCCGGACCGGTCTCGGTGTAGTCCTCGATGGTGATACCCTCTGCCTCGAAGTCGATGTTCGTCTTGCCGGTCGTCGCGCCCTTGTCGGCGAGTCCGATGATACCGACCCTGACGCCGCCGCGCTCAACGATGTGATTCGACTTCGTCCCGTCGAAGGCCTCGCCAGTCTCGCTGTCCACGAGGTTCGTCGCCAGCCAGGGGAACTTAGAGTCGGCCGTGACGTCCGAGATGGCGTCGAGCCCGTAGTCGAACTCGTGGTTACCGATCACGTCCGCGTCGGGCTGAACGCCGTTGAGTACGTCGACCGGCGCGCGCCACTGCGAGATGGGGCTGAGAGCGTGCGGGCCGATCTGATCGCCGCCGCCGACCACGACGACCGGGCCGTCGGCCGCCGCCCGGCGCTGTTCGATGAGCGTCACCAGCCGCGGGAAGTCCTTGTCCTCTGCGGCGGCCGTCTGAACGTCGTTGTACGATAGCAGCGTCAGCGTCGTCGGTCCGTCGCCGTCTGCGGCCGTCGTAGACCCCGAGACCAGCGATCCGCCGAGAACGATTCCACCCGCACGCAGCACCTCACGCCGTCCGTAGTCACGGTCTCGTGACATCGATTTCTTTGACTTAGCGATACTTATAAAATCTTTCTGTGAATCGGTATGTATTTATCAATATATCTCTCTTGAGAAGGTTTCCCGAACGGTCGGTCCGGGTCCCGCGGGTGAGGCTCTGGCGTCCTAGTCGCCGGATCCCGCTGGCGAGCGACCCCGCGATGACGACACGGCTTTACGCGCTCGCCCGCTCCTCTCGACAATGAGCCGGACGAGCCCCGAGGCGTACGAGCAGGGGCGCGGGATGGACGCGCACAACGCCGTGATGCGCGACATCCGCGCCGAGCGCTCGGAGACGTACGACCCGACGGAGCCCACCCGCGTCTGGATCGACGAGGACAACACGCCCGACGGCGTCGTGAACTCCCTCACGATCATCCTGAACACCGGCGGCTGCCGGTGGGCCCGCGCCGGCGGCTGTACGATGTGCGGCTACGTCGCCGAGTCGGTCGAGGGCGGCAGCGTCGCCCACGAGGACCTCATGACGCAGGTCGACGCGTGTCTCGACCACGAGGCCGAGGAGACCGACGAGCCGGCCGATCTGATCAAGATCTACACGTCCGGCTCCTTCCTCGACGAGCGCGAGGTGCCGGCGGAGACCCGCCGGGCGATCGCGGAGACGTTCGCGGACCGCGACCGGATCGTCGTCGAGTCCCTGCCGGACTTCGTCGACCGCGAGAAGGTCGCGGACTTCGCGGACCACGGGATCGCCACCGACGTGGCGGTCGGGTTAGAGACCGCGACCGACCGCGTCCGTCACGACTGCGTGAACAAGTACTTCGACTTCGCAGACTTCGAGGACGCCTGCGCCGAGGCGGCCGCCGCGGACGACGAGTTCGACGCCGACGTGGGGATCAAGGCGTACCTGCTCATGAAGCCGCCCTTCCTCGCGGAGCCGGAGGCGGCCGCCGACATGGTCGACTCGATCCGCCGCTGCGCCGACGTCGACGGCTGCCACACCGTCTCGATGAACCCCACGAACGTCCAGCGGTACACGATGGTCGACGAGCTGTTCTTCGAGGGGGGCTACCGCCCGCCGTGGCTCTGGTCGGTCGCCCACGTCCTGGAATCGACCGCCGACGTCGACGCCATCGTCGTCTCCGACCCCGTCGGCCACGGCTCCGACCGCGGCGCGCACAACTGCGGCGAGTGCGACGACCGCGTCCAGACCGCGATCAAGGACTTCGATAAACGGCAGGACCCGAGCGTCTTCGAGCAGGTGTCCTGCGAGTGCGAGGCCACCTGGGAGCACGTGATGGACGAGGAGACGAGCTACAACATGCCGCTGGCGCGGTAGCTCCCGTTCGACGGAAACGCCGAGGAAAACAGCCGGATCCACCGGAAACGATCCAGCCGAATTCCGATCACCATTTTTCTACTTTTAGAAACGAATGATCCGTTTTGTCCCGATTCGCGTGACGAGTACGCGTGACACTCCCGAACATACTGAACGATCAGGTCGAAAAAGACCCTTATAGCTCCGGGCCCTCCCTTCGAACATGAACGCAGACGCCAGCGGTTCCCCGCCCTCCCGCGGGAAGTCGGTCCTCTTCTGTGCGGAGTGTCGCTTCGAGAGCGCCCTGTCGGACGGGTGGCTCGTCGTCAGCGACGGCGACGAGCGCACCGTCGTCTGTCCGGAGTGCGGCCACGTGGCCGACCACCGACCCGAGCGGTCCGCGCCGGCGCCGCAGCACGCCGACTAGTCGCCGTCGACCACGCGGACCGACCCGCCCCGTCACGTCTATCCGGCCCAATTACCACCTGTCGCGGCGATATCGGGCCGCCGTCCCCTGCTGACCGTAGACGATACAACTTTCACTCGAGACTGAATCATATCCGTCATAATGGGTCACGGGACGAGAGTCGGATTTGTCTGTCGCGGTGCGCCGTCGGACGAACAGCGGGCGGCGCTGGCGTGGCTAGAGGCGCAGTCGTTCGAGACGGTGCGGGTCTCTCCCGCCGAGGTCGGCGCGGCGACGGACGGATGCGACGTGCTGTGGTGGCACCGCGACGCGCCGCTCGGGGACGACGTCCTCTCACCGGGTTCCGTGGAGGCCTTCGAAGCCTTTCTCGAAGACGGCGGCGGGCTACTGCTCACGCTTCGGGCGATGGGCGCCGTCGATGACCTCGGGATCGATCCCGTCGCGCCGGACGTGGTCGGGACCCAGAGCGTCGCCGAGCCGACCGGCGTGCTCTGGCGGACGCTCTACGACGACCATCCCGCGATAGCGGCGTTCGATTCGATCCGGATCCCGATCTGCGACAGGGGAGCGGTTCCGACGGCCCGTTACGAGAGCGCGGTGCCGACGCACGGCGAGGTGCTCGCGTCGACCGTCCGCGGTGGTCGGGACGTGCCGAACGAAATGACCGTCGTTTCGTGGGACCGTGGCGGCGGCGTCATCGGTATCGGTGCGCCGTTAGCGTTCGACGAGCCCGCGGACGAGTCCGTCGCCGACGCGCGCTCCGACCTGGCTTCGGGGTGTCTGTCCGCGGTCGGCAGCGGCGACCAGCCCGCCCGGCCGAAAACGGCCGACGAGTTGTCAGCGATGCGAGAGGCGTTCGCGGGCGATCCCGCTCGGCCACGCTATCACTTCACCCCGCCGGCGAACTGGCTGAACGATCCGAACGGGCTGATCCGCTGGAACGGGCGGTATCATCTGTTCTACCAGTACAACCCCGCGGGGCCGTTTCACAACGCCATCCACTGGGGTCACGCCGTCAGCGACGACCTGCTTCACTGGACGGACGAACCGATCGCGCTTGCGCCGTCGCCGGACAGTCCCGACCGCGACGGGTGTTGGTCGGGGTGTGCGGTCGACGACGACGGGACGCCGACGATCCTCTACACGGGCGGCGACGGGCGCTGGCAGCTCCCGTGTCTCGCCACGAGCGCGGACCCGGACCTCCGAAGCTGGGAGAAGGACCCGGGCAATCCCGTCATCGAAGAGCCGCCCTCCGATCTCGATCTACTGTCCACGGAACACTGGGAGATAGAGTTCCGCGACCACGCGGTCTGGCGGGACGACGGCACGTGGTATCAGGTCATCGGCAGCGGCATCTCCGATCGAGGCGGGACGGCACTCCTGTACGCCTCACCGGATCTCCGCGAATGGGAGTACAGAGGCCCCCTGCTGACCGGTGACGACGGCCACGGGGCCGTCTGGGAGTGTCCGGAACTGTTGGATCTCGGCGATCGATCCCTCCTCCACGTCTCCAACTACGAGGACGTCGTGTATTTCATCGGTGGGGTCGACGACGGGGAGTTCGACGTCGCCCACCGGGGCGTGCTCGACCACGGCGATTTCTACGCCCCGCAGTCGCTCCGGGACGGCGATCGGTATCTGACCTGGGGGTGGCTTCCGGAAACACGCGGGACGGCCGCTCAGTGGGACGCCGGCTGGTCCGGAGCCCTGTCGCTACCGCGGGTGCTCTCGCTCGGTGCGGACGGGCGACTCCGGCAACGGCCCGCCGCGGAGGTGGATCGACTCCGCCAGCGCCGACTGTCGACCGCGGTCCCGTCCGTCCTCGACGAGGCCCGTCACGCGCTCGAGGCGGGCGGCCGAACGCTGGAGATCGAACTGGAGGTGTCGCTGGAGGACGCCTCGGCGTTCGAGCTCTCGGTGTTCGAGTCGGCCGACCGCGAGGAGCGGACCGCGGTCCGATACACGCGCGAGAACGAGCTGATAGTCGACCGCTCGGAGTCCAGTCGGGAGGGGGTCGGCGCGACGGACGCCCAGCGGATGCCCGTGACGCCGTACGACGAGCCGCTGTCCCTCCGGGCGTTCCTCGACGGGTCCGTGATCGAACTGTACGCCAACGACCGGCACTGCCTGACCAGCCGGGTGTATCCCGCCGCGAACAGCACGGGAGTATCGGTGGCGGCTGAAGGCGGACGAGCGACCGTCTCCGCCTTCGAGGCTCGGGAACTCGAATCCGCGATCACGCCCGCGACGCGACCCGCCTCGGCGGCGGCCGGCACGGAGTCTCAGTAGCCGCCCCGTCGGTCACCGACGACGGAAGCCGCAGGCTTCCGCCCTCGGGATCAGCGTGAGTACCCGCCGGTCTGGTGCCGGTCCATCCGGGAGTTCGGCCGGCCGTCGTAGCCGTCGTCGGAGCCGACGTCTTCGGGGGGCTGATACCCGTCAGTGTTCGGGAGCCCCTCTTCCGACGTGGGGATGTGCCAGTGAGCGAGCCGGCCGTGGATGCGCGTCCGATCGCCCCCCACGTCGAGTCTGAGCGTCGGACTCAGCGTCCCGCCGAACAGGTGGCGCTGTTCCGATTCGGAGAGGTCCGCGATGCCGTCGAGCGAATCGCCGGCAAACTCGCGGTAGTTGTAGAAGCTCTGAACGAGTATCTCGTCCCGGTAGGGAAACGCCATCCAGGAGTACGCCTGGAAGGGAACGCTCGCGGGGTTAGTCACGACCAGCCCGGAGCCGTTCAGCGGGTCGTACTCCCCGCGGAGCGAGTCGGCGACGAACCCGTAGAGACCGTCGAAACCGCGAAGGCCGGGCGAAAAGGTGTGCATATGGCTCGAGAAGAAGAGGTAGTATCGCTCGTCGTGGATCACGATGTGGGGACGTTCGAGTTCCTGGTTGACGCAGACGCCGTCGAGGAGCGGCGGTTCGAGTTCCCATTCGAGCGGGTCGCCGCTGTGTGACGTGGCGACGCCGACGCTCCCGTTGAACTCCTGTCGGGCCTCGTCGCCGTCACACCGGTCGCTGTCGGTCGAGACCGGCGTGTTCGCCTCGAACAGGAGGTTCGTCTCACCGGTCTCCGGATCCTCGAAGAACCAGGGATCGCGGAACGTGTAGATCATCCCGCGCGACTGGTCCTCGCTCTCGTACCACCTCCCGTCGGGTTCGAGGATGGTCTCGTGGGTCCAGGGCCCCTCGCTCCACACGCCGTCGTCGTCGGCCTCGAAACGGCCGCCGTGGGCGACCGCGATGCGTTGGGTGTAGTTCAGTTCGTCGACGGACTCGTCCCCGGCAGCGGTGTAGTACAGGTACAGGTCGCCGTCGTCGTACAGCGCGGAGCCGGCCCACTGGCGCTGACCGAGAGCCTCGGCTTCGAAGACGGGTTCGCCGCCGTGCCACTCGGTTCCGTTCCGGGAGTAAAAGAAGCGGATCTCCGCGACGTCGTGGCGCTTTCCCGGGAGCAGTTCCTCCGGAGCGGTCAGCGAGAAGAGCACCCGCCAGCCGTCGATCTCGGCGATCTCCCCGTGGCGGTCCCGGAGCAACCACGTGTCCCAGATGTGGAGATCCGCGGCGGGATCCTCGGAAGGCGGTTCGATGACCGGCGCCACGGTCTCGGGCGCGCGTTCGATCCGCATCGCCTGGGACCTCGTCCACCGCGGCGGGCGCCCGCCCTCCGGGTTCCGGCGGTCGCCGACGTTGTTCTCAGTCATTTTGGGTTACGGGCTCGTCTGTCGCAAATTCACTTATTCGTCCCGGTCCGCGTGTTGGCGGCCACGCGTCGGTCTCCCCCGGTTCGAAGTCGACTCTCTCACAACGGTTAGTACGGGACGGCAGTGAACACAACTTTCAGTCCAACTATGCGTGAACGCAATTGGTGGACCGAGACCGTCGTCTACCAGGTCTCCCCGCGGAGCTTCAGCGACTCGGACGGCGACGGTCTCGGAGCCGTCCCGGGCATTACGGAAGACCCGAGGCGAAAGCCTCGCCCTTCAGGGCGAGGACGAAGCCGACCGACGGTATTCGACCGCCGACGAACCGGGGAAGTCGCTGGATCCACGCCCCTACGAGACGCGCCTGTCCGCGCAGTCGCGCCGAGACTAATCGAAGGTGTATATCCGCGCCTCGCACTCTCGACAGACGAGCGTCTCGGACGGCTCGTCCCCGGAACCGGTGTGACCGCCGCAACACGACATGTCCGTCCCCCGTTCCAGCGGGGTCCCGCAGTCGGGACACGAGTCGAGGAACAGCCGATTCGTCCGCGCGGCCGCCAGCCGGGTCTCGTCGTCGGAGAGGAACGACTCGGCCGCGCGGTAGCCGGCGATCTCGGCGATCGCCACCGGACGGCTGAGCCAGGTCTCGTCCACCACGCCGGCGTCCTCGGGGGAGAGCGCGACCCACTCGTCTTCGATGGGCCTCGCCTCGGCCGCCGGCGAGACCGCGAGCGCGGCGCGGGCCAGTTCCCCCGTGGTGCTGTCCCGGAGGCGGTCCATCTCCGCGTGCCACCGTTCGTCGAACGCCGCCGTGGGAGCGACGGTGTCGCCGTCGACCTCGAGGACGCCGCTCTCGACGAGGCGGCCGAGCAGGTCCTCGGGGTCGCCGGGAGCGTTCTCGGTGCCCAGCGACCCGCCCCCGTCCGGCGGCCCGTTCTCACCCGCCGGGGGCTCGTCGAAGAGCGCCGCTCCACCGGGGACGGCGGCGACCAGCCCGGGGGCGAACCGCGGCGTGCCCGGGATCAGATACCCCCGGAGCCAGACCAGCGTTAGGCCGCCCACCGCGGCGGCGACGCCGATCGCCGGCGTGCTGACGGCTCCGAGCGCCACACTACCGGCACCGACGAGCGCGACGTTGACGAGCGTACACGGCCAACAGCGGTCGTCGCCGGTGTGTTCCGACCGGCGGAGTCCGGAACTGTATGACGGGGGCATCCCGACCAGATACCCGCTACCACGGCATCAACTTTCCGCCGACACCGTTCGGCGTCGGCGGTCGGAACCGACGGTCGTCCGCGCGATCCGCTCGGCGTAGTTTTTTGTCGCTCGCTTCGGTATCACGAGCGATGACCGAGATGGAGTACACCACGCTGGGCGAGACGGGGATGGAGGTGTCGCGGCTGGCGCTCGGGTGTATGAACTTCGGGACGGAAGCGCCCTGGATGATCCACGAGGAGTCGGATTCCCGGGCGATCATCGACCGTGCGTTGGAGCTCGGGATCAACTTCCTCGACACGGCCAACGTCTACTCGCGAGGTGAGAGCGAGGAGATCGTCGGTCGAGCGATCGAGGGGTACGACCGCTCGGAGCTGGTCATCGCGACGAAGGTGTACAACCGGATGCGCGAGGGGCCGAACGGGCAGGGGCTCTCGCGGAAGCATATCCTCGATCAGGCCGAGGCGTCGCTCGACCGGCTCGGGACCGACTACATCGACCTCTATCAGATCCACCGCTGGGACGACGACACGCCCGTCGAAGAGGTCCTCTCGGCGCTGGATCACCTCGTGACCGAGGGGGTAGTCCGCTACGTCGGGGCGAGCACGATGCCGGCTTGGAAGTTCACCCGGGCGCTGTACGCCGCCGACGTCGAGAACCGCGAGCGGTTCGTCTCGATGCAGCCGGAGTACAACGCCGTCGACAGGCACGAGGAGGCCAACGTGTTACCGGTGTGCGCCGCCGAGGGGATCGGCGTCCTTCCGTGGTCCCCGCTCGCGGGCGGGTTCCTGACGGGGAAGTACTCACGGGGCGAGGACCCCGAATCGGGGAGGGCAGCGAGCGACGACTACACCGCACAGCGGTTCACCGACGAGAACTGGGCGGTGCTAGAGGAGATCCGCGACATCGCCGACGCGAACGGGGCGACGCCCGCGCAGGTGAGTATCGCGTGGCTGCTCCACAAAGACGTCGTTGACGCGCCAATCATCGGACCGAGGAGCGTCGAGCACCTCGAGGAGAACGTCGGGGCGCTCGGCGTCGAGCTGACCGACGAGGAGCTGTCGCGGATCGAGGCTCCTCTCACGCCGCAGTGGCCCGCCCTCGGGAAAGACTGATAGAGGACCTCGGTGCGTTCCGGTACCCCGCGTGGGTTCGCGCGCGGTCGGGTAGACGGTCGGACCCCGATGCTTGCCGCCGATTCTCGCGAGAGATCTTATTTACAACACCGGTAGTACACTGCCGTAACTATATTAATGATTGTTCCTTATACCCGGATGATGTCAGAAGATAGCACACCGAACGGCGTCTCGAGACGGCAGTATCTCGCGGCAACGGGCGCAGTGGGGGCGGCCGGTCTCGCGGGCTGTTCCGGCGGGGGCGGAAACGGCGGGACCTCGTCGGGCTCGTCGGGCGACGGGGAGATCGGCGGTACGGTCACGGTCTTCTCCGGACCGCAGTTCGTGGATGCCGGGTTCCCCGAAGTCCTGCACGAGGCGGGCGTGCCCGACTCGATCACCATCGAGATGACTCGGCCCCCCCAAGACACCGGCAGCAAACAGCAGCAGCTCCGGACCGCGATCAACGCGGAGGAGTCCAACCCGGACCTGGTGTTGACCGACAACGGGTGGACGATCCCGTTCATCGTCCGCGGCGACCTGGTCAACCTCGAACAGGAGATGGACGACGCGTTCATCTCCCGGGTCAAAGAGGAGGGCGTCCAGTCGATGCTCAACACGGGGACACACCCGGAGACCGGCGACCTGTACTCGGTCCCGGTGTTCCCCGACTTCCCGACGATCACGTACCGCAAGGACCTGCTCCGGGACGCGGGCTACGGCGACTCGGACTTCGATACGTGGCGGGGAGACCCGCCGACGTGGGGCGAGTTCTCACAGATCGTCACCGAGGCCATGGGCGGGGCCGACGTCGAGTACGGTCACCTCTGGCAGGGGAACAACTACGCCGGGCTGGCGTGTTGTACGTTCAACGAGTTCCTCACGAGCATGGGCGGCGCCTTCTTCGGCGGCCGGGACAACCTCTTCGGGCCGATCGGTGACCGGCCCGTCACCCTCGATTCGGAGGAGTCCATCGACGGGATCGAGGCCGCGGTCGACACCATCCACGGCACGGGCAGCGCCCCGATGGATATCGCGAGCATCTCGCCTCAGGAGGTTGCCGGCTGGGCCGAACCGGACACGAAGAGCGTCTTCGAGGACGGCAGCGCGGTCACCCAGCGCAACTGGACCTACTCCATCGGCGGGGCCTTGACCGCCTTCGAAGGGACGGACATGGAACTCGGCGTGATGCCACTGCCGAAGGGACCGAACGGGTCCTGGCACGCGCAGGGCGGGTGGATCATGTCGATGAACCCCTACACCGACAACATGGCGTCCGCGAAGGAAGTGATCAAGGCGTGGTGGGAGGACTCGGTGCTCAAGTACCAGTTCGACACGGCGAACTTCATGCCGCCGAAGCCGTCGCTGTACAGCTACGTCGAGCAGAGCGACACGTACGGACCGTACTTCGAAGCGCTCCAGTACTCGGCGGAGAACCTGATCCCCCGTCCGACGACGTCGGTGTGGCCGAGTCAGCGTAGTATCGTCGCCGACGAGGTCAACGCGGCGCTCCGTCAGGAGCAGACGCCACAGGAGGCGGCGACGGCGATGCAACAGCAGATCTCCGCCATCGAGGAGCAGTCGGGGTGACGGAGTCCGACTGACGGTTCCTCCCTGAGGGCGTCTCGGGTCCACCGAATTCGAACGATATATAAAACAAACAATAATGATAAATATTCGTAACAAAAACACGTGGTCGATGTTCGTACCACAACAGCGGGCGGTCGCACAGGGAGGTGTCAGCCACCATGGCCGTTGAACAGGCGGGCCCGGAGGTGTCCGACGGGATACTGACACGGATCGCGACGCGGACGGAGAATTTGAGCGAGCAGGCGTACGCGTACCTGCTGTTGGTGCCGGCGTTCCTCGTCCTGCTTCTGTTCGCGTTCTGGCCGCTGGCGTCGGCGATCAGGATGTCGTTTTTCGCGGACGTGATCACCGGCGGTAACCTGGGAGGGTTCGTCGGGGTGGAAAACTACGTCCGGCTGCTCACGAACAGCAACGCGTTGGCACCGGCGGCGTTCATCGACCCGTCGTTCCAGACGCCGATCTTGGAACAGGCGCTGTTCATGACGATCCTGTTCGCCGTGTTGAGCGTCACGGGCGAGACGCTGCTCGGCTTCCTCTACGCCATGCTGATGAAAGCCGAGTACAAGGGGCGGCGGCTCGTTCGGTTGCTCATCATCCTGCCGTGGGCGATCCCCATCGTCATCCAGGGGATGATCTTCTTCCTGCTGTTCCGACCCGGTTACGGGCTGTTGACCGAGCCGCTTCAGCAGCTCGGGATCTTCTCTTCGCTTCCCCTCAACACGACGTTCGACAGCTTCGTCATCGTGACGGTCGCGGACATCTGGAAGACCTCGGCGTTCATGGCCCTGCTGATCCTCGCGGGCTTGGAGAGCGTCAACCAGGACCTCTACGAGGTGGCCGACGTGATGGGCGCCTCCCGGTGGCAGCGGTTCCGCTACATCACGTTCCCGCTGGTGTTCCCGGTGTTGATGGTCGCGATGCTGTTCCGGACGATGGGCGCGCTGCGGGTGTACGGCATCATCGAATCGACCTCTGTCGGCTGTTCGACGGTTCCGTCGATGACCTGTCTCGTCACCCAACTGATGTTCGGCTCCGCGACGCTGTACGGGTCCGCGGCCGCCGTGAGCGTACTCATCGCCATCGTCGTGGGGCTGTTCATCATGGTGTACCTCCTGTTCATCCGACAAAGCAACCAGAGCCTGGGGTTAGCCTGACATGAGCATCGACGCACGCAACCACGACGACGCGGAAACGTTCGACGGATCGGGCGACGACACCGGTGACGACGGGGAGAACAAGTCCCGCGTCGCGCGGTGGGCGGACGACTGGATCAGGAACCCGGAGAAGGCGTACGCCGTGATGTTAGTGTTCCTCGGCGGCGTCCTGTTGACCACGTCGCTGTTCCCGTTGTACTGGCTGTTCAACGTCGCGATGGCGCCGCCCGGACAGCCCGACATCCCGCTCGTTCCGGCGAGCATAGACCTGTCCGTGTTCGTTCAGGTGTTCCGGCAGGTCCCGTTCGCGCGGTTCATGTTCAACAGCCTGTTTTACGCGTTCACGGTGACGGTGTTCGTGCTCCTCGTCGGGAGCCTCGCCGGGTACGCGTTCGGTCGCCTGGAGTTCCGCGGGAAGACGCCGCTTCTGTTCTCGCTTCTGGTGCTCAGCTTCTTCCCCCCGGCGACGCTGTTCATCCCGCTGTTCCGGGCGTTCAACCAGCAGGTCCCGATGCTCGGCCTGTTCACCCTCCCGGTGGAGGTGTACGGGACGCCGGCCGCGGTCGTCACGCCGCTCAGCGCGTTCACTATGCCGTTGGCGATCTTCATACTGACCACGTTCTACGGCCAGATCCCGGACGGACTCGAAGACGCAGCGAGAGTCGAGGGGACGACCCGGATCGGCGCGCTGTTCCGCGTGATCATGCCGCTGTCGGCGCCCGGCGTCGCGACCGCCGGCATTCTCACTTTCATCACGGTGTACACGGAGTTCTTCTTCTCGTACCTGATGACCGGAAACAGCGCCGCGGACTGGGCGCCGGTGGTCGACGGCGTCCTCGCGTTCCAGACGCAGTACACCGTCCGGTACGACCTCCAAGCGGCGGCGAGCCTGATCGCGATCGTCCCGGTCGCGATCCTCGTCGTCATCGCACAGGACAAGATCATCAGCGGCCTCACGCAGGGTGCCCTCAAGGAGTAACCATGTCACGAGTCAAACTCACGGACGTCACGAAACAGTACGACGACGTAACGGCGGTCGACAACATGAACCTCGACCTGAACGACGGCGAGTTCATCTGCCTCGTCGGTCCGTCGGGCTGCGGGAAGTCCACGACGCTCGAAACGATCGCGGGACTCACCAAGCCCACCTCGGGCGAGATCCTGATCGGCGACCGAGAGGTGACGAACCTCCCGCCGAAGGACCGCGGGATCGCGATGGTGTTCCAGAACATCGCGCTGTTCCCGCACATGGACGTGTACGACAACATCTCCTTCGGGCTCCGGCTGCGGAGCTTCCCCCAAGACGAGATGGACGAGCGCGTCGAGGAGGCCGCGCGGATCGTCCGGATGGAGGGGATGCTCGACCGGATGCCGAGCGAGATGTCCGGCGGGCAGCGCCAGCGCGTCGCGATCGCGCGGGCCATCGTTCGCGACCCGGAGGTGTTCCTGATGGACGAGCCGCTGGCGAACTTGGACGCCAAGCTGCGCGTCAACATGCGGACCGAGCTACAGCGGCTCCACAAGCAGTTAGACACGACGATCATCTACGTCACGCACAACCAGGCGGAAGCGATGACGATGTCGGACCGCATCGCCGTGCTCAACAAGGGCGAACTCCAGCAGATCGCGCCGCCGCTGACCTGCTACAACCAGCCGGCGAACAGGTTCGTCGCCGGTTTCATCGGGTCGCCCTCGATGAACTTCTTCGACGCCACCGTCGGCGACGACACGCTCGACGCGAACGGCTACTCCATCTCCTTCGACGCCACGGCGATCGACGGCGTGGCGAGCGGCGACGCGGTAGACGTCGGCATCCGTCCGGAGGACCTCTACCTCACGACCAACAGCGCCGAGGCCAGGGACCCGAGCGCAACGTTCGCGGTCGAGACGGACGTGCTCGAGCCGATGGGCGACGAGATCTTCGTCTACCTGAAGCCGATTCTCGATCCCGACGACGGCGGGGAAGCGGCCGACTTCGAGGAGCGACAGGGGCTGCTGATGAGCGTCGACCCGGCGACCGACATCGGCGAGGACGAGGACGTCGAGATCGTCTTCGACCGCGCGCAGATTCACCTGTTCGACGACAGGACCGGCGACGCGATCTCGCACGGCGTCGTCGCAGACGCGAACGTCGAAGCCGTCGACGACGGCGTCCAAGCCGACTGAGCCGCTCGCCCGTCGCCGACTCTTTTCAGATTTGGTACACGGCGGCCTCGTACGGCCGGAACGCACTGCTCATCGGGTCGGTCGGCGACTCGTCGTAGTTCCCCGCGAGCGTCTCGACGTCGGCCGGTTCGATCGCTTCCGGTTCGATCGCTTCCGGTTCGAAAGTTGCGGCGGCGTCGGACCAGTTGAGCACGACCAACAGGCGCTCGCCGCCGAGGGTTCGGGTGTACGCGTAGACGCTGGGGTGGTCCGGCAGGAGGAGGTCGTACTCGCCGTACACGAGGGCGTCCGTATCGTGTCTGAGCTCGATCAGTCGGCGGTAGTAGTGCCAGACGGAGTCCTCGCGGCTCCGCTCTTTCTCGACGTTGATCTCGCCGTAGTTGTCGTTCACCGGGAACCACGGGTCGCCGTCCGTGAAGCCGGCGTGCGCCTCGTCGGACCACTGCATCGGCGTCCGGGCGTGGTCCCGGCTCCAGTAGTTCACGAGGTGCGCGACGTCCGCGAAGGAGTCGACGCCGTCGCGGCGGGTGAGCGCCTCGACCGCCCCGATCGTCTCGACGTCGTCGATCTCGTCCAGGCTCTCGAACGCCGCGTTCGTCATCCCGATCTCGTCGCCCTGGTACACGTACGGCGTGCCGCTCAGGGTCAACAGGAACGTCGCCAGGAGCGTCGCGCTCTCCCGTCGGTACTCGCCGTCGTCGCCGAACCGGGAGACGATCCGCGGCTGGTCGTGGTTCCCGAGGAAGACGGCGTTCCACCCGCGGCCCCGCAGCCCCTCCTGACAGCGGTCCATCACGCGCTTGAACGTCGGCAGATCGAACTCCCCCGGGCCGCTCGGGTCCCAGATCCCGTCCGGGCCGGCGTCGACCTCCATGTGCGCCGACTGGAAGAGCATCCCCAGCCCGACCCCGTCGTCGCCGAGGTAGCTCGCCGCGGTGTCGACGTCCGTGTGCGACATCTCGGCGACGGTCATCGCGTCGCGTCCGGACGTCGTCTCGACGATCTCGCTGAGGTACTCCTCCAGCCGCGGCCCGTTGAAGAACTGTTCCTCGCCGACGACGTCGCCGTCGGGGTCGCCGTCGGGATACCCCGCCGGCTTCGAGAGGGGGTTCAGGGCGTCCATCCGGAAGCCGTCGACGTCCTTGTCCAGCCACCACCGGATCAGCTCCGTGACGGACTCGCGGACCCGAGGGTTCCGCCAGTTCAGGTCCGGCTGGTTCCCGTGGAAGAGGTGGAGGTACCACGCGCCGCGGGTCTCGTCGTAGCTCCACGCCGAGCCGCCGAAGAACGACTCCCAGTTGTTCGGCGGTTCGTCGGGGGAGCCCTCCACCCAGTGGTAGTAGTCCTCGTACCCCGCTTCCTCGCGTCGCGACCGCTGGAACCACTCGTGTTCCGCGGAAGTGTGGTTGACGACGAGGTCCATCACGAGGCGGACGTCGCGGTCGTGAAGCGCGTCTCGAAGCGCTTCCCAGTCGGCCATCGTGCCGAACTCCGGGTCGATCGCGCGGTAGTCTCGAATGTCATAGCCGTTGTCCTCCTGCGGCGAGTCGTACACCGGACAGAGCCAGACGACGTCGATTCCCAGCTCGTCGAGGTAGTCGGCCTTCTGCGTGATCCCACGGAGGTCGCCGATCCCGTCGCCGTCGGAATCGTTGAAGCTCCGCGGGTAGATCTGGTAGACGACGCTCTCCTTCCACCAGGACCGATCCGGGTCTGCGGCGTCCCCTCCGGAGGTCATCGGCGGGGAGACGCGCCGCGATGACTCGGTGTGGATCGCTCCTCGCGCGAAGCCGGCGTGTGGTCGACGGTGCGACGTCGGAGAGAACACATACAACTCACATCCGAGTATATTTGTAAAAACATATCGGTCGCGGGGGGAGCGCCCCCGGACCGTCCCGATCGCGACCGTGCCCGAATTTTTATTATTTTCATACTCCTGACTCCGAGTATGGTGGCGCATGACGCGTGACGTCCTTGTCGCCGGCGAGACCCTGATCGATTTCATTCCTGACCGCCCCGGACCGCTCGCGGACGTGGAGTCGTTCTCCAAGCGAGCGGGCGGAGCGCCGGCCAACGTGGCGGTCGGGCTGGCGCGGCTCGACCGGACGCCGTGGTTCTGTACCGCGCTCGCCGACGACCCGTTCGGCTCGCATCTCGCGCGGGTGCTCGACCGCGAGGGCGTTCCGGACGACTTCGTCACGGAGGTTCCGGACAGCCGGACGGCGCTGGCGTTCGTCTCGCACGGTCCCGACGCCGATCGAGAGTTCACCTTTTATCGCTCGAACACGGCGGACAGACACCTCGACACGAGCGTCGTCGGCGACGACACCCTCGAGTCAGTCGATATCGTCGTCGTGGGAGGCGTCACTCTGACCGTCGAGCCGGCGCGGTCAGCGACCTTCGATCTCGTCGAGCGGGCCCGCGACCGCGGCTGCCGCGTCGTTCTCGATCCGAACGTTCGCCCCGAACTGTGGGAGACGGAGCCGACACCCACGATCGAGCGGATGCTCTCCGAGACGGACGTTCTCAAGGCCACCCGCGAGGACCTCGAGGGGGCCGGCCTCCCGACGACGCCACCGGACATCCTCGCGGCCGGACCGGACGCGATCCTCCTGACCGAGGGGAGTTCCGGCGCGCGTCTGATCACCGACAGCGACGCCCGATGGGGGGCCGGTGAGTGGCACCACCCCGGATACGACGTCGACGACGTCGTCGATACGACCGGCGCCGGTGACGCCTTCGCCGCGGGGGCGGTCGCGGGGCTCGTCGCCGGCGACGAACCGAACGCCATCCTCGCGTTTGCCAACGCCGTCGCCGCCGCGTCGACGACGCGCCGCGGCGCGATGGCTGCGCTCCCCGACCGGCGGACCGTCGCGAACGTACGCGACGGGTCGTGACCCGTTCCGGGCAGCGGGTCCGCGGAACGCTCGTGGTTCGTGATCACTCGGCGGGTTCCGTCCCCGCGCGCAACGACGGATAGCTATCGACGTCCGCGACGTCGGTAACGACGATCCGCGTCGCCTCCACGTCTTCGACCACGGCGTTCCATCCGCCGATACGGACCCGTTCGTGACCGGTATCGACGATCAGCGTCACCTGTCCGGCGATCTGCGGATCCGATTCTTCACCCCCCACGACGGACTGGACGCCCTCGACGGTGCCCGTGACCGTCCGCGGTTCGCCGGTGGCGAGATCGGTCCCTTCGACCCGGACCGTCACCGTCGCCTCGGACTCGAACAGCGGTCGTGCCTCGCGTATGAACTGCCGGATATCGACGTACTCGATCGGCAGGGTCTCCTGCCGCTCGGAATATATCGGCGTTCCGTGCGCCCATAGACACGTCATAAAGAACCAGTGGAAGACGAAGGTGTACTCCTCATCGTTGACGAGGACGCCGTACTGGTTGACCGCGTCCGGGTGGTGGGAAAAGCAGGCGCTCTGTCGGTCGACCGACGCGACGAACGGGGCCGGAAGTCCGCGGTACCGGGCCTCGTGACAGATTCCGGACACCGATTCGGCCGTCGGCGGATCGCCGGCCGATTCCGTGTAGACGAGTACGTGGACGGCGACGCCGCGCTCGTGTGCCCGTTTCAGCGGTTCACGGAGCTGTTCGAGCTGTTCGGGCGTCACGGAGACGTACACGCGTGTCTCCGCCTGTTCGATGAACAGCTGCGCGCGGTCGATGACCGTCTGGAACTGCTTGACGATGCTGGCCGTGGATTTTTCGAGCGGCGGCTGTTCCCACCGGTCTTCGATTTCGTCGGCCGCCGATTCGAGTCGATCGGCCCTGTCTCGGAGGTCGTCGAGCACCACGGCAGGGCTGTGTGCCCGCGCTTTGAGCGTGCCCTGCTCGTACTTCTCGATGTACTCTCGTTCGGCTAAGGCGTCAATCACGTCATAGACGCGCGCATTCGGGATGTCGCTCGCGTCGGCGACCGAGGTCGCCGACGCGGTCCCCAGATCGAGGAGCGCGACGTACACCGCCGCTTGGTACGGCGACAGGCCCGCGTCTTCGAGCGTACTTATCAGAGCGTCCGTCTCCATAGCCGCCCCTTACGCAGGTAGTGAATAAGTATTGTCGTGCCGGAACGGCCCGGTGGGCGGGCGCTTCACGACTGCCGCCAGCGCCGCGGCCACGCCTTATCGGACTGAGACGCCGATCTCCGCGACGATGTCACGCGCAGAGCGGCCGACGAAGAGCGCGTTCTCCCCCGATGCGAGAGTCCAGCCGGTCTGTTCGTCGTAGTACTCGAACTCCGAACGCGCAACCGACACCTCCGGCGTCCGCCGTTCGCCCGCTTCAAGCGTCGTCGCCTCGAACCCGACGAGTTCGCGCTCCGGCGTTGGGACCGGCGCAGCGGCCTTCTGAGCGTACACCTGTACGACGGTTTTGCCCCGACGATCCCCCGTGTTCTCCACCGGGACTGCCACGGCGAATCCGTCGCCGTCCTCGGTCACCGACGGCTGCCCGTACGCGAACGAGGTGTAAGAGAGGCCGTGTCCGAAGGGGAACGCGGGGCGAACGTCGCGTTCGTCGAAGTACCGATAGCCGACGAAGACGCCCTCGTCGTATCGGGCCACGTCGTTGACCCCGGGGAACGCCGTCTCATCGCTCGCGGGATAGTCGGCCGCACTGCGTCCGAAGGTCGTCGGGAGGCGCCCGCCGGGCTCGGCGTCACCGAAGAGCAGGTCGGCGAGCGCGTCGCCGTCGGCCTGCCCGGGGTACCACGTTTCGAGCACGGCGTCGACCGCGTCCAGCCACGGCATCTCGACGGGTCCGCTCGTCCGGAGTACGACGACTGTCCGGTCGGCGACACCGGCAACCGCTTCGACCAGATCGTCCTGCCGGCCGGGGAGGCCGAGATCCGGGCGGTCCCGGAACTCCGTCGCGTCGTCTTGGACGACAACGACGGCGCAGTCAGCGGCTGCGGCCGCGTCGACTGCGTCGTCGATGCTCGGATCGGGGCCCTCCTCGTCCGACTCCGCGCCGAACATCCGCGACTCCGAGACGGGGGGGACCCCGCGTTCGACGGTGACGGAAACCTCCCTCGCCTCGAGCCCCTCGACGGGCGAGGTCCGGGTGAACGGCGAGACCTCCGAGGAGCCGCCACCGCCCAGTTTGGCGCGGTCCGCGTTCGGGCCGATCACCGCGAGTGAACCGACGTCCCCCAGCGGGAGCGTGCCGTCGTTCCGCAGGAGGACCGCGCCCTCCGTGGCGATTTCCCGTGCGAGTTCCCGGTGTGCCGCCGCGTCGAGTTCGCCCGCCGGCTCCTCGTCGAAACGGCCGATCGAAGCCGTGCCCCGCAGGACGCGCGCGACCTTCTCGTCGACGACGGCCTCGTCGAGTTCGCCGGACTCGACCGCCTCTCGGAGGGGGTCACCGAACAACGCCGGAACGTCCGGAACCGGTGGCATCGCCTCGGGAACGTCGTCGACGTCGATGTCGGTGGGGACGAACTCCTCGGGGTCGATCCCGGGCATTTCGACGTCGAGACCGGCACGGGCCGCCGCGACGGTGCTACGAGTGCCCCACCAGTCCGAGACGACGAAGCCGTCGAAGCCCCACTCGCCCTTCAGAACGTCCGAGAGGAGGTACCCGTGGTCGCTCATATGCGTCCCGTTGACCCGGTTGTAGGCGGTCATCACCGACGTCACGTCCGCCTCCTCGACCGCCGCGCGGAACGCCGGCAGGTAGATCTCGCGGAGCGCTCGCTCGCTGACCGCCGCGCTGACGTCGTAGCGGTTCGTCTCCTGATTGTTCGCGACGAAGTGTTTGACCGTCGCGGCGACGCCTTCCGACTCGAGGCCGTCGATCACGGCGACGCCGGTTCGCGCGGTCAGATAGGGGTCCTCGCCGTAGTATTCGAAGTTACGCCCGCCGTGCGGCACTCGGGCGATGTTGACTCCCGGCGCTAAGACGATGTCTTGGCCGTGGGCGGCCGCCTCCCCGGCGAGGGCTCGTCCGAACCGTCGAGCGAGCGAGGGCCGCCACGACGCTGCGAGCGCCACCGAAGCGGGGAACGCCGTCGCGCGCTCTCCGCTCGCTCGGACGCCGAGCGGCCCGTCGACGAGCGACAGCGGCGGGACGCCGACGCGATCGACGCCCGGGAGGTACCCCGTCGCCTTCCCGTCCGGATCGACGGCGCCGTGGACGAGTCGGAGCTTCTCATCGAGCGTTAGCCCGCCGGTAATCTCGCTGATGTCTCCGTCCATGGCGACCACGTTCTCCGCGGATCGCCTTCGGTGTTTCTCCGGTCGTCCCCGCACGGACGGACCGCTCCCGACGAGTAGCCGCCGTCGCGACGCGCCTTTTAACCCGTTCAGGCGCGCACGGTCGGACATGTTCGAAGACCGGCCGGACCGCGACGCCGAGGTCGTCCTCGTGGGGCGCTCGAACGTCGGCAAGTCCACGCTGATGCGCGAGCTGACGGGCCACGACTTCTCGACCGGCGGGAAGCCCGGAGTCACCCGTCAGCCGAACCACTTCGACTGGGCCAGCGAGGGCTTCATGTTCACGGACCTCCCCGGCTTCGGCTTCATGTCCGGCGTCGAGGAGGAACAGCGCGAGCAGATCAAGACCGACATCGTCCGCTACCTAGAGGACAACGCCGACTCGATCCTGGCGGGCGTCGTCGTGATGGACGGGAAGGCGGCCGTCGACATCATCGACCGCCACGCCGAGCGCGGGAACGTCCCCCACGACGTGGAGATGTTCGGCTTCCTCGAGGACGTCGGCGTCGAACCCATCGTCGCCGTCAACAAGACCGACAAGATCGACGACCTCGACGAGCGGCTCGACGCGATCTGCGACCGGCTCGGGCTGTACCCGCCGTGGCAGCAGTGGTCCGACCGCGTGGCGCCCGTCTGCGCGAAGCGCGGTGACGTCGAGGCGTTGGAGGACTGCCTCCGGACGCGCTTCCACGACCACAACCGCGACGACCTGCTGAAGTTCGTCTCCTGACGCCCGTCCGAGGCCTCACCCTCGCTTGACGCCCCTCCGAGGCCTCACCCTCGCTTGACGCACCTCCGAGGCCTCACGCTTCTCCGACATCGCCGGTCGCTCCGCTCCGGGTCCCGGGCCGAATCGCCGGCGAGCGCGTCGGGTACTCGCCCCGTTTATGTCGCTCGCGCCCGTGGGGATCGTATGCGAAACGTGGACGCCGCGGGGCTCGGGATCGGCGACGACCACCCGCCCCGGATCATGGGCGTGCTCAACGTCTCGGAGGAGTCGCCGTACGACCCGAGCGTGTACGACGACCCGGGCGAGGCCGCCGCGTACGTGGACGAGGAGCTGATCGGCGAGGGGGCCGACATCGTCGACGTGGGCCTCGAATCGGCCAACAAGGACCTCGACGTGCTCTCGGCCGAACAGGAACTCGATCGCCTCGACACCGCCGTCGAGACGCTGGAGTCGACCTCGGGCGACGCCGTCTGGTCGATCGAGACGCGCTACCACGAGGTCGCGGACGAGGCGCTCTCGCGCGGCTTCGACATGGTCAACGACATCTGCGGGTTCGCGGACCCCGAGATGCCCCGCGTCTGCCGCGAGCACGACGTCGCCGTCTCGAAGATGGCCTCGCCGCCGGACCTGGAGCGACCGGGGGCCGTCGAGGCCGTGGACGACATCTACGAGGCGCTCTCGATGAACGGCTTCACCGACAAGACGATCCTCGACCCCGCCTTCGGCGGCTGGTCCGAGGCGAAGACCCACGACGACGACCGCGAGACGCTCCGTCGCCTCCGGGAGTTCCGCGGCTACGGCCGCCCCCTGCTCGTCTCGATCAACCGCAAGAGCTTCCTCAAGACCATCGCGGGCCGCGGTACCGAGGAGGCGCTGCCGGTCTCGCTGGCTGCGACGTCGATGGCGGTCGAGCGCGGCGCCCACGTGATCCGGACCCACGACGTGGCCGAGACGCGCGACGCCGCCCTCGTCGGCGCCGAGTTCGCCCGCGACCGCTACCGGTTCGGCCCCGCGTCCGACGCCGTCGCCGTCGAGGAGCTCGACGTGACGACGGTCCGGGAGGCGGAGCGCCACCTCGACCGGATCGGTGCGGCGGAGGTAACCCAGGGCGATCGGCCGGTCGCCGACGGCGCCGTCGTTCGCACCTACGAGCTCTCCGGGCTCGACGAGCCCGCGGTCGGCGCCCTGCGCGCCGCGACCGTCGGCGGCGACGCGGGCGCCGCGGCGTTCGCGCTGGGCGACCCGAACCGAGCGGAGGCCGTCGCGGCCCGCTCGGCGACCGACGGGGGTGCCGGGGTCGACGGTGACACCGGTAACACGGCCGGGAGCGACCGACGCGGACTGCTGATCGGGACGCCCGCCGCGATCGCCTCCGTCAGAGACGCGGTATCCGGCGTTTCAGACGCGCTCGACCACGCGCTCGACGGTATCGGCCGACACGTGAGTTAAGAGAAAGTTTATGCCCTCGTGTAGACAACCGATCGACCGGACGCCGGAGGGGCACGCGGGTAGGGGTACTCTGTGCCACTCCGGTCCATACCATATCTTGACCGCCGAGCGGCGCCGCCGCTCCGCGGCGCGTGTGGCGACCCCGCGGGGCGTGATCCGCGCGTGAACTTCGCGACGTTCGAACCCGTCTACGAGGCGGTCATCGCGGACTTCGGCTTCGACCGTGCGGCCGACGAGCGCGCCCGCGACGCAGCCGCCGACCTCGCGACGCCGTTCCCGCTCGACCGCCTCGGCGACTGGCGAGGGGAAACGGTCGCCGTCGCTGGCGCGGCGCCGTGCCTCGCGGACGAGGTCGCGCTCGCCCGCGACGCCGACGTCGTCGTCGCCGCATCCACGGCCGCCGACGTCCTCGCGGACCGCGGCGTCGCCGTCGACTGTCTGGTGACGGACCTCGACAAGAACCCCGAGACCGCCGCGGAACTCACCCGCGACGGGGTCCCGGTCGCCGCCCACGCCCACGGCGACAACCTCCCGGCGGTCCGCGAGTGGCTCCCGCGCTTCGCCGACGAGTGGACGCTGGCGACGACGCAGGCGGCTCCCGTCGGTCCCGTCCGTAACACGGGCGGGTTCACCGACGGCGACCGCGCCGCGTTCCTCGCCGACCACGTCGGGGCCGCCGAACTCGTCTTCCCGGGCTGGGAGTTCGACGATCCCGCCGTCGACCCGATGAAGGCGCGGAAGCTCGACTGGGCCGCCCGGCTGCTGAGATGGCTCGAACGGCGTCGCGACGAGCGGTTCGCGGTCTTGGACGGTCGTCGAGAGGCGGCCGACGCGGCGCTCCGGGAGACCCTCGGCGACCGGTTCGACGACTAATTCGACCCCTGCTCTACGCGCGGTTCCGGGAACAGCTCGCCCTCATCGCGCTCGCCGATCCACTCCGCCAGCCCGACGAGCTGGTCCGCGGCGGCCTCGAACAGGCGCTCGCTCTTCTCCGGGGTCACGTCGGTCGGGTCGCCGAACGCGCCGTTCGCGGAGTTGTCGATCGAGTCGTAGAACGTCCGGGCGCCGTGGACGGTCGTCTCCGCGCTCTCGAGGTCGACGAGCCCGCCGTCGCGGGCGTCTTCGAGCCGGTCCTCGCGGACGAGCTCGGGCGCGAGGTGAGTGATCATCGCGGTCTCCTTCGGGCCGGCGTGGGGGCCGTTGCGCTCGAAGAGCTCGTCGACCAGCTCCGGGATCGACTCGTCCCACATCCACTCAACCGCGTAGGCGACCTCGTCCTCGTGGAGCCGGCGGCCCACCTCTCGGAGGTGCTGGACGTTGCCGCCGTGGGCGTTCACGAACACGATACGGTCGATGCCGTGGTACGCGAGGTTCCGCGCGAACGACTCGACGTAGTCGCGGAACTCGGGCGGGTCGACCCACATCGTCCCCGGGAACTGCCGGTGGTGAGGGCTGACGCCGACGTTGATCGTCGGCGTGCGGAACGCGTCCGAGCGGTCCGCGGCCGCCGTCGCGAGCCCCTCGGCGATCAGGTGGTCGGTCGCCAGCGGGAGGTGCGGGCCGTGCTGTTCGGTCGAGCCGAGCGGGATGAGCGCGACGGAACCGGGGGACAGCGCGTCGCCCAGCTCCGGCCAGGTGTGGTCCGCGAGGTACATACCGCCGACTCGCGCGCGACACGTATCAACCCCGTCGTCTCGGTCGGGTTCGCCGGGATCGCGTTGGGCGGACGCCGCCGGGATCGCGTTGGGCGGACGCCGCCGGGATCGAACGCGTCGCCCGTCGCCGCCGCGCCGGCCCTGCGGCCCGTGTCGACACCCTTTTTGTGTCGTCCGGCCGAACCGAGGACCATGTTCGGAGGCGGCGGCATGAACCCGCGGAAGATGAAACAGATGATGAAACAGATGGGGATCGACGTCGAGGAGCTCGACGCCGAGCGGGTCGTCATCGAGACGGCCGACGGCGACGACCTCGTCTTCGACGGCGCCCAGGTCACCAAGATGGACGCTCAAGGGCAGGAGACCTACCAGATCGTCGGCTCCCCCGACGCGGTGGCCGACGCTGGCGCGGGCGGCGGCGCGACGGCGGTCGAAGGGGGCGACGAGCCCGCGCTCGACGACGCTGACGACGCGGACGACGGAGACGACGGCATCCCCGAGGAGGACGTGAAACTGGTCGCCCAGCAGGCCGGCGTTTCGAGAGAGGCCGCCCGCGACGCCTTGGAGGCGGCCAACGGCGAGCCGGCCCGGGCGATCTCGGACCTCCAGTGACGGACGCCGCGTACCTGCTCGTCCACGAGGACCGCGAGTACTTACTGGAGCCCGGCGAGGAGTTCGGCACCGACCTCGGCGTGCTCGAGGTCCCCGACGACGTCGCGGCCGGCGACACCGTCGAGACCCATCTCGGCACCGTCTTCGAGGTCCGCGCGCTCCGCGGCCCCGACCTGTTCAACCACCTCGAACGCACCGGCGCGCCGATGATGCCGCGCGACGTGGGCCTCGTGATGGGCCACACGGGCGCCTCGGGCGGCGACCGCGTCCTCGACGCCGGCACCGGGACGGGGATCCTCGCGGCGTACCTCGGCCGCGCGGGCGCCGACGTGACGACCTACGAGGTCGACCCCGAGTTCGCCGAGGTCGCCCGCGGGAACATGGCGACCGCGGGCGTCGCCGACCGCGTCGAAGTCCGGACCGGCGACCTCACCGAAGAGCTGGACGCGCTCGCCGAGGGCGAGCCGTTCGACGTCCTGACGCTCGACACGGGAGACGCCCCGGCGGTCGTCGAACGCGCCGCCGACCTGCTCGCGCCCGGCGGTCACCTGGCCGTCTACTCCCCGTTCGTCGAGGGGACCCGCGACGCGGTCCTCGCCGCCCGCGAGGCGGGCCTCTCGGAGGTCGAGACGCTCGAAACGATCCAGCGCGAGATGGACTTCTCCGACCGCGGCTCCCGCCCCTCCACGGCGGGCGTGGGGCACACGGGGTACCTCGTGTTCGCGCGAGCGCCCTGAGTTCGGCGCTCACGACGTTTCTCTCCCGTCGCTTTCTCTCCCAGTGCTTTCCTCCCTCAGCGGCGCGCCCCCGTGACCGGCGCAACGCTCATCCGGATCGCGGTAGTCACCGATCGGTGTGACCGCGGACGACGCCGGAACCGAGGCCGACTCCGAGGCCGCGAGCGACGACTTCGACGGGGCGTCCGAGGTCTCCGACGTCCTTCCGCGTCCCGACGACCCGCTCGCCGAGGCGGTCGAGGCCGCGCTGGCGGGGCGGTCCGCGGTCGTCGCGGTCGGCGTGCCGATCCGGCTGCTCCCGGCAGTGCTCGCGGCCCGAGAGCGCTCGTCGGGGGACCCGTGGCGGATCGCGTGCCGCCCCGGCGTCGTCGACGCGCTCTCACGGGCGCTCGTCCTCGGCAGCGCGGTCGCCGAGGCGGTCGAGGGCGGCGAAATCCGGATTCGGACCGGCGAGCCGCTCGGACACGGGACGGGCGGGACGCTGTTCGCGAGCCCGGACCGCGTCGACGCCCTCGTCGGCCCCCGGGGAGGTCGGACGCTCGCGACGACGGCGGCCGACGCTCAGGTAGCGGCGGCCGGTTCGGAGGCTGTCGACGGCACCCGCGCGACGGCTGAGTCGCGGTTCGACGCGGCGTCGGCGGCGACCGTCGGGATGCCCTCGCGGACTCGGCTTCTCGCCCATGCGCGCGAGGTCCTCGACGACCGGTTCGCGGACGACCTGGCGGCCCTACTGGCGTCGCTCGCTCCCGGCGAGTTCGGCCGCACGACCGGGGTGACGGACCGGACGCTCCTCGTCGCGCTCGCGGCGCGCCACGACCACCTCTTCCGAGACCTCCGCGCCTGGGTCGGGACCGACGGCGTCGGGATCGCCCCGGCACAGGAGTTCACCCGGGACCGCCGGGCCCTCGTCGACCGGGAGCTGATCGAGTCGATCAAGGTCCCGATGGGACCGGGTCGGCCGATGTTCCGGCTCCGCGCGGTCGACGACGCCCTGTTGCGCGCGCGACCGGAGGAGGTGCCGAGCATCCTCGACGGGCGATTCGCGCTGCCGACCGACGCGGACGGGCGGATCAGAGACGACGCGAGCCGCGGGGGGCGACGACCCGTCTGGGAGCGTCGGCGGTGGTGACTTCGCGATCCCGGTCGGAGGGTCCGGACCGTCGGCCGACCCGACGTGGCAAGAACTAACTCGCGGCGGCGCCCCCACACGGATATGACGACGTTCTCCGACAGGGTCGAACGGATCTCGATAAGCGGGATCCGCGAGGTGTTCGAGGCGGCCGGCGACGACGCGATCAACCTCGGGCTGGGCCAGCCCGACTTCCCGACGCCGGACCACGCCCGGCGGGCCGCGGTCGACGCCATCGAGGCAGGGAAGGCCGACGCCTACACCGAGAACAAGGGGACTCGGTCGCTGCGCGAGGCGATCGCCGAGAAGCACCGCGCCGACCAGGGAATCGACCTCGACCCCGGGAACGTCATCGCGACCGCGGGCGGCAGCGAGGCGCTTCACGTCGCCCTCGAAGCGCACGTCGACGCCGGCGACGAGGTGTTGATCCCCGACCCGGGATTCGTCTCCTACGACGCGCTGACGAAGCTGACCGGCGGCGAACCGGTCCCGGTGCCGCTCCGCGACGACCTCACTATCGACCCGGCCGCCATCGAGGACGCGATCACCGAGGACACGGCGGCGTTCGTCGTCAACTCCCCCGGCAACCCCACGGGCGCGGTCTCCTCCGAGGAAGACGTCCGGGAGTTCGCCCGCATCGCCGACGAGCACGACGTGCTCTGTGTCTCCGACGAGGTGTACGAGTACACCGTCTTCGACGGGGAACACTACTCCCCGATCGAGTTTGCCGAGACGGACAACGTCGTGGTCGTCAACTCCGCCTCGAAGCTGTTCTCGATGACGGGCTGGCGGCTCGGCTGGGTGTACGGCGCCGACGAGCGCGTCGAGCGCATGCTGCGCGTCCACCAGTACGCGCAGGCGTGCGCCTCGGCCCCGGCGCAGTACGCCGCGGAGGCCGCGCTGCGGGGGGACCGCGGCGTGGTCGACGAGATGACCGCCTCCTTCGAGCGCCGCCGCGACATCCTCCTGGAGGGGTTCGCGGAGATCGGCATCGACTGTCCGACGCCGCAGGGGGCGTTCTACGCGATGCCGCGCGTCCCGGACGGATTCGTCGAGGCGTGTATCGACCGCGGCGTGGTCGTCGTGCCCGGCGAGGCGTTCGGCGAGGGCGGCGCCGGCCACGCGCGGATCTCGTACGCCACCGACGAGGCGGAGCTGCGCGAGGCCCTCGACGTCATGGCCGAGGCGTACGCGGCGACGCGCTGACGGCGGGGAACCGCGACGCGGCCGCAACATCTGCCGAGCCATAACCCGAGAGCATTACCCCGGCCCGGGAGGTTTCCGCAAGTTATACCGTCGCCCGCGGAGTATCCGGCGGCAATGGACCGGAACATACAGGTCAGTCGCCTCGACCGGCAGGCGGTCGAGGACCAGGAGGTCGAAATCGTCGAGCGAAAGGGGATCGGTCATCCCGACTCCATCTGTGACGGCGTCGCGGAGTCGGTCTCGCGGGCGCTCTCGCAGCTCTACTTAGACCGCGTCGGGAAGGTGCTCCACTACAACACCGACGAGACGCAGCTGGTCGCCGGCCGCGCGGCCCCGGCGTTCGGCGGCGGCGAGGTCGTCGAGCCCATCTACATCCTCATCGTCGGCCGCGCCACGAAGGAGTACGAGGGCGAGCAGCTCCCCGTCGACTCGACCGCGCTCGCGGCCGCCCGCGACTACCTCTCCGAGGCGATCCCGGAGCTGGAGTACGGCACCGACGTCGTCGTCGACGTCAAGCTGGGCGAGGGCTCGGGCGACCTCCAGGACGTCTTCGGCGAGGAGACCCAGCAGGTGCCGATGGCCAACGACACCTCCTTCGGCGTCGGCCACGCCCCGCTCACCGAGACGGAGACGATCGTCTACGAGGCCGAGCGCGCGCTCAACACGACGTACCACGACGACCACCCCGAGCTCGGGCCCGACGTGAAGATCATGGGCAAACGCGAGGGCGACCGGATCGATATCACCGTCGCCGCCGCGATGGTCGATCGGTACGTCGACGGCCTCGACGAGTACGACGACGCGGTCGAGAGCGTCCGCGAGTACGTCGACGACCTCGCCCGCGGGTACACCGACCGCGAGGTGGGCGTCGATGTCAACACCGCCGACGACTACGACGAGGGCTCCGTCTACCTCACCGTCACCGGCACCTCCGGCGAGCAGGGCGACGACGGTTCGGTCGGGCGCGGCAACCGCGCGAACGGCCTCATCACGCCGAACCGACCGATGTCGATGGAGGCGACCTCCGGGAAGAACCCCGTCAACCACATCGGGAAGATCTACAACCTCCTCTCGACGCGGGTCGCCGAGTCGGTCACCGAGGAGGTCGACGGGATCAGGGACCTCCAGGTCCGGCTGCTCTCGCAGATCGGCCGCCCGATCGACGAGCCGCACGTCGCGGACGCCCAGATCGTCACCGAGGGCGACGTGACGTTGGCCGACATCGAGGCCGATGTCCTCGAAATCGTCGACCGCGAGCTGGCCGATGTGACGGACGTGACCCGCAGCGTCATCGAGGGCGACGTCTCGACGTTCTGAGCGCGGACACGGTCGGACCGTGAACCGGGGCGAGCCACACCGGCCCGAGGTTTCTACAGACGAGGCGCCGTACCGGACGGCATGGCAGACACGCCGACGGACGTCGAGCTCAAGGCCGACCTGACCGACGACGCCGCGCTCGTCACCGGCGCGACGCGCGGGATCGGCGCCGAGATCGCCGCGGAACTCGCCGATCTGGGAGCGACCGTCTACGCCGGGGCGCGCGACCCCGACGACGTGACCGCGGCGGACCAGCGCGCGGTCCGGTTGGACGTGACTGACGACGCCGAGGTTCGCGCCGCGGTCGACCGGATCGAGCGCGAGGCGGGCTCGCTCGACGTCCTCGTGAACAACGCGGGCGTGTTCCCGCGGTCGGGACCGCTCCACGAGATGGACGTCGCGGACTTCGACCGCACGACGGCCGTGAACCTCCGCGGGCCGGTCGTCCTGACCAAGCACGCGCTGCCGCTGCTCTTAGAGGGGACCGGGGGTCGCGTCGTGAGCCTCTCGTCGGGGCTGGGCCAGTTCACCGAGGGGGAGATGGGCGGCGGGTATCCTGCCTACCGGCTCTCGAAGGTCGGCGTCGGCGGGCTGACGGCGTACCTCGACGGCGAGTACGGCGAGCGGGGGCTCATCGCGAACGCCGTCTCGCCGGGCTGGGTCCGGACCGACATGGGCGGCGACGAGGCGCCCCGAACCCCCTCGAAGGGCGCCGAAACGCCGGTCTGGCTCGCGCGGTTCGCGCCGGGGAGCCCCGCGGGGCACCTCTGGAAGGACCGCGAGCGGATCTCGTGGTAGGGCCGACCGCAACCGATTTCACCGCTCCCCGCGACCGCCGAGGTGTGACGCGGGTGTGTCTCCTCGGCGACCCCGACGTGGAGCTCTCCTACGAGCTGCTCTCCCGCGAGACCGCGCGGGACGCGCTCGCCACCTACCGGATCGAGGAGCCCTTCGAGAACAGCGTCGCCGTCGACACCGTGAGCCTCGGCGCCGCCGTCTCCCTGCTCAACGACCTCGACTGGTACCTCGTCCGCTTCGTCGCGGAGGCGCTCGTCCTGGAGCCCTCGGTCGCGACCGACGAGTGGCTCTCGCGCGACCTCGCCCGCGAGGTCCGCGACGGCGACGTGCCCCCCGAGGAGACCGACCAGCGACTGAAGGTGTTCGGGCTCGTCGACGGGCGCCCGGTCGAGCCCCTCTTCGTCCGGCGGCGACAGGGCGAGAGGCCAGAGTACGACCTCCGCGACGTGGACGAGACCCTCGTCGTCCGCGTGAGCGAGTCGGAGTTCTCCGGATGAAAGCGGAGACCCCTCCTCACTCGTCGACTTCCGCGAGGATCCGCGTCCGGACCGGGTCGACGTCGACCGGCGCCCACGCCTCCACGTCGTAGGTCACGTCCGCGAGCGTCTCCAAGCGGTCGTCGTCGCCTTCCCCTATCGCCTCGATCGCCTCCTCGCGGAGCCGGTCGAGCACCGCGTCCGCGAGTGCCTCGCGGTCGACGCCGCGGTCGGGCACGTCGAGGATGTGCGGGAGGTCCTCGGCGCCCTCCGGGAGCGTCGAGAACGCCGCCGGACCGACCGCGAGGGCGGTCGACTCCTCGGCGTGCTCGGTTTCGGCGTCCGCTAGGTCGCCCGCGTCGCCCCCCGAGAGCGCGTCGGCCGGCGCCGGCACGAGCGCGTACTCGGCGACCGCGAGGTCGATGGCGGCGTCGATGGCGTCCTCGTCGACCTCGGCGCGCTGCTTGAACGCAAGCTCGGAGAGCGCCCGCGACAGCTCCGTGCGGGTGAGCCACCCGAACAGGTCGACGACGCCGGCGAGGTCGTCGCGCGCGGCGACGCTCGGCCCGCTTCCGTCCGCCATCTCAGTCCTCCCCCGGAGCGGGCTCCGCCTGCCCGTCGTCGGTCGCCTGAGCGCCGGCGGCGTCGATCCCGCCGGTCGCCCCGTCGCCGCGAACCGCGTCGAGGTCCGCGCGCGCGGCCTCCCGGACCTCATCGGGGTCGACCGGCGCGTCCTCCCACGCCGGGAGCCGGGTGTCGGGACCGGGCTCGCCGAGCGCCTCGGCATAGGTCGCCACCTGCGACCGCTCGTCGGCCGCGTCGTACGAGAGGCCGTTGAACCCCGCGTCGGTCGCGTAGCCGTCGACCAGCGTCTCCGCGGCGTCGCGGTACCGCTCGGCGAGGCCGTCGTAGTCGACGTCGACGCCGGCGTCCTCGACCGCGCGCAGCGTCGCCGCGCCGACCGCCCGGCTCATGTCCGCGAGGCCCGTCGGCCCCTCGACGGAGCGGTGGTCGTGCTCGTAGCGCCCGAGGTCGACCTGCGCGCTGTCCGCGAAGCCCGCGTGGCCGAACGCCTCGCCCAGCGTCCCGACCTCCAGCCCCCAGCCGCGCTGGACGCGGAGCCGGGAGACGAGGTCGCTCGTCGCCGCGAATTCGCCCGCGAGCGCGTAGCGGAACGCGGAGAGGTACTCTAAGACGTCGGGCATTCGGCCGGGCGCGGCATCGGCGAGCGCGCGGACGAGCGGTCGGAAGAAGAGCCTGAACAGCCGCCCGTACAGCGAGCCGTCCTCGACGCGGGCGTAGTACCCCTTCGAGAAGTCGTAGCCGCGCCCCAGCGGGAACAGCAGCCGGTTCACGAACGCCGGCGAGTACGTCTTCGTGTCGGCGTCGTGGACGACGACGAACTCCTCGTCGAGCGCGCGACCGAGGGCGAGCCACACGTCGCGCCCCTTCCCGCGGTCGCCGTCGAGTCCCCGCGCCTCCAGCAGCGACGCGAGCCGGGGGCCGTCGCACCACAGCGTCTCGACGTCGAGGTCGAACCCGTCGAGCCACTCCGCGAACGCCCCGGCGCGGTCGGCCGACGCTCGCAGCGGGACGATCACCCGAGCGGGGTCGACGGTCTCCAGCGACGAGAGCACACGCTCGGCCGCGAGCGTCCCGTACTCGCGCTCGGTCATCGGCACGACGACCGCGGCCCGGTCCGTGGGGGCGTCGGGCCGGTGGTCGGTCAACGCGTGAAGGGTCGTCACGCGCTCCTGAACGTACTCCATTTACCGATCACACGGGCGGGACGCCCAAAACAGGTGCGGTACCGTAGGCGCGTGCCGGTCCCGACCGGCCGCGCTCCGCCCGCGCGGCCTCAGACCGCACGCGTCGCGCCCGCGGCGCCGCCGGGAACGCGCCCGAGGCGGTACAGCGCCGCGTACGCGACGACGAGAGCCGCGAGCCCGCCGGCGAGCGCGAGGAAGACGGCGTCGTACGTCGCGCCCGCCTCGACGGCCTCGCCGACGACCCAGGAGCCGGCCGCCTGCGTCGACATCATCCCGGCGGAGAACATCGCGTACGCCGACGCGCGCGACTCGTCGGGGAGGGACCCGAGGAGGTACGTGTCGCCCGCCGGAAACAGCATGTGGATGGCGAAGCCGACGACGACGCTCGCGGCGATCACCGCCGCCAGCCCCTCTGCGACGACGACGAGGACGACCCCGCCGACGAACGCCGTGACGATACCGAGCAGGTACGGCACGTGGGGAAGCCGGTCCGCGAGGTCGCCCGACACGAGGAACGCGGGCACGCCGGCGGCGAAGATCACCGTCAGGAGGTTCCGCGCGGTCGCCGGCGGCAGCCCCTTGTCGATCATGTACAGCTCGTAGAAGTTGAACAGGCCCTGCCAGACGAAGCTCGTGAGCCCCATCAGCACGACCCCGGCGAGGATCAGCTTCCACTCGCCGCGGGCGGCCGCGAGGAAGTCGGTGTCTCCCGCGCCGGCGTCCGGGAGATTGGTCCGCGCCGCGAGCGCGGCGAACACGAGCGTGCTGGCGGCCGCGGCGGCCGCGAGCCCGTAGAAGGCGTACCGCCAGTCGTACCACAGCGCGACGGTGACCGCGGGCGCGGCGATGACGGCGGCGAGCTGGCTCGCGGTGCCGTGAACGCCCATCGCCCGCCCGACGCGCCGGGGGAACAGCTCCGCGATGAAGGGGTTCGCGGCCACGAAGTAGACGCCCGAGGCCAAGCCGATCGCGAAGGCGGCGACCATGAGCGCGAGCACGCTCGGCGCGAGCGCGACGCCGAGCCCCCCCGCGGTCAGCATCGCGCCGGAGACGAGTATCACCCGTCGCCGCGTGAAGCGCGTGAGCGCCCAGCCGGCGGGGATCCGCGGAGCCGCGGAGCCGAGCCACGCGAGCGTGACGATGAGGCCCGCGGTCCCCTCTTGGATCCCGAACGCGTCGATGAACTCGCCCACGAGGGGCGCGAACACGACCCGCGCGAAGTTGACGAGGAAGACCAGCGCGCAGAGCGATCCGAACAGCCGGGTCCGTGACACGGCGGCGATTCCCCGCGCCCGGACACAAGGGTTGCGAAAGCGGCCGAGCGCGGACGTTACGGACGCGGCCGAGCGCGGACGCCACGGACGCGGCCGAGCGCGGACGCCACGGACGCGGCCGAGTGCGGCGCCGTGAAACCGGGTATCGGTCTCGCCGCCCGACCCGTCTCGGCGTCGGTATCGGCAGACGCGTCAGACCGCTGTCGTACGGGGTTTTTATCCGCCCCGCCGACGAACGGCGGGGTATGAAATCCACGCGCAAGGGGCTCCGCGACGGCGACCTCGTCAAGGACACCTACGAGCGGCTCAACTGCGCCGACTGCGACAAGGTATTAAAAAAGGAGAACGACCCCGACGAGGTGTTCGCGGTCCGGATCTGTCCGGAGTGCGGAAGCCGGTTCAAGGAGCTTCGCTGACGGTCTCCCCTCGCTGCTTCCGACGTCTCTCTTTCCCCCTCGCGCACCGCGATCGAATCCGATCAGGAGTCGAACGCGGCCGCGACCGACTCGGTCACCGCTCGCGCCTCGCCCGTGACCGTCTCTATCCACCGGTACGCGGTGTACGCCTCGACCACCCGATGAGCGTCCCGCTCGGCCGCTGTGAGGGCCCCGTCGGGCTCCTCGAACAACGGACGGAACTGCGTCGCCAGCCACCGGTCCAGCGGATTCGCGCTCGACGCGAGCGACGCGGTCGACTCGATCGCCGCGTCGCGCGCCGCGCCGACCGCGGCGGCGTCCGCGGGAAACATCGTCTCGCCCGCCTCTATCCGGGACGCGACGACGTCGAGTCCCCGGAGTCGAACGCGGAGCAGGAGCGTCCGTACGAGCGCGGTCGCAGGGTGTTCCGGCTCGTAGTTCCCGACCGGAATCGGTGCGAACCAGAGGTTCTCGAACGCCCGGTAGCCGGCGGTCGAGAGCAGCGAGACGCTCGGCGCGTCCCGCGGGACGGGTCGTTCGTCGAGCAACGACTCGGTTCCGGGGTTCGATCGGATCTCCTCCACGTCCTCGCCGTGGAGCGCCTCGAGCCGTTCGCCGACCTCGCGGCCGAGCCGTTTCGCCTCGCGGCGGAGGGCCGCTTCGACCGGTTCCGGGGCAGCGAGCGACGCCCGATACCGGTCGCGGAGGTACCGCCCCGCCTCGACGGACGACTGGACCCGCTCGACGTCACCGACGGACTCGCCCGTCCGAATCGGATTCGCGCGGCGATCGGGGTCGGCGCCCCCGCCGACCAGCGTCCGCCGCTGCGCCTCGTCGTACCAGCGCTCGATCGGCCCGTAGATCGCGGCGCCGGCCGGCGGGTCCGCTGCGGGCCCGGGTAGCGCGTCCAGCGTCTCGGCCACGCGTCGGCGGACCGTCCCGACGTCGGCGGCCACTTGCGACGGATCGCCCTCGACTGTCACGGCGGCCCACGTGCCGACGGCGGTCGCGGCGTGATCTCGCGCCGCGGTGTACCGCTCTGCGGTCCGCAGCGGTGGCAGCGACTCGTCCGAGCCCGGGACCGACTTCCGAGCCGCCGTCCGCTCCGCTTCGATCCGCTCGCGGATCTCGCCGTTCGGAAGCGTCTCGGCGGTCAGCGGCTCCGGTATCGGACTGAGCAGGCGGTCGACGCGGTCCGCGAACGCCGCCGCCACCCCGGGCTCGAAATCGACCGGAACGAGCCGCGGGGGCTCCGGGACCGGCTCGTCGAACTCGCTCGGGACGCGCTCGACGTCGAGCGACGGCGGGTCGTCCCAGAACTCGGGCTCGCTCCCCCCGCCGGAACAGCCGGCGAGCGACCCGAGCGCGACCGCCCCGGCGGCGGCGAGCGCGTCGCGTCGGGTCAGGCGTTCCGTCACGAGGCGTCACCTCCCTCGTCGATCGCCGTCTCGTTCCCGGGCACGGTCGCGTTCCCGTCGATCACCGCGTACTCCGTCTCCGTGGTCCGACACGGGGTGCGCCCGCTGGAGCCGGAGCCGGTGAGCCGCCCGTCGAGCGCGACCGGCAGCCGGAAGAGCAACGCGAGGGCGACCCCCGCGTCCGCCTCGCACGCCTCGTCGGGTGGCCTGAGCTCGCGGCAGTACTCGTACTCGACGTGTCCGGGCCGCCACGAAACCGAGTGGATCACGAGGCGCTGACACGACCGGACGCCCCCCTGCGAGACGTACACCGTCTCCGCGTCGTAGTCGGTCTCGTCGAGGAAGGTCCGGGTCCGCTCGCGGTCCGCGTCACCGACGCCCTCGGCGACCAACAGCTCGTTCGCCCGGCTCGCGCTCGTGACGAGCTCTCGCCCGATCGGGACCGGCTCGCCCGCGCCGTTCGTCTCGCTCCCGTCGAGAAGGACGCTCTCGCCGTCGGGGTTCCGCGGCTTCACCACGGTCGGGTCCGAGTCCGTCCCCGACGTCTGTCGCCGGTCGGACTCCGCCTCCGGATCGTTCGCGTCGCCCGCGCCGCCGCCGAGGCAGCCGGCGAGCGCGCCGGCGACCCCGAGCGCCGCGCTACCGAGGAGGGCTCGTCGCGTGGGGGACATGCGCCCGGCTTGGGCCGGTCCCGACAAACGTTTTTTGCTCGCGCGGTCGCGGCCGCCCGCTCACTCGAAGACGGCGTCGAACGCCGACGCGCCGAGCGGGTCGAAGGTGCCGGCGGCGACGTTCTCGCGGACGTGGTCGGGATCGGTCGTCCCGACGAGCGACGAGGTGACGCCCGGGGCGCTCCGCGCGAAGTTGAGCGCGCGCTGGGCCGGCGTCTCCCCGGCGAGCGTCGCGTCGACGTCGGCGGGGATCGCGCCCTCGACCGCCAGCTCGCCCTGCCCGATGCTCGCGCTCGTCACGACGGAGAGTCCGGCCTCGTGGGCGAATTCGAGGGTCGAGACGGGACCGTCGCCGTCCGAACCCGGCGGTGCGGGCTGGTTCCGCCGCGTGAACGCGTCCGCCATCGCGACGTTGAAGGGGAGCTGAATCGCCTCGAACCCGTGGTCGTCGTCGGGGCCGACCGCCTCGCCGGCGGCCTCGGCCCGCGAGAGGACGTCGGCGAGCGAGAGGTAGCCGTCGTCGCCGTCCGGGACGCGGAACGCGCTCCACGTGGCGACGCCGTACGCGCCGACGTCGCCCGCGGCCCGTCGGCGTTCGAGGGCCTCGAAGGCGGCTTCGAGCGCGTCGTACACGTCGTCTCGCGAGCGGGCGGCGAGCTGGGTCTCCGGGTTGTGGACGTAGTAGCAGTCGACGGATTCGAGGCCGAGCCGGTCGAGCGAGCGGTCGAGCGACCACTCCAGGTAGTCCGGCGTCATCGCGTGCGCGCCGTTCGCGAGGTCCTCAGGGCCGACGATCCCGGGCTCGACGAACCGCTCGCGGACGTACGCGCTCGGATCGGCCGGGCGCTCGCCGTCGAACGGGAGGAAGCCGCCCTTCGTCGCGACGACCACTGACTCGCGGTCGACCGGCGCGCCTCGGAGCGCCTCCCCGACCACGCGCTCGGCGCGGCCGCAGCGGTAGTTGACAGCGGTGTCGACGTGGTTCACGCCCGACCGGAGGGCCAGTTCGACCGACTCGCGCGAGGCCTCGTCGACGGCGGGCGTCGGCTCGCCGAGGTAGGTGCCGAGCCCGACGCTGGAGACGACGCCCGCCCCGAACCGCCGGAAGTACGTCCGTCCGAAGGCGTCGCCGAACCGGTTCCGGTACTCCCAGAGGGCCTCGCGAGTCGCCATGTACGCCCGGGTAGTCGACTCGCGGATAAAAGTCGCGCGGGAATCCGGTCCGCGGTGCTCCGTCGGACCTCCGAACGGGCGTCAGACGCCCGCACGACGCAACGACTATACGGACTCCACCTGTCTCCCGTGATAATGGCCTCGCTCACCGACCACCTGGCGGACCTCGTCTCGGACGTGGACGCCGCGCTGCTGTTCTCCCCGACGAGTTCCTTCTACGACCGGTTCGCGGACGACGGGGTCGAGGTCGTCGTCGTCGCGCCCGACAACGACGTCGACGCCGAGACGTTCGTCGAGCTCCCGCTCCCGTTCGACAACGTCAAAGACCGGATCCGGTTCGGTATCGAGGGCGCGATGGACGAGGGCCTGCTCGCCGAGGGCGACGAGGTGGCCTGCGTCGCCTCGGTGTTCGACGGCGGCTCGGACGCGGTGATCCGCGTCACCGTCGACGAGGGGATCCACACCGGTATCTACGACCTGTTCGCCAACTCCCGGGCGGAGCCGAGCGTCATCCGCGACGTGTTCGAGGTCGCGATCGAACTCGGGCAGAAGGGACAGAAGGGGAAGCCGGTGGGCGCCCTGTTCGTCGTCGGGGACGCGGGGAAGGTGATGAACAAGTCGCGGCCGCTGTCGTACAACCCCTTCGAGAAGAGTCACGTCCACGTCGGCGACCCCATCGTGAACGTGATGTTAAAGGAGTTCTCGCGGCTCGACGGCGCGTTCGTCGTCTCCGATTCCGGGAAGATCGTCTCCGCGTACCGATACCTCGAACCCGCCGCCGAGGGCGTCGACATCCCGAAGGGGCTCGGCGCGCGCCACATGTCCGGCGCGGCGATCACCCGCGACACCAACTCGACTTCGATCGTGCTCTCCGAGTCCGACGGGCTCGTCCGCGCGTTCAAGGCGGGCGAACTCGTCTTGGAGATCGATCCGGAGGAGTACTGACCCATGTCCGCGGCCCAGATCACCGTCCCCGAGTTCCTCGCAAACGTCCCGTACCGGATCTGGCTGGCGCTCGGCGTCCTCCTGTTGGGACTCGTGTTAGCGTACCTCACTGGGGTGATCAACCGCCGACTGCTCCGCCGCGCCGGCGTCCCCGAAGTCATCGAGGGGACCGCCTTCGAGCGGACGGCCCGCGAGTTCGACACCTCGACGGTGCGGATCTTAGCGCAGCTGTCCAGCTACTTCATCGTCGCCGTCACCGTCATCGTCGCTCTGACCGTCGCGGACGTGAACTACCTCGACCGGTTCTGGTCCGGCGTCGCGGCGTTCCTCCCGCGGCTGTTCGTCGCCGTGATCGTCCTCATCGTCGGGATCGTCGTCGGCGATAAGACCGAGCTGCTCGTCGCCGAGCGGCTTCGCGGGATCAAACTCCCGGAACTCGGGGTGCTCCCCACGCTCGTGAAGTACAGCGTGGTGTACGTCGCGGCGCTCGTCGCGCTCGGACAGGTCGGCGTCCAGACGCTCGCGCTCGTCGTGCTGCTCGCGGCGTACGCGTTCGCGGTCGTGCTGTTCACCGCGCTCGCGACGAAGGACCTCGTCGCCTCGGCCGCGGCCGGCGTCTTCCTCCTCCTGCGACAGCCGTACGGTATCGGCGACGAGGTGCGGGTCGCCGGCGAGCGCGGCATCGTTCAGGAGGTCGACCTGTTCGTCACCCACATCGAGACGGACGGCGAGGAACACGTCGTCCCGAACCACGCGGTGTTCCGCGAAGGGATCGTGCTGATCCGAGAGTAGCCGCTCTGTCCCTTCCGGATCGTGGCTCGTCGGAGGCGGTCGTCACCCGTTCTCACTCCGTGAAAGTCGTTGTCTCCCTATAACCCGACGCGCCGCTAACGCGGAGACATGACCTCGGATACCGCCATCGCCGCCTGCGACGGGTGGGACGGCAGCGAGTGCGAGGGGACGCCGCACTGCCCGCCGCGCTGTCCGCGGTTCGTCGACAAGGAGGGCGCGCGCTGGACGATTCGTCCCGCGGTCGAGGGGGACGAACCGTTCCTCGCCGAGATGTACGAGCGGTTCGACCGGACGGACCGCGCGCAGGGGCTCCCGCCCGTGAGCCGGCGGCGCTGCGCCGACTGGATCCGATCGATGCTGACCGAGGGGAACAACGTCGTCGCGGAGCGGGACGGCGAGCTCTTCGGCCACGCCATGTACACGCCGACCGGCGCGGCGGTCCCCGAACTCGCCGTCTTCGTTCATCCGGACGCGCAGGACCGCGGCGTGGGGACGGAGCTGTGCCGCCACGTGATCGCAAACGCCGCCGCTGCCGGCCGCGAGGGGATCGAACTCCACGTCGAGACCGGCAACCGCGTCGCCCGGAACGTCTACCGGACGGTCGGGTTCGAGGTCGTCGAGCGCCGCGGAGACCTCCGGATGCGGCTCGACCTCGACGATCCGATCGCGACCGAGGTCCGCTGGCCGCCGCTCGCCCGCGAGGGACCGACGGAGCCGCTCTCCGGGGCCCTTTCCGTCGACGCCGCGCCGTCACCGTCACCGGCGGACGACTGAGGGTCGGCACCCTCGCACCCGCCGCGTCGCCACCGCAACCGTTAGGCCCCGCCGACCCCAGGGTTCCGTAACCGTGGACGACGCCATCGAGTGGCTGCGGGACCGCCCCTTCTACGAGGGACAGATCGCCGACCACCGACGGATCCCGGCGCGCGAACCCGATTTCGCGGACGTCGACCTCGAACCGCGGCTCGACGACGCGCTCGCGTCGCGGGGGATCGACCGGCTCTACCGCCACCAGGCGGACGCGATCGAGGCGGTCCGCGACGGCGACGACGTCGTCCTCGCGACCGAGACGGCCAGCGGGAAGTCGCTCGCGTACACCGTTCCCGCTTTCGAGGCGGCGATGGACCGCGGCGGGCGGACGCTGTACGTCGGCCCGCAGAACGCGCTGATCGCGGACCAGGAGGAGTCGCTGTCGGCGCTCGCCGCCGACCTCGGCTTCGGCAGCCGGGTCTCCGTCGACTCGTACACCGGGCGGCTCTCGCGGTCGGAGAAGCGGGACGTGCGCGACCGCCGGCCGACCGTCCTCCTCTCGAACCCGGACATGCTCCACTACGCGCTGCTGCCGTACGCCGGGCGCCTCTGGGACTGGTTCTTTTCGTCGCTGGAGTACGTCGTGATCGACGAGGTCCACAGCTACCGGGGGGTGTTCGGCTCGCAGGTCGCGCTGACCCTGCGCCGGCTCGCGCGGACGTGCGAGCGGTTCGGATCCTCGCCGCAGTTCGTCTGCTGTTCGGCGACGATCAACAACCCCGTCGACCACGTCGCGACCGTCACCGGCCGCGACCCGGACGGGATTACCCTGGTCGACGAGGACGCCTCCGGTCGGGGGCCGCGCGACTGGGTGCTGTGGAACCCGCCGGAGTACGACGACGACTGGCGGGAGCGCGGCAGCGGGCGCCGGAAGTCGAGCCACACGGAGTCGAAGCGGCTGTTCGTCGACCTCGTGACGGCGGGCCAGCAGACGCTTGCGTTCACCCGCGCCCGGCAGACCGCCGAGCAGTACGCCACCGACAGCGCGAGCGACCTCCGCGAGCGGGGCGAGCGCGACCTCGCCGGCAAGGTCGGCGCGTACCAGGCCGCGCTCACGGACGACCGGCGCCGCGAGATCGAGGCGGACCTCCACGCCGGCGACCTGCGCGGCGTCTGGTCGACGAGCGCCCTCGAACTCGGCGTCGACGTGGGCGGGCTCGACGCCGTGATTCTGGACGGCTACCCCGGCACGCGGATGTCCGCCCACCAGCGCGCGGGCCGCGCCGGCCGCGGCGACGACCCTGCCCTCGTGGTGATGGTCGGCGGCGAGGACCAGCTCGACCAGTACCTCATGCGCAACCCGAACGACTTCTTCGACGCGCCGCCGGAGGACGCGATCTGCGACCCGGAGAACGGCCAGCTCATGCCCGGCCACGTCGCCTGCGCGGCCGACGAGAACTGGCTCTCGCCCGAGGACGAGCGCTTCTTCGGCGACTCCTTCCCGGGCGTGGTGGCGGACCTCACCGACGAGGGCGTGCTGAACCGGCGCGAGGCGACCGCGGGGACGCGGTGGGTCCACGCCGGGGGGTCGAGCCCGCAGCAGTCCGTGAACCTCCGCACCGCCGAGGAGCGCGAGATATCGCTCGTCGAGCGGTCGAGCGGCGACACGGTCGCGACGCTCGGCGTCGCAGACGCGCTCCGGGACGCCCACCCCGGCGCCATCTACCACCAGCAGGGCCGCACCTACGAGGTGACGGAGCTGGACCTCGACCGCGACGTGGCCGAACTCCAGCAGTCGTGGGCCGACTACTACACGCAGGTGCGCTCCGACAAGGACGTCGTCGTGAACGACGATCTCGACGAGCGCGCGCTCTCGGCGCGCCCCGACGTGCCGGTCCGATTCGCGGACGTGACGGTTACCGAGCAGATCACCGGGTTCGTCCGGAAGGACGCCGCGACGGGGGAGTCGCTCGGCGAGTCGACGCTCGACCTCCCGGAGACGACGCTGCGGACGAAGGCGCTGTACTTCCCCGTGCCCGAGGACCTCGAACGCGAGATGCGGCGCCTCGGCGACGCGCTCGGGGACGAGGCCGCCGGCGACCCCGAGGTCAGCGCCGACGGCGGCGCGCCCGACCCCGACGCCGGCGGCGAGAGCGACGCAGGCGACGGAGCGGACGCCGGCGGCATCGACGACGGCGAACCGATCCCGGGCGGCGAGTACGCGTTCAACGGCGGCATCCACGCGGCCGAACACGGGATCATCTCGCTGTTCCCGTTCCACCTGCTGTGCGACCGGGCCGACGTAGGCGGGATCTCCACGCCCTACCACCCGCACACCGAGGGGCCGGCGGTGTTCGTCTACGACGGGTACCCGGGCGGCGTCGGGCTCACCCGGCGCGGCCACGGGCGGATCGAGGAGCTGATGATCCGGACGGCGCGGCTCATCGACTCCTGCGACTGCGAGGGCGGGTGCCCGGCCTGCGTCCAGTCGCCCCACTGCGGTAACGGGAACGACCCGCTCGCGAAGGCGCCCGCGGTCCACCTGCTCGAGTCGCTGACGGGCGAGGCCGACGGCTGACGCGACCGGCTCGACCGAGGCCACCAAAACTGACTTCTCCTCGGCTGTCGAGCGTTCCTTCGATGGGTGTCGACCTGGACGACGCGGCGGACCCCGCGGCGCGAGCGATGGAGTGGCTCGTCCTCGGCGCGGCGTACTTCCTCCTCCTCCTGTTCCTCATCGGCGTCTTCGACCTGTTCGTCTCCCTGTACCGCCTGCTCGTCGCGGGCAACTTCACCGATCCCGAGGAGGTCGTCCAGCTGCTCGACAGCGTCCTCCTGCTGCTGATCATCGTCGAGGTCCACCGCACGCTCGTCGCGTACGCCCGGGGGCAGCCGGTCCTCCGGATCGTCGTGAGCGCCGCGATCATCGCGGTCTCCCGCCGCGTGATCAGCTTCCGGCTGGAGGACTACGGCGGGGGAACCGAGGCGCTGTTCGCGGCCGCGGCCCTCGGCGGGTTGACCCTCACGCTCACGGTCGGCTACTTCCTCCTCGACCGCGTGAGCGTTCCGGGACGGCTGGAGCTCTGAACCCGGGGCGAGCCGGAACGCCCCGGTCTTCGCCCGCGCGGAGTCCGCCGCCGGTCCCGGTGGTTTCACGGTGGACGCGTCCGTGGCGATCCCATGGAGCTGTTCTGGCACCGACGGGACCTCAGGGCCGCCGACAACGTCGGGCTCGCGGCCGCGACGGGGGCCGGTGACGACGGCGCGGACGGCGACGCTCCCGACCGCGGGCCCGCCGCCCCCGCCTTCGTCTTCGATCCGAACGTCCTCGACCACGCGAGCGACGTGCGCGTGCGCCGCCTGCTCGACGGGCTCGCCGCGCTCCGCGAGGCGTACCGCGAGCGCGGGAGCGACCTGCTCGTCGCCCGCGGCGACCCCCGGACCGCGATCCCGCGGCTCGCCGACGCGCTCGACGCGGAGCGCGTCGTCTGGAACCGCGACTACTCCGGGCTCGCCCGCGAGCGCGACGCCGGCGTCCGGCGCGCGCTCGACGCGGTCGACATCGAACGGGAGGCCCACCACGACGCGGTCCTCCACGACCCCGACGCGATCCGGACGAACGCCGGCGACCCGTACTCGGTGTACAGCTACTACTGGAAGAAGTGGACCGACCGCGCGAAGGACGATCCGGCGCCGACGCCGACCGCCGAAGGGCTCGTCTCCGCCGACCGGCTCGCGACGGCCGCCGACGCCCTCGACGCGCCCGGCGCGGACGACGAAACGGTCACCGACGGCGGCGTCGGGGCGCTTCCGACCCCCGGCGACCTCGGCTTCGCGGAGCCGGACGCCGAGGTCGGGCCCGCGGGGACGGCCGCCGCCCGCGAGCGCCTCGACGACTTCCTCGACGAGGCGGTGTTCGGCTACGAGGCCGAGCGCGACTACCCCGCCAAGGAAGCGACCTCCCGGCTCTCGGCGTTCCTGAAGTACGGCGAGATCGGCGTTCGGGAGGCGTACGCGGCGACCAAGGCGGCGATGGCCGAGGCGGAGTCCGACGACCGCCCCGACGACGCACCGGAGCAGGTCGAGGAGTACCAGCAGCAGCTGGCGTGGCGCGAGTTCTACGCGCAGGTCCTCTTCCACAACCCCGAGGTCGTCACCGAGAACTACAAGACGTACGAGGAGGGGATCGAGTGGCGCGACGACCCCGAGGAGATCGCCGCGTGGAAGCGCGGCGAGACGGGCTACCCCATCGTCGACGCCGGGATGCGCCAGCTGCGCGAGGAGGCGTTCATGCACAACCGCGTGCGGATGATCGTCGCCTCCTTCCTGACGAAGGACCTCCTCGCCGACTGGCGCCACGGCTACGACCACTTCCGGGAGCACCTGGCCGACCACGACACCGCCAACGACAACGGCGGGTGGCAGTGGGCGGCCTCGACGGGGACCGACGCGCAGCCGTACTTCCGCATCTTCAACCCGATGACGCAGGGGGAGCGATACGACCCCGACGCGGCGTACATAACGCAGTACGTCCCCGAACTGCGCAGCCTCGACGCCGACCTGATCCACGAGTGGCACGAGCTGTCGCCCACCCAGCGCGCGAACGCGGCGCCCGACTACCCCGCGCCGATCGTCGACCACTCCGAACGGCGCGAGGAGGCGCTCGCGATGTACAAGCGGGCGCGGGGCGAGGACCCGGAGGAGTGAGCGGGGCATCCCACCGCGCTGACGCTCGATCGCCTCCCGACCGCGCTGACGCTCGATCGCCTCCCGACCGCGCTGACGCTCGATCGCCTCCCGACCGCGCTGACGCTCGATCGCCCCCCGGCCGAGTCCCCTGACCGCGCGAGCCGTTCGCAATGTCAAACGACGGTGACGTGGATTCGGCGGAATCGAGGCGTATGGCCGGCGTCGGTCCCGGGGTTAGAACAGCGCCTCGTTCTCGTCGAGGATCCGCGCCGGGCCCCCGACCTCCCAGACGTCGGTGTCGACGCCGATCTCCGCGATCCGGCCTTCGACCTCGTCGACGTGGTCCGCGAGGGTGTTCACGTACACCGACGCGCCGGTGTCCGTCGAGAAGTAGACGGGGACGCCCGACTCCCGGAGCTCTCGGACCGCGTTGAACACGGCGATCGTCTCGGGCTGCCAGTACACCCACCCCGCGGGCCCGGTCATCGTGGTGGCCGTCAGCGACAGCGAGTCGTGTTCGGCCGTCTCGAAGATCCGGTCGAACTCGCCCGCGCGGAGCGCGTCGGTCATCTCCACCAGCTGGTCTTGGACGTGGGCGGTCCGCGCCTGCATCATGTGGCTCGCGGCGGCCTCGCGGTGGGCCTCCTCCGTCTCCTTGTACGCGGGGACGTGCGCGGCGACGATCCGCAGGTCCGCCTCGGGGTCGAACCCGTCCTCGCTCACGCCGGTGTCGAGGCGGTACGAGCGGCAGTCCTCGTCGTTGAGCCCGGCGTCGAGCCGCGAGTACGCGCCCGTCACCGAGCGGGCGGCCGAGGAGGAGCCGCGGCGGGCGACCGTGGAGACCTCCGGGAGCGACATGTCGAGTCCGGCGGCCTCGGTCAGGGCCAGCGCGGCGGCCGCGAAGCCGGACGACGAGGAGCCGAAGCCGATGTTCGACGGGAAGGAGTTCTCGCTCTCCAGCCGAACCGCGGCGTCGACCCCGGCCAGCTCGCGGACGTGGTCGACGACCATGTCGATGCGCTCGGCGGCGCGCCCGTCGACTTCCTCGCCGCCGATGACGTAGGCGTCCTCGCTCGCGTCGGGCTGCCACTCGGCGGTCGTGGTCGTCGCGGTCGGGGCGGTACAGAGGCTGATGCTGTCGTGGTACGGGAGCCGAAGCTCCTCGTCGCGCATCCCGTGGTACTTGACGAGCCCCTGGATCGGGTGGGCTCGCGCGGTGGCCTTGCCGGTCATACCTCGGGAAGCGTCCGGCGGGGGATTAGTCGTTGCGATGGGCGGAGAACCGAGTCGGTGGTCCCCTCAGTTCCGTCCCCGCGACGGCGACGCGATCGAGGGGAACCCTTTTTGACCGGTCGGCGGGTACTCGGCGCCATGACCGAGTACACCGTCGAATTCGTCGGCACCGGCGAGACGATCGAGGTGGCCGACACGGAGACGATCCTCAGCTCCTGTTTCGACGCGGGGATCGCACAGGAGTACTCCTGCCGCGTCGGGATGTGTCTCGCCTGTTCCGCCGAAATCGTCGAGGGCGAGGTGACCCAGCCGGCCGCTCGCGGCCTCACCGACGAGGAGGCCGAGGAGTTCGCGCTCACCTGTATGGCGCGCCCGCAGTCCGACCTCAAGCTCGACCGCGGGAAGTACCCGCCGAGCATCGAGGACGACGCCGCGGTCTCCGCGGCGGACGGCGACGGCGCGGCCGCGGACGACGACTGAGTCGCCTCGTTCCCTCCATTCGCTACTCGTCGACCAGTTCGCTACTCGTCGACCGGTTCGCTACTCGTCGACCCGCTCGAAGCGGTGTCGCACCACGTCCGCGTCGTCGTCCCAGTCGAAGTTCCCGCCGTGCGCGCGGACCATTCGCTCCTTGTACGCCTCTAGCGACGGCGACCCCTCGCGCTTCGCGTCCTCATCGGTCATGTCGCCGAGCGTGCGCTCGCTGACCTCGGTGAGTTCGAACGTCACGCCGTCGACCTCGAACGTGTCGCCCTCCTCGCCGTACCGGTTCCCGCGGTGGAGCTGCGTCACGTCGCCGTCGAGGGCCGCCCGCTTCACGCGGTCGTTCGGAAGCAGGTCGGCCGGATCGGTCTCGGACATGGCCGACCTTTCGGCGCGGATCGGTTTATAAGCGCGGACGCGGGCCGGCGCTCCCGAAGCGTGCGAACCACTCCCGCGTACTACGAATCTCGAAACCGGCGGTCGCAGGGATCCGCACGGACGTGAACACCCGTTACGACGGCCGAGCCGAGGGATTCAAGATACTGCCGAGTCCCATATCAGACGATGCGACAGGACCACCTCATCACCGCGACGCAGCTCTCGCGGGATGACATCGAGGCCGTACTCGACCGGGCTCGGGCGGTCGCGGACGCCCCCGCCGCCTACGCGGACCGGCACGCCGGCCGCGTGCTCGCGCTCTGTTTCTTCGAGCCGAGCACTCGGACCCGGATGAGCTTCGACAGCGCGGCCAAGCGCCTCGGGATGGACACCATCGACATGGGCGACGTGGACTCCTCGTCGGTGTCGAAGGGGGAGTCGCTTTCCGATACCGTCCGCGTCATCGAGGGGTACGCCGACGCCCTCGTCCTCCGGCACCCGAGCGAGGGCGCCGCGACGCTGGCCGGCGAGCGCGTCGACGTCCCCGTGGTCAACGCGGGTGACGGCGCCGGACAACACCCCTCTCAGACCCTCCTCGACCTCCACACGATTCGCGAGGACCACGGGCTCGACGACCTCACCATCGGTATCATGGGCGACCTGAAGTACGGGCGGACGGTCCACTCGCTGGCGGCCGCGCTCACGGAGTTCGACGCCAGCCAGCACTTCATCAGCCCGGAGTCGCTGCGACTCCCGCGGTCCGTCCGGTTCGACCTCCACGAAACGGGCGCGCAGATCCGCGAGGACGACGAACTCGAACCGGTCCTCGACGAGCTCGACGTGCTGTACGTCACCCGGATCCAGAAGGAGCGGTTCCCCGACGAGAACGAGTACCACCGCGTCGCCGGCGAGTATCAGATCGACGCCGAGACGCTGGAGACCGCCGCGGACGACCTCACCGTGATGCACCCGCTCCCGCGGGTCGACGAGATCGCGCCCGACGTCGACGAGACCGACCACGCGCGCTACTTCGAGCAGGCACACAACGGGATCCCCGTGCGGATGGCGCTGCTCGACACCCTCTTGGAGAACGCGACTCCCGACGGCGACGGGGGGGCGGAGGTGGACCGATGAGCGAGCACGAGCTCCGCGTCTCGAAGATCCGCGACGGCACCGTCATCGACCACGTCGAGGGCGGGCAGGCGCTGAACGTCCTCGCCATCCTGGGTATCGACGGCTCGGAGGGGTTCGGCGTCTCGGTCGGGATGAACGTCCCCTCCGACCGGCTCGGCCGCAAGGACATCGTGAAGGTCGAGGACCGCGAGCTGTCCCAGTCGGAGGTCGACGTCCTCTCGCTCATCGCCCCCGAGGCGACGATCAACATCGTCCGCGACTTCGAGGTCGTCGAGAAGAACCGCGTCACCCGCCCCGACAGCGTGACGGGCGTGCTCTCCTGTCCGAATCGCAACTGTATCACCAACGCCGACGAGCCGATCGAGACCCGGTTCGACGTCGTCGCCGACGGCGTGCGCTGCGACTACTGCGCGACGATCCTACGGACGGACATCGCCGACCATATCGACGTTTGAACCCTCGACCGGCCCTCGGGGTGCGACTCCCTCTCGCGATCGCCCTCCGGTAAGTTTTAGCGCCCGTACCACGAAACGTCAGATATGAGCAAGAAAGCCAAGCTCGTCCTCGTGCTGTCGCTCGTCGCGCTCGCGTACTTCCTGTTCGCCGGCGACAAGCAGCCCGTCGAAGTCGAGTGACGCCGAGACATCGCGCCCGCGCCCTCCGCGGGCCGAACCGACTACATCTTGTGCCGCTCGGCGAGTCGCATCGCGCGCCGACCACCGCGATACCGTCCGTTTTTACCGGCCAGTCCCGTAGCCGGCCCCATGTACGGGGTCGTCACGCGCAACGCCGACGAGGTCGAGATGGAGCCGTTCGACCTCGGCTTCTACGAGGTCAAAGACGTCACAGGGCGGTCGGCCGAGCCGCTGCCGAACGCCGTGAACATGGTGTCGTGTTTCGGCGACAACGCCGCCGCGAGCGAGAACGACGACCTCGTCCCGGTCGACGAGCGCGGCGAGCCGGCGACCCGCGACCGCGAGTACTTCGACTGGGCGTACATCTGTCCGACGCACCCGGAGTACCGCGAGGGCTTACTGGAGATCATCGCGGACTGCGCGGCCGAAAATGGGGACGTCCGGCTCGACGACGTGGGGTTCCCCCGCGAGGGGTTCTGTCACTGCGACCGCTGCGAGCGCCTGTTCGCCGAGAGCGACCGCGACGACTTCGCCGACTGGCGCGCTGACGTCATCACCGAGTTCGTCGCGGAGGCGGCCGAGCTGGTCCCCGGACGGCTCCTGCTCACGCTGTACCCCGACCCCTACCCCGACCACCTCCGCGAGCGTGCCGGTCTCGACCTCGACCGGCTGGCCGATCACGTCGACGAGTTCGTCGTCCCGCTGTACGACACCGAGTACGCGACGACGTACTGGGTGGAGACGATCGCTCGCGGCTTCCGGTCTCGGCTCGGCGGCGACTACGACCTCCACGGCGCGCCGCCGGAGCCGCCGTTCTCGCTGGAGCTGTACGCGGTCGACATCGACGTCGACGACCTGATCCACGCGACCGAGGTCGCCGAGACGTACGCGAAGGACGTGTTCTTCGGTTACGACGCGAACAACGCGGCCGCCGCGGTCCGCCGGAAGGACGCCGATTCCCGCGACGGCGAGGTCCACCGTCCGGAGTGAGCGTCAATCGGCGGGACATCTTCTCACTCCGCGATCGAGGGGGTTCGGACGACGGGGGCTCGACTGGGTCACCGCGTTCGTGAGTCCCGCTCGACCGATTCAGCACGCGGCTGCCCGGTCGATACGCCGACTCGGCGTGCGTCTCTCTCGCGGCCGTCGACGCCTCCTCCCTCCGAGCTCTCAGCCACCATCCTCGAGGAGCGACACGCCCGCCTGGACGTCCTCGTACTCGCCCACCAGCGTGAGGTGGTCGCCGCCCTCGAGCGTATCGGCGGCCTCCGGCACGAACGTTTCCCCGTCGTGCGTGACGAGAACGACGAGACAGCGTCCCGGGAGTTCGGCCCCTACCTCGCTGAGCGGCCGCCCGACGAACGCCTCGTTCCGGAGTGTCACCTCTTGGACGTCCCCCTCCTCTCCGAGCATATCCACCCACTCCGCCATCGCCGGGCGTTCGATGACGTCGTCGATGGCCTGTGCCACCGTGAACGTCGAGGAGATGGTCGTCACGCCGAGTTCGTCGAACGCCTCGACGTTGTCCGGATCGTTGGCGCGGCAGATCACCTGTTCGACGTCGAAGTTCGTGGCCGCCTGCTGACCGATGAACAGATTGACCTCGTCGCTCCCGGTCGCGGCGACGACGGTCTTGGCGTTTTCGATGCCCGCCGAGCGAAGCGCGTCCACGTCGGTTCCGTCTCCGATTCGAACGGTTAACCCCTCGCTTCGGGCCCGCTCGACGGCTGTTTCGTCGTTCTCTATCACGACGACGTTCTCTCCTCGACTCTCGAGGCGAGCGGCGACCTCGCGGCCGACCCGCCCGCTGCCGATGATGAGTACACGCATTGGTATCACGTCTAGGTATTCCGCGATCCGGCGAGCCAGTCCGCCTTGTAACGCGACGGTCGAGAATATGACGAGAAAGACGGTCCCCACCAGAAGCGTGGCGGCCTCGGACTCGCCGGCGTTCTGGAGTTCGACCGCGAACAGGGTCGCGACCGACGCCGGGATGATACCGCGCGGACCGACGAAGCTGACGAACAGCCGCTCCGAGGACGTGAAATCGGTCCCTCTGGTCGAGACGAGCACGTCAAGCGGTCGGATGACGAGAATGACGGCGGCGGCGACGATCACCCCGCCGACCCCGAGAGAGAGCAGATCGCCGAAATCGAGCAGCGCCGCCAGCGCGATGAAGACGAACGAGAGGACGATGAGCGTGACGTCGCCCTTGAAGTCCGCGATCTGTTCTTCGTACGGGATGTCCGCGTTGCCCAGGATGACCCCCGCCGTCGCCACGGCGGCCACGCCGGCCTCGCTGGCGACGGTGTCGGCGGCAGCGAACGCGACGAGCGCGCCGGCCAGCACGACGAGCCGAGCGTTTCGCGGCGCGTCGCCCGGCGAGAGGTCGATGTATCGGAGCACGATCCAGATGATCACCGCCACGATCACTCCGATTCCGACGCCGGTTCCGATCCGGCCGATGAACAGCTCGAGGAACGCCCCGAGCGTCGGCTCCTCGAGCTGCATGATCTTGAACACGACGACCGCGAGGATGGCCGCCGTCACGTCGTTGACGATCCCCTCGGTCTCTAACGCGGTCGCGACCCGGTCCCGGACCGGGACGACTTGGAGGATGGGCGAGACCACCGTCGGGCCGGTCGCGACCAGCAGCGCGCCGATGAGAAACGCGATGTCCCAGCCGGTACCGAGAGCGAACCGGACGGCGAGCGCCGTCCCGAGAAGCGAGATCGCGGCGCCGATCGAGACGAGCCGGATGCTCACTTTCGTGGCCCGCCGAATGTTCTCGATCCGGAGATGGAACGCCCCCTCGAAGACGATGATCGCGACCGAGAGGCCGACGATGGCGGGAAGCGACGCGAACGTGTTCGGCGTGATGACACCCAGCCCCTCCGGCCCGAGGATGAGTCCCGAGATCAGCAGAAAGACGATGCTCGGGACCGCGAACCGATCGGCGAGAAGCTGTGCGAGCACGCCGATAGCGATAATCGCCGCCACCAACGGAATCAGCTGACTCGTCACAGTTTGGTCTCGACGAACCTTCGGCCAACCGACGAATAAACCTACTGAACATCGCCAACGGCTCGTCGTTCCGGGCGTCGCGTCCGACCGATTCGCGAACGCCCGTTCGGGGGTCGCGGAGGGGCTCTCCGTCGTGAGCCGATTTTCGCGACGTGAACGAGGGTTTATCAGTGGCGACCGCAGAGGGGTATCCGACCGGCCGCCGGCGTGCGACACAACCGGTCGTCTCGCGTTCGCGTGAGGCGGTCGCCTTTCAACGTCCGCGCCGTAGCGGCGGTCACTTGAAACCGCTGAGCCGCCGGCTCGTCGAGATCGGGCACGACGAGTCCCCGCGGGCGGCGAGCGTCGAGGCGGTCGCAGAGCGCATCGACGCCCCCCCGAGCACCGCGTCGGAACACCTCGGGAAGGCGGAATCGACCACGATGACTGCGTTCATGGAGCTGCGCGAGGTGGCGTGAGGACGTCGGTAAGGGGTTCGCGAGGCGTCGCCAGTGCCCTCCTCGCGAGGCGCCGCTAGTGACCCGCTCGCGAGCCGCCGTTAGTGAACGTCGGACCGTCGCTAGTGGACCGTCCGGTCGTCGCTCGTGTCGATGTCCTCGACCGGCTCGGCGTTGCCGAACGTCGGCGTCGGGCCGTCGCCCGGTTCCGCCCAGTCGACCGCGTTGCGAAGCACCCGCCGAACGTCGTCGTCGTGATAAATCGGGTACGTCTCGTGGCCCGGGCGGAAGTAGAACACCTTCCCGCTCCCGCGGCGGTAACAGCAGCCGGATCGGAACGTCTCGCCGCCCTCGAACCAGGAGGTGAACACGAGCGAGTCGGGCGCGGGGACGTCGAAGCGCTCGCCGTACATCTCCGTCTCCGCTAGTTCGATGGACTCGCCGATCCCGTCGGCGATCGGATGGCTCGGCTCGATCGTCCACAGCCGCTCTCGCTCGGCGGCCTCACGCCACTTCAGCGAGCAGCTGGTGCCCATCAGCCGCTTGAATATCTTCGAGTAGTGCGCGGAGTGGAGGACGATGAGGCCCATCCCGTCGAGGACGCGCTCGCGGACGCGCTCGACGACTTCGTCTCGCACCTCGTCGTGGGCCGCGTGGCCCCACCACGTGAGCACGTCGGTGTCGTCCAAGACGTCCTCGGTAAGTCCGTGATCCGGTCCCTCGTCGAGCGTCGCGGTGCGGACCTCGTGGTCCGCCTGCACCAGTGCGTCCGCGATAACCGCGTGGATCCCGTCGGGATACACGTCGGCGACGACCTCGCTTCGACGCTCGTGTCGGTACTCGTTCCAGACCGTGACGCGTGCCATACGCGGGGTCGACGCCGAACGGACTTGAGCGATCCTCTCCTCGCCTCGTCTCGTTCTGCCTCGTCTCGCCTCTCCTCTCATCGTCCCGTCCCGACCCGAAGACACTTGTTCCGCCCAAGATGCGAAACCCCATGGCAGGTCCCCGAGGGCTGTACCGCCGGATCGACGGCTGGGCGCGCGGGCTCTCTCGGCTTCGGTACGCCCTCCTCACCGGCGTCGTAGTGACGACGTCGGTCCTCGCGGTCGGCGTCCTCCTCGACGCGTCCACGACGGTTCAGGCGGTCACGATGGGCGTCGTGATGGCCGTCCTCTACTACGCGGGCGACGTGAACTCGGCGGACGACGATTGACCGGCGACGATCCGGTCACGCGGCGGCCTCGGCGTCCGTGAGACGGCCGGCCAGGTACTCCGCGATAGAGACGTCCTCGTCCTCGACGAACCGCGCGACCTCCTCGCCGTCGGGCGACTCGACGACGACGGTGGGGATGAGTTCGACCCCGTACTCGTCGACCAGTTCGCCCTCCTTCCCCTCGGGGCCCTTCGTCACCGGGAACGCCTCGATCCGGTCGTCCGGGACGCCGGCGGCCGCGAGCGCGGCGCCGAACTCGGGGAGCTGGCGCTGGCAGTCGCCGCACCAGTCGCCGCCCCAGACCTTGAACACGTAATCGTCGGCCGCGAGCGCTTCGAGAACGGACTCGTCGAACGCGTCCGCGTCGAGGTCGGCGGCGGGCGCGAGGGTTTCGAGCGTCATGGGCGGCCGTAGGTCGCCGAGGCACGTAAACGGCGCGTCGGTGGCAAGACGAAACCTCGATCGTTCGCGACGGGAACTTTTCGGTGGCGTGTCGCTCGGTCGATCTGACCATTTTCAAGGCGTGACTCGACACGGACCGCCCCTTCGAGTCCCGCCCCACGCCGCACAGCGACCGCACCTCACACCTCCCCAACCTCGTCGCCGGACTACGTCCGGCTGCAAGCGAGAGCTTCGCTCTCGCCCTGTCAGTCGCCGTCGCTTCGCTCCGGCGACTGACTCCCTCGCGCGTGCTCCTCACGCCCTGCGGGCGTTCGGAGGCACGCGCCACCGCGTCAGCGTCCGGCTCCGGCCGTCTATTTATAAATAGACTCGGTCGTCACGGCCGACATCGATTGCCGGAGTCCGCGGGGCCTTTGGGTCGCGGCCGCCTCCGGTCGGGTAATGGACGACGACATCCTGTCGACGCTCGGCTCGCCGCTGGTGCGGGTCGACGCGCCCGCGGGAACCGCGGTGGCGGCGAAAGTCGAGTCCCGGAACCCGGGCGGCTCGGCGAAGGACCGCCCCGCGCTGTACATGATCGAGGCGGCCGAGGCGGCGGGCGACATCGAGCCCGGCGACCGCATCGTCGAACCGACCTCGGGCAACACCGGCATCGGGCTCGCGATGGTCGGCGCGACGCGCGGCTACGACGTCACCCTCGTGATCCCGGAGGGGAAATCGATCGAGCGCCGCCGCCTGATGAAGGCGTACGGCGCCACCGTCGAGCTCGTCGACGGCGACATCTCCGACGCGAAGGACCGCGCGGACGAGCTCGAAGCGGAGCCCAACACCGTCCAGCTCCGGCAGTTCAAGAACCCCGCGAACCCCCGCGCCCACTACGAGACGACGGGTCCGGAGATACTCGATCAGGTCGGCGACCGAACCGTCGACGCCCTCGTCGCCGGCGTCGGCACCGGCGGCACGCTCTCCGGGATCGGCCGCCGCCTGCGCGAGGCGTTCCCCGAGGTCCGGATCGACGCCGTCGAGCCCGCCGACAACGCCGTCCTCTCCGGCGGCCCCGCGGGAACCGACGGCTTCCAGGGGATGGGACCGGGGTTCGTCGCGCCGAACCTCGACGTCGACCTGATAGACGAGGTCCACGCCGTCGAGCTCGAAGCCGCCGAGGCCGAGTGCCGCCGCCTCGCCCGCGAGGAGGGGATCCTGGTGGGACAGTCGTCCGGCGCCTCGAACCTCGCCGCGAAGGATGTCGCGGCCGAACTGCGCGAGACCGGTGCGTTCGCCGGCGAGGAACCCCTCGTCGTCACCGTCTTCTGGGACAGCGGCGAGCGCTACCTGACGGCGGGCACCTTCGACGCGTGACCTCGGAACCGGAACGGGCCGGCACGGTCGAAAGCCTGGTCACGGCGCCCGAGGGCGGCGCCCCGCCCGTGCTCCGCGACGCGGTCGAGGTCCGACCCGACGGCGTCGAGAGCGACCGGTACCGCCGCGGCGACGGGCACTTCCAACTCGACGGCTGCGCGGTCACGCTCGTCGCCGCGGAGGCGCTCGCCGCGGTCCGCGAGGAGACCGGCATCGACGTGCGCGACGGGCGTCACCGGCGGAACGTCGTCGTCGACGGGTTCGGCGCCGAAATGGACGGGCTCTTCGACGCGACCGTCGCGGTCGGTGACGCCCTCCTGCGACCGACACGACGTCGACCCCCCTGCGCGCACGTTGAGGAGCTCGCCGGCGAGGACGGGCTTGCGTCGGCGCTCCGGAACCGCGGCGGACTCTGCTGTGACGTGGTCGAACCCGGCCGCGTCGCCGTCGACGACGCGGTGCGAGTCCGAGAGGCGGACCCGCGGAGCGCCGGCGCGGCCATCGCGGAGCGGCTCGCGGACCGAGAGCGACCCCCGGATCGGGAGTGAACCCCCCGATCGCTCTCCGCGAGAGGACGGTTTATACGGGTCGCGCGCGACGGCGGACACGAGACGTGAACCGCGCAGTCGACGCCACGGGGTCGCGAACGCCGGCGTCGCGGAGTCGAACGGATCCAGCGCCGACGAGTCGAACGGATCCGGCGCCGACGAGTCGAACGGATCCGGCGTCGCGGAGTCGGTGGTCGGCGTGAACTGGGACTACCGGCACACGGTGTTGACGCTGTGTATGCTCGCCTTCTTCGTGACGTACTTCGCCCGCCTGGCTATCAGCCCGGTCGTTCCCCTGATCATCGACGATCTCGGGGTCTCGAACACGGCGATCGGGGTCGCCCTCTCCGGGATGTGGTTCGCCTACGGACTCTCGCAGTTCCCGAGCGGAATCTTAGCGGACCGGTACGGCGAGCGCCGGATCATCCTCGTCGCGGTCGGCGGGACGACGGCGATGAGCCTCGTGTTGGCCGTCGTCCCGGTCTTTCCCGCGTTCGTGTTGGCGGCGGTGCTTCTGGGACTCGCGGCGGGGCTCCACTACGCGGTCGCGACCACGCTGCTCTCGCGGACGTTCGACGACCTCGGGACGGCCGTCGGGCTCCACTCGATGGGCGGGCCGCTGGCGGGGCTCGTCGCGCCCGTCGCCGCGGCCTGGGTCGGGGTCCGCTACGGCTGGCGTCCCGGCGTCGCGCTGGCCGCGCTCGTCGGCGTCCCGATATTCGTCCTGTTCGCGCGGGGGGTCCGTCCCACCGAGCCGCGGCGCCCGGACCAGCCGATGGCCGAGCGACTCCAACTCGGACCGCTGCTGGAACTGGTCGGGCGCCGCGAGATCCTCGTCCCGCTCGCGGTCGCGACCCTCGGCACGTACGTCGCGCAGGGCGTCATCTCCTTTCTCCCGACGTTCCTCGTCGAGTTCCGGGGATACACGCCCGCGTTCGCCGGCGGCGTCTTCTCGGCGTTCTTCGTCGTTCGCGCCGGCGCGCAGGTCGGGCTCGGCCGACTCTCCGACCGCGCCGGCCGCGACGCGAGCATCGCCGCGGCGCTCCTCGGCGGGGCGCTCGGCCTCGCCGGGCTGGTCGCGCTTCCCGACCTCGTCCGCCTGCCGGCCGCCGTCGGGCTGCCGGCGCTCCCGACGGTCGCCGGGCTCGGGGGCGCCGTGTTCCTCGCCGCGCTCGGGTCGAGCTTCTTTTCGGCCATCGACCCGCGGTTCATGGACGCGCTCGACGACGCGGAGCGAGGCGCCGGTTTCGGGCTTATCCGGACCGTCTACACGGTGCTCGGCTCGGCCGGCTCCGTCGGCGTCGGCCTCGTCGCCGACCTGTTCGGCTGGGGCGCGTCGTTCGCCGTCATCGCCGGGATGGCGGGGGTCGCGTTCCTCGTCACCGCGGTGAACGCGATCGCCGGCGAGCGGCGGTGACGCGGTCCGGCCGCGCCGCGCCCGCGACGCGCGAGGCTCTCAGCGGTCAGCCGACGTAGCGTCGCCTCGTTCCCGTCCGGTCGGTCTCGCCGTCGGACCGGCTCCGCATCGCCCCCGCCGGCGGGGTTCCGAACCGTGAACGAGACGTCGTCCACGTCGACGCCGCCATCTGATTCGAGGGTGAACCCCCCCGTCGTCGCCGGTCGTCCAGTAGCCGATCCGGTCCCCGTCGCCGCCCCGCCGCTCGCCGACCACGACCCGGCCCGCCAGCGGCCGATAGTCGCCGTCCACGACGCGACAGTGTCTCTTGGGAGTAGTACTCATGGAATCATACACCAATCATCAGTAGGAAAAAATTCCTAAATGAAGTTTCAACGAGATTCGCGGAGCATGTTGCTGGTTCGATCGCGGCGCGCCGGGGGTTCGATCGCGGCGCGCCGGGACTCGGTCTCCCGTGCGAACGCGTTCCGTGCGACCCGAACCTTCGAGTCGGGCCGGGCCGTACGGCCGCCGTGTACGATTACCACGCCCACACGAACTACTCGGACGGGGCGTTCCTCCGCTGGATGGTCGAGGCCGCCGCCGACGCCGGGCTCGACGGGATCGGGTTCGCAGACCATTGTAACGTCTCGCCGGAGCCGAGCGCGCGGCGCCACAAGCGCGCGTTCGGGTTCAACCTCGACCTGACCTACGAGCGGCGCCGAGAGGCGATCGAGGCGGTCCGCGAGGACGTCGACGTCGAGGTGTTCGACGCCGCCGAGATGGACTACGACCCCGCCCACGAGGAAGCGATCGCGGCGTTCCTCGACGACGCGGGGTTCGACTACGCCGTCGGCAGCGTCCACGACCTCGACGGCGCGAACGTCCACACGCGCTCGCACTTCGCCGACAAGCCCGAGTCGGAACGGCGAGCCCTCGTGGACCGGTACTTCGAGAAGCTGGTCGCCCTGGTCGAGTCGGAGCTGTTCGCGGTCGCCGCGCACCCGGACCTGATCGAGCGCAACCCCCACCTCCGCGGGTTCGCGACCGAGGACCACTACGCCTCGGTCGTCGACGCCTTCCGCGACTCGCGGACCGTCCCAGAGATCAACGCCGGACGGCTGCTCGACGACTACGGGGAGTTCCACCCGGCGCCCGCGTTCCTCGACCGGCTCGTCGACGCCGGCGTCGAGGTGACCGTCGGGACCGACAGCCACGAGCCGGACGCGATCGCGCCCCGCGTGCGAGAGATCGAGGCGGAACTCGACCGGCGGGAACTGGAGGCGGTCCGGCTCGACCACGCGGTGAACCGATCCTGACACGCTCTCTACCGATCTCGACGGCGTTTCGGTTCGCCGGACGACGCGGCTCTGTTGACGCTCACCGACTCACTACCCGTCTCCTATTGGCGAGCGGGCGGCCGAGCCGACGGGAAGGAATCGGGGCCCTCCCGCCGACTGTAGGCGCGTAGTGGTCCGACAGTAGTCACCGTCCCGGGGCGATCCGTGCGACGACCATATAGAATGCGAACGCGGCCACGAGCAGTCCGGCGAACTGCGTCCCGGCGGTGGCGAGAAACCCGACTTCGGTGTACAACAGCGGCGCAGCCATGAACCAGACACCGAAGACGAGCGTGAGTGCCGCCGGCGCGAGTGCGACCGCTCGGTCTCGGCGGAACAGCCGGAGGTTCTGGACGGCGAACAGCGTCCCCAGCAGCCCGCTCGTGACGATACTTCCCGTGAACGCGGCCGATGTCTCCGCAGCGATCGGCGTCGCCGTCGCCAATAAACACCCGAGTGTCGCGGCCACCGCACAGGCCGACAGAAATCGTTCGTCGCGCCGCTCAGCGCTCGTCGACCGTGTCGGCTCTCTCGTATCGGACATCGAGTACGTGTACGCGGGGGACCGGTATGAAACACCGTGGCGAGCCGCCGGCTCGCCGCTGACTGCGCGCTCTACGCTCCCGGCGGTGGCGATTGACCGACAGTCGATTCGCGCGTCGTCTCCGGCACAGTCCCTCCGAGCTATCGGGGACAGAGGGAAGTAACGGGGTACCGACAGGAGTCGGAGATCCGCTTCCCCGAGGCTCACACCCGATGGCACATCAGCAAACGCGCCGTGCTCGTCGAACACCGATAGGCTCGCTGCGCTCGCCTATCGAGTTCGACTTCGCTTCGCTCAGTCGAACAACGCCTGACAGGGTCAGGCGAGCACGACGAAGCGTAGATTCGTCGAACTGCGGAAATCAAAGATTTCCGCGCTTGACTTCGGCTTACGCCTCGTCAAACACCGATAGGCTCGCTGTGCTCGCCTATCGAGTTCGACTTCGCTTCGCTCAGTCGAACAACGCCTGAGAGGGTCAGGCGAGCACGACGAAGCTACGCTTCGTCGAACAACGTCTCACCGTCGACCATGTGTTCCTCGACGGTGTCCATGTCGAGCGTGAGGCCGAGGCCGGGCTCCTCCGGCACCTCGATGTAGCCGTCCTCGATGACGTCCTCCTCGACGAGGTCCTCCCACCAGCCCAGCTCGTAGGAGTGGTACTCGATCGCGAGCGAGTTCGGGATGGAGGTGCCCACGTGGGCCGCCGCCATCGTCGCCACCGGCGAGGCGACGTTGTGCATCGCGACCGGGACGTAGTACTGGTTCGCCACGTCCGCGATCTTACGGGTCTCGCGCATGCCGCCGACCTTCGGGAGGTCGGGCGCGACGATGTCGACCGCCTGGTTCTCGATGAGGCGGCGCAGCTCGGTGACGCGGTAGCGGTTCTCGCCGACCGTGATCGGCGTGGTCGTGCTCTTCGTGACCTCCTCTTGGACCTCGAGGTTCTCCGGGGGCACGGGGTCTTCGAGCCACCAGACGTCGTACTCCTCGATGGCGTCCGCGAGGCGCTTCGCGGAGCCGCCCGAGAACGTCCAGTGGCAGTCGAAGGAGACGTCCGCCTTGTCCTTCACTCGCTCCGTGACCTTCTCGACGATCTCCGCCTTGTGGCGGATCTCGCCGGGGCGGAGGTGGCGGTTCGCGCGGTCCTTCTCGAAGCCCGAAGGAACGTCGAGGTCGAACTTCAGGGCGTCGTAGCCGAGCTCGTCGACGACGCGCTCGGCCTCGTCCGCGCACGCCTCGGGGTCCGCCTCCGACTCGGTGTGGCAGTCGCAGTAGACGCGCATCTTGTCGCGGTACTTCCCGCCGAGCAGCTGGTAGGCGGGCACGTCGAGGATCTTCCCGGCGAGGTCGTGAAGCGCGACCTCGATGCCGGAGATGGCCGTGACGGTGACGCCCTCGACGGAGCCCTCCCCGGACATCTTCTGGATCAGGTGCTCGTAGAGGCGGTCGATGTCGAGCGGGTTCTCGCCGACGACGAACGGCTTCATCCGCTCGATGAGCTCGGGGACGCCGGCGCCCCAGTACGCCTCGCCGGTGCCGACGACGCCCGCGTCGGTGTAGACGCGGACGAGCGTCCACGGGAAGTTCCCGTCGACCATCGTCGTCTGGACGTCCGTGATCTCGACGTCGCGATCGCCGCCGCGCGTCCCCGTCGTGCCCATCGTCTCGGCGGAGAGCTCCCGCATCGTGTACTCCGCGTTCGGGTCGTGGAGCGACTCGTAGTTTCGGCTCATAGGTTCCGATTCATTCGGAACAGGGTAAACGTTTACCTTCGTCAACCGTCCGTCCGAACAGGTGGCTTTTCATCCCCGTACGCGCAATACGACCCATGGTCGAGATCACTGATTCTCTCGCGTGCCTGTACACCGGACGGGTGGAGTCTCGCGGCGACGACTACGTCGTCACCGTCCCGGCCTCGGAGATCGAACACGGCAGCGTCAGCGTCGGGGAGACGTATCGGATCGCCGTCTTGGACCGCGCCGGCCCCGACGACGGGTCGACCGCGACGGTCGACGGCGACGGCGCGTCCGTTCCCGACACGGACGGTGGCTCGGGCGGGGCCCGGTCCGACGACGGACAGCGCCCCTCCTCCCGCGGGGCCGCCGGTGCCGTCCAGCCGGACCCGCCCGTCTCGGAGGGGGAGGTACGGGACGTGACGATCGAGACGCTGGGCGACAAGGGCGACGGGATCGCGAAGATCGAACGCGGCTACGTCGTCATCGTTCCCGACGCCGAACCGGGCGAGGAGCCGACCGTCGAGATCACGAGCGTCCGCGAGAACGTCTCGTTCGCGAACGTCGTCGAGGAGTAGCGCCGCGGCCTCGGAGCTCCCGTCCGCGCCGTCGCGCCGCTTCTCACTCGGGCGGCTTCCCCCGCGAGAACAGCGCCCGGAGGTTCGACGGCGAGAAGAACGACGACGGCTCGTCCATGTGGACGCCGATCTCGCCCGACAGCGCCCGCAGCCCGACCCGCTGAACCGGTTCCGGGAGCGAGTAACACCGTCGGATCGCCTTCCCCAGCCGGATCTCAGCGGCGAGTTCGTCGCGCCACCCGGACTCGTACTCGGCGAGCGTCGCCGGGTCGCGCGGGTCGATCGTCGCCGCGGCGACGTCGGCCGCGCGCGTCCCGTAGAGGATGCCGCCGCCGGTGAACGGCTTCGTCTGCGCGGCGGCGTCGCCGATCAGGAACCCGCGCTCGCTCGTCGCGCGCGCCGGCGGCCCGATCGGAATCGCGCCCGAGCAGCGCCGGTCCGTCGTCGCGCCGTACGCGTCCGTGAGCCGGTCGAACATCCCCGACACGTCCTCGCTCGGCGGCGCCGCCAGCCCGTACTCGACGCCCGCGTCGCCGCGGGGGATCCGCCACGCGAAGAACGTCGGCGCGGTGAGGTGGACGTCGACGAAGTCGTCGGCGTCCGGCTCCGGGTCGAACCCGAGGACGCCGTGGAGCAGCTCGTCCGGCTCCGGGAGGTCGAGCGCGCGGCGCACCCGCGAGGTCGGCCCGTCGCAGCCGGCGACCATCCGGGCCTCGACGCGCTCCACGTCGCCCGCCGGCGTCCGGACGTCGACGGCGACCCGGTCGGACCGCTCCTCGACGCCGACGACCGTGTGGTCCTCCCGGACGTCGGCGCCGGCCTCGCGCGCGCAGTCCGCCAGCGTCCGGTCGAGTCCGACCCGGTCGATCACGTTCGACACCGGCTCCCGCTTGTAGAACGGATACGCCCGCGATCCCGGACCGCCGACGTGGAAGCGCGCGCCGCACACCAGGTTCTGGAGGAGCTCGTCGCGGGCGTCGTCGGGAACGTACTCCCACACGTCGTCGGAGACGTGGCCGGAGCAGGCGAGCGGCTCGCCGACCGAGCCCTTCTCGAAGGCGACGACGTCGCGACCGTCCTCGGCCGCGCGCCGAGCGAACCGAGAGCCCGGCGGCCCCGCGCCCACGACGACGAAATCGTACATGGGGGAAGCGAGGTGACGGGGATATTTAATTACGACGCGGCTGATCGGCCGCGCCCGGCGGGAAACGAGCAGAGCGGGGACCGGTTAAGCGTCGTCGCTACGACGACGGCTCCCGCGTCTCCAGCCACGTCAGCGCCGCGTCGAGGTCGGTCCGCGGCGGCGAGCAGGTGAAGCCCTCGCAGACGTAGGCGGTCGGCTCGCCGTCGGTCGCGTCGCGGTCCGCCCAGACCGGCGGCGCCTCGGCCATCCCGAGGCGGTCGAGCCACTCGTCGAGTCCGGCCTCCGTCGCCGGCCGCGGCGCGACGAGCGCGCCCGGCAGGTACCGCTCGCCGAGCGTCTCGCGCCACTCGTCCGGGACCTCGTCGGCGGCGACCGTCACCTCGATCCCGCCGGTCTCCACCAGGTCGGCGGCGCGGACGAGCGAGGCGTGTTCCAGCGGGCTCCCGCGGATCCGGTCGGCGTGCGTCGTCACGACGCGCTCGGCTATCTCGCGGAACTCCCCGTCCGTTCGGAAGCCGTCGAGGAGCGCGAGCGTCTCGGCCGCGACGCCGAGGCTCGACGGCGTCGACCGGTCGGTGAACTCCTGCGGCCGCGCGATGAGGGGGCCGGCGTCGTCCGTCTCCGAGCCCTCCGCGTCGAGGTCCCGAGTGAAGTAGATCGTCCCGTCGTCGGCGTCGTAGAACTCGTCGACGAGCGCGTCGGCCAGATCGAGGGCGAAGCCGAGCGGCCCCGGGTCCCCGGTCGCGGCGTAGACGTCGAGCGCGCCGCGAGCGAGGAACGCGTAGTCGTCGAGGTACCCCGGCCCGCGCACGTCGCCGTCGAGCCAGCGACGGGCGAGCGCGCCGGTCTCCGCGTCGGCGTCGTAGAGCCGCTCGCGGCAGAAGTCGAGCGCCTCGCTCGCGATTTCGGCGTACGGCTCGCCGAGGGCGTCCCCGGCCCGCGCGAACGCGGAGACCGCCCGTCCGTTCCACGACGCCAACACCTTCTCGTCGCGGGCGGGACGCGGCCGCGACTCCCGGGCGTCGAACAGCGCCGTTCGGGCCTCGGTCAGAATCTCTCGGACCTCGTCGGACGAGAGGTCGCGCTCCGCGGCCAGCTCCGCGACCGACGCCGCGATCGTCGGAACCGTCGTGCCGCGCTCGAAGTTGCCGCCGGGCCGGATCCCGTATCGCTCCTTCGCGAGCGACGCGGCGGGCTCGTCGAGGACGGCGTCGACCTCCTCGGGGGTCCAGACGTAGAACGCGCCCTCGACGTCCTCGTCCTCGGCGGATTCGCTCTCGTCCTCGCCCCGCCGACTCGCCGGCGGGCGGCTCCGGGCGGCGAGGGTGCTGAAGAAGCCGCCGTCCGCGTGGCGCAGTTCCCGATCGAGGAAGGCGAGCGACTCGCTCGCGACGCGGGCGTACGCGGGGTCGCCCGCGAGCCGGTAGCCGTCGAGGTACGCCATCGGCAGCTCCGCGTTGTCGTACAGCATCTTCTCGAAGTGCGGGACCGTCCACTCGCGGTCGACCGCGTAGCGGTGGAACCCCCCGCCGACCTGGTCGTACATCCCGCCGCGAGCCATCCCGTCGAGGGTGCCCGTCGCGGCCGAGAGGAGCGCGTCGCGGCCGCGGCCGGCGTACGCGCGCATGAGGAGGTCGATCCGTCCCGGCATCGGGAACTTCGCGCCGCCGCTCCCGAAGCCGCCGTACTCCTCGTCGTAGCCGCGCAGCGCCGCCGCGGCGGCCGTGTCGAGCAGGTCGTCCCCGGGCGGGGAGGAGCCGCCGTCCCCGTCCGGGCCCGCCTCGTCCGGCGACGGGACCGACTCCAGCTCGTCGCGCGCGCTCTCGGTCCACTGGTCGGCGCGCCGCTTCATCTCCTCGCGCTGCTCCGGGTCGCTCCAGGAGTCGGCGATGCGCTCGCAGAGGTCGCGGAAGCCGGGCTGGTTCCGGCGCGGTTCGGGCGGGAAGTAGGTCCCGACGTAGAACGGCTTCCCCTCGGGCGTACACCACGCCGAGAGCGGCCACCCGCCCCCGCCGGTGACGAGCTGGCAGACGGTCATGAACGTGCTGTCGACGTCCGGGCGCTCCTCGCGGTCGACCTTGATCGGGACGAACGACTCGTTCACGACGCTCGCGACCGACTCGTCCTCGAAGCTCTCCTCCGCCATGACGTGACACCAGTGACACGAGGAGTAGCCGATGGAGACGAACACCGGCACGTCGTGTTCCCGGGCGCGCTCGAACGCCTCGTCGCCCCACGGCTGCCAGTTGACTGGGTTGTCCGCGTGCTGTTGGAGGTAGGGGCTCGCCTCCCCGCCGAGGCGGTTCCGCTCGGTCGGCTGTGGCATACGCCCGATTCGACCCGGCGGGCCAAAAGGCGTCCGGGCCGCGCCGAGCGCCGCCGTCTCTCCCGTCACCACCGCCGCGAATGTCCACGAACGCGCATATATCGGGTCGAACAGAGAGTAAGGTTTACACTACCGTGCGGACACCCGTCGGGCATGACGGAGACCGTACTCCTGGTGGGGGGCGGCGGCCGCGAACACGCGATCGCCCGCGCGGTGGCCGACGACTGCGCGCTGTACGCCTGCGCGAGCGTCCGCAACCCGGGGATCCGACGGCTCGCGGACGGGTTCGAAGCGATCGAGGAGACCGACCCCGCCGCGGTCGCCGACTACGCGACCGCGGTCGGCGCGGACCTCGCAGTCATCGGCCCGGAGTCGGCGCTGGAGGCCGGGGTCGCGGACGCGCTCGACGACGCCGGCGTCTACGCCTTCGGTCCGCGCGCGGCGGAGGCGCGCCTGGAGACGGACAAGGCGTACCAGCGCGAGTTCATGGAGGAGCACGCGATCCCGGGCTGTCCGGACTACGCGGTGTTCGACGACACGGCGGCGGCCTGCGAGTACATCGACGAGTACGACGGCGACCTCGCGGTCAAGCCCGCCGGCCTCACCGGCGGGAAGGGCGTGAAGGTGATCGGCGACCAGGTGACCGCGGACGAAGCAAAGGCGTACCTCCGCGACTCCGACTACGACCGCGTCGTCTTAGAGGAGCGCCTCGTCGGCGAGGAGTTCACGATTCAGGCGTTCGTCGCGAACGGCGACGTCCGGACGACGCCCGCGGTCCAGGACCACAAGCGCGCCTACGAGGGCGACGAGGGCCCGAACACCGGCGGGATGGGGTCGTACACGGACACGGGCCTCTCGCTCCCGTTCATGGCCGATGGCGACTACGACGCCGCCGTCGACGTACTGGACGCCGTCGTCGACGCGCTCCCCGACTACAAGGGCGTGCTCTACGGGCAGTTCATGCTCACCGACGACGGGCCGAAGGTCGTCGAGTTCAACGCCCGCTTCGGCGACCCGGAGGCGATGAACACGCTGCCCGTCCTCGAGACGCCGTTCGTCGACGTGTTGACCGCCGCGCGCGACGGCGAGACGCTCCCCGAACTCGCCTTCTCGGGCGAGGCGACCGTCTGTAAGTACGCGGTGCCCGACGGCTACCCGACTGACCCCGACGCGGGCGCCGAGATCGCGGTCGACGAGGAGAGCGTCGGCGACGCGCTGCTCTACTACGCGAGCGTCGACGAGCGCGACGGCCGCCTGTACACGACCACGTCGCGGGCGTTCGCGGTCGTCGGCCGCGGCGACTCCATCGCGGCCGCCGAGGCGCAGGCGGAGGACGCGCTGGCGGCCGCCGGCGACCGCGTCCGTATCCGCCACGACATCGGCACGGCCGACCTCGTTCGGCGTCGGATCGACCACATGGACGAACTCCGGCGCTGACCCGCTCGCGTTCCCGAGCCCCCGCGACCGCTCGCGCCGCGACCGGGAGCGATCCTTTTACCCTCGCCGTCCGAACGGAGCGACGTGACAAACGACGACGCGGAGGCGACGCGCGACGACGCGGAGGCGGACGCGACACGCGAGGGCGCCGATCCCTCCCGGAGCGACCGCCTCGAACGGGTTCCGACGCCGGGGTCACGAAACTCCCTGTGGTCGTGGCCGGACGCGAAGTCGCCGCTCGCGGTCGTCCGCAACTACGTCGTCATCGTCCTCGCGCGGGTCTGCCCGAGCCTCCGGCTGAAGAACTGGCTGCTGCGCCGGATCGGCGTGACCGTCGGCACCGGCGTCGCGTGGGGGTTGGAGTCGACGCCGGACGTGTTCTGGCCCGAGCGGATCCGCGTCGGCGACGACGCGATAATCGGGTACGACGCCACGCTGCTGTGCCACGAGTTCCTCACCGAGGAGTACCGGTTGGGCGACGTGGTCGTCGGAGACGAGGCGATGATCGGCGCGGGGGCGGTCGTCCTCCCCGGCGTCACCGTCGGCGAGGGCGCGCGCGTCGCCGCCAACTCCCTCGTCGCGGAGGACGTGCCGCCGGGCGCGACGGTCGCGGGCGTCCCCGCCGAGGTCGTCTCGCGGGCGGACCCGACCGCGAGCAGCGATTAAGCCGAGTTCCCGTCGTTCGCACCGCTCTCGTCGGCGGGCGATTCGGCGTCGGCGCCCGTCTCGTCGGCGGCGCCGCTCGCGGCGGCGGCCGTCGCTTCGGCGTCCGTGATGTGCGCCTCGGTGCTCACGCGGTCCAAGTCGACGCCGACCTCCTCGGCGATGGCGTCGAGGACGGCCCGCTGTTCGGCCATCTCGTTTTCGAGCCCCTTGACGCGGTCGGCGGTGTCGACGACGGTTTCCTGCGTCTCGTCGACCTCGTCGCGGAGCTCGCTGATCTTCTTGTAGGTGCGTTCCGCGCGGTCGGCCAGCGTCTGGATCTTCTTGGCGGTGTCCCCGAATCCCATACCGAACGGTCGGCCCGGCGATACGTGTGCTTTTCCGTTCGGTTCGGGCGTCGCGGTCGCTCCGCGCTCGTCCGCCGACGCGCGGCCCGCCCGCCCGACGGTGGACTTTTGCCCGACTCGCCCGTGAACAGGGTATGAGCGTCGACCGGATCCTCTTGACCAACGACGACGGCGTCGACGCCGCCGGGCTGCGCGCGCTGTACGACGCCCTCGCGACCGAGTACGCGGTGACCGTCGTCGCCCCGGCGGAGGACCAGTCGTCCGTCGGCCGCCTGCTCTCCGCCGACGTCGCCGTCGACGACCACGAGTTGGGGTACGCGGTCGACGGGACCCCCGTCGACTGCGTCGTCGCGGGGCTGGACGAACTCGTCCCCGACGCGGACCTGGTCGTCGCCGGCTGTAACGAGGGCGCGAACCTCGGAGCGTACACGCTCGGCCGGTCCGGCACCGTCTCGGCGGCGGTCGAGGCGGCGTTCTTCGACGCGCCCGCGGTCGCGACCTCGATGTACGTGCCGGGCGGCGACGACTGGTGGAAACGGGAGTTCGAGGCCGAGGACTTCTCGCACGCGGTCCGCGCGACGCGGTTCCTCGTCGACGAGGCGGTCGAAGCCGGGGTGTTCGACCGCGCGGACTACCTCAACGTCAACGCGCCGATCGCGGACGCCGACCGCGCGCCGCTCAGGGTCACGACGCCCTCGACGTGGTACGGGATGCGCGCCGAGCGCAACGGCGACGGCCGCATCGGGTTCTCGGACCCGATCTGGGGCCGGATGAACGACGGCGACGTGCCGGACCCCGTGGGGACCGACCGGCGCGCCGTCGTCGACGGCGAGGTGTCCGTGTCGCCGCTGTCGGTGCCCCACGCGGCCGAGGCGGACGCGGGGCTCGAGGAACTCGTCGACGCCTACGAGACGGCGGTTCGGTCCTGACGCGAGACAGCGGTTCGGTCCTGACGCGAGACGGCGGTTCGCTCGGGGAAGCGCCGCGCTACTCGCCGCCGGTGCTCACGGTCACCTTCGCCTCGCTCAGCACGCGGTCGCCCATCTCGTAGCCGGGCTCGTACACCTCGTGGATCGTTCCCTCCGGGCGGTCGCTGTCGACGCGGAGCATCACCTGGTGGCGCGCGGGGTCGACCTCCTCGCCCGGGTCGGGGTCGATCGCCTCGACGCCCTCGTCGGCGAGCACCTCGTCGAACTTCTCCAACGTCGACTCGACGCCGGGGCGGAGGTCGCTCCCCTCGTCCTGGTCGAGCGCGCGCAGGAGGTCGTTCCGGACGGGCGCGAGCCGTTCGACGAGCGCCTCGGAGGCGCGCTCGCGGATCTCCTCCTGCTTCCGCTTCGCGCGCTCCTTGTAGTTGCTGAAGTCCGCCTTCACGCGGGCGAGCTTGCTCGTCAGCTCATCGACCGCCTCGTCGCGCTCGCGGAGTTCCTCCCGGGTCTCGGCGAGGTCCGCCTCCAGCGCCGCGACCTCGCGGGCGAGCGCCTCGTCGTGCTCGGCGACGGCCGCGGCGAGCGCCTCCTCGCTCCGTCTGGCGTCGCCGTCGCCGGCCGTCCGCTCGCGCCCGTCGGCGTCGCAGTCGGCAGATTCGCCGGTCGATTCCTCGGCGGTCGCCTCCGCCGTGCCGTTCGTTCTCGCCGCGTCGCCCTCGGCGTCGTCGGGAGACTCGACATCGACGGCGTCGTCGTCGCTCATACCCGATCGAAGTCGGTCGGCGGGGATAAGCTTGTAGAACCCGGTCGGCGGCGGGCCGGTCGAGCCCGGCCGCCGCGCGGCGGCGGATTTTTGATCGCGGCGCCCGACGATCGGTCCCGTATGCCACCTCGACCCTCGACCTTCTCGATCGCCGCCCGCGACCCCGAGACGGACGCGGTCGGCGTCGCGGTCCAGTCGAAGTTCGTCGGCGTCGGCGCCGTCGTCCCGTTCGTCAGCGCGGACGCGGGCGCGGTCGCCACGCAGAGCTTCGCGAACGTCGCGTACGGGCCCGACGGGCTCGACCTGCTCCGAGAGGGCCACGCGCCAGCCGAGGCGATCGACCGGCTCACGGCCGACGACGACGAGGCGCCCTCGCGACAGGTCGGGATCGTCGCGGCCGACCCGGAGGATCCGCCGGCGGCGTTCACCGGCGACGAGTGCCACGACCACGCGGGCGACCGGCAGGGAAACCACTACACGGTCCAGGGGAACATCCTGGAGAACGCCGACACCCTCGACGCGATGGCGGAGACGTTCGAGGGGACCGACGGCGGCCTCCCGGAGCGGCTGATCGCCGCGCTCCACGCGGGCAACGAGGCCGGCGGCGACAGGCGCGGCGAGCAGTCGGCGGCGCTGTACGTCGCCAAGCCCGAGGGCGGCTACGACGGGAAGAACGACCGCTGGGTCGACGTGCGCGTCGACGACCACGAGCGCCCGATCGACGAGCTGGAGCGCGTGTTCAAGATCTACGACGTGACGCTCCTCGAACGCGAGGTGCCGGCGGAGACGCGAGAGCTGACCGGCGAGACGGCGACCGCGGTCGGGTCGGCGCTCGCAGACCTCGGCTTCTACGACGGCGAGCCGACGGACGCGTTCGACGACGAGGCGCGCGACGCGCTGGAGACGTTCCGCGGGATGAACAACTTCGAGAACCACTCGCTCGCGGTGCTGGAGGACGCGATAGCGCGCGGGTGGAACGGGACCGACCCCGACGACGACCCCGAGTCCCGACTGGTCGACGCGATCTGGCGCGGGCTCTCGCGGCTCGACCGCGTCTGACCCTTGCGTCGGCTCCCGTCGCAGAGCGCGGTCAGCGTCGCCGCACTCGCAACGCATAACGGTCGGCTGGCGGCTACGAATCGCATGGAACGCTTCCGAAACACGGGACAGCCGGACTGGGACTGGTGGGGCCGCGTGTGGCCGACGCCGGGCGCGACGCTGCGCGATTTGGGCGTCGCGCCGGGCGACCGGGTGGCCGAGGTCGGCTCCGGCAACGGCTACTTCGCGCTCCCGGCCGCGCGGATCGCGGCCCCGGGGACGGTGTACGCCCTCGACGTCGACGCCGACCTGCTCGCCGAGCTCGACGCCCTGACGACCGCACAGGGGATCGAGAACGTCCGGACCGTCGCCGGCGACGCGCGCGACCTCCCGTCGCCGCTCCCCGAGCCCGTCGACGTCGCACTTCTCATGAACGCGTTCCACGGCGTTCCCGAGCCGGAGGCGGTCGTCGCGGGGGTCGCCGACTCGCTGGCCGACGGCGGCTCGCTCGTCGTCGTCAACTGGCGCGACCGCCCCCGCGAGGAGACGCGGATCGGCGGCGAGCCGCGCGGGCCGCCCACGGAGCTCCGCATGTCACCGACCGCGACGCGCGAGGCGGTCGAGGCGGCGGGGACGGACCTCGCCTTCGAGCGCGAGGTCGACCTCCCGCCGTTCCACTACGCGCTCGTGTTCGAGCGGTGACGGCCCGCCGCTCCGGGTTCGCTCCGGGCCGGCGCCCCGCCGGACCGGGCCGGTCGACTTTTGCCCGTTCGCGTCCGAGCGGGGACATGACCATCGAACCCGACGCGGTCGCTGACCTCATCGAGGAGAACCTCCCCGACGCGGTCGCGCGCGTGACGGCGCCCCGGATCCACGACGACGAGGACGAGGACGCCCACTTCGCGGCGGTCGTCGTCTCGCCCGCCTTCGAGGGCGAGTCGCTCGTCGACCAGCACCAGCGCGTGTACGACGCGGTCGGCGACCACATGACGCGGTCGGTCCACGCCCTGGAGATCAAGACGTACACCCCCGAGGCGTACGCGGAACACGGCGACGGCACCCTCGACGAGGACCTCCGCGAGGCCGGGCTGTTCCCGGTCGACGAGGCCTGATCGCCGGTCGCGCACTCGTCGAAAAAACCGCTTCACTCTCCGCACCGCTGCGAACCGCTTCTGCTGCTCGCGCTCTGACTCGACGGCGCGCTCGCGACACCGGCGCTCGGGATAACAGAACGCGTAGGCGACTCGGGATATTCCGCTCAACCGTCGTCGTCGGCCGGGGTCGGCTCGTCCGCGTCGCTGGCTTCGCTGCCGGACGCCTCGCCCGCGACGCGGTCGGCGACCAGTTCGGCCAGCGGGTCGACGGTGACCGTCAGACGGGCAACGAGGAACACCACGGGGACGAGCGCGACGAACAGGAAGGCGGCGTCGTACGCCCAGGCGGCGCCGTTCAGGACGGGGACCGCGACGCCCGCGAGCCCGCGGTACGCGACGAGGACCGCCCCGAAGACGACGAGCCAGTGGACCACGCCGCCCGCATTCTCGACGATCCGGTCCGATCGGGTGTCGCTTTCGGCGTCGGCTCCCCGCCGGCCGAGCGCCAGCCGCGTCAGCAGCGCGAACTTGGGCGCGGCGTACAGGAGGATACCGGCGACCGCGAGCGCGACGACGGCCGTCGCCACCGCGGCGAACGTCACGGGCGCGAACGGGACGAGGCGATCGACGCCGGGCAGCAGCGTGACGACCGCGAGGACACCGACTATCGCCAGCGCACCGATTAGGAGCTTGCTCGTCGACCGGACCGTGTCGCGGTCGAGCGCCGTTCCGATCGCTGAGTCGTTCGGGCTCATGTGCGCCGGGGCGTTGGCGACGGACGATGATATAACGGGTACGCCGTTGAACCGAATTTCGGCTGTTTTACGCGATTTAATCCGGCGGTCGGCTCGCGGTCCGCGACGTCGACCGGAGTGTTACCGATCCGCACGATTTCGCTGCGCTGGCGGCTTCCAGTACCTTTTACAGCGTCTCGCGGGAAGGTCGGCACATGGGTGACGACTACCGCACGGAGGAGGACAGCCTCGGCGAGATGCGGGTGCCGGCGGACGCCTACTGGGGCGCACAGACCCAGCGCGCCGTCGAGAACTTCCCCGTCTCGGGGATTCCGATGAGCCGACGGTTCGTCCGCGCGCTCGGCGTCGTGAAGAAGGCGGCCGCGCAGGCGAACCGCGATCTGGACCTCGTCGACGACGACACCGCGGAGGCGATCGTCGCCGCCGCGGACGAGGTGATCGCCGGCGAGCACGACGACCAGTTCCCGGTCGACGTGTTCCAGACCGGCTCCGGCACCTCCTCGAACATGAACGCCAACGAGGTGATCGCCAACCGTGCCGCCGAGATCGCGGGCGCGGAGATCGGCGACCGCGTCGTCCACCCCAACGACCACGTCAACTACGGCCAGTCGTCGAACGACGTGATCCCCACGGCGATGCACGTCGCCGCGCTCGAGGCGGTCGAGAAGGACCTCGTGCCGGCGCTGGAGACGCTCCACGCCGAGCTGGAGGCCAAGGAAGCGGAGTTCGACGGCGTCGTCAAGACCGGCCGCACGCACCTCCAGGACGCCACCCCCATCCGGCTCGGCCAGGAGTTCGGCGGCTACCGGACGCAGGTCGCGAAGGGGATCGAGCGCGCCGAGGGCGTCCAGTCGAACCTCCGCGAGCTCGCGCTCGGCGGCACCGCGGTCGGGACCGGGCTCAACACCCACCCCGAGTTCCCGGAGCTCGCCGCGGAGTACATCTCCGACGAGACCGGGACCGAGTTCCGCGAGGCGGCGAACCACTTCGAGGCGCAGGCCGCCCACGACGCGATGGCGGAGGGCCACGGCGCGCTCAAGACGATCGCCGGCAGCCTCAACAAGATCGCCAACGACCTCCGACTGCTCGCGTCCGGCCCGCGGAACGGCCTCGGGGAGGTCGAGCAGCCGGAGAACCAGCCCGGCTCCTCGATCATGCCCGGGAAGATCAACCCGGTCGTCGCGGAGTCGGTCAACCAGGTCCACAAGCAGGTCGTCGGCAACGACGCCGCCGTCTCCGCGGGCGCGGCCCGCGGCGAGATCGACTTGAACCTCTACAAGCCGGTCATCGCGCACAACTTCCTCGAGTCGGCGGAGCTGCTCTCGAACGTCGCGGCGACGTTCGGAGAGCGCTTTGTGGCGAAACTCGAGGCCAACGAGGAGTTCGCCCACGAGCGCGTCGAGCAGTCGATGGCGCTCGCGACCGCGCTGAACCCCGCGATCGGCTACGACAAGGCGAGCAAGGTCGCGAAGAAGGCGCTCGCCGAGGGGAAAAGCGTCCGCGAGGTCGCCGTGAGCGAGGGGTACCTCACCGAGGCCGAAGCGGACGAAGTCCTCGACCCCGAGGCGATGACGCACCGCGTCATCCTCGGCGACGAGGACTGACCGGCGGAACTCTCGTTCTGTCAGAACCCGCTGGGAGCCACCGTTCGCACCGAATCGGAACCATTTAAACCGGTGTCGGTTCCGATCCCACACGGATGAAACTTCACGAGTATCAAGCGAAGTCGCTCTTCGCGGACGCCGGGATCCCGGTTCCGGACTCCCGGCTCGCGACGAGCGTCGACGAGGCGCTCGACGCGGTCGACGAGATCGGCTACCCGGCCGCGATCAAGGCGCAGGTCCACGTGGGCGGCCGCGGCAAGGCCGGCGGGATCAAGATCGCGACCGACCGCGAAGAGGCGGCGCGGTACGCCGACGAGATCCTCGGCATGGACCTCAAGGGGTACACGGTCGACCGGGTCCTCGTCGAGGCCGGCGTCGACTTCGTCGACGAGCTGTACGTCGGCGTCACGATGGACCGCGGCGAGGGGAAGCCGGTCCTGATGGTGTCGACCGAGGGCGGCGTGAACATCGAGGAGGTCGCCGAGGAGAACCCCGACGCCATCGCGCGCGAGCACGTCGATCCCGCGTTCGGGCTCCACCCGTACCAAGCCCGCAAGGTCGTCTACGAGGCCGGCGTCGACGCCGACGTCGCGCTCGATGTCGCCTCGATCCTCTCGACGCTGTACGACCTCTACGAGTCCAACGACGCCTCCGAGATCGAGGTCAACCCCGTGATGATCACGAGCGACCGCGACGTGGTCGCCGCGGACGGCGTGATGAACATCGACGAGGACGCGCTGTTCCGCCAGCCCGAACTCGAGGCGATGGCCGAGGCCTCCTACGAGGACGACCTCGAGCGCAAGGCCGGCGAGTACGGCTTCGACTACGTCCGCCTCTCGGGCAACGTCGGCATTATCGGCAACGGCGCCGGCCTCGTGATGACGACGCTCGACCTGGTCGACTACTACGGCGGCGCGCCCGCCAACTTCCTCGACATCGGCGGCGGCGCGAAGGCCGAGCGCGTCACGCAGGCGCTCGACATGGTGTTCTCCGACGACAACGTCGACGCCGTCGTCTTCAACATCTTCGGCGGGATCACCCGCGGCGACGAGGTCGCCAAGGGGATCAACGAGGCCCTAGCCCAGTTCGACGAGATCCCGAAGAAGGTGGTCGTCCGGCTCGCCGGCACGAACGCCGAGGAGGGGATGGAGATTCTGAACACCGACCTCGTCGAGGTCGAGAAGACGCTGGAGGACGCGGTCCAGCGCGCGGTGAAGAACGCGGATGAGGTGACCCAATGAGTTCTATCGTACGTTCACTCGCTCCCGACGGTCGCTCGTTCACGAACGATAACCTCACGTTCACCACGGGGTGGTTCGCGTGAGCATTTTCGTCGACGACGACACCAGGGTGGTTGTCCAGGGGATCACCGGCGGGGAGGGGAAGTTCCACGCCGGCCAGATGATCGAGTACGGCACCAACGTCGTCGCCGGCGCGGTGCCCGGCAAGGGCGGGCAGGAGGTCCACGGCGTCCCCGTCTACGACACGGTCGACGAGGCCGTCGCGGCGGAGGACGCGGACGCCTCCGTGGTGTTCGTGCCGCCGGCGTTCGCCGCGGACGCCGTCTTCGAGTCGCTCGACACGGACCTCGACCTCGCGGTCGCGATCACCGAGGGGATTCCGACCCAGGACATGGCGAAAGTGAACAAGCGCCTGGGCGAGACCGACACGCGCCTGCTCGGCCCGAACTGTCCCGGGATCATCACGCCCGGCGAGGCGAAGCTCGGCATCCTCCCCGGGAACATCTTCTCCGAGGGGAACGTCGGGCTCGTCTCCCGCTCCGGCACGCTCACCTATCAGGTCGTCGACAACCTCACCGAGCGCGGCATCGGGCAGACGACCGCCATCGGTATCGGCGGCGACCCGATCATCGGGACCTCCTTCGTCGACGCCCTCGAGGCGTTCGAGGCCGATCCCGACACCGACGCAGTCGTGATGTGCGGCGAGATCGGCGGGGAAGACGAGGAGCAGGCCGCGAGGTTCATCGGGGAGTACATGGACACGCCGGTCGCCGGCTTCATCGCCGGGCGCACGGCCCCGCCGGGCAAGCGCATGGGTCACGCGGGCGCCATCGTCTCCGGCTCCGGCACGGGGACCGCGCAGTCGAAGATCGACGCGCTCAACGACGCGGGCGTTCCGGTCGGCGACACCCCCGAAGAGGTCGCAGACCACGTCGAGGAGTTCCTGTAGCCGCCGCGCGCGGTCGGCGTCGCCGCGGTTCGACCGTCGGTTTCGCCCCGGTTCCGGTTTTCAATATCGGTAGCCGGAGCGAAAGCTAAACTTACCGGTAGGGTAACACACGCACATGAACTCAGGTCCCGACGACCCGCCGCCGGACGCCGGCGCGGCCGCAGGCGACGTGACGGGACCGACCGACGGCGCCGCGAGTCGCGTCCTGTTCGTCGACGACGAGCCGGGCGCGGCCGATCTCGCCGCGACCCACGTCGAACGGCTCGTGGACGGCATCGAGACGGTCACGCGGCTGTCGCCGGACGAGGCGCTCGACGTGGTCCGCGAGGGGCGCGTCGACTGCGTCGTCAGCGACTTCGACATGCCGGGGGCCGACGGGCTCGAACTACTCGAATCGGTCCGCGAGATCGACTCCGGACTCCCCTTCGTACTGTTCACCGGAAAGGGGAGCGAAGAGATCGCGAGCGAGGCCATCTCCGCCGGCGTCACCGACTACCTCCAGAAGGGCGCCGGGCGTGACCGCTACGAGATGCTCGCGAACAGCGTCGCGAACGCGCTCGGCCGCCGCCGGGCCGAGCGCGACCTCCGCGAAGTGAACGCGAAGGTCACGGCGATCCACGAGTTCGCGACGGAACTGGCGTCCGCGACCGACATCGCGACCGTGCTCGAACGCACCGTCGACGCGACCGAGGAGATACTCGAGTTCGACCGCTGCGTCACCGCGCGTCGACGCGGCGACCGCGTCGTTCCCGCGGTCCTCTCAGAGAGCGTCACCGAGGAGGAGGTCCGCGCGTTCGATGTCGGTGAGGGCGTCGTCGGGACCACGGTCGCCGAGGGGGAGACGATGGTGGTCGACAACCTCAGCGTCGACCCCGCGGACCCGGACGAGCTGGAGGACCCCTCGTCTCCGGGTCGGCCGACTGCCGGGGCCGACCGGCGACGGGGATCGGAGGTGGCGGACCCTGTCGCCGACGACATCCGGTCGGCGATCAGCGTCCCGATCGGCTCGCACGGCGTGTTACAGGCCGTCTCGAACGGCTACGCCGCGTTCGACGAGCGGGACGTCGAGTTCGCGGAGCTGCTGGCGGCCCACGCGGCCAACGCCGTCGAGCAGATCGAGACGGAGAACGCGCTCCGCCGGGAGCGCGACCGGCTGACCGCCCTGTTCCACGACCTCCCGCTTCCGGCGGTGCGTACCGTCGCGCTCGGCGGCGGCGAGCGCCGCCTCGACGCCACCAACGAGGCGTTCGAGGACACGTTCGGCTACGGCGCCGACAGCGGGTACGAGGAGGTCCGCAGCGAGGTGGTCCCGGAGGGCGCCGACCGGCTCGGCCCGGAGGCGGTACTCGAACGCGACGAACCCTCGCGGCTCGAGGTGCGTCGCCGGACCGCCGACGGAATGCGCGACTTCATCCTCCACGTCATCCCGGTCAAGCAGCCGGACGAGACGGTTATCTACAGCGTCTACGCCGACATCGAAGACCAGAAGCGCGTCGAGCGGACGCTGCGTCGGCTCCACGCGACGACCCGCGAGATGTTCGGCGGCGAGGACCGCGAGGAGATCGCGGGGCTGGCCGCCCGCGCGGCGATCGACATCCTCGAGTTCCCGAGCAGCGGGGTCCGGCTGTACGACCCCGAGGCGAACGTCCTCTGCCCCACGGCGATAAGCGCGGAGGCGACGGCGGCCTTCGGCGACCGGCCGGCGTTCGGTCCGGGCGACGGGCGCGTCTGGGAGGCGTTCGAGACCGGCCAGCCGGTCGCCGTCGACGACCTCGACGCGGTCGACACCGCGGTCGGGTACGGCGACCTCCGGAGCCTCCTCGCCGTCCCGCTCGCCGACCACGGCGTCATGCCGCTCGGCTCGGAGGAGCCGGGGTTCTTCGACGAGACCGACGTTCAGTTGGCTCGCGTCCTCGCCGCGAACGTCACCGTCGCGCTCGATCACGCGGAGCGGACCGAACAGCTCCGCGACCGCGACGCGGCGCTCCAACGGGAGATCGACCGCCTGGAGAAGTTCGCGGGGCTCGTCTCTCACGACCTCCGGAACCCGCTCAACGTCGCGTCCGGCCGGACCGACCTCGCCCGATCGCTGACCGACGACGCGGCCGTCGTCGACGAACTCGAACGGGTCGGGGACGCCCACGATCGGATGGCACAGCTGATAGACGACCTCCTCGCCCTGGCGCGGCAGGGACGGACGGTCGACGAGATCGAGTCGGTCCCGCTCGACGAGGCCGCCGAGCGCGCGTGGCGAACCGTCGACACCGCGGAGGCGACCCTCGACGTCTCGGCGGCGACGGCGGCGGTCGACGCCGACCCGGAGCGACTCCGGACGCTGCTCGAGAACCTGTTCACGAACAGCGTGGAACACGGTTCCACGAGCAGTCGGGCGGAGCCCGACGACAGCGTCGAGCACGGCTCGACTGGCAGCCGGACGGAGTCCGGCGACAGCGTGGAGTACAACTCGGAGCCCGAGGCCGGGGGCGACGAGGGACTCACGGTCTCCGTCGGGTCGCTCCCGGACGGATTTTACGTCGCCGACGACGGGGTCGGCTTCGACATCGACCCGGAGGAGGCGACGGAGTACGGCCGTTCGAGCACGGCGAGGGGAACGGGGTTCGGCCTCGCCATCGTGCGGGAGATAGCGGCCGCGCACGGCTGGGAGCTCTCGATCGACGGCGACGACGGCGCTCGGTTCGAGTTCGGGATTTAAGACGCTATATAAAAACCCGGGTGGCGTGTGTTCCGAGCGCACAGGCGGGCCACGGTTATGCGCGATTCGCCCGTGTAACTCACGTATGGACGAAGGAACTCGCGAGCTGCTCGAACCGCTCCCGCCGAGCGCCAAGCTGGTCTACTACGTGCTCGACGCGGAGGGCCGGTTCGACCAGACCGGCCTCGCCGAGGAGACGCGCCTCTCGACCCGAACGGTCCGGTTCGCGGTCGAGAAGCTCACCGAGGTCGGGCTCGTCGAGGAGGGGCTGTGTCCCCGCGACGCCCGCCGCTCCGTCTACCAGGCCGTTCCGCCCGCGGAGCGCGACGGCGCCGGCGAGCCGGAGGCGACCGCCGAGTCGGCCTCCGACGCCGAGGCCGACGCGCCGACCGCCGCGGTCGCCGAGGACTGACGCAGGCGGTCCCGGTCCGCCCCGCTGCCCCGCCGCCCCGCCGCCCCGCCGCCCCCCGCCGACGCCCCGATCCGTCGCGCTTTTGCCCCCGGGACCGGTAGTGGAGGCACTCCGATGGCGACGTACCACATCGAAACCTACGGCTGTAGCTCGAACCGGGGCGAGAGCCGGGAGATCGAGCGCGCCCTCCGCGACGGGGGACACCGCCCGGCCGACGGCCCGGACGACGCGGACGTCGCCATCCTCAATACCTGTACCGTCGTCGAAAAGACGGAGCGGAACATGCTCCGTCGCGCCGAGGAGCTGTCGGAGACGACCGCCGAACTCGTCGTCACCGGCTGTATGGCGCTCGCGCAGGGCGACCTGTTCGAAGGGGCCGACGTCGACGCCGAGATCCTCCACTGGGACGAGGTCCCCGCTTACGTGCTCAACGGCGAGTGCCCGACGGTCACCCCCGACGCCGAACCGGTGTTAGACGGCGTCGTCGGGATCCTCCCGATCGCGCGCGGCTGTATGAGCAACTGCTCGTACTGTATCACCAAGTTCGCCACCGGCCGGGTCGACTCCCCGCCGATCGAGGAGAACGTCGAGAAGGCCCGGGCGCTCGTCCACGCCGGCGCGAAGGAGATCCGGGTCACCGGCCAGGACACCGGGGTCTACGGCTGGGACGACGGCGACCGAAAGCTCCCGGAGCTCCTCGACCGGATCTGCGACATCGACGGCGAGTTCCGGGTCCGGTTGGGGATGGCGAACCCCGGCGGCATCCACGGGATCCACGAGGAGCTGGCCGACGTGTTCGCCGAGAACGAAGAGCTGTACGACTTCGTTCACGCTCCCGTCCAATCCGGCTCCGACGACGTGCTCGCGGACATGCGCCGGCAGCACCGGGTCGAGAAGTTCCGCGAGGTCGTCGAGACGTTCGACGACCGGCTCGACCACTGGACGCTCTCGACCGACTTCATCGTCGGCTTCCCCACCGAGGACGAGGTCGACCACGAGCTGTCGATGGAGCTCCTCGCGGAGGTCCGCCCCGAGAAGATCAACGTCACCCGCTTCTCGAAGCGCCCGGGCACCGACGCCGCCGACATGAAGGGGCTCGGCGGGACCGTCAAGAAGGAGCGCTCGAAGGCGATGTCCGAGCTGAAGATGGAGGTCGTCGGCGAGGCGTACGGGTCGATGGTCGACGATCGGTTCGAGGTCCTCGTCGTCGAGGAGGGAACCGGTGACTCCGTGAAGTGCCGCGACGGCGCGTACCGACAGATCATCGTCCAGAACGCGACGGAGCGCGGGGTCGACGTGGGGGACTTCCTGGAAGTGGCGGTGACCGGCCACAACACCGTCTACGCGTTCGGAGAGCCGGTCGACGGGACGCCGGCCGAGGCCGCCGGGGCCGACGACGCGGGTCGGGTACCGGGCGACGACTGACGGGTCTGACCGAGTGACGGCCGACCGGTCGGGTCACTCCTCGTAGATCATCTCGACCTCGTCCCCGAACCGGTCTAAGATGTTGCGCCGTTTCTTTTTCATCGTCGGCGTGAGCAGGTCGTTCTCCTCGCTGAACTCCTCCTCGACGAGCCGGAACTGCTTGATCTGCTCGTAGGGCTCGAACGCCTCGTTCACGCGGTCGACCTCCGCCTGAATCCGCTCGCGGACGCGGTCGTCGCGGCAGATCGCCGCCCGCTCCGCCGGGAGGTCGATCCCGTTGGCGTCGGCCCACGCGTCGATCCGCTCGACGTTCGGGACGAGGAGCGCGGAGACGAACTTCCGGCCGTCGCCGATCACGACGCACTGCTCGACGAACTCGTTGGCGGCGAACCGGTCTTCGATCGGGCCGGGGGCGACGTTCTTCCCGGTCGAGAGCACGAGCAGCTGCTTGGCGCGCTCTCGGAAGGCGACGTAGCCGTCGGGGCGGAGCTGGACGATGTCGCCGGTGCGGAACCACGGCTCAGTGGCCGCGGCTTCGGCGTCCGGGTCGACGTCGCCGGATCCGACGCGCTCGTCGGGCGGCGTGCCGGCGGTCACGGCGTCGTCGGGGAGATCGTCCGCATCGACGAACGCCTCCGCGGTCGCGTCCGGACGGTTCCAGTAGCCGTCGGTCACCTGCGGACCGCGGACGAGCAGTTCGCCGACGTCCCCGGCCAGGTCCGCGACCTCCTCGCCGACGACCGCGCCGTCGATCGCGATCTCCGTGTCGACGACCGGCGGACCGATGGTGCCGACCTTCGGATCCTCGGGCGGGTTGACGCTGACGACCGGAGACGTCTCCGTCAGGCCGTACCCCTCCAGAATGGGCAGGTCCATCGCGTGATACAGCGCGCAGAGCTCGGCCGACAGCGACCCGCCTCCGGAGATGAAGAAGTCGACGTTGCCGCCGATCGCCTCCCGGACCGACGAGAAAACCAGTCTGTCCGCGACGGCGCGCTTGGCGTCGAGCAGCGTGCCGGGGTCGTCGGCCTCGTGATGGGCGCGGCCGACGCCGACCGCCCACTCGAAGACGCGTTCTCTGACCGGCGACTCGGCCGCCTGCTCGCGGATCGCGTCGTACAGCTTCTCGTAGACGCGCGGGACGCTCGTCGTCGTCGTCGGGCGCACCAGTCCGAAGTCCTCGCGGAGCGTGTCGGGGCTCTCCGCGTACGCGACCGTCGCCCCCGCGGCGAACATCATGTAGTGGCCGGCCATCCGCTCGAAGACGTGCGCGAGCGGGAGGAAGGAGAGGGTGGTCGTCTCCGCGGAGATCCCCGGCACGTCCGGGTCGCGGTCCGGTCGGTCCGCGAACCGCCGGTAACACTGCGAGACGTTGTCACGGAAGTTCGCGTGGGTGAGCCGGACGCCCTTCGGTTTCCCGGTGGTCCCGGAGGTGTAGATCAGGCTGGCGAGGTCGTCGACCTCGGCGGCGTCGATCCACCCCTCGTAGGCCGCCTCGTCGAACGCCGCGGCGCCGCGACCGTGGACCTCGCCGAGGGTGTACACGTCGTCGAGTGCGCCCTCGCCGTCGGCGGCCTCGGCGGCGCGACCGTCGGTGTCGACGTCGTCGAGGGTCACGATCGCGTTCAGCTCGTGGTCGAGGTCACCGCGCACCGCGAGCACGTCCTCGAGCATCTCCCGATCCTCCGCGACGACGACGGTCGCCTCCGGGTCCGCCAACAGGTACCGCAGCTGACTCGGCGACGACGAGGCGTACACCGTCGTCACGACGGCGCCGGCGGCAAGCGCCGCGAAGTCGGTCTGGGCCCACTCCATGCGAGTCTGCGAGTACATCGCCACTCTCGTGTCGCCGTCGACGCCCAGGTCACGGAGCCCCGCGGCGAGGTTCCGAACGACATCTCGCATCTCGGCGTACGTCAGATCGGCGTACTCGCCCGCTGGCGCCTGCGGAACGACCCCGTCGGTAACCAGCGATCGGTCGTGGATCCCCCCTTTGTATCGCTGTGCGATCCGGTCCGCGTGCCGCTCCGCGGTGCGTTCGAAGGTGCGCGGGAGCGTCTCTCGGGCGATGGCGTCGTCGGTGAACGCCCGTTCCGCCGCTTGCCAACTCATACCGCCTAGTCCCGCCCGACCGTCATAAACAATCCGGTAGTTTTGAGTTTCTCTCCGATCGACCCCTCGATCGGATCCCGAGCGCCGTCGCCGCGGTGCGCCCGCCCGCCACGACGAGAGCGAGCGCAGGAGCGATACCGCTCGTGACGGGGGTATCGGGAAAACGTGCCGTTCGTGCTCCAGTCGGGGGAGGGCTAGCGGCCGTCTGCGATCCGCGCCTCGACCCCGTCTTTGTCCGCGCGGATCCGGTCGGCGAGCTCCGCGATCTGCGCTAACACCGGGTAGCGTGGGCCGTCGGTGGGACCGTAGAGGTACTCGTAGAACGTTCGGTCGGGATCGGCGTCGAAACGCGGGGTCATCGGCGGCTCGTCGAGCGACCGCTGCCGGTCGGCCGCGAGCTCGTCGCACTCGCCTTCGAGCTCCGTCAGTCGGTTCCAGACGTCGATCGCCGCGTCGATCTCGCTGTCGGATCGGACTCCGTCCAGGTGGTCGATCAGCCGCCCGCGACGGCGGTCGATCGACGACAGCGTCGTCTCCCGGTCGGCCAGTTCGTCGGTCTCCTCCTCGATGGCGTCGGCCAGTCGGTCTCGCGCGTCGACGGCGCGCCGACTCCGGTCGACGAGCGCGGACTGCGCGCCGCTCGACAGCCCGCCGTCGGTCGCCAGCGCGGTCGCCGTGTCCGGGCCGAGTTCGGCCGCGAGACTCTCCGCGGCCGTCTCGTCGTACTCGGTCCGGTAGTGCGGCAGCGACAGCACGGTGTCCTCGTACGCGGCCATCACCCGCCGGAGCGTCGCGTCCCGGCCCCCGCCCGGGCCGCCGCCCGGAGGGCTCCCGTTTCGGGCCGAGCCGAGGCCGCGGAGGGCGCCGGCGGGCACGCCGGTGGGACCCGGCTCGGTCGCGACCGAGACGGTGTCCATCTCAGCTACCCGGTCGGCGAACGCCTCGAACGCGTCTCGCTCGTCGAGGACGCGGCGTCGCTCGCGGCGGCAGGCCGCCTCGGCGTCGCGGACGTACGCGAACGCGAGGAGGGCGAGAACGCCGGCGAGCGCGACCGCCGTTACGACTCCCGGCTCGGTCGCGACCGCCCACAGCTCGCACCACGTGCTCGCACATCCCGCTACCGTCACCCCCTGATCGGGGATCTGAAAGACCGCCGTCGAACCCGTGTGAACGCTCATTAGGTCTGTTAACACGGTACACACACAAAGCGTTTTCGTCCGGGCTCGGTTCGGCGCCGGTTCGCTGCTCGTTTCCTGCTGGTTCGCTACGCTTCGTCCGAGTAGGGGGATTCGTTCCGGCTTTCGCGTCAGTTTCGGACGCCGTCGTCGGTGATCACGGTGTCGATCATCCCGATCGGGGTGGCGTCGTAGCTGGGATTTTCGATCTCGACGTCCTCGACCGGCTCGCGCATCACCTCGACGGCGTCGCGGAACTCGTTTTCGAAGCGGAACTCCTCGATGGTCTTCGCCCCCGAGCCGACCGCGGTGACGGGGACGCCGAGTTCGCGGGCGGTGACGACGAGCGGGAACGTGCCGATCCGGTTGTAGTAGGTGCCGCCGGTGATACAGGTGATGCCGAGCAGAACGCGGTCGCAGTCGCGAAGCGCGTACCCCATCGCGCTGTCGACGACCATCCGCGTCTCGACGCGGGACACGCCGGCGAGGACGCGCGCGGTCTTCCGACCGAGGGTCCGCGGGCGCGCCTCGGTGACGTAGACGGTGAGGTGCGCGCCGTCGCGGGCCGCGTTCTCGACGGCCTCCAACACCGTCGTCGAGTAGTCGTGGACGAGCAGCGTGTCGCCGTCCTCGATGTGTTCGGCCGCGTTGGCGGCCGCCTCGCCCTTCGCCGTCTCGATGTCGTCGACGACGCGGGCGATGACGTCCTCGAGCAGTTGTTTCGCGCCCTCGACGCTCGTCGCCTCGCCGACGATGGAGCGCTCGACGTCGCGCATCGCGTTGTGGAGCGCGGCGTGGGAGGGGTTCGACCGGCGCAGCACCCCCGCGTTGTGTTCGAGGTCGCGCTCGAACTCGTCGACGGTCACGTACTCGCGGTCGAGCAGGTCCGCGAGCGACCGCGTCGCCTTCACGGCCACCGCCGACGTGCTGTGGGTTCGCATCGCCCGGATCTCGGCGACGGTCTCGTCGATCATGCCCGAATGGTCGACCGCGCCGGTAAAAGGGGTTCCGGGGGAGAACCGGCGGCGAGGCGCCGTGGCGATCCGCCGCGCCGGCTGACTAGTCGAACCCGAGCCGGCCGACCGCGCGCGGCAGACATCCCTCCTCCGGCTCGACGTACGAGTAGTGGTCCGCGACCAGGTCGGTGACGTCGACGTCGGCGTAGCCGTCGGGCGCGGTCGCCCCGTCCGGGAGTCCGACGTGCCCGACTGCGCGGGTCCGGTCGGAGGCGCGGTACACCCACCCGAGGACGCGGTCGTTCCGGCTGTGGAAGTTGCGGACGGGCGCGTCCAGCGCCGCGATCGCGGACCCGTACCGACCGCCGACGCCGGCGCTCTCGTCGGGGATCGCGCCGCCGAACAGCGAGACCGACGCGAGGACGTCCGTCCGCCCGCGGTCCGCGAGTTCCCGGAGCGCGGCGCCCGTTACGCGAGCGCCCAGCGAGTGCGCGAACAGGTGGACGGGTCGCCCGTCCTCGTCGGCCCACGCCGCCAGCCAGTCGGCCAGCGGGACGGCGTTGGCGTCCGCGGTCTCCTTGGCCAGCCCCCAGTCGACGTTCGACGCCCACGAGTAGCCGACCACGGGGCGGGCGCTCTCCGTGGTACCGTCGTCCGTCGCCGCCGCCTCGCCCGCCGCCGCCTCGCCCGTCGCCGCGGCGAGTCCCAGCCGCGCGGTGTAGGCCTGATTCCGAGCCGACTCGGCGTCCGCGCCGAGCCCGTGAACGAACAGGACCACGGAGTCGGCCCCGCCGAACGCCCACGAGCCCGACCGCTCCGTCGGATCGCCGTCGTCGAGGCGCCCGCGGGTCGATACCATCGGCTGCGTCTCGGGCGCCTCGTACCCGCCGAAGTCGCCGTCGAGCGCGTTCGCGACGTAGAGGCCGCCGCCGCCGAGGAGCCCGACGCCGCCCGCGACGCCGTAGAGGACCCGTCGTCGGGTGACGAGTTCGGCGGGGCCGTCCGATCCGTCTGAGCCGTCTCCAGAGGTGTCCGGTGAGATATCGGATCGTCGCCTCGGACGATCAAATACCTGACGCGGCGGCGACGGCTGTTTATCGATCGATCTCCTACGAGGGGTATGAGCTACCCGGTCACGTACTACTGTCCGCACTGCGGGACGCTCGTCGCGCTCGAACGCGAGGGGTACCTCGCGGACAAGTCGGTGACGCCGTACCCGCTGGAGGGATGGACGTACGTCGCGCCGACGGAGCCGTTCGACGCCGAGGAGGGCGGTGGGAGTGAGGACGGCGGCGAAGGCGGCGACGCGGTCGAGCCGGACGGCGTCCGGTTCGTCTGCGGGGAGAGCGACGGCGTCGACTGGGACCCGCACGACGGCGTCCGCGGCACCGACGTGGGCGGCGACGAGCCGTACCGGGAACCGGACGCGGACGGCGTCGGCTGCGGCGAGCCGTTCTACCTCTCGTTCGTCCGCTACGCGGAGGGGCGCGAGATCGATCCGAAAGCGGAGTCGGAACCGGTCGAGATCAACCCCAACTCGCGGCCGAGCGGGCCGCGCGGTCCGACCGGTCCGGGCGAGGCCGGCGGTCCGAGCGACTCCGACGGCGGCTTCTGGTGACTGCGCGGTGGGCGATTTACGAATCGAGTCCGACACCGGGAACGCCCCGGACGCTCGCTGATACCTGATTGACCGGCGGTCGACGGTGAACTCCTCCAAAGCCCCGGTCGCCGCCGTCGAGGGCGGCCGCTCGCAGGCACGCGCCACCGCGTCTCCCGTGACTGATCGGGTTCGGCTGATTCCCGAGCGTCCCTGAGCCGAACAGCCAAACCCCTTAAACGGGGAGCGAGTAGGCCCGGACATGGAGAGCATCAACCGGACCGCGATCGAGCTGGTCGACGAGGCGCTCGACTTCGCCGGCGAGCTGGACGTCGTCGGCTACGAGCTGGACAACGGCGCCACCGTCGTCGACTTCGGGGTCGACGCGGCCGGCGGGGTCGAAGCTGGCCTGCTGCTCGCGGAGATCCAGACGGCCGGGCTGGCGAACCTCCAGACCCGGATGGGCGAGCTCGCCGGCGCGCCGCGCCAGCACGTCGAGCTGTCGACCGACCACCCCGCGATCGCGTTACTCTGCTCGCAGAAGGCCGGCTGGGAGCTGACGACCGAGGGCGGCTTCGAGGGGCTCGGCTCCGGGCCGGCCCGCGCGCTCGTCGGCCGCGAAACCGAGTTCGAGCGCGTCGGCTACTACGACTCCTCCGAGTTCGCCACGCTGGCCGTCGAGTCGACGACGCTGCCCGACGAGGCGGTGGCCGAGCAGGTCGCGGAGATGGCCGAGGTCGACGCCGACGGCGTGTTCCTCCCGACGTTCGCCACCGGCTCGACCGCCGGCTCCGTCACCACCGCGGCCCGCGCCGCCGAACTCGCCGTCTTCCGCCTGCTGGAGGTCGGCTACGAGCCCACCGACGTGCTCCACGCCTCCGGGTCCGCACCGCTCGCGCCCGCGACCCGAGACGAGGCCGAGGCGATGGGGCGGACGAACGACGCGCTGGCGTACGGCGGCGAGGTCCACCTTCAGGTCGCCCGCGACGACGACCGCTTCGACGAGATAGTCTCGACCGCGGACGAGGAGTACGGGACCCCCTTCGTCGAGGTGTTCGAGGACGCCGACTGGGACTTCTACGACGTGCCCGAGAGCGTGTTCGCCCCGGCGCAAGTCACCGTCGACGTCGTCGACGGCCCCGTCTACACGGTAGGCGAGACGAACGAGGAACTGCTCGCGGAGTCGTTCGGCTACCGCTGAGCCGACCGCTCGACCTCTCACTCCACCGGCTACGCCCCGAATCCCGTGCGACTCAAACCAGTCCCCGAACCGCCGTCGGACCTCGACGCGCTCCGCGAGTACCAGCGCGCGGTCCCGCTCGTCCCCGGCGACACAGACGACTGTTGCGCTCGACTCCGTCGGCGCTGTGACCTCCCCGACCGCCGGACCGCCAACGACTGGCTCGCGTTCCTGCGCGCGCTCGGCCTCGTCGAGGAGACCTCCCGGGGGTTCGTCCGGGCCGACGCCGAGCCGACCCGGGAGCGCGTCCGCGCGGGACTCGAGGAAGGGGTCCTGTTCGTCCCGGAGGCGCTCGCGGCGCTCGACGAGGCCTCGCCCGGCGACCCCCTGACCGCCGCCGACCTCTTCGCGGCCACTCGCGACGCGGTCCCCCGTCACGACAGAGCTCGGAACCCCGACTGGGAGACCGCGTGGCGTGAGCGCGCGTCTCGGCTGCTCGGCTGGCTCGCGCTCGTCGGCCTCGCGGCGCCCGTCGACGGCGACCCGGAAGCGTCGGGGAGCGACCCCGGCTACGTCGCGGGCGACGCGCTCTGACTCGGCCCGCTCGCCCGCGAGCCGTTCTCGCAACAAACCCCGCTCGCCCGCGCGTCGTCCCCGCAACAAGCCTTTTACTCGGTGCCGGAGACGGAGTCACATGGGACGCTTCGACGGGCGCACGGTCCGCTACGAGCCGACGAGCGTCAAGGACCTGCTCGTCGAGATGAAGGACACGGCGGAGCTGCTGATCGACCTGTCGTACTCGGCGGTCCTCCACGGGAGCCCGACGATCGCCCACGAGGTCGTCGAGCTGGAACACCGGATGGACGCGCTCCAGATGCGCGCCCGGATGAGTCTGATGCTCGCGGCGCGGAACCCCGGCGAGGCGGAGACGCTCGCCCCCGTCCTCGGCGTGATCGCCGCCGCGGAGAAGGTCGCGGACGCCGCGGGCGACATCGCCAAGATCGTCACCGAGGAGATCGGGATCCCGAGCGCGATGCGGAGCGCGCTCTCCGAGGGCGTCGAGACGCTCGTCCGGGGGACGGTCGCGGACGAGTCCGCGTACGCCGGTCGGACGCTGAAGGCGATCGACCTCGAATCGAAGACTGGCGTCCGCGTCATCGCGGTCCGCCGCGACGAGGACTGGATCCTCAACCCCGGACCGGGGACCCGGCTGGAGGCGGGCGACGTGACGCTGTTGCGCGGGCCCGAAGGGGGCGTGGCCGACGTGTACCCCGAACTGAGCGGCGAGCCGTTCGAGCCGGCGCCGTCGCCCGAGCCCGCGATCGACGACCTCGAACGCGCGGTCGACTCGATCGTGTTGATGAAGAACCTCTCGGAGCTCGCCGTCGACCTGGCGTACGGCTCGGTCCTCTTCGACAACGAGGAGCTGGCCGAGGAAGTGAGCAACCTGGAGATCGAGGTCGACGCGCTCCAGTCGCGCTTCGAGGCGTGGACGCTCCGGGCGGCGGCCGAGGCCGACGACCCGGTGTCGCTGCGCGGACTCATCCACCTCGGCGTCGCGACCGAGGAGATCTCCGACGCCGCGCTCGCGATCACCGAGGGGGTCCGCCGCGACCTCGACGTCCACCCGGTCGTGGAGATGGCGGTCCAGGAGTCCGACGAGATCATCACCCGCACCGAGGTCGCCGCGGGGAGCGACCTCGACGGGACCGCGGTCGTCGACGGCGTGCCCGCGACCGACATCTCGACGAGCGTCCTCGCGATCCGGCGCTCGGACGACGAGTGGCTGGTCGGGCCCGACATCGACACCACGCTCCGGGGCGGCGACGTGATCATCTCGAAGGGGACCCGGACCTCCGCCGAGGAGTTCGATGCCCTCGCGGCGTGAGGGCGGAGAGGAGGAAGCGGCGCCGCTCGCGGATTCCGACCCCACCGCCCTCGCCCGGGCCTACTACGACGCGCTCGACGCGGGCGAGTACGATCGGCTGCGATCGCTGCTCGACCCGGATTTCGTTCAGCGACGCCCCGACCGAACGTTCGAGGGACGCGACCGCTTCGTCGCGTTCATGCGCGACGAGCGGCCGAACACCGACACCACGCACGTCGTCGACCGCGTCTACCCGTCCGGTCCCGGCGTGGCGGTCCGCGGCCGACTGCTCGACGCCGACGGCGAGGAGCTGTTCGCGTTCGTCGACGCGTTCGATTCGGACGGCGAGACGCTGACCGCGCTGGAGACGTACGCCGCCGAGTCGTAGGGCGGCGCGCGGGCGGTGTCGCCCGCCGGATCGGCGCCTACCAAGCCGCGCGCAACACGCCGAGGATCCCCTCCGGGGTCGCGTCGAGGTCGGCCGGCGCGCGCTCCATCGGCGGGTCCTCGGCGACGAACTCGGCGACCGCCGGCAGGTCGGCCTCGTCGGTCTCGGGGAGGTCCCGGAGCCGGCTCGGCACGTCGAGCGCGTCGCGGACCTCCGCGACCGCCTCGACGACGTCCTCGGCGATCGCGTCGTCGTCGCGGCCGTCGGTCCGGACACCGAGGCCGGCCGCGAGCGCCCGGCGGCTCGCGTCGACCTCGTCGAAGAGGTACGCCAGCGCGTGGGGCGCGACGACCGCGTGGATCGCGCCCTGCTGAACGTCGTAGCGCCGGGCGAACCCGTGGCCGAACGCGTGGATCACCGATATCTTCCGGTCGAGCTGGACCAGCAACGCCCCCACGACCGCGCGGTCTGTCGCCGCCTCGCCGCCCGGCCGGTCGCCGGCCACGCGCGGGAGCGCGTCGGAGAGGAGCCGGAGCCCGTGGACAGCGGCCGCGTCGCTCATCGGGTCGGCGTCGCGGGCGTAGGGCGTCTCGATCCCCTTGTCGAAGCCGTTCATCGCCGATCCGGCCAGCACCGAGGTCGGCGTCGTCTCGAACAGCGCCGGGTCCGCCACGTCCGCGAGCGGCCACGCGCCGCTCCCGCTGACGTTCACCGGCTGGCCGGTCGGGGACTCGTCGGCCGAGAAGACCTCCAGCGACCCGCCGGTGGAGACGTCCGCGCCCGCGAACGTCGTCGGCACGACGACGGACGGGAGCGCCGGGTCGCTCCCGGGGGCGAGGTCGCCGAGCGCGTCCGGCCCGTCCTCCGCGTCGGCGCGGAGCTCGCCGAGGTCGCGGCCGTCGGCCGCGAGCAGCGTCGCCTGCCGCGCGATGTCGAGGCTGGCGCCGCCGCCGACCGCGACGAGGACGTCCGCGCCGACCTCGGCTCTCGCGTCGAGCAGGTCGTACGCGGTCTCGATCCGCTTGTCGGGGGAGGTCCCGTCGAAGACGCCGGCGAGCCGGTCGCCGAGGCCCTCTCGAACCGGGTCCATCAGCGCGTCGTTCGCGCCCGTGTTCGAACCGCAGACGACGAGCGCGTCGTCGAGGCCGCGGTCGCCGAGCCAGCCGCCGAGGTCGGCGATCCGGCCTCGACCGTACCGGATCTCGCAGCCGCGGTGAACGTGTTCGAAGGAGTCCGCGATCGGTAGCATCGGAGGGCGATACGCGCGGCGTCGGTTTGTAGCTGTGGGACGTGCCGTCACACCGCCGTCGTGGTCCGGACCGGGGCCGGACCGCGTGGCGAATCTGCGTCGCTGGCGTCTCTCTCACGCCCGCGCGCGTGCGCCGGCTTTATAACCCGACGGCGATTAGCGACGGTAAGTTCCTATGTCAGAGCAGAGCGAATACGGAGCCGGCCAAATACAGGTCCTCGAAGGCCTACAGGCCGTCCGTAAGCGACCGGCGATGTACATCGGGTCCACGGACGGTCGAGGGCTCCACCACCTCGTCTACGAGGTCGTCGACAACTCCATCGACGAGGCCCTCGCGGGCCACTGCGAGGAGATCGAGGTGCGGATCCGCGACGACGGTTCCGTCTCCGTCAGCGACGACGGGCGGGGAATTCCGGTCGACACCCACGAGGAGTACGACCGGCCCGCGCTGGAGGTCATCCTGACCGTCCTCCACGCCGGCGGGAAGTTCGACTCCAAGTCGTACCAGGTCTCCGGCGGCCTCCACGGCGTCGGCGTCAGCGTCGTCAACGCGCTCTCCGAGCGGCTGGAGGTCGAGGTCAGACGCGACGGCGGCGTCTTCCGTCACGAGTTCGCACGGGGCGAACCGGCCGAGGACGGATTCGAGCGCGTCCGCGATATGGGACCGGACGAGTCGACCGGGACGGAGATCCGTTTCTGGCCCGACGAGGAGATATTCGAGACGACCGAGTTCCAGACCTCGACGCTCGCGAACCGGCTCCGCGAGCTGGCGTTCCTCAACTCCGGCGTCGAGATCCGCCTCGTCGACGACCGCGACGACACCGAGGAGACGTTCAAGTACGACGGCGGCATCCGGGAGTTCGTCGCGTACCTCAACGAGACGCGCTCGCCGATCCACGAGGAGGTCATCTACTTCGAGGACGAGACCGACGGCGTCCACGTCGAGGTCGCGATGCAGGCGACCGAGGAGCTCCAGGGCTCCGTCCACGCGTTCGCGAACAACATCAACACCCGGGAGGGCGGCACCCACCTCACCGGGTTCAAGACCGCCCTCACCCGGACGGTCAACGACTACGCCAACGAGCACGGACTCGTCGACGACCTCGACGCCAACCTCAAGGGCGAGGACGTCCGCGAGGGGCTCACGGCGGTCGTCTCGGTGAAACACCCCGACCCGCAGTTCGAGGGGCAGACGAAGACGAAGCTCGGCAACAGCGAGGTCCGCGGCGTGGTCGAGTCCGCCACCCACGAGAAGCTCGGCACCTTCTTCGAGGAGAATCCGGACACCGCCGAGAAGGTCGTCCATAAGGCCGCCGAGGCCGCCAGAGCGCGGAAGGCCGCGAAGAAGGCCGAGGAGCTCACCCGCCGGAAGTCGGCGCTGGAGTCGACCGCGCTCCCCGGCAAGCTGGCGGACTGCCAGACCCGCGACCCCACCGAGGCGGAGCTGTTCGTCGTCGAGGGCGACTCCGCGGGCGGCTCGGCAAAACAGGGCCGCAACCGCGAGAACCAGGCGATCCTCCCGCTGAAGGGGAAGATCCTCAACGTCGAGAAACACCGCCTCGACCGCATCTTGGAGAACGACGAGATCCGCGCGCTGATCACCGCGATCGGTGCGGGGATCGGAGAAGAATTCGACATCGAAGATGTCAGATATAATAAAATAATTCTCATGACGGATGCGGATGTCGACGGAGCCCACATCAGAACGCTCCTTCTCACGCTCCTCTACCGCCACATGAAGCCCCTCTTGGAGGCCGGCTACGTGTACGCGGCCCAGCCGCCCCTCTATCGCGTCCGCTACCGCGGCGAGACGTACGACGCGATGACCGAGGAAGAACGCGACCGCATCGTCGAGGAGGAGTGCGACGGTAACCCCACCCAGGTCCAGCGGTTCAAGGGCCTCGGCGAGATGAACCCCGAGCAGCTGTGGGACACCACGATGGACCCGGAGAACCGCCGCCTCAAGCGGATCAACATCGACGACGCGGCCGCCGCCGACCGGATGTTCAACGTGCTGATGGGTGACGCGGTCGAGCCGCGGAAACAGTTCATCAAGGAGCACGCGACCGACGCGGAGTGGGTGGACATATGAGCTCGGAGACGCCGGACGCCGACCCGGGCGACGTGCGCGCCGCGCAGGTGACGAACGCCCGCATCGAGGACGAGATGGAGCAGTCGTACATCGACTACGCGATGTCGGTCATCGCGGGCCGCGCGCTCCCGGACGTGCGAGACGGGCTCAAACCCGTCCACCGCCGCATCCTCTTCGCGATGAACGAGGCGGGCGTGACGAGCAACTCCGCGCACCGCAAGTCCTCGTCAGTCGTCGGCGAGACGATGGGTGACTACCACCCGCACGGCGACAGCGCCATCTACGACACGCTCGCGCGGATGGCGCAGGACTTCTCGATGCGCTACCCGCTCGTCGACGGGCAGGGGAACTTCGGTTCCGTCGACGGCGACCCGCCGGCCGCGATGCGGTACACGGAGGCCCGGATGGCCCCCATCGCGGAGGAGCTCATGGCCGACATCGAGCGCGACACCGTCGACTTCCAGGCGAACTACGACGATCGCCTGGAGGAGCCGGAGGTGTTGCCCGCGGCGTTCCCCAACCTGCTCGTCAACGGTTCGTCGGGCATCGCCGTCGGGATGTCGACGAACGTCCCGCCGCACAACCTCGGCGAGGTGATAGACGCCACCGTCGAGCTCATTCAGACCCCGGACGCGACCGTCGAAGACCTGATGGAACACGTCAAGGGGCCGGACTTCCCGACCGGCGCGAACATCGTCGGCCGGAACGCGGTCCACAAGGCGTACAAGACGGGTCGCGGACGGGTTCGCGTCCGCGCCGAGTTCGAAGTGATGGAGGAGGAGGGCCGGATCGTCATCTCGGAACTCCCCTTCCAGCAGAACAAGTCGCGGCTCGTCGAGCGGATCGCGGAGGACGTCAACGAGGGCGCGATCGAGGGGATCCGCGACCTCCGCGACGAGTCCGACCGCGACGGGATCCGGATCGTCGTCGAGCTCAAGCGCGACGCGATGGCCGAGGTCGTCAAGAACCAGCTGCTCGAGAGCCACCTCGAGCGGACGTTCGGCGTCATCAACCTCGCCTTAGTCGACGGCTCGCCGCAGGTGTTAGACCTCAAGCAGACGCTCGAACACTACGTCGACCACCGCCGCGAAGTGGTCCGGCGGCGCTCCGAGCACGAGCTCGCGGAGCGCGAGGACCGAGCGCACATCCTCGAAGGGCGCCTGAAGGCGCTCGACAACGTCGACAGCGTCGTCGAGACGATCCAGGACTCCGACGACCGCGACGCCGCGAAGGCCGCGCTGGAGTCGACGTTCGACTTCACCGAGGCGCAGGCGGCCCACATCGTCCGGATGCAGCTCGGCTCGCTCACCTCGATGGAGACGGCCGAGATCGAGGAGGAGTACGAGGAGGTGAACGCGCGGATCGAGCGGCTGGAGACCATCCTCTCTGACCCCGACGAGCTCGACCAGGTGATCGTCGACGAGCTCCGAGAGATCAAAGCGGAGTACGACGACGAGCGCCGCACGAGCTTCATCGAGGACGTCGGGGACGTGACCCACGAGGACCTCATCCCCGAGGAGGAGTGCGTCGTCGTGATGAGCGAGGACGACTACATCAAGCGGATGCCGCTCGACGAGTTCCGCGCGCAGAACCGCGGCGGCAAGGGGATCATCGGCACCGGACTCAAGGAGGGCGACCGCGTCTCCTCCGTGTTCGCGGCCAACTCCCACGACTACCTCCTCGTGTTCACGAACCACGGGCAGATCTACGAGCTGAAGACCTACGAGATCCCGGAGATGTCACGCACGGCGCGCGGGAAGTCCGCGGTCAACCTCCTCGACCTCGACGACGGCGAGGAGATCGAGTCGGTGGTCAACACCGATGACCTCGACGACGACGAGTTCCTCACCATGGTCACCCGCGACGGCTACGTCAAGCGGACCGCGGTCGACGAGTTCGGCAACATCCGGTCGACCGGGATCCGCGCGATCCGGCTGGAGGACGGCGACGAGCTCGTCGACGTGGAAGTGACCGACGGCGACCGCGACATCGTCATCGGCAGCCGGCACGGGATGGCGATCCGCTTCGACGAGTCGGACGCCCGCGCGATGGGTCGCACGGCCCGCGGCGTGATCGGGATCGACCTCCGCGAGGACGACGCCGTCGCCGGCGTCGCCGCCATCGACGACGCGTACCACAACTGGGTGCTCACGGTCACCGAGAACGGCTACGGGAAGCGCTCGGACCTCGACGAGTACCGCCCGCAGTCGCGGAACGGGAAGGGGCTCGTCGACATCAAGACCGGCGACCGCAACGGCGAGGCCGTCGCCATCGAGGCGGTCACCCACGGCGACCACCTCGTCGCGATGAGCGCCGACGGCCAGATCATGCGGACCCGCGTCGAGGAGATATCCACGGTGAGCCGCAACACGAAGGGTGTCATCGTGATGAACCTCGAACCCGACGACGAGGTCGCCTCCGTCGACATCGTCCCCGAGTCGGTCCACGCCGCCCCGGACGGAGACGAGGCCGCCGAGACGGACGACTCGGCGTAGCCGTCCCCGACGGCCCGATCCTCGACGGCGTCGACGACCGCGAGTCGCGTGTGCGGGGTTGAAGTTCCGACGCGACGAGCGACCGGCATGAAACGACGCACGCTCCTCACCGCGAGCGCCGGAACGGTCGCCGTCGCGGCCGCCGGCTGTCTCGGCTCCGACCCCGACCCGAGCCGCCTCGACCTGACGGTCCGCAACGACGGCGACGCCCCCGTCGACGTGGAGGTGACCGTCACGGGCGACGACGGAACGACGTACGAGGAGACGTCCGACCGCGTCGACGCCGGCGTCGCCCGGGCGTTCGAGGTCACCGTCGGCGCGACGGGGCGCCACGAGGTCGCGGTGACGGGCGCCGACTGGGAGGGACGGCTCGCGTGGGACGCGGGCACCTGCGCGTTGTACGACGGGCGGGTGACGGTCGACGCCGAGACCGTCGCGGTCGCGGGCGAGTGCGTCGACCCCCGGTAGGTCTCTCAGGAAAATTACTTACTGTCGCCGCGAAAATCACCGGCCGAGATGGACGAGTACGAGGGGATAGACGAGGTCGTACACGAACCGAGCGAGGCGTTCGCCGAGTCGACGAACGTCGCCGCGTTCATGCGCGAGTACGGGATCGACGACTACGAGGAACTGATCGAGCGCACCACATCGACGGTCGACGGCGAGCCCGCGTCCGGCGTCGACTGGTTCTGGGACGAGATCGTCGACTACCTCGACATCGAGTTTTACACGGACTACGAGGCGGTCCGGGACAGCGCGGAGCGACGCTCCGCGGGCAACCGGACGCAGTCCGGTGACGACGCCGACGGCCCGCAGTTCTCCGACTGGTACCCGGGCGGCGAGATCAACGTCGCGCACAACGTCGTCGACCGCCACGCAGCCGTCGACTCGCCGAACCGGAACCGGGTCGCGCTGATCTGGGAGGGCGAACCGGGCGACGTCCGCGAGGTCACCTTCCACGAGCTCCGACGACAGACAGATCGCGTCGCCAACTACCTGACGGAGGCCGGGATCGAGACCGGCGACACGGTCGGGCTGTACATGCCGATGGTGCCGGAGGTCGTCGCGATCCTCTACGGCTGCCTGAAGGTCGGCGCGATCGCGGTGCCGATCTTCTCCGGGTTCGGCCGCGAGGCGACCGCGACGCGGATCGACGACGCGGAGCCCTCGGTACTCTTCACCGGCGACGGCTTCTACCGCCGGGGGGACGAGGTCCGGCTGAAGGCGACCGCGGACGAGGCGATCGCGGACGCCGGCCACGTCGAGGAGGTGGTCGTGTACGACCGGCTCGGGGCGACGCCCGCCGGGGGCGGCGACGACGGCGGCGGCGAGGCCGACCCGAGCGACGGCGCCGACGCAGACCCCGTCCCCTGGGACGGCGATCGCGACCGGACGTGGGACGAGGCGGTCGGCTCGCAGCCGGCCGACTACGAGACCAAACACCTGCCGAGCGACCAGGAGTCCATGCTGCTGTACTCCTCGGGGACCACCGGCGAGCCCAAGGGGATCGTCCACACCCACGCGGGCGTCCTCACGCAGTGCGCGAAGGAGATCCACTTCGGCTTCGACCAGAAGCCCGCCGACCGGTTCTTCTGGGTCTCCGACATCGGCTGGATGATGGGTCCGTGGACGCTGATCGGCAACCACGCGTTCGGCGGGACGGTGGTGATGTACGAGGGCGCGCCGGACCACCCCGAGCCGGACCGCTTCTGGGAGCTGATCGACCGGCACGGAATCACGCAGTTCGGCATCTCCCCGACCGCGATCCGCGCGCTCCGCAAGCAAGGAGATGAGTGGGTCGAAGACCACGACCTCTCCTCGCTCCGGATCCTCGGCTCGACGGGCGAGCCGTGGGACCCCGAGTCGTGGCGCTGGTTCTACGACGCGGTCGGCGGCGGCGACTGCCCGATCATCAACATCTCCGGCGGGACGGAGATCTGCGGCTGCTTCCTGATGCCGATGCCGAACCAGCCGCTGAAGCCCTGTACGCTCGGCGGCCCCGGGCTCGGGATGGACGTCGACATCGTCGACGAGACGGGCGAGTCGGTGACGGAGTCGGGCGAGCGCGGCTACCTCGTCGCGCGCGACTCCTGCCCGTCGATGACGAAGTCGCTCTGGTCGGGCGACGAGCGCTACCTCGACGAGTACTGGTCGACGTGGGACGACCTGTGGGACCACGGCGACTTCGCGCAGAAGGACGAGGACGGCTTCTGGTTCCTCCACGGCCGCGCCGACGACGCCCTCAACGTCGCGGGCCGGAAGGTCGGGCCGGCGGAGATCGAGGGCGTCCTCATCGACCACGACGCCGTCAACCAGGCGGCCGCGGTCGGCGTCCCCGACGACACCACCGGGACCGCGGTCGTCGCGTACGTCGTCCTCGAACCGGGCGTCGAGCCGGGCGACGACCTTCGCGAGGAGCTGCGGGCCCTGGTCGGCGAGGAACACGGCAAGCCCTTCCGGCCGCGCGAGCTGCTGTTCGTCGACGCGTTCCCCAAGACGCAGTCCGGGAAGATCATCCGGCGCGCGATCGAGTCGGTGTACGTCGGCGAGGATCCGGGGGACCTCTCGTCGATGGAGAACCCAGAGGCCCTCGACGCGCTCCGCGACCCGGCCTGAGCGCGACCGGTCCCACGGCGATCCGTCCGGCGAGCGCCTCAGGCGGTCGCGTCCGCGACCGCCTCCTCGACCGCGTCGTAGTCCGGCTCCTGCCCGGCGTCGTCCGCGAGCCAGCGGTAGGTCACGACGCCGTCGGCGTCGATCACGAAGACGGCGCGCTGCGCGACCGTCTCCACGCCGTAGTGTTCGAACTCCTCGATCACGTCGTACGCCTCGATCGCGCGGTGGTCGGGGTCGCCGACCAAGGCGAACGGGAGGTCGTACTGCGCGCGGTACGCCCCGAGCGCGTGTGGCAGATCGGTGCTCACGCCGAACAGGGTACAGTCGTCGCGGTCGAACTCGTCGCGCAGCGCCTCCATCTCGTCGGTACAGGTGTTCGAGAAGGCGGCGGGGAAGAAGGCGAGCACGACCGGCTCGTCGCCGAGGCGGTCGGAGAGGTCGAACGGCGCGATGTCGCCGTCCACGAGCGATCCGGTGAAGCCGGGCGCGTCGTCGCCGATGTCTGGCATATCGGATCGTCGTCGGCCGAGCGTATCACCGTTTCGGCGGCGGAGCCCGGCCGGAACCCCGATCCTCCGAACCGCGTCACCGAACGACGGACGGCGGCGCGGTCGGCGTTGGGGGGAATCAAGTGCGCCGCCGACGAACGCTCGCGCATGTCAGGCCCTCCACGCCGCCCGACCCGCCGACGGATGGCACTGTTCGCGGCGACCGCCTCGCTGACGGCGCTGTCCGGGTGTCTCGCGGACGACTCCGGAGACGGCGCCCGCCAGGAGACGGCGCTTCGGCTCGACGAGGCGTCGCCCGTGGGCGTCTCGAACGAGTTCAGCACCCCTGTCGACGCCGTCGACCACGCCGGACGGGCGGCCGTCCGGACCGCGGTCGACGGCGGTGAGGCGACCGTCAGCGGCTACTACGCGCCGGGCGTCTCGGCGCCGTACGTCGTCACCGACGACGCCGAGTACTACCGCGTCCGGACCGAGACGGTCCACTCCGTCCCGGCGACGGGCTACGCGTACACGGTCGCCGTCGACTCCGTCGACTCCTTCCTCCTCGGTCCGCCGTCGAGCGTCCCCTTCGCGGACCTCCCGGAGCACGACCGCGACGCCGTCCGCGACGCGATCGGGAACGCGTCGCTCGTCCACGCACCGCATTATCCGCCGTTCGAGGTCACCTTCGCGTACGCGTCCGCCGAGCGACGGGAGCGCTCGCGGTTCGTCCCGGGGAACGACGGGCAGCGGGTCGAGTGGGACGGCGAACTGCTCCGGTTCGCGTTCGACGGAGAGCGGTCGGCCGAGATCCCGACCGTCGCCGTTCGCGCCGACCGCGTCGCCTCGTCGCAGGGGGGCTTCCGCCGCGCAGTCGGGGAGGCGCGCGGCCGATCCGTCGAGGGCCTGACCCCGGACCAGCGTGCGATCCTCGACGCGACGATCGAGTCGGAGTACGCGGAGGTCGCGCCGCACTCGGACGCGTTCGCGGCCGTCATCGACGCGCTCTCGACGGACGAGGGCGTCGCCCCGCTCGTCCGCTACGACGGTGAGTGGTACTTCGCACACCTCGATCGACCGGACTGACTCGGTCGGCTCGCGCGCCGACCGCGGCGATCCGGCGAGGCAAAAAGACTATAATCGCCACAGGGTTACTGCGAGACAGACATGGTAACTGCGACACCACTGATCGGCGGCATTCCGGCGGGGCCGGAGCTCCTCATCATCCTGCTCGTGTTGGTCCTGCTGTTCGGGGCGAACAAGATTCCGAAGCTCGCTCGGTCGACCGGCCAGGCGATGGGAGAGTTCAAGAAGGGCCGCGAACAGGTCGAAGAGGAACTGAAAGACATGCAGGAGAGCGAGACGGCGGACTCGACGCTCGACGACGAGGACGACGACCTCGACGACCTCGAGACCGAGACCGACAAGGAAACCAGCGCGTAAGCCGCCCCGCCGCCGACCGATCTCCGCCGTCCCGTTTTCTTCACCCCTTCTGGGCGCGTGGCCTAGCGGACAGGGCGAGAGGTTCCTAACCTCTCGATCGCGGGTTCGAATCCCGCCGTGCCCGCTACCTGCGAACGAAGTGAGCAGTAGCGGGCCGAGGATTCGAACCACGCGAGACGAACAAAGTGAGTCTCGCCACCGGGTTCGAATCCCGTCGCGCCCGTGACCGAACGTAGTGAGGGAACGGGCGCGACTGGCTCCACGCTCGCTTCGCTCGCTCACGTGGATCCCGCCGCGCCCGCTATCTGCGAGCGGAGTGACTGAGGTTCGAAGCCAGTCGCGCCCGTCGGCGGCGAAACCAGTTCGGGGAGGTTACTCCGTAACCCGTTCGAGAACGATCCGGTCGTCGAATCGTCCGCGTCGCTCGGCCTTCTCGGACCGGAGTTCCTCCAGTTGCTCGGCCGTGAGCCCGTCGAGTTCGCGGAGCGCGTGGACGACCTCCAACACGTCGGCCAGTTCCTCCGGGTCGCGGCTCTCCCGGTACTCCGCCGTCTCCTCGGCTAACTTCTCGGCGAGGCGATCCGCGAACTCGTCCTCGTCGGCGACGTGCGTCCGCGGCCGCTCCCCGTCCGCCTCGATGATCCCCGGGATCTCGTCTCGTACCAGCTTGTCGTATTCGCCGGCCATGTCGGTCGATCGGCGCCAACCCATTTGGCTTCAGGGGGCGTTCGAACCTCTCAGTCCGTGTCCTCTCCCAGCCGCCGGAACGAGCGCGACGCGAGCGCGACGGAGCCGACCGCGATGGCGAGCGTCGCGCCCGCGAGCAGCGCGCCCGGCTCGTACAACAGCGGCGGGTGGTAGCCGAACCCGTAGTCGACGACGACGTTGACGACGCCGAGCGCCAGCGCCGCCGCGAGCGCCCCGCGCGTCGTGCGGCCGAACGCGGGGAACAGCAGCGCGAGCCCGACGAACAACAGGTGCGTGCCGATCACGCCCCAGTAGTAGATCCAGGCGTCGGGCGCGGCGACGTACCGGCCGAACGCGAGGTTGAGCGAGACCAACGGCCAGACGCCGAACTGGATCAGCCAGACGAACGCGAGCGTGTGGAGGTACGCCAGTCCCAGCGACGCGGGAGCGTCCGCGGAGACGTCGCCGCCGCGCCGAACGGTCGCCACGAGGGTCGCGAGGACGGCGCCGCCGAGCGCGACCGCGACCGCCGAGTCCGCGTACAGCGGCCAGAGGAATCGCGGCACCGCGCCGGCGGTCGGCGCGTAGTACCCGACCCCCACCGCGAGCATGAAGACCGTGAATCCGCAGACCGCGGCGAGGCTCCGAGGCGTTCCGAGCAGCTCCTCGGCGATCGCCGCCCGGACCCGCTTCCTGACTACGGGCCGTCGGAGCTGCCGAACTCGTCGGAACCGTTCGGAACGTGACACGGCCGCCGGTCGGAGCGCGAGGACCTAAAATCCGCCTGTCCCGGTCGATTATCAATCGCGGTGTTTTGCGAGACACCTTTTTCAACGGATGAGGAGTCATCACGACTATGACCGACGAGGACGCCGAGCGTTCCGCCCCCCGATCCGAACCCGCGGGGGAGCGCTCGCCGTCCGATGCGTCCGCCGAGGAGAGGGCGGCGGACTCCGACGGAGCGGAAGGCGGGACAGAAGCGGAAGACGGGACAGAGGCGGAAGGCGAGACAGAGGCAGAAGGCGAGACAGAGGCGGAGGACGGAGAGGGGATACCAGGCGAGACGCGGAGGGAGGAAGCGGACGCGACGGACGAAGAGACCCCGGTGACGACGGAGGCGGATGCGGAGGCGGAACCGGTAGATCAGACGGGGTCCGGCGATTCGGACGAGCCGACGTTCGAACCCTCGGAGTTCGGCGCGAGAGACGGACCGACCGAGGGCGGACCGGTCGTCACCGACAGATACAGTTGGCGGTCGCTGCTCGCGGAGTACGGCCGAGCGGACGCCGCGGAGCGCGTGTACGCCGACGTACCGGACGTGCCGGTGGTTCCGGCCGACGCGGTCGCCCGCCACCTCCCGAACGGCGTCGACGAGGTGGTCCGGGCCGCCGGCGTCGACGAACCCTTCGAGGCCGACGGGGAGACCGCCGTTCCCGGTCACGGCACTCCCGATCGGGGCACGCTCGTCGTCGGTCCCGACGCCGTCGTTCTCGACGGCGCCGCCGTCGTGCCGACCGGCGAGCGACGGGCGTCGCCGCCGGCACCCGTCGCCGCCGGAGACGCCGACGGCAGTGAAGTCGACGACGGAGCGGGCGCCGACGTCGAGGGCGACTCCTCGGCGGCAGAACCCGACGAGGCAGGGGCGGCCCCCGACGATGACGACGGGCCGAGAGACGCCGGCGATTCCGCCGATTCCGCCGATTCCGGCGATTCCGCCGACAGCGTGGATTCCGCCGACGCCGCGGATCTCCGTCCGGACACCGTTTTCACCGGTCCGGTCGGTCGCGGCGGCGTCTCCGGGGTCGTCGTCGCTCTCGGGGACGGCGTCGAGTCGGTGCCGTCGCGCGCGCCGACCCCGGAGGAGTGGGACCGAGTCGACTTCGATCCGGCGGCACTCCTCGGGTTCGACCCGGACGAGATCGGCTACCGGTTCCGCGCCGCCGCCGCGGTCGGCGGCGTCCTCTGGGACCGGTGCGCGGCCCGGTACGACCCCTACTCGGTCCCGGTGTTGAAGGGGTACTACACGTGGGACGACTACCGCGAGGAGTTCTTCCTCGACGAGGACGGGAATCCGCCGACCGAGGAGAACGAGGAGGGAGAGGCGGTGCCGCTCGAGTTCACCCACGAGGACAAGACGGAGGCGCTCGGATTCGATCCGGACCGGACCGAGGAGCTGCTCGGGGCGGGCGGGGGCGCCGCGGCCGACCTCGCCGACCTCGTCGAGGAGCGAACCGTGAACGTCAATCCCGAGGTCGACGAGGACGCGTTCTTCTCGACCGGGGAGGGTCGGACCACCCTGACGAACCGGTACGACCTCGAGAAGGCGGTGCCGATGCCGAAGAAGACGCACTTCCGCGAGGAGGAGCGCTACTGGGTGAACAAGCCGTACGCGTTCGTCATCGTCTTCCGGTCGACGAAGGAGAACGAGGCGAAGTACTACGCCGTCCAGCCGTACCGCACGGAGATCGAAACGGACCTGACGGAGTTCCTCACCGGGAAGCTCCGCACGTCGATCAAGTACGCCGACGAGTCGATCGCGGGCGGCGACGAGGCGTTCCGCGAGGAGGTGATCGTCGAGGAGACGCGCTCGCTGCTCGACCGCTACGGGCTCTACGAGGACGACGGCGACGATCGCGGGCTCGCGGACACGCTGGTCGACCGGTTCGGCATCGACCCGACGGAGGGCATCGCGGGACGGATCGCGGAGTCGCTGGGGTACGAACCACCGATCGAGTCGCCGTCCGACCCGCCGTCGATCAGCGCCCGCCCGGAGCCGGCCGTCCTCGCGGAGGACGCCCGGACGCTCTCCGCACACCAGGTCGAGAAGCTGCTGTACTACCTCAAGCGCGACTTCATCGGCTACGAGCGGATCGACCCGATCAAGTACGACATCAACGTCGAGGACATCTCTTGTGACGGGTACAACTCCCCCGTCTTCGTCTACCACTCGGAGTACGAGCAGATCATCACGAACATCCACCACGGCACCGACGAGCTCGACGACTTCGTCGTGAAGCTCGCCCAGCGCTCCGGGAAGGGGATCTCGAAGCGCAGACCGCAGGTGGACGCCACGCTCCCGGACGGCTCGCGCGCCCAGCTCACGCTCGGCCGCGAGGTGTCCGACCACGGGACCAACTACACGATCCGGCAGTTCAACGACGTCCCGTTCACCCCCATCGACCTGATCAACTGGAAGACGTTCTCGCTCGACGAGATGGCCTTCCTGTGGCTCTCGATCGAGAACCACAAGAGCCTGATCTTCGCGGGGGGCACCGCCTCCGGGAAGACGACGAGCCTGAACGCCGTCTCCCTGTTTATCCCCTCGAACGCGAAGATCGTTTCCATCGAGGACACCCGCGAGGTGGAGCTCCCGCAGCGCAACTGGATCGCCTCCGTCACGCGCCCCTCGTTCTCCGACGACGACAAGGGCGACATCGACGAGTTCGACCTGCTTGAGGCCGCGCTCCGCCAGCGTCCCGACTACATCGTGATGGGCGAGATCCGCGGCGAGGAAGGGCGGACCGCCTTCCAGGTGATGTCGACGGGCCACACCACCTACACGACGTTCCACGCCGACTCGGTCGGCGAGGTGCTCAAGCGGTTCACCACCGACCCGATCAACGTCTCGAAGACGATGTTCACGGCGCTCGATTTAGTCTCCATCCAGACGTCGACCCGCGTTCAGGGGAAGAAGGTGCGCCGGAACAAGTCGATCACCGAGATCAACCACTACGACGCCGAGAACGACGAGATCAACGTTCAAGACGTGTTCCAGTGGCAGGCGGAGACGGACGAGTTCCTCCAGATGGGCGACTCGAACACCCTCGAGGACATCATGTTCGACCGCGGCTGGAGTCGGGCCATCCTCGACGAGGAGCTCCGCAAGCGTCGGGTGGTGTTGGCGTACCTCATCGACCGCGGGTTCAACAGCTACGCGCAGGTGGCGGCGACGTTCCAGGCGTTCATCAACGACCCGGAGACGGTGCTGGCGCTGATGGCCAACGACGAACTGGAGCGGTCGCTTGAGGACCTCCGCGAGATGGAGTCGGTGCTGATCAACGTCGACCGCGAGAAGGAGGCGCTGGTCCCCCGTCCGAAGCCGGACGAGGAGGGCAAAAGAGAGGCGAAGGAGATACTCGAATCCGCCGACGACCTCTTCGAGACGTACCGCGGCGAAGTGCCGGACTCCGTCGCGAACGCCCTCCTCGAGATGGACCGCGTCCCCGATGTCGAAGCCCGTCCGACGGACGACCGCGAGGCCCTCGCCGAGACGGCGCGGGAGGCGGACGCCGCCGAGCCGGACGCGATCGACGCGGACGCGGGCGACGCGGACGCCGCCGAGTCGGACGCGGCCGAAGCGGACGCGATCGACGCGGGTGAGACCGACTCCGGCCCTTCGGCCGCCCCGTCGCCCGGTCCCGCGCACGGTGATTTCGAGGGGGTTTCCGAGGCGGTCCCGGCGGGCGACGGCTCCGGCGAGGGCATCGACTTCGACGAATCGTTCGACGAGGGGGTCGACGTCCTCTCGTCGCCCGCGGGACCGCCCGATCGGAGCGCGACGCCGGACGTGAGCGAGGGGTTCAGCGCCGGCGGCCCCGTCGCGAGCGACGCGCCCGACGAAACCGACGGCGACGAGTCGAGCGCCATCGACGACGGGGAGAGAGACCGCGTCGACGACGCGGGCGCTGACGGAGATGGAGACACGGAGACCGACGACGGGGACACGGGCGCGAGCGACGGCGGTTTCGACGACAAATCGAGCGACGACATCGACGACTGGGGGTTCGACGCCGTCGAACCCGAGGAGGACGACTGACGCGATGTCGGTCGCGAGGGCCGAGCCGTGAGCCTCGACCTGGACGCGGGCGAGAGCGGCGTCGACGCGAACGTCCTCGCCGGGCTCTGTTACCCGGTGTTCGAGCGACTGTTCGACGCCGACGGCGACTTCGTCGGAGACGTCGAGCGCAAACTCGTCGAAGCGCGGATGCCCGATCAGGTCGAGATGTACGTCTCGCTGGCGCTCGCCGTCGGACTCTCGGTCGGCGGCGCGCTGTGGGCGCTCGGGACGGCGGTCGGCTACGGGGTGTTCTCGCTCGGGCTGATCGACCCGTCGACGCTCTCGCTCGGCGTGCCGGCGCCGACGCCTGCGGTCCAGGAGCTGCTCCGCTCGCTCGTCGTCCCGACAGCGGTGCTTCTCAGCGGGCTCGTCTTCGGATCGATCGGGTTCGCGGTCGGGTTCGGCGGGGTCGTCGCGGTCCCGTACTCGCGGGCCTCGGCGCGGAAACGGGAGATCAACCTCCTGCTCGCGGACTCCGTCTCGTTCATGTACGCGCTCTCCGTCGGCGGGCTCAACCAGCTCGAAATCCTTCGCGCGATGGCGACCGCGGAGGACACCTACGGCGAGGTGTCCCGCGAGTTCCAGAGCATCGTCAACGAGACGGAGTACTTCGGCACCGACTACCGCAACGCGATCCGCCAGCAGTCGATGGAGACGCCCTCGGACGAGCTTTCCCAGTTCCTCTCCGACATGCTCTCTATCGTTAACTCCGGCGGCGACATGGAGGGCTTCCTGAAGGACAAAAAGGAGAAACACCTCCGCACGTCGAAACAAGAGCGCGAGATGACCTTGGAGACGCTGGAGCTGTTCGGCGAGATGTACATGACGCTCTCCTTGTTCCCCTTGCTTCTCATCATCATCCTCGTCATCATGGGAATGATGGGCGAGGCCGACGACCGGCTGTTGTACGCGACGGTGTACGTCCTCATCCCGCTGGTCGGCGTCGGCTTCCTCGTGTTGGTCTCGACCGTGAAACAGGACGACCCGGGCGACGGCTTCCTCCAGCCCGACGGCGGGAGCGAGCGGCTCCGACAGACGAGCAAAGAGGGGCTGCTCCACTTCGGGCTCGTCGAGGCGTTCGTCGGGACGTCCGGCGTCTTCGACCGCATCCGCGACCGCGAAGGGACCCACAAGACGGTGGAGATCCTCTCCGCGCCGCACCTCTTCCTCCGCGAGAACCCTCCGTACACGCTCGCGTTGACCGTTCCCGCGTCGCTCGCGATCGTCGGCGTCGCGGTCGCGTCCGGCTCGGCGCCGACGACGTTCGACGGGTGGGTCGCCCGTCCGGTGTGGTCGGCGTTCGTGTGGGTGTACGTCCCGGTGTACGTCGTACTGATCCCCCTCGGGTTCTTCTACGAATGGCACCAGCGCTCGCGTCGGGCGGTGACCGGGAAGCTCTCCGATACGCTTCGGAAGCTCTCGTCCGCGAACGACACCGGGCAGACGCTGCTCGAGTCCGTGCGCACGGTCTCGGAGACGTCGACCGGGAAGCTCGCCGAGGAGTTCGAGGTTATCCACGCGAAGGTGAACTACGGGATGAGTCTTCGCGACGCCCTCGTGGAGTTCAACAACGCCTACGCGGTCCCGCGGCTCGCCCGGACCGTGAAGCTGATCACCGAGGCGCAGGAGGCGTCCTCGCAGATCACGGACGTGTTGACGACCGCCGCACAGGCCTCGGAGAACCAGGACGACATCGAGCGCGAGCGCAAGTCCCGGACCCGGATGCAGGTGGCGATCATCGTGATGACGTACGTCACGCTGCTCGGCGTGATGGCCATCCTCCAGACGCAGTTCATCGCCGTGATGGGCGACCTGGTGAGCCAGAGCGACGGCGGGGGCGGGGCGGGCTTCGGTGGCGGCGGCGGCGTCGACCCGGACGTCCTCTCGATGCTGTTCTTCCACGCGGTGACGATTCAGGCGATCCTCTCGGGCTTCATCAGCGGCTACATCCGCGACGCGGAGCTGATCTCCGGCGTCAAGTTCGCCGTGATCCTGATGACGCTGGCGCTGGGGGTGTGGATCTATGTCGGGTGACCGCGGGCAGACGGTCCTCGACTTCGTCGTCGGGATGTCCGTGTTCCTCGTCGCGGTCGGGTTCACCTTCTCGTTCGTCCCGTCGCTGTTGGAGCCGTACGCCGTCGGCGAGGGAGCGACCGTCATCGTGGCCGAGCGCGGCGCCGCGCGGCTGGCGGAGTCGTCGCTCGCCGGCGGCGGGTCGGCCGCGACGCTGTCGCACGCCTGTACGCTCGCGTTCTTCGACGGGACCGATCCGGAGACGGCCGCCGACGAGTCGGACTGTACCTGGACGGCGAACGCGAACGACCTGCACGCCGAACTCGGCGTCGACGACCGCCGGGGACTCAACCTCACCGTCACGCGACGCGGGGCCGTCGGGACGCTCGACCCCGACGGCGCCGCGGTCGCGATGCGCGCCGGGCCGGCGCCGCCGCGGAGCGAGAGCGTCTCGTCCGCCAGTCGCATCGTCACGATCGACGACCCCGAGGACCGGCGGGGGCCCGAGACCTACCGGCTCACGCTGCGGGTGTGGTGAGATGTTCGTCGAACGCTTCCCCGACGACCGGGGGCAGGCGCACACGCTGGAAGCGTTCACCGCGTCGTTGCTGTTGGTCACCGGGCTCATCTTCGCGACGCAGGCGACGGCCGTGACGCCGCTCTCGGCCAGCACGTCGAACCAGCACGTCGAGAACCAGGCGGCGATCGCGGCCCAGGACCTGCTTTCGACGGCAGACGCGAGCGGCGACCTCGAGGCGGCGCTGTTGTACTACGAAGACGGGAGCGGGTTCGTCGGCGCGGACGACGGGGGCACCTACGCGGGCGTGCCGCCCGACTCGCACCCGCTCCACGACCCGCTGACGGAGGCGTTCGGCGACCGACAGATCGCGTTCGACATCGACGTGTACTACCCGGAGGAGGGGGGCAACGAGACGGGCGACACCGCGATGGTCGACATGGGGTCGCCCAGCGACAACGCGGCCACTGCGAGCGTCCGCGTGGCCCTGTACGGCGACGATCGGTTCGGCGTCGACGACGGGTACACGCTCGCGGAGAACGGCTCCGCGTCGTACTTCGCGCCCCCGGTCACCGGGGGGTCGCCGGAGGTCCTGTACACGGTCGTGGAGGTGAGGATCACCGCATGGCAGATGTGAACTCTCCCCTCGGTCGCGGCCGAGCGAGCGAGGACGAGGACCGCGCCCAGATCATCCTGATCACCGGGCTGACGCTCGCCGTCCTCTTCGTCGCGGTCGTGCTCCTGTTGAACACCGTCATCTACACGCAGAACCTCGCGACGCGCGGCGCCGACGCCGGCGGGGCGGAGGCGATCGAGTTCCGCGAGGGCGTGGTCGACGACCTCGCCGGGATCATGTATCGCGAACACCGGAACCGGAGCAGCCCCGACGGCGTGGTCGACGACTTCGCCGCGAGCGCGGCGACGTACGCCCGGACCGTCGGGGACTTGCGCGCGCGAGACGGGGTGATAGCGGACGTATCGGTGAATCGCTCGACCGTCGAGACGGGCTACTTCGTCGCCCAGAACGAGAGCGACACCGGGTTCCGAAACATGACGTCACCCGGCGGCTCGGCCGCCGACTGGACGGTCGCGGGCAACGCCACTCGGACGCGGAACTACCGGTTGACGGTCGCTCCCGGCTCGCTGTCGGACTCGGGGGGCGGCGCGTTCACCGTCGTGGCCGACGGGACGACCGGCGGCACCAACGCGACGTGGTCGGCGGCGCTGTGGCGCGCGACCGGCGACAACCTCACCGTGGCGGTGGAACGGGAGACGCCGAACGGGACGAACGCGGCTTCCGAGACGTTCGCGCCGCGTCCGGACGGGAATCACACCGTCGACTTCACCGACGGGACGGTCAACGGCGAGCCGTTCGACGCGCTCGTCTGGGCCGAGGGCGTCCAGACCGGAACCGACCCGTACGATGTCCGGTACGAGAACGGCGACGAGGCTCGGGGGACGTACCACCTTGTCGTCGACGACCGCGACGACGGCGCGAACCCGGGCCGGGGCTCGCGGCCGTACGTCGTCGAGGGGATCTACAGCGTCGAGGTCGAGGTCCTCCACCGGACACCGGAACTGACCTACCGCGACGTGGTCCGGCTCGCGCCGGGTGAGCGCGATGCGTGACGGGTCGGAGGGTTCCGACCGCGCCGTGTCGGTCACCGTCGGCTACGTCATGACGCTCGCGATCTCGACGCTCTTGCTCTCGGGGCTGTTCGTCGCGGGCGGGTCGTTCGTCGAGACGCAGCGCGAACGCGCGGCGCAGGGTGAGCTCACGGTCGTCGGCGAGCGGATCGCCGCCGACGTCGGCACCGTCGACCGGCTCGCAGCGAGCGCGTCGTCGCGGGAGGAACTCACGGTCAACCGGTCGCTGACGCTTCCGAACAGGGCGGCCGGAACCGGCTATCGGATCCGCGTGACCGCGAGCGGCACCGAGGGGACGATCGCGCTCGAAAGCGGGCAGACCGACGCGAGCGTCGCGGTCCCGTTCCGCACGAGCGAGGGCGTCGCGGTCCGCAACGTGACCGTCGACGGCGGCGACCTCCTGATATTCTGGGACCCGGACGCCGGCCCGAACGGCTCCGTGGTGGTGAGCGAGCGATGACGCCGCTCGACCGCGGCGACGGGTTCCGCTCGGCCGACCGCGGCGTCAGCGAGACCGTCGGGTTCGTGCTGGTGTTCGCGCTGATCACGTCCACCATCGCCGTGACGTTCACCGTCGGGCTCGGCGGGCTGGAGGACGCCCGGCTCGCCGAGCGCGACGACAACGTCGAGCGCGCGTTCGACGTCCTCCACGACAATCTTAACGACCTCAGCCAGGACGGCGTCCCGAGCCGGGCGACGGAACTCCGACTCGGCGGTGGCGAGCTCGCGTTCGAATCGGCGTCCGAGTTCCGACTCAACGGCAGCGGCATGGAGGGCCCGGTCACCGAACGGGGATCGCTCACGTATCGCGGCGCCGGCGACACCCGCATCGTCTACGAGAACGGCGCGGTGTTCCGGATGCAAGGCGACAACGGCGTCATGATCAGAGAGCCCGACCTGCTCGTCGGCGAGACGATCGTCTACTCACTGTACGGGCTCTCCGGTCCGCCGCAGACGGCGAGCGGCGAGCGAACGGTTCTCGTCGTCGGGGAGCGCACGGCCCGAGCGGTCGCCGTCGACGACCGGACCGCCGCCGCGAACGTCACGCTGACTATTAACTCCACGCAGGCGACCGTCTGGGAGCGTTACTACCGCGACCTCGCGGCCGACCACGACCGGATCTCGGTGACGACGAACGGACCGTCGGACCTCGCCGTAACGTTCGTCGCCGACCGCTACGACCGGTTCGTCCTCCATCGGACCGTCGCGCGCGTCGAGTTCTCCGACTGAGCCGATGAAGGCGAGCGAGACGGGTTCCGAACTCAGTCCGACTCCACGACCACGCCGTGCGTGGAGACGTGGAGGTAGCTCACGACGGGGACCGTCTCGCCGTCGAACGGTTGGTGCGTGCGCAGCGCCTCGTCGTAGTGGATCTCGATGTCGCCGTCGTCGAACGAGAACCGCCGGAAGGTGAACGACCCCTTGATCGTCATCCCGTCTTCCAGTTCCACGTCGCTTTGCGGGGCGTAGAACACGCCGGTGAACCGGATCCGGTCGCCGTCGTCTTCCCCGCCGGCCATCTCCACTTCGTCGCCGCTCGAATACAGCCAGAGGTTGCTCGCCACGTCGCCGTCGGCAGCGACCGTCACCTGTCCGTTCAGGTCGATATCGCCGGTGTTGTAGATGTCGAGCCGGGTGTTCTCAGCCGTCGCTATCGAGGCCGTGCCCTGAACGGTGATCGAGTCGTCGACGTACAGTTCCGCACGCCCGCCGCCGGAGGCCCTGACCGAGGCGCTACCGCTCAGATCGAGCCCCTCGTCGACCAGCACCGTGACGTTCCCGCTCCCGGTCTCGACGTCGAGCGTCGCCGTCTCGTCGCCCTCGACCGTCACCGAGCCGGCGACGTGAATCGTCGCTCCGTCGGTGACCCGGAGCGTCGCGCGCTCGGAGACGGAGACGTCGCCGTCGACGTACGTGTTCTCGTCGATCGTCAGCGTCTCGTCGCCCGACAGATCGATGCCCGTCGACTGATTCGGCGCGTTGTCCGCGAGGTTCCGCTCTCTCACGCCGTCGATCCGCTGTCTGATCCCGCCCTCGACCGGTGCGAGCTGGTCGAACGCGGTCTCGATACGGCGCTCGCCGCTGACGTTCAGCTTGGCCGACTGTCCGGGCGGAATGTTGTACGACTCGGCCGTCAGGTTTCCGCGAATTCTGACCGTCTCGGTGTTTCCGCCGCCGCCCTTAGTGAGCGCGAAGTCGCCCCGGGTCTGGATGCTCGCGCCGTCGCCAGGCGTCTGGGAGCCGTAGGTCCCGTTACTCGAGTTGTAGCTGTCGGCGTACAGCCAGTCGACGTCCCCCATCTGGAGCTCGGAGCGCCCCGTCGCCGAGACGCTCGCGCTGAGCGTCGGGTGGACGGTCGCGGTGCGGAGCAGAATCCGCACCCGGTCGTCGTCGAGTTCGGCCACCGCCGCGTTCGTCCGCGACTCGAAGAACCGCCCCCACGCGTCGGCGTACTCGCTTTGAACCGTAATCTCGACGGTCACGTTGCTGTCGGAGAGCGGGTTCCCGTAGTCCGCGTTCGGGAACACCGACGCGGCGCCGGACGCGCTCTCGGTGATCCGAACGGTGTCGCCCAGCCGCCCCGACCCGTTCTCGATCGTCACCAGCGGGAGCGTGAGCGTCTCGGGCCCGTCGGTCCCGCGGTAGTGGAACTCCGGCGGCGACACCATCTCCGAGCCGCCGTCGCCGTTCGAGCGCCACACGCCGCCGCCCTGATACGCGACGGTGCTGCCGCCGCGCTCGTAAACGATCGCGCCGAGCGCGATCCGGTTCGCGTACGTCCCGTTCTCGCCGCCGCTCACCTCGATCCGCAGCCAGCCGGCGCCCTCGTCGACGCGGAGGCCGGCGCTCCGGCCGACGTCCACCCGGACCCGCTGCGACGGCGACCCCCCGTGCGCGACGAGGCTGGCCTTCGAGTCCAGCTGCGTCATCGCCCCCTCGACGCGCTGGAGGTCCGCGGTCCGCTGGGCGTCGTCGAGCGCGGCGCCGCCGAGCGCGACCGTGGTGCCGACGACCGCGACCGTCAACCCCAACAGCAGCACCGTGCCGAGCACCTCGCTCTGCGCGCGCTCGGTCGGCGCTCCCCGCTCTCCTCGTTCCATGCCCCTCCGTAGGTCCGAGCCGCTCATAAACGTGGACACCCGGCTATCAGTCGCGATAGCCCGAGACGGGACCTTCGGCGGTCGACGACCGCCCGACGGCTCCGCACGGCGATCGGCCCCTCGTGGAACCGTACATATTTCTCGCCGGCGACCGTTCCCGCACCCGTGACCGAGCGACTCTACCTCGCGGACGACGCGGTGACGACGTTCGAGGCGACCGTCGAGCGCGTCCTCTCGAATCCGGACCGGCTCGTCCTCGACCGGACCCACTTCTATCCGACCGGCGGCGGCCAGCCCCACGACACCGGGGCGATTCGGGCGGTCGACGGAGGCGGCGACTTCCGGGTCGTCGACGTCGAAATGGCGGACACGGTCCACCACGAGGTCGAGCCGCTGTCCGAGGGCGACGACGCGGGCGACGCGGGCGAAGCGCCCGCGCTCCCGGAGCCCGGAACCGACGTGACCTGCGAGATCGACGCCGACCGCCGCGAGGCGCACTCGCGATACCACACCGCACAACACCTGCTGTCGGCGCTGCTGCTCGACGAGTTCGACGCGCCGACGACCGGCAACCAGCTGTATCACGATCGAGCGCGCATCGACGTCGCCTACGACCGGTTCACCGACGACGACCTCGACCGCGTCGAGGCGCGACTCAACGACCTCGTCGACGACGGGCGCGGGGTGTCCAGCTACACGATGGACCGCGAGACGGCGGAGGCGACGCTCGACACCGACCGGACGCGGATCGACCTCCTCCCGGACTCGATCGAGGAACTCCGGATCGTCGAGATCGCGGGGGCCGACGGCGACGACGACCCCTACGACCGAACCGCCTGCGCCGGGACGCACGTCGCGAACACGGCCGACATCGGCGAGGTCGTCGTCACCGGCCGGGAGACGAAGGGCCCGGACGAAGAGCGCGTCCGCTTCGCGCTCGCCGAGCACGTCGACGGCGGCGAGTGAGGGTCTCGGGGACGCTCTCGGTCGTCCGCGATCCCGCCGCTTATATACGATCCGCGGTAGGTTCGGGCATGAAGTTCTGCGACGAGTGCGGCTCCATGATGAAATCCGGCGAGGGCGAGGACCACTGGGTGTGCGGCTCCTGCGGCTCCGAGATCGGGCGCGACGACGGCGACGACGAGTGGACGACCCAGTCGCAGGTCGAGTCCGAGATCGTCGACGTGAGCGACGCCGAGGACAAGGGGCTCCCGACGACGACGGCCCGGTGTCCCGAGTGCGACAACGACCAGGCGTACTGGTACATGCAGCAGATCCGCGCGGCCGACGAGTCCGAGACCCGCTTTTTCGTCTGTACCGAGTGCGAACACAAGTGGCGCGAAGACGACCACTGAACGGCCCGCCTTCGTCCGAGCACCGCGCCACCCGTCGCCGTCCGTTTTATTTCCGTCCGGAGAGAGGTGCGTCCATGGAGCCACCGGTCGTCCCGCGCGACCGCCTCGACGGGTGGACGCTCGTCGCGGAGACCACGGAGCGTCCCTTCGAGGCGGGCCCGGTGTCGGTCACGGCGGGAACGATCCGGTACGAGCGCGAGACGCCGCCGCCGCGCCCGTTCTTCTTCGCGAGCCGACTCCGTATCTCGCCGGGCGCCGGACCGAACCCCGCCCTGACCCGACTCGTCGAGTCGCGGGCCCGAGAGGGGTTCCGCGACCGACTCGCAGACCGGCGTATCACGGGCCTCGAACACCGAGACGACAGGCCGCTCGACGTCGACGACCCGAACGCGTCGCGCGCGACGCTTTCCGTGTTCCACGGGCGCTGCGCGGTCGACGGCGAGCGGGTGCCGGTGGAGGCGCCGCTCGCGGTGTGGACGTCGGGAGAGTACCTGCTCGCCGGCGGTGCGTATCCGACCGGCGACGGGTCCGAGGCGACGCGGCGGGAGTTGCTGGCGCTGGTGCGCGGCGTCCGGCCGCGATCCGACGCCGGCGACGGCTCGGAACGCTCGGACTGACCGATCAGCAGGCGACCGCGCCCGCGCTCGACCCGATCGGCGACCCGTCGTCCTCGTACTCCGCGTCGCCGACGGCGCCCTCGAACATCGGCAGTCGCAGCTCGTAGGTGTACAACACGTCGAACGCCGCGAACGGGTCGACCCCGTTCGCGAACGCCTCCCGGGCGGTCAGCCTGACGCCCGCGGCGAGCGTCACGATCGATTCGTCGCCGAGCCGACCGGCGGTTTCGAGACCGAACTCGTTGCCTGCGGCGGGATCGGTCAGCACGGAGAGGTGGATCACCGCCGCCATCGTCGCGCCTCCCTCGCCGCCGATCGAAATCGGATACCCCTCGCCGCTGAAACACCGCGTGATCGGGGTGACGGTCCCCTCGTTCGCGTCGACGCCCGGCCCGACGGTCGCGGGACCGCCCGAGGAATCCGCGGCCGACGGCTGAGCGAGCGACTCCACTCCCGCGGTCTGCCCCGCGGCCGCGCCGACGCCGGCGGTCGCTACGACGACCAGTAGCGACAGCGCGACGGCCCGAGACCCCGGGCGATCCATTATCACTCCCTCCTTCGCCGGACTCACTTAAATCGTCGCCGGCGCCGGTATCAGTCGAGAGAATCGGGGCCAAGCAGCCCTTCGACCAGCAGCTCCGCGGACGCGACGTTCGTCGCCAGCGGCACGTCCTTCACGTCGCAGACGCGCAGCAGCGCCGAGATGTCCGGCTCGTGGGCCTGTGCGGTCAGCGGGTCGCGGAGGAACACGACCCCGTCGATCCGGTCGCTCGCGATCATCGCACCGATCTGGAGGTCGCCGCCGAAGGGCCCCGAGGCCTGGCGGTTCACCGAGAGGCCGGTCGCCTCCGAAATCCGCTTGCCCGTCGTGCCGGTCGTCACCAGTTCACACTCGTCGAGGGCCTCGGCGTGCGTCTCGACGAACGCGACCATCTCGTCTTTCAGCTCGTCGTGTGCGATGAGCGCGACGCGCATACGGTGCGCTCATCGCGGGGTCGCTTAAACGCTCGCCTCGACGCGGTCCTCGAAACGCTCGCCTCGACGCGGTCCTCGTCCCGGCTCACGCGTCGCGGCCGCGACCGACTCGCTTAGCCGTCGCTCGCGTCCGCACCGGCGACCGCACCGCGCGGGGCGAACCGCCCGAGCGCGACGCGGACCAGCGTGCCGGGACTGTGGCGGCGGATCACCGAGAGCGCGTTGACCGCGAAGACGACGACGCCGAGCGTCACCAGCGACATCCCGGCGAGCGCCGGTCCTCGGGCCCCGCCCCCGAGCGTCGTCCCGGACGCGCCCGCGAGGAGGTCGGCGGCGACGACGAGCGCGGTCCCGGCGAACAGCAGCGTCCCGTCTGCGGCCGCGAGCCGGTCGTCGTAGAGGTCGTCGACCATCGGCACCGCCTCGAAGCCGAGCCGGTCGCTGTACCGGCGGACCCAGACGACGAACGGGACGACGTGGTACAGCGTTCCGAGGATCACGAACCCGATCACGCCGAGGAGCAGCAGCGGCGCGCTGCCGGGGCCGCCGAGGACGTGATCGGGAGCGGTCGGCGACCGGAGCCACGCGGGCGCGGCGGTCGCGGCCCACGCCGCGAGCGCGAGCGCGACGACCGCGTACCGCGCGTGCATCGGCGTGCGCTCGACGCGCATCTCGTAGAGCCGACGGACGAGGACGACCGCGAACGCCAGCGCGGCGAGCAAGATCAGGGCCGCGCCGACGCGAGCGAGCGCGACGACGCCGACCAGCCGACCCGCCGCGAGCGCGACGACGCCGACCGGGTGGCCGACCTCCTCGACCGCGCGGAGCCCGCCGTCGATCCCGTGGAGCTCGGTCTGCGTGAACATCGTGCCGAGCTGATAGAGGGCGCCGTAGATGGTCGTGAGCACCGCGCCGAAGACGGCGAGGGTGACGTGCGCGCCGCGGACGCCGGCGTGCGAGACCCCGACCCCGGCGAGGAACCCGGACCCGAGGTCCGCCGCGAGGAGGACGCCGAGCCCGGTCAGGCCGACGAAGAAGGCGAGCGCGACGGCGAAGTGGCGCTCGGTCACGTCGAACTCCTCGACCGTCGCGAGCGTCCGCCCGACGTTGTAGACGAACGCCCAGAAGCCGACGAGCATGACGGCCCCGAACGCCGCGAGCCACGGGAGTCGGCCCAGCGCGAGCGCGGCCGCGAACCCGACCAGCCCGCCGACGACGAGCGCGAGCTGGACGCTCGCGAGCCGCCGCGAGCGGAGCGTCGTCCCCGACCACACCGGGACGAACTGCGTCATCGCGCCCATGATCGTCACGCACACCCACCCGACCAGCAGGAGGTGGACGTGGACGAGGCCGCCGAGCCCCGGCACGCTCTCGACGACGAGCCCGATCCCGACGAGCAGGGCGCCGACGAGGAGGGCGAGCCCGACGAGGAAATGCCGAAGCGGCACCGTCATCGGCGGCCCCTTCGCCGCGTCGATTCCGCCCGGAACTGCGCCCATGTTCGGATCACGAACCGCCGCCGCCCTCCGACTGTTCCCGAAGATGTTCGCGGGCTCGTCGGAGCGCGGGAGTACCCCGTCGCCGGACGCGACGCGCGTTGTCGCCGGTTCCCCGTCACCGGGTCCCCGTCGACGGGGAAGATGTTCGGCACAACGCGGGTACCGGCGGGACGCGGACGGTGGGGCATGACCGCGACCAGCGTCGAGGCCGAGCGCGAGTACGACGACCAGCGCTTCACCGCCCGCGAGGTGTCTCGCACGGAGCGATCGAAGACGGTCTGCGGCTACTTCGAACCGGACCAGTTCATTCCCGTCCACGCGCCCGACAGCGACGTGACCGTCGTCGTCCGGTCCGGCGAGGGAGTCGTCCGCGACGGCGACGAGGAGCATGCCGTTTCCCCCGGGTCGGTGGTCACGGTCCCCGCCGGCGAAGACCGGGGCGTCCGGGCCGACGGGACGCGACTGGAGGCGGTCCTCGTCACCGCGCCGCCTCCGACGGACCAGGAGCACGAGCCGGTCCGACGGGGGCTGAGGACCGGGACGTTCGACCCCGACGGGTGAGCGGAGCGCGCGCGACGGCACGCGCTTAAGTCCGTCCGGTAACGAGGGGGCTCCATGCCACGCGACCGAGACACCGCGCCGCTCGGCGTCCGGAGCCCCCGAGGCGCCGTCGGGGTGTCGTAGATGGGCGGACGATCGACGGACGACCGGGCGACCGGTGGACGATCGACGGGCGACCGGGCGACCGGTGGACGATCGACGGGCGACCGGGCGACCGACGGACGACAGACGGACGGTCGAGCGATCGGCGTCGACGTCGGCGGGACGTTCACCGACGTGGCGCTCTCGCTCGGCGGCGACCTCGTCACCGCGAAGGTGCCGAGCACCGCGGACCAGAGCGAGGGCGTCGCGGCCGGCATCGAGACGGCCTGCGAGGCGGCTGGGATCGACCCCGAGAGCGTGACGGAGTTCTCCCACGCGATGACCGTCTCCGTCAACGCGCTGTTGGAGGGCGACGGCGCGCGGACCGCCCTCGTGACGACCGAGGGGTTCCGCGACGTGCTGGAGATCGGCCGGCAGACCCGACCGTCCCTGTACGACCTCGACGCCGAGAAGCCGGCGCCGCTCGTCCCTCGACGCCGCCGGTTCGAGGTCTCCGAGCGGTCGACCGTCGACGGGGTCGAGCGTCCGGTCGACGACGCGGCGATCGAGTCGGTCGTCGCCGACCTCCGCGACGCCGAGGTCGAGTCCGTCGCGGTCTGCCTGCTCCACGCCTACGCGCATCCCGACAGCGAGGAACGCGTCGCGGACGCGCTGCGCGACGCGCTCGACGTCCCGGTGTCCGCCTCCCACGAGGTGCTCCCGGAGTTCCGCGAGTACGAGCGCACCTCGACGACGGTCGTCGACGCCTACGTGCGCCCGGCGATCGACGGCTACGTCGGTCGCCTCACCGAGCGAGCGCGGGACCTGGGCCTCCCGCAGCCGCGGATCATGCAGGCCAACGGCGGCGTCACCGACGCCGACACGGTCAGGCGAAACGCCGTGACGACCGTCCTCTCGGGCCCCGCCGCGGGCGTCGTGGGCGCGAGCGCGACGGCGGCGACCGCCGACGACCGCGACGGGCTGATCACCTTCGACATGGGCGGCACCTCCAGCGACGTCAGCCTCGTCCGCGACGGCGAGGTCGAGCGGACGACGGAGGCGACCATCGCCGACCGACCGATCGGCACGCCGATGGTCGACGTCGAGACGGTGGGCGCGGGCGGCGGCTCGATCGCGTGGGTCGATTCCGGGGGCGCGCTCCGGATCGGCCCGCGCTCGGCCGGCGCGGATCCCGGGCCCGCCTGCTACGGCAAGGGCGGTACCGAGCCGACCGTCACGGACGCGGACCTCGTGTTGGGGTACGTCGGGGCGGACACCGACCTCGGCGGCGACCTGTCGCTCGACGCGGCGGCCGCCCGCGACGCCCTCGCCCGCCTCGCGGACGAGGCCGGGATGGAGGGCCCGGTCGCGGCCGCGCTGGGCGTCCACCGCGTCGCGAACGCGGACATGACCCGGGCGATCCGATCAGTCACCGTCGAGCGCGGTCACGACCCGCGTGAGTTCGGGCTCGTCGCGTTCGGCGGCGCGGGGCCGATGCACGCGGTCTCGATCGCCGACGGCCTCGACGTCGAGCGCGTCGTCGTCCCGCACGCGTCCGGCGTTCTGTCGGCCTACGGGCTGCTCGCGGCCGACGAGACCCGAGACGCGGTGCGGACGCACCAGGGACCGCTCGCCGAGGTCGACCCGGACGCGGTCGACGCCGTCTACGGGGAACTGCTCGACCGGCTGCTGAGCGAGGTGAGCGACCCGGACGCGGCGCGGCTGGAGTACGCCGCGGACTGCCGGTACGCCGGGCAGAGCTTCGAGCTCACCGTCGACGTCGAGCGATCGTTCGACCCCGCGGCGGTCGGCGAGCGGTTCGCGGCGGCCCACGAGTCGGCGTACGGCTACCGGGCCGACGAGCCCGTCGAGCTCGTGAACTGTCGCGCGACGGCGACCGTCCCCCGGAGTGCGCCGGCGATCGAGTCGGTCGGCGGCGACGACGCCGCCCCCCGGACGACGCGCGAGGCGGTGTTCCCGGACGGGCGCCGCGAGACGCCGGTCTACGACCGAGAGCGGTTCCCGGCCGCCGAACCGATCGAGGGGCCAGTCGTGGTCGAGGGGCCGGAGAGCACGGTCGTCGTCCCGCCCGCGTGGCGCGTGCGACTCCGCGACGACGGCGCGCTGGTGGCGGAGGTGAGCGACGCGTGAGCGACGCGGAGACCGGCCCGGACGTCGACCCGGTCACGCTGGAGATCCTCCGCAACCAGCTGGAGAGCGTCGCGGCCGAGATGGGACACGTGCTGATCCGCGGCGCGTACTCGCCGAACATCAAGGAGCGACAGGACTGCTCGACGGCGCTGTTCGACGCCGACGGCCGGATGGTGGCACAGGCCGAACACATCCCCGTACACCTCGGCGCGATGCCGGACGCGGTCGAGGTCGTCCTCGAGAAGGACCCGAAACCGGGGGACGTGTTCGTCGTCAACGACCCGTTCGCCGGGGGGACGCACCTCCCGGACGTCACGCTGGTCTCGACGGTCGCGCCCGACGACGAGATCGTCGGGTACGCGGTGTCTCGCGCGCACCACGCCGACGTCGGCGGGAGCGCGCCGGGGAGCATGCCGCCCGGCGCGCGCGAGATATACGAGGAGGGGCTCCGGCTCCCGGCGGTCCGGCTCGTCGACGGCGGCGAGCCGAACGAGGCCGTCCGCGACCTGATCCTCGCTAACGTCCGCACGCCGGACGAGCGCGAGGCGGACCTCCGGGCGCAGCGCGCCGCGAACGCGCGCGCCGAGGAGCGCGTCGGGGAACTGCTCGACGAACACGGCGACGCGCTCCTTGACGCCTTCGACGCCGTCATCGACTACTCCCGCGAGCGTGTCGAAGGCGAGCTCCGGGAACTCCCGGACGGCACCTATCGGGCGCGCGACGTCCTCGAAGGCGACGGCGTGACCGACGCGGAGATTCCGGTCGCGGTGACCGTCACCGTCGACGGCGCCGCGATCGACGTCGACTTCGCCGGCACCGCCGACCAGGTCGACGGCAACCTGAACGCCCCCTTCTCGGTCGCGAAGAGCGCGGTCTACTTCGTCGTCCGCGCGGTCACCGACCCGGAGATCCCGCCGAACCACGGCTGTTACGAACCGGTCTCCATCTCGGCCCCCGAGGGATCGCTGCTCGACCCCTCCTCCCCGGCCGCGGTCGTCGGCGGGAACGTCGAGACGAGCCAGCGCGTCACGGACGTGACGCTGGCCGCGCTCGCCGAGGCGGTACCGGACGCGATCCCCGCCGGCGGACAGGGGACGATGAACAACCTGATCGTCGGCGACCGCGGGGGCGAGTTCACCTACTACGAGACCATCGGCGGGGGCTTCGGTGCCCGTCCGAGCAGAGACGGAATGGACGGGGTTCAGGTCGGGATGACCAACACGCTCAACACCCCGGTCGAGGCGCTGGAGGCGGCGTACCCGCTCCGGGTCGAGCGGTACGCGCTGCGCCCGTCGAGCGGCGGCGACGGGCGGTACCGCGGCGGTCTCGGCCTCGAACGGACCGTCACCGTCGAGACCGACGCGACCGTCTCGCTGCTGACCGAGCGTCGCCGAACCGCCCCGCGGGGGCTCGACGGCGGCGAGGACGGCGCGACCGGTCGGAACCTGATCGACGGCGAGGCGGTCCCGGCGAAGACGGCCGTCGACGTCGCGGCCGGGACGACGGTGTCCGTTCTGACGCCGGGCGGCGGCGGGCACGGCGACCCGACCGAGCGCGACCCGGAGGCTCGCGAGCGCGACCGGCGAGACGGGAAAGTCGAGGACTGACGGCTGGCGGGGTCGAACTCGCCGGTCGGCCTACTTGAACCGGAACGTCTCCAGGTTCTTCGGCGAGAACGTCCGCATGTTGTAATCGTGGTACAGCGCCGAGGAGAGGTCCTGAACGGAGCTCTCGTCGCCGTGGACGCACAGCACCTTCTCCGGACGCGGGTTCATGGTCTTCACGAAGTTCTCTAACCCCTGTCGGTCGGCGTGGCCGGAGAAGCCGTCGACGACCTCGACGCCCATCTCCAGAGTGAGCGTGTCGCCGCGGCTCCCGCCGCCCCAGCCGTCGACCGGGATCTCGTCCCAGCCGTTCTGGATCCGGCGGCCGAGCGTCCCCTGCGCCTGGTAGCCGACGAACACGAGGTTCGAGTCCGGGTCGGGGCCGATGTGGCGGAGCCACGACATGATCGGCCCGCCCTCGATCATCCCCGAGGTGGAGATGATGATACACTCGTCGCCGTCGGTGACCTCCTGCCGCTCGTCCTCGCCGGCGTCGATGTGGTTGAACTGCTCGGCGAGGAACGGGTTCTCGTCCTCGTGGAAGATGCGGTCGCGGAGGTCGTCGCGGAGGTACTCGGGGTAGGTGGTGTGGATCGCGGTCGCCTCCCAGATCATCCCGTCGAGGTGCACCGGCATCTCCGGGATCTCGCCCTCGCGCATCGCCTCCTCCAAGACGAGCATGATCTCCTGGGAGCGCCCGACGGCGAAGGCGGGGATGACGACCTTCCCGCCCTGCTCGTACGTCTCGTTGATGACCTCCTTGAGCGCCGCCTCGGAGTCCTCCTGGTCGGTCTGGTAGTCGTTGCGGCCGCCGTAGGTGGACTCCAAGACGAGCGTCTCGACGCGCGGGAAGTCGTTGACGGCGCCGTTGAACAGCCGGGTGTCCTCGTAGTGGATGTCGCCGGAGAAGGCGACGTTGTAGAGGCCGTCGCCGATGTGGAAGTGGGTGACCGCGCTGCCGAGGATGTGGCCCGCGTTGTGGAAGGTGAGCTTCACGTCCGGGGCGACGTCGGTCACGTCCCCGTACTCGAGCGGGATGGTGTGTTTGATCGCGTCGCGGACCTGCGCGGACTCATACGGCGGCGTCCGGCCGTCCTTCGCGGCGACGTCGAGGTAGTCGAGCGTGAGGAGGCCCATCAGGTCGCGCGTCGGCTCCGTCGTGTAGATGGGGCCGTCGTACCCGTACTTGAACAGCAGCGGCACGAGCGCCGAGTGATCGAGGTGAGCGTGAGTCAGGACGACCGCGTCGAGCGTCGCCGCGCCCGCGCCGAGCGCCTCGGGCACCTGGAGGTACGGCACCTCGCCCTCCGCGCCGGGCTTGTCGCCGCAGTCGATGAGGATCCGGGTCTCGGGCGTCGAGAGGATGAAGGCCGCGCGGCCGACCTCGCGACAGCAGCCGAGCGTCGTGATCCGGACCCACTCGTCGTCGGACATCTCCTCGCGGTGGATCTGTCGGCCGACGCGCTCGAGGATGTCGCGGCGCTCCTCGCGCTCGTTCTTCAGGAAGCCGCGGACGTTCGAGACGGTGGAGGACTCTATCGGCGGCGTCCGAACGACCTCGGGCGTCCAGCCGACCTCCTGGGTGATGTCCCGTAACGTCGAGCCCCGGCGGCCGATCACCATCCCGGGCTTTTCGGCCTCGATGACGACCTCTCCGGTGTCCTCGTGGAAGTCGAGGTCAGTCACGCCGGCCTCCTCCGGGATCACCTCGCGAACCGCCTCCTCGGCGCGCGCCGGCGGGGAGAGGGCGCTGGGGTCGGGGCGGACCGTGATTCGTTTCCGGAGCTTGGAGGCGAGCCGGCGGATGAGGTCGCCGTCGCCGGCGAACTGCTTCGGGTCGCGCGTGTAGACGACCAGTTCCGGGCCCTCGTATTTCACGTCGGTGACCGTGATGCCGTTCGGGATCTCCTGTTCGATCTCTGATTTCAGGGTATCGAGCTGCTTGTCGACTTGACTCATATCTTACCGCGGGTAGTTGGGGTCGCCGCCGCCGTCGAACGCGTCCGCGCGCCGGTCCGTGGCTCGTCGCCGAACGGTCGACCGTGACGGGGTAGGCATAGTGGAAGTACTGTCCGTACTGGTTCCGTGCGCGGGAACAGCCAGCGAAAACCCGCTTGGATCACGCTACTGCCCCGCCGTTATAAAAGCCTTCGCAAAGGGCAAGCCTCGGCCGGCCCAAGACGGGCCATGCGCGTCACGCCGCAGACGGTCCGCGACGAACACGCCTGGGTCCGCGACCGCGCCGACGTGATCGTCCCGGTCATCAACGACACCCGCGACCGACTCGGCCGACTGTTCGAGACCGACGTGGACGCGGTCGCGCCCGACGGCTACCGTCGCGAGGTCGACGCCGTCTTCGCCGACGGCGAGGTCGCGGTCAACGTCGCCGGCTGCGTCGCCCTCCTCCGCGACCTCGACGTGGCGGGCGACTACCCCGGGTTCGTCGTCGACGAGGTCCTCGGCCGGGAGCTGGCCGCGACGATAGCCGGCGGGCGTCCGCTCTCGCTGCTCGCGCAGGCGACGTTCCACGTCGCGGACCCCTACGTGGACCGGGATGCCACGGCCGAGGTCGACCGGGACGCGGCGGCCGACGCGGACCGGGCCGGCGCCGGCACCGCCGGCGCGGACGACCTCGACGCCGCGCTCGCGGCGGGGTTCCAGACGCGGCTCCCCGGCTGGGACTGGCGAGAGGGAGAGAGCCCGTTCGCGGTCGACGACGAGGCCGGGGAAGGGAGTCCGTGAGAGCGGCGACCGACTACGACGTGACGTTCCTGACGAGCCCGTACGCCTTGTCGAGCAGCGCGTCGGGCAGGAACCGCGCCAGGACGCCCACGCGGGCGACCGTTCCCGGCTGAACTCGGGCCGGCGGTCGGGTCGCGCTCGCGGCGTCGTAGATGGCGTTCGCGACGAGCTCAGGCTCCACGGCGCCGGGGCCGTCGCCGCCGATCAGCTGTGCGTCCTCGAACAGCTCGTAGAACCCCTCGTACGCGGCGGTCCGGTCGATACCGTCGCGCTCCCCGGCGTCGGCCTCGCGCTCCCCGTCGTCACCCTCCGGATCGACGCCCGCCTCCGCCTGTGCGCGCTTCGAGAAGTTCGTCTTCACCGGGCCGGGCTCGACGACGACCACGTCGACACCGAGGTCCGAGACCTCGTTGCGGAGCGCGTCGGACATCGCCTCCACGGCGAACTTCGATCCGCTGTACACGCCGCCGCCGGGCATCGATACCCGGCCCGCGACCGACGAGACGTTGACGATCGTCCCGTCGCGCTCGCGGCGCATCCCGGGGAGGACCGCCCGGATCAGCCGATGCGGGCCGTACACGTTCACGTCGAACTGCTCGTGGACCCGCTCCGTCGAAACGTCCTCGATCGGCCCGAACTGGCCGTAGCCGGCGTTGTTGATCAGCGCGTCGATCGCGCCCGCCTCGTCTAGGATCCGCTCGACGACGCGGTCGACGTCGTCCTGATCGGTGACGTCGAGCGTGGCGAGCTCACAGCCCGCCTCGCCGAGCGCTTCGATGTCCGCGGGGTTCCGCGCGGTGGCGTACACGGTCCATCCCTCGTCGACGAAGGTGTGTGCCGCGGCGCGACCGATGCCCGAGGAACAGCCGGTGATGAGTACCGTCTTCTGCACGCCTCTCCGGTCTGTCTCCGACGGCATAACTCTCCCGACCGGCGGCGGGACGCCCGCCGGCGATCGGGGGAAAAGAAGCGCTACTCCCCGTCGCTTTCGCCGTCCGCCTCGTCCTCGTCGGCCGGGAGCAGGTCGCGCTCCTCGAGGACCGCCTCGATCTCGTCGGTCGGCCGCTCGGCGTACTCGGGGTCGTCGACGGTGATCGTGGCGACGCCGACGCCCTCCGGGGACAGTTCCCCGTCGTTCGACCGCGCGAGGGTGTCGAGCGCGAGCCCGACCGCCTCGTCCGTGGTGAGGCCCTCCTCGTACGTCTCCTCCAGGTACTCCCGGAGGTCGCTTCGGTCCGAGCCGATCGACAGCGCCTGCCACTCGTAGGGGGTGCCAGAGGGGTCCGTCTCGAACAGGTGCGGTTCGCCGTTCTCGATCCCGCCGACGATGAGCGCGACGCCGAACGGGCGCGCGCCGCCGACCTGCGTGTACTGCTGGATGTGGTCGGTGATGCTCTTCGTCAGCGTCTCGATGCCGACGGGCTCCCCGTAGCGGAGCCGGTTCACCTGCGCCTGGCGGCGCGCGAAGTCGATGAGCTGGCGGGCGTCGGCGACGTGGCCCGCGCTCGCGACGCCGACGTGGTCGTCGGCCTTGTGGAGCTTCTCGACGCTCTCCGGTTCCATCAGCGGGGAGCGGGCGCGCTTGTCGGCCGCGAGGACGACCCCGTCCTCGGCGCGGATCCCGACGCTCGCCGTCCCCCGTTTCACCGCCTCCCGGGCGTACTCGACCTGATAGAGTCGGCCGTCCGGAGAGAAGATGGTGATGCCGCGGTCGTACGCCTGTTGTTGAGATTGGCCCTGCATGATATCACTCGGTGTCGAACGTCGTCGCGCCGACACGACCCGACTCGACCCGCAGGTCGCACGCGTCACCGCGCACGGTCGCGGACCGTTCGGCGCCTTCGAACGCGACGTCTCGCTGTGTCGAACTGGCGGTCGCGCGACCCATATATCTTTCTTCACAGGCACGCACCGTCCCCGAAATCCCCCTGACGAGGATTCCGACGGGCTCGCCGTCGACCTCGCTCACGCAGGCGACGGCGGCGCGCGCGTCGTCGACGTGGCCGTGTCTGACGCGGACGACGGCCTCGCCGGTCCCGTCCGCGTGCGCGAACGACAGCAGCGTGAGGTCGGCGTCGGCGCTGCCGGCGTCCCCGAGGAGGTTGCCGGCGCTGTACCATAGCGCGCGCTGGAACGCGCGCCGGCCGACCTCGGCGTCCGTCCACGTCTCGATCCCGACCGCGAGGTACCGCCACCGCGGGCGAAGGTGTTTCGGGAGGTGTTTCATCTCGGCACCCTCACGCCGGGAGTTCGCGGAGCCGCTCCGCGACGATCACCGCCACCTGGTCGTGGACGCGCTCGACGGCGGTTACCGCGAACCCCTCCTCGGTGAACGCCTCGACCAGCGTGCCGACGGTCGCGGGGTCGTCGACCTCGGGGCTGTAGAACGGCGCGTCCGGGTCCGGCCCCTCGAAGAAGGCGACATCGCCGAGGGCGATCCGCCGCGCGCCGGTCTCGCTCATCACCCGGATCGCCTCGCGCTTCTCGTCGTCAGCGAGGTGGTGAAGCGCGAAGTTCGAGGTGACGACGTCGACCCGCTGGTCCGGGTCGAGGTCGGGGTCGCGGAACTCGCCGTACGCGAACTCCACGTTGTCGAGGCCGCGGTCGGCGGCCTTCCGACGACCCTCCTCCATCATCCCCTCGCTGATATCGCGCGCCAGGACGCGCTCGGCGTCCGCCGCGACCGCGAGCGCGATGGCGCCGGTCCCGGCGCCCAGATCGAGGACGACGTCGTCCGACTCGGGCGCGGCGTGGTCGATCACGAGGCTCGCGCAGGCGTGGTACTCGTCGCTCTTCGAGTCGTCGTACGCGGCCGCCTTCTCGGAGAACCGCTCGGCGTGTTCCTCAACCGTCTTCTTCATACCTGCCACGTCGGACCCCCGGCTCTATGAAGCTCTCGGAGCGGCGCTCCCGATTGCGCTCGACGATGTCACCCCACGCTCGGAGCCCCTTGCGGACCGCCTCGGCGTCGAACCCGACCGCCTCTCCCACCGAGACCAGCTCCCGCGGAGCGCGCAGTTGGAGGTGCGAGCGGGCGTTCGCGCTCACGACGTACGGCGCGTCGTAGTGGTCGACGATCTCGCGGAGCTTCCGGAGGTCCGCGAGCGCCCGGACGCGCTTCCCGCCCGTCTCGCGCAGCGCCGGGCCGAAGTCGAACTCGACGTGAACTCCGTTGTCGCGCGCCGCCTTCGCGAGGACGTGGTTGACGTCCCCGCCGCCCGCCATCGGACGGACGAGGGCGTCGACGCGCGCCTGCTCGACCGCGAACCGGTTCAGGGCGTCGTCGCCCCCGACGACGCAGACCACGGTCCGGTCGGACCGGTAGTTCCCGACCGCGCCGGATGCGCTCGTCGGGTCGTCGGCGTCGATCTCGACCGCGTCGACGACGTCGATCCCGTACTCCTCGGCGAGGGCGTTCGGGTCTCGGACGGGGCTCTCGCCGCGGTCGCCGGCGGCCGACCCGCCGTCGCCGCCCGATCGCCCCCCGCCGGTGGCCGGATCCAGCGCGTCGCGCGAGCGGACCACGATCCCGTCGTAGCCCTGTCGTGCGGCGGTCGCGGCGTGGCGCGCGACGGTCGCCTCGCCGTCCGGGTGGGCGTGAACGGCCTCGTACATGGACCCCCGTTTCGCGGCCGAGCGTATCGGCGTTGCGCTTTCGGGACCGGGAGCGGTACAGCGCCCCCGGTCCGACCCGGCCGCTTTTGTCCGCCCGTCGGAACACTCGGGTATGCCCGCCGATCTGGAGGAGAAAACGGACCGCTACGAGCGGATGCTCGCGGACGCGCTCTCCGTCGCAGAGCCCCGTCTGCCGGCCGACACGCCGCTGGGCGAGGCCGCCGCGGACGTGACGGAGATGGCCGAGTCGTACCTCGACGACGGCCGGCACTTCCGCGAGGACGGCGACCCGGTGAACGCGCTCGCCTCGTACTCGTACGGGTACGGCTGGCTCGACGCCGGGGTCAGGCTCGGACTCTTCGCGGTGCCAGACGACACGGAGCTGTTCACGACCTGAGGCCGGCTCGGGCGCCCCGCGTCGCTCGCGTCGCGGCCCCTCGCGGCTCACGTCAGGGCGCCCTCGCCCCGAGGGACGCCCTTATGCGGTGCGGCGTTTCAGAGGGCGCATGGACGAACTCGGGGCCCTGACCGAGCGGCTCGTCTCGATCCCCTCCCACGAGGACGAGACGGCCGCGGGCGACGCGATCGAGGAGTGGCTGCGCGCGGAGACGGACGCGACCGTCGAGCGCGACGACGCCGGCAACGTCCTCGCGTTTGCCGGCGCGACCGACGACCCGGACGCCGACTCGCTCGCCCTCGTCGGCCACCACGACGTGGTGCCGCCCGCGCCCGAGCAGACGACCGGCGACGGCCTCGACGGCGAGTACGTCGTCGAGCGTCGCGACGGCCGGATCTACGGGCGCGGGACCGCCGACATGAAGGGGTCGGTCGCGGCCGCGATGCTCGCCTTCCGCGACGCGACGCCGCCCGCCGACCGCGAGCTGATACTCGCCTCGTTCGTCGGTGAGGAGGTCGGCGGCGAGGGGGCGCGCCACGCCATCGACGCCGGGTTCGCCCCCGACCGCGCGGTCGTCGCGGAGGGGTCGACGAACTACTCGAAGCCGGGCGTCACGGACGTGGTCGTCGCCCACCGCGGCCGGCGCGGGTCGCGGCTCGTCGCGCACGGGGCGGCCGCGCACGCCTCGGAGCCGGAGGCGGGCGAGAACGCGATCTACCGCGCCTGCGACGCGATCGACGGGGTCCGCGACCTCGACGCGCCGCGGGCGACGGTCCTCGGCAACGACGTCTCCGGGTCGCTCGCGGTCACGATCGTCGACGGCGGCGACACGTGGAACGTCATCCCGGAGCGCTGCGAGGCGACGGTCGACGAGCGCACGGTTCCCGGCGGTCGCGCGGACGTGGCGGGCGTCGCCGACGCGACGCCGGGCGTCGAGCTCGTCGTCGATCAGGACCTCCCGCCGATGGCCTGCGGGGACGCGGCCTTCGCCGACGCCGCACTCGACGTGGCCCGCGCGGTCCACGAGGAGCGCGGCCTCGACGCGCCCGAACACGTCACGAAGCCGCACGCGACCGACGCCGGATGGCTCGCCGAGGCCGGGACCGACTGTCTGGTCTGTGGCGCCTCCGAGCCGGGGCAGGCGCACACCGACACCGAGAGCGCGAGCCTGGACGTCCTCGACCGCTGCTACCGGATCTACGCGGATATCGCCGAGCGGGAACTGTAGCGGTCGCGACGGCGGCCTCGGTCGGGGTTCGGCGGCCCGGTGGCGACCCGTATGGAAGGGGTTTTATGCGCCCCGCGGAAAGTGTGCGCCACTATGGGAGACAAGTCGAAGGCTCAAAAGAAGCGTCTGGCGAAGGCGGAGCGCCAGAACACCCGCGTCCCCGCGTGGGTCATGATGAAGACGGACATGAACGTGACGCGAAACCCCAAGCGGCGCAACTGGCGCCGGAACGACCTGGACGAGTAAATGTCGACGAACGACTTCGAGGAGCGCGTCGTCACCGTCCCGCTCCGCGACGCGAAGGAGAAGCCCGTCCAGCAGCGCGCCGACTACGCGATGAAGATCACGCGACAGCACCTCGCGCAGCACTTCTCCGTCGACGAGGACGACGTGATCATCGACGGCTCGGTCAACGAGGCCGTCTGGACGAACGGGCGACAGAACCCGCCCAGCACGGTGCGGGTCCGCGCGGCTCGGTTCGTCGAGGACGGCGAGCCGGTCGTCGAGGCCGAACACGCCGAGTAACGTGTTACGGGCGACCTTCACCGGATCGTCGTACGTGGGCGTGTTCGCCCGCGCGGTCGACGACCTCCTCCTGGTTCGGCCGGACGTCGACGAGGGCCTCGCCGAGGACCTCGCGGCGGAACTCGGCGCCGAGCCGCTGCTGACGACCGTCGGACGGTCGAACACGGTCGGGGCGCTCGCGACGGGTAACGAGCACGGCGTGCTCGTCTCCTCGCGCGCGACCGAACGCGAGAAGGACCGGATCGCGGACGTCGCCGGCGTCCCGGCCGCCGAACTCCCGGGCGAGATCAACGCCGCCGGCAACGTCGTCCTCGCGAACGACTACGGCGCGTACGTCCACCCGGACCTCTCGCGCGAGGCGGTCCAGACGGTCGAGGACGCCCTCGACGTCCCCGTCACCCGCGGCGACCTCGGCGGGGTCAGGACGGTCGGCACCGCGGCGGTCGCCAACGACACGGGCGTGCTCTGTCACCCCCAGTCGACCGAGTCGGAGCTTCAGGCGGTCGAAGAGGCGCTCGACGTCCGCGCCGACCTCGGCACCGTCAACTACGGCGCGCCGCTCGTCGGCTCCGGCCTCGTCGCCACCGACGAGGGGTACGTCGTCGGCGAGGACACGACCGGCCCCGAACTCGGCCGGATCGAAGAGACGCTCGGCTTCATCGATTGAACCAGTCCTCCGTTCCCCCGTTTTCAGTTCGTCGCCGGCTCCCACATTTATAAGCCCCAGCGGAGTTGCGTGCGGCATGCCCGCTATCGAGTGCCGAGACCTGAGCAAGTACTACGGCGACGTCCGCGGGGTCGAAGACGTCTCGTTCACCGTCGAGGAGGGCGAGGTGTTCGGTTTCCTCGGGCCGAACGGCGCGGGGAAGACGACCGCGATCCGCACGCTCCTGGGATTCCTGTCCCCGACGAGCGGCGGCGGAACGCTCCTGGGACACGACGTCACCGACCCCGTCGAGTCGCGCCGCGCCCGGGAGCGGATCGGGTACCTCCCCAGCGACCCGGGGCTCGACCGCGACCGCACCGCGGCGGCGTTCCTCGACCACCAGGCGGCGCTCCGCGGCGAGTCGAGCCGCGACGGCCTCGTCGACCGGTTCGACCTGGACGAGTCGCGTCGGATCGCAGACCTCTCGCGGGGCAACCGGCAGAAGGTGGCGCTGGTGGCCGCGTTCATGCACGACCCGGATCTCCTGTTGCTCGACGAGCCGACCTCCGGGCTCGACCCGCTGCTCCAAGAGGAGTTCGCCGCCCTGGTGCGCGAACGCGTGGACGACGGGGCGAGCGTCCTCCTCTCCTCGCACGTCCTCGGCGAGGTGGCGGCGCTGTGCGACCGCGTCGGCGTCCTCAGGGATGGTCATCTCGCCGCGGTCGAGTCCGTCTCGGACCTCCGGTCTCGCGGCGGCAAACAGGTCCGCGTCCGCGTCGCGGAGGACGTCGACCGGGACGACTTCGAGGTCCGCGGCGCGATGAACCTCCGCGTCGGCGAGACCGTCTCGTTCACGTGGACCGGGGAGTACGACGCGCTGATCGACCTGCTCTCGGGGTACACCGTGCTGGACCTCGACGTCGTCGACGCCCCGCTCGAGGAGGCGTTCATGACCTTCTACGACGGCGACGTGCCGGGGCCGAGCGGGGGCGGCGGACCGAGACCGACCGGCAGCGGCGGGAGCGACGCGTCGAGGGACGCGACCGCGGGATCGGGGGGTGACGCCCGATGAGCGACCGCCCGGCGCCGTGGCTCGCGATCGCGCGCTACGACGCCGCCGGCCGGGCCCGCGGGTCGCTCGCGGTGGCGGGGCTGCTCTCGGCGGCGCTACTCCTCTTTTTGGCCTTCTACCCGTCGCTGTCGACGTCCGGAGTCGACCTCGACGCCTACGTCGAGGCGTTTCCGCCGGCGGTCCGGGAGGCGTTCGGGATCATCGCCATCTCCTCCGTCGAGGGGTTCCTCGCGGTGGAGTTCTACCAGTTCGCGTGGCTGCTCTTGGTCGGCCTCTACCTCGCGTACCTCGCCGGGGGGACAATCGCCGGCGACGTCGCCTCCGGCCGGATGGACCTCACGCTGTCGGCGCCGGTCGCGCGCCGCGACGTCGTGATCGGGCGGTTCCTCGGACTGGTGCCGCTCGTCGCCCTACTGAACCTCGTGGTACCGGTCGTCGCGTACGTCGGCGTCCTCGCGGTCGGGGAGACGATCGCGGTCGAGCGGCTCGTCGCGGTCCACGCGCTCGCGGTCCCGTACCACCTGACGTGCGTCGCGTTCGGCATCGCCGTGTCGACGCTCGTCTCGCGGCCGGGGATCGCTCAGCGGGTCGCGCTCGGCGCGCTGTTCGCGCTGTTCATGCTCGAGTCGGTCGCGGCGAGCACCGACTACGCGGCGGTCGGGGATCTCAGTCCGACGGCGCACTACGACCCGTCCGCCGTCCTCGTATCGGGCGAGTACGATTCGACGGGCGCGGCGGTCCTGCTCGCGGCGACGGTCGTCCTCGTCGCGCTCGCCGTCGTTCGGTTCCGGCGCGCGGATCTCTCGGGGTGACTCGGAAGGCGGAGCCGCTCGGGAGACCTCTCGCTGGGAGGGTCCCCCGCTGGGAATATCTCCCGCTCGGAAGCCCCCCTCGTCGACGCGGCGGCCTGTCCCCCTTTAGGAAGATACTTCCCTGTCCCTGCCACATCGGGAAACATGAGTACGTACACGGTGAGTGGACGGTTCCAGAGTCGAGACGGCGATCAGCCGTTCACGAAGGACGTCGAGGCGGAAAACGAGGACCTCGCCCGCGAGCGAATCTACACCAACGTCGGGAGCCAGCACAACCGCAAGCGCACCCAGATCGACATCGAGGAGGTGTCCGAGGCATGATGGGTGGCGGACAACAGCAGCTTCAGCAGCTCTCCCAGGAGATCCAGGCGCTCGACGAGGAGATCGAGGCGCTCGAAGCCGAGATAGCCGACTACCGCGAGGAGAAGGCCGACATCGACGACGCGGTCGAGGCCATCGAGACCCTCGACACGGGCGCGACCGTTCAGGTCCCGCTCGGCGGCGGCGCGTACCTCCGCGCCGAGGTCCAGGACATCGACGAGGTCATCGTCTCGCTCGGCGGCAACTACTCCGCGGAGCAGGAGCAGGACGACGCCATCGACGTCCTCCGGCGCAAGCAGGAGGCGCTCGACGACCGCATCGAAGAGACGCAGGCGGAGGTCGAAGAGCTGGAGTCCGAGAGCGACGAGCTCGAACAGCAGGCCCAGCAGATGCAACAGCAGATGCAGCAACAGCAGATGCAGCAGATGCAGCAGACGCAGGACGGAGAGGAGTAAGACGAGGGTCAGACCGTGTTCGACGGACTGAAAGACAAGCTCTCGGGCTTCCGAGAGGACGTCGAAGCGTCGACCGAGGTCGACGAGGAGGCGTCCCCCGAGGAGGGAGCGGCCCCGGGGAGCGACGCCGACGCGAGCGACGAGGCCCCCGAAGGCGGCGCTGCGGCGACCGCCGCCGAAGCCGACGCAGTCGAGGCCGACGAGACGACCTCGGACGACGACGAACCGAGCACCTTCCAGCGCGCGAAGGCGTTCGCGACCGGGCGAATTATCATCGAGGAGGAGGACTTAGAGGAGCCGCTGTGGAACCTCGAGATGGCGCTGCTCGAAAGCGACGTGGAGATGAGCGTCGCCGAGCAGATCCTCGACAGCGTCCGCGAGAGCATGCTCGGCGAGTCCCGCAAGCAGGTCGAGACCACCGGCGAACTCGTCGAGTCGGCGCTTCACGACGCCCTCCTCGACGTCATCGCCGTCGGGCAGTTCGACTTCGAGCAGCGGATCGCCGAGGCGGACAAGCCCGTCACCATCGTCTTCACCGGCGTCAACGGCGTCGGGAAGACGACGAGCATCGCGAAGCTCTCGGAGTGGCTCGCAGACCGCGGCTACTCGTCCGTCCTCGCGAACGGCGACACCTACCGCGCGGGCGCGAACGAGCAGATCCGCGAACACGCCGACCGGCTCGGCCGGGACCTGATCAGCCACGATCAGGGCGGCGATCCGGCGGCCGTCATCTACGACGGCGTCGAGTACGCCGAGGCGAACGACATCGACGTCGTCCTCGGCGACACGGCGGGGCGGCTCCACACAAGCGACGACCTGATGGCCCAACTGGAGAAGATCGACCGCGTCGTCGACCCCGACATGACCCTCTTCGTCGACGAGGCGGTCGCGGGCCAAGACGCGGTCAACCGCGCGAAGGAGTTCGACGACGCCGCGGCGATCGACGGCGCGATCCTGACGAAGGCCGACGCCGACTCCTCGGGCGGCGCCGCCATCTCGGTCGCGTACGTCACCGGCAAGCCGATCCTCTTCCTCGGCACCGGACAGGGGTACGACGACATCACCCGGTTCGACCCCGAGGCCCTCGTCGAGAGCCTGCTCGACGAGGAGTGACCCCCGAGACGAGCTCGGTCCGGACGCTCTCCGTCTGAACGGTCTCTCCGCTCGCGTTCATCGGGATTCGGAACACCGGCTAGTCGGGGCTCGCGGAAGCGGTGACCGCCGTCTCTCGCTCCGGCCTCGTCGTCGCGGTCCGTGGTCGGAGGACCGTCGTTCCCCTAATCGTCGCCGGCCCGGCCGGCCGGTTCCTCGTGGGTGTCGTCGCGAGCCGTGAGCGACCGCGACTCCGCCCGGTCCACGATCCGCACCGCGGCGAACACCGACCCGACGCCGAGCGCGGCGCCGGCGACGACGTCGGTGAGCCAGTGGATGCCGAGGTACATCGTCGAGAACACCACGGCGACCGCGACCGCGGCGGCGACGGGCGTCCAGCGCGGATGCGTCCGTCGCGAGCGCCAGGCGACCGCGACGACGGCCACCGACAGGGAGGTGTGGAGCGACGGAAACACGTTGGTATTCGACGCCACCGCCGCGGTGAGGTCCTGCGTCTGCGGGTACACCCGGTACATCAGTCCGGAGACGGTCTCCAAGTGGTTTCGCGGCCCGTACGAGATGAACAGGGTGTAACAGACGGTGCCGACGGCGTAGTTCAGCATGTACGCGACGAGCAGTTCCTTCAGGTGTCGCTGTCGGCGTCCCGCCGAGAGGAAGTACGTTATCGGTCCCGCGACGAGGAGGAACGCGAACCCGACCATGTAGCTCACGGTGAAGAACTCCAGCGTCGCCTCCGGCGTCACGTCTTGGAGGCCCGCCACGAACCCGCCTTCCAGCGCGTACAGCTCGTCGGTGATGTTCCAGCCCAGCGCGCGAGAGAAGCGCAGCCGATACCCCTGCGTGAGCTGTTTGACCGCGAGGAGCGCGACCGCCGCCCCGAGGTAGGGGGCGACCCCGCGGATGCGCTCGTCGACATCGGTCATCGCCCGCGACACCTGTCGAGGCCCGACACAGAGGAGGGCTGTGACCGCCGTTCCGGCCATTACCGAGAGGCCGGTAGCGGCGGTCACTTCGAGGAGCGCCATCGTCGTCTTTACACGGATCGTCGCGACATATGAGTGACACGGACGGCGGTCGTTCCTTCGCGTCTTGTCGTTCGCGGCTGATAGAACCGACTGGGGCAATTAGATATAGCGAAATACTATTTACGCGTTCTCGTGCGAACAGGATACGTTGGTATTTGGACAACACATACCTGATCCGTTGACACCCGACCAACGCGACGGGACGGCTGGTTCACGAAACCAGTCGGTAGACGTTCGCCTCGTACGTCTCCCGGACCTGATCGCCCCAGTTGTGGGTGTACGTGTCGATCACGTCGTCGGCGACGTCGCCGCGCAGGTACTTCACCACGCCGCGGTCGCCGGTTCTGTCTCTGAGGTGCGTCGTGAAGAAGTGCCGGAAGTAGTGAGGCGTAACGTTCTCGTCGGCGCCGCCGCCGGTCCGATACCAGCCCTCCTCGCGGGCGTACCGCTCAACGACGTGCCTGACCGCCTGCGGCCGGAGTCGCTCGCCCCATCCCTCCGCGGTGCCGACGAACAACGGGTCCGCGGGCGACGGAGAATCCGGTCGGACCGCGAGCCACGCCTTCAACGTCCGCCGAAGCTCGTCGTCGACCGGGATCACCGTCCCGCGCTTCCGCTTGTTGGCGGCCGTCCGCGCCTCGCCGTTCAGTTCCTCGCCGACGGTCGCCTCCGCGGTCACGAATATCGAGTCCGGTCGCTCGGACAGCGCGGGGCGCCCGCCGAGCGCGTACGCGGCGTCGAGCTCCGGGTCGGAAACGGCCAGATCGCGGAGGTCAAGGTTACACAACTCGCCGACCCGCATGCCGGTCTTCAGTAGCGTCACCACGAGCGCGCGGTGGAGGGGATGACGGATCCCGGCGACAAACGACCGCATCGCCGGGATCGAGACGTCGCGACGGGCGGGGTCCTTATCGACGGTCTCGTCCATCTCCTCCATCACCAGCGTCATCGGATTGTCGTCGAAGGCGCCCACTTCCGTCATATACCCGTAAAACCGATGCAGGTACGCCGCGTACGTCGCGACGGTGCTGTCGGCGGCGTCGCCCCGCAGCGAGTGGACGAACGACATACAGTCCCGGTGCGTCGCGGCGTTCGGTTCGGTCTCGTCGAGAAACGCCTCGAACCGACGGAGGACGCGCTCGTACGCCGCTCTGGTTCGGTCGGTCTTCCCGTGATACGTGAGGTCTTCGAGGAAGTAGCCGATCGGGTCGTCCGGATCGGGAGCCGCTCTGGCGCTACTCATCGGTCAACACGTATCCCCCGTCCCGGCCGCTGTATCGGACGCGGTTGCGATCCTGTAAGTCGTCCAGCGTCGCCTCCAGTTCGTCTTCCACGTCACCGACGACGGCCTGGACGAGTTCGTCCCACGAACGAGGCCCGGATTCGAGAGCCGCGTGGACCCGCCTTTCGAGGTCGTGACCCTGGGGGTCGGAGGCCTCGGGAGCGGGTTCGTCGTGCCCCGCCGACTCGGTCGGCGTGAACCCCCTGCGCCCGGCCTGTACCATCGTCCTGACGAACTCGCTCAGCGACATGTCGAGTTCGTCGGCGTGGTTTCGCCAGACGTCCTTCTGTTCCGTCGGGACGTACGTCTTCACCGACTGTCGATCGCCTCCCATCGTTCGAACGACGTTTCTCGCGCGTGTGACTTTAATCTATCCTAGATTTACGGATAAGTGACCTTATCTTCTTTTCTAGTGCTCTTAGCCGACCGCCGTGTATTGAATATCTCGTAATCTAGGGCTACTACTATGAAAATCTAGTACTACATCTTCGGATATACTTTTCGTGGATAACCGTGCGAAACACCCGCGCGAGTTCGAGCCGAATCGTCGGTCGCTCACTCCGATCGGAACGACTCGATCAGCTGCTACCGTTTTCTCGCGGCATCGAGACGGTCAGTACGGGGTAACGTGCCGGGGTCGATACCCGTCTCACCACTACCGCATATATCGCATCCCGCGATATCGTATCCGGCGTCAGACGCGAATCTCCGAGTCGGCGGCTTCGCGGTCGAGCGCTCGAAGCACGCGCGAGACCGACTCCGCCGTCTCGGCCGCGTTGCGCATCAGAACCGTCTCACTGGGGAACAGCTGTTCGCCGACCGAGAGCCCGTGTTCGCGGGCGGTCGAACCGGTGACGGTGAGGTACACGCCGAGGCCGACTCGGGCGATAGCGGCCTCCTCTTCCTCGTCGGCCTCGGGATAGACGAACTCGACGCCGTCGAGCGCGTCAGTCCCCAGCACCGCGGTGACGAGACGCTCGTACCGGGGCGAGATACACAGCGGCCCCTCGTAGTCGACGAGGAACGCGCGGTCGAACGTCTCGCTCGGAGCCCGGCCGTTCTCGCGCCCCATCAGAGTGTGATACACCGTGTCACCGAGTCCGCCGACGACGCGGACGTCGGTGTCGACCGGATCGATTCGGTCGTTGATGTCGGAGATGTTACCGAGCCCGGTCGCTCTTATCCCGACCACCTCCTCTAACACGAGGTCGGCGGAGTCGAATCCGAGCGCGAACTCGTGGGTCCGGAGCGCTCGAAACGGTTCCTCGCGGCCGACGAGCGTGACCGTCACACCGCCCAGATCGACCGTTGCGGCGTCGAAGACGATCCGGCGGGGTTTCCCGTTCCGGTCGTCGCGCAGCAGCGTGAACTCCGGTTTCGCCTCCGTCGTCGGGTCAGAGTACTCGGCGAGCCGTTCGTAGGGACCGTCGTCGGCGTCGACCGCGCCCTTCGTGACGGCCTTCTCGTACCGGAGCGTGTTGCTCACGGTGTCCGCGAGCCGGTCGATGCGGTCGTCGTCCGCGACGGCCGCGACCCGCTCTAAGACGGCCTCGAGCGGGCGTCCCTTGCGAGGAACCGCGACCGGAACCGGATCTGTCATTGGGCGAGATGGGGTCGCGCGCGTGAAACGGATTGCGTTTTGGAACCGATCGGACAGAGCCGGACGACAGGAGTCGTGTATCGTCGTAAACGGTCGAATTAGGGCCCGAAGGCCTCGTTGAGACGAGTTCGGAACTCGTCGAGTTCGTCGAGGTGATCGTTGATCTCGTCCAACTCGGCGGCCACGTCGTCGAGGTCCTCGCCGAGGCGGTCCTCGATGTCGGTGAGCCGCGCGTCGATCTCCGCGAGGTCGTCCCACAGGTCGTCGAACTCCTCGTCGAAGCGGTCGAGGCCGGACTCCACGTCGTCGATGCGATCTTCGGCGTTTTCGGCGCGCTCCGCCGCGTCTTCGGCCCGACCCTCGGCGTTTTCGGCGCGCTCCGCCGCCTTGTCGACCTCCTCGTACAGCGTCTCGACGTCGTCGCCTAGGTCGTCGACCGTCTCCGCGACGGCGTCCGCCTGGCCGTCGATCCGCTCGACGTCCGCGGTGAGGTCGTCGACGTCGGTCTCGACCGTCGAAACGGCGTCTCGGACGGACTCGACCGTCTCGTCGACGGACGCGACCTCGTCTTCGACCGCCCGCACGTCGCCCTCGACGTCGCGGACGTCGTCCTCCACGTTGCGAACGTCGCCTTCGACCTCCTCGATCTCGCCCTCGACGGCGTCGACGCGCGTTTCGACCGCGTCGACGGCGTCCGAGGTCGAATCGACCGCGGAATCGACGCGCTCGACGTCCGACTCGATCGCCTCGCGCTCCTCGTCCGCGACGTCGACGCGCTCGTCGAGCGCGTCCACCTCGGATTCGACGGCGTCGACGCGCTCGTCGATGCCGTCGAGGATCTCTCGGGCCGTCCCCTCCTCGTCGATGAACTCCGCGAGGGCGTCGGCGTACGCCTCGATATCGGCCACGCTCGACTGGAGTCGGGAGATGCGTACGTCGACGCTGCGGGGAACGGCCGCGTCGAACGCCTCCTCGATGGTCGCGATGTCTTCTTCGTCCGCCGCGCCCGTCCGGATCTCGGCCGCCAGCGCGGCCGCCAGACCCCCCTCACCCGGGAGGCTGCCGGCGGTATCGTCCGTTTCACCGGTGTCGACGCCCTCCTCTCCTCCCTCGGTGTCGACGCCCTCGTCCACCTCCTCGACCACGGCCTCCGAATCGTCGACTGCGGGCGATTCAGCGGGCTCGTCCTCGTCGGGCTCGGTCTCCGATTCGGCCGCGGCTCCGAGCGGCGCGCCCTCGTGTTCGGTCACTGCCGCCGCGCCGTCGTCGGTGACCGTCCGGGGTTCGGGCGAGTCGGTCTCCGCCTCGTCGGCACTGTCGCCTTCGGGATCCGCGCCGGTCGCTTCGGGCTCAGGCGCTTGGGGGGGCGATTCATCGGGCTCTTCGGGCGGCAGATCGTCGGATTCGGCCATGCCGGGAAGGGTCTCGCGGTCGCCGGAGAGGACCTCCCTGACCGCGTCCGTGTCGCCGGCGCCGAGCACGTCTTCTATCTCCTCGCCGACGGGCACGTGTTCGATCACCGGCGTGCCGAGGAACCCGTCGAGGTCGGGGTCGTCGTCCCGGATCCCGAACACCGTTTCGACGCTCTCGTCGGGGTCGATCACGCGCTCGAACTCCACCCGGTGGTCCTTGTACGCCGTCCAGTTCTCGCTCTCGTACTCCGGGTGGAACCCCACCCGGTCCATCGGGAACGACTCCGGAATCCGATCGACGATGCGCACCCGTACGGGGTCCTCGCGGTTCGAGGAGAGGAGATACCTCACCGCGGGCACGGGGAACGCGTCGTCCGTGAAGGATTTCTCGACGCGGATCCCGTCCTCGTCGACGGTCGTCGTCGCCTCTGCCGTCCGTTCGCTCATACCCGCACGGTCCCGGAGCAGGGGTTTAAATTCCACGGGCCGCGTTTCGTGGTTGATAACCGAAATCCCGCGAAAACGGCCGCTCGACTCCCGTTTAGAGGTCGATCCGGTCGCCGATCTCGACGACTTCGAGCTGGTCCGGCGACTCATAGCTCCGAACGTGGTCGTGGAGCGCGGTCGGGTCGGCGGTCAGCCCCTTCCACATGTCCCAGTGAGTCGGCACCAGCCGGTCGAGCCCGAGGTCGTTCGCGGCCGCGCTGATCTCGTTTTCGTCGCTGTACCACTTCGTCCGGACCGGTTCGCCCGTCTCCCCGTCGGGAATCGTCCCCTCGGAGCCGAACGCGAGGATTCCGAGGTCGATGTCGAACCGCTCGGCGAGCTCGGTGAACGACGGGGAAGGCTTGCTGTCGCCGGCGTGGAACACCGTCCCCGCCTCGTGTTCGATCACGTAGCCGACGGGATGTGTCGCGTCCGTGTCGTGCGTTTCGACGACGTGGACGGTGAACTCGCCGATCCGCAGTTCGTCGCCCTCCGTCACCTCCGTGAAGGCGGCCTCGCTCACCGCGTACTCGTCGGTCCACCGCTCCTCCTCTCGCGCGACCGCGAGCGAGTCGTCGGGCGCGACGAGGTCGGCGTCCGTGTTCTCGAGAATCGGGGCCTGTGAGGGGCCGTGAACGTGGTCCGTGTGCTCGTGGGTTGCCAGCACCGCGTCCGCGACGTTGACGTCGGCGGGATCGAAGGGGATCGGGATCATCCGGACCGTCCGCGGCGGGTCGCCGGTCCCGACGTACGGGTCGATCCAGAGGACGGTCCCCCCGCTCCCCTTGACCGCGAAGCCGTTACAGCCCAGGTACCACAGCGCCACCGTGTCGGGGTCGGCGGCCGCGACAGCGCGCGGCAGCCAGTCGCCCCAGTCGGAGTCGACCATGAGCGTCGCTGCGGATTCGGCGGGGGTAATTATTCCGGAGTCCTTCCGATCGGCCGGCGGCCGCAAATTCTGTCGGGTAACGAACGACGCATATCTGTTCTGATTCGAACGTATGTATCATATATCGCTATACGAAAACTCGCGGCCGCGTCGACACACAGTACAGGAACCGCGTCGGACGCGATCCCCTTTCGACGTGGACGGCAGACGATTCCACGGCCACGACCGTCTTCGTCCATCTGGTCGAATACCTCTCGTTCGGTGCTGGAGACCCGATTTTGCGATGAGACAATTCACACCGAGATTCGAAAATCGAACCAGATCAGATATATCCCGACGACGCGTACCTGTTCCGTGGCGATTCTCGACCCGTACAGCGACCGATCGCGGGCTGTGCTTGCCTGGGTTGCCGTATTCGCGGCCATCGGCGGGCTCGTCGTCGCCGGAGCGTTTCTCTCCGACCCTGCGGCGAACGCGCCCGACCCCGTCGCGTACGATGATACCGTCGAGCTCGGGCTGTCTACGGAGACGGACTCGCTAATGTCCGACTCGGGCCGAATCCCGCGCGTTCAGGTGTTTTACTCGCAGCTTCAGTACGTCATCGGATACAACGGCGTCGAATCCTTCGTCGATCGACTCGACGATGGCGACACCGAACGTCGGTTCGGCTATCCGCTCGTCGCGTACGTCGAAACCTTCGACGGAACCGAACCGGGGACGACTGAGACGGGGTTGTTCACGGCGGCCGAATCGAGACCGTCGTCGTGGACGCCCGCCCGGGAAGCGGTCTACGTCGTCGGCAGCGAGGCTCGGACGCCCGCCGGCGAGACGGTCATCCCGTTTGCCTCTCGGGACGCGGCAACGGCGTTCACCGGGAGTCACGGCGGGGAAACCGTCGATTGGGCGGAGCTTCAGACGCGGTCGTTCGACGTCGACTCCGGGGCGGTCGCGCGGGCGATGGCACCGGAACGGTGGGAGGTGGCGGACAGACGGGTCACGGCCGCGGAGCGAACCGCCGACCGCCCCGTCTCGGTAACCGTCGGTGCGGACGCCGAGACGATTTCGGCCGCGGTCGACGCGGCCCCGCCGAACACGACGGTCGTCGTGCCGCCTGGATCCTACGAGGAGCGGATCAACGTCACGAAACCCCTCACGATCGCCGGCGAAGGCGCACACGTCAGCGGCGGCGGGAACGGTTCGGTGATCACCGTCCGGGCTCCGAACGTCGCGGTCACAGGACTGACGATCGACGGCACCGGTAATCGGACCCGGGATCCCGAAGCGGCCCGACGACGGGCCGAAGAGGCCGCGCAAGGAAGCGAGACGGAGTCGTGGGACACGAACATCCAACTCGGATACGGCTACGGCGACGCCGGGATCCGCGGACTCAACGCGCCGGGGTTGTTCATAGACGACGTGGCGATCGATACGAACGCGAGCGGCGTTCTCCTGCGGGACGGATCGGACGCGGTGATCCGTGATATCGAGGTCAACGGAACGGGCGAGTGGGACGACGGCTTCATGGGAATCACCGGGATGGAGTCCCGGGTGACGGTCACCAACGGGACGTTCACGAACGGTCGCGACGGGATCTACCTCCACCGCGCCGACGGGTCGATCGTCAGGAACTCGACGTTCAGACGGAACCGCTACGGCGTCCATCTCATGTACACCGGCGACGCCCTGATCGCGGACAACTCGTTCCGAGATGAGATCTTCGCGGGGATCACGGTGATGACCCGGCCAGCCCGCAACGCGATCGTCGGCAACGATGTCCGCGGCTCGGCGGCCGGGATACAGTCATCCGGCACGCTGACGTACATCGGTTACAACACGCTCGCACACAACGGTCTGGGATTTTCGACCAGCTCCCGCGGCTCGCTGTACGAGCACAACGTCGTCGTGGACAACGAGGTGGGCGCCCGAGCGACGACGGTCGTGCCCGCGAGCCGCGTGGTCGCGAACGACTTTGTGGGGAATGACCACCACGCCGGGGCGGGAGCAGGACCGCTACGCGTGTGGGCCGACGGCGACTGCGGCAACTACTGGGAGGGAGCGAACGCGGGACTCCACGAGCCGGGCGAGCGCGCCTACCGCCCGACGTGGCCGATCGACGCCGCGCTCCACCGGGAACCCGCCGTCGCCGCGCTCCGCGAGTCGCCGGTGAACGAACTTCTCGAACGACTCCGTGGCACCGTCGCGGGAGCGCGTTCTGGGAGTATCATCGATCCGGCACCGGCGCCGGAGCCGTACGCTCCCGATCGGATCGCGGCGGCCGCGGACCCGAACGGGACGGCGGTCCACGCCGACTGGCGGGCGCAGATCGATAACCGCGGCCATGCTGCTCGGCAACTCGACGACCGACCCATGACCGCGGACGACCGAAACGCAACGCGACCGAACTGGGGTACCGAGCCGAACGAACGGGCAGCGGTCGAGGAGGCGTCTCCATGACCGAGCGCTCGTCGACGGAGGGGACGCCCGATGCCGGGTCGGCGGTCGACGGCGCTAAACCAGATCGCGTGGTCGTCGACGACCTCACCCGGACGTACGGCGGCGTGCCGGTGCTTGATTCGGTGTCACTCGCGTTCGGGCCGGGACTCACCGTGGTGATCGGCCCGAATGGCTCCGGAAAGTCCACGCTGCTCGGTGCGCTCGCAGGAACTGTTCCCCCGATCACCGGGGAGATCCGACGGCCGAACGTCGAGGACGGGAGTGGGAAGTCGATCGGTTACCTCCCCCAGCGGGTCCCGTTCCGGGAGGGGTTCACCGCTCGGGAAACGCTCGCGTTCTACGCGCGACTGGTCGACGGAGACCCCGACGCCGCGCTCGCGTCGGTCGGACTGTCGGACGCCGCCGACAGACCGGTCGAGGATCTCTCGGGCGGAATGCAGCGGCTGCTCGGCATCGCACAGGCGATGTTGGGCGATCCGCCGCTCGTCGTGCTCGACGAGCCGGCCAGCGGGCTCGACCCCGGAATGCGCGAGCGGGCGTTCCGGACTGCGGCCGCCCACGCGACCGACGACGTGACGGTCGTCGTGAGTACACACAATCTCGACCTCGTCGATGCCCACGCTGATCGCGTCGTCATGCTCGCCCGCGGACGGGTCGCGGCCGCCGGGGACCTCGACGCCCTCCGCGACGAGTACGGCGTCGACACGACCACGGCGCTGTACGAGGCCGCGGGACGCGACGCTACCCTGTCCGGGACCGACGACGACGCAGACCCAGCGAGAAGTGGTGCGGCGGCCGAAGACAAGCGAAACGGGCCCGGCGACGACGGCGACCGCGATGTCCACGTGACGGGGGTATCCGAACGATGACCGCGGATCTCGGCGTGACCGACGCGTTTGCCGGCGCAGGGACCGTGTTCCGGCGAGAGCTTGCGACAGTCCTGCGCACGCCCGGCTACGGCGTCCTGGGGGTCGGCTTACTCGCCGTGCTCTGGCTTCTGGTCGCCGTCGGCGGCGGTGGCGCGACGGGGTTCGTTCCGGCGGTTGTCGACCTCCTCCTGCCGGCCGAGCTGCTGGTGCCGCTGCTCGCGGTCGTGCTGGGGTATCGGGCGCTGTTGGCGGACGCGGTCAGCGGCGAGTTCGCCGTGATCCGGACGCATTCAGTTGGCGTCGCGGGCTACGTCGTCGGCGTCCTACTTGCACGGCTGGTCGCGTTGGTTGCGGTCGTCGGCCTCCCATTCGCCGTGATCGGCGGCTACGTCTGGGTGACCGCCGCCCCTGACACCGGAATCTTCGCGACCCACGCGGGCGTCGACTCGCCGCTGCTGTACGTCCGTTTTCTCGCACTGATCACGCTGTTCGGAGCGGCGTTCCTCGCCCTGTCGATGTGGGTGTCGGCGGCAGCGACGAGCCGGCGGGGCGCGGCCGCGGTCGCGGTCCTCGCGTTCCTCGCCGGAACGCTCGGGGGCGACCTGGCGCTCATTCAGTCGCTGATGGCCGGTGCCGACCCGTCGGCGGTCGCCGGACGAGCCGCGCTCACGCCGAACGGAGCCTTCCGCGGGCTCGTCTTCGAGACCGTGATCGGCGTTTCGTTCGCGCAGGAGGGGAACGTCGTCGACGTCGGCCGGGCGGTCGGCTCGCTTGCGGGGTGGACGCTCTTCGGAAGCCTCGCCTCGGTCGGAACGCTCGCCTTCCGGGAGCGCGTGAGTACCGTAATCGAACGGAGCCGATTCCGGTTCGCGGAGTGAGGAATCCGGTCGCCGGATCGTATCGGAATTCGAGTCGTCCGTTCCCTTCGCGGCATCAACGCACCCAATCGTTGCGTGAGGCAAATTCGACGTTCCCACCAGAACGGATATGATCGGGTGAGCGTACACGTGAGTATGAACCGACGCCGCGTCGTCGCCGCCGGGATCGGCGGTGCGGTCACCGGACTCGCGGGCTGTCTCGGCGGGAGCGCCTCCGAGGAAGCGCTCCCCGATCCGGTGGATCTCGAGGGAAAGTTCGACACCGATCACGGGATGGCGATCGGCCCCCACGGCGGCGCGAACGGGCAGATATTCTATCGAGACGCCGATCCGCGGGACGAGGGCAACCCGGCGTGGTTCCACACCCTCGTCCACAGCCTCTTTCCCTACCACTTCAATCGGCTGGACCGCGGCTGGGAGCCGCTCGTCGTCTACGTGACCGACTTCTCGCGCGTCGACTACACCGTGCGGCAGCGCGACGGGTCGCCGCGAATGCCGTCGCCGACGGCACCGGAGACGTTCGCCGACGCGACCGATCTCATCTACGTCGCCGAAAGCGACGTGATGGGTGGAATGGGCCCGGCGCTCCACCCGTTCTCGGACCAAGCGGAGGCCCAGTCGTTCATCGACACGCACGGCGGCCAGATGTTCGGCTACGAAGCGATCGACCGCACCCTGATCGAAGGGATCCGGCAATCGGGAAACTGAGCGGACGAACCGGACGGACCGGGAGGGAGGCGGTCACTGATTGCCGCAGCGCGGGCACAATCACGATCGGGTCTGATCGAGTCAGTCCGCGGTGGCGCTGTCATTCAGCGAGCCCGGCGCGTACGCGTACACGGCGTAGAGAACCATCGCGGCGATCAGGAAATCGAGGCTGTGTTCGACGAAGTGGTGAACCGGCATCGGGACGATCCCCAACACGGTCCCGGCACCGACCAGCGACCGCAGAACGAGCACGCCGACCGCGGCGCTGATCAGTCGGTACCGGCCGGTCCGGCGGCGTCGATACGCGACGAGACTCACGAGAAACAGCGCACCGGTTCCGATCCCGGCGCACGCGATGACGGCCAGCAGCACGGGCGACCCCTGGACGGTGAGTGGCACGAGCGCCGGGAGGACGACCCGCGAGATGAGCGATGCGATCACGACACCGGCCAGTATGCGTTGGGGGTGATAAGAAGACACGGGTGACGGTTCCCGGGCGAGTGGAACGCCCCGACAGGTTTTATTTCTCAGTCGATTACGGGCGAACACTCAGGATGGCGACGACCAGGGATCGGGTGCGACGACACGTCCGCGAGACGCCCGGCGTCCACTTCAACCGGGTGGAACGCGACCTGGACATCGCCACCGGACAGGCGCAGTATCACCTCCGACGGCTGGTGAACGACGAGGAGTTGGTCGTCGAACGAATCGCTGGTCGAACTCACTACTTCGACCCTGCCTTCGACCCGTGGGAACGGCGCGCGCTCGCGTTCCTTCGACGTGAGACCGCCCGCGAGATCGTACTGCGGCTCCATGCGGACGGTCCCCTTCGCCCGGAAACCCTAACTACAGAGTTGGACCTCGCGCGGAGCACGGTCTCGTGGCACGTCTCGAACCTCAGCGACGCTGGAATCGTCACGAAGTCCGACGACCGCCCGATGACGATCACGCTGGCCCGCCCGGACCGCACGGATGAACTGCTTGAGGCGGTGTCGCCCTCGCTGCCGGACCGGCTCGTCGACCGGTTCATTCGGACCGTCGACAGCCTCTTCGAATGAGGAGCGGACTGGCCGAACCCGCCCGGATCGGACGCGAGTGGCGCGTTCGAGGGTCACACCAGATACCTCAAGACCGCGGGACCGATACGTGAGCGCATGGACCGACGGAGTTTCTGTAAAACAGCCGGCCTCGCGGGAGTCACCGCCGGCACTGCCGGTTGTCTTGGTGTCCTTGGCAGTAGTGGCGCCGAAGGAACCGTTCTCGGACCGCCGGAGCGGGACCTCAGCGAGGCGTCATTCCCGAGCTACGGTGACAATATGCCCGATTTCACCGTCCCCGACCCGATCCACGGCGAGGAGATATCGACGGCCCAGTTCGAGGGGGAGCGCGCGGTGCTGTGGACGTCATTTTACACCAACTGTCCGGACGGGGTGTGTCCCGCGCTCATTCTCCGACTCCGTCGCGGGCAGGAGGCCGCCGCCGAGGAGGGGTACGGCGACCGGGTCGCGTTTCTCCCCACCACGTTCGACCCCGAGCGTGACACCGCCGAGGCCCTCCGCGAGTACGCCGGCCAGCAGGGGGTCGACTTCGACGCGGGTAACTGGCACTTCCTCCGCCCAGAGACCTACGAGCGGGCCCGAGAGATACACGACGAGCACTTCGGTCTGGAGATCGAGAAGCGACCCGCAGACGATGTCGAGAGTCTGGAGTATCGTTTCCCGCACTACGGGCTCATCATTCTCGCCAATAAGCAGGGGATCATCGAGCGGGCGTACGCTCGGGGACCGCGAACCGACATCGAACGGCTCGTCGACGACCTCGAAAGAGTGGCAACTGAGTGACAGCTCTTTGGTTCAGGGAGGCCAGCTACCGTCGTTTTCCGCATCGTAGTTGTTGATTGGAACCCATCGCCTGTATCGAGCCAGCGAAAAGGATCCAGTGCTCGGTCAGTGCCCCATCGCCCCCCCGAGGGGCTGGTAATGCGGGAACATCGGATGTGGGAGGTGAACACCGAGTGCCACCAGTCCGTGCGCGAACAGCACGTACCCCAGCACGACGAACGCCACGCCGAGTAGCCGATGAACGCGTCGCCGGTGGGCAACGTCGATCGACTGGATAGTCGTCCCATAGAGGAAGACGGCCGGAATCGTCCCGATACCGAGGGCACCGAGAGCGATTCCACCGGTGGTCGGAGAGCCGCTCGCGAAGGCGAACAGATACGCGGGATACAGCATCGGGCAGGGAAGAAACGCGTGGACGGCCCCGAGACCGACAATACTCGGGCTGTTGACGTGCCGGTGAACTCTCGTTGCGAGCCACGACGTAACGCGCTGGACGCCGGGTATTCGAATATCGCCTCCGCTTCCGCCAATGACATATCGAACGCCGGTCGCCACAATGAACCCTCCTACCGCGAGACCGACAGCACCCCGCAGGAGATCGGCGATCGGTGTTAGTTGGTCAGCGGTAACGAACACGACGCTCCCGAGCGCGCCGAAGAGGGTCCCGAGAATCGCGTACGTCGTCGCTCGGCCGACGTTGAACAGGAAGTGCTGGCGAACCTCGTAGGTCGTGAGATGACCGGCACGCCGGTCGTCGGCTGTCACCGTCCCGCCGTCTGGCTGCGGCGTCATTTGCTTCGAGTACATCGTCACTAACGGCCCACACATCCCGATACAGTGTGCGCCGCCGAGTACGCCGATGAGAGCGAAGAGGACGACGTCGATTCGGAGGAGTGACTCGATCACGGTCGCCCTCGGTTGCGTACGGGTTTGTGTCGTCTGGTGTCCCTCTCGAACGAGAGAGTACTGATGTCATCGGACGGGAGGCACGCATCGGTTTCCGTCCTCCGAGGTTGTCGTCGAGGGTGACTCGACCACGAACGTGCCCGGCGAGAACCGTCGCGGTCACCGGGTCCGTCCCGCGGGCGACGCTCAGCCGCGGAAGAGGTTGATAACCTCGTCGACGACATCCGACTCGACCGCGAGGATGTACCGCTCCGAGGCTTCCAGCATTGTCTCCGGCCCGGCGAGCGTCTCCCGGTCCGCGGTGGAGATGAGGAGGCTGCCCGCCGGAAGGGCGACGTCGTCGAGCCGCCGCCCGGCGACCGGGGCCGACTCGGCGACGGTCACCTCGATGATGTCGAGGTCGGCGGTGGGGTACACGAGCGTCCGGATCCCTTCGCCGGTGAGCATGTCGGCGGCGTGGTCGCCGCCGAGCGACTGCGGGAGCAGCGTCGCGTCGACGACCTCGTCGTGGTCTGGCTCGGTCGCCGTCTCCGAGCGGGCGAGCGTCCGGATCGACGGTTCGAGGTAGTGGGCCGTCAGACAGATCTCGGTGTTCGTCTCCGTGTCGTCGGTGAGCGCGGCGATGGCGTCGGCGTCACCGAGGTCCGCCTGCCGGAGGATCGACTGGCGCGTGGCGTCGCCGCGTATCACCGGGCCGAGATACGCGTCGGCCAACTCCTCGACGCGCTCCTCGTCGACCTCGATCAGCAGTACCTCGTGGCCCTGTTCCGTGAGGTTCTCCGCCGTCCGTAGCCCGACCCGACCTCCGCCGGCGATGACGAACCGCTTTGTCCGGGTCATCGTGCCGCGTCTCGGCGCGCAGCGACTTTAATCCGCCCGACGTTCCTACGCGGCCGGAACGCCGCTCGGAACCCCCCGTGGCGGATAAACGTTATCAGACCCCGCCACGATTACTACATCAAGAGAACTACCCCCGAAAATGAAGTGGTCGAATCCGTACAGATCGACGCGCACGATGGACAACGCCGGACACGAGGCCCTCGACCGATGAGCGGGAGCCAGACTCGGTCGCCGGACGCCGAGCTCGGACTGCTGGACGCGACGATGATCGGTATGGGAGCGATGATCGGTGCCGGAATCTTCGTGCTGACCGGACTGGCAGCCGAGATCGCCGGGCCGGCGGCCATCATCGTTTTCGCGCTGAACGGCGTTGTCACCGCGTTCACCGGACTCTCGTACGCCGAACTCGCCAGCTCGATCCCGAAGAGCGGCGGCGGGTACGCCTTCGTCCGCGAGATCTTCGACGACCTCTCCTCGTTCATTATGGGATGGATGCTGTGGTTCGCCTACATGATCGCGGGGGCGCTGTACGCGCTCGGGTTCGCCCCGAACTTCCTCGAACTCCTCCACGTGTACGGAATCGTTCCGCCGCCGGGAGAGGTCGGAGCCGTCGCCCTCCCGATCGTGGACCGAGCGATTTCGGTCGGGTTTCTGTTGGCGTTCGTCGCGGTGCTCGGACTGGTGGCGCTCAACGCCGTCTCCACGGCCGCCAGCGGGAAGACGGAGACGGTGTTCACGATAATCAAGGTGACGATCCTGCTGGTGTTCGTCGCCTTCGGGGTGGCGTCGCCGATGTTCTCCGGGGCGGAGTTCCAGCCGTTGTTCCCCGGGGGGAGCGGGGCGGCCGCCGTCCTCCCGGCGATGGGGCTCACGTTCATCGCCTTCGAGGGGTACGACCTCATCACGACCGTCACCGAGGAGGTGAAGAACCCGCGCGAGAACATCCCGAAGGCGATCTTCGTGAGCCTCGCCGTGACCGTGGTCGTCTACCTGGCCGTCGTGACCGTCGCCGTCGGGACGCTCGGGGCGGACGGACTCGCCGAGGCGGGAGAAGCCGGGATCGCGACGGCGGCGACCTCGTTCATGCCGACCGGCCTGCCGATCATTCAGAACGGCGGCGCGCTCGTCGTCTTCGGCGCGGTGTTCTCGACGCTGACGGCGCTGAACGCGGTCGTCATCGCCTCCTCCCGGGTCGCGTTCTCGATGGGTCGCGAGGGGCAGCTGCTCCCCTCGTTCGGCCAGATTCACCACCGGTACGGGACGCCGTTCGTCGCGATCCTCGCCAGCGCGGTGGTGATGCTCGGCTCGGTCGCGCTGCCGACGCAGAGCGCCGGCAACATGTCGAGCCTCTTCTTCCTGCTGTCGTTCGTCATCGTCAACGTGGCCGCGATCAGGCTGCGCCGCGAACGGCCGAACATGCACCGCCCCTACGAGATGCCGTTCTACCCGGCGCCGCCGCTTATCGGCATCGCGCTCAACCTGGTCCTGACCGGCGTGCTCGTCGAGTACCTGCTGCGGACCGACCCGTTGGCGCTGGGGCTCAGCGCCGGCTGGATCCTGCTCGGCGGGGTCGCGTATCTCATCCTCAACAGGCTGCGCGCGGAGCCGGAGGCGGGACCGGCGGTCACCGACACCGACATCACCCCGGAGACGGAGGACTGAACCAATGCCAAGCTCACTCGACGTCGTGATCGCGGGCGGCGGACGCGTCGGCTTCCAGACAGCGGAGATCCTCGCGGACCGCGGCCACGAGGTGACGATCATCGAGCGCGACGAGCGGATCGTCTCCGAGATCGCCGACGAGTACGTCGCGACGGTGATCCGCGGCGACGCGACGAACCCCGACATCATCGAACAGGCCGATATCGAACGGGCAGACGCGATCGCGGCGCTCACCGGAGAGACGGGGCTGAACCTCGCCGTCTGTCTGGCCGCCACGGAGCTTTCTCCGGGGGTCAGGACGGTCGCCCGCATCGACCGCGCCGCCGGCGAGTCGTACACGCGGTTCGTCGACGCGGTGCTGTTCCCCGAGCGGGCCGGGGCTCGGGTGGCCGCGAACGAGGTCCTCGGCAGCGACGTCCAGACGCTGGCCGACGTGACGGGGAACCTCGACATCATGCTCATCCGCGTCGCGGAGGAGGCGCCCGCCGCGGGCAAGGCGCTCTCCGAGGTCCGCTTCCCGGCCGGAACGGTGGTCGTCTCCGGAGCCAACGGTCGGCGGATCGCCCGCTCCGAGACGACGCTGACTCCGGGCGAGCGCTACGTCGTCGCCGTCGAACCCGATGTCGCAGACGAGGTATTGAACCTGCTCCAAGGCTAGGCGGTGGCTTGAGAGCGACGACTCACCCTACTCCCCGCCGAGCCCCCACTCCGCGTCGGGCTCGCGGTGGGTGAACGGGACCGCGTCCTCGCCGCTGTACGTCGCGACGAGGTGGCCGTCCCCCTCGAGGTAGTACTTGTACGTCGTGAGCCCCTCCAGGCCGACCGGGCCGCGGGCGTGGACCTTCCCGGTGGAGATGCCGACCTCCGCGCCGAGCCCGTAGCGGTAGCCGTCGGCGAACCGCGTCGACGCGTTGTGGAAGACGCTCGCGGCGTCGACGCCGGTCATGAACGTCTTCGCCGTCTCGGAGTCCTCGGTGAGGATCGACTCGGTGTGTTTCGAACCGTGGTCGTTGACGTGTTCGACCGCCTCGTAGGCGTCGTCGACGATCTTGATCGACAGTTCGAGGTCTCCGTACTCCGTGTCCCAGTCGTCGTCGGTCGCGGGGTCGACGTCGACGACCTCGCGGGTCCGCTCGTCGCCCCGAACTTCGACGCCGGCCGCCTCGTAGCGCGCGACGAGGTCCGGGAGGAAGGCCTCGGCGACCGACTCGTGGACGAGCAGGGTCTCGACGGCGTTGCACACCGCGGGGTACTGGACCTTCGCGTCGAAGGCGACGTCTGCGGCCATCTCCAAGTCGGCGTCGGCGTCGACGTACACGTGACAGATCCCTTCGGTGTGGCCGAGCACGGGTATCTGAGTGTTCGCCTGGACGTAGGAGACGAACGCGGAGGAGCCGCGCGGCATCACGAGGTCGACGCGGTCGTCGAGTTCGAGTAGGCGGTCGACCGCCTCGTGGGCCTCGATCAGCGCGGCCCAGCCGTCGGGCAGGTCGGCGGTCGCGTCGACGATCGCCTCGTACAGGACGCGATTCGACTCGGCGGCCTCGCTGCCCCCCTTGAGGACGACGGCGTTGCCGGACTTCAGGGCGAGCGCCGCGATCTGGACTAAGGCGTCGGGCCGCGACTCGAAGACGGTCGCGACGACGCCGATCGGCACCGACACCCGGTACAGCTCCAACCCCTCGTCGAGCTCGCGGGCCGCGAGCGTCTCGCCGAGCGGGTCGTCCTGTTCGGCGACCGACTCGACCATCGACGCGATCTCCTCGATCTTCGTCTCGTCGAGCTTCAGCCGGTCGACCAAGGCCTGCGTGTACTCCCCGTCCGCGAGCAGCTGTTCCGCTTCCTCGACGTCGACCGCGTTCGCGTCGAGGATCTCCGACTCGCGGTCGCGGATCGCGTCCGCGATCGACCGGAGCGCCTCGTTCCGGGTCGCCTCGTCCGCGTTCGCGAGCCGCAGGGCGGCGCGCTCGGCTCGCCGGGCCAGCTCGTCGGTGTCGGCTTCCACGTCGGTGTCCGGTTCGGTGTGGCTCTCACTCATAATCGTCACCCGTCTTCGGCACGAATAGCGTGCCCGTCGGCTTACCCGCTGCGATCCGCGCTAACACGTCGCGCTCGGCGGAGCCCGCGATGATCGCGGGGATCCCGTTCCGGCTCACGTCGTGAGCGCCCTCGACCTTCGTGCGGATGCCGCCGAAGTCGGTCTCGGTGCCGTCGCCGACGATCTCCCGCAGCCGCTCGTACCCGTCGTCGACCGCCTCGATCAGCTCCGCGTCGGCGTCGCGCTTCGGGTTCCCGGTGTAGACGCCGTCGACGTCCGTGAGCGTCACGAGGAGGTCGGCGTCGAGCCCGATCGCGATCGACGCCGACAGCATGTCGTTGTCGCCGATCCGCAGCTCGTCGGTCGCCACCGCATCGTTCTCGTTGACGACGGGAACGACCCCCCACGACAGCAGCGTCTCGACGGTGTTCGTGAAGTTGTCGAACCGCTCCGGCGCGTCGAGGTCGGTGCCCGTCACGAGTATCTGCGCGACGTCCTGGTCGAACCGTTCGAAGCTCTGCGTGTAGTGGCGCATCAGCAGGCCCTGGCCGACCGTCGAGAGTGCCTGGCTCTCCGCGATCGAGTCGACGCCGTCGCGCGACTCCGGGCCCTCGTCGAGTCGGCCCGTGCCGGCGCCGACCGCACCGGACGAGACCAGCACGACCTCCGTGCCGCGCTCGCGGAGGTCCATCACGTCCGCGGCGAGCTTGTCGAGCTTCACGCGGTCGAGCCGCGAGTCGTCGTCGGTCAGCGAGTTCGTCCCGGCCTTGACGATCACGCGGTCGGCCGCGGCCGCCCGCTTCCGAGCGGCCGCGACGCGGTCGGTGTCGGCCGCGCCCACGCGGTCGGCGCCCGCGTCCTCAGGCATCCTCGAACTCCGCGGCGAGCTCGCGAGACCGGCGCTCCGCGGCCGCGACGGCGTCCCCGACCGCGGCGTCGGCGTCGCTGTCCCACAGCACCTCCATCCCCTCGATCGTCGTGCCGTTCGGCGAGCAGACCGCGTCGATGAGCTCGTCGACGCTCCGGTCGTCGCGCAGCACCGTCTCCGCGGCGCCCTTGAACGTCTGCGCCGCCAGCGTCTCCGCCTGTTCGGGGTCGAGCCCGCTCTCGACCCCGCCCTGTTTCATCGCGTCGATCAGGTAGAACGCGAACGCGGGCCCGCTGCCGTTGACGGCCGTCGAGACGTGCATCAGCGACTCGTCGACCTCGACGAACTCCCCGACCGCGTCGAGCATGGCGCGGACCTCGTCGGTGAGGCCCTCGTTCGTCGCCGCCGCCGCCATGTCGCCCGTCTCGGCCGCGAGGTTCGGCATGATCCGGACGACCGACGCGTCGGTGCGGTCGGCGACGAACTCGCGGGGGAGCCCCGCGGCCAGCGTCACGAGCCGCTGGTCGGCGCGGAGGTCGAGGTCGTCGAGGACCGCCGGCGCCACGTCCGGCTTCACCGCGAGGACGACGACGTCGGCGTCGCGCGCCGCCGCCACGTCCTCGGTCGTCTCGTCGACGGCGTCTTCGATCGCGGCGAGCGCCTCGGGGTCGAGGTCGATCGCCGTGAGGTGGTACCCCTCCGCGCGGGCGAGCCCCCTGAGCAGGGCGCCCCCCATGTTCCCGCAGCCGATAACGCTCACTCGAGTCATTTGCCTCTACGGAGTCGGTGGGAGGACATACCAACTGCGGTTTTCGCAAGTTTCCGCGGACCGCCGAGCGGCTCGGCCTCGGCGCCCGCTACGTCAGGTCCGCGTACAGCGACCGGTACCGCTCGGCGATCGCGTCGAGCGAGAACGCCTCGCTGCGCTCCGCGGCGGCCTCGCCCAGTTCCGCTCGGCGGTCGGCGTCGCGGAGCTCGTCGATGGCTTGGATGAACCCCGACACGTCGTCGCCGCGGGCGTCGGTCTCGTCCGCGCTCGCGGCCGTCCCGTCGTCGCGCTCGTCGTCTCCCACCTTCAGGCAGTCTTCGCCGTCGTCGAGCCACGAGAACGTCTCGATGTCGCGGACGACGAGCGGCTTCCCGGCCGCCATCGCCTCCAGCAGCGCGATCCCCTCGTTCTCCTCGTGGGTCGGGAAACAGAAGACGTCGCCCGCGGCGTACGCGCCGCGGATGTCGTCGACGAACCCCGTGAACGTACAGTTCGACGGCGCTTCGTCGACCAGCCGCTTCGTCTCGCGGCCCTTCAGCGACCGGTCGATGGGGCCGAACCACGCGAAGTCCACGTCTGGCATCCGGTGGGCCGTCTCGACGAACGTCTCTAACCCCTTCCGCTTGATGACGTGACCGACCATGAACACCGTCGGCGGGTCGAGGTCGTAGCGCTCGCGGTACTCGGCTTCCAGCGACTCGAACCCCGTCAGCTTCTCGCGGTCGACGCCGTTCGAGACGACGGTCGCGGGCACGTCCGCGTACCCCTCGATCACCTCGCGGTTGTACTCTGAGGGGCAGACGAGGCGGTCGGCGAGCCCGTACGCACGGCGGAGGTACGGCCTGAGCGGCACCGCGAGCGCGTTCGTGAACCGGAAGCTGTCACCGAAGTCCTCGGCGGTGACGTGGGTGTGGGCGACGACGGGAACGCCCGCCTTCCGGGCGCGGCGCGCGTACCAGACCGAGCGCGGCCCCATCAGGTTGCAGTGGAGCACGTCGGCGTCCAGCGTCGGCTCCGTGGTGTACTCGATGCCGACCCGGTCGAACATCTTTCGTTGGTGGTCGACGGAGGCGGCCATCCCCCCGGTGACGTGGTCTTCGAACTCGAAGTAGTGGCTGACCTTCATCGGTGGGGAGCGGCTCCGGTCCGCGCGCCGACCGCGCCGTGGCCGTCGGTGCGGACGGCTACTCGACTTCCAGCCACGGGACCTCCATCAGTGCGGGAATGTACGTCTCGATGTGGTGTTCCCAGACGCCCTCCTCGCCGAACGCCTCGCCGTGGTCGGCGGTGACGACCACGTCGCCGTCGAGCTCCGCGACGAGCTCCGAGACGCTCTCTAAGGCGATCCGGAGGTTCTCCTCGTACATCGACAGCGCCGTCACGCGCGTGCCGTCCTTCACGAGGTCCTTCGGGTCGAGTTCGAGCCACAGCCCGGCCTTCTGGGCGAACTCGCTGTCGTCGAGCCGGCTCTCGATCTTCGGCCGGACCGAGTCGCTGAGCGAGGAGAGCAGCCCGCCGTCGTCGTCGCTTCCGCCCTCGGCCTCCTCCTCCTGGCGTTTGATCCCCTTCTGGATCTGCTTGAGCTTCTGGCCCTTGCCCCGCGAGAGGTAGGGGGCGTGCGGCTGCATGTAGTGGAGGACGGTGCGGTCGGCGCGCTCGACCGCGTCCCGATTGCGGTGGAACGCGTCCGCGAGCCCCTCCGGCGGGACGGTCCCGAGGTCGTCGTCCCAGTCGGTCTTCCACACGTCGTGGATGTCGCTGATGTGCTCTGACGCGGTCCACTCGTAGTCGCAGGACGCGCCCCACTTGAGCTCGTTCAGCGGGATCCCCAGGTCGTTGATGAAGGGGTTCCCGGAGAAGTACGCGATGTCGTGGTCGCCGGTGAACGTCCGGTAGGCCCACTCCGGGGTCGACGAGCCGATGCTCTTCCGCTTCTCGAGCGTCCCGTCGAGGTACTCGTCGTACACGTCTGCGAACACGTCGTACCGGCACGCGTCGAGCACCAGACAGTAATCCCACTCCGACTCGAGGAACCGCTGATCTTCCATTGGGTGGGTCGTCGGCCCGCCGGTACGTATGTATTCTCATTCGGTCGCTCCGGGCGCCGACCCCTCCGACACGACCGGCGCCGCCGACGGCTCGCACCCCGCAGAGACGAAGCAGACGTTTCAAGTTCGCTACCGCGTCACCTCGTTTATGAACGGCTCACAACGGCGCGCGCTGATCCTCGGGTCGGCCGGCGCCGTCATCCTCTTCGCCGTGCTGTTCGTCGTCGTCGGCGTCCAGCGCGTGGTCGACGCGCTCGCGGCCGCCGACCCGGCGCTCGTCGCGGCGACCGCCGGACTCGGCCTCTGCTGGCTCGCGTCGTGGAGCCTGATGCTGCGCGCCGTGCTGGGGGCGCTCGACGTCCGGCTGTCGGTCCGGACCGCGTTCCTCGTGTACAGCGGCGCCGCCTTCGCGAACAACGTCACCCCGTTCGGACAGGCGGGCGGGGAACCGGTCGCCGCGGCCCTCATCTCGAAGGTGGGCGAGGCGCGGTACGAGACGGGGCTCGTCGGCATCGCGAGCGTCGACGTGCTCAACGTCGTCCCCTCCGTCTCGCTCGTGTTCGTCGGCGTGGGGTCGTACGCGGCCACCACCGCCATCGGCGAGCGCGTCGGGTTCGCCGTCGCGAGCGCGGTCGCGCTGGTCGCCGCGATCGTCGCGGCGATCGCGTTCGTCTGGCGCTACCGCGTGGCGGTCGTCGACCGCGTGCCGGGCGCCGTCGGACCGTTCCTCGGGCGGTTCGACCGCTTCGACGCCGAGACGATCGAGGCCGGGCTGGCGGACCGGCTGGGGAACTTCTTCGCCGACATCGAGCGCGTCGGCACCGACCGACGGCGGCTCCTGGGGATCGTCGCGCTCTCGCTCGTCGGCTGGCTCTTTCAGGCCGCCGCGCTCACCGTCGCGTTCGCCGCGGTCGGGCACCCGATCTCGCCGCTGATCCCCGTCTTCGTCGTCCCGCTGTCGTACGTCGCGGGCGCGACGCCGCTGCCCGGCGGGCTCGGCGGTATCGAGGCCGCGCTCGTCGGCCTGCTCGTCCCGACGACCGGGGTCGCCGCCTCGGCGATCACCGCCGCGGTCTTGATCTTCCGCGGCGCGGTCTACTGGCTGCCGATGCTCATCGGCGGCCTCTCGGCGTCCGCGCTGGGCGTGCGCGTGCTGGAGTGACGAGGAGCGACGCGGCGACGAACGCGACCGCGACCGCTCCGAACGCGCGTTTCGGGGTCCGGTCGGTGCCGAGGAGGAGGGCTCGCGAGACCGTGCGGGCACGTCGACGAGGGGGCACAAACGCCACGGGGAACCGCTCGCTCGGAAACGCCCCGGTCTCAGAAGAAGAGCCACAGCACGAGCAGCACGTACAGCGTCACGAGGGCGATGAGCGTGAGGCGGATGAGGATGTTGACGCTGAACACGAGCCCGTTGTAGTCGTTCTTCAGGAGCTTCACCGGCTCCGTGCGGCGGCTCTCGAAGCCGACCGTCGCGGGCGCGACGTCGTCGACGGCGCTGTCGACCGCGCGCTCGATCGCGTCGGTGTCGGACTCGCGCATGTTCGCCAGCTCGTGGATCGACGCGTGGGTGTCCGTCGAGAAGGGGATCACCGCGTCGAACTCCTCGCGGTACGCGTCGGCCGTCGCCCGCACGTCAGGGGTGAGCCCGTTCGTGTCGACGCCGATCCAGAGGACCTCCTGGCCGTCGACCGACTCGACCATCGCCAGCGCGTCCTGCCCGGTCCGGGTCACCTCGAACCCGGCGGCGTAGTCGTCCGCGAGCTCGGCGGCCGCGAGCCGGTCGCGGAAGTCGTCGAACGCGCGCTTGAGGCGGTCGGCCTCGGCGGAGCCGTACTGGATCTCGACGTCGGGGCCGTTCTGGATGTCGTGTCTGTGCTGGTCGATCAGCAGCACGTCGTCGTGGTCGACGTCGCGCATGAACACGCCGGTGTCGTAGTCGTCGATCCCCTCGCCGTGGAGGACGATCACCTCCTTCTCCCCGATCCGACGGCCGTGGAATCGCACGTCCGCGTACCCCTCCCGCTCGCCGTACGACTCGGTGACGAGCCGGGATGCGCGCTCGGTCCGCTCCGGCTCCGCGATCGCGTCGAGGATCCGCTCCGCGTCCGCCGGGTTCGAGAGGTCCTCCTTATGCGTACACGGGACGTGAAAGAAGAACCCGGCCGAGCCGTCCGAGGCCGCGCCGGTCCCGCCGTCGATCGCAGCGGTCTCGGCTCCTCCGTCGGCGGCGACCTCGGCGGGATCGCGCCCCGCACCGTCCCCTCGACCCCCGTTCAGCGAGTCGATCAGGTTCCCGCTCAGCTGACCGCCGCCGAACCCGCCGAGGGGGCCGGGGTGGACCCACGGGGCCGCGACCGTGAGCCGGGCCCCGTTGTCGACGGCGAACGTCTCCACGGACGGGCGGGCCTCGACGCCCAGGTCCAGCGACTCGCGGTCGTTCCGGAGGAGCCCGGAGGTGAGCGCGAACGCGGAGACGTCGGTGTTGCTCTTGATCAGGTAGTCGACGACCACGAGGACCAACACGAGGAAGCCCGCCGCGATGAGCAGCGAGGCGAACGCGAACACGTGGCGGTACGTCGAGAAGCCGAAGTCGCTGCCGCCCAGCGCGTAGAAGGCGGTGATGAGCAGCCCCGGCTCCGCCAGCGACACGAGGAGGATCCGGTCGGAGCGGTCGATGCCCGTCGAGACGACGAGCACCAGGATGTTGACTAGGTACAGCGTGATGAAGCTGAGCCAGATGATGCTCCAGGCGTTCCCGACGTCGTTCGCGCCGGAGAGCACCAGCGCGTACACGAACAGGACGAACTGCGAGGTGAGCGCGAGGAAGTAGCTCCACGGCCGCGGGTAGCCGTCGAGGACGCGAGGGAACAGCTCCGCGGCGACGACGAACGGGACTAAGAAGATGAGTGCGGCCACCGGGACGATCCGAGACGGGTCCGGCGCGAACGGCGTGAAGAGCCAGATTCCGCCGAACGTGCCGACGGCGTACACGGCGCTGAGAACGACGAGCGCGGCCGCCTGAATCCTGAGGGGTGGAACCGAGAAAATGAACCGCTGGAAGGCGTCGACGTTGTCCGCGCCCATCTACGCGGTCACCCCGTAGATCGACTCGAGCTCGTCTATCGTCTGTTCCACCGAGAACTGCTGGACGGCCGCGCGGGTGTCCCTGTCCCCGTCGAGGCAGTCCCGGACCGCGCGCTCCATGTCGTCGAGGTCACCCAGCGCGAATCTGGCACCGTTCTCGGGGCCGATCGTCTCGTCGAACGGCGCCACGTCCGCGGCGGCCACCGGGGTGCCGCAGGCGTTCGCCTCCAGCGTCGAGAGTCCGAGCGTGTCGCAGGTGGAGGCGGTGACGAACACGTCGAGCGCGGCGTAGAAGTCGGGAAGTTCGTCCCGCGGGAGGAAGTCGTGGAACCGGACGTTCGCGGGCGCGTCCGCGAGCAGGTCCGCCCGGACCGGTCCCTCGCCGACCAGTTCGAACCGCACCTCGGGCAGCCGCTCCGCGAGCCGGAGGATCTGGTCGACGTTCTTCTTGTGGGTCATCCGACCGCTGTACCCGATCACCGGGGCGTCCGCCGCGGTCGGGCCGCCGTCGGTCGCGAGCGCGGCGACGCGGCCGTCCTCGCGCGGCCGGAACCGGTCCATCTCGATCCCGACGGGCAGGCGGTACGGCTCCACGTCCCGCCGGATCCGCGAGGTCGAGGCCGTGACGCAGTCGAACGCGTTCAGGAATCGGTTCTCGTAGGCGACGTACGCCTTCCCGGCGAGCGCGGCGAGCCGCTCGGACTTGAGCCCCTGGACGAAGTAGTCCTCGACGGGCGTGTGGTGCGTGTACACCGACCTCGCGCCGTACCGCTTCGCGTACCGGATCCCCATCAGGCCGGTCGACGCCGGGCCGTGGCAGTGAACGACGTCGAGGTCGGGGAGCGTCGACAGGCGACGGTACGTCGGCAGGCGGTACTGACGGTAGAAGGGGTTCGGCAGCGAGGGGACGGGTATCTCGTTGTCGTCGGGATCGTGGCTGCTCGCGGGATAGACGACGTACACGTCGTGGCCCCGGGCTTCGAGGCGCTCCCGCCACGCCTGGATGGTGTAGGTGACGCCGTCGATCCCGGGGAAGTAGCTGTCGGTGAAGAAGCCGATGTTCATAGTGGCGTCTGGCGGTCGATGGGGCGCGATCGGCCGCGGCCGTCGCGTCGGTCCCAGCGGTCGCAGCGGTCTCGGAGTGGAGGGGACGGGTCGGCCGCCTCGGCCGGGGAGGAGGGTAGCGGGGCGGCCGCGCCGACGTATAGTGCCGATACCACGGTTACTCGCGGGGTTCGCCACCTGACCGCTTCAACATTTTCATTTCCCGAAGCGAGGCGGAACGGCGTCACGCCTCGAAGCGAGGCGGAACGGCGTCACGCCTCGAAGCGAGGCGGAACGGCGCCACACCGCCGCGCCGGGGCACCTCGGAGCCGGTGCGCCCCGATCCCCCTCGCTTAATCCCCGGGCGGCCGAACGGACGGTCATGATCACGACCGACCGGATGGCGGCCGTCGACGCCAACGCGGCCGCGCTCGGCGTGCCCCGCAAGCAGCTGATGGAGTCGTCCGGCAACGCGGTCGCTCGCGAGGTGCGAGCCGTCGCGGAGCCCGGCGCGACGGTCGCGCTCGTCTGTGGCCGCGGCAACAACGGCGGCGACGCGCTCGTCGCCGCGCGGTTTCTCGGCGGATACGAGGTCACGGTCCACCTGCTCGGTCGTCCGGAGACGATCCGGACCGACATCGCCCGCGAGAACTGGGCGGCGCTCGGAAACGCGGAGATCCCCCGGGAGACCGTCACCGACTCGCGCGACTTCGACCTCATCGACTCCGACGGCGACGACCCGGACGTGGTCGTCGACGCGATGCTCGGCTCCGGCATTTCGGGCGGGCTCCGCGAGCCGGAGCGGACCGCGGCCGCCGCGATCAACGCGAGCGACGCGACGGTGATCGCGGTCGACGTCCCCTCCGGGATCGACGCCGACACCGGCGAGCCGACCGGCGACTCGGCCGACGACACCGCCGCCCCCGTCGACGGCGACGCGACGACCGACCCCGTCGCCGTCGACGCTGACCGGGTGGTGACGTTCCACGACGAGAAGCCCGGGCTGGCCGGGCTCGACGCCGAGACAACGGTCGCCGACATCGGGATCCCGACCGCCGCGGAGCGGTTCACCGGGCCGGGCGACCTGCTCGGGCTCGACCGCGACCCGGACTCCCACAAGGGGGACAACGGCGAGGTCCTCGTTGTCGGCGGTGGCCCCTACGCCGGCGCGCCGACGCTGGCCGCGCTCGCCGCGCTCCGGACCGGCGCGGACCTCGTTCGGGTGGCCTGTCCCGAGTCGGTCGCGAGCGAGGTTCAGGGGTTCTCGCCGAACCTCATCGTCCGCGCGCTGCCCGGCGACCGCGTCGGACCGTCCCGCGCCGAGCGGGTCGCGTCGCTCGCGGCCGCGAGCGACGCCGTCGTCCTCGGTCCCGGGCTCGGGGACGGGGACGGAACCCGGGAGTTCGTCCGCGAGTTCCTGACGGAGTTCGAGGGGCGCGCCGTCGTCGACGCCGACGCGCTCCGGGCGGTCCCCGAGGTCGACACCGGCGCCGACCTGGTCTGTACCCCGCACCAGGGCGAACTCGTCGACATGGGCGGCGAGACGGCGCCGGACCCCGACGAGCGCGCCGAACTGGTCCGGGAGTTCGCGGCCGACCTGGGCCACGCGCTGCTCGTGAAGGGCGCCGTCGACGTGATTTCCGACGGCGACGACGTGCGGCTGAACCGCACCGGCAACCCCGGGATGACCGTCGGCGGGACCGGCGACGTGCTGGCGGGGACGGTCGGGGCGCTGGCGGCCGCGACCGACCCGTTTCACGCGGCCGCGGTGGGCGCCTACGCCGTCGGTCGCGCGGGCGACGCCGCCGCGGACGCGAACGGGAACGGACTGGTGGCGACGGACTTACCCGACCGGCTGCCGGAGGCGATGCGTAATGAGTGACGAGGGAGCGGCCCGGTCCGACGACGGGAGCGACGGACGCGCCGACGGGAGCGACGGACGCGCCGACGCGCTGACCCACACCGACGATTCCGGCGACGTTCAGATGGTCGACGTCGGCGCGAAGGCCGACAGCAGCCGACGCGCGGTCGCCCGCGGCGAGATACGGATGACGCCGGAGACGGTCGCCGCGGTCGAGGCGGACGCGGTCGAGAAGGGAGACGTGCTCGCGACCGCCCGGATCGGCGCGGTTCAAGCGGTCAAACACACCTGGGAGACGATCCCGATGTGCCACCAGATCCCGATCACGAACGTCGACACCGAGTTCGTCGTCGACGACGACCGGATCGAACTGACCGTCGCGGTCGAGACCACGGGGAAGACGGGGTGTGAAATGGAGGCGTTAGAGGGCGTTACGACCGGACTCAACACCGTCTGGGACATGGTGAAGGCCGCCGAGAAGGACGCGGACGGCGGGTATCCGGACACGCGGATCGCGGACGTGGAAGTGGTCGAGAAGCGGAAGGAGCCGGTCGGAGAGTAGCTGCCGGAGCCCGGCGGTTGCGGTCGCGTCGACCCGTTCAGCGGTCGAGGAACGGCGGAATCACGACCTCGGCCCGTTTCTCGTCGCCGCGGACGACGACGCTCACCTCGGTGCCGGCGTCGGCGTACGACTCGTGGAGGTAGCCCAGACCGATCGGCTCGTCGAGGGTCGGGCTCATCGTTCCGGAGGTCAGCTTCCCGACGCGGGTGAGATCGCCGTCGGTGACCGCGTAGCCGCTTCGAGGGACGCCGCGCTCGAGGAGCCTGACCCCGACGAACGTCTCGTCGACGCCCTCCTCCTTCCGGGCCGCCAAGGCGTCGCGGCCGACGAACTCCGCGTCGAGCTCGACGACGAAGCCGATCCGCGCCTCGTACGGTGTCCGTGGCTCGTCGTCGGGGTCGAAGTCCTGTCCGGAGAGCAGGAACCCCATCTCGGTTCGGAGCGTGTCGCGCGCGCCGAGCCCGCAGGGCTGGGCCGGATCGGGGCCGTCGACGAACGCCGCCCAGACGGGGTCGACGGCGCCGGCGGGACACATCACCTCGAAGCCGTCCTCGCCGGTGTAACCGGTGCGCGCGACCCAGCTCTCGGTGCCCGCTACCGCCGCCGTCGTCGCCTCGAACTTCGAGAGATCGACGACTCCGTCGCGGGGCGTGGCCTCGTCGAGCGCGTCGGCCGCGTCGGGGCCCTGGACCGCGAGCATCGCCCAGTCGTCGGTGGCGTTGGCGACGGTCGCGTCGAGGTCCCACTCGTCCCGGTGGGCCGTCCAGCGATCGAACATCTGGGCGTCGTGGCCCGCGTTCGGGACGAACAGGTACGCGGGGTCGCCGCTCGGCGCGTCGAGGTCGCCGTCGTGGGTCGCCTCCAGGTCCGCGAGCGACGACGCCCCCTCGCCGGCCGCGGTGCCGTCGGGGAGCCGATAGACGACGGTGTCGTCGAGCATCACGCCGTCCTCGTCCGTGACCGCGGCGTACTGGGAGTCGCCGGGGTCGAGCGCGCGAACGTCGTTCGTCGTGAGTCGGTTCATCAGCTCGGTCGCGTCCGGTCCGGAGACCTCGATCTCGCCCATGTGCGAGACGTCGAAGACGCCGACCGACCCGCGGACCGCGGCGTGTTCCTCGCGGATCGAGTCGAACTCGACGGGCATCTGCCAGCCGCCGAAGTCGGTGAACTTCGCGCCGCGCGCGTCGTGGGATTCGTGAAGCGGAGGGAGCCGATCGGTCATACTCGCACCTCTCCCGGACGAACCTAAGCTTTTGTGACATCGGTGGTCCCCGCGCCGGCCGCGGACTCCCCCGTCGACGACCGACTCGGGCGACAGCCTCAAGCGGACGCCGCTCTCCCTCTCGGGCGTGAGCAGCCCTCGACCCGCTCGCGCCGGTCCGCTCGCGCCCGTGGTCGCAGTCCTGCTGATCGCGGTCCTCGTCGGCGCGCTCGTCGGAACGTGGCCGCCGTTCGTCGCGGTCGAGAGCGGCAGCATGGCGCCCGGCGTCGAGCGCGGCGACCTCGTCGTCGTCACGGCCCCCGACCGGGCGCCGTGGGGAGACCTCTCGACCGCCGCCGACTCCGACGCGCCGACCCGCCTCGGCGGGACGGGCGACGTGGTCGTCTACACCGTTCCGGGCGCCGGGGGGAGACCGGTGTTCCACCGGCTGGCGTTCCGCGTCGAGGCGGGCGAGGACTGGACGAAGCGCGCCGACCCGGCGCTCCTCGCCGCCGACTGTGCGGAGCTTTCGACCTGCCCGGCGCCGTACGACGGGTACGTCACGCACGGCGACGCGAACGGGCTGTACGACCAGAGCGCCGGCATCGCCCCGGTCGTCCCGGAGGAGTGGATCGTCGGGAAGGCGCTGTTCGCGGTGCCGAACCTCGGCTGGATCCGGGTGGGGATCGACGCGACGGCCGCGCGATACGGCGGGGTCGCAACCGGCGTCGTCCTGGTGGGGTTCGCGGGCCTCGCGGGGGGAGTCGGGACGCTGTTGCTGGGACGGATTCGGCGGAAACGACGGCGGTGAGACAGTCCGACAGGGCGACACGGCGTTCAATTCGGCCTCCGGTCGCGCCCGTCAAATGCGGTGCGACCGGCGCGTGCCTACGAGCGGCCGCGAGGAGCGCGGCGCGAGGGACGCGGCGAACGCGAGCGGCGCGGCCGCGGAGCGTGAGCCGCGAGGCTGGGGAGGTGTGAGGCGTGAGGTGCTGTGCGGGGCGGGACGCAAAGGGCAGCCGTGAGGCGGGCTTCGGTGCCGGCACCCGTCGATCCGACGGTGCGGGCGATTCTTCACAATAGAAGAGATCGAACGCCCCGGAATACCGTGTCGAGAACCGCTCGCTCTACTCCCCGCTCGTCCCGCCGTCGGTCCGTGCGGTCGTGACCGACTCGGCGCACCAGACGTTGCTCCGACGGCCGGCGCGCGACAGCTCCATCTTCACGACCGAGCCCACCGGCAGGTCCGCAACGCGCTCGCGGGCGTCCTCGTCGGCGTACTCGACGACGTGGAACGTCTCGTTGCGCGGATGGGCACGTACTGTGGTACAATCATGATCGTTCTGTGCGGAAGTAACGGTGTACGCGTTCGATTGTGACATCTTACTCCGTTATTATTGAACACCTTACTTCAATTCTGCGTATACCCACTACAGACGTGAGTCAGGTCGTAATATCGATATAAGGTGTTAAATTTTCAGAACAATCGGCAGGAATACGGGTGATTAGTGGACGGACTGCGCATCGAAGACGGGTCGAAGGGGCCGCGAGGGAATCACCATCCCTATCTCCCGCGACGGCGAAGGCCGGCCATGGACCGAGGCGACGGGCCGGAGGGCGCGGCGACGGCCGACGGCGAGACGAGCGCGGACGGCGAGGTCGGACCGGACGGCGTGACGGACGCGGACGCCGGCGGCGTTGCGCTGTTCGTCGACGGCCCGAACGTGTTGCGCGAGGAGTTCGACGTCGACTTAGATGACGTGCGTCGGGCCGCCGAGGCGGAGGGGCCGCTGGTGACCGCCCGGCTCTATCTCGACGAGCACGCGACGCCGGGGCTGATCCAGGCCGCGGAGGCCCGCGGTTTCGAGGTCGTGATGACGAGCGGCGACGTGGACGTGAAGCTCGCGGTCGACGCCGCGCGGTTCGCGGCCGAGGGCCGGATGGAGACGCTCGCGATCGCCTCCCGCGACACGGACTTCAAGCCGGTCGTCGAGACGGCGAACGGCTACGGGATCCGGACGCTCGCCATCGCGCCCGGCGAGTTCGGCCGGTCGGACGCGTTGCGGAACGCCGCTAACGGCTCCGTGACGCTCGACGGCGATACGAGGGGCGAGTCCGTGAGCGACGAAGATGAGGCGGAGAGCGAATCGGCCTCGACGCGATAGCGGTCGAGAACGTCGGCAGCGGCGAGTGACGAACGAACGATCTTCTGCGGCGAACGCCTCCGGAACCCCTTTGCGTCCCACCCGGCCGCAACCGCACCGCAGCCTCACCCCCCAGCTCGTCACCGCGTATTTAGATCCACGGAGTATCCGCCCGTCCCGTTTATAACTCCCGCGTGAGCCGCGGGTTCGTCACTGCCCCGTCCGCCGCGGAGGCGAAGTCCCGGCCGTACTTCGCCAGGATACCGCCCTCGTACGGGGGTTCGGGCGCGTCCCACGCCTCGCGGCGCTCGTCGAGTTCCGCCTCGGAGAGGTCCACCGTCAGGTCGCGTTCGGGGATGTCGACGGTGACGTGGTCGCCGTCCTCGATGAGCCCGATCGGGCCGCCGACCGCGGCCTCGGGCGCGACGTGACCGATCATCGGGCCGCGGGTGCCGCCCGAGAAGCGGCCGTCGGTGAGCAGCGCCACGTCGTCCTCGTGGCCCGCGCCGACGACCGCGGCGGTGACGCCGAGCATCTCGCGCATCCCGGGGCCGCCGCGAGGCCCCTCGTTGCGGATGACTATCACGTCGCCGGACTCGATGCCGCCGGACTGGACGTACTCCATCGCGTCCTCTTCGTTCTCGAACACGCGCGCGGGCCCCTCGTGGTAGAACTCGTCGTCGCCGGTCACCTTCAGCACCGAGCCGTCGGGCGCGAGGTTGCCGTCGAGTATCTTGATCGCGCCCTCCGCCTCCTTCGGGTCGTCGACGCTGTAGAGGAAGTCGGCCTCGATCTCGTCGTCGTCCGGGAGCTCGCCGCGCTCCTCCAGCGCCGCGATCTCCTCGGCGAGCGTCCGACCGGTCACGGTCATCGCGTCGCCGTGGAGCAGGTCGGCCTCGAGCAGGCGGCGGAGGACGACCGGCACGCCACCGACCTCGTGGAGGTCGTTCATCACGCGGCTCCCGCCCGGCTGGAGGTTCGCGATCTTCGGCGTGCGCTCGGAGATCTCGTCGAAGTCCTCGATCGAGAGGTCCACGTCGGCCTCGCCCGCGAGCGCGAGCAGGTGGAGGACCGCGTTCGTCGAGCCGCCCATCGCGGTCTGGGCCGCGATCGCGTTCTCGAACGACTCTCGCGAGAGGATGTCGGAGGGCCGACGGTCGTTCTCGATGCAGTCCATCGCGAGCTCGCCCGCCCGCTCGGCGACCGCGTAGCGCGCCTCGTCCTCGGCGGGCGGCGAGGCCGAGCCGAGCGGCGCCAGCCCGAGCGCCTCCGAGAGCGACGCCATCGTGTTCGCGGTGAACATCCCGCCGCACGAGCCCGCGCCCGGGCAGGCGTTACGCTCCAGATCGTCGAGCTCCTCGGCGTCCATGTCGCCCTGCGCGTAGGTGCCGACGCCCTCGAACACCTGGACGATCGTCACGTCGCGGCCGTCGTGCTGCCCGGGCATGATCGATCCGCCGTAGAGGAAGACGCTCGGCAGGTCCGTCCGGATCGCGGCCATCATCATGCCTGGGAGGTTCTTGTCGCAGCCGGCGACCGTCACGAGCGCGTCCATGCGCTCGCCGAAGGAGACGAGCTCGACGGAGTCCGCGATCACTTCTCGCGAGATCAGGCTCGCCTTCATCCCCTCGGTCCCCATCGAGATGGCGTCGGAGATGGTGATCGTTCCGAACTCGATCGGCATCCCGCCCGCGGCGTCGATGCCGTCGAGCGCGGCGTCCGCCACGTCGTCGAGGTGGACGTTACACGGCGTGATGTCGGCGGCCGGGTTCGGCACGCCGACGATGGGGGAGGAGAGGTCCTCGTCGTCGAACCCCATCGCGCGGAACATCGCCCGGTGTGGCGCCTTGTCCGGTCCCTCGGTCACGTCTCGGCTCCGCAGGTCTCCGTCTTTCTCGCCGGCGAATCGGTCCGAGTCCTCCCGTCGCCGACGACGCTCGTCGTCGTCGGATCGCGGCTGCTGTTCGCTCATACTCGCCCCTGTCGCTCGGGACTCTTAAACCGCCGCGTCGGGGCGAGGGTTGCTCGGCGGGACGAACGGGTTCGGCCCGTCGTCGGCGTTCGCGTCGGAGGCCGGACGTCGTCCGTGTACAGTCGCTGTCGGCCATTTTCGGTGACACAGTCCCCTCGCGACGCGGACGCCACACCGTCGGCGGGTCAGACCGCTACTGCGGGTCGCGAGCGGGGATCAGCCCCTGAGCCATGAGTCGCCGGGCGATCACGACGAGACCGTTCCCGAACCCCTCGCCGAAGATCGCCTGTTCCGCTTTGTTGTCGGGGATGATCGAACTCACGAGGATCGTCGAGCGGTCGATCAAGAGGAGCCGCCCGATCCCCGTCTCGTCTGCCGGCACGTCTCGATCCTGTAACCACTCAAGCCCGGAAACGAAGGTCGTTGCGCGCGGAACGGCCGATTCTAACTCTTCTCGAAGCGGCTCAGAGAGGGCTCCGATGACCAGGTCGATGTCGTCGTCGACGCCGTTGAGCGTCTCGGTGAGATCGTCGGTGAGGAGCGTCTCGTCGGCGACGACGAGGACGACCTCTTCTTTCGCCGCGCCGATGAGCCGGTTCGTCCTGTTCTCGATCGCGTCCCGACCGGACATGGCCCAGATCTCCTGTGTCGGGGACTCCTCGTCGTCGCCCACGATGTCGACGGCGTCGAGTGCGCTCTGGAGCCGCCCCACGCGCTCCTCGTACTGGTCGCGAAGCGTCTCGGTCGCCTCGTCCAGCGGAACCGCCCGGAACCGCTGCGGGCTCGAGTGTTGGACTTCGACCAGCCCCTGCGCCTCCAGAACCCGTATCGCGTCGTACACCCGGGTCCGAGGGACCTCCGTGATCTCGCTGAGCTTCTTCGCCGTGCCGGTGTCAAGCCGAGCTAATCCGACGAAGCATCGGGCCTCGTACTCTTTTAATCCGAGTTGCTGGAGGATGTCAATCGCTTCCTCCCCGTTGTTTGATGTGTTCATGTGTCCCAACCTTCCGGGTCCCCCCGGAATTCGCCTGTGGATTCTCCCTCAGGACAGATAGGTATTGTTACTTTTGAGGTGACGGTGAACTACCCCACCCTACTCAGCCACAGGCGTGGCTTCGTTGAGGGTGGGGCGTCCTGTTTCGACGACGCGCTTTGCAGACACGCGAGTGGTGTCCGTAGGGAGCACAGTCTCCACAGGCGTTGATTCGGGCCATCCCAGCCCTAGTTCAGCAAAGCCTCTCTGTAAGATGTTCATCGCCGCGTTCGCGTCACGGTTACACTCAAACCCACAACTCGGACACGAGTGCTCTCTGACCCAGATGGGTTTCGCTGTCTCCACACCACACGTCGCACACTCTTTCGTCGTTCCCGCTGCTTCGACTTGTACGACGTGTGTCCCGTACAGCTCACCTTTGTATTCCAGAAGAGTGATGAACTGTCGCCACGCCGCAGCCTGCTTGTTCCGCGCGTTCCCATCGCCTTGAAGCATCTCAGCGACGTTCAGGTCTTCCACGAACACCGCATCGTACTCTGTGACGAGCCATATCGTGAGCTTGTGCTGGTAGTCCAGCACCTTCTGACGGATGTGGCGTTTGACCTTCGCAACCGCTTGGCGCTGGTTTTCGTAGTTGTTTGACCCGTGTTCTTTCCGTGAGAGTTTGCGTTGTTCACGGTACAGACGCTCGTATTCGTCTTCGAGGTCGATCCAGTCCACAGTCGTCCCGTCCGACGTGTGGATATAGTTGAGGATGCCGAGGTCAACGCCGACGCTATTGTCCGCGTTGAGCGAGTCCACGTCGGGTTTCTCAGGCAGGTCACCCTCGTCGGTTTCCAGCCCGAAAGAGATGAACCAGTCACCGGTCGTCTCTTTTTTCACTGTGACTTCTTTGATAGCTGCTTCGTCAGGGATCTCGCGGTGGTAGCGGAGTTTGATATCTCCGATTTTGGAGAGCTAGAGCGTCGCGCGTCTGCCACTCGTGTTTTTGAGTTCGAAGCCAGACTGCGAATACGTCATACTCTGGAACTCTCTCGGAGACTTCCAGTTGAGCTTCCCGACCTTGCGTCCGTTTTGCTTCTGCTCGGAGAGTCCAGTGAGATTCTGGTAGAACCGAGTGACGGTTCGTTGTAGAGCCTTCGAGTTGACTTCCGAGAAAACGGGGAACTCATCTTTCCAGTCGGGGAGTCGGGAGTGGTGCTTGTACGCAGAGCCGATGTCGTCGGCGTCCACGTTCTCGTACTCGTACAGGGTGTAGTTGTACGCTTGGCGATGAATGTCGATATGGTAGTCTAGTTCAGCCGCTACCTGTTGTGTCGGGTAGGCATGGTAGCGGTGACTGTATTCCATCGCTGTCTATTGATTATCGATATGTTGTGTTAATGGTTTGTACTGGTGTGCGGCGATTCATCCCCTCCCTACTCGCTCCCGTTGGTCGCTCCTTGAGGAAGGGGCATTCTCGCCTCACTTCTGGTGACTCAGTTAATCACAGAAAGAATAACTGTCTGGGAACCGCTGCTGTACTCGCACGCAGCTAACTCGAGTGTCCCAACCACGCGAACTGCTGCGTGCCCGGTGCGGTCACCTCGTTTCGAGGTGGCCGGCCGTTCGGAACTCACCAATGTCCATGACCGACGAGCCAATCGCAGACCCGCGGTCCACAGCCGTCGAGCAGCTCACGGAGTTCGGTCTGACGGAGTACGCCGCGCGGACGTTCGTCGCGCTCTCCGCACTGGAGTCGGGAACGGCCAGAGACGTGAGTCGCGTGTCGGCGGTCCCGCGGACGCGAGTGTACGACGCGATAGACGAGCTCCGCGACAGGGGACTCGTCGATGTCCTTCAATCGTCGCCGAAACGGTTTCGTGCGATCTCGGCCGAGACCACGAGTCGGACGCTCGAACACGAGCTCCGACACCGGGTCGACGTCCTCCGGACCGCGCTGAGCGAGCTCGAACCCGCCGACCGAGGAACCGAACAACGGGGCGTCTGGACGGTCGACGGACAGCGGGCCGTCTCGGAGCGGACCCTCGAGTTCTTCGCGGACGTGGACGAGGAGATCGTCTACATGACCGTCGAGGACCTCCTCAACGACGAACTGATCGACGGGCTGAGCGATGCCGCGGCGCGCGGCGTCTCGATCAACCGGCGGTTAGAGAGCGAGGACGCGGACTGACCGCCGACCCCTGCGCTGCGTTTCGGGGGCGATCCGGCGTCCTCCGCGGGGGGCGCGTCCGACACCGCCTCGACGCGTCGATCCGATCGATACCGGATCGCGTCCTCGGCCCGGTCGCGGTCCGGCCGCGACGAGACCGAGGGCGGCGTCGAAACGACTGTCACATGTTCCCGCGCCTCTCGCCGGGAACGGGACTCAACTGTCGACGTGGTCACGGAAATTAGATTTCTGATTAATCGAGTCACTATTTCGTTCCGACTCGCCGCGTGCGATCGACGACGCGAAAGATGGACAAACTTTTGATTATGAACATTGAAATGATCGAACGTGACAGCTGACCTCACCGAAAAGATAGCGAGAGCCCTCGCTGACGTCAAATCGGTGGACCCGGAGGAGCTCGACGTCTCCCTGGAGAATCACGTCTCCACCGACGCGGTCCGCAACCTCGCGAGCCACGACAGCGACTCGTGGCGCCTCCAGTTCGAGACGCCGGACCACGTCGTCGAGGTCACGGGGACCGGACGGATCCTCGTCGACGGCGAAACGGTCCGAGAGGCCCGCTGAACGCCGTTCGACGACTGCCGAACGACGACGTTACTCGTCGTCGGGGACGAGCATCTCGGGATCGCGTTTGTACTTCGGGGTCGACACGAACGTCTCGATTCGCTGCTTGTCGGCCTCTGTGATGGAACTTTCCATACACGGCCGTTAAGCTCGGGTAACTTGAGTAATTAGGTCGTTCCCGACGGTAATCGGATATTACTCGACCCGATCCCGGGCGTGCCCCGGATACACCTGTTGAAGCGGACGAAAGGCCGGCTCAGCCGCCCTTCGGTCGAACCCGTGTTCTGTGTCCGGTCCGATCGGCGGTCGGCTCCTTCGGACGTTGTAAGGAAAAGTGGCTTCGGAAGGCGAGACGGGGGCGAAGCGGTCGGCGCGAGGTCCCGAGCACGTGGTCACCGCATTGAGGCCGCCGAGCAGTAGGCCTCCTCGCGGGCGGTGATCCACGCGGTCGTTCGGCGGTCGTCGTCGGCGTCCCTCGGGAATATCGTACATTCGGTCGACCCCCCGTGGTCGCTGACGACGGCCGCCTCGTACGCCTCGTATCGCGGGGTCGGTGAGTCCGTGTCCATCGGATATGAGGGGACACCGCAGCGAACGGGATTGTTATGAGCGACCTACGCGGCCGCGGTCCGGACCGGCCGCTAGCAGAAACGGACTGTGCGGAGACGGACGCACCGCGTCCGACGCGCTTGTCGAACTCGCCCCGGCGGGGCGACGGCGCTCTGCGAAATCGCGGAGCTACCGGCCCGAGTCGAGATCGGAATCCAGCTTCGCGACGACCTCACCGTCGCCCGTGACGGTTACCTCGCAGTCGGCGAACGCGAAGGTGAGAGACGTCTCGACGGTGCTCGAACGAAACAGCGTGTCCAGTGCGTCCGAGTCGATGGCGCCGTAGAGCTGCGGAAGCGCCAGCGGCTCGCGGCCTGTCGCGCTTGATACCACTTCGACCACGCCGGTGCTCGGCGGCGTTGAGTCCCAGTCGTACGTCGCCCGGACCTCCGGGGTCTCCTTAGCTACGTGATTGGAAATATTTTGATTCGCTTCCTTCATTCAGTTACTATCGATAGGACGAAGGCACTACTAACTCTTGTGGATTACAACGGTAAAGGCCGAACAGCGACGTTTTCGACGTTTTTCCGGGACGGCCCGGCGACCGGGACGATGCGATCGCACCTCTGCGCACGGTTATTGAGACCGTGCCGCACCCTGTTCGAGGAGGCCTCGCTCGCTCCCGTCCGACCGGAGGGTGGCCTCCGGCGCGTCTGGGTCGATTCGGGCGTACAGCGGGCCGAACGAGGTCGGACCGTCGCTTACGAGGGCCGCGACGACCCCCACGACGCTCTCGTGGTCGACCGTTCGTCCCTCTCGTAGGCGTCGACCGCTTTAGTAGCCGACACGTCGGTGTGTTCCACGCGTTTCGGAGTGGACACGTCTGCGTGATTTCGTCGTAGTCACAGCGGTAGCGTGTTCACTGGGCTCACACGTGTGCGCCCGGTACACTGTCCTCGCGGGGGCGTTCCGGACGAACGTAGACGGTGGAGTCGGCGTAGACGAACACGGCCATCCCGGCGTACGAGAACGCGACCGTTACGTCGTGTGAGGAATCTCCCGTCACTATCGCGTCGAGCCCGTCGGTGTCGATCGCGTCCGAGAGCGGCGGGAGCGCGTCGACGGGTTCGTCGCGCGCCTCGGAGACGGTCTCGCTCACGGTCACACAGATTTCCTCGTGAGCACTACTCATGGATACGCGTTCACACCCCAGATAATTAATAATAAAGTACATATTCTGCCCCCCTCGTGCTTACTCGAACCGCGCCGTTCGTGTGTTACTCTTACATGTACGCGAGCTGAAAGTTACCGGCGTCGCGAGCGGGAGCGGGCGCGTGCGGCTTTCCGACGCCGAGAACGACCGCACACGAGACGCCGAGAACGACCGCTTACTGGTCGTACTGACGCAGTTCGACGGGAACCGGCTCCGTGCGGTTCTGCGCCTGCCAGTACTGCCACGCGACCGAGAGGGTGAACACGAGGAGTACGGCTGCGCCTACCACCGGCAGGGGGACGGCGCCGAAGCCGGGAACACTCAGCACCGTGAGCGACAGCGCCGTCGCCCCGCCGACCGTGAGGAGGAAGTAGTGGAATCGCCACGGGTACGTCGGTTGGTCGTCCGTCGTGAGGTACTCGTCGATGTCGTCCGCCCGGTCTGCGAGCCGAACGGTCCCGCTGTCTTTGTCGTACTCGATGGTGTTCATCTCCGCCATCTTCGGGAGATGGGTCTGATACAGGGACACGTAGACGCGCTTCCGCTGCTGGCTGGTCAGTTCGTCGGCCGAGACATCGTTTTCCATCGCCGCTATCTCCGTGGCGAGCTCCTGGACGTCGACCGATCCGCCCTTCGTCCGGAGGTAGTACAACACCATTCGGCGCCGGTGGTTGCTCAGTAGCTCGAAGACACCGTCGGGCGTCAACGGCTCGGTGTCAGCGGAACTCATCGTCAGGAGCACCGGTCCTGTTCGTCGGTCCCGTCTCTTTCCATGCTCGTTCCTTTCGCAAACGGGACATAGTTATGGTCTGGCTTATCCGGACTTAGGACGCTTTTAACCCATATTCGCGTCACTTTCACTTCTCGCCCAAAAGTCGCTGAACCGGCCGCGAAACCGGAGCGCTGCCCGTGCCGCGTCACTCGAAGTACCGGTACGCCGACACGCCGACGAGCGCTCCGACGAGGAGAGCGGTCACCACCTGAAGCGCCGCGTTCGATATGAACGCCCCGACGACGACGGGAACGACGAGGAAGGCGCCGGCGACGAGCGACAGCGTCGAGTGGTACCGCGTCCACCCGGAACCATCGACATCGTCGTCGACTGAGAGGTAGCGTTCGAACAGGTCCGTGTGTTCTGCGGTCTCGATCCGGCCGCGCGGCTTGTTGTACGAGATCGCGCCGTAGTCGTCCATCTTCGGCAGGTGACACTGATACAGTCCGACGTACACGCGCTTGCGTTCCTGCGAGGAGATCTGTTTGATGTCCTTGCCCGTCTCGCGCGCGGCGATGGCCTCGGCCAGCTCGTCCAACGTCGCCTCCTCGTTCTTGCCTTCCAGCAGGTACCGTATCACCCGTCGGCGCCGCTTGTTTTTCAGGATCTCGAACAGCTGATCGAAGCCGATCTCTGCTCGCTCGATATTCTCCGGCTCAGTACTCGAAGCATCGGTTTCCGGTCCCGAGAACTCCCGATCGGCCTGGGCCGCGTCCCGCGTTTTCGCTTCTGAGTCGGCACTCATCGTACACCACCGTTTTGATCTGTCGCAACGTCGTCTGTTCTCGTTACGTTGTCGTACATCGTTATCGTGGGGAGTTTCGGTATTATATCATTTCACGGGTCGAACAGGGTATAGCGGGTCATGTTGCCGCTACTCATGTAATCCACTTAACTCTATCACATCTTCACGAAGCATTTCTGTACTGAATAATTGAGTAAACAGTATCGTCGCGGCCGTATACGGGAGAAATATCGTGTTCTTCGCACGACAAGTTTCGTCGTCGCTCTCCCCCACGAGTACCGAGAGTTCGGTGGCATAGAAAGCGAGACGGCGACCGGCAACAGGCGAGAGGAACAGTGAAACGCCGACCGAGCGTATCATTGACTCCCTCGCGTAAGGGCGAGGCTTCCGCTTGCTATCCGTCACTTACCGGTGAACGGCGGCAAAATCCGGTCCATAACAAAGTATTCCTCTCGGCATGCGGTGGGTATGCAAATCGGCCCCAAAGCGATCACGACCGGTGTGCGCCGCCGCCGCGCGCCTCGCCGCGCGGACGGCGACGCGGTCGACGGGGTGGTCGCGTAATGTGCGGCATCGTGGCTCGGATCGGAGCGGCCGACGACGCGGTCGACGAACTGCTCGTCGGGCTGGAAAACCTCGAGTACCGCGGCTACGACTCGGCCGGCCTCGCCGTTCAGACCGACCGCGACGTGGACGTCCGCAAGCAGGCGGGCGGCATCGACGACCTCCGGAACGCGCTCGCGGCGGACCCCCCGAGCGGGTCCCTCGGGATCGGTCACACGCGGTGGAGCACCCACGGACCGCCGACCGACGCGAACGCACACCCGCACACGGACTGCTCGGGGCGCGTCGCCGTCGTTCACAACGGGATCATCGAGAACTACCAACGGCTCCGTCGCGAGCTCTCTCACGCGGGACACGCCTTCGAGAGCGACACCGACACCGAGGTAATCCCGCACCTGATCGAGTCGGCGCTCGCGGACGGGGCGGCCCCGGCGGCGGCGTTCCGCGCGGCCATCGATCGGATCGAGGGGAGCTACGCCGTCGCCGCGGTCATCGGCGGCAGGGAGGCGGTGTACGCGGCTCGAAACGACTCACCGCTGGTGGTCGGCGCGAGCGATTCGACGCAGTACCTCGCGAGCGACGTGCCGGCGTTCCTGGAGTTCACCGACCGTGTGGCGTACCTCGAGGACGGCGACGTCGTCCGGGTCACGCCGTCCGGCTTCACCGTCACCGACGAGCGCGGCGAGCGCGTCCACCGCGCGACCGAGACCGTCGACTGGGACCCGCAAGACACCGGGAAGGGCGGATACGACCACTACATGCTCAAAGAGATCAACGAGCAGCCGACCGCCCTCGGCCGATCGGTCAGCGGTCGGACCGACTCGGGCGGCGAGGAGGTCGACCTCGATGGGTTCCTGCCCGGCAGCTTCGACGGGATCGACCGGGTTCACCTGGTCGCGATGGGGACCTCGTATCACGCGGCGATGTACGCGGAATCGCTGCTCGCACGCCGGGGGGTTCCCGCACGCGCGTTCATGTCCTCCGAGTACGCGGGGTCAACGCCGCCCGAGGAGGACGGGACGCTCGTGATAGCGATCTCACAGAGCGGCGAGACCGCGGACACGATCGCGGCCGTCAGGGCGGCCAGCGCGGAGCGGACGATGGTGGCGACGAACGTCGTCGGCTCGTCGCTGACGAGGGAGTGCGACGACACGCTATTGGTCCGTGCCGGACCGGAGATCGGCGTCGCCGCGACGAAGTCGTTCTCCGCACAGGTCGCGACGCTGTCGCTGCTCGCCGAGCGGATCCGCCGGGACGCCGTCGGCGACCCGTCGCCGGACGCGGCGGCGTTCCTCTCCGCGCTGACGCGACTACCGGATCAGGTCCGCCGGGTCGTCGAGAGCGGCGCGGCGGAGCGGATCGCCGACGCGTTCGCCGACTCGGAGTCGTACTTCTTTATCGGACGCGGCCCGGGACACGCGGTCGCGCTGGAGGGGGCGCTGAAGTTCAAGGAGATCACCTACGAGCACGCCGAGGGGTTCACCGCCGCGGAGCTGAAACACGGGCCGCTCGCGCTCGTCACCGAGGAGACGCCGGTGTTCGCGGTGTTCAACGGCGGGACGGACGACACGGAGACGCTCGGTAACGTCAAGGAGATACGTGCGCGCGGCGGCCCGGTCGTCGCGGTGGCGGGCGGCGAGACCTCCGACCTCGCGGAGACCGTCGACCACGTCCTGTCGGTCCCGTCGACCCATCCGGAGCTCGCCGGCGTGCTCGCCAACGTCCAGCTCCAACTCGTCGCGTATCACGCCGCGAAACAGCGGGGGCGGGCCATCGATAAGCCGCGCAACCTCGCAAAGAGCGTCACGGTCTGAGCCGCGCGGTCAGTCCCGCCCGTCCTCTTGCGTCCGGTCAGGATCGCCGCGAGTACCGCACGAATCCGGGGACTGCGTCGTCGTCCCACGGCTCGTGAGCGACCGATAGGTCCGTCGGAGGCGTCGCACGCCCCGCCAAGCCGGGGCTCCGCCGAGCGACACCAGCAGGTAGACCCACGTCCGTCGCCGTCCCGGCTCGTGACGCAGCGAGCGCGCCAGCCAGCGGCGCGCCTCCCCGTAAAGCCCGTTCTCCATCGCGGTCGCACCGAGTTTCCGCGAGAGCGACGCGACGAGCATCCGCTCGCAGCCGGCGCCGTACTCCGCGGCCCGCTCCCGGTGCGCGTCGAGGAACCGCGGATAGGCGACGTCTCGAGCGGCCTCGAAGTCGTCGGTGAGCTGGTCGTACTCCCCGATCCCGCGCTGGACCAGTTTTTCGGGGACCGGTCTGAACTCCCCGTGCTCCGAGAGCCTGACGTACCACTCGCGGTCCTCCCAGATCGGGAGCCCCTCGTCGAACGCCCCGGCGTCGTCTATCGTCGCCCGCCGCACCATGACCGTCGACGTCGGGGCGCACGGGACCCCGCGGAGGAGCGCCTCGGTGACGTCGCCGGACAGCGAGGGAGAGCGTCCGCCGACGCGCTCGCCGTCCCGCACGGCGAACTGGCCCGTGTAGACGACGGCGACGCCGGGTTCGAACGCCGCCACCTGGCGCTCGGCCTTTTCGGGGAGCCACCTGTCGTCGTCGTCGAGGAACGCGACGTACTCCCCGCTCGCGGCCCGGATCCCGATGTTCCGGGCGGCCCCCGGGCCCTCGCCGTCGTCGCGGCGGTACGTCACCGGGCGGTCCCCGGCGCGGCGGCGCACGAGCGACTCGACCGGCTCGTCGGAGCCGTCGACGACGACGAGTTCGAGGTTCGGGTACGTCTGGGCCCGGACGCTGGCGAGCGCGTCAGCGAGCTTCGCCGGTCGATCGCGGGTTATCACGACCGCGCTCACTAGCGGTCGGTCCCGTGTCTCCATTGGGTGGACGTGCCCCGGCAGCGGTATTGTTAGGACGGTCGTTACCGGGGGTGCTCGCGTCGAGCCCCCCGTGACCGCGCGGCGGTCGGGCGTGACGCGGGTAGCCCCGGCGCGACGGGACGGTAACGCGTACATAACAATGCCCGAAACGAGGGTTTTTCGAGACGGAACACCGCACAATGTCCGCTCTCTCGTCGGTTCGTCGACTCCTCGTCCGCCTGACGCCGGGCGGCGATCTCACCGAACAGACGGTGAAAAGCGGTATCTGGGCCACGATCACCAATATCCTCGACCGCGGCCTCCAACTGCTGATGATCGCGATCCTCGCCCGGATGCTCACGCCGGCCGACTTCGGGCTGCTCGGTATCGCCCTGCTGACGCTGACGGCGTTCAAGCGCTTCTCCAACATCGGATTCGACCAGGCGCTCATCCAGAATGCGTCAGGCAACGTCGACGACTACCTCAACACCTACTGGAGCATCGAGATCCTCCGCGGCCTCCTGCTGGCCGGGATCCTCGCGCTCATCGCCCCGCTGGTCGCCGGATTCTTCGGGGAACCGCGCGCCACTCCGGTCCTCCGGGTCATCGCGCTCACGCCGCTGCTCCTCGGGCTGCGAAACCCCGGTATCGTCTACTTCAAGAAGAACCTCGAGTTCCACAAGCAGTTCGTCTACACGATGAGCGGATCGGTGACGAACTTCGCCGTCGCGCTCTCCGTCGCGCTCGCGACCCAGAGCGTCTGGGCGCTCGTGCTCGGCTACGTCGCCTCCGACGCCGCCCGCATGCTGGCGTCGTACGCCGTCCACGGCTACCGTCCGTGGCCGGACTTCGACGTCGAGATCGCCCGCGACCTCTTCGGGTTCGGGAAGTGGATCACCGGCTCCGAGAGCGTCTACTTCCTCATCAATCAGGGCGACGACGCGGTCATCGGCTGGCTGCTGTCGGCCGCGTCGCTCGGGCTGTATCAGGTCGCCTACCAGTTCGCCAAGGCGCCGGCGACGGAGATCTCGCAGATCATCTCGAGCGTCGCCTTCCCGGCGTACTCGAAGCTCCAGGACGACATCCCCGCCCTCCGGTCGGCGTTTTACCAAACCCTCCAGGTGACGATAGTGATCGCGTTTCCCGCCTCGGTCGGCATCGCGGTGGTGGCTCCGACCTTCGTCAAGGCAGTCTTCGGCACCGACTGGCTGCCGATGGTGCCGGTGATGCAACTGGTCGCGGTGTACGGGCTCCTCATCGCGCTCGGGTCGACGTACTCCCCGGTGTGGAAGGCCCTGGGGCGCCCAGACTACATGGTAAAACTCGGCGCCTTCCGGCTCGTGGTGACCGCGCTGATCATCGTCCCCGTCACCCGCGAGTTCGGCATCGTCGGCGCCGCCGCGGCCGTCCTCGGCGTCTACGTGTTCCCGGTGATGCCGATCGACGTGTACCTGGTGATCAAGTCGGTGGAGACGAGCCTCGGTCGGCTGCTCCGAGAGGTGTCGTACCCGGCCGTCGCGAGCCTCCTCATGGGTGGCGTCGTCCTCTGGTTACAGGCGACGCTGTCGCTCCCGTGGGTGTTCCTCGAGCTGCTCGTCCTCGTCGCGGCCGGGGGCGCGGTGTACGGGACCGCCGTCTTGGTGTTCGAGACGCAACTGAACTGGGGGCTACGGGAGACGCTCCGGAACTTCGCCGGCGCGATCTGACCGTCGAGCCCGCATCGTAGGCGGTTGATAACAAAGCCGACTACCGCCTAGTGTGGACCCATGCAGACACGGCGACTTCGCTTTCGCCACGAGGTCATCGACCCCGCTCCCCCGACGACGAAGCTCGGAATCTGTCTGACGACCGACCTCACCGGCAACGGTCGCCCGGACGTCATCGTCGGCGGGGCCGGCCCGGAGACGAAGCTGTTCGTGGGCGGCGGCCGCACCCGACTGCCGAGCCTAGAGGGGATCAAGCAGGTGGCGGGGCTCGCCGGGCCGACACTGTTCTGGTACGAGAACCCCGGGTGGGAGCGACACGCGATCGCCGACGTTCCCCAGCTGGGGGTCGGCTGCGCGCTCGGCGACGTCGACGGCGACGGCCGGGTCGACGTCCTCGCCGGACAGGGCATTCATTATAACGGGGTATACTGGTTCGAACAACCCCCGGACCCGCGGTCGCGGTGGGAGCCGCACCTGGTGACCGAGCGATTCGAGAAGTACCACGACCTCGCCTTCGGCGACGTGGACGACGACGGCGAGCCCGAGGTGGTCGGGCTGTCACAGCGGTCGGGGGTGGTGTTCTACTACGACATCCCCGACGGCCCGACCGGCGGGCCGTGGCCCGACGAGAACTGTCACGTCGTGGACGGCGACAGCGACGCCGAGGGCGTGTGGATCGGCGATGTCGACGGGGACGGTCGGACCGAACTCGTCGTCGGCACGGGCATCTATCGGCGCCGCGAGGGGACCCACGAGTGGGACCGCGAGCCGATCGTCACCGGCTGGGATGACGTCCGCGTCGCGGTCGGTGACGTCGACGGCGACGGCGAACACGAGGTCGTGCTGGCGGAGGGCGACTCCCCCACCTACGGCACCCACCCCGGTCGAGTAGGGTTGTTCGATCGGCAGGCCGACGGCTGGGCGGAGACCGTCATCGGCGAGGACCTGTTCTGTCCGCATACCCTCCAGCTCGCGGACTTCGACGGGAACGGGCGGCTCGACGTGTACGCGGCGGAGATGAGCCTCGGCGAGAACGAGACTCCGCGCCACTACCTGTTCACGAACGAGGGGGACGGTCGGTTCGAGCGGACCGTCGTCGCGGAGGGGGCCGAGACCCACGAGGCGAAGGCGGTCGACGTCTCGGGGACAGGCCTCCCGGACGTGGTCGGGAAGTCCTACACGCCGGACCACCACGTGGACATCTGGCACAACGAGGGGGGCGGCGACCGGTGACGCAGCGCGGATCGATCGGAACTCCGGCGACGGGGGCCGGACGCTGGGCGTGACTGAACGCGACGAGGACGGCAAGCGCCGGCGCGACCTCCTGCGCGGCGCCGCCTCGCTCGGGGTCGCCGGGATCATTGCCGGCTGCGGCTCCGACTCGGACCGGGCCGGCTCCGGATCACCCCGGGAACTGCGCGACGACCCCGCGGTGTACGCCGGGTTCCTCGACGCCAACGAGGTCGTCGCGATTCGCGAACGTGTCGAGGACGGTCAGGACCCGTGGAAGACGGCCTACGACGCCCAGATCAGGGACGCGAATCGAGCCCTGGCGGCGACGCCGAGGAGCGTCGTCGACGACGGGTCGCCCGCGGGCGTCGACGAGCATCGGTTCGCCACGGGCGAGGACCGCCCTGACTACCGGGCGGCCATCGAGATGGGAACGTGGGTCCGGGACCTGGGGATCGGCTACGTGTTCACCGGCCGAGAGCGGTTCGCGAGCAAGGCGATCCGGCTGCTCGATCACTGGTTTCTCGACCCCGAGACGCGGATGTACCCCTCCGGCCGGAACTTCGGCGAGACGTACTTCTCCATCGAACTTCACATCACGCTGCCGACGCTCATCTACGGGGCTGCGCTCGTCCGCGATTCCCCGCGGTGGTCGACCGTCGGGGCGGACCGCGAGGCGCTCCGCTCGTGGGTGGAGACGTACCTCGCGGACCTCGAGGACGGACGGGGGAAGCAGCGCTACACCGGCGTGGTCAAGAACAACATCTACGCCTGGTGGATCCTCGCGAGAGCGACCGCGGCGGCGTACCTCGACGACCGCGAGGCGCTGACGCGCGCGTTCGACGACTGGCGCGAGCACGGCTTCGACCAGCTCGAACCGAACGGCCTCCTGCGGCACGAGCGGCAGCGGGTCGACGGGCTGGAGTACTCGGTGTACGGGCTCAAGGCGCTCGCGTTCACCGCGGAGATAGCCCGGCACTACGGCGTCGACCTCTACGGTCACACGCTCCCCGAAGACGACGTGAGCGCGCTCCTACGGGCCTTCGAAGGCCTCTGTCCGTACGTCATCGACGCCGAGAAGTGGGAGTGGGGCACCGGCGAGAACGGATACACCGACGCGGACCGAACGGCGGCAGGGTCGGTGTACGAGCTCGCGTACTCCCGGTGGGACCGCTCAGAATTCCGCGAGGTGCTCGAGTCGATCGGACGACCGCTGTACGACCGGCGGATCCTCGGGTGGACAACGCTGACGCACGCCAGTCGCTTCGAGCTCGACGTCGACTGAGACCGCTCGCGAACCCCGTTTTCGAGGGTAAGGCCGTCTTACTCGGGTACGGCAGTCATAACAAATTTCGTCTTTCCCCAAACGAGGCTCAATGATTCGGACCGAGCGGCGTCGACGGGGGCGGTCGCGGTGAGCGACGACGGTAACCGCGCGTTCGTGTTGGGGCTTGACGGCGTCCCGTGGCCGCTCGTCCGGCCGTGGATCGAAGCTGGGGAGCTCCCCGCGTTCGCCGAGCTGATCGAGACGGGAGCCGCCGGTCCCCTCCGGAGCACGACGCCAGCGAACACGCCGGTCGCGTGGCCCTCCATCGCGACCGGTACCTGGCCCGACCGACACGGACTCTACGAGTTCATGAAACTGGGGAGCGATTACAGTCAGCGGCCCTACAACCGCGAGGACCTCCGACAGCCGCCGCTTTGGGAGCTGCTCTCGCCCGCCGTCGTCGCGAACGTGCCGATGACGTACCCGGCCGGCGGGGTCGGCGACGACGGAGCGATGGTCGCCGGAATGATGACGAGCTCGACCGACGCGGCGGGGTTCACGCAGCCGGCCCGGCTGGGCGAGGCGATCCGCGAAGAGATTCCCGACTACCGAGTCGGCCTCAGGTGGCACGAGTACGGCGAGGACCGGCGCGACGAGTTCCTCGCGGACTTCGCGTCGCTGTTCGAGGCGCGCCGCGAGCTGTTGCGGTCGCTCACGGAGCGGGAAGACTGGCGACTGTTCTTCTTCACCTTCACGGCGCCCGACAGGCTCCAGCATCTGATCTGGGACGAGGAGGTGATCCTGGAACACTACCGGGAGCTGGACGCGGTCCTCGCCGAGGTGATGACCTACTGCGACCGGCTGGGCGCGACGCTGTACGTCGTCTCCGACCACGGGTTCGGGCCGATATCGCGGGTCGTCAACGTCAACCGAGCGCTGGCGGACGCGGGACTGTTGACGCCGAAGCGCTCGACGGGGGCCCGGGGCGTGCTCTCGCGCGCCGGGGTGTCGAAGTCGACCGTGTTGAACGCGTTAGCACGGATCGGCATCGACGACGAGACGCTCGTCGAGCGGCTTCCGGCGTCGGTCGTCGACAGCGTCGCGCGGGCGGTGCCCGGCGACCACGCCCTCTACGACGTCGACTCCGCGCAGACGCGGGCGTTCCTCCACGGGCTCGGCAGCGTCTACGTCAACGACACGTCGCGGTTCGACGACGGGGCCGTCGCCCCCGGCGAGCGCGACCGAGTCAAGTCGGAGGTGATGTCCGCGCTCGCGGCGGTGACCGACCCCGAGACCGGAGAGCGGGTGCTCTCCGTCCGCGACGGCGACGACCTCAACCCCGAAGACGAGTTCGCGCCCGACGTGGTCGTTGAGGGCGTCGAGGGGTATCATGTCAAGCCCGGACTCGCCGACGAGACCGTCGTCGACGCTGACGGGATCGCCGGCTATCACCGGCCCGAGGGCGTCCTCTTCGCCCGCGGCCCCCCGATAGCCGCCGACATCGCGGTCGAAGGGGCGACGGTCGTCGACGTGGCGCCGACCCTGCTCCACGGGCTCGGCGAGCCCGTTCCCGCGGCCGCCCATGGCCGCGTGCTGACGGAGCTGTTCGAGCCCGGGTCGCCGCCGGCAACCCGGGATGTAGTCGAGCGGGACCACGCCTCCTCGGACGCGGCGACCGACGGTCCCGGGAGCGACGAAGCGGTCGAAGAGCGCCTTCGCGGCCTGGGTTACTTATGAACGCCGGCCGGGATGACGACCACCGTTCCGAGAGCGACGACGGTTCACCCGACGACGATGGCTCGGATCGGGGCGACGGTTCGCGTGGCGTCGGCGGCGGGCCCGGCTCCTGCGGCAGGCGCCCCTATCTCGGGGTCGTCGGTGCCGCGGTGGCCTCGGCGGCCGGCTGTCTCGGTCTGGGGTCGGACGGGGCGGCGAACGCCGCTCCCGACGATCCGGGCGCGGACGACGGGGCGTCGGACGACGGCCCCGACGGCGGGTCCGCGGACGAGCCCGACGACGGAGACCTCGGGACGCGTCACGGGATCGAGTTCGATCGGGTGCTGGACGCGGTCGACGACCTGGGACTGGACCCGAGCGGGAACGACCCGGTGAACGACCGCCTGGAAGACGCGCTCTCGGACGGGACGCTGGTGCGGTTCCCCCAGGGCGAGTACAGCTTCGACGGAGTGGTCGAGATCGACGCCGACCGCGTCGGCGTGCTCGGCGACGGCGACGCCCGGTTCGTTCTCCCGGCCGGCTACACGCGGCTCCTGTTCAACTACGACCCGGTGCCCGATGACGTGCTCATCGAGAACGTCGATGTCGACGTCCGCCCCGACGACACCACGACCGGGATCCGGCTGCGCTGCCGGAACCACTTCCACATCCAAGACGTCGAGTTCCTCGGCCGCGGGACGAGCGAATCGGACGGCGGAACGCCGAGCGCGTTCGCCCTCGCGGTCAACGACGAGGACGGACGGGGGGTGCTGCGGGACGCGGTGGCGAAGAAGGGCTCTCGCATCGACGGGTACAAGGGAGGGAACGGGCGGATCGGTGTCTGGGTCGGCTGGTCGAACAAGGGAACGGTCCGGATCGAGGGGTGTGACTTCCGCGAGTTCGGCAACAACGGCGTCTACGGCTCCCGGACGCCGGGAAACGTCGAGATCGTCGACTGCTACTTCCTCAACAACAACGCGACGAGCGCCCGCATCAGCGGCGCTGGGAGCTACGTCGAGAACTGCACGATCGAGATCGATCTCAGTCGCTACACCGGCGGCGCGGTGGACGCGTCGGATGAGTTCAACACGCGGGCGGTCGTCGTCGAACAGGGCGTCCAACGCGAGGGCGCGCCGCCGTTACCCGCGGGCGCGGAGATCCGCGACTGCACGATCCGTGCCCGGTCGTCGCCGCTGTCCCAGTCCGTCGTCGAACAGTCGCCGGTGGCGCGGAGTCTCGTCGTCCGCGACACGGAGATCCGATGCGACATCGACGGGACACCGGCGGTGCGCCGCGGCCCGGTAGGAGCGCTCCCCTACCGCCCGGACCGACGGCGCCCGCCGCCGCCACACTGGACGGAACTGCGGAACGTCACCGTCGACGGGGACGCGGCGGGCGGCGTCGCCGTCGACCTCAGACTGGCGCCCGGGTCGGCGGTGATCGACTGCGACATCGACTGTCCCGGGCGGGACCGAGACGGGGTGTTCCTGGATCACTCGCCGCGGAGCGCGGTGAGCGGGAGCGAGATCCGGACCGACGGTCACCCGATCGTCGTCGACGCCGACCTGACGACACCGCTCGACGATCACCTCCTGTGTCTCGGCGTCGAGACCGTCTTGGAGCGGTTCGGCGACGACGGGTCCGGCGTCGATCTCACCGCGGCCGTGCCCTTCCTCCGGACGCTCGGTCGCACCGCCGGGACCGAGCGCATCTGCCTCGGGCTCGGTCCGGCGGTGCCGTCCCTCCCGGACGCCGAGTCGGTCTCGAACTCGCTCCGGATCAGCGTCGACGCGCTGGACGGGGACGTGCCGATCGGACGGGTGCTGTACCGACCGTGAGGCTCGCCCCGCGGCTGCGCTCCGCGCGCCAGCCGAGCCCCGGATCGCGACTCGCGGCGATCTGGTCGTCGTCTGGATCGGTAAGCACGTCCTACGACCCGTTACTCACCGGTTATCGGATACGTCCTGTAAAATTATGAAAGTAATCTGTTCCTAACGTGAGATGAACCGTATCGCCACCAATCGGGCTTCATCTGGTAACCAATCCATCCCATCCGCACGCTTCCGGTCAGTTACTGGCGAAAACGAATATTATGGTGACCCCGGAACGCCGGGGCATGTCCAAAGAACGGGCACCCGACGACGAGTCAGTAGGAACCGATTATCGCGCCGATCGTCCGGTAGGCCGTGATTACGAGTCCGAAACAGGGGCCGACGACGAACGGGAGATCGAGACGGAGGGGGGTGACGACACGTCGCTGCTCGACCGGCGCGGCTACCTGAAGATGGCGGGCGTGGCCGCCGCCACGGTCGCCACCGTCTCGACGGGCGGCGCCGCCGCGGGGGGAACGACCCGCCACGGGATCGAGTTCGATCGGGTGCTGGACGCGGTCGACGACCTGGGACTGGACCCGAGCGGGAACGACCCGGTGAACGACCGCCTGGAAGACGCGCTCTCGGACGGGACGCTGGTGCGGTTCCCCCAGGGCGAGTACAGCTTCGACGGAGTGGTCGAGATCGACGCCGACCGCGTCGGCGTGCTCGGCGACGGCGACGTCCGGTTCGTTCCGCCGACCGGCTACTCCGGATTCCTGTTCAACTACGACCCGGTGCCCGACGACGTGCTCATCGAGAACGTCGACGTGGACATGCGGGCGGATGACACCACAACCGGGATCCGGCTGCGCTGCCGGAACCACTTCCACATCCAAGACGTCGAGTTCCTCGGCCGCGGGCTCACGGATAACTCCGGGCAGGTCAGCGCCTTCCTGCTCGGGATCACGAGCGAGAGCGGCCGCGGGGTGCTGCGGGACGCGGTGGCGAAGAAGGGCTCTCGCATCGACGGGTACGCGAGGGGTAACGGACGGATCGGTGTCTGGGTCGGCTGGTCGAACAAGGGAACGGTCCGGATCGAGGGGTGTGACTTCCGCGAGTTCGGCAACAACGGCACGTACACCTCCCGGACGCCCGGACAGGTCGAGATCGTCGACTGCTACTTCCTCAACAACAACGCCGCAAACGTCCGCATCGGCGGGGAGGGGAGTTACATCGAGAACTGTACGGTGGAAATCGACTTCGAGAAGTACACCGGACCGGCGCTCGGCGACATCTCGACCGGGTTCGGGATGCGCGGGATCCACATCGATCAGGGCGTTCAACTCGAGGGCGCCGAGTCGATCCCGGCGGGTGCGGAGGTCCGCGACTGCGAACTCGTCGGCGCGGACGCCCCGAACGGCATCGCGATGATCAACCTCTCGCCGCAGGGACGGAGCGTGCGCGTCGAGAACACCCGCGTCCGGGTAGACATCGACGACATGTGGGCCGTCCGGCGGGGCCGCCCCGGCGTCATCCCGTGGCGCGAGTGGCAGCGGACGCCACCGAAACCGCACTGGATCCGGATGGAGAACGTCAGCATCACCGGGTCGGCGTCGGGTCGAGAGGCGATCCGCCTCGTCGAGGCCGACGACTCGATCGTCCGGAACTGCTGTGTCCACCAGACGGGGTCGAGCCGCGACGGTGTCAACTTCGTGGACTCGAGCGGCGGCGTCGTCGAGGACTCCACCGTCGACGTGACCGGCAGGGAGGTCACCCTCGAGAACTCGACGGCGTCGAGCTCGTCGATAACCAAGGACGGGTCGTGTCCGTTCCCGAATCCGGAGGCGGCGTCCACGGACTCGACGGACGACACGGAGTCTACCGGCACGGAGGACTCGGCCGACGGCTCGACGTCGACCGCTCCCGACGGAACACAGGAGCTCGTCGTCGACGGCAGCCAAACCACCGACCGGCTCACGTACACGTTCACGGTGGACGGCAGCGTCGAGCCCGGGCCGCGAGCGAACGCCAGCGACGAGATCGACGGGACGACCGTCTCCGGGCAGGTCGAGGGCGGGATCGACTCCTTCTGGGTCTCCGGCGAGTTCACCGACTTCCAGGTCGACGGCAACCCCGAAGTCCGTCTGGACGGCGAGACGGTCGACCCGTCCGAGCTGGTCGTCTCGGAGACGACCGACTCGACCAGCGATTCAACCGACGGCACCGGCTCGACCGACGGGACGACTGACGACGGCGACTCGACCGGCGACACCGATTCCACCAGCGACACCGACTCGACGGTCGATGAGGCGAAGCTCGTCATCGACGGGGGCGTCACGTCCGACCGCGTCGAGTACACGTTCGCGGTGGACGGGAGCGTCGAGCCCGGCGCGCGAGCGAACGGGAGCGACGTGATCGACGGCTCGACCGTCACCGGCCACGTCGAGGGCGGAATCGATTCGTTCATCGTCACCGGTTCGTTCACCGACTTCCAACTCGGAGGCGACATCCCCGTTCGCCTGGACGGCGAGACGGTCGACCCCTCGGAGTTAGTGGACTCGACCGGCGACGACTCGACCGGCGACGGCTCGACCGGCGACGACACGATGTCCGACGGCTCTGCGACGGAGACGACGAAAGAGCGCAAACTCGTCGTCGACGGGAGCGGCACGTCCGACCGCGTCGAGTACGCGTTCGTGATGGACGGGAGCGTCGAGCCCGGGCCGCGAGCGAACGGGAGCGACGTGATCGACGGCTCGACCGTCACCGGCCACGTCGAGGGCGGGATCGACTCGTTCCTCGTCACCGGCGCGTTCACCGACTTCCAACTCGACGGCGACATCCCCGTTCGCCTGGACGGCGAGACGGTCGAGCCCTCGGAGCTGGGCGTCGAACCCGCCCGAACGGTCGAGGTCGACGGCAGCCAGACGGACGACCCGCTCGCGTACACGTTCACGGTGGACGGGAGCGTGACGGCCGGTGACGGCGCGACCGACGCGGACGTGACCGACGGTACGGTCACCGGACGCGCCGAGGGGGACACCAGCGCCTACGCGGTCACCGGTGCGTTCACGAACTTCCAGGTCGAGAGCGACCTCGTCGTCCGCGTGGACGGTGAGCCCGTCGACCCGTCGACCCTGAACGGTGGTCACGACCTGCCGCACGAGCTCGTCGTCGACGGCGACGGCGCCGAGGCGAGCTACCTCGTCGAGACGACCGGCTCGGTCGCGAAGCGCGACGGCGGCTGGGGCGCCGAGGCGTCGGACGCCGCGACGGGCGGCGTCGCCAGCGGGACCGTCGCGGAGGACCGCGACACGTTCGGTTTCTCCGGCGACGTCACGCGGCTACGGATCGACGGCGACGCGTCGCTCACCTTCCGGAGGTGAACTGATGGCGCCACGCCGCAGCCCTCTCGGAGAGCCGCCGCTCGGTCCGCGTCGACACCGTCCCGCAGGGAGCCTCGCGACGGGGAGCGACCGCACGGCGGAGGGAGCATGACGCGGAGTTCGCTCGAGGTCGAGTGGGAGGACCAGCCGGACGACCCGGGCAGCGAGGACCTCGGATACGATCTCGACGACTGGGAACAGATCCGGGCGACGGGGACCGAGTCGGAGAAGTTCCTGTACCTCCCGGACGACGAGGAGATGCTCCGAGAGGAGGCGTTCATCGTCGCCGAGCCGACGGCCGTCGCGGACCTGCTCGACAACAGATAGGGGCGACGAGGGATCGACCGATCTCCCGGTCGAAACCGGGTCGCGACACCGATCACGGGCGAAACGGCTAAGCCGTTGAGACACGAACACGAGCGGATGGCAGACTCTGGCGACTCGGCGAGGAATGCCGCGGAGTACCGACACGCCGACGGGTCGGTGGAGATCGTGTTCGCCGTCGACGACGGACGTGTCCTGACCGTCCGCGAGTACCCGGACGAGGAGACCTTCGAGTCGGAGACGGAGTCGGCGGCGTACGTCGGCCAACACGAGGGCGTCTCCGACCTACCGGGCGTCGAGGCGTTCGAGGAGACCGACGACTCCTGACGCGACGGCGACCGCGTCGGCGGTGACCCGGCCCGAGCGCGTCAGCGACTGGACGGTTTCTCGGCGCCCGTGTCCGTCGGCGACGCGAGTTCGAGCAGTTGCCCGTACGCCTTCGCGAGCGACGCGATGTAGCTCAACAGGAGGAACGCGACCTGCTGGCGGACGGGGAGGTCCGCCCAATTGCGCACCGACCGGCGCATGAAACTCGGCCGCGGCGGGAGGAAGGCGGCGGGGTTGAGCGCGGCGAGAACCGGCGGCCCGTAGCGCTCGGGGTAGTACCGCCGCAGCTGAGTTTTCCCGCGTCCGACCCGCCTAGACTTCCGGAGGAGCGCGCCGAGGGTCGTCCGGGTCGGGTGATACACCACGATGTCTGGGGTGTATCGGAGTTCGCGGCCGCTCGCCGCAACGCGGTTCCCGAACTCGACGTCCCCGCTCGACCGGAGCCGCGCGTCGAACCCGCCGACGTCCTCGAGGAGCGTCCGCGTGACGACCAGCGAACAGGTCGGCCCGAACGAGAGTTCCTCGACAAACCGCTGGACGTTGAGGTCCTTCAGCCGGTTGTACTTGGCCACCGTCCCTTCGTCGCCGGTCGTGAACAGCCGCACGTCGCAGGCGAGGTACGCCGCGTCCGTCAGGGCCATCTCCCGCGCGACGGCCTCGACCCACCCGGGATCGACGACCATGTCGGCGTCGACGAAGGCGACCACCGACCCCGTCGCGGCGGAGATACCGACGTTCCGGGCGGCGTACGAGCCCTGAACGTCGTCCTCGACGAACAACCGCAGCCCCTCGAACGTCTCGTCCCCGAGGTACTCGCGGACGACGTCGCGCGTCTCGTCCGTCGACCCGTTGTCCACGACGATCACCTCGTACCGGTCGGTGGTCGCGGTCTGTCGCCGGAGCGAGTCGAGCGTCGCCTCGATTCCGGCCGGGTCGTTGTACACCGGGATCACCACCGAGACGAACGGCAGTCCGTCACCCGATGCGTCGGTGCCGTCGCTCGCCTCGCCGAGGCGGGTCTCGCCGGTCGAGGGGCTGGGAGTGGGAGCCACAACGGGGTATCCGAGAGCGGCGGTATTGTTATGGGAATCGTACCGCCGCCCCCGCTCGACGCTCGTTCGAACGTCGCCCGTCGAATCGGCCCGCAGCCCGGCGGTTCGATTCGACCGCGTGCGGTAGGCGGTCTATACTCTTTGGTCGGGGGTGGCCTTCTCCGCTCGAAATGGTCTACGACGTCGCGGTCATCGGCACGGGCCCCGACCCCTCCGACCCCGACCGAGACGGATACGCGATGGGGTATCGTCACGGGCGCGCCTACGAGAGCAACGACGACTGCGAGCTCGTCGCGTGCGCGGACATCGTCCTCGAGAACGGACGGGCCTTCGCCCGCGAGTTCGACCTGCGCGAGGGAACCGTCTACGAGGACTACGAGACGATGCTCGACGCGGTCGAGCCGGACCTCGTGAGCGTCTGCGTGCCGCCGGGGATCCACGCCGCGATCGTCGAGGACTGCGCCGAGAGCGGGAACGTCTCGGCGATCCACTGCGAGAAACCGATGGCCGACACCTGGGGCGACTGTAAGTCGATGGTCCGGACCTGCGACCGGAACCGGGTCCAGCTCACCGTCAACCACCAGCGCCGGTTCGGCGCGCCGTTCCGGAGGGCCAAGGAGCTCCTCGACGACGGCGCGATCGGTTCGCTCACGCGGATCGAGTTCGCGGACGAGACGCTGTTCGACGCCGGGATCCACCAGGTCGACCTCTCCCGGTACTTCACCGACGGCGTCGACGTGGAGTGGGTGCTGGCGCAGGTCGACTACCGGGAGGAGAACCGGTGGTTCGGGACGCCGAACGCCACGCAGGCGCTCGTTCAGTGGCGCGACGCCGACGGGACGGTGGGGATCGCGACCACCGGCGAGTCGGCCCCGGAGGGGGCGTGTTACCTCCGGTTGGCCGGCACGGACGGCGCCATCGAACTCGGCGTCGACGGCGGACCGACGCTCCGCTACCGGACCGACGGCGGGACGTGGCAGTCGGTCGAGACGGACGGCGAGAACCTCCACGGCCTCGGTTTCCAGGGATACCTCGGCGCCGCGCTGCGCGGTGTGCGGGCGCGACTGCCGCTGGTCTCGACCGAGGTTCAGAAGCGACCGGTGTTCATCGAGCGGGCCATCGCGGACGCGGTCGAGGGGCTGAAGACGGGGTCGGAGCCCGAACTGTCCGGACGGGACGCGCTCCGGTCGACGGAGGTGGTCTTCGCCGCGTGGGAGTCGGCCAGACGGCGCGGGCGAGTCGACCTCCCGCTCGAAATCGAGGACAACCCGCTCGTCGCGATGATCGACACCGGGTGGCTCGGTCCCGCGGCCGACCGCGCGGCGTCCGCCGCCGACACCCCCGCGGACGGGTCCGACGACGGGTCGGCCGCCGAACGGTGACCCGTCCCCGATGACCCGACGCCACCTCGAGCGGGCGACCGAGCGCGGCGTCGTTGGGATGCGGAGCGAACCGCTTGACCTCGGTCCGGAGGCGCGGATCGGCGGGGTGAGAGACGGACGCCTCTACTGGACGCGCGGGCGGACGGTCGGCGTCTGGACGCGGTCCGAGGGAGGCGTCTCGCTCGGTACCCTCCCGACGCCGGGGGACGGGCGGCTTGACGCGGCCTTTCGCCTGCGACACGGCCGGTTCGCGAAGGTGGCCTTACGTCCCGTCGTCGGCTCGTGGACGACGACGAACCTCTGGCCGCTCCGCGACGGCACGCTGCTCGCGACAGTCGGGCGGCGGGTGTTCCGCTCCGGCGACTCCGGGCGGTCGTGGGCGCCGGTCCATCGGCTCCCCGACTCGTCGGGACCGATGGGCACGCTCCCGACCTCGGTCTGTCTCCACGGCGGCGACGTTTACCTCGCGGAGTACACGCTCGGGGACGACCCGGCTCGGATCCTCCGCAGCGATGACGACGGGCGGACGTGGGAGATTCGCGTCGAGACGACCGAAGTCCGTCACTTCCACGGCGTCTTCCACGACCCGTACCGGGACGCCCTGTGGGCGACGGCGGGCGACACCGACGACGAGAGCGCGGTCGGTCGCCTCGTCGACGGCGAGTTCGTCCGCGTCGGGAGCGGGAGCCAGCGGTGGCGGGCGGTCGGGCTCGCGTTCACGCCGACGGCCGTGCTGTGGGGGATGGACTGCTCGTACGCGGCGGACGTGGAGCTCCTTCGGCTGCGCCGCGACGGTCCCGCAGAGCCCGAAACGGTCGGACGTACGGACGCGTCGGCGTACTACGCGGCGACGCTGACGGTCGACGGTGACCTCTGGGTCGCCGTCGCGACGGCGGCAGAGATCGGCGATGACAGCACCGCGCCCGCGGGTCGGCGGAACCGCAGCGGCGACGCGGCGCGGGTGCTGGTCGCCTCCTCGTCGTCGTCGTACGAGACGTGGTACGAGCTGGCCGCGTTCCGCCGCCGCCGGCCGGTCGGTGAGCGCGTTCCGGGGGTCCCCACCGCGAGCGCGTACGTGTTCCTCGCCGCCGACGAGCGACTCGGACTGTTCGTTAACCCGTTCAACGCGCGGAGCGACGGCGGATCAGTGATGCGCGTCCCGCCCGAAGCGGTGTCCCGGGTCGCCGACGAAGCGCCCGCGGTGGACGCGTCGGCTCCCGACCGGTAGCGGGCGTCCTCGCCGCGGGCTCGACGGTCAAATCCGTGCGACGGGTCGTGTTCGACCGGCCCGGCGGGTGAGACCCGGGTACCGCCCGACCGGTCGCGCTACGGCGTCCCTACCCGTATTACTCTCTGAATTACAATGCGGCGGTGCGGTCACGCGCTCGCCCGCTTATGTCCAAGAGACACATGGAGCGAACCGTCGTACTGATCGCCGTCTGCTTGGTCGCAGCGGGCGGGATAGCCGCCGGCGTCTACGGGGCGAGCGCCCCCGTCTCGGACGCCGGTAACGGAACGGCGGTCGCCGACGAGCCGGACCGCGGACGGGCGTCGCCCGGGGACGTCCGGCGCCAGACCGAGGGGGGTCCCGCGGTGATCGAACCGGGCGAGACGGTGACCGGGACCCTGTCGGCGTTCCCGGTCTACGCGTTCGACATCGAGCCCGGCGAGCGGGCCACGATCGAGTTCTCGCTTGAGGAACCGACAGACACGTCGATGGTCTACACGGCGTCGGTTCGGGCCGAGATGCCCGACGGCAGTGTGGCCCCCGACAGCGCCGGTCTCGGCGTTCAGAGCGGGGAGACGGGGCGATTCAACGCGACGACGAAGGCGCCGGGCCGAGCGACGGTCAGAGTCGAGAGCACCACCGTCCGCGCCACCGGGACGTTCGAACTCTCGCTCGAGATAGCGCAGACCGCCGACGTGCCGGACGAGCCGAACGACGACCGGGAGAACGCGACGCGGCTCGAACTCACCGCCACCGACGCGGGACGCAACGCGACGGTCTCGGCTGACCTCGAGGGCGCCGACGTCGACTACTACGCGTTCACGCTCCCCGACTACGAGACGCCCGAGCAGCCGCGGTCGGTGACGGTCCCGGTCACCGTCACGGTCGACCGGGAGTCGGCGGACGGTGTCTCGGTGCTGAACGTGGACACCGCCCCCGCGGGGGAGCCGACCGACACCGCGACGCGGTACGTCGGCAGCGGGGCTCCCGCCACCATCCGGTTCAGCGCCGAGGAGAGCGAGTGGTACTTCGTCGCCGTGGCGGACGTAGCGGACAGCTCGGGGCCCTACGAGCTGAACGTGACCGTCGACGAGTCGGCGGTCACCGCGGAACCGGTGCCGGAAAACGGGACGCAGTCGCTCGACCAGATCTCACGAGTCGCGTACGGGATACCCTTCGACGAGTTGAGCGAGCCGACTGCTCGGCTCGTCCGGTCGGTCCACGACCGGCAGGACGCCGAGACGAAGCTCACGAAAGACGAGCTCTCGCGGATGCGCTACGAGATGCCCTTCTCGGAACTGAGCGGGGAGACGAAGGGAAAAATAACGACGCTCTATCGCGCCCAGTTCCCCGACGGTCCGCCGTAGGCGTCGGCGGGCGACTCGACGCCCGCGACGGGCGCAAACACGTGCGGCTTCAGGAGTCGAACTGCGCTCGGTACCGCTCGCGGATCGTCTCTTTTCGCTCCTCGTTAAGCGCCTCGTACTCGCTGTCGAACTCCGCCCTGGCCAGTTCGTCCCACGACTCGATCCGGTCGCCGTCGTCGGACTCGAACTGCTCGTCGAAGGCGGCCTCGATCTCCTGTTGGGTCTCGACGTCGATCGAGGTGAAATCGAAGTCGTCGTTCCGCTCGACGTCGAGGCCGAACTCCTGTCGCGCGATCTCCTCGCGGGTCAGGACCTCGGTGATCACGAGCCCGTCCGCGAACGGCTGCCGCTCGTAGATCTCGTCGACCTGCGACTGCGTCTCGCTGCTGACCTCGTCGTAGTCGAGCCCGTACTTCTCCTGGGTGATCACGTCCTTCGAGACCGTCTCGGTCTCGTCGTTCGACGAGGAAGATGACGACGACGAGGCGGACCCACCACCACCGCCCGAGTAGTAGTCCCGGACGACCACGACGCTGGTCGCGTTGGTGTCTCCGGTGTACACGCCGAAGACGTGCGTGCCGAGCAGGTCGTCGTCGGTGAACCGGTCGCTGTCGGCGGGAATCACGAACTCGACGGTCGTCCGCTCGCCCGGAGCGAGGGTCACGGTCCGGTTCCCGGTCACCGTCTCCGGGTCGTCGTCGCCGTTCAGATCGATGCGGTGTTCGACGGTCTCGTTCCCGGCCGCGTCGCCGATGTTCGACACCCGCGCGGTGAACTCGACGTCGCCGTCCACGTCGGCCGACTCCGGTCCGTCGACGTCGTCGACTTTGAAGAAGCTCTCGCGGACGCGGAGCGTCGCCGTGGCCGAGTCGTTCGCCGTCGCGACGGCGACCGAGTAGTTCCCGCGGGTGAGGTTCGCCGTCGCCGCCGCGAACTCGAACGTCCTCGTCTCGTTCCCGTCGAGCGTCACCGACCGGTTCCAGTCGAACGACTCGGCCGGGCCGTCGAGCCAGACCGTCTCCGTGCCGGGGACGTCGCCCGCGTTCGTCAGCGTCACCGACCCGTTGAACCGGTCGCCCCTGACGGCGTCGGTGGTCATCGTCGCTCCCGCGACGCGGAACGTCGCCGGGCGGAGGACGACGAGTACCCCCTCCCGAGCGCCATCTGCCGTTTCGATGCGGTACGCGTAGGTCCCCGGATCGAGCCCGTCGGTCCCGACCGAAAACCGCACGGTCGTGTCGGCTCCGGCCCCGAGTGTCGGCGCCCTCGTGGCGACGGCTTCCCCGACCTCGAACGCGCCGTCGCGGTCGCGGTCGAGGAGAAGATCAACGTTCCGCAGCCCGCGGAAGTCGCCGCGGTTGCGAACGGTCACGTCGACGGTCCCTAGATCGCCGCGAACGACCTCGCCCGCGCCGGCGTCGGAGAGGACGAACGCGGGCGGATCGAGGGTGACGTTGCCCGTCGCCAACGCCTCCGAGCCGTCGCTCAGCGTGAAGTTGTACCGTCCCGGTCTCAGCGCGTCCCTCGGGGCCGAGAGGGTGAGCCGGCGCGTCTCCCCGGCCGACAGGGTCACCGTCCGCTCGTCGACGGTGACGGCGGAGCCGCTCCCGCCTTCGACGACCAGGTCGTACGATCGCGTCGCGTTCGCGGCGTCGCTGTTGTTGAGCGTGGTCCGCACCTCGAAGGCGGTGTCGCCGGTGGTCGGCTTCACCGTCTCCGTGTCATCGACGGTCACCGACGCACCGCCTCCGAGATCCGCGACGGACGCGGCACCGACGGTCCCGCCGACGACGAGCAGCACCGCAGCCACCGCGTGGATACCGGTTATCTCCATACGTGAGTGTCCGCGAATGTCGACTTTGTTACGATGGGCATACCTCGGGAGAGCGGGCTCGAACAGGGGGAGCGGCGCGATAGCGATCCCCCGCTGGCGCGAGCCGAGTAACGCCGGGGGACAGGTGAGTAACGCCGGAGGCGAGGCGAGTAACGCGAGACGTGAGCCGCGTGCCCACTCCTTACTCCGTCGTCGGGTTCACGGCATTCTGCCCCGGTCGCGTCCGTGGCTCCGTCGACGCGGGCCCTCGTCGGCGTTCCGCTCGGCGGACCGGCCGTCGATCCAGATCCGCGCCGAGCGCCTTTCGAATGGTCCTCTCGCCCGATTTCGCCCGCTTCAGCGTGGATTCGGTCGCCGGTCGGGGCCGACCGAGTATGCAGATCGTACCCCGACAAGCCTCTCCATAACAATGACCGGACCGGCCGCATCGCCACACGAGTCAGTCATGGACGATTTACAACGGAACGCCCCGGCCTCGACGGTCACGAACGTCGAACTCGGTCCGCGGTCGACGGTGAGCGAGCGCGCGACGGTCGGGTACGAGTACGCCGAGGGCGCCGGTGCGACCGTCCTCGGCGCCGACGCGACGGTGCGGTCCGGTTCGATCGTGTACGCGGACGTGCGTGCGGGAGACGGGTTCACGACCGGACACAACGCCCTCGTCAGGGAAGGGACCGAGCTCGGCGACGACGTCCTCGTCGGCACCAACAGCGTCATCGACGGGGAGACGACGGTCGGCTCGCACGTGAGCCTCCAGACGAACGTGTACGTCCCCCGGGAGACCGCGATAGGCGACGGCGTGTTCGTCGGACCGGGCGCGGTGCTGACGAACGACCCCTACCCCGTCCGCCGGAACGGCGACCTCGAGGGGCCCACGCTCGCCGACTCGGTCTCTATCGGCGCCAACGCGACCGTCCTCCCCGGCGTCTCCGTCGGCGAACGGGCGTTCGTGGCCGCCGGCGCCGTCGTCACCGACGACGTGCCGCCCGAGACGCTCGCCGCCGGCGTCCCCGCCGAACACCGAGACCTCCCGGAACCGCTCGACGACTCCAACACGATAGCATGAGCCGGGTCGCCATCGCCGACCCCGACGTCGGCGAACGGGAACTCGAGCGCGTCCGCGAGGTGTTAGCGAGCGGCCGACTGGCGGACGGCCCCGTCGTCCGCGAGTTCGAACGCGAGTTCGCTGACTTCTGCGGCGCCGACCACGGGGTCGCGGTCGCCAACGGGACCGCCGCCTTACAGACCGCGCTCGAAGCCGTCGGGATCGGCGACGGCGACGCGGTCGTCACCACGCCCTTCTCGTTCGTCGCGAGCGCGAACGCCGTCCGGCTCTGCGGCGCGCGCCCGGTGTTCGCCGACATCGACCCGGCGACGTACACGCTTGACCCCGATTCGGTCGAGGCCGTCGTCGAGGCGACCGACGACGTCGCTGCGATTCTCCCGGTCCACCTGTACGGGCTGGCCGCGGAGATGGACCGGCTGACCGACATCGCCGAGGAACACGACGTCGCGCTGATAGAGGACGCGGCGCAGGCGCACGGAGCTGCCTACGACGGGACGGCCGTCGGCACGTTCGGTGACGCCGCCTGCTTCTCGTTTTACCCCACGAAGAACATGACGACCGGCGAGGGCGGGATGGTCGTCACCGACGATCAGGGGGTCGCCGAGCGCGCCGCCCGCTTCGTCAACCACGGGCGGTCGGACTCCGCCGACCGCGGCTACGATCACGTCTCGGTCGGGCACAACCTCCGACTGACGAGCCTCTCGGCCGCTATCGGGGTGGAACAGCTCCGGAAGCTCCCGGCGTACAACGCGCGCCGCCGGGAGAACGCGGCGGGGCTCTCGGCGGCGCTCGAGAACGTCTCGGCGCTGACGCTGCCGGTGGAGCCGCCGGAGCGCCGTCACGTCTACCACCAGTACACGATCCGCTGTCCGGACCGGGCGGCGCTCCGGGAGCACCTCGACGATCGCGGCGTCGACACGGCCGTCTACTACCCGACGCTGATCCCGGACCAGCCGGCGTACGACGGGTACGAAGCGTCGGTTCCGACGGCGAGTCGGATCGTCGACGAGGTCGTGTCGGTGCCCGTCCACCCCGGTGTCACCGACGAGGACCTCACCCGGATCGCCGACGCCGTCCGCGACCACTACGGCCTGCCGGAGGCGGAGGTGATCGCGAATGACTGACGACGCGCCGCTCCGCGTCGGGGTCATCGGCGTCGGGAGCATGGGCGCCCACCACGCCCGCGTGTACGCCGGGTCGTCCGCGGTCGACCTGGTCGGCGTCGCCGATGACGACTGGGACCGGGCGAAAGAGATCGCCGAGAAACACGGGACGCGGGCGCTCAATCGGGGGACGCTGCTTCAGGCGGTCGACGCCGTCTCGGTGGTCGTGCCCACGCAGTTCCACGCGTCGGTCGTGCGGGAGGCGCTGGAGGCCGACACGCACGTCCTCGTCGAGAAGCCGTTCGTCGACGACATTGCGACCGGCCGGGAGCTGATCTCGCTCGCCGACCGGAAGGACCTCCGGCTGCAGGTCGGCCACATCGAGCGGTTCAACCCGGCGGTGCGGGCCCTCGGAGACGTTCTTCCGGAGATGAACGTCCTCGCGGTCGACGCCCGTCGGCTCGGGCCACCGATAGACCGCGATACCGCCGACGGCGTGGTCGAGGACCTGATGATCCACGACCTGGACATCCTCCTGTCGCTGTTCGACGCCGAGGTCGACGAGACGTTCGCGGCGGGGATCCGCTCGGACCCCCACGTCACGGCGACGCTCCGGCTCGACAACGGCGTGTTAGGCACGCTGACCGCGAGTCGGATCACCCACCAGAAGGTCCGCGAACTCGCGGTCACCGGTCGGGACTGTCGGGTGACGGTAGACTACCTGACCCAGTCGGTGAAGATCCACCGGCACTCGCTGCCCGGCTACGTCGAGTCGAACGGCGACGTCAGGTACCGCTCAGAGAGCGTCGTCGAGCGACCGCAGGTCAAAAACGGCGAGCCCCTCCGCGGCGAGATCGCGTCGTTCGTCTCGGCCGTGAACGAGGGGACCGCCCCCGAGGTCACCGGGCAGGACGGGCTCCGGGTGATCGAGCTGATCCGCGAGATCAGCGAGGCGCTCGACGGTCCCGAAGCGCCGGTCGCGAAGTCGGGTGGCCGATGACGACGAACGCTCCCTCGACGGAGACCGTCGGGCTGTACGGCGCCGACGCGTCTCCGGACGAACAGCGCGCGGCCCTCCGCGAGGGGCGCGCCCCCGTCGCGGTGTACGGGATGGGAAAGATCGGGCTGCCGCTGGCGCTGGTGTACGGCGAGACGAGCGGTGCGGTGACCGGCGTCGACGTCGACCCCGAGCGCGTCGCCGCGCTGGCGGACGGGAACAACCCCTTCGAGCACGAGCCGGGCGTGTCCGGGCTGCTGTCGGAGCTGGTCGCCGACGGCCGGTTCACCTCCACGACCGACGGGGAGGCCGCGGCGGCGACGGCTCGGGTCCACGTGATCGTCGTGCCGACCGTGATCGACGGCGACGACGACCCGGACCTCGGGGCGCTGGAGGCGGTCACAGAGACCGTGCGGTCCGGTCTCGACCCGGGCGACGCGGTATTCGTGGAATCGACGGTCCCGCCGGGGACGTGCGCGGAGGTCATCCAGCCGATCCTCACCGCCGGCGACCGAGAGCCGGGGGAGTTCGGGCTCGCGCACACCCCCGAACGAACCGCCAGCGGCCGCGCGCTCCGCGACATCCGCGGGTCGTATCCGAAGGTCGTCGGGGGTGTCGACGCGGAGAGCGGGCGGGTCGCGGCGCTGGTCTACGACGAGGTGAGCGACAACGAGGTCGTCAGGACCGACAGCGCGAGGACGGCGGCGTGCGTCAAGCTTTTCGAGGGCGTCTACCGCGACGTCAACATCGCGCTCGCCAACGAGCTGGCGACGTTGACCGACGCCTTCGACGTCGACGTGATCGAGGCCATCGAGGCCGCGAACACGCAGCCGTACTGTGATATCCTCACCCCTGGCGCCGGCGTCGGCGGGCACTGCATCCCGTACTACCCGTACTTCCTGCTCGACGGGGTGGCGGACCCCGCGCCGCTGATCCGGACGGCGAGGTCCGTCAACGAGCTGATGCCGGGGTTCGTCGTCGAGACGCTGGTCGACGGGCTGGCGACCGACGGCCCCGTCGAGGGCGCGACGGTCGCGCTGTTCGGCGTGGCCTACCGCGCGGGCGTTCCCGAGGCGCGGGCTTCGCCCGCGATCGACGTCGCTCACCGGTTGGACCGGCTGGGTGCGACCGTCCTCGCGGTGGACCCGATCCTCGACGAACTGCCCGAAATGCCCGCCGAGCGCGTCGATATCGACGAGATAACGGAACGCGACGTCGACGCGGCCGCCCTCGTCACGGCTCACGAGGAGTTCGGGCACGTCGACTGGCGCGCCTTCGAACGCGAGGGACCGGAGGGGGGTCGGCGCGGCATCACCGTCGTCGACGGGCGACAGGCGCTTGACCTCTCGGAGACGGCACACAGCGTTTACACCGTCGGACGGGGGTGGCGCTGATGTACGGGGGCGCCACCGTCGCCGTCGTGATCCCAGCGTACAACGAGGCGGGGTTCGTCGGCGAGGTCATCGAGACCGTCCCCGGGTTCGTCGACCGCGTGTATGTCGTCGACGACTGTTCGACCGACGGCACGTGGACGGAGATACGCGAGACGCTCACCGGGCTCGAAGGGTCGGAGCGACCCGGCGGTAGCCTGCGACCGATCGCCGACGAGTCGCCCGCGGAGGGATCGGGACCGCTGGCGGACGGGTCGGGATCGGTGACGAACGGTCCCGACGGGACCGAAGTCGCGGCGGGGCCGGCCTGGCGCGACCGGATCGTTGCCCGCGACGCGCGCACCGGGACGGTGCTGCCTGACCGCATCGTCGTCGCGCTCCGCCACCGCGAGAACGCTGGGGTCGGCGGCGCCATCAAGACGGGCTACCGCAACGCGATGGCCGCCGACGCCGACGTCGACGTCGTGGCGGTGATGAGCGGCGACGGCCAGATGGACCCGGCGATACTCGACCGGATAATCGGTCCCGTCGTCCGGGGCGAGGCCGACTACGCCAAGGGCAACCGCCTGCGACACGCGGAGTACCGGCGGCAGATGTCGACGTGGCGGATGTTCGGCAACGTGCTGCTGACGGGGCTTACCCGGATCGCCAGCGGCTACTGGCGGATGGCGGACCCCCAGAACGGGTACACCGCGATCTCCAGCCGGGCGCTCGACCGCGTCGAATTCGAGTCGCTCTACGAGGACTACGGGTTCTGTAACCACCTGCTCGTCCGCTTGAACAAACAGGGGCTTCGGATCGCCGACGTGCCGATGCGGGCGGTGTACGGCGACGAGACCAGCAATATCCGGTACGCTTCGTTCGTCCCGAGACTCTCGCTGCTGCTGTTTCGGAGCTACCTCGGTCGGCTGCTCGACGACGGCGACCGCGGGATGGGGTCGCCGACCGCCGTCGCACAGCTGCTCGGGATGGGACTGCTCGTCGGCGGGGCCGCGCTCGCGGCCGGGTCTGCCTTCACCGGAGCGGGCGGAACGACCGTCGCCACCGGCGTCTTCGGGCTGTTCGGGCTCGCATCGTTTCTCACCGGCGTCGCGGCCGAGCGGCGGGCCGACGCGGGCCTCGAGGTCCACGTCGAGCCCGGCGACCTCTCCGGGGAGTTCGACTTCGCCGCGTCCGAGGGGGCTACCGGGGACGAGCGCTCGGGGATCGCACCGACGACGGACGAGTCGACCGCGAGGGAGGACTGACCCGTGCGGATCTGTTCGGTGGTCGGCGCGCGCCCCCAGTTCGTCAAGGCGTTCCCGGTCTCTCGGCGGCTGCGCGCGAACCACGAGGAGGTCCTGATCCACACCGGACAGCACTACGACGAGTCGCTGTCCGGGGTCTTCTTCGAGGAGCTCGACATCCCGGAACCGGAGTACAACCTCGGCGTGGGATCGGCGGATCACGCCCCGCAGACGGCCGAGATGATGCGCCTGATAGACGAGGTGATCGAGGCGGAGTCGCCGGACGCCGTGCTCGTCTACGGCGACACGAACTCGACGCTCGCGGCCGCGCTGGTCGCGGCGAAACGGGAACCGATCCTGGCGCACGTCGAGGCCGGCCTCCGGAGCGGCAAGTGGTCGATGCCCGAGGAGGTGAACCGCGTCCTCACCGACCACTGCTCGGACCTGCTGTTGACGCCCGGAGAGAACGCCGCGGAGAATCTCCGCGACGGCGGGATCAGGGGCGACGTGGTCGTGACCGGCGACGTGATGTACGACGCCGTCCTCGCCGTTCGCGACCGGGTGCTCGACGGGGACGCTCCCCTCCCGGTTCCGGGGCTCCGCCCCGACGCGTACGCTTTAGCGACGGTCCACCGGGCGTCGAACACCGACGATCCGGACCGACTGGCAGGGATCCTCGACGGTTTGACCGGGGTCGACATCCCGGTCGTCCTGCCGCTCCACCCGCGGACGGAGAACGCGCTCCGGGAGCACGGCCTGTACGACCGCGCGGCTGCGAAGGTCCGCCTCGTCGACCCGGTCGGCTACGTCGAGTTCCTTCAACTGCTCGCGAACGCGTCGAAGGTCGCCACCGACTCCGGCGGGGTCCAGAAGGAGGCGTTCTACCTCGACACGCCCTGCGTCACGCTCCGCGACGAGACGGAGTGGGTCGAGACCGTCGAGGCGGGATGGAACGTGCTGGTCGGGAGCGACCCGGACCGCATCTCCCGGGCGCTGTTCGACCGATCGGAGCTCCCGCCGAAACCCGAGCTGTACGGCGGCGGCAACGCGGCCGATCTGACCGTCTCGGCCATCGAGACGAGGCTCGCCGACGCGCCGGACGACTGAGCGGAGGAGAAGCGCGGTCGCGCCGCCGACCGCTACTGCCCGTTCCGTTCGCGCCCTCGCTCACGGGCGTTCAGGTACTCGCCGAGGGCGAAAGCCATCCACGCCTGACACCAGCGCATCAGCGTGAACCGCTTCGTGTAGAACCGGCGTTTCTGGTAGTAGAACTGCCCGTCGCCGGCGTACAGCTCCGAGAGCGTCCAGTCGATGATCCGGGACGCGAACGCCGTGTCGCCGGCCGCGCTGAACAGCACGATCCCCTCCGCCGCGGCGTGGACGTCCTTCGGATAGGCGCTCTCCTCGTCCCAGTTGGGCGCCCCGGAGGGCTCGAACAGCGTCCGGCGGTAGAACTCGATCCCGCGCTCTAGCGTGTCGTCGTACCGGGTCGCCCCCGTCACCTCTCGATGCCGGAGGAGCGACTCCAAGACGAACCCGTTGTGGTGGTTGTCCATCGAGAGGTGCGAGGCGGACGGCGGGTCGGTGTACGTCCACCCGCCGACGTCGGCCTGCTGGCTCGCGACGTAGTCTAAGATCCGCTCCGCTCGCTCGCGGAGTTCGGGACGAGGGTGGCGATCGTGGAGGTCGAGGAGCAGCCGCGCGCCGAGCGCGTTCGCGTTGATGACCGTCGCCTCGCCCGCCTCGGCGCCGGCGTGGTAGTCGATCCTGGCCGTCCCGTCCGACTCCCGGTAGTTGAGCGCCTCGAACACGAACGGGAGCGCGGACTCGGCGACCGCCGCGAGGCTTCCGCCGGCAGCTCCGTCGAGGGGATCCGCGTCGTTCTCGACATCTCCGGTGCCGTCGCTCTGGGACAGCAGCGCTCGCACCGCGTAACCGGTCGAGACGATGCCGGGGTGTTTCGCCGGCAACCGCTTGTCGAGCCCCTGCGTCGCGTGCTGGTGCCCGCCACAGAACCCCCCGTAGCCGCGCGTCCGGTTCTCGACGAGCCACGTCGACAGCCGGTCGGCCTCGCGGCGGTAGCAGGCGTCGCCGAGGCGGTCGTACGCCCGCCGATTTGCCAGCACGAACAGCGCGGTCCCCTTGAAGCTCTGCCGCTGTTCCACCGACATGAGCCGCCGGACGTTGACCGGCGCCCGCTTTATGACCTCTTGTATCAGGATGTTCGTCCACTTGGTCTCGAAGGGCAGCGCCCGCCTGATGCGGCTGCTCATGCCGTCGAAGTAGTCCCAGCCGGTGTAGTCGCGCTCCCTCGCATAGCGGAGCGTCTCCGTCAGAATCTCCGCGACGGCGTCGTCCGCGACCCAGTGTGCGTCGTCGTGTCCGCCGGTCTCGAGCGCGGGAAGAGCGTCGTCGGTCCCGCGGTCTGCGAGAGGCCGACCCGGCTCACCGCCGGCCCCCTCCGCGCGGTTCACGCCGTCTTCGTCGGCCGCCCCGATGTCGGAGGCCGTCACGTCGACTCCTCCGTGAGGGGCGTCGACCGGTCGGGTGTGTGTCGCTCGGTCCCGCCGCGCCACCGTTCGAGGCCCGGGACCGCGGTCCCGCCGTCCGCTTCAGCGACCGCGACGATCACGTCCGTGAGATCCACGAGTCCACCGACGTACTCGTCGCGTCGGCGCCGCCAGTCCTCGCCGATCGATTCGTCGCGCAGGACGTCGACGCCCGTAGAGACGACCTCCTCGAACTCGGGAGTGTTGACCACTAGACCCCGTCGCTCCAGCTCTGTGAAGTTCCCCATGTCGCCGTCGCCGACGAAGGAGTTGGATCGGACGACCGGCGTCCCGAGCAGCGCGGCCTCGGTACAGACCGTCTGCGTGTCCGTGACGACGAGCCGCGCCGCCGACAGCGCGTCGTGAAGTAGCGCGGGGTGGACGTCGAACTCGCGGGCGGGAAGCGAGTCGAGGTCCAGCGTCCCGCCCTCGTCGGAGACGAACACCGCGGCGTGGTCCGCGAACGTCTCGACCAGCCGTTCGCGCTGTTCCGGCGCGAATCCGGAGTGCCCCACGTCGTGGTGCGACCCGAACGCGTTGAACCGCAGGAGGACGAACGCCTCGTCGTCGGCGAGGTCGAGGGCATCGCGTATCTCCGGGTTCGGCCGGTAGGCGTCCGGGTGGAGGTACGCCGTCTCGCAGAAGCCGTGGAACTGGTAATGGGATTCCCCGAGATCCTTCCCGAAGGTGTGCGGCGTGAGGAACGCCGCGGCGAACGGTCGGGAGACGGCGTGATCGAGAGAGGTCGGCTCCGAGTCGAGGACCAACACCGCGGGGGCGCCGCTGACCAACCCGGCGTGGGCAGCGTACGCGCCGACCCCGAATATCACGTCGGGAGCGAACGACCGGACCGCGGGAACGAGGCGGGCGTAGTGCCAGGGGAGGTTCCGGAACAGCGACTCCTTCGTCGTTCCGCAGGCGCCGTAGATCCGATAGGGAAGGTCGTACCGGTCGAGCAGCGCGACCGTACAGCCGTAGTCCCGGCCCAAGACGAGCACGTCGTGACCGGCCCGCTCCAGTCGGTCGACGGCGTGTTTGTACAGATGTACGTGGGCGGGCGTGTTCGTGAAGAAGACGAATCGCATGTGCTCGATTTCGGAGACCCGATCTAATTGTAATGGCTCGCTTACCGCCCTGACCCCCGGCGGGCGGGGAAACGGGGGGCTTCCGGGGCCGGTAACCGATGTATAACAAAACACGCCACCGGGTTCGATAGGGTAGTGCTCGTTCACCAGCGCGTCAGGCCCGCGACAACGCGGACGAGTCGCGGTCCGCGAGATCGAACACGGAGTGAGACGACGTGAGGAAGCCGGTCAGACTCGGCAGAGAGGAAGTGGTCGAAACGGGACTGGCGGTCGGCTACCTCGCCCTCGCGGCCGCGGTCGGCGCCGCGTACACCGCCCCGGCGACGGGCTACGAGCTGTCGATATACGCGTCGACGCCGACGGCGACGTGGGCGGCGCTCGCCGTCGTAGCCGCGATCTCGGTCGCCGTCTTCCTCACCGCCGAGCGGTACCTCGCACCGGCGGTGCTACTCGGGGGGCTCGGGGCCGGGTCGGTCGCCGGGCTCCCGCTGATCCGGGGCTACCACTTCTACGGCCGGAGCGACTCGCTCGTTCACCTCGGACTCGTCCGGTCGATAAAGATTGGAAACGACCCGCTCCAGCTGTTTTATCCGGGGAGCCACCTCATCGCGACCGGGCTCGCGAAGGTCGCGGCCGTGGACGTCCCACGGGCCATGATGCTCGTCATGTGGGCGTACACGCTCCTGTTCTTCGCGAGCGTCGCGCTCTGCGTCTGGTTTCTGGTCCCCGACCGCCGGGCGCTCGGGGTCGGGGCATTCTCCGCGTTCCTCCTCCTCCCGGTAAACAACGTCAGCACGTACCTCCACTTCCACACCTACTCGATCGGGATGCTGTTCGTTCCCTTCGTGTTGTACCTCGTGTTCTCGCACCTGATCGGCGGGGACGGACGTGAGCGCCTCGTCGAACGGGTCGCGGACGGACGGGGAGCGATCGACCGTGCCGGGTTGGGGTACGACGACGGTGCGGCGTTCGACGTGGGACTGCGGCGGCCGGCCCCGACGACCTACCTCCTGCCGCCGGTCCTGTTCGCCCTCCTGCTGGTTCACCCTCAGGTCGCGTTGAACGTCATGTTGCTGCTCGGTGGGATGGCGGTCGCACAGCACGCGTTCCGATGGTTCCGCCCGAACGACCCGATCGCCGGGTACCGGCTGGTCACGCTTCAGACGATCTTTCTCACGGTGGCGTTCGCGGCCTGGATCGCCACCCACGAGTGGCAGTTCATCAACACGGCGGAGGCGATGATCCAGTCGGTGAGCGACTTCGTCACCGGCGACGGTAGCGCGACTCCCCGCGTGGCGAGCCAGAGGGAGTCCGCGTCGTCGGTCGGGGCGAGCATCCAGGTGCTGTTCGTCAAGCTGTTCGGGGTCGCGGCGGTCTACTCGCTGCTCGCGGCGGGGGTCGTGGCGGGGCGACTGACCGGCTACCTCGGCCCGCCGGCCGGGGCCGGATCGATGCGGTCCACGCCGGACACCGCCAGGGACGTCACCGCGTTGTTTTTCGCCGGGTGTCTGCTGCTGTTCCCGTTCTTCGCGGCCCACCTCGTGGGGTCCATCTCGACGTACCTCTTCCGACACGTCGGGTTCCTCGTGATGCTCGCCACGATATTCGGGGCGGTCGGCGTCCGGTACCTGCTCGACGAGGAATCGTCCGTGAGCGACGTCGATTACCCGTGGACTGAGCCCGAGAGCCGGTCGACCGGGCGACGGATCGCGGCGTCGCTCCCCGACGCCAGAACAGTCGCGACGGTCGCGGCCGTCGTGCTCGTCCTGTCGCTGTCGCTGGCGACGATTTTCCCCTCTCCGTTCGTCTACCTGTCTGGCTCGCACGTCCCGGAGGGCGAGATGGACGGTTACGAGCGGGCGTTCGCGAGCCAGTCGAGCGGGTCGCCGGTGTGGTTCAGCGGAGTGCGTCACACGTCCGATCGCTACGAGATCGCGCTGTACGGCGCGGCGGGGGCGCCGTGGGACCGACAGGTGAAACCGGCCGTCAAAAAGAGCGCACCGGTCCCGGAGCAGGCGATGTTGGACGGGTTGCCGACGTTTTACGCGAACCACCCGGAGGAAGTCGTCAGGCGTGACCACTACTTCGTGGTCGCGGAGGCCGACCGCCAGCGGGAGGTCGAGGCGTACCGGGAACTGCGGTACTCCGCGGAGAGCTTCGAGGCCGTTGCTGCCCAGCCGAACGTCGGGAAAGTCAGGGATAACGGCGAGTTGACGGTCTACTTCGTCGACATCGAGGAGGACCCGTCCGCGAACGCGGTCGACGACCGCGAGCGGATCGCCTCCGGGAGAGCGCGGAGAACGGCGCCGAGCGTTCCCGTCGCGGCCGCGTCGAGGCTCAGTCGGCCAACCCCTCGGCCTCGATCCGTTCCCAGAGCCGCTTCCCTTCCTCGGTGACGCCGTAGATGCGACCCTTTCGCTTCTCTTTCGAGACGAGCAGTTCGACGAGCGAGCGCTCCCGGAGGGAGCGCAGCGCCCGCGAGACGTGCGTGATCGGGAGACTAGTTCGGGACGCGATAGACGAGGGGATCGACGGGCCGTCGACGAGCTGTTCGAGCACCGCCGTTCGGTACTTGGAGCTGATGATGAACCCGATCTGATCCCAGTCAGTGGAGTCTTCGTTCCGCTCGTTCTCCATCGGGCTCCCTACCTGCCGTACGGGCATAAGGCGTGGAGATTGTTTACGACGACCCGAGCGCCGCGACGACGACTCGGTTCCCGCGGTCCGGCTGTCGGCGATCCGCGCGGAGTCAGGCGGTAACGAAATCTTACCGGCTGCGGGCGATCGGCCATCGCGTCAGAGGACCGGAATATGTTCTCCATAACGATATGGCGACCCGACGGAGAGATGTCCGAATGAGTGACCGCCGTCTCGTCTCACGCGGCCGTGCCCCCTCGTCCGGCGAGCGTCACCCCGCACCGCGTGACCGTCGTCCAGTCCCGGTCGCCGTAGGAACCCGCCGTAGCGGGCCCAACCGCTCGCGCCCCGGACGGCGATGAGTTCGATAGCCGACGAGCTCTTCGAGAGCCGCGACCTTCTGGCGGTGGGGGTGTCGGTCGCGGTCTCGGTCGTGACCATCGCGATCGGTACGACTGGTGTGGCCCGACTCCCGCCCGCCGTCCTCCTGCTCCTCGTGCTCCCCGGGTACGTGACCGCGGCGTTCGCGTACGCCGGGCGCGAGCGCGCGCCATGGACGTTCACAACCGTCGTCGAGCGGTTCGCGCTCTCGCTCGGCGGCAGTCTGGCGATACTCCCCCTGCTCGCGATCATCGTCTACCTCGCGGTCGGGGCGCTGACCACGTGGGGGCTCGTCGGGCTCGTCTCCGGGTACGTCGTCGTCGTCGCCGCCGCCACGGTCGTCCGTCGCACCGGCCACTCCGGAGGCGGCGGTCACCGGACCGGACCGGCGCGATCCGGGACCGAGATATCGTCATCCGGCCTCCTCTCCGGCGGTCTAACTCCCTCCACGGTCATCCTCGCGGTGAGCGTGATCCTCGCGGTCGGAACGCTGGGCACGGCGGTGACCGTCCCAGCCGACGGAGAGACGGCGACGGACCTCCACCTCCTGACCGAACAGGGGGGACAGCTGGTCGCGAACGACTACCCGAACGCGCTGACCCAGGGCGAGTCGGCTGCCATCACCGTCGGCGTGACCAACGACGAGCATCGGCCGGTCGAGTACACCGTCGTCACTGAGCTTCAACGAGTTCAGCTCAGCGGGCGGTCAGTCGTCGTCACCGACAAGCGTCGGATAGACCAACACGCCTTCGAGCTGGCGCAGGGTGAGAGCTGGCGCGAGTCCGAGGAGTTCCGGGCGTCGCTCGCCGGTGAGAACGTGCGCTTCGTGACGTATCTCTACCGAGGGGATCCGCCCGAGAACCCGACGGCCGACACGGCGTACAGGACCACCTACGTTTGGTTGGACATCCAGCCGTCCGCGGCGAGCGGTGAGTAAGCGATGTGGCCGTGGAGTCACCTGGCGGTCGGGTACGTCGCGTTCTCGGCGTTCGTCCGGATCGCGTTACGGCGTCGGCCGAGCGACCGGGCCGCGGTCGTCCTCGCGGTCGCCACCCAACTTCCGGACCTCATCGACAAGCCACTGGCCTGGCAGTTCGGACTGCTGAGCAACGGCGTCGGCGCCGCGCACTCCCTGATCGTCGGCGTTCCCGTCGCGCTCGCCGTCGCCGTCGGCCTCCGGTTCAGGGGCCAGGCCGAGTTCGGCGCCGCGGTCGCGATCGGCCACGTGATCCACGTGTTGGGAGACATCCTCTTCGCCGGCCTGTTCGGTCGGCCGCCGGTCCTCCCCTCGTTCCTCTGGCCGGTCTACGCACCCCCCGTGTCCGCCTCCGCCCCGCCGGGGCTCGGCGCGAAGACGCTACAGCTGCTGCTGGACAGCCGGGCTCTCCTCGGCGGCGAAGTAGGTCGGACGTACTTCCTGGCACAGGGGCTCTTCCTCTGCGGGACCGCGGCTCTCTGGCTCCGCGACGGAAAACCGGGTTTCGCCCTGCCGCGGTCGGTCTGGCGCTCGAAGTGACGGACGGGTCCCCCCGACGGTGCGGCTCAGTCCCGACCGCCCCGTTCGGTCTCGATATATTGGAACAGCGCGATCGCGACGAGCAGAGCCCAGGCGACACCGATCGCCACGACCTCGGTCTGGTCGACCGATCCGCCGCTGAGCGTGACCAGGCCGTACACCGCGACACCGAACAGGGCGATCAGGAGGTAGTAGCGTCCCCACGGTCGCGAGTCGTCGCCGTCGGGGGCGTCCGCGTCGAGGTAGCGGTTGACGTCGGTGCCGCGGTCAGTGAGCCGTATCTCGCCCGTGTCGCTGTCGTGTTCGACGATCCCGGCCGCTTCGAGCTTCGGAATGTGCGTCTGATGGAGGGAGACGTAGAGCCGCTTCTCCTCTTTGTCGGTCAGCTCCTCGGGGTCCGTCTCGTTTTCCCACGCCGCGACCTCGGTCGCGAGGTCCTGTAGTCGGATCCCACCCGGGTTCTTATTCAGGTACTGAAGGATGAACCGCCGTCGCGGATTGCTGAGGAGGCTGAACAGCTCGTCCTGATTCAGTCCGTTTTCCTGAGTTTCCGTCATCGTGTGGCTCGGTGGCGGTGTCACCGCTCTCCGTCCGGTTCCGCCACCGACCGCTCGATGAAGCGCTCGACGGGTTCGAGAGTCGTCGACAGCAGCTCAGTGGGCTTCAGCCAGTCGTAGTCGAGGATTCGCTCCGACGGGTTCGGCGCTGGCTCCGACTCGAGCGTCGCGTCGAATATCGTGTAGACGGTCGTCGCGGGGCGACTCGTGTGCCGGTAAACAAGGCGGCCGACCCGCTTGCCGACGGCGGCGCGGCACCGGATCTCCTCGGCGATCTCCCGGCTGAGACACTCCGAGAGGGATTCCCCGGGCTCGACGCCGCCGCCCGGGAGCGTCCAGAACGGCGAGCCGTCGTCGTGGCGCTCCCTGACGAGCAGGACCCCGTCGTCGTTCGTGACGAGGGCTTTCGCTCCGAACCGGAGCTTCCGGCGCTCGGGTTCACCCTCCGACACGTTCGGAGGGGACGGAGCCCCTCGCTCATCGCGTACCCACCGGACGACGCCTTCGGAAGGGTGATTTCGCATACTCCCTACCGACAGGACCCGTGTTGATTATTATACGGCTCATACCTCGGCACAGGTACAGCCTTCTGACCGAGGTCCACCGGACGCAGCGGCCGCGGGGAGGACCGGTTCACTCCTCGGGGAGGGTGGTCGCAGCGTCGTCGTCCAGCGCGCGAGCGTACAGCGAGAGCAGTTCTTCGACCACGTCGGGCCACGCATAGGACTCCTCGATGCGGCGGCGACTGACTCGGCCCATCCGTTCGGTCGCCTCCGGATCCGCGAGCACCTCCTCGAGGGCGTCTGTTAGAGCCCGACCGTCCCCGGGAACGACGAGCGCACCGTTCGCCTCGTCGACGAGGGAAGGGATCCCCCCGACGTCGGTCGAGACGATCGCGTTCGCTCCGGCCATCGCCTCGAGGACGGCGATCGGCAGCCCCTCGGCCCTCGTGGGGAGGACGTAGACGCTCCCCTCACCGAGGAGGTCGCGCTTCCGCTCTTCGGACACGAAGCCGACGTATTCCACACCGTCGTGCGCGTCGGCGACGGCCTCAGCGTGGTCGGACAGCGGGCCGCTTCCGGCGATTGTCGCCCGGAACCGGACCCCGGCGTCTCTGAGCTCGTCGATGGCCCTCGTCACCTCTACTATCCCCTTCCGCTCGATGTGGTTAGAGACGAACACGAGATGCGGCGGGTCGGCTCCGGGGTCCGGGTCGTACTCGTCCGGGTTGACGGCGTTGGGGATCACGACGATGCGTTCCGACGGGACGCGAGCAGCGAGGACCTCGCGCCAGTGGTCCGAGAGGGCGACGACCGCGGTACAGGCGTCGAACACCGCCTGTTGGAAGCGAGCGGCCACCGCCGAGGCGTCCTCAAGGAACTCGTCGAACGCGGAGCCGTGGACGTGGAGTATTACCGGCCGCCGCCACAACAGCCCGGCGACGAGTACGTACGGGGCCGAGAGGAAAAACGAGAACGAGTGGGAGGTGTGGACGTGGACGATGTCGGGTCGCCGGCGCGCGAGGAATCCGAGCCACACGAGGAGGACGGTCACTACGGTCCGGAGGTACTCGATCGGTCGCTCTGGAGTCCGCACGGCGGTGTCGACGACGTTTAGCGACACGCGGTCCTCGAGATGCCGCCGCTGTTCGGCGATGTACTGGCCGATCCCTCCGGTACCCTCGGTACGGTACCCCGCCGGGCCGACGACGAGCACCGCCGTCGACGTCGGGACCGCGGACGCGGCCGACGCCGAGACCGACTCGCCGTCGGCGGCGTCGGCGTCCGCCCCGTCGACGAGGCTCATCTCGCCCTCCGTCCGCACACCGACCGCCTCCGCGCGGTCTCCTCCTCGGGCGCGCCGTCAAACTGTCGACCGCCGCCCTCGTCCGCACCGCACGGCCCGATGAGCGGCCGACCGGGCGGGGATTCGCCGTTCATGTCAGCCCCCTCCACGGAGATCAGTTTTGTTATCCGTCGACTACCGACGACGGCGCTGCGAGGGGCTCCCAGCGGGTCCGGCGGCGCGGCCCGCACCGTCTCACCTACCCTGGTGTCGTCTGAATGTCGGGGGATCACGGTCATAGCGTCACCAGGTACTGCGGGTCCGCTTTCAGACGCGGAACGAGGGACGACTCCAGGTCGCCGAGGGTGAAGAAGAGGACTTTGAGCCCGTTCAGGTCGTACCTGTGGAGCACGCCGTCGCGCTCTAGGCGCCTGGTCAGCTTCGGCTTGTTCCACGAGTAGAACGGCGAAGTCCGGACCCCGCAGGTCTGCTCGACCGGCACGCAGCCGTCCTCCTCGGAGCATCGCACCCCCTCGAAGGTCTCCTCGGCGACGTAGTCGAGGTCGAGCCGGCTCTCGAAGTGGTGGAGGTGAGAGCAGGTAAGCCACGGCGTCCCGACGTCCAGTATCAGGGTGTCCTCCTCGACGAGACGGGCGAAGCAGCCGTCCTCGTGGTAGCTGTCCGAGTGGCGGCAGCCGTCGAAGCGGTACGGCCCCTCGACCAGGATCGACTTCATCGCGTCGTCGGTCCGGTAGTCCGCGTCCCGGAGGAACAGCGGCCCGAAGGTCCCGTGTTTCGGCCGGGAGTACTCCTTGTGATACACCCCGGACGTGGCGAAGTAGTCCGTGAACCCCGGCGCGAGCACGCTCCGGAAGCGGTCGCTCAGCGTCGACCGGAGGAACGCGTACGGGTCGGTCCCGAACGCCTGTTTCACGTCGCTCAGCCCGACGTGAACGAACGCTTTCGAGTGCCCGTCGCCGTGGTAGTCGAGCAGCTCTTCGAACCGAGCGGGCGGGACCGCAGACGTGCTCCGTCGCCGGTTGAGCCGCTTGAGAGCCTGGTGTTTGACCAGGTTCGCGGCCCGGCTCGCGTCCGACAGCGGTTCGAACGGCATGTCAGTTCGCGCCGGGTCGGTCAGTCTCGCCGGACCCGCGGCGTCGCTCAGTTACAGTTGTCTCGGTCCGACCCCGGGCGACACGCACAACGGTCATACTCGGTCGTCACGGTTCCGCGGCCTAGTTACGATCTTCGTACCCTAGAGTAACGTATCGTTACCGGTGCGAGACGAGACCGCGAGCGCCGTCGACGCGTCAACGCTGGCCAAACGGCTCGGCCCATTTCGGAGCGGGAGGACCGCGGGACCGTCCGAACAACTGGTAAGTAATCTATAACGAAAGCGAGAACCGCCGATCTAAGGTGTATGACGGACATCAGTGTCATTATCCCCACGCTGAAGCCTCGAGACGAGGTCGAGTGTATCGACCACTTGGAGTCCAACTCGTTTTCCGACTACGAGGTCTGCCTCCAGAGCGAGCCCACGGCGACGTCTGCCCGGAACGCGGGCATCGAGCGCGCGGAGTCGGACAAACTGGTGTTCCTCGACGACGACTCCCGGCCGCGCGAGGGGTACCTCGCTCGGATGTCCGAGCTGTTCGAAACGGAGACGGCCGTCGCTGGGAGGACGGTCCACCCCCGCGACGACATCTTCGCCGGGAATCTCACCAAACACTACGACTTCGGCGACGAGCCGCGCTACGTCACGCGCTTCTGGGGCTGTAACATGGGGGTCAGGCGAGCGGTGTTCGACGAGGTCGGCGGGTGGGACGAGGAGATCCCGTGGGGACACGAGGAGCTCGAGCTCGCGGAGCGGGTCCTCAGGGTCTCGCCCATATACTACGACCCGGACCTGGTGGTCGATCACGTATACGCGGACTCGGTGTCGGACTACCTCACGAAGACGTATCGTCAGGAGGTCGAGCGACCGTGCCTGTGGGCCAAACAGGGGCGGAGCGAGCGAGAGCAGTGGTTGATGATCCTCGCCGACGCGGTCACGCCCACGAACTACATCGGGCTGCCGCTGCGATCGGGCCTGATTCACGGCGCCGGGACGCTGGCCGGCGCTGCCGGCCGCGTCCGGGGAATGCGTCGGCAGGATGCGGGTCCGACCGACTAAGCGGAACCGAGGCGCCGACGGCCGGGGAACGGGTTCAGGGTGTCGTCGCGGGCGCACCGTTTCGGTTCGAACGGCTTCGTACTGCCGCTACCGACCGAATAAGGCCGCTCATACTTTAGGTCGTGTTCCGGCCAGGGGCGTGTATGAAGGCAGTCATCCTCGCGGCGGGGAAAGGCACGCGACTCAAGCCGCTGACCGACGATCAGCCCAAGGCCCTCGTCGAGGTGGACGGCCGACCGCTGCTGGAGCACGTCTTCGAGCAGCTCGTCGAGGTGGGGATCTCGGAGTTCGTCGTGGTCGTCGGCTACCGGAAGAGCCAGATCATCGACCGGTACGGCGACAGCTTCCGGGGCGTGCCGATCACGTACGCCCACCAGCGCGAGCAGCTCGGCCTCGCTCACGCGCTCTTACAGGCCAAGCCGTACGTCGACGAGGAGTTCGCGCTGATGCTCGGCGACAACGTCTTCGACGCCAACCTGGGAGACGTGATCGACCGTCAGCGCCGCGGGGACGTGGACGCGGCCTTCCTGGTCGAAGAGGTCCCGATCGAGGAGGCCTCCCGGTACGGCGTCTGTGAGACCACCGAGGACGGCGAGATCGTCGAAGTGGTCGAGAAGCCGGACGACCCGCCGTCGAACCTGGTGATGACCGGGTTCTACACCTTCTCTCCGGCGATATTCCACGCCTGTCACCTCGTCCAAGCCTCCGACCGCGGCGAGTACGAACTCCCAGACACGATCGACCTCCTGCTTGAGTCCGGCCGGAGCATCGACGCGATCCCGATGGATGGCTGGCGGGTCGACGTCGGCTACCCCGAGGACCGAGACCGAGCTGAACGCCTGCTGCGCGCCGACGAGGAACAGGCGGTGACGGGGAGCGACGCCGCCGACGACTGACGGCGATCGCAACCCGCCGTCGCTCCGTTCACACCCGCGCTTTCAGTTCCACCCGGTAGCCGAACGGGTCGCGGACGTACACCGCGCCCGCCTCGCCGGTCGCGCCGAGCGGCGAGTCGAGCGTCTTCTCGACTGCGACGCCCGCGTCTTCGAGTTCGCGCTCGATCTCCTCGACCGACTCTTCGACGACCACCGCGACGTGGTCGTAGTTCGTCTTCGTCGGCCGCTCGAACTCGTCGGTCGGCCAGAGGTGGATCACGGCGGTCGCCGAGAGCCGCACGTCGAGGAACGGCTTCTCGTCGGCCGCGTACAGCGCGTCCTCGATGCCAAATCCGAGCTTCTCGCCGTAGAACTCGCGGGCGTCGTCGGCGCCGTCGCCCGGGATTCGGAGGTTGACGTGGTCGATGTGTCGCGCTCGCATGGGAGCCGATTCGGCGGCCGGCGAAAAAACCGTTAGGCACGTCTGTCCGTGTCGGCCGAGAACCTGACCGCCTCGGGATCACCAGTCGTAGTTCCGGTTCGACGCGGACTGGACCATCCCAGCCGCGACCGTGTACTCGACGAAGTGCCTGTACCCGACGAGCAACAGCGGAGCGTACACCAGCAGGCGCCAGTCCCCTTCGTCCATGACCAACGTGACCGCCGTGATCAGCGCCGTCACCAGCACGAAGTAGGCCAAGAGGGCCAGCATGTGGCCTGTCAGGTTATCGAGGAAGTGGAACGCCACCAATGCGAGGACGGCGAAGCTCACGGGGGGTATCAGTAGCCTGGAGACGACCTGAACCGGTAACACGATCCAGTGGAGGTAGCCGTACTGGGAATCGGTCAACGCGTCCCAGTGTTTCCACATCGTCTCGGCGCCCCCGCGGTGCCAGCGGAGCCGCTGTCGTCGGAGCCCCGACCACGTCGTCGGGGCGCTCGTCGAGACGAGCGCGGAGCTGTGGCGCGTCTTCCACCCGTGTTTCAGTAGCTGAATGGTGATGTCGAAGTCCTCGGTCGCCGTGTCGGGGTCGAACCCCCCGACCTCCTCCAGCGCCTCGCGGCGGAACGCCGTGAGGCATCCCGGGAGGACCGGGACCGCGCCGAACACCGAGTACGCCCGTCGCATCGAATGGATCCCGAGCGCGTATTCGAGCGCCTGGACGCGCGCGAGCGTGCCGTCGTTGGTCACGCGGACCGTCCCGCCGATCCCGCCGAGGTCGGGTTCCGCCTGAAGCCGCGAGGCCAGGGTCGCGATCGCGTCGGGGCCGACCCGACTGTCGGCGTCCACGGCGACAACGTACTCCCCGGTCGAACAGAGTAGTCCGAGGTTAATCGCCGCGTGTTTCCCGCCGTTCTCGCGTCGGAGAACGGTTATTCCTTGCTCCCGGTAGGCTTCGGCCTCGGCGGCCGTGGAATCCTCGCTCCCGTCGTCGACGACCACGACCTCCAGTCGCTCCGCCGGATACGAGGAGGCGAGGATCGACTCGATACAGTCGCCGATGTATCCGGACTCGTTGTATGCCGGTATCACTACGCTCACACGAGGGGCCGGCGTCGAGAGCGTCGGCTGCTCCTCTCGCCGCCGCTGGTAGAGCCCGAGCGGGAGGACGATCCAGAGGAACAGAGCGAGGGCGACGAACACCGCGAGGAGCAGTGCGGGCCCCGGACGTAGCTCCCGCGCCGCGAACAGGAGTCCGGCCGCCGCCGAGCCCGTCACGGCGAGCAGCCAGACCGGACACCGCGACGTTCCACCGAGCACCGACGGCGCGAGTGCTCTCGCGACCGCGGCGCAACTCAGACACAGCAGCGCCGTCCACGCCGCGCTGGTGACGGTGACCGGCCGAGCGCCGATGAGCGCGACGATACCGACGACCGCGGCGAACGCTCCCGCACCGAGCCACCGCCGTATCGGGACCCGACGGCCGAGCAACCGAGAGAGCGGCTCGGGCCAGTGGGGAGCCGTGAGCAGCGTCGCTCCGACCGCGCCGACGACGGCCAGACAGACGCCGATGTACCACCACGGCACGAGCAACCCGCCGAGGACGAAGACGACGCTGACGAGGGTGAACGCGGCGAGAGCCTTCGCGTCGCTCCTTGCCCGCGGCCCTGTTCCGCCAGTTGGTTCGCTCACGCCGACGCCTCGGACCGGTGACCGAGCAGGTCGCCGCACGCGAGGCACCCCGTGACCGTCCCCACAGCTGGGAACCGTCCGATCGCCTCGGTCTCGGTACCGCACTTCGGACAGGCGAACAGCCCGTCGCCGCGGACGAACCCGTCGACCGCCACGTGGCCGCACTCGACGTGTTCCCTGACGACGACCGCCGCCCACGCGGAGGTGCCGCACCGACAACGTGAGTGACCACCGCCGCCGTCGATGGCCCCGGCGACAGGGTCGCTCGTCGCCGGCGCGTCGGCGCCCGCGAGCTCCCTGCGGTCGCCGTCGGCCGTGACCCAGAGGAGCGTTCCCGGTACCTCGGCCAGTCGCCTCGCGGCCGTTCGAACGCCGTCCGGCTCTGCCCTGTCGTCCGCAGACGCCGTCACGTCGGTCTCCCGTGACTGGGTGTCTCCGTTCGCGTCAGTCATTGAGGTCGGGTCACCCGAGAGCCCGATTAGTATACGCGAGCTACCTCGGCTCAGCCCGCGCCTTCGGTAGCCGTCTCGCCGCTCGGCCCCGGTATGGTATCGCTTACTATCAACTGACGGGACCACGGCCAGACATGAACCGACGAGGGCTCCTCGCCGCTACCGGGACGGCCGTGACGGTCACCGGCTACGGCACGTATCGATCGTTCGTCCGGGACGACAGAACGCGCGATGGGTGGCTCCTGTTGGGAGTGACGCCAGCGTCCGCGTCGCTCCAGCAGCTCGACCGGTTCGAACGGTGGCTGGGCGCCGACCACGCGGTGACGCTCCGATACGCCGACATGGGCGCGGCGGCGGCGGACATCCGTTCGATAGTCCACGGACAGCTCGAGTCGATCTGGCACCGGCGGTCCGTGCCGCAGCTCGTCTGGCAACCCCACTTCGGCTCTGGGGAGGAGACATCGACTGAGATCAACCGCGAGATCGCGGCCGGTGACCACGACGCGGCCATCGAGGAGTGGGCGTCCACCCTCGCCGAGTGGATCGATCGCGGTCCCGCGACGCCGGACCGGCGACTGTATCTGAACCTCGCCCCGGAGATGAACGGCGACTGGAGCCCGTGGAGTCCGGTCGTGGGCGCGGGGACCGAGGCCGACTTCGTCGACATGTGGCGACACGTCCACGATACCGTGATGGACGCCGGCCTCGACCGCGACCACGTCCGGTGGATCTGGGCGATCGACACGACCACGAAGGGCGTGGACGTCAGCGACTGCTATCCCGGCGACGAGTACGTGGACTGGACGGGAATCCACGGGTACAACTGGTCCAACTGGGGCGGGTGGCGGTCGCCGAAAGGGTGTTACGGTCGGGCGCTGGCCACGCTCAGGTCCATCGCGGAGAAGCCGATCGGAGTGACGGAGTTCGCGTGTTCGTCGGAGGACGGCGACGGACACGACCCCGAGCGAAAGGGTCGGTGGATACGCGACGTCTTCGAGTACTTCGAGGAGCACGGCGTCCAGATGGCGTGCTGGTTCAACACCGACAAGCGGACCGACTGGGCTGTCTTCGGCGGGGATCGCGGGACCGTGACGGCCGAGGTAGACGGAAAAGCGTTCGACGCCTACGAGAAATACCGAGGGGTCGCCGGTGACCCGGGCGTCCTCGGATCGCATCCGAATCATCCGCGGGTCCTCACGAATAAGGAGTTCGCCGGGGAGTTCTGATCCGACGCCGAACCCGGCGACGCCGACGGCCCGAGGGCGACGGCTACGCGAACGCCCGCAGGATCCCCGCACCGTCGGTGCTGCGACCGAGGTCCGGGAGGGTGGCGCGCTCGGGGTGGGGCATCAGCACGGCGACCGTCTCGCGCTCGCCGAGGACGCCGGCGACGCTGTCGGTCGAGCCGTTCGGATTAGCCTCCTCGGTCACGTTCCCGTCCGGGTCGCAGTAGCGGAAGAGGACGCGGTCGTCGTCGACGAGGTCGGCGTGGGCGGGCTCGCTTATTTCGAAGCGCCCCTCGCCGTGCGCGATGGGGACCTCGATCACGTCGCCCTCGTCGTAGGCCGCGGTCCACGGCGTGTCGGCGCGCTCGACGCGCAGGTGGACCGGCTCGCACTGGAAGCGCGCGGAGGCGTTCGTGGTGAACGCGCCGGGCGTCAGCCCGGACTCCGAGCCGATCTGCGCGCCGTTACAGACGCCGAGCACGGGGACGCCGTCGTCGGCCGCGGCGCGGACCTCCTCCATGATCGGGGCGCGGGCGGCCATCGCGCCGGCGCGCAGGTAGTCGCCGTAGGAGAAACCGCCGGGGAGGACGATTCCCTCAGCGTCGTCGGGGAGGCCGTCCCCGTGCCAGACGCGCTCGGCGTCGACGCCGAGGTGGTCCAGCGCGCGGACGGCGTCGCGGTCGCAGTTCGAGCCGCCGAACTGGACGACGGCGACGGTCACGCCGCCCACCCCGCGTTGGCCACCGTCATCGCTCCGCGACCGCGACGTCGTAGTCGTGGATCGTCGGGTTCGCGAGCAGCCGCTCGGCCATCTCGCCGGCGCGGTCGGCGGCCTCGTCGGCGTCGGCGGCGTCGAGGTCCACCTCGAACCGGTCCGCCGAGCGGAGATCCGACAGGTCGAACCCGAGCCGTTCGAGGGCCTGCTGGGTCGTCTCGGCCTCCGGGTCGAGGACGCCCCGCTTCAGCCGGACCGTCACCGTCGCCGTGTACGCGGTCATACCTATCGGTGCGGAGTCGTGTGTAAAAACCGTTTTGGAACGGCGTTTATGGGCACGTTTGTGGATATACGCCGGTCGTTCGTGCGGGAGGCAGAGAGCGCACGGAACGAAAGGGGCAAAACCCTCCGACTGCTGGGTGACCTGTATGCAGCCGCTCGAACCCGCGGAGGTGATCGTCGCATGACCCGCGAACTGACCGAGATCACGGTCGTCGGAGGAGACAAGACCGGACTCATCGCGCGGGTCACCTCCCTGCTGTTCGAGCGGGGAATCAACATCGAGGACCTCGACCAGGCGGTCCGGGAGGGCGTCTTCCGGATGACGACCCGGGTCGACACCTCGGAGATGGACACCTCCCGCGGCGAACTGCGCCGCGCGCTCGCCGAGCTCGGCCGCGAGCTCGACGTGGACATCCAAGTCCGCTTCCCGAGCGACCGCGACGCCCGCCGGGTCGCGATCCTCGTCACGAAGGAGACGCACGCGCCCGAGGCCCTCCTGGAGGCCGAGGCCAACGACGAGCTGGCCGACGACGGCGCGGAGGCGGAAATTCCGGTCGTCATCGGCAACCGCGGCGACCTCCGGTCGCTCGCGGAGCGCTACGACAAGCCGTTCTACGACGTGGGCGACGGCAACGGCAACACCGACGAGGGGCGCCTCCTCGACCTCCTGGCGGAGTACGACGTCGACCTCATCGCGCTGGCCCGCTACATGCGCATCCTCTCGCCGGAGGTCGTCTTCCGGTACGAGGGGCGGATCATCAACGTCCACCCCTCGCTGCTGCCGGCGTTCCCCGGCGCGGAGGCGTACCGGCAGGCGAAGGACGCGGGCGTCCGGATCGCGGGCGTCACCGCCCACTACGTCACGACCGACCTCGACCAGGGCCCGGTCATCGCCCAGCGCGCCTTCGACGTGCCGCCGGGCGCCGACGTCGAGGCCATCAAGCGCCGCGGGCAGCCCCTCGAGGCCGACGTGCTGATCGACGCGGTCCGGCTCCACCTCGCGGACGCCATCGCGGTCCACCGCGGCACCGTCCACGTCCGCGAGGAGGCCGACGTCGACGCGCAGTTCGGCCTCTCCGACGCCGCTATCGACGCGAACCCCGACGAGCCCGTCGACGGCGAGCCCCTCGGTCGCTCTCCCGTGTCCCCCTCCGACGACTGACAGCGCACGGTCGCCGGCGGCGGATCGGGTCGAGTTTACGGACCGAGGTCGACCCGACAAGCCGAGTTCGAGCCAGCGGGCCGGACCGGTTCGACGGACCCGGCCGCCTCGCCTCCCAGTTTTAAGCGGACGCGGCCGCAACGACGGGTCCATGACTCAGCGCGGCGCCTGGGGGCGGTTCCTCGCCGACACGGCCGCGGTCGTCCGCAGCGACGAGCGACTGATCCTGCTGTTCCTGCTGTTGCTGTCGCTCGCGGCGCTCGCGGTCTTCCTCTACTACACGACGCTGCTACTGGAGGGGCTCCCGGACCCGATACCGGACGTGCCGCCCCGGCCGTAGCCGACGGACGCCCACGATCGCTCCCGGTCGCGTCTCACTCCAGCCGGACCAGCAGGTCCCGGTTCGCCGCCTCGTAGCGCAGCCGGCCGTCACCGAGCGCCTCCCGCCGCCCGTCCGCCCAGTCGCTCGCGTCGTAGCCGGTCTCCCCGACGGCCTCCTCGACGGTGTCGAGCAGGTGCGCGAGGACCGTCCGTTCGCCCGACTCGTACGGCGGTTCGATCCGCCACGGCGAGGGGCCCTCCGCTATCACGGTCGCCTCCCGGGCCAGCGCCGCCGCCCCGTCCGGACCCCCGGGCCGGAACTCCCGCATGTGACGGTGGTAGCGGTCGAGGACGGCGTCGTCGTCGGGATCCGGCGGCGCGAAGCGCGTCTCGCCGTCGTAGGTGATCGGCGCGTACGCGACGGGGGTCACCTCGCCGAGGGCGTCGACCGCGGGCGCCGCGTCGACCACGTCGAAGAACGCGCAGCCGACGACCGCGTCGAACCGCCGGCCGGCGCCCGCGGCCTCCGCCGCGAACTCGAAGGCGTCGGCCGCGCGGAACTCGACCGCGACATTGCCGACCGCGTCGCCGATCCGGGCCTCGCCCGCCGCGAGGGCCTCCTCGTGGGCGTCGACCGCAACCCACCGACCCCCCTCGATCACGCCCCAGTCAACGAGCCGCTCGACCATCGTCGCCGTGCCCGCGCCGACTTCGAGGACCTCCGGCTCGGGCGGGAGTTCGGCCGCGAACCGGTCGAGGACGTCGCGGTTCAGCGACCGGTCGTCGAGCGCGCGCTTCGCGTCGAGGTACGCCGCGTGGTCGGTCACGCGCGCTCACCTCGCTCCCCTCGCTCGCCGGCCGCCCGGTCGTCCGCCCCGCGCGCCGCCTCGGCTTCGAGGAACACGACGACGCGGTCGAGCGTCTCGGGCCACCCCGGCCGCGCCTCGTAGTCGCGACGCGCGGCGGTCCCCATCGCCGCCAACCGGTCGCGGTCGTCGAGGTCCCGGAGCGCCCGGGCGACGGCCCGAGGGTCGTCGGGGGAAACGAGGACCCCCGACTCGCCGTCGCGGACGAACTCGCCCGCCCCGCCCGCGGTCGTCGCCACCGGGACGCAGCCGAACCCCATCGCCTCCAGGTACACCATGCCGAACGGCTCGTAGCGGGAGGGAACCGCCAGAACGTGGCTCTCGCGGAGCCGAGCCGCGACCGCCTCGTCGCCGAGCCGGCCGACGAAGTCGACCCGGTCGCCGATCCCGGCCGCGTCGGCCGCCTTCGCGACCGACTCGGCGTGGCCCGGATCGACGCTCCGGTCGCCCACGACCGTCAGCCGCCAGTCCACGCCGGTCCCGTCCAGCCGTGCGACGCCCTCGACGAGCGCGTCGAGCCCCTTCCGGGGGACGACGTTGCCGAGGAAGGTCACCTCGAGCGGGCCGGTCTCCGCCCGCTCGCGGATCTCTGACGCCGCGGTCACGGGGTCGAACCGATCGCCGGCCGGGGGCGCGACGGTGTTGCGGTCGGGCCCGCCGAGCCCGGCCGCGTCGCGCCGCGTCGTCTCGGCGTTGTACACCGCGGCGTCGACCCCGCGGAGGAACCAGCGCTCGACGGCCGCGACGCCGCGGCGCCCGAGTTCGGCGCGCAGGCGCCCGCCGAGTCCGGTCCCCCCCGCCCGGGCCGCCGCCTCCGCCGTACGCGCACGCCAAGCGATCATGTGAACGAGCGCGACGGTCGGCGTGTCGAGCCGCCGGTTGGCGCACAGCAGAGAGGGGTGCGCTAACCCGTCCTCGACGATGACGTCGAAACCGGAGAGCCGGTCGGCGAGCCCGCGGGCGCGGAGGTTCGGCGCGAGGCGCTCCCGGTACGACCCTCGCGGCAGCGAGACGACCTCGACCGCGTGGCCGCGCTCGCGGAGCCGGTCGCGAAGCCGCCGGTCGTAGTAGAAGCCGCCCGACTCGGACTCGATGTCGCCGGCGAGGACGAGCGCGACGCGCATCCCGCGGTCACCGCAGCTCGCCGGTGTACGAGACGCTCGCGGCGTCGTCCTCCCGAACCGATACGGTCAGCTCCGTCGCGGCCGGGGCGTCCACGTCCGCGAGCGCGTCGAACAGGGCCCGCGCCAGCCGCTCGGCGCTCGGGTTCCCCTCCAAGTGATCGTTGAGCGTCTCGTCGCGGTAGCGGTCGGCCGCGTCCGCGATCGCTTCCAGCGCGAGGTCGATGTCGAGCAGGTAGCCGTGCTCGCCGAGCTCCGGGCCGCGGAACGTCGCCTCCGCCTCGAACGTGTGCGAGTGGAGCTCCGCCTCGTCGGCCGGCGGGTTCGGGACGGTGAGGTAGTGCTGTGCGACGAACGACTCGCTGACGGTCAGTTCGTACATTAGTAGGTGAACAGGACCTGGAGGGTCGGTTCGGCCTCGTCCGCGAGCCGTCGGTACGCGGTCGGTGCGCCCACGACTGGGACGCGGTCGGTGACGAGCCGGTCGGCCACGTCGAGGTCGGCGTCGAGCTGTCGGAGCTCGCGCCAGGCCGTCTCGCGGCGCCGCTCGCTGTCCCAGCGCCCGCGGAGCTCGGGCGCGATGGTGGTGACCTGACTGCTCCGGACGGTGACTCGCCCCCGGTGGAAGTGGTCGCCGAAGCCGAGGTCGGCTCGCTTGGTCCCGTACCACGAGCCCACGATTACTCGGCCGTCGAACCGCGTGGTCTCGACGGCCGTTTCGAGGGTCTCGGGTCGCCCTGAGACCTCTACGGCGAGGTCGACGCCGTCGCCGGCCCGCTCGCGGACCGCGTCGACGACGCCCTCGCGCCCGTCGTACCGGCTCGGGTCGACGACGGCGTCGGCGCCGAACTCGGCCGCCAACTCCCGCCGGCGGTCCTTCGGCTCGACCGCGACGACGGTCTCGGCGCCGCTCCGCGCGAGCAGCGCGGTCGTGAGCAGGCCCACGACGCCCTGGCCGAACACCGCGACGCGCTCGCCGATCCGGGGAGCGGCGTCGAGCGTCAGGGTGACCGCCGTCTCCGCGTTCGCGAACAGCGTCGCGGTCTCCGGGTCGATCCCGTCCGGGACCGTGCGGAGCGCGTCGGGGGAGACGGCGAACCGGCTCTCGTGGGGGTTGAACGCGAAGACGGTCCGGTCGCGCCACGACGGGTCGACGGCGTCGCCGACCGCCGTCACCCGACCGACGACCGCGTAGCCGTACCGGAGCGGGTACGAGAGGTCGCCGTCGAGCGAGGACAGCTCCTCGTCCGCGACCGTCTCGGGGTCGAGTTCCCCGCGATACGCGAGCAGTTCGGAGCCCGCGCTGACCGCCGACACCGACGCCTCGACGACCACCTCGTCGGGATCGGGGACGGGGTCGTCGATCGGGACGACCTCGACGCGCTCCGGCCCGGTGAACTCCACCGCTCGTTCCGCGTCGCCGTCGCTCACGCGGACTCACCCGTCCGCGACCGACGACCGAGACGGTGTGTCATTAGCGATTACACGGACCGATCCGGCATAAACCCACGGCAGTAACGGGGACGGGAATCCCGTCCGTCGACCGCGGTGACGAGGAGTAGACATAAGCCGTCCGAGTCCGTGTTCCACGTGTCCATGGCACGCTCCGACGCCGGCGTCGACGTCGAATCGCTGACTCCCCTCCACTGGATCGGAATCCTCGCCGCGACCGTGTCCGGGGTCGTACACGCCGTGCTCGGGGTTCAGGTCGGAGGGGCGCTGGGGATCTCCTTCTTCGTCGCGACCCTGGGCTTCGGCGCGGGCGTGACGGCGATCATCGCCGGCTACCGGCGGCGGCTGACGTACGCGCTCGGAATCCCGTTCACCGCCGGACAGATCGTCCTGTGGTACGTCATCAACTTCGTCGCCGGGACGTACTCGTTCCCGGCCGACATCGGAATCTACGGCGCCGTCGACAAGGTCGCGCAGATCCTGCTGATCGGCGTCCTCGCGGTCCTGTTGTCGAGAGAATCGTAGACTCGGCCGACTCCGCGCCCAGTCCGTCACCGCCCCGTTCAGTCGCCGCCCCGTCCGGACGGGAGCGGCGGGTCGTCGCGGCCGAGCCGCCCCGTCGCGGCCGCCCAGTCGCGCGCGAAGCTCCCCAACAGCGCCGCGAGCGCGACCCCCGCGAGCGCGGTGAGCCGGGGGGTTCCGCCCGCGCCGCCGACGCTCGGGAGGAGCGCGAGCGCGACGACGGCGAACTGCGCGGTGCCGACGAACGGGCGGATCCGGCTCGGGGGGAGATCGTACACCGGTTCCCCGTTCCGCCGTCGCCGCCACAGCGACCCGGCGTAGGCGTACCAGACCGCGCCCGCGAGGAGGTACCACGCCGGGAGTGACCCGAGCGCGACGGCGACCGCGGCGCCGACGAGGACGGCCAGCGCGTCGGTCGCGCCGTCGAGCCGCGCGCCGAGGACCGTCTCGCGGGTGCGTCGGGCGACCGCGCCGTCGACCGCGTCGAGGCCGACCGCGCCGGCGAAGAGCGCGACGGGGATCCGCGGGTCCGGCGGGGACGCGACCAGCGCGCCGGCCAGGACCGCCGCGAGCCAGCCGCGGAACAGGGTGATCCCGTTCGCCGTGCCGAGCCGCGCGAACGGCTCCCCGCCGTCCGGCGAGCGGTTCGCGTCGAGGTTGGTCCGCGCGTACGCGGCGAGGTACGCGCCGGGGACGGCCGCGGCGAGGACCCACGCGGTCCCGAGCGGGCCCCGCAGCACGGCGAGTCCGAGGGCGCCGAGCGCGACCCTCCCGGCGAACCGCAGACGGAGCCGAGGCGGCGCGGACGCGGCCGGAGGCGACTCGGGACCGGACATGTCAGTCTGGTCCGCGGTCCGCGGGCGGTTCGGCGTCGCGGTCCCCCTCGTCACCGGCACCGCCGTCGGCGCCCGGCGGCGCCTCGCCTATCTCCTCCATCACGCGGGCGTGGAATTCGCGGAGTACGGCCGACTCGTCGTCGGCGATGACGGTGTCGGAGTCGACGAGGGTCGCGAGGCCGAACGCGAGGGGGCTGGGCGAGTCGACGACGCGGTGTTCGACCGCGAGGTCGCCGGCCGAAACCCGCCCGACGATCTCGCGGATCCCCTCGACGTCGAGCCGGTCTTCCAGCAGTTCGCGGTACGTCTCCTCCAGCACGGCGAACTCCTCCAAGTCGGCCGCGAACGACAGCAGCATCTCGGCGGACACCTGCTGTTCGGCGGCCGACTTCTCGTACCCCTTGTACCGTTTCAGGATCATCAGCGATCGCCCCGCGTCGATCCGGAAGTAGCGCTGAAGCAGGTCCGTTCCCTGAACCGCCTCGCGGAGGTCCTCGCGGACCGTCTCCGGGTCGAGATCGGCCAGAATCCGTGCCACGTCGACCTTTCGGTTCAGCGGGAGCGCGAGGCTGAAGCCGCGGTCCGCGACCGCGACGGCGACGTTGGCGTCGGTCCGGTCCGCGACCGCGGCCGCGACGAGCCGAGAGAGCCCGTCGTTGAACCGCCGGCCGTAGACGGAGTGGACGTAGAACCGGCGCTTGTACTCGTTGCGGTCGAGCTCCTCCTCGACGACGAGGCGGTCGGGCGTCGAGACGGCCTCCGGTCCGGCGTACCGGACCTGCTCGTCGTACATCCGGGCGAGCGCGCGGACCGAGTTCCCGTCGAGGGGGAACTCGCGGAGCCACGCGCGGACCGCGGCCGGGCCCGCGTTCGGGCCGTCGCCGGCCAGCCGATCGAGGAGTTCGGCCTGGAACTCGAGGACCTCCCGCGCGAGGTCGGCGGACAGGGGGAGGCGCTCCGCGAACCACGACGGGACCGTCGGGCGCTCGCTCGTCCGGTCGACGTACACCTTCGAGCCGCGGCGGTAGCGGAACGCGAACCGCTCGCCGCCGAGGGCGAACACGTCGCCCGACTCCAGCGTGTCGAGGTACGACTCGTCGAGGGTGCCGACCCACCGGTCGTCGCGAGTGAACACGTCACAGGTGAACGAGTCGGGGATCGTCCCCACGTTCGTCATGTAGATGACCCGCGCGAGCCGCCCGCGCTTCCCGACCAGCGTCTCACCGACGGGGTACTCGGGATGGTGGTGTTCGCCGTCGGGCGGGTCGTTGGCGTCGCGCCACACCTTCGGGTAGACGTTCTTCGCTTCGAGCCCGTCGTAATCCCCCGTCAGATACCGCATGAGCCGCCCGTACGCCCCGCCGTCGAAGTCGCGGTACGGGTGCGCGCGACGGAGGACCTCGCGGACCTCCCGGTCCGGTCGGATCCGGTTTATGGCCATCCCGTAGACGTGCTGGGCGGCGACGTCGTAGGCTCCCTCGGGCGGGAACACCCGGTCGACGAACCCGTCCTCGGCGCGCGCGAGCAGCGTCGCGCACTCGATCAGCTCGTCGCGGTCGAGCGCGAACACCCGCCCCTCGACGGTCTCGCCCGGGCTGTGGCCCGCGCGGCCGACGCGCTGGAGCAGCGCCGCGACCGACTTCGGGGAGCCGACCTGAACGACCAAATCGAGGTGCGGCATGTCGATGCCGAGCTCGAGGCTCGTCGAGGTGGTGACCACGTCGAGCTCGCCCGACTTCAGCCCCTCCTCGACCCGGGTGCGCTGGGCCTCCCCGAGGCTCCCGTGGTGACAGCCCGAGTCCGACTCGTCGTAGTCGAACCGCTGGCGGAGCTCCTGGAGCGTGCGCTCGGCGCCCGACCGGGAGTTCGTGAACACCAGCGTGTTCTCGTGCGAGTCGATCAGCTCGCGCAGCGACTCGTAGAAGCGGTCGGTGACCGCCGACCGCGGCGTGTGGATCAGATCGGCGGCGGGCGTCCGGAGCTCGAGGTCGAACTCGCGGGCGAACCGCGCGTCGACCACCTCGCAGGGGCGCGTCTCGAACCCGTCGACGTCGCCCGCCTCGCCCGCGACGCGCTCGCGCCCGACGAGGAACGAGGCGATCCCGTCGAGCGGTTCGACGGTCGCAGAGCAGCCGATCCGAGTGATCGCGGTCTCTCTTTCCCCCTCGCCGTTCCGCGCGAGCTCGGTCAGCCGCTCCAGCGACACCGAGAGGTGGGTGCCGCGCTTGTTCGCGGCCAGCGAGTGGATCTCGTCGACGATCACGTACTCGACGGTGCGGAGCTTCTCCTTGAACTTCGGCGAGTTGAGCAGGATCGAAAGCGTCTCGGGCGTGGTGTTGAGGACGTGCGGCGTCTCCGAGAGCATCGCCTGCCGGTCCGCCTTCGAGGTGTCGCCGTGCCGGATCGCCTGCCTGACGCCGGGCTCGTAAGGGTCTCCGGCGTCGTCGAGAGCGGCTTCCCGGGTCGCGTCCGTACCGTCTCCGTCCGCCTCCGCCGCGGCGACGGCCTCGCCGATCCCCGCCAAGGGCGCCTCCAAGTTGCGCTCGATGTCGTTCGCGAGCGACTTCAGCGGCGAGACGTACAGGCAGTAGACGGAGTTCTCCAGCTCGCCGGCGCGGTCGCGCGCGAAGAGGTCGTCGAGGACCGCGAGGAAGGAGGCGAGCGTCTTCCCGCTGCCCGTCGGCGCGGCGACGAGGCAGTTCCGGCCGGCGTCAACGTGGGGGATCGCCTCGCGCTGCGGCGGCGTGAAGAAGCCGCCGTTCTCGGCGACGTACCCGCCGAACCGCTCGACCCACCAGCGACGGACCGGCGGCGAGAGCCGAGCGAGCACGTCGGCGTCACCGATCGTGACCGTTTCCGGATCGAAGTTCGGATCCGGGATAGCGCCGCGAGAGACGGCGTCGCTAAGGAGCGCCCGAGCGGCGGCCTCGTCGCCGCGATCCGTAGTCTCGCTCACGACGTTCACGAGGGCTCGGGAAGGGAAATCGGTTGCGTCGGCTCCGCGGACGTTCGCGGAACCGACCCGTTTATCCGGCGGCTCCGCGGACGTTCGCGGAACCGACCCGTTTATCCGGCGGCCATCCGTGGCGCCACACGCATGAGCGGCACCTCGCCGGAGCCCGACCGACGGATCGACCGGAACCTGTTCGTCACCGTCTCCGGCCCGCCGGGCTGCGGGGCCACGACGCTCGTCGAGGGGATCGCCGAGGCGCTCGACTGCGGCTACGTCTCCGGCGGCGAGCTGTTCCGCGAGATCGCGGCCGAGCGGGACATGAGCCTCTCGCAGCTCATCGCCGAGACCGGCGAGTCCGAGGAGATCGACCGCGCGCTCGACCGCCGGCTCCGCCGGATCGCCGAGAAGTGGGGTGCCGCGAACAAGGCGTTCGTGCTGGAGTCGCGGCTCGCGGGCTGGATCGCCGGTAACCGCGCAGACATTCGGATCTGGCTCGACGCGCCCGACGAGGTCCGCGCGGACCGCACGGCGGAGCGCGAGGAGATGACCTCCGAGATGCAGGTCCGCGAGGTCATCGAGGAGCAGCGCTACAAGTCATACTACGGGATCGACCTGAGCGACCGCTCCATCTACGACCTCGTGGTCAACACGGGCCGGTGGGACGCCGAGGCGACGCTGGACCTGGCGCTCACCGGCATCAAGGGGTACGACGTCGACGCCGACGAGGGCGCGTTCGACACCCCCGACTTCGAGATCTGAGTCCGCGAGCGCAGCGGACTTGACGGCCCGGTGTCTGCCGTCGTTCAGCGGGCGACCGAGCGTCGAGTCGCAACGCCTCGTCGCCGCCGATACCGAACGATCACAGAGAGTTCTCATGCGAGGCTCTCCGGTCTCGCACGCCGACGCGGGGCACCGTCACTGAGAGAGGCCCTCGACGCGCCGGAACGCGCTCCGGACGTCGCTCGGCGTCGCGTGCGGTCCGCCGCCCACTCGGTGGTCCGGGAGCAGGACGGGTATCGGATTGTCGGTGAGCGCGTCGGTCACGATTTCCAAGTCGTCGGCGTCGTCGGGGTCGAACCCGGCGAGCCGCGCGAGCCGACTCACGGAGACGTCCTCGCCGTAGGGCACGCTCCGAAGCGACTCCAATACCTCCCGCTGCTCGGTGGGAACCGTCAGTCCGAGCGCGACCTCGTGGAACTCGTCGCGCTCGCCGTCGAGGTACGCGTCGATCCGGTCCAGTAACTCGTGATCGGTCTCTGCGTCCGCCGGCGGATCGGCGGGGAACGACACCGAGATGACGCGCCCGCCGGCGAACCCGACCTGTACGGTCCGACCGATCTCGTCGAACTCCCGGGCGAAAACGCCGGACGTGCCCGACATACTCATACCCTCCATTGGAAGGGTCGAACACTTAAATTACCGGCCGCGAGACCGAGTTTGGATCGCAGGCGCGGGTCCCCGACCCGGCCCCGCGTCGATTCCGAGTCGATCGGCGAGGCCCGCAAGCCTTATGAACAGATACGTACATTAGTGTATAGTAATGGACGATCCAGACGAGCTGGCGCCGGCGGTCAGATCGATCCTGTCCGCCGCTCGGGAGCGCGCCGACGCGGGCTCGGGAGAGAGCGTCTCGGTCGCTTCCCGCGACCTCTCGGCCGCGTTCGAGCGGGCCGAGACCGACGGGCGCGTCCCGGTGATCGCCGAGGTGAAGCCGACGAGCCCGACGACCGATGGCGCTCGCGACGACGACCCGGTCGCGCTCGCGGAGGGGATGGTCGCCGGCGGGGCGGCGGCGCTGAGCGTGCTCACCGAGCCGGAGCACTTCGGCGGGAGCGTCGACACGCTCGAACGCGTGCGCGACGCCGTCGACGTGCCGGTCCTCCGGAAGGACTTCGTCGTCGACGAGGGACAGTTGGACGCCGTCGAGAGCGACGTCGTCCTCCTGATCGCTCGCTTCGTCGGCGACGACCTCCCGGACCTGCTCGCGGCCGCCCGCGACCGCGGCTTTCAGGTCCTCGTCGAGGTCCACGACCGCGGGGAACTGGAACGCGCGCTCGACGCGGGCGCGACGACGGTCGGCGTGAACAACCGCGACCTCGCGGAGCTCGTCGTCGACCTCGAAACCTTCGAGTCCGTGGCGCCCGGCGTCCCGGACGACGTGGCGCTGATCGCCGAGAGCGGCATCGGATCGCCCGCGGACGTCCGCCGGATGCGGGCGGCGGGCGCCGACGCGCTGCTCGTCGGCAGCGCGATAATGGACGGCGACGTGGAGGCGAACACGCGCGAGTTGGTGCGGGCGGAGGCGGACGGTGACGGCGCCGCGGAGGGCGGCGCGGTCGCGGACGAGGAGGACGTGAGCGACACCCGAGACACCACGGAGACCCCCACATGAGCGAGACCGACACGCGGACGACGGAGGAAACGGAGCGGGCGCGGCGCCCCGGCCGCGAGCGCGGCCGCGACGACGGGAAGTTCGGCCGCTACGGCGGCCAGTACGTTCCGGAGGCGCTGATGCCCGCCATCGAGGAGCTGACCGACGCCTACGAGCGCTACGTCCTGAACAACGAGGACGGGTTCATGGACGAGTTCCGCGAGCGCCTCGCCGACTTCGGCGGGCGGCCGACGCCGCTCCAGCGCGCCGGCCGGCTCTCGGAGCGCTACGACACGGAGGTGTACCTCAAGCGGGAGGACCTCCTCCACGGCGGCGCACACAAGCTGAACAACGCGCTCGGGCAGGTGCTGCTCGCGAAGTACATGGGCAAGGAGCGCATCATCGCGGAGACCGGCGCCGGGCAGCACGGCACCGCGACCGCGATGGCGGCCGCGCACCTCGACATGCCCTGTACGATCTACATGGGCGAGCGCGACATCAACCGCCAGCGCCCCAACGTGTTCCGGATGAAGCTCAACGGCTCGGAGGTGAAGCCGGTGACGACGGGGCGCGGCACGCTCAAGGAGGCCATCTCCGAGACGATGCGGGACTGGGCGGCGACCGTCGAGGACACCCACTACGTGATCGGGTCCATCGTCGGGCCGCACCCGTTCCCGGTGATGGTCCGCGACTTCCAGGCGGTCATCTCCGAGGAGGCCCGCGAGCAGGCGATCGAGAAGACGGGCGGGCTTCCGACCGACGTGGTCGCCTGCGCGGGCGGCGGCTCGAACACGATGGGGACCTTCGCCGAGTTCGTCGACGACGAGTCCGTCGCGCTCCGCGCCGTCGAGGCGGGCGGCTCCACGCTCGAAGTCGACGAGGAGGCGGGCGTCGCGCCCAACTCCGCGTCGCTGTACGCCGGCGAGGAGGGCGTCCTCCACGGCGCGCGGACGAAGCTCCTCCAGGACTCCGACGGGCAGATCATGGAGAGCCACTCCGTCTCCTCCGGGCTCGACTACGCCGGGGTCGGCCCCGAGCTCGCGTACCTCGTCGACGAGGGGCGCGTCGAACCGGTCGCGGTCGACGACGACGCCGCGCTGGAGGGGTTCCACCGGCTCTCGAACACCGAGGGGATCATCCCCGCACTTGAGACGGCCCACGCGTTCGGCTACCTCGAAGAGCACCACGAGGACCTCGGCGACCGCGTCGTCGTCAACGTCTCCGGGCGCGGCGACAAGGACCTCGACGCCGCCATCGAGGAGACAGACCGGCGCGACGTGCCGAACGCGCCGGACATGTCGATGTTCACGGGGGGGATCTGAATGGGGGAGACGGGCAACTCCGACGCCGTCGCCGCCGCGTTCGCGGACGGCCCCGCCTACGTCCCGTACCTCGTCGTGGGCGACCCGGACTACGAGTCGTCGAAGGCGTACGTCGAGGCGCTCGACCGCGGCGGCGCCGACGTGATCGAGCTCGGCCTCCCGTTCTCCGAGCCGATCGCGGAGGGGTCGACGATCCAGGAGGCGCTCGTCCGCTCGCTCGACGCGGGGATGACGCCGGAGCGGTTCTTCGCGTTCGCGGAGGAGGTGGAGGTCGACGCCGCGCTCGTCTGTATGACCTACTACAACCTGATTTACCAGTACGGTGACGGCGAGGCGCGAAGCGCCTCGAACGCGAGCGGCGAAGCCGCGAGCACCGGTCCCCGGCCGTTCGTCGAGCGGGCGGCGGCCGCGGGGATTCAGGGGCTCGTCGTCCCCGACCTCCCGGCCGAGGAGGCGGACCCGCTGCGCGAGGCGTGCGACGAGTTCGGGCTCGACCTCGTCTTCATCGTCGCGCCGACGACCCGCGCGGACCGCCTCGACCGGCTGATGGAGCGCGTGTCGGGGTACGTGTACGTCCAGGCACGGCTCGGGACCACCGGCGCCCGCGACGACGTCTCCGACCAGACCACGGAGAGCCTCGACCGGCTCCGCGAGTACGACGTGCCGAAGGCGGTCGGGTTCGGCATCTCGACCGGCGAGCACGCCGAGCGCATCGTCGCGGGCGGCGCCGACGGGATCATCGTCGGTTCGGCGCTCGTCGACGTGGTCGCCGAGGGCGTCGCGGAGGACCTGTCGACCGAAGAGGTGGCCGACCGTCTGGAGGCGCTCTCGCGAGAGCTGAAGGCGGGCGCCGAGCGCGGCTACCGCTCGCGGACCGAGGCCGTCGAGTCCGCCTGAGTCGGACCGGGACGCCCGCGGACCGAAACGACACAATACGTCCCCGAACGAAACCGACTTACCTCCGATTGCCACACTCTCACACAACGACCCACCACACCATGACAGCAGGACTCTCGGCACGACTCGACCGCATCTCCACGAACGACCGATACCTCATCGTCCCGATGGACCACGGGATCACGATGGGCGCCGTCGAGGGACTCGTCGACATCGAGTCGACGATCGACGGCGTCACCGGCGGCGGGGCGGACGCGGTGCTCACCCAGCGTGGGATCGCGCCCCGCGTCCACGAGAACAAGAACGACGCGGGCTACATCGTCCACCTCAACGGGTCGACGACGATCGGGCCCGACGAGAGCGACAAGCGCGTCACCGGCACCGCCGAGGACGCGGTCCGCGCCGGCGCCGACGCCGTCTCCTTCCACATCAACGTCGGCTCGGAGTACGAGCCGAACCAGATCGAGGAGCTCGCGGAGCTGACCGCCGACGCCGAGCGCCTCGGGCTCCCCGTCCTCGCGATGGCGTACGCGCGCGGCCCGGGCGTCGACGAGTCCGATCCCGAGGCCCTCGGGCACGCCGTCCGGCTCGCCGAGGAGCTCGGGGCGGACGTGGTGAAGACGGGCTACTCCGGCGACGGCGACTCCTTCGAACGCGTCACGGAGTCGACCCGCCTGCCGGTGGTCATCGCCGGCGGCTCCAAGGGGACCGACCGCGAGACGGTGGAGATGGTCCGCGGCGCGATGGACGGCGACGCCGCCGGCGTGTCGATGGGGCGGTCGATCTTCCAGCACGACGACCCCGAGGGGATCGCTCGGGCGGTCTCCGCCGTCGTCCACGACGACGCCGGCGTCGAGGAGGCGCTCCGGGCGGGCGGGTTCGTCGAGGCGTGAGGTCGGGCGGGGCTTGACCGCGGGGCCGCGGTTCGGCCCGGTCCGCTGTTCCTTTCGCAGTTTTCAAGCCGTCGCGCCGTGAGGTTCCGGTAATGACACGCACGGTCTGGGTCAAGGCCGACGGCGACGTCGGCGACTGGAAGGCGCGCAAGCGACGGGTCACGACCGCGATCGAGGCCGGCGCGGACTGGGTGCTCGTCGACGAGGACGACGTGGGTCGCGTCCGGGAGCTGGGCGACGTGAACGTGGCGGCGTTCCGCTCCGACGCCGACGTGATCGACGACGCCGAGACCGACGTCGAGGCCGACGCGTACTTCGTCGGGAAGGGCGGGGAGGGCGACGGGACGATATCGATGCCCGAGGACTTCTCCGGGTCGGCGGACCTGACAACGCTGCGCCGTCGCGACGACCGCGCACAGGGGGCGTACGTCCGCGTCCTCGGCACCGAGTACGAGCGCTTCGCCGAGGCGGCGGCCGAAGACGCCGACTTCACCGTGGTCGTCGGCGAGGACTGGTCGATCATCCCGCTCGAGAACCTCATCGCCCGCGTCGGCGAGGAGACGCACCTCGTCGCGGGCGCGACGACCGCCGCCGAGGCCCGGACCGCGTTCGAGACGCTGGAGATCGGCGCCGACGGCGTCCTCCTCGATTCCGACTCGCCCGACGAGATCCGCGGCGCGGTCGAGGCCCGCGACGCGGCCGACCGCGAGACGCTGGACCTCCGCCGCGCCGAGGTGACGGAGATCGAACAGACCGGGATGGCGGACCGCGTCTGCATCGACACGGGATCGCTGATGGACGACAGCGAGGGGATGCTCGTCGGTTCGATGTCGCGCGGGCTCTTCTTCGTCCACGCCGAGACCGCGGAGTCGCCGTACGTCGAGTCGCGCCCGTTCCGCGTGAACGCGGGCGCGGTCCACGCGTACGTCCGCAACCCCGAGGGCGGCACCAACTACCTCGCGGAGCTGTCGAGCGGCGACGAGGTCCAGGTCGTCGACACCGACGGCCACACCCGCGAGGCGGTGGTGGGGCGGGTGAAGATCGAGAAGCGCCCGATGTTCCGGATCCAGGCGGAGATCGAGACCGACGACGGCACCGACCGGATCGAGACGCTCATCCAGAACGCCGAGACCGTGAAGATCGCCACGAGCGAGGGGCGCAAGGCCGTCACCGACGTCGAGCCCGGCGACGAGGCGCTCGTGTTCTACGAGGACGTCGCGCGTCACTTCGGCGAGGCCGTCGAGGAGAGCATCATCGAGAAGTGAGGCGGTCGCGGTCGCGCGGCCGCGACTCCGATCGCGCTCGGGGCGCGGAGAACCGGCCCGGATCGTGTCGACCCGAACGCATTTCACGGAGACTCCGGATCCGGTGTCCATGGCAGTCGCTGACGAAGGTAGCCGTCACGTCGCTGAGTCGGGATTCGTCGACCGGGTTCGTCACCTCGCAGACGCCGCGAACCCGGCGTTCGCGGCCGGGAGCTTCCTCGTGCCGCTGGCGTTCTTCGCCGCGAGCCTCGCGCTCGCGAGCACCGAACTGCTCTTCTACACGCACGTCGCCGCCGGCGCGGTCTGGTTCGGCTTCGCGGTCATCTTCCCGGCCCTCATCGGTCCGACGCTCGGCGGCCTCGACGAGGAGGCGTCGGCCGCGGTGAACAGGACGCTGATTCCGAAGGCCGTCTTCTTCCTCGTCGGCTTCTCGCTGACGACGGTGCTGTCCGGGACGGTCCTCCTCACGCCCGACCTCGGGCTCGGCTACGGCTTCGGCGGGACGTGGTCGGGGCTCGCGCTCGGCGTCGGCTGGGGGCTGTTCGCGTTCGGGCTGGCGGTTCCCCACCGGCTCCAGCTCAGCGCGTACTACGAGACGCTGTCGCCGGATCCGGATTCCTCGCGGCTCGAATCGATCGAGAAGCAGAACCTCGTCGTCGGCCTGTTCGAGGGCGCCGTGATGCTCGCGCTCATCGTGTTGATGACGGGGTTCCGACTGGGAATATAAATGAAACGTCGCGGGAACGGAGCGACTCAGATCCCGTAGAGTTCGCCGTACTTCTCGTCGACGTAGTCGAGGAAGGCGTCCGCCGAGAAGTCCTCGCCGGTCGCCCGCTTCACGAGCTCGTTCGTCTCGTAGCGGGAGCCGTGTCGATGGACGTTCTCGCCGAGCCAGTCTTGGAGGTCGTCGAACTCGCCCTCGGCGATCTTCCCGTCGAGGTCGTCGATGTCGGCCTCGGCGGCGTCGAACAGCTGGGCGGCCATCACGGAGCCGAGCGAGTAGGTGGGGAAGTAGCCGAAGTTGCCGTGGCTCCAGTGGATGTCCTGGAGGCACCCCTCGCTGTCGGTGTCGGGGCGGATACCGAGGTACTCCTCGTACTTGTCGTTCCACACCTCGGGCACGTCCTCGACGTCGAGGTCGCCGCGGATCAGGTCGCGCTCGATCTCGAACCGGATGACGATGTGGAGGTGGTAGGTGAGCTCGTCGGCCTCGACGCGGATGAAGTTGTCCTCGTACACCTGGTTGAACGCCTCGTAGGCGTCACGGACCGTCGCATCCTCCGTCTGCGGGAAGTGCTCTTGGAACACGGGGAGGAACCGCTCCCAGAACGCCTCGCTGCGGCCGACGTGGTTCTCCCAGAGGCGCGACTGCGACTCGTGGACCGAGAGGTCGCGGGACTCCCCGAGCGGGGTGCCGAAGTGCTCCTGCGGGAGCCCGAGGTTGTACTGCGCGTGACCGAACTCGTGGATCGTCGAGCCGACGGCGCCGAGCGGGTCCTCCTCGTCGAACCGGGTCGTCACGCGGCAGTCGAACTGGTTGCCGGAGGTGAACGGGTGCGAGGAGACGTCGAGGCGGCCGCGGTCGAAGTCGTAGCCGACGAGCTCCAGCGCGTCACGGGAGAGCGCTTCCTGCGTCTCCTCGGGGAACGTCCCCTCGAAGGTGTCGACCGCGAGGTCGACGTCCGACTCGCGGATCGCCTCTATCATCGGGACGAGCGCCTCCCGGAGCTCGGTGAGGATCGACTCGGCGCGCTCCATCGACAGGCACGGCTCGAACTCCTCGAAGAGGACCTCGTAGGGGTCGCGGTCGGGGTCGATGTGCTCGGCGTACTCGCGCTTCAGCTCGACGTGCTTCTCCAGGTAGGGCGCGAACGTCTCGAACTCGTCTTCGGCCTTCGCCTCCTCCCACGCCTGGAGCGCCTCGGAACCCGTCTCGGAGATCTCCTCGACGAGCTCGACCGGGACGGCATCGGCGCGCTCGTACTCGCGGCGGACCTCGCGGACGACCGCCGCCTGCTCGTCGGTGAGGTCGGCGTCGTCGAGCTCGTCGAGCAGCTCGCCCGTCTCGTCGGCGGTGACCATGTCGTGGTGGACGGAGGAGAGCGCCGAGAGCTGCTTCGACCGGGCGGGCGTGCCGCCCTCGGGCATCATCACCTGCTGGTCCCAGCCGAGGACGCCGGAGGCGCTGCCGACCGCGTTCCACCGCTGGACCCGGTCGAGGAGGGCGTCGTAGGCGTCCGGTGCGTCGGCTGCGTCGTCTGGCGCGGCTTCCGTTGCCATACGCGACGGATCGATCCCGGCCGTTAAGAAGGGACCGGACGCGGAACCGGGCCGACTCGCGCGGAACCGCCGGGACCGGACGCGGAACCGCCGAACTCTCCCCGTCGCCGCGGCCGTTCGTCGAGCGCGAGATATATGTCCGCCGCCGCGGAACGACCCGTAACGGATGTCCGACGACTTCATCGACCTGCGGTCCGACACCGTCACGGCGCCCTCGGCGGAGATGCGCGAGGCGGCCGCGACCGCCGAGGTCGGCGACGACGTGTACCGCGACGACCCGACCGTCAACGAGCTGGAGCGGCGCGCCGCCGAGGCGGTCGGCACCGAGGCCGCGCTGTACGTCCCCTCGGGAACGATGGCGAACCAGATCGCGGTCCACGCCCACACGGAACCGGGTCAGGAGCTCCTCTTAGAGCGCGAGTCGCACATCTACCGGTGGGAGCTGGCGGGCGCGGCCAAGCTCTCCGGCGTCCAGACGCGGACGATAGACGCCGGCGAGCGCTGCGTCCCGACGCCCGACGCCGTCCGCGAGGGGCTCGTCGACGAGGACCTCCACCGCCCCGGTACCGGGCTCCTCAGCCTGGAGAATACGCACAACTACCGCGGCGGCAAGGCGATCCCCGTCGATCGGATCGCGGCCGCGGCCGAGGCCGCACGCGACGCCGACGTGCCGATTCACCTCGACGGCGCGCGCGTGTTCAACGCCGCGGTCGCGCTCGGCGTCGACGCGAGCGAGATCGTCGCCCCCGTCGACAGCGTCACCTTCTGCCTCTCGAAGGGGCTCGGCGCGCCCGTGGGCTCGATCCTCGCCGGAGACGAGTCGTTTATCCAGGATGCGCGCCGCGTCCGCAAGCTGTTCGGCGGCGGGATGCGCCAGGCGGGCATCATCGCGGCGCCCGGGCTCCGCGCGCTGGAGAACGTCGACCGCCTCGCCGAGGACCACGCCAACGCCGAGCGGCTCGCGGCCGGTCTCGACGCGCTCGACGGCGTCGACGCGCCCGCGCCCGACACCAACATCGTCGTGGCCCACACCGAGGACGCCGGCATCCCGGCCGAGTCGCTCTACGCGGCGTGTAAGGAGGCCGGCGTCGGCTGTGTCGAATTCGACGACTACACGACGCGGTTCACCACGCACCTCGACGTCGACGAGGCCGACGTCGACGCCGCGATCGACCGGATCGCGGCCGTCGTGGAGGGCCTGCGAGACTGACTCGACGGTTCGGTCGGTGGCGGAGACGGGCGGCGCTCACCGGCGAGCCCGCGACTGAAGCCGCGGGTCGCCGACCCCGCGGGCCTCGACCCGCGGCGAACGCGCCCTCCAGCCCGATTTTAAATACGTCGAGGGCGTAGACGGGGCCGAAACAGTGCAGGCAGCACATCACGCCGCGAACGCCGCCCGCGATCCCCTTCCATGAGCGGCGGTGCCGGGGAGCCGGGTAGCGACGGGGAACCGATCACCGGAATGCGCCGAGCGGTCGTCGCCAAGCGCGTCGATTCCGGCGAGGCCGACCTATCCGAGATCCGGCAGCTCGCGGCCGCCGCCGGCTACGAGGTGGTCGACGAACTCACGCAGACCCGCACTGAGGACGCCGCCTTCATGTTCGGCGAGGGGAAGGTCGCGGAGCTCCGCGACCTGGTCCGCCGGACCGGCGCCGAGGCGGTGATCGTCGACAACGACGTGGGCCCGTACCAGACGTTCAACGTCGGCGGGAAGCTCCCGGAGGGCGTCGAGGTGGTCGACCGCTTCACGCTCATCCTCGAGATCTTCGGGCAGCGCGCGAACACGCGGAAGGCGCAGCTCCAGGTCGAGCTCGCGGAGCTGCGGTACGAGCTCCCCCGAGCGGAGGCGAAGGCGAGCCTCGCGAAGCGCGACGAGCGCCCCGGATTCATGGGGCTGGGCGAGTACGACGAGAGCGTCGAGCGCGACATCAAACGCCAGATATCCGAGATCCGCGACGAGCTGGAGTCGATCGCGGAGAAGGAGGAGGCGCGCCGCGAGCAGCGCCGCGAGTCCGGCTTCGACCTGGTCGCCCTCGCCGGCTACACCAACGCCGGGAAGTCGACGCTGATGCGCCGGCTCGCGGACGAGCTGGCGGTCGACGAGAACGCCGACCGCCACCGCGACCTCGACACCACCGCCGAGTCGCAGGACATGCTGTTCACGACGCTCGGCACCACGACGCGCCGGGCGGAGATGGAGAAGCGCGACGTCCTCCTCACCGACACGGTGGGGTTCATCTCGGACCTCCCGCACTGGCTCGTAGAGTCGTTCGAGTCGACGCTCGACTCCGTCTACCGGGCCGACCTCGTGCTGCTCGTCGTCGACGCCAGCGAGCCGGTCGCGGAGATGCGCGAGAAGCTCGTCACGAGCCACGACACCCTCTACGAGCGCAACGAGGCGCCCGTCGTCACGGTGTTCAACAAAATCGACCGGCTGGAACCCGGCGAACTCGCGGACAAGCGCGCCGCCCTCTCGGGCGTCGCGCCCGATCCGATCGCGGTCTCGGCGAAGACCGGGGCCGGGGTGGCCGAACTCCGTGACCGCGTCGAGGGCGAGCTCCCCGACTGGGAGCGCGAGCGACTCGTCCTCCCCGTCTCGGACGACGCGATGAGCCTCGTCTCGTGGGTCCACGACCACGGGTACGTCGCGGAGGAGACGTACGCGGGCGACCAGGTGACGGTGGACTTCGAGGCGAAGCCCTCCATCGTCTCTCGGGCCCGCGCGAAGGCGGCCGAAATCGCGCCCGCCGAGTCGGCGTGAGGGGTCGCCTCGACGACGCGACCGGGTCCGGTTCGCTGCGGGCCGGTGGGACGGCTCCGGCTCAGAACTGCGGACCGAGCGACCCGAGCGCGTCGCTCTCCTCTATCGCCCGCGAGAGGTCGACGGTCGCGGCCCCGAGGGTTTCCAGCCGCTCTCGGACGGCGTCGTCCGCCACCTCGCGGGACTCGAAGTCGTCGTCGCTCGCGTACACGCCGTCGACGACGTGGGCGCCGAAGAAGGCGAAGACGGGTCGGAGCTCCTGATCGACCGCGAGGTAGTGGTGATCCGTCGCGCCGGTGGCGACGAGCCCGACCGCGGCGTCCTCGAACGGCGCGACGTCGGCCTGCCACATGCCGCGCGGGACCATGTCGAGCAGGTTCTTCAGCGCCCCGGAGTAGGAGCCGCGGTAGACCGGCGTACCGACGACGTAGGCGTCGGCCGCGACGATCCGTTCGAGCGCGGCCGCGGTGTCGCCTTCGTACTCGTCGAGCCCGCGTCCGTCCGCGGTGACGAGGTCGTACTCCGCGAGGTGGAGCACCTCCGTCTCGACCCCGTCGCCGGCCGAATCGGCCGCCTCGAGCGCGGTCTCGACCGCGCTGCGGGTCTTCGACTCGGTCGAGACGCTGCCCGCGATCCCGAGGACGCCGGTCGCGTCGGTCACCGCGCCACCTGCGCGCCGGCGATCTCTTCGACCTCGTCGCCCCCTTCGATCTCGTCGAGATCGAGCGGGTCGGCCTCCTCGACCCGCGGGATGATCGTCTCGCCGAACCGCTCCAGTTCCTCGTCGTAGTGGAGGAACCCGGCGAGCACGACGTCGATCCCGATCGCGTCGAGCTTCCGGATCCGCTCGACGATCTGATCGTCGGTCCCGATGAGTCCGGTCTTGAACCCGTCGTTGTACTGGACCAGGTCCTCTACGTCGGAGTCGGCCCACATCCCCTCGCCTTCGGTGGACGACTGCCCGGCCTGTTTCACCTGTTCCTGGAACGCCTCGACCGCCTCGTCGGTCGCGTTCTCGATGATTCCCTGCAGCGTCTCCTTCGCCGCGGCCTCGGTGTCGCGCTGGATGACGAAGGCGTTCGCCGCGAACCGCGGCGGCTCCGTGTCAAACTCCGCGGCGTACTCCTCGACGTCCTCGATCACGGCGCGGATCTCCTGAAGGCTCCCGCCGTTGATGAACAGCACGTCGGCGTTGCGCGCGGCCATCTTCCGGGCCGCCTGCGAGTTGCCGCCCTGGAACACCTGCGGGTACGGCTCCTGGACCGGTTTCGGCTCCAGCGGCGCGCCCTCGAAGCCGTCGATGTCGCGGCCGATCGTGTAGAACCGGCCGTCGTAGGTGGCGCGCTCCTCCGTCCACAGCGCCTTCATCGCCTCGATGAACTCCTCGGAGCGGGCGTACCGCTCGTCGTGGGCGAGCCACGACCGGCCGAACCCGGTGAACTCGCCTTTGAACCACCCGGAGACGACGTTGATCGAGAAGCGGCCGTCGCTGATGCGGTCGGCGGTGGCGATGAAGTTCGCCAGCGGGCCGGGCTCCCACAGCCCGGGGTGGACGGCGCCGATGACGTGGAGGGTCTCGGTCTGCGCCGCCAGCGCGTTCGCGGTCGACAGCGCCTCCAACTGGCGGTCGGCGCCGTAGCTCCCGAAGAACCGGGCCTGCGCGAGCGCGTAGTCGAAGCCGACGTCCTCCGCCGTCCGCGCCAGGTCGAGGTTGTACTCGTACGTCCAGTCGGTGTCCATCTCCCAGTCGGAGACGACCAGCCCGCCGCTGACGTTCGGTACCCAGTAGGCGAACTCCGTGTCCATACCCCTCGTCCGGTCGGTTCACGGGTAAGAGGCCCCGTAGTGGCGAGTCATGGCGTTGCTCCCCGGAGACGGCAATGGTTGACGCTCTCTCGGATCCGCGGGACGAACGGGACGCCGCCGCCGGCCGGTCCGCATCGGCGCCCCGACCGTTCCACTCGGCAGGGAGCCGATCACTTCCATGGGGCAGGGGCTCAATCGCCCCCTACTGGTGGGGGGCGGGTCACCCTCAGCCGGCGGGGATCCGGACAAAGTATACATCCCTTGGATTGCGAACTGGTATCATGGACGACGTCGGAGTCGACGGGTGGCGAGCGTTCGGGGGTGCTGACGGCGACGCCGTCGAGCCGCCGGCGGAATTTCGCGGTCGGGCCGCCGCGAGCGACCCCGCGGTGTACGAGCGGTTCGACCGGGAGGGGCCGGAGGCGTGGGGCGCGGCCGCCGACCTGCTGACGTGGGACCGGGAGTACGAGACCGTCCTCGACGACTCCGAGCCCCCCTTCTACGAGTGGTTCCCCGACGGGCGGCTCAACGCGGCGGCGAACTGCGTCGACCGCCACCTCGACGACCGCCGGAACCAGCTCGCGATCCGGTGGTTCGGGAAGCGCGGCGAGCGCCGGTCGTACACGTACCTCGACCTCCACCGGGAGGTGAACGCGGTCGCGGCCGGGCTCCGCGACCTCGGCGTCGAGGAGGACGACGTGGTCACGCTGTACCTGCCGATGATCCCGGAGCTGCCGATCGCGATGCTGGCGTGCGCGCGCATCGGCGCGCCGCACAACGTCGTCTTCGCGGGCCTGTCCGCGGAGGCGCTCGCGACCCGGATCGACGCGGCCGACTCCGAGTACCTGATCACCTGCGACGGCTACTACCGCCGGGAGGACGCGTTCAACCAGAAGTCGAAGGCGGACAACGCTCGGATCCGCGCCGAGGGGGAGCTGTCGGCCGCGGTCGTCGTCGACCGGCTCGGCGACGAGCTCGCCGTCTCGCTGGGCGACGACGAACACGAGTACGGCGCGCTCGTCGACGCGCACGACGGCGAGACGGTCGAACCGGTCGCGCGCGACGCGACCGACCTGCTGTTCGTGATGTACACCTCGGGGACGACCGGGCGACCGAAGGGCGTCGAACACGCCACGGGCGGCTACCTCGCGCACGTCGCGTGGACGACGCGGAACGTCCTCGACGTGCGGCCCGACGACACCTACTGGTGCGCCGCCGACATCGGCTGGATCACCGGTCACTCCTACGGGGTGTACGGCCCGCTCGCGACCGGCACGACGACCGTGCTGTACGAGGGGTCGCCCGACTACCCCGACCGCGACCGCGTCTGGGACCTGATCGAGCGCAACGCGGTCACCGTCTTTTACACCTCCCCGACCGCGATCCGGTCGTTCATGAAGTGGGGCGCGGAGTACCCCGAGTCGCACGACCTCTCGTCGATCCGGCTGTTGGGGACCGTCGGCGAGTCGATCACGCCGAAGGCGTGGCGCTGGTACCGCGAGCACGTCGGCGGGGGCGACGCCCCCGTCGTCGACACGTGGTGGCAGACCGAGACCGGGGCCATCGCGCTCGCCACGCTCCCCGGGATCACCCCGATGAAACCGGGGAAGGTCGGCCCGCCGCTCCCGGGTATCGACGCCCGCGTCGTCGACGAGGACGGGGAGCCGGTCGACCCCGGCGAGTCGGGGTACCTCACGCTGGCGTCCCCGTGGCCCGGGATGCTCCGCGGGCTGCGCGAGGGCGACGAGCGCTACCTGCGGGAGTACTGGCTGAACGGCGAGGACGGCTGGCGCTACCGGACCGGCGACGGCGCGGCCGTCGACGAGGACGGCTACGTCGCGATCCTCGGCCGCGTCGACGACGTGATCAACGTCCGGGCACAGCGTTTCAACACCGGCGAGCTGGAGGCGGCCATCGTCGACGCCGAGGGAGTGACCGAGGCCGCGGTCGTCGGTGACGACGACGGCCAGATCGTGGCGTACGTGACGACGAAAGGCGACGTGGAGCCGGACGAGGGGCTCCGCGACGCCATCGCGGACCGACTCGCGAGCGCGGTGGGAGACGTGGCTCGCCCGGATCGGATCGTGTTCACCCCGGAACTCCCGAAGACGCGCTCGGGGAAGATCATGCGACGACTGCTGGAGGACATCGCCCGCGGCGAGGAGTTCGGAGACGTGAGCGCGCTCCGTAACCCGGAGGTCGTGGGCGAAATCGAGTCGACCGTCCGAAGGGGGGACGACTGACGGTCTCGCGGGATTCGGTCTCCTCCCGTCGGAGCGTCTCGACGCCGGACCGCGACCGTTTCGGGATCTGATGAGATAACGAAACGAGTACCCGGATGATACGCCCGACGACGGCGTCTCGCCGCGCGTGTCCGAACGACCGCGGCGAGGAGCGAACTTCCGGAACAGTTTAGTTTCGTCTGCTTATTGCTATCCGAAACGAATGGTCGACGCCCTCGACGCGGACGCCTACGGCGCGCTCGTCACCGCCGCGGAGACGTATCGCGCGGCGCTCGTCGTCAGGCTGGCCGGCGAGGCGGGGCTCCGCACCGGAGAGATACCCCGCGTCGCCCCCCGGCACCTCCGCGAGGCGGAGTCGGTCGCGGGCGTCCGAATCCTCGCGGTGCCCGCGATCGGCGGCGACGAGGGAGACGCCGCGGAGTCGACGGGACCCGGAGACGACCCGATCGACCGCGAGACCGTCGTTTCGGCCTCGCTGGCCGCCGACCTCGATCGGTACGCGACGAGCGAGGGACTCGACGACGACGACCCGTACGTCGGCGTCTCGCCGCGTCGCGTCCAGATGATCGTGAGCGAGACCGCCGCGCGGGCCGCCGACCGCACCGACGCCGCGCCCGACGAGCGGGTCACCCCGAGCGCCCTTCGGAAGACGTTCGCTCGGCGGTTACTCGTCGAGCGCGACGTCGACCCGCGGGCGGTCCGCGACGCCGGCGGTTGGGAGTCGCTCGGCACGCTCGACCCGTACCTCGATCCGCTCGACGGCGAGGCGCTCGCGGCCGCGATAGCCGGCGAGGAGGACGCCGCCGCGGCGGAGCGGACCGGAACGACCGCCTTGGCGGGGTTCGAGGCGCTCGCGGACCCCGAATCGGGAGATCCCGTCGCGGCCGTCCCCGCGGGCGTCCTCGAGAGCGATCGCTGGGCCGAGGCCTGGGTCGTCCGTCGGGCGGTCGGGGGCGAGCCGGCCGACGTGGCCGCGACCGCGGGCGTCGACCGAGAGACGCTCGCGGACCGGGGCGCGACCGCCGAGGGACCGTGGTCGGACGCGATAGCGGACCGCACGCCGACCGCGACCGACGGTCACCAGGGAACGAGGGGCCGGCCCGCGGTCGCGGTCCCGGCGGCCTACGAGGGCGTCGTTCACGGGGCGCTCTGCGTCGTCGCGGCCGACGACGATCCCGTCGGCGGGACCGAGCGCCGGGCGCTCGCCGTCCTCGGACGGTGTCTCGGTCGGGCGATCACCGCGGACCGATGGCGGGAGCTGCTCCACTCGGACGCGGTCACCGAGGTCGAATTCCACACGAGGGACGACGCCGCGTTCCTCGCGCGGGCGAGCGAGCGACTCGACTGCCGGATCCAGTTGGCGTCGACCGTCGACGTCGACGACGAGGTCTCCCGGGCGTACCTCTCCGTCGACGGGGCGCGCCCGCAGGACTTCGCGGCCGCCGTCGAGGCGGCGCCGGGCGTCTCCGACTTCCGAGTGATCGAGACCCGCGAGGACGGCTGCTCGGCGTCGGTGCGCCTCGCCGCCGGATCGCTGGTCCGGGCGCTCGTCGACCGCGGCGCGACGGTCCGCGAGGCGTCCGCCGCCGACGGCCGCGTCCGCGTCGCCGCAGATTTCCCCGAGGGCACGAACGTGAGGCCCGTCGCGGACGGTCTCCGCGACCGCTTCGCGGACGTTCGACTCGCCAGCAAGGAGTCGGTCGCGCGCTCGCCGCGCACGGAGTCGTCGCTGCGAGACGGGATCGCCGACAGGTTCACCGACCGCCAGTGGGCCGCGCTGTCCGCGGCGTACCACGGCGGCTACTTCGACTGGCCGCGCGGCAGCACCGCCGAGGAGGTCGCAGACGCCATGGACGTCTCGTCGCCGACGTTCCACAACCACCTCCGGAAGGCCCAGCGCGCCCTGCTCGACGGCGTCTTCGAGGACGGTACGGAGCGATCGGTCCGGGACGGCGACGAGCGCGCGGTCCGCAACGGGTGAGCCCGGCGACCCGGACAGATCGGCACCAGTCTGTCACGATTTTTCGTATTTAGCGTCAGCGTTTATATGGCGATATTGGTTGAGTACGACCGTACCATGACAGAGGGAGACGGCCAACTGGAAGCGAGATTAGCGGAACAGGAAGTATTCGAGCCGTCGGAGTCGTTCGTCGAGCAGGCGAACGTCTCCGACCCGGAAATCTACGAGGAGTTCGACGAGAACTGGCCCGAGTGTTGGGAGGCGGCCGCCGACCTGCTGGAGTGGGAAACCGACTACGACCAGGTGCTCGACGACGGCAACCCGCCCTTCTACGAGTGGTTCACGGGCGGTGAACTGAACGCGTCGGCGAACTGCCTCGACCGACACCTCGACGAGCGCGGCGACGAGGCCGCCATCGAGTGGGTCGGTGAACCCGTCGACGAGGACGACCGCACGTACACCTACGAGGAACTCCACCGCGAGGTGAACGAGTTCGCGGCCGCCCTTCGGGAGCAGGGCGTCGAGGAGGACGACGTGGTCACGATGTACATGCCGATGATCCCGGAACTGCCGATCGCGATGTTGGCGTGCGCGCGCATCGGCGCGCCCCACAGCGTCGTGTTCGCCGGGTTCTCGGCCGACGCGCTCGCGACGCGGATGAACGCCGCGGAGTCGGAGTACCTCGTCACCTGCGACGGCTACTACCGTCGCGGCGACCCGCTCGACCACCTCGACAAGGCGAACGAGGGGCTCGCGGGCGTCGACCACGAGACGACAACGGTCGTCGTCGACCGGCTCGGTCCGAACGGCGACGACTTCGGCCACGACCTCGGCGACGACCAGATCGATTACGACGACCTCGTCGCGGCCCACGAGGGCGCCGAGGTCGAGCCGGTCACCCGCGACGCCGAGGACATGCTGTTCCTGATGTACACCTCGGGGACGACCGGCAAGCCGAAGGGCGTGAAACACACGACCGGCGGCTACATGTCGTGGGTGTCGTGGACCTCGCAGTCGGTCCTCGACATCAAGCCCGATGACACCTACTTCTGTTCGGCCGACATCGGCTGGATCACCGGCCACTCGTACATCGTCTACGGGCCGCTCTCGCTCGGCACGACGACGATGATGTACGAGGGGACGCCGGACCACCCGGAGCGCGACCGGCTCTGGGAGATCGTCGAGGAACACGACGCGACCCAGCTGTACACCGCGCCGACCGCGATCCGCGCGTTCATGAAGTGGGGTTCGGAGTTCCCCGACCGCCACGACCTCTCCTCGCTGCGGCTGCTCGGCACGGTCGGCGAGCCGATCAACCCGCGGGCGTGGAAGTGGTACTACCAGCACATCGGGAACGAGGAGTGCCCGATCGTGGACACGTGGTGGCAGACCGAGACCGGCGGGATGATGGTGACGACGCTCCCCGGCGTCAAGGACATGAAGCCCGGCGCCGCGGGGCCGCCGCTGCCGGGGCTGGACGTCCAGATCCTCGACACGCTCGGCGACGAGGTAGAGCCCGGAAAGGCCGGATACCTCACGGTACAGAAGCCGTGGCCCGGCATGCTCCGGACGCTGTACAACAACGACGAGCGCTACATCGAGGAGTACTGGGCGGAGTACTCCGACACCGACAGCGACGATCCCGACGACTGGGTGTACTTCCCGGAGGACGGCGCGAAGATCGACGACGACGGGTACATCACCGTTCTCGGACGCGTCGACGACGTGCTCAACGTCTCCGGCCACCGGCTGGGGACGATGGAGATCGAGTCGGCGATCGTCGGCGTGGAAGGCGTCGCGGAGGCCGCCGTCGTCGGCGGGAACCACGAGATCAAAGGCGAGGCGGTGTACGCCTACGTCACCACCGAGGACGGCTACGAGGGCACCGACGAACTCCGCGAGGCGATCGTCGGGGGCGTCGAGGACGCCATCGGGCCGATCGCCCGCCCCGAGCAGGTCGTGTTCACGCCGGACCTGCCGAAGACCCGGTCCGGGAAGATCATGCGTCGCCTGCTCGAGAACATCGCGGACGGCGAGGAGCTCGGGAACACGAGCACGCTCCGGAACCCCGAGATCGTCGAGGAGATCCAACAGAAGGCCGACGCCGAGTAGCGCTCGGCGGCCCGTTTTTGAGGCGACCAACACGGACGGAGCGCACGGCACGGCGCACGAATATCACGATAAAATCGCACAAACGAATCACGATGATACACACCACAACACATGACAAACGATAACTCACGAAGTTCGGACGACGCGGCGGCCGACGGTGGCCGCGCAACCGATGACGTGGCCACTGATGGCGGCGTCGCTTCCGCGGGAGCCGCACAGACGCACAAGGATACCGATTACCTCGGAGCGGAGGTGAACATCCTGAACCCGAGCACGCCGTACATGCGCGATCACCTCCGCATCGTCTGGACGGGGTTCGCGATCTGGGTCCTCGCGGTATGGGGGCCGGTGACCCTGACTCGGCTCGCGCCCGAGGCGATGACGCAGACGATGCCGATCTTACAGTTCCCGCTCCACTACTTCCTCGTCGCGTTCGGCGCGCCGACCAGCGCGCTGATCTTGGCGTTCTGGTACTCGCGCAAGCGGGACGCGCTCGACGAGAAGTACGGGATCGAGCACACTGACGTCGCCGCGACCGACGGAGGGACCGACGAATGACGGGACGTTCGCTGCTCCTCCAGAGCGAACTCCTCCCGGAGGCCCTCGACATCTCGTTCAAGATCGGGCCGGCGCTGCTCGTGATCGGAATGCTGGGCCTGTTCCTGACGATCGGGTTCGTCTTCCGCGTGGCCGACACCGACGACATGTGGGTCGCCGGCCGGTCCATCGGGAACGTCGAGAACGGGATGGCGATCGGCGCGAACTGGATGTCCGCGGCGTCGTATCTCGGGATGGCGGCGTCGATCGCGCTGGCCGGCTTCTACGGGCTGGTGTTCGTCGTCGGCTGGACGACGGGCTACTTCATCCTGCTCATCTTCCTCGCCGCGCAGCTGCGCCGGTTCGGGAAGTACACGGCGCCGGACTTCGTCGGCGACCGGTTCAACTCCGACACCGCGCGCGCCATCGCGGCGGTGACGACGTTCCTCATCGGCTTCGTCTACGCCATCGGACAGGCGAAGGGGATGGCCTTGGTCGGCCTGTACATCTTCGGTAACTACGGCGGCCTCATCCCCGGCTTAGACGGGTACCAGGTGATGGTCGTCGCGATGATGGTCGTCACCGTCGGCTACCTGACGCTGTCCGGCATGCTGGGCGCCACGAAGAACCAGGCGGTCCAGTACGTCATCCTCATCCTCGCGTTCGTCGTCGGACTGTTCGTCGTCGGCTACACCAACGGCTACTCCACGGTGCTGCCGCAGCTCGAGTACGGCGCGCTGATCAGCCAGCTCGGCAGCGAGTTCTCCGAGCCGTTCGCGGGTTCGAGCTACTACCTCTGGGTCGCCACGACGTTCTCGCTCATCGTCGGCACCTGCGGGCTTCCGCACGTCCTCGTCCGGTTCTACACGGTCGAGAGCGAGCGGACGGCTCGCTGGTCGACGGTCTGGGGGCTGTTCTTCATCTGTATCCTCTACTGGAGCGCCCCGGCGTTCGCGGCGTTCGGCACCGACCTCTACTCGCAGAACGTCGGCGCGACGTACGGCGACCCCGGCATGACGAGCGCGGCCAGCGAGGTCATCGTCGTGCTGGCGGCGCAGCTGTCCGGCCTCCCGGACTGGTTCGTCGGCATCGTCGCGGCGGGCGGTATCGCCGCGGCCATCGCGACGGTCGCCGGGCTGTTCATCGCCGGCTCGTCGGCGATCAGCCACGACATCTACACCAACATCATCAACGAGGACGCGACGCAGCGCCAGCAGATCCTCGTCGGCCGCCTCTCGATCGTCGCGCTGGGCGCGCTGACGACGCTGGCCGCGCTGAATCCCGCGTCCTCGATCGCGGCGCTCGTGGGATACGCGTTCTCGCTCGCCGGCTCCGTGCTGTTCCCGATGTTCTTCCTCGGCATGTGGTGGGAGAACGCCAACCGACAGGGGGCGCTGGCCGGCATGACCACCGGGCTGACGCTCTGGTCGATCCCGATGATCAACCAGATCGTCCCGACGTACATCGGCTCGCTCGAGGCGCCGCTGTCGACCGGGCTCGCGACGTGGATGCCCGCCATCGGCTCGGCGCTCATCACGCTCCCGATCGTGTTCGTCGTCACCATCGTCGTCTCGATGGCGACCGACGAACCGTCGCTGGAGACGAAGCGCATCGTCCGGCAGTGTCACAGCCCCGAGCCGATGAGTCAACAGGAGACCGCCGAGGACGTCGTCGCCGCGGACGGCGGCGAGGACGTGGCGACCGACGGCGGCCGCGCAGTTGACGACGCGGCCGCAGACGGCGGCCCCGCAGTTGACGACGCGGCCGCCGAGAGCGACCGCGCTGACGACGACTCCACGGAGGCGGAGCGGTAATGTACGAACGCATCCTCGTTCCCACCGACGGAAGCGACGTCGCGGAGGCCGCCGTCGACCACGCGCTCGACCTCGCGGAGCGGTACGACGCCGAGGTCCACGCGCTGTACGTGGTCGACATCGACTCGGTGAACTTCAGCCTCGGGACCGAGCAGGTCGACCGGCTCAAGCAGGGTCGGTTCGACGAGATGGGCGAGCTGAAAGACCAGGCGGACGAGGCGACCGGCGTGGTCGCCGACCACGGCGCCGAGCGTGGCGTCGACGTCGTCGAACACGTCTCCGGCGGCCGGCCGCACAAAGTGATCGCCGACTACGCGGAGGACAACGGGATCGACCTCATCGTGATGGGGAGCCACGGCCGGGCCGGCGTCAGGCGCGCGCTCTTGGGCAGCGTCACGGAGCGCACCCTGCGCTCGACGCACGTCCCCGTCCTCGTCGTCGACTACCTCGACGAGGACTGAACGTCCTCGATCGCGCGGCCGACCCCGCGCGATTCCGCAACACCGACGTACCCCCTCTCACACACTCACCTCATGCCCGACACGGACGCCGCGGAGACGCCGGACGACGCCTCACCCGACCCCAGCGTCGCTGACCGCGCCCGGAACGTGCTCAGCGAGAACGGCACCGGAATGGTCCAGGACCTGCTGTTCGCGTTCGCGTGGGTGGGGCTCGTGTCGCTGCTGTACGACTTCGCCTTCTCCGCGGCTCCGCAGTGGGTGCTGTACATGTTCATGCTCGCCGGGATCCCGGCGTACTTCGGCTTCTTCATCTCGCTGGAGATCGCGAGGGAGCGCGGCGCGCGCTGAGTCGGCACCCCGCTTCCGGTCGGTCGGTCACCGAGCGAGCTCTCGGATGTCCGAGACGTCGAGCAGCCGTGCGTCCGGATTCAGCGCGGCCCGATACGTCGCCCTCGCGACGGTGTCGACGGAGAGCGGTCGCGACTCGCCGAGCCGGGACGCGATCGGCGGCGCGCTCGCGACGAACCGGAGGAACCGGTCCGCGACCCCGGGGAGGTGCGGTTGGCCCTCGCCGTACACCGGTCCCGGCCGGAGGATGACGGCGTCGAGGTCGAGGTCGGCGACGGAGGTCTCTGCGCGGCGCTTGGCCGTCAGATAGGCGTTCCGGACGCCGGGCGGCTTCGCCGCGGCGGAGAGGAAGACGAAGGCGTCGACGCCGGCGCGTTCCGCCTCCAGCGCCGTGAGCACGGCCGCGTCGCCGTTGACGCGCTCGAAGGTGACCCCGTCGCTCGGCGACTCGGTGAGCGTCCCGACCGAGTGGACGACGGCGTCGACGCCGTCGAGTCGGTCGCGCCACGCGTTCGGGCGGAACAGGTCGGCGCTCGTCCACGAGACGGCGTCCGCCCACTCGGCGTCGACGTCGGGGCGGCCGCCCCGCGAGACGCTGCGGACCTCGTGGTCGTCGCGGACCGCGAACCGACAGACGCCGCGTCCGATGAAGCCGCTACCGCCGACGACGAGGAGGGTCGACATATGCCGTCGTACGCCCCGCGCCGTCTTGGGGCTTCGGGAGCGCCGTCAGGACGGGGAAACCCGCGGTCGGTCGACGGCCGATCAGCGCCGGAGAAACCCGAGGAGCGCGTAGTCGCCGTCGGGGTCGTACCGGCGGAACAGGAGGCTGTTGGTGAGGACGGAGACGGAGGAGACCGCCATCGCCCCGGCCGCGAGGACGGGCTGGAGCAGCCCGAGCGAGGCGAGCGGGATCATCGCGGTGTTGTAGCCGAGCGCCCACACGAGGTTCTGTCTGATCTTCTGGAGGGTGGCGTCGGAGACGCGGATCGCCTTCACCACGTCGAGCGGGTCGTCGCGCATCAGCGTCACGTCGGCGGCCTCGATGGCCACGTCGGTCCCGGAGCCGATGGCGGTGCCGACGTACGCGACCGCGAGCGCCGGGGCGTCGTTGACGCCGTCGCCCACCATCATCGCCCGGCGGCCGTCGGCCTGGATCGCCTCGACCGCGTCGGACTTGTCCTCCGGGAGGACGCCGGCGCGGACGTCGTCGGGGTCGATGCCGACCTGCTCTGCGACCGCACGGGCCGTGCGCTCGTTGTCGCCCGTGATCAGCATCACGTCGACGCCGCGCTCGCGGAGCTGGCTCACCGCCGTCTCCGCGCTCGGCTTCACCGTGTCCGCGTCGGCGACGACGCCGAGGAGCTCCCCGTCGTCCGCGCCGGCCCGGATCCGGGCGACGAGCATCGCCGTCTTCCCCTCGCTCTCTAAGCGTTCCATCGTCTCGGCGGCGGGCGAGGGGTCGATCCCCGCGTCGCGCAGCAGCTTCCGGTTGCCGACCAGCACCTCGTCGCCCTCGACGGTGGCCCTCACCCCGTGACCGGGGACGTTCTCGAAGTCGGCGGGGTCACCGAGTTCGAGGCCGCGCGCCTCGGCGCCGTCGACGATGGCGCGGGCGAGGGGGTGTTCGCTGCCGCGCTCCGCGCTCGCGGCGAGCCGGAGGACCTCGTCCTCGTCGGCCAGCGCGCCGGTCGCGGCGCCGTCGCCGGTCCCCGCAGAACCGTCGTCGGTCGCCGCGTCGCCGCGCTCGGCGACCGCGCCGCCGTCGGGGAGCTCGCCGACCGCGACCACGTCCGTGAGCTCCATCTCGCCTCTCGTGAGCGTCCCCGTCTTGTCGAAGACGACGGTGTCGACGTCCTTCGCGCGCTCGAGGACGTCGCCGCCCTTGAACAGGACGCCGTGTTGCGCGCCGATGGTGGTTCCGACCATCGTCGCCGCCGGCGTCGCGAGCCCGAGGGCACACGGGCAGGCGATCAGGACCGACGAGGCGAAGACGACGACCGCGAACTCGAATGTCGAGACGGTTCCACCGACCACTGCGGGGCCGCCCGCGACCTGGCCCCACAGCGGGAGCCAGTCGACGAACGCGGCGAGCGTCTGGGGGAACGCGAACCAGACGACGCCCCAGAACACCGCGTTCGCGATGACCGCGGGCACGAAGTACGCGGAGATTCGGTCCGCGAGGTTCTGGATGTCGGGCTGGCGGGACTGCGCCTCCTTCACCGTCTGGACGATCTGCTGTAAGGCGGTGTCCGCACCGACCTTCGTCGCCTCGACGACGAGGAGGCCGTTCTCGTTGACGGTGGACCCGACGACCTCGTCGCCCTCGGTCTTCTCGACCGGAACGGACTCGCCGGTCACCATCGACTCGTCGACGGCGGACTGTCCCTCGACGACGACGCCGTCGGTCGGGATCCGCTCGCCGGGCCGGACCTTCATCCGGTCGCCGACCTCGACCTCGTCGATCGGGACCTCCCGTTCGGTCCCGTCCTCGTCGACGAGCGTGGCGGTGTCGGCCTCCATCTCCAGCAGCTTCCGGAGCGCCTCCCCCGCCTGTCCCTTCGAGCGGGCCTCGAGGTAGTTGCCGAGGGTGATGAAGACGAGGATGAGCGCCGCCGTGTCGAAGTAGACGCTCCCGGCGACCGCGTCGAGGAGGACGGCGACGGAGTAGACGTACGCCGTCGTCGATCCCAGCGCGATCAGCACGTCCATGTTGGCGCGACCGTTCGTGACGAGCGCCTTGTAGGAGTTCACGTAGAACGGCCGGCCGAGCACGACTTGGACGGGCGTCGCGAGCGCGAACGCGACCCAGTGGATCCCGACGCCGAAGACCCGGTCCGGGGCGATGCGGCCCCCGAGGAGGAGGTTGTCGACGAGGAGGAAGAGGAGCGGCGCGGCCAGCGCGGCGCCGAACAGCGTCAGCCGACGCTGTTTGCGGATCTCGGCGTTCCGGGCCGCGTCGCGCGCGCTCTCGCCCGATCCGTCGCCGTCCCCGTCGGACTCACCGGCGCCGTCGCCGTCCTCGCGGACCGGCGAGTAGCCCGCGTCCTCGACGGCGTCGTACAGCGCCGAAAGCGACGTGTCGGCGGGGTTGTACCGGACCTGCGCCTCGTCGGTCGCGTAGTTCACGTCGGCGTCGACGACGCCGGGCACGGACTCGAGCGCCTCGCGGTTGGCGTCCGCGCAGTTCGCGCACGACATGTCGGTGATCGCCACGGTCGCCGTCTCGGAGACCGCTCCGTAGCCCGCGCCCTCGATCGCGTCGTAGATCGCCGCGAGCGACGTCGCTTCCGGGTCGTACTCGACGGTCGCCTCGTCGGTCGCGTAGTTCGCGTCCGCCCGCGTGACGCCGTCGAGCGACCCCACGGCGTCACCGACGGTCGCCGAGCAGTTGGCACAGCTCATTCCCGTGACGTCGAGGTGGGTGGTTCTGGTACTCATCTTGGTTGGTACTAGGGGCTACTCCCTTAGTGCGCTTTCCCATTCGAAACCAAAGTCTGAACGAGGATGAAATTTCGGATCGAAACCTCATTCCGGGTTTGCGTCGAAATCGTGTCGAGTTCTCCGCCGCGAGCGCGGCACGCAACACTTATCACCACGTCGGGAGACGGTTTGGATGCGATGGCGACAGGTAAGGTCGACTTCTTCAACGACACCGGCGGCTACGGATTCATCGAGACTGACGACGCTGACGAGGACGTGTTCTTCCACATGGAAGACGTCGGCGGCCCGGACCTCGAGGAGGGACAGGAGGTAGAGTTCGAGATCGAGGAGGCGGACAAGGGTCCGCGCGCGACGAACCTCACTCGGCTGTAACCCGTCCGGCGGCATCCGCTACCGGCGAACTCGGACAGCTCTCGAAACGCGTTCCGCGTATATTATCACCCCAAGCGGCGGCGCCGCCGTTTTGGTCGCCGAGCCGGAAACGGCGCGCATGGAGGCCGCCGACCTCGACGCGTTCGTCGACGAGAACCTCGACCGCTACGCCGAGACGCAGGGCGTCCTTCCCGAACGGCTCGACGAGTTCGGCGAGGCGTACCGCTCGCAGGGACACCTGACGCGCGACCAGCTGTACGAGATCGCCTACGAGTCGTCGACGCGGAGCGCCTACCACGTCGAGAAGAACCCCGAGTCTCGGTGTCGGGAGGTGACGCGCAACGCCCGCGCCGTCGACGGCGACTTCTCCGCGATCCACCTGATAACCGGGCTCTCCGGATTCAAGGCGCCGACGGCGTCGTGCGTGGTCGCCGCGCTCGACGGCGACCGCCACGCCGTCGTCGACACGCGCGTCTGGGCGTCGCTGGAGCGGCTCGGCTACCTTGACGGCCGCAAAGAGTCGTTTGACGCCGCCGACTACGTGACGATGATCGGGCCGATCCGCGAGATCGCCGCCGAGACCGGCTACCGCGCGGTCGACGTGGGCTACGCGCTGTTCGCGTACGACGCGCACGTTCGGGACGGGACGCTCCACTGAGCGGCGTGCCGCGGAGTCGCGGAGGCCGGACCGCGCCGGGTCGCGCCGGGCCGCGACCGCCTACACCGGGTACTCGACGCCGGTCGCCTCCGTCGAGTACTCCCAGAGCCGCCGGGCGTCATCGCGGTCGTAGGAGGCGTCGTTCGACCGACCGACGGTCGGGTGGCCGCGCATGTTCATCAGGCCGCCGGGCTCGACGTAGGCGCCGCCGTCGACGTCGCCCGTCGCGGCGTACAGCATCGGCTCGACGCCGATGTCCGCGTCCTGTCCGAGCAGCGCGTTCGCGGCCTTCATCCCGACCTTCATGAGGGGGTTGCCGCTCTCCTCGGCGGTCCGCATCTGGAGGTTCGTGTCCGTGTAGCCGGGGTGGCAGGCGACGCTGCGGACCCCCGGGTCCTCGCCCCCGTCGCTCGCCGCGTCGAGGCGGCGCTGGAGCTCGTAGGCGAACAGCAGGTTCGCGAGCTTGCTGCGGCCGTACGCCTTCCACTTGCCGTACGACTCCTCCCAGTTGAGGTCGGCGAAGTCCATCTCTCCCTGCTCGTGGGCCCCCGACGACTGGGTGACGACGCGGGCGTCGCCGCCGACGCCGTCGGCCGCTTCGAGCAGCGGGAACAACCGCCCGGTGAGCGCGAAATGCCCGAGATGGTTGACGCCGAACTGCGTCTCGAACCCGTCCTCGGTCTCGCTGCGGGGAATCGCCATCACGCCGGCGTTGTTACAGCAGACGTCGACGGCGTCGTAGTCGGCGGCGAGGCCGTCAGCGAACGCCTCGACCGAGTCGAGCGAGGCGAGGTCGCACTCGCGGACGTCGAGGTCGCCGCCAACCTCGCCCCCCGCGTCGGCGCGGATCTCGCGGGCCGCCGCCTCGCCGCGGTCGACGCTCCGACACGCCATCACGACGGTCGCACCCCGGGCGGCGAACGCGCGGGTCCCCGCGTAGCCGAGCCCGCTGTTCGCCCCCGTGACGACCACCGTCTTCCCGTCCAATCGCGGCATCTCGTCGGTCGTCCAGTCTGCCATGAGGTACCGAAGGGGCGTCAGGGGGAGAAACCTGTCGGCCGGATCGGACGTTACCCGCTCGTGAGAGAAGTTCTCTATCGGGGCGACGAGACGCCGTCTGACGCCGGGATCCACTTTCACCGCGCCGGCGGTGCGTTTTTAGGTGCCTCGGTGAAAGGAGGGAGTACCGAATGACGTCCTTCCAGTCGACGATCGGCGACGAGGAGGGGATCGCGGAGGAGCTGGCCGAGGGCCAGCGCGAGATCTCCATCGCCGAGTTCTTCGAGAAGAACAAACACATGCTCGGGTTCGACTCGGGCGCCCGCGGGCTCGTCACCGCCGTCAAGGAGGCGGTCGACAACGCCCTCGACGCGACCGAGGAGGCCGGGTACCTCCCCGACATCTACATCGAGATCGAGGAGGTGGGCGACTACTACCGGGTCGTCATCGAGGACAACGGGCCGGGCATCACAAAAGAGCAGCTGCCGAAAGTTTTCGGGAAGCTCTTGTATGGTTCAAGGTTTCACACTCGTGAACAAAATCGCGGTCAACAGGGGATCGGGATCTCGGCGGCCGTCCTGTACTCCCAGCTCACCTCCGGCCAGCCGGCGAAGATCACCTCGCGCCCGAAGGGGCAGTCGCGGGCGCAGTACTTCGAACTCATCATCGACACCGACACGAACGAGCCGGAGATCAAGGCAGACGAGGAGACGACGTGGGACCGCCCGCACGGCACCCGGATCGAGCTGGAGATGGAGGCGAACATGCGCGCCCGCCAGCAGCTCCACGACTACGTGAAACACACCGCGGTCGTCAACCCCCACGCGCGGATCGAGCTCCGCGAGCCCGGGCTCGACGAGCCGCTGAAGTTCGAGCGCGCGACCGACGAGCTGCCGGCGGAGACGGAGGAGATCCGCCCGCACCCGCACGGCGTCGAACTCGGCGCGCTGATCAAGATGCTGGAGGCGACCGAGTCGTACTCCGTCTCCGGGTTCCTCCAGGAGGAGTTCACGCGGGTCGGCAAGAAGACCGCCGACAGCGTGATCGACAACTTCCGCGACGTCTACTACGGCCGCGAGCTCGCCTGGTCGCCGCCGCGCGCCCGCGACGACCGCGACGTCGCGAGCGCGGTGAGCGAGGCCGTCGCGAACAAGGGCGCGGAAGCGACGACCGCCTTCGCGGAGGGCGTCGCGGAGACGGTTGGGAACAGCGACCGAATCACCCGCTCCGAGCTCGCGGAGGTCGTGGACACCGTCGCGGAGACGGTCGAGAACGACACCGACAAGACGTTCGGCGGCACCGTCCGCGAGAACGCCGTCGACGCCGCGTGGCGGGCGGTGACGGGGCTCGGCGGCGACGCGGACGAGGCCACCGATTCGGGCGGGGACACCGAAAGCGGTGACGACGCGGACGAGTCGCCGCTCGTCGCGGACGCCTACGCGCTCGTCGACGAGGCGACGTCGACGCGCAAGGACGACGCCGCGGTTCAGGCGATGGCCGAGGCGCTCGCGCGCCGGTTCGAGAACCTCGACGGCGACGCGTTCCGGATCACCCGCGACGACCTCGAACGGCTCGTCGCGGACGCGGCGTCGTTCGTCGCCGAGCAGCGCGACGCGACGTTCGGCGAGACCGCGCGCGAGAACGTCGTCGAGGCGTTCTGGTCGCGGGCGCGAAGGGTCCCCGACGACCCGCCGAAGGTGAAGGCGATCGCGGGCAGCCGCGACGCGGCCGCCGACCTGCTCGACGCGATGCGGACGACCGACATCCTCGCGCCGCCGACCGACTGCCTCGCGCCGATCACCGCCGAGTTGGTCGAGGCCGGGCTCCGGAAGGAGTACGACGCCGACTTCTACGCGGCCGCGACCCGCGACGCCGAGGTCCACGGCGGCGACCCGTTCATCGTCGAGGCCGGCATCGCGTACGGCGGCGAGATTCCGGCGGACGGGTCCGTGGAACTGCTCCGGTTCGCGAACCGCGTCCCGCTCGTTTACCAGCGCGGCGCCTGCGCGACGACGGACGTGATAAAGCGGATCGGGTGGCGCAACTACGGGCTCGATCAGCCCGGCGGCTCGGGGCTCCCCAACGGCCCGGCCGTCATCAGCATCCACGTCGCCTCCACGAACGTCCCGTTCACGAGCGAGTCGAAGGACGCGCTCGCGAACGTCCCGGCGATCGAAGACGAGATCGAGCTCGCGGTGCGGGAGGCCGCCCGCGAGCTGAAGTCGTTCCTCAACAAGCGGCGCTCGATGCAGCAGCGCCGGGAGAAGCAGGACGTGCTCGGCAAGATCCTCCCCGAGATGGCCGACAAGGTCTCGGAGGTGACGGGCCGGCCGCGCCCGGACATCGACGGGGCCCTGGCGCGGATCATGAACAACGTCAGCGTCGAGCGCGAGGTGAACGGCGAGTCGGTGACGCTCGTCGTCGAGAACCACTCGGACGTGAACGAGGCGTTGGAGATCACCGACATCGTCTCGACGGAGCCGACCGATCTGTCGGACGGCACGGTGGTGGACATGGACGGCGAGTGGTTCGTCCAGTGGAAGCCCGAGGTGCCCTCGGGCGACGAGCGGGAACTGACGTACGCGGTCGACGGCGACCCCGAGTTCGAGGTCAGTGTCGGCGGCGTGGAGACCGAGAAACTCACGGTGAACGCCTAAATGACGACCGAAAGCGACGCACGAGACGAGCTGATCGACCTGGCGGCAGACTTCTACGACCAGTTCGCGGCCGGCGACATCCCGGAGATGACGCTTCCCACGCGGACGAAGAGCAACATCGAGTACGACGAGGCGAGCGGCGTCTGGACCTACGGCGACCGCACCTCGACGCGAAGCGCCAACTCGGTTCGGGGCGCGCGCAAGCTGCTGAAGGCGGCGTACACGATCGAGTTCCTCGCGAACCAGCTCGACGACGACCGCTCGTCGACGCTGCGTGAGCTGTACTACCTCTCGGAGTCGTGGAACAACGACGAGGCGCAGTTCAAGAGCCAAGACGAGTCGAACGACCTCGTGGAGGACCTCGAAATCGTCACCGGGGTCACCCGCGAGGACTTCCACATGCGACCGGAGGAGTCGGGCGCGAAGGTGATGGGGCCGCTGGAGATCCGCGAGCAGACCAACCGCGGCGACCGCGAGATCCACTGTCAGCTCGACGTCGGCCAGGGCGGCTACCAGATCCCCAACAACCCGGACACCATCGAGTTCCTCGACAACGACGCCGAGTTCGTCCTCTGCGTCGAGACCGGCGGGATGCGCGACCGGCTCGTCGAGAACGGGTTCGACGAGGCGCACGACGCCCTGGTCGTCCACCTGGGCGGGCAGCCCGCCCGCGCGACGCGCCGCCTGACGAAGCGCTTCCGCGACGAGCTGGACCTCCCGGTGGTGGTGTTCACCGACGGCGACCCGTGGTCGTACCGGATCTACGGCTCCGTGGCGTACGGCTCGATCAAGTCGGCGCACCTCTCGAAGTACCTCGCGACCCCCGAGGCGCGGTTCATCGGGATCCAACCGGAGGACATCGTCGAGTACGACCTCCCCTCGGACCCGCTGTCCGACTCGGACGTGAACGCCCTCGAATCGGAGCTGGAGGACCCGCGATTCCAGACCGACTACTGGGAGGAGCAGATCGAACTCCAGCTCGACATCGGGAAGAAGTCCGAACAGCAGTCGCTCGCGAGCCGCGGGCTGGACTTCGTCACCGACACGTACCTCCCCGAGCGGCTCGGGGAGATGGGCGTGCTCTGAACGCCCGCCGCCGCATCCGCTACCGGTCCGCGTCGTCGTTTCCGTCGATTTCCCGCCGCTCGCTGTTGACTCCCCGCCGCCCGCCGTCGATTTCGCCGACCTCCCGGCGCTCCCCGTCGGCGTCGTCGTTCGAGTACTTGTACACGACGCCGTCCGCCTCGTCGTCGGTCGCGTTGTGCGAGCCGTCACAGAGCGGCTTCGCGTCCGACAGACCGCACTGACAGACGTAGATCAGGCCGTCGTCGCCGGCGTCGGACTCGTCGAGTATCGCCGGTCCGCGCTCCTCGTGCGTCACTTCGCGCGCCATAGTCGTCGATCGGTGCGCACCCGAATACGGCTTGCGGCCGGCACCGCGACAAGGCATATACCGCTCATTAGGTAACGGGGTCCGGGATGCCGACAACCGAACGGACTACCGTCCGCTCGCTCGTGACCCTCCCCGCGGGCTGGCTGCCGGTCGTCGTCGCCTCCGGGAGCGGCGCGGCGCTGCTCGGACTGGCGTCGGCCTGGATCGGTCTCGTGACCGCCGGCGTGACGCCCGGCGGTTCGGAGGTGGCTCGGTGGACGGTCGGGGGTCCGATCTCCGCGGTCGAGGGCGCGATCTGGTTCCTCTTCGACGCGCACTGGGTTCGGATACGAACGGGCCCCGGACTGGGGACCACGATTTTCGGCCGGCCGCTGGTACAGGCGGACGCCGCGCTGTGGCCGCTCCGCGGGGTCGTGGCGGTGATCGGAGTCGCCGGTGCGGGCGCGGTCCGGTACCTCGGGACCACCGACCCGCTGACGGGGGCCGTGACCGGGGCGGGTACGGCGCTGGGGTACCTCCCGACGATGCTCGCGCTGCGGTGGATCTCGCGCGTGCCGCTCACTCGCCACGCGGCCGACGGGGCCGTTCCGATATCGGACGCCGACGGGATTCCGGTGTCGCAGGCGACGGGCGTGTCCGCCGGGCCCGACCTCGTCGCGGCCCTCGTTCTCGTCACGGGACTGAGCGTGACCGTCGGCGGTCTCGCCGGCGCGGCGGCGGCGGTCGCGGCCGGCGACTGACGGCCGGTGCGCTCGTTCCGGATGGCACCCGAACGCCCGCGAAACGCCTATATACTATACCTCGCTCAGAAGCCGTCGATTACCCGCTCGTCGCCGCTCAGTCGACTCGATCGGCAATCCCGAATTGTACAGGGTTGTACACGGCAGTTTCGGGCGTGTCCCTGGGACGCCAAACACACGAACATTTAAGTATTCGGATCCCTTACCGTAGGGTGAGGAAAACACCGAGATCCGTCTCTCGGTTTCGTCTTTCCCTCCACGCACCAAACCAATGAGCGAGAACCTTCGAACGTACACGACCGAGCAGGACGAGAGCGAGACCGAGTCGGAGAGCGAGACAGAGGAGCTGCAGTGCCCGGAGTGCGGCGGCCAGTTAGCGACCGACACGGAGCACGGCGAGACCGTCTGTGTCGACTGCGGGCTCGTCGTCGAGGAGGACGAGATCGACCGCGGGCCGGAGTGGCGTGCGTTCGACTCCAAGGAGAAGGACAACAAGTCGCGGGTCGGGGCCCCGACGACGAACATGATGCACGACAAGGGGCTCTCGACGAACATCGGCTGGCAGGATAAAGACGCCTACGGCAAGTCGCTGTCCAGCCGCCAGCGCGAGAAGATGCAGCGGCTCCGCACCTGGAACGAGCGGTTCCGCACCCGCGACTCCAAGGAGCGCAACCTCAAGCAGGCGCTCGGCGAGATCGACCGCATGGCCAGCGCCCTCGGCCTTCCGGACAACGTCCGAGAGACCGCCTCGGTCATCTACCGCCGCGCGCTCGACGAGGACCTGCTCCCCGGCCGCTCCATCGAGGGCGTCTCGACGGCGTCGCTGTACGCCGCCGCCCGGCAGGCGGGGACGCCGCGCAGCCTCGACGAGATCGCGGGCGTCTCCCGCGTCGAGAAGGACGAGATCGCCCGGACGTACCGCTACGTCGTCCGCGAGCTCAAGCTGGAGATCCAGCCCGCCGACCCCGAGAGCTACGTCCCGCGGTTCGCCTCCGACCTCGGCCTCTCCGACGAGGCCGAGCGGCGCGCACGCGGCCTGCTCGACACGGCGAAAGAACAGGGGATCCACTCCGGGAAGTCACCGGTCGGGCTCGCCGCCGCCGCCGTCTACGCCGCCTCGCTGCTCGTCAACGAGAAGGTGACCCAGAGCGAGGTCAGCGAGGTCGCGAACATCAGCGAGGTCACCATCCGGAACCGGTACCACGAGCTCCTCGAGGCCGAGGACTCGGTCGCGCTGAACTGACGCGTCGCTCCGCGTCCGTGCGTCGCGGCGTTCGGAGGTCGCTCCCGGTTTCAATCGCCTCTTTCGCCCTCCCAGTAGTCCACCTCGTCGCCGATCCGATAGTACCCCGACAGCGACCGCTCCTCGCGGCCGCCGGGCGGCGAGCCGACGTACACGCCGAACGTCTCTGAGTCCGGGTACACGGTCACGTCGGGCTCGCGCATCGTCGAGACGACGAGGTAGCGCAGGACCTCGTCGCCGTCGTTGACGACCCGGTGCGCGCCCGAGGCGTCGGCGGGGAACGCGGCGTACTCCCCCGGTCGAAGCGGGTGCGCCTCGTCGTCCAGACGCAGCGTCCCCTCGCCCGCGAGGACGTACAGGGCCTCCTCGTTGGCCGTGTGGTAGTGGTACGGCCACGAGCGCTCCCCCGCCGGCAACTCGTAGAGGCTACAGCCGAGGGCGTCGCCGCCCGCCGCCTCGGCCAGCTGCTTCCGCCGCCAGGCGGCGTCGTCGGCGTCGGGCGTCGTCCACGACAGGTCGTCCGCGTTTATCGGTGGCATGGACGACCGTTAGGAGGGAACGCCAAAGTCGTTCGCGTCGCCGGGGGAACGTCCGCTGTCCGGCCCCTCGGCCCGGCGCGGTCGGGAGCCGAAACCGCGAAGGCGGCGCGTCGCCACCGCACCGTATGGAGACGACTCGCCACTTCACGGCGACGACGTACATCGTCAACGACGGGGCGACCGCCCTTCACCAGCACGAGCGGCTCGGGATCACGCTGCCGCCGGGGGGCCACGTCGACCGCGACGAGCTCCCCCACGAGGCCGCGCGCCGCGAGGTCCGCGAGGAGACGGGGCTGACCCCCGAGCTGATCGCGACGGCGTCGGAGATTACGGGCCCGAACACCCGCGGGCTCCCGGAGCCGGCCCACCTCATGCTCCACGACATCAACGTTCACGAAGACGGGTCGGTGGGCCACCAGCACGTCGACCACCTCTACTACGCCCGGGTCGACTCCCGAGCGATCGCTCCCGACGGCGACGACGAGGTCGACCCGACGCAGTGGCGGTGGTACACCCCCGAGGAGCTCGCGGCGAGCGACCTCCCGGAAGACGTCGTCGACCTCGGTCGGGAGGCGATCGCCGCCGTCGACGGCGACTGAGCGGTTCGGACCGTCGAGCGGTCGAACGGAACCGCCGTCGTTCGACGCGGACCCGGAGTCGAGGCGTCAGACGGCCGTCTCACGCTCCGGAAGGTATTTGGGTCGGTGTTGGCGACGTAAACGCAGGATGGACGCACAGCGACGGGAAGCGATCGCCGAGTGGGACGACCGCTCGTTTTCGGACGGGTTCGCGGGGCTCCGTCGGATCGTCGACGACGGGTTCTCCGGTGCGGCGACCGACGGGACCGGTTGGCTGTTCTTCGTCGGCGGGCGCGTCGTCGGCGTCGCGGACGCGACGCTCGACGCCTTCGCCGACGCCTCGGGGACCGTCTACCGGGCCCCGGACGACGCGCTCCCGGTGCTCTTCGCGATGCAGGAGCTCGACGGCGAGCCGCGGGCGAAGTACTACACCAAGGACACGCCGCTGGCAGAGGCGGACCGCAAGCTCTCGCAGGGCGGATTCACCGGCTACATCGAGCTGTCGGAGAACGTTCTCTCGGGCGACTACTACGTCGCCTACACGGGCGGCGAGTCGATGGCGGCGGCGTACGTCGGCAACGCGAGGCGGCTGGAGACGGGCGACGAGGCGTTCGACCTCGCCGCCGACGAGGTCGGCATCTACACCGTGTACGAGGTCGAACTCGACGTTCGCGACCTCCCGGACGGAGACGGTGCGGGCGAGGCGAGCGGCACTACCGACTCGACTGACCCGACCGACTCGACCGACTCGACTGACCCGACCGACTCGACTGACCCGACCGAACCGCATCGATCGACCGCCGCCGCGGACGGAGAGCCGATTGACGAGACTGCGGGCGTCGGGAGTGACGACGAGACTGCGGGCATCGGGAGTGACGACGAAACGGAGACCGCGGATCGAGGCGACGACGATCCGCCGCGCGCCGTCGGCTCCGCCTCGAGCGCCGGCCGAGACGGCGACTCGACGGCGCCGACCCGAGGGGATGAGCCGACGGGCGCCGACGCGGGCCCCGTCGCGGACGAATCCGACGACGCCGATGCGAGCGGGGAGGCCACGGATGCGGACGACGCGCCGACGTCCGGTGCGGTTCAGATCGGAGACGCCGAGTCCGCCGACCGGGACACCGAGGAGGCAGGCGCGCCCGACCCCGGGCGACGGCCGCCGAGGGACTCCGACCGAGGCCCGACAGCGGGCGCCGCCGACTCGAACGCCGGCGACGCGCCGGACGCGGAAGACGTCTTCTCGGAGGAGGCCGAGTGGCGGGAAGAGAAGTCGATTCCGGCGCTCGACCCCTCCGAAGCGGGCGGCGAGCCCCGAACGACCGACGACCGACGCACCGGATCGTCGGGGCGCTCTCGGTCGGCTGACGACCGCGGTCGGTCCGAACGGAGCGAGTCGAGCGAGGCCGGCGGGTCGCCGTCGCCGCGCTCGACCGCCCAGTCGGCGTCGGGGCCGTCGGCGGTCTCGAAGCGCGAGGGGCGCGACGCGTCGAGCGACGCGGCCCCCGAGCGGGTCCGGAAGCTCGAGACGGCGCTCGAGGAGACGGAGACGGAGCGGCAGTCGCTCGCCGACGAACGCGACCGGCTGGCCGCCGAGCGGGACGAGATCGAGACGGAACGCGACGAGTTGGCCGACGAGGTCCAGCGGCTCGAATCGGACGTGGACGACCTCAGGGAGGAGCGCGACCGCCTCCGTCGCGAGCTCTCGAACGCGAGGGAACGGCTCCCGGACGCGGACCGGACGCTCACGCCGTCCGAGGCCCGGAACGGGACGAACCTGTTCATCAGGTACGACTCGAAGGAGGGCGCGACGCTGGCCGACGCCCACGAGGGAAGCGTCGACCGCGAGGCGCTCCGCGAGAACCTCCGGGTCGAACACCACACGAGCTTCGAGACGGACGGCCTCGCGGTCGACGGACAGCCGTTCGAGGAGTTCTTAGCGGACACCATCGAGTACGGCTTCACCCGCTGGCTCGTCGAGGACCTCCCGTTCGAGGTCCGCGGCACGGGCAACGAGGGGACCCTCCGCGACCTCTACGACGCGCTGCCCGAGGTCGACCGCGCCGAGATCGGCGGGACGGTGTCGATCGAACTCCGCGAGGGCGGCGAGGAGACCCGCGAACAGCGCGCGTTCGACCTCGTGTTGCGCGACCGGATGGGCCACCCCCTGTTCGTCGCCGACCTGAACGACAGTCGGGACCCGACGCCCGAGGGGACGCTGGAGTCGCTCGTCGGGAACGGGCGCGACATCGCGGCGTCGAACGAGACGTTCGCCGGAGCGTTCGCGGTGACGGAGAGCTTCTTCGAGCCGGGGGCGTTAGAGACCGCGAGCGACGCGGTCGGCGGCGGCCTGTTCAGCCGGTCGAAGCGAGCGAGCTTCGTGAAGCTCTCGCGCAAGCAGGGGTTCCACCTGTGTCTCGTCGAGGCGCGCGACGGCGGGTTCCACATGACGGTTCCGGACCTGTAGCTGCCGCCGAGCGGTTCGGACTCGCGGCTACGCGGGGAGCGAAAGCGCGGCAGTCACGTCGGCGGGCGAAATCGAAATTCAGGTCAGTTCTCCAGTTCGGCGGCGTCGTCGATCCGCATGGAGCCGAGCTTCTCGACGGTCTCGTCGAGCTTCTCGTCGAGCTCGTCGACGAACTCGTGGGTCCGCTCCGTGGTGATCGCGCCCTGGCTGGACGGCTCGATGAGGTTCTCCTCCTCGAGGACGCGCAGCGAGTACCGCACCTTGTGGTGCGGGTAGCCGGTCTCGTTCGACATCTTCACGATGCCGATCGGCTCGTTTTCGATGACCATCCGTAGGACCTGGAGGTGACGCTCCAGCATGTCTACCTCTTTCTCTAGTCGATCTATCATGGCACATGTTAACTCGTCATGCCCCCGTTTAAAAGTTGCTGTCGGCGGCCGGCACGGACCCGGTAGATCGCGTGACCCAACGCTTTGACGTGACAGTAGTTAACGTGTTCGATCCCGCCACGGCGGACGGGGACCGTACCGCGACGGAGGAGACCGAAGCTGACGCCGCGGAGCGAAGTCGAGTAAATACACGAACGGGAGTATTCCCATCAGTGTATCGTGTTTGTGATCCATGTCTGTGGTGGTCTCGTGGTCCCAGACCGTAATCGGTTTTACCCCCCGCCGGGAATCGGCAGGTCGTATGACACTCACCATCGTCGGCTCCCAGCTCGGCGACGAGGGCAAGGGCGCGCTCGTCGACCGATGGGGAGGGGACGCGGACGTCGTAGTCCGTTATCAGGGCGGCGACAACGCCGGTCACACCGTCGTCGAAGGCGGCGCGGAGTACAAGCTCTCGCTGGTTCCCAGCGGCGCGGTCCGAGGCACGGTCGGCGTCCTCGGAAACGGCTGCGTCGTCAACCCGAACACGCTGTTCACCGAGATCGACGACCTGCGCGAACGGGGGCTCGATCCGGACGTGCGAGTCGCCCGCCGCGCCCACGTCATCATGCCGTATCACCGCGTGCTGGACGGGATCGAAGAGGAGGTCAAGGCCGACGACGACGCGGGCGACGAGGTCGGCACGACCGGCCGCGGCATCGGCCCGACCTACGAGGACAAAGCCGGGCGTCGCGGGATCCGGGTCGCCGACCTGCTCGACCCCGACGCGCTCCGCGAGAAGCTCGAGTACGTCGTCCCGCAGAAGCGCGCGCTCGTCGAGGACGTGTACGGGATCGACCTCACGGGCAGCGAGGCGCAGAGCGCCCCCGGCAGCCGGACGCAGTCCGGCGGCGACGACCGCGCCGAGGCGTTCGACGTCGACGCGCTCCACGAGGAGTTCGCCGCGATCGGCGAGCGCCTCGCCGACGAGGGGATGACCGTCAACTGCTCCGACTACCTCCACAGCCGCCGCGAGGCGGGCGACGAGATCCTCTTCGAGGGCGCACAGGGTACCCACATCGACGTCGACCACGGGAACTACCCGTTCGTCACCTCCTCGAACCCGACCGCCGGCGCCGCGGCGGTCGGCTCGGGCGTCGGCGTCACGACCGTCGGCGCCGGCGAGGTCGTCGGCATCGTGAAGGCGTACCTCTCCCGAGTGGGCGAGGGGCCGATGCCGACCGAGCTCGACGGCGACGCCGACGAGGAGGCGCTCGCCGACGAGATCCGCGAGAGGGGCGGCGAGTTCGGCACCGTCACCGGGCGCCCGCGCCGGATCGGCTGGCTCGACCTCCCGATGCTCCGCCACGCCGCGCGCGTCTCCGGGTTCACCGGGGTGGCGGTCAACCACGTCGACGTGCTCGCCGGGCTCGACGAGCTGAAGGTGTGTACTGGCTACGAACTGGACGGAGAAGCGCTCGACACCGTGCCCACCACCACCGACCGCTGGGAGCGCTGCGAGCCGGTCTACGAGACCCTCGACACGTGGGAGCCGTTCGACTCGGCCGCGGTCGCCGAGGCGGGCTACGACGCCTTACCCGAGGCGGCCCGCGAGTACCTGGAGTTCGTCGCCGACGAGATCGACACCCCGGTCTACGCCGTCGGCGTCGGCCCCGACCGCGAGGAGACGGTCGAACTGACGAACCCGTTCGAGGCGTAGGGCGCGGCCGACGGCGACGGGGCAGACGTCGGACCCGCTCGCCCGTGCGAACGACCGTCGCGGCCGGCCGACGTTTTTGAGGCCGGAACGCGAACCGCCGCTATGGCGCAGCCCTCCAGCGATCGCTCGGATCCCGACTCGCTGGAATCGCTCGTCGAACGAACCGCCTCGCACCTCGGGCGGCTGCTTCCGCTCGCGCTCGTCCCGCTGGCTACGGCGCTGTTCCGCGCCCGGGAACTGCTCGCGACGGGACGGACGAACGGGGTCTCGCTCCGCGCCTCGTTCCCCGTCTACCGGTACGACCTCTGGAGCTTCGTCGACGCGCCGCGCGGCGGCGGCGTGACGGTGTCGCTCCCGTTCGGGGCCGTCGATCCGCTGCCGCTCCTCGTCCCCCTGATCGGCGCGTACGTCGTCGTCTCCGGCGCGTTGAGCGCGGGGTATTTCGGGAGCATCGCGGCCGGGATCACGACCGGTCGGTTCGACTTCACCGCCGGCGTCCGGCGGTTCGGCGTCCGGATGATCCTCCTCGAAGCGCTCGTGGTCGCCGCGCTCGTCGCGCTGTTCCTCCCGTTGGTCGTCGTCCCGCCGCTGTTCGTGGTCGCGGTCCTCGCGGCGCTCGTCGTCTCGTACCTGTACTTCCCGACCGTCTACGTCATCGCCCTGGAGGACCGCGGGATCGAGTCCGCTGCGCGGCGGGCGCGGGCGCTCGTGGACGAACACCGACCGCTCGGCTTCTTCCTCGCCGTCGCGGTCGTCACGGCGCTCTGTTCGGTCCCCGTGAGCCTCCTCGCGCACGCCGGCCCCGGCGGCGCGGTCGCGGCCGCGGTCGTCGCCGCGCCGCTGGGGCTCGCGTTCAACGTCGCGACCGCGCTGAAGGTCGCCGAGATGGCCGGGATCGAGACCGTCGGGTAGCGGTCGTCGGTCGTCGACCGAGCCGTTCGCTCACTGCGGGTCGACGGCGTTCAGCGTCGCCAGGTCCTCGTCGGTGAGCGTCAGATCCGCGGCGGCGAGGTTCGACTCGAGGTGCTCCACGCTCGACGTGCCCGGGATCGGGAGCGTCATGTCGGAGTGGTCGAGCAGCCACGCGAGCGCGACCTGATGCGGCGTGGCGTCGCGGCGCTCCGCGACCTCGTCCAGCGCGTCGCCGGCGTCCCCCTCGTCGACTGCGTACATCGGGCCCCACGGGATGAAGCCGACGTCGCGGCGCTCGCAGGCGCGCAGCACGTCCTCGTCGTCGCGGTGGCCGACGTTGTAACGGTTCTGGACGGTGGCGATATCGACGATCTCCGTCGCCGTCTCCAGCTGCTCGACGGTGACGTTCGAGAGGCCGACGTGGGCGACCTGGCCGGCGTCCTTCATCTCCGCGAACGCGTGGACCGACTCCTCGAAGTCGGTGTCCGGGTCCGGCCGGTGGTACTGGTAGAGGTCGATGGTGTCCGTGCCGAGCCGGTCGAGGCTACACAGCACCTGGTTCTTCAGGAAGTCTGGGTCGCCGTGGGGGAGCCAGTCGCCCTCGCGGTTGCGGAGCAGTCCGGCCTTCGAGGCGACGACGACGTCGTCGGGGTCGCCCAACGCCTCGCCGATGAGCCGCTCCGAGACGCCCGGGCCGTAGGAGTCGGCGGTGTCGACGAAGTCGACGCCGCGGTCGACCGCGCGCCGGAGCACGTCCTTCGCCGCCGCCTCGTCGTCCGGGCGGCCGACGATATCCTCGCCCGTGACCCGCATCGCGCCGAAGCCGAGGCGGTTGACTGTCAGTTCGCCGCCGACGTCGAACGTCTCGCGTCCGCCGGTGGTGTTGGAAGCCATGGGTCACCGATCTCGCGCCACGCGGAAAGCCGTGGGGATGCCGGAAGGAGAGGGAGAGGAGCAGCAGTGAGCGGTCAGGGCGGGAGGTGTCGGTCGTACACGTTCCGGCGGTGACCGACGGCCTCGACGCGGATGAGGTCGGCGCTCCGGTCCCACGTGACGATGGCTCGGTAGTCTCCGGCTCGGAGCTTGTGGTACGGGTAGCCGGAGAGCGGTTCCAACCGGTGCTCGGTCCACTCCGTCGCCTCGTCGACCTTGTTCATAATCCGGTCGGCGGCCTACGGATCGAGTGATTCGAGGTGAGAGAGCGCCTGTTCGGTGTACTCGACCTCAGTCATCCAGGCCCAGTCGCTCGCGTCCCTCGTCGGCCGACACCGTCTCGTCGCGTTCCGCCTGCTCGCGGCTCTCCGCCAGATCAGACAGCGTCTCCTCGGAGAGCGTCACCGACGGGTCCACCCAGTCGCGCAGCGCGTCGCGGATCGCTTCGGACTTACTCGCGTACCCCCGCCGTTCCCACTCCTCGTCGATACGGTCCAGCAGGGACTTCGGAACCCGGACGTTAATCTTCTCCATCCGGTCGTCGCCCGCGTCTGTGTCGGTGCTCATATCGTGTGATACAGTGGTACCACTGAAAAGCGTTCGGGGCGCACGCACCCGACGCCCCGCCGCTCGTCCGTGTTGCGCCCGTCGCTACTCATAAACCGCCCCCGCGCGATCGTGAGGTATGGACGCCGAGCGCGAGGTACTCGACGTGTTGGCGCGGAACGCCCGCGAGGACATCGACGACATCGCGGCCCAGACGGGCCTCGACGCGGCGGCGGTGGCGGACGCGATCGACGCGCTGGAGTCGAACCGCGTCGTCCACGGCTACCAGGCCGTGATCGACTGGGACCGGGTCGACGAGGGGAAGATCCGCGCGGTCGTCGAGATCAACGTCGAGCTCGACCGCGAGACCGGCTACGAGCAGGTGGCCGACCGGATCGCGAAGTTCCCCGCGGTCGACGCCCTCCACCTCGTCTCGGGCGACTACGACTTCGCCGTCGAGGTGCTCGGCGAGAACATGCAGGACGTCTCCGAGTTCATCTCCGAGCAGGTCGCGCCGATGCCGGCGGTGACCCAGACGGTGACCCACTACATCATGGAGACGTACAAGGACGGCGGGATCCGGTTCGAGGACGGCGACGGCGACGACCGCCTCTCCGTGTCGCCATGAGGCTCTCGGACCGCGCGCGCACCCTCCCGGAGTCGGGGATCCGGAAGTTCTTCGAGCTCGCGGAGGCGCGCGACGACGTCATCTCGCTCGGGGTCGGCGAGCCGGACTTCTCGGCCCCGTGGACCGCCCGGACCGCGGCGATCGACTCGCTCGAACGCGGGAAGACCTCATACACCGCGAACCGCGGGATGGCGGCGCTCCGCGAGCGGGTCGCCGACCACCACGAGCGCTACGATCAGTCGTACGAGCCGGAGTCGGAGATACTGGTCACCACCGGCGCGAGCGAGGCGGTCGACCTCGCGTTCCGGGCCCTGGTCGACCCCGGCGACACGGTCGCCGTCCACGAGCCGACGTACATCTCCTACGGCCCCGGAATCGAGCTCGCCGGCGGCGAGCAGCTGACGGTGCCCACGCGGGCCGCGGACGACTTCGCGCTCACCCGCGAGGCGCTGGAGGCGGCCGGCGCCGCCGAGGCCGACCTGCTGGTGTGCTGTTACCCGAACAACCCCACGGGCGCGACGATGACCGGCGAGCAGTTGGCCGAGGTCGCCGCGTTCTGCCGCGACGAGGACCTCCGCGTCGTGGCCGACGAGATCTACGCCGCGCTCACCTACGGGACGGACCACGCCTCGATCGCGACGCAGCCGGGGATGCGCGAGCGGACCGTCGTCGTCAACGGCTTCTCGAAGGCGTACGCGATGACGGGGCTGCGGCTCGGCTACGCGCTGGGCCCGACCGACGCCATCGACGCGATGAACCGCATCCACCAGTACACGATGCTGTCGGCGCCGACGACGCCGCAGTACGCCGCCATCGAGGCGCTCGACCGGTGCGACGACGAGGTGACGGAGATGGTCGAGGAGTACGACCGCCGGCGGCGGCTGGTCGTCTCCCGGTTCAACGAGATGGGCCTCGACACGTTCGAGCCGGGCGGCGCGTTCTACGCGTTCCCCGAGTGCGGCGGCGACGACGAGGCGTTCGCCGAGGCGCTGCTGGAGGCGGAGGGCGTCGCGGTCGTCCCCGGCTCCGTCTTCGGCACGGGCGGCGAGGGCCACCTCCGCGTCTCGTACGCGACCTCGATGCGCGAGCTGAAGGAGGCGACCGACCGGGTCGCGGCGTTCGTGGAGGGCCGATGATCGACAGGATCTGGCACGGCTGGACGACTCGGGAGAACGCGGACGAGTACGAGCGACTGCTCCGTGAGGAGATCCTCCCCTCGTTCGCGGACGCGGACAACGACGGCTACCGGGGCGCTCGAATACTCCGCCGCGAGGCCGACGCCGACGAGGTCGAGTTCGTCACGATCCTCCGGTTCGACTCGGTTGAGTCGGTGAAGCGGTTCGCGGGCGAGGAGTACCGCGACGCGCACGTCCCGGACGCAGCCCGCGAGGTGCTGAAGCGGTACGACGACCGCGCGCGCCACTACGAGGTGCGCGAGGAGCGCGAGTACTGAGCGGCGGTCTCGGATCGCTCCGCCGCCGGAAACGCGGCACAAATAAACGAACAACTCTTCTCGAATTCATCGCTGTTCGCCAACGATTATCACGTTCGATCCTGTTCGTCGGGACATGGAGTTCCAACTGACCGACGAACAGAAACAGCTTCGCGAGGAGGTGCGGAAGTTCGCGGACGAGGAGATCCGACCGGTCGCGACGGAGTACGACGTCGACGAGGCGTACCCCCACGAGGTGATGGAGAAGGCGGCCGACATGGGGCTGCTCGCGCCGCACGTCCCGGTCGAGTACGGCGGGATCGGCTACTCCTCGCTGGAGAACGCGATCCTCACCGAGGAGCTGTTCGCCGCCGACCCGGGGATCGGGCTCTGTATCTCCAGCGCCGGCTTCGGCGCGGAGGCGCTGATGGAGTTCGGCACGGAGGCACAGAAGGAGCGCGTCCTCCCCGAGGTGACCGCGGGCGACGCGGTGATGGGCTCGGCCATCTCGGAGCCGCAGGCGGGCTCGGACGTCACCTCGGTCGCCACTCGGGCGGAGAAGGACGGCGACGAGTGGGTGATCAACGGCTCGAAGATGTGGATCACGAACGGCACCGTCGCGGACTACTTCGTCGTCGTCTGCGAGACGGACCCCGAGGTCGACGACCGCTACTCCGGGTACTCGCAGATCCTCGTCGAGGGCGACCGCGACGGGCTCACCCGCGACAAGATCACCGGCAAGCTCGGCATCCGCGCGAGCGACACCGCGGAGCTGCGGTTCGACGACGTGCGAGTCCCCGAGGAGAACCTCATCGGTCAGCGCGGGATGGGGTTCCTCCAGCTGATGCAGTTCTTCGACGAGACCCGCACCGCGGTCGCCGCGCAGGGCGTCGGCATCGCCCGCGGCGCCGCCGAGCGCGCGTTGGAGTACGCCGAGGAGCGCGAGCAGTTCGACCGCCCGATCAGCGACTTCCAGGCGATCAAACACAAGCTCGCGGAGATGCACACGAACACCGAGGCCGCCCGCTGGCTCACCTACCGCTCGGCGTGGGCGGTCGACAACGAGGCCGGCGACCTCACCGCGCTCGCGTCGATGGCCAAGGAGTTCGCCTCGCGCACCGCGGTCGAGGTCGCCGACGAGGCGGTCCAGGTCCACGGGGGCGCCGGCTTCGTCAACGACCACGACGTCGAGCGGCTCTACCGCGACGCGAAGATCACTCAGATCTACGAGGGCACCACGGAGATTCAGAAGAACATCGTCGCCCGCGAGCTGCTCGACGAGGGGATGTAACCCCGCCGTCGGGAGGACGCGTCGGGAGCGACCGGTACGTAAAAGCGACGGGGGAGCGTACGGATCCTCATGAGCGAGGAGGCGAACGCTAAACCGGACCGCGAGGCGGACGCGGATGGGGATCTCAGCCCCGAAGAGCGTCTCAAGCGGCAGCGAGACGACCTACAGCTGTTGAACCAGGTGATGCGCCACGACATCCGCAACGACCTCCAGCTCGTCGGCGCGTACGCCGAACTGCTCGACGACCACGTCGATGAGGAGGGGAAAGAGTACCTCGACGTGATCAAGCGGAACACGGAGAGCGCCGTCTCGCTCACGACGACGGTCCGGGACCTCGCGGAGGTGATGCTTCGAGAGGACGCCGAGCCGAGCCGCGTTTCGCTCGATCGGGTTCTCTCACAGCAGGTCGAAGAGGTCCGGTCGGCGTACTCCGAGGCCGTCTTCACGGTCGAGGGGTCGTTCCCGGAGGCGGACGTCGTCGGCGACGAGATGCTGAGTTCGGTGTTCCGGAACCTCCTGCGGAACGCGGTCCAGCACAACGACGAGACCCCGCCGAAGGTGACTGTGTCCGCGACGGTCGACGAGGCCGACGGCGTCGCGGAGGTGCGGATCGCGGACAACGGACCGGGGATCCCCGAGGACCAGCGCGACGAGATATTCGGGAAGGGCGAGAAGGGGCTCGACAGCCCGGGCGCCGGGATCGGGCTCTACCTGGTCCGATCGCTCGTCGAGATCTACGGCGGCGACGCGCGGATCGAGGACAACGAGCCGAAGGGCGCCGTCTTCGTCGTCCGGCTCCCGCTCTGTGACGCCTGACCAGACGGGATCCACCGCGCCGCCGATCCCGGCCCGGTCCTGCCGTCCGAGCTACTCCTCGTCGTACTCCATCGCGACCGAGTTGATACAGAACCGCTTCCCGGTGGGCTCGGGGCCGTCGTCGAACACGTGGCCGAGGTGCGAGTCGCAGTTCGCACACCGGACCTCGGTCCGGCGCATCCCGTGGCTGGTGTCGACCGTCGTCGTCACGGACTCCTCCTCGGCGGCGTAGAAGGCGGGCCAGCCGCAGCCGGACTCGTACTTCGTCTCGGCGTCGAACAGCACCGTGCCGCAGCCGGCACAGCGGTACTCCCCGTCGTCGGGGAGGTGGTCGACGTACTCCCCGGAGAACTTCGCCTCCGTGCCGCTCTCGCGAAGCACGCGGTACTCCTCCTCGGAGAGCCGCTCGCGCCACTCCGCGTCGGTCAGTTCGTCGGGGTCGGTCGGCGTCGAGCCGTCGGCCGCGTCGCGCTCGCCGGTTTCGCTCATACCACCGATACGAGCCCCACGCCAAAGGCCGTTGCGGCGGTCCCGGCAGACGGACGGAGACGGACGCGACCGACGCGTCGGTCGGCCGGCCCCCGTGAGATTCCCGCCTACTCGGACGGTTCGACGCCGGACCCCCGAGGGTTCCGCGAGGGCAATCGATTTGGGCCTCGCCCGAGCAGTTCGGGTATGAACCGAACGCGACTCGACGACCGCCTCGCCGACATCGACGCGGACGGCTACCTGCTCGACGCCTCGCAGGAGGACGCCAACCAGCTGTACCTCTCCGGGTTCACCGGGCACGACCCGTTCCTCACGCTGTACGCTGACGGCGAGGTCCACGTCCTCGTCAGCGGGTTGGAGTACGGCCGCGCGAAGTCGGAGGCGACGGCCGACACGGTGGAACGCCACGCCGACTACGACTACGAGTACGGCAGTCGCGAGGAGAAGAACAACATGTACGCGGCGTTCGTCCGCGACAAGGGCGTCGACGCCGTCTCGATGCCACCCCGCGGCCCGGTCGGCACCGCCGACGCCCTCCGCGAGCGGGGCGTCGAGGTCACCGTCGACACCGACGACCGCCTTCAGGCGGTCCGGGCGGTGAAGACCGACGACGAGATCGACGCGATCCGCGAGGCACAGCGCGCCAACGAGGCGGCGATGGGGGCCGCGGAGGCCCTGATCGCCGGAGCCGACGTGGCTGGCGAGGACGTTCCCGCAAACGGCGGCGTCGAGCCCGGCACCCTGCTCCGCGATGGCGAACCGCTGACGAGCGAACGCGTGACCGAGGAGATCGAGGTGACCCTCCTGCGACACGGCTGTGCGCTCGACGAGACGATCGTCGCCGGCGGCGCGCAGGCCGCGGACCCGCACGACCGCGGCTCGGGCCCGCTCCGCGCGAACGAGGCGGTCATCGTCGACATCTTCCCGCGGTCGAAGGCGACGAAGTACAACGCCGACATGACGCGGACGTTCTGCGTCGGCGAGCCGGGCGAGGCGCTCCGCGAGTGGTACGACCTCACCGAGCGGGCGCTGGACGCCGCGCTCGACGCGGTCGAGCCCGGCGCCACCGGCGAGGAGGTCCACGCCGCCGCCTGCGAGGTGTACGAGGAGGCCGGAGAACCCACTTTCCGGACCGATCCCGAGACCGAGACGGGGTTCATCCACTCGACCGGCCACGGGATCGGCCTCGACGTCCACGAGTCGCCGCGGCTGGCGAACGGCGGTGAGGAGCTGGAACCGGGGCACGTGATCACCGTCGAGCCCGGCCTCTACGACCCCGAGGTCGGCGGCGTCCGGATCGAGGACCTCGTCGTCGTCACCGAGGACGGCTACGAGAACCTCACCGACTACCCGATCCGGTTCGCGGCGGAGTGAGCCCGGGACGGTGGAGACGCGGGCGTCGGGGGCGACCGCCGCGCGACACCCGGCCCGTCTGACCGCGATCGGAAGCCGCTTTGACCCGTGTCGGGAACGGCGACCGTGAACTGGCGGTACGAACACACGGCGCTCGCGCTCTGTACGCTCGCGTTCACGGGGACGATGGTGGCGCGGCTCGTCGTCAGCCCGCTCGTGCCGGAGATCACGACCCGGTTCGACGTGACCAACGGCACCGTCGGGCTCGCGCTCAGCGGGATGTGGCTCACGTACGCGCTGACGCAGTTCCCCTCCGGCGTCCTCGGCGACCGCTACGGCGAGCGCCGCGTCATCCTCGCCGCCGTCGGCGCCACCGCGGTCGCCTCCGTCCTCCTCGCCGCGTCGCCGTCGATGCTCGCGTTCGGGCTGTTCGCGGCCGCGCTGGGCGTGGGCGCCGGCCTCCACTACTCGGTCGCGACGACGTTCCTGACGCGGCAGTTCGAGGACACCGGCCGCGCCGTCGGCGTCCACGTCGCCGGCGGGCCGCTCGCGGGGCTCGCCGCGCCGCCGGCCGCCGCGCTCGTCGGATCGCGGTACGGCTGGCGCGCCGGCGTCCTCCTCGGCGCCGTCGTCGCGGTGCCCGTGTTCCTCCTGTTCGCGTGGAAGGTCCGGCCGACCGAGCCCCTCCGTCCCGACCAGCCGATGGGGGAGCGGTTCGCGCTGGGGCCGCTCGTCGAACTGCTCTCACGGCCGCGGATCCTCTATACGACCGCGCTGGCGACGATGGGCGCGTTCACGTGGCAGGCGACCGCCTCCTTCCTGCCCACGTTCCTCGAGTTCGGGACCGGCCTGTCGAGCGCGCTGTCGGCGCTGCTGTTCTCCGTGTACTTCCTCGTCCACGGCGGCACCCAGCCGGTGACCGGCTCGGTGTCCGACCGGATCGGTCGCGACGCCACCGCGATGGTGACGATGGGCGCCGGCGTCGTCGGCTACGGGACGCTCGTCGCGGCCGCGACGCTCGACCTGGGGCTGCCGGTCACGGTCGCAGGGGTGGGGTTCGTCGGCCTCGCGATGTCGTGGGGCGCGCCGGTCCAGTCGCGGTTCATGGACCTGTTGTCCGACTCGGAACGGGGCGCCGGCTTCGGGCTCGTCCGGACCGCGTACATGGTGACCGGCGCCACCGGCAGCGTCGTCGTCGGCGCCGTCTCCGACGCCGCGGGGTGGCCCGTCGCGTTCGGCCTGCTCGCCTGCGTGATGGCGCTCGGGCTGGCGACGCTGTCCGCGAACCGGCTGCTCGGGCTGGGGTACTGAACCGAAGGAAAACGAGAACGCAGAGCGCGCGACGGCGTCTCAGAGCCGGTCGTCTTCGATGCTGCCCGGGTCCTCCGCGGTGTCGAACATGTTGTTCTCGGCGCCGTCGAGCATCTCGTCGCGTGGGTCGTCGTCGACGACGCTCACGTTGTACGCCTCGATGCCGGACGCGATGAGGTCCTCCGCGGCCTGCTCCTCGGAGACGAACTCCTCGTCCGCCAGCTGCTGAAACTCCGCGTACACGTCGTCCGAGAGGTTCAGCTCGAAAGTGGGCATACCTCCCGTTCCGACCGGACACTTTTAAATCGTTCCCTCGTTGCGTGAGGCGTCCGGCGAGGCCGATTCACGTGACCGACGACAGCGAAACCGTGATCGAGGCGTACGATGACGGCCACCGAATCGTGCGCGAGGCCCGAAACCGTCCCGACGCCTACCACTTCGACGGGCCCGGCGGTCGGATCGCGTCGTTCGAGCTCCCGGAGGCGGCTCGACTGTACGCCGACCTGTACGCGATCACCGACGGATTCGACGAGTCGCAGACCGGCAGGCGGGGCGTCCCGCCGAGGATCGCCGGCGCCGACGAGGAGATCCGAATGACGTACCTCGCCGTCCGGTTGTCGATCGCGTACGCCGCAGCTGCGTTCGAGGTCGACGAGCCGGTCGTCCGCGACGCCGTCAACGCCGTCCACGAGCGGGCGGCGACCCTGCGTTCGCGCTCGGACGAGAGCGGCTGAGGGCCGGCCGCCGGCGACGGCCCGAACATCTGCGGGGTCAGGGGTACCCGGGCGGCGTACCAACGCACGCGCATGCCCGGCTTCCCGTCTCCCTTCGGCGCCGACGACGACCTGTTCGACGGCTACGACGAGTTCGTCGCGGAGAACCTCCCGCGACCCGGCGAGTTCCTCGACGGGCACGACGTGCTCGCGGGAGCGGACCACCTCGCCTTCCACCGGCTCACCCGCGACTGTTTCGAGGAGCGGACGGTGTACGACATGACGTTCGACTACAACCTCGCGCGGCTGAACCTGGACACGCGCCACGGGGACGCCGGCTTCCGCTACGCAGTCGAGCGCGCCGGCGCCTCCGACGCGGTCGACCCCGCCCAGGTGGACGAGGACGCGGTCGACGGCGGCGAGGTCGACCGCGTCCTCCGGGCGGAGTTCACGCCGACGACCGCGTTCTGCCCGCAGACGCACACGCTGACGATCGGCGCGTTCCGGGCGTGGAACGGGCTCTCCGACCGCCACGAGTACGACCTGGTCCGGGTCCGCGCGGCCCCGATGCACGACCAGAGCGAGGCGGTGAACGACCGGCTCGCGGAGCTGGAGGAGTCGTACCTCGAAACGGGCGACGTGGAGGCCGAGGGAGGGGAGTCGTTCGGCGTCGGATCGAATCCGACGAGCGGAACGGGGGACGCGAGCGCGGGCGGCCGCTCGACCGACGCGCCGTTCTGAAGCCGCGGCGGAGGCAGGGTCGCCGCGGGGATTAGCTTGATATAGGCGCTAAGCCCCCACTCTCAAGGAGCGAACGGCGTCAGCCGTGAGCGAGTAGGGTAGGGTAGTTCACAGGTCCCGCCAGGCGCCGAGGAACCGCTGGACCGCGGTGAGGTGCCCGACGACGGCGAACAGCGCGAGCAGGAGGCCGACGACGTTGAGCCCGGCGACGACTGGCGCCGAGTACACCGCGGCGACGACGCCGACGATCCCCGCCAGCGCGAGGCGGTCGGCGCGGCCGAGCAGCCCGCCGTACTCGCGCCCGATGCCGACCGCCTGGATCTGCGTGCCGAGGTAGGAGGTGAGGAGGACGCCCGTGACGGCGGCGAAGCCGAGCGCGTACGCCTCGATCCCGGCCGTGAACCCCGCGATGATCGCCACGTCGGCGTAGCGGTCGAGGACGTGGTCGAGGAAGTCGCCGCCGTCGGAGGCGACCCCCTGGTGGCGGGCGAGCGCCCCGTCGACCACGTCGAGCCAGCCGTTGAGGAGGACGAGGAGCGCGCCGGCCGCGTACAGCGGCGCCGACCCGGCGGCGAAGGCCCCGGCGGCCGCGACGGCGACGAGGAAGGCGATCACGCTCACCTGGTCGGGCGAGAGGCCGAGCCTGTCGGCCGTCGACACCCACGGGCCGAGGAGGCGGTCCGCCACGGACCGGTACTGGTCGAGGGTCATCTACCGTCTCGACGGTCGCGGCCGGCTCATATATAATCGATGAAGTCCACGGTGCCGGCGCTGGGCTCGCGCTCCCCCTCGACCGCCGCGCGGATCGCGTCGGCCACCGCCTCGGGGTCGCAGTCGGTCGCGTCGACCTCGTAGACGTTCTCGGCGCCGTGCTCGGCGACCGCCTCCGAGAGGATCACGTCGAGCGCCTCGCTCTCGGCGTTCTCGGCGGCGGTCTCGGGCGACTCGCCGCGCTCGCGGAGCCGGGACTCGATCGTCTCGGGGTGACAGCGCAGTACGACGACGCGGTCGACGTCGAACCGGTGCGCCAGGTGCGAGTCGAGGACGCCGGCCCAGTCGCCCAGGTCGGCGCGGACCGCGTCGAGGTCGGCGACGAGCGTGTCGCGGTCGTCGTCGCGCTCGCTCCAGAGGTCGTCGTCGGACTTGATCCGGTCGTTGAGGTGGATCACGTCGTACTCTCCGTCGAGCAGCGCCGTCGCCGTCGTCTTGCCCGTTCCGGGGGTTCCCGTCACGGCGACGCGGTCGGCGCGGCCGCGGTCGGCTTGGGTCTCGGTGCCGTCGGTCACGCGCGAGCCCCGAGTTCGAGGTCCGCCAGCGTCTCGTTGAGCAGGTCGACGGCCTCGCGGGTCTCCTCGCGAGTCCCGGTCGAGATCCGGACGTGTTCCGGGAGCCCGAACGAGGTGCAGTCGCGGATGATGACGCCGCGCTCCTGGGCCGCCTCGGCGACGCGCTCGCCGTCACCGACCGCGGCGAGGACGAAGTTGCCCGCGGAGTCGACGGTGGGCGCGTCGAGTTCGCTCTCGATGTGCTCGCGGGCCCAGCGCGCCGTCTCGACCGACTGCTCGACGTGGTCCGCGTCGTCGAGCGCGGCGAGCGCGGCGCGGCAGGCGAGTTCGTTGGCCGCGAACGGCGTGTTGACGCGGGCGTACGCCTCGCCCCACGCCTCGGGGACGACGCTGTAGCCGATCCGGAGCCCCGCGAGGCCGTACGCCTTCGAGAAGGTGCGGAGGACGGCCACGTCGTCGCGCTCGTCGACGAGCGGGATCGCGCTGTCCACGTCGGCGAACTCGCCGTACGCCTCGTCGACGACGACGAGCGTCTCCGGCGCGGTCGCGTCCGCGATCGCCTCGACCTCGTCGAGGGGCATCGTGGAACCGGAGGGGTTGTGCGGGGAGGTGACGTAGACGATCCGCTCGCCGCCGTAGGCGCGCAGGACGGTCTCCGCGTCCTGCGCGAAGCCGTCGTCGGGGGTGAGTGCGTACTCCGTTACCTCGCCGTGGTGGTATCGGGTGGACATCGCGTAGTAGGCGAAGCCGGGGCTGGGCACCAGCGCCTCGTCGCCCGGCTCGAGGGCGGCGCGCGAGAGGTAGTCGATCGAGCCGTCGGCGCCCGGCGACACCCACACCTGCTCGTCGTCGACGCCCCACCGCTCGGCGATCTTCGCGGTGAGGTCCGTGTGCGAGGACTTCGGGTACTGGTTCACCCGGTCGGCGTGTTCGCGGATCGCCTCGACGGCCGCCGGGCTCGGCCCGTGCGGGTTCTCGTTCGAGGAGAGCTTGATCAGGTCGTCGGGGTCGAGCCCGCGCTCGCGGGCGACCTCCTCGACGCCCCGCCCGGGCACGTACGGCGAGTGATCGGAGAGATCCCGTGGTTCCATGCCACCGGGTCGGGGACGGGCGGGCTTAAGCGTGGTCTTGACCGCCGGACGGGCCGCCGTCGTCGCCCTCGCCGCGGTCCCTCTCGCCGTCGACGCGCCCGCCCTCGCCGCGGTCCCTCTCGCCCCCCGCTAGCCGCCGCTCCGCCTCGGCGACGACGGCGGGGCGGCCCGCGAGCTCGACGGCGATGGTCTCGCTCCCGTAGCCGACGTCCGCGACGACGCCGCGGTCGTACGCCCACGAGAGCGCGGCCTGCGCGGCGCCGCCGTTCGGGGCCTCGACGGACGCCGTCGCGGTCGGGAGCGCGTCCGCGACCGCGTCGGCGAGGTCGCCGAGCCCCGTCCCGTCGCGGACGCTGACCGGAATCGGCGACCGGAGGGCGTTGACGACGGGGGCGCCCCGCGGGTCCAAGTCGGCGACCGCGCCCTCGTAGGCCGCCACCGCGGCCGCGAGCCCGTCGGGTCCGACCTCGTCGGCCTTCGACAGCACGGGGATCACCGGCCCCTCGGTCGCCTCGATCGCGGACAGCGACGCGCGGAGCTTCCGGCGGAGGTCCGCGGGGTCGTCGCTCGCGTCGGCGACGAGCAGCGCGCAGTCGGCCGCTCGGATCGCGTCGATGGTCGTCCGGAACGAGCGCACCGCCTCGTGGGGGAGCCCGTCGAGGAAGCCGACGGTGTCGGTGACGAGGGCGCGTCGCCCGCCGACCGTCGCCCGCCGCGTCGTCGTGGCGAGCGTCTCGAACGGGCGGTCCGCGACCGCGAGCGCTCCGTCCCCGTCCGCCGGGCCTCCCTCGCTGGCGTCGGTGAGGTCGGCGTCGCGAGGCGCGGCTTCGTCCCCGAACTCGGGGTCGTCCGACTCGTCGGCGAGCCGGCGCGCGAGCGCCGACTTCCCGGCGTTGGTGTACCCCGCCAGCGCGACGAGGTCGAACCCGGCGTCGCGGCGCTCCGCCCGCCGGCCGGCGCGGTCGTCGGCGATCTCGTCGAGCGCGCGCTCGGCGGACTCGATCCGCTTCTCGACGTCAAGGACGCGGCTGTCGCCCTCCGGCCGGAGGCGCACGTCCTCGCCGGAGTCGCGGGCGATCGCCTCCCGGAGCCGGGGCAGCTCGTAGCGCAGGCGCGCCAGCTCCAGCTGGCGGTTGGCCGCCCGGGAGTCGGCGGCGTCGGCGAACAGCTCCAAGACGAGCCGAGGGCGGTCGATCACCGCGGTCCCGGTCGGGAGCAGGTCGCCGAGCGAGAACGTCTGTCCCGGCGAGAGGCTCCCGTCGTAGACCACGGCCTCGGCGTCGGTCTCGGCCGCGAGCCGCATCAGATCCTCTGCCTTCCCGCGGCCGAGGTCGTAGGTCGGGTCCTCGCGGCGCCGCTGGGTCACTTCGCCGACCACCGCGTAGCCGGCCGCGGCGGCGAGGTCCCGGATCTCGGCCGTGTCCGGGAGGTCGTCGTCGGCCCGCGCCGCGACGACGGCGGGGGACGCGTCCGGAGCGGCGGACTCGAGGACGGAGGAGCCGGAGTCGTCTGTGTGCGCGTCGTCGTCCGCGTGAGCGTCGGTTTCGATCGATTCGGCGGTCTCGTTCGTCGTAGCGTCGTCTCGTGACATTCGGTCGGGCGCTCGCGTCGGCCCGGAGAGGGGAGCGTCTCGCGCTCCGGTCGCGGCTCTGCGGCGCGGGCGACGGGCTCCGCCTCGCGAAGCGGGGCGGCCGCGTCGCGCCGCGGCGGTACCGTCACGAACCGGCGACGAACGAACAGGTCTCCATACCTCCGACTCTGGGGGCTGCCACATAAGCGTTCACCGGAAACGAGGTGTGGTACCGAGCCGCAACAACTGGGAGTCCTCCGAACGGCGAGCGGTGCTCAGGGGATCCGAACGTCGTGTTCGAGGGTGCCGACGCCCTCGATTTCGACCTCGACGGTGTCGCCGTCGGAGAGCGCGCCGACCCCCTCGGGCGTCCCCGTCGCGATGACGTCGCCCGGCTCGAGCGTGAGGTACGTCGTGATCTCCTCGATCAGCGTCGGCACGTCGAAGATCATGTGCTCGCGGTCGCTCGACTGCTTCGTCTCGCCGTTGACGCGGAGCTCGACGCCCGCGTCGTCCGGCACCTCGTCCGGCGTGGCGAGGACGGGGCCCAGCGGCGCGGCGCCGTCGAACGCCTTCCCGCGCACCCAGTTCTGCTCGCGGTTCTGGTCGTCGCGGTTCGACACGTCGTTCATACAGGTGAACCCGGCGACGACGTCCATCGCGTCGGCGGCGTCGACCGCCTTACACTGCTCGCCGATCACGACCGCGAACTCCGCCTCCCAGTCGATCCGCTCTTTGCCGGCGGGGACGGTCACGGTGTCGCCGTGGCTCGCCACCGCATTCGGCGGCTTCAGGAAGAGCAGCGGGCGGTCCGGCACGTCGTTGCCGAGTTCGGCGGCGTGGTCGGCGTAGTTGCGCCCGATACAGACGATCTTGGAGGGGTCGGTCGGGGCGAGCACGTCGACGTCGGGGTCGGAAAACGCGTACTCGTCGCCGCCGAAGGCGACGGTGTCCGTCGCCGGGTCGTACTCTCCCTCGCGGATCGATCCGGCCGGGTCGCGGAACCGTGCGCGGTACATACGCGAGCGAACGGGCGGCCGCCCGAAAAGCGTTCCCGGAGAGGCAAGCGACGACCGCGACGGGTGGATCCCGCCGAGTCACTCCGCCGAGTCGCTCGTCTCCGCGGCTTTCTCGTCGTCCGGGGTGTCGCCCTCCACGACGTCGTCGTCCGGGGTGTCGCCCTCCGCGACATCGAAGTCGCTTAGGCGTCCGTCACCGATCGCGAGGTCGTCGAGCGGCGGTGCCCCGCCGTCCCCGCCGAACACCTCCGACCGCGCGCAGTCGACGCAGTAGTGGTTGTGGCGGATCGAGTGGGTGCGAACCGGAACGCCCGCGGCGATCGTCTCGTCGCGGCGCCGCCTGACGAGGCCGCGCTCGAACGCCTCGCCGCAGACGACGCAGGGCTCGTCGACGGACTCGGGCGGCCGGACGATCCGGTGGTCGACCGTCTTCTGCCGGCCGAACGCCGTGATTCCGTGGCGACGGTCGAGGCGCCGGCGGACCGGCGGGGCGACGCCGAGGCCGAGACCGGCGAACGCGAGTCCGACCAGCGCGGCGGGCGGGGAACCGCTCGTCGCGGCGAAGTAGCCGATCAGGCCGCCGATAAGCAACAGCAGCCCGGTCAGGACGTAGGCGGTAGCCGCCTCCGTCCGCCCCGCGTCCTCGACGCTCGACGGGGCGAGCGCCGGCGCCTCGTCGCCGCGGACGAGCCGGCGCCGCTCCGCCAGCTTCGAGTAGTGCCACCAGCCGTACAGCACGTTCCCGATACCGCTAGTGAAGATGAACAGCAGGACATGGACGCCGACGGAGCCGATACCGCGGTCGACGAGGACGACGCGGTCGCCGTCGTCCCGCTCGATGTCCCACCCGGCGTCGAGGTGGTCCTGAACCCGACGGCGGAAGGCGCGCTCGCTCTCGACCGGGGTCGACGCCGAGCGCGACGTGGACGAGTTCGGCCCGTCCGACTCCTCGGGCGTGCGGCCCGTCGGCTCGGACGCGAGGCGTTCACCGCCGGACCGCGACGCGCCGCAGTTCGAACAGAACCGGTCGCCGTCGTCGAACGCCTCGCCGCACGCGGAACAGTACGCGGGGTCGTCCGGGTCGCCGAGGTCGGCACCGCAGTCGGGGCAGAAACTCGCCCCGGCCGGCACCGCCTCGCCGCAGGCGGGGCAGGCGGCCGGCGGGTCGCCTGGGTCGCTGGTCTCGGAGGGCATCTGATCGGCGTTCGCGTTCGTCCCTGTTAATTGCTTTCGCCGGCGGGCGACGAGTTCCGCGGCGTCGAGTTTTATTACGCCGCGCCGAGATGTACCGAACGTACCATGGAACTCACCTGGCACGGCCACTCCACGTGGCACGTCGTCGTCGAGGACACGGAGCTGCTCATCGACCCGTTCTTCGACAACCCGAAGACCGACGTCGACCCCGCGGACATCGACCCCGATTACCTCCTCCTGACTCACGGGCACGCGGACCATATCTCGGACGCGGCCGAGTTCGAGGACGCCACCGTGGTCGCGACCCCGGAGCTGACCGCGTACGTCCAGGAGAACTTCGGCCTCGAACACGCCCTCCCGGCCGGCGGGATGAACATCGGCGGCACCGTCGAGTGCGGCGACGCGTGGGTGACGATGGTCCGCGCGGACCACTCGAACGGGATCGAGAACGATCCCGACTACTCGGCCGGCATGCCGACCGGGTTCGTGATCGGCGACAAGAAGCCGACCCAGGAGTCCGACCCGGACTGTACCACGTTCTATCACGCCGGCGACACCGGACTCATGTCCGAGATGGTCGACGTGATCGCGCCGTACCTCGAACCGGACGCGGCCGCTCTGCCCGCCGGCGACCACTTCACGATGGGGCCCGCGGGCGCCGGCATCGCCGCCGACTGGGTGGGCGCCGACGTCGTCTTCCCGATGCACTACGACTCGTTCGGGCCGATCGAGATCGAGACCCGCGAGTTCGTCAACGAGGTGAAGGCCGCGGGCGCCGCCGCCGAACCCGTCGTGCTCGACGGCGACGAGACGTACACGCTGGACTGACGGGCCCGACGTCGACGGTCCGACTCGGCGGTTCTCCGACTTTCGTCCGACGATGTCGACCGCTCCCCTCGCCGGCAGCGACGCCCCGTGTCGGCAGCCTTTAGCGGCGGGGGGACTAATCGACACTCGACTATGGCAGACATCGAGACGTCCACGGTTTCCGAAGCGGGGTACGCCAGTACCAGTCAGGTCGGCGAGTTCGACCTCCGGATCGACGCGACGGACGAGACGGGGCCGAACCCGAACGCGGCGCTCGTCGCGACGTACGCTTCCTGTTATCTCCCCGCGCTCCGCGTCGGCGGAAGCCAGCGCGGCGAGGAGGAACTCGGGAAGGTCCAGATCGACGCGAGCGCCGAACTCGACGAGGACGACGACCTCGAATCGATCGCGTTCGACGTCCACGTCGAGGCCGACCTCGACGACGAGACCGCCGCTGACATCGCCGAGCGCGCCGAGGGCATCTGTCACGTCCACAGCGCGCTCCGCGAGGGGCTCCACGCCGACGTGAGCGTCTACCCCGGCGCGTTCTGAGTCGGTCCTCACTCTCTCCGGTACTTCGCTTTTCGCGCTCGTTCGTCGCCGCACACGGTCGTATCCGCGCTCCGGCCGGTCAGTCCTGCGACCCCGCCTCCTCCGCGGACCGGCCGGACGCGTCGGCCGGCGGCTCCGTCTCCTCGGCGCCCGGCGGCTCCGTCTCCTCGGCGCTCGATTCAGGCCGGTCGACTCCGGTGAATTCGAACCGGGCGCCGCCGCGTTCGCCCGCCGTGACCTCGACCGCCCAGCCGTGCGCCTCGACGATGCGCTGGACGATGGCGAGCCCGAAGCCGGTGCCCGTCTCGGAGGTGGTGTAGCCGCTCTCGAACACCGTGTCCCGTTCGTCCGGGTCGATCCCGGGCCCGTCGTCCGCGACGTAGAAGCCGTCGGAGAGGTCGCCGACGACGACGCGCTCGCCGCCGTGTTCGGCGGCGTTCCGGAACAAGTTCCCGAAGAGCTGCCGGACCCGGCCGGGGTCGGCGCAGATCTCGCCGTCGGCCTCCACCGCGACCTCGATCGGCGCGGTCTCCGCTCCGCCGCCGCCCGCGTCGCCGCCGAACGGGTCCTCGCCGTCGGTCGATCCGAACGCGTCGTCGCCGTAGCGGGCGGCCAGTTCGCCGAGGTGGACGCGCTCGAACGAGCCGACCGCTTCGCCCTGCCTGGCGAGCGCGAGCACGTCCTCGATGAGCCCCTCCATCTCGTCGAGCGCGCGCTCGCAGCGGTCGAAGTAGGAGTCGGTCCCCGTCTCACGGGCGAGCCGGAGGTACCCAGAGAGGACGTTGAGGGGGTTCCGGAGGTCGTGGGAGACGATCGAGGCGAACTCGTCGAGCCGCTCGTTCTCCCGCTCGATGCGGCGCTCGTACGCCCTGCGCTCGGAGATGTCGCGGCTGCTCGCCAGGAACCGGTCCTCGCCCTGGACGTCGATGCGCCGCACGTGGACCTCGGCCGGGAACGTCGAGCCGTCGGCGCGGGCGAACGTCGTCTCCAGCCGGACCGTCTCGTCCATTTCCAGGTCCTCCCAGAGCCGCACGCCCTCCTCCGGCTCGAGCTCGGCGTCGACCTCCCAGACGTCCATCCCGACGAGCTCCTCGCGGTCGTAGCTGAGCGCCTCCGTCATCGCCCGGTTGGCGTCGACGATCTCCCCGGACTCGTCGTGGATGTCGACCATGTCCGGCGAGCGCTCGAACAGCGCCTCCAGCCGCGCCGAGGTGCGTTCGAGCCGCCGCTGCCGCCGACGCTCCTCCGTCACGTCGCGAGAGATGCCGACCACGCCGTCGAACTCCCCGTCGATGACGAGCCGGGTCAGCCCGTAGTCGACGATCGCCCCGGACTGCCTCGGCAGGTCGACCTCGACCGTCCCGGTCATCGACTTGCGGTCGCCGTCGACGAGCGCGTCGTACCGGTCGCCGTCGCCCGCGGCTCGAATGCGGTCGACGAGCCGGCTCTCGTGGCCGACGAGCGCCTCCGGATCGGCCTCGAGCACGTCGCCGGTGTGGTCGTTCGCGAGCGCGATGCGGCCGTCGGCGTCGTAGATACACACGGACTCCGGCAGCTCGTCGACGATGCGACGGTACCGCTCGAGGTCGCGCTGGCGCTCCTTCTCCTCGGTGACGTCGATGTGGATGCCGACGGCCCGGAGCGGCTCGCCGTCGTCCGTCCGCTCGACGACCCGACCCCGGTCCCGGATCCACTTCCAGTCGCCCGACTTCGTCCGCATCCGGAAGTCGCACTGATAGAGGTCCGTCTCGCCGGCGAAGTGGGCCTCGATGGCGTCCCAGGCGTCGCCGATGTCGTCGGGGTGGACGCGGTCCTCCCACGTCGACAGGTCGAAGTCGATCTCGTCGGTGTCGTGGCCGAGCATCGCGGCCCACCGGTCGTCGAACCGCACCTCGTCGGTCCGTACGTTCCAGTCCCAGACGCCGAGGTCGGCGCCCTCGACGGCCAGCTGAAGCCGCTCGGAGACCTCCCGGAGCTCCCGTTCGCGCTCCCGGCGCTCCGTCACGTCGCGGAAGTACAGCGCCAGGCCGCCGGCGGTCGGGTACGCGTTCACGACGAGGTCGGCGCCGAGGCGGTCGACGTGGTGTTCCAGCCGGCTCGCCTCACCGGTCTCGGCGACCTCGCGGAGCGCCGCCTCGGCCTCGGTGCCGACGACCTCCGGGAACAGCTCCCAGATCCGCTCGCCGAGCACCGTCTCCGCGTCGCGCTCCAGGAACCTCGCCGCCCGCTCGTTGAGGTAGGTCAGCCGCCACTCCGAGTCGACCTGACAGAACGCGTCGGTGGTGCGCTCCAGGTGCGCGGCCAGGCGGCGGTCGCCGCGCGCCTGCGAGACCACGCCCTCGACCGCGCTCGCGAGCTGCGCGTACGGGTCGGCCGGCTCCGCTCGGCGGACGTACTCATCGACGCCGGCGGAGATCGCCTCGCTGGCGACCGCCTCCGACCCAGACCCGGTGAACAGCACGAACGGCACGTCGCCGTGTCGGTCGCGGACGGTCTCCAGCAGCCCGACGCCGTCGGCCTCGGCCAGTTCGTAGCCGGACACCACGCAGTCGAACGAGGCCGACGACAGCGCGTCCAGCGCCGCCTCGGCGCCCTCGACCGCCACCACCTCGGTCCGGTCGTCGCGCGCCTCGAGGCGCGAGGCCGCCGCGTCGGCGAACCCCGACTCGTCGTCGACGGCGAGGACGCGCACGAGCGACGCCGCTCGCGGCCCCTCGCCGTCGTCGGTTCCGTCCGGTCCCTCCATCCGAGTTGATGTTTTCAATTCGACATGATAACCGTTTCGTTCGGTTTCACCGGACGACCGTCGAAACGGCGATGCCGGAGCCGACCGGGAGGACCGCGGTCTCCACCGCGTCGTCCGAGCGGACGGTGCCGAGGTACTCGCCGATGCCGCGGGTCTCGGCGTCCACGGCCGCGTCCGGGAGCGGCTCGCCCGCCTCGAAGTGCGCGACGAGGGCCTCGAAGTCGATGGGGCCGCGGGTGACGTTGTCGGCGACGATCACGCCCCCGGTCCGGACCTTCGGGAGGACCGCCCGGTAGGCGTCGGCGTACCGCCCCTTCTGGTGGTCGATCAGGACCACGTCGAAGGGGCCCTCGTAGCGGTCTATCGTCTCCATCGCGTCGCCGACCTCGAAGGTGACGCGGTCCGCGTAGCCGTAATCGGCGGCGAACGCCACGCCCCGCTCGGCCTCGTCGGCGTCGAACTCGGTACAGATCACGCGCTCGGCGCCGCCGCGGAGGAACCACGTGGCGGAGTAGCCGAACCCGGACCCGAACTCGAAGACGCGTTCCGCGTCCGTCAGCCGCGCGAGCAGGCGGAGGACCGCCCCCGCCTCGGGGCCGATGATCGGGAATCCCCACTCGGCGGCGAGGTCGGCCATCTCCGACTGGATCCGGGTGTGCTCCGGCGCCGTCGCGGCCAGAAACCGGCGCGCGGGATCTGTGAGCACGTCCATGCCCGCGCCTCGGACGCGCGACACTTAAATCGGGTCGGCGGGGAAGCAGCGCGGTGACCCGCGGTCGACCGGGTCCGCCCTGAAAAGCGTTAAGTCCCGTTCGGTCGACCGATTCAGTAATGTACGACCCTGAGGAACTCGCCGCGATCCGGGAGGCCAAGGAGTCGTGGGAGGACGGAACCTACGGCGAGACGGTCGACCGGTTCGGGGAGCGCGAGGAGACGTTCACCACCGACACCGGCGGGCAGGAGGTCGACCCCCTCTACACCCCCGCCGACGTGGAGACCGACTACCGCGAGGACCTCGGCTACCCCGGCGAGGAGCCGTACACCCGCGGCGTCTACTCGACGATGTACCGCGGGCGCCTGTGGACGATGCGCCAGTACGCCGGGATGGGCACCGCCGCGGAGACCAACGAGCGCTTCCAGTACCTCATCGACGAGGGCTCGTCGGGCCTCTCGATGGCGTTCGACCTCCCGACGCAGATGGGATACGACTCCGACGCCGCGATGGCCGAGGGCGAGGTCGGCCGCTCGGGCGTCGCCATCGACACGCTCGACGACTTCGAGACCGTCTTCGACGGCATCCCGCTCGACGAGGTGTCCACGTCGATGACGATCAACGCGCCCGCCGCCGTCCTCCTCGCGATGTACGTCGCGATGGGCGACGAGCAGGGGGTCCCGCGGGAGCAGCTCCGCGGGACGATCCAGAACGACATCATGAAGGAGTACATCGCGCGGAACCTCTACATCTATCCGCCGAAGCAGTCGATGCGGCTGATCACGGACATCTTCGAGTTCTGCGCGGCCGAGACGCCGAACTTCAACACCATCTCCATCTCGGGGTACCACATCCGCGAGGCGGGCTCGACCGCGGCCCAGGAGATCGCCTTCACCCTCGGTGACGGCATCGAGTACGTCGAGGCGGCCCTCGACGCCGGGCTCGACGTCGACGAGTTCGCCCCCCAGCTCTCCTTCTTCTTCAACGCCCACAACAACATCTTCGAGGAGGCCGCGAAGTTCCGCGCCGCCCGCCGGATGTGGGCCCAGATCATGGAGGAGCGGTTCGGCGCCGAGAACCCCAAGTCGAAACAGCTCAAGTTCCACACCCAGACCGGCGGCTCGACGCTCACCGCCCAGCAGATCGAGAACAACGTCGTCCGCGTCTCCTATCAGGCGCTCGCGGCCGTCCTCGGCGGGACCCAGAGCCTCCACACGAACGGGAAAGACGAGGCGCTCGCGCTCCCGACCGAGAAGTCCGTCCGCACCGCGCTCCGCACCCAGCAGATCCTCGCTCACGAGTCGGGCGCGGCCGACACGATCGACCCGCTCGCGGGGTCGTACTACGTCGAGAGCCTCACCGACGGGATCGAGGAGGACGCCTTCGAGATCATCGAGGAGGTGGACCGCCGCGGCGGGATGCTGGAGGCCGTCGAGAGCGGCTGGGTCCAGCGGCAGATCCAGGACGTCGCCTTCGAGCGCCAGCGGGAGATCGAGGCGGGCGAGCGGATCATCGTCGGCGTCAACGAGTTCGAGGTGGACGAGGAGCCGGAGATGGACCTCGAAGAGGTCGACCCCGACCAGGAGCAGAACCAGCGCGACCGGCTGAACGAGGTGAAAGCCGACCGCGACGGCGACGCGGTCGACGACGCGCTCGCCGGCCTCCGCGAGGCGGCGCAGGGGACCGAGAACGTGATGCCACACGTCGTCGACGCGGTGAAGTCGTACGCGACGGTTCAGGAGATCTCCGACGTACTCCGCGACGAGTTCGGGGAGTACAAGCCGGGGCGGTGAATCCGGGAGGGGATCGGCTCGCGGGGCGAACTCGTCCCGCGGAGCGCGCTCACTCCGCGCCGCGGACGACGTGGCCGTACTTCAGCAGCGCGACGAACACCGCGCCGCCGAAGGCGTTACCGATCGTCGACAACACGAGGAACCCGACGTAGTCGACGACCGTGATCGCGGGCGAGGAGAACAGCCCGAACAGCACCTCGACGTTGCCCGCGATCGAGTGCGGGAGGTGGAGGAGCCCGATCGTTCCGGTGACGATCAACACGAGGAGGATCCGGGATGTCGTGTCCTTCGCCGCGGTCACGAGCCACGCCAGCAGCCCCATCAGCCACCCGGCGAACACGCCGCCGACGAACAGCCACGGGAGGCTGTGGTCGACGAGCTTCAGGGCGATCGTCTCGAACGACTGAGGGTCGACGACGCTGAGCTCCGGCAGCAACAGCGTCACGAGCAGCGTGAACAGGAGGCCGCCGACCAGGTTCCCGACGTACACCAGGCCCCAGAGCCGGCCCAACTGTCGGGCCGAGGCCTGCCGGTCGAGCACCGGTATCACGGCCAGCGTCGTGTGCTCCGTGAACAGCTCCGAGCGGCCCAAGATGACGAACATGAAGCCGATGGAGTAGACGCTCGCCAGCAGCAGTTCGGTCGTGAGGTCGCCGAACGTCCCCGGCGAGAGGGTCAACACGACCGCCATCATCAGCGGGCCGAAGCCGATGTCGAGCCCCGCCGACACCCCCGAGAGGAGGAGTCCGGACCGCTCTCGGTTCATCTCGTGGAGGCCGCTATCGAGCAGCGATCCGAGGATGTTCCGCGACGTCATCTGCTCCGTCGAAGCGTCGGACTGTGAGTCGCTCACTAATGGGGGCCTACGATCGGTACTCCCGGATCGCACCCAAGCCTTTGGATCCCGGCGAGGCGAGTGGTGTTCCACTTCGCTCGCTCATTATAAGTCGCGGGCGCCCGATCCGGTTCGTATGCGCTTCGATCACGTCGGCGTCGCGACCCGCGACGCCACCGCCCTCGCCGACCTGTTCGGCGGCCTGCTCGACGCTCCGGTCGCCCACGAGGAGACGTTCGACGGGATGCGGATCGTCTTCCTCGAACTCGACGGCGGCGGCTACTTCGAACTGCTCGAACCGGACGCCGGCGGGACGATCGCGGACTACCTCGACCGGGAGGGCCCCGGCGTCCACCACGTCGCGCTCGCGGTCGACGACCTCCCGGCCGCGCTCGACGAGGCGCGCGACCTCGGCATCGACCTCGTCGACGAGGAGCCGCGCCCCGGCGCGTGGGGCCACGAGGTCGCGTTCTGCCATCCGCGCTCGACGGGCGGCGTGCTCGTGGAGTTCGTCGAGCGCTGAGGCGGGGTCGCGCCGACCGCGACCGTCACCGTCCGACCGCGACCGTCACCGTCCGACCGCGACCGTCACCGCCCGACCGCGACCGTCACCGCCCGACCGCGACCGTCACCGCCCGACCGCGACCGTCACCGCCCGACCGCGACCGTCACCGACCGGTCGTGACTCAGTCCGCGGACTCGGCCTCGACCGCCGGGTCGTGCGTCTCGTACCAGTCGAGGATCTTCGCTAACCGGTGGATCGCTCGGTCGGGGTCGCCGATGTTGTGGTGCTCGTCCGGGTAGACGACCAGCTCGGCGTCGATTCCCCGCTTCCGGGCGGCGACGTACAGCTGCTCCGACTGCGAGGAGGGGCACCGCCAGTCCTCGCCGCCGGCCATCACCAGCAGCGGGGTCTCGATGTTCCCGGCGTCCAGCACCGCCGTCGACGCGTCGTACGCCTCGGGGTTCTCCCACGGGAGCCCGAACTCGGCCTCCAGCCAGACGTGGGTGTCGTCCGTGCCGAACGCCGAGCGGAGGTCGTAGATGCCGTGCTCGGGCGCCGCCGCGGTGAACAGGTCCGGCTCCTGCGTGACGAGGAATCCCTGCGCGATCCCCCCGTACGAGAACCCGTGGCCGAACACGCGGTCGGGGTCGACCCAGCCGCGGTCCGCGAGCGACCCGACGCCGGCCGCGATGTCGTCGACCTCGGCGGTCCCCCACTTCCCGGTCAGCTCGGCGGCGAACTCGCGGCCGCGGGAGGTACCGCCCCGGTAGTTCGGGCGGAAGACGAGGTACCCCCGGCTCGTCAGCGCGGCGTGACCGAAGCTGAACACCGGCTCGTCGTACGACATCGGGCCGCCGTGGATCGCCACCACGAGCGGGTGGTCGCCGTCCTCTGGGTCGACGTCGGGGTCGTGGTAGAGCACGCCGTCGAGCGTCCAGCCGTCGGACTCCCACTCGACGCGGCGGGCCTCCGGCATCGCGAACTCGTCGACGAGCGACTCGTTGACCTCGGTGAGCCGCCGGAACGACTCCGGCCCGCCGGCGGCGTCGAGGTCGTCGACGTCGACCGCGTACAGGTCGGTTCCGGCCTCCGGCTCCGAGAGGACCGTCACGGCCGTCGACCCGTCGTCGGCGACGTCGAACCCGGCCAACGCCCGGTCGCGGCCCTGCGCCTCGAAGACGCGCTCCGCGGTGCCGTCGGTCTCGACGCGGACCAGCCGCGTGTGACTCTCGTCGGCGATCCGGGTGTAGATCGCGCCGTCGACCCACTCGATCCCGCCGCCGCGGGCGACCGTCCGGTCGAGGCCGCCGGTGAGCGAAACCGGGTCGTTGCGGGCGTCCGCGTCCGTCGCGGCGTCGACGAGGTACACCTCCGCCGGCGCCGGCGGGTCGTCGGGGTCGCTTGCGACCGTCGCGATCCCGTCGCCGTCCGGACGCCACGCCGGCGCGCCGTGGGTGAGGTCCCCGCCCGTGAGCCGCTCCGCGTCGCCGCCCTCGGGCGACACCGCGTAGAGGTCGCGGACGGTGGTGTCGTCGGGGCGGTCCAGTCGACAGGACGTGAACGCGATTCGCCCGTCCGGACCCCACGCGGGGTCCATGCCGGCGAGGTCCTCGAAGGCCCCGCCGCCGTACGCGTCGTCGAGCCGACGGGGGTCGCTCTCGGGGTCGTCGGGGTCGACGACGAACAGGTACCGCGTCACGTCGTCGGTCCAGCCGGCGCCGTTCACCTTGTGTTGGAGCCGGGTCGTCTCGATCGGGCCCCCCTCCTCGCGCACCTGATCGAGGTACTCCGACTCCTCGTCCGTCGGGTCGCGCGACTCGATCACCAGCCGGTCCCCGTCGGGCGACCAGTCGAAGCCGGCGACGCCCTCGTCGCGCTCCGTCACTTGGCGCGCGTCGCCCCCGAGCGCGAGGTCGAAGATCCACACCTGCGGTTTCGGCTCCTCGTCGCCGTTTTCGAGGGGCTCGTCGTCCTCGGCGTCGTCGGCCTCGTCGTCCTCCGTCTCGTCAGCTTCCACCTCCGCGCCCTCCTCGTCCTCCTCGTCCCGGTCCCGCCAGCCGACCCGCCGCTCCGCGTCGCGCTCGCGGGCGGCCAGGAACGCGAGCCGGTCGCCGTCCGGCCCCCACGCCGGCGCGGAGGCGCCCGACGCGCTCGTCAGCCGGTGCGGCTCTCGCGAGCCGTCGGTCGGGGCGACGAACAGCGACGAGACCGCCTCGTCGGCGGCCTGATCGTACTCGGTCGCGGTGAAGGCGACGCGGTCGCCGGTCGGTGAGACGGCGACCTCGCCGACTTGCGTCAGATCGTAATACGCGTCCAGCGGCAGTTCCGACATGGACCGAAGCAGCGGCGGGCGGAGGAAATACGTTCGGGCCGCGGAACCTCGCGGGGCGGTGGGGGACGGTCCGGCGCGGACCGATTCGGTTCGCGGCCGCGGGCCGACCCGGAGCGCCGGCGACCGACTTAACCCCGCCGCGGTTCGACCGCCGGCCGTGTTCCGCGACTGCTCGCGACCGATCGAGACGGGTATGCCGACGTACCCGGGCGACCCCGACGTGTCGCTCGCGCCGGACGCGACCCACGAGGCCGATGGCTACGCCACGAGCGAACTCCGCACCGGAACCCACGCGGGAACGCACGTCGACGCGCCGCGGCACACGCTCCCCGAGGGGGAGGCGATCGACGAGCGCGGCGTCGGGAAGTTCGCGTTCGACGCGCGTCTCGTCGACTCCCGGCCGTTGACGCCGCGGGAGCCGATCGGGGCCGAGGCGTTGCCCGACCCCGACGCCATCGACCCCGACGTCGACCTCTTGGTCGTCCGGACCGGCTGGGCGGCGCACTGGGGGACCGACAGGTACCGCGACCACCCGTACCTGACCGCTGCGGCCGCCGAGCGCTGTCGGGCCGCGGGCGTCGGCGTCGGGCTCGACACGTTCGGGCCGGATCCGACGCCCGCCGCGGGTGGAGCGAATCCGGACCCGGATACTCCCGACGAGCCCGACGGCACCCCCGCCCACGACGCCCTCTTACGCGGCTCGCTCCCGATCGTCGAGAACCTGTGCGGACTCGACGGGCTCCCCGCGCGGTTCCGGCTGTACGCCTTCCCGCTCCGGCTCCGCGACGGGGACGGGTCGCCGGTCCGCGCGGTCGCGGAGTGGGAGGACTGACCTCGGGACTGCGGCCGGACATCCTCCGCGAGGGAGCAAGTCACGGGCCGGATCGCGGGCGCCCGAGACCAAACCCGTTTTAAGCGTCGGAGACGAACCGCGACTCAAGGTCGATATCCATGGAAATGCCACGCCGCTTCAACACGTACTGTCCCCACTGTGACTCCCACCACGAGCACGAGGTGGAGAAGGTCCGATCGGGTCGCGCGACCGGAATGAAGCGCGACGCGCGGCAGCAGCGCCGCGCGCTCGCGACGATCGGCAACGCCGGCGGGTACTCGAAGGTCCCCGGTGGCGACAAGCCGACGAAGAAGACCCACCTGAAGTACCGCTGCGGCGACTGCGGAAAGGCCCACATGCGAGAGGGATGGCGCGCCGGCCGTCTCACGTTCCAGGAGTAAGCATGGCGGGAGACTTCCACCGCGTCGCCTGCGGCGACTGCGAGAACGAACAGGTCGTCTTCGGCAAGGCCTCCTCGACGGTGTCGTGTGCGGTCTGCGGCACGACCCTCGCGACCCCGACCGGCGGGGAGGCGGAGCTTCACGGCGAGATCGTCGAAACCGTTGAGGCGCGGTAACCGCCTCGCTTCCCCGATATGAAGTACAGCGGCTGGCCCGAACCCGGCGAGCTAGTGGTCGGCGAGGTGGACGAGATCGCCGACTTCGGCGTGTTCGTCGACTTAGAGGAGTACGAGGACAAGCGCGGCCTCTGTCACATCAGCGAGGTCGCGTCCGGCTGGATCAAAAACGTCCGCGACCACGTCCGCGAGGGGCAGACGGTCGTGGCGAAGGTGCTGGAGATCGACGAGTCGTCGAACCAGATCGACCTCTCGATCAAAGACGTCAACGAACACCAGCGCAAGGAGACGATTCAGGACTGGAAGAACGCCCAGAAGGCCGATAACTGGATGCTCATCGCGCTCGGCGAGGACGTCGACGACGACCGCTACGCGACGGTCGCGAACGCGCTCCTCGCGGAGTACGAGAGCCTCTACGACGCCTTCGAGGCGGCCGCGATCAGCGGGAACGAGGCGCTCGACGACGTCGACGTCGACGAGGAGGCCGCCGCGGCCATCGTCCAGGCGGCCCGGAACAACGTCTCCGTCCCGTACGTCGACGTGACCGGATACGTCGACCTCGAATCGGCCGCCCCCGACGGCGTCGACGACGTGCGCGACGCGCTCGCCGCCGCCGAGGGGAACGGCGAGATTCCGGACGGCGTCGAGCTCGACGTCGGCTACGTGGGCTCGCCGGAGTACCGGATCAAGGTCCGGGCGCCCGACTACAAGCTGGCGGAGGCCCAGCTCGAGTCCGCCGCCGAGCGCGCCCGCGAATCCATCGAGGCCGCCGGCGGCGTGGGCGAGTTCCACCGCGAGCGGCGCGAAGACGACGAGTAACCCAGAGCGACCCGACGCCACGACGCCTTTTCACCCGTGAAATCAGATATCCGCGTCTGCGCGAACTGGGAGACCGCTCACGACCGCCCGGTGTACGCGCTCGGCGAGCGCTGTCCCGAATGTGACGGCCCGACCGAGAACAGCGCGCCGGCCCCGTTCGGCCCGGAGGACCCCTACGGCGAGTACCGCCGGCGGGCGCGGCGGTCGGAGTAGCCCTCGCCCGGCAGAGGTCAGACGGACGGTCGTCGGCCGCGACCTATCGCGCGCCGCCGGAATAGCCACGCTCTTGTGACCGCCGCTCGGACGGATACGGTATGGACGACATCGAGATAGACGCGGTCGCGACGCCGGAACTGGACGACCCGGTGTTGATCGAGGGGCTACCGGGCGTCGGCCACGTGGGGAAGCTGGCGGCCGAACACCTGTTGGAGGAGTTCGACGGGGAGCTGGTCCGCCGGGTGTACGCCACGGAGTTCCCGCCGCAGGTGAGCGTCGACGACGGGGGCGTCGCGGCGCTGACCTGCGCCGAGTTCCACGCCGTCGAGACCGACGGCGCCGACCTGCTCGTGTTGACCGGCGACCACCAGGCCGGCTCGAACGCGGGTCACTACCGGCTCACCTCGACGTTCCTCGACATCGCCGAGGAGTTCGGCGCCGAGCGGGCGTTCGCGCTCGGGGGCGTCCCCACCGGCGAGCTCGTCGAGGAGTACACCGTCCTCGGCGCGGTCTCCGACGCCGATCTCGTCGACGACCTCGAAGACGCCGGCGTGGAGTTCCGCGCTGACGAGCCGGCCGGCGGCATCGTCGGCGTCTCCGGGCTCGTGCTCGGGCTTGGCGGCCGCCGCGGGGTCGAGGCCGCCTGCCTGATGGGCGAGACGAGCGGCTACCTCGTCGACCCGAAGAGCGCGCGCGCCGTGCTGGAGGTCTTAGAGACCGTCCTCGACATGTCCGTCGACTACGAGAGCCTGGAGGACCGCGCCGAGGAGATGGAGGAGGTCGTCGGCAAGATCCGCGAGATGCAGGAGGGGCCGGCGGTGCCGGACGACGACCTGCGGTACATCGGCTGAGTCGGGGCGCGTTCGAGCCGGCGGCCGCTTTTCCGTCCGGTGAACCGCGCTCGAAGGTCGCGCCTCGGAACCCCCGGTTCCGGCAGAGCTAAACCGCATCCCCGATCACCGTCCGTGTATGACAGACGTACGCGTCGCCGGGGTCGGGCTCACGCGCTTCGGGAGCCACCCGGAACGGACCGGCCGGGACCTGTTCGGCGAGGCCGCGCTCCGGGCGTTCGAGGACGCCGACGTCGACAGGGCCGACGTCGAGGAGCTGAACTACGGGAACTTCATGGGCGCGCTCGCCGAACACCAGGGCCATCAGGCGCCGCTGATGGCCGAGGCCGCGGGGGTCCGCTGCCCGGCGACGCGCTACGAGTCGGCGTGCGCGTCGGCCGGGGTGGCGGTCCGCGAGGCGGTCCGAACGGTCGCGGCGGGCGACGCCGACGTCGTCCTCGCGGGCGGGATGGAGCGCATGACGAACCTCCCGACCGACGAGGTGACGGAGGGGCTCGCCATCGCGGCCGACGACCTCTTCGAGGTGCGCTCGGGCGTCACGTTCCCCGGCGCCTACGCGCTGATGGCGAACGCTTACTTCGACGCGTACGGCGGGAGCCGCGAGGACCTCGCGCACGTCGCGTCGAAGAACCACGCCAACGCCGTCCCCAACGAGTACGCCCAGTACCGGAAGGAGGTGTCCGTCGCGGAGGCGATGGACGCCCCGCCGGTCGCGGAGCCGCTCCACCTCTACGACGCCTGCCCGATCACCGACGGCGCGAGCGCGATCGTGTTGGTCTCCGCGGAGTACGCGGAGCGTCACGACCTCGACGCGCCGGTCGCGGTGACGGGGACCGGGCAGGGGACCGACCGGATGGCGCTCGGCGACCGGGAGCGCCTCGCGCGGACGCCCGCGGCCGACGACGCGGCCGACGCGGCCTACGCCGACGCCGGCGTCGAGGCGACCGACGTCGACGTGGCGGAGGTCCACGACTGCTTCACCATCGCGGAGGTGCTGGCGCTGGAGTCGCTGGGGCTGTTCGAGCCGGGCGAGGGGATTTCGGCGGCCCGCGAGGGGATCACGACCGCCGACGGCGACCTCCCGGTGAACCTCTCCGGCGGCCTGAAGGCGAAGGGGCACCCGGTCGGCGCGACCGGCGGCTCGCAGATCGCGGAGCTGACCCGACTCCTCCGGGGGGACCACCCCAACAGCGAGCACGTTCCGAACGCCGAGGTCGGCGTCGCGCACAACGCCGGCGGCACGGTCGCCAGCGCGGTCGTCCACGTGCTGGAGGTGGCGGAATGAGCGACGGGGACGGGGCGGCCGGCGGCTCGCCGCCGACCGACCGCGACCACGCCGAGTGGCTCGACGCGCTGGCCGACGGCGACGGGTTCGCCCTGGTCTGCCCGAACGGGCACGGCTCGCTCCCCCCGCGACGGGTGTGTCCGGAGTGCGGGTCGACCGAACTCTCGCGGGAACCCCTCGCGGAGACGGGGACGGTGGCGACGTACAGCGTCGTCCACGTCCCCTCGCCGCGCTTCGCGGACGACGCGCCGTACGCGACCGCGGTGGCCGACTTCGGCCCGACGCGCCTGACGGGGATCGTCCGGGGCGAGGGCGACGGGGGCGGCGCGACCGACGGCGAGGACGCGGACGACGCCCCGCCCGAGGCGGCGATCGGGGACGCGGTGACGGTCGGCGTCGGCGAGCGCGTCACCGACGGCGAACGGCTCGTCGTCTTCCGCCCTGCGACCGACGAGTGAGACGGGGAGTCGACGGGCCGCGTCGACGAGGCGAAACGCGACGGAATCGGTCCCCCTCCCGGCGAAGTTCGGAGACAGAGCCTGTCAACGCCAAAACCGTTATATCCGGGTGTTCGGTATTCGGGACGTATGTCCGACCGCATTCCGGTCCTCCTCGTCGACGACGACCCGGACCTGCGCGCGGTCACCGCCTCCTTCCTCGAACGCGAGGAGGACCGGCTGGCGGTCGAGACCGCGGCCGACGCCGCAGCCGGGCTCGACGTCCTCGCGGACCGGGAGGTCGAGTGTATCGTGTCAGACTACGAGATGCCCGGGAAGGACGGCCTCGCGTTCCTCGAGTCGGTCCGCGAGCGCGACCCCGACCTCCCCTTCGTCCTCTTCACCGGACGCGGGAGCGAGGAGGTCGCGAGCGAGGCCATCTCCGCCGGCGTCACCGACTACCTCCAGAAGCGCGGCGGCACGGAGCGGTACGAGCGGCTGGCGAACCGGATCGTCGAGGCCGTCGAGAAGCGGCGTGCCGAGCGGGACGCCGAGCAGGCGGTCGAGCAGTTCCGCGCGGTCGCGGAGGGCGCGTCCGACGCGATCGTCACGATCGACACCGACGGCGTGATCCGGTTCGCGAACCCGGCCGTCGAGTCCGTGCTCGGGTACGAACCGTCGGAGTTGGAAGGGAAACCGCTGACGACGCTGATGCCCGAGCGACACCGCGACGACCACCGCGAGGCGATGGAGCGGTACCTCGACACCGGCGAGCGGGGCGTCGACTGGTCGAACGTTCGGTTCAACGCGCTCCGCCGCGACGGCGACGAGGTCCCCGTCTCCCTGTCGTACGGCGAGTTCGCCGTCGACGGGGAGCGGCAGTTCGTCGGGGTGATCCGCGACGAGACCGAGCGCGACCGACACCGGGCGTTCATCGAGCACGCCAGCGACGTGGTCGCGGTGCTGTCGAGGGACTGGCGGTTCCGGTACCTGAGCCCCTCCTGCGAGCGCGTGACCGGCCACGCCCCGTCGGAACTGCTCGGCGAACGGTCGCTCGACTACGTCCATCCCGATGACCGCGAGGCCGTCGAGTCGGCCTTCGCCAGCGTCGACCCCGGCGGAACGCCCCCGAGCGCCGAGTACCGGTTCCGGACGGCGGACGGTGGGTACCGCTGGCTCGAATCGGTCGGTAGCGATCGGATCGAGGCCGACGGCGTCGAGGGGTACGTGGTAACCACGCGCGACGTCTCCGAACGGAAGGAGCGCGAGCGGACCCTCTCCCGGCTCCGGGAGTGGACGCGGGAGCTCAACTACACCCGGACCACGGAGGAGGCGGCCGAACTGGCGGTCGAGGCGGTCGACGACCTGATCGACGCGGGGCTCAGCGGGATCCACCTGCGAACGGCGGACGGGGACAGCCTCGAACCGGCCGCGCTCGGCCAGTCGGTCCCCGCGCTGTTCGAGACGCAGCCGTCCTACGACCGGGACGCGCCGGAAGGGAGCCGGGCGGCGCTGGCGTGGGAGGCCTTTCACGGCGAGGAGTCGGTCGTCGTCGACGAACTCTCGACGTACGAGCCGCTCGACGAGTCCTCGCCGGCGGAGAGTCTCGTGTTGCGCCCGATCGGCGACCACGGGCTGTTCGTCGTCTCCTCGCCGGAGCCGCGCGAGTTCACCGACACCGACGTCCTCGTGGCCGAGATCCTCTCCGGCCACCTCGAGGCGGCGCTCGACCGCATCGAACGGGAGCGCCGCGTCGAGCGGCTCCACGGGGCCACGCGGACGCTCGTCGGGGCGGATTCCCGGGAGGAGATCGCCCGGCGGGCGGTCGAGGCGGCCACCGACGTGCTGGGGTTCTCGATCGTCACCGTCCGGATCCACGACGAGGCGGCCGGCGGGTTGGTTCCGATGGCCGTCTCGCCGCACGCGGAGGAGCTGCTGCCGGAGCGCGAGACGTTCACGCCCGACGGCGGGAGCCTGAACTGGGCGGTGTTCGAGTCCGGGGAACCGGAGATGTACGACGACATCCGGGAGACGGACGCGCTCGACGCCGACACGGCGCTCCGGAGCCTCCTGATCGTCCCGGTCGGCGACCACGGGACGATCGCGATCGGGGAGTCCGAGCCGGAGGTGTTCGACGGCGTCGACGAGTACCTCGCCGGTATCCTCGCGACAGCGGCCGAAACGGCGTTCCAGGCCGAGGCGCGCACCCGGCGGCTCGCCGAGCGGACCGCGGAGCTGGAGCGGCAGAACGACCGGTTGGAGGAGTTCGCTGGCGTGGTGTCGCACGACCTCAGGAACCCGCTCGAGGTCGCGCGCGGCCGGACGCAGCTCGCCCGCGAGGAGTGCGACAGCGACCACCTGGAGTCGGTCGAGCGCGCCCACGACCGGATGACCGCGCTGATCGACGACCTGCTCACGCTCGCCCGCGAGGGCGACCCCGTGACCGACGCCGAGCCGGTCGACCTCGGGGCGGTCGTCGACTCCTGCTGGCGGACCGTCGACACGAAGGCGGCGACGCTGCGCGCGGAGGCGAACGCGACGGTCGTCGCGGACGAGGGGCGGCTCAAACAGCTGTTAGAGAACCTGATCCGAAACAGCGTGGAACACGGCTCGACTGGCAGCCGGACGGAGTCCGGCGACAGCGTGGAACACGGTTCCACGAGCAGCGAGGGACGGAGTCCCTCGGGCAACCGGGCTCCGCCCGGTGACAGTCGGGCGGAGCCCGACGACAGCGTCGAGCACGGCGGCGAGTCGGTGACGGTCGCGGTCGGGACGCTCCCCGACGGCTTCTACGTCGAGGACGACGGGCCGGGGATCGACCCGGACCGCCGCGAGGCGGTGTTCGACGCCGGCCACTCGACGTCGCAGTCGGGGACCGGGTTCGGGTTACGGATCGTCGAGCAGGTGGCCGACGCGCACGGCTGGTCGGTGCGCGCGGTCGAGAGCGAGGCGGGCGGGGCGCGATTCGAGATCACCGGGGTCGACTTCGCGGAGTGACCCCGCGCGACGGGTCGCCGGTTCGAGCGGCGATCAGTCGCGGGTGACCAGTTCGACCTCGTGGCCGTCCTGGTCCTTCGTGAACGCGTAGTTGTGGTCGCAGGAGGCGGGGTCGCGGTAGTCGGGCGCCTCGCGGGTCAGCAGGTCGTCCCACGCGTCGTCGAGGTCGTCGACGCGGACCGCGACGTGGCCCCAGGCGTCGCCCATCGTGTACTCGCGGCCGTCGTAGTTGTAGGTGAGCTCGATCTTCATCGCCTCCTCCGGGGCGTCCTCTGGGGCCACGAAGTAGTTCGAGAAGCTGTCGGCCTCCCAGCGGCCGGGCACCTCGGTGTACTCGAACTTGCGGGTCCAGTAGCCGAGCGCCTCGTCGGCGTCCTCGACGCGGATCATCGTGTGGTCGATGCTCCACTTCGCGCCGTAGTCGCGCTTGACGATCTCGATCTCGTGGCCGTCGGGGTCCTTCACGAACGCGTAGCGGTTCCCGCAGGACTCGGGGTCGCGGTAGTCGTCGACGCCCTCGTCCATCAGCCGGTCGTACGACTCCTGAAGCGCGTCTTCAGGGACGCGGACCGCGATGTGCCCCCAGGCGTCGCCGATCTCGTAGCTGCGGCCGTCGTGGTTGTACGTGAGCTCCAAGAGGGCGCCGTCCTCGTGGACGTCCTCGGGGCCGAGGAAGACGTTGGTGAACGTGTCCGCCTCCCAGCGGCCCTTCTCCTCGTAGTTCAGGTGCGTCTGGTACCAGTCGAGGCTCTCCTCTAAGTCCTCGACGCGGATCATCACGTGGTCGAGCGTTCCGTCCATACGCGAGCGATCGGCCGCTCGGGTCAAAAGCGTACTGAAGCCCGAAGCCGGCCCGCGACGCCTCCGAGAGAAACTGATACCGCGACGATTCGAGTTTTATTAACACCTTACGGAGTGGATAGATACGTCTCGATCCCCCATACCTGACGTTCGCCGCCCACCGGCGGCGGACGTCTCCATGGCGAACGAACCGACGAAGCCGTCCGCGCCGGACGGCACGACGGCGCAGTATCGCTCGCAATCGACTCCCCCCGACTCGGGGGCCGTACGGCGGGTCGCCGCGTTCGCCGCGGGCGCCCCGTTCACCGCGCTCGTCGCGGCCGTCGAGGTGGCGGTCGTGACGGTTGCGCTCGGCGTTCCGCGGTCGGCCGCGCCGGTCGCGGTGGGACTGATCGCGTTCGCGGTGTACGCCGCGGACCACGTCGCCGACGCCGAGGGCGACGTGAGTTCGACCCCGTCTCGGGCGCGGATCGCGTTACGTTACGGCGATCAGCTGATGACCGCCGCCGCGGTGAGCTACGGGCTGGCGGTCGCGTTGGCGGTCGGCGCCGGTCCCGCGGCGCTCGCGCTCGCCCTCGTCCCCGGGGCGGTGTGGGTCGGGTACGCCACCGGCCGGCCGGCGGCCGCCGGCGACCTCGCCGCACCGCTCGGGACCGTCTCCGTGCCGCGGCTGAAGGACGTCTTCCTCCTCAACTCCGCCGCGGTCGCGATCGCGTGGGCGGTCGCCGTCGTCGCCGCGCCGCTCGCGTTCACCGGGGTCACGCTCGAGGCGGTCGGTGCGCCGACGGTCGCGCTGCTTTTCGCGTACGTCGCCGTGCGATCGTTCGTCGACGTCGAGGTCCCGAACGTCAGGGACGTCGCGGCCGACGCGGCGCGGGGCACGGCGACGCTCCCGGTCGTGTACGGGACCGCCGGGACCCGCCGGATCCTGCTCGGCGTCGACGCGGTCGCCGCCGGACTGCTGGGGGCCGTGGCCGCGATCGACGCCGTCCCGCGTCCGGTCCTCGCCGCGCTCGCCGCGGGGCTGGCGGTCTCCGTGGCCGTCACCGCGCTGGCCGACCGGCTCGGCGGGGCGGCGCTCGGCGTCGCGCCCGACTGTAGCTACCTCGTCGCCGGCGCCGTCCTGCTCGCGATCGGCGGGTGAGGCGGCGAGGAACCCGACTCCGAGCGGCGCAGCGACCGATTTTTTCAATGAGATAACTCGACCCAATGAGTTATAAATCCAATCTGCGTAAAAAACTCCATGGCAGCGCTGAGTCCGCTGTCCGTCGCCCTCCTCGTCGCCGTGACGGTCGGACTGGCGGCGGCGATTCTCGCGTGGCGGGAGCGCCCGGAGCCGGGCGCGACGTGGCTCGCCGTGCTCCTCGCCGGGCAGGTCTGGTGGGCGACGTTCCTCGTCTTCGAACTGGAGGCGACGACGCTGCCGGCGAAGGCGCTGTGGTACGACGTCCAGTGGGTCGGCGTCGTCGCGATCCCGGTCGGCTGGCTCTTCTTCGCGCTGGCGTACACCGGCTACGACCGCTACGTGACGCCCTTCTCCGTGGCGCTCGTGTCGGTCGTGCCCGCCGCGACCGTCGCGGTCGCCGCCGCCGGTGACCCGGGGAACCTCCTCGCGGTCGACCGGGTGGTGCGCGAGACCGCCGTCGGGACGTTCCTCGGCGTGGTTCCGGGGCCGCTGTACTACGTCATCGCGGGGTACACCTACCTCCTCGGCGCGGTCGGATCGGTTCCGCTGATCCAGCTGATCCGCGACGACGCCCGCCCGTTCCGGGGACAGAGCGCGGCATTGCTCGTCGGGACCGCTGCGCCGTGGGCCGGGAACCTCGCGCACCTCTCCGGCGCGGTGCCGATCCCCGGGCTCGACCCCACCCCGCTGGCGTTCGCGGTCTCCGGCGTGGCGTACCTGCTCGCGCTCTCGCGGTTCCGCCTGCTGACGCTCGCGCCGGCCCCCCGCCGCCGCGCCCGGCAGCTCGTCTTCGAGCAGCTTCACGACCCCGTCTTCGTCGTCGGCACGGAGGGCCTCCTCGTCGACCTGAACGAGTGCGCGGCCGAGACGTTCGGGATCGACCGACGCGACGCGATCGGCGAGCCCGCGGCGACCGTCGTGCCGAAGTACGACGCGATCCGCGAGCTCGACGGCGCCGACGCCGACAAACCGCGGCCGATACCGATCGTCGGCCGCGACGGCCAACGGCCGTACGAGGCGACGGTCAGGGACGTGATCGACGACCACGACCGCACCACGGCCCGGGTGATCACCTTCCACGACGTCGGGGTGTACCTCGGCCAACAGCAGCGGCTCAACGTCTTGAACCGCGTGTTCCGTCACGACGTTCGGACGGAGACTAACCTCATCCAGGGGTACGCCGAACAGCTCCGCTCGGACCCGACCGACGAGCGCGCCCTGTCGGTCATCGAGGAGAGCGCCGAGCGGATGCTCGAACTCAGCGAGCGCACCCGGACCGCCGGCGAGCTGTTCGACCCGACGGAGGAGTCCGAGACGGCGCCGCTCACGGACGCCGTCGACGAGGCCGTCGCGGAGGCGAGAGCCGTCGCCCCCGACGCGCGGATCGAGGTCGGGCAGGTGGCGCCGGTCCCGGTTCCGGACGTGCTGGCGGTCGTCCTCGGGAACCTCTGTACGAACGCGGTCGGGCACAACGACGCGGCGACGCCGTGGATGCGGATCGACGCCGCGGTCGCGGACGGCTGGGTCGAGGTCACCGTCGCGGACGACGGGCCCGGGATCGACCCCGCCGAGTACGACGTGTTGGACCGCGGCACGGAGACGCCGCTGCGACACGGCAGCGGGATCGGCCTGTGGATCGTCAAGTGGGGCGTCGACCACCTCGGCGGGCGGATCTCGTTCGACGAGCGCGAGCCGACCGGGACGGTCGTGACGGTCTGCGTCCCGGTCGACCGCTCGGAGACGCCGGGCGCCGGCCCGGACGGTGAGCCCCCGGATCCGCACCTCGATGACCCGGCGCCGAGCGACGAGTCGGGCTCGCTCGGGCCGCCGCCGAACGCGGGTCGATAGGCACTTGACGCCGGGCGGCGACCCCGAGGTATGGACGCTACGGCCACGACCTATCTCCCCTACGCGCTGCTCGCGATGGGCGCGTACGCGCTCGTCTCGCCGCTGATGCGCGTCGCAACGACCGGTCCGAACGCGATCCCGAGCGACGTCGCCGTCGTCGTCTCGAACACCCTGCTCGTCGCCATGGCGGTCGGCGTGATCGCGTACACCGGGCAGGGGTTCGCGACCCACCTCGCGTCGCCGAAGCTGCCCCACGTGCTCGCGGCGGGCGTGTTCCTCGGGATCGGCATCCTCGCATTGTACCGATCGCTCTCGCTCGGCCCGGTGAGCGTCGTGACCCCCATCTTCGCGATGTTCCTCGTCTTCTCGTCGGTGATCGGCTTCCTGTTCCTCGGCGAGTCGTTCACGGCCCGGAAGGGGCTCGGAATCGTCTTCGCGGCCGCCGCGGTGTACCTCGTCTCCGGCGCCTGACCGGTGGGTCGATCCCGGCCCGCCGACCCCGCGATCCGGAACGGCCTGCCGCGTGACGAAACCCCTTTAGCCGCCAGCGGGAAAGGAGCGCACCCGCCGTGTCTCGCCTTCCGAGTTCCCTCCGCGCGCTGATCTCGTACGTCGCCGACCTCCCGAACCCGTTCCGCGCGCTCATCCTCTACATCGGCTTCGCACTCGCGAGGATCGGGCTGATCGACCGCCACCGCGTGGTCCGGACCACCGACCTCGCGTGGCCGCGGATCGTGACCGGGATCGCCCGGATGTCGAAGAACGCGGTCGACATCGCGATGGTCGGCGTCGCGGTCGGCACCAGCGCCGTCGCCGGCGTCGGCTTCGCCGGCCCCTACTGGGGGCTCGCGTTCGCGCTCGGCGGCGGCGTCGCCGGCGGCACCATCGCCTTAGTCTCCCAGCGGTACAGCGCCGAGGCGTTCGTCGAACTCGGGGACGCGGTCCGGTCGAGCGTCCTCCTCGTGATCGCGATCAGCGTCCCCGTCAGCGGCGCCTTCTGGCTGTACGCGCCGGCGTTCATCGACGCGCTGAGCAGCAACGAGGCGGCGATCGCCTACGGCGCCGACTACCTCCGCGTGGTCGGCCTCGGCGTCCCCTTCGCCGCGCTCAACCTCGTCGGCAGCCGCGTGCTGGTCGGCTGCGACGACGCGTACACCGCGATGCGGGTCCGGGCGGGCGGCGCGGTCGCGAACATCGTCCTCAGCGCGCTGTTCATCTTCGGCCTCGGCTGGGGCGTCGAGGGCGCCGCGGTCGGCACCGTCCTCTCGAACGTCCTCGCGGTCGCCGGGTTCACCGTCGGACTCGTCCGCGGGAGCGCCCCGCTGGTCGGGGAGTTCCCGGTCGCGATCGACCCGGCCGGCTCGTATCTCAATCCCGAAATGCTACGCGACCTCGTCGAGATCGGGGTTCCCGTCGGCGCGCGCAACCTCGTGTGGACGGCCGCCGAGTTCCCCATGCTCGCCATCCTCGACGTGTTCGGCGAGAACACGGTGGCCGCGTTCGTCATCGCGCGTCGCATCTGGGGGATCATGAACACCCCCGGCTGGGGGTTCGGCCTCGCCTCCTCCAGTCTGGTCGGCCAGGAACTCGGCGTGGAGCGGCCCGACGAGGCGGAGGCGTACGCCCGCGACATCATCCGGTTCTCGGTGGCGACGTACGCCGTCTCCGCGGTGCTGATCGCCGTCTTCGCGACCGACATCGTCTCGCTGTTCGCCCAGTCGCCCGACAGCCCCGAGATACCGATCGCCGTGAACCTCGTGTACGCGGCCTGCGCGGCGGTGATCTTCCAAGGGATCTCCGGCGGGGCCGCCGGCCCCCTCGACGCCGCCGGCGACACGAAGATCCCCTTCGCGAGCCAGTTCCTCGGGATGTTCTGCGTGTCGATTCCCCTCGCGTACGTCGGCGCCCACAGCTCGACCCCGGCTATCGACCTCCCGCTCGTCGGCGTCACGGTCCCGGAGGTCGCGCTCCCCGCGATCGGCCTGTGGGGACTCTACCTCGCGTTCATGGCGGAGACGACGATCCCCGCCGCGATCAACTACCTCCGGTTCCGCTCGGGCAAGTGGAAGAAGATAAGCGAGGCGTACCGCCCCGGGGCGACCGCGGACGACTGAGCCGCTGACCCGTCGTCCGGCGGCTTTTCGACGCGAGTCGTCTGCGGTTGCCGTCCCGGAGAAGTGGAGTGGACGCTACGATTCGCTCTCGGACGACTCGACGAGGTCCGCGAAGTTGGCGAGCGTCCGGGTGGCGGTGGAGTCCTCGAAAGAGCCGTCGGCCGCCTCCCAGTCGTCGTACTCGTCTGTGATCCGAGGCGTGAATTCGGGGTGATACTGGACCGACCAGACGGGCCGGTCGCGGTGGCGCGTGGCGAAGTACTCGTAGTAGTCCGCGCGCCCGATGACCTCCATCCCGTCGCCGAGCTCCGTCACGACGTCGGAGTGAAGGACGGGCACGCTCGGTTCGACGCCGTCGAACAGCGGCTCGTCGGCGTCGAGTTCGGCGTCGTGGAGCCGGAGGCGGGAGGTCCCGCTGTCGACGACCTCGCCGCCGAGGGCGGCGTTCAGAATCTGATGGCCGAAGCAGATGCCGAGGGTCGGGACGTCCTCCTCGACGAGCCGGCGCGCGAACCGCTTCTGGGCCGCGATCCACGGCTGGTCGGGCTCGTCGTACACGCCGACCTCGCTGCCGCCGATGACGACGCCGTCCACGTTATCGAGGGCCGGGTCGCCGTCCTCGTTCGGGTAGTTGTACACGCGGGCGTCGGGCAGGAAGTGGACGATCTCGTCGGCCATGTAGCCGCCGTCGACCGCGTTATCGAGTACCAATATCATTTGGAAGTTATTTAAATAGAACTGATCTCTTGGTAGTTACATGAGTTTCGATGCCGAAGCGGTTCGTTCGGACTTCCCCGTGCTCGACCGACGCGTGAACGGGCATCCGCTCACCTACCTCGACAACGCCGCGACCACGCACACACCCCAGCAGGTGTACGATGTCTTCGAGGAGTTCTACGCGGGGTACAACGCGAACGTCCACCGCGGGATCCACGAGCTCAGTCACGAGGCCTCGCTCGCCTACGAAGAGGCGCACGACCGCGTCGCCGACTTCCTCGGCGCAGACGGCCGCGAGGAGATCGTCTTCACCAAGAACACCACCGAGAGCATCAACCTCGTCGCGTACGGTCTCAGCCGGCGTCTCAGCGAGGGCGACGAGATCGTCGCGACGGAGATGGACCACCACGCCTCGCTGGTCACCTGGCAGCAGATCGCCGAGCGCACGGGTGCGACCGTCCGCCACATTCCCGTCACGGCCGACGGCCACCTCGACATGGACGCCGCCCGCGACCTCGTCACCGACGACACCGCGGTCGTCTCTGTCCCCCACGTCTCGAACGTGCTCGGGACGGTCAATCCCGTTGCCGACCTCGCGGTCCTCGCACACGACCACGACGCGTACGCGGTCGTCGACGGCGCCCAGTCCGCCCCGACGCGGCCCGTCGACGTGGGGGCGATGGACGCGGACTTCTTCGCGTTCAGCGGCCACAAGCTCGCCGGGCCCACTGGAGTCGGGGGACTGTACGGGAAACGCGAGATCTTGGCGGAGCTCGACCCGTTCCTGTTCGGCGGAGAGATGATCCGGAACGTCACGCTCACCGACTCGACGTGGAACGAGCTTCCCTGGAAGTTCGAGGCGGGTACGCCGCCGATCGCGGAGGGTATCGCGCTCGGCGCGGCCGTCGACTATCTCGAGAAACTGGGAATGGACGCCGTCCGCGACCACGAGAACGAACTCGCGCAGTACCTCCTCAGAGAACTCGCCGACCGAGAGTTCGTCCGGACGTATGGTCCCGGCGTCGGCGAGGAGCGCACCGGCCTCGTCTCGTTCAACGTCGAGGGCGTCCACGGGCACGACCTCTCCAGCCTCCTCAACGATCGAGGCATCGCCATCCGCGCCGGCGACCACTGTACGCAGCCGCTCCACGACCGGCTCGACATCCCCGGCTCCGCGCGGGCGTCGTTCTACGTCTACAACACCCGCGCGGACATCGACCGCCTCCTCGACGTCGTCGACACCGCCCGAGACGACCTGGACGCGTACCTCGCCTCCGATCGCTACCACGATCTCGTCAGCGAACACTACCACCGCCCCCGTAACCCGGGCGCACTCACCGATCCGACGTTCGTGAAGTCCTCCGAGGAGACGACCTGCGGCGACGACGGCGAGTTCCACGTCGCGATCGCCGACGGCCGTATCGAGGAGATCGCCTTCGAGAGCCGGAGCTGTGCGGTCAGCCGCGCCGTCGCCAGCCTCCTCTCGGAGCACCTCGCCGGGATGTCGGTCGAGGCGGTCGCCGACCTCGACGGGTACGTCGCCCGCGAGCTCGACGGACAGTACCCCGACCTCCGACGCGAGTGCGTCGAAGGCCCGGAGGACGTCATCCGAGAGGCGGCTCGGGAGTACGTCGAGGAGAACAGCGCGTAGGACCGCTACCGCGTCGTCTTTCGGGGCTCGGTCACTTCTCGTCGGCGTGTCGAACCTCGACCGCGACCCCCCGCGTCGCCCCCGCCATCTCCGGGCCGGACATCGCCGCGCGGCCGACCGCGAACGCCTTCGGGCCCTCGACCACGACCTCGTCGCCGACCCGAATCCCGTCGTCGGCGTCGACGACGCCGGGCGCGAGGACGGAGCCGTGCGGGACGAACGCGTCGATCTCGATCCGCTTCGTCGGCGCGTCGCTCGCGACCCAGCGGTGCGCGCCGGCGAGGGTGAACGAGAGGGTGCCGTACTGGGGAACCATCGTCGCCAGCTGCTCGCCCGGCTCGCCCTCGCGGCCGGCGTCGGCGTCGTCGCCCCACACCTGGAGCTTCGGGTAGCGACCGGTGGTGCGCACGTCGGCCTCCCCGCCGTACGCCTCGTCGCCGTCGCCGGCCTCACCGCCGCTCGCGCCGAGCCCGCCGAAGAGGTCGTCGCCCGCGCCGTCTCCGAGGAGGTAGTCCGCGATGGCGCGGACGGTGTTGTGCTCGCGCTCGCGTTTGCTGTACGCGGGCTCGCCTTCGAGCGCCGCGTTCAGTTCGCCGAGCGACTCGTCGGCCGTCGGGTGGTCGACGCAGGTGTACTCGAACTCGACGTCGACGGCGCCCTCGACGCGCTCGCAGATCTCGCGGTAGCCGTCCTCGGGGACGTGCGCGACGACGCGGGAGTAGTCGTTGCGGTCGAGGTACCGTCGCAGCACCTCCGCGACGAACGAAATCTCGTCCTCGCTCCAGTCGCCGGTGACGACCGAGTCGTAGTGTTGGGCGGGGTAGGTCGTCTCCAGCTCCTGCGGGACCACGCCGATGGGCGAGGTCATCGACACGGTGTGGCCGCGCCACTGGATCGCGTCGTGGAACTGCCGGTGGCTCTGGGAGTCGCTGTACGGCTTGGTGGCCGAGCAGGGGACCAACACGAGCGGCTGGTCGGTGAATCGGTTGCGGTAGCGGCTCGTGACGCGGTCCGCGAACCGCCGAATCTCGACGCGGTCGAGCGTCTCCGCCGACGCCGCCGTCAGCTCCGCGTCGCGCATGAGCGGCGTCCGTTCTTCGAGGTACCCCCACTGGTCGTCGAACTCGCGGAACGCGGCCGTGAGCCACCCCTCGTGGCGGGCCTGCCCCTCGACGTAGTCGCGCAGGCGGCCGCTCCGGATCCGCTCGCGGACCCGGCGGAGTTCGGCGCGGAGGGCGTTGGCGTTGTGGTCGGCGCAGTCGGCGCGCGTGAACTCGCTCCGGGCCTTCGCGCAGGCGGGGCAGGCGCACGGCAGTTCGTCGAGGTCCTCGAGGAAGTGTTCGGCGTCGGCGGTGAGGTACATCCCCTGCGTCCCCTTCGTCCGCGCGAGCGTCGCGTCGACGAGGTCGACGCCGGCGTACGCGAGGAGCGCGACGTTCCGGGGCGTGGCGACGCCGGAGAGGCCGAGCGCGGCGTCCGGGGGCAGGCCCTCCTTCGCACGAACGATCGCGTCGCGGAACGCCTCGCCGTGGCCGACGAACCCCTGCGCGTCCGAGAGGAGGTAGGCGTCGGCGCCGAGGTCGCGGGCGCTCCGGCTGTCGACGACCGCCGCCGAGGGGAAGTCGACATCGGGGTGGTCGACCGCGAACGACTCGCGGACCTCGTCGCGGGTGCCGGCCGGGAACGACCGGTGGGGGAGCACCGTGAGCGCGCTCTCGTCGCCGTCCGGCACCTCGCGGTCGCCGGCCCAGAGGCTCCCGGCGTCGTCGAGGAAGGGGTCCGCGAGCGCCGGCGTCGTCACCGGGTCGGCGAGGCGGACCGCCCCGAGGCGGGCCGCGCCGTCGCGCTCGTGGACCTCGAAGTAGTCGGTCATACCACCCCTCGCGCGGGGACGGTCAATTCTCTTGTGTTCCGCGGACGCGCCGCGGACCGAGGACCGGCGACGCGCCCCGGCGCAACTGTTAGGCGGGACGCGGCCGATGGATCGGTATGGATCCGACCGGCCCGTGGGACCGCGAGCGCGTGGACGAGTTCCTCGGCAGCGCGCGAGTCCCGGTCCGACTCGGCTGCCGCACGCCGAGCGACCGCCCGTGGATCGTCTCGCTGTGGTTCGCGTGGGAACCGGAGGCGGGGAGCGGCGAAGGCGCCGAGGGCGGCTCCGGCGAGCCGACCGGCGCCATCCGCTGTGCGACGAGCGCGAGCGCCGACCTCGTCGAGTTCGTCGAACACGACGATCACGTCTCCTTCGACGTGTCGACGAACGACCCCCCGTACAAGGGCGTCCGCGGCCGCGGTCACGCGACGGTGGCGCCGGACGACGACAAGCGACTCCTTCGAACGCTCCTGCGCAGATATCTGGGCGGGGTCGACAACGCGACCGCCGACCGACTGCTGCGGCCCGAGCGCGAGGAAGTCGAGATCCGGATCGAACCGGAGCGGCTCCACGCGTGGGACTACTCGGAGCGCATGAAATCGACCGACCGGTCGGGGCGCACGGGACCGGCGGACGAGTGAGCCGATCGCGGTCGGTCGAGTTTCGACGGGTTTCCATGGTTCTCCGAAAGGGTGTCAAGGTTAGAGGATGGCATTGTGGAGAGCTGCGAAGGCTTTGAGATACGCTTCCTGCGGGGACTCCGAGTTTGCCATCAGCACATCCGGCGTGCGAATCTCTCGATATACTTTCTGCCGATATCGGCCTACCATCCGAGCAACCGGGACAGGAATCTACTGGATCCGTCTTCTGCTTCGGTGGGCTCCCCGTGTTTAGACTCGGAAGTATTTCGGTCTATCGCGACCGCTGTCTCGTTGGTCAGCAGTTCACCCACCGAGAATCCGACCCACTCCGCGAACTCTTCGGGGGCTCCAATATAGACGCTCGTCGCTGACTTCTCCGACATGGACCGTTTTACAAGTCGTTTTTCGCAATCGTACACCTCGTACCCTTCCCGATCGAAATTCGCTGTGAGGGCCCCGGTTCAGATTCGAATGTGACGCGACCACCCTGGATATCCCGCTGCGGCATCAACTGACTCGTGTTGTACTCTTTTTCGGCTGACTCATCTGCCGGGAAGTAGTCCGGTTCGTCTCGGCTGGCCTTCTCGTAGAAGCCACGCATTGTCTGGCGGACGTCCTCAGTCGTCCCACCCCCGTCGGTGTAGGGCTTTTCGGTCATCGTCCGCCGGACCACGTACCAAACTGCGGAAGTAAACACCACCAGTGTAGCGATTAACACTCGGAGGGGTCACTCCGTAATGTCTCAGGCTGCGTGTTTTGGTTGACCACGTCAGGGAACAGATGTCTTCCAACTTCCGAGAGAAGCGTGTTTTCTACGCGTTTAATGTGTTCCCCTGCCGTTGAGTGGTGAACATCAAGAAACGCAGCGATGTCGCTAATCGTGGCCTGATTATTCTCAGCGTAATACCCCAATTCGAGCGCTGCCTCAAAGGCGGCTAATTGTTGTTTCGTCAGCTCAGATCGGAGCGCGTGATAATGAATGGCCTCCTCGTCGCTGATGGGACCGACATCGACGTTCCGGGCCAGTCGAACGTTGTTGCTCCGCTCCTCGATGGCGTCCACAAGTCTCCGGAGTGCGTCCTTATGTCGAGTGTAGACAACCCAGTGTTCGATCCCGTGTTCGACTACAACTGTCGAGTACTGGAAGCAGCCGGCGTCGTCGATGAGCTTGAGGATGGAGGGATTATTGGCTGGGTAATTGACCTCACTAATGAAGTACGCTCGATTCGCGTCACCAGCTGAGACGCGCTCGAACTCGACCGTAGCGTCGTGATCCCGATAGTTCTCTGCGAATGCCGCTACTTTACTCTCCGCACCGTCGACCGCAAGCAATCGCTTCGCTTCACCGCCAGTGAGCCTGACACGAGAGACATTCTCGATTCTGACCGACGAGTGGGAGGAGGACACGTCTGAAACGGGGCAGCCGTAGTGTCTTACGGCCAGTTCTGCTTCCCACATGGTTGGGTGCCGTCGGTCCGTGTATTTATATGTTTGTGATCAGTTACCATATAACAGGATTAACCGAACGGATCAATAATGTCTACGCTGAGAAATGAAGCCAGATATATCTGGCCGAATATTTAGGTCAGTTTATCTACTGTCACCTCCCGTCATGCGAGGCGTTGACAAGGATCAACTAGAAGGTCCGAGTATTGACCGTCGTACAACGATGAAACTGTTGAGCGCAGCGGGCTTGGCCGGTGTGGCCGGCTGTACTGGTGATGGTAGTCAGCCAGGGTCTGACGGCAGTAACGGTGGGGACGGTGGTGATGGTAGCGATAGTGATTCCAATATGGGCGGCTCTATTGAGGCCGGCTGGGCATTCAACGCGGTGGAGGTGCTTGATCCCCACTACGTTGATCTCTACCAGCAGATCACGATTTTCTCAAACATCTTTTCGGGTATCGTCAAACTGGACCGCAACGGTGAGATCGTGGGCGATGCGGCAAGCGATTGGACGCTGCCTGACAACACGACCTACGAGTTCACCATTCGCGAGGGAATGACGTTCCACAACGGAGACACACTCGACGCCTCCGCGATCAAGTGGTCCATTGAGCGATTGATGGGGCTCGATGACTCGCCTCATATCGGGAAGGTAGCTGATATCGAAAGTGTGGAGGCGCCGGATGCGACGACGCTCCGAATTAATCTCTCGAGGCCCGTTGCTCCGTTTATCACATTCCTCACGCGCGGTCCGGGACGGGCTGGAACCATCGTCAATAAAACGGCAGTCGAGGAGGACCCCCAACGCTACCGGCGTTACCCCGTCGGGTCGGGCCCATTCGAACTCACGGAACGGTCCACGGGAGAGTCGCTCACCCTGACGGCGTTCGACGATTACTGGGAGACCGACTCAGAGGGCAATAGTCTCCCGTACCTTGACGAGGTTGTCATCAACCTCATTCCTGAACCCTCCACAATGTGGAGCGCAATTACGACCGACGGGATCCAGTATGCCGACGAACTCCCACCTCAGAACGCGCGGCAGGTACAGGGCGGGGGTGGAAGTGTCGATGTTGCGGGGGTCAGCTCTGGCGAGTGGTCGTGTTTGGCGATGCTGTGTAATGATCCGGCCTCCGATGAGTGGGCTGAACGGCAGTCGTACGCGAGCGGTAACGACCAGCCGACCGATGCGTGGGAGGGAACGGATATCCCCACGACGGATCGGCGAGTCCGGCAGGCGGTAGCGATGGCCATCGACCGAGAGGAGCTGGTCAGCACCGCGTACTTTGGCTTCGCTGAGCCCGCACACAGCCTGATCAACCCTGCTATTGCCTGGGCATATCAAGAACAGCCGGAAAACGCTCAAATGTATAATCCCGAGCGAGCTCGAGAACTATTAGACGAAGCCGGGTACACCGGCGAACCACGGTTCTCCGGAAGCATTCTTGGCACTCCGACCGACGAACGGGTGATGACCGTGTTACAACAGCAGCTATCGAACGTCGGTATCGATGCCACACTCGACGTCCAGCAGGAGTCGTCCTACTGGGATAACATCTACCGATACAATCACATGTTCATGATGTACGGCGGTGGCGGCGACATCGACCCGTGGATGTCGTGGTGGAAACAGCTCCGCACGCCGATGGAGGAGGGATCCTCGGGTGCGTGGCAAAAGAACCTCTACTCCAACGAGAATTTCGACGAAGCGCTTTCAAAATCATTCAACACACCGAACCAGGACGAACGGATCGAATACGTCCGAGAGGCCGAGCAAATCTTCCTCGAAGACGCGCCGTTCGCGATGACGACGTTCCCCCTCACTCCGAAAGGGAGCGTGACACAGCTCAAAAATGTAGGCAACCAGATTGGCTTGAGCAACTTCCATCGCGCCTACCTCGAGGAGTAACATGCTGTTCACACTGACAGCTCGGGCGATGTCAACCTGGCTCGTTAGGGGTGATCCGTAATGGGGATGCGTCGCTATATCGCCAAGCGAGTCGCTCACGCGCTGGTGGTAATCTACATTGTTGCAACAATCGTGTTCTTTGCCGTCAGAGCCATCCCTGGCGACCCAGCACGAGTCCTGCTCGGCGGCGACGCCAGCGCCGAAGCCATTGCGGCACTCCGGGAGGAGATGGGCCTCACGGAACCGCTGTACGTTCAGTATATCCGGTGGATGGGCCGGATCTTACAAGGAGATCTCGGCACCTCGGTGTTTAGCGACCAGAGTGTCCTCCAGATGCTCATTGGTGTGGCTGAACCGACGCTGAGTATTGCTGGGCTCGGGATGCTAATTGCGCTGTTGATAGCTATTCCCGCTGGCATCACCAGCGCCGTCAAACAGTACCAGTGGGAAGACTACGTCGCGACGACGGTCTCGTTCATCGGTATCAGCATGCCTGGGTTCTGGATCGGTATTGTCTTGTTGATCATTTTCGCTGACCGGCTCGGCTGGGTGCCGGCGTTCGGCTACGTGTCGTTCCGGCAGGGGATCATCCCCTGGCTAAAACACATCATTCTGCCGGCCTTGGCGGTCGGGCTCCCCTACGGCGGGATCTTGATGCGGATGACTCGGTCGTCAATGATGGAAGTGCTGAACGAAGACTACATGCGAACGGCGCGAGCCAAGGGGTTAGACGGCCGGCTGATCGTTTTTAAACACGGGTTACAGAACGCTCTCATCCCGATCGTTACCGTCGCGGGTATCCTGCTGGGCGTGCTGCTCGGCGGCGTCGTCGCTGTTGAAATCGTGTTCGGGATCCAGGGGCTCGGCCGGCTGCTGATTGCGTCGATCCAACGCCGGGATTTCCCAGCTATCCAGGGAGCGGTGATCCTCATCTCGTTCGTGTTCGTGTTCATGAACCTGCTCGTGGACGTGTTATACACGTCGATCAACCCGCAGATCAAGTACGGAGGTAGTGAGTGATGTCGGTCTCTGATCTCGTCGAAAGTGCGTTCAGCGGCTCGAGTGAGAGCGGGAAGACCTTTGGAATCCGGTCTGACCTGCTTGAGCGGTTCATCAAAACGATTCGGCGTGACCTCAGAGCGAAGATCGGGTTCCTCGTTGTCGCGCTGTTCGGGCTGTCGGCTATCTTTGCGCCGATGCTGGCGCCGTACGACCCGATGTCCCAACAGTTCCCGATACTGATGCCACCGGACCCGTTGAGTGCCAACCCACTCGGCACGGACTCATTCGGCCGGGACCTCCTGTCACGGCTGATGTACGGCGCCCGGATTTCGCTGGCCGTTGGCCTCGGGGCGGTTACATTTGGAGCGGTCCTCGGAATCCTGATCGGCTTGTTCGCAGGCTACTACGGTGGGTACATCGACGACCTGCTGATGCGGGCCGTCGACGTCATGTGGGCGTTCCCGTGGCTACTCATCGCCATTATGCTAGTCGCGATCTTCGGCCAGGGGTTCTGGAATGTCATGGTCGCTATCGGGTTCGCCTATATCGATGATTTCGCACGGTTGGCCCGTGGCGAGGTCCTGGCGATCCGTGAAGAGGAGTATACCATGGCGGCGAAGAGCGTCGGGCTCGAAGACTATGAGATCATCTTCGAAGAAGTGTTCCCGAACACGGTTGCGCCGCTTATTGTCCAATTCACAATCTTCACGGCGCGAGCGATCCTCGCTGAGAGCACCCTGTCGTTCCTCGGACTGGGCGTTAAACCGACGACACCGACGTGGGGAGCCCTCCTGGGACAGGGTCGCGGATTCATCACGCAGGCGTGGTGGATCTCCATCATTCCGGGGATCGCCATCATGGTGACTGTGCTTGGAATCAACCTCTTCGGCGACGCACTACGTGATGCCTTCGACGTGAAAGAGACTGGTCAAACATGAGCTCGCAACCACGTCCTACACAGCGGGCTGGTCCGTCCGTATCGACTACTGTCACCGAGGAACCGCCGCTGCTGGCTGTTGATAATCTCCACACGACGTTCACCACAGAACGTGGAGATGTCCCGGCCGTTGACGGGGTTTCCTTCGCGATTAACGAGGGGGAGGTATTCGGCATCGTCGGTGAGTCAGGTTCCGGAAAATCCGTCACCGCTCTCTCGTTGTTGGGTCTCGCTGACGGCGCGACCGTTACCGCCGATCGGCTGTGCTTCCGGGATGAAGACCTCCTCGCCAAAGATGAGGCAGCCCTCCGCGAGATCCGTGGCAACGACATCTCGATGATCTTCCAAGATCCGATGTCGTCGCTCAACCCGGTAATGACCGTTGGCGAGCAAATCGCTGAGGTCGTTCGCCACCACGGTGATGTCGGTGAATCGCAGTCGCTGTTCGCAGAACTCCGGCGGAAGTACGTCACCGGCACCAGCGAGTCAAGCGCCTCGTGGCAACGAGCGGTCGAGTTGCTGGACACCGTCGGCATTCCAGACCCGGCCGACAGGGCGAACGAGTACCCGCACCAGTTGTCCGGCGGGATGAAACAACGGGTGATGATCGCGCAAGCGCTCGCCGGCGATCCTGACCTGATTATCGCTGATGAGCCGACTACCGCTCTCGACGTGACGATCGAAGCCCAGATCCTCAACGAACTGCTCGATCTGCGCGATGAGTTCGGCGTCTCTATCATGCTCATCACGCACGACTTAGCAGTCGTCCGCGAAACGTGCGACCGCGTGGCCGTGATGTACGCGGGCGAAATGATGGAGACGGCTGATACCAGGACGCTCTTCGAAGATCCTCGCCACCCGTACACGCGAGGGTTGATAGATTCCATCCCCCGGACGGACGACGACCGTGAGTGGCTCGATGCTATCGAAGGCAACGTTCCCGACCCGACGGCCAAACCGCAGGGCTGTCCGTTTCGAACCCGGTGTGACGCCGCATTCTCTCTCTGTGAGGAGCCGCTTGTCGCCTACTCAGCGGAGGAGCCCGGCCATCGAACGTGGTGTCACCTCTATAACGATGCGGTTGCCAACGACGGGGACGAGGTCCAGCGTGTCGACGACGCGGAGGCGAAACAACTCATCCAAGAACACGAGGCCAGCGACGATCTGGTCACCCCGCAGCGGCCCAACTTCGGAGGGGAGTACAGATGAGTAGCCAATTCGAATCATCAGTCACCGATACCACAGGTGGTCAGTCAGCCGAGTCGGGCGGTGAACCGCTGCTGAGTGCGAAGGGCCTGAAAAAGCACTTTCCAGTTGAACAGAGCTTCCTCGACCGCCTGTTCGGTGATGACGAGTGGGTTCACGCCGTCGACGGGGTAGACCTGACGCTCGCCGAGCGGGAAACCCTCGGTGTGGTCGGTGAGTCCGGGTGTGGGAAGTCCACCCTCGGGCGCACACTGTCTCGACTCTACGAACCGACTGCTGGGACCATCCATTTCGACGGTGAAGAGATCTCTGACGCCGAAGGGGACCGGCTGAAAGCGCTCCGAAAAGATGTTCAGGTCATCTTTCAGGATCCGCTTTCATCGCTGAACCCACGAAAAACAGTCGGGGAGATTGTCGGCAAGCCGCTGGCGGTCCACGACATCGCGACTGGTGAGGCCAAAGACGAACGTGTCGCCGAGTTGTTCGAGGAGGTTGGCCTCTCACCCGACTTGCGCGACCGCTATCCACACGAGTTTTCCGGCGGCCAGCGCCAGCGTGTCGGTATCGCGCGTGCCCTTGCCGTGGAACCGAAACTCATCATTGCCGACGAGCCGGTTAGCGCACTCGACGTGAGCGTCCAGGCACAGATCATCAACTTAATGAAACGCCTCCAACAGGAGTACGGCCTCTCGTACGTTTTTATCGCACACGACCTATCGGTGGTGCGGCACGTCAGTGATCGTATCGCAGTCATGTATTTGGGAAAGATCGTAGAGGAGGGGCCGACACACGATATCTTTGAGGCACCGGCTCATCCCTACACGAAGTCACTGCTGGCAGCAATCCCGAGTATCACCGGCGAAATGGGGCGGCGAACCGTCCATCTCGATGGGAATCCACCAAGTCCTATCGACCCACCATCGGGATGTCCGTTCCATACCCGCTGTCCGGAGTACATCGACGAGGAGTGCGAAGCCGATGAGCCAGCGCTCCAACCGGTCGAGCAGAGCGCCGAGTCCGACCCCGAGCGGCACCGGTCGGCGTGTCACTGGAACGACCGTGACGAGGCTGACCGCGCAGCACAGAGTCCGTACGGAAACGATGTCGGGGGATGATTCCCACGCGTCTGCTGCGTCTACGACCGACGATCCGGGCACAGCAGCTCATGACCACTTGGGTTTCTCGCGGTGGTGGTTAATCGTCGCTGCTGCGGGCTCGATGGGCGTGGTGAGTCCCTACCAATACGTCTGGTCGTCGATCGAAGGACCGCTGGCGCGAGATCTCGGGATCGCATTGCCCGCACTGGGGCTCGTGTTCACGCTGTTCGTGATATTTCAGGCTGGCTCACAGTTTCCTGTTGGCTGGTGGCGTGACCGACACGGGCCGCGAAACCTGACCGCCATCGCAGCAGTGCTCGCCGGTGGTGGATACATCGGTATCACGTACGCAACGACAGTGTGGCACCTCTACGTACTGTACTCGCTGGGGGCGATCGGCGTTGGCATCGTGTACACCGTCGCGGTGAACACAGCCCTGAAATGGTTCCCCGACCGCCGCGGGCTGACCACTGGTGTCGGGACAATGGCTTTCGCCGGTGGCGCAGCACTGTTTGTCCCGTTCGTTCGTGCCAACGCTGCTGTTGACGCGTACAGCAGAGTATTGCGACTGATGGGTGTCCTCATCTTTGTCGTTGTCCTCCTGACGGCAGTGCTGCTACGGGATCCGCCGCCAAACTGGTTCAGGGACAGTAAAGAATCGAACGAGGCTCCGGCCGATCAGGCCTCAGCGGCGAATTTTCAGTATACATGGCGCGAAACAGCTCGAACCTGGCAGTTTTGGCTTATGTACGCAATGTTCGTTGCGGTGAGCGGAGCTGGTCTCATGGTGACTGCGAAGGTGATCTCATTTGCGCAGGCGATGTCGTTAACCGAGAATACGGCCACGCTCTCGGCGACAATGTTGCCCGTTGCGGCCGGGATCGGTCGCCTAGTCATGGGCGACCTCTCCGACCGGTTTGACCGACGATACATCATGGCGGTCTCATTTGCCTTGTGTGGAATCGGCGTTGGCAGCCTGGTTTTCGCCGCTCAAGCGGGGTCAACGGTCTTGTTCGTGGGGAGTGTCGTGTTAGCAACGTTCTTCTGGAGTCCGCAGTACACGCTGTTTCCAAGCTTGGTCGGTGAGTATTATGGAGAGGCTCACTCCTCGTCGAACTATGCGCTACTCTACTCTGGGAAAATGTGGGGTGGTATCTTCGGTGGCGCGGTCGCCGGCTGGCTGGTAACCGTTACTTCGTGGACGTTTACCTTTGGTATCGGAGCTGTCCTCGCTATCGGTGCTGGGGTGAGTGCATTAGCACTCCAAAGGCCTACCAAACACCCTGTGAGACCAGCTGGTAGCGCTGTGAACCCTGGCGAAAAGCAGGACTGAACGTAGCTGTTGGCTCGCCCGCCCGATTACGATTTGAACAGGGCCCTTCATACGAGGAGGGGGTCAAGGCTAGGGGATGGCATTGTGGAGAGCTGCGAAGGATTTGACCCAGCGGTCTCCTGATACCACCGGCGCAGGGCCTCGTATGAGCGCCAGACTACCCGCTCAACGCGCCGATACGGGAGATCGGCTAATACAAAAACGCTGCTTCGACACGCTGTTCGGTCGGGGTATCTTCACGGGAAAATACTTTCTGATCGCGTGTTTTCGCGACCACGCGGTCGAGCATCTTCGAGTCACCAACTCACCCTTGCTCGGCCGCACTCTTCACGCTAAGGTTACCCCTTTTCTCCGACAGGCGATCGTTTAAGCGGTCGCCGGGCCACCCGGACGTATGAGCGCTCTCGACAGCGGCGAGTACCGAAGCTTCCGACGCGACCTTCACCGCCACCCCGAGCCCGCGTGGCGCGAGTTCTACACCACCGCGCGCATCGTCGAGGCCCTCCGCGAGCGGGACCTGACGGGTCTCCACGTCGGGCCCGACGCCTTGGCAGCCGACGAGCGCCTGAACGTCCCCGACGACGAGGAGCTGGCGGAGTGGGAACAGCGGGCCCGCGAGGCGGGCGCCGATCCCGAAGTCCTCGAACAGCTCTCGGGCGGCTACACCGGCTGCGTCGCGGTCGTCGAGCGCGGCGACGGCCCGGTGGTCGGTCTGCGGGTCGACATCGACGGGCTCCCGATCACGGAGTCGGAGTCGGGCGACCACGTCCCGGCCGGTGAGGGGTTCCGCTCCGAACACGAGGGGTTCATGCACGCCTGCGGCCACGACGCCCACGCGACGATGGGGCTCGGCGCGCTCGACGTGATCCTCGACTCCGACTTCTCGGGCACGCTGAAGGTGTTCTTCCAGCCGGGCGAAGAGCAGATCGTCGGCGGCAAGCCGATGGCCGAGTCGGGCCACCTCGACGATGTCGACTACCTGTACGCGGTCCACGTCGGCCTCGACCACCCCTCCGGCGAGGTCGTCTGCGGCATCGAGGGGTTCCTCGCGGTGCGGCACTTCCTCGCCGAGTTCACGGGCGAACCCGCGCACGCCGGCGCGCGCCCCGAGCAGGGCCGGAACACGGTTCAGGCGATGGCGGCCGCGATCCAGAACCTCTACGCCATCCCGCGGCACGCGGACGGCCCGACGCGGGTGAACGCCGGACTCGTCGGCGGCGGCACCGCGACGAACATCATCCCCGAGGAGTCGTACATCGAGGGCGAAGTGCGCGGGCAGACGACCGACCTCGCCGAGTACATGTCCGACCACGCCGACCGGGTCCTCGACTCGGCCGCGGAGATGCACGACTGCGAGGTCGACGTCTCCACGCTCGGCGAAGCGCCCAGCGCGACGAGCGACGACGCGCTCGCGGGGCTCGTGCGGGAGTCTGCGGGCGACGTCTCGGGCGTCACGAACATCGTCGACAGCGACGAGCTCGGCGGCTCCGAGGACGCGACGTACCTGATGAACTACGTCCAGGAGCAGGGCGGGCTCGCCTGCTACCTCGGCGTCGGTACCGACCACCCCGGCGGCCACCACACGAGCGACTTCGACGTCGTCGAGGACGACATCGGGATCGGCATCGACGTGATCGCCGGCGCGATCCGGCGGGTCGCCGAGACGCGGCCGTAAGACCCTGGCGCGCTTCTCTGCCGATATTTAAAAGCATCCGCGACGGCTTTTATAAACAACTGCGGTAGCGCGCGCCTCCGAGCGGCCGGCCTAGGCGGCTGCGAGGAGCGCGTGCGAGGGACGCCGTGAGCGACGGGCGACCGTAGGGAGCCCGGAGCGAGCGGCGAGGCTGGGGAGGTGTGAGGTGCGGTGCCGGGCGGGACTCGAAGGGGCAGCCGTGAGGGCGAAGGCGCGCGACGAAAGCACCGCAGGAGCGAGTGAAACGAGCGACGAGGAGCGCAGCGAGCGCACCGAGCCCTCACGGCTGGGGCTTCGGCGGTGTCGGTATCGATCTGTCATCTATAAACGGCCGCGTACAGCCGAGCGGTTGAGACTTCGGTGGTGTCGGTGTTGGTGTCGAACGATCACTTATATACAAAACCGTACAGCCGAGTGGCTGGGGCTTCGATGAACGTCACCGCACAGTCGCCTATTTAAAAGGAGCCGACCACGAGTCTGCCTCTCGGATCTTCGCAACTCAGAACGTCAGGTGCGAGCTCGACGCCGGCCCCTCGTCGTCGCCGTCGTCGTCCGGTAACCCCTCGTAGAGGTAGGTGAGGTCGTCGTCCGTGAGGAACACAGCGCCGTCGCGCACATCGACGTCGATCGAGCGGAGCGTCGTCCCGGCGGCCTCGCCGTTGTCGCAGGAGCCCTCACAGGAATCGAACGCCGAGCCGTGCTTCGGGCAGACGACGGAGCCGCCCCGCGTCACGGCTCCTATCCCTTCGCGGTGGAGGCGCTGGTCCTCGTGGGTACAGCGGTTGATCCACGCGCGGACGGGCGGATCGACGGAATCGTCGGCCTCACCCGGCTCGTCCGCGCACGGCACGAGGAACACCTCGCGGTCCTCGTCGCCCTCGCGGGCGGTGAACGCCCACGAGCCCTCCTCGCGCACCGTCTCGACGGTCGTGAGTCGGTAGCCGCTCACGCTTCAGTACTTCGCGTCGGCGCCGGTCGTCTCGTACACGCGGTCCATGATGGCGTCGCGCTCGCGGGTCCAGTTGGCCATCGCGGCGGGGCTCGTCGGGTACTCGTCGTAGTGGGCGAGCAGCTCGTCGGCCAGCGACTTCGTCTGGTAGAAGTTTCGGATCGTCCCCCAGTAGCCGAAGCTCTTGATCGCGGCCTTCACCTTCAGCCCGAAGGACATCGAGGTCGACCCCTCGTACAGCGCCTCCGCGAGCTTCTCGCCCGGCAGCGACGCGAGCAGCCCCATCAGGTCGTCGACGTCGACCGCGGTCGAGAGGACGTTGTACACGTCGAGACCGGCGTAGCGCCCGCCGAAGTGGTCCATCACGCGGGTGTTGTACCGCCAGAGGTTCTCCTCTGTCACGTCGCCGTCGGAGACCGCCTTCACCGCCTGTTCGCCGGCGTACTTGCCCGCGTATGCGGCCCCCGCAATCCCGCCGCCCGTCGTCGGGTTCACGTGGCCGGCGGCGTCGCCGACCGCCATGTACCCCGGCGCGACCGCCGAGTCGTAGGGGCGACGCGTGGGGAGGGCGGCGCCGAGCTTGTCCGTGACCTCCGCGCCCTCGAACTCGGGCCGGTCCCGGAGGTCCTCCTTCAGCGACTCGACGAGCTGCATCGGCTCCTCGGTCATCTGGAAGCCGAGCCCGGCGTTGATCTCGGTGCTGGTCCGCGGGAAGTACCAGAGGTAGCCCGCGGCGCGGTCGGTCGCCTTGAACACCAAGGCGTCGTCCCACTCGACCGGCTCCGGCACCTCGACGATCTCGCGGTACGCCGAGCAGAACTGCGAGTACCGGACGTTCGTGTCGAAGGTGGTCCCCTCGAAGTCGGCCTTGTCCTGGAGCAGCGAGAGCGACCCGGCGCCGTCGATCACGACGTCCGCGGCGTAGGTCCGGGGGTCGCCCTTCCGCACCGCGTGAAGCCCCGTGACGCGGCCCGTCTCGTCTTGCGCCACGTCGTTGATGACGGTGTCGTAGTGGAAGTCGACGCCCGCGTCTTCGGCGCCGGCGATGATCTGTCGGCCGTACTCCCAGCGGTCGATGACGGCGAGTTCCCCGGGCACCGGGATCTCCAAGACCGTGTCCTCTTGGGGGATCTCGAACCGACCGTGGTCGACGCCGGTGTTCGTGAACGCGGGTTCGAGCCGGTCTTTCGGGATCGCCTCGGGGAAGGCGTCGGCCCCCTTCAGCGCGTCGCCGCAGGCGATGTGGCCGGCCTCCTGTTCGTCCTTCCGCTCGACGATGACGACGTCGAGCCCCTCGTTCGCGATCGTCGCGGCGGCGTAACAGCCGGCGGTCCCGGCGCCCGCCACGACGACGTCGTACTCGTCGATATCCATTACCGGACCGTGTCGTGCGCCCGGCAAAACTCTTTGCTCCCGTTTCGGTCGCGTCGGAGGCGACGGATTCCGGGGCGGACCGCGGTCCGACGGACGCGCCCGCGAGGCCTAACTGTTCAGGCTCACCGTTTAACGCCCCGGAGCCGCGTGGTACGGGTATGGGCCAACTCGATCAGACGGACGCCGATCGGATCCGGGCGTGGCTCCCGGAGGTCAGGTCGTCGGAGGCGACCGCGGCGCTGATGACCGCCGTCGCGTACGACCGGGGGATCGGCACGGCGGAACTCGCCTCGTGGTACGGTCGCTCCGAGGAGTGGGTCGAGGAGACGATAGCGACGCTCGACTCGTCGGGGTTCGTCTCGACCGTCGCCCGGCTCGAAGGGGTCGACATCGAGGCGGTCGCCGCCGAGTCGAACCTCGCGCCCGCGACGGTCCGTGACTGGTTCGACGGCCTCGCCGACGAACCGGTCCCGGAAGCGGCGGACGTGGTCCGGCGGTACGCCGAGGGGTCGGTCGAGCCGGTGCGTACCGGCACGCCGTCGACCGTCTACCACCTCGACCGCGACGTGATGGCCGAGCGCGGCTGGGCGGTCGACGACGACGACCTCTTCGAGAAGGCGGCCGAGGCCGACCTCGACCTGCCGGCGTACGGTCGGTTCCTCGTCGAGCCCGGCGAGTCGATCCTCGAGGCCGCGGAACGCGGCGGGCGCTCGTGGCCGTACGCCTGTCGCGGCGGCGCCTGCTCGAACTGCGCCGTGATCGTCGTCGAGGGCGACGTGGCGATGCCGGGCCAGTCGGTCCTCTCCGACGAGCAGATCCGCGAGGAGAACGCGCGCCTCTCCTGCGTCGGCGTCCCGATCACGGACGAGGTCAAGATCGTCACCGGCGTCGGCGACGCCGACGACTTCGCCGACCTGCGGCTGCCGTCGCCGGCCGACGACCCGAGCGCGTCGGACTGACCGCGGGGCGGCGTTCGCGGCGGCCGTTCCCCTCGCCGTCTCTACTCCTCGGTCTCGTAGTGTTCGCCCGCGGCCTCGGGGATCTGGGTCCGGCCGACCAGCGCGAGTACGACGATCACCATGACGTACGGGATGGTCTGGACCAGCGTGTCCGGAATCGCGTAGCCGAGCTGCTGGAGGCGGATCTGGGTCGCGTCGAGGCCGGCGAACAGCACGCCGGCGCCGAGCGTCCCGAGCGGGTTGTAGTTGCCGAACAGGTACGCGACGATGGCGATGAACCCCTTCCCCTGAACCATCGTCTCGCCGGAGCCGACGAACTGCCCGATCGACAGCGCCAGCGCCGAGCCGCCGACCCCGGAGAGGACGCCCGAAAGCAGGACGCCGGCGTACCGCACCTTCGAGACCGAGACGCCGACCGTGTCGAGCGCCTTCGGGTTCTCGCCGGCCGCCCGGAGGTGTTTCCCGAAGCCGGTCTGGTTCAACAGCCACCACGAGCCGACGGTCGCGACGATCACCATCGCGGTCGAGTACCGCCATCCGACGTTCGCGCCGAGGTTCGGCGTGTTGACGCCGCCGAAGAACACGGTCGACATGAACGGCGCGAGCCCTAACGCGATGAGCCAGACGGCCAGCCCGGCGATGATCTGGTCGGCCTTGAACTCGATGCAGACGACCGCGAACAGCGCCGACAGGAGCGTCGACGCGGCGATGCCGGCGAGGAACCCGACCGCGAGCGCCGGGACGCCGAGGACGGCGTTCCCGATGCCGACGACCGACGCGGCGTACACCGACACGAACGCCGAGATGATGAGCAGTCCCTCCAGCCCGATGTTGATGACGCCCGACTTTTCGGCGAAGATGCCGCCCAGCCCGGCGAGCACGATGGGCGCCGCGAGCCGCGCCGTCGACGTCGCGGTGCTCGTCGAGAAGACGATACCGGCGAGGTCGCCCGCGACCGAACCCGGGAACGCGAGCCCGAACGCGCCGAGCAGCGCGAGCAGCCCGGCGGTGCCGACGACCAGCGAGCGCACGTAGTCCGACTCGATCAGGTCGTCGAGGATCGGGATCGACGCGGCCGCGAGCGGGTTACGCATCGGTCTCACCCCGGTCACCGCCGGCGGTCTCGTCCGGCTCGGTCGTCCCCGGGACGCCGCCTGGGGGCCCGCCGACGCCGGTGTATCGCCCGATCATCCGGAAGAATTCCGGCATCGCGACGAACAGGATAATGAGCCCGCGCAACACCGCGACGAGCTCCGTGGGGACGTCCGTCCGGAAGCCGATCTCCAGGGCGCCGCCCTTCAGGACCCCGAAGAGGAACGCCGCCGGCAACACGCCGATCGGGTTGTTTCCGGCCAGGATCGAGACGGTGATGCCGTCGAAGCCGAGGTCGGGGACCGAGGCCATCCACCGCCCCTCGGACATCAGCACCCACACCGAGCCGCCGAGGCCGCCGAGGGCGCCGGACAGCGTCATCGCCCGCACGGTCGTCTGCTTCGCGTTCACGCCGCCGTACTCGGCGGCCGCCGCCTGGACGCCGCTCGTCCGGAGGTCGTACCCGAGCGACGTGTGCTCGACGAAGTAGTAGAGCGCCCCGATGAAGACGACACCGACGAGGAGCGCGATCAGCGCGAAGTCGCTGGACTGCGGGAACAGCCACGGGAGGAACTGGGCGTATTCGGGGACGTACCTGGTGGCGACCACTGAGGAGCCCTCGGCGCGGAACACCTCCAACACGAGCACGTACGCGACGTTCGCGGCGACGAAGTTGAGCATGATCGTCGTTATCACCTCGTTGGCGTCGGCGTACGCCTTGAGCGCCCCGGGTATCGCCCCCCAGAACCCGCCGGCTACGGCGCCGGCGGCGGCTCCGATGACGACCAGCACGACCCCAGCGATCCGACCGGCGGGGAGCAGGGGCGCGACCGCGAGGACCGAGAGCGCGGTCGCGAGCGCGCCGACGACGAGCTGCCCCTGCGTTCCGATGTTGAACAGGCCGGCGCGGAAGGCGACGGCGACCGACAGCCCCGTGAAGATCAGCAGCGTCGTCTCCGAAAGCGTCAGGCCGAACGAGAGGTTGAACGGGGTCCATTCGGGATTCAACAGGCCGGGGTCACCGACGGCGAACGGGTAGCCGAGCGCGCCGTTGAACAGCACGACGTACACCTCGACCGGGTCGTAACAGAACCCCAGTCCCGTGAGCGGCATCGTCCAGGCCGCGGTCGTACACTCGGCGATCCGGCCCGAGACGAGCACGATCGCGAAGCCGATGACGATCGAAAGCAGGATCGCGGCGACGCTTATCACGAGCCGCTCCGCGACGCTCCGGTCGACGAACGGCGCGACGAGGCGGGCGACGACGGACGGGCGCCCGTCCGCGTCCGATTCGCTCACGCGTCCACCCCCTCGTCGCCGGCGGTCGTGTCGTCGATCCCCTCGCCCGCCTTCTCGCCCTCGACCTCCTCGGTTGCCGCCCCCTCGCTTGCCGTCTCCTCGCCCCCCACCTCCTCGCTTGCCGCCTCGTGAAGCGCCGCCCCCTCGACGGAGTCGTCGTCGAGCGACTCGCCGGCCATCAGCAGACCGATCTCCTCCTCGGTCACGGTCGCGGGGTCGACGACCCCGGTGAACTCGCCCTCGTGCATCACCGCGAGCCGGTCGGAGAGCCCCTGTACCTCGTCGAGCTTCGATGACACCAGAAGCACGGCCTTCCCCTGCGAACGAAGGTCGAGCAGCCGATCGTGGAGGAACTCCGTCGATCCGATGTCGACGCCGCGGGTCGGGTGCGTCGCGACGACGAGGTCGGGGTCGCGCTCGAACTCGCGGCCGACGATGAACTTCTGCTGGTTACCGCCCGACAGCGACTCTGCCTCGGCGTCGGCGTCGGGCGGTCGCACGTCGTACTGCTCGATGACGGACTCGGCGTGGTCTCGGGACGCCCGCCAGTCGATCCGACCCCTCTCGGCGAACGGGGGGTCGTGTTGGCTTCCGAGAATGGCGTTTTCGGTGAGATCGTAGGACATCACGAGGCCCCGCTCCTGCCGGTCCTCGGGAATGAACGCCATCCCGCGGTCGATCCGGTCGCGGCGGGTCTTCCCCGCCATCGGCTCGCCGCGGTAGCGGACGTCTCCGGACGACGGTCTGCGGAGGCCCGTGATCGCCTCCACGAGCTGTAGCTGACCGTTTCCGTCGACGCCCGCGACGCCCATGATCTCGCCGGCGCGGAGCTCGAAGGAGAGGTCGGAGACCGCCTCCACGCCCCGGTCGTCGTCGACGCTGAGGTCGGTGACCTCCAACACCCGGTCGCCCGCCTCCTGGGGCGTCGTCGCGGGGTCCATCAGCACCTCCCGGCCGACCATCATCTTCGCGAGCTCCTCCCGCGTCACGTCCGACGTAGCGACGGTCCCGACGTTGACGCCGTCGCGCAGGACGCTTATCTCGTCGGCCGCGGAGAGCGCCTCGCCGAGCTTGTGCGAGATGAAGATGATCGTCTTGCCCTGGTCGGTGAGCTCCTCGAAGACGCCGTACAGCTCCTCGACCTCCTGCGGAGTCAACACCGCGGTCGGCTCGTCCATGATGAGCACGTCGGCGCCGCGGTACAGGGCCTTCAGGATCTCGACGCGCTGCTGTTCCCCGACCGAGATGTCCGCGATCGTCGCGTCCGGGTCGACGTCGAAGCCGTAGCGCTCGCTCAGTTCGACGACGGCCTCGCGAGCCGCCTCCCTGTCGACGCGCAGTCCGCCCCAGGTCGTCGGCTCGTTGCCCAAGACGACGTTCTCCCACACCGTCATCGGGTCGACGAGCATGAAGTGCTGGTGGATCATGCCGACGCCGGCGTCGATCGCGTCCCGCGGCGAGTCGAACGACTGCGGTTCGCCGTCGAGGCGGACGGTCCCGTCGGTCGGCCGGTAGAGGCCGTACAGCACGTTCATCAGCGTGGTCTTGCCGGCCCCGTTCTCCCCGAGCAGGGCGTGGACGCTCCCCCGCTCCACCGCGAGATCAACGTCGTCGTTCGCGACGACCCCGGGGAATCGCTTCGTGATACCGTCCAAGTGGACCGCCGGGTTCATTCACCCGTAACTCCGCGCCGGAGCCTAAAAACGCGCGGATTCCGAGCTGACGCACCCCGAGCGGTCGCCGAGCGACCGGCGGTCGAGAACGTCGCGTCCGCCGGGTCGGTCCGGACTCCGAGACCGGGGCAAGTCAGTCCGGACTCCGGGACCGGGGCAGGTCAGTCCGGACTCCGAGACCGGGGCGGGTCGGCTCGGACTCCGAGACCGGAAGCCGCCTCGGAGCGCGCTCGGGAGCCGGCGTTCCCGGGCTCAGTTGCTCGTCGTCTCCGGCACGTCGATGTTGCCGGCGATGATCTCGTCGCGCGCGTCCGCCACCGCGGTCTTGATGTCTTCCGGTACCTGACCGCCGATCTCCTGGCCGTAGACGCACTCGACGCCGTTCGATTCCAGGCCGAGCGCGATCGTGTTTCCGCCCTGATGGCTGCCGTCGATCACGTTCGAGATCGACTCGTACACCGCGGTGTCGACGCGCTTCACCATCGACGCGACGATCACGTCGGCGAACGACGGCTCAGAGACCGACTGGTCCTGGTCGACGCCGAACGCGAACCGACCCTCGGACTGGGCGGCCTGGAACACGCCGACGCCAGTCGCGCCCGCGGCGTGGTAGACGATGTCCGCGCCGCTCTGATACATCGACAGCGCCTGCTCCCGGCCGCCGGAGGGGTCGGCGTAGCTGCCGACGTAGCTCGTGATGACGTCGACGTCGTCGGACGCGTAGTCGACGCCCGCCTCGAAGCCGGCCTGGAACCGGCGGATGACGGGGCTGTCGACGCCGCCGACGAATCCGACGTTCGTCGAGTCGGGCGCCGTCGCCCCCGCGCCGGCGGAGAAGTCGGTCTCGGTCAGCCGGCCGGCGAGGACGCCCATCAGGAACGAGCCCTCGTGCTCGCGGAACAGGTAGTTCGCGACGTTCGGCTCGTCGACCGTCGTGTCGACGATCATGAAGTCCTGATCGGGGAACTGCGGCGCGGTCTCGGAGAGCGCGTCGCCCTGGTTGAACCCGATACAGGAGACGAGGTCGTAGTCCGGATCCGTCGAGCTCGCGTACAGCTGCTGGAACTGGCCGAACTCGCCGGCCCCGTCCGGCTCGGACTCGTCGTACGCGATGCCGAACTCCTCTTCGGCCTGGAGAATTCCCTGCTGTGCGGCGTCGTTGAACGAGTTGTCGCCGAGGCCGCCGTCGGAGTACACGATGCCGACCGTCGCCGGGGGCTCGTCCGACCCCTCGCCGCCGTCCGAACCCGAAGAGCCGTCGGACGCGTTCCCGCCGCCCGACCCGTCGCCGCTCCCGCTCGGGCCGCCGCTACACCCGGCGAGACCGATGAGGCCCGCTGCGCTTGCCGCCTTGATGAACCGCCGCCGCTCGAAGTCGGATGCCATCTCGTCTGTATCCCCGTCGGAACGCGGCATAAATTCGTCGTTCCCTCGGCACTGAGGAGACACGTTCGTGGAAAGAAGCGGCCGAATACCTGGGGAATCACCGGCGAATGTCGCGATTTTGATCCACAAATCCGGATTGATACCGGTCGTAAACGGAGCGGAGAACGACACGGATCAACACCGGGTCTCGCCGCTCGAACCGCCTGCCGCTCTACGCCGCCGCGACCGCGTCCTCGACGATCTCCTCGACCTCGGCCACGAGCGCGTCGACGTCGTCGCTCTCCGCGTACACGCGGACGTACGGCTCCGTGCCGGAGGGACGCACCAGCGCCCACGAGGCGTCGTCGAACTCCAGCCGGACGCCGTGGTCCGTGTCGACCGCCGCGTCGGGGAACGCCTCGGGGAGGGCCGTCTCCAGTCGGTCCATCGCCGTCGCCTTCGCGTCGTCGGGGCAGGCGACGCTCACCTTCCGGTACGGGCGTTCGGTGACCGGTTCTCGGAGCGCGTCCAGCCCCTCGTCAGCGACGAGACGGGCGATCACCGCCGCGGAGGTGACGCCGTCGATCCACCCGCCGAAGCCGACGTGGATGTGCTTCCACGGCTCGGCGGCGAAGACGACGCGGGTATCGTCGCCGGGGGCGCTCTCTCCGCGAACCGCGGCGATCCCCTCGTGAAGCGCGCCGAGTCGCACGCGCTCGACGCGGCCGCCGGCCTCGCGGACGCGCTCGTCGATGCGTCCGGAGGCGTTCGGCGTCGTCACGACGACCGGGTCCGCCGCGCCGCTCGTACGGGTGTATCGCTCCGCGAGCACCGCGAGCACCGTGTCCTCGTGGACGACCTCCCCGTCCGCGTCGACGATCACGATCCGGTCGGCGTCGCCGTCGTGGCCGATGGCGAACGCGAATCCCTCCGCGTCGCCGTCGCCTTCGGCGTCCGGCCTCGGGCGGCCGGGGTCGTCCACGCCCTCGTTGGCGTCGGCGACGAACGCGCGCAGGTCGGCCAGCGTCTCCGGGGTCGGCTTGCTCCCCCGGCCGGGGAAGTGGCCGTCGACGTTCCCGTTGAGCGTGACCACGCTGGCGCCGAGTTCGCGGAGGACGGTCGGCGTCGCGGGCGCGCTCATCCCGTTGCCGCAGTCGACCGCGACCCGGAGGCCGTCGAGGTCGGCGCCGAACCCCGCGGCGTACTCGCACACGTCGTCCAGGTAACCCTCCAGCGGGTCGGTCCGGGCGGCCCGGGTCCACTCGTCCCACGGGGCGACCGACTCCTCGGCGGCGACGCGCGATTCGACGGCGCGCTCCAGGTCGCGGTCGAACTCGGCGCCGTCCCGGAACAGCTTGATCCCGTTGTCCGTGGGGGGGTTGTGCGAGGCGGTGAGCATCACGCCGTAGCGGCCGCGCGAGGCGTGCGCGAGCGCCGGCGTCGGGAGTCGGCCGGCGCGGCGAACGGCGACGCCGCCGGCGGCCAAGCCGGCCTCCGTCGCGGCCGCGAGGGCCGGGCCCGTCACCCGACCGTCGCGGGCCAGGACGACGGTCGATTCGGGGCTCGACCCGGCGGCCGACTCGTCGGTCGATTCGGCGTCCGGCCCGGCGGTTCGCGATCGGATCTCGGCGCCCACCGCCCGCCCGACTGCGAGCGCGAGCGCCGGCGTGACGCGGTCCTCGACGCCGCCGCGGATCCCGGCGGTTCCGAACAGGTCCATGTCGCCCACCTCGGCGCCCGGGAGTTAGTAGGCGTCGGTTGCGGGCGGGTCGCTTAAACGGGTCGCGGTCCCAAGGTCGGCCGATGACCGACCGCGTTCGCGCGCACGTGTTCGTCTCGGGTCGCGTTCAAGGCGTCTACTACCGGGCGACGACCCGCGATACGGCCCGCGAGAAGGGCGTCGACGGCTGGGTGCGGAACCTCGACGACGGCCGGGTCGAGGCGGTCTTCGAGGGGTCCGAGGGCGACGTCCGCGACATGGTCGCGTGGTGCGAGACCGGAAGCGAGGCCGCCGAGGTCGAGGACGTGGACGTCGAGTACGGCGAGCCGGAGGGCGCAGAGGGGTTCGAGGTCAGGTGGTGAGGCGGTCGGCTCAGTCGTCGTCCGCGGCCGCCGTCGACCCGGTAGCGCCGCGGCCGGGCCCGTCTCGCACGCCGAGTTCCTCCAGCGCGCGCAGGACGACGACGGCTTCGACCACGTCGCGCTCCTCGGTGTAGGGGTCGTCGACCGCGTCGAGAGTCGCCTCGGCCTCGCTCGCGAGCCGCGCCTCCAGCTCGGTCTGGTCGGTCTCGTCCTTCGTCGCGGACAGCAGCGCCTCGTGGTCCTCGCGGAGGTCCAAGGAGACGTGGGCCGCGTTACATCGAGAGAGCGGATGGGTGTCCATCTCGACCGCGAGGTCGCTCACGAGGGCCCAGTCGTCGGCGCAGAAGCGGAGCGTCACCGTCCCGACCACGTCGCGCCACGCGATCGGCCCGCCGTTCTCCATCAGCCGGAGCGCCCGCGGCGGCACCGCGATCCGGGTGTGGGTGTCGTCCCGGCCGCACAGGCAACAGGGGGTGTTCTTCAGTCCGGCGTACACGCCGATCCGTACGCGCCCGAGAGGGGTGTGCGTTTCGCCGGCGGAACGCGATCGCGGCGGTACGGGTGATAAATAGACGATGCGGCGGCGCGTGCCTGCGAGCGGCCGCCGAAGGCGGTCGCGAGCCAGCACGCGCGAGGGACGCGGTGAGCGCTCGCAGAGCGCGAACCGCGAGGCTGGGGAGGCGTGAGGTGCCGTGCGGTGCGGTCGGGTGAGATTCAAAGGGCCAGCCGCGGGGCTTTAGAGGCGTTCGCGGTCGATCCGCGGTCAGCGACTCACGAGTGGGCCGAAACCGAACGACGATCCCCGTGAAAAATCGAAGATCCCCGCGATTCAGGTCTTACGCGTCGCACTCGGCCAGCCACTCGTGGGCCCAGTCGTCGATCTCCTCGAAGACGGGGGCGAGCGACTCGCCTTTATCAGTTAAACTGTAGTACGTCGCCACCGGCGAGTCCTCCTCCAACCGCCGATCCACGAAGCCGGTCTCCTGGAGGTCGTCGAGCACGCGCGAGAGGGTGCGGGCGTTCGCGTCCGTCTCCCGCTTCAGCTCGTTGAACCGCGCCTCGCCGTTCAACAGCTCGTGGAGGACGACGAGCCGCCACCGCGAACCGATCTGTTCGAGCGAGTCCACGACGGGACACGGCGTGTCGGGGGCGGCGTTCCGGGACTCTGCGTCGGTCGTCTCCGCCGGTTCGGAGCCGGCGAGTTCCTGCGATGACATCGGTGTTACCTGCTTACCCTATTGTCCGGGAAGCGATAAATAGGTTACGTGCGTATAGCAGGTTACACGATGTTAGCTGAAATCGCAGCGACACCGCTCCAGTTCGACACTCCCCTCGCGGGCGAACTCTTCCTGCTCGGCCGGATCGTCTTCGGCGCGACGCTCGCGTTCATGGGGCTCAACCACTTCATGGACCTCGAGACGATGGCGGGCTACGCCGAGTTCAAGGGCCTCCCCGCGCCGCAGTTCTCGGTGATCGCCTCCGGCGCCGTCCTCGTCTTGGGCGGCCTCGGCGTCGCGGCGGGCGCGTTCCCCGTCGTCGCCGCGGGCGGCCTCGCCCTCTTCCTCCTCGTCTCCGCCGTGACGATGCACGACTTCTGGTCGATGGACGACCCCGAGGAGAAGCAGAACGAGATGACGAGCTTCCTGAAGAACGTCTACGGCGCCGGCGCCGCGCTCGCGCTGCTCGCGGTCGGCGGCACCGCGTGGCCGTACGCGGTCGGCCTCGGCCTGTTCTAAGCCGCGATCGAACCGTTCGGCCGTTCTGAGCCGCGATCGAACCGTTTTCCGACTGACCGTTGTCGACGCGCGACCGACGCGCACAGGACGCATCCATTCTCGCGCCGCCGTCCGACTACCTCTCGAGCCGCCAGTACGACTAACTACCTTCCCGACAACCGTTCACGCAGATCATGACCGACGCGCCGCCGACGACCGGACTCCACCACGTCACGAACATCTGTACCGACATGGACGAGACGACCGCGTTCTACGAGGACGTCCTCGGCTGGCACACGGTCAAGCGGACCCAGAACTACGACGACCCCGGGACGCCGCACTACTACTTCTCGCCCACGCCGACGGGCGAACCGGGGGCCAACGTCACCTACTTCGAGTACCCGGACTCGCAGGGGACTCCGGGCCCGGGCGCGAGCCACCACTTCGCGTTCGGCGTCGAGGACGAGGAGACGCTCCGCGAGTGGCGAGACCACCTCGAATCCCACGACGTGGAGGTCTCGGAGGTGAAAGACCGAACCTACTTCAAGAGCGTCTACTTCACCGATCCGGACGGGCTCGTCTTCGAGCTGGCGACGCGGGGGCCCGGATTCACCCGCGACGAAGACGAGCCCGGCAGCGAGGTCATCGACCCGTTCGAGGAGGGCTACGAGGACTGAGGCGCCCGGGCGTCGCAACGGGAGGGCCTCGTCGCGGTCACTCCCCCTCGACGAGCGCCGCGAACCGGTCGAGCGCGCGCCGGCAGACCGGGACGTACGGGGCCGCGAGCAGGGGGACCTCGATCACCGCCCGACACCGCTCCGGCTCCCCCGAGTACCGGTCGACGCGGTGGCCGGTCGCGGGGACTCCGGCGACCCGCCAGTCCCACCGGAGCCGGGTCGCGCCCGTCACTCGGAAGGGGGCCCAGGCGCCGGCGACTCGGACGCGTCCCGTCGTCCCGGTCTCGACGTATCGGTCAGTGCTCTCGACGCCGCGGATCGACGGGCTCCAGTCGGGCCACCGCCGGGTGTCGCGGAGCGCCTTCGCGGTCGGCTCGGGCGGCGCGTCGACGTCGCGGCCGACCGCGAGCGTTGCCCCTTCGCGGACCACGGCGGCTCCGTCGTCGCGACCGGAATCTCCGGACACGCCGTGTCTTTCGGAGGCGGGACGCCTCATCGCTGCGGTCTCCCGCTCGAATACGGACGTTCGTCCGGTTTCGGAGGTCCGTATCGGTGCCAATTCGAAGTACGTCTATCGACCGAGTCGTCGCCGCATCGTTTCATATTAATACCTTATATGGTATGAGGACTCATTATCTCTTTCCACGAAGGGTTAATACGGGACTCCGAGGTAGCAGGAGTCAATATGGCAAGCGATCGCGACACCATGAAAGACGTCTCTCACACAGCGCCGAACGACACCTCGGCTGACGCCGTCTGGGAGCGAGGACGGGGGCCGGTCGAGGAAGCGGAAGAAGAGGAGTAACCCGACGGCTCGTCTCCCGAACACCGCCCGAGTCGCTGAGTGACGCCGGTTTACACGCCGACCGCGAGCGAGGCGCGAACGCATCGATACCCGGCGTCCGGCCGACACTCTCTTTGTCCTCGTTTTTAAATACGCCGTATGGTCGGAGTCACGATCGGAGTCGTCGGAGTCGCGACGGTCGCCGTGTTGCTGGCGGTCAGCGCGTTCTTCTCCAGTTCGGAGACCGCGATCTTCTCGCTGCCGGCGGCGTGGTTCGATCGACGGGCGGAGACGGGAGACCCGCGGGCGCTCGCGCTGAAGGAACTTCGCGACGATCCCCACAGGCTGCTGGTGACGCTGCTCGTCGGCAACAACGTCGTGAACATCGCGATCTCCAGTATCGTGACGCTCCTCGTCGCCAGCTATCTCCCCCCCGGCGCGGCGGTCGCGGTGACGACCGCGTGTACCAGCTTCCTCGTCCTCGTGTTCGGCGAGATCGTCCCCAAGGCGTTCGGGCTCGGAAACGCGGAGACGTGGTCGCTCCGGGTCGCGTCGCCGATCCGACTCGTCGAACGCGTTCTCTCGCCGGTCATAACGTTTTTCGACGGGATCACCCGTCGCATGAACGCGTACATCAGCGGCGACGCGAGCATCGAGAAGCCGTACACGGAGTGAATCGTGCCGACTCCCGACGGTTCGCAGCGCGCTCGCCTCGCGCGCCGCTCCCGTCTCGCCCGCCTGCGTTCTCGCCGCCGATAACCGCGGGCGTGGGTTTAACCCGGCCGCCGGCGGAATCGCACGCATGATCGAGGTGTCGGGGCTGCGGAAGACCTACGGCGACTTCGCGGCCGTCGTCGACAGCGATTTCGCCGTCGACGACGGCGAGGTGTTCGGGATCGTCGGCCCGAACGGAGCGGGGAAGACGACGACGCTCAAGGTGATCGCCGGCCTCGTCGAGCCCACCGACGGCGAGGTGACCGTCGCCGGGTTCGACGCCTCGGACCCCGAGATGCGCCGGCACCTCGGGTTCCTGCCGGAGGAGTCGCCGCTGTACGAGGAGATGACCGCGCTGTCGTACCTGCGCTTCTTCGCGGACCTCTACGACGTGCCCCGGGAGGTCGCCGACGAGCGGATCGAGGCCGCGCTCGACCGGCTCGAACTCGACCACCGCGAGCGCCGCCTCGGCGACGTCTCGAAGGGGATGAAACGGAAGGTCGCCATCGCGCGCTCGCTCGTCAACGACCCGGACGTGCTGGTGTACGACGAGCCGGCCTCCGGGCTCGACCCGGTGACGACGAACTCCGTGCTTGCGTTCACCCGCGAGCTCCGCGAGACGGGGAAGACGGTCGTCTTCTCCGCGCACAACCTCTACCACGTCGAGTCGGTCTGCGACCGCGTCGTGGTGATGAACGAGGGCCGGATCGTCGCCCGCGGGAGCGTCGACGGGATCCGCGAGCGACACGGCGAGACGACGTACCGCGTGTTCACCGACGTCGAGCCGACGGCGACGCCCGCCCTCGACGACCTCGACGCGACGACCGAGGAGGTGGGCGACCGCTTCCGAACGACCGTCCCGAGCATGGACGCGGTCGCTGCCGTCCGCGAGGCCGTCACCGACGCCGGCGGCGAGGTCGTCGACATCCGGAGCCGCGAGCCGAGCCTCGAAGACGTGTTCCTCGACATCGTCGGCCGGCCGATGCCCGGGCGGTACACCGGCGACTCCGGCGACCCCGGCGACTCCGGCGACTCCGGCGACCCCGGCGACTCCGCGGGCGACGGGGAGGCCGACGAGAACGGGGAGACGAGAGCGACGGCGACGGAGGCGACCGAGTGACCGATCGGCTGCGCCGCGTCGGCCGGCGGCTCGCGGTCGGCGTCCGTCGGGTTCTCCGAGTCGCGAGGTGGGAGTCCGCCCGCGCGTCGGGCGGCGTCGACCGCCGAACGCTCGCCGCCGGAGTCGCCCTGCTCGTCGTCGCCGGCGGCGTCGTCGGGGTCGGCGTGGCGACCGGCGTCGCCGGCCTCGACGTCGACGGCGACATCTACCGCGTCGGCGTCGACGACGGCTCGCCGTACGCGGACGCGATCGAGGACGCGCCGTCGCTGCGCCCGGTCCCGGGTGGGACGGCGTCGCTCGGCGACGCCGCCGACGCGGTCGTGGTGACGGTGGTACGACCCGGAGCCGGCGACGACGGCGCGATCGACTCCGGGGAGGTCGAGGAGGTGATCGTCCGCGCGAGCGACACGCGGAAGGGCGAAGCCGCGGCCGCGTCGGTCCGGGAGGCGGTCGAGGCGCACAACGAGCGACTGATGCGCGCCGAGCCGAACCGGACGGCGGCGTTCCCCGTCACCGTCACGCTCCGGTACGTCGGGCGAACGACCGGGATCGACGACGGCGCGACGCTCGGCGGGAGCGACGGCGGCTCGGCGGGCGGTTCGGACGGGGGGAGCGACGGCGGAGGCGAGACGGGAGGAGACGGTGGCGCGAGCGGCGACGGCGGCGGCGGTAGCGGGGCCGGAACGGACGCGAGTGATCCCGGTTCCACGGACGCCGGGACCGGGTCGAGCGGGGACGGCGGCTTCGCGGTGCCGTCGATCGGCGGCGGCGCCTTCGGCGCCGACACGGTGGGCTCGCCCGGGTCGATCACACCGCCGTTCCCGTTCACGTCGCTGCTCTTGGCGTTCGTTTTCCTCGTGCCGATGAACTTCCTGATCCAGGCGTACGGCTCCTCTATCCTCGACGAGCGCACGAACCGGCGGGGAGAACCCCTGCTCGTCACGCCGCTGTCGGCGGCGGAGATCGTCGCCGGCAAGACGCTGCCGTACGCCGCGGCCGCAGCGGTCGTCACGACCCTCATCGCGCTCCTCGTCGGCGGCGGAGCGCTCTCGGTGGTCGCCGTGGCGCCGATCGCGGCCGCGTTCCTCGGAGCCACGTTCGTCGGCGCGATGTTCGCGCGGTCGTTCAAGGAGCTCACCTTCGTCACGGTGGGCGTGAGCGTCCTGTTGACCACCTACGCGTTCGTGCCGGCGGTCTTCACGAACGTGACGCCCGTGGCGCTCGTCTCGCCGCTGACGCTCGTCGTCTTCGACCTCCAGGGCGAGGCGGTCTCGGCGGGCGAAGTCCTCTTCTCGACCGCCCCGATGGCGGTCGGCGCGGCGCTGCTGTTCGGTCTCGGGCTCGGCGTCTACCGCGAGGAGGACATGTTCTCGCAAAAGCCCGTGACGCGGAAGTTCCTCGACGCGCTCGCGGTGCGGTTGTCTCCCGTGCCCGCGGGGGGCGGGATCCTCTCGCGCGACCGCCGCCGGGCGCTCGGGTCGGTCGCGCTCCTCACCGCCTGTACGATCCCCTTCGTGTTCGTCGCGGAGCTGCTGGCCGTCGCGGTGCTCTTTGCGCTGCCGATCACGGTATCGATTCCGGTGCTTCTGGTGACCATCGCGTTCATCGAGGAGGTCGCGAAAAGCGTCGGGCTGTACGCCGGGTTCGAGCGCGGCGTCTTCGAGCGGAGCGACGGTGACGGCGGGGGGACGCTCCGCGTCGCGCTCGCGGTCGGCCTCGCCTCCGGAACCGGATTCTTCCTCGCGGAGAAGGTCACGGCGGTCGTTCAGGCGGTCGGGCTCACCGACCTGTTCCTCGGCCGCGCCGCCTTCGGGGACGTGACCGGGCTCTCCGGGCTGCCCCCGGTCGCGCTGGCGGCGCTCTTTTTCGCGCCGCTCGTCCTCCACGTCGTCACGACGGGCGCGGCCGGCGTCGGCGCGAGCCGCGGCCGGACCGCCTACGCGCTGGCGCTGACGGCGGCGACGCTCGGGCACGCCGCCTACAACGTCGGGGTGGTGAGCCTTGGATAGCCGCCTGACGATCGCCGGACGGGAGCTCGCGGGGCTTCGCGCCGAGAAGACGATCCTGCTGGCGATCGCGATCCAGCTGTTCATCGCGGCGTTCTCGTCGTTCCTCGTCGTCGGGCTCGTCTCGATGTACGACCCCGGCGCGCTCGACGGCGCCGAGATCGAGGTCGCGGCCGCGGGCGACGCGGTCGAGGGCTTAGAGCGGGCCGCCGCCGAGGTGCCCGGCGCCTCCGTCACGCCGTACGCCGACGCGGACGCCGCCCGGAGGGCGTTCGAGCGGAACGCGGCCGACGCGGTGGTGGTCGCCACGCACACGGAGCGCGGGCGGGTGTCGACCGTCGTCACCGCCCCGGACGCGACCGTCCAGACGACGGTGATCGTGGTGCAGCTGCGCGAGCTGTTGCGGACCTACGAGCTGAACGAGCGCGACCGGCGATCCGCGTTCCTCGAGGAGTCGCCGCTCCCGCTCCCCGAGCGGAGCGACACCAGCCCGTACTTCTCGTTCACCTACACCGTGTTGATCCCGGTTTTAGTCTTCCTCCCGGTGTTCATCTCCGGATCGCTCATCGTCGACTCGATCACCGAGGAGCTGGATCGGGGGACGATGGAGCTGCTCCGCGTCGCGCCCGTCACGCTCCCCGAAATCGTCGACGGGAAGGCGGCCGCGGCGATCGGGATCGCCCCCGGACAGGCGCTGTTATGGCTGCTCCTGTTGGAGGCAAACGGCACGTCGGTCGCGAACGTCGGCCCGATCTTGGCGCTGATGACCGCGCTGACGACGCTCGTCGTCGCCGTCGCGGTCGGCGTCTCGGCGGTCGCGCCCGACCGCCGCGCCGCCCAGCTGCTCTACTCGGTCGCGGTGCTCGTCCTGTTCGGCGGCGCGACCGCGATGGCCGGCGGCCCCGCGAACGCGGTCGCGCGACTGGCGATCGACAGCGCGGGTGCGACGACGGGGGTCCTCGTGGTCGCGTACGCCGTCATCTCGGGAGCCGCGTACCTCGGCGTCCGGCGCGTGGTCGCAGTCGAGGGGTTCGGTCGCTGAAGGGTTCGGTTCTGGCGGCGGATCGGTCGCCGGGCGTTCGCCTCGCTCCTATCGGCCGAACTCGTCGCCAAGTCGCTTCGCGGTCGGGAGCCGCCAACCGCGCGCGACGGCGACGAGCCGGAGCCCGACCGTCACCCCGGCGCACGTCGCGGCCGCGACCCCGGATGGACCACCGAGCGCACCGACCACCCAGTACGCGATCCCGCCGGCAACGGCGCAGCTCGCGTAGAAGTCCTCGAAGAGGATGAACGGGGACCGGTCGAGCAGGATGTCGGCGAGCGCGCCGCCGCCGACGGCGTTGATCGTCGCGACGGCCACGACGCCGAACGCGGACACCCCGGCGTCAGTCGCGACGATGGCGCCGGTCGTGGCGAACGCGGCGAGGCCGACGGCGTCGGCGACGAGCGTCACCGGGTGTTCGTCGGGGGAGGCGAGCCACGCGCTCAGACCCACGGCGAGCCCGACGCCGAACAGTCCGAGGAGTATCTCGACCGGCGAGCGCAGCGCCAGCGGGACGCGCGCGACGAGGAGGTCCCGGGTGACGCCGCCGGCGAACGCCATCGCCAGCCCGACGACCGCGACGCCGAAGAGGTCGAACTCCTCGCGGACCGCCTTGCTCGCGCCGACCAGCGCGAACGCGACGAGTCCGACGGTGTTCATCACGGCGAACGGGTCGCCGAAGAGCGCCGCGAGGACGCCCCCGTTCATCCGCCGAACGCCCCGAGGCTCGACTGGAGCTCCCGCTCCGGCACCGCGTCGGTCAGCTCGTAGCCGACGAGGTCGCGCGCGTCGACCGCGTACGTCGAGCCGCCGCGGTCGAGCACCAGCACTCGGCCTTTCCAGCCGCGGACGGTCCCCGCCGCCATCGTCTCCGCGACGGGGCGGTCGTCGAGGTCGAGCCCGTAGTCGAGGTCGAACCGCTCGATCGGGTCGAACCGGTCGAGGAGGGCCGCCCACGCCGCCTCGTCGACCGCGCGCCCGAACCCGTCGAGCTTCGTCGGGACGCGGACGCGGTCGACGAGGTCGTCGCCCGCGGCCAGCTCGGCCTCCACCTCACGGGCGATCCGGCCGTTCGGGAAGGTCCGAACGTGGGCCGCGCGGTCAGCGCCCTGCTCGCGGAGGCGGGTCCCCAGCCGCCACTCGCGGGTGACGCCCACCTTCAGCACGTCGGGCGCGAACGCGGCGAGGTACATCGCGTGGGTCTCGCCGCAGTCCATCTCGTCTTTCAGGCACGTCCCGGTACACCGGGCGCACACCCAGACGTGACTGTGGTCGTCGCAGTACGGCGCGTCGGCGGCGTCGCAGGCGACGTGGTCCCCCTCGTGGACCGTCCCCGCGCAGCGGCGCTCGCCGAGGCCGAAGGCCAGTTCGGTCCCCGGGCTCGCGTCCACGAAGTCGACGGTCCCCCCGCTCGCGACGTAGAGCCCGCCGCCGATCGGTCCGCTCGCCTCGGCGATCGGACCCGCGTCCCCGTCGGACTCCGACTCCGGCGAGCCGCTCGCGACGCCCGTCTCGTAGCCGACGACCTGCACGCCGCGGGGTAGGGGGAGGCGGGGCTTATAGCCGTCGTCGGCCGTCTCGTCTCGGCGCCTGGAGAGCGCCGTGATGTGCGCGCGGCGGCGATCGGCGGCGTGGAACGAGCCGGAATCGGGGCCGTCCGGTGCCCCCTCACGACCGAGATTTATAAGTAATACCGGCGTCGCGCATCTGGCATGCGCACGGCAGCCCTCCCCCCGATCGTCGCCGCGGTCGTCGCGCTCGCGGTCAGCGGAATGAGACGGCTCTCGCCGATCCTCCTCGAGTCGCCCCTCTCGATCCCGTCGGCAGAGGCGCTCTCGAGGTACCTCGTGAGCGCCCAGTTCACGGCATTCCTGCTGGTCTACGGCCTGCTGTTCGGCGCCGCGCTCGCGTCGGGACTCCGGGACGCGGAGGCCTCCCCGACGTCGACCGCGCTGGCGACGGGCGCGAGCGCGACCGGCTCATTCCTGCTCGGTTCGGTCGCAGTCCTGTGGTACCTCAGTCCGGACCGCGGCCCCGTCGTCACCGCCGTCTTCGCCCTCGGTGCGAGCCTCGGCGTCGGGATCCAGTTCGCGGTCGTCGCGTACGCGGGGGTCGCGCTCGGCGAGAGCCGCCGCGGGGGACCGAGTTCGGCCCTGCCCTGATCCCGGCGGGTCGGACGCTCGCGTGACTACGCCGAGTCCGCCTCTTCGCCGTGGACCGCGCGCTCGACCGCGGCCGCCAGTCGCTCGCGTGTGCGATGGCTGGCCTCGGCGTCGGTCCGGACCTCGATCAGGTGCGACCCGGCCGCCTCGTGCGCCCGCGAGACGGCGGCTGCGACGTCGGCGGCGACCGCCGCCGCGCGTTCCGCCGGGCTCTCGCCGCCGTCCGCGGCCGCGTCGGACTGGGCGGGCGGTCGCGCGTCGATCCGCGCGTATCCGAGGCCGTGGAGCTCCGAGAGGGGCTCGAAGTCGAGCCCGTGCGGCGTCACGAACGACTCGGTGAACGGCGGCTCGAACGCCTCGATCGGGAGCTCGTGGAAGATGCCGCCGCCGTCGTTGTTGACCGCGACGACCGTTGCGTCGACCTCGCAGCGGTCGATCGCGAGCAGCCCGTTCGAGTCGTGGTACAGCGCGATGTCGCCGACGACGAGCGTGAGGTCGTCCGTCGTCGCGCTCCCCGCGCCGAGCGCGCTGGAGACGATTCCGTCGACGCCCGAGACGCCGCGGTTGCCGAGCGCGGTGACGTTCGCGGTCGTCGGCCCGACGAACCGGTCGAGGTCGCGAACCGGCATGGAGTTGGAGACGAACAGCGTCGCCGGGTCGGGGAGCGCGCCCGCGACCGCGCGGAGCGCGTCGCCCTCGTGGAACCCCGCGTCGCCCTCGTGGAACCCCGTGTCGCCCTCGTCGTCGATCGGTTCGTCGTCGAGCGACTCCTCCTCGACCGCGTCGAGTTCGCGGTCGTGAACCGCCTCGGCGGTCCGGTCCGCCTCCTCCCACTGCGCGCGCCAGTCGGGGTCTCCGCTCCCCCCGGCGACGAGCCGCGAGAGGCGGGCGCAGAGCCGGTTCGGCTCGGCGACGACGAGCTCGGTCGCGGCGAACTCCGCCTCGCGCCAACGCCCGGCCGGGTCGACCTGGTACTGGTCGGCGCCCGTCGCCGCGAGGTACTTCCGGAGCCGCTTCGACGTGGGCGAGGCGCCGAGCCGAAGGACGAGGCCGGGGTCGCTCCAGCCCTCCGACCCGTCCCCCGCGAGGTCGGCCGAGAGGTACGCGTCGTAGCTCCCAACGACGGGTGCGACGCGGGTGTGGCCGCCGTATCTGACCCCCGAGAGCGGGTCCGCCAGCACGGGGAACCCGGTCGCGTGCGCGAGCGCCGTGACCGATTCCGGATCGATCCCCGGCGGGTCGGCGGGGCCGGCGACGATCAGCCCGCGGTCCGCCTCGCCCAGTTCGGCCGCGAGCGCGCGCAGGTCGTCGTCGCCCGGCTCGGGGGCGCCGGGCGTCACGTCGACGTAGGGGCCGTCGCGCCCGCGCTCGGCCGCCGCCGGGAGGTCGTCGGGCACGTCGCCCGGCACCGGCGTCGGCTCCAGCGGCTTCGCGAACGGGACGTTGAGGTGGACCGGTCCCCGGTCGGCGCCCTCGGCGGTCGCGACGGCGCGGGCGACGGTGGTCCGCAGCGAGCGGAGCGCCCGGTCGTTCGCGGCCGGCTCCGGGAGGTCCTTGTAGAACCGGACGGCGTCCCCGTACAGTTTCTCCTGGTCCGCGGTCTGGTTCGCGCCGGAGTCGCGGAGTTCAGGGGGGCGGTCGGCCGTGAGCGCGAGGAGCGGGACGCGCGCCTCGCTCGCCTCCATCACGGCCGGGTGGTAGTTGGCGGCGGCGGTGCCGGAGGTACAGATCAGCGGCGTCACGCGGCCGGTCCGGCGGGCGCGGCCGAGCGCGAAGTACGCGGCGGCGCGCTCGTCGAGCTGCGAGAACACGCGGAGCTCGTCGTGGCCCGCGGCGGCGACGGTCAGCGGCGTCGAGCGGCTGCCCGGCGAGGCGACGACGGCGTCGACGCCCGCGGCGACGAGCTCGTCGACGAGCGCGGTCGCCCACAGGACGTTCCGGTTCGGCGCGGTCATTACCGTCGCTTCGGGCGCCGACGTAAATACTCCGGCGAGTTCGGTCGACGGGCGGCGCGGTCGGCGGGCAGCGGGGTCGGCGGCCCTGGGGGTCGGTGCCCGACCCAGCGAGGGGTCGAGGCCGCCCTCACTCCGACTCCGATTCGGACTCCCGCCCCGTCACCTTCCGGACACACGAGGAGCCGAACGGACCGAGCTCGCCCGCGTCCAATCGGATGAAGTGCCCCGTCGAGATCGACACGCCGCACCGCCGACACTCGAACTCGCCCTCGCGGGCGACGACCTGATTGTCGTACTCGACGTGGGTCCCGTTGCGGCGGACGCGCAGTCGGGCGCCCTCGCGGTCGATGACGCCGCGCTTCTCGGCGGCGTCGAGGATGTCGCGGGTGAGCGCCGGGCTGGTCGTGATCGTCTCGATCCGGTCGACCGCCGCGGCGAGGTCGAGCTCCTCGCGTTCGAGGTGCGCCAGCAGCTCGACGCCGAGCTCCAGCTTCGCCTCGCGGGTCGGCGGCTCCGTCACGGCCGGCGAGACGGCGCGATCCGACTTAAGTCGGCTGGACCGCGGGCGGCGCTTGCGACCGGCGCACCGAATACAGAGCTCGCCGGACCGGCAGATTCACGTCGGTCGGCCGACACCTCGGGTCGTGGTCCGATCCCGCGACCGATCCCGTCGTCGCCCCGCGTACCGCCGCCGGCCGAACGAGTTCCGCTGGCTGTGGATCGCGGCGACCGCGACGTACGGCGTCGGCGACCTCGTCTCGACGATCGCCTTCCTCGAATACGTGCCGACGATTCGGGAGGCGAACCCGGTCGTCAGGTTCGCGCTGGAGTCGTTCGGGCTCTCGGGACTCGTGGCGCTGAAGATCGTCGTCTACCTCGTGATGCTCTGGATCAGCGTCGAGGGCGCGCGCGAGGGCGACGGCCTGCTGTACTACTTCCCGCCGGTGGTGCTCACCGTGACGGGCGCGTACCTCACCGCGAGCAACGTGCGGCTGCTGTGGGTCGCGTGAGTCGGTGCGCGCCGCCCCGCCGATGCTGGCCGCCGGCGATCGCCCCCACCGACACCGACTTTCCCGCACGGCCCCGATCCGATCCCATGCTCTCTGACACTCCCGGACTCCACCACGTCACGGGGATCGTCGGCGACGCCGGGAGCCACGCCGCCTTCTACGGCGAGACGCTCGGGCTCCGCCTGCTCCGCCGGACGGTGAACTACGAGGACCGCCTCCAGTACCACCTCTACTTCGGCGACGCGACCGGCTCGCCCGGCTCTGTGTTCACCGCCTTCCCCGACCCGAACGCCGACCCCGGACGGACCGGGAAGCCGGGCTACGACGCCGTCGCCTTCGCGGTGCCGCCGGCGTCGCTCGGCTACTGGCGCGACCGGCTCGCGGACCGCGGCGTCGAGGCCGCGCCGCTCCACGCGGACGAGCGCTTCGGCGACCGCGGGCTGACGCTCGCGGACCCGTCCGGAACGCGGGTCGAACTGGTCGCGACGCCGGACGCGGACGGGAACGGAGCCGACGGCGACGGGACCGACGACAGCTTCGACCCCTGGACCGAGGGGTCCGTCCCGACCGCGCACGCGATCCGCGGACTTCACGGGGTGACCGCGCTCCCCGCAGACCCGTACGGGACCGCGAGCGTGCTGGAGACGCTCGGCTTCGAGTACGAGGCCGAATCGGGCGACCGGGTTCGGTACCGCGCGCCGGGCGACCGCGCGACCGTCGTCGACCTGCTCGACCGCGACGCCGCGTACCTCCGGGAAGGGCCGGGGACGCTCCACCACGCCGCGGTGCGCGTCGCGGACCGCGAGGCGCTGCTGGAGTGGCACGGGCTGTTCCGCGACCGCGGATACGACGTGTCGCGCGTGAAGGACCGTCACTTCTTCCACTCGCTGTACGTCCGCGGCCCCGGCGGGCTCCTCGTCGAACTCGCGACCGAGGCGCCGACCGCCGACGGGCCGCCCGGTCCGGGGCTGGCCGATCCGAACGCGACCGGGCACGCGACCGACCTCTACCTCCCGCCCCGGTTCGGGGACGACCGCGAGCTGATCGAGTCGCAGCTGCCGCGATTCGACGGGCCGGGGTCGGAGTCGGCGGACTCGGAGGCGACGGCGTCCGCCGACTCTCGGGCGGACGACGCGGAGTCCTCGCGATGAGCCGCCGAATTCCCGGCGTCTCCGGTCCGCACGCGGACGCGACGCTCGTCACCGGCGGCGCTCCCGCCGCGGCCGCCGAGGTCGCGGTCGTGCTGGTCCACGGCCGCGGCGGCACGGCGGAGGGACTGGTCCGCCTCGCCGACGAGTTCTACCGCTCCGGCGCGACCCTCCTCGCCCCCGGCGCGGTCCGGTCGACGTGGGTCCCGGCGCCGCACGACGCGTCGCTGTCGGCCAACGAGCCCGCGCTCACCTCCGCGGTCGACTGCGTCGCGAGCGCGGTCGAGGTCGCGCGCGGCGCCGGAGTTCCGCCCGAGCGCGTCGTCCTCGTCGGGATCTCGCAGGGCGGCGCGGTCGCCGCGGAGTTCCTCCGGCGTCGGCCGCGCCGGTACGGCGGCGCGTTCGTCGTCTCGGCCGCGTTGCCGGGCGAGGACCTCGACTCGCGCGAGGTCGGGAGTCCGGGGAGCGAAGCGGACGGGCCCCTGGACGGGACGCCGGTCGCGCTCGACAGTAGCGAGGCCGACCCGCACGTGCCCCCCGAGCGCGTCCGGGCGACGGCTCGGGCCTTCGAGCGCGCCGGCGCCGCGGTCGAGTGTCGGATCGATCCGGGGGACGGTCACGGCCTCTCGGACGCGACGATGGACCGGATCGGCGAGCGGATCGAGGGACTGCTCGGCGGCGACTGACGCCCGGCTCGCACCGGCGTCCCCGCTCGGCCGTCTCGCTCCCGAACGTGTTCGCGCCGCTCGACATGCGGCTGCGGCGTCGAAGGCGAGACGCATGTCCGAACTCGACGTCAGAGAGATCCCGCCGAACGAGCGACACGACCGGATCCACGACGCGTTCGCCGCCCTGGAGCCGGGCGAGTCGCTCACGATAGTCAACGACCACGACCCGAAGCCGCTCTACTACGAGCTGTCGGCGGAGGTCCCCGCGTTCGACGACGAGGCGTACGCGGTCGAGCGCGAGGGGCCGGAGCGGTTCGTCGCCGAACTGCCGAAGGCTGAGTCCGGTGGCGAACCGGAGACGGTCCGGATCGACGACCTCGACGGCGAGCCGCACGCGTCCGTGTTCCCGGGCGAGGAGCCGAAGACCGTCCGCCTCTCGCTGGCGGCGGGCGAGGGCGTCGCGGAACACGATCACCCGGACAGAACGGTGCTGTTCCACGCGCTGGAGGGCGCCTTCGACGTCGCGCTCGACGGCGAGACCCACTCCGTCGAGGCCGGCGAACTACTCCGGTTCGACGGCGAGCGGAGCGTGGAGCCGACCGCGCGCGAGGACGGGACCGCGCTGATCGTGTTGGCCCCGCGAAGTGAGTCGTAGCCGTCCGGGCGACGGGAACCGACCGACGGCGTTTCGCGGCTCCGGGGACCGAACATGTTCGCTCGAATTCCCGGACGACGGGCCGGGTCGCAGGACGTTACAACGGATGCCACCAACGACCGAACACATGACGGACGACACGACACTCGATCGACGACGGTTCGTACAGGCGACGACCGCCGCGGGTGCGACCCTCCTGCTCGCCGGCTGTTCCGGCGGGGGCGGCGGCGGAAGCGGCGGAAGCGGTGACGGCGGAAGCGGGGGCGGTGACGGCGGAAGCGGCGGAGGCTCCGGCGGCGACACGCAGTACCTCAGCGAGGAGCCGGACTACGGCGGCTGGTTCGACGACGCGAACAACTACGAACAGACCGTCGACGCCACCGGCCGGGACGAGGTCACCGTCCGGGTCGGCGCGGGAGACGGTCTCTCGTTCGGCCCGGCCGCGGTGGCGGTGAGCACCGGAACGACCGTGGTCTGGGAGTGGACCGGCCAGGGCGGCGGTCACAACGTCTCCGCCGAGTCGGGGGACTTCGAGAGCGAGACCTCCCAGGAGCAGGGGCACACCTTCGAGTACACGTTCGAGGAGACGGGGATACAGAAGTACGTCTGTACGCCCCACGAGGCGGTCGGCATGAAGGGCGCCGTCGTCGTTCGGTGACGGCGCGACGCGACTGAGCCGCGCTTCGGTCGCGGCCGAAACGCGCGTCGGTCCGCGACGCGACGCGGCGCGATCGCTTTTTCCGGTCGGGGGTTCGGACGTATGCCGACCGTGCCCGGCCCGCGTTCCCACGTCCTCGAAACGCCGGGGGCGACCGCCGAACGTGTTCGCGCGCTTCCTACCGCCCAGCAAGCCGCTCGGCGACCTATATATCGGAGGCCGAAACGTCCGCGTGTCGCGAGGGAATCGCCGCTCGCGGATTCACTATGTCGAACGAAACACAGCGGTCCACGGACGCGGGAGAATCGGGCGACGAGACGACCGGCTCGACGGACGGGTTCGACTCGATGCTCCCCGGCGTCCGTCGCCGCGACTTCGTGAAGGCCGGCGCCGCCGCCGGCGGACTCAGCGGGCTTGCCGGCTGTACCAGCCTGCTGAGCGAGGACGACGTCGGTGGGACGGCCTCGGCGAGCGGGGTCGACAACACCGTGCCGCCGGGCGAACACGACGAGTACTACGGGATTCTCAGCGGCGGACAGGACGGTAACGTCCGCGTGTACGGACTCCCGTCGATGCGGGAGATCATCCGGATCCCGGTGTTCAACCGGGACGCCTCGCGCGGCTACGGCTTCGACGACGAGAGCAAGCAGATGCTCGAAGACGCCGGCGGCTACACGTGGGGCGACACCCACCACCCCCGGATCAGCCAGACCGACGGGGACTACGACGGGCGGTTCGCGTACGTCAACGACAAGGCGAACGGGCGCATGGCCCGGATCGACCTGACGTACTTCGAGACGGACGCGATCGTCAACATCCCGAACCAGCAGGGGACGCACGGCGCCTGTGCGCAGCTGCCGGACACCGACCTCATTTTCGGCGTCGGCGAGTTCCGGACCCCGATCCCCAACGACGGGACCGGCGACCTCGAGGACCCGGACTCGTACGGCTCCGTTCTCGCCGCGATCAACCCCGAGTCGATGAACGTCGAGTGGGAGGTCCTCATCGACGGCAACATGGACAACGGCGACGGGAGCAAGGAGGGCCGGTACTTCTTCACGAGCGCCTACAACACGGAGGAGGCAGCGACCGAGTCGGGGATGACCCGCGCCGACCGCGACGACGTGAAGGCCTTCGACATCCCGCGGATCGAGGCGGCCGTCGAGGCGGGGAACTACGAGATGCTGAACGGGGTCCCGGTCGTCGACGGGCGGAAGGACAGCCCGCTCAACCGGGGCGACGAACCGATCGTTCACTACATTCCGACGCCGAAGAGCCCGCACGGGGTCAGCGTCACCCCGGACAACAGCTACGCCATCGTCAGCGGGAAGCTCGACCCGACCGCGACGGTCATCGACATCGAGGCGATCGCCGAGGTCGACGACCCGGCCGACGCGATCGTCGGGCAGCCGAAACTCGGTCTCGGTCCGCTCCACACGGCCTACGACGGCCGGGGGCACGCGTACACGACGCTGTTCATCGACTCGCAGGTCGTCAAGTGGGACATCGAGGAGGCGGTCAACGCCGAGCCCCGCTCCGAGAGTCCGGTGATCGAGAAGATCGACGTCCACTACAACCCCGGTCACCTCATCGCCGCGGAGTCGTACACCGAGGACCCGGCGGGCGACTGGCTCGTCTCACTGAACAAGCTCTCGAAGGACCGGTTCCTCCCCGTCGGTCCGCAACACCCCGAGAACGACCAGCTGATCTACATCGGTGACGACGAGAACGGGATGGAGCTGGTGAAGGACTCGCCCGCGCAGGCCGAGCCGCACGACGCGTCGATCTGTCACAGGTCGAAGATCAATCCCAAGGCGGTCTACGACCCCGAGGACCTCGAACTCAGCCACACGGCCGAGGGCGAGGAGACGATGGAGCGGGTCTCCGACGACCGCGTCGAGATCGAGATGTACTCGACCCGGAACCACTACGGGTTCCAGAAGATGGTCGTCCAGGAGGGCGACGAGGTCGAGATGCAGGTGACGAACGTCGAGACCACGAGCGACATGCTCCACTCGGTGGCGATCCCGGACCACGACGTCCACATGCGGGTCGCGCCCCAGGAGACGCGGAAGGCGACGTTCACCGCGGACGAGCCCGGCGTCTACTGGATCTACTGCGCGCACTTCTGCAGCGCGTTACACCTGGAGATGCGCTCGCGGCTCATCGTCAAACCGGAGGAATAACGCCATGGCCTCGTCGCTCACGCGGCTGACCGAGATCCGACGCGCGCTCCCGCTGGCAGCGGCCGCGCTGCTCGTCGGCGCGCTGCTGGTTCCGGTGTGGACGATCACGCTCACGGCGCCGCAGTACCCCGGTCAAGAGCTGCTCATCGAGCTGTACGCCTACCCGCGTCTGGGCGGCGACTTCGCCGAGGTACAGGGGCTCAACAAGTACGCGGGGTTCCACTACCCCGACCCGGTGTTCATCGAACCGAACTACGACGTCAGCGAGGCGGCGATCGACGTCCCCGAGTGGCTGCTCGGGCCGGTCGTGTTCGTCGGCCTCGCACTCACGGGCGCCTTCGTCGCGTTCGCCCCGACGGTCCGCAAGCTGAAGGCCGGGCTCACCGCCCAGCTCGTCGGCACGATCACCGTCTTCGTCGGGATGTTCGCGTTCATCCAGTACCGGCTCTACCAGGCCGGCCACTCGTTGGACCCGGACGCGCCGCTTCGCGGGATCGACCCGTTCACCCCGCCCCTCCTGGGCCCCTACGAGGTGGCCAACATCAGCGGCTTCGCGTGGTTCGGTCCCGGCGGGTACATGACCGTCCTCGCGGTCCTGCTGCTCGCGACCGCGTACCTCGCGCGGGACATCGAGGCGACCGTGGACGAGCTCCCGGCGCTGGCCCGCGGGCTCCCCGGCGCGATCCGCGAGCGCCGGTCGGGAGGCGGCGACGGCGCCCCCGACGACCGCGCGAACCGGGACCGGGGCGCGAGCGACGGCACCGACACGACCCGAGAGACCGACCGAGACCGCGACGTCGGCGGGGGCGACCATGTCGGGTGATCGCCTCGAGGTCGGCTTCCTCGCGGCGGCCTGCGTCGCGGCGCTGATCGCGGTCGGACTCGCGGTCGCGTTCCCGGTCGCCGGGGCGGGCATCGGCGGCGGCGCCACGGACGCGGGTGCCGCGGCCGCCGCGACGACCGCGTCCGGGGCGCCCGGTCTCACCGTCGCGACCGACTTCGCCGCGAGCGGCGTGACCGCGCCCGAACGCGACGGGACCGCCGCCGTCGACGGCGAGTCGTTCGCCTCCGCGCAGGCGGCGATCGACGCCGCCGAGCCCGGCGACACGGTCGTCCTCGACGGGCGGTTCGACGAGCGCGTGAACGCGAGCGTCGACGACCTGCGGATCGTCGCGGGCGAGGACGGCGCGGTGATCGACGGCGGCGGCGAGGGGCGCGTGCTCACGGTCGCCGGCGACAACGTCACCGTCTCCGGCGTGTGGATCCGCGGCTCCGGCAGCGACCTCGGCACCGAGGACGCCGGGGTCTTCGTCGCTGGCGACCGCGCCCGGATCGAGTCGGTCCGGATCACCGACACGGCGTACGGGATCTGGATCGACAGCGCCGACCGGGCCGTCATCGAGAACGTGCGGATCGACGGCCGGAGGGACGTGTACCCGGTCACCGACCGCGGGAACGGGATCCATCTGTTCGAGACGAACGGGACCGTCATCCGCGACAGCGAGATCGCCCACACCCGCGACGGGATCTACTTCTCGTGGGCGACGAACGTGCTCGCCGAGGGCAACACGATCCGCCACACCCGGTACGGCGTCCACTACATGTACTCGGACGACAACCGCCTCGTCGACAACGTCGCCGCCGACAACGGCGTCGGCTACGCGCTGATGGTGAGCGAGGGCCTGACCGTTCGCAACAACACCGCCCTGCGCAGCAACGGCACCAGCGGGCACGGGATCTTGGCGAAGGACATCGAGGACTCGACGATCGCCGGGAACCACCTCGTCGCGAACCGGAACGGACTGTACCTCTACAACGCGCAGGGGAACCGGCTCGTCGGCAACCTGATCTACCGCAACGAGATCGGGATCCACAGCGCCGCCGAGAGCAACAACGCGGTGGTGGCGGGCAACAGCTTCGTCCGCAACGACCGGGCCGCCAAGACGGCGCGGAACTCGCTCGTCGAGTGGAACGGCACCGACCGCGGCAACTACTGGTCCGGCGCGCGGGTCGTCGACCGGGACGGCGACGGCGTGAGCGAGATCCGACACCGACCGATCGGCGTCGTCGAGAACCTCGTGGCCGACCACCCGCAGGCCGCGGCGTTCGCGAACAGCCCGGCGTTCGAGGCGGTGCGGATGGCCGAGAGCTCCTTCCCGGTGATCGAGACGCCCGGCGTGGTCGACCGCCACCCGCTCGTCGAGCCGAACCACGACTGGCGGGCCTACGAGCCGACCGGGTCCGGAACGAGCGGGAGCGACACCGGCGGCGAGGCGACCCGCGCCGCGAACCGAACCGCGGACACGGAGGACACACCATGAGAATCGACGCGACCGACGTGCGGAAGACGTACGGGGACGTGACCGCCCTCGACGGGCTCTCGCTGTCGGTCCCGAGCGGCTCGACGTTCGGGATCATCGGTACCAACGGCGCGGGCAAGTCGACGCTGTTCCGGCTGCTCGTCGGTCACGACCGGCCGGACGCCGGGACGGTGAGCGTCGGCGGCACCGACGTGACCGAGGACGGGCGACGGGTCCGCCGGCGCGTCGGCTACCTCCCCGAACACGTCGGCTTCCCGGACGGGCTCACCGGCCGGGAGGCGTTGGGGGTACACCGGGCGATCCGCGGCCTCCCGAAGGACGAGCGGATCGCCGAGGCGATCGAGCGCGTCGGGCTGACCGCGGACGAGGCCGATCGCCGCGTCTCGGGCTACTCGAACGGCATGCAGCGCCGGCTCGGGCTGGCGACGGTGCTGCTCCCGGATCCGGACGTGCTCGTCCTCGACGAGCCGACGGCCGGGCTCGACCCCCGCGGCGTCGACGAGTTCCACGCCATCGTCGAGGATATCACCGCGGAGACCGACGCGACGGTGGTGTTCTGCTCGCACGTCCTCCCCGAGGTCGAGCGGCTCTGCGACCGCGCGGCCGTCCTCCACGACGGGCGGGTGCGCGCGGCGGGCCCGGTCGACGAACTCGCCGCCGGGGCGGACGCGGGAGACCCCGAGACGGGCCACGGCGAAACGGCTTCCCGTTCCGGGCGCGGTCGCGGCGATCTCCGGGCCGCGTTCCGCCGGGCGATCGGAGACGACGCCGCGCGCGGCGCGCGGACCGACACCGAGGAGGTGGCGCCGTGAGCGATCCGTGCGAGCGGTCCGCCGAGGAGCGGGGGGAAGCGGAGACTCGTCCCGACGGCGGCCACCCTGACGCGACGGCCGCGGTCGGCGCGCTCGACGGCGAGAGCGAGGTCGACGCGACCGAGTCGGAGTCGACGGCGACCGTCGACGCGGCCGAGACCGCGACGAGCGGCGGCGCCCGCGAGGCGCTCCGACACGTGTTCGTCGTCGCCGTCACGGAGTACCGGCTGGCGGTCCGGAGCCGGTGGGCGCTCGCGCTGACCGGGCTGTTCGTCGTCTTCGGCGGGACGGTCCTGACGTTCAGCGGCTCCGCCGTCGGGCCCGCGGGCGCCGAGCGCGTCGTCGCGTCGCTGACGAGCCTCGCGGCCTACCTCGTCCCGCTCGCGGCGCTCGCGCTCGGCTACGACGCGATCGTCGGCCGCGAGGACGAGGGGTGGCTCGCGGTCGTGTTCTCGCTGCCGGTCCGCCGGAGCGAGGTCGTCGCCGGCACGTACCTCGGCCGGCTGGCGGTGCTGGCGGGCGCGACGCTGCTCGGGTTCGGCTTCAGCGGCGCCCTGATAGTCCGCGAGTTCGGGACGGGTTCGCTCTCCGCGTTCCTCGGGTTCCTCGGCGGGACGCTCGCCGTCGGGGCCGCGTTCCTCGCGGTCGCGCTGCTGCTGTCGACCGTCGCCCGCGAGAAGACCCACGCGCTCGGCGCGGCGCTGCTCGCGTGGGTGTGGTTCGTGCTGGTCCACGACCTGCTCGCGCTCGGGATCGTCGCGGCCGCCGAGCCGTCGGACGCCGCGCTCTCGGCGCTGGTGCTGTCGAACCCGGTGAGCGCGTTCCGCGTGTTCGTGTTGAGCGGGCTCGGCACCACCGCCGGCGGCGGGTTCACGGCCGTCCTCGCCGGCAGCGGCCTCTCGACCGTCTCCCTCGCGGCCGCGCTCGGCGCGTGGTGCGTGGTCCCCGTCGCGGTTGCCGCGAGGCTGGTCCGTCGCCGTCGGCTCTGAGGGGGGTCGGTCGCGTCCGACGGTGATCGACTCCGACCGCGTTACTGGATCCGCTCGATACCGTCGTCCTCGGGCGACTCGAAGTCGACCGGGCGGCGCGGGAGGTCGTCGACGAACTCGCGGACGACGGTGCGCTCGACGCGTTGGAGCACCTCGCTACAGGTCGACTTGGCGATGCCGACGTGCTCGGCCACCTCGGTGAGCGTACACTCGCGGGGGACGTCGTAGTAGCCGCGGTCGACCGCCTCGAAGAGGACCTCGCGCTGGCGCTCGGTGAGGGACCCTCCCGGGTTCACGCGCTGTTGGACGTACTCGACCTCGAACTCCGCGCCGACGTCGCGGAGGGCGTCGCCGAACTTCGCGACGCGCTCGTGGTCGCCCGTGACGTCGACGCGGGCGATCCCGTCGCGGATCTCGACCGGCATCTCGATGGGGACTCCGGCCCGCTGGGCGACGGCCTGAAGCAGCGGGACGAGCGCCTCGACCTGGACGGTGACCATCCCGTCGTCCTCGGCCATCACCGACGAGTGGGTGATCGTCTCGTGGTCGTCGATCGCGTCGAGGATCGGGTCCGTCTCGTCCGCGGTGATCCGGACCAGCGCGAATCCGGCGCCGTCGGTGGGCGTCGCAGTCATCACCTGGAACCGCGCGTCGGGGAACTCCCGCGAGACGTCTCCGACCCACGGCCCGTCGGGAATCGTCACGCGGAGGCGTGCCTGTGCCATGCGCGCGAGTTCGGCGCCGGCGTGGAAGTACCTTCGGCTCCGCGCCCGTCGGAACATGTTCGTCACAAACGACCCGGGGATCAGGTTCGTCCCTCAGGATATGAGCCGAGAACCCGGCGATCCGGCGGCGGTCGAACGGGCGGTGACCGAGCGGACCGACGCGCCGACGGACGGGGAGACCGTCTCCCTCGACGTGCGGAACCTCGGGCCGCCGAAGCCGCTGCGCGAGACGCTCGAACGCGTCGAGGCGCTCGGCGACGGCGACGTCTTGGTCCAGTACAACGACCGGACGCCGCAGTTCCTCTTCCCGCGGCTGGCGGACCGCGGCTACGCCTACGCCGCGGTCGAGACCGACGCGACCGACGCGGTCGTCACGGCGGTCTGGCCGGCCGACGACGGCGACGGTGTGTCGACGGACGAAGGGACCCCGGCCGGCGACCCCGGCGCGACCGATCCGTCGCCCGGGAGCGCGTCGAACCCCTGATCGACCCTGACGACTCCGCGCACCGAGAGGGCGGGTGAACACGTTCGGGAACGACCCCAAACGGCTCGGGGTCGTATCGGTACGCGAGCGATGTTCGACGACCTCGACACGGACCGGCGGCCGCTGGTCCTCGTCTGGGAGGTCACGCAGGCCTGCGGGCTCGCCTGTCGCCACTGCCGGGCCGACGCGCGCCCGCAGCGCCATCCCGACGAGCTGACGACCGCGGAGGGGAAGCGACTGCTGGAGGACGCCGCCGCGTTCGGCGACGGGCAGCTGGTCGTCCTCTCGGGGGGCGACCCGCTCGCGCGCGACGACCTCACCGAACTCGTCGCGCACGGCGACGACCTCGGCCTGCGGATGACGATCACGCCGAGCGGAACGCGGTCGCTGACCCCAGAGCGCGTCCGCGAGCTTGGGGAGGCCGGGATCGCGCGGATGGCGCTCAGCCTCGACGGCTCGACCCGCGAGCGCCACGACGCGTTCCGCGGCGAGGAGAGCTTCGAGGACACCGTCGCGGCCGCCCGCGCCGCCCGCGACGCGGGAATCCCGCTTCAGGTCAACACGACCGTCTGCGCGGACACGGTCGACGACCTCCCCGCGGTCCGCGACCGCGTCCGCGAGCTCGGCGCCGTCCTCTGGAGCGTCTTCTTCCTCGTCCCGGTGGGTCGCGGCCGCGTCCTCGACCCCGTCTCGCCCGAGCGCGCCGAGGAGGCGATGGCGTGGCTCCACGAGGTGTCCGACGGGGAGCGGTTCGGCGTCAAGACGACGGAGGCGCCGTTCTACCGCCGCGTCGGAATCGAACGCGCGAGCGACGGCGAGACGGACGGCGCCGCGGGTCGCCGCGGCGGGATCACGGCCGGGCGCGGCTTCGCGTTCGTGAGCCACACGGGCGAGGTGTACCCGTCCGGGTTCCTCCCCGAGTCGGCCGGGAACGTCCGCGAGCGATCGGTCGTCGACGTCTACCGGAACGCCGGGCTCTTCGAGTCGCTCCGGGACCCCGACGGCTTCTCGGGGAAGTGCGGCGCCTGCGAGTTCCGCCACGTCTGCGGCGGGAGCCGCTCGCGGGCGTACGCCGCCACCGGCGACCCGACCGGCAGCGACCCGCTGTGCCCGTACGTCCCCGAGGGGTACGACGGGCCGCTCCCGGAGCGGCAGCGGGGCGCGGGCGACGGCGGCGACCCGCCCGAGCCGGCGGACTGAGTGCGAGCGGCACGGTCGCGTTCGAACTCAGGCGTACGCCTCGAACTCCCGGCCGAACGCGAGGAAGTAGCCGGTCCCGACGAGGCCGATGACGGCCGCGACGGTGAACGCGACCTCCGGGCTGACGAAGTCCCACAGGTACCCGCCGACCGCGGCGCTCGGGATCACGATCGTGTTCCGGAGCAGGTAGTACGTCCCCGTGACGCGGCCGCCGGCGCCGCGCTCCGCCGGCCCGACGATCAGCGCCTTGTGCGACGGCAGCCCCGCGAACCGGAGGCCGGAGAACGCGAAGACGGCGACCATCACCGCGGACAGCGGCAGCGCCGAGCCCGCCAGCGCCGGCGCGTAGATCAGGACGACGGGGAAGACGGCGTACACGGCGAAGCCGACCGCGACGACCGGCTTGAGCCCGACCCGCTCCGCGAGCTTCGACGCGGGGACCATGATAAGCAACGCGACGAGCATCTCGACGCCGAGGAGGTAGCCGAAGAACGCCTGCGACGAGAGGCTCACGTCGTACGCGAACCCGCCGAGCGCGACGGTCGCGTCGAGGCCGACCTCGAACAACCGGGTGACCACCAGCACGAAGAACACGTACACCATCCCGTTCGCGAACCGCACGAGCGTGTCGCCGACGAGCAGCGGGCGGAGGGGTTCGGGCATCTCGCGGAGGTCCCGACGAATCCGGTCGAGCCCCGCGAACGAGTCGCCGAAACTGTCGCCGCTCGCGTCGTAGAGGACGTGCTGGACGAGCGTGCCGAGGACGCCGAATACCACCGCGACACCGAGGACGAACCGGAAGCTGACGGTGAACTCCGGACGCAGGCCGATGAGGACGGCGGCAAGCACCGGGCCGACGAGGAACGCCGTCCGCCGGAACGTCTCCGTGCTGGCGAATCCCGCGGCCAGCCGCGAGGGGTCGGTCGCCTGCTTGACCACCGCGAACGTCGCGCCGAGGCCGAACGACTTCCACGCCTGTGCGAGGGTCAGGCCGACGAAGATCCACGCCCACGGCTCGACGGTCACGCCCGCGACGGCGACCGAACCGATCCCCGGCGCGACCACCCAGACGGCGAAGCCGAGGGTCGACAGCAGTCCGAAGACGGTCAGCGCGTACCGCGACCCGATCCGGTCGGAGACCGCGCCGCCCGGGTACGGGTACAGCGCCGAGATGACGTTGCCGAACGTGCCGAACAGGCCGACGACGAACCCCGACGCGCCGAGCGCGACCATGTACTCCGGGAGGAACCGGTTCGTCATCTGGAACCCCAGGCTGAACGCGAACATCGCGGCCGACAGGACGAGCACGTCCCGCTCCAACGCGAAGAACCGCCGGAACGCGTCCAGCGCTCCGGACGACGTCGCGCCGGTCGCGGGGGCGTCTTCGCTCACGCGTCGCGTCCCCGCGGTTCGAGACGGTCTGTGTCGCCGGCCCCGACCGGAGTCGGCGGGCCGAGCGAAGCGAGCATACCTGATCTCCGGTTCGAGCCGGCAAAAATCCACCTCCGTCGGTCGGGGTCAGTCACCGTCCGACCCGGTCGCTCGCACGAGCGAGCGCAGCTCCTCGAGCGAGAGCGGTTCGATCCGCTCGCGCGTCCCGTCCGTCGTGTAGAACAGACTCGTCGAGACCTCCTTCCCCGCGAACCACTCGTCGAGGACGTGGTAGTAGACGCTGAGCTGCGTTTCGTACTCCGACTGGGCGCGCCGCGTCGAGTCCGTCTTGTAGTCGACGACTTCGATCCGATCCGGCGTCTCGTGGACGAGGTCCGCGATCCCCGAGACGGTGACCCGACGGTCGTCGACCTCGATCGGAAGCGTGACCGGTTCCTCGACGTACAGCTCGCCCGACAGCCCGTCGACGAACTCGACGACCCGTCGCTCGTGGTCGTTCGACGGCGTCACGTCGTCGCCGAGCGCGTACGCCTCCGCGAAGTCGTGGACGCGCGAGCCGAACTCCGTCCCCCGCGTCTCCGGTTCGGATTCGTGATCTGGGCCGGCCTCCCGGCGCTCTCCGGCCGCCTCGAACACCGTCTCGTCCATCAGCGAGTGCGGCGTGTGGCCGACCGGCCCGTCTGGCGCCGTCACCGCGAACGGCAGCTCCGCGTCGGCGGGGTCGCCGCGGTCGACCGGCTCGACGCGCGGCTCGATCGCTTCGACCTCGACCGGGAGCCCGTCGAGGAACGCGTTCGGGTCCTCACCGGCCGCGAACACGACGTGGCTCTCCGCGCGCGTCACCGCGACGTACAGCAGGCGGCGCTCCTCGTCGTACTCGCGCGGCAGACAGCGCCTGATGACGTCGTGCCGCCAGTTGTCGTACACGTGTGGGTGAGCGCCCTCCTCCGAGTACAGCTTCCGCTGTCGGAGTCCCACCGGGTCCCGGTACTCGATGACGCTGGATCCGCCGGTCCGCGGCGGGAAGCGCCCCTCGTTCATGTTCGCCATGACGACGATCGGATACTCCAGTCCCTTCGCCGTGTGAATCGTTTGAACGGTCACCGCGTCGTCGCCCGCGGTCGCGCGGACGTCGACCGTGCTGCCGGTCTCGACGCCCCGCTCGATGAACCGGATCAGCTCGCCGCGCGTGACCGTCGTCGAGTCGTGGACCGACTGGATCGCATGGAGGAGGACGTCCGCGACGTCGCCCGTGAATCCGTACCGGTCGAGGACGCGGCGCGCCACCGCGCCGACCGACTCCAACTCGCGGAGCGAATCGCGGAACTCCGCCGTGTCGGTCGGGTACGACTCCGTCTCCAGCACGTGATCGATCTCGTCGAACGCGTACCCGACCCGCTCGAGCACCACGGCCCAGCCGCGGTCGGCGTCCGATTCGAGGATCCGGAGCCACGCGAGCAGCAGCTTCGCCGGATCGGTCCGGAACAGCTCGATCCCGCCGTCGTACGCCATCGGGAACTCGTACTCGGCGGCGACGTCGAGCAGCTCTCGGCCGTAGTCCCGCGTGCGCGTGAACACCGCGATATCCCCGTGCTCCGGCGGGCGCGGCTCGCCGTCCTCGCCCTCGACCGCGTAGTCGTCGTTACCGACTATCTCCTGGACCTTCGAGAGGACGGCCTCGTGTTCGTCCTCGTGGCGGATCCCCTCGACGACGGTGTTGTCGAAGGCGGCGTTCGCGGAGAGTTCGACGACGTCGTCGAGGGGGGCCTCGACCGTCTCGCCGCTCGACGCCGGCGTCGCGATCGCCCGCTCGGAGAGGTCGATGATCGACTCCGTCGACCGGTAGTTCTCGCGCAGTTCGATCCGGGTCGGATCGGCCGTCTCGAACGGGACTCGGTCGGCGTCGTCGTTGAGGTCCGCGGCGAACCGCTCCAGCCGCGCTTCGAACTCCAAGATGTTGTCAACGTCCGCGTACTGGAACGAGTAGATGCTCTGCTTCCAGTCGCCGACCGCACAGAAGTTGTCCGTCCCGGACAACAGCAGCGCGAGCTTGAACTGGACCTCGCTCGTGTCCTGGAACTCGTCGACCATGACGTACTCGAACGCCGCCGCCTCGCGGGCGCGCTCGTCCTCGCAGAGGAGGACGAACGCGAACAGCTGGAGGAAGCTGAAGGATAGGTAGTTGCGACGCAGCGCGAACCGCAGGTACTCGACGTAGACGTCGTGGACGAACGCCTTGAGCCCGTCGCGCTCCTCGTAGAAGACCTGCCGCGCCACGTCGTCGTCGAGCCGCTTCGTCCCACGGCCGCCCCGGAGCGTCGACTTCGACGGCGCGTCCGCGCGGTACGCCTTGTCCCGACCGAACCGACTCAGGTCCTCGCGCAGCTTCGACTGTTTCCGGCCGTCGTTCCGGGGTTGATTCGCCTCGTCGAACCGCGCTTCGAACGCCTCGAACTCCCCGTCGAGGTGGGACTCGCCGTCCCGGTACCACCCGTCCGTCGTCGGGAAGATCCCCTTCGACGCGAGCTCCTCGATCAGGTCGAGCAGCTCGCCGGGGGCGGAGAGCGCCCGATAGAAGTCGGCGTGTTCCGGGTGGTCGTCGCGGAAGCCGCCGAGGAACTCGCGGAACCGCTCGCCTTCGATCAGGTCGTCCTCGACGATCCGCGTCGAGCCCGTGATCCGCTCGTCGAGGCCGAGGTGCGTCGGGGCGGCGTGCCCGTGTTCTCGAAGGATCTCGTGGCAGTGCGAGTGGAACGTCCGGATGGGCGCGTCGGCCAGCTCCCGCAGCCCGTACGCGCTGTGGTCGACGATCCGCTCTTTCATCTCCGTCGCTGCGCTCCGCGTGAACGTCGCCAGGAGTACGTCCGCCGGTTCGACGTCGGGGCGGTCGACGATCGTCCCGTAGCGACGGGTGATCGCGAACGTCTTCCCCGTGCCCGGGCCGGCGTCGACGAGGTACGAGCCCTCCGTGCGCTCGATGAGCTCCCGCTGGGCGTCGTTCGGCGTCGGCCCGCTCATCGGTCGCCCTCTAACAGCAGGTCGCGGTTGTCCACGCGCCGGTAGTTCGGCTCGCCCGCGAGCCCGTCGACCGGGAACCGCTCCTCGCCCGCCCGCCGGGCGTTGAGCTCGTCGAGGCGCTCGTCGACGAACGACTCGAACGCGTCCAGGTCCTCGCGGAAGAACGCCCGCTTGCGGACCCCGTTGAGCTCCCGGACCGCCTGGTCCGCGCCCTTCTCGGCGTCGACCTCCGCGGACGTCGCCGCGTCGACCGCGGCGGTGAACCGGTCGGCGAACTCGGAGTCGCGCAGGTCGTCTCGGTCCGTCGTCTCGGGGAACGTCAGCGACGCCGCGATCTCCCGGTAGGCGGCGTAGCCGAGGTCCTCGAACGTCTCTCCGCAGTCGTTGTACCCGTCGAGCAGCGTCTCGTAGGCCTCCCGGGAGCCGACGTACTCGTCGAAGGAGTTCGGGTGGTAGGTGACGGTCGTGAGCGCGTCGTCGAGGTCGACGTCGCCCGCGACGGCGTCGGCCATCGGTTCGAGGAAGTGGAAGAACGTGAACTCCAGCCGCTCGTCCGGACGGACCGTCCGGTAGTAGGTCAGGTACAGCGCGGCCTGGAAGTCGGGCGCGTCCGCCGGCGGGTCGAGCGCCGCGCTCTTGACGACCTGCGTCTGTCGCTTCTTGCGCCCGCTCTTATAATCGAGCAGGTCGGTCGGCGACCGCACGAGGTCGATCTTCCCCTTCACGCCGAGGGCGTCGTCCTCGAACCAGCGCTCGGTGAGCGGGGAATCGACGGGCTCGTCGAAGTAGTCGGCGAAGAAGTTGGTCCCCCACCCCGACGCCGGCGTGAGGAAGTCGTCGGACGCCGGCCCCTCCTCGTCGAGGTACTCCGTTATCAGGTCCAGACCGATGCGGTACGTCCGGCGGCGGAGCGGCTCGTCGGCCGCCGAGAAGAACGCCTCGGCTTCCGCGATCATGGCGTCAACGAGGTCGTCGGCGTCGGCCGCCGCGACGACGTCGGGGTGGTTCACGTAGAACTCAGCGAAGTCGTGGAAGAGGGTCCCCTCGACGAACCGCTCCCGGTCGGGGGTTTCGAGGAGCCGCCCGAAGCAGTAGTCTCGAGGGCTGTTGACGTAGCTGTTGAGCGTCGACTGGCTGACCGTCTCGACGGTCTCGGCGTCGACCCCCGTCGACTCGCGCTCGAACCCCGCGCCCGTCGACCGCGGACGCCGCCGGTGTTCGATCGAGTCGAGGTCGCTGAACCGCTCGAACTCCTCGTCGAGGAGGTCGCCGAGATACAGGCAGGGGGTGATCGGCTCCCCGCCGGCCGCGTCCTGGACGAGGTAGTACTGCCGGTCGCCGCTCTGGAGCAGGCGCTGGAAGCTCCCGACGTAGCGGTCGAACTGCGCCTCGGTGTCCACCCACGGCCGCTGGGGGGCCGAGTGCGTCCACTCCTCGCCCATGCCGAGGTGGAAGACGACGGGACGGTCGACGTACGCGGAGGACTTCGCGTCGGCGAGGAGGACGCCCTCGTTGTCCCTGTCGACCGGGACCTCGTACGTCTGGAGGTAGTAGGCGAGGCGGTCGACGGCGCCGTCCGTCACGGGGTCGTCGGCGAGCCCCAGCCGTTCTAACTCCTCGTCGAAGCGCGTCAGTTCGACGCCGGCCTCGGACGCGTACGCGTCGAGCGCCTCGGCGAACGTCCGGTCCTCGACGCCGTCGCGGAACGCGCGCAGCCACGCCACGCCCGGTCCGTCGACCGCCTCTAGGCGCCGCTCGCGGTCGGCGATCGGCGCGTCGATCCCCAGCTGCGAGAGGACCGGGGCGGCGTCGCCGACGGTCGTCTCTGATCCCCGGAAACAGAGCCGGAGGAGCCGGACGAACGCCCGGTGGTGCGGGTCGTCGGCGAACCCCGGGCCGCCGTAGAAGGGGACGTCCGCCGCCTCGAACGCGGACTCGACGAGCGAGGAGTACTTCCCGCCGCCGTCGAGGACGACGGCGACGTGCTCGGCGTTGCGCGCCGAGACCGTGTCGAGGAGCGCGGCGACGACGTCGGTCGCCGACTCGAAGACGTGGAAGGGCGGGTAGTCGAACGCCTCGTCGGTGAAGGGATCGACGCGGTCGAACTCCTCCGGGAGGACGCTCCGCTCCAGTTCGGTCAGCTGATCGTGGCCGACGACGGCGACGGACCGATCCCCGTCGACCGTGTACTCGCTGAGGCGCTTCGACGTCGTGCGGAGGCTCCGCATCACCTCCACGACCTCGCGGGTCGCGTCGTCGACGTAGGCGTCGTACTCCAAGATCGCGTCGAGGCGGCCCGTGTGTTCCCAACACTGGAGGACGTTCCCGACGGCGTACGCGACCGCCTTCCAGTCGTGGTCCGTCTCGGTGACCAGCTCGAGGAACGCGCGGCGGTCCTCCGCCTGTTCGCGCCGGCCGGCTGCGAGGCGGCGCGGCGTGGTCGCGAACGTTCCGAAGTGGGGGCGGTCGAGGCGGCGGTTTATCGCGCTCGCCAGCGCGGCGTCGGGAGTCACGACGAGGTCGTAGTCGGCGACCTCCGCGTAGAGTGACTCCGCGGGTTTCGCTCTCCGAATAGGCACGACTACCGCGACCCGGACGAGTCACAAAAAGATAGCGGGGACGACATCAGACCAACTCGCGTAACGCCCACACGTCGCTTGCCGGGTCCAGATTCGACGGTTCCGCGCCCCGTGAAGTGAGGATTCCGGCGTGATACAGCACGGCTTTCAGCTGGAACACGGTGGGTGAGTGGTAGACCTTCCCGTCGGTGAGGGGCTCGCGCTGTAGCTCCCCGTCGGCGTTCAGGACGCGGCTCCGGACGTCGTCGTCCCCGCGGACGAACAGTTCGACCGTGAACGACGGGTGTAGCGCGTGGAGGTACTCGACGACGTCCGGGAGACTCGGCTCGCCGATCCCGTCCTCGTGTATGTGCTGGAGCTCCTCGACGAGGAGCTGCGTCGCCGGATAGTCGTAGACGACGCGTCTGGTGAGCATGCCCCACTTCGGCGCCAGGTCGCAGAAGCGCTCCCGAGAGCGCTTCCAGTCGTCGAACGCTCGCAGTGCGTCCGCGACCGACCCGTACTCCCGCAGCGCGAACCGGACGACCTCCCGGCCGAGGGGAGTCAGTCGAGTCGGGGCGGGTCGGTCGTCGATGAGGTTCAGAAAGGCCGCCCCGGTTCTGGCGTCGTCGGTGGCGCGCACGACGTGCTCCGCGAGGATCTCTTCCGTGTCCCGGTCGTGGGAGACGGCGAGCGGATACGCGAGGTAGTTCTTCGGGTGGTTGAGGCCGAACGACTTGCCGGCGACGCCCTGGGCACCGGCCTGGAATCGGATGGCCGTCGTCTCCGTCGTCGTTCGGTTCCCGACGACGCGCGGGGTCTCGACCGGATCGACGGTGCCGTCGGGAGTGACGCCGAGGATACCGACGTTCAACTCACGAGCGAGCGTCCGGGCGGACTGGGAGACGGCGTTCGCCGGCGCGGCAACGTACGCGGCGTTCGCTTCGTGGAGCCGGTCGTACGCCTGGACGATTCCGCGCTCGACGTCGGCGTCGCTCCGATTCGTGTGGCCCTTCGCTTCGACGACCATCAGCGGTGGGTCGTCGCCGAGGCGGTCCACGGCCAGTAACTCGTCGCTCAGCAGCCGCACACCGACGAGATCCGGGTATCCAGAGCCGACGCGGACGTGGTTGAAGGGCGCCAGCTCGTCCGTGACATTCGGATCGACGGACTCGTTGGCGAGCCACTGGTCGGAGGAGAACTGGGTATCGACGACTGCGTACCCGTCGTCGGCGTCGTCGGGGAACAGGCGGCGCTTCGCGTGCGCCAACACACGCGGTTCCGAGAGCGGTGACGCCGCGCTTGCCATGAGGCTACGATGTCATCACCGGCTCAAGAAGGTGGGGGTAACGGTGCGGCCCGGAGAAAACGAGCAGTCAGCCACGTGGCAATCAGCATTCGGAGTACGACCTCCTACGATCGAGCCGCAGAGCTCGCCGCGGTCTCGTTCAGAACATTCGGGCCGGATGTAGCCCCTCGCTCCGTCCGTCGAGGAATCATGGGCGCTACAGGATTTGAACCCGTGGCAACTTGGTCCGAAGCCAAGCACTCTGTCCAAACTGAGCTAAGCGCCCTCGGTTCCCGTTACTCCTAAGCGGGTGTTAAGTCCCGCGATTCGAAATCCCCGCCCCGCAGTCCGTCGGTTCCGCGCCGGCGACGACGATCGATCGATTCGAGGACGTGACACGTCCACGTGACACGTCCCCGCGATCCGGCGGCGTGCGGTCTCGGGTCGGCGCCCGAATCCGGCGGCTGATCGGGTCCACCGCCGCGCCGAGGCGCGCCGTCGCCTCGCAAGGGCCGATCAAAAAGAATATTATTCGGAGCGGGCATGTTTCGGTAGTAGATGAGTTCTGGTCGTACGGCCTTCCAGCCGAACGAGTGGTTCGCGCCGGTGTCGTCGCCTTCGAGGTGCGTCCATGTATGAGCTGACGCCACACTTCGACGCCGAGGTCGAACCCGGGACCAACATTCTGTTGACCGGGCCGCCGCTCAGCGGGAAGCGATCAATCATGATGGACACGCTCGCCGCGGGGACGGACCGCGACGAGGGCGCCATCGTCGTCACCACGAAGGACGGTGCCGACCGGGTGCTCCGCGACTACGAGAAGCGGACGCCATACGAGGGGAAACCCGTCGCGGTCGTCGACTGCGTCACCCGCCAGCAGGGCGGCGACGCGCGCGAGTCTGACCGGATCAAGTACGCCTCCTCCCCGGTGGACATGACGGGGATCGGGATCAAGCTCTCCGAGTTCCTCCAGGCGTTCGGGGACCGCGGTATCGAGCGGAACCGCGTGATGGTCCACTCGCTGTCGACGCTGCTGATGTACGCCGACCTCCAGACCGTGTTCCGGTTCCTCCACGTGTTCACCGGCCGGGTCCAGAGCGTCGACGGCCTCGGGCTGTTCAGCATCGACTCGACGGCCCACGAGGACCAGGCGATGAACACGCTCAAACAGCTGTTCGACGGGATCGTCACCGTCCACGAGGACGCGGAGCCCGAGATCCGTCTCCCCTGATCGCGGTCAGTGAAACCCCTCCACCTCCTCGCCGCGACGATCGGGGGATCCGTTTAATCGCCTCGCGATCGAAGCGGGAACCATGCCAATCACCGACGACGCGGGGCTCGACCGACTGCTCGACGCCGAGACGATAGCGGTCGTCGGCTGTTCGACGACCCCCGGAAAGGCCGCGCACGACGTGCCGGCCTACCTCCAGAAGCGGGGTTACCGGGTGATTCCGGTGAACCCGTTCGCCGACGAGATCCTCGGTGAACCGGCGTACGACGCGATCGGCGACGTCGAAGGCCCGATCGACCTCGTGGACGTGTTCCGGCCGAGCGACGAGGTCCCGGAGATACTCGACGCCGTCCGCGAGCGGCACGCGGCGCGCGGCGACGCTGGTGCGGCCTGGCTCCAACTGGGAATCAGCCACGACGAGGCGGCCGCGGCCGCCGAGGCCGACGGGATCGACGTGGTCCAGGACCGCTGTATCAAGGTCGAACACGGTCGGCTACGCGGATAGCGCCGATCGGGTTGAGGCCGGCGCCGCCGCGGGCGATCGGCGCGCCGCCTACCCTTCCCACTCCTCGAAGCTCCGGTAGACGCCCTTCGAGAGGTAGCGCTCGGAGGAGTCGGGGAAGACGGTGACGACGGCGTCGTGCGGAGCGTCGATCTCGCCGTCGCGCACGTCGCGGGCGACCCGCTTCGCCGCGATGGCGTTCGCGGCCGACGAGGAGGCGACGAGGTGGCCCTCCTCGGCCGCGAGCCGCCCCATCTCCTCGTGGACGTCGCGGTCGTCGATCGCCGCGATCTCGTGGACGAGGTCGGGATCGAACAGCTCGTTCCGCTCGACGTCGTGCGTGCCGATCCCCTCGGTCTTGTACGCCTCGTGCTCGACGTCTTCGCCGAGGAACTCGCGGTACGCCGAGCCGGCGGGCTCGACCGCGACGACGTGGGTGTCCGGGTCCTGCTCGCGGAAGTAGCGGGCCATCCCCATCAGCGTCCCGGCGGTGCCGCAGCCGGCGACGACCGCGCCCACCTCGCCGTCGAGCGCCTCGTCGATCTCGGGCGCCGTCGTCTCGTAGTGCGCCTCGGCGTTGAGCGGGTTCGAGAACTGCTGGGGGACGACCGCGTCGTCGAGCTCCTCGGCGATCCCGTGCGCGCGGTCGATCGCGAGCCCCATCCCGTCCTCGCTCGGCGTGTTCACGACCTCCGCGCCGAGCGCGCGCATGAGCTGCTGTTTCTCGACCGAGAAGCGCTCGGGGACGACGAAGATCGCGTTCAGCCCCAGCTGCTCGGCCGCGACGGCGATCCCGATCCCGGTGTTGCCCGCGGTCGGCTCGACCACGGTGCCGCCCTCGCCGACGTCGCCGCGCTCCAGCATGCGTTCGAGCATGTACTTCCCGATCCGGTCTTTGATGCTCGCGCCGGGGTTGAACGACTCCAGCTTGGCGTACACCGGCACCGCGTCCGGCGCGTCGTGGACGGCGACGAGCGGCGTCTCCCCGATCGTCTCCGACACCGACGACAGGGGCTCCCGATGATCGGTCATAGGCCGGCAAACGTTGCCGCCGGATTTGTGTGTTGCCATCGCTCCGTCCGGATCCGGGGATCCGAAGCGGCGGCGCGGCTTGCCGGGAAGTGGGATCGCGCGGACGATCGCGGCGGACCGCCGCGACCGTCGCGAACCGCCGCGACTGTCCGACCGTGTGACTCCGCGCCGCGGATCGAACACACTTATGCCGGTCGTCCGGCTGCGACACTGTATGAGCGAGACCGATGCGGAGGCCGAGGTGACGGTCGTCCTGCCGGACGGATCAGCGCTGACCGTTCCGGCGGGGTCGACAGTCGAGGACGTCGCCTTCGAGATCGGCCCCGGGCTCGGTCGCGACACCGTCGCGGGGAAGATCGACGGCGAACTCGTCGAGAAGCACGCCGAGGTCGGCGACGGGGACCGGATCGAGATCGTCACCGACCAGTCGGACGAGTACCTCACGGTGTTGCGTCACTCCGCGGCCCACGTGTTCGCGCAGGCGCTCCAGCGGCTCCACCCCGAGGCGACGCTGACGATCGGCCCGCCGACCGACGACGGCTTCTACTACGACGTCACGGACGTCGACGTCGACGAGGACGACCTGGCCGCCATCGAGGACGAGATGGCGGCGATCATCGCGGCCGACTACGACATCGAGCGCGAGGTCCGGTCGCGCGAGGAGGCGAAAGAGATCTACGCCGACAACGAGTACAAACGCCAGATCCTCGACGAGGAGGCCGACGGCGAGGAGGTCACCTTCTACGTCCAAGACGGCTGGGAGGACCTCTGTCAGGGCCCGCACGTCGAGTCGACCGGCGAGATCGGCGCCGCGACCCTGCTGGAGGTGTCGGCCGCCTACTGGCGCGGCGACGAGGAGAACGAGGCGCTGACGCGGGTGTACGGCACCGCCTTCGCGAGCGAGTCCGACCTCGAGGAGTACCTCGAACTGCGCGAGCAGGCCCAGGAGCGCGACCACCGAAAGATCGGCCAGGAGATGAACCTCTTTTCGATCCCCACCGTGACCGGGCCGGGCCTCCCGCTGTACCACCCGCCGGGGAAGACCGTGCTGCGCGAGCTGTCGGAGTTCGCGAACGAGCTCAACCGCGAGAACGGCTACGAGGAGGTCGAGACCCCGCACGTGTTCCGGACGGAGCTGTGGAAGCGGTCGGGCCACTACGAGAACTACGAGGACGACATGTTCCTCCTCGATGTCAACGACGAGGAGTACGGGCTGAAGCCGATGAACTGCCCGGGCCACGCGACGATCTTCGACCAGCAGTCGTGGTCGTACCGCGACCTCCCGCAGCGCTACTTCGAGAACGGGAAGGTGTACCGGAAAGAGCAGCGCGGCGAGCTCTCCGGCCTGTCGCGCGTCTGGTCGTTCACCATCGACGACGGCCACCTGTTCGTCCGTCCCGACCAGATCCGGCAAGAGATCGAGTCGGTGATCGAGATGATATTCGAGGTCGTCGAGACGCTCGACTTAGAGGTCGAGGTCGCCCTCGCGACCCGTCCCGACAAGTCCGTCGGCGGCGACGAGATCTGGGAGTCCGCCGAGGAGCAGCTCCGCGACGTGCTCGAGTCGGGCGGCTACGACTACGACGTCGAGCCCGGCGACGGCGCCTTCTACGGCCCGAAGATCGACTTCGGCTTCGAGGACGCGCTGGGCCGCGTCTGGGACGGGCCCACCGTCCAACTGGACTTCAACATGCCCGACCGGTTCGACCTCACCTACACGGGCGAGGACAACGAGGACCACCAGCCCGTGATGATCCACCGGGCGCTGTACGGCAGCTACGAGCGCTTCTTCATGGTCCTCATCGAGCACTTCGACGGCAACTTCCCGCTGTGGCTCGCGCCGGAGCAGGTCCGGATCCTCCCCGTCTCCGACGAGACGCTCGGCTACGCCCACCGCGTGAAAAACGAGCTCGAAGACGCGGGCTTCCGCGTCGAGGTCGAGGACCGCGACTGGACCGTCGGCCGGAAGATCCGCGCGGGCCACGACGACCGCCTCCCGTACATGGTGATCGTGGGGGACGACGAGCAGGAGGCGGGCACGGTCTCGGTGCGCGACCGCTTCGAGAACCAGCGCGGCGACGTGGACCTCGACGAGTTCGTCGACCACCTCGTCGAGGAACGCGACGAGAAGCGGACGGAACCGGACTTCGTCGACGCCGAGTGAACTCCCGCGTCGCGACCGGGTCGCTGGTGACGCGGGGCGGGGTCAGGCCGACTCGACGCCGGTGATCTCGAACCGGGCGCCGCCCTCCTCCGACTCGACCGCGCGCACGTCCCAGCCGTGCGCCTCGGCGATCTCCGCGACGATGTTCAGGCCGAACCCCGTTCCGTCCGTCGCCGTCGTGAACCCGGTCTCGAACACCCGCTCGCGGTCGTCTTCGGGGATTCCCGGTCCGTCGTCACTCACGTAGAACCCGTCGCCGTCGGCGAGCGGCCCGACGGTGACGGTCACGTCGTCGCCGCCGTGTTCGACGGCGTTTCGGAACAGGTTCTCCAACAGCTGTCGGAGCCGCGCCTCGTCGGCCAGAACCTCGAGTTCCTCGACGGTCGCCCCGAGCGTGCCGCCTCGCTTGTCGGTCGTCTCCCAGGCGGCGGTCGCGAGGGCGACGAGGTCGACCGGCTCCGGGTCGTCGACGGCGTTCCCCTCGTGCGCCAGCGCGAGCAGGTCCTCGATGAGCGTCTCCATCCGCGAGAGCGACCGCCGGATCGGCTCGACGTGCTCGCTGTCGGACTCCTCCGCGAGGAGGTCGACCCGGCCCCTCGCGGCCGTGATCGGGTTCCGGAGGTCGTGGCTCACGACGCTCACGAACTCGTCGAGCCGGTCGCGCTCGCGTTCGAGCCGCTCGGCCGCGCGCTGCCGCTCCAGTTCGTAGCTCACCCAGCGCGTCAGCAGCTCGACGAACGTCCGCTGGGTGTCCGTGAACGGCTCGCCCCGCGGGGTCGTGGCGGCGAAACAGAGCGTCCCGTACCGATCGCCGTCGACCTCGACCTTCCCGCCGATGTACGTCTTGAGCCCGAAGTTCTCGTGAGCGGGGTCCCCTGCCCACCCCTCTTCGGTCGCGTTGACCACCGTCAACAGCGTGTCGCGCTCGATGGTCCGCTTACAGTACGCCTCGTCGAGCGGGCAGGTCTCGCCCGGCTGTAACAGGGGGTGTTCGGCGTGCGACACCTCCACGTGTTGCGTCGCGTCTTCGATCCGAGTGAGAAAGCCGTTCGGCACGTCGAGGTACTCGCAGCCGAGCGCCAGGATGGCCTCGACCTTCTGCTCGAACGTGCGGTCGTGGTCGGACGAGACCGCGTAGAGCCGTTGGATGGCGCGGAGACTCTCCTCCTGCCGCTGCTCCAGCTCGCGGCGGTCGGTGACGTCGCGGAGATAGACGGAGAGGCCGCTGTCGGACGGGAAGACGCGCGCCTCGAACCAGGTGTCTAACGGCTCGTAGTACGAGTCGAACGAGACGGGCTCCTGGGTCGTCATGGCCCGGTGGTACTCGTCGTGGAACTCCGTGTCGGCGGATCCGGGGATCGAGTCCCAGAGGTGGCACCCCTCGACCGATCCCGTCGGGCCGACCGCGTCGTCGCTCATCGCGGCTCGGAGGATCCGACGCCCTTCCTCGTTCGCGTACGTGACCGTCCAGCCCGAGTCGAGGGCGAAAAACCCGTCTGCCATCCGATCGAGGACCGTTTGGAGGTCCTGATCGGAGGTCGATCCACGCGCCGGGTCGGACATGCGAGCGGGTACGCGGCGCGGCGGTTTAGGTGCCCCGGATTCGCGGAGGGGAACCGGCTCGCAGACGGCGCTCCCTGCCGACGCGCGACGGGCCTCGCTCGACGAGCGGGGCCGTTTCGCGCCGAACGTCCCCGGTTCCGTCGGACTTTTCACGCCGCTCGTCCCGATCCGACGTATGTCGAACGCCCGCACCGAACGCGACGCCGACGAGCGAGCGCCCGAGGTCGGGGAGCTGACGCCGCCGGACCGCACGCTGATGGGCCCCGGTCCGAGCGACGTCCACCCGCGCGTCCTGAAGGCGATGAGCACGCCGCTGGTCGGCCACCTCGACCCCTCGTTCGTCGAGATCATGGACGAGGTCCAGGAGCTGCTGCGGTACACCTTCCGGACGGACAACCGGTGGACGATCCCGGTCTCGGGGACCGGGTCGGCGTCGATGGAGGCCGCCATCGGCAACCTGGTCGAGCCGGGCGACACGATGCTCGTCCCGACGAACGGCTACTTCGGCGGGCGGATGAAGTCGATGGCCGAGCGCGCGGGCGGCGAGGTCGTCGAGGTGTCGGCGCCGTGGGGCGACCCCCTCGACCCCGTCGACGTCGAGCGCGCGTTCGACGCGCACCAGCCGGACGTGTTCGGGTTCGTCCACGCGGAGACGTCGACGGGCGTCCTCCAGCCGAACGTCCCCGAGCTGACCGACATCGCGCACGACCACGACGCGTTCGTGATCGCCGACTGCGTCACCTCGCTCGGCGGCGTCGAGATGCGCGTCGACGAGTGGGACGTCGACGTGGCCTACTCCGGTCCGCAGAAGTGCCTCTCGTGTCCGCCCGGCGCGAGCCCGCTCACCCTCAACGACCGCGCGATGGACAAGGTGCTGGACCGCGAGGAGCGCCCTCGGTCGTGGTACCTCGACCTCTCGCTGCTCGAGGGGTACTGGGGCGACGACCGCTCGTACCACCACACCGCGCCGATCACGAACGTGTACGCGCTCCGCGAGGCGCTCCGCCTCGTCGCCGAGGAGGGGATCGAGTCGCGATGGGCCCGCCACAGATCGGTCGCCGGTGACCTGAAGGCTGGTCTTCAGAACCTGGGCCTCGAGATGAACGCCCCCGACGAGTACTGGCTCCCGAGCCTGAACGCGGTACAGGTACCTGACGGCGTCGACGACGGGGCCGTCATCGACGGCCTCCTCGACGAGTACGACCTGGAGATCGCCTCGGGCCTCGGCGACCTGGAGGGCGACATCTGGCGGATCGGCTGTATGGGCTACTCCGCCCGGCCGAAGAACGTCGAGTACGTCCTCGCCGCGCTGGAGGACGCGCTCGCGGCGCAGGGGCACGAGGCCTGAAGCGGGGGCGAGGGCGCACCGGGATCGCCACCCCGGCGAGCGAACGGGACCGCTCCGTCAAGGCGACGGCGAGGAGACGCGCGACCCTCCGATCGAGGCGTTCCACTTCGTCGGAGGTGAACAGTTGCGGTGCTCTGGTCGAGTCGCGAGGCGTCCTACCACGCCGTCAGCGCAGCGCGCCCGTGTTCGTTGGCGAGGATCGCGAGGAACGTGAGGACGCCGGTGATCGCGAACGCGCCGCCGACGTAGAAGACGGAGCCCATGCTCACCTCGACCATCAGCCAGCCGGCGATGAGGGGGCCGGCCACGGATCCGGGGCGCCACACCAGTTCGCGGATGCCGAAGCTGGATGCGACGCTGCCGTCGTCGGTCCCCTCGTCCGCGAACAGCGCCATGCTCGCCGGCTCGCGGAAGGAGTCGGCGACGCCGAGCAGCCCCGAGAAGGCGACCAGCGGGAGGTACGCGGGCGGCAACTCACCGAGGATCGGGAGCGTCACGCCGGCGCCGACCGCGGTTCCGATGGCGGCCGAAAACGGGATCCCCATCGCGATCGCCCCGTAAGCGCCGCCGCCGGCGAAGACGAACAGCGACCGCCCGTAGGCGTCCGAGAGCCGGCCGGTGAACAGCTGCCCGACCATGTTCGTCGCCTTCTCGGCGGTGACGGTGACGCCGATGGCGATACCGGTGACGCCGAGGCCGCCGGCGGCCATCTCCGTGCTGACGTAGATCGGAACCCACGTCCGAACCATCGTCACGGCGAAGGCGTACTGGGCGCGGAAGCCCGTCATCGTGAGGATCCGGCGGCTGACGGCGAGATCCGAGAACGGGAACCCCTCGATGCGCGTGTCGTCCTCGTCGAGGACGGCCCAGGTGACACTCCACGCCGCGACCATCAGCACCGTGATGATCGTGAAAATCGGACCGAAACCGACCGCGTCGTAGATCCCCCCGGCCGACAGCGAGCCGACGATGGAGGCCGCGAAGGAGGCGGCGTTCGCCTTCCCGATCTTTTCGGCGCGGGAGCCCACGTCGGCGATCTGTCCGACCAGCGACAGCGTCATCAGCCCCGCGCCGGTGACCGCGAACCCCTGAAGGGCGCGGACGAGGATGAACGAACCGGAGGAGTCGACGAGCGGGAACAGCGCGTACACGCCGGCGCCGACCGCCAGCACGGCCAGGAGGACGGTGCGCTTGTCGTATCGGTCGCCGGCCCACGCCAGCGGAACGACCGCGACCGTCTGCGCGAGCGTGAATCCCGTGGTGTACATCCCGATGACGAACCCGGCCGAGACGGTGACGCCCAGCACCGTCGTCGCCTGCGGGTCGAGCGTGTTGATGTACGTCCCCAACAGGGTGATGAGCGTAATGAACCCGAATCCCTCCGCGAATCGGGTGAGGTAGAGCGCCCAGAACTGCGAGCGACTCGCCCCGTCGGTCGCGTTGCTCACACCGGATCGCCGCCCACCGCCTCAAAAGGGGTTACGATTCGAAACCCTTCGGGCGTCGAGAGACCGAGGAACCGCCGTCGCATTTATTATCGCCTCGGAGAGACGCGCTCGTGCGGGCGAATCAGCCTGCGATCGCTGTCCCGAGTGCGACCTCTCCGACTCCCGTGCCGACGATATCTGTCCGGAGTGCGGGGCGCGAATCGGCGGCCACGACGCCTCGACCGACCGCTGAACCGACGCCTCGACCGACCCCGGTGCCCTCGCACCGCCTCGCTCACATCGTGTCGGCGTACTTGTCCCGCCGGTAGAGGTCGATCTCCTGTGCCGACGAGCCGGGCCGCGACGCGGCGAAGGCGATGGCCTCGGCGACCTCCTCGGGTTCGGTGGCGCTGCCCGGCTCGAACCGCTCCTCGAACGCCTCGCCGTCCTCGCTGCCGAACTCGGTCCGGACCTCCGAGGGGTTGACGACCGAGACCGCCACGCCGTCGTCGCCGGCCTGCGCCGCGACGCTGTGGGCGAATCCGCGGATCCACCACTTGGTGGCGGCGTACACCGGGTTGAACGGTCGGGGGAACTCCCCGGCGAAGCTGCCGACCGCGACGAGCGTCCCCCCGCTCTCCTTGAGGTGCGGGAGCGCCTCGCGCGTGAGGAAGAACGCCCCGTCGACGTTCGTCTCCTACATCGCGAAGTACTCCTCGTCGGTCATCGACGCCACGTCGCTCCCGCGGGCGAGCCCCGCGTTGACGACGGCGACGTCGAGGCCGCCGAACGACTCGACCGCGGTCTCGACCGCCGCCGCCGAGGTGGCCGTCTCGCGCACGTCGCCGTCGGCGACGACCGCCTCGACGCCGTATTCCGAGCGCACGTCCTCCGCGACCGACTCCAGCGCCTCGCGCCGCCGCGCGACGAGGACGAGGTTCGCCCCGCGCTCCGCGAGCGCGTGCGCCGTCGCTTCGCCGATTCCAGAGCTCGCTCCGGTTATCACCGCCGCCGCCTCGTCGAGGTCCGTCATGGACGCCCGATCGGCAGCGGGGGTGATAAAATATCACCGTCGCGCGCTCCCGCACAGAGCGGTCCGCAGCCCCGCGGTCAGAACTCGTCGGCGGTGCTCACGTGGAGGCCGACGAAGCGCCACCCCTCGTCCCGTCGGGCGAGCGTCCCGCTCCACCGGGTGTCGAACTCGCGGCGTCGCCCCGTCTCCGCGTCCGTCCACGCCATCGCGACCGCGTCGCTGAACCACGCGTGGTCGCCGCGCTCCGTGACGCGGAGGTCGCGGCTGGTCACGCGCCAGTCCGTCGTGGTCTCGGTCTGCGTCCGGAGTCCCTCGCGGATCCGGTCGCTCCCGATGAGCCGTTCCGAGACGCCGAACTTGACGTACGGGTCGTCGCCGTCGCGCTCGTCGGCGACGTACGGCGCAAGCGGGTCGCCCGCACGGAGCGCGTCGTAGTACGAGCGGACGGTCTCGCGTGCGTTCATACGGGACGCCACGCGCTGTGCGGAGAAGTGTTCGGGGGTCGCGGGCGGTCCGCGCTCTCGGATCCCGCCGACCGCGACCGCGACGCTAGCCGTCGCCCCGAGAGGTCAGTTCCCGTGACCGGTCCGCGCCGAGGCCGCGGAGGACGTGTGCGAGTTCGTAGTCGGCGGCCGCGACGACCGCGTCGAGGTCGTCGTATCGGTCCGTCCCGAGGCCGCGACAGCCGACCGTCTTGTCCACTCTGACGGTCCCGTCACCGAGCACGTCCGGGCGGACGGTCAGCTTCGCCGCGGTACAAGGGCTCTCACCGCTCGGGAGCCGATACTCGACCGTGCCCGTCATGTCGGCGCTGCGCGTCCACTCTCCCGGCGCCGGCGGGAGTCGATCCCGGAGTACGTCCGGGTCCGCCGCCTCCGCGGTCTCTAACTCCATATTTACCGGTAGGCTAGGGCGTCTTTAGACGTTGCGCCGGGGCGGCGTCGAGTCGACCCGAACCCCCGGCTGCCAGCACGTCGGGCATGACGGCGAGTCAGCGGACCGACAGCGCGACGCCCCGGCGGGTCGGACTGGCGGCGCCCCAGAGGCCTTATCGATCGCCGTCTCACGGGACGACATCGGTCGCGTCACAGGATGCGTCGGTCGTCCGCGCTACGTTTCGAACGCGGTCGCGCGGCGTCGGCCTACGCGTCCAGCTCGTCGAGCTTCTGGCGGATCTCTTCGAGCTTGAAGTACGACGCGACCGCGAGGATGGTCGTGGGCCAGAGCCCGACGAACTGTCCGCGCTGTTTGTCTCCGCGGACGTAGTAGAAGTACAGGGCGAGCGCGACGGAGCCGATCGACGCGATCACGGCGGTTCCCAGTCCGTTCGCGTCGATATCGTCTACGACCTCGGTCGGAACGTCGTCTGAATCAACCATATATTCAGGTGGTTCTATAACCGTAAAGAGGTTTCCCCGGACCGGCTCAGCCGTTCGGACTCGACCCCTCCTGAGTCGGCCCTTCCGACGCGCTCCCCGGGTCGGAGTCGCGTTCCCGCGGCCCGGTCCGTCGGGTCTTCTTCCAAGTCGAGTAGACCTCCGCGAACGCCAAGGCGCTGAGCAGCACCCCGGCGCAGATCATCATCGTGTCCGCGTCGATGGACGCCATGTGTTACCGTACATCCTCGACAGGTAAATGCTCCACCGGCGATGCGCGTGGCTGACGCCCGGTCGGCGACGAGCCGCCGCCGACCGGTGCGCGGCCGCCGACAGAGGGAGAGGGCACGGCGGAGCTCCCGCTGCCGGTGGCAATCAGCTCCTTCCCCTCAGGCCTCTTCACCAGCTACTTCGCGAAGTGAGGCGAGGAGAGAGACGCGCTCGATCGATCGTGGTCGCGCTCAAGTGCTTCCGGAACAAAATGACCGCATGACCGGTGACCCGGAGCGCATCGCGGGCGTCGAAGATGTTGACTGTACGGGCCGGCAGGCATTCGTGACCGGCTCGACGAGCGGGATCGGTCGTACCGCGGCGCTCGCCTTGGGACGGCTCGGCACCGACGTGATCGTCCACGGCCGCGACCGAGAGGCGGGGCGAGCGGTCGTTGACGAGCTCGCCGCGGCGGCGCTGACGGGCGGTTCGTCCGGGCCGACTTCGCCGACCTCGGTTCCGTGCGCGAACTGGCCGCGACCGTGCGCAACGGGACCGACGGTCTCGACGTCCTGATCAACAACGCCGGCGGGTTCTTCCGCGACGAGAGGACGACCGAGCTCGGCGTCGAGTACACCTTTCACGTGAACCACCTCGCGCCGTACCTGTTGACCGCCGAGCTTCTCGACCACCTGCGCCCCGATGCCCGGGTCGTCACCACGGCATCGGCCGCGCACCGGGGGACGGTGCTGGACCTCACGCGGGTCCGGGCGGTCGATGGCTACTCCGCCACGTGGGCGTACGGCCACTCCAAGCTCGCGAACGTCCTGTTCGCGAGGGAGCTCGCCGCCCGGCTCGACGCGGCCGGCCGAGACGTCACCTCCAACAGCGTCCATCCGGGTGCGATCCCGGGCAGCGGGTTCAGCCGGTTCCTCCCGGGACCGGTACCGCGTCTCCTGGGCACGCTCGACCGGCTCCCGTTCGTGACCAGCGTCGCGGAGGGGGCCGCCGAGCTCCTCGTCCCGGCGCTGTCGCCGGAGACGGCGGACGTCTCGGGGCGGTACTTCGCCGACCGGCGCCCGGCGACGCCGTCGCGAGCCGCCCGCGACGAGACCGCGGTGCGCCGGCTCTGGGAGGTGAGCGCCGAGCTGCTCGGCGTCGGGCCCCCGCTGGCAGCGGCGGAGCCCGGCCAAGACGCGTCGCAGAGGGCTCCCTGACGAGTTCGAGGTGCCCCCCACGCTCTGGTCCCCCGTCTCAGTCCATCGGACAGCGGTCGATGCCGAGGGCGCGGTACAGCAGGCACCGCCGCGTGGCGCCCTCAACGACGAGCACGGCGCCGGCAACGGCGAGCCCGACGGCGGAGACGACGGGCACGCTGACGTCCGTCGTCGCGACGAGGACGGCGAGAAGCGCGACGGCGACGCCGCCGCCGATCCGGGCCATCGCGTCGATCCGGCCGACGTTTCGTTTCACATCGGATCGTCGGTGCCGCGCCGGCAAAAGCGTTGAGCCGGACGCCCGGGTCGGCGCCGGTGCCGACCGCCAGAACCCGACCGCGAGCGCCGCGTCCCGGGCGCGACCGAGAGTTTAATCGTCCGGAATTCGTATGTTGTGTCGTACCATGTGCCACGGATACCACGCAGACGAATGGTCCGGAGACGACGAGGAAGCGGAGTCCGAAGAGGTCGTCGAGCACCCGTCGCTCTCCGAACCGGAAGAGGCCACCGACGTGGAGATCCTGACTGACGGCGGCGACGAGTGACCGGCCGCAGGCGGTGCGGTTCAGACCGCGGTCGGTCCGGCGCAGGCGAGACGCGGTCCGCCCGACGGGTCGCGTCGCTCACCATTTCGAAGAAGCGGGCCGGGCGCGATCGTGAACTACGAAAAAACGATCGCTCGCTTCGCTCGCGCTGCGACTTCTCTACTTCAAATCGCTTCCGTCCGGTTCCCTCACCGCATCGCTGTCGCTCTGCGGTTCAGTGTACGGGCCGGGCGCGATTCCAACAAAAGCGGTCGCTGGCCGTTTCACTGTGCCGTTTTCCGTACATGGGTTGCGTTGTCATAGTCGTGTTGATCATG
>NZ_FOYN01000003.1:285982-305789 GCF_900111935.1 Halorubrum sodomense | reverse complement strand
CATTTTCAGTCGATCAAACGACTTGTAGATCGTGCTGTAGTCTGGGAGATCGTCTGGATCTAAGCCGAGTGCGTCACGAATCTCGGCCATATACTTCAGCCGATTCGGCGTTTCTCGGTAGCTGTGGCCGTCTTCGAGCCGAAGACAGTGTAGCACAACGTGTTTCCAGCGGGCGAACCCGCCGCTGGCGGGCTCGCCCGCGTGCTTTCCCAACGCTTGTTTGACTAGGCGACGACACTGCTCAACGAAGTCGAGGAGATCGACTTCCATGGACAGAATCGATTTCCTCGGCTTCGTCCTTCTACTCCGTGATAACAGCTGATTAGATCGCTATTCAACACAGCACTCGAATCGGCAATCAAGAACATCGAACAGATCTTGGCTACACATCGCCGGAAGGCCACAATCCCCTATACCGTGGTCAGTGACGACGAGAGTCGAACCGAACGTTTGCGACTCGGGCTAGATGACGAGATTTACGAGGAGTGGGAACACAAACGAGATGACCTATTGGATGCGGTACTCAGCGAAGATACGAACGATTCTTCCATCTGGACTCAACTCGGCGAAGTCGATGCGGTACTGCGAAACAGGCGAGACAGCGTCGAATACATCATTGATAAACAGTTCGCGACGAGGATAGCCAGCAACCTCGGTTCTAAAGTCGCACGCTTCGGAGCAGAGCTACTCCGTGACTTCATTATCGCCTACATTGCCGCGATAGCGGTCGATTCGTCTCAATCAGAGACAGTTTCGGAGGACACTGACGATCTCGCGACTTGCCACGTAAACGCAGCCAGTAATGCGACGGAATTTGCTGAGCATCACTTTGAACGTGCGCTCGAACTAAATCCAGAGAATTCGAGGGCACACAATAACTATGGATTGTATCTAAAAAACGAACTCAAACAGTATGAGGAGGCTAAGCATCATCACGAGCGAGCGATAGAACTCGACTCTGAAAACCCAGAGGCGCACAATAACTACGCCATTCTTCTGAAGACCGAGTTTGACCGAGACCGAATGGCCGCAAAACACTACAAACGAGCGATCAATATTGATCCCGAGTTTGCGCCTCCGCACTACAATTACGGTAATCTGCTTAAGCAGAGGTTTGGTCAATATCAAAAGGCCAAGCACCACTACGAGCGAGCAATAGAAATCGATCCGGAATATGCGGACGCACATCACTCGTACGCGAATCTTCTGCGTAATCGGTCCAGCCAGTACAAGAACGCCAAAAAGCACTACGAACGGGCATTAAAAATTGAACCTGAGAAAGCGATGGTCCACCGTGACTACGCCCTCCTTTTAAAAAACAAGCTCAACCGATACCAAAAGGCAAAGCAGCATCTAAAACAGGCAGTGGAGATTGCGCCCGAAAATGCGTTTATCCACAATTCATATGCCGACACTCTGTACAATACTTTCGAAGAGTATCGGAAAGCGAAGCGTCACTTCAAGAGGGCTGTGGAACTCGATCAAAAAAACCCTGAATATCACAAAAATTATGCGATCTGCCTCCGAAAGCTGAATTACTCGATTAAAGCAAGGAAGCATGAGAGAATTTCTCAGCGGTTATCATAACGGGTAGTGACTCTCTGCTGGCAACGAGGCGATATTTGAATCTTCTAAGTTATCGAGACCTAATTTGGCCATTCAGAGTCGAATTGGTATCGGCGAGAATTCCGATCGCCATCCCCCGCGGGGAGGTGGGGGGCTGGAGCACGCGCGAGCGCGTAATCTCCCAATTGAGCGGTTCGGCGAGATTCTTCGCGCTGGTTGAAATCGGAATCTCGAAACCGTGGAGACTCCGAGGCGGACTCCAATCAGACCCGATCGATGTGGTCGTAGACGCGTTCAGTTGTCTGGATGCTTGCGTGCCTGAGCCGGTTCCGCACGTCGTAGAATGTGTTCCCTTCCTCGACGTTGAGCATCCGATACGCGACGCTGTGCCGCAGCGTGTGCGGTGTCACGTCCGTCGGCTCGCCTCGCCCGGTGAGTGTCATCGGTCGTACGTCGGCGGCGACAGCGGCAGCTCGAACCACGTTTCGCACCGACTCGGTCGACATCCGTTCGGTCTGTCGTGAGGGCCACAACGCCGGCGACGGTTTCCATCGCCCGCCGAGGTACATCCGGAGCGTCCGAACTGTCTCGTCGGCGAGCCCGATCTCGGTGTAGCTCGGGGAGCGATCCGTCGGGTAGTCCTTCTGGAGCTCGGCTGGCAACGCAATCACGCCGTCATCGAGGTCGACGTGGTCGGCGACGTCAAGCGCGACCGCCTCGCTCACTCGCAGCCCCGTGTCGTACAGCGTCGCGATCAGCGCGTCGTTGCGCGCGGCCAAGTACGTCGCGCTCGCTTCCACGGTCGCGCTCCGCATCTGGTCGACTTGGTCCGGCTTCAGCCAGACAGTCGCTTTCTCCTCAGTTTGGGTTTTCATTATTCGGTGTGTTTCGTAGGATATCGTTTATAAACGGGACAGGGAGGAAGCGCGGTGAGTTTTGGATTCAATACAGAGAATCCCAAACTCGTCTTAGGCGTTACCAAGCAGGTACAAACTCCCCAATCCGTTCTCCCTGAGCCACGGCCGGGCCGGATTTTATAAGATACGAAGTTATATCTGCCCGACATGACTGATTGGCTTACTGCCACCTTCGCTGATTGGATGGTGTTCGCACTCCTTGGGGGATTAATGATGGGGGGTTTGATACTCGCGACGCGGGCAATGAGTGGATAGACACCGTCGGTCAATTCCTCAACACCTCGTTTCGGAGGTGGCCGGCTACATGGTACTGGAGCAGCGGAGGAACCGCGTTTCCGACCTGTGCGTACTGACTCGTCTTCGTCCCCGTGAGGACGAACCAATCGGGGAACGACTGGAGCCGGGCACACTCGCGGACTGTGAGCCGGCGGGCGCCCTCGAACTGCGATTCGTGGTGCCCGCGTTCGGTGATCCGGGCGCCGGTGATCGTCGTCGCCGGGGAGTCGCTCTCGTAGTCGTGCGCCTCGTACTCGGTCACCTCACGAGGATTGTGGTTCGGCGGCCGAATCGGCGGCACTGCCGCCGTCTCGTCGGCCGTGATCGTCGGTGATGGCCGCGTGAGCCGAGCGACCCGTCCGCTGAGTCCAGCACCCGGCCGGCGCCCCGCGAGAATATCACGGAATCGCTCTCGGGCCTGTTCGCCGTGGTCCTGTGCGACGTGGTTCGGAACTTTCAGCGGCGCCGTCCCGGCGCGGATCGCGTTCGCGGGCTCGTCAGATTCGACCATCGGACGGCGGCCCGCTTTCTGGTGTGGTTCGTTCACCTGGTCGGTGATTTGGAACCCCCCGTCCGGGCGCGTCACGTGCGTTCCGCCGGTCTTGAGCGTGTGGCTCGGTTCGTCTCGACCCCTCCAGCGCGCTGCGGAAGTGCCGTTGTTCTCTCTCTGCGGCCGGTGGTCACCGACCGGGCGCCCGAGGTCGCCGATCGCCGCTTCGACGGTGACCCACTCGGCAAGCTCTTCGCCGTCGAGCGTCGCCGTCGGTGTCTCGGCGTGAGTCGGCGCCGGGAACCAGCGGCTCGGTGCCGGGAGATCCTCACGAACGCCGATAGTGATCACTCGCCGTCGGGTCTGCGGGACACCGTAGTCGGCTGCGTTCAGGACACGCCATCTGACGACGTAACCCGCCTCGCGGAACGCCGCCTCAACACGGTCCATGAAGTGGGTCGTGATGTTCGTCATCCCGGTAACGTTCTCCATCGTCGCGACGCGAGGGCGAAGCACGGTGAGCCAGTCGGTGAATCGGAAGACGAGACTGTTACGCTCGTCGTCGATGTCGCGGTTATCGTTCGCCGTCGAGAACCCCTTACACGGAGGGCTCCCGTGGACGTACGTCGGATCGCGAGCGCGTTCAGGGAGAATTGACGGGTCGACATCGGTGAGATCGTGGCGGACCGTGTAGCCGGGGAGGTTCTCGGTGTGGGTATCCAGTGCGGTCTCGTCTTTGTCGACGCCGGCGACGACATCGAAGCCGGCGGCGTGAATTCCGCAGCTCGCGCCGCCCGCGCCACAGAACAAGTCGACCGCGGTGGGTCGATCGGCTCCGTCGGATGGATCACTCGCCATCGTAGACCTCCGGTTCGAGGCGGGTTCGTGCGTCGCAGAGCCGGTTCCAGCCGGCCACGGCGATCTCCGCTCCGCGGAAGAGCCCGTACATCAGCGCTGCCGCACCAATGTAGAACGTCGCCACGAACGGGTAGACAGCGAGCAGCGGCGCAAGCCGAACCCGGCCGTAGGCCGTCCGCTCTCGCCACTCTTCCCGGAGGTTCGCGACATCCAGCCGGACGCCCTCGACGATGGCGACGAACGCGTCCGCGAGTTCCTCACGCCCCGACATCGGTCACCTCCATAGCAGCTCACTCTCGGTTGACCGCGACATCGTTCTGAGGTACGCGAGACTCAGCGCGTAGCCGCCGAAGAACGCCACCAGCGCACCGGCGAGCGCGAGGTACCGATCCGTTCCGATCGCAGTGATGTAGCCAGCGGCGGCGCCGCCGAGCGCCGCGAGCATCGGTCCCGCGTGTAGCACCTGCTCGTCGGCGACTCTCACGTACCACCACCTCCTGCGACGCTCTCGTCGGTCTCCGCGGCCCCGAAGCGCTCCGCCGTCTCCTCGATACTCTCCGGGACGCCCGCGAGCGTCGCCTCCAACTCTGCGGCGGAGATCCCGGCCGGCGTTTTTTTCGTGGCAACTCTGCCGTCCATCGTGATCGCCTGACGCCCCTCGGGGGCCGTGAAGTCAGATTCAGTCATCGGTGGGCCCCACGGAGAAACCGCCCTCGCTTCCGGGCTCGTAGATTGTCGCTTTGCTCTCTCCCTCTTCGGCCATGAACAGGAGCTCGTCGCCCCCTTCGAGCCCCCACTCGTTCGCGAGCGCCTTCGGGATCGTTACACTGTAGCTCCCGTCGCCGTCCTGAACTCGCCGTCCTTCCGCTAGGAGGTGCGTGATACCGCCGTCCTTGTAGCCGCCATCAGTCTTACTCATTGTTGGATCCTCCACAGAGCGCTTTGCCAGCTGTACACCCGTTGTAGCGGCACTTCGAACAGAATCGCAGCCCGCCGTTTCCACCGTCACACGCGGGGCACTCACAGTCGCGGGACGAGTGCCGCTCTCGTCGCTCCTGCCGACCCCCGTTGTTCGACCCGTAAGCGGTCCCAACGGCCGCACGAGCCGAGTCCGCCCGGCTCATGCTTCCCTCCAGTAGTCGACCACGTGACTCGCGTGCTGCTCGTCGTGTTCCCACGCCGAGTCGTCACCGACCTCCAAGAACAGCGTCGTCGTCGCCTCGCACGTACAGCAGTACGCCGAGATGACCCGCCGCTCGTCGACGTCGACCTCGTAGGGCTCGGGCGAGTCGTCGCCCGACTGCTCGACATCCTCGATCGCTGGCGGCTCCGAGTCCTTCTTCCAGCCGTACGGCGCCGACACCGGCGGGGTCATCGCTCCACCTCAGCATTCGCCAGTTCGTCGAGCCGTTCGTTCACAGTTCCGGCGCCCATCGCCGCCTCCGGCGACGCTGACGGCGTCTCTGGTGCTGTCGGCTCTTCTTCCGGCGTGTTCAGCGCCTCTCCGTCCCGGCGCCCGACCACGAGCCAGACCTCTTCGTGGCCCCAGTCCTTCCAGAGCAGGTTCTCGTTGACGAGCGGCTTGATAACCCGCGATAGCACGCCCGCCTTCGGGATGTTCAGCTTGTTCGCCAACACCGACTTTGCCGTCCCGAGTTCGATTCGGCCACCGATATCGGTCCACTCGACGAGCTCCCAGTAGCCTTCCAGAGCCTTCGTCGGGACGTCGACCGCGTCGGGGTCTGTCTCGGCTTCGGTCTCGCTGGCGTCGGCGAGTCTGTCGAGCGCGTACCGAACCGCATCCGCCATCGAGCCGTGTTCTTGCTCAGCTTCTTGGAGCGCTTTGAGCCGCTTCTCGTCGCGGATCGGTGCCTTCGCGACGCGTTCCTCCTCACTCATCGAGCATCACCTCCTCAGCCTCAACGACGCGCTGGAACTCGTCGCGGTCGCCCCCGTTATCCGGGTGCGTCTCTGCCTTCCGGGCCCGCGCGGCCGACTCGACGACGTTCGCCGACGCATCCGGCGCGACACCGAGAACCTCGTGCGCCGGTTGGCTCGTGGCAGTTCCCGCGACTACGTCGCCGTCGCCGTTGTCTCCCGGTGGCAGCCGGGCCGCCGCGAACTCCGAGTCACCAGTCTGAACAGGACGCTGTCCGCGCATCCGCGTCTCGTGGACCCACTTCAGCACGGTCCGGACGTTGTCGCGGAGTCGCGGCGACGCGTCGCACGCGACCGCGAACTGCTCGCCGTCGTCGACCCACCGCAGCACGAACCCGGGATCGTCCGGGCTCGCGTTGTGGAGCGGCAGGCCGTTCGACTTCGTGTGAGCGTTCGCGATCTCGCCGCGCCACTCGTCGACGTCCATCCGGCTCATCTCGGTCGCGAGCTCCTTCGTCGTCGCGCCGAGTGCCGCCTCGAAACTCCGATTCCGCTCGCGCTCTGCGGCGGGCGTCCGCTCGAAGCCGGCCGGCCAGTCAAGGTTCACGCCGGGTCACCTCCAGTCTCCTCGTCGTCGTTCGGGAGCTGCGGCGCGACCGCGTACTCCACGCGGTCACCGACCTGTACCTCGATCGGTTTGTCCTGGCCGAACCGAATCTCCACGTCGTTCTCGACCTGAATCCGGTCGCAGATGTCCGGCCAGAACCACGAACTGAACCGCGCGCTGTCGAATGCCGTCTCAGTCACAACGTCTTCGATCGTCGTCTCCCACGGCGTGTCCCGACTCGACACCTCGATGTCGTTGAGGCCCGCTTCGAAGACGAACCCGAGGTCCGTCGCGCCACAGGCGCCGCCGACCGCACCGCAGAACTCCCAGCCTCGCATCCGGGCGGTCGTTCCGTGGTCGACGTCGATCCAGCGTTGCGACCGCGTCGCCGACACTGGTCGGATGTCTACCGTCTCCGCCAGCGGCGGCTCTTTCAGCGTCAGTTCCTCGTCGACCCGGTCGATCTCCACTTCGATGTTCTGACCACTCAGGAGGAACCCCGCCTGGAAGTCGTTGAGCGCGTCGACGCGGACGCCGACCTCGCAGTGCGCGCCGGCGGCTTCGATCTTCTCTCCGGGAACGACGCTCCGACCCATCGCGACGTGCGACTTGTCAAGCGCTCGCCCGACGATTCCGCTCGGGTGGAACTCGATGACCGCCCAGTCAGCGAGCGTTTCGAGGTCCTCCAGTAGCATCCAGATGTCTTCGGCGGGAACCTCGTAGGAGGAGTTCCAGCCGTCGTCGGCGAACGTCATCGCGTCGGAGGCGGCGGAGCGCCCGGCGTTGTCGACGAGGCTCATGCCGCCACCCCGCTACGCCTGCGGACACCCGCGAGGCCGCATAATGCGCGCCGCCGCGCGCGCCGCGCTAAGTTTGCGCGCACATCCACGCTCACGCTACGAGGACACCGATTTTCGGACACCCCCGTACGTCCGTACGGTTCGGTAGATTTGAGGTTTAAGCGCCCAGAGACACCGATAACTGCCGAACCGCCACCGTACGGGTGGATAGTCCGCCCGTACGGTTCGTACGGTCCAGTTGATCCACTCGAAACAGGGGTCATCGCTCGACACCCCCATCCGCCGCGACGGGTTGGCTCGCGTCGGCGTCGGCGCGATCGGCCTCGACGTCGTCGACCGAGAACCACCACGGCGGCGAGCGGTGCGTCTCGCCGGTATCGAGATCAGTGACGCCGAGTTGCTCGCGACTCCACTTCCACCAGAGCAGCGCGACGTGAGCACACCAGTCGCGGAAGTGGTGTCCGTCACAGTCGCACTCCGCGACGAGATCTCCCTCGTAGACCGCGAACAGTACGCGGTGCCGTGACGTCGCGGTCTTGCCGCTCTCGTGACCGAGAAGGACATCGAACTCGCCCGGGTTGACCGACCCGATGGTCGACGGCGCGGCCTGTGCTCGCCGCCAGCTCGTCGAGGTGGCCCAGCCGCTTGGGAACTGGAGGCGGTCGGGCTCGCCGAGACGGCTCGCGATCCGCTCGCGAAGTTCGTCGACGGGCGTCCCGGCGCTCATGGCGGCGAACACCTCTTGACGAAGTTGCCGACTCCACCCGCATGCCTGTCCTCGATGTGCTTCCGAATCGCGTCGTGAACCGCCTTCTCACCGCATCTGATCTTCGAGATCCACTCGTCTTCGTCGAACCGCGTGTTCACGGAGAAGTACGCGGTCTCGCCGTCGACCTGCTCGCGCTTGTAGCCGGACCACCCGGCGCTGTCTTGCCAGAGCCGCAGCTCTCCGTCCGCGTTGAACAGCTCCGAGATATTCAGTTCACGACGCTCTTCGAAGACGGCGCTCGCCGCGTTTTCGTCGGCGTCAAGATCAACGTCGACCTGCCGCTCGACGCTGCTCATGACGCCACCTCCGAGCAGACCCCGGATCGACCGAAAAATGTATCCGTGAAGCCTCTACTCTTTATTAACGGAGCGGGCCGGGCGCGATTCCAACAAAAGCGGTCGCTGGCCGTTTCACTGTGCCGTTTTCCGTACATGGGTTGCGTTGTCATAGTCGTGTTGATCATGCCGCGTCGAGTCGTTCAACGTACTCTGTTCGATTTTCCATCCGGTCGCGGTAGCGCCGCCACCGCTCCTTCTCCGACGCCCAGTCGTAGTGGTCCGCGATCGTCTTCACCGAGGCGTTGACACGCTCGGCGACGACCTCCGGCGGGATGCCGATGTTGAGCTGCCAGGTGATCGACCCCGTCCGGATCTGGTGCGGGCTCCGCGACGACGGGCACTTGCTCGCCTTGTGGTAGTCGACCCAGTCGCAGGCGTCCGGATCCTTCCCGTGAGGGCAGGTGCCGTAGAGGCACGGAATCGTCGCGCGGTAGCTCCACGCTCTGATCGTCGCCTCCCGGGCCCGACCCCTCGCGCTCGCGAGCAACGGCTGTCTGCCGCTGTCGTCGCGGCTGTCGTACCGATACTGCTCGACGTACTCCCGGAGCACTTCGGCGACTCGGTCCGGAATCCCCACGGGACGCTCCCCGCGGATCTTGTTCTTCAGCGGCGTGTCGGTCTCCGGGCGGTGCCGGAACTCTACCCAGCTCTGTTGGTCGTCGTCATCGAGCCGGAGGTAGAGGTCGCGGACGTCGAGCCCGCGGAGCGCGCCCTGGCGGGCGCCGGTGTACCACGCGAGTTCGAGGAACGCGTGCCGGCGCCGGGCGCGCTCGGCGTCCGAGTTCCGGTAGTACCGCAGGAGCGCGAGCGCCGGGTCCCGATCGAGGGCGATGTCGCTCGACCGCTCGTCGGGATCGAGATCGGGGATGCGGACTGACTCGTGGAGCCCAGTGTCGACGGCGTCGAGCTGTTCGAGGTACTCGACGAACATCCGGAGCGTCCACATCTCGCCTTCAAGCGTGACCGGCGCGATCTGGCTCGCCCGATGCTCGTAGTAGTCGTCGAAGTCGTAGCCGCGAAGCTCGCCGACCGACTCGATCTGGGCCTCTTCAGCCCACTCGCGGAAGAGCTTGAGGCGGTACTTCCACGCCTCGACGCTCGAATCCGTGGAGTCGGCACGGCGGCGCCGAAGGTACCGGTCGATCGCTTCGCTGACGGACAGCTTCGACGGCTCTCGGCTGTCCCGGCTCATGTCCCGGGCGCTTCTGTCTCGTCTTGGCGCTGCCCGCACGACGGGCAGGTGTAGCCGTTGACGAAGGCGTCGACGTGGCGATCGCAGCGGTCGCACCGCCAGAGGAGGTTCGTCACGCGACCACCTCGCCGGTGAGGAACAGCGCCGGCGCGATCCCCGCCTGTCGGCGGGCCTTGTCGACGAGCGCCGCGTCGGTCGCGAGCACGCTGGCGTCGACCGTGACGGTCTCGATCGCGGTGGCCGTCCGGAGCCTGACGGTCGCGCGTCGCGTCACGGGTGACCCTCCACGGCCTGCCGCAGGCTCACGTCGTCGAGGTCGCCCGTCAGCACGTCGCGGGCGTCGAAGCCCTCACGGTCGCGGGCGGGCTCAGCGCGGCGCTCGCGCGTCATGCGTCGCCCTCGCTGTCGCCGCCGAACGGTGCCGCGACACAGGCTACTTCGGTCCCTTCGACGCGGCCGATCAGGGCCTTCTCGCTTCCCTCGGCGTCCGAGTAGTCGAGGTTCTGGATCGAGACCTCGACCGGCTCGTCGACCTCGTCGAGCTGCTGGGCGAAGCGTTTCAGCACGTCCGGCTGGAACGACGCGCTCGGCACGTCCTCGTTGTAGCCGTCGATCGTCGCGAGCCCGGCGGTCCGGAGGAAGTCGGCCGTGAGCCGCGTGTCGAGTCTCATTCCGCACCTCCGTCGATCCACGCGTCGTACTCGGCGAGCGCGTCGCGGGCCGCGTCGGTGAGCGCGTAGTCGTTCGTCCGGCGGTTGCGCTTCGACTTCTCGATCAGTCCCTTCTCGACGAGCTGGTCGAGGCTGGGGTAGAGGCGGCCGTGGTTCACGTCGACGCCGTAGTACGCCTCCAGTCCGGCGCGGATCGCGGTTCCCTTGCGGTGATCCTCGCGATCGAGTGTTCGAAGAATGTCGCGCTGGAACGCGGTGAGGTCGGCGAGCCCGGCCGGCTCGGCGTCGTCGCCGTCGTCGGCGAGCACGCTACGCATCGCGCACCCCCGTAGCGTCGCGGCGCGCGGCGAGCGGCTTCGCCGCACAGTCGGCGCACAGGTGGCGTTTCACCTGCGCGCAGAACCCGTCGGCCGGGTCGCCGCAGATCTCGCAGCCGCCGTCGTTGTGTCCGCTCGGTTCCTCGGTCGTCGCGCAGGGCTTATGCCCCGCAGTTGCCTTCGTCAGCATGGTTCTGTGGTTCCAGCACAGAACCCGACCCGGTCGGGTGCTACTACACCGCGGCCGGGATCCTACATTTCATCGCGAGCCGAGGGTTCGTCACTCGGGCTCCGTAGTTGCTACAAAGAATCTTGGCAACTTATAGTTTGGGAACATTCTGAAAGCCATTATTTAGTACGCAACATTGTATTCCAATATAATAGATACTTCGCAGCTAATGGACCAATATGAGACACTCTGGAGACTGGATGACCCTCGTAGACGATCGGATACTGGAGTATCTGAGAGAAAACGAAACGGGGTCACCCACTGAGATGAAGGAGGAAGGCCCAATAAATTACAGTAGCCCATACATCGGTAGGAGGGCTAAGCGTCTTGCTGAAGAAGGTTTGGCTCGTCACTTTGGGAACGCTGTGTACACGATCACCGACGACGGTGAGGCGTACCTCGATGGCCGACTTGACACACAGGAATGGCGCTACGTCGAGGAAGACGCCGACGATGTAAGCGTTGACAGCGCGACCGACCGCGAGCCCGGGAACTCGCCCGCAAACGGAGGGCCGATGTAATGCGGCTTTCCGCACCGTGGATGGAACAGGTCGACGAACGGATCCTCGAACGCCTCGCTGAACACGATCGCGACGCGTGGGAGCTGGCGATCGACCTCGACGGCGCCGTCTCTGCCGGACGTGTGAGAGAGCGCCTCCACGTTCTCGCGAACGCCGAGTTCGTCGAGCCCTACGAGCGACAGATCACCGAGAATCGGTCGGAGAAGTATTGGTCGATCGCGACGTGGGGGACGCTCTACCTCGCCGGTGAAGTCGATCCGAACCTCGACATCCCGACGCCGAGCCCGCGTCCGAGTTACGCGACGCGGCCGGGGGAGTGGGCGGGGTTCTGATGACATCTAATAAAGTGAACATCTAGTTCAAGTGATCTACGGTCAAGACGATCAAATCAAAAAAGAATAACCCTGTTCCTAGTGGCGATGTTGTTTTTCGGGCCGCCATCTGAGGGCTGATTCTGTCTGACTAAGAAGTTGCGGACGTTCGTCTGTGGTTGCTGTAAGCGCATACATCCGTATTATACTCATACGATTCTGGTCATAATCATGGTCGTGTTCACAGTCGGTTTTCACGAGTGTATCCGGATCTTCCACTTCCTCCTCAGGCACCCATACTGGGACGATGTAATCCGTTTCATCAGGCGCATTGCGGATTAAGTCGCGCAACTGCTCTTGAACGCGGTTACGGTCACGCTTATCGAGCGATCGATAATCGATGGGTGCGTGCGAGCTTCCAATTTTTCTCATGATATTATATGCGAACCAACCTTCTCGTCCTTCAGTTACCTCTAAGTCGGCAATAATATTCCAGACATCTGTATCATCGATATCAACATAGTTCTCATTGAACTCTTTGTGTACTAGGCGCTCGCGCACATCTCTCAAGAGATTGTCGTAGCCTTCTGCATATGTCACGTGTTCGCCGACAGCATCAGCCAAGTATGACTCAATTGCCTGTCGGTAGGCCTCGACGTTGAACGATCCACTGTCTGTCGCAGAGATAACCTCCACTTTACCGCCACTTCGCAGTGACCTAGTTCGTGGCTTAGCAAGCGGAGTAAGAAACGCCATCTGGCGGAGATCTAAGAGGAATCCATATGAGAACATCCGTGACCGTGTATAGGAATCCGCAGTCGGATCGTCATCAGCAGCGTAGTACTTGGTATCTAGTACTGCGATGGGTTCTTCTCCCGCATACAAGAGGTGGTCTGGTTCGTGATCGATTCGGTTAGAGTCGTCAAATGGTTTGAGAGAGGGATTCTGTTCAACACTGAGTGGCACGTCCGCTTCATATTGAACACCGTTTGTGAGCGCATCAAGCTCTTCTTGGAGTACAATTTGTGTGTACTCCTCGAACAGTTGATCCATGTCAATTATACAATTAACTTGGAGTTCGCGTTCACCAGCATCAACAGACTCACCAGTTGATGACGAAAGGATCATCTTCGAAGTTTCGACGATGTCACGGTAGTACTCGCGGCGTTGTGCTGGAACATCAGCTAGAGACGTAGTAGCATAGTCAGCGACAGTCTGGCGGGTAGACGTGATACCAAGTGATTCCAAGTGAGCCACCTCATCAGCTACGCGGGAGAACACGCGATAGTACTCATCTCGTTTGTAGCGATCAGCGTACTGCTCAAACAGGCGGAGCAATTCCCTTCCAGCGCGGTGAATGAGCTTGTGAACTCCTGTATCGTGGGTTACGTCGTTAATGATATAGTGCTGCTCTGGGCGACCCATTCGATGATTCTTTATCGAGCGCCCGATGTCGATACGGCCACGGCTACTGATTGCGTCTTCACGGTGCCGTTCGGTGGCCCGGTAGAGACCATACCGGTGTAGTGGATCCAGACTCTGGAGATAATGAACTGCAATTACGACGAATAGGTCCTCAATGCCGATGTCATCAGCGAGAAAATCGCTGATCGGCACACCGTGGTGTTCAACCGAGCGGTGGCCGGTCTCGTGTACCGTCAGGAACATTGTGAGAATATCGTCCCAACCAATCTTCGGTTGAATTTGGAGTTTAGATCGAGGAGTGAGATCAACAATTCCTACGACGTCTTCGACAGAAATCCGCAGGTCATTCCCATCTAGAACCGCTTCGGCGACTAGGCGTGAACTATCACCATCAATTGGTTGCTGCTCCATCACCCATTTGTTCGTCTCGGTCTGTCTGAAGTCGGCCTGCCGCAGGTCTTCGCCGATAGTATCTGGGCAATTCTCGATCGTTGTCTCCTGTCGTTCCGTGATCGAGACCTGTTGCGGCAGGGCTTTGCTCATAATCCAGACCCTCCAGACTACTCCCGCGCACCCATCTTCTGCTGTTCTGTCGTGAGGCGGCTCTGCGCCAGCTCCAACGCCGGCGAGAGATCCGCAATTTCAAACTGATTATCTAGTCTCTCATAGTGTTCGATTAGCTGCTTAACCTGCGGATATGAGGCTGTATTCAGTAATCGAGGTGTGAGATATGTCCTGAATGCCCGACCGATGGCTTCCTCAACGTCCTCATAAATACCATCACCAGAGCCGCCATCATTGATGTTTTCTCCAATAAATTCGATCACATCCCGGTAGTGCATCGGCCCAAACTCCATGATGGGTCCTCCATCAGCGCTACCATTATTGAGCCACCGGTGGTCTGTCTTGAATAGCTCAATTGGCTTTGATGATTTAACGTCTGGTGCGTACTCAGCCATCCAAGTCTCGAAGAGGCTGTCAATCTTATCTGTTGGGTAGTCCGCTACCTTAACCATCGCAAATCGGCGAGTGATTGCATCGTCGAGTTCGTGGACCGTCCTGTCAGACATATTCATAGTACAGATGATAGTAACATTCTCATCAAGTGTAATAAGTCGTCCCTCATCTGTTTCGAATACCGTTTGGTGGGGGTTCTCAATCGCGGTATAGAGTTTACCAAAAATCCGACTGATATCCGCACGAGTGATCTCATCAATTATGACCACGTACTCACCACCAAAATCACGTGCGCGGACAACGGCCTCAGAGACGCACCCAAGTTCTTTCCGATAGCTCACCTCTCCCCCTTCATAATCAGGCTCGACACCGCCGATGATATCTTTTTCAGTCCATGAGGGAGTAGCTGTATTCAGCGAATAGCCAATGCCCACATTGCGAGCCAGTTGCTTAGCAAACGTGGTTTTTCCTGTCCCAGTTGGTCCATAGAGCACAAGAGGCTTCCCGGCATTAATCGCAGCAGCGGCATCCTGCTGTACATCATTCGGGACAAGGACTTCCTTCGGTGTTTCGTCACCACGCGTACTGACGACCTGTTTTAGGTCATCAGAACAGACATCGGATTCCAGAATCGCCCGCTTAATATCTCCAAGATGCTGATCCTGTTCATGTTGCTTGTCGATCTTGACCTCCTCAACAAGATATCGCATCGCCTCTTCGTCTTCTACACCTCGGACGATCCGGGCAGCAGTGGAGGGATCAGTCTCGTATTCTCGTCGCAGCGAATCTTCTTTTAAATCGGTCTTGGAATAGGTTGTCTCAGTATAGCTCATGTTTTGATACCGTTTCTCAGTGGTTCAGCCCGCTGGCAGTCACCGACCGAGAGGCACTGAAATACTGTCAATAAGATATGTATAAATCTGAGTGTACTTAACTTTCCGCAAGTGAGTAATCCTTCTCCGTATCCTGAACCGAAGTAAAACTGAAACGGTCCTGAGAACACATTGAAACACCGTCATGATTGAACCAGTTATTGCGTCTGGACTACTCACAGCATCGTCGGTAATGGTAGTCGGCCTATCGTTCGTATTTGACCGAATAGAGGTTCCACGAGAACGGCGAGCGAAGATTATGCTCTCGGGGGTGATGTTTGTCGGCTACAGTTCGGCGCTCTGGTGCCTCTACGTCGTTGCTCTACCAACCGGCGCATTTAGCGATCTTGTGTCGGCTGAAACGCTATTTAGGGTCTCTATAGGCTCTATGACGCTGTTCATCATGCTCATGGGCACCGCACTATTCCCGGATGAAATTGTGGCCTTCTTAGAGTAAGTGATTGAACACCTAGGTAACTGAGCAATCGTAAGAGGGGTCTCACAGAGCCTACTTCTCAACTGTCTCTTCGACGATCTCGATCTCCTCGTCGGTCAGCCCGTACAGCTCATACACGATCTCGTCGATCAACGCGTCCGTCTGCTTGATCTTCGCGTCGAGCTCCTCGGCGCGCTCCTTCGTCTCCAGGTAGTTCTCCAAGTCGTCGGCCACGTCGTCGACGTCGGGCACCTCGATCGCTTTCAGCCGGTCGATCAGCGAGTTCGTCTTCGTCGCCGTCTCGCGGAAGTTCGCGAAGCCGCCCGCCTCGTCGACGGCGACCGGCACGAAGTGCTCGATCAGGTCCGCCTCGCGCTCGGTGAGATCCGTGATCCGGAACGCCGGCAGGTACTCTGTCTCCGTGTAGCCCCACTGGTCTGTTTCGTGAGCGTCCTCGTCGTCGGGCTTGTAGCGAGCGGTGGCCTCTATGAGGACCGTATTGAGGGACTCGCGTTCGACGCGAGCGGTGCCGACCCGGAGGTTGGACAGGTCAGTCGATGTTCGGTGTAGCAGAACTTCGGATGACTCTCGTTGAGGTTGTATCAGCCCAACTGTATTGAGATCAATATTGAACTGAGAACGTCCTAAGTGATCGAGCAAATTGGTATTTAACATCTGACTTTGATTTTTCAGATCAATTATCCTCCTTGCTAAATACGACAACATATCGTGGAACAGGGCGCCTAGAACCTGCTTATCGTACTGTTCAATTACATCCCCTATATCGATATCTTCATCATTTACCTGATGACTATGTTTGAGTTCATCAAGCGTTTCTTCATACGTATTCGTGTCTACATTCGGGTCAACATCTGGAACTGGGATTGACTCAAAATTCTGTGTAGCAATATTATTATCCACAAAACAGATTCGGAAGTATTCATTAACGATTCGTGAGGAAACTATTGATTTGAGGTAAAAGATAGAGATATCAGTGTCTGGTTGTGTAATTATACTAATTGTTGAATTCAAACCTACGTGCTGATCTCGATCAACTGTAGCAACGATCCGTCTGTCTAGCTGTACATTCCGTATTGCCTGGGCCATGATTTTCACATCCGCATTCCAAAATCTGGGGTCTCGTGGCCGCGCGCCCTTTGACATGTCATATTCCGACTTATCATATAGGACATACTCACCAGACCAATTGTGTGTATATCGGTCTATATCGTTACCACGTATCAGCTTCCGATGGCGGTCATCTTCTTTTACACTAGAGATGAACTTATCATTATTTCCGGTTATAACGCCCTGAACTGAGTCAACATATTCTTTCAATCTGGTTGTATTTTTGTTCTCTGTAAGTTTTGGAAGCCACTTACCACTCCGAACTACAAATGGGCGACCGGGTAGATCTTCTACAACCGAGGCAGGATACTCAGATAATTTGGATGGGACATCAGATAATTCGTTAGTAGATATTAATGCGCTTTCTAAGGTAGTCTCAACATCTAACGGAGCCTGCTCTGCTGTCAATATCATAGCTTCAATTGCTACGTCGGGAAAGACTCTGTCGGTGAAATCTACAATCCTAACATTGTCAGAAGCCTCCAAAATTTTCTTCCTAAGGTGTTCAAACGAATTATTTGTGATTAGATTATGGGGAGTGATGTACCCGAATTCTGAGTGTGGCGCACCCAACTTGAGACCTAATTCAACAAATAATCCGTAGAGGTCATACCGCCTATGCCATGTGTCAAAGGCAGATTTATAGTATTCTTTGTATTTTTTGTCGATCTCTGTGATGAACACATAAGGCGGGTTCCCCACAACCGTATCGAACCCCGCCTCGCCCATCTTCTCGCCTTCCGAATCGAAGAACACCTCCGGGAACTCCAGTTCCCAGTGGAAGAAGTCCTGCTCGTCGGCCGTCGCCTGTGCCGCCGTAAACCAGTCCTCCCCACGAATCTCCGCCCAATCGGCTTCGTCTTCGATCGCGCCCGCCATCTGCTCGTAAGCGTCCTCGGGCACGTCACAGCCGAACTCCTCGGCGGTGTGGACGTTCGCCAACTCAAAGAGGCGCGTGTACAGCGGGTCGTCTCGGATCTCGTGGTACAGATCCTCCATCGACTTGATCTCGTCGAGCGTCTCGTTGTCGTACGCGAGCAGGTCCGCCATCAGGTCCATCACGTGTTCGAGCGTGTCCTGCCGAACGCGAGCGAACGCCTGTGTGAGCGTGATCTGCCCGTCGTCGTCGCCCGGCCCGTCGTCGCTCAGGACCTCCGTGATGTCGCTCCCGACGAGCGAGTTGCCCGCCTTGACGTGGTGATCGAGGAACGCGAGCGGCTGGTCCGCGGCGAGCGTCTCCAACCACATCGAGAGCTTCGACAGCTCGACCGCCATCTCGTTGATGTCGACCCCGTAGATGACCTCCTTCGAGATCTGCCGGCGGATGTGCTGCTCGTCTAAGAACCCCGCCTGCTCGTCGAGCGCCCGCACTTCGTCCATCACCTGCTTCGAGAGGTAGCCCGTCGCCTTCGTCAGGAAGTGTCCGGACCCCATCGCCGGATCGAGGATGCTCAGTTCCTGGACCCGATTGAAGAACTCCGCGGCGTACTCCACCGTCTCGGGTTCGTACCCCTCCGCGCGGAGGTCCTCGTGAATCTCGTCGACCAGCGGGTCCACCGTCTCCTCAACGATGTAGGTGACCACGTAGTCCGGCGTGTAGTACGCGCCCGTCGCCTTCCGCTCGCCCTCGTCGTTGACGACGTACAGCCCGCCCTCGTCGACGACCTCGACCGCGTCCGCGACCGAGACCTCGTCTCCCGACTTCCAGACCTGTCCGCCGTCCTCAGCGACCGCCGCGACGCCCTCCGGCCCCGCGATCCGGAACTCGTGTTCTAACAGCCCCTCGTAGATCGACCCGAGGTGCCGCGTGTCGAGGTCAGCGTAGTCCGCCGGGACGTGCTCGCCCTCCTCGTTCTCCGTGGTCGACAGCCAGTAGACCACCTCCGCGATGTACGGGTCCTTCACGTCGTTCTCGGTCAGGAACGCGTGGTCCTCGCGGCTGAACAGGCCGCCGTTGTACGGCGGAATCCCGAGGTCCTCTTCGCCCTCGTCGATCAGCTCGAACAGCTCCGAGAGCCGCCCCCAGATCGACGAGGAGTACTGACTGAACTCCTGCTCGAACGCCGCGCCGGACTCGACGTCAAGCCCGTCGACCTCGTCGAGTATCTCCTCGCGTTTCGCTTCGAGGCTGAAGTACTCCTGATATTCCTCGCTGGCGGCCGGGTCGTCGGGGTCGATCAGCCCCCGCGACTCGGCGTAGAGGACGAACATCAACCGGTAGAGCAGCACCAGCGACTGCTCTTTCAGTTCGTCGGCGCTGAGTCCGTCCTCGTCGTTGGGATCGATTTCCAGATCGTTCGACTCGACGAACCCCTTTCCGAGGACCCGCAGCGCTCGGAACACGTTGTCTTGGAGGTCCTCTCCAAGTTCCTGTGCGGCCGTCTCCGATTCGGACCACACGTCGTCGAGGAAGGAACTCCCGGCCGTCTCGACGAACGCTCCGGGCCGGAAGAAGACGTAGAAGTACTTGAACGCCTCTAGGTTCCCGCTCTCCAGAATCTCCGGCAGGTCGACCTCGTAGTACGTCTGTGTCTCGTAGTCCTTCGTGCCGTAGAGCCGCCACTTCTTCCCGTCGGTGAGGATCCCCCAGTTCAGATCGCCGGGAGTCCGTTCGAGGTAGAACTTGATCTGGTGAGACGCGTCGCGATAGGACCGCTGTTCGGAGAAGAACTTCTCAAAGTCGGCGTCCCACTGCTTGGCTTCGAGGATCGACAGCGCCCGGGAGAAGTGCCCTTCCGTGCCGCTGTCAAGCGCCTGCCGGGCACTCTCGCGGCGTACGTCCTTGTTCTCGAAGAGTAGCCGGTCGACGTAGCCCCCGCCGTCCGGGAGCGTCACCTCGGAACTCGTGCCGTACCCGAGGATGTCGAGAACCTCGGCGATCCACGTGTCGATCAGTTCGTCCTCCTTGTAGGAGGGCAAGAGCGCTCCCTCCCGGTTCCAGAGGTCACGAATCTGCTCGAACGCTTCCTCGGCTTCGGCGTCACAGTCCCACGCGTCGAGGTCGGCAACGCGCTCGTCGAGATAGTAGCCAGAGAAGAGGCTGGAGTTCCGGTAGGGACCGCTTCCGAGCGTCGCTTGGCTCATTGAATATCAAACCCACACGTCAGCGCGATTAAATAGATGACGGAGAAACTCACAGATTCCGAACGGTTGCGAGCCGACGCCCTAGGCAGCGACTCGCACCGGCTTTTGTTTCGCGTCGCCATCGTCGCCGAACGCGTCACTGAACACCAGCACAGTGTCCCGATT
>NZ_FOYN01000003.1:0-285972 GCF_900111935.1 Halorubrum sodomense | reverse complement strand
GCTCATGACGCCACCTCCGAGCAGACCCCGGATCGACCGAAAAATGTATCCGTGAAGCCTCTACTCTTTATTAACGGAGCGGGCCGGGCGCGATTTGAACACGCGACCGACGGATTAAGAGTCCGTCGCTCTCCCTAACTGAGCTACCGGCCCTCACTGAATCGTACCGCTGTCGAGTTAAAAGACCTTTTCATTCCGTGACGACGGCGGCACAGAGACCGTTCCGCGCGGCCGCCGCGGCGGCACCCGGTTCCGGCCCGGCGGGGCCGCGAGAGCGCACTCGTTAAGTGTCGTGCCGCGGAAATCCCTTCAATGAGTAGTGGGGCATCCGGATCCGCGCGGACCCGGTACGCCATCCTCGGCTGTGGGAGCGTCGGGCACGCCGTCGCTGAGGAACTGACCGAGCGCGGGAAGGACGTCCTCATCCTCGACCGCGACGAGAGCCGGGTCGAGGCGCTCCGCGATCAGGACCTCAACGCGCGCGTTCAGGACATCGCCGAGCCCGACGTCGTCGACGAACTCGACGGCCGAGATATCGTGTTGATCCTCTCCAGCGACGTCGAGGCCAACAAGGCGGCCGTCTCCGCGATACGCGACACCGGCGGCGACCACTACGTCGTCGTCCGGGCCTCCGACCCCGTCAGCGAGGACGAGCTGCGGGAGCGCGGCGCCGACGTCGTGATCAACCCCTCGACGGTGATCGCGGACAGCGCGCTCCAGTCGCTGGAGACCGGCGAACTGGAGTACATGGCCCGCCAGCTCGCGGAGATCATCGAGGAGGGCGGCGACCAGATGGCGATCCTCACCCACGACAACCCGGAGCCGGACTCGATCGCCTCGGCGACCGCGCTCCAGGCGATCGCCGAGGCGTTCGGCGTCGACGCCGACATCATCTACTCGGGCGACGTCGGTCACCAAGAGAACCGGGCGTTCGTCAATCTCCTCGGGATCGACCTGCTGGCGCGCTCCGAGGCGCCGCCGCTCTCGGAGTACGAGACGGTCGCCGCGGTCGACCTCGCGAAGGCCGCCGCCGAGGACCTCGACCTCGGCGTCGGCATCGACGTCTACCTCGACCACCTGGAGTCGGAGGTGCCGTTCGACGCGCGCTTCGTCGACGTGCGCACCAACGTCTCCTCGACGTCCACGATCCTCACGAAGTACCTCCAGGAGTTCGACCAGTCGCCCTCGGAGGCGGTCGCGACCGCCCTCCTCTACGGGATCCGCGCCGAGACGCTGGACTTCAAGCGGGACACGACGCCCGCAGATCTGACCGCGGCCGCGTACCTCCACCCGTTCGCGAACCACGACACGCTCGAACAGGTGGAGTCGCCGTCGATGAGCCCGGAGACCCTGGACGTGCTCGCGGAGGCGATCCAGAACCGCGAGGTCCAGGGGAGTCACCTCTTCTCGACCGCCGGGTTCATCCGCGACCGCGAGGCGCTCGCGCAGGCCGCGCAACACCTCCTCAACTTAGAGGGGATCACGACGACGGCCGTGTTGGGCATCGCCGACGAGAAGATCTACCTCGCCGCGCGCTCGAAGGACATCCGGCTGAACATCGGCAACGTCCTCGACGAGGCGTTCTCGGAGATGGGCGACGCCGCCGGCCACTCCACGCAGGGGTCGCTCGAGATCCCGCTCGGCATCTTCACCGGCATCGAGGCGAGCGGCGAGAACCGCGACACGCTGCTCCACCTCACCGAGGAGGCGGTCCGCCGGAAGCTGTTCGACGCGCTCGGCGTGGAGGGCGGGAGCGGCGACGGCTCGAACGGGTCCTGAGCCCCTCGACCGACGGCCTCGAAGAATCCCCGTTCGGCGCGGTCGTTTTCCCGCTCGCGGCCGTACCACCGACGACCGCGCCGCATGTACGTCCCCGACGACCCGCCGGCGAACTGCCCCGCCTGCGGCGACCCGTACGACTCGGTCTCGCGACACGCCGACGGCTTCGTGGCGAACCTGCTGGACAACGAGCGCTACCAGCGGGTGTGTTTCTACCCCGCGACCGACGACGGCGACCCCGTCCTCGACTGCTACCACCACACGCACGAGCAGGCCGGCACGGACTGACCGGACTGGCACAGACTGACCTGGCTGGCACGGACTGAGTTGGCTGGCACGGACTGACGGGTCCGGTACAGACTGGCGGGGTCGGAACCGGAATTCGGAGGAAAGGACGCCCGAACCGCGGAGTCAGCTTAGAAGTCGTCGCCCTCGGTGATCGAGGTGTACGAGCCGATGAGCGCGCCCGAGAGGTCGACGCCCTCCAGGGTGGCGCCCGTGTCGATCACGGAGTTGCGGACCTCCGAGTCGGTGATCGTCGCGTCCTCGAAGACGACGGCGCGTTCGAGCGTCGAGTCGGTCACGGTCGCGCCCGACATCACGTGGACCACGTCGCCGAGGTTGCTCCCCTCGACGGTCGCGTCGTCGGCGACGAGCGTGCCGCCGTCGAGCGCGTACTCGACCGCGTCAAGGTAGCTGTCGGCGGTGCCGATGTCGAACCACGCGCCGTCGAAGGTGTACGCGTGGACCGCGCCGCGCTGCTGGAGCCACTGGAGGAACCAGCCCGGCTCGTCCGGGTTGTTGTCGTCGTCGAGGTACGTCGTGAGCTTCGGGAGCGTCTCCGCTGGGAACGCGTAGCAGGCGATGGAGACGAGCGTCGACTGCGGGTCGTCGGGCTTCTCCTGGAAGTCGATCACCTCGTCGCCGTCCAACTGGACGAGCCCGTACGACTTCGCGCGCTCGCGGTCGCCCACGTCGTAGGCGGCCAGCGTCGGGGTGCCCTTGTCCTCGAAGAAATCGGTGAAGTCCGCCAGGTCGAAGCTGATCATGTTGTCGCCGGCGACGACGATCAGGTCGTCGTCGACGTCCTCGCGGTCGACGAGCTGCTCGAGCGCCCCCACGACGCCGAACTTCTCGTCCTCCTCGACCGTCTCCTCGACCGAGAGCGTCGGCTTCTCGAAGGGGCTGTCGGCGAGGTACTCCGCGAACGTGTCGGCGAAGCGCTCGTTCGTCGAGACGAACACCTCGTCGACGCGGTCGTCCGCCTCCAGGTCCTCGAATATCTCGTCGATGACGGTGTTCTCTCCGACCGGCAGGAACATCTTCGGCCGGTGTTCGGTGATCGGCCACAGTCTGGTCGCGTAGCCACCCGCGAGTACGACGGCTTTCATACCCACTCCCTCTCACCCCGGTGACATACCTCTTGTGCCCGTGTCATGGTCGCGGTCGCGCGTGCCGCTGACGCCTCGGCTCGGCGTCGCGATCCCGGACGGTTTTGCTCGTCGCCGTCGAATCCCGCCCATGGAGACGACCCGCCAGCGGATCGCCGACGCGCTCCGCGAGGATCCCCGGACCGCGAGCGACCTCGCGGAGACGCTGTCGCTGCCGACGCCCGTCGTGTACGAGCACCTCGAACACGTCTCGCGGTCGGTGACCGACGGCGACGGACCCGACGGCGACGGAGGCGGGGGCGCGGACGAGGAGTTCCTCGTCGCGCCGCCGACCTGCCGCGACTGCGGGTTCGACGGCTTCGACGACCCGGTCAACGACCCGTCGCGGTGTCCCGAGTGTAGGAGCGAGCGGATCGAGGAGCCGGCGTTCGTGATCCGATAGCGGGAGAGGGCGGGCCGCGACCGCAGAGCGGCGCGCCTACAGCTCGTCGAGCAGCGTCGCGGCCGCAGCCGACGAGGAGCCCGGACCGCGGGCGGTGATCAGGTCGCCGTCGACCGTGACGCTCTCGTCGGCGTCGAGCTCGGCGTCGAAGTCGGCGCCCGCGAGGACGACCTCGTCTTCGACCCAGTACGGGAGCTTCCGGCCGTCGGGCATCACGTCGTCCTCGTTGACGATGTCCGCCTCCCACTCGTTCGGGAATCCGGTGACTGCGCGTCCCTCGACGAGCGGCGTCCCGTCGGCCTCGTTCGTGAACGCGAGGATACCCACCGCGTGGCAGACGACGAGGGCGACGCCATCCTCGCCCGCGACCGCGTCGAGCAGCAGCTGTCGGGCGTGGCGGTCCTGGTTCACGTCCCAGACGGTGCCGTGGCCGCCGGGGAAGACGACCGCGTCGTAGTCCGCGGCGTCGACCGTCGCGACCGGCGCCGGGTCGGTCAGTTCGGGGTGTTCCGCGTCGATCTCGCGGTACTCCGCGACGACCTCCTCGCCGCCCGCGGCCTCCGGGTCCAGCGAGCGCTCGTCGACGACCGGCGGCGACCCGGAGGGGGTCGCGACGGTCACGTCGACGCCCTCCGATTCGAGCGTGGTCAGCGGCTCGATACACTCCTCGGCCCAGTACCCCTCTTCGCTCACGACGAACAGCGCGCTGGTCATGTTCGCTTCCCCGTTCGCGGCCGCGACACAAAAGACGCCCGCGCCCGGCAGCGACGAGGGACGGCGGGGGGTTTATAATTGACCGCGGCGGTGCGGTCGGCGCGCGCCTCCGAGCGCCCGGCAGGGCGCGAGTAGTGAGAGACCGACGGTCCCTCGCTGGACGCGGCGACCGGAGCGACGCGGAGGGAGCCGCGAGGCTGGGGAGGTGTGAGGTGCTGTGCTGGGCGGGACTCAAAGGGGCAGCCGGGAGGCGCGCACAGGCGACGCAAGCACTGGAACGAGGGAGCGTAAGCGACCGAGTGAAGCGCGCAGCGAGCGTGCGCGCGCCTCCCGGCTGGGGCTTTGGAGACGTTCGCCGAACGAGCAGTAATTTATAAACAAGCGGCCGGTGCCTTCGCGGCGCTTCCCGCATCACCGACAGCGGTTATTTATTCGTCGCCCTGCGCGTCCACGATCACGACCTCGCCGTCCTCGACGGTGACGTTGATCAGCGTCTTCACGTTGTAGTCGGTGTCGTCGAGCTCGTTTTCGCCGGCCTTCTTGATCACGGCGACGACGTCGACGATCTCCGCGCCGACCTCGTCGGTGAGCGCGTCGAGGATGGCCTTCATCGTGCCGCCCGTCGAGAGCACGTCGTCTAAGACGAGCACGCGGTCGCCCGCCTCTACGTCGTTGATGTACATTTCCGACTCGGAGTACCCTGTCTCTTGGAACAGCGGGACCTCGCCGTCGAGGCCGTACTGGCGCTTGCGAATGACGACGAGCGGGATGTCGGTCATCAGCGAGAGCGCGGTCGAGATGTGGATCCCCATCGCCGCGGGGGTGACTATCTTGTCGACGTTCTCCAAGTCCGCCTTCCGGATCAGCCGGATGACGATCTCCCGGAGCAGCTCCGGTTCAAGCATGGGGACGCCGTCGCTGATCGGGTGGACGAAGTACTGGTACTCGCCTTTCTCGATGATCGGCGCGTCGAGGAGCGACTGCCGCAACTGGTCCATGTCGCGGGTACTCGGGCGGATTAATAAAGCGTGGCGATCCCCCGATTCCGTGAACCTCGATCGCACGGTACAGGACACGGCACGCGACGAGCGATGACGCTCCAGCCAACACCGCCAAAGCCCCAGTCGCGAGGACTCGATGCGCTCGCTGTGCGCTTCACTCGGTCGCTGGCGCTCCCTCGTTCCAGTGCTTGCGTCGCGCGTCTTCGTCCTCGCGACTGCCCCTTTGAGCCCCGCCCAGCACAGCACCGCTCCGCACCTCACGCCTTCCCAGCCTCGTCGCTCACGCCCTGCGGGCGTTCGCGACTCCCTCGCGCGTGCTCCTCGCAGCCGCCTTCGGCGGCCGCTCGGAGGCGCGCGCCAACCACTGCGGTTCGAGCCTCGTCCTACTCGAACTCCGGCTCGCGCTTCTCTAGGAACGCCTCCATCCCCTCGCGCTGGTCGTGCGTGCCGAACAGACCGGCCCACGCCCGGCGTTCGAGGGCGAGCCCGGTCGCGCCCGCGCCCTCGCCGGCCGCGTTGAGCGCCTCCTTCGCGGCGCGCAGGGCCGTCGCGGGCTTCGCGGCCAGCTCCCCGGCCAGCTCGTCGATCCGGTCGTCGAACTCGGCGTCGGCGACGACCTCGCCGACGAACCCGACCTCGGCCGCCTCGGCCGCGTCGATCCGCTCGCCGAGGAAGATCAACCGGCGGGCGACCTCGTCGCCGACGAGCGCCGGGAGCCGCTGCGTGCCCCCCCAGCCCGGGATGATGCCGAGGTCGATCTCGGTCTGCCCGAGCACCGCGCTCTCGGCGGCGACCCGCAGGTCGCAGGCCAAGGCGAGCTCGCAGCCCCCGCCGAACGCGTAGCCGTCGACCGCGGCGACCGTCGGCGCCGGGAACGTCTCGATGGCCTCCGCGACGCGGTGGCCGAGCTCGGCGTACGCCTGCGCCTCGGGGGTCGACATATCGACCATGTAGGAGATGTCCGCGCCCGCGACGAACGCCTCGTCGCCCGCGCCGGCGATCATGAGGACGCGGGCGTCGCGGTCGGCCGCCTCGTCAAGCGCGCCCTCGACCGCTTCGAGCGTCTCGACGGTGAGCGCGTTGAGCTGTTCGGGTCGGTCGATCGTGATCGTCGCGACCCCGCGGTCGTCGACATCGAAGGCGATGGTGTCTCGACTCATACGCGCCCCGTCGCGCGGCGGCGTGAAAACGGTTCGGCAGGCGGATCCGGGCGTCCGGAAGCGGAACCGGGAGGCGACCGAAACGCCCCGTCAGACTTCTTCGCGGCTGTCGATCCCGGTGTAGATGAACCACGCCGTCGTGTAGACGCCGACGAACAACAGGTAGCCGACGATCAGGCCGCCGAGCTGTCGGCTCGCGAGCCCGTCGGGGAGCGTCCGCGAGAGGATGCCGAGTGCGAGGACGAAGACGACGAGCGAGAACAGGCCCGAAAGGGCGTACACGCCGAGGTCCGAGGTGAGTCGATCGCGCACGCTCCGACCAACGGGGTCCCGTTACATACCCCCATCGGTCGCGCGCCGAGCCGCCGAGCCGCCGCGCCGCGGCGCGGCCGCGACCCGTCAGCGGCCCGCCACCGGCAGCCGCCGGACCGAGACCCGTTGCGCGGATTGCAACCCCTATATGCCCCCGGCCACACGTACCGGTATGAACGGGAACCGGTTCGGCCGACTCTTCCAGCTGACGACCTACGGCGAGAGCCACGGCGACGCGATGGGCGTCACCGTCTCCGGCGTGCCCGCGGGCGTCGAGCTCGACGAGGAGGCGATCCAGACGCAGCTCGACCGGCGCAAGCCGGGGCAGTCGATGATCACCACCTCGCGGGGCGAGCCCGACGAGGTCGTCGTCAACTCCGGCGTTCAGGACGGCTACACCACCGGGACGCCGATCGGCATGGTGATCCAGAACAAGGACGCGCGCTCGGGGAAGTACGAGCCGTACGTCACCGCGCCGCGCCCCTCGCACGGCGACTACACCTACTCCGCGAAGTTCGGCACGCGCAACTGGGGCGGCGGCGGGCGCTCCTCCGCCCGCGAGACCGTGAACTGGGTCGCGGCCGGCGCGGTCGCGGAACAGGTCCTCGACGCCTCCGAGTACGACGTGGAAATCAAGGGCCACGTCAACCGGATCGGCGACGTCGAGGCCGACGCGGTGAGCTTCGAGCAGCTGCTCGAACGCAGCGAGGAGAACGACGTGCGCTGCGCGGACCCCGAGGCCGCCGCCGAGATGCAGGAGCTGATCGAGGCGTACCAGGAGAAGGGCGATTCCATCGGCGGCTCGATCTACTTCGAGTGCCGCGGCGTCCCGCGCGGGCTCGGCGCCCCGCGGTTCGACGGGTTCCCGAGCCGGCTCGGGCAGGCGATGTTCTCGATTCCGGCCACGACCGGCGTCGAGTTCGGCCTCGGGAGAGACGCCGTCGACGTGACGGGCAGCGAGCGCAACGAGGACTGGACGTTCGACGACGGCGAGTCGTTCGACCACGTCGAGAGCGACGAGGGCGACCCGGTCCCAGAGGGGAACGACCACGGCGGGCTCCAGGGCGGGATCACCACGGGCGAACCCATCTACGGCGAGGCGACGTGGCACGCGCCCACCTCGATCCCCAAGAAGCAGCGCTCCGCCGACTGGGAGACGGGCGAGGAGAAGGAGATCCAGGTCGTCGGCCGCCACGACCCGGTCCTCCCGCCGCGGGCGGTCCCCGTCGTCGAGGCGATGCTCTACTGTACCGTCCTCGACTTCATGCTGCTCGCGGGCCGGATCAACCCCGACCGCGTCGACGGGAACCCCGGCGAGTACGACACCGACTACCACCCGAGCAGCCCGCGGAACGAGTGAGGACGGACCCCTCGCAGACCGGTCCTCCTACTCCCCGGGCGACCACTCGCAGGCGTTCCCCGCGGTGAGGTCGTTCTCGTCGACGTGCGCCGCGAGGCACGCGTAGTTACAGAAGTACGACGGCGAGCCGCAGCCGTCGTCGCAGTCGCGCACGCAGATCGGATCGTGGTCGAAGATCCGCGAGCCGCAGTACGCGCAGGTCTCGTCGCCCTCGGGCGTCGACACGGTCGTGGACATGGTCGGAGGCAGGGACTGGCGCGTTGAAAAGGCGTCGCGCGTCCGTGCGGCTCACACCACGACGACGGCGTCGACGACGACGAGCAGCACGAACCCCACGAGGAACGCCCCGGTCGCGGCGTCGGCGTGCCCGTGGCCGTGCGAGGAGGGGATCAGCTCCCGGAAGACGACCGCGAGCATCGCCCCGGCCGCGAACCCGGACGACAACGGGAACAGCCCGGACCCGAGCCCGACGAGCGAGTAGCCGAAGACGGACGCGACGACCTGCGGGACGACCCCCGAGAGGGTGGTGTACCAGACCACCCGGAGGTTCGACATGCCCGTCTCGGCCATCGGCACCGCGAACGCGAACCCGTCCGGGACGTTCTGGAGGCCGATCACGACCGCGAGCAACAGCGCCACCTCGTTCAGGCCGGACGCGAACGCGACGCCGATGGCGAGGCCTTCGGGCGCGTTGTGGAGGGTGATCGCCCCGCCGATGAGCAGCGCCTTCCGGAGCGACGACTCGCGCTCGGCGAGGATTCCTTTCTCCTCGTCGGTCGGTCCCTCGCCGGCGGCGCCGCTCCCTTCGGTCCCCTCGTCGGGCTCGACGAGCGAGTCTTCGGCCGGCGGCTCCATCACCGCGGCGTCGTCGGCGGTCGCGCCGCCCTCCGCGAACCACTCCCGATACTCGGCGTGGAGGTGCGGGATGAGGTAGTTCCCGCCGAGCAGCGCCCCGCCGCCGAGGAGGACCCCCGCCATCACCGCGCGGAGCGTCCCCTCCTCCATGCCGGGGATCACGAGGCCGAACACGCTGGCGGCGACCATCAGCCCGGCCGCCAGTCCGAGGGCGGCGTCGTAGACGCGATGCGTCACCCGGGCCCGGAAAAAGACGGGGAGCGCCCCGAGACCGGTCGCGAGCCCCGCGACGGTCGTCACGGAGAGGACCGATACGAGCGTCGTCATGCGGTCCGAAACCACGCACGAGCTGATAAAGGGCCGGGAAGCGGACGCGGGAGGTCGGCGGCCGTCGCCGGATCGCGGTCAGCGAACGACCACTCGCCGGAGGTCCCCCGCGTACGCACCGACCGCGACGGCGAGCGTCGCGACCGCACCCGCGGGGAGGACGGCGAACCAGCCGGCGGTCGCGCCGACGCCGAACCGGACGCCGAGCCCCGCCGCCACCCACAGCGTCGCGGCCGCCGCGAGCACGAGCAGGCCGCCCGTCACCCGGCGGTCCTCGCGTCCGATCGCGACCCCGCTCGTGGCGCTCCCGGTCGCGAGCAGGTGGAAGCCCACCGCGAGCGGCCACGCCCGGATCGACGGCGGGAGCCGTGCGAACGGCCGCGGCTGGTCGAGGAAGTACGCCCACACCGGATACCCGCCGACGCCGAGTCCCCCGGCGTCGCCGCCGAGCGTCACGAATCCCCAGAGGCTCACCAGCGTCGGGGTCGAGTCGCCGGGGACGACCGCCATCGGGACCGCGAGCAGCGCGGCGACGAGGAGCCACTCGGCGCGACTGCTGGTGGACGAAGACCCCGGTGCCGATTCCGACATCGACCCCGGTGCCGATTCCGACGCCGACGGAGACTCGGATGACGACTCCGACGCCGACTGCGGAGCGCGGTCCGGTTTCTCCATACGAACGGTTCGACGCCCGCAGGGAAGTATGGTCGGGGGTCAGCGGGCGCCGCTCGCCGCCCGTCAGGCGTAACCCGCCGCCGCCCGTACGGCGCGTGTGAACACCGACGACGGCGGCCACCACGACGCGGCGGTCGACGCGCTGGCGGTCCGGGAGTACGGGCGCGCGGGGAACCGCTACACCCGCGGCGGGCGACGCGTCCTCGCGGATCCCCGTCCGGACCGCGACCCCTTCGAACCGGACGAGAAGGGGTGGGTCGGCCAGGGGGTTCAGCAACTGCTCGCGGCGGCGGTCGCCTATCGCGTCGCCGGCGCCGAGGAACGCGCGACCCGACGCGCGGCCGAGGGGATCGCCGCAGCGCGCGACTTCGAGACCGTCCTCACCGACCCGGGACAGGGCGCCTGCCTCGCGGAGTTCGTGGCCGACTTCCGGGTCGCGGGCGGGCTCGGCGGCGCCGACGAGGCGTACGACGAAGCGGCCGAGCGGTACGCGGCCGCCGGCGCCGAGGTCGACTCCCCGCAGGCGCTCGCGACGACGCCGCTCTTCGAGGCCGCGGCCGCGACGATCAAGCAGGTCGCGCGGGGGCAGGCGGACGGCGAGATCGCGATCAAATGGGAGGACATCCACGGGGACGACCCGAGCCGCCCGGGCGAGTTCCTCGCGGGCCGCGCTCGGTTCAAGAGACAGCGCTTCGCCGGGCTCGTCGAGCGCGCGGTCGACGACGGTCACCTCGCGGCGCCCCGTGGGACGACCGAGTACGACAACGACAACCACCGGTGTCCGAACTGCGGGTCGAACCACGTGAACTGGGCCGGAACCGGGATCCTCTGCCTGCGGTGTTCGCGGCCGACCGAGCGCGTCTGACGGTCGTCAGAGCCGCCCACGGCGACGCGGCGGACGGTCCACTCCGGGATACCGGTTAGCTCAGCAGGCTCTCGCCGTCGAACTCGGTCTCGACCTCGACGTCCATCAGGTCGAGGACGGTCGGGGTCACGTCGAAGAGGTTCGCGTCGGACAGGTCGAGGTCGGGGTCGGTCGCGTACAGGAGCGAGTTCTCGAACTTGTGCATCCCGTTGCGCGGGCCCTCGGTGAAGACGGCCTCCTTCCCGCCGAAGCCGGACTTGAGGTCGAAGCCGTCCGCGGGGATGACGACCAGGTCGGGCGCGATGTCGTCGTGGTCGCCGTCGAAGACGGTCTCGCCTTTCACGATCCGCTTACACACCTGTCGGCCGTCGGGGCCGGTGAGCGATTCGAGGTCGTCGATGAGTTCCTCGCGCGTCGCCTCGTACTCGGACTCCGGGACGACGCCGTCCGGCTCTCGCCCCTCGAGGTTGAGGTAGAATCGCCCGGGAATGAGCGAGTACGCGCGCGTCTCGTCGTCGATGTCCGTCAGCGAGTCGTGGTCGTCGTCCTCGTAGGAGAGCCACCCCTCGTCGGCGAGGAACTGGTTGCAGTTCGCCTCCCAGTTCAGTTCGGTGAACCCGTGGTCGGAGGCGACGATCAGGGTAGTGTCGTCGTCGAGCGAGTCGCGGATGTCGCCGATGTACCCGTCGAGCTTCCGGTAGAACTCGAGGAACTCCGCGGCGTACTCGCCGTCGTTTACGTAGTCACCGAACAGGAAGTGGTTCACGCGGTCGGTACTCATGAAGACGCCGAAGAAGAGGTCCCAGTCGTCTTCCGCCAGGTAGTGGGAGAAGGCCTCGTACCGGGCGTCGAGGGTCGCGTGGGCGTTCTCGACGAACTCGGTCTTGTCGTCGTCGTGGCCGAGCTTGGCGTTGACATCGATCCGGTAGTCGAAGCCGTCGAGCGTCTCCCGGACCGACTCGTCGCTCGCGGCCGACTCCAGGTCGGGCGAGAGGAAGCCGGAGGCCATCCGCTGGATCCGCGTCGACGGCGGGAACGTAACGGGGACGTTGAGGACGGTCGCGTCGCGGCCGGCGTCGGTGACGCGGTCCCACAGCCGTGTCGCCTTCACGTGGCGCCCGAGCGGGACGTACGTCTCGTAAGAGTCGCGCTCCCGGTCCTGAAACCCGTATACGCCCGTCGCGCCGGGGTTCACGCCGGTCGTGAGGCTCGGCCAGCAGGCGCTCGACTCCGGCGGCACGATGCTCTCCAGTCGCCCCCCGGAGCCCGCCGCCGCGATGTCGGTCAGGTTCTCGAAGACGTCAGGGTGGTCCTCGACGAGGTCGAGCGGTACGCCGTCGATGCCGAGGAAGACGACGCGCCCGTCGTCCTCGCCGCGGAGCCGGTCGAACAGACCCATGTCCGGTGCTTCCGCGGCGCCCGGCATATCCCTTGTGTTCCGCGGGACGGCGGCGACCGCCCCGGTCGGCGCTCCCTCCGGGCGACCGCGATTCAGAAAGCCTATTCGTCTCGGCGGCGACGGCTACGCCGTATGAGCGACGACTTCCCGGCGAGCGTCGACGTCGATTACACCGACGGCGAGGGGGAGACCCCCGACGACTACCCGTCGATCCAGCACAAGATCGAGAAGGCGGTCGAGGTCACCCGCCGCGGCCTCGAACAGTACGACAACCCGGCGGTGATGTGGACCGGCGGGAAAGACTCCACGCTGACGCTGTACTTCATCAACCAGGTCGCCGAGGAGTACGGCTACGAGAAGCCGACCGCGGTGTTCATCGACCACTTCCAGCACTTCGACGACATCACCGACTTCGTCGAGCACTGGGCCGACGAGTGGGAGATCGACCTCGTCTACGCCCGCAACGAGGACGTGGGCGCCTACGTCGACGAGCACGGCCTGGAGCCGGGCGACGACATTCCCGTCGACGCGCTCTCGGAGCACAATCAGCACCACATCCGAGAGATCCTGGAATTCGAGGAGGACTCGTTTCCGTTCCTGCTCGACACGTACGTCGGGAACCACCTGCTGAAGACGGTCGCGCTCAACGACGCCCTCGAGGAACACGACATCGACGGCGTCATCTCCGGCGTCCGCTGGGACGAACAGGAGGCCCGCGCCGACGAGACGTTCTTCTCGCCGCGCCACGACCCCGACCTGTTCCCGCCGCACGACCGCATCCAGCCCATCCTCCAGTTCGCCGAGGCGGACGTGTGGGAGGCCTTCTGGAACTTCGTCGTGCCGGACACCGTCGAGGCGTTCCCCGACGAGGGGTACATCCCGCAGGCCGACGACGACCTCCCCGAGGGCGTCAGTCGGGAGGACGTCCCGATCTCGCCGAAGTACTTCGCCGGGTTCCGCTCGCTCGGCAGCGAGGTCAGTACGGAAAAAACGACCGAGGAGCCCGCGTGGCTCCAGAACCTCGAGGACACGACTGAGCGCGCCGGCCGCGCCCAGGACAAGGAGGACCTGATGGAGCGCCTGCGCGACCTCGGCTACATGTGATCGACGGCGGGAACTAACTCGCCGTCCGCCGTTTCCGCGACCGACCCTTCTGAGCGACTCGTTACCGGTCGTCGTCGGCGTCGACCGAACCGACCGACGCGGTGAAACCCACCTCCCGGAGTCGCTCCGCGAGCGGGAGGCCGATCCCCGACGCCGGCGTCAACACGCCGCCGTCGAACGGGGAGTCGACCTCGTCGCGCGCCAGGCAGACGGCCGACTCGCCGAGCATCCGCGCGGTCGCGCCGTACCCCGGATCGCGGTCGGCGCCGAACTCGGCCTCGACGGTGAACGGGCCGTCGGGACCCGTCCCGCGGCCGCGGAGGCCGATCCGGAAGTGGCCGGCCTCCGCCTCCTCCCGCGTCGGCCCCTCGCCCGGGTCCGGGAAGACGTGGCGGCGGAGCGCCGACCGAATCGGGCCGACGGACATCGCGGCGGTGAACAGGCCGAGGCCGCCGGCGACGAGCCCCGCGGTCGCGGCGCCGACCGGCCCGTCGCCGGTCGGGACCACCTCGCTACACCGGAACTCCCGACCCCACGGGTAGCCGAGGAGCGCGTTGCTCCGGCGCACCACGCGCTCGTTCACCGGGGCCATCGGCGAGGGGGCGCTCCACCCGCCTCGAAGCGCGTCTCGCTGCGGCCACCGCTGTTCGCCGGGGTCGACGCCGCGCCGCTCGCCCCGCGGCGCCAGCGAGTAGGGGTTCCGGAGCGCCTCCCGCGCGAGCGGGTCGGTCGCGGCCGCCGCGAACAGCTCGCCGGCGCTCGCGAGCGTCCCGCCGCTGACGCTCCCGCTGCCGCCGTCGAGGTAGATCCGGACCGTCTCGCAGGGCGCGCCGTGCGTCTCCCCCGCGAACGACTGGACGAGTAGGGTACCGAGGTCGGCCGGGACGGAGTCGAACCCGCAGCTGTGGACGATCCGAGCGCCCACGTCGACCGCGGGCTCGTGGAACCGGTCAATCGACTCGCGCACCCAGTTCACCTCGCCCGTGAGGTCGCAGTAGTCGGTGCCGGTCTCGACGCACGCCTCGACCAGCGGCGTCCCGAGTCGGGTGTACGGGCCGACCGTCGTACACACCACCCGAGCGCCCTCGGCGACGGCTCGCAGGCTCTCGGGGTCGGTCGCGTCGCCGACGACGACCGGAACCTCGTCCCGCGCGTCGCCGCGACGGGCGAGGTCGGCGGCGAGCGCGTCGAGCTGCTCCCGGTCTCGCCCCCCGATCGCCAGCGCGAGCTCGTCCGGGCCGTACCGCTCGGCCAGGTACTCGGCCGCGAACCGTCCCGCCACTCCGGTCGCGCCCCACACCACGACGTCGTGCGTCCGGTCTGCGTCGCTCATTCTCGTCTCCACTACGCGGCGAGGGCGGTAAACGGGCGGGTTCGCTCCGCGAGCGACGGCGCCCAGCCGCGCGGTACCTCTTTACCTCGGGAGCCGTAACCGAACACATGGCCGTTGGCACCAGTTTATCGTTGCGGCTCGCCGACTTCGGCACCCGTTCGCTCGTCACGCACAGCCTCATGGTAGTGGGATTCGTCGGGGCGGTGTACGCGGGGCTGTTCGTCGAGGGGCAGATCGGGACCGTCTCGATGGCGGCGTTCATCAACTTCACCGCCGGACTGTGGATCTCGCAGTCGATCCACTCGCTCGGCAACGCCGCCACCGACGACGAGTATCAGGGCGTCCTCAAGGAGATTCTGAACCGTGTCTAGCGAGCCCGGGATCGACGCGGCGCGATTCGGGCGGATACTCGCGCTCATCGGCTTCGTCACGACCGTCTTCCTGTTCCTCACGGCGCAGCGACTGTCGGGTAACGCCCTGCGTATCGGCGTCGTCGCGATCGGGATGGTCGGGCTGATCACCGCGATCATCGGCTTCCTCGTCGCCGCCGGCAGCGCCGTCGAGGCGTCCTGACGCCGATCGGTCGGTGGGAGCGCCCCGCAGTTGGATACGTCCGGAGCAGGTGGACGTGTCGTCCCGAGCACGTTTCCGTAGAGTGGCGCACGGTCTAGGCGACGTCTTCGGCGAGGCGTTATGTCGATTCACGAAGGAAAACTACTACTGGCGTGACTATCCCCGTGGTTTCGACGCCGAACGTACTCGGCGGGAAACCCAGGGCGGAGGGGACGCGCGTCGGCGTCCACCAGGTAGGGTCGCTGGTCCACGAGCACGGCCGGTCGAGGGCGGCCGTCACCGAGGAGTTCGGCCTGACGGCCGATGAGGTCGACGCCGCTATCGAGTACTACGAGTCGAATCCCGACGAGACAGAAGCGATCGCAGCGGAGGCGAACGCGACTCGCGACCGACTGACAGACGTGAGCCGCGCACCGTAGTGATGCGGCTCCTCTGCGACCAGAACGTCGCACGTCGGTATATCGACGCCCGTATCGAAGCGCCAGACCTTCGAGCAGTCACTGTCCGTGATGCGCTCGATCCTCGTGCGACCGATCCCGACATCGCGGCGTACGCTCGCGAAAACGAATACGTCGTGTTGACCGCAGACGAGGACTTCTTCGAGTTGTCGGAACGGTGTGGCTGTCTGTATTTCCACTAACTCGATCAGCCGCCTGTCGGCGATGTGCTAACTGCTATCCGGCTGATCGATGACGCGCACGACGACCATACCGGGATCGCCGAGGTCGTCCCGGACGGGTGGGCCTGAGCTACTTGTACGATTCGCACACCATCTCGACGCCCTCTTCGAAGGAGATCTCGGGCTCCCAGCCGGTCGCCTCGTGGAACGTCGAGTAGTCGGCCATCGTGTCGTGGACGTAGCCGTCGAACGGGCACTCGATGTAGACGGGGTCGACGTCCGTGCCGAGCGCGTCGTTGATCAGGTCGACCATCTCGTTGAACGAGTACGCCTCCTGGGTGCCGACGTTGTAGACGCCCGTGAGCTCGTGGTCGGCCGCGAGCTCGCAGGCGCGGGCCACGTCCGAGACGTGCGTGAAGTCGCGCGTCTGGGTGCCGTCGCCGAACAGCTCGGGTGCTTCGCCGTTCGCGATCTTGTCCGCGAACTGCGCGACCGTGTTCGCGTACTCGCCCTTGTGCTCCTCGTTGCCGCCGAAGCCCTGATACACCGAAAAGAAGCGGAGGCCGGCCATCGCCATGTCGTGGTGGTTGGCGTAGTACTCGGCGTAGCGCTCGCGCGCGAGCTTCGAGGCCTCGTAGGCGGTGTGGGCCTCCACGTCCATGTCGACGGGGGAGGGCTCGGTACGGCTCCCGTAGATCGAGGAGGTCGAGGCGTACACCACGGTGTCACAGCCCGCTTTCCGGGCGCGCTCGACGGTGTTGACGAACCCCTCGACGTTGACGCGACAGCCGCGCTGGGGGTCGCTCTCGTGCATGTTCCGCGAGGAGAGCGCGGCGAGGTGGAAGACGACGTCGACGTCGACCGGGAAGTCGTCGTCGACGACGGAGGCCTCGACGAACTCGACGTCGTCGTCGAGGTTCTCGGGCGTCCCGAGGTAGGTGTCGTCGACGGCGATCACGTCGTTGTCGCCTGCGAGGCGGTTCGCGAGGTTCGAGCCGATGAACCCGGCCCCGCCCGTGACGAGGACGCGTTTGTCCTGCATATCTCGTTCTCGTCGGGGCGTCGGGATTATCGTGTCGGTTCGGCGTCGGCAGGGGGTCCGAGAGCTATCACCGGCGGAACTCACACTGGACTCGTGAAGCGTATCGAAGTCACCGACGAGGAGTACCGACGGCTCGATCGCGAGAGGGCCGATCGGAGTTTCAGCGAGGCGATCGCAGACGCGCTGGACAGCGGTGGGAGCCTCGCAGGCGTGACCGGGCGGCAGCCACTCGACCCGGAATCGGCTGTTCCGTTTGAGGTCGACACAGAGCGACCCGGCGACGGTCGCTCCGATTCGGAGGAGACCTGACCGAAACCGCAGCGGTCGCGACGGGTGGCCGACTGCTATCCCGAATCGTCTTTGCGGAGGCCGGCAATGAGCAGGTATGTTCGGAACCAGCGGCGTTCGCGGGCCGGTCGGCGAGACGGTGACCGCGGACCTCGCGCTCGACGTGGGGCGCGCGCTCGCGACGGACGGCGCGGCGACGGTCGTGGTGGGGCGCGACGCTCGCGACAGCGGGCGGATGCTCGCTCGGGCGCTCCTCGCCGGGCTCACCGAGTGCGGGGCCGACGTCGTCGACGTCGGCGTCGAGGCGACGCCCACGGTGGCGCGGGCGGTCGTCCGCGAGGGCGCCGACGCCGGCGTCGTCGTCACCGCCTCGCACAACCCGGCGCCCGACAACGGGATCAAGCTCTGGGCGGCCGACGGGCGCGCGTTCGACGAGGAACGCAACGACCGGATTACCGAAATCGTCGAGACGGAGTCGTTCGACTTCGCGGGCCACGACGCGATCGGCACGGTCGAGCGGCGCGACGCGGTCGCGGGCGGCGACGCCCGACGCCTTCACGAGCGTGCGCTCCGCGAGACCGTCCCGCTCCCGGACGACCTCTCGGTCGTCGTCGACCTCGGCAACGGGGTCGGCCGCGTCACCGCCGACGCGCTCCACGCCGCCGGCTGCGACGTCGAGACGCTCAACGGCCAGCGCGACGGCCGGTTCCCCGGCCGCCCGAGCGAGCCGACCGCGGCGAACTGCGAGACCGCCTGCGAGGTCGTGGCGGCGACCGACGCCGACCTGGGACTCGTCCACGACGGCGACGCCGACCGCATGATGGCGATCGACGAGCGCGGGCGGTTCGTCTCCGGCGACGCGCTGCTCGCGCTGTTCGCGCGGCGCGAGGCCGGTCCGGGCGACCGCGTGGCGGTCCCGGTCGACACGAGCCTCCTCGTCGCGGACGCGCTCGCGGCGGTCAACGCAGACGTGACCTACACGCCCGTCGGTGACGCGTTCGTCGCCGCGGAGGCGTCGAAGCCGGGCGTCGCCTTCGGCGGCGAGCCGAGCGGCGCGTGGATCTGGCCCGAGCGGACGCTCTGTCCCGACGGCCCGCTCGCGGCCTGCGTGTTGACCGCGCTCGTTGACGCGGAGGGGTCGCTCGCGGCGCTCGTCGACGACCTCCCCGACTACCCGATCCGGCGCGACTCGGTGCGGACCGAGGCGAAGCGAGCGATCGTCGAGCGCGTCGGCGAGGTCGCGGTCGCGGAGTACGACGACGTCTCGACGCTCGACGGGATCCGCGTGGAGACGGAGGCTGGCTGGTTCCTCGTGCGCGCCAGCGGGACGGAGCCGCTCGTCCGGATCACGGCCGAAGCGCGCGAGGCGGACGACACCGACGCGCTCTTCGAGACCGCGCGAGACCTCGTCGAGCGGGCCGCTGCGGACGCGTCTTAGGCGGGGCGGTCCGACTCGTCGTGGCGTCGTTCCACGCGCTCGGCGACCCAGTCGAGAACCGAAAACAGGACGTCGAGGTGGTGGTCGCCGAGCGGTGACGGTTCGACGCCGTTCGCGTCCGGCGGCGGGTGGAAGTGGTTCCTCGTCGCGTCGGTCTTCGGGTGGCGGTCCCAACGGCACTGGAACCGAGACGGGCTCCGTTCTTCGACGTAATGAAAGTAGTAGTCGCCCGTCACGAACCAGTGGACGTCGATCCGGGCGGCGTCGACGGCGGACGGATACGCGGTCGCGTCCAGCGTGAGCACCAGCGATCGGGGAGCGATCCGATCCGGCTCGAACCGCCAGGACTCGACTAGCGGGTGTGTCTCCGCCCGGGGCCCGATGGTTTCCATCGTCGTCCGGTCGAGCCGACCGCTGTCTGCCGCGGTCTCGGCGTCGTCGTCATCGTCCGACATGTGGCTCGGGACGCCTCAGGCCGACGCGCCGAGATCGGTCTCGTCGCGGCCGCGCGCCTGGGCCCGCGAGACGGCTCGCTGGAGGAGTTCGATGTCGTGCCGCACCGTGCGCCACCGCGACAGCGACTCGAGCCGGTCGTGGACCGCCGCGTGGTCGCCGCCTTCGACCGGCGCGACCGAGACGGCGTCCGGGTCCGGAACGCCGAACGACTCCTGAAGGTCGGCGTCCTCCGCGAGGAGGTCGTCTAAGCGCTCGCGGAGCGCCGCGGCGGTGTGGTCGTCGGCCAGCGTCTCGACGCGCTTCCACTCGAAGTACGACTCGTTGCGGCGGTACTCGGCGGGACGACTCCCGCGCCGGTCGACGATGCCCAGCTCGGCCAGCTGAGTGAGCGCGTTTCGCGCGCCGTCGGGCGAACACGCCGCGCGATCGGCGACCTCGCTCGCCGACGCGGGTTCGGTCACGCCGGTCATCACGTCGTACACCCGCTGAAACGTGGTCCGGTCGTCTTTCCATCGACGCCGGGCCTCGCGGTCTCCGTGCGACGACGAGTCGGCGGCGGTGTCGTTCGACATACCATCTAGTCGCGGTGTAAGAGACATATATCTTTGGTAGCAGAGATATAACAACTATTACTATGTATTCGGCCCCGGCGACCGCACCGACCGCAGCGGCTAAACCCCGCCCCGCCGTCGGCCCGTCCATGTACGGAGTCGTGCTCGCGGCCGGCCGCGGGACCCGGATGCGACCGCTGACGGACCGACGCCCGAAACCGCTCCTCCCGGTCGGAGATCGGTCGCTGCTGGAACGGGTGTTCGACACGGCCCGAGAGGTGGTCGACGAGTTCGTCGTCGTGACCGGATACCGCGGCGAGGAAATCCGCGAGGCGATCGGCGAGACGTACCGCGACCGGCCGGTCCACTTCGTCGAGCAGGCGGAGGCGCTGGGCACCGCCCACGCCGTGGCGCAGGCGGAACCCGTCGTCGACGACGACTTCCTCGTGCTCAACGGCGACGTGGTCGTGGACGCGTCGCTCCCGCGGGCGCTCGCGGAGGTGGGCGGGACGGCCGTCGCCGCCACCGAGGTTCCGGACCCGCGGGCGTACGGCGTGCTCTCGACCGCGGCCGACGGGTCGCTCGCGGGGATCGTCGAGAAGCCCGACGACCCGCCGACGAACCTCGCGAACGTCGGCTGTTACGCGTTCGAGCCGGAGGTGTTCGAGTACATCGACCGCACGCCCGAGAGCGAGCGCGGCGAGTACGAGATCACGACGACGATCGACCTCCTGCTCGGCGACGGCCGGCGGATCGACGTGGCGCGGTACGACGGCACCTGGCTCGACGTGGGCCGACCGTGGGAACTCCTCGAAGCGAACGAGCTGGCGCTCGACGAACTCGACGACGAGCGTGAGCTCGCCGGGACCGTCGAGGAGGACGTTCACCTTCACGGGCCGGTCATCGTCGAGGAGGGAGCGCGGGTCCGCTCGGGCGCCTACGTCGAGGGGCCGGCGCTGATCCGCGAGGGCGCAGACGTGGGGCCGAACGCCTATATTCGCGGCCCGACCGTCGTGGGCCCCGACGCCCACGTCGGCCACTCGGTCGAGGTGAAGAACTCGGTGCTGATGGCCGACGCCTCGGTCGGCCACCTCTCGTACGTCGGCGACTCCGTGCTCGGTCGGGGGGTGAACTTCGGCGCGGGGACGAACGTCGCGAACCTCCGGCACGACGGCGAGAACGTCCGACTGACCGTGAAGGGCGACCGCGTCGACACCGGTCGCCGGAAGCTCGGCGCGATCGTCGGCGACGGCGCGAAGACCGGGATTAACACCTCGCTGAACGCCGGTGTCGTGCTGGGCGCCGACGAGACGACCGGTCCCGGCGAGGCGCTGACGCGCGACCGGCTCTCGGAGTAGCGTGCGGGCGACGCCGGAGTGGGCTCAGTCCCCTCGCCGCGCGTACCGGTCGAAGACGTCGGCGACCGCGTCGGCCGACTCCTTGAGCCGCTCCGTGTACGCCGGTCGATCCCACGTCGGCGGGACGAACTCGAGAGATCGTAGGGCGCCGTCCGACCCGCCCGGGACCGCGTGGGCGAGGTTCGTCGCGGCGTCGAGCGGTCGCGCCGTCCCGCCGTCGGCCGTCCCGTCGGCGGGGACGTACGAGGCCGCGGCGACGTCGATCGACTCGAACGTCTCGTAGGCGTCGAGCCCCTCCGTCCAGAAGTCGCCGAGCCGGCGCCGGCGGCTCGGGTCGGCGACGTTGAGCAGCGCCCACGGGAGGCGGACCTCGATCGCGTCGTTCGACGGCGAGACGTGGACGTCGGCGAGCGAGTCGTAGTCCGGCGACTCGGGGTTGCCGTTCCCGTATCTGAGCCGCCCCGTCTCCACCGACTCGAACGGGACGTACTCGTCCGTCACCGGCACGGTGTAGCCGCGGTTGATCACCAGCCGCAGCGGCGCGAACTCGCCGGGCTCCGGGTCCCGGTAGCGGTCGAGGTCGAGGCCCGCCCCGGCGCCGTACTCGTACGCGAAGGCGTCGTAGCGCGGGTGGACGGTCACCCGGGAGCGGTCCGGGCCGCCGAGGCGGACGACGAAGTCGGCGGGCGCCGCCGCGCCGGCCTCGTACGGGAGCGGCCGCGCGCCGGAGTCGGTCGTCCCGAGCGCGAGGAGGTAGTTGGTCGCGTCCCAGTCCGGCCCACCGTCGAGGTCCGCGAGTTCGAGCCGGACGTTGAGGTACGCCGCATCGCTCGCGACGCGGACCGCCGTCAGTTCGTGCGCCGCGTCCGCACCGTCTCCGAGCCGGAGCGGGTCGCGATCGGGCGTCGCGGCGGTCGCGTCCGCCCACGCCCCCGGGGATCCGTCGAGCGGCACCGCGTCGGCCGGGTCGAAGGCGAGCAGCCCGAACCGCTGTTCCGGGGTCTGGACGTTCGACCAGAACGGGCGGCGGTTCGGGTCCGAGAAGGGGGCGAGGTTCCACGTCCGCTTGAACCACTCGTCGTGCCAGCTGAAGACGACGCCCCCCGCCGTGTCAGCCTCCCGGATGTCCTCGTACATCGCGGCGAGTATCTCGCCCTGCTCGGCCTCGGTGTGTCGCCCCTGATCGCGGCCGTGAACGTCTCGCTGGGCTATCCCGCGGGAGGACGGAACACCGAACTCCGCGACGAGCAGCGGGTGGTCCGTCGCGTCGACGAGGTCGTTCAGGTAGCCCGCGTAGCTGTTCGGCTCGCCGCGGTGGTCGACGTAGTTCACGTACTCGGGGGTCTCGTTCAACAGCGGCGGGTAGTACGGGTAGACGTGGTACGCCGCGAACGTCCCAGCGTCGTACGCGTCGGTCGCGACGACGGCGTCGGGGTCGACGGAGACCGCGTCCTCGTTGACGAACGGCTCGTACGGGTGCTCCAGCGGGTCGGTAGTCACCCAGTTGGTGAACGCCGCCGGGCGCCGGGCGTCGTACTCGCTCGCCTCGTACGCGACGGCGGCGTCGAGGCGGGCGGCGAGCCACGCCTCGAACGGGGGCGCGTCCGGCGCGGCGAGGAACTCCCCGTCGTAGCCGGTCGCGTCGTTCGTCCGGTTCGTCTCTCGGACGACCGCCGGCGGCCACTCGATGCCGACGACGTACCCGAGGACGGCGTCGCTGACGTCCGCGTCGTAGGTGCCGCTCGCGTACCCGGGCTCGGGTTCGATCGTCGTCGCGCCGTGGACGGCGTCGACGACCTGTCGCATCGAGCGGTCGAACTCGGCCGACAGCGAGGACGCGTCGCCGGCTTCCCGGAGCGTCTCCTCGCCGATCCAGTTGCCGTGGAGGACGTAGATCGGCTCGGCGTGCGACCGATTGTACGCCGCGAGCGCCCGGTAAAACGCGGGCGGATGGACGGTGTACACCCGGACGACGTTGACGCGCAACTCGCCCATCATCCCGAGCCAGCGGTCGTACTCCGCGCGGGTGATCGCCGCCTCGCCGGGAAACCGGCCGGGCTTGGCCATCCCGAGGTTCACGCCGCGGACCGAGACGGGAACGAACTCGCCGTCGTCGACCGCGACCTCGAAGCCGTCGTCGCCGACGCGGAACCGGCGGTCCGGCCCCTCGCCCGCGCCGGGACCGTCGCCTCCGGACCCGTCGGCGTCGCCGCGGAGGCCGCAGCCGGCGGTCCCGACCGCTCCCGCCACCCCAACCCGACCCAGAAACCGGCGTCTGCGCACAACGTCGCGTACGGGGGGAGACGGTTAAGCCTATTTCTCGGACGGAGCGACCGTGCGAACCAAACTCACGCTTTTATCAGATGGCCGCCCCTACCGCCGGTAACGGCCTGATTATTCACCATGTCACGCGACACGGTCCGTTCGGACCCCTTCAAGAGCCTGTTACAGCTGACCTCGAGCGACCTCGACACCGACGAGCGGCTCCGTAAGGCGATCGACGTCGGTCGGGAGTACCTCGGCGTCGACAACGGCGTGCTCTCGTACACCGGCGACGGCCGGTACGAGGTGGTCGAGACGAACATCGAAAGCGGCCCGTATGCGCAGGGCGGCGTCGTCGATCTCGACGGGACGTGGTGTCGCCACGTCGTCGAGAGCGGCGAGCCGCTCGGCTTCGCGGAGGCGGCCGACAGCGAGTACCGCGACGACGTCGCCCTGGAGACGACCGGGCTCCACTGCTACGTCGGCGCCGCCGTCGACATCGACGGCGAGATGTACGGGACGCTGTGTTTCTCCGACGCTGAGCCGCGCGACGACCCGATCACGGACGCGGAGCGCGGCCTCGTCTCGATACTCGCGGAGTGGGTGGGCAGCGAGCTGGAGCGGCAGAAACACTACGCCGAGCTTCGCGAGCAGAACGAGCGGCTCGACGAGTTCGCCGGCATCGTGGCTCACGACCTCCGGAACCCCCTGTCGGGGGCGATCGGGTTCACCGAGCTCGCACAGGACCACGTCAGCGGGCAGGTGTCGGAGTTCCTCGACCGCGTCCAGGGCGCGCTCGGCCGCATGGAGTCGATGATCGCCGAGTGCCTGATGCTGGCGAAGGAAGGGACGGACGTGGGCGAGCGCACGCAGGTGGACCTCGAAAGAGTCGTCCGCGACGCGTGGGACACGGTCCGGACCCGGAACGCGACCCTGTCGGTCGAGGTCGAAGCTGGGACGACCGTCCTCGCCGACGAGATGCGGCTCCAACGGCTCTTCGAGAACCTGTTCCGCAACTGCGTCGAACACGGCGGGCCGGACGTCGCGGTGACGGTGACCGGCGACTCGCACGGCTTCGCCGTCAGCGACGACGGGCCGGGACTCCCCGCGGACGTCGAACACGCGCTCACCGCGGCCGACGCGGACAACATCAAATCGTTCGGACTCGGTCTGTTGGTCGTCCAGCGCGTGATCTCGGGGCACGGTTGGGACCTCGCCGTCGACAGCGACGCGGACGGAACCCGCTTCGTCGTGAGCGACGTCAACGCCGCCGAACCGGTCCACGAGGCGCTGGCCGCGGACTGATCGCCCCCGGGCTAATCGGTCGGGTCGGCCGCGTCGGTCGGGTCGGCCGCGTCGGTCGGGTCGGCCGCGTCGGTCGGGTCGGCCGCGTCGGTCGGGTCGACCGCGTCGACCACCCAGACGAACCCCTCGTCCCCGGCGCCGACCGCGGCGTCGCGGGTCCACACGAAGCCGCCGTCGCCCGCGCCGAGCGTCGGGTCGGTCGTCCAGACGAAGCCTCCGTCGCCGACGCCCCGGGAGAAGTCCATCGTCGCGGCGAACCGCACGCTCCCGTCGTCGTCGGCCGCGAGGACGAAGCCGCCGTCGCCCGCGCCGAGCGTCGGGTCGGTCACCCAGACGAATCCCCCGTCACCGTCGCCCGCGGAGAAGTCGGTCGTCCAGACGAACCCCCCGTCGCCAACGCCGACGGCCAGGTCCGCGACCGACGCGAACGCGCCGGGCTGCCCGTCGCTCGCGATGCGGTCGAGCCACCGGAGCCCGTCGGTGCCGGGCTCGTCGACGAGCCGGTCTACCCAGACGAAGCCGCCGTCGCCCGCGTCCTCGCGGTCGTCCGTGGCCACGCCGGCTGCGGCCGCCGGGCCGGCGCCGCCGCCGGCCGCCGCGGCTTCGGTCGCTGCGTCGCCGAACCCCCGCCGCTCCATGACGCCCCACGACTGCTCGCCGCGGAGGAACTCGATCAGGCCGTGCCAGGCGACGACCGTCTTCCACTGGCGGTAGCCGAAGTTCTCTAAGACGCCGTACCAGAGCAGCCTGACGGCGTCCCACGGCGACTCGTAGCGGTTGTAGCTCCACACCTCGCTGAACACGCCGAACCACGAGAGGAACACGCCGGCCCCGACGGTGAGAAGCAGGAACGTCAGGAAGAACTCGACGTTGAGGATGCCGAGGTACCAGCCGATCGGGAGCAACACGTAGCCGAACCCCTCGATGAGTGGCCCGAGCGCCTCCGCCGCGGTGAAGAACGGGAGCACGACCGTCCCGACGCGACCGTAGCGCCGGCGGAAGAAGAGGCCGCGACTCGCGATCACCGTCTCCAACATCCCGCGGTACCAGCGGCGCCGCTGGCGGCCCAGCGACCGCAGCGTCTCCGGTACCTCCGTCCACGCGACGGGCTCGGGGACGAACTCGATCCGGTAGTCGACATCGTTGTCCGAGAGGTGTTCGTGGAGGCGGACGACCACGTCGAAGTCCTCGGTGATCGTGTCGTGGCGGTAGCCGCCGATCTCGCGGACGCGGTCGGTCCGGAACACGCCGAACGCGCCGGAGATGAGGATCAGCCCCTTGAGCCGGGCGAGCCCGAGCCTCCCCGAGTAGAACGCGCGCAGGTACTCCATCACCTGGACCCCCGCGAGGCCGGTCTTCGGGAGGTTGACCTCCTTGACCTGCCCGTCCTGAACGACGCAGTTGTTGGCTACCCGGATGGTCCCGCCGCTGGCGACTGTCCGAGAGGGCTCCTCGAGGAACGGCGCGACGACGTCGAGGAGCGCGTCGCGGTCGATCACGGTGTCGGCGTCGACCGCGCAGAACAGCTCCTTGTCGGTGAGCCAGACGCCGGCGTTGAGCGCGTCGCTTTTGCCGCCGTTCTCCTTGTCGACGACCAGCAGGTTCTCGTGGGTCGCCGAGCGGTACACCCCGCGGATCGGCTCCGAGGGCACGTCGTAGGGGACCTCGGCGTCGACTGGCCGCAGCCCGAACGCGTCTTCGAGCCGCTCGAGGGTGGCGTCCGACGAGCCGTCGTTGACGACGACGATCTCCTGGTCCGGATAGTTGAGTGCCAGCATCGAGCGCACGCTCTCGACGATGTTGGCCGCCTCGTTGTACGCCGGCACGACCATCGCGACGCCCGGGTAGAACGGGCTGTCGAACGCGCGGAACGACGGGTTCCACGCCGACTCGCGGACGTTGTCGCGGAGCTGGAACAGCGCGAGCACGTGGATCAGCAGGTAGCCGACGTTGATCAGCAAGTAGTAGGTGACGATGAACACGCCCGACCCGACGACGAGCGTCGTCCCGACGCTCTCCAGCGTCGTCATCCGCGCACCTCGTCGTACAGCCGCTCGCGGTCCCGGGAAATGTCGCGAGCCAGCCGGTCGAAGCGGGCGTGTTCGGCCGCCCAGTCCCACGCGACACCGAAGGGAGGCCACTCCGTAGCGGGCACCCCCCCGTCACCGGGGCGAACCGGGGCGTCGGCCGTCCGGTCGGTAGCCCGTGGCGGATCGATCGCCGCGGGCGCGGCGTCCGGGCCGCGCTGGGCGACCAGCGTCTCGGCCGCGGCGACCTGCGCGCGTGGGTCCGGGTCAATCGTCCCGGCGGCTTCGAGCGCCCCGAGCGCCGCCGCATCGCCCCACGCGCCGAGGGCCCGATAGGCGTCGGCGCGGACCGCCGGCGCCGGCTCGGCCTGAATCGCGTCGAGGTCGACCGCGTCGCGGAGCCGTCGGTTCCACCCGTACGCGCCCAGCGCCCGCCACGCGGCCGCCCGCACGCTCGGATCCGGGTTCGACAGCGCCGCGACGACCCACGAGAGGTCGGCGCCGCCGACAACGGTGGTGAGGTGGCGGACGACGAGCAGCGCCTGTCGCTGGAGCGCCGGCGGCCACGCCGCGAAGTCGGTTGCCGCCCGCTCGAAGAACGGGTTCGGGTCGCGCTCGGCGACGCGGTACAGCGTGTCGACGCCGAACACCGAGAACGGCTCGGGATCGTCGCGGAGCAGGAGGTCGACGCCGGTCGTCGCGCAGTCGTCCGTTCCGGCCGCGTACAGTACCCGGGCGGCCGCGGCGCGCTCGCGCGGCGTCTCGGTACAGCGCGTCCTGAGTAGGTCGCGGTCGGGGGCGTCGCGCAGCAGCGCGAGCCAGACGAGGGCGTGGCTGCGGTCCCAGTAGCCGCCGTCCGCGACGTGGCGGCGCGACCGCTCGCCGATGCCGAGCGCGCGGCCGAGCCCGGCCAGTTGCTCGGCGTCGCGGCCGTCGAGCTCGCGGAGATACACGTCGAGGACGGATTCGAGCTCGTCGCGCTCGGCCGCCGAGAGGCCGGCGACCCACGCGTCCCACGCGGGCTCGTCGCGCCCGTAGAGCCGGTCGAGCAGCTCGCCGCGGAGCGCGGCGCGCATCGGGTCCCGGCGCCGACGCCGGCGGGCCGCGAGGATCGAGTAACCGACGGTCACGAGCCCCGTCGCAAGCAGCAGCGATCCCAACACGACGACGGCGAACGCGAGCACCTGCGATTGGGGGCCCGTAACCGGGCCGTAAGCCGATGCTACCGTGAGCGGGGCCGCGAGCGGCACGGTCACCTCCCGACCAGTCGGTCGATGCGGGTCAGCAGCTCGTTCGGACTGAACGGCTTCGTGAGGTACTCGTCGGCGCCGGAGTCGAGCCCCGCTAACACGTCCGCCTCCTGACCGCGCGAGGTGAGCATCACGACGGGGACGTCGGGGGCGACGGCGAGGTCGCCCCGCCGGATCGTCCGCAGCACCTGGGTTCCCTTCATCCGCGGCATCATCACGTCGAGGACGACCACGTCGGGGGCCGCGGCGGTCCCGTTCAGCGCCTGCCGGCACTCCTCGCCGTCGTGACACACCGTCAGCTCGTAGCCCGCGTTCGACAGTTTGTACTGGAGGATCGACCGGATCGTCTCGTCGTCGTCCGCGATGACGGCCGATTTCGACACACGGGAGATAGACATCTTACTCTACTTTACTCTTCGCCAACGACCCGGCCTCGCGCGAGCGATTTAACACCCGGGCGGGCGACGGGGACTGTATGACAACCGACTCCGTGACCGCGGTGATCCTCGCCGCGGGCGAGGGCCGGCGGTTGGCGCCGCTGACGAACCGGCGGCCGAAGCCGATGGTCCCCGTGGCGAACCGTCCCCTACTCGAACACGTCGTCGAGGCCGTCACGGAGACGGCGATCGACCGAATCGTTCTCGTCGTCGGCTACGAGCAGGAGCGCATCCGGAACCACTTCGGCGACGGCGACGACTGGGGCGTCACGATCGAGTACGTCGAACAGGCCACCCAGCTCGGCACCGGCCACGCCGTCCTCCAGGCCGAGCCGGTCGTCGACGGCCCGTTCGTCGTGCTCAACGGTGACCGGATCGTGGACTCGTCGATCGTCTCGGGGCTGCGCGACCGGGCGCGCGACGGCGATGCCCCCGCGATGGCGGTCACGTCCGCGGCGACCCCCCGCGAGTACGGGGTCGTCACCCTCGACGGCGACCGCGTGACGGCGATCGACGAGAAGCCGGAGGGCCCGGTCGAGACCAACCAGATCAACGCCGGCGTGTACGCCTTCTCGCCAGCCGTCTTCGACGCGATCCGCGAGACGCACGCGACCGGCGAGCTGACGATCACGGCGACGCTCGACGACCTCGCCGGGAGCGAGCCGCTGTCGGCAGTCCGGTACGACGGGCGCTGGCTCGACGTGTCGAACCTCTGGGACCTGCTGACCGTCAACGCGGGGCTCGTCGACGAGGCCACCGCCCCCCAGACGGCGGGCGCGAGCCTCGGTGAGTCGGTGACCGTCGCCGACGACGTGGCGCTCGCGGGCAACGTCCGCGTCGGGCCGAACGTCACGCTCGGCGGCAGCACCGCGCTCGGAAGCAACGCGACCGTCGAGGCGGGCGCGGTCGTCGAGAACGCCGTGATCTTCCCCGACGCCGTGATCGGCGCGGGCGCCGTGGTCCGGGACGCGATCGTCGCCGGCAACGCGCGGGTCGGCCCCAACGCGACGATCGCCGGCGGGCCGGCGACGGTCGTCGTCGGCGACGCGGTCCACCGCGGCGTCGAGCTCGCCGGCGTGGTCGGGGACAACGCGTCGGTGGGAGCGGGCGCGACGCTCACCGACGGCGCGGTCGTCGGCGACGACGTGACGGCCGACGCGGGGGTCGTGATCGACGGTCGCGTCGAGTCGGGCGCGGTCGTCCGGAGGGGGTAACCATGTGCGGCATCACCGGATACATCGGCGAGGGGATCGCGCTGGACGGCGACGCCGACGGCACGGGGGGCAGCGACGGCGCCGCGGGCGACGGCGGGGTCGCCGGCGTCGGCGACATCGTCCACGAGGGACTTCGCAACTTGGAGTACCGCGGCTACGACTCCGCCGGGGTTGCGCTCGTCGGCGCGTCGAGCGGCCTCACCGTCGCGAAGCGGTCGGGCGAGGTCGATAACCTCACCGTTCCGGACGTGCCGGACGCGGCGCTCGGCGTCGGCCACACGCGCTGGAGCACGCACGGCCCGCCGACCGACGCCAACGCTCACCCGCACACGGACTGCGCCGGCGATGTCGCGGTCGTCCACAACGGGATCGTCGAGAACCACGAGGCGCTCAAGGCCGAGCTGGCCGACCACGAGTTCACGAGCGACACCGACACCGAGGTCATCCCGCACCTGATCGAGGAGGAGCTCGCCGCCGATTCCGAGGCGGACCTGCTCGACGCGGTCCGGGGCGTCGAGGACCGGCTCGAGGGGAGCTACGCGATCTGCGCCGTCCGCGAGGACGACGATCGGATCGTCGTCGCGCGCCGCGGGAGCCCGCTCGTGTTGGGGCGCGACGCGGACGCGACGTTCGTCGCGAGCGACGTGACGGCCTTCCTCGAACACACCCGGGAGGTGACCTACCTGGAGGACGGCGACGTGGCGGCGCTGTCGGCCGACGGCGTCGACATCTACGCCGACGGCGAGCGCGTCGAGCGCGGCGTCGAGACGGTGACGTGGGAGGCCGACGCCGCCGAGAAGGGCGGCTACGAACACTACATGCGAAAGGAGATCCACGAGCAGCCCGAAGCGCTGCGGCAGACCATCGCGGGGCGGCTCGACGTCGACGGGGGGGGCGTCGACCTCGACGTCGCGTTCCCGCCGGGGTTCCTTGCCGACTTAGAGGAGATCCAGATCGTCGCGTGCGGCACCTCCAACTACGCCGGGCGGTACGCCGCGCAGCTGTTCGAGGAGCTCTCGGGGGTGCGCGCGACCGTCGAAATCGCCAGCGAGTACGAGTTCGGCGCGGGCCGGAGTTCCGACCGCACCCTCGTCGTCGCCGTGACCCAGAGCGGCGAGACCGCCGACACGCTCGGGGCGGTCCGTCGGGCGAACGCCGCCGGCGCGCGGACATTCGCAGTGACGAACACCCTCGGTAGCACCGTGACCCGCGAGGTGGACGACACCGCGTTCATCCGTGCCGGCCCCGAGATCGGCGTCGCGGCGACGAAGACGTTCGCCTCGCAGGTGGCGACGCTGACGATGCTCGCGGTGGCGATCGGGCGCGAGCGCGGCGCGCTGGCCGCCGCCGACGCGCGCCCCGTGTTGAAGGGGCTCCGCGACCTCCCCGGCGCGGTCCAGCAGGTGCTCGACAACGAGGACGCGGTTCGCGAGGCCGCGAGCGAGTACGGCGACAGCGAAGCATTCTTTTTCGTCGGCCGGGAGCTCGGCGTCCCGGTGGCGCTGGAGGGCGCGTTGAAGCTCAAGGAGATCTCCTACGACCACGCCGAGGGGTTCGCCGCCGGCGAGCTGAAACACGGGCCGCTGGCCCTCGTAACGCCCGACACGCCCGTGTTGGCCGTCCTGACCGACGGCGCGCGCGCCGACGAGACGATGAACAACGTCACCGAGGCGCAGACGCGCGGCGCGCCCGCCATCGGCTGCGCGTCCGCGGGCGAGGAGTACGGCACGCTCGACGTGTCGCTCCCGGTCCCGGACGTGGGACTCGTCGAGCCGCTGGTCGCGAACGTCTACCTCCAGCTGTTCGCGTACCACGTGGCCAACGACAAGGGACGATCGATCGACAAGCCGCGGAACCTCGCGAAGAGCGTGACGGTAGAGTAACCGCGGCGTTCCCTTCTCCTACCAAGTCAGCCCTTCGTACGTGATCCCCTCGCGGCGCTCGATGATGCGGCGCCCATCGACGACGATCGGGGTCGCCATCGCGTCGAACTCCTCGTCGAGCGCGTCGAACTCGTCCCAGTCGGTGACGACGACCGCCGCGTCGGCGCCGTCGAGCGCCGCGGCGGCCGACTCCGCGTACGTCACGTCGTCGACGTAGTCCGGGGCGTTGTCGGCCGCGACCGGGTCGTAGGCGGTGACCGTCGCCCCCCGTTCTTGGAGGTCGTCGATCACCGGAATCGCGCGGGAGTTCCGCATGTCGTCGGTGCCGGGTTTGAACGCGAGGCCGAGGACGGCGATCTCGGCGCCGTCGATCCCGCGATCACGGTGGTCGTCGAGGTGGTCGGCCAGCAGCTCGACCAGCCGCGCCGGCTGGCGGTCGTTGACCTCGACCGCGGCGTTGAGCACCGCCGGCTCGTAGCCGGTCTCCTCCGCGGCGGCGATAATTGCGCGCGTATCTTTCGGAAAACAAGAGCCTCCCCACCCCACGCCGCTCTGGAGGAACCGCTCGCTGATCCGGTCGTCGAGCCCGATCGCGTCCGCGACCTCGTAGGCGTCGACGCCGAGCTCCTTACAGATGTTTCCGAGGTCGTTGATGAGGCTGACCTTCGCCGCGAGGAAGCCGTTGTTGGCGTACTTGATCATCTCGGCGGTTCGCGTGTCGGTCTCGACGACCGGCGCGTCGGCCGCCTCGACGAGCGGCGCGAACACCGCGCGCATGTCCTCGAGCGCGCGGTCGTCGTCCGCGCCGAGGACGACCTTGTCCGGATTGAGGAAGTCGTGGACGGCCGTCCCCTCGCGGAGGAACTCGGGGTTCATGCCGACGCCGAACGCCTCGCCGGCAGTCTTGCCGCTCTCGCTTTCGAGGATCGGCGTGATCGTGTCCGCCGTCGAGCCGGGCACGACCGTGCTCTTGACGACGACCGTGTGCCAGTCGGGTTTGTCGGCGAGCGTCTCGCCGAGCTGGCTCGCGCCGGCCTCCATGATCGACAGGTCGATGCTGCCGTCGTCGTTCTGCGGCGTGGGGAGACAGAGGAAGGTCACGTCGGTGTCGCGGACGGCCGCGTAGTCGGTGGTCGCTCGGAGGCGGCCGGTGCCGTTCGGCCCGGCATGTTCGGCGATGAGATCTGAGAGGCCCTCTTCGTGAATCGGGGCGTCGCCGGCGTTAATCGCGTCGACGACCGACTCGTCGATGTCGACGTTCACCACGTCGTGGCCCAAATCGGCGAAGCAGGCGGCGACCGTCGTGCCGACGTAGCCGCTGCCGACGATAGAGAGGTCCATTCTACGTAGCGGTTCGACAATCACCGACAAGAATTATTTGGTCGGTATTTCTCGGAATTCTGTGTTCCGTGTCGGAGTTCGGTTCGATGCTGCCGTCCCGCTGCGAGTCTTCTCAGGAGACGGTCTCACACCCAGTAAGTGACAGCCAGTACGCGCCACAGATCTCCGCGAGATCGCTTTAACGGTCGGGTTACTCGTCGTCCGGCTCCTCGTCGCGGCCCTCAGAGAGTCGCTCCCAGATCTCCGTACAGCCCGCGCCGTCCGGGACGTCGGCGAGGTGGGCGTCGTCAGCGGCATCGGAGTTACTCATGATCTGAGTAACCGTATAGGCGCCCACGTAATAACTGTTCCGGCAGCACCAGTACGTACTTACGGAGCGAACGAGGATGACCGCCCATGGCCGATTCCGGCGAGGACCTCTTCTCGTTGCTCGATCTCACCGAGTACGAAGCCGACGCCTTGGAGGAACTGCTGCTGTTGGGGCGAACGACGGCGCCGGATCTCGCCGAGGCGACCGGAATCCCGAAGGCGCGGATTTACGGCGTGCTCGACGCGCTCTCGGAGGCGGGATACGTGAAGGTGATCCCGGGCCGTCCGAAGCGGTACGAGCCCCACGAGCCGGCGGCGATCGCCGAGCGGGCGGTCGAGAACCGGCGACACGCCTACGAGCGGTTCCGTGAGGACGTCGAAGCCGTCGAGGAGGCGTTCGTCGACGAGTACGCGCCGGTCCGCGACCGCGGCGTCGACGAGCTCAGCCCGACGGAGGACCTGTTTCACGTGGTCGACGTGGGCGAGCCGAGCGAGCGCGAGACGCGGCGGCTGTTCCGCGAGGCGGAGGAGGCGGTGTACGTCCTCTCGAAGAGCTTCGGCTACATCGACGCCGTCCGGCCCGCGATCCGAGACGCGGTCGACCGCGGCGTCGACGTCGACGTCCTGTTGTTACACCCCGACACGCTGTCGCCGGAAAACCGCCGGCGACAGGCGGAAATCCGAACGCTGCTTGCCGGGGAATTCCCGTCGGTCTCCGTGCGCGTCAGCGACCGCCTGCTGCCCTGGCGCGGGACGTTCGTCGACCCGAGCCTGTCGTACGAGTCGGGCCAGGGGCTGCTCATGGTCGAACAGGAGGAGGTACCGAACCACCACCGACAGGCCGCAGTCACGGAGAACCCGTCGTTCGTGGCGGGGATGTGGCAGTACTTCGACCTGCTGTGGCGCCACGAGAGCATCCCCGCCGACCCCGATCCCCACCCCGATCAAGATGCGGCCACGGACGGAGACGCCGTCGAGTAACGCGAGCGCGTCGCTCCGGCACGGACCGTTATCACCGCGGCGAACCCAACCGCAAAGCCTTTACTCGTAGTTACTCGATGACCGAGTAACGATGACCGTCCTACTCACCGGTGCCGACGGCTACCTCGGGTGGCCGACCGCGCTGCGGCTGGCCGACCGCCTCGACGAGCGCATCGTCTGTGTCGACGACTTCTCGCGGCGTGACTGGGTCTCCGAGTCGGGGAGCGTTTCGGCAACGCGAATCGAGGACCCAGAAGCGCGGTTCGAGCGGGTCGAGAATCTCAGCCTGGTCGAGGGCGACCTCGCGGACCGCGACTTCGTCCTCCAGCTGTTGGCCACCCACGAGCCCGATACGGTGCTTCACGCGGCCGCCCAGCCCAGCGCGCCCTACTCGTCGATCAACGGCGAGCGCGCGCTGTACACCCAGCGCAACAACGTCTCGATGACGCTGAACCTCCTCCACGGGCTCCACGAGACGGGCCTGTCGGACACCCATTTCATCGAGACGACGACGACCGGTATCTACGGGGCACCGCACTTCCCGATTCCGGAGGGTGGCCTCGAGGTCGACCGGAAGGGCGGCTCAGACGAAGTTCCGTTCCCGGCGATGGGCGGCAGCTGGTACCACCAGACGAAGTCGTTCGACGCCGCGAACATGCGGCTCGCCGAGTCGCAGTTCGACTTCCCGATGAGCGAGGTGCGGACCGCCATCGTCTACGGCACGGAAACCGAGGAGACGCGCGAACACGAAAGCCCGACGCGGTTCGACTTCGACTACTACTTCGGCACCGTCGTCAACCGGTTCTGCGCGCAGGCCGTGGCGGGCTACCCGATCACGGTGTACGGGAAGGGCGAGCAGCGCAAGCCGATGGTGAGCCTCGAAGACGCCGTCGAGAGCCTCGTCCGGTTGGTCGAGCAGGGCCACTCCGGCGACGACGGGATCGACGTGTACAATCAGGTCACCCGGCCGATCGCAATCGTCGAACTGGCCGAGACGATCGCCGAGGTCGGCGCGGAGTTCGACCTCGACGCCGAGGTGAAACACTACGAGAACCCGCGCGAGGAGGACGAGGAACACAAAATGGAGATGGAAAACGAGCGGTTCCTCGAACTCGTGGGCGGCCAGCGTCAGGAACTCGAGTCCGGGATCCGCGACGTGCTCGGCACGCTCGTCGAGGAGCGCGAGCGGATCGCGGCCCACGAGGACCGGTTCCTGCCGGGCGTCCTGACTGATGAGTGAGTCGGGCGTCGACGCGAGTGGGCACGAGGCCGCCGCTCGCGATGACGGCCGGTGCGTCCTCGTCACCGGCGGCTGCGGGTACATCGGGAGCGCGCTCGTCCCGCGGCTGCTCGACGACGCGCGCGTGAGCGAGGTCGTCGTCCTCGACTCGTTGGCGGCGGGCTCGCCCGCGCACCTCGCCGGCTGCGTCGGCGACCGACTCGACTTCCGCCGGGGTGACGTCCGCGACTACGGCGCCGTCGAGAGCGCGACCCGCGGCGTCGACGCCGTGATCCACCTCGCGGCGATCACCGGCGCCGCGTCGACGCACGACCGGCGCGAGGAGACGTTCGCGGTCAACCGCGACGGCACCGAGAACGTGCTCACGGCCGCGGGGAAGTTCGACGTCGACAGCGTCGTCGTCGCCTCCTCGTGTAACAACTACGGCCGCGCGGCGAGCCGCGACATCGACGAGACGACCGAGCAGAACCCCCTGAATCCGTACGCCGAGTCGAAGGTGGCCTGCGAGCGCCTGCTGGACGAGGCGCTCGAGGCGTACGACTTCGAGGGGACGGCGCTGCGGATGAGCACGAACTACGGCTGGTCGCCGGGCGTCCGGTTCAACCTCGTGGTGAACCACTTCGTCTTTCGCGGGCTCACCGACCGCCCGCTGACGGTGTACGGTGACGGGTCCAACTGGCGGCCGTTCATCCACGTGCGCGACGCGGCGCGGGCGTATCTCAACGCTGCGTTGGATCCTGAGGCGTGGCCCCGGCGCGTGTACAACGTCGGCTCGAACGAGGGGAACTACCGGATCGCGGAGATCGCGGAGATCGTCCGCGAGGAGCTTGATCGGGATCTGGACGTGACGTACCTGGAGGACGAACAGCCCGGCCCCTCGTATCACGTGAACTTCGACCGCTTGGCCGAGACGGGCTTCGAGACGGAGTGGACGCTGCGCGAGGGGATCCGCGACATCGCGAGCGAACTGACCGGCACGGAGGCGACCCAAGCATGACCGAGACGACAGACACCGAGATAGACGAAGAGAGCAACGGCAAAGCGATTGAGACGCCGACGATCGCGGTCACGGGCGCGGCCGGCTACATCGGCAGTCGCGTGGTCGTGGAGTTCCAGGAGGCGTATCCCGACTGGGAGCTCATCGCGATCGACAACCAGTACCGCGGGCAGGTGGATTCGATCGGCGACGTCGACATCAAGCACGTCGACATCCGAAACCGCGACCGGCTGGAAGACGCGCTTACGGGCGCGGACGTGGTGTGTCACCTCGCGGCGATAAGCGGCGTCGACGACTGCGACGAGAATCCGGACCTCGCGTACGAGGTGAACGTCACCGGGACGAACAACGTGGCGTGGTTCTGTCGGAAGACGGGTGCCGCGCTCGCGTTCCCGTTCAGCATGGCTGTGTTGGGCGATCCAGAGGAGTTCCCGATCACAGCCGACCAGCCGCGGGATCCGCTCAACTGGTACGGACGGACGAAGCTGCTCGGCGAGCGGTCGATCGAGGCGTTCGCGGACGGCGCGTTCCCGGCGCATCTCTTCCTGAAGTCGAATCTTTACGGTGAGCACGTCGTCGACGGGACGGAGGTGGGGAAGCCGACCGTGATCAACTTCTTCGTGAACCGGGCGCTTGCTGGCGAGACGCTGACGGTGTACGAGCCCGGAACGCAGGCGCGCAACTTCGTCCACGTGAAAGACGTGGCGCGGGCGTACGTGCGGAGCGCAGAGCGGTTGGTGGCGCAGTTGGAGCGGGGAGAGACTGGGACGGAGACGTACGAGATTGCGAGTGACGAGGATATGAGCGTGATGGAGGTTGCAGACTCTGTACGGGAAGTGGCGTCAAAGGAGCGTGGCATCAACGTTGATGTAGAGTTGGTAGAGAATCCGCGGGGTGGTGAGACGATGGTCGAAAAGTTTGAGGTTGATATTTCTACGGCGTCAAATCGATTAAACTGGGTTCCACAGGAGAATATAGATAAGTCAGTTCAGCAATTGCTAATCCACAGCATCAAGTAGTCAAAGTCATTAAGCTCATAAGTTGGATAGTGTTAGAATGAGTAGATCTGTAGTTTCGCCTTTCTAGCGTTGCCTTTCCGGAAACACCGATCGTAGTGAGTGGAATTATATGTTGACGGATTCCAGATAATCACACAACGCCCACTACATCTATCCCAGGTATGAGAATCGGACAAACCTCTATTATTGTTTTCGTATCGAAGTTGCTGAGTTCAGCACTCGGGTTCATCGCGACGTTGTATTTTGCACGTGAACTTGGGGCAGAGGTCATCGGGTACTTTGCAACTACAATTGCTCTTGTTTCCTGGCTCAAACTCACTGGCGATCTCGGCGTCTCTAGCGCGGTCAGAAAACGGATTAGCGAAGGTGAAGATATCTCAGAATACGCCACCGCGGGAACGATTACAATAATCCTGTTTGCTGTGGTGATTTCAGTAGCAGTGCTTCTCCTTGATGGGTTCGTAGAATCATACGTTGGACGCCCAGTTACAGTCTTCGTCGTTCTACTTTTGTGTGCTAAGCTCCTGAATTCATTGATCATATCTCTGCTTGAAGGTAACCAAATGGTTCATATCTCCGGTATTCTTGAGCCATTTCAAGCCGGATCCCGGGCTGCTGTCCAAATTGGACTAGTAATTGTCGGTTTCGAACTGTCAGGCATGTTTATCGGCCAAGCAGCCGGTTGGATATTAGCCAGTATCGTAGGGGTATTGTATATTTCCACTTCACCCACTCTGCCGAACCGCTCCCATTTCGAACGCCTCTATGACTACGCAAAGTACTCTTGGCTTGGGGCACTGGAATCTCGATCCTTTCGTAATGTAGACATATTACTCCTCGGGGTGTTTTCCCCTCCCACGCTGGTTGGAATTTATTCAGTCGTTTGGAGTTTAGCAACATTTCTCACAATCTTTGGTGGTGCTGTTCGATCAGCCTTATTTCCAGAGATTAGCCGATCAGATGCGAAGGGAGATCGGCAGCAAGTTACAGCATACCTTACCGATGGGCTCTCGTTTGGTGGACTACTCATTATTCCAGGTTTCGTCGGTGCCATTGTCCTCGGTGACAGAATCTTACAAGTTTACGGGCAAGAATTTGTACAAGGCGTTTCTGTTTTCGGCTTCTTAGTCCTCGCCTGTCTCCTCCACGGCTATCAACGTCAACTTCTTAGTGGACTGAGTGCCATCGACCGCCCTGACCTCTCGTTCCGGGTCAATCTCGTGTTTATTCTCACTAATACAATGGGTAATCTTATTCTTATCATCTGGATTGGATGGGTCGGTGCGGCAATTGCCAGTGTCATATCAACCGCTCTTGGAGTGGTGTTGGCGTATCGAACACTTCAGAATCAACTCAGTTTCATCACCCCATGGAAAGCAATCGGAGAACAAATTTTCGCAGCCGGTGTTATGGGAATCTGCGTGTATTTGCTCCGACACCTAATCGAGTCATCGACTATTAGCGTGCAAAATATTCTAGTAGTTCTATTTATTATATCAGTGGGAGCCGGGATATACTTCCTCACTCTGTTCACAATATCAACAAATTTCCAACGGGTTATACAGTCGAATCTTCCGCCTCGACTATCCTAAATAGTCCCGCGGTAGACAAATCTTCGTCATTCGTCTCGATATCCCAAGCAGCGAGTTTTCCACTTTTTTTGTCGCCTCATGCTACATTTCGGTACTGCTATGGTCCGTGACATCTCGTTGGGGATAATGGGGTTATCACATTCCCTGTCCATACCTCGATCTCGGTTAGAATCCGAAATGAATTTCTGATGTATCGGAGCAATAACCCGCGCAGTGAACCGATTTCTCCACCACATGCTCCGATCATAATTCTCTGCTATTTCGGAAGCCACGTATGATATTTTACTCAGAATCATATACAACGGAACTGCTCTAACCGGTCCATTTAGTCCCATGGGTTCAGATTGGTGTCTTAGCGTCGTACAAAGTGAAACGGATGATGTGGAAGGAATTTTGTGATTAAGTATTAGTGAAAGAACAAGCTAAACATTCGCTCAACTTGAATATGTTATCCGGTACCCGTGAAATTCTGATACATCACCCAGCTGTTCTTGATAAATCTGCCAATTAACAGTACAAACCGTTGGGCAGATCTGGGTGTATATGTTATAATCAATAGCAGCAGTGTTGTTGCTGAAATACCCAATTTTATTGCCTTCTTTGCTTCTGCCTGAGCGGCACCGTTGTTACCATATCTAATATGCTCAAGTAATAAGCTCGTGTGAATGTCACGTTTCTGTTGTTTTGATAACTGTTGATACAACCGGTCCATATCTCCACCATTGAATCCAGATTGTTGTTGCTCAGTTACCTTCCCAGTCGCGCGTAAGCGGGCAAATTGACCGTAAAGTAGCACTTCCTTAAGAGCCGATCCATAGATACTTGAATCTCTCATTCTGAGCCTGTAAAGTGGCTCATTGATATTCTTAGTAGAATGATTCTCAACAATTCGTAACCAGAGATCGTAATCTTCAGTATATTGAAAATCCTCATCATATCCACCAACACGCTCTACGACACGTCGTCGCATAAGGACAGAACCGTGGATAAACCGATTCCCGGTCAGTAATTGATCGCGAGTTACGGACTCTAATACGTGGCGCCGAGAACGTCGTCCATCAGCGTACTCCAATATTGCGCCCGTACCTAAAAGAGCTGTAGATTTGTTCTCCCTTAGGAACTCAATTTGTCGCTCGAAACGCTTCGGATGTGATCGATCATCTGCGTCTTGACGAGCAATATACTCTCCGTCTGCCTCACGAATACCACGGTTCAAAGCAGACGGGAGTCCAGATTTGTTCCTTTCAACTAATGTGATATCAAGCCGATCTTCTGAAGTAACAATATCAACAGTACCGTCAGTAGATCCATCGTCCACGACCACTACTTCAAAGTCACAAAAGGTCTGGTCTACAAGCCCATCTAAAGCATCCTGTATAACATCTGCTTCATTATACGTGGGAAGGATGACACTAATCTCTGGCATTTTACAATGTGTGGTGTGTCATATTAACCATGAGGTTATAACTCTGAGTGTTCTACCAAGTTCCGGCTACGAATGTCTTTATCCGATTTCGTCAAGAAGTCGCAGAATTGGTACACTCGAGCTGGTGTTCGAGCAATCCCACAAATCGGGTTGGATCTTACTCATAACGTTATTTCAAGAGCGGCCTCCCCGTTCACTTCCGGAGAGTCCGTGTACAACCGAGAGTGGGACGTTCTCGTTGTCTTAGACGCTTGCCGGGTCGACATGTACCAAGAGGTTGTGGGCGAGTGTGATTCGATTTGGTCTGTTGGCGGAGCATCCCCTGAGTGGCTCGCAAATACTTTTAGGTCCAGGGATAATTCAGATACAGCATATATTACAGGGAATCCGTTTTCTCGAGAATATCGTGCTTCAGAGTTTGCGTTGCTCGACGAAGTTTGGCAATACGGATGGGATAATGAGTTAGGAACAGTGCCTGCGGAACCAATTACGGACCGTGGAATTAGTGTTGCCCGGGAACAGGCACATGATCGCATTATTCTTCACTACATGCAACCGCACTATCCGTTTATCGCCGAAGAAGATACCATCGGATATATCGACCGTTCAGCCTTTGGAGGAGTGAACCAAGACACGAACGATGATATCTGGACAAACATTAAACTAGGCGAAATAACGGATATAGAGAAAATTCGGAAAGCATATTGGAACAATTTACGATATGTATTTGATTATGTTGAACTACTACTAGAGAATATTGATGGAACAGTTGCGATCACAGCAGATCACGGAAATGCGCTAGGAGAGTACGGCATCTGGGGCCATCCAGTTGGCACCCCAATTCCGGAGGTCCGTCGAGTCCCGTGGGACGTGTACCACTGTGATGATTCCAATGAATACTCGCCCAAGAAATGGGACACACAACAGTCTACAGATGATGTGGAACAACGCCTTGCTGACCTTGGCTACGTCGGTGAAAAATAAGGTGTATGTTGTTGGTTCTTAATTTATACAAGATCAGTCCAATCGATAACGCAATCCGCTTCAATCCGCGTTGAAGTTGTCTCGCCAAGGACGTTATAAAATTCAGAAGAAGGGATCCCAGTACCTGGCCGCTTCGTTGTTATATTGGATTCCGTTAGTTCAGTGCCCTGTGGAATAGCGGTTTTTGAAACAATACTGTGTCTTGCCCATTCAGCGATCTCCACTTCCGTTTCGGTCGGTGGGACGCGGTCCCCACGTGTCTTAGCTACAACATCGGCGTATTCGACAAGTTCCTCCAACTCATCTGGTTCGATTGACACCTCTTGATCTCCGCCGGGCAAACGGCGATCGATCGTAAAGTGTTTTTCAATAAGATCTGCCCCTTGGGCAAGGGCAATTACTGACGCCTCAATTCCCTGAGTATGGTCTGAAAAGCCGATTGGTGCGTCTAATGCTTCTTTCATTTCCTGTAACGCTCCCAAATTAACGTTCTCTACGGGTGTAGGATATTCAGATACACAATAGAAGAACGCAACACGATCAGTGTACTGACTAATGAACTCTGCCGCGTCTTCAATGGCAGACATGGGATGCATGCCTGTCGAGACAAGAAGCGGTTTCCCGGTTTCTGCCGCAGTTCTAAGGATGTGATAGTTTGTTACTTCGCCGGATCCAATTTTATAAGCCGGCACATCTATTTGCTTGAGGAGCTTTACAGCCTCCGCTGAGAATGGGGTTGACAGAAAATCAATCCCCTTACTTTGGCAATATTGCTGTAACGTTCTATGATCTTCAATGCTCAATTCCTGTTCAGACATTCGCTCGTAGAGGTCTCCCATGTCCAGACTTTCCATTCCCGAAGCCGACATCTCAGCTTCGGGGATGTGAGTCTGGAATTTGATCGCATCCGCACCTGCTGCTGCTGCCTCCTCAATAAATACTTTCGCAAGATCGATCCGTCCGAGGTAGTTCACTCCCGCCTCTGCGATAATATATGGGTCAGTTGAATCAGCAAAAATTCGTTCGATTGAGTTGGAGTCACTCATCCTGTGTCATTTTGACCGTTGAGGCGATGAATAAGTTTCCTTACCAGCCACAGGTCGAAGTGGGTATCAACGTCAACAGACCGCTTCTGGGGCATCGTGTATAAAATGGTTTTTCCAGCTTGAATATCTCCTGTTTTCAGGAACTCTGAGCACTTTGTGATGTATATAGCTCCATTTTCTACATACTCAGGAGATTTATCCTGCCGGCGCTTTCGATCTCCCTGATAATTTTTTCGAATAGCTCCGTTGGAAGTCTCCTCCCACCGATAACTGTGGTCCTCGAAAACAGAGACTAACGAGGTGCCACTAGACTGTTCGAAAGTGGCAATTGCATTTTCAATATCATTCCCTGTTCGGAGTGGTGAAGTCGGCTGAAGCAGGACAACATGCGTCCACTCATCGGCAGACTCATGTTCTAACGCATGTGTTATAACAGGTTCAGTTGGTGCTTCATCAGTCGCAAGTTTGTCCGGACGGAGATATGGGACGGAAGCTCCCCACTCCGCTGCAACGTCAGCGATCTCCTGACTGTCCGTACTGACGACAACATCGTCAATCGTATCTGACTGTTGAGCCGCCTCAATGGAATGTGCTATGAGTGGTTTTCCAGCAACGTCGACAATATTTTTCTTTTTAATCCCTTTTGATCCTCCCCTCGCAGGAATAAGGGCTGCATACGTTCTATCACTCATTCTACAGATCCAACTGTTCTGGTTTCATCGGCTGTTTCATCGTTAAATCGGTTTGGCGAATGATTTGTTTCATCTTTTCGCCTGCGTTTCCGTTTCCATAAAGGGTAGATCGTTCAAACGACCCCGCAGAGAGTTGTTGATTTATTCCGTCTTTAATGTCCTCTGTTTCACATTTAACGTCAAGTACATTGGGTCCGCGCTCGCGCATCTGCTGGCGGTTTCCAATATTCACCGTCGGCTTACCCAAATATGAGCATTCCCTGATCCCAACGCTTGAGTTCCCTACCATACATGCTGAATTGCTCACGAGCGTCAAGTAATCATCTGGGTGCATATTGATATAGAACCGGACGTCGTCTGGTGAGCGCTGATCTCGGTATTCACGAATCGCTTTTGAGACCTGGTTCGTACCAGCATCCATGTTGGGCCAGAACCAAAATGCTTGTACGTTGAGATCATCCACAGCGTTGATTAGTTCCCACGTTCGGTCATATTCGCTCATATACTCTGTTGCGACTGGATGGTACTGGACAACGAGATAATCTTCATCAATGTCGATCTGGGCCCCTACGCCTGCGTAGTCCTCCTGTGGATCGTATTGATCATTCCCGTTTTGATCGATGTCTTCGACAAGGTCGATTGAGGGACAACCAGTGAGGAACACGCGATCACCCTCTTCACCCAGCCCTTTGACAACATCTAGACTTTTTTCTGTAGATACAAAATGGTAGTCTGCCATCTTCGTCGTCGCGTGGCGTACCTTTTCATCAATGGAACCAGTGATTTCGCCACCTTGTGTATGAATAACTGGAATGTTCAAATACGACGCAGCGAGAGTAACAGACATCGTTTCATATCGATCCGCAATGGTAATTACTCCATCCGGGTCAAGTTCATTAAGCACGGAAGTAAATTCGATCATTCCAAGACCCGTTGTTTTTGCAGAAGCAACAGGTGTACCCCCCTCCAACACGTTGTATAGCTCACGTTCTATCTCTAGCCCATCCTCACGCAATAATTCAGATAGAGTACCATATTTTCTGATCATCGATGCGCCGGCAACGATGATGTCTAATTCGGTGTCTGGATCATCATCCAACGCATGAAGAAGCGTACCTGTTCGGGCATAATTTCCTCTGCTAGTCAGACAAATCGCAACTTGAGTTGACATACCGCTGGACAGCACCGTCATCCCTAAATACGCTTCGAACCTCTGTACACATCAGCTCGGTACGACACTAGTGTTCTCTCAGAATGAAACTCATTTTAGCTGATCATCCCGATATTCCACTGACGCGGTTGAAAGAGGCGTCACAGGTTGTCACGTTTAACGAGGAAGCGTACAACAACGTTGATACAAAGGACGTAGTAATGGATTCGGACTATCAGTCCGATGAAATTGCGACAGACGAAGATTTTGATACGCTTCGAGGCTGGCTTACAGGCCAGTTTTTTTACGCTGGGATTGACATCGGTCCGCTTGTTCAAAATACGTTTATTGATCTATTTGGGCACGAACTTCTCAGGCAAACCAAAACAATCAAGAACATTCTCCGAGCAGAGCAGCCATCAGAGGTTGAGGTATTCACCGACCCGGAACCCGTGTATCACTGGTTGCCGCTTGGGTCCGGACAGATCATCCCTGGAATCCCAGAAGCAGTAGCTACTACGGAGAACATACAGCTCGATGTTTATACAAAACAGATCACGAAGCGCCACATCAAAAATAAACTCTTCAGATTAGTAGGTCCAGGTATTCTGCGACCACTTGACTGGGGGTCCGAAATAATTTCACGAACACGAGGTGACGAGATCCCGCATGACTCGGATGTTGTTTTATTTATATTCACAAAAAATAATATTAATGTTGTTGGGCCTGTTGTCGAAGCACTTGACGATTGTGTAGATCTCACCGTAGTCACACATTCACATGGGTTTTTGAACACCGGAAAAAAGATTTCAACAGTTTTGTCAAATTCAGATGTTCCAGTTGTTTCGCTTGAGCAGTATGCCTCGTTCGCGTCGTATAAAAATGAGATAAATACATTGACACAATTAGCGAAAGCCCCCAACTCTGATCAGCCATTCTCTAATCAGAGAGAGCACAAACTTTGTGAGGTCGACCTCACACCTGCGCTTCAATCCCGCGGGTGGTTGTATAGTACTCTTCAATATCCAAGGGTTGTCCGGTATGTCCATATGATGCAAAATATGTTCAGAACAGAGCAACCAGCAATGGTTTTGCTGAAAAATGATGGTCCGCTACCAACACGAGCAGTAGCAACGGTTGCGGCGGATGAGGGAATTCCATCACTATTAATCCAACATGGTGTCGATCTTCCATCTCGGAGGTACGTTCCTGTTTCCGACCAAATTGCGGTTTGGGGTGAACGGTGGCAAAAGGTTATGCAAGCGAAGGGGGTGGAACCCGAAAGAACTGAGGTCACCGGTGCGCCACAGTTCGATCACCTAGCCCGTTATTCCGCAAAGGATCGATCACAGGTGCGTGAGCGACTTTCTATCCCTGTTGATCGTCAAGCGTTTACTGTGTTACTCGCTTCACAACCTTTCGATGATACGATACGTTCGGATCTCATCCAAACGGCTATGGATGCGGTTAATGAGCTGCCAGATGTAGAGCTTATTCTTCGACCGCATCCGAGAGAAGACACTGAACTCCACAAGGAAGCCGCTACAGACATGTCGAACGTTCATGTTTCCGAAAGCGACGATATCCACGATTTGCTGTTTGCGTCGGATGTGCTTCTGGCACTCCGGTCTACAGTAGTACTTGAGGCAAGTTTACTGAGCCGTCCGGTTATTATTCTCGACATCTCCTCTGAAAAGCCCCCAATCAACGAGTTTTCAGAAGAGAATGGTTTCACTGAAGTCACGAATCAAATTGAGGCTCGTCAGTGTATTGAGAAGATGAAAAACGATCCAAATTGTATAAGACGTTATGTTGAGAAACAACCCGGATTTGGGAGAGAATACGCATTAAACGAGGATGGCGGCGCAGCTAATCGTGTTGCCAGACTTGTGGAAACGCTAGTATCCAAATCACGCTAGTAATTCCGGGGCCGGCACCAGATTAACCTGAAGTACTACAGAGTATCGATTCAGTAAATATCAACTATTAAACTATAACATCAGTAAAATTGGTTGGTTTGTTAACTGTCAATTACGACTGATAGCGAAACATTGCGAAGACGTACCCTGTCCCCACAGATATAGTCAATATACACAACACGAAAAATTGTAACAAGTAATTCACTTGGAATGACCTAACCGCTCTGTTGAGACGTTTTGGAGCAGATTCCAGCAAAAGCATCCAGAGGAACCCGCTTTCCTCTTTACCCTCATTTTCAACGAACGACTCCATTGCTCGCTTCGAGTATCCCTGCCAGAACGCCCGATCGACCAGCCACCGGAACTCGGTCCGGTACTCGAACACCTTGTGAGCCACCTCGGCCTCTGGATCGTACCACACCCCTTGCCCGTACTCTTCCCGCATCCGGGCACACAGCTCCGTCTCCCCGCCCTGGAGATTTTTGTCGCCCTTCCGTCCGCCGATGTCGATGTCGAACCCACCCAACTCCTCGAACACGTCCGCTCGAAACGAGATGTTCGAGCCGAAGGTGTTCCGCACCTCACCCGGGCCGTGCGCGAATCCGCGATGAGTTACGCCGACCAGCCAGTAAAACTCCTCGGGGAGAAACGAGGGCTTCCCAGCGATCCACTCGGGTGTCATCTTCCCGCCGGCCGCAATCGCGTCCTCCTCCTCGTAGGCACGGACCAACCGCTCGGCCCACGTCTCGTCTGCTACCGCGTCGTCGTCAATGAACGCCACCACATCGCCGGAGGCCAGCTCCGCGCCGCGGTTCCGGCTGGCCAGCAGTCCCACGTTCTCGTCGTTACACGCGATCACCGTGTCCCCACGGTCGCCGTAGTCCTCAACGACGCGCTCGTACACCTCAGGCGTCCCGTCGACGACAACAACAAGTTCGACGTCGTCGTACGTCTGCGCAAGGACGCTGTCGGCTGCCTCCTGGAAGTGTTCGTACATGTCCAGCGTGTACGTACAGACGACGACCGAGACCTTCACACCGAGACGCTTTCGACCCGTGCGCTTAGGGTTTCCGCCTCGGTCTCAACGCTGTGACTGATTCACAGTCGAATACCTCCACACGCGGGACGGCCGCGGGTATATGACAAGCCTTATGCGCGTTTTGACAGTCCCTTGCGGTAATGAGCGATTCGAACGATCCGCCGGACGAATCGGACTCGTCCCCGTCCGATCTCCTCGCGCGGTGGTACCACGTTCCCGTCCTCCTCGGGGTGTTCGCGTTCATGCTGTGGACGCGGCTGCGCTCGTACGGGAACTTCATCGTGAACGGCGAGGTGTACTTCCGCGGCAACGACGCGTGGTATCACTTCCGCACGACGAGCTACCTCCTCAAAAACTGGCCGAACACCCTCCCGTACGACGTCTGGACCGGCTTCCCGTTCGGAACGAACGCCGGCCAGTTCGGCACCCTCTGGGATTACATCATGGCCGTCGGGGTCTGGATCGCCCGCCCGATCATGGGGAGTACGGAAGAAGTCCTGCTCGTGATGGCGCCGATCACCGGCGCGCTCGTCGCGATTCCGACGTACTTCATCGCGCGGCGGTTCACCGACCGACTTCCCGCGCTCGCCGGTGCGGCGACTCTCGCGCTGTTCTCGGGGACCTTCCTCCGCTACTCGCTCGTCGGCTTTCCCGATCACAGCGCGGCCGAGGTGTTCTTCCAGAGTACCGCCGTCCTCGCGTTCCTCGTCGCGCTCGGCGTGGCGGAACGCGAGAAGCCGGTGTGGGAGCTCGTCGTCGACCGCGACTGGGACGCGCTTCGCCGCCCCGTCGCGTACGCCGCCGCAGCGGGCGTCGCACTCGGACTTTACATGTGGACGTGGCAGCCCGGTGCCCTGATGGTCGGCTTTACCGGCATCTTCCTCGCGATCACGCTCACGAGCGACACCTACCACGGGAAGAGTCCCGAGCCGGTCGCGTTCGCCGGCGCGATCACGATGAGCGTCGCAGGCCTGATGCAGGTGATCCCGCTCGACACCTTCCGGTTCGCCGTGAGCGAGTACTCCTTCCTTCAGATCGTCGCGCCGCTCGGCGTCGCGCTCGGCGCCGTCTTCCTCGCGTGGCTCGCCCGGCAGTGGGAGGCGCGAGACCTCGGCACGGACACCTACCCGGCGGCCGTCGGCGGGCTCATCTTCGCGTCGGTGGGCGTCGTCTGGCTCGCGCTCCCGTCGCTGTGGTCGACGATCGTCAACAGCCTGCTCAACACCGTCGCCTTCTCCGCGAGCGCCGGCGCCCGCACCATCGGCGAGGCGCAACCCCCCCTCCAAGGCGCCTCGTTCTCCAACTTCGTCCTCTCGCAGTACGGGTTCGCCTTCTTCCTCGCGCTCGCCGCGGTCCTTTACATCCTCGCACGTCCCCTCTACCGCTCCGACGACGCCAACCACACCCTCTACGTTCCGGCCGCGCTCGCGGTCGTCGGCTCCGTCTACGCGGTCCCGCAAGCGTACAACGCTATCGGCGGCGTCGTCGGCGTCGACTGGCAGGTGATCGGCCTGCTCATCGCCGCCGCCTTCCTCGTCGGCGCGACGCTGCTCGTCGAGTACGACAGCCAAGAGCTGTACTTCGTCGTGTGGGCGGCGTTCATCGGTAGCGCGGCGTTCACGCAGGTCCGCTTCAACTACTACCTCGCCGTCGTCGTCGCGGTCGGAACGGCGTACTTCCTCCAGGTCGCGCTCGACGCCCTGGATCTCACCTCGCTCGACGCGGTCCGCGACATCGAGGGCTGGCAGGTGCTGACGGTGGTCGCGGTGCTCGCCGTCCTCCTCGTCCCGCTCGTCGGCGTCGCGACCCCGGTCTGGCAGGCGGGCAACTCCAGCCAGCCGGGCAGCGTCGTCCAGTGGGACGAGAGCCTCCAGTGGATGAACGACAACACCCCGGAACCGGGCGAGCTCGAGGGCGCGGACAACCCGATGGAGCTGTACGGTACCTACGAGCGACCGGCCGACGGCGACTTCGAGTATCCGGAGGGCGCCTATGGCGTCATGTCATGGTGGGACTACGGCCACTGGATCACCACGCGCGCCGAGCGCATCCCGAACGCGAACCCGTTCCAGCAGAACGCGGGCGCGGCGGCGGACTACCTCCTCGCACCGAGCGAGGCGGAAGCGGCCGAGGTGCTCGCGAGCCAGAGCACCGAGGGCAACCGGACCCGCTACGTGATGGTCGACTGGCAGATGGCCTCGCCGAACTCCAAGTTCAACGCGCCGGTCACCTTCTACAGCGGCAACGAGACGGTGCGCGACTTCAACGAGCTGCTCTACCAGCGCGTTCAGGGACAGAACGGCCAGCAGGGCGGCCTTCGCCCCGCACTCCAGACGCGGACCCAGCGCTACCACGAGAGCCAGATGATCCGGCTCTACCAACACTACGGGAGCGCGGTCGAGCCGCGGCCGGTCGTGCTGGACTGGGAGTCGCAGACCGCGCAGACGACGTCTGGCGAGCGGGTCCAGATCAAGGTCCTCCCGAGCGAGGGGCAGGTGGTCCGTCGGTTCGATAACCTCTCCGCGGCGCGGTCGTACGTGGAGGCGGACGGATCGGCGCAGGTCGGCGGCGTGATGGGCGTTCCGTCCGAGCGGCTCGACGCGCTCGAGCACTACCGGTTAGTTCACGCCACGCGGGCTCCGGGGCGGTCGCCGTACGCGCAGCAGGCACAGATCCTCGCCCAGCGGTTCGGCGTCGACCTCCGGGCGACGTTCGGCGAGTCGCTGTTCGGGGCGTTCACCGACGACTTCGTCAAGACGTTCGAACGCGTGCCGGGCGCGACCGTCGACGGGTCGGGCGCGGCGCCCGGCCAGGAGGTCAAAGCGACCGTCGAACTCCGGAAGCCGGACGGGCAGACGTTCGAGTACACGCAGTACGCGACCGCCGACGAGAACGGGAACTTCGAGTTCACGCTCCCGTACTCGACGACGGGCTACGACGAGTTCGGGCCGGAGAACGGGTACACGAACACGAGCGTCCGCGCCACCGGGCCGTACAACATCACCACCGCACAGACGACCGGCGACGACCTGTACACCACCGAGCGGTTCGGGCAGGTCGAGGTCACCGAGGCACAGGTCGTCGGCGTCGACGATTCGGCCGCGACGGTCGAACTCGAAGAGCGGATCGTCGACTGTCCGAGCGGCGACCCCGCGTGTCCCGTCGGCGGCGGTAGCAGCGACGGCGGCGACTCGACGAACTCGACCGACGCGGGCTCGCTGACCGGCGTCGACCCCGCCGCGACGACGGCGACGACCGCGACCGCGGCCGACGCGGCCACGGCCTAGCGCCCGCGACCGACGCGGCCACGCGTTACCCGACCCTTCATTACCGCGGCTCTGTTCCTCCAGACCAGATGGCTGACCTCCGCGAGTGGGCGACGCTGTACCTCAAGGGCGTGGCGATGGGCAGCGCCGACGCCGTGCCGGGCGTCTCCGGCGGCACCATCGCGCTGATCGTCGGGATCTACGAGCGGCTGATCGCGGCGGTCACCGCCGTCGACCCCGACCGCGCGCGCCGCGTGCTCGGCGGCGTGAGACCGGGGGGCCGCGCCGACGCGCGGGCCGCGTTCCGCGAGGTCGACGGCGTCTTCCTCCTCGTGTTGGGCACCGGAATCGGTACCGCGGTCGTGACCGTGTTGAGCGCGGTCAACCGCCTGCTCGCGACCCAGCCGGTGGCGACGTACGGCTTCTTCTTCGGGCTGATCGCGGCCAGCGCCGCGGTGCTGCTCGGCGACGTCGACCTCGCGACGCCGCGCCGGAAGGCCGCCGCGGTCGCCGGCTTCGCGCTCGCCTTCCTCGCGTCGGGCGTCGCGGCGACCGCGCTCGGCAGCCCGCTACCGGTCGTCTTCGTCGCCGGGGGGCTCGCCGTCAGCGCGATGGTGCTGCCCGGGATCTCCGGCTCGCTGCTGCTCGTCGTCCTCGGCCAGTACGAGTACATGTCCGGCGTCGTGGCCCGGTTCGTCGACGCCGCCGGCGCGCTCGCGCTCGGGAACGGCACGGACGCGCTCGTCGAGACGCTGCCGCCGGTGGCGACGTTCCTCCTCGGCGGCGTCTGCGGGCTCTTCACGATCGCGCACGCCGTCCGCTACGCGCTGTCGCGGGCGCGGGCCGCCACGCTCGCGTTCCTCGTGAGCCTCGTCGTCGGGGCGCTGCGCGCGCCGCTGGTGGAGGTGTCCGCGCGGCTGGCCGAAAGCGGCGAGTCCTGGCGCGCGGCCGCGCCGCGGTTCGCGCTGGCCGCGCTCGTCGGCGCCGGGCTCGTGGCCGTTCTGAATCGGTACTCCGCGACCATCGAATACTGACTGGAGTACAGTCACGGGAACGCAAGGAGGACTTTAGAACAGTCATACCGAGGTGTCCAAGTCACGGGTCCGACAGATCCTCGGGACCGGTGACGATGTCCGGATCGTTTGCTGCGGCGTCGTGGAGATCTTGACTACGTTCCTCGACATCCCGCATCTCTTCTGGGTGATCGTGATAGTATGCCAGCGCGTGGTAGACCTCCGCGGCAGTGAGGTCGAACCGATCCGCAACCGTCTGTGCGTCGAGCCCGCGCTCTTCCACCAGCGCGTGGACGTGGCGCACGGTGATTCGTCGGTCCCGAATGTGCGGCTCGTCGTGGATCCCCGACTCGTCACCTGCGACGACGGTGTTCATCTGCCTCGACATACCGGCAGCTACCGGCGTATTTGCCTTTAGTCTTTGCCGGTATGTGGAGATTAAGGACGGGTGCGACCGCATGAGTCGGATTTTGCTGGCTCGTAACATGTTCTTCAGCAACGAGGCTACCGAGGTTTGTGGCCCTAAATATCAGTAATAATAGGACTTGTGAGTTCAGCTGTGAGTAAATCCAATAACTGTTAATATATAAACACTAAGACACTACTGGATACTCAATTTTCCAATTCATCCAATCCTGCCTCTAGCACTTCGGTGTATGCCTCCGAGAGTCCCAGATTGTTCGCTTCAGCGTAGTCTTTGATTCGGCCACCAAGCGTGTGTGAAATATCTACGTTCGGGCGCATGACAAAAAGACTTTAAGACTAAAAGTATAATAAATCATCGTCGTGAAGCGTACCAACACGTTCGCAGTACGTCCGCTTTCCGAGGACGGAGAGGGGCTGCTACGGGACCTGTTGGACGCTTCCGCCGCTCTCTGGAACGAAGTCAATTATCAGCGCCTCATGCGGTACAACGACGGAGACAGGTTCAAAGGCAGCGTGTGGGACGCCGATACAGGCCATCTCGAAGGTAAGTACAAAGGCGTTCTCGGCGCGTCCACCGCTCAGCAGGTAATCCGCAAAAACAGCGAGGCGTGGCGCGGGTTTTTCCGACTCAAAGAACAATACCATGATGCTTCCAACACCTCCGTCACGGACCACCCCGAACCACCGGGATTCCGTGGCAACGAGGATGACGGTCGTCAGCTCAAGACCGTCATTCGCAACACGTCGTACACCGTCGAATGGGGCGACCGCTCGCGACTCGAAATACTGATTGGGAGCGAGCTGAAAGACAAATACGACCATACTGGGCGTCTCCGGCTCGAAATTGCCGGCGAGCCGAATTGGCCCGACTACGAGAAACAGGGTCGGTTGGACCTGTGGTACGACGAGACCGACAACACCTTCCGAGCTTCGCAGCCCGTGACTGTTTCCGACGAAACGCGGGTGACTCCACTGGCTGATGAAATGGCCGCTCTGGATATCGGTGCGAACAATCTCGTTGCCTGTACCACGACGACCGGCGAGCAGTATCTGTACGAGGGTCGCGACCTGTTCGCTCGCTTCCGGGAGACGACGCAAGAAATTGCCCGGTTACAGGCCAAACTCGAAGCGGGCCGACACAGCAGCGAGCGCATCCGACGGCTGTATCGCAAGCGCACTCGGCGCCGCGATCACGCCCAAGAAGCGTTGTGTCGCGACGTGATCGAACGGCTGTACGCCGAGGGTGTCGACACGTTGTATATCGGTGACTTGACCGGCGTGCTAGAGACGCACTGGTCTGTTGAGGCAAACGCCAAGACGCACAATTTCTGGGCGTTCAGGAAATTCGTGGACCGACTGGCCTGTACCGCCGAAGAGTACGGGATCTCGGTTGAGGTTCGGTCGGAAGCGTGGACAAGTCAGGAGTGTCCGCAGTGCGGATCGACGGATCGAACCACGCGGCATCAGGAGACGCTGACGTGTGCGTGTGGGTTCGAGGGACACGCGGACCTCGCGGCGTCGAAAACATTTCTTGAGCGGCAGATGGAGCAAGAAGTCAGGCCGATGGCACGGCCCGTGCGATTCGAGTGGGACGACCACGAGTGGTCGGGGACACCACACCCTCACGACAGTCCCAAAGAAGCGCGCACAGACCGGAGTACCGTCGACAGTGACGGAAAAATTGCCTCCGGGGAGACGGCATAGCCAATATCCCACGGGAGGAATCCCACGGCTTCAGTCGTGGGAAGATGTCAAGACGCAGTGTGTACCCCCGACTCGTTCCTCTTCGGCCGTGAGGCCGGGACGTGGCGACTCCAGTATCACGGCCGGCTCGACGACGCGCTCAACCCAGACGACGAGCCGACGGAGTTCTACATTCGCGACGCGGTCGACGCCGTCCTCGCGGGCGAGGACGTCGAAATTCCGGACCGGCCCTCCCGGGGCTGTTCGATCAAATGGCCGGAGGCCTGAGTCGCCCCCGCTGCGATCACCGGTAACACCGGATCGGCGTTCCGCCGGAGACGACTTAACAAGCGTCCGGGCCGAACGGGTAGTATGGGAATGAAAGGCGGCGAGCCGGACCTCCACGAGATCGATCGCTACGACGGCGGCGTCGGCTGGATCGCGTACCCCGACGAGACGATGGAGCGCGCGAGCCACGCGTTCGCGGTCCACAACGACGAGACGGGCGCGGACGACGTGTGGGTGGTCGACCCGGTCGACGCGCCCGGGGTCGACGAGCTCCTCGACGAGCTCGGCGACGTGGCCGGCGTCGTGGTCGGGCTTGACCGCCACGTGCGCGACAGCGGCGAACTCGCCGCGCGCCACGACGCTCCCGTGTACGCCCCCGAGCGGATGACGGGCGTCGCAGAGGAGCTCGGTCCGGACGTCGAAATCGAGCGGTTCGGCTCGCGGCTCGCGGACACCGGCTTCGAGGCGATCCGGATCCGCGACTCCTCGCTGCCGCCGTGGCAGGAGGTCGGGCTCTTCGACGGGGAGACGCTGATCGTCCCCGAGTCGCTCGGCACGGGGTCGTACTTCCGCGGCGACCGCGAGCGGCTCGGCGTCCACCCGATGCTCCGGCTCACGCCGCCGACGGCCCCCCTCTCCGGGCTCGACCCCGAACGCGTCCTCGTGGGCCACGGCGTCGGCGTCCACGAGCGCGCGGCCGTCGCGCTCGAGGACGCGCTCTCCGGCTCGCGGTCGAAGGCCCCCGGCCTGTACGCGAAGACCCTCAAGTCGGCGCTGCCGTTCTGAGCGCGGAGAGCGGCCGGAGGGCGGCCGGAGAGCGGCGCCGGACGCGTCGACCGCATCGTGCGTGACCTTTTGCCAGTGCGTCCCGTACCGACGGCCGACCAGTGATCTACGTCACCCGCGACCTGTTGACGGTGCTCCGCGAGCGCGCGGCGAGCGAGGACCCCGACGAGGTGAACGTCCGGCTCTCGTCGACGCCGGCCGGCGAGTTCGAGACGGACCTCGGGCTCGACCCGGCGACGCCGGTGGTGACCCACTTCACGCTCCCGTCCGTGGGCGGCTCGGTCAGCTCCGTGTTCGGCGTCGACCTCGGCACGCCGGCGGGCGAGGGCGGCGCGCGATTCGTCTCGCATCCGGACGGCTTCCTCGGGATTTCCCGCACCGACGACCTCGCGGGCGTGGTGATCGTCGCGGTGCCGCCGTACGACGCCGACTCGGTCGCCGCCTTCGACCGGTCCGGGGACGGGGTCGAGCTCGCCGTCGTCGACGCGGCCCCGCCGACGGAGTCCGTGCCCGAGTGAGCCGAGAGCAGGGGTTTCAAGCCGTCGGAGGAAATATCCGGTCGCAATGGCAGCACGGCCACCCGGCGGCGGTGATACCGCCGAGCCCGAGGCGATCGAATTCGGCATCGCGGCGCTCGACGCCCGGCTCGACGAGGCGGACGTGTCGTTTCCCGCGACGGCCGCGGAGATACGCGACGCGCTCGGTGACCCGGAGATCCCCTACGACGCGCAGGGGCGCTCGCTCGCGCTCTCGGACGCTCTCGACCGCGTGCCGCAGCGGGAGTTCGAAAACGAGACGGCGTTTCTCAACGCCCTCTATCCGGTGTTCGACGAGGCGCGCCGCGAGGAACGGGGCGTGATCGCGAGCCTCCGGGACGCGTTACCCTTCTGAGCCGGTACCGCGTCGCGGCGTCGGCGGGCGGAACCCCGCTATCGCGACTCGGAGCGGGCCTCGATCTCGTTCGCCTCCTCGTCGGATTCGCCGGCGTCGTACCGCTCGATGACGTCGTTGATCAGGACCACGTCCCCGACGGCGCGGACCCAGCGGTACGGGACGACGACGCCGGTCGAGCCGCCCACCTGTCCGGCGAACAGCTCGCGGTTGAGTTCGGCCAGCGCGAGTCCGGTCACGGCGCGGGCGTCCAGATCGAGCTGGATGTCTTCGACTTCGCCGACGAAGACGCCGTTGCTCGAGTACACCTCGCGACCGACGAGCGACGTGATCTCTTCGGGGGCTGCGTTCATACACGATACGGTCACGAGCGCGCCTATTAAGCGTTCGTTGTCGAACGACGCGCGTCGGACGCCGACGGGGGTCAGCGCGGCGGACGCCGGCGGGGGGTCAACGCGGCGAGGGTCAGCGCGGCGGACGCCGGCGGACCCCGCGACCGACGCCCCCTCCCGCGCGCCGCGGGCCGGGCTATTCCCGCGGCGCGACGACTTCGATCGGGTGCATCGGGGACGCGTCCAGCAGGGCGTCGATCTGCTCGGTACAGGACGTGCCGGGCGCGACGACGGTGCGGTCGGTGTCGCCGAACTGCTCGCGGAGCGGCTCGCCGACGTCCACGCTCAGCTCGTAGTAGTCGGTCTTGTAGCCGAACGAGCCCGCCATCCCGCAACACTCGGTGTCGGAGACGCGAACGTCGTAGCCGAGCCGCTCGAAGACCGCGGTCGCGTACTCGCCGACCTCGACCGTGCGGGCCTGGCAGTGCGGGTGATACGCGATCCGCTTTCCCGACGCGACCGGTCCGGTTCCCTCGCTCGGCGCGCGCAGCGCCGCCGGGTCGCCGCCGCTTTCCAGCAGACCGAACACGTACTCCATCGCGTCGTAGCTCGCGTCGGCGAGCCGCTCGTGAGATCCGTCCGGGAGGAACCGCTCGTACTCGCGTCGGAACGTCGCGAGGTCGCTCGGTTCGATCGCGACCACGTCGCGGCCGGCGTCGACGTGTGGCGCCAGTCCCGCGTAGAGGTCCTCGGCCGCCGATTCGGCGGTCGCGATCATCCCCTGCGAGAGGGGCGGGCGCCCGCTACCGGGGAGGTCCGGAACCCGAACGTGAACGCCGAGCGCCTCCAGGGCGCGCACGGTCGCCTTCCCGCGCTCGACGTCGACGTAGTTCGTGGCGGTGTCGGGGTAGACGACCGCCTCGCGCGTCGCCTCGTCGGCCGGGACCGCGGGCCCGCCTCGGGCGTCGAACCACTCGACGAACGACTCGCGGGCGAACTCGGGGAGGTCGCGGCGGCGGTCGATCCCGGCCACCCGCTCGGCCAGCGCGCGCACCGGCCCGGCGTTCGCGAGGCGGTTGGCGACCGGCGCGGTCCTGTGCCCCCACTTCGCGAGCGTCGCGTAGTTGCCCACGAGCCGCGTGCCGAGGTCGAGGCCGCCGGGCTCCTCGTCGGGGACCAACTCCTCGAACGCCCAGTCGAGCTGGCTCGGGTCGGCCTCGCCGCGGTTGATCCGGTCGCGGACCGCGGTGTTGATCCACGGGATGTCGATGCCGACCGGGCAGGCCGGCACGCAGCGCGAGCAGCCGGTACAGAGGTCGTTGAACTCGGCGGCCGTGTCGAGTCCCTCGATCCCCGCCTCCCAGCCCGTGGCGATGCCGCCGGAGTACGTCTCGCCGCCGAACGCGTGGCCGCCGACGCTCTGGAAGTTCCCGCAGGCGTTCGAGCAGGCCGAACACCGGATGCAGTACAGCGTCTCCCGCAGCGTCTCGTCGTCGCGCATCGCCATGCGCCCGTTGTCGATAAGCACGAGGTGGAAGTCGCGGTCGGCGCCGGGGCCGTCGGGGTCGACGGCGAGGGGCGTCTCGTCGGCCGCGAAGTCCGGCACCGGCGAGTCGACCGGGGGCGTGAGCGTCGAGATGTACGAGGTCACGTCCTGTCCCGTCCCCGAGCGACCGATCAGCTCGACGAACGGGGAGAACTCCTCGACCGTCGGGACGAGCTTCTCGACGCCCGCGACCGCGACGTGGGTGTCGGTCGCGGTCACCGTCTTGCGGGCGTTCCCCTCGCTGGTGACCAGTAACATCGTCCCCGAATCGGCCGCGACGAAGTTCGCGCCGGTCATCCCGAGGTCGGCGCCCTCGATCAGCTCGCCGAGCCGCTCGCGGGCGAACATGGTGAGCTCCTCGGCGGTCTCTGGCGGGTCCTCCGGGTCGAACCGCTCCGCGAACAGCTCCGCGATCCCCTCACGCGACTTGTGGATCGCCGGCGCGACGATGTGGGAGGGCTCCTCGTCGGCCAGCTGGAGCACCCACTCGCCGAGGTCGGTCTCGACGACCTCGACGCCGTCCGCTTCGAGCGCGTCGTTCACCTCGATCTCCTCGGAGGTCATCGACTTCGATTTCACCGCGCGCTCGGCGCCGCGCTCGGCCGCGACCTCGCGGACGTACCGGTTCGCGTCGGCCGCGTCGTCCGCGAGGTAGACGGTCCCGCCGTTCGCCTCGACCGCCTCCGTCACCTCGTCGATGAGCTCCGGGAGCCGCTCGATCGCGTCCTCCTTGATGGCGCGCGCCTCGGCTTTCAGCGCCTCGTAGCCGTCGAGGCGCCCCGTCGACTCGTAGCGCCCCTCGTTGAAGCCGCGGGTGTTCTCTGCGACCGCGTCGCCCTCGGTCGCCAGCAGCTCGCGGATCCGCTCGGCCTTCGTCTCGCGGTCGGGATTGCCCGCCGGTTCGGTCGCCGCCGCCTCCTCGGCGCCGGTCTCGGCGTCGCTACTCATTGGCCGTCCTCCGCGTCGACAGCGGCGTCCGAGCCGTCCGCCGCGTCCTCGTCCCGCAACAGCACCACGTGGACCTCCTTCGGGCCGTGGGCGCCGTGGACCAGCCCGCCCATGTCCGCGGTCGCGCTCGGGCCGGTCGCGAACACCACGTCGACCGACTCGTCTCGCGCCCGCGGGCCGAGCCAGTCGAAGGCGTCGGGCATGTCCGGGACGAGGTCGGCCTCGCGGAGCACGACGACGTGGCGGTCGACGAAGAGGCCCACCGGCTCCGTCCCGTCCGGGTCCGCCTCCAGCGCGACGCTCCCGTACGCGGCGACGCCGAGCGAGGCCGCGGTGACGCCGGTGTGGGCCCCGCGTAAGTCGGCCGTCGTGGGGTCGGTCTCGATCCGGTCCGGAAGGCCGGCCGGCGAGTCCGCGAACGCGTCCGGGCCGGAACGGTTCAGCGGTACCCCGACCGCCGGCTCGCCCGCGGCCGCGTCGATCATGGCCGCGCACTCCGACGGCGGTCCCGCGGAGACCGAGACGCCGAGGTCGTCGAGTCGACGGGTGAACGTCGACGCGTCTGCGAGCGTCATGATCGTTCCTTCGACGGCCGGCATATGGGTGTTGGGGCCGTTCTCGGCGCGCAGAACCGTGGCGGTGTGACGGTTCCGGTTCGGCCCCGCTCGGGCGATCGGATTCCCGCGAGGGGCGAGCGGCAGGAGCTTTTTCATCGCTCGACCGCGAGGGAGTCGCATGGCGACCAACACCCCGAGCCCGGACCCGACGGACGGCGGGGACTTCGACTACACCGGCGGCGAGGTGGAGCGACCGGACCTCGTCGACGCGCTCGACCGCCGCGTCGACGGGGACGTGCGGTTCGACGACTACTCGAAGCGGCTGTACGCGACCGACGCCTCCGCGTACGAGGTGACGCCGATCGGCGTCGTGATCCCGGAGTCGGCCGCGGACGTCGCGGCCGTCCACGAGTACTGCTTCGCCGAGGGGATCCCCGTCCTGCCGCGAGGCGGCGGGACCTCGCTCGCGGGACAGACCGTCAACGAGGCGGTCGTCCTGGATCTGACCGGCGAGATGGACGAGGTGGTGTCGGCCGATCCCGGCACGAAGACGGCCCGCGTCCAGGCCGGCGCGTACGTGGGCGACCTCAACGCCGCAGTCGAGGGCGACGGGCTGAAGTTCGCGCCCGACCCGGCGTGGCGCGACAAGTCCGCGGTCGGCGGCGCGATCGGGAACAACTCCACCGGCTCGCACTCGCTGAAGTACGGGAAGACCGACCACTACGTCGAGGAACTGGAGGTCGTCCTCGCGGACGGCACCGTGGCGACGTTCGGCGAGGTCGCGGTCGAGGATCTGCGTGAGTCGGCGGACCCCGACGCCGACGACCTGCTGCCCCGAATCCACGCCGAGGTCGTCCGAATCCTCGACGAGGAGGCCGACCGGATCGACGAGCGGTTCCCGGAACTGAAGCGGAACGTCTCCGGCTACAACCTCGACCGCCTGCTCGCCGAGCATCGCGGCGAGCACGGCGAGGAAGGCGTCGTCAACCTCGCCCGCCTCATGGCCGGCAGCGAGGGGACGCTCGCGACCGTCACCGAGGCGACCGTCTCGCTCGTCGAGATCCCCGAGACGAAGGCGGTCGCGCTGCTCACCTACGACGACCTGCTCGACGCGATGGAGGACGTGGCGGCGTGCCTCGAGCACGACCCCGCCGCCGTCGAGGTGATGGACGACGTGCTGCTGGGCCTGGCGGCCGACACGCCGGAGTTCGAAGACGTCGTCGGGACGCTCCCCGACGGCACCGACTCCGTCCTCCTCGTCGAGTTCTACGCCGACAGCGACGCCGAGGGGAAACGGAAGGTCGCGGACCTGATCGCGGATCGAGTTGGCGCTGTCGACGAGGAGGCGGACGGGGAGGCGGGCGCCCTCGACGGGGAGGCGGGCGCCGTCGACACCGCGGTCGACCCGAGCGCGGGCGCCGCGGAGACGACGAGCCACCCCCGTCGGGCGGTCCACGCGATGGAGGCGCACGACCCCGAGAAGCGCGACCGGTTCTGGAAGATGCGCAAGGCGGGCCTGCCGATCCTCCTCTCGCGGACCACCGACGAGAAGCACATCTCCTTCATCGAGGACTGCGCCATCCCGCCGGAACACCTCCCCGAGTACACCCGCGAGTTCCAGGAGATCCTCGACGACAACGACACCTTCGCCACCTTCTACGCGCACGCCGGACCAGGCGTCCTCCACGTCCGCCCGCTGATCAACACGAAGGACGTCGACGACGTCGAGGCGATGCTCGACATCGCGGACCGCGTCACCGACGCGGTGGTCCGGCTCGGCGGGTCGGTCTCGGGCGAACACGGCGACGGCCGCGCGCGCACCCAGTGGAACCGCAAGCTGTACGGCGACGACCTCTGGGAGGCGTTCCGCGAGTTGAAGACCGCGTTCGACCCAGACTGGCTGCTCAACCCCGGCAACGTCTGCGGGGAGTTCGACATGCGCGAGAACCTCCGGTTCGACGCCGACTACGAGCACGACGCCGGCTTCGATCCGGCGATGGAGTGGGCCGTCGACAACGGAATGCAGGGGATGGTCGAACTCTGCCATGGCTGCGGCGGCTGTCGAGGACCCCAAGAGACGACCGGGGGCGTGATGTGTCCGACCTACCGCGCCGCCGACGAGGAGATCCAGTCGACGCGCGGCCGGGCGAACGCCCTCCGCGGCGCCATGAGCGGCGAACTCCCCGCCGATCCGACCGACGACGAGTTCGTCACCGAGGTGATGGACCTCTGTGTCGGCTGCAAGGGCTGTAAGGTCGACTGCCCGAGCGGCGTCGACATGGCGAAGCTGAAGGCCGAGGTCGAACACGCCCACCACGAGGAACACGGTGTCGACCTTCGAACGCGACTGCTCGGCCGCTTCGAGTCGCTCGCGCCGCTCGCCTCGAAGTTCGCCCCGCTCTCGAACCTCCCGAACAAACTCCCCGGGAGCGGGCTCATCGCGGAGAAGGCGCTCGGTATCGCGAGGGAGCGAGACCTCCCCGCCTTCCGCTCGGAGACGCTCGTCGACTGGTTCGAGGCGCGCGGCGGCGCGGGCGTCCCGCGCGAGGAGGCCGACCGCGACGTCCTCCTGTTCCCCGACGTGTACACCACCTACACCAACCCCGGCGCGGGGAAGGCCGCCGTGCGCGTGCTGGAGGCCGCGAACTGCCACGTGGAAATTCCGGACGTGGACGGCAGCGGGCGCCCACCGCACTCGAAGGGGATGCTCGACGTCTCACGCGCGACCGCCGAGTCCGCCGTCGAGACGCTCGCGCCGGACGTCCGCGACGGCTGGGACGTGGTGGTCGTCGAGCCCTCTGACGCCGTCATGCTTCAGTCGGACTACCACGACCTGCTCGACGGCGGCGCCAGCGACGTGCCCGACGCCGACGTGGCCGCCGTCTCCGAGAGCGCCTACGGCGTCATGGAGTACGTCGACGCCCGTCGGCTCGACGAGGATATCGACCTCGACGCGCCCACGGAGTCGCTCACCTACCACGGCCACTGCCACCAGAAGGCGACGAAGAAGGACCACCACGCCGTCGGTGTCCTTCGGCGCGCCGGCTACGGCGTCGACCCGCTCGACTCCTCGTGTTGCGGGATGGCCGGCTCGTTCGGATACGAGGCCGAACACTACTCGATGAGCAAGGCCATCGGGGAGACCCTGTTCGAACAGGTCCTGGCCAGCGACGGCGACGAACTCGTCGCGCCCGGCACCTCCTGCCGGACGCAGCTGGAGGAGGGGCCGGGCGAGGTGCCGGAGCCCACGCACCCGATCGAGAAGCTGGCGGCCGCGCTGGCGTAGGGGGCGACCGCGCTGGCGTCGGGGGTGGTTACGGGGCGGCCGCGGACGGCTCGGTCGACGCCGCCGAGCCTCACTCCGCGTTCGACCGAACGTTCGCTCCGACGAGGGCGATCAGGTACGAGAAGGCCGGGAACGTCACCGCGACCACGGCGAGGAACGCCGGTTCGAGCCCGGCGGGGTCGTCGGAGAGCCAGCCGGTGTACTGGAGGACGGCCAGCGTGAGGACCACGAACGCCGTGTTGATCGCGTACTCGGAGAGCGGGGGGGTGGGGAACCGCATACGACCGGCTGGTACCGCCGCTCACTCAACGGTTTCGACCCGATCGCGTTCGCGGTCCCGCCGCCGGGCCAACACGCGTGTGAACCCCTTCCCGGGGCCGCCCTCGATCGGCCACCCGTTCGTCCGCCACCCCGGCGGCTCCGGTGAGAACTCCGGACAGGATCCCGAACACTCACGGGCGGTCGGGAGCGTCCCCTTCGCCGCGCAGTGCGGGACGAGCGCGCCCCCCTCGCGCCGGAGTTCGAAATGCCGGCAGTCGGGGCGCATCGTGTCGTGGTACGAGCGCCACCCCTTCCCGTAGGCGCGCTCGGCGATCTCCAGCCGCAGCGTCTCGGTCTCGGGACTCCGGGCCTCGCCTTCCGCGGGCGCCAGGTCGCTCGGATGCCACGCCACGTCGGCCGCGTCGGCGTCGACGCCCGCGGAGAAGTCGGTCGCGAGGATCCCGGCCTCGACCGGCAGCTCGCGGAGGAGGGCGGGTTCGACGCGCTCACCGGTCGTCTCGGTCGCCAGCCACGCCTCGTCGGCGAGCGCGGTCTCCACGTCGTGGGCGAGCTGGTCGACGAGCCTGTCGGCCGCCGAGCGGTCCAGGTCCGGCTTGTTCTCGACCGCGACGATCCGCTCGACCCAGTCCGGGTACGGTCGCTTCCGGCGGATCTGGATCCGATTCCCGTCGCGGCGCTTCGCTATCAGGTCCCGGCCCGCGGCGCGGTGGACCGCCTGCCGGACGTAGCGCCACGGATAGCCGGGATCGGGCAGCGCGTCGCGGTAGAACGCCCACTCGGCTGGTGCCCCCCGGACGACGTGGAGGAGGTCCGAGTCGAGAGTCCGATCGCCGAACTCGCGGCGCCGCGCGAACGCCGCCGGGTCGACCTCGATCACGACCGTGTCCCAGCGGCGCGCCTCGGTGCCGAGCTGGCGGGCGACGATCGCCGGCCGCGGCCCCTCGCTCGGGTGCCACGCCAGCTCGGCGTACCGGCAGACCAGCAGTTCGTAGCCGAACTCGGCGTCGGGCGTCACTGGTCGAACGGTCGGCGGGTACGGACAAAAGGAAATCGCTCGGGGCGCGGGCGTCGATCGGTCGCGGTGCGCCCCCGCGTCCCGATCAGCGTAATTCAAGGTGGAGCCCCCGACCTCGAGTCGTGCGGGACCGTAGGTCCCGCTGACCATCCGAACGGGCCTGCGGCCCGTGAGGAGAGAGCGACCGAAGGGAGCGAGTAGGTCGGGGAGGAAACCGACATGATACCGTCATTACCACGTTCTACACGTGGCTAACTCTCCTCCAAAAACAGTACTATAATAAATACTTAGCGTAACATCTGAATTACGGATGGAGGTACGTCGCACGGTCCCCGTCAAACTCGACGTGGCCGACGGCGACGCCGCCCTCCTCCACGAAACCATCTCCGAGTTCCTGTGGGCCGCCAACTACGTCGTTGACCACGCCTGGCGAGGTGAGTACAAGACGACGAGCAAAGCCCAACTCCAGCGTGAAACCTACGACGACGTGCGGGCCGAAACGAGGCTCCAAGCGAATCTCGTCCAGAACGCTCGCAACAAGGCCGCCGACGCCGTCCAGAGCGTTGTCGCACGCTGGAAACAGGGTGACTACGCGGGAAAGCCGCGCTTCTCCGCCCCGACGCTCGTCTACGACATGCGATGTGCGACGTTCAACGACGACCACGCGACGCTTTCGACCGTCGAGGGACGTATCACCGCCAGATATGTTCTCCCCGACGAGGATCGCGAGACGCCTCATTCGGAGTATCTGTTCAACGACGACTACGACGTGACGGGCGCAGAACTACACTACCGCGACGGCGAGTTCTACCTTCACGTCCGCACAAAGGCGGACGCGGAGTTCGAGACTGCCGACGACGGCAACGACGGGCACAACACAGTCCTCGGCGTTGACCTCGGCATCGAAAACGTCGCCGTCACCTCCACGGGCACGTTCTGGAACGGGGCAGAGCTGAACCATTGGCGCCGCGAGTTCGAGAAGCGACGCGGGTCGCTTCAACAGCTCGGGACGCGGGCCGCTCACGAGACCATCCAGTCAGTTGGACGCACCGAGACCGGACGCTACGACCACTTCTTACACACTGTCTCGAAAGAACTCGTCGCGGAAGCCCTCGAATACGACTGTGACGTGATCGCGTTCGAGAACCTGACCGGAATTCGTGAGCGGATGGCGAACGCCAAGAAGTTCCACGCGTGGGCGTTCCGACGCCTGTTCGAGTACGTCGAGTATAAAGCCGAGGTGGTCGGCATCTCGGTTGAACAGGTGAGTCCTGCGTACACGAGCCAGCGATGTTCCAAGTGCGGGACGACACTCCGAGAGAACCGCGAGACACAAGCGCGGTTCTGCTGCCAGAAGTGCGGTTACGAAGTGAACGCCGACTACAACGCGGCGAAGAATATCGGTCTGAAGCATCTCCGCTCGGCGCAAACGTCGTCGGGCGGAGGCGCACCCGTAAACGTGCGCTTGAATCGCGGGACGTTGAACGTGAACGGCGATTACGAGCCTGCCAGCGATGGCCAGAACGGGAGTCCACGCGAAAGGCCTACCCTCAACGAAGTCGTTCGAGAGACGCGCCGCGTCTCTCGTGATGACGAGACGGCGGACCCGTCTCGAACCACGAACGGCAGCGCCGTGAGCGAGTAGGGTAGGGTAGTTTACACGTACTTCCCCTCCTCCTCGTCTTTCCGCTCGTCGAGGTAGTCGTGGGCCTCCTCTAAGATGTCTCGCGGCCCGTCCTGGGTGATCGTGTTGAGCGCCTGGTCGTAGTCGCGCCACTGGAGGTCGCGGTGTTCCTTCGAGAGCTCGGCGCTCGCCTCGAACGAGCGGGCGATGAACAGGTGGACCGTCTTGTGGATGGTCTTCCCGTTCGCCTCGAACACGTAGTCGTACTCCCTGCGGAACCCGTCGATCAGCCGGAAATCCTCGATCCCGGCCTCCTCGCCGACTTCTCGTATCGCCGTCTGCTGGAGCTCCTCGTCCCCCTCGACCCCGCCTTTGGGGAACTCCCAGTCCCCCGGTCGGCTCTTCAGGAGCAAGTACTCCCGTTCGCCGCGGGTATCGCGGAAGAGGATGGCTCCGGCACTGGTCGCTTCGACCGTCATTGGCCGCAGGTAAGCGATCACCCCTAAAGAGCGTGTCGGACTTCCGAACAGAGACGAGCGACTCGGCTGCGTCGACCGGTCTCCGAGGGGGATTCGGGGAGCGGGCGGCCACCCCGACGACGGGTAGATGCGTTTTTACCGCTCGGGCGGCCATTGGCGCACGACCCCCAGCCATGACCTTCGTCACGAAACTCGACTTCGCGTCCGGCGACCGCGACGTGCTCGCCGAGACCGTTCAGGAACTCAAGGAGACCCTCGAACGCAAGGGCGCCGAGTGTAAGGGCCCCCACGCGAGCCCCTCGGAGAACGTCACCGTCCCGCTGTACAAGAACCTCGCGCCCGGCGACGAGTTCTCGCCGTGGCGCTACGACGTGTACCGACGTTCGATGGAGATCCACGGCGCCGACGACATCGCGCGCGACGTCGTCGGGCGCGACTTCCCCGACTCGATCCACGTCGAGGTCGAGGTCGACCAGAAGAAGCCGCTCGGGCACCGACGCGACTGACGCGGTCTCCTCCGAAGCGAGGTCGACCGGGTCACGGCTACGGTTTTTTGCGGCACGCGACGCACCGTCCGACCGGGGAGCGGCGTCTCCGTCAGCCGAGCGTCCGAAGGTTCTCCGTCTCGACGCGGTCCGGGATCCGGTCGAGCGCGCGCTCGCACCACGCGTCGTGACCGAGCGTAAGCGCCGTCTCGGGGTTGGCCGCCGCCAGCGCGCCGACGCCCGCCGCGGCCGCGACCTGGGCCGCGTCGTCGGTCCGCTCGGGTACCTCGGCGGTGAGCGGGTACGTCTCCGAGAGGGCGGGCGGGTACGGGCCGAACGGCGGTTTCACGCGCCACACCGCGTCGTAGTCGTGGTCCGATGGCGCCTTCGACTCGGTGAGGAGGAGGCGCTCGGGCGCCGCCAACCGGGCGAGTCGGTCCCGGTGTCGCGCCACTTCGGGCCGACGGGCCGCCTCGTGTGAGGTGTAGAAGAACGTGTCCTTCGACCCGGGGTCGGTGCGCTCCAGTTCGTCGGCGTGGTCGAGCAGCGCGCGGTAGCCGTCGAGCATCGCCGGGTGGCCGCGGGCGCGGCGGTCGACCAGTTCGAGCAGGGTTCCGGACCGGATCGCCTGCTTCACGCGGCGCAGCTCCTCGAAGGTGACGTGGAGGTTGTGCTCCGCGAGCAGCCGCTCCGTCTCGCCGTCGTCGAACCCGCGGAGGTCGGCCGGCGTGTGATCCGTACACACCGGACACGAGCAGGGGAGGTAGTCCAGGGCTTCGAGGTGCTCCGTCCCCGAGACGGTGAGGTAGCGGCCGTCGCGCGCCATCAGCGCGTAGGCGGCCGAGTCGAACAGGTCGCAGCCGGCCGCCACGGCGAGCGCGAGCATCATCGGGTGGCCGGCGCCGAACAGATGGACCGGAACTCCCGGGCCGAGACCGCGCTTGGCCGCGCGCACGGCCTCGACCACCTCGGCGTAGCGGTAGGAGTTCAGGAGGGGGACCATCGCGCCGACGGGGAACACGTCGAGGTCGGTCGCGGCCGCGTGCCGCCCCGCCTCCTCGCGGAGGTCGGCGTACGTCGCACCCTGAACAGGCGCGTTGACGAGCATCTCGCCGGTCTCCGCGGACTCCGCGTCCGCGAGCGCCTGCTTCGTCGTCGCCAGCTCCCGCTCCGCTCGCTCGCGGTCGGCGTCGGGCGGCGTGGGCACGTCGACGGGCGTCGCGACGTCGCTGCCGATCTTCCGCTGGAACTCGATGATCTCTTCGGTCGTCACGTCGATGTCGCCGTACTCGGCCAGCTGGAATGAGCCGGAGTCGGTCATGATCGCGCCGTCGAAGCCGAGGAACTCGTGGAGCCCCCGATCGAGCACCCGGTCGCGGATGCGGTCCGTGCTGCGGATGATGTAGGAGTTGGTAATAAGCATCTCCGCGCCGAACTCCCCGCGGAGCCGCTCGGGCTCTACCGTGAGCACGTTGGGGTTGACCACGGGCAGGAGCGCCGGCGTCTCGACCGTGACGTCGGCGCGCGGGACCTCCAGCCGGCCGATCCGCCCGGCCGCGTCGTGGTCCCGGATCTCGAAGTGATCGCGCATACCCCGACTGCGCGGACGCGAGCGGTAAGGGTTGCGTTCGGCGGCGAGCGCGCCGCCGGCGCGGTCGCCTCGACGGTCGACCTACAGTCCGGTCGGGTGCGGGAGGTACGTCGTCTCGACGCCCCAGTCGGCGGTCAGCGACTCCAGCGCGCGGACGCCGAACGTCTCCGTGGCGTAGTGGCCGGCGAGGAACACCGTGATTCCGGCTTCCCGCGCGTCGTGGTAGACCTGCTGTTTCCCCTCGCCGGTGACCAGCGCGTCCGCGTCGCCCGCGACCGCCTCGTCGAGCCAGTCGACCCCGGAGCCGGTGACGACCGCGACGCGCTCGATCTCGTCGGGACCGAAGTCGAGCACTCGGGTCGGCGACGCTTCGCCGTCGGGCTGGCCCTCGAACCCGTCGAGCGTCTCGCGGATCTCGGCCGCCGACCGCGGCTCGGTCGTCTCGCCGATCGTCCCGACCGTGGCCGGGCCCATCTCGCCGAACGGCTCCCGCTCGCTCAGGCCGATCTCCTCGGCGACACCCGCCGCGTTGCCCAGCTCCTGGTGCCCGTCGAGCGGGAGGTGCGAGACGTACAGCGCGATATCGTGCTCGACGAGCGCGGCGATCCGGTCGTGGGTTCGGCCCGTGACGCGCTCGATGCCGCCCCACGAGAGCCCGTGGTGGACGACGAGGACGTCCGCGTCGGCGTCCGCGGCGGCTTCGATCGTCGCCCGCGCGGCGTCGACCGCGAACGCGACGCGCTCGACCTCGGCGTCGTCCGGCCCCACCTGTAACCCGTTCGCGCTCGCGTCGACGTCGGCGTACGCGGCCGTGTCGAGCCGGTCGTCGAGCCGGTCGACGTACTCGGAGAGCTTCATACCGACCCGTGGACCGGCCGGGGAATAAAGCGCGGCGGTCCGTCGGAAAGGAGGCGGGTCGCAGTCCTGGTGATCTCGAACTTCACAGATGGCCGTTTACAAGTGAACACGGCGGTGGCGCGTGCCTGCGAGCGGCCGGAGCGAAGCGGAGGCCGCGAGTCGCACGCGCGAGGTCGTCGGGCTTCGCCCGACTGCCAGAGGCGCGTCGCGCCTCGCTGTCGCCGGCGCGACGCGCCGGCTGCCAGAGAATCTTCGATTCTCGCTGGACGCGGCGACCGGAGCGAAGCGGAGGGAGCCGCGAGGCTGGGGAGCCGTGAGGCTGCGGTCGCTGTGCGGGGCGGGACTCAAAGGGGCAGTCGCGAGGCGGGCGCAGGCGAAGCAAGGACCGCAGGAGCGAACGGAGTGAGCGACGAGGACCGCAGCGAGCGTGCGCCCGCCTCGCGGCTGGGGCTTTGGAGGCGTTCACCGTGCGGGCAGCGACTTATAAGCGATCGACCGGAACTGCGGAGCCGTTCAACGTCGCTCCGCTATCAGTCTGTTACAAGTAAACGACTTAGTCGTCCAGTTCCTCGACGACGGAGTCGGGGATCGCGTCGGGGCCGCCGGCCGCGGCGTCGGTGATGTCCGCCTCTTCCGGCCCGTCGGCCTGGGACGTGAACTCGGGGTCGAACAGCTGAAGCGCCGTGCGGATCGTCTCCCAGTCGTCCTCGCCGGCGGCGTCCCGAAGCGAGCGCGTCGGCGCCGCGAGCAGCTGGCCGACGAGGGCGTCGGCCATGTCCGCGACCGTCTCGCGCTGCTCGTCGGTCAGCTCGCCCTGGGCCTCCAGCTTCGACATCGCGCGGTCGAGCTCGCGCGCCTTCACGCGGTCCGCGCCGGCGTACATCGCCGAGATGGCGTCGTCGGCGCGCTTGCGCTTGTACGCCTCCAGAACCCGGTCGAGCTCCTCGTCGATGAGAGACTCGACCCTTCGGGCCTCCTCCGCACGGCTCTCCCTCGTCCGGCGGGTGACGTCTTCGAGGTCGTCGATGTCGTAAACGGTGACGCCCTCGCGGGCGCCGGCCGCGGGGTCGACGTCGCGGGGCTGCGCGATGTCGATACAGACGAGCCGGCCGGCGTCGTCGACGTACGAGGGGTGAACGATCAGGTCGGGGCTCCCGGTCGCGGTGACGACGAGGTCGGCGTCCGGGATGACCGCGGGGAGGTCCGCCAGCGACACCGCCTCCGCGGGGGTGTTGACCTCCTCGACGACGAACTCCGCGTGCGGGACGGTGCGGTTCGCGACGACGATCCCCGAGACGGCGGTGTCGTCGAGCGTGCGGGCCGCGAGCGTCCCCATCTCGCCGGCGCCCACGACGACGGCCGTCCCGTCGGTGAGGTCGATCTCGCCGGCCGCCAGTCGGACGGCGGCGGAGCCGAGCGAGACGACGCCCTCGTTGATCTCGGTCTCCGTCCGCGCGCGCTCGCCGACGTGGAGCGCCTTCGTCACGGCGTCCTTGAGGACGGGGCCGATGCCGCCCGCGGACTTCGACTCCTCGTAGGCCTCGCGCAGCTGGCCGATGATCTGGTCCTCGCCGAGCACGAGCGACTCCAGCCCGGAGGCGACGCGCATCAGGTGTTCCAGGCTCTCCTCGTGGTCGAGGCGGCGGACTGCGCCGCCGCGGACGTCCGGCGCGAACGTCGAGAGCGCCGTCGTGCCGTCGACCGTCCGATCGGTGACGACGTACGCCTCCGAGCGGTTACACGTCTGCACCGCGAACGCCTCTTCGACCCCTTCGCGAGCGAGCAGGTCGGAGACGGTCGCGCGGACGCCGTCGCCGCCGGCGGCCTCGATCTCGTCGACGGTCGCGTCGGCGTGGGCGACGCTCACGCCGGCGATCGCACCCGTCTCTCTCATCGGTTGAGTACCTCCTCGATCACGGTGTCGGCCTCTTGCCGTCCGTTGGATCTCCCCTTTTGTAAACCCTTCCAAACCCCCCGCGACCTGACAACGCGCCGGACCGCTTCCCGACGCGTTTCGGGGGCGACGCCCTCGTCTTTCAGCTCCTCGCGGATCTCCCCCGAGAGCGCCGCCATCGCGCCGGCTCCCTCGATCTCGGCCTCGATCCGCTCGCGCAGCGCCTTGGCGAGCGCGGGGCTCGTTCCCCCCGTCGAGAGCGCCACGGTCACCGGATCGTCCTCGATCGTCGCGGGCACCACGACGCTCCCGGGGTCGCGGCCGCCCGAGACGTCGGTCCGGTTGACCAAGATCCCCCGGTCGAGCGCGGCCGCCTCCACGGCGGCGTTGACCGCGGCGTCGTCGGTCGCGGCGACCGCGAGCGCCGGGTCGAACCGATCGATCCAGTCTGTGACGGCGTCCGCGTCCGGGGCGGCGCGGACCAGTTCGACGGCCGGCCCGTCCGCGGCGTCGGCCGCCTCGCGCTCGTCTGCCTCGCGCTCGTCCGCGGGCGAGCGCAGCCGCTCGTCGAACTCGGGGCTGACGACGACGACCTGCGCCGCCTCGTCGAACCCCTTCGCCTTCCGCGAGCCGACGGCGCCGCCGCCGAAGACGACCACCGTCTCGCCCGAGAGGTCGTGGTACAGCGGCGTCACGCTCGGCCCCCGGGCCCCGCAGTTCGGCGGGTCACGCCGTGTTGCTGTCCGCCCGGTCCGCGATGCGGATGCCGGTCTTCTTCAGGATGCGCGTCGAGAACAGCGTGTCCCAGTCGTCGGCGCCGACGTCCCAGTGCTCGTCCATCAGCTCTCGCACCTCCGCGATCCGACGCTCGCTCTCCGCCTCGGTGCGGCCGTGCGTCATCGCGAAGAAGTTGTACTCCCAGACGCCCGCGTGGCGCGGGCGCTCGTAGCAGTGCGTGACGAAGTCCAAGTCAGCGACGGCGGGGCCGACCTCGTCTAAGGCGTCCTCGGGGACGTTCCAGACCGTCATCCCGTTCTCCGTGTAGCCGAGCGCGTAGTGGTTCGGGATGACGCCGACGCGGCGCACCTTCCCCTCCCGCTCGAACCGCTTGATCGTCTCGACCACCCAGTCGACGTCGGCGTCTATGGCGGCCGCCACGTCGGCGTACGGCGTCTCCGTGACCGGGAGGCCGCCCTGGATCTCGACGATGAGGTCGCGCTCGTCGGGGGTGAGCGTCCCGCGGTCGCTCGGGGCGGCTTCGGCGCCGAGATCCGAGAGATCGATGTCGCCGTCGGAGACCGGCCCGTCGACGAGGAACCTCGCGCCGACGTGGAACTCGCGCAGTTTCGGGAGGTTGTACGTCTCCTGACCCGTCGCCGCCTCGATCTCTTCGAGCACCTCCTCGACCCGATCGCTCCCGTCCTTGTCCGGGTCCGGATGGTCCGCGACGCTCACGACGAACCACATGTTGAGATGGGGGTGTTCGCGCTCGTAGTTGTGCGCGACCGCGGTGAACTCGTTGACGATGTCCGCGATCGCCTCGTAGCGGTCCTCGGGCGCGTGCATCGCCACGAGCGACGCCGCCCCGCCGATCTCCTCGGCGTTGACGAGCGCGCCGAACCGCGAGAGGGTTCCCGCCTCGTCGAGCTCGCGGACGCGCTCGCACAGTTCCGTCCCCGTGACGTCGACGCCGCGCTCGCGGAGCGCGGCCGCCGCGGCGTCGAACGGACGCTCCGCGACCGGGAAGCCGCCCTGGAACGCGTTGATGATCGCGCGGTCGAGCGTCGTCAGATCCGCGTCGACCTCCTGCATGGAGCGACCTCGGGCCCGAGCGAGAATAAGCGATTCGGCCTGCGCCGGCGGGCCCGTACCGCGCCGCCTCCGGACGGCGCCCCGTCGTCCCGTCGCAGTCACTCGTCGACGTCGCGGGCGATGTCCGCGAGCGACGACCGCGGCCCGCGGTTCGCGTCGTACACGGTCCGATCGCCCGGGATCCGGAGGCCGTACAGCTCGCCGGACACCACGACGTCGAGGACGACACTGTCACCCGGTTCCCGGTCGTTCGCGTCGAGCCATTCGACCAGCCGGTTCGCGCCCTCGCCGGCGTCGCGCGCGAGTCGCCGGTTGTCGAACGCGCCGCGGAGGAGTCGCCCCCGCGAGTCGGCCGCGACCCGCGCGTGGTACTCCTCGCGGTCGAACGCGATCCGGACGAGATCGCCCGCGCTCACGCCGAGCCCGTCGTCGAGGCGGTCCGCGCCGGACTCGACGCGCCCGTCGAGCGCGTCGTCGTCCGGGAGCCTGACGCAGGGGCGGCGAGTGCCGCCGCTCCGGGCGAGCGAGACGCGGATCGAGGAAACGTCCTCGCCGTCGGAGGGAACGCGAGGCATCGGGCCGTCGCTACTCGTCGGCTTCGGCGTCGCCCTCGCCGAACGCGGCCGCCACGTCGCCGTCGCCGTCGACGACGCTCGCGTTGATCTGCGCGACGTCGTCGTCGATCTCGCGGCCGCGAACGGTGATACGCTTGCGCTCGCCGTCGCGGGACGGCTCGAAGCCGACGCCGCCCTCCAAGAGGAGCTCCTTCAGCCGGGTGCCGGAGACGTCCTCGCGCATCGGGCGCCCGGTCTCGTCGGAGCCGCCGGTGAGTTCGATCGTGTGGTCGGAGAGCCCCACGGCGTCGCCGCCGATCTCGTCGCCGAGTTCGCGACCGAGGAATCGGTTGGCGTCCTGTCCGTCGACCTCTCGCTGGAACGTCTCGCCGGTCTCGGGGTCGGCGACGACGACTTTGAATTCGGCCATGCCCGAACGCAGACTCCCGCGCATAAAAAGCACGTCGAAACCGAGAGCCGCGCCGCGCTCAGGCGTCCGAACCGTCGAGACGCACGATTCGGCGCTCGCCGTCGCCCCACGGCCCCTCGACGAACGCGTCCTCGACCGCGCGGGCGACGGCGTCCGGGTCGTCGGGACCGCCGGCGCCGGCCACGCTCCCGACCGACTCCGGGTCGAACGGCACGTCGAGCGCGTCGTAGACGGACTCGGTAACCGACGCGATCGGGTCGGGATCCGCGGCCGAGGCGACCAGGACGCCCGCGACGAGCGCCGCGTCGGCGCGGACGCGCTGCGCGAGGCCGGCGACCTTCCCGCCGGCAGAGGCATCAGTTCCGCCCGCGACCCGCAGCGAGTGGTCGCCGGGACAGAACGCGGCCGGCGGCTCCCCTCGAACCGCGTCGGCGCCGAGCTCTCGGAGCGCGTCGCGGAGCGTCTCGGTCGCGGTCTCGTACCGCGAGTCGATCGACCCGCGGCCCTCCCCCGTCGGCACCGCGACGCCGAACGAGAGCGTCGACCCGGTGTACGCGACCGCGCGGCCGCCAACGTCGCGCTCGACGGGCGAAAATCCCGCGTCGCGGGCCGCCCGCTTCGCCCGGTCGAACCCGGACTCGCGGGCGTCGCGGCGGCCGAAGGCCACCTGTCGCGGCGGCGCGGTGACGCGGACGGCCGGGACCCCCTCGGCCGCGGAATCGAGCAGGTCCGCCGCGGGTCCGCGGTCCGCCGTCGGGGTCGCGAACTCGCCCCTGTACACGCGCATGGGGAAGGCGACGCCGGGGGGGTACAAATCCCTTGCGGCGCGAGCGACGGACTCGCGTCCGAGGCGGACCCGACATCGAGAGGTCTCGCCGCCGCGTGACACAACAGTTTTGTCCGCCCTGAGAGTGGTACGGGTATCGATGAGCGACCTCGGCGCCCTGCCGGTCCAAGCCTACCTGACCGCCTGCCTACTGGCGGGGGGTATCGGGCTCTGGCTCGGTCGAGTCGCGTGGCGAGAGCGCGACGAGCCCGGGGGGCTCGAGGTCGCGCTCTACCTGCTCTGTGGCGGCGGGGTCTCGCTGCTGTACGCCCTCCGTGTCGTCGCGCCCGGCGAGACCGCGATGCGAGTCGCGCTTAACCTCGCGACCCCCCTCTTGGGAGCGCTCCCCGTCCTCTGGATCCTCTTCGCCTTGGCGTTCACCGGCCACGACCGCTGGCGGACGGAGAACCGGATCGTCGCGCTCGCGACCCCCGCGTTCGCCTGGGTGCTGCTCGCGTGGTCGAGCGGGACTCACGGGCTGGCGCGGCGCTCGATCGCGCCCGTCGTCGACGGCCCGTTCACGCTGCTCGGGTACGGGCTCGGCCCCGTCGGGGGCGCGTTCGTCCTCCTCGCGTACGGGCTGTGTATCGCCGGCGCGCTCCTCGTCGTCGACCTCTACGAGCGGACCGGGAACCGGTACCGGCTCCAGACGTTCGTCGTGCTGCTCGGCACGCTGTTCCCGTTTCTGGCGGGCGTCGCGACGTTCGTCGACGTCGGGAGCTACGCGCACCTCTCGTGGCTGCCGACGGCGTTCGTGATTCACGGCGTGTTCCTGTACGGCACCGTCTTCTGGCTCGGCACGCTCGACGCCGCCGTCGTCGCTCGCGACACCGCCGTCGAAGTGATGCAAGACCCCGTGATCGTCTCCGGCTCGGACGGGCGGATCCGCGATCTCAACCCGGCCGCCGAGGCGATCCTCCCGCCCGAGGCGGTCGGCTTGTCGCTGTCGGAGGCGTTCCCGCGGCTGGAGGACGGCGACGAACATCCGGTCACCGTCGGGGACCGCCAGTTCGACATCCAGGAGGACCCGATAACGGACCCCCGCGGAACCGATCGCGGCCACGTGTTCCTGCTCCGCGACGTGACCGAGCGGGAGCGGCGACAGACGGAGCTCGAACGCCGGGAGGCCGAGCTCGAACGCCAGAACGAGCGGCTCGAGGAGTTCGCCGGCGTCGTCTCGCACGACCTGCGGAACCCGCTCGCCGCCGCGTCCGCGGCCGTCGAACTGGCCCGCCAGCGCGCCGACGACCCGGACGGGGCCTTAGAGCGGGCGGCGAACGCCCATGAGCGGATGGACGACATGATCGAGGGGCTGCTCGCGCTGGCGACGGCGGGCGAGACGGTCGACGACCTCGACCGCGTCTCGCTGGACGCGACGGTCAGGCGCGTCTGGTCACGGCTGGAGACCGCGGACGCGACGCTGACCGTCGAGGGCGACGCGACCGCGCTGGCCGACCGCGACCGCCTCGAACAGCTGGTCTCGAACCTGTTCCGCAACGCGATCGAGCACGCGGGCGAGGACGTCGCCGTCACGGTCTCCGTCGCGGCCCGCGGCGACGGGGTCGCGCTGGCCGTCGAGGACGACGGCCCGGGGATCCCGTCGGAAGCGCGCGAGCGCGTGACGGAGCGCGGCGTGTCGCTCGGCGGCGGCACGGGCCTGGGACTGGCGATCGTCGGGGACATCGCCGAGGCCCACGGCTGGACGCTCTCGGTCGCGGAGTCCGACGCCGGCGGCGCGCGGTTCGTGATCGATGGCGTGGAGGCGGCGGACGGGTGACGGGGACCCCACCGAACGAGGCCGACGGCGACGCTGCCGACGGCGACCCGCCGGAGGCGACGGTCTCGCTGTCCGCCGCCGTCGTCGGGCGATACGAGAAGTTCTCGCGGGTTAACTCCCCGTACTCCGCCCACGACCGCGGCCGCGCGGTCGACCTGTATCCGCGCGACGGCGTGGGGCGTTCTCCGGTCGCCGGAACCGTTCGCGACGTCCGGACCGTCGGCTGTCCGGATCGCCCGTACGCGGCCGACGAGGACCACCTGATCGTCGTCGACCTCGCGGACGGGTGGTGTGCTCGCGCCGACGCTTCTCCCGGCACGGTCGCGCGGATCCTCCACGTCGTCCCGGAGGTGTCGCCGGGCGATCGGGTCGCCGCCGGCGACGCGCTCGGTCCGACGACGCGCTCCGGCTTCTTCGGGCAGTGGGTCGACGACCACGTTCACCTCGGGTTCCGCCCGCCGGACGCGAATCCCCGCCGAGCCAGCGGGTCGCTCCCGGTCGCCGTCGACGTTCCCGTCGAACCGGTCGCGTGGGACGGGACCGGCGCCGTCGTCGAGCGGGGCCCGACGCACGTCGTCCTCGACGGGCCGCGACGCTCGGACCCTGGCCCGCCGTTCGCGGCGCTCGCGAGCGACGAGGGCGTCCCCCTGGACGGCGGGGTGACGCACTACGCGGGCGGTGGAACGTTCGAGGCGGACGAAGGTGCGTCCGCGCCGGAGGGGACGACGCTGTCGCTCTTCGGAACTGAGATCGGAACGGTCCGGACCGACGGCGCCGATGCCCGCGCGCCCGGCGTCGACTGGGGCTCCGTCGACGTCCGCGCGAACGGCGAGCGCGTGACCGGGCTGTCGCTGTTCGCGGCGCGCGGCGACCGGTTCGGCGTCAAGGTGGTCTGTCCGAACCGCACGTTCGAGATCGGCGAGTCGGTGACGCTCGACGTCGTCCCGAGCGACGACCCGATCCGCCTCGGCGTCGGGTGAAAGGGGCGGAAATCGATCGCCGGTTGTCGCGCGTTTCCGGGGGGTACAAGCCCTCCCGGCGTGTCCCACGGAACATGGACCGCACGGAGATCGCGGCGATGGATCCGCTGCCGGACGGGGCGACGGCGTTCGTCGAGCGGAAGCTGGAGGACGATCACGGCTACCTCTCGTGGCTGAACACGTCGGTCGAGGCGATCGAGCGCGGGCGGGTCGTGCTCTCGATCCCCTTCGACGAGAAGCTCACCAACGCCGACGGGCGGACGATCCACGGCGGCGTGGCGGCGACGCTGATCGACACGGCCGGCGGCGTCGCTCAGCGCACGACGTTCGAGGACCCGCTCGACGGCGGCGTCGCGACGGTGAACCTCAACGCGAACTACCTCCGCCCCGCCGACGGCGACCTCCGCGCGGAGGCCGAGGTGGTCAGGGCCGGGGGGTCGATCGGCGTCAGCGAGATGACCGTCACCGCCGGCGGGGGGAGTGAAGATGACGGGGCCGACGGCGACCGCTCGGAGGTCGTCGTCGGTCAGGGGTCGTTCCGGCTGTTCCGCGAGTAGCCCGGGAGGTCGGCCAGGATCGCGTCGAGGGCGGCCTCGTCGTCGCCGACCCCGTCTCGACCGTCCAGTGCCGCCGCCAGCGCCGCGACCGGCTCGCGCTCGACGCGGTCGGCGGCCGCCCGGACGACGACCGACTGCTCGCCCAACGAGACGAACCCGCAGCCGAGCCGCTCGGCCGTCTCGCGGAGGCCGAGGCCGGCGTCCGCGTCGCCGGCGGCGACCGCGCGGACCGGGCTCTCGAACGCCTTCGCGGTGCGCTCGTAGCCGTCGATCCGCTCGGCGAGCGCGCGGCGGTCGGCGTCGCGCTCGCTCGCGAGGTCGTCGAGGGCGGCGTCGAGGCTGCTCCGGAGGCCCGAGACGGTCTGTCGGTTCCGGAAGCGGAGGTCGCCGTCGACGAGGTCGGCGGGCCCCGAAACAGCCTCTGGGTTCCCCTCGGGGACGACGAGCCCCCACTCGCGGGCCCACCCGCCGATGACCTCGGCGTCGACGTCGCGGTCGGTCGGTCCCGCGGTCACCGCCACGTCGGGGACGCCGTCGCGGAGGCGGCGGAGTCCCTCGCGCGAGCCGACGGCGAGGTACCGGGGGTTGTCGAGCCGGTCGAGCAGGCGGTTGAGCGCGGGGTCGTCCTCGCCGACGCCGAGCAGCGTCGGCGGGCGCACGTCGGGCGAGAACAGGTCGACGGAGACCGTCTCGCCAACGTCGAGATACTCGGTGTCCGGGTCGACCGCGACGACGCCGTCCGCCTCGACGAGGCTCGTCGTCGCGCCAGAGCCCTTGTCGACCGGGTAGACGAGCGGGCGGTCGTCGGCCGCCGCCGTCGCGGCCTCGTCGAGGTCGAGCAGGCCGACCGGCATCAGCCGCAGGCGGCCCTCGGCGTACCGCTCTTCGACCCCCATCCGGCCCTCGACGGTCGCCGTCGCGGGCTCGGGCTGGCCGGCCGCCTCGCGGATCGCGGGCGCGACGAACGTCCGGAAGATCGTGAGCGCGGACACCGGGTAGCCGGGGAGGCCGATGTACGCGGACTCGCTCCCCCGGGAGTCGTCCGCCTCGTCGGTACGGTCCAGCCGTCCGACGAGCATCGGCTTGCCGGGCTTGACGGCGACGCCGTGGAGGAGCAGTTCGCCGCGCGCCTCGATCACGCGGTAGATCACGTCGACCGCGCTCGCCGAGGTCGACCCCGAGGAGAGAACGAGGTCGCACTCGTCGGCCGCCCGGCGGAGCAGCCGCTCCATCTCGTCGTAGTCGTCGCCGGCGTGCGGGTACAGCACCGGCTCGCCGCCCGCCTCCTCGACGCCGGCGGCGATCGTCGTCGAGTTCACGTCGTAGATCTCGCCGCGGTCCGGGTCGAGCTCGTCGCCCGGCCGCACGAGTTCGTCGCCGGTGGAAACGATCCCGACGCGCGGGCGCCCCTTCACCGGGACCTCGTCGAGGCCGAGCGCCGACAGCAGGCCGATCTCGCGGGGCGTCAGCCGCGTGCCCGGGCCGAGCGCGCGGGCGCCGGCGGCGATGTCGGTCCCCGCGGTCATCACGTGGTCGCCGGGCGCGACCGACGTGCGGACCGCGATCCGCGAGGCGTCGTCGGTCGCGGCGTCGCCCTCGCCCGACCCGCCGTCGTCGCCCGCGTCGACCTCGTCCGTCCGCTCCACCATCACGACCGCGTCGGCGCCGTCGGGCATCACCGCGCCCGTCGACACCTCCGCGCAGGCGCCCGGGTCGACGGTCACGTCGGGCGCCGCGCCCGCGTGGACCGCGCCGACTAAGTCGAGTTCGGCGGGGTCGGCCTCGTCGGCGCCGAAGGTGTCGCGCGCCCGCACCGCGTAGCCGTCCATCGAGGCGCGGTCGAAGCCGGGGACGTCGACGGCGGCGTCGACGCGATCGGCGAGGACGCGCCCGCGGGCCTCCCGCAGCGGGACCGTCTCCGGCGACGGCGAGAGGTCGAGCGACGCGATCGCCTCGCGGGCGGCCGCCGGCGTCGCGAGGTCGCGGAACTCCTTGCGGTCGCTCACGGCGTCACCTCCCACAGCTCGACGTCGACGGGGTCGCCCGCGTCGAGCCCCTCTCGCGGTTCGGGCACGACGACCCATCCGTCCGCGAGCGCGACGCTGGAGAGGATGCCGGAGCCGCTCGCGCGCGTCGGCGTCGCGGTCGGGAGCGCGTCGTCGTCCGCGTCGCCGTCGCCGGTTTCAGTCGAATTCCCGCCTTCGTCCGATTCCGAGAGGCTCACTCGCGCGAACGTCCGCACGCCGGGCTCGCTCGCGACCTTCCGTGAGAGCGTCGCCCGCCGAGTCGGAAACGGTTCGGCGTCGGTCCCGCCGGCCCGCTTCATCGCGGGACGGAGGAACTGCGCGGCGTTGACGATGCACGCGACCGGGTAGCCGGGCAGCGACACGACCGGGGTCCCCTCCGCGCGCCCGAGACACACGGGGTGGCCGGGCTTCAGGGCGACGCCGTGGACCAGCACCTCGCCGAGCCCGTCGACGACCTCGGGGATCAGGTCTCGCTCGCCCACCGAGGAGCCGCCGGTGGTGACGACCACGTCGGCGTCGAGGTCGGCCGCGACCGCCTCGCGGAGCGCGTCCGGGTCGTCGGTGACGACGTCGCGGTAGCGCGCCTCGCCGCCCCACCGCTCGACCAGCCGCGAGACGGTGAGCCCGTTCGTCTCGATCACCTCGCCCGGGCCGGGGTCGGACTCGACTAGCTCCTCGCCGGTCGGAATGACGGCGACCTCGGGCGGCTCCCTGACGCGGATCCGGTCGAGACCGACCGAGCGCAGGAGGCCCAGATCGGAGGGACGCAGGACGTGGCCGGACTCGTAGAGGCGCTGGCCGTCGGCGACGTCCTCGCCGGCCTCGCCGACGTTCTCGCCGGTCGCGACCGCGTCGAACACCTCCACCTCGTCGCCGACCGCCTCCACCTGTTCGATCATCACGACCGCGTCCGCGCCCTCGGGCACCGCGCTGCCGGTGTGGACGCGCGCGGCCTCGCCGGGGGCGACCGCGTCGGCCTCGGCGGGCTTGGCCGCGAGGACCGCCGGCGAGCGGTCGCCCGCGGCGAAGGTGTCGCTCGCGCGGACCGCGTACCCGTCCATCGCGGCGCGGTCGTACCCCGGCACCGGTGCCGGGGCGTCGATCGGTTCGGCGACGACTCGGCCGTCGGCCGACTCGACGGGGACCGACTCCGTCCGGTCGTGGGGAGAGGCGGCGTCGAGCAGCGTCGCCCTCGCGTCCGCGACCCGGGTCCGCCGCTTGAACCCGGACTCGCGTCTGTCGTGGCTCATGGGAATACATTCGCGGCCGCGGGCAAAAACCCCGTTCTCCGCGGGCGCCGGCACCGGCTCCCCTCCCGGCGGCGGCCGTGCCGCGCCCCGTCAGGCGAACCAGGACAGGAGCCGCCGGGTGCGGTGGATCGACTGGAGGGCAGCGACCTTCGCGGCCGTGAACGCGTCGCGGGTCGTCCGCTCGGTGGCCCGAGCGCCTCGGGCCGCGCCGGTCCGAGCGTAGTACGCCGACCGGCGCCCGGCCGCGCCGACGTAGTGTTTCGCCGCCATCCGGATGGGCGCCCGCCGCCCCTCGACGGTCGTCGTACCGCGGCGGATCGCCGCCAGCACGTCGTCCGCGGTGACCTCGGCCGCCGACTCCCGCCCCTCGACGTCCAGCTCCGTGAACGCCCGGCCGACGTACCGGAGGTGGTGCGCGTCGCTCGCGGCGACGCCGGGGTAGCCCTGTTCGGCCGCGAACCGGCGCGCGCGTCGGTTTCGGTACCCCGTGAACAGCCAGGCGTTGAACACCTCGACGGCGTCGACCTCCGCGACCGCCGCGGCTGGCTTCGGCTCCGGGTCCGCGTCGTCCGCCGGATCGCTCCCCGACGCCGGAGCGTCGCCCGCGGCGGCGTCGCCGTCGTCCGGGCCGGGCGTCGGAATGTTGCGCTGGCGGACGCCGTGGCGCGAGCGCTGGAACGGGTGGGGGACGACGGCGACGCCGCCGCGGTCGCGGATCCAGCGGACCGTCTCGGCGTACGAGCGCCCGCGCGGCGGCATCCGATCGACGCCAATCGCGAGCAGGTGGCCGTGCGCGGTCGACACCTCCACGCCGGGGATCCCGATGAGTCCGTACTCCGAAGCGATCTCCGCGGCGCGTTTCGACTCGCGGATCACGTCGTGGTCGGTGATGACGACGGCGTCGAGCCCGATCTCGGCCGCGTGTTCGAGAATCAGCTCGACCGGCTCGTGGCCGTCGTAGCTGCCCTCGGAGTGGACGTGCGGGTCGATGCTGACGGTGACGCGAGACACGCCCGAACTACGCGGCGGGAGGTATATAAATGGGGGAAGACGGCGGCCGCCGGCGTCCGCGAAGCGGGTCGCTCACCGATCCCGTTTTCACCCCGTGCGCGGTAGCACGGAGGCATGAGTGCCGGTGTCCGTCGGCGGCTGGACGTTCTGATCCTCCTCTGTTCCGCACTGCTCGGCGTCGCGCTGACGTACCTCGCGTTGAGTCCGCGCGTCGGCCTCCGATTTTTCGTCTTCGCGCTCTTCCCGACCGCGCTCGTCGCGGCGTCGGCGCTCGGGTACGCGAACTCCGGATGACGAAGCGGGAGGCCGGCGGCGGTCCGAGGCCGGTGCGACGAGGTCGCAGGCGACGGAGCCCGAGCGCCGGCCGCCTCCGGGAAGCCGCCGTCCCCGTCGAGACGGTCGGCGGTATCGAGCGCGACGCGCCCCCTCAGCCGAACAGTCCCTTGATCCTGTCGACGACCGAGCCCTCCTCGTCGTCCGCCTCGGCCTCCTTCCGCTGCTGTTCGCGCAGTTCGCGGAGCTTCGCGGCCTGGTCGTCGGTGCCCTGGCCGCTGTCGGTCTTCACGTCCCCGCCCTGGAGGCCCTTCAGCTCCGAAACCGCGTCGTTGACCGTGCCGGAGGTCGTCCGCGTCTCGGTCGCGGAGCCCGCCAGCTTCTCGGTGTCAACGTCCGCCTCGTCGACCGCGCTCGTGTTCAGCTCCAGCCGGCGCGTCTCGGAGCGCTCGACGCCGCCCCACGTCAGCTCCGCGTCCTCCAGTTCGCGCTCGATGTCGGCGCGGACCGACTCCTCGGTGACCGCTTCGTCCCCGGTCCCGGTCGCTTCCGCGCCCGACCCGCCGCCGGCGTCCGCCTCGGCGCCAGTTCCGGGAGCGCCCGCGCCGCCCGTCGCGCGTTCGACCCGATGGGCCACGAGCGCGCCGCCCGTGGCGCCGATGACCGCCACGAGCCCGACGCTGTAGACGGCCACGACCTGCGCGCTGTACTCGGGGCCGGAGACGACGTTCCAGCTGTACGGGTACGCCCAGGTGAACGCGCCGGTCCCGGCGAGGGTGACCGCGATCCCGGCGCCCGCGAGGTACAGCATCCGGCGGTCGACCGGCAGGAGGACGACGATGCCGAAAAGCAGCGTCGGGAGACCGACCGCGGCCGCGACGGCGGCGACCTCGCGGACCCCGTACGTCGAGAGCGCGGTCGGGTCGAGCGTCGCGCTGTAGAGGAACACGACGACCCCGATCACCCCGAGCGCGATACCGGTGAAGAACAGCCCGAACCCGGCGTACACGTCGATCGTCCGGTCAGGGTCCCCGACGTATCGCCGGTAGTACTCCATGAGGACGTTCTCGGCGTCCGCTTCGCTCATGTTCGAACGTTTCCGCCGAGTGTAAAGACTGTTACCCCCGACCGCTCCGATCGGGGCCCCGTTCGCCCGAGTCCCGAGCGTCCGTCGGGCTCCGGCGGCTCCCATCGAGATCTGGGGACTCCCATCGACATCCGGCGGCCTCCATCAACATCCGGCGGCCTCCATCAACATCCGGCGACCCCCGACCCGTGCGTTTTTCACCGCGGGCGACGAGGTCCCACGCGAGAGTCCGTGTCGCACGAGTGCCCCCGCTGCGGCGGCGACCTGTCGGAGCTGTCGCTCGGCGGCGCCACCGCCGTCGCCTGCGACGACTGCGGCTACGCCGACGTCGAGGCCGATCACTCCGGCGAGCCGGAGTTCGCCGAGAGCTGGGCGGACGCGCTCGCGCGCTTTCAGGAGGACCGGTAACGCCTACCCCACCCATGCCCACGCTCGACATCACCGACGATCACGCGGACCGGATCGAAGCGCTCCGCGAGGAGCTGGCAGCGGCCCACGCCGGCCCGTACGCCTCCGTCGACCGCGAGGACGCGCTCGCGTACCTGCTCGACCTCGCGGACGCCGTCGACGACGCCGACCGCGTCGCGGAGCCGACGCGCGACGGTGGCGGCGACGAGACGCCCGACGCCGATCCCTTCGACCGCGACCGCGCCCGCGAACTCCTCGCGGCGCGGAACCGGCGGCGCAGCGACCCCGATCCGGAGGACCCGATGGACCTCTCCGACATCGCGACCGCCTTCGACGTCGCGGGACGCAGCGAGATGACGAAGGACGACCTGATCGACGCGATCCTGGACGCGGCCGAACGCCTCGCCGCCGACCCCTTCGCGCGCGTCGATATCGGCCTCGACGCGGCTGAACCCGCCGGTGACGGAGAGAACTCCGCGGAGGAAGACGACGCGGTCGAGGGCGACGCGACCGGAGACGACGCGACCGAAGACGACGCGACCGAAGACGACGCGACCGGAGATGACGCGGTCGAGGGCGACGCGACCGGAGACGACGCGACCGAAGACGACGCGACCGAAGACGACGCGACCGGAGATGACGCGGTCGAGGGCGACGCGACCGGAGACGACGCGACCGAAGACGACGCGGCCGACGACAGCGACGACGGCGGCGCCGGCCAACTGGACGCGATGATGAGCCTCCTCGACACACACGGCGACAAGTGGCGGGAGGCGGACGGCGACGCGCGGTACGAGGTCGACCTCCCTGACGGGAGCGTCGAGACGGCGCGGACGAAAGACGACGTGCGCGCGCTGCTTTTCAAGAACTACTGACGAGGACCACACCGACTCATGGGATTCATCGACGCGGTCCGCGCGTGGCTCTTCGGCGCGGACGACGACGACGCCGACGATCCGGACGGATCGAGCGGTCGAGACGACGCGACCGACGCTGACTCCGACGACGCTGACGGCGGCGACGAGCCTGACGGCCTCGACCCCGAGGCCGCGACCGAAACGCGAACAGCGACCGCCACCGACGACGCGGTCGACGCCCTGCGCGACGTGCGGGAATCGCAGGGGACGAGCGCGGAAGACCCCGCGACAGCCCCAGACGAGGCGGACGGAGGGTCGCCGCGCGCCGACCGCACGAGCCCGTCGGACGACGACGGTACCAACCGTTAGGTGCCCCGAGGCGAACGGGGTGGTATGACAGACGCGGACGAGCCCGGCGACCTCGGCGAGTACCACGACCTCGACGATCTGCCCGAGGATCCGACCGACCGGGAGTACGTGGAGCGAACGATCAGGCTGGCCGAGGAGGCGGTCGAGGCCGGCGACACGCCGTTCGGCGCGCTGCTCGTCGTCGACGGCGAGGTCGTCCGCGAGGCGCGCAACGAGACGATCAGCGAAGGCGACGTGGCGGCGCACCCGGAACTGACGCTCGCGCGGTGGGCCGCGCGCGAGCTCGGCGCCGACGAACTCGCGGACTGTACCATGTACGCCAGCACGGAGCCGTGTCCGATGTGCGCGACCGCGATCCACTACGCGGGGATCGGGCGGGTCGTCTTCGGCGTCGACGGCGAGACGCTCGGCGGACTGTCGGCCGACGTGGTGCCGATCCCCCTCGAAGAGGTGATCCGGCGCGCCGACGGCGAGACGACGGTCGAGGGACCGATCGCCGTCGACGCCGTGATGACCGTCCACGAGTCCTTCTTCGACGACTCGTGACGACGGGATCGGACCCGGGCGACGCGGGAGGACCAGACGACGGCGACGCGGGAGGACCCGACGGCGGTACGCCCGCCGTCCTCTCGATCGGCGCCGCGGCGATAGACGAGTGGTACGCCGTCAGCAACCTCCCCGAGCCCGACGGCGGCGCGTTCGCCCGCGAGGTCACGTCCGCGTTCGGCGGCGTCGGCGCGAACGTCGCGGTCGCGCTCGACCGTCTCGAACGCGATGCGGGGCTCGTCAGCCGCGTCGGCGACGACGAGTACGGGCGGCGCGCGCTGGAGTACCTCGACGAGACCGGCGTCGACGCGAGCCACGTCGCCGTCTGTGACGACTCACACACCCGGTCGCTGATCCTCCGCGATCCGGACGGCGAGCGCGCGATCGTCACGGCGGGCGAGAGCTTCCGCGGACTCCGGCCGGACGACGACGCGCTCGCGGCGATGGGCGACGCCGACGCCGTCTTCCTCACCGCCTACGCCCCGGACCCCGCGGCGCGGCGAGTGCTCGACCGGATCGAGTCGCTTCGGGAGCGTTCTGCCGAGGGGGCCAGCGGGGCGGACGGGGAAACCGCGAGCGAGCCGCCGACGCTCGTCTTCGACCTCTCCGGGCCGGTCGAGGAGCTGGTCGGGCGCGGGACGGAACCGGCGACGGTCCATCGGTTCCTCCACCGCTCCGACCTGTTCGTCGCGGGCGGCGTCGCCGCGCCCGCGTTCTTCGGCTCGGCGGAGGCGGCGGTGGAACGGATCGCGGCCGCGCAGCGCCGAGCGGTCGCGTCCGAACCCGGCTCGGAGTCGCGGTCGCGACGCGGCCAGACGTGGCCCCGCGCCGTCCTCACGCGCGGCGCCGACGGCATGACGGCGATCGCCGGAGGCGAGGTGGCCGAGGTCGACGCGTTCGACGTCGAGACGGTCGACGCGACCGGCGCCGGCGACGCGTTCACCGCGGGGCTGATCGACCGGTGGATCGCGGGACCGTCGGCGGAGGCGGCCGCGGAGTCGCACGGGGACCGCGGCGGCGTCGTCCCCGGCGTCAGGTTCGCGGCCGCGGTCGCCGCGATCAACTGCACGAGCCGGTTCACGCAGCCCGGACTCCCGACGCGGAGCGAGGTCGAGTCGTTCCTCGCGGAGCGGGGACTCGGCCCCGACGGAAGCCGGTAGCGAGCGGTCGGGTGCGGCCCCGACGGAAGCCGGTAGCGAGCGGTCGGGTGGCGGCGGAACGGGCTTAGCGCACGGCGTCGGCCGCCGCGACGAGCCGCGCGACGCGGTCGGCGTCGACCGGGGCCGTCGTCTCACCGTTTTCCTTGAGCGCGGTGCCGACGACGGCGCCGTCCGCGACGCCGAGCAGGTCGGCGACCGTCTCCGGCGTGACGCCGCTGCCGACGAGGACCGGCGTGTCGAGGCCGTGTCGTTCGCGCTCCGCGACGACCGCTTCCAGCGCCTCCGTGTCGACCGCCTCGCCGGTCCCGGCGCCGGAGGCGATGACGGCGTCCGCGAGGCCGCGCTCGGCGGTGTCCGCGAACGACTCCGCGGTGTGCCCCTCGGGCGTCAGCGGCGCGGAGTGTTTCACGTCGGTGTCCGCGAAGACGCCGACGTCGACGCCGAGACGGTCGCGTAAGCGGAGCGTCTGGTGGGCGCGTCCCTGGACGATCCCCTGGTCGGTCACGCGGGCGCCGGTGTGGACGTTCACGCGGACGAAGTCGGCGCCGACCGCGGCAGCGACCGACAGCGCCGCCTCGGCGTCGTTCCGAAGGACGTTGATCCCGAGCGGGAGATCGGTCTCCGCGGCGACCGCGGTCGCGGCGCGGGTCACGGCGGCGACGACGTGCGGCGGGACCTCGTCGGCGTAGAAGGGCGCGTCGCCGAAGTTCTCGATCACGATCCCGTCGACGCCGCCGCGGTCGAGGGCTCTCGCGTCGCTCGCCGCCCGGTCGACCGCCGCGCGCATCGCCTCGCGGCCGTCGTCTGGCGCTCGGGGGGCCCCGGGCAGCGGCGGGAGGTGGACCATGCCCAGGAGCGGCGCGGCCGTGCCGAAGGTGGATTCGAACTCCATCGTCGGGGCGAGGAGGCGCCCGGACATAAGCCTCCCCACAGCGTTTAGTCCGCGCGCCGTCAGGGTCCGGTCGGGATGGGAATCGACGCGACGACCCCCGGAGACGGCGAGGTGACGCTCGTCTTCTCGCTCGGCGCCGCGCGCTCGCTCGCGGACCCGGCCGCGGCGTTCGCCGACGCGCGACGGTGGAGCCGCCACGTCGGCATCGTCGCGAACGAGGCGGACGCGGTCGCGTCGTTCGCCCGCGACCACGGCCTCGACAACGACTACGAGCTCACGAACTGGGACAAGTGGGGAACGCTGGCGGAGATCCGCGAGGAGAGCGCCGCCCCGCGGTGCGTGTTCGTCGGCACCACCCGCGCGGACGAGCGCGTCGCGACCGAGACCGGCTACGAGTACCTGCGGGTCGTCGAGGCCGCCGAGAAGGCCGGCTGGGAGCTCTCGGATCCGGGTGCGGACGGAGGAGGAACGGCCGACGGACGCGGCGACGGACGCTTCGCCCGACTCCGCGGGGCGGTCCGTGACGCCCTCTCGCGGTTCCGGTGACCCTCCGGTCCGCGCCCGCCGACCTCTCCCCTCCGCTCGCCCGCGGAAGGTACAAACCGTTCGTCGCCCAACGTAAGGTATGTCCACACCGCTCGCGGACGAACCGGTCGAACCGGCCGGCGACGACGCGGAGCCGCTCGACGCCGACGAGTGCGCCGACTACGTCGACGAACTCGGCGACGCGTGGGAGGTCGTCGACGACCACCACCTGGAGGCGAGCTACGAGTTCCCCGACTTCGAGACGGCGCTGGCGTTCACGAACGACGTGGGCGAGCTCGCCGAACGGGAGTGGCACCACCCCGACATCGCGCTGTCGTGGGGCGAGGTCGGGATCGAGCTGTGGAGCCACGAGGTCGGGGGCCTGACGCGCGCCGACTTCGTGATGGCGGCGCGGATGGACCGGCTGTACGCCGACGACGAGGAGTGACCCGACGGGGCTCGACCTGACGCATCAACGAACGGATTTAAACCCCTGCCGGCGAAATGACGGGTAATGAGCGAGAACGTCTTCCTGGTCCCGATAGACCCGGAGAACTTCGACCGAACGGTCCGGTCCCCGGTCGATCTCACCGACTACCCGGATCGCCCAGAGCCCCTCGCAGACCTCGACGAGGTCCGCCTGTGGGCCGTCGACGACGACAGCGGCAACGGCTCGACGTTCGAGAAGATGAGCGAGGGCGACCTGCTCCTGTTCTATGCCGACGACGAGTACGTCGGGACCGGCCGCGTCGGCGAGGCGTTCGCGGACGACGACCGCTGGGCGAGCGGCACGTTCTGGACCGCGTTCCCGACTACCCGAGTGTACACCGTCACCGAGTTCAACGCCGTCTCAGCGCCCAAGCGAGCCGTCAACCGGATATTCGACTACTCGTCGTCGTACACGCCCGGGTTCATGCGCGTCGCGGACGGCCGGGTCAACGCGGACCTCTCGTCGATCGAGTCCGCGCTGGAACACTACACGAAGCGGAACGCCTGAGCGCGGGCCGCGCGGGGGTGACTTCTCACGACTCAACGGTACCGGTGAGCGCCGCGTACGCCGACTCGTACGCCGTCGCGACGCGGTCGGGATCGCCTCGGACGTCGCCGGAAAGCGCCGGGAGCGAGACGGTCGCGAGCGGTTCGATCATCTCCGTCACCGCGCCGACGTGTTCCTCGCGGGTCCCCTCGCGAGGGCTCCCGGCGGCGACCGCGCGGGCCTTCGCGTAGCGGTCGCCCGCGTAGATCCGTGCGCGGCCGGGGTCGACGACGGCGACGGCGTCGGGCGCGACCGGTCCGTCTCGAGGGAGGGCCCCGGCCACGTCGGCGTAGGACTCGACGACGACCGGGACCGGGGTCCGCGCGACGCGCTCGGCGAGGCGTTCGATCGCGGGGAGGTGGGCCTCGGCCATCGCCTCGTTGAACTCGGGCACGTCGCGCACCCGGGTCGCGTCCGCGAGCGGGAGGCGCTCGGTGAGGGCGTCGGGGAGCAGCCCCGCGTCTTCGGCCGCGCCGTTGACGACGAAGCGCGTCCCGGACTCCGTCGTCACCCGGTCGCAGAGGGAGGTGCGGTCGGCGTCGCCGAGCATCCCGGTCCGGCCCGGCGTCGGCTTCCAGAGCCGGTGGACGGGGTTGATAGATTCGGGCGTGACGGCCGAGGGCGACGGCGAGGCGTCGTCGACGGTCGCCGGCGCGCGGGTGTTCGCGGCCGCGAGGGTGCGCGCGTCCTTCCCGTAGAGTCGGCCCGCGTCGGTCGCGACCCGGTAGTCGTCGTGGTCGAACCAGTAGTCGTTGCCCGCGCGGGGCTTGACGCCGACCGCGTCGCCGGCTCGCTCCGCGAGGTGCGCGACCAGCCCCGCCGAGAAGGTGGTCTTGCCGGCGTCGACGCGCGCGCCACCGGCGACGAGGTAGACCGGCGGATCGGAGGCGTCCCCGGTCACGCGGACTCGTCGACGTTGGTCGCCTCGCTGTCGTCCGGAGCGGCGTGATCCGCGAGCCCGTAGTACCCCGGGCCGTCCTCGCTCAGCGGCTCGGCGATCACCATGTCCGCCGCGTGGACCATCACCCACGGGACCGCCCAGTCGACGAGCACCGCCTCGGTGTCGGGGTCGACCTCGGCGTCCGGCTCCAGTCCCTGGAGCAGGCGACCGATCTCCGGGATAGTGTACATCTGGTCCGGCTCGAACAGCTCCGCGGGCTCGTAGAAGTCGCACGGGTAGGTGGCGTCGAACGCCGACTTCGGTTCGGGCATGCGCGGAGATACGCGACCGCGTCCGTAAACGCTGCCGATACGGTTCGAATCGATCCGACACCACCCGATCCGATGCGGTGGCGCGTGCCTCCGAGCGGCCGCCGAAGGCGGCTGCGAGGAGCCCGTGCGAGGGAGTCGGCCGGTCGGAGCGAAGCGGAGACCGGCCGACGAGGCTGGGGAGGCGTGAGGCGCGGGGCGGTGCTGTGCGGGGCGGGACTCAGAGGGGCAGTCGCCGGCGGCTTCGCCGCCGGCTGCCCGTGGCGCGTCGCGCCACGCTGCCGCGAGGGCGAAGCACGACGACGGAAGGACCGCAGGGAGGGAGCGAAGCGACCGACCGAGGACCGCAGCGAGTCGCGCGAGTCCTCGCGGCCGGGGCTTTGGAGGTGTTCACCGCCGTCCCATCGATAACCAAGTGTCAACCACTCTGCCCGAACGAACCGGCTACTAACCGGGCAACGTCCTGTGAAAAAACGCGGATCTCGACGCGCGTAACGCGTCCCGAGGGACGCGCTTACTCGAACAGCTCGACGGCCTGCTCGTAGCGGGACGACGGCTCCTCCCAGTCGACGACCTCGAAGAAGTTGTCGACGAACTCGCCGCGAGCCGGCCCGTAGTCGTGGTAGTAGGAGTGCTCCCAGACGTCCAGCGCGAGGATGGGATGACCGCCCCAGACCGCGCCCTGGTCGTGCTTGTCGACCACGACGTTGCGGAGCTGGTTCGAGAACGTGTCGTACACCAGCAGCGCCCAGCCGCTCGCGTTGCCCGCAGCGGCTTCGAACTCGCCCTTCCAGGCCTCGTACGAGCCGAAGTCCTCTGCGATGCGGTCCGCGAGCGCGCCCTCGGGCTCGTCGCCGCCCTCCGGCGACATGTTCTGCCAGAACAGGTCGTGGAGGATGTGCCCCGAGGAGTTGTGGGTCACGTTCCGGATGGCGCCGGCCGACGAAGAGAAGTCGTGGTTCTCACGGTTCTCTTCGAGCGTCTCTTCGGCCGAGTTCCAGCCGTTGACGTACCCCTGATGGTGGGTGTCGTGATGCCATTCGAGCACCTGCTCGGAGATGTGCGGTTCCAGCGCGTCGTAATCGTACGGCAGCGGATCGAGTTCGTAGCTCATGTCTGTATCACCTACCACGAACATGTGTCGGAACGCTGTTAAAGATAATGCGGCACGCGCTACCACGGGTCACCGGACTCGGGTGTTATCCGGCGGCCGCGACCGGTACCGGTAGTGTTGCGGTTCGGGGCGTCAGCACCGACGACGCGCGGCGCCGAGCGGAAATCGACGGACGAAGCGAACCGTAACCACTTCCGGTTTCAAGACGGAGTGAAGCCCGCGCCGCTCTCTGATTCGAATCTCGCACGGTTCTCGCGCGGCGCGAAAGTGCGCCGCGCTCGACACGGTGGGACTGGGATTCGAACCCAGGAAGCCGTGAGGCTACCTGCTTTCAAGGCAGGCGCAATGGGCCGCTCTGCCATCCCACCAACTCGACCGTCTCGACGCCGTCGTCCGGTCCGGGGGCCGGCCGCCCGTCGGCGTTGCGGCCGCGCGACCGTCACCGAAACCGCCGAATTCCGCCGCGACGAGGCGTTGTCGAAGGATCGCTCCCGAGGAGTTTGAAGCTATCGCTCTCGCGGCTTCTCGCCTGACGACCGCGACGAGGTGTCTCAGGGAGCGCGCCGGACGAGGGGTCGCGGTCTACTCGCCGGCGGCCGACCCGTGTCGGCGTCGGACCGACGCCGACAGCGACTCGTCGGGCGAGACCGCCCCTCGCGTCACGCGGACCCAGGCGAGGATCAGGCCGAGCAGCACCGCCGTCGGCAGGACGACCAACAGCAGCTCGACCGCCCCCGCCCCGAGGTCCCGTTCGAGTCGGACGAGCGCCGGAAACCCGCTGCCGGCCTGTCCGGCCACCGACGCGACCCAGAAGTTCGTCGCGAAGTGGATCCCGACGGGGAACGCGAGACTCCCGGTGAGAACGTACGCGACCGCGAAGTACACCGCCGCGGCTATCGCCTGTCCGGCGGCGAACAGCGGAGTCGCGCCCTGCGCGGCGACGACAGCGTGCGCCGGCCCGAACGCGAGCACGCTCGCCGCGCCGGCGGCCCAGACCGCCCGTCCCGGCGACAACCCTCGGGCGGCCAGCCCCTCGCTCGCGTTGAGGACGAACACCCCGCGGAAGAGCAGCTCCTCCCAGAGCCCGACGGCGGCGAACGCGACCGCCGTCGCCGCGACCGCGACGGCGACCGCCGGAGCTCCGCCACCGCTCGCGACGCCGGCCGAGAGCGTCTCGACGACGCGGCCGGTGCCGGTCGCGAGCAGCAGGGCCGTGAACACTCCCTGGGCGACGCATCCGACGACGACCGCCGCGAGGAAGTCGCGCGCCCAGCGGCGGTCGAGCGCGAGGCCGTACCCGCCGACGGGGCGCTCGCCGGGGACGAGCGAGGTCACCAGCGCGTACGCCCCGACGGCGGCGGCGACGAGCAGCGCCACCGGGCCGTTGACCAGCACGCTCGGGACGTCGACTCGTCCGAGGAGGCGGCCGCCGCCGAGCAGCACGCCGAGAACCACGACGAACCCGAGCAGGATCCGCCACGTCGCTCGGAGCCGGTCCCGCTCGCGACCCCACAGCACCCGTCGGAGCGCGTCGGTCGGGGAGAGGGCCATCGTGACAGCCGATTTAGGCGTGTGCGGAAATAAAGTTCGGGGGTCCGACCCCGGACGCGGCCCGGGGTCGTCAGTCCCGGACCAATCGCTGCTCGCCGTCTTCGACGACCACGTCGAGCCCGTGTTCGTGGACGAACGCGGCCGTGTAGTCGGGCACCACGCGCTCCGCGGCGAACCGCGCCCGGAGGTTCGGCACCACGTCGAACAGGTCCTCGCCGGTCTCCAGCGAGGGCGACGGCTCCACGAAGTCGACGGAGCGGTCCGCGTCGCGGCCGCGCTCCGCGAGCGTCGGCAGCGCCGGCGCCGCGAACGCGCCGTCGAAGTCGATCGGTTCGGTGAAGCCCGCGTAGTACGCCCGGCCGTTCGACGAGGGCCCGAGGACGACCTCGGTCGTCCGCAGCTTCATCGCAGCCGAGTCGACGACGGTCCGCGAGAGCAGCGGCGCGGTCGGGGTGACGACCGCGACGGAGTCGGCGCCCTCCTCGCGCAGCAGGTGCGTGACGGTGTTCCCGGCGCGCGCGCCGAACGAGGAGCCGACCTGCCGCTCGAAGCGGACCTCGTCGGTGCCGCCGAGGGTGTCCGCGACGAGCGTTCGAAGCTCCGCCTCCGGGCTCGTCTCGGTCCGGTGCTCCGCGGGGAGGTCGTCCTCGTCGGGGTAGTTGACGAGGAGCTCGCCGCCCGAGCGGTCGACCGCGAGGACGGCGTCGCGGAACCCCGCCTCGTAGAGGTCGGCCGCCTCGGCGGGCGACAGCGGCGTCGACTCTGCGATCGCGGTTCCGACGAGCCCCTCGCGGGGCGGGTTCGCCAGCAGGGCGACGACGGTCATATCGGACCGCGGCGCGGGAGCGCCTTCAAGTCGCCGTTTCGGTCCGAGCGGGGAGCGTCGGGGGAGCGGATCCCTTCGGCCGTGACGCGCGGACCCGGCCGATCAGGAGAAGTCGCGCCGCATCGCGATCTCGAACCACGGGCAGAGGCGGAGCTGCCGGTACAGCGCGGGGTTCTCGTGAAGGTGTTCGTAGTCGGCCCACAGCATGCCGCCTATCTCGTCGTCGTCCGGGTCGAGCGCGGTGTCGTTGAGCGTGACCTTCAGCACCGCGCACACCTCCCACTCGACGCCCTCGTTGGGGTAGTAGCGCTTGTACTCGAACTTGTCCGTCACCCGGAGGTCGTCGTACTGGTCGGGCGAGATGCCGAGCTCCTCCGCCAGTCGCTGTTCGGTAGCCGCCTCCTGCGACTGTCCCTCCACGGGGTGAGAGGCGACCGTACCGTCCCAGTGACCGTCCCACAGGCGCTTGGTCGGCGCGCGCTGGGCCAGCAGGATCCGCCCGTCCCGATCGAAGACGAGGCAGGTGAACGCGCGGTGACGGATCCCGTCGCCGGTGTGCGCGTCGAGTCGGTTCACCGTGCCCTGCGCCGCGTCGTCGGGGTCGACCGCGATGACGTCCTGAAGCGCGTTCTCGTGGTCGGTCTCGCTCGCGCCGCCGGTCTCGCTCGCGTCGTCGCCGGCGGGGTCCCCCGGCGTGGTCGCGTCGTCGGAACTCATGCGCGGTACGTCACAGACCAGGGCTAATAAGGGTTCGATACGGCGTCCGGTCCCCCGCACCCGCCGTCCGCCTCCGCTCTGGTTCGCCCACCGCCCGTACGCTCCGGCAGATCCCTCTCCCGCCGGCGCTTCCGCCCGTCTCCCGCCGGCGCTTCGACCGTTTCCCGCCGGCGCTTCGACGCTCTTAACCGCGTCCCGGCGCTACTAGCCGCGGATGAGTGACCCGGCGCTCGACGTCGTCGAGTTCGTGTTGACGACGCACTTCTACACGCAGGACCGCGACCTCGACGAGAACGACCTGCCCCCCCGCTTTCGGCAGGTGTTCTGGTCGGCCGACGCCGCCGACGACGCCCCCGGCGGCGTGGAGCGACCGCTGAAGGCGACGGACGAGACCACCCGCACCGCCACCGGCGTCGAGCGGCCGTGGGAGGCGGTCTCCGACCTCCTTTTCACCCAACGGACGGAGTTCTCCGGCGAGATCTCGCTGACGCAGCCGGCGATGGGGCTGGAGTGGTACCGCGACCGCGCGGACGACGAGCGCGTCGCCGGGAACCCGACGATCGTCGCCGCGATGGAGGCCGCCGAGGACCTCGACGCGCCGGTGACCCGCGAGGAAGCCAGGGACGACGTGCGGCCGGTCCAGGCCGACCGCGTCTGGATCGACGCGCTGCTCGCGGAGTACTTCGACGAGGACGAGGACGGAGAGATGCTCGACCTCGTCAACGTCCGCGCCCCCGAGGAGATCGAGACGACGCTGGCCGACCTCGTGTTGACCGGCGACCAGGAGGGCGAGATCCAGAAGATCGTCAAGGCGATCGAACACCGCGAGTACCTCGCGGAGATCGGCCTCCGCGAGATCGGCAAGCTGCTGTTCGTCGGCCCGCCGGGCACCGGAAAGACGACCGTCTCGCGCGCGCTCGCCCACGAGCTCGGGCTCCCGTTCGTGGAGGTGAAGCTCTCGATGATCACGAGCCAGTACCTCGGCGAGACGTCGAAGAACGTCGAGAAGAGCTTCGAGGTCGCCAAGCGGCTCTCGCCGTGCATCCTCTTCATCGACGAGTTCGACTCGGTCGCGAAGACCCGCCGCTCAGACGAGCACGCCGCCCTGAAGCGCGCCGTCAACACGCTCCTGAAATCGATCGACGAGGTGTCGCTGGTTCGCGACGAGGTGCTCCTCATCGGCGCGACGAACCATCCGGACCAGCTCGACGCCGCCGCGTGGCGCCGGTTCGACGAGATCGTCAACTTCCCCAAGCCGGACCGCGACATGCGCGCGGACATCCTCCGCGTGGTGACCAAGGAGATGAAGATCGCCGACTTCGACCCCGAGGAGGTGGCCGACCGGACCGGCGGGCTCACCGGTTCCGACCTCCGGATGGTGCTCCGCGAGGCCGTCCTCGGCGCGCTCACCGAAGACCGGATGACGATCACGCAGGCGGACGTGATGTCGGCGGTCGAGGACTTCGAGGAGCGAGATAACCTCAAGAACATGGACATGATCGACGGGGAGGGAGCCGAGGTGCTCGGCGAGACGAGCTCCGGCGAACAGGAGCACACCCGCGACGAGTCCGGCGACGGGGAGGGGTCGCACGACCACGACCACGCCGCGCACGGCGCCTCGCACGACTGAGCCGGGACGACGAGGATCGCGCGGCGACCGAGCGACCCGGACCGACCTTCTCGCGACGGCTCAGCGCCGAACGCCCACGACCGTGTAGCCGAAGCCGCGGTCGACGGTCCGCGGGTCGAGGCCGGCGTCGCCCATCGCGGCCGCGAGGTCCGACGGCGTCCGGAACCGCGAGTCCATCCCGATCGCGTGTTCGCCGGCGACGAGCAGCCGGCCGATCGGGTGGTCGGGGTCGAACTCGCGGACGACGAGCGCGCCGCCGGGGGCGAGCACGCGCGCCGCCTCCGCGAGCGCGGCGTCCTGGTCGGGCAGGTGGTGGAGCGCGTCGACGATCGTCACCGCGTCGACGCTCGCGTCCCGGAACGGGAGCCGTCCCGCGTCGGCCGCGAGTCCCGCGAGCCCGCGGCCGCGACGCGCACGCGAGAGCATCTCGACCGAAGCGTCGACGACCGTGATGTCCGGGCCGGTGAGCGCGGCCGCCGCGCGCCCCGAGCCGCCGCCGACGTCGAGGAGCCGTTCGATCGGCCGCGCGGCGTGGTCGAGGCCGGCCGCCAGCGCCTCGCCGTCCGCCGGCGGCATCGCGAGGTCGTACAGCGGCGCTACCCGGTCGAAGAAGTCCACGTCACCGACTCCGTACATGGGCGAGACGAGCGCCGCGGGGGACAAAGAGCCACCGCCCTATTTACCTTCTCGCCGCCGTACGGCGCCCATGGAGTACGCGCTCGTGTGTCCGCCCGACGAGGGGGAGACCCTCCGCCTCGACTACCGGGCGTTCGCGTACGCCGGGAAGTTTGTCGTCGGCGCGCCGGGGAAGTCGGTGATCCGGACGCCGGACGGGCGCCCGGCCGCGCCCGACTGGGAGCCGGACGAGCCGCTGCCGGACACGGTCGACCCCGATGCGTTCGACGACGACGTGGTCGCGGCCGTCTCCTTCTCGCCCGACCGCACCGACGCCGCCTGCTGTCGGCTGCGGTACGTCACGGTCCACGCCGCGCGGCGCGGCGAGGGGATCGGCCCGCGGCTGATCGGCGAGACCGTCGCCGACCTGGCGGTCGCCGGCTTCGAACGCGTGAAGATCGCCGTGAACAACCCGTTCGCGTACGAGGCGTGCCACAAGTGCGGCTTCGCGTACACCGGTGAACGCACGGGAATCGCCGAACTGGAGCTGGAGCGACCGGCCGCGGCGCCCGCGGAGGTCGACCCCGAGCGGTACCGCGAGGGGCTGTCGGCGTTCCGCGAGACCGACGGGGAACTGACGCCGGCGGAGCGCCGGTTCGTCGCCGAGCGACTGGAGCGCGGGCCCCCCGAACTCGACCGAACCCCGCCCGACGGGCGCTAATTGAGCGTCCAGATGGCGTAGTTGAGCGCGGTCGCGAAGCAGACCCACACGAGGTAGGGGAGCAGTAGCGCCGCCGCGCGGCGGTCGACGCGGTCGAAGGCCCGGATCGTCGCGACGACCAACGGGAGGAGGACGACGAGGACGGCGAGTCCGAGGTCGGGGCGTTCGAGCCCCCAGAACACCGGCGACCACGCGACGTTGACGGCGAGTTGGACGCCGAACAGCGCGAGCGCGGTCCGGACGCGTCCCGCCGTCGCCGCGCCGTCGCGCCCGGCGAGGTAGACGAGCGCGGCCGCGGCGCCGCACAGCGCGTACAGCACCGGCCAGACGACACCGAACGCCCAGCCCGGCGGGTAGAAGGCCGGGAGTTCCAGCGCCGCGAACCAGGCGCTCTGGGTTGTCGTGAAGGGGACGCCGAGCACGCCGATCAGGTTGACCGCGACCGCCGCGGCGGCGATGCGGAGGGCGTCGCGTCGGTCCGGGAGTCGGGAGGTCGCGGTCGTCGCCATGGGCGCTCTCGACCGCGCACGGGCTTAAATCCCGCTCAGATCGCGTCGTAGTCCTCGCGGAACGTCTCCAGCGTGGCCGCGAGCACGCCGATCACGATCGGGCCGACGAAGAGGCCGGTGAACCCGACGGAGTAGATGCCGCCGAACACGCCGAGCAGGATGATGGCCGGGTTCAGGTGGGCCTGCTGGTCGATGACGAGCGGCCGAGCGTAGTTGTCGACCATCGCGATCACCGCGACGCCGTACGCCGCGAGGAAGATCCCGGCCGTCACCTGGTCGACGATCACGAGGTACGCGGCCGCCGGCCCCCACACGAAGAAGGCGCCGATGAGGGGCAACAGCGCCAGCACCGCCATCACGAACGTCCAGAACACCACGTTCGGGATGCCCGCCGCCCAGAGGCCGAGCCCGGCGACCAACGCCTGGAGGAGCGCCACCGAGATGTGGCCGATGACGACGCCCCGGGTCATCACGTGGGTGCGGTCGACGAGGTCGGCGGTGACGTCGGGCGGCAGCGGGCTCGAGTCACGGATCCACTTGACGAACGCCGGGCCGTCGATAAGGGTGTAGTACACCAGGAACAGCGCGAGCGACAGCCCCACGGACGCGCGGATCGCCGTGTTCAACACCCCGCTGAACCCGCCGAACAGCGTCTGGACGAGCAGTTCGCCGACGGTCTGAAGGAGCTCACCGATCTCCGGGTCCTGCCCGGTGAGCGCGGCGATCTCCGCCTCGATCGCCGCGACGTCTATCGCGGTCTCCCCCGCGGCGATGGCGGTGAGGTCCCGGACGAACACCCACGAGATGTACGCGAGCGGTAAGATTACGGCGACGATGGCGGAGAGGATGAGGGTCAGCGCCGACAGCATCTCTCCGAACCGCTCCGAGACCCGCGTCCGGAGCCAGCGGGTGAGCCGCCGGTGGAACGGGTAGAGGACGAACGCGAGGATCGCCGAGGCGATCACGTACTCGACGAACGGGAGGATGACGAAGAGGGTCAACAGCGCGACCGACCCCATGAGGAGGAGCAGGAACGATTGCCCGCGGTTCATGGACCACCGTGTCTCCGACACGATATAAACGTGCCCGGAGGGCGACCGCGCTCAGGCGCTCGCCTCGTCCTCGTCGAGACCGGGCGCGGTCGCGGCGTCGACCTCGTCCGGCTCCTCCGTGTCGCCCCCGACGACCGTCTCCCCGTCGTCGGTCTCGACGTACACGTCGTCCGCGAAGCCGGCCAGCGCGTTCTCGTACTCGGGCTCGTCGAGCCTCGCCGGGGTCGCCGGCGCCTCGACGACGCCGCCGGGCGGCCGGAACTCGCCCAGCGGGTCGTCGATGGTGATCCCGTACTCCGAGAAGAACGACTCGTACCGGCGGTAGTGGGCCTCTAACTCGTCGCCCGGGATCTCCATCATCTCCGTCCAGCCGTGGTTGAAGAAGTCGAAGTTCGCCTGGACGTGGGTGATCTCGCGGGCCTCGGCCTCCGGGAACCCGGCCTCCAAGGCGGCGACGTACGCGTCCATCGTCGCGTCGAAGAAGCTGTCGAGGTGGTCGCGGCGCTCTTCCCGCCGGTCTTCGTCGGCCTTGTTGAGGAAGATGCTCGTGTGGAGGTCGACGAGCTTGTCGTTGGCGACGTCGCCGACGACCGGCGTGGTCAACGCCTTCTTGGCGGCCCAGTGGCGGATGTTCTGCCGGATTTTCATACGTCCGGTTGGGCCGGGACGCTCTTGAATCTGTGGCGTCGCGACCGCGGCGCCCGTCCACACTCCCGTCAGCGACTGGGCGCGCGGCCGTGTGTGCGCCCGGTCCCGCCGCGGAACTGTTATTGCGCCCAGGGGACAAGATTGCGGTAGACATGGAGTCTGACGAGGGCGACGAGGACTGGGCGGCGCAGGTGGAGGCACAGCGGGAGGCGAAGACGAAACGGTTCCGCGAGTCGGCGCGGTCGCCGCTGCCGGTCTCGATGCGGGGCGACGCGTTCCCGGGGCTGGCCTACTTCGACCCGGACCCGGCGTACCGGTTCCGCCTCCCGCTTCACGAGCACGACGAAAAGGAGACCGTGACCGTCGAGACGACCGCCGACGGCGAGCAGACGTACCGCCGCTGGGGCGAGTTCCGCTTCGAGGTCGGCGGGGAGTCGGTGACCCTTCAGGCGTATCGGCCGGCCGACGGCGCCGACCGCTTCTGGGTGCCGTTCCGCGACGCGACCAGCGGCGAGGCCACGTACGGCGCGGGGCGGTACCTCGATCTGGAGCCCGACCGCGACCGCGTCGACGGCGAGTGGGTGGTGGACTTCAACCTCGCGTACAATCCGACGTGCGCGTACAACCACGCGTACGAGTGCCCGCTCGTCCCGACGGAGAACTGGCTCGACGTCGCGATCGAGGCGGGCGAGAAGGATTTCCCCGCGGAACCGGCGGGCGCGGACCAGTAACCGACCTCACCCTACTTCGCTCGCCCCGAGGGGTTCGCTCGTTGAGGGTGGGACTTTGATGCGGTCCTCGCCGTCAGTTGGCGCGACGGGGCGTTTTATGCGCCCCGCCTACCGAACGCCCTTCGGGGTCGGCGAACTCACCATCTTGGGCCGGGCTACTACGGCCCGTACTGCGCGGGACTTGTGCCAGCACAGCACTGATTGGCAGTACGATGGAGTGTAACTTAACGGTTGCTCAGTAGCATGTCGGTTTTCTCTCCGGTCTACTCGCTCCCTTCGGTCGCTCCTTGAGGCCGGAGGCTCCACCTCGAAGTATGCTGAAACGGATCGCGGTACCACCGCGAACGGCGCCTTCGTTCGCGTTTTCGCGGGTCGTGTCGCCCGTTCTCACGCCCCCGGACGCGGATGACAACCCACATTAACCATGAATCCGAACGGCCGGCTATGAGCGATTCGTACGTGATCATCGGTGACGGTATCGCGGGCGCGTCCGCGGCCGAAACGCTCCGCGAGGAAGCGCCCGACGCCGAGATCACGGTTCTCACTGACGAGGGTGAGTCCCTCTACAACCGGATTCTGATCAAGGAGTACGCGAAGGGGAAGCTCCCCGAGGCCCCGATCTCGATCCATCAGGAAGACTGGTACGACGACCACGACGTGGACCTCCGCCTCAACACGGTCGTCGTCGACATCGACGTCGAGAACGACGCGGTTCACACCCACGACGGGGAGACGTTCGAGTACGACTCCCTCCTGCTCGCGATCGGGGGCACGCCTCAGCAGCTCCCGGTCGAGAACGCCGACGCCGACGGGATCCACCACTTCTGGACGTTCCAGGACGCCCGTAACATCAAGGAGAGCGTGGAGGGCGCGGAGACGGGCGTCATCGTCGGCGCCGGCCTGCTCGGGATCGACTTCGCGGCCATCTGCGGCGCGCAGGACGTCGAGGCGAAGTATCTGATGCGCGGCGACAACTGGTGGCGCTACGCGCTCTCCGAGGAGGGCGCGGAGATCATGCACGAGGCGATGCGCGAGCGCGGCGTCGAGCCCGTCTTCGGATCCGGCGTGGACCACTTCGAGGTCGACGACGACGGCCGCGTCGAGGCCGCGGTCGACCCGAACGGCGAGCGCCACGAGTGCGACTTCGCGGGCGTCGCCATCGGGCTGAACTTCAACACCGAGCTCGTCGAGGACACGCCGCTGGCGCTCGACGACGGCATCGTCGTCGACGAGTTCATGCGCACCGACATCGACAACGTGTTCGCCGCGGGCGACATCACCACGTTCAACGACCTCATCCTGGGCGAGCGGGCGAAGAACGGCTCGTGGGGCTCGGCCAAAGAGCAGGGAACGATCGCCGCCCGCAACATGGTCGAATACGGCAGCGAGGCGTTCGAGTGGGTCTCCTCGTACTCGATCACCCACTTCGACTTCCCCTTCCTCTCGTTCGGCCATCCGACGCTCGGCGAGGACTCGGTGGAGGCGACCACCGCCGACGGCGAGTGGCGCCGCGTCGCGCTGAAGGACGGCAAGGTCGTCGGCGGCGTGCTCATCGGCGACCTCTCGCCGCAGTCGGCGTTCAAACAGCTGATGCGCGAGGGTCGCGACGTCAGCGACCAGACGGACGCCCTCATGGAGCCCGGGTTCTCGGTAGACGATCTGGCGGCCCCGACCGAGCAGTAGCCAACCGACCCCCGCCCCGTCTCGACGAACACCGATCGCGGCGACGGATTCGCGGCCAGCGACGTGCCACGGTGCTTTTCACCGTCGACGCGCTATCTCGTTTATATGTCACCCGGATCGCAAGGGCCTCCGGCCGGCTTCTTCGCCTCCTTCGTCGAGGGGTGTTCCGATCCGGTCGTCTCCGTCGACCGGGAGGGGACGGTCGTCTACGCGAACCCCGCCACCGAGGCGGTTCTCGGGTACGATCCGGCCGGCCTTCGCGGCCGCGACCTCGCCTCCCTCGTGGCCTCGGAGGCCGCGGACGGACGCGCCCGATCGGTCCGCGAGCGGTTCGCGCGGGTCGAGGGGCTCGACGACCGCGGGAGCTTCTCCGTTCCGGTCCGACACGCGGCCGGGCACACCGTGACCTTCTCCGTCCGATTCCACGAACACGCGACGGGAGACGAGCGCGGAGGCGACGGAAGCGGCGGCGTCCCCGACGGGGCGACCGGCGACCGCGACGCCGTCTACACGGGGATATTTCGCGACGGCGTCGACGAAGCCGGCGGAGAGACGCTGGAGACGTTCCGCAACCTCGTCGAACACGCCGGCCACGCCATCTACATCACCGACGTCGACGGGACGATCGAGTACGTCAACCCGGCGTTCACCGATCATACTGGCTACGAGTCCGAGGAGGTCCTCGGCGAGACCCCGGCGATACTCAACTCCGGCGAGATGCCGGACGAGTACTTCGACGCGCTGTGGTCAACCCTGCTGGACGGCGAGGTGTGGGAGGAGGAGATAATCGACCGACGGCGAGACGGCGAGCCGTACCGCGCCCACCAGACGATCGCGCCCGTGGTCGGCGACGACGGCGAGGTGTCCCGGTTCGTCGCGATCCAGACGGACGTCACGGCGCGGAAGGCGGCGATGGGCCAGCTGAAACAGTACCGGGACATCGTCGAGCGGCTCGACGACCCCGTCCTCCTCCAGAACCGCGACGGGGAGTTCGAGCTGTTGAACGAGGCCGTAAGCGAGTTCGCTGGCGTCGACCGCGAGGCGCTGTACGGGACCGACGAGTTCGCGTTCATGGACGCGGAGACGGCGGGCGAGGTCGACGAGCGCCGCCAGAGCGTGCTCGACGCCGAGGAGATGGCCGAGTACGAGGTCTCACCGACGTTTCCGGAGACCGATCGGGAGGCGACGTTCAGCACGCAGCGGTACCCCTACTACGACGCCGACGGCGACCTCGCCGGCACCTTCGCCATCTGTCGGAACGTCACCGACCGCAAGGAGCGCGAACGGGAGTTGGAGCGGTACGAGCGCGCGATCAACGGCGCGACGGACCTCATCGCGGCGGTCGACCGCGACGGGCGGCTCCTGTTCGCGAACCCGCAGTACCGCGAGTACCACGGGCTCGAGGACCGCGACGTGACGGACCTGACGCTCGCCGACGTGGTCCCGGCCGACGGCTACGAGGACGTCGAGCGACAGGTGGAGCGCGCGCTCCGGGGCGAGTCGGTGGAGTACCGGACGACGCGGACGCACCCGACCCGCGGCAGGCGGACGTTCGACGTTCGGTACTACCCGCTCGGAGGCCCCGACGACGGCGAGCCCGCCGGGGTCGTCGGCGTGCTTCGGGACGTGACGGACAGCGAGAACCGCGCGCGACAGCTTCGGGTCGTCGACCGGGTCCTCCAGCACAACCTCCGGAACGCGCTGACGGTCGTCCGCGGGCGAGCGGAGCAGATCGCCGCCGGGACCGCAGACCCCGCGGCAGCGGCCGAGTACGTCGTCTCGCGGGCGGACGACCTCTTGGAAACGAGCGAGAAGGCCCACCACATCACCGAGATACTGAGCGACGCGCCGGAGACGGAGCCGGTCGACGTCGGACGTGTGGTCCGAGAGGTAGTCGCCGCGCGGGCCGAGGAATTCCCGGACGCGACGATCGAGGGGTCGGCGCCGGATGACGGGGTCGCGACGGCGTCGGCGACGACGTGGCTCTCGCGGGCGGTAGACGAGCTGATCCGGAACGCGGTCATTCATCACGACCGAGAGCAGCCGACGGTGACGGTGTCCGTCGAACCGCGACCCGAGTCGGTCGAGATACGGATCGCGGACGACGGACCGGGACTGAACCAGATGAACCGAGACGTGCTCGTCGACGGCACGGCGGTCGACGCGCTATACCACGGCAGCGGGCTCGGCCTGTGGCTCGTCTACTGGGTCGTCCAGCAGTCCGGTGGCGACGCCGCGGTCGCGGACGCGGAGCCCCGCGGTACCGTGGTCTCGCTCACTCTCCCCAAGGCCGACGACTGAGCCGCGGGCGGGGCGCTCGCGGACCGGGGAGGGCACTCGGCCGACGCTCGTCGCGAAACGTTTATGATCAATCATGGTATATGGTACCACATGTCACTTAGAGACACCGGGCGACGGGTACGGCTCCGCCGCACCGGTCGGATCCCGTCCGACGCGGGGGTCCGTCACTACGACGAGCTGAGCGACGACGAGCAGGGCGTCGTGCGGGAGTTGGCGGGCGAGCCGTGGACGGCGCCGGAGATCGGTGAGCTCGACGACGGCGACGTGGTGAAGTTCACCGACTACTACCTGATCCGGTCGCGCTGAGGGGGTCGGACGTGGTGACGGCGCTCGGATCTCAGTGAGCGGTTGAGGCGTCGCCCCCGCGGAAGCGAAGTTGTTTTCGCCGGTCGGGGGCAAGCGGGCGCATGGACAGCGGCGGATCCACCGACATGACGCTGGCGTTCGAGTTGGACGCGCTGAAAGCGCTCGCGGACCCCAACGCGGTGTTCAACAACGCCCGGCAGTGGACCGAGTACGTCGGCGTCGTCAGCGAGAAGCCGACGTACGTCGTCACGAACTTCACGCGGAAACACCGCGTGCGTCAGGACTTCTTCTCTGGCCCGCGAGGCGTCGAGGAGAGCTTGGAGAACATCAGCCAACAGTTCGACACGGACCGACACGTCTTCGTGGGCGTCGACGAGGAGGACGAGGCGGTCGCGGACGCGACCGGCTGGGAGTTCCTCCACGTCGAAGACGCCGCGGAGGCCGCGGGGTGGACGCTCGCGACCGGCGAGGCGGCGGCCGAACCGGCCGAGGAGCAGTCCCGCGACGACTGGCCCTAACTCGGCGGCCGCGATCTCGGCTCCCTCGACCGGGAGGTGTTTTGACGGGGCGACCGAACGCGGAGTCATGACCGACCGCGACGACGCCAGCGACGAGGACCGTCACGGCCACGACCACGGGGACCGTCACGGCCACGACCACGGGGACCGTCACGACCACGGCCACGGGGACCGTCACGACCACGACCACGGGGACCATCACGACCACGACGTCGACTCGGTCGGGGTCGCGGTCGTCACCGTCTCCACGTCGCGCAGCGCGGACGAGGACCCGGCCGGCGACTACGTCGCGGCCGCCTTCGAGGACGCGGGGCACGAGGTCGTCGTCCGCGAGCTGATCCCGGACGACTACGACAGCGTTCAGGGGACCGTCGACAGACTCGCTCGCCGGAAAGACACCGACGCGGTGGTGACGGCCGGCGGCACGGGCGTCACGCCGGACGACGTCACGCCGGAGGCGGTACGCGGGCTGTTCGCGAAGCGGCTCCCGGGGTTCGGCGAGCTGTTCCGCCGGCTCTCCCACGAGGAGATCGGCACGCGGACCATCGGCTCGCGCGCGACCGCCGGCGTCGTCTCCGCGACTCCGGTCTTCTGTCTCCCCGGCTCGGAGAACGCGGTCCGGCTCGGGGTCGACGAGGTGATCCTCCCCGAGGTCGGCCACCTCGTCGGACTCGCCGGGCGGGGAGTCGACGAGAAGGGCGAGAAAGCGGAACCCGACGAGGAAACGGGGTCCGGAGGGGAGACTGAACCCGAGGGTGGAGCGGAAGCCGACCCGAAATCGGGCGAGGAGCCGTCCGAGAGCGACGACGCCTGACGCGGGCGCGCCTCAGACGCCGGTGAGGAAGTTCCGGATGAGGTCGTGGCCCGACGCGGTCAACACGCTCTCCGGATGGAACTGGACCGCCTCGATCGGGTGATCTCGGTGCCGGATCCCCATCACGATCGAGTCGCCGTCGTGGTCGGTGGTGGCCGTCACTGCGAACGCGTCCGGCACCTCGGTGGCCGCGAGCGAGTGGTAGCGGCCGGCCCGGAACCCCTGGTCGAGCCCGCGAAACACGCCCTCCCCGTCGTGGTCGACGGGGAACGCCTTGCCGTGGATCGGCTCGGGGGCGTGGCCGACCGTCCCGCCGTACTCGTACACCGCCGCCTCCAGCCCGAGACAGACCCCGAGCGTCGGCACCGTCGGAGAGAGGTCGCGCAGCACCGAGGTCGTCACGCCCACGTCGCGGTCGTTTTTCGGGTGGCCCGGGCCCGGACTGATGATCACCGCGTCCGGTTCCGCTCCCTCGATTTCCGCGAGCGACGCGGTGTTTTTGAACACCTCGACGCCGACCGGCTCGCCGCCGATCGACTGGTCGGAGACGTACTCGACGAGGTTGTAGGTGAACGAGTCGAAGTTGTCGACGACGGCGACCTTCATCGGTCCGCCTCCGAGCCGGTGGCGAGTGGTTCCGCGTCGGTCTCGCCGTCGGTCCGGAGTCCGTCGACCGCGTCGCCTTCCCTCTCTTCCACCGCGTTCCCCTCGCGGATCTCGTCGATCGCAGTCAACACGCCGTCCATCTTCTGTTCGGTCTCCTCGTACTCGGCCGCCGGGTCGGAGTCCGCGACGAGGCCGGCGCCGGCGCGCACGCCCACGACCGACTCGTCGTTCGACTCGTCGAGCGTCGCGGTCCGGATCACGATCGCGAAGTCGGCGTCGCCGGTCCACGCGTAGTAGCCGACGCCGCCGCCGTACGCCTCTCGCGGGGTCGTCTCGAGGTCGTCGATGATCTCCATCGCGCGCACCTTCGGCGCGCCGGTGAGCGTCCCGGCGGGGAACGTCGCGCGGGTCGCGTCGAACGCGTCCGCGTCCGCGGCGAGCGTCCCCGTCACCGTCGACTCGATGTGCTGGACGTGGCTGTACTTCAGCACGTTCATGAACTCCTCGACGCGGACGGAGCCGGGCTCCGAGACGCGCCGCACGTCGTTGCGCGCGAGGTCGACGAGCATCGTGTGCTCGGCGCGCTCCTTCCCGTCCGCCAGCATCTCGCCCGCGAGCCGACGGTCCTCGACCGGGCTGGTCCCGCGCGGACAGGTGCCCGCGATCGGGTTCGAGACGACCCGGTCGCCTTTCACCGACACGAGCGTCTCGGGGCTGGCGCCGACGACGCTCCGCTCGTCGTGACGCAGCACGTACATGTACGGCGAGGGGTTCACGTCCCGGAGCGCCGCGTAGAGGCCGAGCGAGTCGACCTCGCCGCGGAGCTCGCGGCTGCGCGAGACCACGCCCTGATAGATGTCGCCGTCGAGAACGTGGCGCTTGGCCGTTCGAACCGCCTCCTCGTACTCCTCGCGCGGGTCCGCGGATTCCTCGGTTACCTGGATCCCGCCCGGGTCCGGCGGTCCGGCCTCCCGCAGTTCGGTCGCGACGCGCTCGGCCTCCGCGAGCAGGTCGTCGTACACCGCTCCCGGGTCGTCGTCGACGCCGATAACCGGGGTAAAGACGAGTTCGACGCTGTCCTCCTTCTCGTCGAAGACGACGGTCCGGGTCGTGAGCGCGAACTCGGCGTCCGGGAACTCGGTCTCCGGGCGGTCGACGCCGACCTCCTCCAGCCAGAGGTCGTAGACGGCCTCGTACGCGAGGAAGCCGACGAAGCCCCCCGAGAGGATCTGGCGGTCGGTGTCGGGGAACCCGCGCAGGCGCACGTCGGGGAACGCCGCCCGTATGCGGTCGACCGCGTCGCCCGCGTCGGGGCCGAGGTCCCCGGCGGTCGCGTCCCCGCCCGCGTCCCCGCCGACGAACTCGGCCGCGGGCCCGAGTTCGGTCACCTCGGTGCGGTCCGGGTGGACCGAGACGATCGCCTCGGGGTCGTAGCCGACGAACGAGTAGCGGGCGTGCCTGTCGGCCTTCGAGCCGGCCGTGAACGCGCCGTCTGGGTCGCTGGAGGCGACCTTCTCGCCGGACTCCAAGAGGAACCCGTACGGGCCCTCACCGACCAGGGTCGCGTACGCCGCGAGCGGGGACACGTCGGCGTCGATCGAGGCCGACGCCCGGACCACGACCGGCTTCTCCGCGTCGGCCGCGAGGTCGACGAACGCCGCTTTCGAGCGGTCGAGAGAGGGGCCCGCGTCGGTCATACCAGCTCCATCTCCCGCCCCGCGTTCGCGACGAAGCGGGCCACCGCGTTGTGGTCCTTCCGCCCGCCCTCGATCTCGACGCCGGAGGCGACGTCGACCGCGAAGGGGTCCGCGACGCGGACCGCTTCCGCGACCGTGTCGGCCGTGAGCCCGCCGGCCAGCACGACTGGCGTGGTGAGCCGGGCGGCGAGTTCGCCGGTCGCGCGCCAGTCGTGCGTCTCGCCGGTGCCGCCCGCGCCCGCGTCGTCGGTGGAGTCGACGACCAGGGCGTCGACCGCGCCGTCGAACTCCTCGGCCCGGGCCGGATCGTCGGCGTCGACCGTGAGCAGCACCTTGCGCTCCGTCTCCGCGCGGACGTACCGCAGTTCGTCGACGGTCCACTCGCCGTGAAGCTGGATCGCGTCGGGGGCGACCGTCCGGACGAGCTCGACCGCGCGCTCGGCGGAGTCGGGCATCGTCACGAGCGTCGCGGTGACGAACGGGGGGACGTCCGCGAGCAGCTCGGCGGCCGTCGCCGGGTCGACCTCGCGCGGCGAGTCGACCGGCACCTCGGTGATGACGCCGACGCCGTCGGCGCCCGCCTCGACCGCGGCGCGGAGGTCGGCCCCGCGGGTGATCCCGCAGATCTTCACCCGCGCCATCAGTCGTCGTCCTCCGGGGGGACTTCCGCGGCCGATCCCCCGCACAGCGCCGCGAACTTCTCCGCGGCCGCGCCGGAGTCGACCGCCTCGGCCGCCCGCTCGACGCCCGCCGCGAGCGAGTCGGCCTCGCCGGCGACGTAGATCGCGGCGCCCGCGTTCGCCAGGATCAGGTCGCGCTTCGGCCCGGTGACGGACCCGTCGACGATCCCGCGCAGGTCGGCGGCGTTCTCCTCCGGCGTCCCGCCCGCGACCGCCTCGACGGGCGCGCGGTCGAGTCCCAGGTCCTCGGGCGCGATCGTGAACTCCGTCACGTCATCGCCGTCGACCTCGGCGGCGACCGTCTCCGAGTGGATCCCGATCTCGTCCATCCCGGCCCCGTGGACGACGAGGGCGCGCTCGACGGGCATGTGCGCGAGCGACCGCGCGATGACGGGGACGAGGTCGGGGTCGTACACGCCGAGCACCTGCGCGTCGGCGCCCGCGGGGTTGGTGAGCGGCCCGAGGACGTTGAATATCGTCCGGATTCCGAGTTCCTTTCGCGGGCCGATGACGGCCTTCATCGCCGGGTGGAAGACGGGCGCGAGCATGAAACCGATCCCGTCCTCCTCGATCGCCGCCTCGACGGCCGGGGGTTCGGCCTCGACGTCGGCGCCCGCGACCTCCAGCACGTCCGCGCTGCCCGACGAGGAGGAGACCGAGTAGTTGCCGTGCTTGGCGATCGGCACCCCGGCGCCCGCGGCGACGATGGCCGCGGTCGTCGAGACGTTGATCGTGTCGTAGTCGTCGCCGCCGGTGCCGCAGGTGTCGACGAGCGGCTCGCGGTCGGGCTCGATCGTGCGCGCCGCGTCGCGCATCCCCTGCGCGAAGCCCGCGATCTCCGCCTCCGTTTCACCCTTCGTGCGGAGCGCGGCCAGCAGCGCACCGATCTGGGCCTCCGTCGCCTCCTCGAAGACCAGTCGCGCGGCCTCGCGCGCCTCCCCTACGGTCAGATCGTCCCCGTCCGTCACGCGCTCGACCGTGTCGTTGAGATTCATTGTGTCCACCGATGTAGTATTCCGCGTTGTGATGTACAAGTATGTACACTAATTTAACGCTGTCGCCAGCATGGGAGCTGCTGGCACGCGCGCCGGACGGGTGCGCGTCTGCCGCGGCCCTACGCCGCGTCGAGCGCTGTCGACCCGTCGGCCTCGACGACGACGACGGGGACCTCGGCGTCGCCGACGACCGTATCCGTGGTGGAGCCGAAGACGAACCGCCCGACCGTTCCCGTCGTCGGCGCGCCCACGACGACCAGGTCGTAGTACGCCGACTGCTCGACGATGGCGCCAGCCGCGGTGCGGTCCTCGACGAGCCACCGGTCGGCGCGGTCGAACCCGCCGAGTCGGTCCTCGGCCGCGTCGAGGAGTCGCCTGCCGGCCGCGGCGTAATCGGTGTCGTCCGCGTCACCGACGGCGGCGACGGTTCCGGCGGCGTCCTCCGCGGAGTCGGCGTCGGCGAGGGCCGCGTCGGAGGGGACGACGTGAAACAGTTCGAGCCACGCGTCGGTCGCCGCCGCGACCTCCCGCGCGACGTCGACGGTCGCCCCCGAGTGCGGCCCGGGGCCGACGGCGACGAGGACCGAAGAGACCCGGTCGGGGCGGTCCGCGCGGTCGGCGCCCTTCAGCGACACGTCGGCGGCGGCCGAGACGTCGCCGGCGTCGTCGACCGCGGGCCGGATCACGGTGTCACCGACCCCGGGCGGGTCGGCCGGGGCGGCGGAATCGCCGCTCGCGGTCGAGTCGCTCGATCCGCCGCGGGCGCCGCCGTTTCGGGTGCTCCCACCGTCGGCGTCGCTCCCGTTCATACGCGAACGTCTGACGCTCGTCAGATAAATCCCGCTGGTTCCCGGCGCGTTCAGATGTACGTCTGCGCCGTGAGACGCCGCGCCGCCGTGAGACGCCGTGTCAGCGGCTTGCGACCCGTCACTCGCGGAAGAAATCGTCGCGTTCGAACGGCTCGTCTTCGCCCTCGACCGCGAGGACGTCGAGGGCGGTCACCTCGGCGCCGACGCCGAGCAGGCCGGCGAGGCTCGGTTCGGTGCGTCCCTCGTCGCTCGATATCAGCTCCTTGACGTAGAGTCCCCCCTCGCCGCGGATCTCGACGGTCGCGTGGCGCGGGTCGTCGAGTTCGGCGGTCGCCTCGTACACGTCGCGCTCGCGGGTGATGCTCGCGCGGCGGTGGTCGACGCGGTTCGGCGTGTACTGCTCGACGGTGGCGCCCTCCAGCTCCCCGACCGCCTCTGTGAGGGCGTCGGCGTCGACGTCGGCGTCGAAGGTCACCCGCGCCCGGTAGCGCTTGGCGGCGTCGTGTTCCTTCACGCGCTCGACCGTGTCGTAGGTCGCGAGCCGCAGTCCCTCGACCTCGACGGCGCCGTCCGCGAACGCGTTGATGTCGGACTGGAGGCGGTCGGTGTCGACCCGACGCCGGCGGGGCTCCTCGACCTCGATCACGAACGGGCGGCCGGTGCCGAGCATCAGGGCATCGACATCCTCGCGGCCGGCGCCGTGGAACGTCGCCTCCGTCCCGTCCATCACGTCCTCGACGACCGGTGCGGTGTACTCCTCGACGCTGTCGTCGTAGAGGTAGCCGGAGCCGCCGCAGTGGTCGCAGGGGTCGGCGCCCCGCCGCCCGGAGCCCTTACACTCGCGGCAGGGCCACTCGGTCTGGGGGATGTCGCGCTCCAGTTTGCGGTACCGGCCGTAGACGAAGGTAGAGTTGATCTTCGCGTCGACCTCCTCTTCCGCCAGGTCGATCGTGAACTGAACGTCGGGGCGGTCGAAGGAGACCTCGGTGTCGGTGAGTCGCCCGAAGCGCTTCCCGACCTCGCGGTTGAACTCCGATTTGAACGGCTCGCCCGCGTCCTCGTCCAGGCCGACGTCCGCGCGCAACAGCGCCTCGTTCTCCTCGATCAGCGGCGGCGGTCGGGTGCCGACGTTGTACGTGGCGAACTCGATCCCCTCGACCGCCTCGGCGGCGCGCTCGGCCCAGGCGTCGAACTCGGCGCAGCGCCCCTCGCACACCCAGCAGTCCGCGGTGTCGACGGGTTCGTGATCCTCGTCGTCGCGCAGCGCGAGCGACACCCGGAGCGCCGAGCCGCGGTCGGCGTTCGACAGCCCGAAGCTCCGGTCGGCGACGAGCCGGCCGAGGCAGGCGTCGCACACCGGCCCGGTCGCTGCCGCGCGCGCCGCGACGTCGAGTACGTCCATACGCCCTCAAACGCGGCGCGTGGTAACTGTCTTACTACTCGGTCGAGTCGCTCGTCGGACCGCTCGACCGGGCGACGGTCGGAGTACCCGGAACGGGGAACGCCCAGTCGGATCGTTCAATGTCGCCCGGACGGAGGGAGTCGTATGGGAACCCCACTCGACTCGCGAGAGGAACAGGTCGACGAGGTCGTCGACCGACTGTACGAGGAGTACCCCGACTCGACCATCTCGCTCAACTACTCGAACCGCCTGGAGCTGCTCATCGCCGTGATCCTCTCGGCACAGTGTACCGACGAGCGCGTGAACGGGGTGTGCGCCGACCTGTTCGAGACCTACGAGACCCCCGAGGAGTACGCGAACGCGCCCCAAGAGGAGCTCGCGGAGGCGATACACTCCATCACCTACTACAACAACAAGGCGAAGTACATCCGCTCGGCGTGTTCGGACATCGCGGAGAAGCACGGCGGTGAGGTGCCGGACACGATGTCGGAGCTGACGGACCTCGCAGGCGTCGGTCGCAAGACCGCGAACGTCGTCCTCCAGCACGGCCACGACGTGGTCGAAGGGATCGTCGTCGACACCCACGTCCAGCGGATCACGCGGCGGCTCGGGATCACGGAGGAGGAACGCCCCGAGTCGATAGAGCAGGACCTGCTGGAGGTCGTCCCCGAGCGCGACTGGCAGCAGTTCACGCACCTCATGATCGACCACGGCCGCGCGACGTGCACCGCGATCAACCCCGACTGCGCCGACTGCGCGCTCGCGGACGTCTGCCCCTCCGAGAAGGGCGACGCCGACGTCGACCTCGCGAGCGGCGAGGCGTGGTAAACGAGGGGAGCCGATAGCGTTCGGGTCGTGGTATTTAAAATCCCCTCGGACGAGGGGGCCCGGCCGAATTCGTCCCGCCGAGGGGGAACTCGCTTTCCGATTTATACGGGTGTTCGGCGTACTCGTAAGTGAGGAGAGACACTATGTCCACGAAAAACACAAACGAGTTCGGCGGGGAGTTCGGCGGGATCACGCTGCTGGGGAAGGCGCACTCGCTGTCGGCGCTGTTCATCGTCCTGCTCCGGGCGACCATCGGCGGGATGATCCTGTTCGCGGGCCTCGGGAAGGTCTCGGAGTGGCCGTTCGACGCCGCGGGGTACCTCGCGAACGTCGACCCCGCGAGCCCGGTCAGCGGGATCTACGCCGCGATGGCGTCGAACGCGGCGCTGATGGAGTTCGTCAACGTGTTCGTTCCGGCGACGCAGCTGCTCGTCGGCGCGGCGCTCATCACCGGCGCGTTCGTCCGGCTGGCGGCGCTCGGGGGCACGCTCCAGATGACGCTGTTCTACCTCGGCGGGTGGAGCGGCGACCTCCTGGCGCTGTTCGACTCGACGCTCGTCTACGCGGTCGTGTTCCTCACGGTCGCCGCGTTCGGCGCGGGCCGCGTCCTCGGCCTCGACGCCTTCATCGAGCAACTGGAGGTCGGCGGGCAGACGCTCGTCGAGCGGTTCCCGAAGCTCCGCTACGTCCTCGGGTAAACTACCCCACCCTACTTCGCTCACCCCATACGGGGTTCGCTCGTTGAGGGTGGGGCTTTGATGTGGACTCCCGGAAATCAGTCGCCAGCAATAGGCTGGTAACTCTCGCCGTTCACCGTCCCACCATTCACACGCACGTCTACTTGTGCGTCTCCGCTCCCCGACTTGGGCGAGGAACGGAGGCTGTGTCTCTGTTTCCGGGCGTATCGAACCCCGATATTCTTCGCCGCATTGTAGTCCGCGTTGACCTCGTACCCGCACTTCTGGCACTCAAAGTGTTCACCGTGGCGGTTGTCTTCATGCGTGAACCCACAGTCCGTCCGAGAACAACGTTGGGACGTGTGGTTCGGCTCAACTTGCTCCACGGAGACGCCTTGTTCTGGCGCTTTGTACTCGACGTACTCGTACAGGCGTCGAAACGCCCACATGTGGTGCCACTTCGCGTGTGGAAGCCGCTCTCGAATGTCGCTCAAGTCCTCGAACGCGATCACGTCGCAGTCGTGTTCGACGGCTTCCGAAACGATCTCATTGGCTACCGTGTGGATGTACTGCTTCCGCCACGCTTCTTCCCGCTTTCCGAGGCGAAGCAGGGCGTTGTGTACAGCTTGCGTCCCACGCTGTTGCATCTCCTCACGGCGCTTCTCGAACTCGCGGCACCAATGGTCGTAGTCGTCACCTTGAATTGTGCTGAAGGGAGACGGTGTCGGACTCGGAGAATCGGGGTGAGGAGATCGGGCGCGTGAACGCGCGCCGCCGACTCGTTTTCTGCCGGTTCCGCGGTCCGTTTCATCGCCGAGCGACGGTCTGCGGACAGCGAGGCGGGTCCGATGGCGCCCGCGGCGCGTTGTAAGGGACCGGACCGACTGCGCGTCGTAGCCCGTGTCCTCGCGGCGAAACGTCCACCCGTACGGAGGGACTCGCGTCGGCCGAGAGCCGCGAGAGCGTCGCCGTTCAGGCGGGGGCACTCCCGTCGAGATGTTCCAGGAGGAGTGCAGCGACCCGGTCGCGACGTTCGTGCGGCACCCAGTGAGTCGCGTCCGGGAACCGCTCCAGGCGCCCGTCCGAGCAGAACTGGACGCTTTCCTCGGCCATCCGCGGAACCAGGGCCTGGTCGTTCTCGCCCCAGACCACGAGCGTGGGAGCGTCGACCCGTTCTCGGGGCGGATCTCTCCGCCGTCGAAACAGGGCGCGGTACCAGTTGATCATCGAGCCGACGGCGTCCGCACGGCTCCAGGCCCGTCGGTAGCGTTCGAAGTCCGGTTCGTCGAACGTCCCCGGCCGCGAGCCGCCCTCCATCGTGTTCACGAAGAAGGCGAACCGGTTCCGACTGCTCGTCCACTCGGGGAGCAGCGGAAGCTGGAAGAAGAACATGTACCAACTGTTTCGCAGCTGAGTGAGATCGGCGGTGAGCGTCCGTTGGAAGACGGTCGGATGCGGGACGTTGACGATGCCGAGCCGGTCGACGGACTCGGGATGGCGCAGCGCCAGGTCCCAGGCCACGGCCGCTCCCCAGTCGTGCCCCACGACGTGCGCGCTCTCGCGGCCCGTCGTCTCGATGAGATCGACGATATCGGCAGCGAGCGTGTCGATGCTATAGGCGTCGAGCCCGGTGGGTTTCCCGCTCAGGTTGTAGCCGCGCTGGTCCGGGACGACGACGCGGTAGCCGGCCTCAGCCAGCGGGTCCAGGTACTCGCGCCACTCGTACCAGAACTCGGGGAACCCGTGTAGCAGGACGACCGGCTGACCGCCGGGGTCGCCGGCGGTGACGGTGTGGAGTTCGACGCCGTTGACCTCCCGGTACCCCCGTTCGATGCCGGGAACGTCGGGGAGCGGCGCCGACGCCCGTTCCGAGTCGCTCATGGCGTCACCGTCCGCCAGACGGTACCCGGCCGAAGCAGGTCGGTGGGTGCGACTTCCATCCCGACGACGCGGTAGAAGGCCTCGGAGAGACGCGGGTCGGTGTGGGCCTGACGGACCAGCCGCGAGAGGTAGGTATCGAACATCGACGCGCCCGGCGGCGTCGGTCCGTCGGTCGCTTCGAAGGCCGCGTCGGACCCGACGGCCATCTGCCACGCGATGTCGACGACGTCGGTCGCCCGCTCGGCGAACCGTTTGCCGAGGGGGCCGTCGCCGCTCGAGGCGAGCGTTTCGTGGAGCGCCAAGGCCTCCAGGGCGGCGACCGACATACCCTGACCGTAGATCGGGTTGAAGCTCGCGATCGCGTCGCCCAAGACGACGAGGCCGCCGGGGAATCGGTCCAGACTCTCGTAGCGAACTCGCCGGTTCGACGGGAACGGGTACCGTTCGACGCCGTCGGACACCACCTCGTGCGAGGCGAGAATCGTTTCGATGTCCTCGACGGGGAGCTCCCGGGCGTACGGGAGGAACCCCTCGACGGTGGCGGGCGGGTCCGTCTCGTGCATCCCGCCGAGGGTCACAACCCACTCGCCGCCTTCAACGGGGAAGGCAGCGCCCCCGCGGGTCCTGGGTGCCGACTGAGGGACGAACGGCATCCGGCGGTCGCCCTCCGGACGGTTGACCCGAAGGGTGCTGTAGACCATGTCGATCTCGACCTCCTCGACCGGCGGCTCGCCGTAGCCGTTCTCGGCCAGCCAGGCCGGCGTTCGACTGGCCCGACCCGTCGCGTCGACGACGACCGCCGCCTCCAGCGTCTCGAGCCCGTCGTCGCCCCTGACGCGGACACCGTCGATCCGGTCGGCGTCGGCGTCGGTCCGGTAAGCGACGAACTGCGTGTTGTCACGGATCGTCACGCCGTCCAGTTCGGCGAGGTGCCGGCGGACGACCGTCTCCAGGAGGGGCCTGCTCGCGCAGTACATTTCCATCCTCCTCGCCGGCGGAGCCAGATAGCCGCCTTCGTCGTAGTGGCGCAGCTCCTGGCCCACGTCGATGATCAGCGCCCCGGCGTCGACGAGGTCCTCCCCGTATCCCGGAAAGAGGTCACTGATGCTCGAACGGCCGGCCTCCAGAAGCACGTGAACGTGTTTTCCCTGGGGGACGCCGTCTCTGGTCTCGGGAGCCGTCGGCAGGGAGTCGCGTTCGACGACCGTGACTCGCTCGTAGGCGTCGTCGAGAACGCGGGCGGCCAGCAACCCGGCCATGCTCGCTCCCAGGACTACTGCCCGTTCGCCCTTGCTCGACGCTCGCTCTCCGTCGTATCTCCGGGTCTCACCCAGCGTCATGGCTCGGTCGTCGGACGGATCCGTCCCCTGGTACGCGCTCTCACCATGATGACTGCTAACGTGCCTCTAGGATAATAAATTCAACCCAGAGAGGCGACAACCTCGACGGCGGACGGCTCAGTTCCCGTAGTGGACGGCCCGACGCGTCGACGGCACCGTCTCTCGGTGCGAACCGTCCGCTGACCCGCCCGCTGTCGACACCGGCGCTCCGTTTCGGGTTCCAATCGATATAAGACCGCGGGGGCGGAACGGGGGCGTAATGGAACTCGGTTCGCGGGACGCGTTCTCCCGGATGGGGACGCTCGGCATCGAAGAGGAGTTCTACATCGTCGATGCCGACGGCCACCCCACGTCCGGGACGGACGACCTCGTGTACGGCCGCGACCCGCCGGCGGCGGTGCCGGAGGGGTTCGACCACGAGCTGTTCGAGTGCACGATAGAGGCCCAGACCGAGACGATCGAAGACCCGGCGGCGGCGCGCGAGGCGCTCGCGACGGTCCGGGAGGCGCTCGTCGACCACGCCGCCGCGGACGGCTACCGGATCGCGGCGGCGGGCCTCCACCCGACGGCGAAGTGGCGCGAACTCGATCACGTCGAGAAGCCGCGGTACCAGGCGCAGCTGGACCGCATCCGGTACCCGCAACACCGGAACACGACGGCGGGACTCCACGTCCACGTCGGCGTCGACGACGCGGACAAGGCCGTCTGGATCGCGAACCGCCTGCGGTGGCACTGCCCGGTGCTGCTCGCCCTGTCGGCCAACTCCCCGTTCTGGAACGGGTTCGACACCGGGCTCGCCTCGGCCCGCGCGAAGGTGTTCGAGAACCTCCCGAACACGGGTATCCCGTCGGCGTTCGACGACTTCGACGCCTTCCGGCGGTACGAGCGCCGGATGGTCGAGACGGACTCCATCGCGGACCGCGGCGAGCTGTGGTTCGACGTGCGCCCCCACACGGGCCACGGCACCGTGGAGGTGCGCGCGCCCGACGCGCAGCGCGACCCCGAGGTCACGCTCGCCCTGGTCGAGTACGTCCGCGCGCTGGTCGTCGACTACGCGGCGCGGTACGAGGACGGCGAGTCCCCGCCGACGCTGCGCCGCGAACTGTTGGACGAGAACAAGTGGCGCGCGATCCGGCACGGTCACGACGCCGCGTTCGTCGACCGCGACGGCGAGGGGACGACGCCGCTGGGCGAGATCGTCGAGGCGGAGTGCGATCGCCTGGGCATCGACGGCATCCGCGAGGTGTACGAGGCGGAGAGCGGGGCGGCGCGCCAGCGCCGGATCCGGGGGGAGTCGGGCGCCGACGCGCTGCGTTCCGACCTCCTCGTGCGGGCCTGACGCCGGGAGCGGAAACGCGACGCGGACCGCGTCCGCGTGTTTCGTCGGAACGAAAGCAACGAGAAACCCTTTTGCCCGCGTAGCTCCCACTTTTCGCCATGACCACGGACGATTCGCCTTCGGAGCCGGTAGACGACCCGGAGGAGTCACCGACGGAGCGAACCCGCGAGGAGCTTCGGAAGACGAAGGAACGGCTGGGCGAGGGCGCCGACAGAGCCGTAAAGGGGTTCGACGACAACGTCGTCGACCTCCTCGCGTGGGTCCTCGACACGGAGACCCGCGCGCGCATCTACGTCTACCTCCGGGACAACCCGCGGAGCACGAGCGACGAGGTCGCCGACGGCACCGGCCTCTACCCCAGCACCGTCCGCGAGGCGCTCGCGGAACTCCACGACGAGGGCACCGTCGAGCGAGACAAGCGGAAGGCGGAGGGCGCGGGCAACAACCCCTACGAGTACGAGGCGATCGCGCCCAGTGACCTCGTCCGCGGCGTCGTCGGCGACGTTCAGGCGGAGCTGAACGCCGTTTTCAACCTCGACCGGCGCCTCGGCGGCGAGTCGCCCGACGGCGACGCCGAACCCGTCCAGATATCCGTCGGCGGGGAGGGCGACGACCCCGACGCGACCGAGGATGACGACCCAGACGCGGTCGAGGACGACGACTCCGACGAGGGTGACGGCGAGGAGGCCGACGCGGACGGGAGCGAGTCCGCGAACTGAGCGGTCCCGGCCGACCCGATTCCGCGCCGACCGCGGTTCGGGACGTTTTAAGTTCGACCCGCGCAACGGAGAGGCATGAACGTCGCGCTGGGAGGTACGTTCGACCCCGTTCACGACGGTCACCGCAAGCTGTTCGAACGGGCGTTCGAGCTGGGTGACGTCACCGTCGGGCTCACCGCCGACGAACTGGCGCCGGAGACCCGGCACGTCGAGCGGTACGTCCGTCCCTACGACCGGCGCGAGCGCGACCTGGCGGCGGAGTTGGCCCCGCGGGCCGAGGCGCACGGGCGCGAGTACGAGATCCGAGAGCTGACCGAGCCGACCGGCATCGCGGTCGAGCCGGAGTTCGACGCGCTGATCGTCTCGCCCGAGACGAAGGCGGGCGGCGAGCGGATCAACGAGATCCGCGCCGAGCGCGGCCGCGACCCGCTCGACCTGGTGGTCGTCGACCACGTCACGGCCGAGGACGGCGAGCGCATCTCCTCGACGCGGATCGTCGCGGGCGAGATCGACGAACACGGCAACCTCACCCCCGACCGCGAGGGGCGGGGCGCGACGCGACCGGAATGACGGGCGGCGACGCGACCGGAACGACGGGCGACGACGCGACCGGAACGACGGGCGAGGGGAGGACCGAGGGGGACGCGGCCGCCTCCCGACGCGCGACGCTGCGGCGGACGCTCCTCGGCGAGTCGGGCTTCGAGCGGGCCGCGGTCTGGTGTGGGGTCGGGTTCGCGCTGTCGTACGTCGCGTTCGACGCGACGGCGGCGGTCGGCGTCGGCGACGCGGGGACCACCGGGGCCCTCGCCGCGGTAACGGCGGTCGGGGCGGTCGCCTTCGCCGCGGCGGGCGGCGGCGCGCTCCCGGCGATGCTGCTCGCGTACGGTCCGTTCGCCGGGACGCTGCTTCGCGGACTGGGGCCCGAACCGTACGTGCTGCCCTTCGCCGCCGGCGGCCCGGCCGCCGCCGCGTTCACCGCCCCGCTCGCGCTCGCCGGCGCGGTCGCGGTCGCGGTCGGCGCCGCCTCGGCGGTCGTCGGCTCCCTCCTCGACCGGATCGCGGCATCGCGGTAGCGTCGCGCCGCGGGTCGGCTCGGCTCGTCAGCCGTCGAGGGTTCCGTTCAGCACCTTCGCGGCGACGAGTATCGGGTCCCAGACGGGGCTGAACGGCGGGGCGTACGCGAGGTCCAGTCGCTCGATCTCGGGGACGGTCATCTCCGACTCGATCGCGGTCGCGAGCGTGTCGATCCGGATCGCCGCGCGGTCGGTGCCGACGATGCTCCCGCCGAGGAGTCGCCCCGTGTCGCGGTCGGCGACGAGCGTCACGTCCGTCTCGGCCGCGCCGGGGTAGTAGCCCGAGCGGGAGCCCGCGGTCACCGTCTCGCTGACCGGATCGAAACCGGCTTCTTCCGCCTTCCCCCGGTCGAGAACCCCGACGCGGGCGGCCTCCGTGTCAAACGCCTTCACCGCCGCGGTGCCCGCGATGTCACCGACTGGCGTCGGGTCGCCGGCAACCGTCGCGCCGATGGCCCGGCCGGCGCGGTTCGCGGTGAGCCCGAGCGGGGTCCAGTCGGGCTCGCCCGTCACCGCGTGGCGCGCGGTCGCGCAGTCGCCCGCGGCGTACACGTCCGGGAGGCTGGTGCGGCCGCGGTCGTCGACGCGGATCGCGCCACCCGCGCCGAGATCGACGCCGGTGCCGTCGAGGAGGTCGGTGTTCGGCCGGATCCCGACGCCGACGACCGCCATGTCGACCGGGACCGTCTCGGGGTCGCCTTCGTCCCCGATCTCGACCGCCCCGATCCGGTCGTCTCCGACAAGCGCGTCGACCGGCGCGTCGGTGTGGACGCTCACGCCCTCGGCCTCGAGCGCCTCCTCGACGCGGTTCCCGACGGTCTCGCCGAACGGCGACAGGAGGTGACCGGAGCGGTGGAACACGTGGACATCGAGACCGCGCTCCGCGAGCGCCTCCGCGACCTCGACGCCGACGTACCCGCCGCCGACGACGGCGGCCGTCTCGGGCGCCCGCATCGCCGCGTTGCGGTCGACTCGCTCGCGGTCGACCGCGCTCACGTCCGCGCGGTCCGGGTCGTAGGCGTCCGGCTCGGCGACGTACGCGTCGATGGCGGCCGCCGCGTCCATGTCGTGGAGCGTGAACGCGCCGTCGACGCCGCGCACGTCGAACGGGCCGGTGGTCGCGCGCGCGCCGGTGGCGACGAGCAGGTCGTCGTACGCCTGCTCGAACCGGTCGCCGTCGGCCGTCTCGACGGTGACGCGCTTCGCGTCGGGCTCGACGGCGACGACCTCGCGGTCGCGCCGGAGGTCGATCCCCCGCTCGTCCACCTCGCTCGGGGACAGCGACAGGAGGTCCGACATCCGGTCGACGTAGCCGGCGACGAAGTACGGCATCCCGCAGTAGGCGTACGAGATCCACCGGCCCTTCTCGAAGACGACGACCTCGCGGTCGGGCGCCTCGCGTCGGAACTTACTGGCCGCGCTCAACCCCGCCGCGTCGGCGCCGACGACCACGAACGGATCGCTCATGACAGAGCATCGGCGGGCCGCGTGAAAAAGTCACGCCGCGGGTGCGACCCGGACACGCGACCGGCGGGTCCGGCGCGACCGTCGGCGCGGCTCGAAAGCCGACTCCCGTGATCGGCGCTCAGTCGTCGGCGTCGGCGTCCGCCAACCGGGAGAGCGTCTCGCGGGCGTTCTCGACCGCCGTTTCCTTCTTCGCCGGGTACGCCTCGACCTTCGTCCGAACGGTGAGCCCGGGACCGAGCCTGACGTCGCCGCGGAACGCCGCCTGCTTGTCGAGGCGTAAGAAGAGCGCGCAGTTGTCGTTGACCCGCTCGTCGAGTTCGTCGAGGACGCGGTCGAGGTCGTTCAGTTCGGACAGCCGGTCCAGCACGTGTCGCATCTCGTCGGCTCGCTCGACGCGCGCCGACAGCACGACGATCCGGTCCCCGTGGTGGCCCACGTTCTCGACGCGGTCGAGCTCGACGTCCTCGGGCAGGAGGTTGTACAGCGCCTGCTCGACCCGTTTTTCGTCTTCCGTGGCGTACGAGAACGCCCGGAGATCGACGTAGTGGAAGGGGACTTTCGGCATGCGGTACGAGTGGGGGCGGCGTTACTCCTCGCTCTCGACGGCGTCGAGCGCGTCCTCGGGGACGCCCGTCTCCTGGCCGTCCTCGAAGCTGACCGTGTACGTCGCGTCGCCGAACATCGTCTCCATCACCTGCGTGATCGTGCCCGACTCGCCGTCGTACTCGCTGTGTTTGTCGTGGAGCACGACCTCGTCTTCCTTCTCGAAGCTCATGGCCTCTCGTTCCGCCGGGACGGTTAAAAGCGCGCGGATCCGGAGCGAGCCGAAGGCGAACCGGACCGCGACGGGGCCTCACGTCACCGCGAGCAGGACCGCGCCGAGCGCGATCATCAGGGCGAGTCCCACCGCGACCGAGACGAGGAGGCTGTCGACGACGAGCGCGAGCGCGACGCCCGCGGCGATCGCGACCAACCCCAGGGCCGCGCCCGCGGTCCCGCCGCGTTGGACGAGTCGGTCGAGCGCGTTCACCGCGCGCTGGCCGCGCGGGGCCTCCGGAGCGCGCTCCGGGGGCGCGGAGAGGGTCTCGTCGACGGCCACCGACTCGTTCGAGGACTCCGGCGACGGGTCGATCCGCACGTCGACGTAGCGCGTGTTCGACCCGTAGCCGGTGACGACCTTCAGTTTGCCCCGGACCGGTTCGTCGACGTCGGCCGTCGAGACGTGGACGCGACGGGTGGCCTCGTCGGCGACGAAGTGGTTGCCCTCCTCGACCCTGGCCACCCGATCGAGGTCGTCGTCGAAGTGAAGGTGGACGTGCGTCGAGCGCCCGCTGTTGTCGAGCACGACCGGAAACGGCCCGTCGGTGACGAACGAGTCCGGGGCGTCGATGTCGTGGACCGCTTCCCCGTTCAGTTCGACGTCGAGTGTCGACACGGGTGAGACCACGACCCCGTACTAAAAAAAGATTCACACGGCCAAGGGTTTCGGAGGGAGTGTCGCCGCCGTCGTCGCGGTCCGTCTGCGTCGGGGTGCCCTACGCCGCCGCCTCTTCGCGCATGTCCGGGGGGAGGAGATTCGGGATCCCGTCCTCGATGGGGTACGTCTCGCCGCACTCCGTACAGGTGAGCGTCCCGGCGAGGACCTCCTCGTCGTCCGCCTCGTCGACTTCGAGTTCCAGAGTCGCTTTATCGAGCGGACAGCAGATCACGTCCATCAGGGATTCCTTCATACCGCTCGATTGGATCGGACCGATAAAAAAGCGTGCGGGTCGGCCCCGCCGTGGCGGCTCGGAACTTAACGTATTTATCAGCCGTGGGCGTACGTCGATTCCGTATGCGGTTCTGCGACGAATGCGGGTCGACGATGTACGCCGAGGGCGACGCGTGGGTGTGCCACTCCTGCGACGCCGAGGAGCCCCGGGACTCGGGGGACGAGGCGGCGATGGCGACGCGGGACGCGCAGCGCGACGACGGGGCGCCCGCCGTGGCCGACGCGACCGAGGGCTCCGCCGACACGATGCGAGAGCCCTGTCCGGCGGACGACTGCGACGGCGACCGGGCCCGCTACGAGATGCTGCCGAAGCCGGGGGGCTCCTACGAGGTCCGTCTATTCACCTGCGTCGAGTGCGGCCACAAGTGGCGCGAGTCCTGACGGCACCCCGCGGTCCCGCCGGTCAGCGGGACGCGGACCGCGCCTTCGGCTCCCAGATCCGAACTGACTCCCACGGATAACAACCCCTTTTGCGACGCGCCCCGGCATCGGTGACATGGGCATCCCGGCGGAGCGGATCGAGCGGCTGTTCGCCCTCGCCCGCGAGGCGGTCGTCGACGACGAGTACGACCGCGCCCGCGAGTACGTCGCCCGCGGTCGCCGGATCGCCGAGCGGAACCGCTGCGGCGTTCCCTCCGAGCTCTCCAGGCGCGCCTGCGACGACTGTGCCGTCTACCTCCGGCCCGGGAAGACGAGCCGCGTCCGGACGCGGCCCGGGCGCGTGGTCGTCCGGTGTACCGAGTGCGGCGCGACGGCGCGGTACCCCTACGGCGGGGAGTGACCGGGTCGGCGGCGGGACCGCGCCAGCGACCGCGTGCGACTACTCGGCGCGCTCGCGCAGCCCGTCGAGCACCGAGACCGTCCCGTCCATGAACCCCTCGTCGAGGACCGCGTCGGCGGCCCCGCGGGCCGCGTCGTCCGCGTTGGCGACCGCGTAGGACTCGCCGGCGACCTCGAACGTGGAGACGTCGTTCTCGCTGTCGCCGACCGCGACGAACGAGGCGGGGCCGACCCCGAGCGCGTCGGCGACCACGCCGAGCGCCCGCCCCTTGCTCACGGCCGTCGACTTGACGTGGTAGGCGTAGCCGGTGTCGACGACCTCCACGTCGTCGACGGCCGCGGCGACCTCCCGCAGGAGATCCGCGTCGGCGTCGGGCGAGAGCGCGACCTCCGTCTCGCGCCACCGGTTCACGGTGTCGCCGTCGCCCCAGCCCACCTCGCCGCCGCGCTCGCGGAACGCCTCGACGACCGCTCGCGCCGCGTCCGGGTCGCCGACGATCGCCGTCTCGCCCTCGACGTGGGCGACGCCGCCGTTCTCGGCGATGACGGTCTCCTCGCGCCCGAGGAAGTGCGCGAGCGCGACCGGGTACGGGAACGCCTTCCCGGTGGCGAACACTATCGGCGCGTCCCACGCGGGCAGCAGTTCGAAGGCCCGCGGGTCGATCCGACCGGTCGGCGTCGTCAGCGTGCCGTCGATATCGAGCGCGAGCGGCGGGACCATACCCGCCAGTCGGTGACTCGGGGTCAACTGTCTTCCGTTCGATCGGCGGGGGTCGGCGGCGGAGCGGGCCGCTGCCGGCCCTGCGAGGCTACCCCGTCCGGGCGCGCCGGTCGAACAGTTCGCGGAACACGACCGTCGGGAAAAGCGGGACGAGCCGGCTCGGCGGCCGCCCCTTCCCGTCGCTCCGGTGGACGGTGACGCGTTCGAGCAGGCCGGCGTCGGCCAGTTCGTAGAGCGCGCGCCGCACCGTCGACGCCGAGAGGTCGACGCCCGGGCGCGCCGCGATGGCCGCCGTCGCCTCACCGACGGTTGACCGCTCCGCGTCCGAGAGCCCGGTGAGTTCGTAGAGGAGTCGCTCCCGGCTCTCGGGGAGCGCCAGGACGCGACCCAGCGAGACGCAGGGGCGCGGGACCCCGTCGATACCGGCGTCGATATCTCCGGATCGGATCGTCGACGCGCCCGCCCGCTCCGCGTTGACCGCGGCGCCCATCACGGCGGCGAGCGCGTCGTGGGCGTCGCCCGCGGCCCACTCGACGATCTCGCGGATCTGGTCGTGGCTGAGCGCGTCGCGGCCGAGCCCGGTCGAACAGCGACTGGTCAGCAGTTCGACGAGCACGTGCCGCCGGTACTTCGCGAACTCGACGGTCGTCTCGGGTTCCCATTCGATCGCGTCCGGCGGGTCGCGGCCGAGACACGCCGGCGTCAGTCGCTCGCCGACCTCGGTGAGCCAGTCGATCAGCGTCGTCGCCGTCGGCGTCTCGGACTCGTTCGCGTGGTCGACGGCGACGACGAGTTCGGGGCCGGTGCGCATCGCGTCGCGCAGCGAGTCGGCCAGCTCCTCGGTCCCGATCCCGTGGTCCGGAACGGGGTCGTCGCTCATCGCGTTCAGCATCGCGTGGTACAGCCGGAAGCGGGTCGACGCCTGTCGGGCGTCGACGTAGACGAACCCGGGGATCGTCGGCTCGACCGCCCGCGTCGTCGTCTGGATCGCCCGCCGCGGCCCGCTGTGGCTCGCGAGTCGGTCGAACAGCGCGGAGACGACCGCCGACTTCCCGCTCCCCTTCGGACCGTACACGTAGACGCTCGGGGGGAGCGATCCGTTGAATGCGGGCGCGAACACGTCGAGCAGTCGCTCTATCGCCGGACCGCGACCGATCGGTGAGTCGACGTGCCTGACCGGTGAGACGGCCTCGAAGTCGGCGAGAACGCTCATGCCGGTGTCGTAGCCGAGCCGTCGCTCGATCCGGTCGTCGATGTTCACGGGCGTCCCTCCGGGGTTCCCGAACAAAACAGGCACGAAGCGGCGGCGATACGAAGCCGGTCGCGGCGACGACCGGCGCCGCCGTCGCGATCGGTGTCGGCCGCGGTGTCGCCGCCGCGATCGGTGTCGACCGCGGTGTCCTCGTCGCGACCGCCGTCGCGGCCGAAAGCGGTGGCTGCGTCGACCCGGCGACGGCGGTCGCTCGGGGATCGGTCTCGTCGGCGGTCGCGTGTCCGGTCTGGTCTCATTGGTGTCCGGCGACTTGGTCGGAAGGTGTTTCTCGGGCGGAGCCGTTCTCGACCGCCGCGAGAGGCCGACGCCGCGTCGGCTCCCGCGAGCGGGCTCAGAGGTACCCGGCGTTCGGCAGGACGCCGAGGATCGAGAGGACCGCGATCACGAGCATCGTGAGCGCGATCGCCATCGCCGGGGGGTCCACGTGGGTCCCGGAGTGCGAGTAGAACAGCCGCTGGGTGACCTCGCCGACGAGGCCGCTGAGCGCGCCGAGCGCCCCGGCGGCGAGCAGCGCGACGACGGCGCCGACCGCGCCCACCGACGCCAGCGGCGTCACCGCGCTGGTGTCGCCGAACGCGCCCACCGCGACCACGGCGCCGACGGACCCGAGCAGCGTGATGTGGTGCGTCACCGGAATCTTCTCGACGCCGAGGTTCAGGAACAGCAGGCTGATCGCCGAGATCGCGTAGCCGAGGAAGATGCTCCCCGTCTGGAGGTAGATGTACCCGCCCAAGATCCCGCCGACGAGACCGATCGCGGCGACGCCCGACCACTTGTACTGGTGGGGGAGCCACGGCTCGGTCGCGGGCCGGCCGGCGTGTTCCTCGGCGCCGCCGTCGGCCTGCGGGTGCATGTCGCCGCGCTCGAACGGCGACATGTCGAGCAGGCCCTTGCCGGCCGGCCTCCCGACGATCGGGTAGCCGAATACGGGCCGCGCGAGGAACGCGGTCGCGAAGACGGACACCGCGATGAAGTCGGTCGGCGGCGTCATCCCCAAGACGTTGATGAAGACGCCGTTGGCGACCCGCGTGAACAGCATCCCGACGACGCCGAATATCGCGCCCACGGCGAGGATGTCAGGCTTCGTGCCGAACGCATACGTGATGTCCTTCCCGAAGTGGTACCCGCCGTCCGCGGGGTTCATGTCGGGGTACTTTTTGCCCGCGTACGCCGAGGCGGCCACGCCGCCCGCGAACACGATGTGTGGGCCGGTTATGGCACCGAACCCGATGACGCCGGTGATGCCCGCGGCGAGCTCGCCCGCGGGGATGCCTTCGACCGCGCCGATCTGTCGCTGAAGGATGCCGATACCCTCACCGAGGAAGACGACGAACCCGGTGAAAATGAACGCCGGGAGCGCGCCGATCGCGGCCCCGAACGCGCCGCCGGCGAGCGCGGTGATGAGCAGCATGACGAACAGCTTGACCTCGATCCCGAGGACCGGGACCTGAAGCAGCAGTTCGTTCATTTACTCGTCCTCCTCGTCGATCGCCCAGTTCTTCGAGCGCTCGACCGCGTCGTCCCAGCGGCCGTACAGCTTGTCGACCTCGCCCTGCGACTTCTCGGGCGTGAACTCGCGGTCGACCTGCCAGTTGTCGCGCAGCTCGTCGACGTTGTCCCAGTAGCCGACGGCGAGGCCGGCGGCGTACGCCGAGCCGAGCGCGGTCGTCTCGTCGACCTCCGGTCGCGCGATCTCGGTCTGGATGATGTCGGACTGGAGCTGACAGAGGAAGTTGTTCTTCACCGCGCCGCCGTCGACGCGGAGCGTCGTGGTCTCCACGCCGGAGTCGGCCTCCATGGCCTCGGCGATGTCGCGGGTCTGGTAGGCGATCGACTCGAGCGTCGCCCGCACGATGTGCTCCTTGCTTGTCCCGCGGGTCATCCCGACGATGGTGCCGCGGGCGCGACCGTCCCAGTGCGGGGCGCCGAGCCCGGTGAACGCCGGGACCATGTAGACGCCGTCGGTCGAGTCGACCGAGCGCGCGAGCTCCGCGGTCTGTGCCGCGTTGTTGATGAGGTCGACGTCTTCGAGCCACTCGATGGCGGCACCGGTGATGAAGATGGAGCCCTCAAGCGCGTACTGGACGGGCTCGCCGGACATCTGGAACCCGATCGTCGTCAGCAGTCCGTGGTCGGACTCGACGGCGTCGGTCCCGGTGTTCATCAGGTAGAACGAGCCGGTGCCGTAGGTGTTCTTCGCGTCCCCCTCGTCGAAGCAGGTCTGCCCGAACAGCGCGGCCTGCTGGTCGCCCAAGGCGCCGGCGACCGGGACCTCCTCGCCGAGGAAGCCGTCGGGGTCGGTGTGGCCGTAGTAGTCCTCGTCGGAGGAGGGGCGCACCTCGGGCACCATCTCCTTCGGTACGTCGAACTCCGCTAAGAGCTCGTCGTCCCACTCCATCTCCCGGATGTTGTACAGCATCGTCCGGGAGGCGTTGGTGACGTCCGTGATATGGTTGCCCGTGAGGTTGTAGATGAGCCACGCGTCGATCGTCCCCATCACGAGTTCGCCCTCGCGGGCGCGGTCGCGGAGGTCGCCGCCGCGCGAGCTCTGCATCTTGAGCGGCTCGGCGTTGTCGAGAATCCACTCGGTCTTGGTCGCGGAGAAGTACGCGTCGGCCTCGAGGCCGGTCTTCTCGCGGATGTCCTCGACTCTGTCCGCTTCCTGAAGCTCCTCGACCCGGTCGGTCGTCCGGCGGTCCTGCCACACGAGAGCGTTGTGGACCGGCTTCCCGGAGTCTTTGTCCCACACGATCGTCGTCTCGCGCTGGTTCGTGATGCCGATCGCCTCGAGCTGGTCGGCGTCGAGGCCGGCGTCCGCGAGGCCGTCGAGGACGACCTGCTGGGTGTTCTCCCAGATCTCGATCGGGTCGTGTTCGACCCAGCCCGGGTTCGGGTAGATCTGTTCGTGCTGTTCGTAAGCGTTCGCGACGACCTGCCCCGCATGGTCGAACACCATGAATCGGGTCCCGGTCGTCCCCTGGTCTATCGCACCGACGTACTGTGTCATGTTGTGGATCCCTCCTGTGGCGCTGGTCCGTGCGCGGCGGTGACCGGGTCGCGCTCGTCGTCGAGCGCGACCTCGGCGCCGCGTTCGCTGCCGCATTTCGCGTCCGCCGAGCCAGGCCCGTCCGGAGCCGACTCGGGGCGGCCGAGAGGCGTATCGACGCCGTCCCGACATATCTTCACGGAAGCTACCACGCCAATCGTGAACATAATGTACTACCATAATAATCTTCCTGTTAAAATCCGGATATCGGCGTGAGTGAAAAAGTGTAGTATATAAACACACCGGCATTGGCAGCGATTACACTACTTGAACGTCCCTGATAGTTATGATCGAAGTGCGCCGGGAGGTAAAGTAAAGTGGTCGGGGTCCAAGGACCTCCCATGGACAGACAAGTGGACGTCGTCGTCGTCGGTGGGGGGTCGACGGGGTGCGGCGTCGTCAGGGACCTGGCGCGGCGCGGGCTCGACGCGGTCCTCGTCGAGAAGGGGAACCTGACGCACGGCACGACCGGGCGGATGCACGGGCTCCTCCACAGCGGGGGCCGCTACGCGGTCTCGGATCAGAAGAGCGCGAAGGAGTGCATCGAGGAGAACCGCGTCCTCCGCGACATCGCGGCGCACTGCGTCGAGGAGACGGGCGGAATGTTCGTCAAGCGACCCGAGGACTCCGAGGAGTACTTCCAGGAGAAGCTGGAGGGGTGTAAGGCGTGTGACATCCCCGTCGAGGTGATCGACGGCGAGGAGGCGCGGCGCCGCGAGCCGTACCTCGCGCGAGACGTCGAGAAGGCGATCGCCTTGCCCGACGGCGCGGTCGACCCCTTCCGGCTCTGCGTCTCCAACGCCGCCGACGCCCGCGAGCACGGCGCGCGGATCGAGACGCACGCGCCGGTGACCGACGTGCTCGTCGAGGACGGCGCGGTCGTCGGCGTCGAGGTCGAACACGAGACCGGCCCCGGCAAGCGGGTCCACCGCGAGCCGGGGACGACCGAGGAGATCCGCGCGCGCCACGTCGTGAACGCGACCGGCGCGTGGGCGGGCAACGTCGGCGAGATGGCGGGCGTCGACGTGGAGGTCCGTCCCTCGAAGGGCGTGATGACGGTGATGAACACCCGGCAGGTCGACACCGTGGTCAACCGCTGCCGGCCGAAGGGCGACGCCGACATCATCGTCCCCCACGAGACGGCCTGTATCCTCGGCACGACCGACGAGGAGGTCGACGACCCCGAGGACTACCCCGAAGAGGAGTGGGAGGTGGACCTGATGATCGAGACCCTCTCGGAGCTCGTGCCCGCGCTCGAGGACGCGCGGACGCTCCGCTCGTTCTGGGGCGTCCGGCCCCTCTACGAGCCCCCGGGGACGGGCACGGAGGACCCGACGGACATCACGCGCGACTACTTCCTCCTCGACCACGGCGACCGCGACGACCTGCCGGGAATGACCACCATCGTCGGCGGGAAGCTCACCACCTACCGGATGATGGCCGAGTCCATCTCCGACCACGTCTGCGAGACGCTCGGCCACGAGGCGACCTGCGACACCGCGGAGGCGCCGCTGCCGGGCTCGGAGAGCGAGGCGCGCATGGCGGAGCTGATGGACGAGTTCGGGCTGCGCTCGCCGGTCGCGCGGCGCTCGGGCCAGCGGCTCGGCTCCCGGGCCGACGACGTGCTCGACGAGTACGACCCGAACCCGATCGTCTGCAACTGCGAGAGCGTGACGCGCGCGGAGGTCCAGGACGCGATCGGCGAGGCCGGCTCCGACCTCAACGCGGTCCGGCTGCGGACCCGCGCCTCGATGGGGAACTGTCAGGGCGGCTTCTGTACCCACCGGATCGCCGCGGAGCTCGCCGAGGAGTACCCCGAGCCCGTCGTCCGCGACGCCGAGGACGAGCTGTACCAGGAGCGCTGGAAGGGCCAGCGCCACGCGCTGTGGGGCGAGCAGCTCTCGCAGGCGATGTTGAACCACATGCTCCACGCGACGACGATGAACCGCGACGGCGACCCCGCGAGCCTGGACGAGGAAGTCGACTTCGGCGCGTTCGACGCGGGCGCCGACGCCGGCTCGCCCGGCGCCGACGGTTCGAGCGGAGAAACGGGGACCGCGGCGGCCGACGGTGGGCGCGCCAACGGCGACGCGACCACTAACGGTGGGCGCGCAAACGGCGACGCGACCACTAACGGTGGGCGCGCAAACGGCGACGCGACCACCGACGGCGGAGGTCGCTGATGGCGATTAACAGCGACGTCCTCGTGGTCGGCGGCGGGCTCGCCGCGGTCACGGCCGCGGTGTCGGCCGCCCGCGAGGGCGCGGACGTGCGGCTCGTCTCCCACAAGGCGAGCACGCTGCGGCAAGCGTCCGGGCTGATCGACGCGCTCGGCTACGTCCCGGCGACCGAACCCGCCAAGCCGCTCCGCGACGGGCCGCCGACCGCGGGGCGCGAACTCGACCGCGACGAGTGGCCGGACCCGGAGGGACCGCTCGCGGACCCGTTCGAGGGAATCGACCGACTCCCCGAGAGCCATCCCTACCGGATCGTGGGGAGCGACGCGCTCCGCGAGGGGCTCGACCTGTTCGACGACCTCGCGGGCGACGCGTACCGCGGGGGCCACACCGAGCGCAACGCCCTCGTTCCGACGTTCGGCGGCGCGGTGAAGCCGACGGCGCGGTACCCGGCGGCCGCGGAGGCCGGGCTGGCCAGCGACGACCGGCCGATGCTGATCGTCGGGTTCCGGTCGCTCACCGAGTACGACGCGCGCGCCTTCGCGGGCCGGCTGGAGGCCGCGGGCGTCCCGTTCGACGCCGCGGGGACCGAGGTCGAGTTCGCGGAGGCGTTCCGCGCCGACGCGAAGATCACCCGGCTCGCGAAGGCGCTCGACCACGACGAGGCCATCGACGGCGTACCGGCGCGCGAGGCGCTGGCGAAGGCGGTCGCGCCGCACCTCCACGACGTCGTTGACGAGGAGGGCGGGGTCGACCGCGTCGAGCGCGTCGGCTTCCCGGCGTTCCTCGGCGACGACGAGGGCGACGAGGTCCGCGCGGAGCTCGCGGACCGGCTCGGCGCCGACGTGTTCGAGATTCCGATGGGGCCGCCGAGCCTTCCGGGCCTCCGCTTAGAGGACCGGCTGTTCGACGCGCTCGACGCCGAGGGCGTCCGGTTCGAGACCGGCAACCCCGTGGTCGGCGTCGAGTCCGCGAGCGACGGCCGGGTGGAATCGGTCGCGGTCGACCGGAAGGGGCGGACGGCGCCGTACGGCGCGGACGCGTTCGTGCTGGCGACCGGCGGGCTGGTCGGCAAGGGGCTCGACTCCGACCGCGAGGGCGTCCGCGAGCCGGTCTTCGACCTGTACGTCGACCAGCCCGACGACCGGTACGAGTGGTTCGTCGACGACGCGTTCGGCGATCAGCCGTACGCCCGGTTCGGGGTCCGGCCCGACGGGCGGTGTCGGCCCACGGACGCCGACGGCGAGGTACAGTACGAGAACGTGTTCGCGGCCGGCGGCGTCGTCGGCGGCGCGGACGCGGCGCGGGAGAAGTCCGCGAGCGGGGTGTCGCTCGCGACCGGCCTCGTGGCCGGGCGGCGGGCGGCGACGGAGGCGAGCCAATGACACGACACACGGACGACGACGGGGACGCTGAGGACTCGAACGGGACGAACGGACCGAGCGGCGGGCGCGATGCGGCCCGCGAGCGCGCGGGATGCGGGGACTGCGGCTGCGGGAGCCCGAGTCCGGGCGTCCCCGAGGCGGGGCGCGACGAGCAGCCGTCGATATTCGTCCCCGACGAGGGGGAGGTGCCCGAGGGCGAGGCGGGCGGCGGTCGCGGCGCGAGCGACCGCGCCGCCACCGACGGCGGCGTCGAGAGCGCCTCGGGCGGGGCGGAGAGCGCGCCGGGCGGGACCGACTCGACCGAGCTCGACCCCGACGCGTACGACCCCGTCGACGTGTTCCCCGGCGGCGACCTCGACCTCCGCGAGGGGGCCGACTCCTGTTACAAGTGCACGAGCTGCGACACCTCCTGTCCGGTGGCGGAGGTCGACGACGAGTTCCCGGGGCCGAAGTTCCAGGGGCCGGAGCAGTGGCGGCTCAAGCGGAAGGGGGACCACGACATCGACGAGTCGATCACCTCCTGTTCGAACTGCATGCGCTGCGACGACGCCTGCCCCTCCTCGGTGCCGCTCTCGCAGATGCACAACGAGGCCCGCGGGCAGTTCGTCGAGCGGCAGATGGAGAAGCTCTCGGTGGAGTACGTCCGGAACCGGATATTGGCCAACTACCGCACGTCCGCGAGCCTCGCCAGCATGTTCCCGCGGACGGCGTCGTTCGCGATGAACTTCGGGCCCGCGCGGTGGGCGATGGAGAAGGTGATGGGGATCCCTAAGGAGCGCGACTTCCCCGAGTTCGCCACGGAGACGTTCCGCGAGTGGTGGAAGGCGCGCGGCGGCGCGCAGGTGGAGAACCCCGACAAGCGCGTGGCGTACTTCCACGGCTGCTACTCCAACTACAACACCCCCGAGGTCGGGAAGGCCATGGTCCGCGTGTACGAGCACTTCGGCTACGAGGTGATGGTGCCGCCCCAGAAGTGCTCTGGCACCCCGATGTTCGCGAACGGGATGCTGAAGGACGCCCGGCGCCACGCGGAGACGAACGTCGAGAACCTCGTCGAGGCCATCGGGGAGGGCGCCGACGTGATCGCGTCCTGTACCTCCTGTTCGATGTCGCTGCGCCAGGAGTACCCCGAGCTGTTCGACCTCCACGGGATCGAGGACGTGGCCGAGCACACCTTCGAGGCGCTGGAGTACCTCCGGATCCACGAGGACCTCGAGGGCGAACTCGACGCGGCCGGCGGGCTCGACGACGAGCGCGCGTTCGCGTACCACGCGCCGTGTCACGCCCGCAATCAGGGGCTCTCCCGGCAGGCGGTCGAGACGTTCCGCGACGTCGACGGCGTGACGATGGAGGACGTCGGCGACTCCTGTTCGGGCATCTCCGGCACGTACGGCTGGAAGGAGGAGAAGTACGAGAAGTCGATGGAGATCGGCGCGGAGATGTTCGATCACATGGAGGACGCGGAGGGCGACGTGGGCATGACGGAGTGCCCGACCTGCGCGATGCAGATGGAACACGGCACCGGCTACGAGATCGAACACCCGCTTCAGCTGCTGGCGGACACGCTCGGCGCGTAGCGGCACCGGTCCGCCGATCGGGGTCGCCGGCCCCGAACGGCTACGGGCGCTGCCCGCGGGCGTGGTCAGTCCCGTCGTCGGCACCGTTCGTTCTCAACTCCGATAACTGCGCGCGAATCCTTATGGGGCGAAATCGCTCAGTCGGGGTACGTGACACTCGAACAGTTTCTCGATCGCTTCGACGGCCCCGAGCGGTCCGTGGTCACCGTCAACCGAACCGACCCGGACCCGGTTTTGAACATGCTCGTGGACACGTTCGGCGACGACGCAGTGCGGGTGGTCGACGGCCGGATGACGACGGGCGACGCCGAGCGGCCCGCGACCGACGGCGCCGGGGTCGCCGGCCCCGAGCGACGGGGGGGACTGACCGCCCGGGAGCTGACGACGAGCGGCGTCGTCGACGGCGACGAACCCGCCCCGTCGATCGACGTCGACGTGCTCCGCCGCCACGACGACGTCCCGTTCGACGGGGACGACCCCGACGACATCGAGAACCTCGTGCTGCTCATGGAGGGCGACGAGGTGGTCGCCGGCTCGACGCTCGGCGAGCTCGGTGACGCCGTGCTGTTCGTCAACTCCGACCTGTACGTCACCGGGAGCCGGCCGCTGGGGGACGTCGATCTCCCGTCGGTGATAAGCGGCCTCGACGACGCGACGTTCACGCTTCGAGGGTATCCCGAGTCGAACCGGCAGAAGCTGCTCCTGATCACCATCTCGCGGTTCATCGAGCGGGCGGCGTGGACCGCCGGCGACGGCACCCTGCGCTCGTCGTTCCAGCGGCTCTCGCGAATCGACGACGAGGTCGGCACGCGCGAGGTGTACGAGCGCGTCTCCGACACCGGCGTCGACACGCACCTCTACGGCGTCCCCGACGAGCTCCCGACGGACCTCGACGCGGTCGTCCACGCCGGGGACGACCCGGACTTCACCGACAGCTGGTTCGTGGTGTACCGCCCTCCGGAGGGACCGCACCCGGCCGAGAGCGACCCGAGAAGCGACCTCGTGCGGGGGATCGAGGGGGGCGTCGGGCTCCTCGCGGTCGAGACGGAGCCCCGCGTCTGGCGCGGCCTCTGGACGTTCGACGCGGAGCGCGTCTCGCGGGTGAACCGGTACATCGAGCGGCACCTCTAGCCCGGCCGTCGATTTCCTCCCGCCGCCGCGCGGTCGTATCCAACCCGTGCGTTCATATTCTCGGAGCGGTGACGGACGGCCATGTTCACGGAGCGGTCCTCGCTCGTCGACGACGGGCGCCCGATGCGCGGGTACGGCGTCGCGGTGACGCCGGGCCGCGACGGGCCGCTCGTCTTCGTCGCCGGCTACGGCGAGCCGAACCGGCTGTACGCCCGGGAGGACGGCCGCTTCTCGGACACCGCCTGCGGCATCGTCGCCGACGGGACGCGCCACGGGATGGGCGTGTGCGCGGCCGACCTCGACGCCGACGGCTGCGAGGAGGTGTACGTCCACAACTGCGCGCGCGGCGTCGACGGCGGCGACCCCGACCTCCTCTTGAGCCGCCTGGAGGCCGACCGGTACCGCTGGACCGACGTGTTCGCCCGCGAGGTGAACGCCGACCGGCTCGACGTCCGCGCCGGCCGGTCGGTCGCGGCGCTCGACCGGCTGGGGACCGGGAGATACGGGGTCGCCGTCTCCGGGTACGCCGCGCCGCTCGCGTTCTACGAGCTCGGTGACGACGGCGAGATCACCGACATGGCCGAGGCGGTCGGGCTGGAGGTGGACGGCGGGTGTCGGTCGCTGCTCGCGGTCCCGTACCGCTCCCGCGAGGGCGACCTGTTCGCGGGCGTCGAGGGCGGGCCGAACCGCCTGTTCAGCAACCGCGACGGCCACTACGTCCGGACCGACGGCGGACCGGACCTCTCGGACCCCGCCGGCGACACGCGCGGCGCCGCGGTCGTCGACGAAGGAGGGACGTTCGCCCTCGCGGTCGGCAACGAGGCGGCCCCGAGCCGCCTCCTGCGCTGTTCGCCCGGCGGCGGGTACGACGACGTGGCCCCGCCGGCGCTCCGCGACGTCGGAGCGGTCCGGACCGTGGTCGCCGCGGACTTCGATAACGACGGGCGCGAGGAGCTCTTCTTCAACGTCTGCGGCGCCGAGAACCGCCTGTTCGAGCGGGTCGACGGGTCCGACGAGGCGGCGCGCTGGGAGGCGGCGTCGCTCGGGGCGGCCGCGGAGCCGGACGGGTTCGGTACCGGCGCGGTCGCGACCGACCTCGACGGCGACGGGGCGCTGGAGCTCCTCGTCGTCCACGGCGAGGTCGCCGCGCAGCCGGTGACGGCGTACGGCGACGACGACGCGTCGGCCGCCGGATGGTTCCGGGTACGTCCGACGACGCGGCACGGCGCGCCGGCCCGCGGCGCCGTCGTCACCCTGGAGACCGACGACGGGGTCCAGCGGCGAGCGATCGACGCGGGCGGCGGCTGCCTCTGTCAGACGGAGCCGGTCGCGCACTTCGGACTCGGGGACGCGGAGCCGCTGCGCGTGGACGTGCGGTGGCCGGACGGCCGCGAGCGGACGGTCGTCGGACCGAGCGCGGACCGGGAGATCACCGTCAAACACCCGTCACAGGAGGCGACCGACCGCGACGCGCGGACGACGCGCTAGCGACGCGAGCGCCCACGCCGCCCGCCCGATCGGCCCGCCCTCGGTGCGAGACCGGGGGAGCCGTGGCCAGAACTGCCGCCCTTCGCGGGTTCAAGTGTCCGCGGGCGTACCGGGAGGTATGGTGGATCCGACCTCGGAGCTCGAGGAGGACGTCGACGAGGAGTCCGCGCCGAGTTGCGCGACGTGCGGCGAGCCGGCGCTGGGGACCGGGCACCGAACGGTGACGTGGGTCGACGGCGACGACGTCGTTCACCGGCACTTCTGCTCGCAGGCGTGCCGAGCGGAGTGGGACGACGAGCGGCCGACGGCGGGCGGGTAGTCGGGGGAGCGGCGGCGCGACGCCCGGACCCGACGACTCGACGCGACGACCGGCGGCGGCGGGAGGCTTTTTGCCCGCGGGGGTGGTACCCTCCGGTATGATATCGCTCGACGAGGCCGTGACGGCCCGACTGGAGTCGCACGGGGAGCGCTTCGAGGTCCTGATCGACCCCGACGCCGCGCTCGCGATCAAACGCGGGGAGTTCGAGGGGGAGTTGGAAGACGTCATCGCCGCGGAGGACGTCTTCGAGAACGCCTCGCGCGGGGACCGGCCCGCCGAGGAGGACTTAGAGACCGTTTTCGGCACCACGGACGCGCTCTCGATCATCCCCGAGGTCGTCGAGCGCGGAGAGATCCAGATCACCGCCGAGCAGCGCGAGGAGATGCAAGAGCGCAAGCACAACCAGCTGGTCACCACCATCACGCGCAACGCGGTGAACCCGCAGATGGACGACTCGCCGCACCCCCCCGAGCGTATCGAGCGCGCCCTCGAGGAGGCCGGGTTCCAGATCGATCCGATGGAGCCGGTGGAGAACCAGGTGGACGACGCGCTCGAGGCGCTCCGACCCGTGATCCCGATCCGGTTCGAGGAGGTGACGATGGCGGTCCAGCTCCCGGCCGACTACGCGGGGTCCGGGCAGGCCCAGATCCGGGAGTTCGGTGACTTAGAGCGCGAGGAGTGGCAGAACGACGGCTCGTGGGTCGGCGTGCTCACGTTCCCCGCCGGGCTCCAGAACGACCTCTACGACCTCGTCAACGAGGTCACCTCCGGCGAGGGCGACGCCCGCGTGATCAAGGACAAAGACGAGCTGCGGACCCGCTGACGGGGTCCGAACCGGCGCTGACGCGGTCTGAACCGCCGCTGACGGGATCAGAGACGCCGCTGACGCCGATTGACTTGGCGCAGTTTCACCGCGTCCGAGGGCTTGATATCGTCCGGGCGCGGCTCCGATCGCATGCATCCACGCGCGGCGGAGTTCGGGGAGCGAGCCCGGGAACGGTACGACGCCGACGTCGACGTGCTGGAGTTCGACGCCAGCACCGAGACCGCGGCCGCCGCGGCCGACGCCCTGGGCTGCGAGACGGGCGCCATCGCGTCGACGATCATCGTCTCGCTTTCCCGCGGCGACGACGAGGCGCGACGGGGGTCCGGCGGTCGGGCTCCGCCCGACGACCTCGTCGCGGCGATCACGAGCGGCGCGAACCGGCTAGACCTCGATGCCGTCGCGGACCACTTCGGTGCCGACGCCGCCGAGATGGGCGACCCCGACCGGATCCGCGAGGTCGTCGGCTGGAGCATCGGCGGCGTTCCACCGGTCTGCCACGACGCCGCGCTGCCGACCGTCTTCGATCCGACGCTCACCGAGTACGACACCGTCTACGGCGCGGCGGGGACACCGAACGCGGTGTTCGTGGTCGAGCCCGAGACGCTCGCGGGACTCGCGGACGCGACCGTCGTCGACCTCACCGACTGAGCCGACGTCGCCGGTACCCCGCCGTCGAGTTGTTAACGTCGGGCGGGTTTCGAACCTGAGTTATTAACTGGGAGTTGTGAAATAACAACTCTTTTCTGTTAATCGGTGGTATCGATCGGTATGACTCACTCACGGCGGTCCGTGCTGCGGCGCGGCGCCGGGTTGGCCGTCGCCGGAACGACGGCGGCGTTGGCGGGGTGTTCCGGCGCCGCGAACGCCGACCCCGAGGGGTTCGACTCGGGGTACGCCGCCTTCTTCACCCTCAGCGACTGGGCGAACGAAGTCGCGGGCGACCGCGCGAGCTTCGAGGACCCGGTCGACGTGGGGCAGCTCGGTCACGGCTGGACCCCGGACGGGACCCTCGCCGCCGACGTCGCCGCGACGGACGCGTTCGTCTACCTCGACAGCCCGGAGTTCTCGTGGGCGCAGGACCTCGCCGCGACCCTCGAGAGGGACTACGACACGGTCGCCGTGATCGACGGGCTCGACGGGCTGGAGGACGACCTGCTCGCCTGGGACCACTCGCACGGCGGGGGGACGGGCGGGGACGACGGGAGCGGAACCCGCGACGGCGGCGGGGGCGACGACGACGGCGAGACCCGGTACGACCCGCACGTCTGGGTCGACCCGGTCCTCGCGGGCGAGATGGTCGACACGATCGCCACGGGGCTCGGGGAGGCGGATCCGGACAACGCCGAGGCGTACGCCGCCAACGCCGACGCGTACGTCGAGGAGCTCGACGCGATCGACGCCGCCTTCGAGTCGATCGCGGAGGACGCCGCGCGAGACGTGGCGGTGATCGCGGGCCACAACTCGTTTCAGTACCTCGAGGCGCGCTACGGTTTCCGACTCCACTCGCCGGTCGGCGTCTCGCCGCAGAACGAGCCGACGCAGACGGAGATAGCCGACACGATCGAACTCGTCGACTCGGCGGGGATCGAGGTCGTGTTGTACGACCGCTTCCAGTCGCCCAGACTCGCCGAGTCGATCGTCGCGAACAGCGGCGCGACGGCGGCGGTCCCCGTCACGCCCGCGGGGGGAACGACCCGCGAGTGGAACGAGGCCGGGTACGGCTACCTCGAACAGATGACCGAGATCAACGTCCCCGCCTTCGAGCGGGCGTTGGGGGCGCAGTGAGCGGGACCGTGACCGACCGCCGGACTCCCCGCCGCGGACGCGACGACGGAGTAAAAGAGCTAAACGTACGGGCTCCCCACGTGAGGGACACGCAGTGACCGCAATCGTGGCTCTCGACGGCGTGACGTTCGCCTACGGCGACACCGTCGCCGTCAGCGACGTCTCGCTGACCGTCGAGGAGGGGGACTTCCTCGGGCTCGTCGGGCCGAACGGCTCCGGGAAGACGACCCTGCTCCACCTCATGCTCGGGCTCCACGAGCCCGACGAGGGGTCCGTCGAGCTGTTCGGGCGTCCGATCGACGAGTTCGACGACGGGGGCCGGATCGGCTACGTCTCCCAGAAGGCGACGAGCCGGGGCGGCGCGATGCCGGTCACCGTCCGCGAGTGCGTCACGATGGGCCGGTTCGCACGCGCCGGCCGCGGGCGACTCTCCGCGGCCGACCGAGCCGCCGTCGCGGACGCCATCGAGACGGTCGGTATCGAGGGGCTGGCCGACCGGCTCGTCTCGGAGCTGTCGGGCGGCCAGAAACAGCGGGCGTACATCGCGCGGGCCCTCGCGAGCGACGCGGACCTGCTCGCGCTCGACGAGCCGACGGTCGGCGTCGACGCCGAGTCGCGCGACGCCTTCTACGCCCTCCTCGACGACCTCAACGACGAGGGGATCACGGTCATCCTCATCGAGCACGACATCGGCGTCGTCACCGAGCGCGCCAACCGCATCGCCTGTATCAACACCGAGCTGTACCATCACGGGGACACCGAGTCGTTCGTCGAGAGCGACGCCCTCGCGGCTGCGTACGGCACCGACGGACAGGTCGTCCACCATCACCACTGATGAGCGGGGAATCAGCGGCCGACGACCGGGCGCGTGCCCGCTCCGTCCGAGGCCTCCGCCGAACCGCGGAGCTCGTCGGAATCGGACTCACCGGCGTCGTCGCGGCCGGCATGCTCGGGTTCCTCCTGCTCTACTGGGCGCGGGACCTCCCGGTGGCGAGCGACCTCTACGTCGCGTTCCGCTCGCTTGGCCGCGGGATGGACGCCGCGTTCGGCACGAACGTGTTCCGACACCCGATCATGTGGCAGTCGATGGCGGTCGGCGTGCTCGTCGGCGTGGTCGCTCCGCTCGTGGGCTCGTTCCTCGTCCACCGAGAGATGGCGCTGATCGGCGAGACGCTCGCGCACACGGCGTTCGCCGGCGTGGCGGTCGGCATCCTCGTCACCTCCTCGACCGGGTGGAACGGGTCGCTGCTGCTCGTCGCGCTCGCGGTCGGTATCGCCGGCGCGCTCGCGGTCCAGTGGCTCACCGAGCGCACCGACGCCTACGGCGACGTGCCGATCGCGATCATGCTCAGCGGGAGCTTCGCGGTCGGCACGCTGATCATCAGCTACGGCGACGGCCTCACCGGCGTCAACATTCAGGGGTACCTGTTCGGGAACCTCGCGGTGGTCACGCCGGAGGGCGCGCGCCTGATGGGCGCGCTCGCGCTGATCGTCGTCGCGGGCGTGGCGCTGACGTACAAACAGCTCCTCTTCATCACCTTCGACGAGCAGGCCGCGCGGGTCGCACGGCTGAACGTCACCGGCTACAACACCCTGCTCGTGGTGTTGACCGCGGTCGTCGTCGTCGGCGCGATGCAGGTGTTGGGCGTCATCCTCGTCGCCGCGATGTTAGTCGTCCCCGTCGCGGCCGCCTCGCAGGTCGCCCGGAGCTTCCGCGAGACGGTGTACCTCTCGGTCATCGTCGGCCAGCTGTCGGTGATCGGGGGCTTCGCCGTCTCGATCGGCCTCGGGCTTCCCTCCGGGGGATCCATCGTCGTCACGGCCATCGCCGTGTACCTCGCGAGCGTCGTCGGCTCCGGCTTCTCCGTGAGGGCCATCTCGACGCACGGGTGAGGACGGAGGAATCCGCGCCCGGCTCGCGAGCGGTGACCGCGTCCGGCTCGCGTCCGGTTTCCACAGACCCTTATGTCGCGGCCGCGACCCACGCGTATGGGAGACACCGAGACCTACACGGTCAGCGGCCCCGACGGTGAGGAAGAGTCGTTCGAACTGCCCGCCGGCCTCGTCGACGTGCTCAGCGAGCAGGGAGAGCCGGCGACGCGGGTCGTCTCCGACGTGATCGTTCAGGCGATGGCCCAGCAGGCGCACGTCATCGTCAACCACAGCGAGGGTGACGTGCCGGACGACATCGCGGAGATGGAGGAGACGGCCGCGGAGCTGTTCGAGGAGCGGTTCGGACAGCCGCTCGAAGAGGCGCTCGGTCACTCGCACTGAGCGGGTTCGCGACGCTCTCCGACCGAACAAGTTCGTCCCGGCCGGCCGCTTAAGCCGATGGAAACCCTCTTATTCGATATGACTCCTGACCCGGACGGCGCCGACGCTCCGGTGTTGATATTCGACGGCGACTGCCCGTACTGCTCGGTCGCGGCGGTCGCGCTCCGCCGGCTCGACGGCGTCGTCGCGGTCCCGTGGGAGGCCGACCCGGTCGGGCCGTTCCTCGACGCCCAGTTCGGCTCGCGCCCCTTCGCGATGGTGTTCGTCGACCCCGCCGAGCGCCGGGTGTACGCGGGCCGGTCGGCCGCCGAAGAGCTGGCCGACCGCGCCGGGACACCCGGGATCGTCGGGGGGCTCGTCCGCGACAACTACGACCGCATCGCCGGCGTCGTCGGCGCGCTGTCGGGCCGCGACCGCGACCCGGCGGACTTCCACGACGCCTACCCGCTCGACGGCGACGCGAGCGATCTGGTGGGATCGCTCCGGTCGGCCGCCGACGAGGCGCCGGCCGCGCTGTCGTGAGCGCCGCGGAGAGCGGCTCTCGGGCGGTGATCGACCGATGAGCGGCGCCGACGGGGGGAGCTACACCCTCGTCGTCGCCCTCGCGAGCGACGCGACGCTGTCGGCGGGCGCGCTGGGCGAGTACCGCCTCCCGGCCGGCGCGTACGCCTACACGGGCAGCGCGCTCGGCGCCGGCGGCTTCTCCCGGGTCGACAGGCACCGGCGCACCGCGCGCGGCGACCACGACGTCCGCCACTGGCACGTCGACTACCTGCTCGGCCACCCGGCGGCGCGGATCGACCGCGTCGTGCGGAGCATCGGCGTCGACGTCGAGTGCGCGGTCGCCGAGCGGCTGCCGCCCGGACCGGTCGACGGGTTCGGCGCCTCCGACTGCGGCTGTCCGAGCCACCTCGCGAGCGGCGACCGGGACGAGCGCGGCGGCGACGCCGACGAGGCGCTCGACGCCCTCGCGGAGCGCGCGCTGGCGGCACACGGGGCGGCGGTCGCCGCGTCCGACGCGCCGGACGCGACCGTCGAGGTCGTCGCGGGCTCGGCGGAGTGAACGCTCGCGGGGCGCCCGTTCAGATGTCGTAGCGGTCGACGACCTGCCGCAGCTGTTCCTCGCGGCCTTCGAGGGCGTCGTCGCGGAGGGCTTCCTCGTCCGCGGTCGGGCACGCGAGATCGGGAACCGGCGTCGGGCGTCCCTCGTCGTCGAGCGCGACGAACGTGAAGTAGGAGGTGGTCGTCCGCCGCGTCTCGTCGGTTCGCGGGTCCTCGGCGCGGACGTCGACCTTCGCGTCGACGCTCGTCCGACCGGTGTTGAACACGTACCCCTCGATGATCGCGACCTCGCCCGTCTCGATGGGCGCGATGAAGTCGACGTGGTCCATCGAGGCGGTGACGACCTGTCGGTTCGAAAAGCGCATGCCGGCGATGGCGCCGCAGATGTCCATCCAGTGCAACACGGCGCCCCCGAGCGCGCGGCCGAGGTTGTTCGTGTCGTTCGGGAGCAGCATCTCCGTCATCTCGGTGTGCGAGGAGGCGAGCGTGGCCGTCTCGTCCATACCCGTCGTGGGACGCCCGGCGACTTGAACGACGGGCTTCCCGTCGGCCGTCACCGGACCCGGCGGCTCAGCGCTCTTCGGACGGGTCGCCGTCGCCGCTGAACTCGACCGAGTCCGACGGGCGGCCGGCCTCGTCGATCACCTCGTCGGTCACGACGATCGGACAGTCGACGCGCACGGCGAGCGCGAGCGCGTCGGAGGGGCGGGCGTCGAAGACGAACCGCTCCGGCTCGCCGTCCTCGTAGCGCTCGGCGTCGACCTTCGCGTAGAAGGTGCCGTCGCGGAGGTCGTCGACCCTGACGCGGTCGATGGCGCCGCCGAACTCCGTGAGGATGTCGACCAGGAGGTCGTGGGTGAGCGGTCGGTCGAACGGTTCGCCCTCCAGCGCCATCCCGATCGATCGAGCCTGGTCGGCGCTGACGAATATCGGGACGTACTCGCCGCGCGCGGACAGGATCACCGCCGGGACGTCGCCGCTCGGCGCCGACCCCGCACCGACGCCGACGACCTCGGCCTCGTGTTCCATACGCGAACGTAGGGACGGCGCTTTGAATAGCTGTCCCACGAGCCGCCGTTTGGCGGACGCGCTCCGCCCGGTACGACGCCCGCGCTACCGGTTCGACGCGCGGTACCAGTACGCCCACGCGAGCGTGAACACGAGCGCGGCGGCGACGAAGAAGACGAGTCCGGGCTCGACGAGCGAGACGGCGTACTCCGCGAGCGGGTCGCCGACGAGTTCGATCGCGCCGTCGGCGGTCTCGGCCCCGGAGTCCGCGTTCGGGGCGCTCGCTATCGTCGGACCGTCGGCCGCGCCCCCGTCGCCCCCCGCGCCGCCGGCCGCCCCGGCGTCGCTCCTCGCCCGGTACCCGCCGAGCGAGCCGACCGCGAGGAGCCGCTGGGCCGCGACCGCCGCGAGGCCGATTATCCCGTAGCCGCCGAGCAGGCGCATGAGCGCGGTCTTGATCCCGGTCGACTCCTCGGAGCCGCCCGCGAACAGCACGAGCGGCTCGTCCGCGGCGGCGTACACGTCCATCTCGCGGCCCTTCTCGGAGTAGGCGGTGTCGACGACGTCGACGAGGTCGGCCTCGTCGAGCCGAGAGAGGTGGTACTGGACGTTCTGAAGCGACGTGTCGACCTCGTCGGCGAGCTCGGACTTCGTCGCCGGGCGCTCGTGGAGCGTCGAGAGGATCGCCCGGGCCGTCTCGGAGCCGAGGGCGGCGATGAGGTCGTCGGCCTCGTCGTCGTCGACGCCGACGACCCGGGGTTCGCGCTCCTCCGGGGTCGCGTCCGGCAGGGAGGGCAACAGCCGGGACATACGAGGAGGTGAGAGGCGTGAGAATACAAGTTTATTGGATCGCCGGGAACGCGGTTCGGCGGCGGGCCCGCGACGCGGCGGCGGGCGCGCGAACGCCGGGATCGACTCACAAACCCTAAACGCGGTGACCGAGTACGACGGGTGATGACAGAGACGTCACGGGGGACCGACGAGGCGCCCCCGTCGGCCGATCGGTCCGCGCGGACCGACGGCGGCGGCCTCGAGGCGGGGCCGCGCCGCGATCCCGCCGCCGACGAAGGGTCGGTCACGGTCGTCGGGACCGCGCACGTGTCGGAGCAGTCCGTCGACGAGGTCGAAGCGGCGATCGAGCGGGAGCGTCCCGACGTCGTCGCGGTCGAGCTGGACGAGGGGCGCTACCGGCAGCTCAACGGCGAGACGCCCGAGGACCTCGACGCGAGCGACCTGCTCAGGGGGAACACCGTGTTCCAGTTCCTCGCGTACTGGATGCTCTCGTACGTCCAGACCCAGCTGGGCGAGCGGTTCGACATCGAGCCGGGGGCGGACATGAAGGCCGCCGTCGACCTCGCGGAGTCGCTCGGCATCGACGTGGCCCTCGTCGACCGCGACATCCAGACCACGATCCAGCGCTTCTGGGCGCGCATGACGGTCACGGAGAAGCTGCGTCTCGTCGGCGGGCTCGCGTTCGGCGTCAGCGACCCGCGGGTCGCCGGCGTGATCGGCGGGCTCTTCGTCGGGATCCTCGCCGGACCGGCGATCGGCCTCTTCGGCGGCGCCGTCGGGATCACGAACGCCGTGCTGACGAGCGTCGCCGCCGGCGTCCTCGTCGCGCTCGTCGCGGGTATCGTCGTCGACCAGGTCGGGACGCTCGCGCTCTCGCCGGACCAGCGCCTCTACGCAGCGGTCGGCACCGGGCTCGCGCTCGGCGTCGCCGCCGGGGTCACGGGCGTCGTCGACGGGCTCGTGTCGACGTACCTCGGCGGCTTCGCCGTCACGGCGATCGGGGGCTTCGGGGTCGGGATCGGCCTCGGCCTGGTCGTCGGCGCCGTCCTCGCGGTCGCGGTGGGCGCGTTCGCCGGCGGCGACGTCGACGCCGAGGCCGGCGGGATCGAGGAGCTCGACGAGGCCGACCTCACCGACACGGACGTGGTGACGATGATGATGGAGGAGTTCCGCCAGTTCTCTCCGGGCGGCGCGGAGGCGCTCATCGACGAGCGCGACGCGTTCATCGCCCACCGGCTCGTCGCGCTCCGCGAGTCGGGCTACGACGTGGTCGCGGTCGTCGGCGCCGGCCACCGGGCGGGGATCGAGGGCTACCTCGCCCGCCCGACGACCCTCCCGCCGATGGAGAGCCTGGTCGGCCAGGAGTCCGGTCGCGGGCTCCCGTGGAAGAAGGCGATCGGCTACGCGATCACGGTCGGCTTCGTCGGCTTCTTCGTCCTGCTGGCCCTGGGCGGGGCCGGGAACGCGTTCCTGCTCCGGCTGTTCGGCGCGTGGTTCCTGATCAACGGGGTCTTCGCGTTCGCGTTCGCGAAGGTCGCCGGCGCGCGCTGGCTCTCGGCCGGCGTGGGCGGCGCCGTCGCGTGGATGACCTCGATCAACCCGCTGCTCGCGCCCGGTTGGTTCACCGGCTACGTCGAACTCCGAAGCCTGACCGTGAACGTCGCCGACATCGGCGCCTTGAACGACCTGCTCGCCGACGAGACGCGCTCCGCGGCGGAGCTGGTCTCCGCAATGTTAGATGTGCCGCTGTTCCGGCTCATCGTCGTCGTCGCGATGACGAACGTCGGGAGCATCGTCGCGAGCTTCCTCTTCGCGGCGTACGTCATCCCGGCGATGTTCGGCGCCGAGGTCGGCGGCGTCGAGGACGTCGGGCGGCTGCTCGTCGACGGCGCGATCAACGGCGCGAACCTCGTGCGCGGCGCCGTGGAGGGGATCGCATGAGCGGCGACTCGACGTTCGCCGGGCGTCGGATCGCCGGGCTCTACTTCAGCGGACAGGAGATCCGCGACCTCCTCGTCGCGTGGCTCGCGCTCGGCGTGGCGTTCACGCTGTTCTTCGTCGGCGGCTCGGGCGGGATCAGTCGGATCCTCGCCGCCGGCGTGCTCCCGCCGCTGTTCGTCGCGCTCGCGACCGCCGGGGTCGCCTTCCTGCTCCACGAGGTCGCACACAAGGTCGTCGCGGTCCACTACGACCAGGTCGCGGAGTTCCGCGCGGACAACAGCATGCTGTTCCTCGCGGTGATGAGCTCCTTACTGGGCTTCATCTTCGCCGCGCCGGGCGCCGTCCACCACCGGGGACGGCTGACGCCCCGCGAACACGGCCACATCGCGCTGGCGGGGCCGGTCGTGAACCTCGGGCTGATGGTCGCGTTCGTCCCGCTTTTCGCCCTCGGCGGAATCGTCGGCAGCGAGATCGTCACGATCCTCGGGGCGCGCGGCGTCGCGATCAACGCGTTCCTCGCCGCGTTCAATCTCGTCCCGTACGGTCCGCTCGACGGGAAGACGGTGCTGAACTGGAGCAAGCCGGTCTGGGCGGCCGTCTTCGTCCCGTCCGTGCTGCTCGCCTTCGGGCTCGTCTTCGTCGTCGGGCTCGGGTTCGGCGGGCCGTTCTGATCGCCGGCTCGTCACGACCGCCGCCTCGTTCTGATCGCCGGCTCGTCACGACCGCCGCCTCGTTCTGATCGCCGGCCCGTCTGGTTCCGCGACCGCTCCCCGCCCTCCGGAACGGTGCGCTTTTGCTCCGGGGGCGTGCCCCCTCACACATGACCGAGGGCAACGGCGGCGACGGCGGATCGGCGGGCGACGACGGGGAACCGGAGGCGGCCGAGGGCGACGAACTCACCTACGCGGACGCGGGCGTCGACGTCGACGCGAGCGAGGCGGCGACCGCGGCGCTGATCGGCGCGGTCGGGGCGGACACCGAGGCGGAGGGCTCCGGGAGCGAGTACGCCGGGCTGCTCGACATCGGCGACCGCTACCTCGCGCTCGCGACCGACGGCGTCGGGACGAAGCTGCTCGTCGCGGAGGCGCTCGGCGACTACTCCACGGTCGGCATCGACTGCGTCGCGATGAACGTCAACGACCTCGTCGCGGCCGGCGTTCGCCCCGTCGCGTTCGTCGACTACCTCGCGGTCGACGGGCCGGACGAGCGGTTCGCAGAGCAGGTCGGCGAGGGGCTCGCCCGCGGCGCGGAGCTGGCCGACATGGAGCTCGTCGGCGGCGAGACGGCGGTGATGCCCGAGGTGGTCCGCGGGCTCGACCTGGCCGGCACCTGCGCCGGCCTCGCCGCGAAGGACGGCGTGTTCGACGGCCGGGCCGAGCCGGGCGACGCCCTGGTCGGCTGGCGCTCGTCGGGGATCCACTCGAACGGGCTCACGCTGGCGCGGGAGGCGGTCACGCGCGAGCACGCCTACGCCGACCCCTGTCCGTTCGACGGCTACGAGACGCTGGGCGACGCGCTGCTCGAACCGACCCGAATCTACACCGACCTGCTCGACCCGATGCGCGCCCACGGCGTGCGCGGCGCGGCCCACGTCACCGGCGGCGGCTGGACGAACCTCGAACGCCTGGGCGGCCACCGCTACGTGATCGACGACGCGTTCGACCCCCAGCCGGTCTTCGAGTTCGTCCAGAGTGAGGGGAACGTCACCGACGAGGAGATGCACCGCACGTTCAACATGGGGACCGGGTTCGTCGCGGCGCTCGACTCCGACGCGGCCGAGTCGCTGGCCGACGCCACCGACGGGCGCGTGATCGGGCGCGTCGAGGCCGCCGAGCCGAGCGATGAGGCCGGCGACGAGGGGAGAGCGACCGTCGCGATCCGCGGACTGGAGCTGTAAGCGGGCGCGTCCGGGGTACCGGAGAGCGTTGCGGCCGGCGGGGAGACGCGGCGCGTCGTGCCGCCGAATGGCCGCTTATCAGCGGCGTCGACCTACGTCCGGCAGATGACCGACGGAGCCGCGGCGGACGACGAGACGGGAGGGGACAGCGACGGCTCCGGACGGGACGACGAGGCCGACGGCGACGCGGGAGGCGGATCGAGCCACCTCGACGACGTGGAGGACGGCGCGGGCTGTACGGAGATCTGGGAGCGGCTCTCGGAGCGCCGGGAGGAGTAGGGCGCGGTCCGGCGCGGTCGGCCCCGCGGAGCGCTACGACAGCTGCGCCGCGATGTCGGCCTCCGTGATGATCCCGACGGTCTCGCCGCCGTCGGTGACCATCACGGCCTTGTAGTGGTCGAGGAGGTTCCGGACCTCGTCGACGGTCGCGGACGGCGCGACCGTCGGGAACGACTCGCTCATCACCTCGCTAACGGGGTGGTCGCCCACGTTCTCGCCGGCGTGGACGACGTCGCCCTGGCTGATCGAGCCGACCGGCACCCCGTTCTGGAGGACGGGGAGCTGCGAGTACGCCTCGGCCTCCATCAGTTCGACCGCCTCGCTCACGGCGTCGTCCGGCGCGACGCTGATCACGGTCTCGTTCATCAGGTCGGCCGCGCGCACGACCTCGCCTTCGGCCTCTTGGAGGGCGTTGACGATGCGGCGCAGCGTCGAGAGTCGGGGATCGACGTCGCCACCCTCGATCCGAGCGATGAGCGGCTGCGAGACATCCGCGGCGTCGGCGAGTTCGCTCTGCGTCAGATCGAGCGCCGTCCGGCGCTCGCGGAGGTCCTGTGGCGTCGGCAGTTCCATACCGCCTAATTACTTATGGTTATTAGAAAAGCTTTCGGGACCGATCGAACTCGCGTCGCCCGCGGATCCTTCGACCGACCGCGTCGGGTCCGCGGACGCGGTCGCGGCTATCGGTCAGCGCCCTCGTCCTCGTCGTCGGCCTCGGTCTCGAAGACGTCGATGACTTCGAGGGGGACGTCGCGGAGCGCGCCGCCGACCTCGCTTTTCGCGATCCGCTCGGCGTGCTCCTCGCTGTCGGCGTTGAAGATGTCGATCTCTAAGAGGAGTCCGACCAAGGCCGTGTTCGCCGCGAGGAACGCGGCGTCGAACGGCTCGCCGCAGGCGGGACAGCCGGTGACGCCGGGTTCGACCTCGACGTACTGCTTGTCCGTCTCGTTGAGTCGCTTGCCGGCCTCGCTGACCGCGACGCCGATGGCGTCGTCGGTCTCCTCGACGTCACGGACCAACCAGGCGGCTTCCATCGCGACTTCGTAGTTGCTCATATCCGGTCGGAGGGGCCGCAGGGTTTCTTGTCTTGTGGTTCGCTCGCGGTCGCGATCCGCCCGCCGTTCCGACGCGATCGGGGGCGAGCGCCGCCTTACAGCCGGTCGACGATCGCCGCGGTGACCTCGTCGGTGGTCGCCGACCCGCCGAGATCGCCGGTGCGCGGGCCGTCCGCGAGGACGCTCTCCACGGCGTCGCGCACCCGTCCTCCCTCCTCGACGTGCCCGAGGTACTCCAGCAGCATGGCCGCCGAGAGGACCGCCGCCGTCGGGTTCGCCATCCCCTCGCCCGCGATGTCCGGCGCCGTGCCGTGGACCGGCTCGAACAGCCCGTTCTCGTGGCCGACGTTCGCGGACGGAAGCAGGCCGAGCCCCCCGACGAGGCCGGCGGCCAGGTCGGAGAGCACGTCGCCCGCGAGGTTGGGACAGACGATCACGCCGTACTGGCTCGGGTCCAGCGGGAGCTTCGTCGCGAACGCGTCCATCAGCTCCTCGTCGGCGTCGACGCCGCGCTCGTCGGCGACCGCGAGGACCTCCTCGCGGAACCGGCCGTCCGTCTCGCGCATCACGTTCGCCTTGTGCGCGACCGTGAACCCCTCGTCGGGGTCGCCCGCGGGACCGCGACCGTCGCGGACGAACTCGCAGGCGTACTCGGCCAGCTCCCGCGACGCGGACGAGGTGACGACCCGCGTCAGCGTCGAGAGGTCGTCGGACAGGCGGTCCTCGTGACCGGCGTAGACGCCCTCGGTGTTCTCGCGGAGGAACACCACGTCCGTCTCGGGGCGGAGCGCGTCGACGCCGGGGTACGCCTTCGCGGGGCGGACGTTGACGAACGAGTCGACCGCCTCGCGCAGCGGGAGGATGACGTCGGCGGCCGTCTCGCCGGCCGCGCCGAACAGCGTCGCGTCCGCGTCGGCGACCAGGTCGTACGTCTCCGCGGGGAGCGCCTCGCCGGTGGCCGCTTTCGTCGCGTCGCCCGCCTCGGCGGCGACGAACTCGAAGTCCAACTCGAACGACTCCAACACCTCGACGGCGGCCGGCACGACCTCGCGGCCGATGCCGTCGCCCTCGATGACGACGATCTCGTCCGTCATTCGGCTCAGTCGTCCCCCTCGACGTACGGCAGGCCGGCGACCGTCTCGTCGACCTTGCTCCGGTTCGAGTACATCAGCGCCGTCGTGTCCCAGATCCCCTCGACCAACGCCTCCCGCATCGCGTCGTCGACCTCCACGTCGATGACGGTGTCGCCGTAGGTGACGGTCTCGCCCTCGACGTCGATGTCGATGTGGCCGTCGGGGTTCGCCTCGATCCACTCCTGGAGCGCCACCACGGTCTCGTGGTCCGCGGTGACCGCGGGGATGCCGAGCGACTTGCAGTTGTCGCGGAAGATCTCGGCGTACGACTCGCCGACGATCCCGTCGACGCCCCAGCGCATCATCGCCTGCGGCGCGTGTTCACGGGAGGAGCCGCAGCCGAAGTTGGAGTTGACCACCGCGATCGACGCGCCGTCGAAGCGGTTGAGGGGGTGGTCGTTGAGCTCCCCGTCCTCGTCCCGCCGGGCGTCGTAGAAGAGGTAGTCCGCCATGTTGTCGAACGTGACCTCCTTCATGAACTGCGCCGGCAGGATCTGGTCGGTGTCGACGTCGTCGCCCGGGATCGGCACCCCGGTGCCCGACACCTCCGTGATGTGCTGGTCGCCGCCCGCGTTCGCGTCGGGGGCCATCAGTCCGCCACCTCCTCGACGCCGCCGGCGCCCCCGGTCGGCCCGTCGTCGAGGTAGTCGCGCGCGTCCGCGACCTCGCCCTCGACGGCCGCGGCCGCGACCATCGCGGGACTCATCAGCACCGTCCGCCCCTCCTTCGACCCCTGCCGGCCGACGAAGTTGCGGTTCGACGAGGACGCGCACACCTCGTCGCCCTCCAGGGCGTCGTCGTTCATGGCGAGACACATCGAACAGCCGGCGCGGCGCCACTGGAAGCCGGCCTCGATGAACGTCTGGTCGATTCCCTCCGCCTCGCACTGCGCGCGGACCGTCTCCGAGCCGGGCACCGCGAGCGCCCGCACGTCCTCGTCGACGTCGTGGTTCTCCAAGATCCGCGCGGCCTCCCGGAAGTCCGAGAGGCGGCCGTTGGTACAGGTGCCGAGGAACGCCACGTCGACGTCGTAGCCGAGCATCGACTGGCCGGCCTCGATCTCCATGTGATCGAGCGCCTGTTCCGCGGCCTCGCGGTCGGTCCGGGCCTCGAAGTCGTCCGGGTGCGGGACCGGCTCCGAGATCTCGATCACCTGTCCGGGGTTGATCCCCCAGGTGACGAGCGGGTCGAGCCCGTCGGCGTCGACGGTGACCACGTCGTCGTACTCGGCGTCCGCGTCGGAGCTGATCGACTCCCAGTACGTTTTCCGCTCCTCGAACGCCTCGCCTTCGGGGACGTACTCGCGGCCCTTCAGGTACTCGTAGGTGGTCTCGTCGGGGTTGATGTAGCCCGCGCGGGCGCCGCCCTCGATGGACATGTTACACACCGCGAGCCGGCCCTCCATGTCGAGCGCCTCGATGGCGGGACCGCCGTACTCGTACACGTGCCCGACGCCGCCGTCGACGCCGAGGTCCTGGATCACTTTCAGGATCACGTCCTTCGCGTAGACGCCCTCGCCGAGTTCGCCCTCGACGTTGACCCGGCGGACCTTCTGTTTGTCCGCCGCGATACAGCCGGTCGCGAGCACGTCGCGGATCTGGCTCGTGCCGATGCCGACGCCGATGGAGCCGAACGCGCCGTGGGTCGCGGTGTGGCTGTCGCCGCAGGCGACGGTCATCCCGGGCTGGGAGAGCCCCAGTTCCGGGGCGACGACGTGGGTGATCCCCTGCTTGCCGGACTCGAAGCCGAAGAACGTGATCCCGCTGTCGCTCACGTTGCGTTCGAGCGCGGAGAGCATCTCCTCGGCCTGGTCGTCGGCGAGGGGGCGCTCCCGCTTGTCGGCCTCGGTGGGCGCGATGTGGTCCGTCGTCGCGAACGTCCGATCGGGGTACGCGACGTCGAGGTCGCGCTCGCGGAGCATGCCGAACGCCTGCGGGCTCGTCACTTCGTGGACGAGGTGGAGCCCGACGAACAGCTGGTCCTGTCCGTTCGGGAGCTCCGTCACCTTGTGGCGGTCCCACACCTTGTCGTACAGCGTGCCCTCGCTCATCTGGAGTCACCTCCGACCGCGGTTGCGCCGGACGCCGGTCCGGTTCCCGCTACGCCCATCACGCGGTCACCTCGGCGCTCTCCTCTTCCTCGTCGTCGGTCGACTCCTCCCACGCGAACAGCCCGCGCAGCTCGTCGCCGACGGCCTCGATCTCGTGGTCCTTCTCCGCGTTCCGGAGCTGGGTGTAGGAGGGCCGCCCGGCCTGGTTCTCGGCGATCCACTCGCGGGCGAACTGCCCGTTCTGGACCTTCTCTAAGACCTCCTCCATGTTCTCGCGGGCGTGCTCGTCGACGACGACGTCGCCCTGTGTGAGCCCGCCGTACTCGGCGGTGTCGGAGACGGAGTCCCACATCTCTCCGAGCCCGCCCTCGTACATCAGGTCGACGATGAGCTTGAGCTCGTTGAGACACTCGAAGTACGCCATCTCCGGCGAGTAGCCGGCGTCGACGAGCGTCTCGTACCCCTGCTTCACGAGCGAGGTGACGCCGCCACAGAGGACGGCCTGCTCGCCGAACAGGTCGGTCTCCGTCTCCTCGCGGAACGTCGTCTCGACGACGCCGGCGCGGGTACAGCCGATGGCGGCCGCGTACGCGAGCCCCTCGTCGTGCGCGTCGCCGGTCGCGTTCTGGTACACCGCGAGCAGGCCGGGCGTCCCCTGGTCGCTCTCGTAGTTCCGGCGGACGAGGTGCCCCGGCGACTTCGGCGCGACCATCGTCACGTCGACGTCCGCGGGCGGCTGGATCTGGTTGTAGTGGATGTTGAACCCGTGCGCGAACTGAAGCGTGTCGCCCGCGTCGAGGTTGGGTTCGACCGCGTTCTCGTACACGTCCGGCTGGACGGTGTCGGGGACGAGGACGCTCACGATATCGGCCTCGGCGGCCGCGTCCGCGGGGGTCGCCACGCGGAGCCCGTCGCTCTCGGCGGCGGCCCGCGAGGAGCTTCCCTCGCGGAGGCCGACGACCACGTCCACCCCGCTGTCCGCGAGGTTCTGCGCGTGGGCGTGGCCCTGCGAGCCGTAGCCGAGGACGGCCACCGTCTTGTGGGCGATCGCCTCCTCGTCCGCGTCGTCGTCGTAGTATACTGTCGAGTCGAACGTCTGCGTGTCGTCTTCGGTCATGTGTATCGTGTGTGTTCGCCGTGTGTTCGTGTGTGCGCGTGCGTTCGCGGGTTGCGCGGGTTCGCGTGTCAGTCGTCGTGTGGATTCGCGTGTCAGTCGTCGTGGGTGGTCGGTTCGCCGGCCGTTCCGGGCTTCTCTCCGGGCGCCGTCGGTGTGTCTCCGCGCGCGAGGGCGGTCGGTCCGGTCCGCGCTATCTCGACGATCCCGAACCGCTCGAAGGCGCGGATCGCGCCGTCGATGTCGGTTTTGTCGCCGGTGAGTTCGACGGTGATCGTCTCGGGGCCGGCGTCGGCCGTGCGGCCGTCGTACATCTCGGAGACCGCCTGGACCGCGGCGGGGTCGTCGGCCTCGACCTTCAGTAGGACGAGCTCCGAGGTGACCGCGTCGCCGGCGACCTCGCCGACCGAGATGACCGGCTTCAGCTTCGCCATTTGCTTTTCGATCTGGTCGATGCCGGGGTCCGTCTCCTCGACGACCATCGTGATCCGCGAGTGGCCCTCGACGGTCGTCGGCCCGACCGTGAGGCTCTCGATGTTGAACTGGCGGCGAGAGACGAGCCCGGAGACGCGCGCGAGCACGCCCGGTTCGTCCTCGACGAGGGCGGAGATGACGGCGCGCCGCGACTCGTGTTCGGCCTCGACGACGGGGTCGATCCGGATCCCCTCGAGGTTCCGACGCCCCTCGGGATGGTCGCGCTCGTCCGGGCCGGGCTGCTCGCCCGGGAGGGGCCGGGAGTCCGCGTCGGGAGCCCCCGACTCGGACGCGTCGCCGCTCATAGCTGGTCCTCCGCGGCCGCGAACTTCCCGTTCGCGCCGCCGCTCGGCACCATCGGGAGGACGTTCTCCTCGGGGTCGACGTGGAAGTCGACCACGGCGGGCCCCTCGTAGTCGAGCGCCTCCTCGACGGCGGGCGCGACCTCGTCGTAGTCGTCGACTCGCAGGCCCAGCGCGCCGAACGCCTCCGCGAGCTTGTCGAACTCGGGCATCCACGTGTAGTCGGAGGCCATGTGACGCCCCTCGTAGAAGGCGTCCTGCCACTGGCGCACCATCCCGATGTACTCGTTGTTGAGCACGGCGATGGTGATGTCCAGCTCCTCGCGAACGGCCACGGAGAGCTCCTGCATCGTCATCAGGAAGGAGCCGTCGCCGTCGAAACACACCACGTCGCGGTCCGCCTCGCCCATCGTGTCGGCCGCGACGCGGGCGCCGACCGCGGCGGGAACGCCGTATCCCATCGTGCCGAGCCCGTGCGAGGAGACCCACGTCCGGGGCTCCGAGTACGACCAGAACTGCGAGGCCCACATCTGGTGTTGGCCGACGCCGGTCGTCACGATGGTGTCGTCGTCGGTCGCCTCGTCGAACGCCTCGACGACGAACTGCGGCTTCAGCGGCTCGTCGTCGGGGGTCGCGTAGGTGAGCGGGTACGTCTCCTTCCACTCGGCGCACCGGTCGCGCCACGCCTCGGCGTCTGGCGCCTCGCGGACCGCGGCGGTCAGCTGGTCCAACACGCGCCCGGCGTCGCCGATCAGCGGGTAGTCGGCGTGGACGTTCTTGCTTATCTCCGCGGGGTCGATGTCGACGTGGATCACCTCGGCCTCGGGCGCAAACGTGTCTATCCCGCCCGTCAGCCGATCGTCGAACCGCGTACCGACCGCGATCAGGCAGTCGGTGTGGGTGATCGCCAGGTTCGCGTAGCCGGTGCCGTGCATCCCCGCCCACGAGAGGCAGAGGTCGTCGTCCTCGGGGAACGAGCCGATCCCCGGCATCGTCGTCGTCACCGGGATCCCGTAGCTCCGGGCGAACGTCCGCGCCTCGTCGCTCGCGTCGGCCTTGATCACGCCCCCGCCGAACAGGCAGACGGGCCGGTCGGCCGACTCGATTGCGCGCGCGGCCTCCTCGACCGCGTCCGGGTCGGCGTTCGGGTCGGGGTCGGTCCCCGCCGGCGGCGCCGCCGGACCGGGCGTTCGGTCGGTCTCGTCCTGCGTCACGTCCTTCGGAAGGTCGACCAGGGTCGGGCCGGGGCGTCCCGCGCGCGACAGCTCGAACGCCTCGCCGACGGTGTCCCCGACGGTGTCCGCGCCGCCGGCGAAGTAGTTGTGCTTCGTGACGGGGCGAGTGACGCCGACCGTGTCGGTCTCCTGGAACGCGTCGTTGCCGACGAACTCCGTCGGCACCTGTCCGGTCAGCGCCAACAACGCGTCCGAGTCCATGTCCGCGTCGGCGATACCGGTGACGAGGTTCGTCGCGCCCGGGCCGGACGTGGCCATACAGAGCCCCGGCTCCCCGGCGACGACGCCGTAGGCGTCGGCGGCGTGGGCGGCGCCCTGCTCGTGGGCCATCGTTACGTGTCGGATCGACGAGTCGTATAACGCGTCGTAGACGGGCATGATCGCGCCGCCCTGAACCCCGAAGGCGGTCTTCGCGCCCGCCGCTTCGAGGGCGGCGACGACCGACTCGGCGCCGGTCGAGACCGGGCCGGCGGCGGGGGTCTCGTCGGCGTCGGGGGTCCCGTCGTCGGCTCCCGCCGGCGGCTCCGTAGAGCCCTCCGGCTCGTCTTCTCGTGTGTGTGCTGCTGTGTCGCTCATTGTCGTGGTGGTGTTCGGTGTGGCATCTGGCGGGTGGTGTCGGTCGCTGCGAACGCGGTGCGGACGGGATCGCTCTTTTCGGACGCGGAGCGCGACTCCGTGCGTCGGAGACGGTCAGTCCGCCGGCGGTCAGCGGTGCGTCGCGTCGGTGAGGAAGGGATGATGTAGGGGGTCAGACCCCTACGATGATCGGCGCGACGGCTCCGGGAACGCGCGTTCGCCCCGCGGCCGCGGCGTGCCGTCGCATCTCGCTCGGAGCAACGCGGGCGGGGTATAAATTCCTGTCGGGGGTCCGGGACGAGACCCCGGTCGGGCTCCTCGCAGGACCGCCCTCGCGGTCGCTCGGGGAGCGCTCCGGTCGAGGAGGCGGGCATCAGACCCGGACCTCCTCGTCGCGCGTGACGCCCGCCTCCTCGGCGAACCGCTCGACGTCGCCGGCGGTCACCTGCCGCTTGCCGGCGCCGTACTCCTTGACCCGCTTGGTGATCGTCCGGACCTCGCTGTCCGTCGGGTCGAAGCCGGCCTCCACCAGGTGCTTGCGCACGCTGTGGGTACCGGTGTGTTTGCCCAGCACGAACTCGCGTTCGGCCCCCACCATCTCCGGGGTCATCACGCCGGTCTCGAACGTGTCGCTGTTCTCGATGACGCCGGCGGCGTGGATGCCGGACTCGTGGGCGAACGCGTTGCGTCCGGTGATCGGCTTGTTCGCCGGCACCGGGATGTCAGAGGCCTCCTCGACGATCCGGGCCAGCTTGGTGATCTGAGTCGTGTCGATGCCGGTGTCGACGCCGTACACCGACTCGACCGCCATGACGACCTCCTCGTACGCGGCGTTGCCGGCGCGCTCGCCGATCCCGTTGACCGACACCTGCGCCTGCTCGGCGCCGTTCTCGAAGCCGGTGACCGCGTTGGCCGCGGCCATACCGAAGTCGTCGTGGGTGTGGACGTCGACGCGGGCGTCGGTCGCCTCGACGACGGCCTTCACCGTCTGCCCGAAGCTGGTCGGCATCCCGACGCCGCAGGTGTCGGGGATGTTGATCCAGTCGGTGCCCGCCTCGGAGACGGCCTCGACGATGTCGGTCAGGTAGTCCGGGTCCGTCCGGGTGGCGTCCATCGGCGAGAACATACACTCGACGCCGGCGTCTTTCACCTGCTCGACGGCGTCCACCGCGCGCCCCTTCGCCTCCTCGCGGGTCGCGTGCATCGAGTCCTCCAGCTGAACGTCGCTGGTGGAGACGAACACGTGGACCATCTCGACGCCGGAGTCGATGGCGGCGTCGATGTCGCCCTCGACGACCCGCGCCAGCCCGCAGACGGTGGTGTCCGTCGCGGCGGCGATGTCGCTGACGGCCTCGAACTCCGCGTCCGAGTTGACCGGGAACCCCGCCTCGATGACGTGGGTGTTCATGTCGTCCAGCGTCGCCGCTATGCGGCGTTTCTCATCGTAGCTGAACGACGTGCGTGGTGACTGTTCTCCGTCTCGCAGGGTCGTGTCGAAGATCCTGACAGGACCGATATCGACGTTAGAAGCTATCGTGCCCTGGAAGAACTCGATCCGCCGGGGTGTCCGACGAAGCCTCCGTGATGTCTGTCATCGGTTCACGACAAGACGGTCGGGTACTTAACGGTTTGGACGATCGCAAAATCGGAGCGGACCGGCAGTTCGGATCGGCGCTCGGCGCGAACAGCAAACCGCACGACAGCGACGACATACAAACACCTTAAGGAGGTTATACGCACACCGGTGATCCGACCGGTATTCCGATCCGGAAGCCAGTTAATAAGCAGAATCGACGTTCGTTTCGTTCGAACCGCGGCCGGCACGCGGTCCGGCGAGGGGTTCGAGCCGGTCGGCGCGCGTTGCGAACCGGGGCCCTCCAAGGTCGGCGCGCGTCGCGAGCCGAGGGCCCTCCAAGGTCGGCGCGGCTACCGACCGAGGGCGTCCGTCACCTCGCGGCGGAGCGCGACCAAGTCGGCGTCCGCCCGGTCGCGGGGGCGGTCGATGTCGACGTCGACGACGGACGCAACCGTGCCCGGTTGGCCGGAGAGGACGACCACGCGGTCCGCGAGGTAGACCGCCTCCTCGACGTCGTGAGTGACGAGGACGACGGTCGTCCCGCGCTCCTCCCACACGTCGAGCAGGTGGTCCTGTTGGTCCGCCTTGGTCAGGCGGTCGAGCGCCGAGAACGGCTCGTCGAGCAGCAGCACGGAGGGGTCGTACGCCAGTCCCCGCGCGAGCGACACGCGCTGGGCCATCCCCCCGGAGAGCTCGTCCGGACGGCTCTCGGCGAACCCGTCGAGACCGACCGTCTCGATCAGGTCGTCGACGCGCTCGCGGGCCGGCGGGCTCGCAGGGTCGACGTCGGACGGGAGCCCGACCGCGACGTTCTCGCGCACGTCCGCCCAGTCGAGCAGCCGCGGTTCCTGAAACACCATGCCGACGGCGTCGCTGCCGCCGTCGCGCACGTCCGTCCCGTCGACCGCGACGCGGCCGCCGAACTCGGCTTCGAGCCCCGAGAGCACGCGGAGCAGCGTCGACTTCCCGCAGCCCGAGGGGCCGACGACGGCGACGAACTCCTCGTCCGCGACCGCGAGGTCGACGCCGTCGAGCGCGACGGTGTCGTCGTACCGCTTCCGGAGGTCGTCGACCGCGAGGACCGGGTCCGCGGTCGACGAGTCGGGATCGGCCTCGCCGGTCGGCGTCGCCGCGTCGACCCCGTCGGCCGACGACGGGGTGACGTCCGCGTCAGCGTCCGACGACACGGTTCCTCACCTCCTTCACCGCGACGTCCGAGCAGTTACCGAGGAAGGCGAAAAGCAGGATCGAGCCCACGATGATGTCGGGCCGCGCGAGGGCCCGCCCGTCGCTCAGCAGGAACCCGATCCCCTGGCTCGCCGCGATGAGCTCGGCGGCGACGACGAACATCCACGCCAGCCCGACGCCGCCGCGGATCCCGACGAGCAGGTCCGGGAGCGCGGCCGGGAACACGACCCGGCGCAGCGACTCGACGCGCCCGAGGTCGTACACCTCGGCGACCTCCAAGAGCTCCTCGTCGACCGCCGCGATCCCCGTCGAGAGGTTGAGGTACACCGGGAAGAAGGCGCCGACCGAGATGAGCAGCACCTTCGCGGTCTCGCCGATGCCGAACCAGAGGAGGAACAGCGGTACCCACGCCAGCGACGGGATGTTCTTCAGGCTCTGGAGCAGGGGGTCCAGCAGGTCGCTCGCCGTCCGCGAAAGGCCGGTGAGAGTCCCGAAGACGGTGCCGACGACGATTCCGAGGCCCGCGCCGAGCGCCACGCGCTGGAGCGTGATGGCGACGTGGCCCCACAGCTCTCCGGACGCCGCCATCCCGTAGAGGGTCTTCGCCACCCGAAGCGGCGGCGGCAACTGGTAGGCGGCGAAGACGCCGGTCGTGACGAGTGCGTGCCAGACGACGACAAGAGCGAGGGGAACGAACAGCCCGAGCAGGGGGCGGAACCGGCTCGCGGAGGGGACGGGGATCGGGCCGAGCGTGCGAGGCTCCGCGGCGCGGGCCGACCCGCCGGCGTCCGACCCGTGACGGGCGTCGGACTCGCGGGAGACGTCCGACTCCCGGCGGGTGTCGGCGGCCATCTCAGACGACCCCGCTCGCGAACTCCGAGTCGATCAGCTCGTCGACGGCGCCGGCGGGGTCGGCGTCGTCGGTCACGAGGTCCTCGCGTTCGAGGATCGGCGAGAGGTTCGACAGCAGCTCGCGGTGCGGTTCGCCCGGGATCGGCCGGGAGAGGTCGGTCCGCTGGGTGAACACGCGCTCCGCGACCGGCTCGGACATCCCCGAGGCGTCCGCGAGGATCCCCGCTGTCGCCTCGGGGTTCTCGATGGCCCACTCGCGACCCCGCTCGTAGGCCTCGAGGACGCGACGGGCGTCCGCCGTACGGTTCGCGAGGAACCCGTCGAGGAAGTTGAGGAAGCCGTACGTGTTGTACCGCGGCTCGCGGAAGAACAGCTCCGCGCCCTCGTACTCGAGTTCCAGTTCCGCCATGTGGGGATCGAGGCCGGCCCAGGCGTCGACGTCGCCCTGGATGAGCGCGGACTGCCCCTCCGGGTGCTGGAGGTGGACGATCTCCACGTCCTCCGCGCTCAGTCCGGCGTCCTCGAGCGCCTGAAGCAGGAAGAAGTACGGGTCGGTCCCGCGGGTGGCGGCGACGCGCTTCCCCTCGAGGTCGGCCGCCGACTCGATGCCGGTCTCCCGGAAGGTCACGAGCGCGGTCCACTCGGGATTCGAGTAGACGTACGGCGTCGTGATCGGCACGCCGTTCGTGCGGGCCATCAGCGCCGCGATCCCGGCGGTCGAGGAGACGTCCGCCGCGCCGCTTTGCGCGTACTCGTTGGCCTGGTTGCTCCCGAGGCTCAACACCCACTCGACGTCGGTGCCGGTGTCCGCGAACGCCGCTTCGAGCCACCCCTTCTCGCGCAACACGAGACTGACCGGGTTGTAGTACGCGTAGTCGACCGTCACCGTTCCGGATTCGCCGCCGCTTCCCGCGCAGCCGGCGAGCAGCGAACCGCCGATCGCCGCGCCGGTACCGCGCAGGAATTGTCTTCGCTCCATCGTGACTCCTCGTACCGGTGCCACTCATAAACCGATATGGCTATTGAGAATATTCAGCTACGGCTATGATGCTTATCAGTTATTTATTTTCGTCAATGAGTACCGTTTACACGGGCGGCGATCGCCGCGTCAGGGTCGCTGACATCCAGATATGCGTTTCTGACCCCATCTCACGCCCCGACGAAGCCGTTCGGCTTCCGTTCCGGGTATCGGACCATGTTGCTGGTTGTTTGCGGCGGTCGCGCGGTCTGCCGTGAGAGCCCACCCGACTGCGAGGTCCGGACGCGTCGCCGGCCCGGCTACATTCCCATGTCGGCGGCGGCGTCCGGCACCGGAAGCTCCGAGACGGCGACGCCGAGCAGTTCGGCGGCGTGGTCGAGCGCCATGTCGAACCCGTAGTACCGCTCCAGTTCGTCGCCGTCGGGGCCGGGACGGACCTTCAGCATGGCGTACCCCTCGACGTTCTGCGCGACGGCGGCCTCGCGGCCGTCAAGCGAGAAAGTGAGCAGTCGCTCGCCGTCGGCCTCCTCGTATCGCGCCGCGATGCCGTTCGCCGACGCGGCCTCCGTGTCGGTCATACGAGCGCTACGGGCCGATCCCTGTCGAATCTGTCGATCGCAGCGCGTCGAGGACGACGCGACGGCGGCCCGAACACGGTCGTCCGCGTGCGCGACGCGGTATCGCTCGCCGCGACTCGGTATCGACGCGAAGGGAGACGAAACGCGATGGCAAGCTTAAGGAACGACACGCACCAACGGGCGGCAATGACCACCGAGGTGACTCGTCGGCGGGCGTGGGTGATCGCCGCCCGCCCCCAGACGCTCCCGGCGGCGGCCGCGCCGGTGATCGTCGGCGTCGGGCTCGCGCTCGCCGACGGCGTGTTCGCCCCGCTGCCGGCGCTGGCGGCGCTCGTCGGCGCGGCGCTGATCCAGGTCGGCACGAACTTCGCGAACGACTACTACGACGCGATCCAGGGCGCCGACACCGACGACCGCGAGGGGTTCACCCGCGTCGTCGCCAGCGGCCTCATCGAACCGACCGAGGTGAAGCGAGCGATGTGGCTCACGTTCGCGGCCGCGATCGGCGTCGGTACCTACCTCGTCGTCGTCGGCGGCGTTCCGATCGTCGTGATCGGGCTCGCCTCCGTCGCCGCCGGGATCGCTTACACCGGCGGCCCGTACCCGCTCGGCTACCACGGGCTCGGCGACCTCTTCGTGTTCGTCTTCTTCGGGGTGATCGCGGTGACGGGGACCTACTACGTCCAAGCGGCCGCGCTCCTCTCCGGGTGGTTCCCGGTGGGTGTTCCCGACGGCACCGTCACGCTCGCGGCGCTCGTCGCGAGCCTCCCGATCGCCGCGCTCTCGACGAACATCCTCGTCGTCAACAACCTCCGCGACCGCGAGGAGGACGCCTCGACGGGCAAGCGGACCCTCGCCGTCCGGTTCGGCTACCGCTTCGCCCGCGCCGAGTACCTCGCGATGCTCGCGCTGGCGTACCTCGTCCCGCTGTGGTTCGTCGCGCGCGGCGACGGCCTCGCGACGCTGCTCCCGCTCGTCACCCTCCCGCTGGCGGCGTCCGTCGCCCGGACGGTGCTGACCGAGACGTCCGGCGAGGCGCTCAACCCCGCGCTCGAATCGACCGGCAAACTGCTCGCGGCGTACGCCGTCGCGTTCGCGGTCGGCCTCGCGGTGTGACCCGCGATTACCCCCGCGACGAGAACCCCCCAGTCACGGTGCGACACCGCCCGTTCGCCCTCGACCTGACCCGCCCGCTCGGCACCGCTCGGGGGAAAATTCGCAGTCGAGAGGGGTTCGTGATCGCGGTCGAGCGCGAAACCGGGGTGACCGGCGTCGGCGAGGCGACCCCGCTTCCGGGGTGGACGGAGTCGCGGGATGCGTGCGCGACGGCGCTCGACGAACTCGACGGTCGAGCTGAAGCCGAACCGCCGCTGGAGTCGCTGAACGCCGAGGCGACTCCGGCGGCCCGGCACGGCGTCTCCCTCGCGCTCGCCGACGCCGCGGCCCGCGACGCCGGGGAGCGGCTCGCGGACCGGCTCGCGGACGGCGCCGGCGTCGAATCCGCGCCCGCGGACGCCGTCCCGATCAACGCGACCGTCGGGGACGCCGGACCGGACGAGACCGCCACCGAGGCGAGGCGGGCGGTCGAGGCGGGGTTCGACTGCCTCAAGCTGAAGGTCGGCGCCCGCGACGTCGACGCCGACGTCGACCGCGTCCGCGCGGTCCGCGAGGCGGTCGGCGACGCGGTCGCGCTCCGCGCCGACGCGAACGGCGCGTGGGACCGCGGGACGGCGCGCCGCGCGCTCGACGCGCTGGCCGCCTTCGACCTCGCGTACGTCGAGCAGCCGCTCCCCGCGGACGACCTCGACGGACTGGCGGCGCTCCGTGAGCGCGACCCGGCGGACGGCAGCGGGGGCGGGACCGGCGGGGGCGACGGTGGCGGCGGCGTCCCGATCGCGGCCGACGAGTCGGTCGTCGACCGGGGGATCGACGCGGTGCTGGACGCGGGCGCCGCCGACGCGGTCGTCCTCAAGCCGATGGCGCTCGGTGGGCCGGACCGCGCGCTGGCGGCCGGGCTGCGGGCGCGGTCGGCCGGCGTCGACCCGGTCGTCACCACCACGATCGACGCGGTCGTCGCGCGGACGGCCGCCGTCCACGTCGCGGCCGCGGTCCCCGACGTCTCCCCGTGCGGGCTCGCGACCGGAGCGCTGCTCGACGAGGACCTGGCGCCCGATCCCTGTCCGATCGCGGACGGGCAGATCGCGGTCCCGGCCGGCCCGGGCCTCGCGGGCGGCGCGTTCGACGACCTCCGGCGGTGGTAGCGGGCGGGACCGCCTCCGTTCCGTGGCTCGTCGTCGGGGAACGGACTTTTCACCGCGACCGCCGAACGGAGGCGCATGAGCGAGTGGACCGACGCCATCGTCGGCGAGCGGATGACCGTCGACAACCAGTTCAACGAGCGCGTCGCGGCGTCGCGCTTCTCCAGCCAGGAGTGGGGACTGATCATGACGGCCACGGAACTGGAGATAGAGGACGCCGACGACCCCGAGGCCGCTCGGGTCGTCGCGGACACGTCGAGCCTCCCGGCGATCATGCCCGAACTCGAGAACCTCCGGTCGCAGATGTCCGGGATGGGCGGCGCGCCCGGCGGCGGCGGCGCCGGCGATTCCGGCGGGTCGGGCGGCGGCGTCGTCGACTCGATCAAAGGTGCGCTCGGGCTCGGTGACGGGTCCGGCGGTCCCTCGGACGAGGAACTGGAGGCCGCCGAGCGCCTCGTCCAGGAGTACGCCGACGAGCTACAGGCGCACCTCGAAGAGGTCGGCAAGTGGGAACAGGTCCGCGTCGCCTACCAGGAGTAGGGCCGGCTCGCGGCGGCCGCGGCCGGTCCGCCGACCGCAGTCACTCCACGTCGCTACCGCGGAACAGCGTGAGCTCCTCGGCCTCGTAGATGCTGATGAGCTCGCTGACGATCTCGTCGTACTCCTCGTCGTCGACCCGGATCGCGTCCAGCCGCTCGACCGTCTCCTCGTCGAGGTGGATCTGGGGCATGCGTGGCGGTTCGTCGTCGGGGGAATAAAAGATATCGGCGGAGCGTGACCGACGACGCTGGCACGGAGCGTTTCTTGGATCGCGCCAAATCAGTCTTACTACTCCGACTCGCGGCGGAGTTCCGCCGAGTCGCCCCCGTCCGAGTCTTCGGCCGCGAGAGCTCCCCGAGCCGACTCCTCGACGTCTTCGACCGTGAGATCGACCGTCGGGGACATGAACTTCCCGTTGAGGAACAGCGTGGTGTCTGGTTCGGTCGAGCAGTCGGCCACCACCTCGGAGGAGACCATCGGCCGCTCCGTCGGGTCGCGTCCGACGAGTCGGGTCTTCTCGTCGAAGCAGTCGTACAAGATCTGATGCTCCGCCCCGAGCCACGAGGCCGGAGAAAGCACCGTTCGCCAAGTGAGTCGGTGTTTCGACTCCGTTTCGGACTCGACGAAGACGAGTCTGGGTGTGGGGGGGTTCGGAGGCACCACGTTCGTGGAGGCGTCGCCCGCGAACTGAACGGAGGGACGACCGGGTAGTCGTAGCGTAGCGAGGGTCGTGTCGAGCGGGAGACCGACCGAGGACAGCAGTTCGACCAGCGTTCGTAGCTGGTCGTCCGGAACCCGACCGTCGATCACCGCGGACCCCGTGCCGCCGCGCCGGACTGTATCAATCCCGACTGCGACGCGTCGACCGCCCTCAAAGACGGTGACGGCCGGAGCCGATCGACCATCCGTCCCCACGCGATGAGGGGACTCGACCGGATCGGAGTCGACGACCGAGACATCCCCGTCGAGGGGAAGGTCACAGTACAACAGGTCGATCGACGAGTCCGAGAGCACGTCCGCGACGACATCCGCGGTCGGCGTTTCGAGAACGGAAAGCGACCCGACCCCGGCTGCGAGCGACGGAGTCGTGAGTGCCTCGCGAAGGTGCCGCGCTCGGTCTGCGGACCGGACGAGGAGCGCGACGTTCGCTTCCCCGGCGCTCGGAGAGGTCCGCCGAAGCGCGTGTTCGTACGCCGACGGGAACGTGGCGGCAGTCCAGGCTGGGATCGAGTCCGCGTCCGGGTCCGGTACCGGGTCGTCGTCGCGTGGGGAAGACTCTGGACCGTTAGTCGGCCGATCCGCCGTCGTGAGACCCACCGAGTCTCCCGCGCGTGTCTGCTCGACCGAACCGCGGACTCGGACCGGTGCGAGGACGTGCGCGAGGTGGGGTAGGAGTTCGGCGCTCGCGGGACCGGGACGAAGTACCGCCTCAGTCGACCACTCGGGGGTATACGGCGCGACCGTCTCAGGGCTGACTTCCAAGTACTCCATCAGCCGCTCGCTGGGTGAGAGCCCGTCTAGATTCGGGGGATAAAACGGAAGCTGCGCTCCGACCTGATCGTACTCATCCCTGTCGGAGAGCGTGTAGCCGTCGGTCCGCACGAGGGTGTCGAGAAAGAACCACGTGCGTAGCAGTTCTTCGGCTCGCTCTTCGAGCCCGCGACCGTCGGTAGGAAGCCGCTCCGTGTATCCGGTGTCGAGCCGGATAGCCGGTTCCTCACCGATCGCCATCCTCGCGCCGAGGTAGTACGCGAGCGTCGAGAGACGGTACACGTCGGCGTACGTCGGTCGGACGACGACCTCGACGCCCGTGTCGGGGGCGGTCAACGGGCTCGGAATATCGAGCGATTCGCCTCGCCGGATCCGGGGCGGGTATCCCCGCAGGGTCGGCCAAGACCGTTCCGCCGAGAACTCTCTGATCGACGAGCCCATGGCCGACACCGCCTCCGCGAGCGCCTCCGGGTCGTCCGGGACGGTGATCGTCGCCTCCGGACGGCTGTGAAGCGACCGGGCGCCGAGGCTGACGGTCGCCGGACGAGCGAGCGCGATCTCGATCGGATCGGGTCCCTCGATCCCGCTGACAGAGAGTTCCGCGTCTTCGAGCCTGAGGGACGCCTTCGTCACACCGGTTATGTCGATACAGTACGTTCCCCGCGGAAACTCCGTCGGCTCGTTGGGCCACTCGATGAACTCGCCCTCGGCGTCTCGGACGGCGATCGACGTGTACTCCGCAACCGTGAGCGATTCCGCCTCGAAGCTGACCGCCCCGTCGACCGGGAGCGGGAATAGTTCGGGGAGCGCCGGTGAGAGCTCCGGCTCGCGGTCGACGCGAAACTCCATCCGCTCGCCCTCGATCACGTCCCGGACGGTGAGCGTCGTCCCGTCGACTTCGAACCCGATCCGTCCGTCCGGCGACCCGTCTTCCACTATGTCGTTTTGGTTCGCCAACACGTATGAGGGTGTCGTTGATCGCCGCGATCCGGGATTCTGATGCGTGTACCTCGATTTCACGTGACACGGTGTGATATCTCTGACAACAATTTTAACACCGGTCGGGGGAGAGAAAACCCATGGACGGCGGCGAATCGACGGCGATCCCGCGGGCCCTCACGGAGGCGTTTCCGGACCGGGCGGTCGACCGGCTGACCGGCGTCGGCCCCTCCTGGAACGGCGCCAACGAGACGGTCGGCGTCGTCTTCACGGACGGTTCGCGGGCGTTCCTCAAGGTCGCGCTCGCCGACGAGAGCCGTCGGCTCGCCCGCGAGCGCGCCGTGCTCCGGTACCTCCGAGCGCACGGTCCGGTTCCGGTGCCCGAGGTGCTCGCGGCCGATCCGGACGGCGACCCGGCGTACCTCGCGACGGCGCCGGCGCCGGGCGAGGGGCTGCTAGAGGTGTACGAGGCCGCGAGCGACCGGGAGCGCGAGCGGTTGCTCCGGCGCGTCGGCGCCGCGATCGCCGCGCTCCACGCCGACCGGTTCGCGAGTCACGGCGAGATCGTCGGCGCGGGGAGCGGATCGGGGACGGAAGGCGGGGCGGACGCGGATCCGATCGAGGGGAGCGACCCCCCGAGCGGACTCGCTATCGAGACCGCACCGTGGACGGACGTGCTGCTCGCGACGATCGACCGGACTCGCGAGATCGGCACGTCCGAGCGGCTCGCCGAGCACTACGACGCGGTGATCGACTGCGTCCACGCGAACCGGGACCTGCTCGACGGCGCGCCCGCGGCGCTGCTCCACGGCGACGTGACGAAGCCGAACCTATTCGTCGCGGCCGAAGGAGACGGAGCGGACGCGCGAGGCGCGTCGAACGGGAACGCCCCGGGCGTCGCGATGATCGACTGGGAGCTGTCTCACGTCGGCGACCCCGCCCGGGACCTCGTCCGCGCGGAGGACCAGCTGCTCAACGGCTTCGACTCGACCGGTCCGGAGCGGTTCGCCGCGGCGCTCCGCGCGGGCTACCGCGACCGAGCCGGCGGACTCCCGGAGGGTTTCGAGCGCCGTCGCCCCGTCTACGAGGTGGTTCGGATGCTGGGGCGCTCGGGCTTTATCGACCAGTGGGCGACGTACCTCGACGAGCCGCTCGACTTCCTCGTCGAACGCGCGGACGCGGAGCTGCGGGCGCGGCTCGACGCGGTGTGACCGGTCGCTCCTCCCGAACGGCGGCCCCCTCACCGGTTCCACGCCGCGTCGTCCGGGTCGATCTGCCGCTCTCCGGGGTCGAGCGCGTCGATCGCGTCGAGGTCGGCGTCGGGGAGGTCGACGTCGAGCGCGCGCAGGTTCTCGCGCACGTGGTCGCCGCGCGCCTTCGGGATCGGCGCGACGCCGCGGTCGAGCGCCCACGCGAGCGCGACGACCGCCGACGAGAGGCCGTTCAGTTCCGCGATCTCGACCACCGCCGGGTCGTCGAGGATCTCGCCGCGGCCGAGCGGGGAGTAGCCGACGAGGCGATGGTCGAGCTCGTCGGCGAGGGCTCGCAGTTCCGGCTGGCGGAACCGCGGGTGACACTCGACCTGGTGGGCCGCGATCGGCGCGTCGAGGATATCGGCGGCCTCGCGCAGCAGGTCGGGGGTGAAGTTCGAGACGCCGACGTGGTCAGTTACCCCCGCGTCGCGGAGGTCGTCGAACGCCGGCAGCGTCGCCGCCGCGTCGTACGCACGGATCGGCCAGTGGACGTACAGGAGGTCGACGCGGTCGAGGCCGAGCCGGTCGAGGCTCGCCCGCGCGGTCTCCCGCACGTCGTCGGGCGCGAGGTTCTCCGGATGGACCTTCGTGGCGACGACCACGTCGTCGCGGTCGACGTCGCTCTCGGCGATCCCCTCGCCGACGGCGGCCTCGTTGTCGTACATCTGCGCGGTGTCGACGTGGCGGTAGCCGGCGTCGAGCGCCGCGGCGACGGTGTCGGTACAGGTCTCGGGGTCGTCGAGCCCGGACGTTCCGAGCCCGATCGACAGGTCCAGCGGTGGCACGCGATCCCGTTCCGCCCGCGGAGTGAAAAAGGCGCGCGAGCCGGCACGACGGGATCCGAGGGCCGGTGTCTCCCGGCGACCCGCACTCTTAATCCGTCGCGCCCGTAGGACGGGTCGATGGCGACCGGCCCCGCGCTGCCCTCGACCCCGGAGCCGCTCCCGCTGGGCGCGCTCTCGGACCCGATCCTCGTCGACCCCGGACCGCGACTGCTCCGCGCGGTCGTCGAGGCGTACCGCGAGGCCGCCCCGGCGCTCGCCGACCCGAGCGTCGCGGATCTAGCGAGCGGGGCGAACGAGGACGGCGGGGACAGCTCCGACCCGTCGAACCTCCCGACGCTGAAGGCCTTCGCGGGCGAGAGAGCGGTCGACGCAGCGACCGCGGGGTTCGGACCGGCGAGCCGGCTCGCGGCGCTCGTCGACGCCGGCGTGGTCGACCTCCGCGTCCTCGATGCGCCGCAGCCGAACCCGGTGCTCGCTGGCGAGGAGACGGGGTTCGCGCTGGTGGAATCGCAAGACTGTGAAGCGGTCGGAGCGCCGAGTCGGTGGCACCGGGTCGGGGGCGACGCCTCGCTCCGCGAGCGGTACGCGTCGGGGTTCGCGGACGCCGAACCGTACCGGCTCCGGACGCCGACCCGGCGGCGAGTCCACGAGGGGTTCGCGGACCGGTGCGACGAGTCCGTCGCGGCGGCGGTGCTCCGGGCGCTCGACGTGACGGAGGAATCGGAGGAGGCGGACCGCGCGGTGGATTCGGAGCTACCGACCGACAGCCCCGATCCGGAGGAGACGCGCGTCCGGGCCTACGCGGTCGGCGCCCGCGAGAAGGTCCTCGACCGCACCCTGCGCCGGGCCTGCGAGGACGCCGGACTCGGGAGCCCGTCGACGTTCACGCGGGTGAAGCGGCTGCTCCGCGAGGCCGACCTGATCGAGACCGTTTCCGAGCCGCAGCCGGTCGGACGCCCCCGGGAACGGCTCGCGGCGCGCGGCGCGCTCGAAGCCGCCGAGACGCCCGCGGAGACGGTCGCGGCGGTGCGGGGCGTGACGGAATAAGGCACGTCGGTCCTCAGTCCGGACCGGTCAGTCGTCCTTCGTCTTGATGTCCGCGGAGAGTCCCTGCGCCATCTCGATCTCCTTCGAGTTGTTCAGGGTCCACGCGGTGCGGTCGGTGACGGCCTCGATCGCCTCGCGGGCGGAGGGGTAGCCGTTGCCGGACTTCTTCACGCCGCCGAAGGGGAGCTGGACTTCGGCGCCGATACACGGGAGGTTCCCGTACGCCAGCCCCAGCTCGGCGCGGTCGCGGTAGTAGTTGATCTGCCGGTAGTCCTCGGAGATGATCGCGCCGGCGAGGCCGTACTCGGTGTCGTTCTGTATCTCGACCGCGCGCTCGATGTCGCCGTCGTACTCCATGAGCGCGACGTGCGGCCCGAACACCTCCTCGCGGGTACACCGCAGGTCCGCGTCGGGGTCCGCCTCGTAGACGAACGGCCCGACCCAGTAGCCGTCCTCGTGGCCGTCCGGGATCTCCTCGTCGTCGAGATCGGTCCGGTCGACGAGTACGTTCACACCCTCCTCGCGGGCCGCCTCGTTGTTCCGGGTGACCTTCTCGCGGTGTTCCGCCTCGATGAGCGGCCCCATGAAGGTGTCCTCGTCGAGGGGGTCGCCGACCGCGACCGACTCCGCGACCTCGACGAACCGCTCCTTGAACTCGTCGTAGACGTCCGTGTGGACGATCAGTCGCTCGGAGGAGACGCAGCGCTGACCGGTCGTCTTGAAGGAGGACATCAGCGCCGAGTGGACCGCGACGTCGAGGTCCGCCGCCTCGGTGACCACGATGGCGTTCTTCCCGCCCATCTCGCAGGCGGCGCGCTTGCCGGCGACGCCGCCGAGCTTGTCTTGGATGTGGTGGCCGACCTCCGCGGAGCCGGTGAACAGCACCGTCGAGACATCGTCGTGCTCGACGATCGCGTTGCCGGCGTCGCCGAACCCCTGGACCATGTTGAACACGCCGTCGGGGATGCCGGCGTCGTCGAACATCTCCGCGATGATCTGCGCGCACCACGGCGTCTGCTCGGCCGGCTTGAAGACGACGGTGTTCCCTTCGACCAGCGCGATGGCCATGTGCCAGTACGGTATCGCGACGGGGAAGTTCCACGGCGTGATACAGCCGGTGACGCCGCGCGGCTTCCGTCGCATGTACGCGTCCTTCGACGGGATCTCCGAGGGGACGATGTCGCCCTTCGGGTGGCGGGCGTCGCCCGCGGCCCACTCGACCATGTGCGCGGCCTCGACCACGTCCGCTCTCCCCTCGCTGATCTCCTTGCCGCACTCCTTGGTGACGATCTCTCCGAGCTCGTCCGTGCGGTCGCGGAGCTCGTGGTACACGTCCCAGAGGTACTCCGCGCGCTGGATCCGCGAGAGCTCGCGCCACTCCTCGAACGCCGCGTCCGCGGCGTCGACCGCGCGGTCGACGTCTTCGGGGGTTCCCTGACGAAACTCCCCGAGCGTCTCTCCGGTCGCGGGGTTCTCGCTCTCGAAGGTCTCGGACCCGTCGCCGTCGACCCACTCGCCGTCGATGTAGTGTTGGTACGGCTGCGCCATGTTCGGCACATCCCGTCGGCACGTCCAAATAACCCACCCTACCATGGTCGGCAGGGTCTTTGTCATGTGGTGCCAAGGAAAGGTGAACAATGGCGACAACCGACGCGGACGGGGCGGGAGAGTGGGCCGGAACCAGGCTCACGCTGGACCTGTGGCATCCGAACTGCTGGGCGATCGAGGCGACGAAAAAGACCGGCGGTGGCGTCCTCGCACACGCGATATACAACTCACCGAGGGCCGAGAGCGACGCGCCGAACACGGTGAACGGCCTGTTCACGGCGTTCGGAGACACGAACGAGGAGGTCGAAGCGCTGCTCGACGCGATCCGCGAGTCCGACCGCGCGGGGAACCTGCTCGAACTACAGGAGCGGTTCGGGCGCGCTCGGGACGCCCCGGGAAACGTCGTTCGCGAGTTCTTCTTGGAGTACGACCCGGCGGACATGGTGTGCCCGACGCTGCTGGAGTACGGCTTCGTCCACAGCGCGCCGGTCCGGATCGAAGAGGGACGAGAGGAGTGGCAGGTGTGTTTCGTCGGGGAGCGCACGGAGATCCGGGAGTCCCTCGACGCGGTTCAGGAGGCGGCCGGCGCGGAGGTGACGGTGGAGTCGATGTCGTCGTCGGGACACGCGGGGCGGACCCCCCGCGAGCAGCGGCTCGACACGCTGACCACGACCCAGCGGAAGGTGTACGAACACGCCCGCGATGCGGGCTACTACGAGTGGCCCCGAGAGGCGTCGACGCGCGAGCTCGCCGACGACCTGAACGTCTCGAAGACGACGCTGCTCGAACACCTTCGGAAGGCGGAGTCGAAGCTGCTGGACCCCTAATCGGCGGTGTCGACAGCGGAGCGAGTGGTAAGAGCGTCAGTTGCGATACAATATTTAAATACCCGCAAGTGGCGGCGACGAGTGCTTATAAATGAAGGCGGTGGCGCGTGCCGGTGAGCGCCGCACCGCGGCGCGAACCGCACGCGCGAGGGAGTCGGGCGCGACGAGGGCGACCGAAGGGAGCCCGAAGGACGCGCCCGACGAGGTTGGGGAGGGATGAGGCTGCGGTGCTGTGCGGTCGGGTGGGACTCAGAGGGGCAGCCGCGAGGCGGGCGCACGCTCGCTGTCGTTCGAGACGCCGAAGGCGTCTCGTGATGACGAGAGAGCTTTGCTCTCTCGAACCACGCTCCTCACTCGGTCGCTACCGCTCCCTCCCTGCGGTGCCTGCGTCGCCTGCGCCCGCCTCGCGGCTGGGGCTTTGGAGGTACTCGCCACCGATCTGCTGGTAGCTATTTATAAATAAGCCGTTGAGGCTTTGGAGGTACTCTCCGCCGATCTACTGTCAGTTATTTATAGGCGAGCGGCTGGGGCTTTGGCGGTGTCCGTTGTCGATCCATCAATCACTTATAAACAGTTGACCGCAACACCACGCTCTGATTGATAAATCGTAACGCCCGATCGCCGGTCTCTGACCCAGTTCGTTCAGCTCCCGACGACCGCGCGCAGCGCGAACAGCGCGTTCGACTTGCGCTCCCGGATCCGCCGGTAGAAGTAGGAGAACCACTTGGAGCCGTACGGGATGTACTGGTAGACCGTCACGTCGTCTTCGGCGGCGAGTTCGAACTGCGCCGACTCCCGGACGCCGGTCAGCATCTGTACTTCGTAGGGGGTCCCGTGTTCGGCGTACAGCTCCGTCGCGTACTCTATCATCGCGGGGTCGTGGCTCCCGACGGCGACGCCGTCGTCGAACGCCTCGAACATGTAGGCGAGGCAGTTGCGGTACGACTCGTCGACTCGCGCCTTCTTTTTATAAGAGATCTCGGCCGGCTCGTCGTACGCGCCCTTGACGAGTCGGACCTTCCCCGGGAGGTCGGCGAGCCGTTCGAGGTCCTCGCGGGTCCGCTTCAGGTTCGCCTGCACGCAGACGCCGACGTTGCCGTCCGTCTCGACCGCGTGCCGTTCGAACGCGTCGAGCGTCACGTCGGTGGTCTCGTGGTCCTCCATGTCGATCCAGACGAACGTGCCCGTCCCGTCGGACCCGGTCGCCGCCGGGGCGTTGGCCGCCTCGACGATGCGCGCGAGGTTCTCTTCGAAGACGTCGTCGCCGACGTCGAGGCCGATCTGGCTCGATTTGACGGAGACGCAGGCGTCGACGCCGCGCTCCGCGATCGCCTCGACGAGGTCGACGTACGCGTCGGCGTCGGCGTCGGCGGGGGGCCGTTCCTCGTAGTGTTCGCCGAGCAGGTTCAGGATGCCGGCCACGCCGCGGTCGTTAAGCCCCTCGACGTGAGCGAGCGCCGCCTCCGGCGTCTCGCCGGCGACAAAGTTGCTCGCGATGGGCGGTATCATACGATCACCGCGGATCCGAAGCGGTATATATTGGTACCCGACCAATTGTTCCGAAAATACATTTCTGTATAAAATGTATTCACTGCCACTACCCGCTGATTCACCGATCTGTCCCGCTCGTCCCGACCATGGACGGGCCGGGGTTGAGGTAGCCGAATGTGCTCGGGACTATCGGAAACATATGTCACGAGATACCACGGACACGACGGACCGGCGAACGCTGCTGAAGCTGACCGGCGGTGCGGGGCTCGTCGGACTGTCGGGCTGTCTCAGTACGACCGACGACGGGGGCGAGGGCGGCGAGGGCGGCGAGGGCGGCGAGGGCGGCGAGGGCGGCGACGGGGGAGACTCGACCGAGGCCTACGAGATCGGGATGGTCGACTCCCAGACCGGGTCGCTGTCGGCGTTCGGCGAGCGGAACCAGCGCGGCGTCAACCTCGCCCTCTCGCGCGTCAACGAGATCGGCATCAACGGGCGAGACCTCGACATCGTCGTCGAGGACTCCGAGAGCGAGAACCAGGGCGGGATCGCGGCCGCCCAGAAGCTCGTCAATCAGGACGGCGTGCCGTTCCTGATCGGCGCGGTCGGCTCTGGCGTCTCGCTGGCCATCTACGAGAGCGTCATCGAGGGGACCGACGTCGTTCAGCTGAGTCAGAACTCCACCGGACTCAACCTCACAGAATTCCCGGGACTGCTCCGGATGTCGCCGTCGGGACGGAGCCAGTCGCTCGCGCTCTCGAACCTCATCACCGACGACGGCTACGACGAGGTGGCGATCACCTACGTCAACAACGACTACGGCCAGAGCCTCACGGACGCGTTCGTCGACGCGTACGACGGCGAGGTCGTCTACAACACGCCCCACGACCAGGACCAGCAGTCGTACTCCAGCGTCATCTCGGAGATGAACAGCTCCGGCGCCGACGCGTGGCTGTTCATCACCTACCAGGCCGAATTCGCGACGATGGTCAACGAGGTGTACTCCTCGGGGTACGAGGCGCAGTTCTACGGCGCCGACTCCGTCTCCGGCGACAACGTCTTGGAGAACACCCCCGAGGGGAGCATTGAGGGGATGAAGATCGTCGTTCCGTCCGCGCCCGTCGAGGAGGAGAACTACCAGTCGTTCGCGGACGCCTTCGAGTCCGAGTACGGCCGGCAGCCGACCTCGTGGGCGGCGTACGCGTACGACTGCGTGATAAACGCCGCGCTCGCGATTCAGGCCGCCGACGAGTTCTCCGGCGCGGCGCTTCAGGACACCGTCCGGCGCGTCTCCGGTCCGGAGGGCGAGGAAGTGACCTCGTTCGAGGCCGCCAGCCAGATCCTCGCGGACGGCGGCGGCCCGGACGACGTCGACTACCAGGGGGTCAGCGGCCCCATCAACTTCGACGAGAACGGGGACCCGGTCGGCTTCCTTCAGGTCCTGGAGGTCCAGGACCACGCGTACGAAGGCATCGACTTCATCGAAGGCTAATTCCGACCGATGACCGTCCTCGGATACCTGGCCAACGGGTTGGTGTTCAGCAGCATCATCGTCCTCGGCAGCATCGGGCTGTCGCTGGTGTACAGCATCGCGGACTTCGCGAACTTCGCGCACGGCGACACGATGACGATCGGCGCGTACTCGGCGCTCGTGACCTTCGGCGCCGTCGGCGGGCTCGGCGGCGCGGTGTTGGGGCTCCCGTACGGCTTCTTCCTGGCCCTGATCGTCGGGATCGCCGTGGCCGCGGTCGTGGCGGTCGCCACCGAGAAGCTCATCTACGAGCCGCTCGACGTCGACTCGATCGGCCTGCTGATCACGTCGATCGGGATCGCGTTCATCTACCGCGCGGTGATCCAGATCCGGTTCGGCTCCGACTTCACTCGGTTCGACGTCCGGCCGCTGCGGCCGATCGAGGCCCTGGTACCGTACGGCGTCCGGATAACGCTCCACGACGTCGCGATATTCGGATCGGCGGTGGCGCTCGTCGTCGGGCTCCACGTCCTGCTCCAGTACACCGACCTCGGTCGGAAGATGCGCGCGATGGCGGACAACCCCGACCTCGCGCGGGTCAGCGGTATCCGGACGAAGCGGGTCAAGCTCTGGACGTGGGTCATCGGCGCCGGGCTCGCCGGCGCGGGCGGCGTGTTCCTCGGGCTCTTCAACCAGCTCGCGCCCCGGATGGGCTTTAACCTGCTGCTGGTGATATTCGCGGCGGTGATCCTCGGCGGGATAGGCTCCGTCTACGGCGCGATGGCGGGCGGGTTCCTCATCGGCATGATAAATCAGCTAACGCCGTTCTTCTCCAACGTGGTCGAGGCGCTACCGATCCGTCCGAACTGGCTCGCGACACTGATCGAGAACCTGGTCACCATCGAGTACGCGAACGCGATCGCGTTCGTGATCATGGTCGTCGTGCTGTTGGTCCGCCCCAACGGGATCGCCGGGGAGGGTGCGACATGAGTCTCCTCGACGACCCGAAAGCGGCGTTCGCCGACCTGACCCGCCCGGAGTGGTGGGTGCTCGGCGTCAGCGTCGCGTTCCTGCTGTTCCTCTTCGTCGCGATGCTCACCGGCGGGCTCAGCCCGACGTACTTCCTGTTCCTCGTCGGACTGGCGGGGATGTACGCGCTGTTGTCCTTCGGCCTGAACGCCCAGTGGGGGTTCACGGGCCTGATCAACTTCAGCGTCGCCGCGTTCTTCGGCATCGGCGCGTACGGCACTGCGCTGATGACCGCGAGCGGCTCGCCGATAGCGGGGGGGTTCAACCCCCTCGTCGGGCTCGCCGTCGCGCTCGTCGTCGCGTTCGTGCTGGCGCTGCTGATCGGTATCCCGACGCTCCGGCTCCGGGCCGACTACCTCGCCATCGCGTCGCTCGGACTCGCGGAGGTCGTGCGGCTGATCGTACTCAACGAGCGGTGGCTGACGAACGGCAGCGCGGGCCTTCGCGGTATCCCCGGATTCTTCGTCGGGTGGCCGGTGCTCTCGACGTTCCCCGAAGCGATGCCGGGACTCCGGTTGGAGGTAGTACCCGGGTCGCCGGTGTTCCTCGAAACGCCGTTCTGGCAGGCGTCGCTGAACGGCCTGTTGGTGGTGGCGTTCGCGGGGGGCGCGTACCTCGTACTCAGGCGTGCGCACCGGTCGCCGTGGGGGCGCGTGTTGCGCACGATCCGCTCCGACGAGGACCTCGCGCGGGCGCTGGGCAAGAACACCTACTCGTTCAAGATGCAGTCGTTCGTCCTCGGCAGCCTGATCATGGCGCTGGCCGGCGTGTTCTACGCGCATCTGAATCTCTACGTCGGGCCGGGCGACCTGGACCCGATCACGACGTTCTACGCGTGGGTCGCGGTAATCCTCGGCGGCAGCGGCTCCAACCGCGGGGCGCTGTTCGGCGGTGTCGTCATCGTCACGATCCGCGAGGGGACGCGCTTCCTGAACGACGTGGCGCTCCCGATAGACCCCGCGCCGCTACGGCTGCTGTTGATCGGCGTCGTCATCGTCGCCGTCATGCGCTACCGGCCTCAGGGGGTCCTTCCGCCGCAGCGGGAGCTGATCTGGCCGAGCGCCGTCGACGGGGGCGGAACGCCCGAGACGCCGGACAGCGGCGTCCGCGAGCGCAAGGGAGGTGGCGGCGATGAGTGACGCCGACACCGAGAACGTCGTCCTCCGCGTCGACGACCTCCAGAAGTCGTTCGGCGGGCTCGCGGCGACCGACCACGCCACCTTCGACGTCGAGCGCGGGACGATCACTGGCCTCATCGGTCCGAACGGGGCCGGCAAGTCGACCATCTTCAACCTCATCTCCGGGTTCTACGAGCCGGACGGGGGGACGGTCGAGGTGAACGGGACGGACGTGACCGGCATGGAGCCGTACGAGGTCGCCGAGCGCGGCCTCGTCAGGACGTTCCAGACGCCCCGGAAGCTGGAGGGGATGACGGTGCGCGAGGCGATGCTGGTCGGGCCGCGGAAGCAGCCCGGCGAGTCGTTCCTCACGCTGTTCACCTCGCCCGGCACGGCCGCCGAGAGCGAGTCGGCCAACCTCGCCGAGGCGGAGCGGATCTTGGCGGAGTTCGAGATCGACCACCTCGCGACCCAGCCCGCCACCGACATCTCCGGCGGGCAGATGAAGCTCGTCGAGCTCGCGCGGGCGATGCTCGCCGAGCCGGAGGTGCTGCTGCTCGACGAGCCCGTGGCGGGGGTGAACCCGACGCTGGCGAAGAAGCTCAAAGAACAGATCCGGCGGCTCAACGAGCAGGGGACGACGTTCCTGCTCATCGAACACGACATGGAGTTCGTGATGGACTTGGCGGACCCGATCGTCGTCTTAGATCAGGGACACGTCCTCACCGAGGGGCCGCCGCACTCGGTCCGCAACGACCAGCGCGTCATCGACGCGTACCTCGGAGGCGGCGCATGAGCGACGGAATGACGGACGACACGACCGGGGCCGCGGACGGGCCTCACGGCGGAACCGATCCCGTGCTCTCGCTGTCGGGCGTCGACAGCGGGTACGGCGAGGTACAGGTGCTCGACGACTGCTCGGTCCGGCTCGATCCGGGCGAGATCGTCTGTCTGGTCGGCCCGAACGGCGCCGGCAAGTCGACGGTCCTCAAGACCGCGTTCGGGATGTTGACCCCGTGGACGGGGACCGTGGAGTACCACGGCCGCGACATCGGCGGGATGGCGCCCGAGGAGATCGTCCGCGAGGGGATCGGCTACGTCCCCCAGACCGACAACGTGTTCGGCTCGCTGACGATCGACGAGAACCTCCGGATGGGCGGCGTCGCCCGCGACGGGGGGCTCGAAGAGGTGATCGAGACGCTGTACGACCGGTTCCCGATCATCGACGAGAAGCGCGGCTCGAAGGCGAAGACGCTCTCCGGCGGCCAGCGCCAGGTGCTCGCGTTCGCCCGCGCCCTGGTGATGGAGCCCGACGTGCTGCTCATCGACGAGCCCTCCGCGGGGCTCGCCCCCAACACGGCCGACGACGTGTTCGAGGACGTCCGGGAGGTCAACGACATGGACACGGCGATCCTCATGGTCGAGCAGAACGTGACGAAGGGGCTCGGCATCTCCGACCGCGGCTACGTCCTCGATCAGGGGACCGTCCGGTTCGAGGGGACGCCGGAGGAGCTGCTGAACGACGAGGAGGTCTCCCAGCTGTACCTGGGCGGCTGAGTCCTCTCCCGGCTCGCCTCCCGATTCCACTCAATGCCCACGTTCGGACGGTACGCGTTCGCCCTCGCGCCCCTCGCAGCCGCGGCGCTGTGGGGCGGGATGTACGTCGTCAGCAAGTGGGGGTTCGCGCTGATCCCGCCGGTGACGCTCGGGTTCCTCCGGGTCACGCTGGGCGCCGGGGCGCTCTGGCTCGTCGTCGCCGGCCGCGGCGACGCCGCGCCGTCGCGCGAGGAGTGGCCGACGTTCGCGGCGCTCGGCGGCTGGGTGACCCTGACGGTCGCCACGCAGTTCGTCGGCACGGAGCTGACGAACGCCAGCCAGGGCTCGCTTTTGACCGTCCTCACCCCGGTGTTCACCGTCGCGCTGGGGGCGCTCGCGCTCGGAGAGCGCGTCACGCCGGCGAAGGCGGGAGGGATGACGCTCGCGGGCGTCGGCACGGCGGTCGTCCTCGCCGGGCGGTACGAGCTCGCGTCGGTCGCCGCCGGCAACCTCCTCGGCGTGGCGCTGCTGCTCATCGCGAGCGCGGCGTGGGCCGGGTACACGGTCTGGGGGCTCCGCGCGGTCAGGCGACACGGGGCGCTCCGCGCGGCGACGTACTCCTCGCTTGCGAGCGTCCCGATGCTCGGAGCCCTCGCGGCCGGCGAGCTGTGGTATCTCGGCCGATCGCCGACCGAACTCCCGCTCACCGTCGAGTCGGCGGCCGCCGTGTCGTACCTCGGACTCGCGTCGACGGCGGCGGCGTGGTTCCTCTGGTACAAGGGACTGGAGTACGTCTCCGCCGGGACGGTCGCCGCGTTCTTCTTCGCACAGCCCGTCGTCGGCGCGGCGCTCGGGGCCGCGCTGCTCGGGGAGTCGCTCGGCCCGGGCTTCCTCGCCGGCGGCGCGCTGATGGCCGTCGGCATCTGGATCGTCAGCCGCGAGCGTGCGGGTCCCGTCGACGGACCGGCGGACTCGACCGGGTACTGAGACGGGTATCGGCGGCGAGGAACCCCTACGCCGTGCGCTTCTCGAGTTCGCCCGTCAGCGTCGCAGCGTCGAAGTCGTGGTCCGGGCGGATCGCGACGAAGTCGAGGAACCGGCGCGCCGCGAGGAGCTCGTCGGGTGAGTAGCTCGTCAGCGCGGCCTCGATCGCGTCGGCCGCGCCGATCAGCGGCTCCAGCGCCGCGAGCGCGCTCGCGAGGTCGTAGGCGCGGGCCGCCTCGCGCCCGTCCTCGCTCACGCGGGTCGCGTCGATGACGTAGAGCTCGCCGTCCGCAACGAGGACGTTCTCGGCCCGGAGGTCGCCGTGGGTGAGCCCGGCGTCGTGGACCGTCCGGAGCGTGGCGAAGAGATCGGGCGCCAGCCCGGCGACGGTCTCCGCGTCGAGCTCGCCGAGGGTGCGGAACTCGGGGAGGTACTCTAAAACGAGCACGCCGAGGCCGTCGACCTCGAACGCCTCGATCGGCTCGGGCGCGTTGACTCCGAGCTCGCGGACTCGCCGCGTCGCCTCCAGCTCGTGGCGCGCCATCTCGTACGGGGTCTCGTGGCGTTCGAAGAAGCCCTCCGTGCCGGCCGAGAACGCCCCGAGATTCCGCCCCGTCGTGAACAGCGCGTGGACGAGCGTGTTCTGTCGCGTGATCACCTTCACGAAGAGGTCGTCGTCGACGACCATCGGCGTCGACAGCCAGTTGTCGGCGTCGAGGAACCGCACGCGGGTCTCGTCGCGATCGTATCGGTCCGCCAGCTCGCGCGCGACCCGCTCGATGTCGGGCCAGTCGACGCGACCGCGGACGAGCTGCCGGAACTCCATACCGGCGGAACGCGGCGACGCCTCATAAGTCGTCGGCTCGCGGTCGACCCCGACAACACGGACTGTCACGGACGTTCGCATCGTTTATGCCCGCGGGTCGCAATTCTTGCCCATGGACTTCGAGGTACCCGCCGAACACCGGATGATACGCGACACCGTCCGGGAGTTCTGCGAGGCGGAGATCGCCCCCATCGCGCAGGAGATCGAGGACGAACACCGGTTCCCCGAGGAGGTGTTCGAGTCGCTCGCGGAGCTCGACATGATGGGCGTCCCGGTCTCGGAGGAGTACGGCGGCCTCGGCGGCGACCAGCTCATGTACTCGCTCGTCACGGAAGAGATCGGCCGCGTCTCCGGCGGGATCGGCCTCTCGTACGCCGCCCACACCTCGCTGGGCGCGAAGCCGATCGACCTGTTCGGCACCGACGCACAGAAGGAGCGGTGGCTCCGGCCGCTCGCGGAGGGCGAGGGGATCGGCGCGTGGGCGCTCACGGAGCCGGGCAGCGGCTCCGACGCCTCCGACATGGACACGACGGCCGAGTACGACGCCGACGCGGGCGAGTACGTGCTCAACGGCACCAAGCAGTTCATCACGAACGCGAACGTCGCGAACTCGATCCTCGTGAAGGCCGTCACGGACCCCGAGGCCGGCTACGACGGCATCTCGACGTTCATCGTCGACCCGGAGAACGACGACGGCTTCGAGGTGACGACCGTCTGGGACAAGATGGGACTCAACTCCTCGCCGACCTGTGAGATCCAGCTGGACGACGTGCGGATCCCGGACGACCGGCTGCTCGGCGAGGCGGGCGAGGGGTGGACACAGACGATGAAGACGCTCGACGGCGGGCGGATCTCCATCGCCGCGCTCTCGGTGGGCCTCGCGCAGGGCGCCTACGAGGCCGCGAAGGAGTACGCGGGCGAGCGCGAGCAGTTCGGGAAGCCGATCGCGAAGTTCGACGCGGTCCGCGACAAGATCGTCCACATGCACCGCCAGACCGAGCGCGCCCGCCTGCTGACCCACCGGGCCGCGTCGAAGTACGACGCCGGCGAGTCGGTGACCCGCGAGTCGGCGCTGGCGAAGCTCGACGCCAGCGAGGCGGCCCGCGAGGTCGCCGAGGAGGCGGTCCAGACGCTCGGCGGCTACGGCTACACGACCGATTTCGCCCCGCAGCGGTTCTACCGCGACGCGAAGCTGATGGAGATCGGCGAGGGGACGAGCGAGATCCAACACGTCGTCATCGGCCGCGAACTGGGGCTGTAAACGGATTCGAGACGGCTTGATCGACCGTCTCAGGGGAACTCGACGAGGTCGTCGTCGACGGCGCGCAGGCTCTCGGCGAGCCGCGAGCCGTCCGGCACCGCACGCTTGAACGGCGCCGAGCCGAACTCCGCGTCGCCGTTGACGGAGACGAGGCCGAGGGCGGCCGGACCGCCGTCCAGCCCCGTCAGGAACGCGACGGTGCTGACCGCGGGCACGTCGCCGGCCCGCGAGTCCGAGTCGACCGAGCCGTACAGCGTGCGGTTCGTCGCGACGTGGTGGACGCAGGTGGGCGTCGGCGCGAAGCAGAGCAGGTAGCGCGCGGCCGGTTCGACCCGGCCGAGCTTGGGGCGGAGCGCGTGGCGCTCGTCGGCGTGGAAGTACCGCTCCATCCGTCGGTACTGCCGGAGGACCTCGTTCGCGCCGGTGGCGCGCCGGACGGCGGCGTCGGCCTTGAGTTCGATCACGCGGTCGACCGGCTCCGGCGTCCGCGTCCGGACGAACAGGTCGACGACGCCCTCCCGCCCGTCGGCGTCGTACGGCTCCTCGAGCCGGATCGCCGGGTCGTCGGCCGTCGTCTCGTAGTGCTCGACGAGCCGGGTCGCCAGCGCGTCTTCGCGCATTGGTCGCCGGGAGGGTCCGGAGCGCGATAAACCCGCCCCTCCCGACCGGTCCGGCGGCTCGTCGAGCGGACCGATTTCCCCCGTCGCGTTCCCGCGAACCGAGAGCCATCACGGGGTTTGTAAGGCTCCAACCCCTACGATCGGTGATGTCTGATAAACTGTCCAGACGGCGGTATCTCGCCGGCACCGGCGCCGCGCTGACCATCGGAACGCTCGCCGGCTGTTCGGGCGGCGGCGACGGGTCGAGCGGCGGCGGCGGTGACGGTTCCGGCGGCGGAAGCGGGGGAGACGGCGGAGGCGGCACCGCCGTCGACGACGTGCCGGCCGAGATCGACGAGTACCTCGCCGACGCCCGCCTGTACGAGGGCACCATCACCGACTTCACCGGGGAGGACGAGGTGACCGTTCAGGTCGGCGCCGGGGACGTCGGGTTCGCCTTCTCGCCGCCGGCGATCCGCATCACCTCCAGCACGACCGTCGTCTGGGAGTGGACCGGACAGGGCGGCGCGCACAACGTGGCCTCGGTCGAGGCGTCCGAGTCCGACTTCAACAGCGGCAGCGCCGTCTCCGAGGAGGGGCACACCTTCGAGCAGTCGTTCGACAACACCGGGATCCAACTGTACCAGTGTACGCCCCATCAGGCGAACGGGATGCTCGGCGCGATCGAAGTCGTCGAGGCCTGAACGGCTCGCGTCGGACCGTTCGGAGGCGAACGGGGATTTTTCCAGCGAACCGCTCTCAGGAGAGGAACGGCCAGCGAACGTCGACGATCCGGTCGCGTTCGCTGGTGACCGTCGGCCGCGCGAGGTGGTCGTTGGCGTTGGCGCCGACCTCGGCGAGCCGCGACAGGGCCTCTTCGAGCGTGCGGTCCGAGCGCGCCACGGCGGAATCCCGTTCGTACGGGGCGTCGATCGGGTTCGCCCGGGAGTTCGAGATCGCGATCGCGTCGGTGAGGTCGCCGCCGATCGCGTGCGGCGGCTGGTGGAAGTGCCAGTCGTCGATCGTGAGGAACAGCCACACGTCGCCGTTGATGGCGTGGTACTCGCCGGTGACTCGGTCGGCGTCGTAGGAGACGACCCGCGAGAGGACGGCGGTCTTGAGGCGATAGAGCGCGTCCTTCCGCGCCGAGCGGACGTTGCTCTCGGTGACGTCGCCGCGCTCGTAGGCCGCGGTGGCCTCGTCGGCGAACTGCTTGGCGACCTTGTTGACGACGTACAGCGATTCGAGCAGGTCGTCGGTCGGTTCGAGCGGAGTCACGGCGGATACCGGTCGTGTACTGCGACCGAGCGTCGCTCCGGTCGTCGCGCTCATAGTCGTTTCGGGATCGAAACTCCGGCCGGCCCCGCTCGGCGGCGGACCGGCCCCGCTCGGCGGCGACGCCCGAGACCCCGGATGGTTAATTCTTTAAGCGCAGGGACGAACGTGGAGGTACGATGGCGCACGACTCCGTGAAAATGTATACGGCGATATACGTCGCCCTCTTGGTGGCGGCGACGCTGAACTTCCTCCTCTTCGAGTCGACCTTCGTCGAGTTCACGTACGCCCAAGCGGTCGGCGGCACGCTGGCGATCGCGACGGTCAAGACGCTGCTCATCGTCGCGTACTTCCAGCACCTCCGGTGGGAGAACCGCTCGCTGACCTACCTGATGGGCCTCGCGCTCGCCCTCACCATGCTGCTGATGGCGGCCGCGACGTACTCGATCTCGTAACGCCGCCCGCGGCGGTCGATTCCCGCTGCCGACCCCCCTTCGTCCAAGCGCCTCGTTTTCCGCGTCCCGAGCGACCGCGTCTCCTCCCGTTCGCCCGACCCGCTATCGACATCGATCTCCCGCTAGCTTATTACTTAGTGATATTAGTTAGTTATAACACGCCGCGGAACGAGGCCCCGACGAGATGGACTTCAGCGACCGACTCCTCGATGCCGGATCGGCCATCTGGGACGCACAGAAGGAGCATCCCTTCGTCGTCGAGCTCGCCGAGGGCAGCCTCGACGAGGCGGCGTTCCGTCACTGGGTGAAACAGGACTACCGATACCTGCTCGACTACGCGCGCGTCTTCGCGCTCGCCGGGACGAAGGCGGACGACGAGGAGACGGCACGGCGGCTCATCGGCACGGCGCACGCCACGCTCGCCGACGAGATGGACCTTCACCGCTCGTTCGCCGCCGACTACGGGCTTTCGCCGGCGGACCTGGAGTCCGTCGAGAAGGCGCCGACCTGCGCCGCCTACACCGACTTCCTCGTCCGGACGGCCCACGAGGGGTCGATCGCGGAGGTCGTCGCCGCCGTCTACCCGTGCGGACAGGGGTACCTCGACGTGGCCGACCACATGGCGTCGCTCGCGGCCGAGGAGCACCGGTACACCCCGTTCATCGAGAAGTACACGAGCGACGAGTTCCGCGAGACGGTCGGATGGATGCGCGAGCTCGTCGACCGGTACGGCGAGACGTACCCGGGCGAGCGCGACGCGATGCGGGCGGCGTTCCTGCGGAGCGCCCGGCTCGAACACGCCTTCTGGGAGATGTGTTACACCGAGGAGGAGTGGAGCGTCTAAGGCGACGAGCCGACCGAGGCGTCTCGGTCAGCGGCCGCGCAGCGGGTGAGACCCGCTCAGAACGGGTATTCGCGTGGCTCGTGCTGGATCGAGATCCACTTCGTCTCGGTGATCTCGTCGAGGAAGGCGTCGCTGTTGTAGTGGCCGACGCCGGAGGCGCCGACCCCGCTGAACGGGACGTGCGCCTCGTCGTTGATCGGCTGGTCGTTGATGTGGACGTTGCCGGTCTCCATGCGGTCGGCTATCTCCTTCGCCGTGCCGAGGTCGCCGGAGTGGACCGCGCCCGAGAGCCCGTACTCCGTGTCGTTAGCTATCTCGACCGCCTCGTCGACGTCCGAGAACGGGATCACCGGGGCGATCGGGCCGAAGTGCTCGTTCGCCGCCGCGGGCATGTCGTTCGTCACGCCCGAGAGGACGGTCGGCGCGACGACGAGCGAGTCCTCGACGCCGTCGACGTCGACCGTGTGGCCCCCCGTCTCCAGCGTCGCGCCCGCGGCGACCGTCTCGTCGACGTAGCCGAGCATCTCGTCGCGCTGCGACTCGTCGATGATCGGGCCGACGATCGTCTCGGGGTCGTGGACGCCGCCGGTCGGGAGCGACTCGGCGCGGTCGACGAGGCCGGCGACGTACTCGTCGTAGATGTCCTCGTGGACGACGTGACGGTTGATCGAGATACACACCTGCCCCTGGTGGACGAAGGAGCCGAACGCGGCGGCGTCGAGCGCGCGGTCGAGGTCGGCGTCCGCGGTGACGACGTGCGCGTTGTTGCCGCCGAGCTCCATCGCCGGGACGGCGAGGTTCTCGCCGGCGAGGCCCGCGACGTGTTTGCCCACTTCCGTCGAGCCCGTAAACGCGACGACGTCGCTCTCGGGGTGGCTCGCGACGCGGTCGCCGATCTCGGAGCCGCGCCCGGTGACGATGTTCACGACGCCCCCGGGGAGGTCGGTCTCCTCGAACAGCTTGGCGAACAGCAGCCCGCCGGTGATCGGGGAGTTCGTCGAGGGCTTGAGGACGACCGCGTTCCCGGCCGCGATGGCGGGCGCGACCGCCCGCATCGAGAGGTTCAGGGGGAAGTTCCACGGCGAGATCACCGTGACGACGCCCTTCGGGCCGACCTGAAGCTGGTTCTCCTTGCCGGGGATGTTGGAGGCGGCGTGTTCGCCCTTCATCCGGCGGGGGAGCGTGGCGGCCTCGGCCACGTGATCGCCCGCGATCTGGATCGACGTCTCGCCCATGATGGTCGAGCCGCCGACCTCGTACGCCAGCAGCTCGATGATCTCGTCGGCGTGGGCGTCGAGCGCCTCGTGGAACTGCTCGACGACCTCCTGTCGGTGCGCGGGCGGCCGCTCGCCCCACGTCTCCTGCGCCTCGGCGGCGGCCTCGTAGGCCGCGTCCACGTCCGCCTCCGTCGCGGCGGCCACCTCGGTCACCGCCTCGCGGGTGGAGGGGTCCTCGACGGCGATGGTCTCGCCGCTCTCGCTCGCCCGCCACTCGCCGTCGACGTAAAGCTCGTCCCACGCCGCGTCGATCGATAGGTCACTCATTGCGTTTTACCAAACGGTAGAAACAGTGAAAAGGGGACAGATAGCGGAGATGCCCACCGGATCGGAATCTCCGGCCGACCGGGGGAACCGCGGATATGACGGCCGCTCCAACAGACTTTACCGCCTGGTAAACAATGGGTGACGCATGAGTCAGTTCGACCGGTCCGGCGGCGTCGCCCCCGACGAGGAGCGGACGGACCGAACCGACGGCGTCGACGCCTCGGTCGCGGCCCCGCGAACCGAGTCGCGGATCCCGCCGTCCGAGGTGTTCGCCACCCTCGGCAACGAGACGCGGGTCGAGGTCCTCCACGCGCTGCTCGAGCTCGGCGGCGACGAGTCGCCCGTGAGCTTCACCGACCTCTTCGAGCGGGTCGACGCGGCGGACAGCGCGAACTTCAGCTACCACCTCGACCAGCTCACCGGCCACTTCGTCCGGCGGCGAGACGACGGCTACGAGTTCCGCGCGCCCGGGCGGAAGGTCGTGAGCGCCATCTTCACCGGCACGCTGACGGAGCGGGCGCAGCTGGGCTTCTTCCCGGCCGAGGGGTCGTGTCACGCCTGCGGGGGCGACCTCCACGCGTGGTACGTCGACGACACCCTCTCCGTCGGCTGCGCCGACTGCGGCGCGATCCAGGTGAGCTACCCGTTCCCGGCGGGCGCGCTCGACGGCCGCTCGACCGACGACCTGCTGGACGCCTTCGGCCACTACGTCCGACACCACTACTGCCTGGCCGCGGACGGCGTCTGCCCCGAGTGTACCGGGACGGTCGAGACCGACCTCGTGCGCACCCCTGACGAGGAGGACCAGGAGGTCGCCGTCGAGCACGCCTGCCGGCGCTGTAGCTACGACCTCCGATCCACCGTCGGTCTCCTGCTGCTCGACGACGCGGACGTCCTCCGGTTCCACGCGGACCGCGGCGTCGACCCGAGCTCGGCGCCGTTCTGGACGTTCGACTGGTGCGTGAGCGACGCCGCGACGACGGTCGTCTCCGAGGAGCCGCTCCGCGTTCGCCTGACGATCTCCTGCGCGGGCGACGAGATGCGCGTGGGCGTCGACGAGACCGGAACGGTCGTCGAGACCGACGCACCCGACCTCGACGCGCGGTGACCGCCCGAATCCCGACGACCGCCGCTCGACGACTGCGGACAGCGACGATCAGTTATAAAAGAAGGTGCGGTGGCGCGTACCTGCGAGGCCGCCTCGCGGCCGAGCCGCGAGGGACCGGAGGTCCCTCTGGAAGCCGGCGCGAAGCGCCGGCGACAGCACCGCGCGAGGGAGTGGGCCGGTCGGAGCGAAGGGGAGACCGACCGACGAGGCTGGGGAGGCGTGAGGTGCGGTCGCGGTGCTGTGCGGGTGGGGCTTTGGAGGTGTTCACCGCCGGTCACCAGTTTATCATTTATAAGCGAACAACCGTTTCGGACGGGAGAGTCTCCGGAGCCCCGACGTTCCATAGCCGAGAAGGGAGAGAAATCGCCGCCGAGACCCCCACAGTATCGCTCCGTCGCCGGCGGCGGGCGCACGGAGCGCGGAAACGTCACCTCAGACCAATCGCGCGGTCGACTACCCAATTACTCGAAGAGCTCGACGGCCTGCTCGTAACGGCTGGACGGCTCGTCCCAGTCGACGACTTCGAAGAAGTTGTCGACGAACTCGCCGCGGGCCGGGCCGTAGTCGTGGTAGTAGGAGTGCTCCCAGACGTCGAGCGCGAGGATCGGGTGGCCGCCCCAGATCGCGCCCTGGTCGTGCTTGTCGACCACGACGTTGCGGAGCTGGTTCGAGAACGTGTCGTACACCAGCAGCGCCCAGCCGCTGGCCGCTGAGGCCGCGGCCTCGAACTCGCCCTTCCAGGCGTCGTACGAGCCGAAGTCCTCTGCGATGCGGTCGGCCAGCTCACCCTCGGGCTCGTCGCCGCCCGCCGGCGACATGTTCTGCCAGAACAGGTCGTGGAGGATGTGCCCCGAGGAGTTGTGGGTCACGTTCCGGATGGCGCCGGCCGACGAAGAGAAGTCGTGCGACTCACGGTTCTCTTCGAGCGTCTCTTCGGCCGAGTTCCAGCCGTTGACGTACCCCTGATGGTGGGTGTCGTGATGCCATTCGAGCACCTGCTCGGAGATATGGGGTTCCAGCGCGTCGTAATCGTACGGCAGCGGATCGAGTTCGTAGCTCATTGTTGCGTCCCAGTGTACTCGCGGCAGCGGTAAGAAGATTCTCTGTAGCGGATTCCAGTAAATTATCTGTTTTTTCAGTAGTACCCAAATAACGACCTTTTCAGGCTACTGAGCGAGATATCTAAAAATACAGTACAGAATTTGACTTTTTCTCGGTTCCGTAATCGTGATGCTTATCGGCTGTGGTCGGCTCCGTTCGGACGTGACTGAAAACGAGTCGAGCGCGACCCGGACGGCGCCCCTCCCGGGCCAGACCGTCCGCCACGGCACCGGGGTGAACTCGAACCGGGCCTTCCCGACCGAGGCGCACCCGCAACACCTCGACCCCTTCGTCCTCTTCGAGCGGTTCTACATCGAACCGGACCAGGGGTTCCCGATGCACCCGCACCGCGGATTCGAGATCGTCTCCTACATGATCGAGGGCGGCATGGACCACGAGGACAGCCTCGGAGTGACGAACACCGCTCGCGAGAACGAGGCGATGCACATCACGACCGGCGGCGGGATCCGGCACTCGGAGTTCCCGGCCGACGGCGCGGGCTGTAACGGACTTCAACTGTGGGTGAACCTCCCCCGCGAGGACAAGGAGATGGACCCGGACTACTCGGACGCCGCGGCCGACGACCTCCCGACCGAAGCGGTCGACGGCGCGACGGTCACCACGGTCGTCGGGGACGGGTCCCCGCTCTCGACGCACACGCCGCTGGAGTACCTCGACGTCGAGGTCACCGACTCGTGGCGCTGGTCGGTCCCGGACGGGTGGACCGGCTTCCTCTACGCCGTCGACGGCGCGGGGACGGTAGAGGTCGGGGAGACGAGCGACGGCGACGCGTTCACCGAAGGCGACGTGCTTCCGGTGACGGAGACTGAGACGGTCGGCGTCGCTACGGAGGACTCTCTCCGGGCGGTTGCGGTCTCGGGACGGCCACACGGGGAACCGATCGACCAGCGCGGCCCGTTCGTACGCTAGGGTTCGACGACCCGCCGAGAGGGCCCCGTCGTCGCCGGCGGTGCGGGATCCGACCGAGTTTTTTGTAGTCGGAGCGGAATTTGCTCACATGGACCTACGCGCCGCAACCGCCGAAGACGTCGACGCGGTCCGATCGGTCGCCCGGGAATCGCTCGTGGCGTCGTACGGACACGCCGTCGACGAGGGACTGTTGGACGAGGCCGTCGAGGAGTGGTACGACGCCGGCGACCTCGGCGACGACATCACCGACGACGACGCGGTGTTCCCCGTCGCCCTCGTCGACGGGGTCGTCGTCGGGTTCGCGGAGAGCTACGTCGTCGGGCGACGCGAGCGCGTCGGCGAGATCGACTGGCTCCACGTCCACCCCGACCACAGGGGGTCCGGTATCGGCTCCGCGCTGCTCGAGCGCGTCGAGTCCGCGCTCCGCTCGGCCGACGTCGACCGTATCGAGGCCCGCGTGCTCGCCGACAACGAGGCGGGAACGGAGTTCTACGAGCGCGAGGGATACGAACTCGCCGGCGAGCGCGGCGTCGACATCGGCGGCGAGAGCTTCGCGGAACTGGAGTACCGGAAGCAGATCGGGCGCCTCACGGGCATCTCCGAGGCGACCTACGAGACCGAGGACGGCGAGACCGTCCACGTCGCGTTCGACGAGAGCGACCGCGGCTCCCAGGCCCCGTTCTACGTCGCGTACGCCGACCCGGACCACGAGCGCCGGTACGGCTACCTCTGTGGCGAGTGCGAGGGCACCGACATCGCGATAGACACCATGGACCGGATGGAGTGTCGCGACTGCGGGAACCGGCGGAAGCCGGCGCGGTGGGACGCCGCGTACTGACCGCGGCTCGACCCGCGGGGCGGGGAGATGCCTCCCGCCTCAGAGCGTCTCCTTCACGCCGATGACGCGCTCTTCGGCCTCGCGGCCGGGGTCCCACTCGCTCCCGTCGCGGTCGGACTCGCGGTGCTCTTCGACCGTCCGTGCCATCGCCTCGTCGACCGAGGTCGACTCCCAGCCGAGGTCCGCGAGCGCACAGGTGTCGAGCAGGTGCGGGTACTCGCGGTAGAGGGGGAAGTCGCCGGCGTCGAGTCCGCCGGCCGCGAGCGCGTCGTCGCTCGCGGTGACGACCTCGCAGTCGACGCCCGCGGCGTCTGCGACCGTCTCCACCGTCTCCCGAAGGGTGAGTGCGCGCCGGTCGCCGACGTTGTACGCCGCGCCCGGCTCGCCGCGCTCGGCGACGATCCGCAGCGCGCTCGCGACGTCCTCGACGTACGCCCGGTGCCAGAGGTTCTGCCCGTCGCCGGGGACGACCACGCGGTCGTGCGTGAGCACGCGGTCGATCCAGTAGTCGAGCCGCTCCGTGTAGTCGTGCGGCCCGTAGACGATACACGGGCGGACGGCCATCGCGGAAACCCCCGCCTCGGCGGCCGCGAACACCGCGCGGTCGCCCTCGGCCTTCCGGTTGCCGTACGTCTCGTGAGAGTCGTCGGTCGCCTGCTCGTCGGTACACGGCTCAAGCGGGGTCTCGCCCTCGCGCTTGGGGATCTCCTCGGCGGCGTAGCTGGACCCCGACGAGATGTACACGTAGCCGTCGACGTCGGCGAAGACCTCGGTCGCGGTCTCCACGTCGGCCGGCTGGTAGGCGACGCAGTCGATCACGACGTCCGGTTCGACCGACAGCTTCGCCGCGCGCAGCGCGGTCTCGTCCTTCCGGTCGCCCTCGACGCGGGTCACGCGGTCGTCGTCCGCAAAGGGGTCCTCGTGGTTCCCCCGGTTGAATATCGCGACCTCGTAGTCGTGCGCCAGCAGTTCCGCGACGGTGTGGCGGCCGATGAATCGCGTGCCGCCGACGACGAGCGCCGTGTCTGTCATACGCGGGATCGGACGAGCGAGGTGAAAAGCGTGGCCGAACCGGAAGTCGGGTCGACCACCTCGACGCAGGCGCTCGTCGCTTCCAGGCCCCCGTCTCAGTCGTTATCGCGCGGTCCGTCGCCGCGCCACCGCCGGTACAGGAGGTACGCGACGCCGAGGCCGATCCCCCAACTCGCGACGCCGAACACCGCGAATGCGACTCCGCCGAGGAACTCGCCGGACGGCAACCCGAACATACCCGGATTCGGCCCGTCCGGCACATAAACGCTCCGAGAGAGGGGTAGCTTCTCGGGGCGGGAGGTCGTACGACCGCCCATGTCGGAACGCACTCGCCGGCGACCGTGGCTCGCCGCCCTGCTCGCGCTCGTCGTCTCCGGACTCGGTCACGCGTATCTCCGTCGGTGGGCCCGGGCGCTCGGCTGGTACGTGGCGGTCACGGCGGCGGTCTTCGTGTTCGTCCCCGAATCCGCAATCTCCGGCGCGCTCGCCGGTAACCCACCGCCGGTCCGGGACGTCGCGCCCGCCGCCGCGGTCGTCGGCGCGAGCGTGATCGACGCGTACGTCGTCGCGCTCCGGAACAACCGCGAGTACGAGCGAGAGCGGGAGGAGACCCGCGCGACCGGCCGCACGGAGTCGGCCGGCCACGGGACGACAGAGGAACCGAACGCGCCGTCCGCGGGGAGGGCGGAGGAACCGAACGCGCCGTCCGCGGGGAGGGCGGACGACAACGGGACCGTGCGCTGTCCGGAGTGCGGGAAAGAGACCGATCCGACGTTCGACTTCTGTCAGTGGTGTGCGGAACCGGTCGGTGAGGGCGACGCGTAAGCGAACGAAAAACCGACCGCGAACCGGACCTCAGAAGAGGTAGAACAGCGGGAAGATGAACACCCAGACGATGTCCACGAAGTGCCAGTAGAGGCCGAAGTACTCGATCGGCCGCTCGTCGTCCAGGTAGTGGCCCTGGTACGCCCTGACGAACAGGAAGATGGCGATCACTAACCCCAGCAGCACGTGGATCCCGTGGAGCCCCGTGGTCACGTAGTAGATCGACGCCTGAATCGGGTCGCCGTGGGCGTTCGCGGAGATCGTCACGCCGCGGTCGAAGATCTCGTGGTTCCACTCCCACAGCTTGATCCCCATGAACGTGAACCCGAGCAGGATGGTCGCCCCCAGCGTCGCCAGGAGGCCCTGCCGGCTCTTCCGGCGAGCGGCGACCAGCGCGAGGATCACGGTGAACGACGACGTGATCAGCACGAAGGTGTTGATCAGTCCCGGCAGCGACTCGGTCAGCGGCGACCACGTCATCCAGCCCGCGTTGTAGCGGACGAAGACGGCCGCCGAGATGAACGCGCCGAAGACGATCACGTCGGAGGCCAGGAAGAACCACATCCCCAGCTTCACCTTCTCGACGCCGTCGAACGGCCAGCGCTCGGCGAACTCGGTCGGGGGCGCGTAGAAGTCTTCGAGGCCCCACTTCACCCCGGTGTAGAGGAGGCCGACGAGCCCCACGACGATCGCGACCGGGTAGAGCGCGTTCGAGATGACGACGTTGCTCTGCATCGCCGTCTCGCCCAGTTGGACGGTGACCGCGTCAGCGAAGCCGGAGAAGCCGAACAGCGTGATTCCGAGCGCCAGCGAGAGCGCGAGCGGCCAGATGCTCGCGTGGCTCGGGTGTTTGTCCCAGTAGGGGTACTCCGAGATGTGCGCCGAGTGGCTGTCGCCGCCGTCGGTGGCGACGTCGCCGTTGTCGTCGGTCCGCATCGCGGGCCCGCCGTCAGGCACGTAGTCCTTCACGAACTCCAGTTTCCCGGAGGCGTACGACGGCCGGTTCGGCCAGTTCTCGAGCGGCGGGGGCGAGGAGACCGCCCACTCCGCCGTGCGCGAGTAGTCCCACGGGTTGGCGCCGGCGGGCTCGCCGGAGACGTAGGACTTCGCGAAGTTGTAGAACATGATGAAGAAGGACAGCCCGAGCACGAACGCGCCGATCGTCCCGAACTGGTGGTAGATCTGGAACTCGGGGTTGTACTCGAACACCCGGCGGGGGGTCTCCCAGCCGAGGAACATCGAGAAGTACACCATGTTGAAGCTGATAAAGAAGATCGCGAAGTGGAGCTTCCCGAGGAACTCGTCGTACATCTTCCCCGTGATCTTCGGGAACCAGTAGTAGGCCCCGCCGAACAGCGCCGTCGCGCCGCCGAACATCACGTAGTGGAAGTGCGCGACCACCCAGTACGTGCCGCGGAACTGGTAGTCGAGCACGATGGCGCCGAGGAAGACGCCAGTAATCCCGCCGAGGATGAACAGCAGCAGCGCGCCGAACGCGAACAGGAACGGCGTCGTGAACTGTATCCGTCCCTTGATTAACGTGTAGATCAGCGCGAAGACGACCAGGTCGAAGGGCAGTGAGATGCCGATGGTCGTCGCCATCATCAGCGTCTTGATCTCAAGGTTGATCGTCGTCAGGAACATGTGGTGCATCCACACGAGGAACGACTGGACGGCGATCAGACAGATGGAGATGATCACCCACTTCCTGCCGACGAGGCGGCGCCCGGAGAACGTCTGGAACAGCTCCAACATGACGCCGAGCGCCGGGAAGAAGACGATGTACACCTCCGGATGGCCGAAGAACCAGAACAGGTGGCCCCACAGCAGGGACCCGCCTTCGGTCGCCGAGAAGTAGACGCTCCCGAGGACGCGGTCGGCCGCGAGGATGAGTCCGACCGCGAGCAGCGCGGCGAACGCGAACAGCATCATCCACACGGTCGTGAGCATCGACCAGGTGAACATCGGCATGTCCATGATCCCCATCCCCTCAGCGCGGGAGTGGTGGATGGACGTGAGGAAGTTCACCGTCGACGCGGTCGTGCCGGTAACGAACATCGCGAGCGCGAGCACCGCGCCGGTGGACCCGATACTCGGTGTGTACATCGGCACGTTGAGCGGGGCGTAGATCGTCCACCCCGCCGAGAGCGTGCCGCCCTGGAAGAAGCTGATCGCGAGCAGGACGCCCGAGAACAGGTACAGCCAGTAGGACAGGGCGTTGAGCCGCGGGAACGCGAGGTCGTCCGCGCCGATCTGAAGCGGCACGAAGTAGTTCGCGAACCCGAACGCGAACGGCGAGAGGAACCAGAACACCATTATCAGTCCGTGAGCGGTGACGGCCTCGTTGTACGCCAGTCCGGAGAGGATCTGGCTCGTCGGGTCCCACAGCTGGAGGCGGATGAGCAGCGCCATCACGCCGCCGAACAGCAGGAAGAACAGCGCGGTGATCGTGTAGAGGATACCGATGTCCTTGTGATTGGTCGTGACGAGCCAGCGCTTGACCGAAGTCGTCGGCGGGAGTTCGCTCATGCGCTCACCCCGCTGGGCGCGGCGACTCCGGAGCCTCGGATACTGGCGCTCGCGGAGCCGTTACCGGTGTTAGCGTACCACTCCTCCCACTCGTCTTGCGGGAGGACGGTGATCTGGCCTTTCATCGCGGAGTGCCCGGGACCGCACAGCTCGAAGCACTGGACGAGGTACGTCGCGTTACCGCCCTGTTCTCGGACCGTCTCGGAACTCACGGAGAACCAGGTCTGACTGTACTCTCCGGGGATGGCGTCGGATTTTATCCGTAACCGCGATGAGCCGAAGTTGTGCCAGACGTCTCTCGACGTGATGTTGAGGTTGATCCGGTGGTCGGCCGGCACGATCAGTTCGCCCCGCTCGGTGTGGCCGTTCGGATACTCGTACGCCCAGCCGTACTGGTAGCCCTCGACGGTGATCTCGATGTTCCCTTCGTCGCCGGTATCGGGTCCCTGTTCGACGTAGAGGAGTAGCCCGTACGCGTAGACGACGAGGCTGATGACGACGATCGCGCTCAACCCGAACGAGAGGAAGAGCTTCTTCGCTTTCGGACCGCCCTGTCCCGTTGGGAGCTCGCCGACGACCGGCGCGTCGAACTCCTCGTCCGACCGGTCACCGTCGTCGCGGTACTTGTACACGTTCCACAGCGTGTACGCCACGACGATGGTGCCGACGAGGGTACCGAGCGCGAGGAAGACGAAGAAGATCTCCTCGAAGACCTCCGCCTGTGCGCGCCAGTCGCTCCCCTGTTGTAGGATAACTGGGTCTATCATGTTCGTCTGTCTGCTCTTGTCTCTCCCTTAGCGATGGCACACTTATCTCTTGTGTAGCGAAGCGGTCGGTCGGACGGTCGAGGCCGCCTTCGATCTCCTGAAGGAGGCTCGCGGCGCGGTCGATCGGAGCGGCCGGGCGGGGGCGTTGGGCGAGGAACCCCGTGCGTCGAAGGGTATTTGTACGCGCGAACGGAGGCCTTAACAACGGATATCCATGACATCACTCACCCTCTTGAGCACGGGTCTGATGGGCCTACTCGTCGTCACCACGTTCATCGCAGTCGCCGAGGTCGGGGGAAAGCGAACCGCGCCCGGTCGGGACGAGGCGGGCGGACGCTACGAGGCGGTCGTCACGGCGCTCAGCGAGGTCGTCCGGACGCCGGTCGTGTGGGCGGTCTCGTTCGTCGGTATCACCGTTCTCGTCGGCGGGAGTATCCTCCTCGGCGTCGGCAGCTTCGGCATCCCGACGGGGATCGCCGGCACACTGGTGACCGTCGCGTACCTGGCCGTCGCACTCCTCCTCATCGGTTTCGTCTTCCTCGGCGCGTACTTCGCGACGCGGAGCCGCGGACTCGGAAACGCCCAGGGCGTCGCCGTCGGATCCCTCGCGACCGGCGCCGCGGGCCTCGTCCTCATCACCGTCCAGCTGATCTTCGGCGTCGTCGGCTGACCCGCGTCCGACCGGTCGCCGGCGTCGTCGGCTGATCCGGCCCGACGCGCTGTCGAGGTTCACGCCGGTCGAAACGCGTCCGATCCCTAGCGCCCGCCGTCGGCGTCGGCCCCGCGGAGCCCGTCGTCGAGACCGAGCCCCACGAACGCCCCGTACCGGTCCCACACGACGACCAGCGACGGAACCAACAGGATAGAACAGAGGTACGCGTAGAACACGCCCAGCGCGAGCAGGACGCCGAAGTCCCGCAGCAGGGGGATCACCGCGAGCCACAGGACGCCGAGCCCGGAGACCGTCGTGAGCATGCTCCCGGTGAGCGCGCCGCCCGTCCCGGCGATGGTGACATCGAGCGCCTCGTCGATCGGGAGCCCCGCCTTGTACTCGTCGACGAACCGATGGACGAAGTGGACGGTGTAGTCGACGCCGAGTCCGATCGAGACCGAGAGGATCGGTGCGTTGATCGGCGTCAGCGGAATGTCGAACAGCCGCATCGATCCGACGAGCAGGCCGACCGTGACGAGGACGGGAACGAGATTTAACAGGCCGTAGACCGTCCTCCCCTCGAGGTACGCGTACGACAGCGCTAAGAACAGCGCCGTGAGTCCGAACGCGGCGAAGAGGCTCCGGATCGCCGACTCCGTCAGCAGGTCGATCACGGCCTGGTTGACGACGAGGGAGCCGGTCGGCACGGCCTCGAGCGGCGTGCGCTCGGCGAGGGCGCGAACGTCCGCGACGGCCTCCGAGTCGTCGACGCCCGGCCGGATCGTGTAGTCGATGCGCGCGCTGCCGCGGTCGGCCGCCACGTAGCTCCGGGCGCGATCCCTCGCTGGGGAGTCCAGAAGGGCGTCGTACACCTCGTCGACGTTCCGGTCGGGCACACCGTTGCCGAGGCGGTCGTTGCGCTCGACCAGCGCGGCGAACTCGGGGTCCCGCGACGCGCGGTCCTCGATCACGGTGACGACGCTCGTCGCCTGTGCGCGGCGCTCGTCGGTCGTCGCGAAGGTGTCCGGCGGATTCCGCGTGGTCCGGTCGATCAGTTCCAGGGCGTCGTCGTCCCTGACCGACTGGTCGACGTACAGCGTCACCGACCCCACGAAGTCCTGATCGAACTCCTCTTCGAACAGCGTCAACACGTCGAGGAACGTGTACTCCGTCGGCGCGAACGGCTCCGGGAGGTCCGCGTACCTCTCCAGCCGGTCTTGCTCCGGGAAGAACGCCTCCTCCGAGAACTCCGTGTTCACGCCGGTGCCGTAGGCGCCGCCGACCGCGCCCCCGACGAGGAGGAGGGCGACGACCGCGACCGGGGCGATCCGGGAGAGGTCGACGCCGACGTGGAGGAGTCGAGCGAGCCGCGAGCCGCCGGCGCCGAGCGCGCTCGTCCCGAACGTCGGAACCGACAGCCGCTCGCGCCACCGGTCGGAGAGCACCTTCGCGGCCGGGAGGAAGACCCCGAAGATGATCAGCGTGAACGTGATCCCGGCGGCCGCGACGATCCCGAAGTCGCGGTTGGGGTCGAACGGGCTCACGACGTTTGAGACGAGCCCGAACACCGTGGTGATCGTCACCAGCAGGAAGGCGATGAGCAGCTGGTCGGTCGTGGTCCGCATCGACCGCTCGATCCCGGTCCCGGTCGCCCGCTCCTCGCGGTAGCGGTTGACGATGTGGATCCCGAAGTCGATCCCGACCGCGAGCAGCAGCGGGAACACCGTCACGAGCGAGTCGGAGAACGGGATCCCGGCGTACCCCATGAACCCGAAGGTCCAGAGCAGCGAGATCAGCAGCGCCGAGATCCCGATCGCCATGTCGATCGGGTCGCGGTAGGCGAAGATCAGGAAGCCGACGATCAGGATGAGCGCCGCCGGGAAGACGATGATCGCGGTGTCGGTCAACAGCGCGGTGATCTCGGACTGGAGGACGCCGTCCCCGAAGAGGATCGCGTTCTCGCCGGCGACGTTGCCCGGAACGGAGTCGACGACCTCGACGCTACGGGTCTGAAGCTCCGTCACCCGGGCCGTCGTCGCCGCGTCCGGAAGGTCGTAGGAGATCCCCACGATCGCGGTGTCGGCGGTCTGTGCGGTGGGGTTGTAGTCGACGGATACCTGCGCCGCGATCGCCCCGGCCGCGTCGGCGTCCGCGATGGCCGTCCGCAGTTCCGCGGGCGTCGCCTCGACGACGGCGTCGCGCCGCTCGGCCGCGCTCGCGGCGGTCGGATCCAACCGTCGAGCGATCGCGTCCGCGTGACTGGACGTCGACGCGACCCGGAGCGTCGACCGCGACTCCAACCGGTGTTGCGTCTCCAAGATCCGGACCAGCGCCTCGCGGGAGAGGACGTTGTCGTCGGAGACGATAATCTGCGCCGAGGTCGCGGAGCCGCCGATCGACGTCTCGAACTCCTCCTCGATATCGTCGAGCGCCCGCTGAGCCGGGATGTCCTGGGTAAACTGGTCCGCGCCCGCGGTCGTCTCGATACCGGTCAGCCCGCCCGCGAACGCGACGGTGACGACGAGGAAGACCGCCAGAACCGCCAGCGGGCGCTCCGTGACGACGCGGTCGATCGCCTCGATCAGCCGGTGCGCGGCGGTCACCGGCGCCCCCCTGTCCGGCGGTCCGCCGTCCGTCGTCGCGTCGTCCGTCGTCGCGCCGTCCGTCGTCGCACTGTCCGTCGTCGCGCCGTCCGTCGTCGCGCCGTCCCGGATCCCGTCGCTCGGCGATCGCCCGACGGCCGATCCGGAGCGGTACCTCGTTCCCTCATCCGATCACCGCCGTCGGTACCAGACGGCGCCGCCGAGCACGGCGGCGACGAGCAGGACGCCGACGACGATGGGGCCGGTCGGCGCGCCCCCGTCGTCGGTGGCGGCGGTCACCGTGACCGGGACCTGCGTGATGTCCGAGATGCGGTCGTTGCCTCGCTCGTCGTCGTACCGGAAGTCGAACTCGATCGGGTGTGCCTCGACGCTCGCGCTCGGCGCGGCGGCGACCTCGAACCAGATGTCCGCGGACTCGCCCGGTTCGAGGTCGTCGACGAACGCCTCCTCGTTCACCGCCGTCAGCGGGCTGTCGGCGTATAGCCCGGCGTTGATCGACGACAGCGTCTCCGGCCGTCGGTTCGTGATCGTGACATTGATCCGACGGGTCTCGCCGGCCGGGACGGTGGCGTTGTCGACGGCGAGCTCGAACTCGGGCTGTCTCGGGGCGACCTCGACGCGGCGCGCCGCCTCGGCCGTCGCCGTCGCGTCGCCGCTGTCGTACCGGGTGGTGAACCGGAACTGCCGGGGACCGGGGTCGGCGCTCCCGCTCACGGCGGCGTCGAACGAGAACGCCGCGGACTCGCCCGGCGGGATCCTCGGGAGCGCGTACCGGCTCTCACCGAGGCTCACGCCGTTGCTCCCGGAGTCCGCGACGAGGACCGCGTTCTCGACGGGGAGCGGCCCCTCGTTCGTGATCGTCCCGGAGACGGTGCCGGAGTAGCCGACCTCGAGCGTTCCGGACACGTTGTCCAGCGAGAACGACTGCTCGCGGACCGGGACGACGCCGGCGCGCGCGGGCGCCGCGGTCTCGGCGATCCCGTTCGGGTCGCGGTAGTCGACGGTCGACGAGATCGCGTACGCGCCGCCGCCGAACGCCTCGCTGACCGACGAGTCGAACGTCACCGTCCGGTTCTCGCCGGGCGCCCAGTCGCCGACGAAGGACTGGCCGCCGCCCTCGCCGGCCCCGAGCCGGACGCCCGGACTGGTCGTCGTTCCGGAGACGACCGCGTCGCGGGCGGTCTCGTCGCCGACGTTCGCCATCGTGACGGTCACGTCGCCGCTCCCGCCGACCTGGGCGTCGGTGTCGGTCTCGAGGACCGCGAACCGCGCGCCGTCGTCGACGACGATCGTCAGGTCGAACTCGTCGATGCCGCGCCGGTCCTTGTGGTCGTTGAACTCGGGGATGATCTCGAAGGTGTACCGGTAGCGAGCGGTCGCCTCGACCTCGTACGTTCCGTCCGGCACGTCGTCGGGCACGGTCACGTCGAGCGGAACGGAGACCGGGCTCGCGGCGGTCGGGACGTTTCCGACCGGGATCTCGCCGTCCTCGACGTCGATCGGGACGTCGCTGTCGTCGATCGCCAAGGTCAGCCCGCGCGCGGTCGTGACCCGGGAGTCGAGCTGGTTGCCGATCTCCATCTCGCCGGTGTTGACGATGTCGATCGTCACGGTCGATTCGGCGCCGCCGGGGACCGAGCGCTGCGAGACGAACAGGTCCAGCACCGGCGAGCCGCGGATCTGCCTCGCGGTCGGCTCGGAGCCGGCCTGTGCGACGGCACCGTCGGCGATCGGTCCGTCGACACCAGCGAACGCGGCTGCGTCGCCGCCGGCCGCGGTCCCCGCGCTCGGCGCCGCGGCCCCCGCCAGCGAGACGCCGACGAGCAGCGCGCTCGCGGCGACGACGGCGAGCGCGGCGGTCGCGAGCCGCGTCGACCGGCTCATCGGTCTCCTCCGCCGGCTCCCCGAGCGGCTCCGGTCGCGCGCGCCGCCCGGTCACATCGTGACGCATCGGAACGAGTCATACGGTCCGCTCGGCCCCCCGATCAATAAGCTTGTTGAATGAACGTTCAATCAGGAACGATATATATCGCGCCCGTCAACGGGGCGTATGAACGACCCGTTCGCGGAGCCGTCGGACACTCGGCAGGCGATCCTCGGCGCGGCGTTCCGCGCGCTCTGTGAGCACGGGTACGCGGACGTCACGATCCAGCGGATCGGCGACGAGTTCGACAAGAGCCCGTCGCTGGTGTACCATCACTACGACGGGAAAGACGACCTGCTGATCGATCTCATGGGCTACCTCCTCGACGAGTTCGAGGCGTCCATCGCCGACGGGGCCGCCGCGGAACGGTCGGGGAACGGCGCGGAGCGGTCGGAGAACGGCGCGGAGCGGTCGGAAGAGGGCGGAGCGGCCGAGAGTGAGGTCCCGGAGGTGGCGCCGGAGGAGGCCTTCGACCGCTCGGCGCGGGAACAGCTCGACGGCTACCTCACCGCCGCCGTCGACCCCGCGTCGCTCGACGACCCGTACGCGCCCGACGAGCGGTTCGTCACGGTGATGACCGAACTGCGTTCGCAGGCCGCGAGCGACGAGGCGTACCGCGACCACTTCGACCGCAGCGACCGCGTCTTCGGCGAGTACCTCGAACGGCTCGTCCGCGAGGCGGCGGCCGAGGTCCCCCGGGACGCCGCGGGAGCCACGGACGACGACCGGTCCGTCGCCGCGTCGGAGGTGGCCGCGACGCTCCAGACGTTCGCGACCGGCGGGATGTTCCGCTGGGCGACGACGAGCGACGAGGCGTGGGTCGCGGACTCGCGCGCCGGAATCGACCGCTACCTTGAGTCGATGCTGCCGCTCGTCGAGACCACCGGTTCGGACGAGTAACGGTCGGAGGCGCCGTCGACGGCCTGCGACGAACTCAGCGGTCGGTGACGCCCTCGGCGTCCATCCGGGACACCTCCTCTTCGAGCCACTCGCGGAGCCACTTCACGCGCTTGATGCGCTGGTGGGCGATGCCCTCTGCGGTGTCGGAGACGACGCGCTCGGTGTGGTCGTGCGCGCGCTGGAGCACGCGGTCGACCATCTTCGCGGCGTCCATGTGCGTGCGCGACTCGTATCCCATCCGCAACAGCATGAGGACGGCGCCGTTGGCGCCGACCTTGTCGAGCACGTCGGCCTCGATCAGACACCGGCTCTCCAAGGGCACGTCGTCGAGGTCGCCCGTGTACGAGTGGTCGACGACCGCCCCGCACACCTCCTCGATGAACGACTCGGGGTAGTTGCCGCGGCTCTGGAGGTACTCGCGGGTGACGCGCGCGCCGGCCTCCGCGTGGACGTCCTGTTCGGCCTCCAGCTTGGCGACGTCGTGGAAGACGGCGGCGACCCGGACGACGTCGACGTCGGCGCCCTCGGCCTCCGCGATTTCGGTCGCGAGGTCGACGACGTTGAGGATGTGATTGAAGCGGTACGACGACGAGTGCCAGGGGTACCAGCGCATGCGTCCGCCGTCGTCCTCGCCCTCGACGCTGGCCGCGAGGTAGTCGCGGACGAACCCCTTCATCTCCTCGAAATCCTCGTCGCTCACCTCGGTTTCCTTAATTTCGACGCCCACGGGGACCACCTCGGACGAAAAGATCGTGATTCATTACCGTATCCGAGGAGCGTTTCGGTCTTAGGCGTTACGACGGAGTCCTCGGGCCGAAACGGCGTCGAAACCGAGCGACGCGAGGGGCGCTTCCGGACGAGGGGGCGACGGTCGACCCGACGCGGGACCCTTAACAGCGTCCGGGGCCCACCGGTGCCTATGTCGAGCCCCTTCGGGAACGGCGACCGCGCCCGGTTCCAGCGGGCGGCGGCGGTGAACGTCGCCGGCAACGCGGTGAAGATCGCGGTCGTGGGCGCGGCGGGACTCGCGTTCGGCAGCGTCGCGCTGCTGGCCGACGCCGCCCACTCCGTCGCCGACCTCGTCGCCAGCGCGGTCGTGTTCGTCTGGGGGGGATCGCGGTACGAGAGCGCGGACGAGACCCACCCGCACGGTCACCAGCGGATCGAACCGCTGACGGCGCTGTTCGTCGGCGCGACGGTCGCGATCCTCGGACTGATCCTGTTGCGCGAGTCGGCGCTTGGGCTCGTCGGCCCGGTCGAGGTGCGGGCCAGTCCGGTCCTCGTCGCCGCGCTGCTCTTCGCGATGGCCGACATGTACCTGCTGTACCGATACACGGAGCGGGTGAACGCGGACCTCGGATCGACCGCGCTGACCGCCCTCGCGGCCGACTGCCTCAACGACATCTACACCACCGTCGCGGCGCTGGTCGGCGTGTTCGGCGTGTTCCTCGACGTCCCGATCCTCGATCCGGTCGCCGGGGCGCTCGTCAGCGTCCTCGTCGTCTACCAGGGCGTCGAGATCGGTCGCGAGAACGTCACGTACCTCGTCGGCGGCGCGCCGCCGCCCGGCGACCGCGACCGCGTCGTCGCCTCGCTCCGCGACCACCCGGCCGTCGAAGGCGTCCACGACCTGACCGTGTTCTACGACGGGACCGACCTGGAGGTCGAGGTCCACGTGGAGGTCGACGGGGAGATGACGCTCCGAGAGGCGCACGACGTCGAGACGGAACTCGTCACGAGCCTCCGCGCGCTGACCGACGTGGGCGACGTCCACGTCCACCTCGATCCCTCCGGCGTCGGCGAGTGGAAAGACGCGCCGGAGGGCTCCGACGCGTCACGGGAGTGACCGCCCGCCCCGGGGCGAACCCGCCGGCGGCGTGCGAGTTTTGTCCGCCCGTCCCCTGCGATCCGGTATGCTCGGTCGCCGCTGGCTGGAGATGACGTGGCGCGACGGTCTGTTCGCGCACTGGCCCGTCGACCCGTCGAGCGTCGCCGCGGCGCTGCCCGACGGGCTGTCGGTCGCGACCCACGACGGCGACGCCTACCTCGGGGTCGTCTCGTTCGTGATGGACGACGTCCGCCCGCGAGGGGTCCCGATTGGGCTGTCGTTCCCCGAACTCAACCTCCGGACCTACGTCGAGGGGCCGGACGGGCCGGGCGTCTACTTCCACAGCCTCGACGCCGACGACCGGATCGGCGTCGCCGTCGCCCGCGGGCTGTTCCGCCTCCCGTACTACCGCGCCGAGACCGACGTCCGGCTCACCGCCACCGACGGCGGGTTCGACGCCGTCCGATTCGCGAGCCGTCGCGTCCACGAGGGCGCTCCGCACGCGCGGTTCGACGCGACATACGGGCCGGCCGGTGAGGCGTTCACGCCCGAGACGGGGTCGCTGCCGGCGTTCCTGCTGGAGAACTACCGGTTTTACACCGCCGGCTCGGAGGGACGGCTGTACGTCGGCGAGATCGACCACGAGCGGTGGACGCTGCGCCCGGCCGAGGCGGAGATCCGGGCGAACACGCTGTTCGCGGCGAACGGCTTCGATCGGCCCGACGGCGAGCCGCTGCTCCACTACGCCGAGCCGCTCGCGGTTACCGCGGACCGGATCAGGCGCGCCTGACGGGGGGCGAGGCGCTCGCGGGGAGAACGGATCGAGAGAGGGCGGTTACGGGAAGAGCCCGCGGTACTCGTGGGCCTTCGCGGTGCGCTCCAAGGCGAGCGTGTACGCGGCGGTCCGCAGGTCGGGCAGCCCCTCGGTGTCGTACTGCTCGATCGTCTCGTCGAACGCGGTTCCGATGCGGCGCTCCAGTTCGGCGTTGACCGTCTCCAGCGGCCAGGAGAACTCCTGTGCGTTCTGGACCCACTCGAGGTACGAGACGATGACGCCGCCCGCGTTGGCGAGGATGTCCGGCACGACCTGGATGTCGCGCTCGGTGAGCGCCTTGTCCGCGGCGACCGTCGTCGGCCCGTTGGCGGCCTCGACGATCGCGGACGCCCGGAGGTCGTCGACGTTGTCGGCGGTGATCACGCCCTCGACGGCCGCCGGGATGAGCACGTCGACGTCGAGGGTCAGAAGCTCCGCGTTGGTGATCGCGTCCGGGTCGTCCCACCGGGAGTCGCCCTCGCCGGCGCTCCCTCGGAGGTCGCCCGCGACGTACTCCTCGATCAGCCCGCCGGCGTCGACGTGCGCGCCGAGCGCCGCCACGTCGAGGCCGTCGGGGTCGTAGGCCGCCCCCGACACGTCCGAGGTGGCGACCACGTTGGCGCCGGACTCGTCGAGGAGCCGGGCCGCGTTCGACCCGACGTTGCCGAACCCCTGGATCGCGACCGTGGCGTCGGTGAGGTCACGGTCGAGGTACTCGAAGAGGCGCTCGGTGACGAGCGAGACCCCGCGGCCGGTCGCCTCCACCCGGCCCGGCGTCCCGCCGATCTCCAGCGGCTTCCCGGTGACGACCTGCGGGACCGAGTACCCCTCGTACATCGAGTAGGTGTCCATCATCCACGCCATCGTCTGCGGGTTCGTGTTCATGTCCGGCGCGGGGACGTCGACTTCGGGCCCGATCATCCGGCGGATCCCCTCGGTGTACCGCCGGGTGAGCCGTTCGAGGTCGCGGTCGGTGAGCTCTTTCGGCTCGCAGATCACGCCCCCCTTCGCGCCGCCGTACGGGAGGTCGACCAAGGCGGTTTTCCAGGTCATCCAGCCGGCGAGCGCCTCGACCTCGCGCTGGCTGACCGACGGGTGGAACCGGACGCCGCCCTTGAACGGCCCGCGGGCGCTGTCGAACTGACAGCGGTACCCCTCGAACACCTCGACCTCGCCGGACTCCAGCTCCACCGGGAGCGTCACCTTCAGCGTGCGCTCCGGGTGTTTGAGCCGCTCGAACACCCCGTGATCCACGTCTGCGTACTCCTCGGCGCGGTCCATCTGAGCGAGCATGTTCTCGAACGGGTCGTCGGCCATGGCCGGCACGACTCGATCGCCCGGGATATCGGTTTCGGCAAGTATCGCCTTCGGTAGAGATTTCCTACCACGGATCGTCGACCGCCTGTCACCGACCGCTTCCGACCGGACTTATACGTCGGGGACCGCAATCGCCGGCTATGACACACGGACACGCGACGGGGGACCGTCGATGACGGCACAGACGCTCCACCCCCGAGTCCAGATCGTGTGGGCCCTCCGCGCGGTGCTGCTCTCGGCGCTGATCACCGCCCCGTTCGTCGGCGGCGTGTACTTCGAGTACCTCCCGAGGTGGGCGCCGGTGGCGGTCGGCGCCGTCGCGTTGACGCTCACCGTCGGGCACGCGCTGCTCCGGTACCGCCGCTGGAGCTACGAGATCCGCGAGGACGCGATCCACCTCGACCGCGGCGTCATCACGCAGGTGCGGACGACGGTGCCGCTGGTGCGGATCCAGCACGTCGACTCCCGCCGCAGCCCGATAGAACGGGCGGTCGGGCTCGCCTCCTGCGTGGTGTACACGGCGGGGTCGCGGGGGGCCGACGTCCGGATCCCGGGACTCACGCCGGACGGCGCGAGCGACCTCCGCGAGGAGCTGAAGCGGCTGGCGATCCGCGCCGACGGGGAGGACGCGGTGTGAAGCTGGCGCCCCAGTCGGTCCCGTACCGCGCGCTCCAGAAGGCGGCCGGGACCGCCGTCGCGCTGTTCGTCATCGTGAACAGCGGCGGGTTCGGGCTCCCGATCGCGGTCGCCGGCGGCGCCGCCATCCTCGTCGCGATGTTCGCCTACGAGGTCGCGTACTACCGCCGCTTCGAGTACGTCCTCACCGAGGACACGCTCGACATCTCCTCCGGCGTGATCTCGCGGCGCGAGCGGGAGATCCCGTACCGGCGGATCCAGAACGTCGACGTGAGCCGAGGCGTGATCCAGCGCGCGATCGGCGTCGCCGCGGTCGACTTAGAGACCGCCGGGGGCTCGAGCACCGAGGGGTCGATCCGGTTCGTCACGCCCGAGGAGGCGACCCGGCTCCAGCGCGAGGTCCAGCGCCGGAAGTCCGGCGTCGACCGCCCGGCCGACGCGGGCGAGGGGGCGGCGACCGACGCCGACGCGGTCGAGGGCGGCCGCGACGACGCGTTCGCCCCGAACGAGGAGGAGCTGTTCGCCATCTCCCCCGGCGAACTCGCCCTGGTCGGGGCGCTGTCGTTCGACGGGCGCCTGATCGGGCTGTTGGCGTTCCTCAGTTCCGGGTCGTTCCCGGTGCTGTCGAACTTCCTGCCGGAGACATCCGCCGTCGCGGTGACCGCGACCGCGATCGTCGGCGTCGCGCTCCTGTTTCTCGCCTCGTGGCTCATCGGTGCGGGCGTCGCCTTCTCGAACTACTACGGGTTCCGGCTCGCGCGTGCTGGAGACGAACTCCGCTACGAGCGCGGCCTGTTCCGCCGGTACAGCGGATCGATCCCGACCGAGAAGGTCCAGACGCTACGGATCACGGACAACCCGGCCAAGCGCGCGCTCGGCTACGCGAGCCTCTCTATCGAGACCGCGGGGTACGCCCCCGGACAGGACTCCGAGTCCGGCAACCAGTCCGCCGTGCCGATCGCGGCGACCGACCGCGTCTACCGGCTCGCACACGAGATCGAATCGTTCGGCTCGCCAGAGTTCAATCGCCCGCCGAAGCGGATCCGATGGCGGTACGTCATCCGGTACGCGATGATCGTCGGCGCGCTCACGGGGATCGCGTACGGCGCGAACTGGTACCTCTCGGAAACGCTCCCCTGGTACGGGGTCGCCGCGCTCTTCTTAGTCGTCCCGCCGGCGGCGCACCTGAAGTGGAAACACCGCGGCTACTGGCTCGGGGAAGACCACCTCCTCACGCGGAACGGGTTCTGGAGCCGGACCGTCGCGGTCGTCCCGTACTACCGGATCCAGAACGTGATCGACAGCCGGACCGTGTTCCAGCGTCGGTGGGGGGTCGCGACGATCGTCGCCGACACGGCGGGGTCCGGATCGCTGACCGGCACCGACGCCGCGGCGGTCGACTTCGAGCTCGACGAGGCCGAGTCGCTGAAGGAGACGCTCACCGAACGCCTCGCGACCGCCGTCGCGGCGCGGCGTGGCGAAGGGCCCGGCTCCTTCGAGTGGATCGACGACGACGAGGGAGTCGGCGTCGGCGGACGGACCGGCGGGGACGAAGGATTCGGCGGCACCGAAGAGGCCGGAACGGAGGAGGAAGTCGGAGACACCGAAGAGGCGGGAACGGAGGAGGAAGTCGGGGACACCGAAGAGGCGGGAAGCGACCGGACCGGCGGCGGCGGCGGACCCGTCGAGGACGTGGTCGTCGACGCGGAAGCGGACGAGGGGTCGACCGAGGAGCCTCCGGACGAAGACCTCGACGTCCCCGACGACGGCGTCGTCCGCCCGGATTTCTCGCCGAGCGATCGCGACTACTCGGAGCCCGCGGAGCGGATCGACACGGGCGAGTACGCGGTCGACCAGAATCCGTCGGACGCCGACGTCGCACACGGGCCGGGACCAGGAGCCGAGCGCGGCGATACGGAGAGAACGAACGACGACGGCGAGGACGGCGACGGCGAGGATGACCACGGCGAGGACGGCGACGGCGAGAACGACGACGGCGGGGACGGCGACGGCGAGGACGACGACGGTGATCCGAGGGCCTGACCGGCGCGGCCGACAATCGCCCTACTCGTCGAGCAACTGCTGGGCGATCGTGTTACGTAACACTTCGCTCGTCCCCTCGTAGATCTCCGAGAGCTTCGCGTCGCGGTAGTATCGCTCGGCGGGGAAGTCCTTGGTGTAGCCGTAGCCGCCGTGGATCTGGATCCCCTCGTTGGCGACCTCGCGCGCGATCTCGGAGGCGTACAGCTTCGCCTGCGCCGCCTCCTTGATGTAGTCCTCGTCGCGCATCTTCAAGTCGGCCGCCTCGTGCATCAGCAGCTCCGCCGCGCGGGCCTTCGTGTCCATGTCCGCGAGCTTGTGCTGGATCGCCTGGAAGTCGCTGATCGGCCGGTCGAACTGCTCGCGCTGCTGGGCGTACGACTTCGCCTCATTGAGGGCGGCGCGCGCGATGCCGACCGACCGGGCCGCGATCGTGATCCGGCCGCCGTTAAGCGTCTTCAGCGCCTGAACGAACCCCTCGCCCTCCTCGCCGAGCCGCCGCTCTTCGGGGATCCACATGTCGTCGAAGCGGAGTTCCGCGGTCGGACACCCCTTGTCGCCGAGCTTGTCCTCCGTCCCCTCGACGACGAACCCGTCGTCCTCCTCCGGGCGCACGACGAACGACGAGATGCCCTTCCGGCCGGCGTCGGGATCGGTCTTGGCGAACAGCGTGACCGTGTCCGCGACGGAGCCGTTCGAGATCCAGAGCTTCCCGCCGTTGACGGTGTAGCCGTCGCCGTCGCGCTCCGCGGCGGTCGACATGGCCGGGACGTCGGAACCGGCCTCGGCCTCCGAGAGCGCGAACGCGCCGATCTCCTCGCCGGTGTTGAGCGCGGTGAGGTACGCCTCCTTCTGGGTCTCGTCACCGAACTCGTAGAGCATGTTCCCGGCCAGCGACGTGTGTGCCGCGACGACGGTTCCGAGTCCGCCGGAACCTCGGGAGATCTCCTCGAGCCCGATCGCGTAGCTGTGGTAGTCGAGACCGGCGCCCTCGTACTCGACCGGGAAGGGCATGCCCATGAGCCCGAGGTCGGCCATGTCGTCGATCAGGTCGGCGGGGAACTCGTCCTCCTCGTCGATCTCGGCCGCGCGCGGGACGACCTCCTCGTCGACGAACTCCGCGACCGTGTCGCGGATCTGGCGCTGCTCTTCGGTGAGCGTGAACTCCATGCCGGAGCGTTCGGCCGAGCGGACTTAGCCGTTTCCACACGATTGTACACGGGTTGTCGGTTCGTCGGAGCGAGCGGGCTCGCAGTCGTGCGATTTCGGCGCCTCCGTCGACGAGTCGCGGCCGACCGCCGTTCCACGAGGCTTTTTATGCGTTGTGCCGTAAAGACTGCCAACTGAATGAGCGGACGTGAACACGGCCCCGATGCGGCCGACCTCGCGTGGTGTCACGAGGCGGTCCAAGGGGTCTCGCGGACCTTCGCGCTGACCGTCGACGTGTTAGAGGAGCCGATGGCCTCGCAGATCTGCGTCGGCTACCTCCTCTGTCGCGTCGCGGACACGGTGGAAGACGCCGGTCACATCCCGCCGGACGCCCAGAGCGACGTGTTGCGGACGTATCGACGAGCGATCGACCCGGACGACGAGACGGACATCGGGGAGTTCCGCGAGGCGGTCGACGAGTGGCTGCCGGCGGAGCTCGACGACGACTGGACCGTCGTCGCGGAGGCGCCCACCATCGCGGCGACGTTCGAAGAGCTCGATCCGGACGCGCAGGAGGCGATCGTTCCCCCGGTGTTGGAGATGGTCGACGGGATGGCGATGTTCGTCGACCGTCACGCCACCGAGGGCGGGCTCCGTATCGACGACCGCGACGAGTTGGAGCAGTACTGCTACTACGCGGCCGGCACCGTCGGCAACCTCATCACGAACCTGCTCACCCGCGGCGACGTCGGCGAGGAGCGCGCGGAGCGCCTGCGGGAGACCGCCGAGGAGTTCGGCCTCCTCTTACAGCTCGTGAACGTCTCCAAGGACGTCTACGACGACTACACCGAGGAGAACAACGTCTACCTCCCCGCCGAGTGGCTCGAGGCGGAGGGGGTCGATCAGGAGCGCGTCGTTCACCCCGAAAACCGGGAGTCGTCCGCGCGCGTGGTCGACCGCACCGCCGACTACGCCCGGTCGTTCCTCGACGACGCGCAGGCGTACCTCGAGACGATGCCGCTCTCGAACGGGAACACCCTCGAGGCGTGGACGGTCCCGTACCTGCTCGCGGTCGGCACCCTCCGCGAACTCGGGACCCGTCCGGAGGACGCGCTCACTGAGACCGGCGTGAAGGTCTCCAGACAGGAGGTGTTCGCGGTGATGTCCGCCGCGAGCGACGTCGGCCGCGACTCGCTCGCAGAACTACGGCAGACGATCGCCCGGACCCCGTTCCACCGGACGGTCGGATCGGCCGACTGACCGCCGACGCCGGGGTCGTCGCTTCTTCTCGCCCGTCTCTCACAGCCGCGACCGCGCCCGCGACACCGCGGGGACGCTGACGCCGATCGTCTCCCCGAGCGCCTCGGCCGCGCTCAGCAGCCACTCCGCGCGTTCGACTCGCGAGTCGAGGTCGCCGGGGCCGATCCGGTAGCGCTCGACGAGTTCCTCGACGGTCGCGCCGCCGATCCACTCGTCCAGGATGCGCGCCGTCTTCACCGACTCCAGCCATCCCTCGAAGTCGTCCGGCTCGGTCATATCGGTCGTCAGGGTGGCGGCGTTGCGCCGCGCGAACCGGTAGATGTCGGCGCGTTCCTCGTTCCCCAAGTAGGTGTCTCGCATGTCCGGCGTGTCGCAGATCACCTCGAAGGCGGTGAGCGTCGTCGCGTCCGAGAGGCCGGCCGCGGCCCGGAGGCCGGCGACGATCCGCTCGCCGGTCTCGGGGCGGACGTACTGCTTCGAGGTGGTCTCGCCGACCGCCGTCGCGACCAGGCGATAGTCCTCGACGCCGCCCGTCTCCCGCGCGACCATCCCGGCCGCGACGAGGTCGTCGACCGCGACGGCGACCGCGTCCGCGAGGCCGCCCGCGCCCGTCTCCCGGGCGTAGAACGTCCCCTCGAAGACATCGAGGATCTCCGTCTCGGTCGCCGCGAACCCCGTCGCGATCGCGGCGAGGACGTGCGTCCGGAGCGCGCCCGGATCGGCCAGCTGCGACTCGACGGCCTCGGGATCGCCGTCGACGTACCGCTCGCGTACTTCCGCCCGCGTGTCGGCGTCGGCGACGAGGACGGCCTCCCCGTGCGGGTCGAGGCCGGGCCGGCCGGCACGGCCGCACATCTGGTGGACCTCGAGCGTCGGGACCCACGCCATGCCGCCCTCCCCGTACCGGCGCTGGTCGCGGACGACGACGCGTCGGGCGGGAACGTTGATACCGGCCGCGAGCGTGGGCGTGGCGCAGATACAGGCGACGTCACGCTCGCGGAACGCCGCCTCGACGACCGATCGGTGCCCCGACCGGAGTCCGGCGTGGTGGAACGCGACGCCGGCGCGCAGGCAGTCCGCGAGCTGTCGTCCGGTGATCGTGCCGTCGACCTCGGTGACCTCCTCGGCCGCCGCGTCGGCCGCGTCCTCGATCCCCAACGCCGCAGCGAGCCCGTCGTCCGCGAGCCGCTCCGCGAGGGCGACCGCCTCGCGGCGGGAGCGGACGAACGCGAGACACTGGCCGCCCTGCGCGACCGCGTCACCGACCAGAGCCGCCGTGACGTCGGTCGGGTCGGTCTCGCCGTCAGCGTCGGCTCCGGTCCCGGCGCTGTCGACGTCGACCGTCAGTTTCGTTCCGTCGTCGAACGCGATCTCGCCGCCGACGGCGACGCCGGTTCGCAGGTCGACCGGACGCCAGTCGGACTCGACGAGGGCGGCGTCGAGCCAGTCCGCGATCGCGTCGGGGTTGTCGACGGTCGCGGAGAGCGCGACCGTCTGGAGGTCGGGGTTCCGGCGGCGGAGCGTCGCCAGCGTCACTTCGAGGGTCGGCCCGCGCCGCTCCGCGCCGAGCAGGTGGACCTCGTCGACGACGACGCACGCCAGTTCGTCGACCCACGACGCGCCGTTGCGGATCGCGGAGTCCACCTTCTCGCTCGTGGCGACGACGACGTCGTTGCCCGCGAGCGCCTCGCCCGTCGCGTCGAAGTCGCCGGTGGAGATGCCCACGTCGACGCCGGGCAACGCAGCGAACGTCTCGTACTTCTCTCTGGCGAGCGCGCGGAGCGGACAGACGTACAGGCCGGGCCCCGCCGCGGTCAACAGCGCCAGTTGGGCGACGAACGTCTTTCCCGACGCGGTCGGCACCGCCGCGACGACGTCGGCGCCCTCGCAGACGCCCGCCTCGACCGCCGCGCGCTGCGGCGGGTACAGCTCGCGCACGCCGCGCTCGGCGAAGTGATCGACGACGGACTGGGAAAGCGGCAGGTCCCGGACGCGCATGTGAACACGGCTTCGGCTCGATCGGTCATAAAGAGTCGGCGGCACACCTCCCTCGAACCGTTCGGTCGCGGGCTACCCGTCGGTGTCGAACTCCTGAAAGAGCTTCTCGTAGTCCTCGTCGTCGGTCGCGACCGCGTCGCGAGACTCGTCGGCCTGCTCGCGGAGCGTCTCGATCCGGTCGGTGAGCCGCTGATACTCCTCGTTGTCGGCGAGGTCGCTCGCGCTCTTTTCCGACTCTAACATCGCTTTCTTCGAGGTCAGCGAGAACAGCTCCTGGACCTCGGAGTCGTACTCGCCGCGCCGCAGCAGTCCCTCCACCGTCTCTCGGAGGGTGTCGCTGGTGACGGGCTTGACGAGGTAGTCGTCGAACCCCATCTCCAGGATGTCGAAGTCGGGCTCGACGGCGGTGACCATCGCGACCCGACAGTCGATGCCCCGGTCGCGGACGGCGGTGAGGACCTCGTCGCCGGAGAGTCCGGGCATCCGGCGATCGAGGAGGATCGCGTCGACCTCGTCGTCGGTCTCGTCGAGCTGGTCGAGGGCCTCGCGACCGCCGTACGCGGTTCGAACGCGGTACTCGTCGCCGAGCCAGGCGGCATACAGATCGGCCAGGTCGGGTTCGTCCTCGACCACGAGGACCAGCGGCGGTTTCTCACTCATGGGTGACGGGAGCGAGGGGGTGTTCGCTCACACGTTTCATCTCGCCGCTGGCTATATTAAAATACCTCTTCGGCGCGCGGTCCGATCGGTGTGTCCGGACCCGCCTCCGGTCTGCTCCTCCGAGCGGTCGTCCGCGATCACTCGTCCGGGCTGTAGTTCGGCGCCTCGTCGGTGATCATCACGTCGTGCGGGTGGCTCTCGCTCTGTCCCGCGGCGGAGACGCGGACGAACTCCGCGCGCTCGTGGAGGTCGAGGACGGTCTCCGCGCCGACGTACCCCATCCCGGAACGCATCCCGCCCGTGAGCTGGTGGAGCTCCGAGGCGAGGCTCCCCTTGTACGGGGTCGCCGCCTCGACGCCCTCGGGGACGAACTCCTCGTCTTCCTCCTCCTCTTTGAGGTAGCGGTCGCCGCCGCCGGACTTCATCGCGCCGACCGAGCCCATCCCGCGGTACTGCTTGTACTTCTTCCCGTTCATCGTGATGACGCGCCCCGGCGCTTCGTCGGTTCCGGCGAAGTACGAGCCGAGCATCACCGCGTTCGCGCCCGCAGCGAGCGCCTTGATCGCGTCGCCGGAGTAGCGGATCCCGCCGTCGGCGATCACGGGGACGTCGTGTTCGGCGGCGACGTCCGCGACCTCCGCGACCGCGGTCATCTGCGGCATCCCCGCGCCGCTGACGACGCGCGTGGTACAGATCGACCCGGGACCGATTCCAACCTTGAGTCCGTCGGCGAAGCCGACCGCGGCCTCGGCGGCCTCGCGCGTCCCGACGTTTCCGACGACGACGTCGGCGTCGACGGTCCCCTTGATCGCCTCCGCCGAGTCTAAGACGTTGAGGTTGTGCGCGTGCGCGCAGTCGATGAAGATGACGTCGACATCCGCCTCGTCGGCCGCGACGGCGCGCTCCTCCTCGAACGGACCGACCGCGACGCCGGCCAGGAGCCGCCCGTCCTCGTCGCGGGCGGCCTCCTCGTGTTCGCGACGCTGGAGGATGCCCTGCATCGTGACGAGTCCGACCAGCCCCTCGGCGTCGTCGACGATCGGGACGCGCTCGATCTTGTGCTCGTACATCAGCTCCAGTGCCGCGCGCGCGTCGACGTCCTCCGGGGCCGTGATGACCTCGTCGGTCATCGCCTCGCGGACGGCGTCGTCCTCGCCGACCTCGAGGTAGGGTCGGATGTCCGTCCCGGAGATGATCCCGAGGACGGTGTCGTCGTCGGCGACCACGGGGGCGCCGGAGACGCCCTGCCGCTCCATCACGGCGTCGGCCTCGCGGACGGTGTCGTCCGGCGAGACGGTGACGACATCCTCGCGGCGGATGACGAGCTCGTGAGCGCGCTTGACGCGCTCGACCTCGGCGGCCGTCTCCTCGACGGTCATGTTGCGGTGGAGGACCCCGAGACCGCCCTCACGGGCCATCGCGATGGCGAGATCGCTCTCGGTAACGGTATCCATCGCCGCCGACAGCACGGGAACGGTGAGTTCGACGTTGTTCGACACCCGGGTGCTCAGGTCCGCGTCGTCGGGCTCGACTCGGCTCTCCTTCGGGCGGAGGAGCACGTCGTCGAACGTCAGCGCTTCCGGAACCTCGAGCTTCGTCGAGAATCGGCCAGAATCTGTCGCCATATAATCCGTCACGAACGGCCGATGAAAAGCGTTGCGAGACGACACGGACGTGGTGGTTGATCACACCCAGATCCGTGTTGTATACACGATTATGGCTACATTCGGCGTGAGAGCGCGATCATCGCGACGTCGTCGCGACACCGACCGAACGGGGTCCGCCACCCGGGGTACTCGGCCCGAGGTCGCCTCGAAAGCCGAAAAATGATCGGAAAATACGGGGAGCGGCCGACGTATCGTCGTCGAAGTCGGCCCTCTACCGTCGATCCTTCGTGTCGTGCGGACACGTCTCACACAACCTTTAACGCGACCGAAACACGTATACCTAGTATGGACTCCGACAGTCCCGTGAACGCGCGCATCGCCGGCCAGCCGAACGACGAACTCGGCGTCCGCTTTACAGCCGGCAATCCGCGCAAACGCTTTACATGGGCTCGTCGGACCTCCCGCGTGGACTCCGCGTGCTGGTCCCCCGACCGTCGCGAGTCGCACGGGTCCCACCGCCGCCCCGTCGGTCAGGGCTATCGTCCCTAAATGAGCACGTCACGCCACCCGGTCGCCCTGCGATTAGAACAGCAGGTCGGGAGCGCGACGAAGCTGCTCGCGACCGTCATGGCCCTGCCGCTCATCGACGGGATCTTCCCCGCCCTCGTTGTCGCCGGCGTCCTCGGATCGGCCACGGGCGTCGTCGAAACCGGGATCCTCATCTTCGGCGGCTCCGCAACCGCGGCGGTGATCCTCGCGGAGATGGACGGCTCCCGGCGGCAGATGGCGACCTCCGTGCTGCTCATCGGCGCGGTGATCGTTCCCGTCGCCGCCGTCGAGGCCGCCCTCGCGCCGACGCTTCAGGGGCTCCTGAACCTGCCCGTCTTCGAGCGGTTCGCCGGGCTGGTCATCCTGACCGTCGCCGCCAAGACCGCCAGTTCGGAGATCGGAGAGTACCTCCCGAGTCCGGGGGTTATCATCGGGCTCGGCCTCGTCGCGAGCTTCGATCCGTCGGGCTTCGCCGTGGAGACGTCGACCGAGTACGTGGTCAACGGCACCGCGGCCGCCGCCGTGGGCGTGGCGTTCGCGCTGTCGATCGCGCTGCTGTCCCCCCATCTCCGAGGCCGCGTCGACATCGACCGGTTCCGGTTCGGCTCGGCGGTCGCGCTGGGCGTGCTCGCGCTGCCGATCCTGCTCGGCCCGTTCGATCTGATGCAGACGGAGGCGCCGGTCGCGCTCGCGGTGCTCGCGGTGACGGCCCTGTTCGCGTACGACCCGGACTCCGGCGGCGTGGCGGGCGCCGCCGGCGACGCGGACGACGGCGACCGCGGACCCGCGAACGATTCCGGCGAGGAGAGCGACTCGGACGACGCCGATCCGACCGACTCCGACGGGGACCCGGGAGGGGAACCGCCGAGCGAACCCCCGCTCGACGCCCCGCCGAAGGGGCCGTCTCCCGTCGTCGACGACGACGTCGCGGTGCTCGCGAACGACGGCAGCGGACGCGAGACGGACGACGACGGGTCGGACCCGTTCACCGACGACGACTCCCGGGCCCCGTGGCTGTGAGTTGAGCGTGCTCGGGGCGGCCCGTTCCGGTCCGACTCCCGAGTCCGCTCGCCCGCCACCGCGTGTCCCGTGCGTGTCGCCGGGGTTTAGGCGCTCGACGCCGAACGCCCGGTATGTCAAACCGCGTCGTTCAGGGCCGGATGGTGACCCCGGAGAAGCTGGCGGAACTGGTCGAGGGAGAGTCGGTGCTGGAGGCCGAGTCGATCGCCGACGCCGACCGCGACTGTCCGGAGTGCGGCGGCGACGTCATCTCCGTCGGGTACATGCCGAGCGTGACCGAGTTCGTCACCGGGTTCAAATGTCAGGACTGCGACTGGAGCGCCGACGATCGGGAGTGAGTCGGATTTCGTCCGCCTCCGGCGAGCCCCGAGTCGAGGCGGATCCGTCGCGCCGAGGAGCGCGTCGCCGTCCCTCGATCGGCTTCGATCGAAACCCCTTTATCCGCGTTTCGGCAAGCGTGGAACGCGAGATCACGCGGGGCTGTGGCCAAGCCAGGCATGGCGACTGACTCCAGAGGCTACGCCCGGGACGACACTCCAGACTGATATACCGAGCGGCCGACTGATCATCGGTCGTGTTGACGACCCTCTGGAGTTCCGAGGCGCACCGGAGATATCAGTCGATCGGGGGTTCAAATCCCTCCGGCCCCATCCTAAATTTAAATATTCGTGAACCTGAGGTAAACGTAGAGCCGAAGATCTGCGAGTTCTGCGGCTGCTGTATCACCGAGTACGACCAGCGGTGCGCCGCGCCCGACGGGGAGGGGGGCCGGCTATGAGGCTCTACTCGAACTGCGGCTCGAAGCTCACGCGCACCTCGAAGCCCGGCAGCGCGATCCCGTACGACACCTGCCCGAACTGCTCGTCCGGAGGTGACGACGATGTCTGATCGCGTTGACGAGCTCCGGCACGTCGTGGAGCGCGCCCGGACGAACCGGCCGCTCCTCCGAGAGGAGGATTACCCCCAACCGGGGGAGGCGCACGCGACCACGGAGATGGTAGAGGGTGAGCCGAACGGGAGCGACAGCCGACGCGTCTGGTCGCAGAGGGTCGGATCCCGAGAACGGAAGCCGCTCGGAAGCCGTGCGAAAAGCGTCGCTCTCACCGATCGAACCGAACGCGAGCGCAACGCTTCCGCCGGCCTCACCGACGCGAGACGATTCGTCCGGCCACCACGCCGACGAGGGCGATCATGCCCGCCATCGCGAGGTACAGCGCCAGGCCAGCCGTCTCGCCGTTCGCGCCGTTCAGGCCCGCGAAGATCAGGAACACCACGGCGACGGCGGCGTGGAGCGCGAACACGCCCGACGGGACGTTCGCTCCGAGTTCGAATCCGATTTCCATGTCCCGACTTCGGAGGGCGTCAAAAAAAGTCGTCCGGTCGGAACGAGGACCGCGCCGCGGCCGTCACACTGAACCGACCGCGACTCGACGACCGGGGCGGTGACCGACGCCCGCTCCGGACGCGAGCGGCTCGCTGCGCTCGGCCCCGGTGTGAGCCGGATCGCGAGCGACCCGCGCGCGCTACGACTGCGGCTCGTCGGGCAGGTCGAACACGTCCTCGACGCGCGCGTCGAACTCGCGCGCGATACGCCAAGCCAGCTCCAAGGATGGGTTGTACTCGCCCTTCTCGACGTAGAGGATCGTCTGACGTGTCACGTCGACCCGGTCCGCGAGCTCGGCCTGCGTCAACCCCGCCTCCTCGCGGAGCCGCCGGACGCGCGTCTCGAACTCCACGGTCACCCCGCCACGCTCCGGCGTCGTACCCATGCTCGCGTGCCGTGCGCGACGGAGGAGACGCAGATCGCGACGGCGGCCCAGACGACGACGACCCGGGCCTGCGCGTAGACGCTCCCCGCGACGCCCCCGAGTCCGCCGGTCGCCTCCAGCGCGGCGCCGAGGAGGAACGCGACGAACGCGACGCCGAAGAGCAGGAACGCCGCCCGGCTCGCGGCGAGCCGGGTGAGTTCGCGGGTCCGTTCGTCAGATCGGGTGTGGCCGACGCGGTCGGCGAGCAGTCGGCTGAACGGGAAGAACGTCACGAACAACACCCCGCCGCCGGCGATTATCGGTGCCGACTCGCGGGCCAGCCCGAGGTTCAACACCAGTACCGTCACGAGCATGTGAACGGCGCGACCGGCCCGATGGAGGGTCTGCGGTCTCACGGAGTGGTCACCCATGTGTGTTATATCTATCTAACGTTGTATATTTCTTACGCCGGCCGGCCGACCCGTCCGCGGCTGACGGGCGGGATCGGTGCGGTCGACGACGAGCGGAGCGGGGAGCACGGCGCGACCGAAGGGTCAAAGAGGGGCTGGACGGCCGCGTCGCCGGAGCGGAGGGACGAGTCGAAGAGAGGCGGGGCGACTGCGCCGCCGGAGCGGGGAGGCGACCGTTACAGCACGTCGCCGATCCGGACCGGCTCGCCGTCCAGATCCGGGTCCTCCGCGACTATCGTCAGCACCTCGTGATCGGTGACGTCGCGGTACGACTTCCCGGTCGCCTCCTCGATCAGCGTCTTCTCCAGCTCGAACTCCGTGCCCTGATACACGACGTCGACGCCGCGGTCGGTGAACGTCAGATCGGTGCTCATGCGTCGGCGTACGCGGCGTATCTGTAAAAGGAGCGCGACACGGTCGGGCCCCGCCGGGGGCTATCGGGCGGGTGTCTCTCGCCGGTTACTCCTCGTCGTCGTCGCGCATCTCCGAGAGGCGCCCGACGAGGTCGTCGGTGTCGGCGTCGCCCTCGATGGAGACGTCGCCGTCGTGGTCGTTCTCGTGGACGTTCACCGCGTCGTCCTCGTCCGTGTCGACGTCCTGATCCTTCTGTTCGCTCTCGTCGTACGATCCGAATCCCATATCCGCGATACCGGCGGCGCACTGAAAAGCGCGGCGTCTCTCCCGCGCCCGCGTCCGACGCCCGTCCGACGCCCCGCACCGTTTATACGGGCGGGGCGACTGCTCCCGGTGTGTCGCTGCGAGGAGACGGCCCGATCGAGGAGCTCGCGATCCCCTCGGGGACGACCGTCGAGGAGCACGACATCGTCGTCGACGGCGACGTGCTCGTGGGCGGGCAGTCGACGGTCGAGCTCGGCGTCCGCGGCCGCAACGTCGCGATCGGCGAGCGCGTGCGCGTCGCCAACGACATCGAGGCCGAGGGGGACTGTCGGCTCGACACGTGGTGTTCAGTCGACGGGAACGTGCTGGTCGGGCAGGACGCCTACCTCGGGGAGCGGGTGACCGTCACCGGCCGCCTGATGGTCTCCGGCGACCTCGACATCGGCGACGACGTGACGATCGAGGAGGGGTTCGAGGCCAACGGCTGGATCGTGATCCGCAACCCGGTGCCGACGATCGTCTTCTACTTCATCGTCCTCTCGCAGCTCCTGCGCGTCGGGGAGACTGACGCCGCCGACGAGCTGGCGGAGGCGCTCGCCGACGGCGACGACGTGCGCGACCCCCTGCTGGTCCCGCGGAGCGCCGAGATCTCCGACGACGCCTGGCGCGTGTCGACGCCGGCGACGGTCGGAGACGACTGCCGGCTCCACGGCAACCTCCGGGCGGCGTCGATCCGCGTCGGCGAGCGCAACGAGGTGTTCGGGTCGCTTCGCGCCCGCGAGGACGTCACCGTCGGCGCCGACACGATCATCCACGGCGACGTGACGACCCGCGGCGGGACGGTGACCGTCGAGAGCGGCGCGCGGGTCCTCGGCGACATCTCCGCCGGCGACCTGGTGGTGTACGACGGCGCGGAGATCCAAGGTACCCTCCGGGCGCGCGGCGAGATGAAGTTGGTTCAGGAGTCGAAGCGAGAGACCGACGAGGCCGATACCGGGGAAGCGGTCGCAGACGACGACGGAAATCCCGTCGCGGAGAACGGATCGGCGGCCGACGAAGCGGTCGACGAGACCGACGCCGCTCCCGACGACGCCGAACCCGCGGCCGAGTCGACCCCTGACGCGGAGTCCGAATCCGAGCCGGACTCGGACGCGACGGAACCGGAGCCGGACGGAGAACGCACCCCCGACTCGTCGTCTGAGGGCGACGAGGCGTCGGAAGGCGACGACGAATCCGAGGACGGCGGCGAGTCCGAAGACGGCGATGAGTCCGAAGACGGCGATGAGTCCGAAGACGGCGATGAGTCCGAAGACGGAGGCGAGTCCGAAAGCGACGAAGAAGAACCGCCGGAGACCGACCCCGAGCCCGTGGCGTCGCGGCCGGCCGGCGACGACGAGGACTGAGCGCACCGGATCGAGCGCGCTTTGCGACGACGTCGCTCAGTTCGTCGCGCTCGCGTCTCCGGGTCCGACGAACACCTCGTCGTCGAGCCGCTCGCAGACCGCGTCCGCGAGCGTCCGCAGGTTCACGGTGTCCTCGCGGTTGTACGAGACGAGCGTCTCCAGCGCGTCCTCCTCGCCGCGCTCGTACTCGCGCCAGAGGCGGACCGCGTCGCGCCCGGAGATGTCCGGGCGGTCCCGCTCGATCCCCAACTGCTTCTCGATCGGTTTCAGCCCGCCCGAGAGCCCGATCCGCTTCGCGGGGTACATCAGGTCGAGGTGGGGCGTGTCGACCTCCAGGTCGAAGGAGGTCTCTAGGAAGGGCACGTCGAAGCGCGCGCCGTTGAACGTCGCGAGCAGGCTCGCGTCCGCGAACTGCTCGCGGAGCCGCCGCGCGGTGAGGTCCTCGCCCGCGACCAGCGTCGTCGTCTCGCCGCCCTGATGGAAGCTGACCGTCGTCACGCGGTCGCGCCGCTCGTCGAGGCCGGTCGTCTCGATGTCGAAAAAGCAGGTCTCCTCGCGGAAGTTCTCGTAGAGCCGCCAGCGCTCGCCGGAGGGGAACTCGCGGTCGAAGTAGGCGGCGTCGCCGTCGTCGAGCCGCGCGAGCGCCTCCGCGATGAACGACTCGATCCGGTCCGCCGTCGTCGCGCCAACGCCCGCGACGTCGACCGCGGGATCGAACTCGTCCCACGTCGTGACTCCTCCCTCCCAGAGGCGTCGTTCGGTCGTCTCGCCCACCCCCTCGACGGGGATGAAGCTGTTCTCGATACGCATGTCGGTCCCGGAGCGCCGCGCGACTAAAAAGCCGACGGGAGCGGCCGCGCGACCGGGACGACGAAGAGCTAACACGGTCCGAGTCGAAGAGCGGCACGTGACCGACGGCGCGAACGGACTGGGAACGGACGCGGACGCCGAGACCGACCCGACGGACCCGACCGACGTCACCCTGATCGGCCACCGCGGCTGCGCCGGCCGGCACCCGGAGAACACGGTCGCGGCCGTCGAGCGCGCGGCGCCGCACGTCGACGCCGTCGAGGTCGACGTGCGCCGGTGCGCGAGCGGCGAACTCGTCGTCGTCCACGACGCGAAGCTCGACCGACTGACCGACGCGTCCGGCCGGGTCGCGGACGCGGACTGGGAGGAGCTCCGCGATCTGACGGTTCTCGACTCGGCCGAGCCGATCCCGCGGCTCGAAGGAGTGTTCGACGCCGCGCCCGACGACCTCCTCGTCAACGTCGAACTCAAGCAGCCGGGCATCGCGAGCGACGCGCTCGACGCCGCTCGACGGGCGGCCACCGACGTGCTGTTCTCGTCGTTTCACGCCGAGGCGCTGGCGGCGCTGCGGGACCGCGATCCGACGACGGACCGCGCGCTGCTCGTCGCGGACGGACCGCCGGAGCGCGCGGTCGACGCGGCGACGGACCTCGGGTGCGTCGCGGTCCACCCCCCGATCGACCTCGCGACCGAGCCGGGGTTCGTCGAGACGGCGCACGGGGCCGGCCTCGCGGTGAACGCGTGGACCGCCGCCGACCGCGAGGACGCGGAGCGGCTGCTCGCGGCCGGGGTCGACGGGATCATCGCCGACCGCTGGGACCTGTCGGACGGCCTCCCGTCGCGGAGTTAAGTGCCTCCCGAACGAACGCGAGAGACATGTGCGGCCGCTACACGCTCTTCACCCCGACCGACGACCTCGAGGCCCGGTTCGACGCCGACTTCGGCGACCGCGAACCGAGCTACAACTGCGCCCCGGGGCAGTCGCTGCCGGTGATCACCGACGAGACCCCGTCGGAGGCGACCCGGATGGAGTGGGGACTGACGCCCTCGTGGGCCGGCGAGTCGTTCGACCTCATCAACGCCCGCGCGGAGACAGTCCGCGAGAAGCGGAGCTTCGCCGACGCCTTCGAGCGCCGGCGCTGTCTCGTCCCCGCCGACGGCTTCTACGAGTGGGTCGGCGGGAGTGGCTCCGACGGGGACAGCAACGCCTCCGGCAAGACCCCCTACCGGGTCGCCTTCGAGGACGACCGTCCGTTCGCGATGGCCGGGATCTACGAGCGCTGGGAGCCGCCGACACCGGAGACGACCCAGACCGGCCTCGGCGCGTTCGGCGGCGGGAGCGGGGACGGAGGCGACGGAGACGACGGAGCCGACGACGACTCGGACGTGGTCGAGACGTTCTCGATCGTGACCACCGAGCCGAACGACATCGTCGCGGACCTTCACCACCGGATGGCGGTGATCTTAGATCCCGACGCCGGCGAGGAGGAGACGTGGCTCCGGGGCGATCCGGACGAGGCGGCCACGCTGCTCGACCCCTACCCGAGCGACGAGATGACCGCGCACCCGGTGTCGACGCGGGTGAACTCGCCGAGCGTCGACGCGCCGGACCTGATCGAGCCGGTGGCCGGCGACTGAGTCGGGGTGACCGCCGGAGGAGGTTCCGGCCGGTCAGGGCGCGACCAGGTCGACGACCGTCTCGTCGTCGACGACGACGTTGTACGCCCCCTCGTCCTCGTTCCAGAGGACGAGCCCGTTCTCGACGAAGACGACCGACCCGTAGCCGGCCTCGCGGAGGTCGCGGTTCAGCGCCGTCTCCCGGGTACAGACGAAGTAGTGGTCCGTCGCCTGCGAGCCGTCGCCGACGCGGTAGAGGGCGTTGTCCCCCTCGCTTAAGTCGTGGCTCAGCTTCACCGCGAGCAGGTTCACCCGGTCGGTGACGTGACGCTCCGACTCGGCCATGCGCGCGCACCGCTCGGCGCTCGCCTCGACGTCGACGCGCCGCTTCCCGTCGCGGCGGAGGATCGAGTAGGCGAACTGGACGTCGACGTTGACGAACTCGCCCGGCTCGTCCGTCTCGCCGCGCGCGGCCGCCTCGTCGAGCCGGCGCTGGAACGGCGGGACCTCCAGATCGGGCGCGACGTCGAACGACCAGCCCGGATCGGTCGGGATCGCGTCGGGCCACAGCCGAAGCGCCGGCGAGTAGATCTCGGCGTCGTTACCGGGGTAGCCGCCGTCGTCGCCGGCGACGAGCGCGCGTTCGATCCGGCGGAGCCCGGTCGCAGTGTTCCGGTCGGCCGGCGCGAACGCGACGAGGCTCCCGTCGGGGGCGAGCGCGTCGAGGGCGGCCTCCGCGACCGCGACCGGGTCGGCGAGCTCCGAGAGGACGTTGCCGAAGATGACGAGGTCGAAGGGGTCGTCCGTCGCTGAGGAGGGTTCCTCGCCCTCGTCGATCCCGAGGAACGCCTCCGCGGTCGTCTCGTGGACCGTCGTCCGGAAGTTGCGGCCGGTCTCTTCCAGCATCCGGTCGAGGACCTCGGTGGCCGCGCTCGGCTCGACGGCGTGGTACTCGACGACGGCGTCGTCCGGGAGGTAGTCGTGGAGGCCGAGCGCGGGCCCCCCGACGCCCGCGCCCACGTCGAGGACGCGGAGCGTCCGGTCGAGCAGGCCGTTCTCGGTCAGGTCGTCGAGGACGTACCCGACCGTCGCGTAGTAGGCGGGGAGGTGGTAGATCGCGTAGCCGAGCGCCGCGACGCGGTCGTACTCGACCTCGTTCTCGTAGAGGTAGTCGGTCTTCATCCGGCGGACGCGCTCGCGGAGTTCGTCGCCGGAGTCGTCGCGGTGCCAGTTCGCGCCGTACTCGCGGACCAGCAGGTCCTCTAAGGCGAACGAGTACGCCTCCGGCAGGGCCTCGGGCGCCCAGCCCGACGGGTCGACGGGCGCCTCCTCGACGGGGACGAAGGCGCCGTCCTCGCGCTCGCGGAGCCGGAGGTCGAACGCCTCCTCGCGGAGCGTCTCGCGGACGACCGCCGGGTGCGGGGTCCCCTCGACGTACTCGGCGATCTCCTCGGGGTCGATCGGTCTGACGTTGCGCAGGTAGTTCGCGTTGTTCCGGACCGCGGTTCTGTCGATCATTGGTGTCTCGTCCGCTTCGCGTCGGCTCACTCCAGCCGGTCTCGCCCCTCGCGGTCGCCGCGGGCGCGCTCGTACAGGGCGGCGAACGCCTCGTCGTCCGCCGCGGCGATGTCGGCCGCCGCGTCGGCCACGTCCTCGGCGCCGTCGAAGGCGCGTTGAATCTCCGCGTACACCCCGGGCGACCCCTCGGTGACCGTGTCCGCGACGTCGTCGAGCGCGGCCGATACCGGGGTGTGGAACTCCTCGCGGACCGGCTCCGCGGCGAGCCGCCACGCGAGCACCGCGGCGTGCGCGCCCGCCTGGACCGTCTCCATCGCTTCGTCGTGCTCGGCGGCGGTCGTCTCGAACACGTCGTTGCCGCCGGCCTCGATGGCCGCCGAGAGGGACTCCACCGCCGGGCCGCCCTCGTCGACGACGGCCGCGACGTTTCCGGGGACCCGAGGGGGTGCGAACAGCGGGTGGTAGCTCCCCCGTTCGAGGTCCGAGGCGTGCTTGCGCATCGCGGCGAGCGCGTCGGTCATCTCGCCGGAGACGTCGACGATCGCCTCCTCCGCGCGCGGCGCGTACGCCTCGACCGCCGCGGGCACCGCCGACATCGGCACCGCGAGGCAGACCGCGTCGTGGACTGAGTCCCCGTCCGCGTCGACCGTTCGGGCGTCGCGCCCCGCCGCGGCGTCGGCCGCGACGGTCGGGTCGCGGTCGGCGAACGCGACGCTCGCGTCGACCGGCGCGGCGTCGGCCGAGACGGTGTCGGCAACCCAGCGCCCGATCTCACCGGCGCCGACGACGAGGAGGTCCATCGGTTACGGGAACGCAGGTGACGCGCCGATTAAAAGGACTCGGCTCGGGGCGGGGGGAAGGCGCGCTACCGTCGCCCGCCGATCGCTCATCCCCTCGCGCCGAGCCGGCCGAGCACCCCCGTGCCGGGCGAGATGGACCGGACCGCCGGCAGGAGCGCGATCGCGATGGCCAGCTCCAGCCCGCCGACCGCGAGGAACGCCGGCGTGTAGCCGAACGCGTCCGTGGCGCTCCCGCCGATGAGGAAGCCGGTCAGGAAGCCGAGCGAGCCGAACACGTTGAAGAGGCCCATCGCCGCGCCGCGGACCTCCGGCTCGACGAGGTCGGTGACGAGCGCCATCGTCGCCGGCGCCATCAGCGCGCCGCAGACCCCCACCAACACCATCAGCCCGGCCGCGACCGGGTACGCCGGCGCGACGCCGACGCCGATGGTGACGACGCCGTAGGCGAGGGAGCCCGCGACCACGGGGAGGAAGCGGCCGATCCGGTCCGAGAGCGCGCCGAACGGCGACTGGAGCAGCGCGAACGGGACGAAAAAGAGGGCGAGGGTCGCGCCCGCGCCGGCCGCCGACAGCCCGAACGTCGCCGGGTCCTGGAAGTAGTAGACGCCGACCAGCGCGAAGAAGCCCGCCGTCAGCCGGTCGACGAAGCCGAACGCGAGCGGGACGAGGAGCCCCGGCGTCGTCCGGGCGCGGGCGAGCACGTCGCGGAAGCCGACGCCGTCGGTCGCCTCGGGATTGGCTCCCGATTCCGTCGAGGGCGTCGCCGCCCGGTCGTCGACGGTCGCCGCGAGCAGCCCCGCGGCGGCCAGCACGACCGCGCCGGCGTACACCGGGTACAGCGCGCCGAGGGCCGCGAGGGATCCGCCGACGACCGAGCCGACCGCGGCGCCGAGCCCGATCGCGAGCCCCGCGGCCCCCATGTTGCGGCCGTTACCACCGCGCAGGTCCATCAGCAGCGTGATCGAGAGCGAGAACGCGCCGATGGTGAGCGCGCCGCCGACGACCCTGACCAGGAGCGCGGCTTCGAAACCGAGGCCGAACCCCGGCAGCGACGCGAGCGCGACGTACGAGCCCGCGCCGCCGAGCGCGCCGGCGACGATCAGGGGGATCCGGCGCCCGAGCGCGTCCGAGAGCGCGCCCCAGACGACCGCGAACGTCACGAACGCGCCGAACTCGGCGACGAGGAACCACATGCCGGCGTCGATGCCGGCGGGCGCGCCGAGCGCGACGACGAGGTCGGGCACACCGGGGTAGAGGAGGACCTGCGAGATCAGCACCGAGAGCACGACCGCGCCGAGCCGGCGGCGCGCGGCGGCGTCGGGGTCGGGGTCTCCACCCGCGTCGGCGTCCGCAGTCGCGTCGGGCGCCTCGACGTCGACCGGATCGGCGACGGCCACCGGGCGGTCGCCGCCGGAGGCGTCGGTTTCGGTGGAGCGGTCGGCGTCGCTCATCTACTTATAAAACGCGCCGAACGGGCAAAAGATCGACGCTCCGGGACGATCCACCCGGGCCCGCGCCGGTCGCGACCACGTTCGCCGCGTCTCAGAGCTCGGATTCGATCGCCGCCGCGATCGTCTCGGCGCCGTAGCCGCCCTCGACGGGGCTCCCGTTCACGAAGATGGTCGGCGTCCCCTGAACGCCCATCGACAGGCCCTCGGACTTGTCGTCCGCCGACGCCTCCCCGTACGCCGCGTACCGCGCGTCCGACATCGCCGCACAGGGGTCCGCGCCTGCGGCCTCCGCGGCGGCACCGATCGCCTCGCCGCTGTAGCTCCCCTGCGACTCGTAGGCGGCCGTGGCGAACTCGAAGAACGCCTCGTCGCCGTTGCGGGCGCCGACGCCGCGGGCCGCGCTGGCGACCGGGACCGCCCAGCGCTCGTTGACCGGGAGCGGGAAGTCCCAGTGTTCGTACCGGATCGCGCCGGGGTCGATGTACTCCGCGCGGATCGTCGGGAAGTGATTGAGCTTGTAGCTCGCGCAGTGCCCGCAGGTGAAGTCCTCGAACGCCCGAACGACCACGTCCGACTCGGGGTCACCGAGGGTCGGCCGGTAGTCGAGCTCCGGGTCCGACGGCTCCGTCAGGTCGCAGTCGTACTCGCCGGTGTCGAGCTCGACGCCGCTCAGGTCCAGGTTGGTTCCGCTTCCGCCTCCCCCGCCGAGACAGCCGGCGACGCCGACGACGCCGACCGTCGCTCCGGCCGCGAGCAGGGACCGCCGCGTGCGTTCCATGTCCGGCGATCGGTCGGGAACGCACTTAACCGCACCGTGAACCGACGACCGGATCGACGGAGGCGCCGACCGGCGCGCCGGCGACGGCGTCGCTCCCGAACCCTTTTGCCGCCGCCCGTCGACCCCCTCGTATGAGCGACTGGGACCTCGACCTGCGGGACGCCGAGGCGAAGATGGACGAGGCGTTCGCGTCGGCCGGCGACGTCGTTCTCGGCGTCTTGGACGGCACGACCGACCCGGAGGAGTGGGTCCGCAGCGTCGACTACGGGAACACGCTGGTGCTGTCGATCGAGGGCGACCTCAACGAGCTCGCCGCCCCCTTCGCGCGCGACGTGAAGGACATGGACGGCGAGCTGATACACTTCCGCGGCTTCCTCGTGGTGACGCCGCCGGGGGTCAGCATCGACACGGACCGCCTGAGCGACGCCGGCAGCGAAGGGAACGAGGGCGTCGAGGCGGACGACGCAGCCGAAACCGACGACGGCGAGGCCTGACCGGTTCCGAACGCGCCGCGACGGCGCGAAGCGCCGCTACCCCTCGCCGACCATCCGCTCCTCCTCGTCCCACTCGCGCTCGCGCAGCTCGTACTTCTGGATCTTCCCGGTGGCGGTCGTCGGGAGCTCCGCGACGAACTCCACCTCGCCGGGCGTCTTGTAGTCCGCGACGCGGTCGCGGACGAACGTCTTCAGCTCCTCGGGCGTCGCGCCCGCGTCGTCCGGGTCGCCGCTCTCGGGGACGACGAACGCCTTCGGCGTCTCGCCCCAGCGCTCGTCAGGGGCGGGGATGACCGCGGCGTCGGAGACGGCGTCGTGTTCGAAGAGGGTGTCCTCCAGTTCGATCGAGGAGATGTTCTCCCCGCCGGAGATGATGATGTCCTTCTTGCGGTCCTGGATCGAGACGAACCCGTCCTCGTCGACGACGGCCAGGTCGCCCATGTGGTAGTACCCCGCTAACCGCTCCGAGAACGCCTGTTCGGTGGCCTCCGGCTTGTTCCAGTAGCGGTCCATCACCTGGTTGCCGCGGACGACGATCTCGCCGATCGTCTCGCCGTCGGCGGCCACGTCCTCGCCGGTCTCGTCGACGACGCGCACGTCCGTGCCGAGGTAGCCGATCCCCTGCGTCTTCTTCACCGCGAAGCGGTCGTCCGCGCCCGCCTCGTAGTGGCGCTTCGCGTCGGAGGTGGTGATCAGCGGCCCCGTCTCGGTCGCGCCGTACACGTGTTTGAGGTCCCAGCCGAACTCTTCTTCGACGGTGCGGATCGTCGCCTCCGGCGGCGCCGCACCCGCGGTGGCGACCCGCACGTCGTTGTCGCCGGTCGTTTCGCCCCCGTGTTCGGCGTGGTGATCGCCGAGCATGTTGAGGACGGTCGGCGCCGCACAGAAGTACGACACGTCCTCGCCGCGGATCCTGTCGAACGTCTCCGCGACGTCGACCCCGCGGGTACAGACGTGCCGGGCCCCCGCCCCCGTGATCGCGTAGATGTGTCCCCACCCGTTGACGTGGAACATCGGCAGCGTCCAGAGGTACACGTCGTCGTCGGTGATCTCCTGGTGGATCGAGATCAGGTACGCGTGGAGCGTCTCGGCGCGGTGGGTCCGGCAGACGCCCTTCGGGTCGCCCGTCGTCCCGGAGGTGTAGTTGATCGTGATAACCTCGTCCTCGTCCATCTCCGGGCGCTCGTAGGCGTCTGGGTCCGCGTCGTCGAGCGCGGCGTCGAACGACTCCCAGTCGCCCGCGACCGCGTCCGCGTCGTTCGTGAGGAACGTCTCGGTCGGCACCTCGTCGCGGATCGCCTCGACGTTCGGGGCGTACTCGGCGTCGGCGTAGATGGCGTCGACGCCCGCGTCCGAGAGCATGTACGAGAAGTCGTCCGGCGTGAGCCGGTAGTTCAGCGGCGTGTGAACCGCACCGAGCTGCATCGCGCCGTAGGCGGCCTCCAGGTGGTAATGCGTGTTCGGGTCCAGCACCGCGACCCGGTCGCCCTTCTCGATCCCGCGCTCCTGAAGCGCGGCCGAGAAGCGGTCCGCGCGCTCACCGAGCTCCGCGTACGTGTATCGCGTCCCGTCGACGGCGAGGACGGCCTCCTCGTCGGCGTAGTGACGCCGCGCCCGGTCCAGAAAGTCCGTCGTCAACAGCGGCTTGTACATCGTCTATCACTATCGATGATGGGTAAAATCGTTTGCGGCCGACGCAAGGGAGGGGCTGTCGCGGGACCCTTTTGCCGGTCGCCCGCGGAGGAGGTAGAAATGAGCGACGAGTCCGGCGGGTCGGCGTTCGACGAGGGGTACGTGATTCCGATCGCGGGGCTGGTGGCGTTCGCCTTCGCGCTGATGGCGGGGTTGACCGCACAGCGGGCGCTCTCGGGCGATCCCGCCGACGTCGCCGTGACCGTCGGCTTCGGTGCCATCGCCGTCCTCGCGCTTCGGATCCGGCTCAAGGCTGTCGCGGCGCGGTCGGGAGGCGACGAGGGCGCCAGCGGGGAGTGATTCGAACGTCGGCACGGGAGACCGCGACCGCCGCCGACGCGTGGACGAATCGCATACCGGCGGCGGGATCAGAACCCTTAACAGTCGCACGCGATTGTGCTACGATAGCGGGATGGGATAGCCAGGAGATTCCGCCGGGCTCATAACCCGGAGATCGGTAGTTCAAATCTACCTCCCGCTATTTTCTTTCGAAGGCGACCAACATCCGGCCGACTGCTACCTTCCTAACACGGTCTCCGCCTTCCAGAGCCGCCGCCACCGAACCCGGAAGCGATTTCCGTCGCGCTGTCGTTCCCTCGCGTATGGATTACGAATCGAGCCTCGACCGCGCGATGGATGAGGTACCGGATCTGGGCGGCTCCGACGAGCGACTGTCGGTGCCCGACCCAGAGTGGCAGAAAGACGGGGCGTTCACCCGTCTGACGAACCTCTCCGCGATCGCCGACGCGCTGAGCCGCGATCCCGAACACGTCCACTCGAAGATCCAACAGGAGCTCGGTACCGCGGGCCAGTACGAGGACGGCCGCGCGCGCTACAGCGGGAACTTCCGCGAGCGCGACTTCCAGGCCGCGATCGACTCGTACATCGAGTCGTTCGTCACCTGCTCGGAGTGCGGCCTCCCCGACACCCGGCTGGAGACCGAGAACCGGACGCCGATGCTCCGCTGTGAGGCGTGCGGGGCGTTCCGCCCGGTGGCGAAGCAGAACACCTCGAACACCCAGCGGCAGGAGGAGGCCGTCGAGTCGGGCACCACGTACGAGCTCGAAATCGTCGGCACCGGCCGCAAGGGCGACGGCGTCGCCGAGCGCGGCGAGTACACCATCTTCGTTCCCGGCGCACAGGAGGGGGAGACCGTGACCGCCTACATCAAGAACGTCTCCGGCAACCTCGCGTTCGCCCGCCGCGAGGACTGAGTCGAGACGGGCGAAACGCCTCCGGCGTTCCGCTACCCGACCGTTTATCCCCGCGTTCGCGTATCCTGAGCCATGGCCACGCGACTCCCCGAGTCGGCCTTCGCGGACCGGCTCGCAGCGGTCCAGGACCGACTCGCAGACAGGGACGCCGACGCCGCGACGTGGGTCGGAGCGACGGCGATAGAGTACCTCACCGGCTTCCACCACATCCAGACGGAGCGCCCGGTCGTACTCGCGGTCACCGCCGACCGCGTCGAGATAACCGTCCCGCGGTTGGAGGTCGAACGCGTCTCTCCGAACCCGCGGATCGACGCCGTCCGCGACTACTTCGATTACCCCGGCGGCGAGCCGGTCTCGGTCGCCGTCGAGATGCTGAACGGCCTCGGCGCCGACGCGATCGCCGCCGACGCCGACGGGCCGCCGGGCGTGATGGGGTACGAAGGGCCCGCGTTCTCCGAGTTCCTCGACGTCGAGACGCAGTCGTGGGTCGACCGGATGCGCTGGGCGAAGTCCGACGCGGAGGTGGACCTGATCCGCGAGTCGGCCAAGTGGGCCAACCTCGGGCACCGCTACCTCGCCGATTTCTCCGAGCCGGGCGCGCACCCGGCGACCGTCTCGCAGCGCGCGTCGACCGAGGCCTCCCGCGCCATGCTCGACGCGCTCGGTGACGCCTACAGCGTCCGCGTCCGCGGCGACGGGCCGGTCCACGCGGGCTACATCTCCGGCGAGGAGACCGCGCTCCCCCACGGACACACCCCGAACGAGCGGCTCTCTGAGGGCGACGTGCTGGTCACCGGTGCGAGCGCGAACGTCGACGGCTACCGCTCGGAGTTAGAGCGGACGATGTTCGTCGGCGACTACTCCGACGAGCAGGCGCACTACTTCGAGCTCATGCTGGAGGCGCAGACGCTCGCCATTGACGCCCTCGGCCCGGGCGTTCCGGTCGACGAGGTCGACGCGGTCGTCTGGGAGTACTTCGAGGAGCAGGGGGTGACCGACCTCGCGCAACACCACGTCGGCCACAACATCGGTCTCGGCGCCCACGAGCCGCCGTACATCGACCGCGGCTGGGGCGAGCGCTACGACGGCGACGACGCCGTGATGGCGCCTGGCCACGTGTACACCATCGAGCCCGGGATCTACACCGACGAGTACGGCTACCGCCACTCCGACACGGTGGCGATCACCGAGTCGGGGACGGAGCGGCTCACCAACTTCCCGCGCGACATCGAGTCGAACGTCGTCTGAGCGGGTCGCACGGAACCGCCCGCTTCACGCGATCCGGTCGACGGCGACGCGGTGCCCGGTCTCGTCGACGTGGGTGCGCCGGACCGCGTCCGCGTCGGCCTCGGCGTCGTACAGGCGTTCAAGCGGGCACTCACGGCAGACGAGGTGGTACCGTTCGGTCCGGTGGACGGGGGACATACCACAGATACCCCCCCGTGACGACATAGTTACGAGCGGCCTACCGGCGGATAACGAGACGTTATCGCTCGGGACGGCGCGCCCGCGTCACTCGCTCGCCGCCGGCGTCGTCGACTCGAACCGGTCGAGCGCGACCTCCAGCATGTCCGGGCTCACGGGCTGGTACTCCTCGCGCTCGTGTTCGGGCAGGTACTCTCGAACGCCGTTCCACGAGTCGCGCGCGTAACGGGCGTCGAGCAGCACGCGGACGCCGCGCTCGTCCGGACCGCGGATGACGCGACCGACGGCCTGGCGGGCCTTCCGCACGGCGGGGACGGTGAGCGCCGTCTCGAAGCCCGACTCGAACCGGCGGTCGTAGGCGGTGATCACCGCCCGCGTCTGGGGCCGCGCCGTGTTGATGATCGGGACGCCGCAGACGACGGCCGCCGAGAGCCGGTCGCCCCGGTAGTCGACGCCCTCCGTGAGGGTTCCGCGGAGACTCGTCACCAGCACCTTCCCGTCGCCGGCGAAGAAGTCGTCCTTCAGCGACTCCGTCTCGCGGTCGCCCGATGACTCGTCCAAGAGGACCGGCTTCTGGAGGCGCTCCGAGAGCGCCTCAGCCATCCACGTCGCCTCCGCGTAGCTCGGGGTCCCCACGAGGACGTTCCCCTCGCGGCGCGCGACCGCCGCCGTCGCGTCGAGGTGCGCGAGCCGCGTCGGGTTCTCCTCGCCCGGCGCGCCGCGGTTCTGGTGGGTGAACTTCGGCGCGTCGACCGCGAGGCTCGCGCGGTTCTCGGCGGGGAACGAGAGGCCGTAGGTCCGCTCGACGACCGGGCGCCCGCGCTCGGCGAGGTGGTCGAGCCCGGTCACCTCCCGGAACAGGTCCATCGGCTCCAGCGTCGCGCTCATGAGGACGCCGCCGCCGAACTCCGCGAGGCGATCGCCGATCGGCTCGCTCGGGAGGCAGTTGTGGAGCGCGAGCCGCGCGTTGTACGCCCGCCGCCACGAGTCCGGCGGCTCGGTCTCGTCGAAGGTGCGTTCGAGCTCGATCGCCCGGAAGAAGTCGGTGTGCCCCTCGCGGTACCAGGCGTTGAGGGTGCGGCCGACGCCGGGCGCCGCGCGCTGTTTGTCCTCGTCCTCCAGCGAGTCGAGGACGCGCTTGACGACCGCGCCGACCTGCTCGGCGCGCGCCCAGACTCGCTCGCCGTACCCCTCCGCGTCCGCCCACGCGGTGATCTCGTCTTCGCCGGGCTCCTCGGGGTCGCGGAGCGGGATCTCCGTATCGTCGAGCTCACGGATCGACGCCCGCCAGTCGGGGCGCTCGCGGTCGAGGTGCGCGGTCACGCGGCGGTCGAGCTCGCCGCGCAGGTCGGCGTAGAACTCCCGCACCGCCTCGATCTCCTCGATCGTCACGTCCGCGTCCTCGAGTTCGCCGCGGACGAGGGCGGCGTCGTCGGACTCCGCGCCCGCGCTCTCGAACGAGAGCGGCTGGACGACGCGGGTGAGCTCGTTCTCGGCGTCGCGGAGGCTCGCGTCCGCGACCGCGTCGCTCACGAGGTCGCGCACGCGCGGTTCGAGCATGTGCGCCTCGTCGCAGACGACGAACGTCGAGTCGTCTAAGAGCGCGCCGGTGAACGTCCCCGTCGTCACGGGGTCGAACGCGTGGTAGTAGTTGCCGATGACGACCTCGACCTCCGGCACGAGCGCGCCCATGATCGAGTGGGGACAGGAGCCGTGGCCGGCGGCGAGCCGGACGAGCTCGTCGGCGTCGACGTGGCCGAGTTCGGTGACGTCGAACGGGACCGCCTCCGCGGGGTCGCCGTCGTCCGGGAGGTCGTCGAGGAAGCCGGCGTAAAAGGGGCAGAACTCCACGTCGTCGTACTCCTCGGTGTCGGGGCGGTACGGGGTCGGCTCGCCGTCGACGGAGAGGTAGTCGGCGGCGCCGGACCCGTCAGCGCCGTTCTCCGACCCGGCGCCCGTGGCGGCGCCCGAGTCCATCAGGCCGACCTGCTGGCTCCGCGCCTCGCTCACGAGGTTCGAGGTCGTCGTCGCTCCGCCGTCCCCGACGAGGTTCCGGGTTCGCTCGCGGAGCCCCTCGCAGCGTTCGTACACGTTCTCGCGGTCGATCCCGCCCCGGTTCTCCCGGGCGTACGGACAGACATCCGCCTTGCCGACGAGGGTGAGCCCGGAGACGGGGTCGTAGTCGCCCGGGAGGTCGTCGTTTATCGTCCGCAGGTCCGTCTCGAACTGGCGCAGCTGCTGTTTGACGCTGGTGAGGACGAAGACGCGCTCGAAGTCGGACTCCGGATCGCGGACGCGGTCGAGCCCGGCGGTGAGCGCGAGCATCGTCTTTCCCGTCCCGCAGGCGCCCTCGAGCGCGAGGAAGCCGCCGTCCGCGGCGGCGTCGACGGCGGCGTCGATACCGTCGGCCTGCTCCGGGTAGGGTTCGGGATGGCCGAAGAGGTCGGCCCACGGGGGCGAGTCGGTCACGAGGGCGAGTTACGCCCCATCCGATTTAAACGCTTCATCGGGCGACCGCGGACCGAGCAGGCGCACCCCGGCGGGCGTCGCAGACGCGTCGCTGGTGAAACGCGAGCGACGGGGGAGCGCGGCGGCCTCACTCCACGATGTCGTGGAGGTCGGAGAGCCGCTCTATCTCCCAGGTGGGCCAGACGTTCAGCTCCCAGTCGCGGCGGTGGGGGCGGCGAATGAACGCCGAGTCGATCCCGGCGTTCTCGGCCGCGCGGACGTCGGACTCGTTGTCCCCGACGAATAAGGCGTTCCCCGCGCCGAGGTCGCCGAGCGCCTGCTCGATGTAGTGCGGGTTCGGCTTGCGAAGCTGGAGCGAGTGAATCGTCGGTTCGCGGCCGTACGCGGCGCCCATGCGGTCGAAGCCGTCGAAGTGGTCGACGAGGAAGTCGACGGTCGCCTGCTGGTTCGACGAGACGATCCCCATCTGGACATCGAGGTCCTGGAGCTCGTCGAGGTCGTCGTACGGGGTCTTGCGTCCCTCGCGGGCCTCCTGCTGTTGGGCCCGCGACACCACGTCGTCGCGCGTGCGCCAAAACGACCCCGGGTCGAGGTCGTACGTCTGACAGACCGTGCCGACGCTACCGGGGGTCGCACCGATGGTCATCTGCTCTACGTCGTCCGGATCGGGCTCCTCGACGCCGCACTCCTCGAACGCGTTCCGGGTCGCGTCCCGGAGCACGTCGAAGCGCGTGCGGCCCACGAGGACACCGTCGTTGTCGAACACGACGGTATCGTACGTCATAGCCCTCGTTCGCGGCGAGCAGGGATAAGGGTTTCAGTGACGGTCTCAGCGACGAGAATCGACGCGAGGCGGTCCGCTCCCGTCGGTCAGGCGGTACAGTCGGTCGGTTTTACCGTCGGCGCGCCGTGAGGCGAGCCATGCGCGTCAGCGTCATCGGCGGGAGTTCGATCGGTCCGGAGACGGCGGCGGTCGCGGAGGCGCTCGGCGAACGGCTCGCGGAGCGCGGCCACGCCGTCGTCTGCGGCGGCCTGGGCGGCGTCATGGAAGCGGTCTGTCGCGGCGCCCGCGCGGCCGGCGGCGAGACGATCGGGATCCTGCCGACCGACCGCCGCGGGGACGCGAACCCGCACGTCACGACCCCGATCGCGACGGGGATGGGCCACGCGCGCAACGCGCTCGTCGTCATGAACGGCGACGCCGTCGTGGCGGTCGACGGCGCGAGCGGCACGCTCTCGGAGATCGGTCTCGCGCTCGCGCAGGGGCGCCCGGTCGCGGGGCTCGACACCCACGACATCGACGGCGTGGAGCCGGCGGCGTCGCCGGCGGAGGCGGTCGAGTACGTCGAGCGGGTCGTCGACCGGGACTGACCGGACGGGCGCGCGTCGGCTCAGGCGAGCCGGTCGTTCGCGATCTCGGCGCCCTCGACGAGCGCCTCCAGCTTCGCCCACGCGATCTCCCGATCGACCATCGCGAGGCCGGCCTGGGTACCGAAGCCGCAGTCGGGCGCGGCGACGAGGGGGGTCCCGTCGTCGACCGCGTCCGCGACGCGCTCTAAGCGGTCCGCGATCGTCTCGGGATGGTCGACGATGTTCGTCTTCACGTCGACGACGCCGGGGATGAGCGTCCAGCCGTCCGGAACGGGATGCTCGTCGAACGCGCGGTACTCGTGTTGGTGGCGCGGGTTCGCCTGCTCGACGCTGAGTCCGGTGATGTCGGCCTCGTAGATCAGCGGCAGCATCTCCGCGAGGTCGGTGTCGAGGTGGTGGGGGCCCTCGTAGCTCCCCCAGCACGTGTGGAGCCGGACCTGCTCGGCGGGCACGTCCGCGAGCGCCTCGTTGAGCGCCTCGACGTGGAGCCGGGTCGCGTCCTTCGCGGCTTCCAGCGGCTCGTCCGCGTACGCCGCGGTGTGACCGACCGTCAGCAGTTCCGGGGCGTCGATCTGGAGGGTGAGCCCGGCGTCCGCGACGAGTTCGTACTCCGTCTTCATCGCCTCGGCGACCGCGAACAGGAACTCGTCGTACCCGTCGTAGTGGTCGTTGACGTGCGTGGCGGTGACGACGCTCGGGGACGCCGCGGTCATGAACGCGTCGTCGACGTCGCGGTCCGCGGCCGCGAGCGCGTCGGTGAGCCCGTCGATCTCCGCCTGCGCCTCCTCGCGACCGGTGTACTCGACCGCCTCGGTGACGACCGGGTGCATCGAGAGGTCGATCACGTCGGTCTTGAACGTCTCCTCGGCGTAGGAGGGGAACTCCTGAAGGTCCGCCCACAGCTCCGTCTCCCGCTCGCCGCCGATGCCGCTGAGCCGGTCCGCGACGTACCAGTTGAACGAGACGCGAGACTGCTCGCCGTTGTTGATCGAATCGAGGCCGGTCTCGACCTGGCGGTCGACGACGTCGCGGGTCGCGGCCGCGACGGTGTCCGCCCACTCGTCGGGGTCGACCGTCTCGCCGTCCTGACGGCGGGTGAGCAGGTCGAGCAGTTCCGGCGGTCGCGGCAGGCTACCGATGTGCGTGGTCGAGACGCGGGCGTCGTTCGTCGTCATCGATCGACTGGAGGGGACGCGTCCCCAAAAGAGCGGAGGATCCGGCGGGGCCGGGCCCCGACGACCCGTAATTAGATGTAATTAAGATTTATCAGTCCGGAGCCTGACGGATCGGTCAATGAGCGAGTACACGACGATCTCGCTGCGGAAGGAGTTCGTCGCGGACGTGGAGGCGTACATCGAAGACGAGCCGTTCGGCTCCGTCAAGGAGTTCGTGAAACACGTCGTCGTCCAGGAGATGGAGGCCGACGACGGGATCTCGGAGACCGAGGCCAAGCAGATCGCACGGAAGCTTCGAGACCTGGGGTACATGGAATGAGCGGGCGGCACCGAGCGGCTCGGCCGGCCGGTCTCGACGGGGTCGACCGCGCCGACCTCATCCTGCTCGCGATCCCGCTCGCGTTCTGTGCCGTGTACGCGGTCGGGTCGCTCCTCGCCCGAGACTATACGCTACCCGTAACGGGCGCGTCAATCGCAGCCGCAGTCCTCGTGGCCGACGGGCTCTTTTGGCACCCTCCGGGCGAGGCCTGACGACCGTTCCGTATCGAGACCGGAGCCGAAAAGCAGCTCCGTGAATCGCTCCGATTCAGACTGATGTTCGTCTGAGATCACGAGGTCTCGAGCGACCGTCGCCGGACGGACTGGCTCCGCAATGATTCGGGCCGGTCGTGCCGGTTACGAAAGTACAAGGAGAAGGCCCCGCCCTTCACAGTAGTTGCCGAACCTGACTGAGGCTCTTGATGCTGGGCTGTGTTGTTCAACAAATGGTCCAGACAACTGAGGCGAAACAGGTTTGCCGTGCTGCGTCGACGGTGCTGTTTCCAGAACTCGAATTCGGCGTAAAATCGTGTGGGAAGTACACGAGAGAGGATTTCCAAGAAATCCTCTCTCGGATTGCTTTTGATCAGGAGTTCGCAAATACGGGTGGGAAAACGCTCCAACTTGATCGTGACGAGCACGTCGATATCACCGCTACGGCTCGAAATCCACTCGCTAAATCGCTGCTGTATCACTTGCGCAATCTCTCTACAGACGCCATCATCGACCAGTTCGATGGCGACCCGAGAGGGACGACCAAGGAGTGTGCGTCCTGCGGCGTCTCGACGGAGAAGCCGCTGTGGGTCCGTGAACACTCCTGTCCTGCCTGCGGGTTTGAGGCGGACAGGGACGCGAACGCGGCGTGGAACATTCTTTCTCGCGGCCTCGAAGACGTAGGAGTGGGATACTCCGAATCAACGCCTGTGGAGACTGCGCTCCCTACGGACACCGGTTCGGTGTCTGTAAAGCGCGTCGTGGAAACAGGAAGCCCTACCCTCAAGGAGCGAACGGCGTCAGCCGTGAGCGAGTAGGGTAGGGTAGTTCACTACGGAACGAGATTTGATTCGGCAACTACTGTGAAGGGCGGGAAGGATGTCAACGAAGCGGTGACTGTGACTGTTCGGGGCGCGAGACGAGCGTGAGTTCGATCGTCTGCTCCGTCCCATCGCGAAGGACCGTCACTTCGAGCGTGTCACCCGGCCGGGTCCGTAGTGCCAGGTAGCTCGCTAGGTCCTCGAAGGAACGCATCGGTTCCCCGCCGATCGCAAGGATAACGTCCCCGCCGACGGGAACGCGGACTCCGTTCACGAACTCGATGTCGCTCGGTCGGAGCACACCGTCGGCCGGCCCGCCACGAACCGTCTGGACGACTAGCAGTCCGCGAGGTTCGCTCATCCCGTTCGCTTCCGCGACCGCCGGCGTGACGTTCTGTAGCGACACGCCCATGTACGCGTGTTCGTATTCGCCCGTCTCGATGAGTTCGGGAACGACGCGTCGGGTGAGCGCAGCCGAGATGCCGAACGCGATGTTGTCCCCACGCTTGGAGTTTACGACACCGATAACGCGCCCGTCAAGTGACATCAGCGGTCCGCCGCTGTTCCCGGGGTTCACGGCAGCGTCCGTCTGAATCGCGTCCGGAATCTGGTACCCTGCCGGTGACGGGATCAGCCGGTCGAGACCGCTGACGATGCCGGACGTGACGGTTCCGTCCAAGTTATACGGATTCCCGATGGCGACGACCTCCTGACCGATGACCGGGCTGGTTCGCACGAACGACAGCGGCTCCGTCGACTCCGGCACCTCGTCGACGGAGATGACGGCGAGATCGCTGTGGAAATCGGTTCCCAGTACCGTCCCGTCACTCCACGGTCCGTCGTGGAACCGGAGCTGTGCCTCCGACGCGGTGCCGGCGACGTGCGCGTTCGTGACGACGTGTGAGTCGTCGTATAGAAATCCGGTCCCCTGTCCCCGCCCCGTATCGACCAGCACGACCGACGGGATCGTCTCGCGATAGACTCGAGTGTACTCGCTGCCCTCGGTTTGCGACGTGGTGTTCGGTCGTCGGTTCTCCGGCTGGGATGGCTCTGTGCCGGACGACGAGACGTTGCTACAGCCCGCAAGCGCTGCCGTGAGCGTGACGCTCCCGGCCTTCAGAAACCGACGGCGGGTGGAGGTCTCTTCGGGCATCTTCGGTTCTCAGTCGGGCTTCGAGTCCCGTAGGTTTTGTGCCCACGCGAACGACGTATTTACGCCGCGTTCAGCGAGCGCCGTCTCCGACTTCGACCGTCGAGTCGCCGGAGGCTCGTGAACGCTCCTCGCCGGGCGTCCATCAGCCGTGCGAGCCGGCGCTCGAACTCCGCCTCGCTCAGCTCTCCTGAGACGTACTCCTCTTCGAGCTCCTGTCTCCGCTCCTCGGTCGTCGGCGCAACCCGTTCGGATACGTCGAATGTCCCGAGGGCCGGGTACCGTCGTTCGAGCCACTGGGCGGCTGACGCGAGTCGGTCGTCTCGCGGGATAGAGGCAGTTCGGAGGATCGACGCCGCGGTCGCAACGAGAAAGAGGCCCGCGAACAGACCGAGGACGATAACGGCGATCACCCATTCGGCCGCGGCGCTGAGCATTGCGACGAGGAGGAACTCCTCGGTTGCCGGGATACCCCCGGACAGTGCTGACAGCCCCTCGAACAGTTCGATCAACCCGGCGCCGACCATCAGGATACCCGTCACCACAAACCCGCTGAAACGGAGCCGGTGTCGGGAGACCATGGTTCGAGTCTACGCTCACGCGGGATTACATCCACGGACCGCTGTTACGACTCGGAAAGGGACGCTTTCCGCTTTCGGCCTACCAGGTGTCGTGGAACGTGTCGAACTCGATCGAGTCGAGCGGCTTCTCGCCGATTGCGGCCTCGTACTCGCCGGGCGTCAGCATGGGCTTGTGGAACCGGGGGCCGTCGTCGGTCGTGATCCGGGGACAGCCGGTGTTGACGAACGCGTCCATGTCGAAGTTGCGCAGGCGGTCCGGCGTCACCTCGTCCATCGTGATCAGGTAGGCGTTCTCGTTGTTGTCGACGATCTCTTGGGCCGTCTCCCAGCGGCCCTGGCCGATCTTCGTACAGAAGATGACGCCCCACTTCTCGGCGTCCATCGCCTTGTGGACCGCGGCGTAGCGCTGCTTGAGGAACTGGTCGTGCTCCGCGACCGACACCGCGTTGTTGACCGGGTCCGCGATGACGACGCGCTTGTCGGGGTGTTCCATCGCCAGCCCGACCGGGTGGAACTTCCCGCCGCCGACGTACAGCACCTGCTCGGCGTCGATGTCCGCGGAGGCGTAGTTACAGCCGAGCACCTGCCCCTCCTTCGTGAGGCGGTCGTCGCCCCGGCGGGTGTGGACCTCGTAGCCGCGCTCCTCTAACCAGTCGGTCATCTCCTCGAACCGGTTCATGTGCTGGGCCGTCGTGACGAGCCCCACGTCGGGGTCCTCCTCGGGCGCGGTCAGCTCCTCCTCGAGCGCGTCCTCCATGATCGGGAAGGGGTCGACGTTCGAGAACAGGGGAACGTAGACGATGCTGTCGGACTCCTTCATCGGCGTGTGGCCGAAGTGGACGAACACGTCGGTCCGGCGCATCAGGTACGTGTCGAGGTCGCAGGCGCCGTAGCAGGGCTGCCCGGACAGCATGAAGGTGACGTCGTCGGGCGCGACCTCCCGGAGGTCGTCGGCGACCTTCGGGCCGCGGCGCTTGAGCCCCTCGGGGAACTGGAGACCGACCTTCGAGGCGTCGCGCTCCTCGATGGCCTCGAGGATCCGGTCGAGTTCGTAGTCCCACTCGCGGTCGTGCTTCAGGGCCATCCCCGTCTTCGTGAGGTCGCCCTCCGTGGAGCCGCTCATACGTGGCGAGTTGTGCGGCAGGACGGTTAAACCGCGCGTTCGACCCCGAGATCCGTCCCCGACGTTCGTGATCGTCGCCGCTCGGCCGCCGTCTCAGAAGCCGTTTCCGGTGAGCAGTCGGGCGATCCACGCCCGAACGCCGGGCAGCATCGCGCCCGCTTCGACTGCGACGGGATCGCGGTCGACGTCGAGGGGCACCCGCTCCGCGTCGTCGCGCTCGGCGTCCTCGCGGGACCAGACCAACTCGTCTCCGGTTCCGCCGCCGGGCGCGTCGCCCCGGACCTCCCACCCGGGCTCGCCGCGGACGGTGAGTCGATCGGCGCCGAGGTACCGCGACCCCTCGCCGCCGATGACGAACGGAACCCGCGGAGACGCGGGCGTCAGCGGCGTGAACACCACGGCGCCGAGGTGTCGTTCCGTGGCGTTGGGATCGCGGTAATCGACGGCCAGCACGTCGCCGTCAACTCGGGCGTCGACATCCTTCGGGTCCGCGATCCCGTCGCGCACCGCGTCGGTGACGACCGCGCGACGGAGCGATCCGTTCGCCGCGAGCGCGTCGCCGCCGGCCGCGAGATGGACCCGCGCCTCCCACGTCGACGACCCGTTACCGTGGAGTGTGACGGTGAGCGAGCTCTCGCCGGCGACCACGGAGTCGCCGTCCGGCGTCGTCCGATCGAGCTCGCAGACGCCGCAGACGGGCGTCGGCGGCGCGCGCGCGTCGACCGGCGGCGCGGCGGCCAAGACGGTCACGGAGAGGAGCAGTGCGACCAGCAGGGGGAGGGTGCGGGGACGCATACGCGGACCGTTCGTGCGATCGAACTATAAATTCACGGCGTCGACTCGACCGTATCCCCGCCGACCCCCGTGACGACGCGCTGCCGCGGCCGACGGACCTAACCCCCGCCCTCGCCAACCGCGGACCGATGACCGATATTCCGCTCGAACACGTTCACGTCGCGCCCGACGAGGGAGCCGACGACGAGCCCGCGCCCGCCGTCTTCGTCCTCCACGGCCGCGGCGCCGACGAGGAGGACCTGCTCCCGGTCGCCGCCGAACTGCCCGACGACCACCACGTCGTCAGCCTCCGCGCGCCGGACCCGCTTCAGGGCGGGTACACGTGGTACGAGCTCGACCTCTCGGCCGGCGGGCTGGAGTCGAGCCAGCCCGACGCCGAGGACTTTCGCCGGAGCCTCGACCTGATCGCCGAGAGCGTCGAGGCCGCGGTCGACGCCTACGGGCTCGACGCCGACCGGATCGGCCTCCTCGGGTTCAGCCAGGGCGCGATCACGAGCCTCTCGCTCCTCCTCGAAGACCCCGACCGCTACGCGTGGGTCGTCGCGCTCCACGGCTACCTCGCCGAGTCGCACGCGGACCTCGACCCGGACGGGATCGAGGGCAAACCGGTCTTCGTCGGCGCCGGCGCCGGCGACCGCGTGATCCCCGACTCGCGGACGAGCGCGGCCGTCGACCGGCTCGAAGCCGTCGACGCCGCCGTCACCGACGAGAGCTTCCCGGGCGGCCACGGTATCGGTCCGCAGGAGCTCGACGCGGTCGTCGAGTTCGTCGAGTCCCGAGTGGCGTAACGGGAGTCGGAAGGCGACCCCGAACCCCGGCTCCGGCAGGTTCAAACCGCTCGGCGACGATGTGCGAACATGAGCGTCGAACAGGTCTCCATCGAGGACCTCGGCCGAGAGCTCGGCGAACGGATCGCCGAAACCCCGGAGTACGAGCGCTTCGAGGAGGCGAGAGCCGCCGTCCAGCGCGACGAGGAAGTCCAGAGCCGGATCGACGAGTTCGAGCAGCTGCGCGCGGAGTTCATGCAGGCCCGACAGACCGGGCAGGCGACGAACGACGGACTTCAGCGCGTTCAGGAGGCGCAAGACGAGCTCCACGCGATGCCGGTGATGAGCGAGTACCTCGACGCGCAAGACGAGCTCGAGGACACGCTCGAGGCCGTCAACGAGGCCATCTCCGAGCCGCTCGCCGTCGACTTCGGCGGTGAGGCCGGCGGCTGCTGTCAGGACTAACCGTCCGTTCACGGCCGACTTTTTATATCGGATACCGACTCACGCCCGCCGTGATGGCCGTCGCCGGCGGCAAGGGCGGGAGCGGAAAGACCACGACCACCCTCGGGCTCGCCCGCGCGCTCTCGCGGCGCGGCGCGTCGGTCGTCGCGGCCGACGCCGACTGGGATCTACCGAACCTCGCGCGGCTAGCCGTGGAGACCGACTCCGATCCGGTCGAATCCGGCTCCCCGGCCGACGTGCGGGGCGCGCGGAGCGTCGCCGACGCGGTACGAGAGGCGGAGCCGATCCGCCCCGACCGCTCCGAACCGACGGTCCTCGCGGCTCCCGACTCCGCGCGCTCCGTCGACGCGCGCGCGACGTTCGACGCGCTCGACGGCGTGACACCCGAGGGCGCGCCGGTGTTGCTCGACTGTCCGGCGGGCGCGTCGCCGGACGTGGCCGCCCCCCTGCGAGCCGCGGACCGCGCGCTGATCGCGACGCCCCTCAGGCGCGCCGCGCTCCGCGACGCCGCGAAGACGGCGGCGATCGCGAGACGCCTCGACTGCCCGCCGGTCGGGGCGGTCGTGATCGGCGAGACGAGCGTGCCGGATCGGGTGGCGGCGCTGCTTGACTGCCCCGTCCTCGGGCGGATCCCGGACGGCGGGGGCGCTCCGCTGTCCGAGAGGGAAGTGCGGGACGCCTACGACGGCCTCGCCCGACGGCTCACCGAGACCGCGGCGGCGACGGGGTGGCAGATCGCGTGAGGATCGCGGACGCGGGCGACTCCGGAACGACGGACCGCGGGGCCGCGAGCGGCCGGCGGGTCGACCACCGACAGACCCAAGCCTCCACGGCCGGCAGCGATCGTATGGGGACGCTTCCGACCGGAATCTCGGTACTGGACCGACAGTTCGGCGGCGGACTCCCGAGCGGTAGCGTCGTCGTGCTGAAAGCGGACCCCGACAGCCAGTCCGAACTCATCTTGAACCGGTTCGCTCGAGCCCGCCGGTGCCGCTACCTGACGACCGTCCGGTCACCCGGTGCGGTGGAGGCGGCGCTCAGCTTCGACGGAGACGAGGAGACGACCGTCGAGGCCGCGGACGACGGCGGCGACCTCGACGAGACGCTGTCGTTGACCGGCGATCTCCCCGAGAGCGGGACGCTGATCGTCGACTCCGTGGAGCCGTTAGAGGGGCGCGCGTCCCCGTCGTCGTACGCCGAGTTCCTCGACGGGATACGAGACCGCGTCGACGACGCCGGCGGCCTCGCGCTGCTCCACGCGCTCCGCGGCGGCGAGGACCCGCGAACGAGGCGGGTGACGGAGCAGGTCGCGGACATCGTGTTCGACCTCCGGACCACCGTCACCGGTACCGAGATCGCGAACCGGCTCATCGTCCCCAAGTTCCGGGGGGGCGCCGCCCTCGAAGAGCCCCTGAAGCTGAAGCTCACGGACGAGGTCGCCGTCGACACGAGCCGCGATATCGCCTGACTCGGCCGTCCTTCGGTCCCGTGCCTCACAGCGCGGCCGACGCGAGCAGGACGAGCGCGCCGACGCCGGCCGCCGCGACCGCCCAGTTCCGCGCGGTGTCGACGGTCCCGTACGGCCCGCCTTTCCGCGAGAAGAGGTACACCGCGTACACGGCGAGCGGCGCCAGCGTCGGGAGCGTCGCGACCGAGACGACGCCGGTGAAACTCGACAGCAGCGCGATCGCAATCGTCGTCACGCCGGCGACTCCGGCGACGAGCGCGTCCTCGCGTGCCCGTTCGATCTCCATACTCGGTGTGGACGCGCTGGCGGGCAAAAGCGATTCGTTCGGCGGCCGGAGCGGTCGCTCGGCGGAGCGAAAAACGGTCGAACCGCGGGCCGGTAAAAGCGGCGTCGGCTACTCTTCGTCGATCTCGTCGACGATCTCGTCGGCGTCGACGTCGACGTCTTCGAGGGCCTCCTCGATGTCGACGTCGCCGGCGCCGCCGCCCATGCCGCCCATCATACCGCCGAGACCGCCCATACCGCCGCCCTCGATGACCTCCTCGATGACCACGCGGTCGAGGTCGAGGCGGTCCATGAGGTCCTGTGCGATCTGCTGTTTCTGGAACATCCACTGCTGGTTCATCTGCATCGCCTGGGTCGCGGTGACGTAGAGGACGTCCTTCTCGACCGCCTCGGTCTCGACGGTCTCTTCGCCGTCGTCGTCCTCGGTGACGGTCTCCTCCTCTTCGGTGACCGTCTCGATGCGGACCTCGGGCGCCTCCTGAAGGTACATCCCAAGCATACCGGCGGCCTGCTCCTCGCGGTCGTCGATCCGGGCCAAGATCTCGTACTCGTACTCGAGGTCCTCGCCGGCCAGCGGGTGGTTGAAGTCGACTCGGGCGCGGCCGCCGATGATCGTCTCGAGGTGGCCCTGGCGGTTGTCGATCTGGATCTGTGCGCCGGGGTAGCGGTCCTCTTCGGGGATCTTGTCGGCCTTGACCGTTTCGACCTCGTCGGGGTCGTACGCGCCGAAGGCGTCCTCGGCGGGCACGTCGACCGTTCCCTCATCGCCGACGGACGCGCCGAGGAACGCCTCCTCGACGGAGGAGAACACGTGGCCGGCGCCGAGCGCGATGATCCGCGGCTCGAAGTCGTACTCGTCGACATCGATTTCGGCGTCTTCGGCCGTCTCCTCGTCGGTCGTGTCGATGACGCGGCCGTCGTCGGCCGTCCGGATCGTGTACGCGACGCGGACGAAGTCGCCGTCCTCGAGTCCGTCGGCGTCGGTGTCCGCTCGGCTCTCGAGGCCCTCGGCGTCGGTCTCGGTCCCTTCGGCCTCGTCGGCCGCGTCCGCTTGCTCCTGATCGCTCATACCTGAAGGTCTCCTGTTACACCCTTAAGAAGCACGGTTCGGCCCGATGCCACCCGACGAGCGGGGGACGGCGGCAGTTCGGCCGCTGACGCATCGGCGCGCTGTCCGCCGGTTCGTCACCCGGGGCGCGCCCTCCCGCGTTCCTTATGAACGCCCCGTCCGCATCTCCGGGCATGTACGAGGTCGAGATCAAAGTTCCGGCCGGCCTAGACGCGACGCGGGAGCGGCTCCGCGAGGTCGGCGCCGAGCGCGTCGACGCCCGGCGACAGCGAGACACCTACTACGACGCCCCTCACCGTGAGTTCGCTGCGACCGACGAGGCGCTCCGGATCCGGCGCGAGACGCCGTTGGCGGACGGCGAGAGGTCGTCGGAGGGCGAGCCCGACGCGGCGGCGACGGTCACCTACAAGGGACCGCTCCTCGAGGAGGCCTCGAAGACGCGCGCCGAACACGAGACGGGCGTCGACGACGGCGAGGCGCTCGCGGCGGTCCTCTCCGGGCTCGGCTTCGAACCGGCCGCGACCGTCGAGAAGCGCCGCGAGCTCTGGTCGTACGACGGCTTCACGGTGACGCTCGACGCGGTCGCCGGGCTCGACGAGTACGTCGAGATCGAGCGGGAAGTCGAGGCGGAAGGCGAGGTCGACGCGACGCGCGAGGCGGCGGTCGAGGCGCTCGACCGGCTCGGCCTCGACGCCGCCGACCAGGTCCGAACCTCCTACCTCGGGCTGCTGTTGGCCGAGGAGGACGACTGACGGAAGCGGTAGCTACGATGTCGCGTCGGCGTTCCCGTCACCGTCCGGCCGCTTCTCGGAGAGCACCGTTCGCTCGAACTCGCAGACGAGGACGTCGTCGTCGCCGTCGACGAGCCTGAACGCCTCCACGCGCATGGTGACGACGCCGCGTTCGCCGTCGCTCGTCTCCCGCTTGTCGGTGACGGTCGAGCGCGCTCGGATCGTGTCCCCGTGGAACACCGGGTTCGGGTGTTCGACGTCGTCGTACGAGAGGTTCGCGACGATGGTGCCGTCGGTCGTCTCCGGGATCGAGATCCCGACCGCGAGCGACATCGTGTACAGCCCGTTCACCAGTCGCTCGCCGAACTCCGTCCCGCCGGCGAAGTCGGCGTCGAGGTGGAGCGGCTGCTGGTTCATCGTCATGTCGCAGAAGCGCTGGTTGTCCGCTTCGCTTATCGTTCGTCGCTTCGCGTGGTCGATCCTCTCGCCGACTTCGAACTCCTCGTAGTACAGTCCGGGCATGCCGCCTCGCTCGGCCGGCGGCGTGAAATCGGTACCGCTCTCGGCGCGGCCGGCGGACTTTAGCCGCCCGCCCGCGCATCCCCGCACATGCCACGCCGAAGCCTGCTGTTCTCGCCCGGCGACAGCCCCGGGCTCATGCGGAAGGCACCCGGAGCCGGCGCCGACGTGATCTGTTTCGACCTCGAGGACGCCGTCGCGCCCGGCCGGAAGGACGAGGCGAGGGCGGCGGTCGGCGAGGTCCTCGCGGACCCCGATTTCGACCCGGACGCGGAGGTGTGCGTCCGGCTGACCGCCGAGTCGCCGGCGGCCGACCTCGACGGCGTGTTGGGGGGAGGCGGCGAGGACGGGGACCGGCCGAAGGAGGGAACCGACGAGGTCCGCCTCGACGCCGTGATGCTCCCGAAGGTCGAGACCGCCGACCGCGTCGAAAGCGTCGCCGCGCTGTGTGCCGAACGCGGGCGCGACCCGGCCGTGTTCGCGCTCGTCGAGACCGCTGCGGGCGTCCTCTCGGCGCAGTCGATCGCGGCCGCGGACGCGACCGACGCGCTCGTCTTCGGCGCCGAGGACCTCGCGGCCGACGTGGGCGCGACCCGGACCGACGAGGGGACCGAGGTGCTGTACGCCCGAGAGCACGTCGTCGTCGCCGCGAGCGCGGCCGGGATCGACGCCATCGACACGGTGTACACCGACTTCTCGGACGATTCGGGGCTTCGCGAGGACGCGGCGTTCGCGCGGCGGCTCGGCTACGACGGCAAGCTCGCGATCCACCCGGCGCAGGTGGAGCCGATCACCGAGGCGTTCACGCCGGATCCGGCGGACGTCGAGTGGGCCGAAGCCGTCCTCGACGCGCGCGACGAGGCGGAGCGGGAGGGCCGGGCCGTCTTCCAAGTCGACGGCGAGATGATCGACGCGCCGCTGATCGCGCAGGCGGAGCGGATCCTCGACCGGGCGCCCGACGCCGACCGATAGCGTCGGCGCCCGACGCGGAACTCTCCGGGTCGTCCGTCACAATTAACCTCCGGCCCCCAGCACGTGAGAGTATGTCTTCGGAGGCGAACCCGTTCGAGAGTCTGCGGGAACAGGTCGACGACGCCGCGGCGGTCGTCGACGCCGACCCGGGCGTCATCGAGCGGCTGAAGAACCCGGAACGAGTGCTTGAGACGAACCTGACCTTCGAGCGCGACGACGGCTCGCTGGAGACCGTGCGCGCGTATCGGTCGCAGTTCAACGGCGACCGCGGCCCGTACAAGGGCGGGATCCGCTATCACCCGGGCGTGACCCGCGACGAGGTGAAGGCGCTGTCCGGGTGGATGGCGTACAAGTGCGCCGTCGTCGACGTCCCGTACGGGGGCGGCAAGGGCGGCATCGCGATCGACCCGGCCGACTACTCCGAGCGCGAACTGGAGCGGCTCACGCGCGCGTTCGCGACCGAACTGCGCCCGCTGATCGGCGAGGACCGCGACATCCCCGCGCCGGACGTCAACACCGGCCAGCGGGAGATGAACTGGATCAAAGACACCTACGAGACCTTAGAGAACACCACGGCGCCCGGCGTCATCACGGGGAAGGCGCTCGACTCCGGCGGCAGCGAGGGCCGGGTCGAGGCGACCGGGCGCTCGGTCGCGCTGTCGGCCCGCGAGGCGTTCGACTGGCTCGACCGCGACCTCGCGGGCGCGACGGTCGCCGTTCAGGGATACGGCAACGCCGGGTCGATCGCCGCCGCGCTGCTCGACGACCTCGGCGCCGACGTGGTCGCGGTCTCCGACTCCTCCGGCGGAATCCACGACCCCGACGGGTTCGACCCCCGAGAGGTGAAGGCGCACAAGGCCGAGACCGGCTCGGTGGTCGAGTACCCCGGAACGGAGCGGATCACCAACGACGAGCTGCTCACGCTCGACGTCGACTGCCTCGTTCCGGCGGCGCTGGAGAACGCGGTCGACGGCGACCTCGCGAGGGACGTGCGCGCCGACCTGATCGTCGAGGCGGCAAACGGGCCGCTCACCCCCGACGCCGACGACGTACTGGCCGACCGCGACGCGTACGTCGTCCCCGACATCCTCGCGAACGCCGGCGGCGTCACCGTCTCCTACTTCGAGTGGGTTCAGAACCGACAGCGGTTCAGTTGGACCGAGGAGCGCGTCAACGAGGAGCTCGAACGCGTGATCACGGACGCGTTCGACACGCTCGTCGACACCTACGAGTCGAACGCGGTCCACACCCTCCGCACCGCGGCGTACGTCGTCGGTATCGGTCGGATCGTGGACGCCTACGACCAGGCCGGGAGCTGGCCGTAGCGAGCGGAGTCGGCCCCGAGAAACGACCCCACCTACTCCAGCCGCGCGTCCCGGATCTCGACGTGCCCGCGGTCCCCCTCCCACACCGCGTCGTACGTCAGGTCGATGCGGCGGTCCATGTGCGGGCCGTCCACGACGTACGTCTCGAACTCGCCGCCCTCGCCCAGCTGGTGGACCCCGTACTCCTCGCGGAGCGCGAGCAGGTCGTCGAGCGCGGCCGCGTCGAAGCGCCGCCCGAGCCAGGACTCGTCGAGCCCGTAGGCCGCCACCTGAACGATTCGGATCTCGAAGCCGGCGTCGAACATCGCTTCCGCCAGTTCGACCGGGTCCCGCTGCCAGAGCGGCGCGAACAGGTCGATCCCGAGGCGGTCGCACATCGCCCGGATCCGGTTCGTCTGGAACTCGCTCTCGACCGCCCCCGCGGTGACGCCCGCGAGGTCGACGGCGTCCGCGGCGGCGATATCGCGGAGCGCCGCCTCCATCGGCTCCAACTCGGCGTCCCCCTGTGCGCCCGCGTCGTCGACGTCGTCCGCGCCGAAGTCGTCGGGCGACACCTCCACGAGGTCGATCCCGACGCTTTCGGCCGCGAGCGAGGCGAGTTCCGTCGCCGGCGTGTGGTACATGTACGAGTCGCCGGCGGGGTGGACGGTCAACAGCCGCGAGACGTCGAGGCCCTCCTCCAACGCGCGGTACAGCGCCCACGAGGAGTCCTTGCCGCCGGAGAAGAGGCTCACCCAGTTGCTCATGACAGGGGGAGAGAGTCGCGCGGATAAAGCGTCGGCGGTCGGGCGGTCGAGGCGCCCACCGCGGTGCTGGGGGAGTCCCGCCGTCTCAGTCCGAGATGAACTCGTTGTCGCGCCAGTTGACGCCGCCGCCGCCCTCGCCGGCGCCCTGCGGGCTCTCGACGACCTCGATGCTGGCGGGGCGGGGCTCGCCCTCGACGATCCGCGTCGCCTCGAGCTCGCCGTCCTCCTCGGTGATCGCGGTCAGCGTCCCCTTCTCGGAGAGCGTCGCGATCTTCCGAAGCACCCGGAACATCGGGTACTGGAGCGCGGAGTTCTGGAGGACGGTCTCGCGGTCGCCCTTGAAGCAGGCGAACTCGACGAGCTCGGACGGGATCTCCTCCTCCTCGTCGTCCATCCACTGGGGGCCGCCGGCGCGGGGCGGTTCCTCCTCCCAGACGCGGGTCTCGGTGACCGACGCCTTCAGCTGGGCGGTGGGGGTGTACTTGCTGATCGACTCGTCGTCGGACAGGGCCTTGATGATGAGTGTGTTGTTTCGACGCGTGATGTCGATGTCGTCGATCTCCGGCGGCAGATCGGGATCTTCGTCGAAGTACGTCTCTACGTCTTCGAGTGGCAGTTCGAGCGTCGAATGAAGTCGGAACACGCGGCCTGTCATTGTTTGTGGAATGCGGTGGGGTCGAACCGGTGGTCGCGGCGGCAGCGGCGGCCGCTGCGTCTACCCGTTCTACGCACCGTGGGTTTATATGGACTGCCCTTCGAAGTGTCTAGATCGACGCCTCACTCGGCGCCGAGCTCGGCCGCGAGCTCGCCGCGCTCTTCGAGTTCGGTGAGCACGTCGCTACCGCCGACGAACTCGCCGTCGACGAACGTCTGCGGGATCGTCTCCCAACCGCTGCGCGATTCGAGCGCCTCGCGGTACTGCGGCAGCGCAGGCAGCACGTCGACCGTCTCGAACTCCTCGACGTGCTGGGAGATCAGTTCGACCGCGCGCTTCGAGTAGCCGCACTGCGGCATCAGGCGGTTGCCCTTCATGAACAGCACCACGTCGTTGTCGGCGATCGTCGTCTCGACGCGCTCGTCGATCTCCTCGGAGTCGGCGTCGGTCTCGGGACTGAACGTCATGGCGTCGGGTACGCGGCGGCGAGGCAAATGGGTTCCGCACGCCGACGGGCGGCGAGACGACCGACCGTCGGGCGCGCGGGCGGCGCGCCGCCTACTCCTCACGGTCGACGCGGACGACGTCGACGAGCGAGTACACCGGCACGTCGTCGATCTCGTCGTATCCCCGCTTGTCGACCAACACCACGCACGCGGCCGGCTCGCCGCCCTGTTCGCGGATCGCGTCGATCGACTCCCGCATCGTCGTCCCCGACGTGATGATGTCGTCGACGACGTAGCAGTCGCGGTTCCGGATGGCGGCGAAGTTCCGCGAGAAGCCGCCGCCCTGTTCGTCGATATCCCCCTCGTCCCACTGGTGTTTCGCGGGCGCGTACGTGCCGAGATCGGTGTCGAGCCGGTCCGCGACCGCGGTCGCGAGCGGCGCGCCCGCCTTCTCGATACCGACGGTGAGATCGACCTCCTCGCCCTGCTTGGCCAAGAGGTCCGCCATCGCGCTCGCCGCGTAGCCGAGACGGGTCGAGTCGCGGCCGAGCGCCGACCAGTCGACGTGGATGTCGGCGGACGCGGTCGCCCCGTCGCCCGCCTCGACGGCGTCCGAGCCGCCGCCGCGCTCGACCAGCCAGCTCGCCGTCTCGCGGGAGACGTTCAGTTCGTCGGCGATTTCGCCCTTCGAGAGGCCGTGTTCCGCGAGCTCGGCCGCGCTGTCGATGAGGTCGTCAACGTTCTTCATACGCGGCAAATTCGACCGCCGTTTTAATAGTCGTGTCGTCATCCGCGAACGCGGCCTCGAACTCGTCGAGGCCGTGGACGCCGGTCACGAGATCGCCCAAGAACGCCTCTGAGAGCCCCGCAAGCGACTCGACCGCCGACTCGAAGTGGCCGTAGCCGGAGTTGACGCTGCCGACGAGCGCCTTGTTGTGGAGGACGAACTCGCGGTGGAGCCGGCCGCCGTCGATCTCGAACTCCCAGTCGCCGGGGACGCCGAGGAGCGCGCCGACGCCGTTTGGCGCGAGCGCCTCGATCGTCTCGAAGGCGTGGGGCGCGTAGCCGGTCGCCTCGAAGACGAAGTCCATCGGCTCGTACGCCTCGGGGACCTCGGGGACCGAGGTCCTGTTCGAGTTCACGTACGTCGCCCCCAGCGACTCGATGATGTCGATCGTCGGGTCGGGGCGGTCGCGCCGTCCGAGACAGTAGATCCGGTCGAACTCCTCGTCGAGGGTCGCGACCGTCAGGAGGCCGAGCGACCCGTTCCCCAACACGAGCGCCGACTCGGGCTCCCAGCTGAACGCCGACCGGCTGGCGTACGCGTGCTCGATCGCCTTCTCCGCGATCGAGATCGGCTCGACGAGGAACCCCCACTCCGCGAGCGCCGGCGGGATCTCGACGAGGAACTCCGCCGGGCTGGTGAAGTACTCCGCCATGAACCCGTGCGCGCCGACGATGCCGCGCTCGTGGTACTCGCCGTCCGGCGCCATGTCTGGCTCGCCGCGCGCGAAGTACTCGTTGGCGCCGTTCGGCGGCCGTCGAACCGTCGGGACGACGACGTCGCCGGCCTCGAACGGCGTGTCGTTCGGGTCCTCGACCACGCCGACGGCCTCGTGGCCGAGCACGAGGTGGTCCTCGCCCGCGGGCGCGCCGCCGTGGCCGCCGGCGATGACCTCGTGGTCGGTCCCGTCCACGCCGACCCGCAGGGTCCGAACCAGCGCCTCGCCGGGCGCGGGCTCCGGTCGCGGCTTCGCTGTCACGACCGGTTCGTCGGCTCCCTCGTAGACGGCAATCGCGTTCATGTCTGGACCAAAGCGGCCAGTCACCAAAAGATTTCTTTTATTACGAGTAAACACGTGCGGCGGATTCCCCGTGGAGTTTTCAGTCGCTCGGGCGTGTCTTCGGGCGTGTGTACCCTGACCCTCGCGTGGCGGGCGTTCGGCGACGCCCCCGTCGCGCTCGCGGCCACCCGCGACGAGGCGCTCGACCGCCCGAGCGAACCGCCGGCGCTCCGAACGGCCGACGGCGACGGAGTCCGATACGTCGCTCCGCGCGACGCGGAGGCCGGCGGCACGTGGATCGGCGTCTCCGAGAGCGGACTCGTCGTCGCCGTCACGAACCGGTGGCTCGACGCCGACGGCGAGGGCGAGCGCTCGCGGGGGCTGCTCGTCCGCGACTGCCTGACGGCCGCCGACGCGGAGGACGCGGTCCGAACGGTCGAGAACGAGCTCGACGAGCGCGCGTACGACGGCTTCAACCTCGTGCTGGCCGACGGTCGAGCGGCGTTCCTCCTGACGTACGACGGCGGCCTCGCCGTGACCCGACTCGACCCGGGCGTCCACGTCGTCGGCAACGTCGGCGGCGTGGTCAACGGGGCGGAGCGGTTCGCGGTCCCCCGGCGGCGACGGGAGTTCGGCGAGGAGCGCGCCGACAGCGCCAGACGGATCGCGGCCGCGCTCGTCCCGGAACCGGGCGAGTCGGGGTCGTCGTGGCTCGACCGCGCGAGCGGCGTCCTCGCGGACCACGAGTACGGCGCCTGCCTCCACGGCGACGCCTTCGGAACCCGGTCGTTCACCCGGATCCGGACCGGCTCGGGCCCCGAGATGGCGTACGCCGACGGCCCCCCCTGCGAGACGCCCGCGGAACCGGTGCGGCTCCCCGCCGACTTCGCGGACGGCGGGACCTAACGGGTCGGACGCGGTCGCGTCCCGGTCGGTCCGCCGTGCGCCGCGGTACCGTGCCTCCCGGGACGTTTTGACTCCGGACGCGAACGCCGAGACGATGCGGCTCCTCGTCTGCGGCGACCTCCACCTGAAGCCCGCGGCCAGCGACTACGACCTCGACGCGGTGTCGCCGCCCGAGGGCGTCGACGCCGCCTTGATCGTCGGCGACCTCACGCACCGCGCGGGCGACGACGACGCCGACCTGGCGCGTCGGTTCGTCGAGCGGCTCGCCCCGGACGTTCCGGTCGTCTACGTGCCGGGGAACCACGACCCCGCCCCGATGCCGGAGGGGGTGGTCGACCCCGTCGACGGCGCCACCGCGGGACACCTGAGCGCCCGGACGCTCGGGGACCTCGCCGTCGTCGGCTGGGGCTGCGAGCGCCGGTCGCTCACCCCGCCGCTTCCGCAGACCGAGTTCGACGCGCTCGACCCCCGGTCGGTCCCCCGCGAGGACCGCCGCTACGAAGCCGACCGGATCGCCGAGGACCTGCTCGACGCGTGTCACCGCGTCGTCAGCGGGTCCGCGTCCGTCCGGGAGGCCGCGGCGTCGCTGGGGATCGCGGACGACGAGGCGGCCGCGTTCCACCGGGGCGTCGAGGCGATCGAGGCGACGTACGAGCGGCTGTCGGAGCGCCTGCGCGGTCGCTCCGACGCGCTGCTCGCGACCCACCAACCGCCGTTCGGCGCGTCGTTCGACCGCCACCACGCGGTCGGTGAGCGCGAGACGGACCGGGAGCACCTCCACACCGGGTCGATCGCGCTCGCCCTCGCGGTTCGGGACCACGACGTGTTCGCCGCGTTCAGCGGCCACTCGCACGAGTTCGGATACGACGCCGGCGAGGCGGCAGACGGTCGACCGCACCTGCTCAACCTCGGCTTCCGCGGCGTCGGGGTCGTGACGGTCGATCCGGCTCGCGGAGAGTTCGCGTTCACTCGCCGGTAAGACGACGGCCGCGCGGCGCGAGACGTGCGACCGGAAAGCCAGTTTTAAGCGATTCGGGAGGCGTGAGAGAGTATGAGCGTGTCCGAAATCGAGTCCGACCTGTCGGCGGACGAGCGGGCCGGCCTCGAACTCATCCGCGAGACCGGCGGCATCCACCAGAGCGACTTCTGGAAGGAACTCGACGTCTCGTCGCGGAAGGGGAGCCGCATCGCCGAGGCGTTGGAGGAGTCGGGACTCATCCAGCGTGTGGACACCGTCTACGACGGCCACAACACCTACTACCTAGAGCCCGCGCCGCGCGACCTGGACTTCTCGCTGCTCATGGCCGACGACATGCTCTCGCCGTTCATCGGCGAGGAGGAGGTCGACCCGCAGGCCGACGCCTTCTCGCAGTGGATGATGAACCTCGCGTACGAGGAGTACTGACGTCGAGACACACGTTTTCGACAGGTCCGTACCGCGTTCCGACTCCCGTTCTCGCTTTCCTCCGGCCGCACCGTCGCCGGGATATCGACGCCGAACACCGAGCCGAACGACCGGTCGGTGAGACGCCCGGAGCGGGCGGCCCGGAACCGCTCAGAGCAGGAAGACCGCGAACAGCGCGACGCCGACCGCCACCGTCAAGACCAGCACGCTGCGCCCGATGCCGGACTTGATGTCGACGTCGCCGCCGACTCGCCGGACCGCCGCCTGCGGTTCGGTGACGGTCCGGATCGTCAGCCGGGCGAAGCCGACCGCGGCGCGGTCGACGGCGGCGTAGAGCTCCGTGACGCCGACGACGAGCCCGCGGGACCCGTAGAACACTGCGGGGTTGTACAGGGAGTCGACATCGGGGACGCGCCCGAGCTTCGAGAGCGGCTTCTTCGTGAGCGCGAAGCCGATCAGCCCGAGGACGCCGAGCAGCGCGCCTTCGATGACGTGGGGGACGGTGTAGGTCACGTAGACGTGGTCGACCACGGCGCCGTCGGTCACGTCGAAGGGCAACAGCGCGAACAGCGCGCCGTCGAAGATCCCGTAGGCCACACAGAGGACGGCGACGGTCACCATCGCGGCGGCCTGGCCGCGGTTGGCGTCCTCGACCTCGCCGTCGTACTCGCCGTGGAAGAACGCGTAGTAGCCGAACTTGATGAACGACATGAACGTCCCGACTCCGCCGAGCAGGAGCAGCCACTCCAGCGTGCCGAACCCCCCGAGCGGGAGCGGCCCCTTGCCGAACGTGTAGTGGCTTCCGGAGATGATTATCCCCTTGCTGACGAAGCCGTTGAACCCGGGGAACCCGGCGATCGAGAGCGCGGCGACGACGAACGCCCCCGCGGTGAGCGGCATCTCGCGGGCGAGGCCGCCGAGCTTCTTCAGGTTCTCCTCGCCGGTCCGGTAGACGACGACGCCGGCCGTCATGAAGAGGAGCCCCTTGTAGAGGATGTGGTTGAAGACGTGGGCGAACGCGCCGGCCTGAGACAGCGCCGACCCGATGCCGACGCCGGCGATCATGTAGCCGACCTGCGACTGGATGTGGTACGAGAGGAGCCGGCGCATGTCGTTCTGGAACAGCGCGAAGGTCGCCCCGAAGACGGCCATCCCGCCGCCCATGTACGCGATGGCGACGTGGCCGTCGGGGAACGCCCGGTACATCCCGTAGACGCCGGTCTTCGTGGTGAACACGCAGAGGAAGACGCTGGCGGCGATGTGGGGGCGCGGGTAGGTGTCGGGGAGCCACGCGTGGAGGCCGATGAACCCGACGTTGACGCCGATTCCGACCGCGGCGAGCGCGGCCGGCAGCCCGGCGACCATCCCCGCGGTCTCGGGGCCGCCGGGAACGGTCGCAAACAGGAAGGTCCCCTTCGCGACGTAGTTACCGAGGACGGCGGCCATCAGCAGCGTGCCGCCGAGCCCGTGGAACAGTGCGTAGCGGAAGCCGGCCCGGACCGCCTCGCCCCGGTAGTGCCAGACGAGCAGCGTACTGGTGACGGCCATCAGCTCCCAGAAGAACAGCAGCGTGAGCCAGTCACCCGCGAACACCGCGCCGTAGCTCGTCGCCACGTACGAGAACGCGAACGCGGTCTGAACGCTCTCGGCCTCGCTCGCGTACGAGTACAGGACGGCGACGGCGCCGATAATCCCGAATATCAGCCCCATCAGCCGCGAGAACTCGTCGACGTTGAGCAGGACGGCGTCGAAGCCGAGGAACGTGGCCTGGAGATGCGCGCCGGCCGGGACGGTCCACGCCCAGGCGACCGCCGCCCCGGAGGCGGCGACGCCGAGCGCGTGGCCGACCCGCCGGGACAGCAGCGCGATCAGCACGGCCACCGCCAGCAGCACCGGTCCCGGCGGAAGGGCGGTCAGGGCGTTCGTCATCAGACCACCACCCCCGGGAGCGAGCCGACGACGGTCTCGACGATCCTGAGGAAGACGGCGGTCCGCGGGACGACCCCGAGCAGGACCGACAGGCTCGCGGCCGTCAAGATCGGCCCGAGCATGAACCACGTGCTCTCGGCGCCGCGCCACCCGCGGACGTCCCAGCCGCTCGCCGGCGGCCCGCCGTGGTGACCGCGGTGACCGTCGTCGCGGCTCTCGACGTCGTGACCGTCCTCGTGGGTTTCAGCGCCGTGCGCGTCGTCGTGGGTCTCGGCGGCGGAGGCGTCGCCGTACGCCTCGGTCTCGCCGCCGCCGTCGGCGCGAGGCCCGCTGCGGCCCCCCAGCGGCGCGGACAGGAGGGGCTTCTCGTCGTGCCCCTCGGGCGACTCGAAGTACGCCTGGTAGACGACCGGCCAGAAGTACGCGATGTTGAGGACGCCGGAGATCAACAGCGCGGCGGCGAAGACGAGGCCACCGCCCTGCAGCGCGCCGATGACGATGTACCACTTACTGACGAACCCGGCGACCAGAGGGATCCCGGCCATCCCCGCGGCGGCGACGGCGAACGCCGCCATCGTCAGCGGCATCCGGTCGCCGATGCCCGCCATGTCGCTGATGTCGTCCGTGTGCGTCTCGACGTGGATCGCGCCCGCGCAGAAGAACAGGGTGAGCTTCATGAACGCGTGCGCCGGGATGTGGAGCAGCCCGCCGATCAGCGCGTCGCCCTCCAACAGCGCGAGCCCGAGGACGATGTACGACAGCTGGCTGATCGTCGAGTACGCCAGCCGCCGCTTGAGGTTGTCCTGTCTGAGCGCGATGACGCTCGCGGTCAGGAGCGTGATCGCCGCGACCGCCGCGAGCGGCAGCGCCACGCCCAGCTCCGCCATCGTCTCCGTCCCGAACACGTCGAGGACGACGCGGGCGATGCCGAAGATACCGCTCTTGACGACCGCGACCGCGTGGAGCAGTCCCGAGACCGGCGTCGGCGCGACCATCGCGTCGGGGAGCCACGAGTGGACGGGCATCAGCGCCGCCTTGACGCCGAACCCGCCCGCTAAGAGGGCGAACGCCGCCCGCGCCAGCGTCGGGTCCGCGGTCGCGAGCGCCTCGATGCCGCCCGGCGTGAACGCCGTAGTGCCCGTCAGCACGTAGACGAGCGCCGTCCCGCCGAGGACGGCGACGCCGCCGCCGAAGGTGTACGTGAGGTACTTCCGGCCGGCCGCGCGGGCCTCGTCCGTCTCGTCGTGCGTGACGAGCGGGTACGTCGACACCGTCAGCAGCTCGTAGAAGACGAACAGGGTGACGAGGTTCGCCCCGAACGCGACGCCGACGGCACACGCGAGGCTGGCGGCGAAGGAGGCGAAGTAGCGGGTCTGCGCGTGTTCGCTCAGCCCGCGCATGTACCCGATGGAGTAGAAGCTCGTCACGATCCACAGGAGGCTCGCGAGCAGCGCGAACAGGATCCCGAGCGGGTCCGCGCGGAGCGCGAGCGAGATCCCGTTCCCGAACTCGCCGATCCGCGTGACGTAGGTGGTGCCCGCGAGGACCCCCGGCACCATGCTCGCCACGAGGCCGAACTTCGTCGCGGCGACGGCGAGGGTGACCCCCTCTCGGACGTTCGGCCGCGACCGCAGCGAGAGGATGATCGGGATGGCCACGGCCGACACGAGCACGGCGAACAACGGTCGAAGGGAGGCGACGTCGGTCATTGGCGTATCAACTCGAACACGGTCTGGTCGATCAGCTGGTCGATCACTGGCACTGCGGCCGTGAGCGCGACGGCGAGGACGGCAGCGACGACGACGGTCACGATCATCCCGGTCGAGACGCTCTCGCCGCCGTCGGTCGCGGCGGTCGACCCCGACGTGATCGTCGGCTCGGCGAAGTAGAGTCGCTCGCCGAGCCGAGCGAAGTACGCCAGCGTCAACAGCGTGCTCGCCAGGAGGACGACGACCACCGGCCAGACGCCGGCGTCGACGGCGCCGAGGACGATGTACCACTTCCCGACGAACCCGATGGCGGGCGGGACCCCGACCATCGCGAGCGCCAACAGCGTGAAGACGCCGGCGGCGACCGGAACGCGACCGCCCATGCCGGCGTAGCCGCCGACCGTCGTCGCGCCGGTCCTGCGCTCGATGATCCCGGTGACGGCGAAGAGGCCGCCCTTCATCACCGCGTGGCCGACGAGGTGGACGGTCGCGCCGACGACGGCCAGCGGCGTCGCGATGGCGAAGCCGGCGATGACGAGTCCGAACTGCGACACCGACGAGTACGCCAGCATCCGACGCACGTCGGACTGCGCGACCGCGAGGCCGCTCCCGGCGACGATGCTGACGCAGGCGACGCCCACCAGCGCCCAACGCGCGGTGGGGACGGCCTCGAGGAAGTCGACCGTGAACACCGAGAACAGCACGCGAGCGAGCGCGTACGCCGACACGGTCGAGACGAGCGCCGAGATGAACGCGCTCACGCTGTCGAGCGAGTCGGCGTACGCGTCGGGCTGCCAGGTGTGGAGCGGGAACAGCGCGACCTTCACCGTCAGGCCGGCGACTATCAGCCCGAACGCGGTCAAGACGAGCGTCGAGTCGTAGCCGACCTCGGCGAGTTTGACGCTGAGGTCGGCCATGTTCAGCGTGCCGGTGGCGGCGAGCGCGTAGCCGACGCCGAGCAGGTACAGCGACGCGCCGATGGTCCCGATGACGAGGTACTTCAGGGCCGCGACGGCCGACCGCGCCCCCGGGCCGCTCGCGACGAGCCCGTACGCCGCGAGCCCCGTGATCTCGAGGAAGACGTACAGGTTGAACACGTCTCCCGTCACCGTCATCCCGGACAGGCCGGCGACGAGCAGGAGGAACTGCGAGTAGAACGTGTTCGCGTGCGGGCCGGCGTGTCTGGCGTACGCGAGCACGCCGAGCGAGACGGCGCTGACGAGGGCGACGAGCAGGATCGTCAGCCCGTCGGCGACGAGTTCGATCCCGTACGGAGCGGCGAAGCCGCCGACCGCGTACCGCACGGTGCCGTCGGTCCAGACGGTCCACGCGAGCGCGGCGGCGAACGCGGCGTGACCGAGCGTCGTCGCCGTCGCGACCGCCCACCCGACGCGGTCGTAACGCAGGCTGGCCAGCGGCGGGACCGCGGCGCCGAGGATCGGCAGGACGACCAACAGGACGATGAGGTGTTCAATCATGGTAGAGTTGCTCCAAGGTGTCTTCGTCGAGCGTGCCGTACTCCGAGTAGACGCGCACGACGAGCGCGAGCGCCACCGCCGTCAGGCTCACCCCGACGACGATGGCGGTCAGGATGAGCACGTGCGGGAGCGGGCTGACGTACGGGCCGGCGCCCTCGGTGATGACCGGGGGATTCCCGCCGTTGCGGAACGCGAGCGTGATGAAAAACAGGAATATCCCGGTCTGGAACACGTTCATTCCGATGACCTTCTTCACGAGGTTCGGCGACTCGATGACGGTGTACAGGCCGATTCCGAGCAGCAGGGCGACCGCGTAGTAGTTGTAGTGAGTCGTGAGCAGGTCGAGCGTCATGACGGGTCCTCCTCGATGGCGTGGTCGAAGCCGGCCGCGAGCAGGAAGAAGAGCCCGATCGCGACGGCGGCGACGATGGCGCCGATGCTGAGTTCGACGAGTTCGATCGCGTACTTGATCGCGTGCCCGAACAGCGCCTCGTACTCCGCGTACTGGAGGAACTGTCCGCCGAGCGCGATCGCGCCGAGACCGATCCCGACGAAGACGTACACGCCGCCGGAGGCCAGCGCCGCGATCACGCGGCCGTCGAGCCACTGCCGGGTCGAGTCGATACCGTAGGCGAACGCGAGCATCATCACGACCGAACCGGCGATGACGCCGCCCTGGAACCCGCCGCCAGGGGTATCCGCGCCGTGGAACATGATGAACAGCGCGAACGTGAGGATGAACGGGGAGACGAGCCGGACGGTCGTCATGATGATCGTGGACTCGACGTACAGGCCGGGCGCCGCCTCGTCGCCGTCCGCGTCGGGGGAGTCGGCGGCGTCCGGGCCTGCGGCGCCGTCCGCGTCGCCGGCGTTCCGGCCAGCGTCGTCGGTACTCATGCCACCACCTCGCGGCGGAGGACGGACAGCGTGACGACCACCGCGGAGAAGACGACCACGCCCTCGCCGAGCGTGTCGAAGCCTCGGTAGGCCGCCAACACAGCCGTCACGGCGTTTCTGACCTCCGTCTCGGCGTACGCGTTCGCCAGGTAGTACTGGCTCACCTCGCCGGCGACGACCGGCGAGTTCGGGTCGCCGATGGCCGGCAGCGCGGGGACCGTGGCGCCGATCAGCAGGACGAACCCGCCGACCAGCGCCACCGTCCGCCAGCGGATCGGCTCGAACAGCCGGTCCGCGTCCGGCGAGACGGTGTTCGACAGCGCCAAGAGGAACAGCACGGTCATGATGCCGGCGCCGACCGCCGCCTCGGTGAGGCCGACGTCCGGGGCCTGAAGCACGAGCCAGAGCACCGAGACGCCTAGGCTGTACGCCGCGAAGGCCATCACCGCCGCCAGCGTGTCCTCAAGCAGGGCCGCACCGAGGGCGCAGCCGAGGACGAACGTCAGCAGCGCGGCCTCGACGAGCGTGATCGGCATCAGTCGTCCCCCTCGTCGGCGGTCCACGGTTCGATTCCCTGGTCCTGTGCGGCGCGGGCGACGGCGTGTGCCGCCGTCGGGTTCGTGATGAACATGAACAACAGGAGGAACACCGACTTTGCCGTCGAGAGTCCGGACTGGAGCGCGAGCGCGGCCGCGGCGACCGTGAGGATGGCCCCCAGCGTGTCGCTCTTCGAGGCCGCGTGCGACCGGGTGTAGACGTCCGGGAGCCGGACGAGGCCGACCGCCGCGACGCCGCCGAAGAAGGCGCCCGCGAGCGCGAGGGCGACGATGCCCCACTCGGCCGGCGTCACAGCACACCCCCGCGTTCGACGTTGAACTTCGAGAACGCTATCGACAGCAGGAAGTTCAACAGGGCGTACACGAGCGCCACGTCGAGGAACGTCGACTCCTGGTACGCCGCCGCGACGAGCGTGATGGCGATGACGGTGTTCGTCCCGGCGACGTTCACCGCGATGACGCGGTCATGGTTCGTCGGCCCGGCGTACACCCGGTACAGCGCGACGACCGCGAAGAGCACGAAGGCCGCAGCGATGGCCAGAAGCGCCGTCTCGAACTCAACCATCCCGGCCCTCCCCGGCGTCGTCGCGCTCGCGCGGCGTCGGTATCCGCGCCGACGCGCGACCGTAGAAGACGAACCGGACCGCGCGCTCTAACCCGCCGTCGAAGAGGTCCTCGCGGGAGTCGGCGGTCAGCGAGTGAATGTCGAACGAGCGCTCGGAGACGTTGACGGTCAGGGTCCCGGGCGTGAGCGTGATGCTGTTCGCGAGCGTCGTCACCGCCCCGTCGCCCCACACCGCTGCCCGGAACTGAACGACCTCCGGGTCGATCGGCATGTCGGGGTGGAGGACGACGTACGCCACCTGGAGGTTCGCGACCGCGATCTCCTTGACGAGGTACGGGGCGTACACCGCCAGGCGGGCGAGCCGCCGGAGTGTCAGCCCCAGCGGCGCCGACCGGTTCGCGACGACCGGCGCGAGGACGACGGACACGATCGAAGCCGTCACGAAGCCGGTCAGGAAGTCGAGCGGCTTCCACGCGCTCAGCGACATGTAAAACAGGTACGAGACGACGAACACGGAGAGGTACTTCGACAGCGACGCCGCGCGCGCGAGCACCGCGCCCTGGGCCGGCCGGTCGTCCGGAGCCGTCTCGACCGGCACGTCGCCGCGGGCCAGCTCCACCGACATCGACCGCAGCATCGACGCGGTGCCGGCGGGGTTGTACTCCGGGTCGACGACGATCCGGTCGATCCCCGTCTCGGCCGCGTACTCGAGGAGCGCGTCGGCGTAGTCGCCCGGACTGAACAGGTACCGGTCGGTGCCGACGACGTCGGTGACGACGGTGAACCGGTCCGGCGGGCCGTCGGCCGCGTCGGTCGCGCCGTCGGCGGAGTCCGCGTCCTCCTCGACCCAGAGGGCGACGCGCTCTAACTGTTCGCGCGCTGAGCCGAGCTCCTCGGGCGCGTCCGGGTCGACCGACTGCGTCTCCGCCGCGACGACGAAGTGGAACTCGACCGGTCGGTTCGGTGCCGCCGCACTCGCCCGCTCGACGGCGTACGAGACCGTGTCTCGGAGCGTGTCCGAGTCGCCGACGGGAACGAGTATGCGGTGGGCGTCTGTGTCTGACATGTGTGAACCATCTCTCGCGTCTTCGCGCGAAAACGACGAGACTATCCACCGAGTTCAAGCGATGGGACGCCCAAAACTATTTCGCTATACCTCGGTCGAGGCCCCGAATTACCCGAGTACGTCGGCGAGTTCGTCGGCCACGCGCCCGCCGAGGCCGTCCTTGTCGCCGACGTACTCGTCGGGGTCGGTCCGGCCGACGAGGAGCGCGCGCGTCTCGTCGCCGCCCATCACGCTCGCGTCGTTGGCGACGACGAAGGAGAGGCCGACGCGGTCGCGGATCCGCTCGGCCTCGGACACCATCGCCGCGTCGTCGCCCGAGGTCTCGGCCTTGAACCCGACGATGGGGAGGTCGGGGTACGCCTCGCGGACCGAGTCGATGAGCTTCGGCGTCGGCCGGAGATCGACCGACAGCGGCGACCCGGATCGGATCTTCTGGTCGACTGCGTCCGCGGTGAAATCCGAGATGGCGGCCGCCGAGATCAGCGCGTCGGCGGTCGCGGCCGTCCGCCGGCAGGCGTCGATCATCTCGTCGGCCGTCTCGACGGCGACCGCGTCGGCGTACGGGACGTCGGGCCCGTCGTGGACGAGCGTCACCCGCGCGCCGCGGACGTAGAGCGCCCGAGCGACCGCCCGGCCGGTCTTCCCCGACGCGCGGTTCGTCAGGATACGGATCGGGTCGATCCGCTCCTTCGTCGCGCCCGCGGTGACGACGACGTGCGTCCCGGCGAGGCTCTGCGGGGTCGTCGCTCGCGCGACCTCCGTCACGATATCGTCCTCGGCCGCTATCTTCGCCTTCCCCTCCTCGATCCGGGGGTCCGCGAAGCGGACGCCCCACGACTCCAGGCAGTCGAGCGCGTCGAGGACGCCCGGGTGGTCGTACATCGGCTCGTGCATCGCGGGCGCCATCACGACCGGCAGGTCCGCGCCCAGCGCCGTCGTCGCGCAGGTCGTCACGGGCGTGTCGTCGACCGCGGCCGCGACCTTCCCCGCGGTGTTCGCGGTCGCCGGAGCCAAGAGGAGCACGTCGGCCCACCCCTCGCGGCCGCAAAGCTCGACGTGTTCCACGCTCCCGGTGATCTCGGTGACCGTCGGCTCGTCGGTCGCGAAGTCGACCGCCCACGGGTGGACGATGTTCGTCGCCGCCGGGGACATGACGGCGCGGACGCTCGCGCCGTACCGGCGCAGTTCGTGGGCAAGTTCGACGACCTTCACCGCCGCGATGCTCCCCGAGACGCCGAGCGCGACGTTGACCCCGTCCAGCATTACCGAGTCCGTTCCGCCCGCGACGGCTTATAAGGTGTCGTTGCGGAGCGGACCCGAGTGACCGATCGCGACGCGGTGCGCCGGGAGTTATTTATAACCGAGCGGTGCGGCGGCGCGTGCCTCCGAGTGGCCGCCGGAGGCGGCCGCGAGGAGCACGCGCGAGGGAGTCAGTCGCTGGAGCGAAGCGGAAGCGACTGACGAGGCTGGGGAGGCGTGAGGCGCGGTTGCGGTGCTGTGCGGGGCGGGACTCAAAGGGGCAGTCACCGGCGGCTCCGCCGCCGGTTGCCCGTGGCGCGTAGCGCCACGCTGCCGGGAGGCGGGCGCAAGCGTTCACGAGAGCGAAGCTCTCGTGAGCCAATCAGAACGCGAAGCGTTCTGATGACGACGTAAGCACCGCAAGGAGCGAGCGAAGCGAGCGACTGAGGAGCACAGCGAGCGTGCGCCCGCCTCCCGGCTGGGGCTTTGGAGGTGTTCGCTGTCGGTCCGCAGTCATCGATTTATAAGCGAGTGGCCGGGATTTGGCGGCGTCTTCGGAGCGGCTACCGCCGGTTGCTTATAAATGAACGACGGAGTCGGAAACTGCTATTCAAACCCCGAACGTCGCGCGCAGCATGTCGCGCGTGCCCGGACCCAACCCGACAGCCAGCACCGTGATCAGCAGTAACAGCGTGTACCGCGGCGACTCCTCGTACATCTCGCCGTTGAACACCCAGACGACGAACGTCGCGGCCGCGAGCTTCACCAGCAGGAACGGCCACGCGTCGCCGGTGACGGAGACGATCGACTCCGGCAGCAGCCGCCCGGTCCAGTCGACGATCAGCGCGTTGACGACGTGTTTCGGGACGAGGTTCGGGGTGCCGGTCAGCGCGGGCATCCAGTTGAGCCCGATCACGTTCGCCACGCCGTCGATCGCGTGGCCCCAGATGATCACGATCCCCGCGGCGCCGGTGCCCTGCCGGATCGTCGAGATCCGTCGGGTCGCGATCGCCCACGTGCCCGCGGTCGCGACCGTCGCGATGACGAGCGTCAACAGCAGCACCTGCGGGTAGAAGGTGACGTAGCCGGTCGTGGCCGCGAGAAAGGACAGATACCCGACCGCGAGCGCGAGCCCCGCGGTTCCCGACGCGAACAGCGGGCGCGCGTAGTCGTCGACGACGCCGCGGCGTTCGAGCCCGTACGACGCGAGGACGCACGCGAGCGTGAACGCGAACACCGTGAAGTAGATGAACGGGCTGATCAGCACCGCGCTCGCGGGGAACGGGATCAGCGGTTCGGCGCCGGCGGCGGTCGCGGCGACGCCCGCGTCCTCGACCGTCCGCATCGCCCCGCCGAACAGCATGAACGGGAACAGCGCGTAGAAGAAGCGGAGCTCCGTCGCGATGTCGAGTCGGCGGAGGAGGAAGACGACGCCGATCAGCATCGCCAGCAGGATCACCACGTAGCTCACCGTCGAGAAGGTGGTGTAGCCCGGGGTGGCGACGACCTCGCCGGCGCTCCGCGCCGACTGACACGCCGCGTCGGTGCCGAGCAGCTCCGTGGTGCCGCCGGCCTCGCGGACCGCGCACTGCGCCCCTTCGCCGTCCGCGACCACCGGCCCCCAGAAGTAGCGCCAGAGGAAGCGGTCGTAGACGGTCCGCGGGAAGACGACCGATCCGACCGCCAGCACCGCGGCGACACCGCCAACGACCGCCGCCCACGCCCGTTCCGGCGACGGATCGAACCCGTCCGCCACACCCGTGCTCATGGTCGTCTTTCGGGGAGGTCCCGAGTTGAGCGTTCCGGTCCCGAGCGAGCGCGGCGCCGCTCGCCGCCCGGCGCGGCGACGGGGTTCCCGTCTCGCTACAGCGGCGGCCCCGGCTGCTCGTAGTCGGTGCCTAAGATCACCATCGTCTGCGAGCGCGAGAACCCCGCGGTCTCCGCGATCCGCTCGAACATCAGTTCGCGGAGCCGGTCGGTGTCGGCCGCGACGACCCGGAGGATGACGTCCCACTCGCCGGTGGTGAGGTGGATCTCGCGGACGCCGTCGATGCCGCGGAGGCGTTCGAGCGCGTCCTCCTCGCGCCCCTGCTCGACGCGCAGGCCGACGAACGCGCCGACGCCGTACCCGACCGCCTTCGGGTCGATGTCGGCGTGGTACCCCCGGATGACGCCCGCCTCTTCGAGGCGGCTCACGCGGTCGTGGACGGTCGCGCTGGACATGTCGATCCGACGCGCGACCTCCGAGAACGGGGTCCGCGCGTCCTCCTGGAGGATCCGCAGGATCGCCCGGTCCGTCTCGTCAAGTTCCATGTGCGTCGATACGGGCGGCGGAGGCTTTTGCCTTCCGGCGGGGGCCGCGACGGGGCTACGCCGGACCCGCGCCGCCGTCGCTCGGTGCCTCGTCCGCGAACGACCCCCCGCGGATCGCCGTCTCGGCCGCGTCGAGCGCTGCGTCGGCGTCGAACTCAGCGGCGATCCGCTCCAGTTCCGCCGGCGACGCGTCCGCGAGGTCCCGCGCGTGCGCCGTCACGTTTGGCACCGCGCGCAGGAGGTTGTCGACGATCGGCACGTCCGCCGTCCGCGGCGAGCGGCTCCCGGGGTTCAGGTCGATCACGATCTCCGTCTTTCCCATCGCGTCGAGCGCGGCGGCGCGGTCGCCGTCCTCCAAGGGCACCACGACGACGTCGGCCGCTTCGATCCCGTCGGCGTCGACGACGCCGCGAGCGTGCTCGAGGCCCGGGATCTCGCCGTCACCGGCGAGCCCCTTCACGTCGTCGGCGCCGTGCTCGCGGAGGTGGTCTGCGATCCGGCGGACGCGCTCGTCGGTGTGGTTGAACAGGTTCACCTCGAGGTCGGCGCCGACCGCCTCGGCCAGCTCGACCGTCTCGCCAGGCGCGAGCGCCGCGACGTTCCCGTTCACCGAGATCACGGGGCGGTCGGCGAGCAGGAGGGTCGCGGCCGCGGCGCGCGCGGCGTCGTCGGCGCTCGGGAGCGTGCGTTCGCCGAGGAGGTAGTCGAACGCCTCGCCGCGCCCCTCCGCGATCAGTCCCTGTTTCGAGGTGATCCCCTTCTCGACGCCCGCCTCGATCCGGTGGCGCGTCACGAGCGACGCGTGCCGCGGGTGGTCCTCGGGGACCTCCGTCTCCGTCATACCCGAGCGAGGCGACGGGTCGATTAAAATGGACCGTTCGCGGTCGGCGCGTGCGGTCCGCACGCAGGTGCGCACAACTGTTAACACGGACCATATCGTAGCTCAACGCGGGATGGACCGCACTGGCAAGTACACGGTCGTCGACGCGTGTAACGACCACGGGGCGATCACGCTCCGTGAACACCCGCGCAACGAGACGCTGTACGTCGTCGAGTACGACGACCCGGACGTGGAGGCCGAGCTGTCGTCGCTCGACGCCGGCTCGGTCGTCGAGCTCGACCTCCGGCGAGCGGGCCGTCGGGGCAGCGCATGGTGCGCGGAGTCCGCTCGGTCTGTCGACCCGGCGTAACGCCCGGTCGGTCCGTTTTTTCCCCCTCGTTTTCGCTCGGTCAGGCGACCCCGATCCGCTCGCGGTAGCTCCCGTGTTCCGCCTCGAACACGCTCATGATCTCGCCCATCGTCGCGTACGTCTTCACCGCCGTGACGATCGCGGGCATCACGTTCTCGCCGGCGTCGACGGCGGCTTTGAGGTCGTCGAGCGCGGCGTCGACCGCGTCGCCGTCGCGGTCATCCTTCACCGACTCCAGCCGATCGAGCTGTCGCTCGCGGGTGGTCTCGTCGACCTTCAGCAGGTCCGGGCGGGTGTCCTCGTCGATCTCGTAGGCGTTGACGCCGACGACCGTCTCCTCGCCCTCGTCGACGCGCTCCTGGTACTCGTAGGCGGACTCCTGGATCTCGCGGTGGAAGTACCCCTGTTCGATGCCGCGTAAGACGCCGTCGCGCACGGAGCCGTCGCCCATCTCTCTGATCTCCTCGATGTATTCCATCGCCTCGGCCTCGGTCTCGTCGGTGAGCGACTCGACGGCGAAGGAGCCGCCGAGCGGGTCGACGATGTCGGCCGCGCCCGACTCCTCCGCGATGATCTGCTGGGTCCGGAGCGCGACGCGGACCGCCTGCTCGGAGGGGAGCGCGAGCGCCTCGTCGAAGGAGTTGGTGTGGAGGCTCTGGGTGCCGCCCAGCACGCCCGCGAGCGCCTGAATCGTGACGCGCGCGACGTTGTTGAGCGGCTGCTGGGCCGTCAGCGACTGCCCGGCGGTCTGGGTGTGGAACTTCAGCCGCTTCGACGCCTCGGCCTCGGCGTCGTACCACTCGTCCATCACGTTCGCGTAGATCCGGCGCGCGGCGCGGAACTTCGCGACCTCCTCGAACAGCGAGTTGTGCGAGTTGAAGAAGAAGGAGAGTTGGGGGGCGAACTCGTCGACGTCGAGCCCGCGGTCGAGACACGCCTCGACGTAGGCGAACCCGTCCGCGAGGGTGAACGCGAGCTCCTGGACCGCGGTCGACCCCGCCTCGCGGATGTGGTACCCCGACACCGAGATGGGCTTGAACTTGGGCGTCTCCGCGACCGCGAACTCGATTGTGTCCGTCACCAACTCGAGGGAGGGCTCCGGCGGGATCACCCACTCCTTCTGCGCGATGAACTCCTTGAGCATGTCGTTCTGGAGGGTCCCCCGAAGCTCCTCGCGCGGGACTCCCCGCTGGTCCGCGAGCGCGACGTACATCGCGTAGATCACCGGGGCGCTCGGGTTGATCGTGAAGGAGGTCGACACCTCCGCGAGGTCGATGCCGTCGAACAGCACCTCCATGTCGCGTAAGGTGTCGACCGCGACGCCCTCCTTGCCCACCTCGCCGAGCGACATCTCGTCGTCGGAGTCGATCCCCATCAGCGAGGGCATGTCGAAGGCGGTCGAGAGCCCGGTCTGCCCCTCGTCGATCAGGTAGCGGAACCGCTCGTTGGTCTCCTCGGCGGTGCCGAACCCCGCGAACTGCCGCATCGTCCACGTGCGGCCGCGGTACATCGTCGGGTAGACCCCGCGGGTGTACGGTTCCTCGCCCGGGAACCCCAGGTCCTCGTCGTAGTCGAGGTCGGCGACGTCGTCGGGCGTGTACAGGCGGTCGACCTCGCGGTTCGACACCGTCGCGAACCGCTCTTTCCGCTCCCCGTGGCGGTCGAGGGTGGGGTCGAGCGTCTCCGCCTCCCACGACTCCTTCGCCTCGCGGATCTCGGAGAGCTCCTCGTCGTCGTACATATCGCCCGTTACCGGCCGGTCGCGTATAAATATTCATTATATTCTGGAAGGGCGCGGCGGGCCGACTTCATCGGGTTCCGACGCCCCGCGGATCGATTATATGGGTCTGGGATCAATCTCCGCCCATGACCGAATCCTCGGAACGCCCAACGCCGCCGGAAGGGCTCTCCCCGGAACTGGTAGACGCGTTGACCGATCGTTCGCCAGAAGAGCTCCGCAAAGCGATCGTTCACGCGCAGGAGCTGCTCCACTATCACGGAGAGGCGGAACTGCCGGTCGAGGCGGAGGACAACGAGGACATCCTCCGCGTCACCGAACACGAGGGGCACACGGAAGTGGTAAAGCAGTTCCGCTGTGCGGACGGCTGCGACGACTGCCCGCACGGTCCGTACCTCTATCACGTCACCGAGGAGCCGCAGCCCGACGGGAGCCACGAGGTTCACTGGTCGTTCATGGGACGGATGCGAGAAGCGGAGTGACCGGGGCGAGAGGGCACCGGGGACCCGTCGACTCACCGGGACCAGCTACGGGTTCAGTCCCCAAATCCCGGCCCGAAGGAACACCAGCACCGGGATGATCTCCAGCCGCCCGATCCACATGTTGAAGAGGAACATTCCCTCCGCCAGCGGCGGCATCGAGGGGCCGGTGATCCCCGTCGAAAGGCCGACGTTCCCCTGCGCGCTGGCGACCTCGAACAGCGCGTCGGCGTAGGTGAACTCGGGGCCGGCGACGTTGACGAGGACGAGACTCCCGACAGCGAGGGCGAGAAGCCACAGGAGCGTGACGATGGCGGCCTCGCCGAACTCCCGCTCCATCGTCTCCCGGTCAAGCGTTCGGTCGCCGATGCGCGCGGTGACGACCGCGTTCTTCGGGAGGAACACGCGAGAGAACTGCCAGACGATCCCGCGTGCGACCGTGTACCCGCGAACGATTTTGATACCGCCGACGGTGGACCCGGCGGCGCCGCCGAGCACCATCGCGCCGACGACGAGCACCTTCGCGCCGGCGACCCACCGGCCGATCGGCGCCGACTGAAACCCGGTACAGCTCAGAGCGCTGACCCACTGGAACGTCGAATCCCGGATCGCGTCGGTCTGGGCCGCGTCCAGGGAGAGCGCGGAGACCGGGAGGAACGACCCCGTCGAGAACGCGCCGGCGGTCGCCGGCACGGAAAGGACGTTCTGGATCGAGAGAACCGCGATGCCGGCCCCGAACAGGAGCAACAGCCACCGCGTCTGGAGGTCGTCGACCAGTTCGCGAACCCGCCGATCCCGCAACACGACGTAGTGGACTGGAAACGCGATCGCCCCGAGGACCATGATCGGCAGCAGGGCGGCCTCGACGAGCGCGGAGTTGTACGTCGCGATCGAGTTGTCCGTGACGGAGAATCCGCCCGTCGTGAGCCCGGTCATCGCGTGGTTGAGCGCCTGCCACGCGGTCTCACCGACCGAGAGTGACTCGGCGTACGCGCTCTCGCTCGCCCGGACCGCGGCGAACAGGGTCGCGAAGGCCAACAGCGTGTAGCCGACGACCAGCTTCCAGACGGTCCGGACCGTCGAGACGACGCTCGGGTGGATCTTCTCCTCGCGGGCCTCGCTCTGGTAGAGCGCGTAACTCCCGCTACCCGGCCGTGAGAGGATGGAGACGGTGAGGACGATAACGCCGACGCCGCCGACCCACTGGATGAACGACCGCCACCACTGCACCGCCCGCGGCAGCGACGGCTCGTGTATCGCCATCGTCAGACCGCTCCCGGTCCACCCGCTCATGCTCTCGAAGAGGGCGTGGAGCGGGTCGCGGAAGTAGGCGAGGCTCGAAACGGTCGTGGTCCCCCCGACCGCGATCGGCTCCCACGAGGCCGCGTCCGCCGCGGCGGGAACGAACGAGTCCATGACGGCCGGCGGCGTCAGCCACGCCGCGAGGAACAACGGGAGCGCCCCGAAGGCCGCGACGGTGAGCCATCCACCGGCGGCGATGACCATGCCGTGTTTCATCCTCGGATTCGGCGCGTCGGCGAACCGCCGGTTCGCGAAGCCGCCGATCGCGGCCGTCACGCCGCCGGCGATCAGGAACCCGAGCGCGGCGTGAAACTCCCCGAAACCGAGCGCGACGGCCACGGAGAAACTCATCAACCCGGCTTCCATGAGGAGCAGCGAGCCGATGTCCCGCGCGATGATCCCCAGATCGGCCGAGAGGAGCCCGTCGGATCGGTCGGTCATCTCACTCGCCGTCCCCGGTGTGGCCGAACACGTCGGTCAGTTCGGGGGTCACGCCCTCACCCGAGTACACCGTGAGCAGGTCGTCCGCCTCGATACGGGTGCCCCCGCGCGGCGTTATCGGCTTCCCCTCGCCGTCCCGCTCGATCGCGACGATCAGCGTCTGTCCCCCGATGAGGTCCGCCTCGTCCGCCTCCCGAAGCGTCTTGCCGGCGATCGGCGCGTCCGGACCGACGCTGATCTCGAACACCTCGGCCTCCTCGCCGATGTGCATGAAGTCGACGACCGACGGCCGGCTCACGGCTCGATAGAGGTACTCCGCGATCAGGCTCTGCGGGTTCTGCATCGTGTTGACGCCGATCTGCTCGAACACGTTCATGTGCTCTGGGTTGTGGACGACGGAAACGATGTTCGGGACCGAAAGCTCCTGAGCGAGGAGACAGACCATGATGTTCGTCGCGTCCTGATCGGTCGTCGAGATGAGGGCGTCGGCACGGTCGGCACCGGCGTCTTGGAGGGTCTCCTTCGAGGTCGCGTCGTCGTTGATCACGAGGCAGTCGTACTGTCTCGACGCCCGCTCCGCGCGCTCCCCGTCGCGTTCGATGACGACGACCTCGTTGCCGCCGGCGGTCGCGAGGTCGACGAGCGGGGTACCGATGTCGCCGGCGCCCACGACGATCAGATACATATGAAGGGGGCTTCAGGATCGACGACTGAAAGCCTACCGCTTGGCGGAGGCGGCCGGTGATCTCCGGCCGGTGTCCCGTCGAACGGCCGCCGCTCAGTCCTCCCCGTCCACTACCGGGAGCGCGACGACGGGAAGCGGCGCGTTCGTCACCAGCTTCAGCGATACATCGCCGGAGAGGAACTGCATGAGTCGGTTCCCGCCGCGCGAGCGGTAGGCGACCGCGCTCGCGTCGACCGCCTCGGCGGCGTCGAAGATCGCGTCGACAACGTCGTGATCGTACGCGGTGTGTTCGTCGGCGGCGGGGAACACGCGGCGAACGGCGGCGTACGACTCGGCGGCCAGTTCCTCGGACTGCTCGACGGGCGTTTTGTCCGGAACGCCACCGCCCTTCTCGACGACGTGAAGCGCCGTCACTCGTCTCGGAGCGTACGGTTCGAGCGCCCGAGCCGTCGCCAGCGCGTCTTCCTCGTGTGCGACGGGGAGGAGCACGTGTCCGAGCAGGTCCTGACCGTCGGTGTCGTCGGTGTCCGTCATACGACGATCACTATTCCCGTCGGTTAAGAAGATACGCTCTCCACGTTCGGAGAGCCCGCGTCGGTATCGCCCGTGCGACCGGTCGAAAGGCGGTTTCCCGAGGACGACCGGCGCCGTCACCGACTGTCGACCGCCGAGATGAACACCGCGAGCACCGGGACGATCTCCAGCCGACCGACCCACATCAGGAAGACCATCAGCAGCTTCGACGTGTCGGGGAAGAAGAGGTAGCTCCCGAACGGCCCGACCCGACCGAACCCCGGGCCGATGTTCCCGATGGTCGCGAGCGACGCGCTCGTCGATTCCAGCATCGTCAGCTGGACCCCGATCCGCGCGGCGTCGAGCGAGAGGAACACCGCCGAGACGCCGAACAGCACGAAGTACAGAACGGTGAACGCCATGATGCCGCGGATCGCGTCCTCGTCGACGATGTTTCCGCTGAGCCGGATCGGCTGGACCACGTCGGGGTGTGCCGAGGTGAAAAGCTCCCGCCGGATCGCCTTGCCGACGACGAGCCAGCGGACGATCTTGACCCCTCCACCGGTCGACCCGGCGGAGCCGCCGATGAACATCGCGAACATGAGCAGAATCTGGGCGTCGGTGTCCCACTGCGCGAAGTCGGCGGTGGCGTACCCGGTGGAGTTCAACAGCGAACTGACTTGGAACGCGGCCTGCCGGAGCGAGTTCTCCGCGACCCCCTGCGTCGCACCGCCGAGTTCGATGGTCGGCGCCGCGCCGCGGAACAGCAGCACCGCGAGGACGGCGGTCACGACCGCGACGGCGCCGGCGTACGCGCGGAACTCGGCGTTCTCGAGCATCACCTCGACCTCGCCGCGCAACACGTGCCAGAACAGCGCGAAGTTGACGCCGGCGACGAGCATGAACGGGATGAAGACCCACTGGACGACCGCCGAGAACGCCGCGATGCTGTCGGCCTTCGGCGAGAACCCGCCGGTCGGCAGGGCAGTGAACCCGTGGGCGATCGCGTTGAACAGGTTCATCTTCGGCGCCATCCCGACGAGGTGGAGCCCGTACAGGACCGCGATCATCAGCACGGTGAACCCGAAGTAGATCAGCCAGAGCGCGCGCGCCGTCTCCGCGATCTTCGGCGTGAGCTTCTGGAGCTCCGGGCCCGGCGCCTCCGAGTCCATCAGCTGCGCGCCGTTGACCGCGACCTCCGGGAGGATGGCGATCATCAGGACGATGATCCCCATCCCGCCGAGCCACTGGGTGAGCTGGCGCCACATCAGCACGGCGTGGGAGTGCTGGTCCGTGCTGATCTCGCCCAGCACCGTCGCGCCCGTCGTCGTGAACCCGCTCATCGACTCGAAGAGGGCGTTAACGATCGACTCGGTGAACGCACCGAGCGACCCGGTCTGGAGCCCGATCGTCGACGCCGTGCCGTAGCCCGCAAGCAGGTACGGGATGGTACCGATCACCGCCGCCGCGAGCCACGCGAGCGAGACGAACAGCAGCGCCTCGCGGGGGCCGAGGTCCGGGTCGGGATCGACCCGCTCGACCGCGAACCCGAGCGCCGCGACGAGCGCCATCGACACCAGGAACACCCAGATGTCCTCGCCGTACGCGACCGCGACGATCAGCGGAACCAGCAGGGTGACGGCGAGGTACTTGATTCCGACCCCGAGAAGCCCCACGCTCGCCTTCCAGTTGACGCCCCAAGACATAGGTATCCGATCGATATGGGAGTTGCCCGTTCGCTGTATTAAACTGTCGAAGGGACGACGACTGGGAGAGAAAACGGGACGACGACTGGGAGAGAAAACGGGACGACGACTGGGAGAGAAAACGGACGACGACTGGGAGAGAAAACGGGTCACGAGGTCCAGAACGCCTTCGTGAACAGCACCAGCACGGGGACGATCTCGATCCGGCCGATCCACATCAGGACGATCATCACGGCCCGCGTCGTCATCGGGAACGTCGCGAACGTCCCGTACGGGCCGGCGTCGCCGAACGCGGGACCGATGTTGAGGAACGTCGTCGCCGCGGCGCCGAGCGCCTCGAACTCGTCCACTCGGAGGTCCGCCCGTTCGGCGTCGACGACGATGACGACGGTGAGCAGGAAGAAGATCACGATGCTGAGGAGGAGGTACGCGTAGATGTCGCGGATCGCGCCCTCGTCGACCGGCTTCCCCGAGATCCGAACCGGCCGCACCGCCTCCGGGTGGACGGCGGTGAACAGGTTCCGCTTGAACGACTTCAGCGCGACCAGCCACCGGAGCGACTTGATCGAACAGGTGGTCGACCCGACCATCCCGCCGACGAACATCCCCATGAACAGCACGTGCTTCGCCGCGGGCGCCCACTCCACGTAGTCGGTGCTCGCGTACCCCGTCGTCGTCACGATCGAAGCGACGTTGAAGACGGCGTGGCGTATCGTCCCCTCGACGCCGAAGGTGGCGCCCGGATCGAGGAACAGACCGAGGGCGACGACCGACGCGAGCGTCCCCATCGCGCCGAGGTAGAAGTGGAACTCCTCGTTCTTCAGGAGGCGCATCGGCTCCCCGTTGATCGCGAAGTAGATGAGCACGAAGCTCGTCGAGCCGATCACCATGAACGGGACGACCGCCCACTGGATGAGCGGGTGGAACGCGCCGACGCTCTGCGGTTCCGGCGAGAACCCGGCGGTCGCGACCGAGGTGAACGCGTGCGCGACCGCGTTGTACAGGCCCATCTGCGGGTCGACCGCGAGCCCGAGCAGGAAGTAGACGGCGACCGCGAGCCCGGTGAGCCCGAAGTAGATCCCCCAGATCAGCTGCGCTGTCCGCGAGATCTTCGGCGTGAGCTTGTTGACGTCCTGGGTCTGCGACTCCGACTCCATCAGCTGTGCCCCACCGACCCCGATCTCGGAGAGGACCGCGGTCGCCAGAATCAGGATGCCGAGCCCGCCGAGCCACTGGATGACCTGCCGCCACATCAGCACGGACCGCGAGTGGAGCGAGAAGTCGCGCAACACCGTCGCGCCGGTCGTCGTCAGCCCGCTCATCGACTCGAACATGGCGTTCACCGGATGCGCGACCGTGCCGACGCCCGCGACGGCGAACGGGATCGCACCCACCGCGGCGACGAGGAACCAGATCATCGCCACCGCGAGGAACGCCTCTCGGGGCCCGAGGTCCTCCGCCGGGTCCCGCACCGACCGGAACGCCGCGCCGACCGCGATCGAGACGGCGATCGCCGCGAGGAACGGGACCGGCGATTCGTCGTAGTAGAGAGCGACCAGCAGCGGGAACGCCAGAGGAACGGGAAGCGCGGCGAGGACGTCACCGGTGAGCCCCACGCTCGACCGCCAGCCGACGCGGATCGTGGCGTTCACGGCCCGCTCACGCCATCGAGGTGACGGCACTCACGGCGTCGGACTCCACGAAGAGGATGACGTGGTCGCCCGCTCGGAGCACGGTGTCTCCCCGCGGCGTGACGAGTTCGCGGCCGCGCGTGATCGCGCCGACGACGAACCGCACGTCGGTGTCGGCGACGATCTCCGAGATGGGCCGGCCGACGAGCCCGCACCCCTCGGTGAGTTCGAGTTCGAGGACCTCCGCCTGGTCGTTCTCCAGCACCGCGATGTTCTCCGCGACGCTCTCGTAGGTGAACCGCGTGATCTCCTCCGCCGTCACGGTGCGGGGGTTGATCGCGATGTCGATCCCGATCTCCTCGAAGACGGTGACGTAGTCCGGGCTGTCCACGACGGCGATCACCCGGTCGACGCCGAGGCGCTTGGCGAGCACGGAGATGAGGAGGTTCTTCTCGTCGGAGCGGAGCGCGGTGACGACGATGTCGGCCTCGTCGACGTGCTCGCGGGAGAGGAACTCCGTGTCGGTGGCGTCGTGCTCCATCACGACGGTGTTTGGGAGGTTCTCCGCGAGCCACCGCGCGCGGTCGGCGTCGCGCTCGATGAGCCGCGGCTCGAAGTCGCGCTCCTCGAGCAGCCGAGCGGTCTGGTAGCCGATCTCGCTGCCGCCGACGACGACGATCTCGTCGGCGTGGTCGGGAGTCGTCGCGGGCGCGACGTCGGTCGCGAACGACTGGACGCTCTCGGGGCTGCCGATCACTACCGCGCGGTCGCCGACGGCGATGTCGGTGTCCCCGCGCGGGATGACCATCTCGCCGTCGCGGAACAGACCGACGAACGTGAGCGACTCGAACCGGTCGGCCTCGGAGACGGTCTGTCCCGCGACGGGACTCCCCTCCCCGATCTCGAACTCCGCCATCTGGACGAGCCCGCCCGCGAACGGGTCGACGTCGATCGCCGCCGGAAGCCCGATGACGCGGACGATGTTCTCCGCGGTCAACAGGTCCGTACACACCATGAAGTCGACGCCGAACGCCCCCTCGTTCCCCTGCCACGTGCGGAGGAAGTCGGTGCTCTTCACGCGGGCGATCGTGAACCCGTCACCGAGGGTCTTCGCGGTGCCGCAGGCGACGAGGTTCGTCTGGTCGTCGTCGGTACACGCGATGACCATGTCCGCGCGGTCGATATCGGCGGCCGACTGGATCTCCGAGGACGTGCCGTCGCCGGCGATAGTGAGCACGTCGAGTTCGTACTTGAGCTGTTCCGCCCTGGCCGGATCGACGTCCACGACGACGACCTCGTGGTCCGACGCGAGACTCGCGGCGATGCTCGTCCCGACCTCGCCGGCCCCGATGACGACCACGTACATGGACCGATCGACCACGCGAACCCACTAGTGGGTTACTATCCGAACCGTCTCGGAGAACCGCCGTGTCACCGAACGCGGGGTCCGCTTCAGGCCTCGCCGCCGAACGCGGCCGGATCGGCGTCTCCGTCCCGCCCCGAGACGGTGCGCTGGGGGAACGGAATCGTGATACCTGCCTCGTCGAACCGCGCTTTGACGGCCTTCACGAACTCCGCGCGCGCCTTCACGAAGTCCGACCGCGAGGGGTCGTCGATCCAGATCCGCGCCTGAAGCCCGACGTACGAGTCTGCGAGTTCGGTCAGTCGGACCGACGGCGCCGGCTCCGCGAGGATCGCGTCGCTCCGTTCGGCCTCCTCGACGATGATCTCGCTCGCGCGTTCGACGTCGTCCTCGTAGTCGATCCCGAAGACGAACTTCAGCCGGAGCGACTTCTTCGCGACGGGGTTCTTCACCACGTTGCCGGTGAGCACGTTGTTCGGCACCGTGAGCAGTTCGTTGTCGAACGTCCGCACGCGGGTGACCCGGAAGGAGATGTCCTCGACGACCCCGGAGTTCCCCTGCCATTCGATCCAGTCGCCGATGCGGAACGGCTTGTCCGTGTAGATGAACACGCCGGCGACGAAGTTCTTGATCACGTCCTGAAGCGCGAAGCCGATCGCGAGCGTCGCCGCGGCGGCGATGGTCGCCAGCGAGCGCAGGAACCCCTGATAGCCCGCGGCGCCGAACGCGACCGTGACGCCGGCGAACAGCGAGACGAACGCCACGATCTTCTGGAGCGGGCGCCGGGCGTGCTCGTCGAGCCCCTGTCTGTCGAAGACACGCCGGACGAGCGGTGCGATGACCGCCTTGTAGAGGACGTACGTCGCGGCGACGACGGTGACGAATATCGAGGCGTCGACGACGATTCCGGTCAGCGGGCCGAGGAACGGTCGGAGCGTCCCCGAGACCGCGAGGGGGCCGAGCGCTCCCGCGGCGGCGTCCATCAGTGGAGCACCGCCGTGTTCCCGCGCGTCTCGATCAGGTCGGCGTCGACCGCCTCCGCGAGTTCGTCGGCGAGTTCGTCGGTCGAGGTCCCGCCGCGGGCCGCCCGGAGGAACTTCACCTTCACCAGCTTCCGGTCGTCGAGCTGGTCGGCCGTCTCGTCGACGACCGAGTCGATGCCGTGCTTCCCGACCCAGACGGTGACATCGAGGTCGTGCGCCTCCTTCCGGAGTTCGTGGTCGCTCATACGCGGTCGAGTCGGTCGCGCGCATTGAAGCTTGAGGTTCGGCCGCGCCGGCGGGAGACCGGCGCGTTACCGATTGACGCGTTACCGATCGTACTCGGCGTCACGCTCCCGGTCTGCGGACCGGTTGCGCTCGGCCCACTCGGCCGCGTCCTCGGGCGTCTCGGTCTCCAACAGCCGATCCACCTTCCGCTCGAACTGCTCGTCCGTGAGGTCGCCGTTCGCGTAGCGGGTCCGCAGCCGCTCCAAGGCGTCCGCGGTGTCGCCGGTCGCCTCTTCGCGCTCCGCCGCCTCGCCGCGCTCGACGCGGACCGAGCCCGACCCCGACTCGACGTGGACGGACTCCGCCTCCTCCTCGTCGAACAACATGGAAACGATAGGGACGATCACGATGTACCCGAACAGCATCAGCGGGAGCCACCACTCGACGTTGAGGAACATCGCCGCCAGCCACGCGCCCGTCACCGTCGTGGCGGCGATGCCGCTCGCGTTGCGGCGGAACCGCTCGCGGAGGGTCTCGTCGTCGGCCATCGGTAGCAGGGTGTCAGTCGCGGTACAAAGTCGTATCGGCGGGGCGGACCGACGACGACGCCGACGCGTCGAGCGCGCCGCGCCGCCTACTCTTCGATCTCGACCGTTATCTCGTCGCGGTCGACCGCCAGCCGGAACGTCGGGACGGTGCGGTAGACGATCTCGACGACGTTCTTGCGTTCGAGGCTACGGAGCGCGCGCCGCACCGCGTCCACCTCGGGGTCGCCGTCGAACGCCTCGCGGACGGCGTTGAGTACGCTGACGACCGACTGCGAGCGCTCGTCGGGCCCGGCGAGCACGTCGACGACCCGCGCTTCCAGCTCCGGAACCCGGATCGTCTCCGGGACGGCGCCGCGGGCGACCGCGTCGGGCTCGATCCCGGGCTCGACGTCGACGAGGTCGTTCGCCTCCGCCGTCGCGCGGATCAGGCTGTCGTCGTCCCGGTAGTAGTACTCCTTCAGGTGGTCCTCGAGGTAGCCGTGGACCTCGCTGCCGCTCTCCATCTCCCAGGCGTCCCGGAGCTCGCCGTTTTTCGTCGGCTGGAGGCGGACCACGTCCGCGAGCCGACCGCGTTCCTCGTCCGTGAGGCTCATCGCTTTTCGACCGCGCTCGCGGCGCGAACGATCGTCTCCTCGCCGAACTTCGGCCCGACGAGCTGGAGCCCGACCGGGAGCCCATCGGCCTCGCCGGCGGGCACGGAGATCGCCGGGAGGTTCGCGAGGTTCACCGGCGTCGTGTTCGCGTCCGCGAGGTACATCCGCAGCGGGTCGTCGAGGCTCTCGCCGAGCTCGAACGGGAGGACCGGCATCGTCGGGGAAGCGATGACGTCGACGTCCTCGAAGGCGTCCTCGAAGTCCCGCCGGACCCACGCGCGTGCGTCCTGCGCCTTCTCGTAGTACTTGTCGTGGTAGCCGGCCGAGAGCGCGTACGTGCCGAGCAGGATCCGGCGTTTGACCTCCGCGCCGAACCCCTCCTCGCGCGTCTCCGCGAACGACTCGTTCCAGTTGCCGTCGGCGTCGCTGCGGCGGCCGTACCGGACCCCGTCGAAGCGCGCGAGGTTCGAGGAGGCCTCCGCCATCGCGATGACGTAGTACGCCTGGACCGCGTGCTCGACGGATGGCAGCGAGATGTCGGTCGTCTCCGCGCCCCGCGCCTCCAGGTCGTCGATCGCGGTCTCGACCGTCTCGACGACGCGCTCGTCGGCGCCGTCGAACAGCTCCGCGGGGACCCCGACCGTCAGCCCCGCCACGTCGCCGTCGGCGGCCGCGGCGTAGCTCGCATCGGGGTCGGCGCCGTCGACCTCGCTCAAGTCGCGCGTCGTCCCGTCGTTCGGGTCGTCGCCGGCGATGACGTCGAGCGCGGCGGCCGCCTCCTCGACGGTGCCCGCTATCGGGCCGATCTGTTCGAGGGAGTTCGCGTACGCGATCAGTCCGTACCGGGAGACGAGCCCGTAGGTGGGCTTGATCCCGACGACGCCGCAGAACGCGGCCGGACAGCGCACCGAGCCGCCGGTGTCGGAGCCGAGCGCCACGTCGGCCTCGCCCGCCGCGACCGCGGCCGCGGACCCCCCGGAGGAGCCGCCCGGGACGCGGTCGGTGTCGACCGGATTTCTGGTGGGACCGAACGCGGAGGTCTCCGTCGTCGTCCCCATCCCGAACTCGTCCATGTTCGTCTTCCCGACGATCGTCGCGCCCGCGCCGGTCAGTCGGTCGACGACGGTCGCGGAGTAGGGCGGCACGTAGTCGGCCAGCATCTCCGAGCCGCAGGTCGTCCGGATCCCCTCGGTGGAGATGTTGTCCTTCACCGCGACGGTCGCGTCCGCGAGCGGGCCGTCGGCGTCCGCGTCGCCCTCGATCGTCTCCTCCGTGACGAAGGCGTTGAGGTCGGCCGCCATCTACGACACCTTCGGCCCGACGAAGAAGCCGTCCTCCGTCTCCTCGGCGTTCGCGAGCGCCTCCTCCTGGGAGAGCCCCGACTCGACCTCGTCCGGGCGCATCACGTTGACGAGCTCCTCCTCGCGCTCGACCTCGGGGACCTCGTCGAGCGCCTCGAAGTACTCCAAGATGTCGCCGAACTGCGCCGCGAACTCGTCGACCTCGTCGTCGGCGAGCCGCACCCGCGCGAGGTCGGCGACGTGTCTGACCTCCTCGGCGTCGACGGCGGTCGCGTCCTCGCCGTCGTCCGACGCTGCGGTGTCGCTCATACTCGAACGTACCACGCGGGCGGCGAGTAAGGGTTTCGGAAGGGGGCCGGCGACCCGGAGCGGTCGGCCGCGCCGCGGGCGGGACCGTCGCCCGAACCGACCAGCGGGACGGCGAGTCACCGCACCTGATCGACGAACGCGAGCCAACGCTCGTGGCCGGCGAGGGTGTCGGCGTGGTGTTCGTCGGCGAAGCCGGGGCGGCGGATCCCCTCCAAGGCGTTCAGCGCGCGGTCGATGCCGATCGCCTCCTCGACGAGTGTCTCGCCGGTCTCCCGGTCGATGTCCTCGGTTTCCAGCCGCTCGACCCGTCGCTCCCGCTCCGCTCGGAGGGACTCGCGCGCCGCCGTCACCTTGCGGTCGAGCGCGGGCGGAACGGCGTCGACCTTCCGGCTCTCGACGATGAACGCGGACAGGTCGACCGTCTCCCCGTGGATCTCGACCTCGTCGGGGACGCTCGCGCCGACGGTCGCGCTCGGGCTGTTCACGCGGTCGAGGAGGGCCTCGCGAGCGTCGTCTCCGATCGGCGTTCGCTCCGGGTCGCTCACGGGTGTGGGTGGCAGGGGGAGCCCGAAAAACCGTCGGCCCGCGCGCGGTTCCGCGGTCGCACGTCGACTCGCTACCGTTCGGCTCCGCGCCCTCACGCGTCCGCCCGCACGGTCGTCACCGGAACGTCCGACAGCCGCACCACCTTCTCCGCGACGCTGCCGAGCAGGTACCGCTCGACGCCGGTCCGCCCGTGGGTCCCCATCACCACGAGGTCGACGTCGTTCGCGCTCGCGTACTCCAGGATGGCCGAGTGCGGCGTTCCCGTCTCGACGGCGGTGACCGTCTCCGGCGACGCCTCGCCGTCGCGGAGCGACGCGGCCGTCGCCTCGACGATCTCCTCGCCGTGCTCGACGAGCGCCGACCGCGTCGCCTCCGCGTCGGTCCCTTCACCGACCATGCCGCTGCCGTCGCCGGGCGCCGGGTCGGCCCGCACGCCCGATCCCTCCTTCGTCAGGAAGGCGCCGCTCAGTCCGTAGCTGGCGCTTCGCGCGTCGACCACGTGGAGGACGTGAACGGTCGCGTCGAACGCGGCCGCGAGCTCTCGGACGTGGTCGACGACGGCCTCGGCCCCCTCGCTCCCGTCCGTCGGGTAGAGGATCGTCTGGTACATGGTGTCACCCGTCCGAAATTCTCAGAGCTGACAGAAAACGTTGGCGGCGGATGGGACCGCCTGACCCGTCGGATTCGGGACCGTCTCCGCCGAATCGGCGACCTACAGCAGGTCGTTCGCGACGAGGCGGTCAACCGCCTCGCGCAGCCGTTCCTCGCTCGCGGCGTAGGAGATCCGCGCGTAGCCGGGGGCGTTGAACGCGCTGCCGGGGACACACGCGACCGCGGCCTCCTCGATCGCCGCCTCGCACCACGCCTGGTCGTCGTCCGCCACCGGGATCATCATGTAGAAGGCGCCGTCGCCCACGTCGACGTCGACGCCGTGTTCGTCGAACAGGTCGACGAGGAGATCGCGGCGGGACTCGAACGCCGCGCGCATCTCCTCGACCGACTCCTCGGTGTTTTCGAGGGCCTCGATCCCCGCGCGCTGGACGAAGTTCGTCGCGCAGGAGACGGAGTGGGAGTGGAGCTTGCCGGCCTCGTCGACGAACTCGTCGGTGGCGTGGAGGTAGCCGAGCCGCCAGCCGGTCATCGAGTACGCCTTCGAGAAGCCGTTGACCGTCACCGTGCGGTCGGCCATCCCGTCGAGGCTCGCGAGCGAGACGTGCTCGGCGTCGTAGACGATCCGCTCGTAGATTTCGTCGGCGATCACGGCGACGTCGTGCTCCACGGCGAGGTCGCGGACGCCCTCCAAGGCGGCCTCCGAGAACACCGCGCCCGTGGGGTTCGACGGGGAGTTGACGACGAGCAGTTCGGTGTCGTCGGAGACGGTCTCCGCGAGGTCGTCGAGCGCGGGCTCCAGCTGGAAGCCGTGCGGGGCGAGGTCAACACGCGAGAGGTCGGCGCCCGCGAGCTTCGCCATCGCCTCGTAGGAGACCCACGCCGGGTCCAGCAGGACGACCTCGTCGCCGGCGTGGGACGACGTCCCACTGGGTGACGGGTGTGACCCGTCACCCCCGTCGATCAGCGTCTGGAACGTCTCGTAGAGGGCCTGCTTGCCGCCGGGCGTGACGATCACCTCGTCGGCGTCGGCGTCGACGCCGTTGCCGCGGAGCTTCTCCGCGATGGCCGCCTTGAGTTCGGGGACACCGTTCGAAGAGGTGTACCCCGTGTGGCCCGCGTCGAGGGCGTCCTTGCCGGCCGCGACGACGTTCTCCGGGGTGTCGAAGTCCGGCTCGCCGACGGAGAGGTCGACGATGTCCGCGCCTTCCGCCTCCTTCTCCGCCGCGAGGTTCGATATCGCCAGCGTCGCGCTGGGCTCTACGCGTCCGATCCGCTCCGAGAAGTCGTATCCGTCGCTCATGTGTGGTGTGTAGTCGGCTCGTGTCCGTCAGTCTAGTTCCGCCGCGAGGTCGATCGCGGCCGCCGCCG
>NZ_FOYN01000004.1 GCF_900111935.1 Halorubrum sodomense | reverse complement strand
CAACGCTTGTTTGACTAGGCGACGACACTGCTCAACGAAGTCGAGGAGATCGACTTCCATGGACAGAATCGATTTCCTCGGCTTCGTCCTTCTACTCCGTGATAACAGCTGATTAGATCGCTATTCAACACAGCAAGATACAGAGGAACTTACTCCCGAGCAGAAGGAGAGTCTTAATGAACTCTCTGTCCTTGAGCAGGAAAGATACGTAGATCTTGGTGCTGCGGACTACTTTAGACAGCGATATCAGGAAGTCCCAGTACAATATCAGACTGGAGCTAATGATGAAGGATATCAACTCTTTCTTGACGCTGTTACTGATTCACTAGATGAAGTGACGGAGGTGATGGAGACGTTCTTTGATAATTATCGAGATCGACCCAAAAACTCTTATCCGAGAAAATTCCTTGATTCGACTTTCCCAGATTGGAAAGATTGGCGTGCGTATACGGGGAAAACGGACGATGCTAAAGAGGCGTTCTGTCGAGAGACAGCTTACATCGTTCTGAATCGGGTTCTTTTCGCTCGCATTGCCGAGGATAAGGAGATTGTCGACCGAACTCGATTGTCCTCTCGTGGTATGGCTGATGCGTTGGATAGAGACGAAGAAAATCCATATCTCGACGGTCTTACTGAAACCTACGACACAATTGATGATCACTACCCAGACCTCTACGAGCTAGGAATATTCGACTGGTGGTGGGTCAGTCGGGACAAGAGGCAACAATTTTCATCAGACGAGAGACGCCAGCAAGGTCAGTTGGAGGATGAACTTGACTACACCCTTCGGAAAGTTCTGAAGCGGTTGAATCGGTTCGATTTCCAGTATGTCAATCGGGACATCCTCGGTCAGGTGTATGAAGATTACTTGCCGAAAGACGAACGAAAGGAGCTTGGTGAATACTACACTCCTTTAGAGGTCGTTCAGTATATGTTTGACAGTATAGACTACTCAGCAACCGAGAATATTGGACGAAAGAATGTTATTGATCCTGCCTGTGGTAGTGGTGGATTCCTTACTGAAGCTACAGAGAGGCTAATACAGCACTTCTTAGACAAATTCAATAAAACGAGTGTCCATAGGCTCGATGCCGAGCAAGCCCGTACAATTCTGGAGCGTGTAGAGGATAATATCTATGGAATAGACATCAATCCCTTCGCCGTTCACATCACCCAAATCAATCTGCTTTTCAGAACAATTGATTTGTACGATAAAATCACAGAGAACGACCCTCATTACACAATGAGCGGTTTCGAAATACACGTAGCTGACACTCTATCTCCTACTCTGCTGGAACAACAAAATGGGGATGGGGAAGAGCAGTCGTCCCTTCACCAGTTTGCTGACTACAATGGACGAGCTCAGTCATTCATCAACGACAGGACCGCCGTAGACCATCTCAAAGATGAGGAGGAGTTCGATGTTGTTGTAGCAAACCCACCCTACGTTCGGAGTCAAAATTTGGGTGATATGAAAGAGACGTATTCTAACCGTTATTCCAGCGCCATCAAGAACTTCGATATCTATGTCCCGTTCATCCAGCGGGGGATTGAATGGTTGTCTGATGATGGACAGCTAGCGTACATTACCCCGAACCGACTCATCAATGCGGACTATGCTAAGGAGATACGCAACCAGTTAACAAAAGAACCAATTACAACACTTCTTGACTTCCGTGAGGCAGACGTGTTTGACGTACCTACACCCTATCCGTCTATCATTACGGTAGACAGGGAGCAATCAATTGAAGATAGGGAGGTACTCTGTGGTCGGTTTGATGAGAAAACAGACGACGCACTAGACGAGATAACACATCTTGATGAGTGGGGGACGCCCGACAATGCCGAAGGGTATGAACTCTACAAGTACCCTCAGAACAGTCTTGAGCGAGACAATCAGGATAGTGCCCTACAAACGTGGAAACCGATGCCGACTCCAGAGCGACAGGTATTCGATAAAATAGAGGATAATGCTGAGCTCCGAGTTAGCGGTGTAATGGACGAGGTGTTCCAAGGTCTTGCTACGAGTGCTGATAAGGTCTATATCGGCCATATTATTGAGGAAGTCGAGGATGGTGTCGTCAAATTCCAACCGACTGGTAGCGATGAACCATCTCTTGTTGAAAAACAAGTCCTGAGAAAGGTACTCAAGGGGGGTGAAATCAGAAGGTGGAAGAACGATTGGCAAGGTCTCTGGTTGATTTTCCCCTACGATGTTTCGGGAGATAGTGCTGATTTACTCTCCGAAGAGGAACTTGAAGACAACTTTCCCCACACATGGGACTTCTTCAATGAGTACGAAACAGAATTGAAAGACAGAGAATCAGGTCGAATGTGGGGTGAGGACGACTGGTATGGATACATCTACCCGAAAAATCTCGTTAAATTTGACCCCAAGAAGATTATTGTAGGTGTTTTGCGTCAAGAGCCGTCGTTCGTTCCTGACGCTGACGGAGAGTACTACTTCGTCGGTGGAGGTACAGCAGGCGGCTACGGTCTACACGTGCGGCAGGAGTATGCTGATGATGAAGAGGACCTACTCTACTACGCATCAATCCTCAACTCCCGTGTCTTAGAGTACTATCACAAACACATCTCGTTCATTTTCAACAGCAAATACTACTCGTACGGGCAGACCTTCCTTGAACCTCATCCGCTCACAGTTCCCGAAGAAGAGCTCAAAGAAGATATCATCTCAATAGCCGAGAGCATCAAAGAGCGGAATGATATAATCTCAGAGTTAGCCTACAAGATGTCTGACGTACAGAACTACTTGCCTGAGTACGAGCAAAATCGGAGTATACTCGACATAGCCAGCTCCATCGAGTTGGATGACGACGACTATCGTCAGGACCCAATACGGACAGACGAAAAGATGGATGTAGAGACCGCAGAGCACGTCTACCAGCTGGTGATGAAGCGGGGACATTACATCGACTTTGACTCGGAAGATGTTCGTGACTTTGTGTATCAGCTACTTACCGCACAAAACAGGCGTCTCACAAGGATGGAAATCCTCAATATGTCTGTTCCATCTAAGGAAGGAATCCAGCGCCTGATGAGTGAACACAAAGACAACATTGACCGTATTGAGGGGTTAGAACGGGAGTCGATGGCTGAGCAAGCAGAGTTGGATGAGATAATTCTGGAAGATGTATATGGTCTCTCGCAGGAAGACAAGCAGATAATCGACGAGTATCTGGATGTCTGGTAATAGAGAAGTCTGTTAAGATTCTCAGAAGTCGGATTTTTCAGAGGAGCCATAGAAGCCTATTCCGAACAAAAGCAAGAATATTCCTGCTAATTCTATCTTTGGAAAGGCGTACCCAGAACACATCACCAGAACAGTACCGAGTGCTCCAGTTTTTCCTCTCTTGTCCCAAATGTAGAAGAACCCCAAGATCATCTCCGTAGCAGATAGAATCATCAAAGAAGTCAGAATAAAAGATAGAGATGAAGGCCCTATTATTGAGGTCAGGCTAACGAGTTCTCGGATTATCATCGTGTCTGGGTCGACGTTAAATCCTAGATACAACCCTGAAACAAATCCTCCACCAAGATGGGTTTCGGTTGCTTTGTCGGTGATCGTGTCTACAAATCCGTGTCCGATCCTAATAAGAAAGATTGAGAGTAACCACACAGCAACGAGGGAGAGGATCTGCTGTGGACTCGGCTCAGGACCGAGCAATGTTATTCATCTCCATACTCTGACTGAAACGAGACCCCCCACGAGTCGAGTTCAGTCCGCCGCGCTCGGCGTCCCGAGGTACTTCTCGTTCAGTTCGTACTCGCCGCCGTCGCCCTCGACGAGGTACTCGCCGTAGTAGGGCACGCGGTTCGCCACCACTTCCTCGAACGTCTCCGCGATCTCCTCGCGGGTCATCTCGCCCATCGAGCGGAGGTCGTCGTTGCGGTTGAGACACCCCTTCAGGTATCCCTCGTGGGTGACGCGGACGCGGCCGCAGTTGGCGCAGAACTCCTCGTTCTCGACGGGGTCGACGATCTCGACCATGCCGCCCGTCTCGTCGTCGCTCTCCTCGCCGACGAAGTACCGCTTCCGGTCGTGCATCTCGCGGTGCTCGACGCGGTCGGCCTTCTCCGCGAGCCAGTCGTGGACGCGCCCGATGTCGACGTTCCACTCGGGCTTGCCGGTCAGCTCCGGCATGTACTGGATGAGCTGGAGCTGGAGCCCGTCGTTGTCCGCGACGTGCTCGACCATCTCTTCGACGTAGCCCGCGGTGTGCGTGAACACGACCATGTTGAGCTTCACGGGGTCGAGCCCGGCGTCGACGGCGGCTTTGACCCCCTCCAAGACCTTCTCGTAGGCGCCCGACTTGGTCACCTCCGCGAAGTCGTCCGGGTCGAGCGCGTCCTGCGAGACGTTGACGCGGTCGAGCCCGGCGGCCTTCAGGTCCGCGGCGCGCCCGGGGAGGAACGTGCCGTTCGTCGTCATCGACACCTCCATCGAGTCGGGCGTGCGCTCGATGATCTCTTCGAGGTCCTGCCGGAGCATCGGCTCGCCGCCCGTGAACTTGACGGCGTCGACGCCGTACCCCTCGACGACCTCCAGGAAGCGGACCACGTCGTCGGCGCTCATCTCCGACTCGCTCGGTTCCATCGGCCCGCGCGTGTCGCCTAACCCCTCGTTGTGGCAGTAGACGCAGTCGAAGTTACACCGGTCGGTGAGCGAGATCCGTACCCCCGTCACCTCCCGTCCGAAGTCGTCCGCGAGTGGGCCGGCCATGCGCGATGGAAGCCACTACGCGCGCTTAAGTATCCGGGTCGTTCGTGCGACTGTGTAACACTCACCGGTTACGTTACGGCCGCGACGCGGCATGATTTTAGTTACGAATCCGGCGTCACAGCGACACGCGGAGGCCGTCGGTCGCGACGCGCACCTCGCCGTCGAACCCCGCCGCCGCGACCTGTTGCTCCATCTCGCGCTCGCGGCCGCCGGTGTGCGGGTAGAGGTGCGACAGGAGGAGCGTCCCGACCTCGGCGCCCGCGAGCGACTCGCCGAGGCTCGTCGGCGTCGGGTGGTTCGACACGTCGACGTCGTCCGGGAACGAGCAGTCGTGGACGAGCAGGTCGGCGCCGTCCGCGAACCGCGCCATGCCCGCGAACGCCTCGGTGTCGCCCGAGAGGACGAGCGGCCCGGCGGCGGCCTCTGCGTCCGAACTCGGCGGCGAGAAGCGGTAGGCGAACCCGTCCATCGAGTGGCGCGTCTCGCGGGCCGCCACGTCGAACCCGCCGGCCGCGAACGGCCGCGACGCCGACACCTCGCGGACGGCGAGGTCGATCCGCCCGTCGAGGTAGTCGTGGACGTCGAGCAGGCCGTCGACGAGCGACTTCGTTCCCGCGGGGCCGACCACTTCCAGGTGCTCCTCGCCGGCGAGCCAGCGCGCCTTGAGGAGCGGGAGGAGCGCGGCGACGTGGTCGAGGTGGTGGTGAGTCAACAGGACCGTCGAGACGCCCTCGTAGCCTGTGTCCGTGCCGGCGAGCCGCTGGAGGACGCCGCTGCCGCAGTCGACGAGCAGCGACCGGTCGCCGTCGTCGAGGAGGTACCCGGCCTGCGCGCGGTCGGGGACCGGCATCGCGCTGCCGGACCCGAGGACGGTGAGTTCCATGCCCGTCGGTCGCGTCCGCACTCACCTAATTCGCTCGGACGCGCGGCGGACGGCCGGGCGCTCCCCCGCCGGCCGGGCGCCGGCGCCCGAGCCCGGGGGACGAGCCGCCTACTTGATGAGGAACACCGGCACCGAGGCGTCGTCCGCGACGCGGTCGGAGACGCTCCCGAGCGACCGGATCCGCTCGCGGGGCGACTTCCCCTCCGGGCTCATCACGATCACGTCGATGCCGGCCTCGTCGGCGTACTCGACGATCTCCGTGTCTGGCGTGCCGTGGGCGATATGCGTCTCGGCGTCGAGGCCGGCCGCGGCGGCCGCGTCGGCGACCGCGTCGACCGCGGTCTCGCCCTGCGATTCGAGGTCCTCGACGACGTCGTCGTGGAGGTCGCCCGAGTTGGCGGTCGCGATCCGCTGGTCGACGACGTACAGCGCGTGGAGCGTCGCGTCGTGGTCGGTCGCGAGCCGGACCGCGTGGTCGAGCGCCCGGTCGACGGCCTCGCTCCCGTCGGTCGGCACCAGAATCTCGTCGTACATGCGTCGGGGTTCGCCCGGCCGGGGCTTAACGGTGGGGCCTCGGTGTCGGCCTCCGAGAGCGCCGTGCGCGCCGAGAGCGTCGCGCCCCGCGCCGGCGGGCGCTACTCGCCGCGCCAGCGGCCGCCGATCTCCTCGCGCCGCATGCTGTTCGCCTCGCCGTCGCGGAACACGCTGACGCGCCCGGTCTCCTCGCTCAGCGTCACCGTCGCGACGACCTCCGGCCGGACGGAAGTCTCGATCGCGCTCATGTGTCGCGACCCCATCCACGGTTCGTAGCTCACGTCGTCGACGAGGTCGGCCTCCTCGTCGCGGGTGCCCAGGTCGCGGAACCTCACCATCTGGCGCTCCACCTCCCCGTCGACCGCGACGACGACGCCGCCGTCCTCCCCGACGCTCACCGACTCGGCGGCGGTCGCGAGCGCGTCCTCGTCGAGGACGGACGGACAGGTGTCTCGGGGCCAGCGGTTCTCGCCCATCGGGTCGGCGTACGCGCCGTAGTCGCTGTCGCCGATGACAGCGAAGTAGAGCCCCGGACCCTTCACGTGCGGCTCCTCCCACCCGTCGAAGGAGACGCTGACGTGTTCGGCGCAGTACGTCAGCCGGTCGACGACCTCGCACACGCGCCCGTGGTCGCCGTACTCGATGGCGAGGTCGCTCATCGCCGTCGGTCCTCCCGGTTGGGTCGTTCCGTTCGATTGCCGCCGTCGGTCACGGTCGGGAGGACGGGTCCGGGGTATATAAGTGCGGCCGAGTCGGTCGGCGCCGCGGTGAGGGCCGAGGGCCCCGAGTTCCGCCCGCGTTCACGACCGTCGCCACTCCGTGAACGGCCGCGTGTCGAACCGGTCGGCGCGGACGAGGCCGACGCCGAACCCGGCCGCGACCGCCGCGGGCAGGAGGTTGCCGAACCAGACGTTGATCCCGCCCCAGAGTATCACGAAGCTCACCATGTCGTCGAGCATGAACTCGCAGTCGCGGAGCCGTTCGCGGATCCCCGCCGCCGCGAAGGCGCGGTCGAGCGTGACGACGGCGACGATCGCGGACAGCACCCAGCCGGCGTAGTTCGAGACGGGCACGCCGTAGAACGCGCCGCCGCCGAAGTCCCAGAAGCCGAGCGAGACCGCGCCGGGGTCCAAGACGACGTCCATCGCGACGACGACCGGGATCACCGTCGCCAGCCGGACCCACACGCTGTCGGCGCGCGGGCCGAGCAACAGCAGGCACAGCAGGTAGGCGTTGGTCACCAAGGGGATGAAGAACACCGGGAGCGCGACGGGCACGCCCGCGAGCATCGGTCCGAGGTCGACCGTGTACGCGAACTCGCCGTACGGCCACCCGGTCGCGACGCCGACCCCCTCGATGAGATACGTGTACGCGGTCAACACGCCGATCCAGCCGAGCGCGCGGCGGCCGATCGTCGGCAGTACGCCGACGACCAGCGGCGAGCGCATCACGATCACGCCGAACAGCACGAACCACGGGTGGAACGCGAACGGCTCGGGCACCCACCCCTCGGCGCTGCCGACGAGCGCGACCGCCCCGACGAGCGGGAAGACGACGGCGATGGTGAAGCGGTTCTCGCGGACGAGCCGGTCGAGCAGCGCCTCGGCCTCGCGGCGCGTGTCGGGCGCGCGGTCGCGGAGCGCGTCGAGGCGCGACCCGGTCGTCGCGGTCGCGGCGCCGCCAGCGGACTCGCCGGCGACCGACCCGCCCTCCGCCGGGCCGCCGTCGCCGTCGCTCACGGGAGCGCCTCCCAGAGCGGGTACACCCGCCAGAGGCCGCCCATCGACAGCAGCGTGCCGACGACGGTGTTCAGCGCGGGGAACCACCAGTAGGCGCGGTCGACGGAGACCGACGACCGGGCGACCCACGCGACGAACACCGGGTAGACGCCGAGCAGGAGCCCGAGCCGGAAGTCGACCAGCCAGAACCCGGCGGCCGCGGCGGTCCACGCCGCGAAGCAGTAGGCGTACGTCCGCGCCTCGCCGAGGAACGTCGCGGTCGTATCGATCCCCGCCGCGCGGTCCGGCTCGATGTCCGGGATGGCGGAGAACGTGTGCATCCCCATCGTCCAGAGCCACGCGCCGGCGAGCGCCGCGAGCGGGGGGTGCGCGCCCGCGACCGTCGCGTACGCCGCCGCGCCCGGCAGGGCGTACAGCCCGTTCGACAGCGAGTCGAGCAACGGCGTCGTCTTGAACCGGGCGGGCGGGGCGCTGTAGCCGACCGCTAAGACGAGGAACCCGAGCAGGTACGGCCACGCGACGCGGGGCGTGATCGCGAGCGTCGCGAGTCCGAGGAGCCCCGACGCGACGACGGCGGCGACCACCAGGCGGCTCCCTCGCCAGCGCGCCTCGCGGCCCTCCTTTTTGGGGTTCAGTTCGTCGATGTCGGCGTCGAACACGTCGTTGACGCCGTAGAGGAACACGTTTGCGGGAACGAGGAAGTAGGCGGCGAGCGCGACCGTGACGGGCGTGAACAGCCCGCTCACGCCGCCGATACCGTAGGTGACGCCGACCGCGACCGGGCCGGCGAGGTAGAGCCAGAACCGCGGCCGCGACAACACCAGCAGGTACCGAAGCCCCTCGCTCCCGCTCCCGGCGGATCGGTTCTGGTCGCTCACGGCCGTCATCAGACGTCGTCGTCGGTCATCGCTTCCGCGGTCAGCCCCCCGCTTATCAGGCACATCGGGACGCCGATGCCGGGCGTCGTCGTCGACCCCGTGAAGTAGAGCCCGTCGACCGCGTCCGAGACGTGCGGCGGGCGCAGCAGCGACGTCTGCGTGAGCGTGTGCGCCAATCCGAGCGCGCTGCCCGCGTAGCTGTTGTACCGGTCCGCGAAGTCGTCGACCGAGAACGTCTCCTCGACGACGATCCGGCCGCGGAGATCGGTGTCGGTGTTCGCCGCGATGTCGTCGATCACGAGGTCGCGGTAGCGGTTGCGGATCTCCGGCGTGTCCGCCAGTCCGGGCGCGACCGGGACGAGCGCGAAGAGGTTGCTGTGGCCCTCCGGCGCGACGGAGTCGTCGGTCTTCGAGGGAACACAGAGGTAGTACGCGGGGTCGTCTGGCCACTCGGGGTCGTCGAAGATCTGCGCGAAGTGTTCGTCCCAGTCGGTCGGGAGGACGAGCGTGTGGTGTTCGAGGTTCGGCACGTCGCCCTCGACGCCGAGGTACAGCAGGAAGGCGGAGGGGGCGTACGTCCGCGACTCCCAGTACTCCTCGGTGTACTGCCGCTTCCGCTCGGGGAGCAGCTCCTGTTCGGTGTGCGCGTAGTCCGCGTCGGAGACGACGCGGTCCGCGAGGTAGCGCTCGCCGTCCTCGGTGTCGACCGCGAAGGCGCCGTACCGCCCCTCGATGCCCGTCACCTCGGCGTCGGTGACGAACTCGACGCCGAGGTCCTCGGCGAGCTCGACGATGCCGTCGACGACGGCGGCGATCCCCCCGTCGGGGTAGTAGACGCCCATGTTGTAGTCGACGTGGCTCATCAGGTTGTACAGCGCCGGCGTGTTCGTCGGCGAGCCGCCGAGGAACACGAGCGTGTACTGCATCAGCTGCTGGAGCTTCGGGTGGTCGAAGTAGTCCTCGACGTGGCCCTGCATCTTGCCCAGCAGCGAGAGCCCCCACGAGTAACGGAGGACGTCTCTGTCCACGTAGTCGCGCAGCCGCGGGCGGTCCTCGTACACGAAGTGCTCCATCCCGATCTCGTAGGTGCGCTTCGACTCCTCCAGATAGGCGTCGAACGCCTCGCCCGCGCCCGGCTCGTACGACTCGAAGATCTCCCGGTTCCGCTCGCGGTCCGGCAGCACGTCGACCTTGTCACCGTCCTTCCAGAACACTCGGTAATGCGGGTCGAGCCGCTCTAACTCGTAGAACTCGTCGGGCGACCGGTCGAAGTGGCCGAAGAACCGCTCGAAGACGTCCGGCATCAGGTACCACGACGGCCCCATGTCGAACCGGAAGCCGTCGACTTCGAGCCGACTGGCGCGCCCGCCGAGCTGCTCGTTCTTCTCCAGCAGGGTGACGTCCGCGCCGGCGTCCGCGAGGTAACAGGCCGTCGAGAGGCCGCCGAATCCGCCGCCGATCACGACGACGGACTCGCCGGCGAGGTCGTCGATGTCCGGGACCACGTCCATACACGAACGTTGGGACGGCGACGGTATAAATCCGGCCAGATGCGGCGAGAGGATACCACTAAGTCATCGACGAACGTAGCCGACTTTACATGGATCTGACGGTCGCGATCACCGGGGCAACGAGCGGCATCGGGCGAGCCGTCGCCGAGGCGTTCGTCGACGAGGGGGCGTTCGTCGCCGTCTCCGGCCGCGACGGCGAGGCCGTCGATCGGACCGTCGCGGCGCTGAACGACGACGAAGACGGCGACCGCGGCACGGCGTGGGGCGACCGCGTCGACGTGCGCGACGAGTTCGACCTCGAACGCTTCTTCGAGCGGGTCGCCCGCGAGGCCGGCCCGGTCGACGTCGCCTTCGCGAACGCCGGCGTCTTCCACGGCGCGCCGGGCGAGCGCCCGACGACCGAGGTCACGTACGCCGACTACGACGACACGATGCGGACGAACGCCCGCGGCGTGTTCGCGACCATCTCCGAGGCGGTTCCCCACCTCGCCGACGACGCACGTGTCATCGTTCCCTCGGGGTCGGTCGCGGCCGAGTCGAAGCCCGGGATGGGCGCGTACGCCGTCTCGAAGGCGGCCGCCGAGGCGGTCGCGCGCGGCTTCGCGGCCGACCTCGACGCGACCGTCGGCGTCGTCGACCCGGGGCTCGTCGCGACCGACCTCACCGGGAAGGAGCGCGCCCGCGACCCCGAGAGCGTCGCGCCGCTGTTCGTCTGGGCCGCCACCGAGGCGCCCGCCGAGGACCTGAACGGCGAGCGGTTGGGACTCCGGGAGTGGAAGTCCGCGACGCGATAGGGGTGGATTGTAGCCGGGTTAGCGGCGAAGGTCGCGAGGGGCGCAGCCATTCATTTATAGATACCTGATCACACAGCGGCGGCAGACACCTCCAGAGCCCCAGTCGCTCGCTGATAAACATCTGTTCGCAGATCGATGACGAACACCTCCAAAGCTCCAGCCGCTCGCTGATAAACATCTGTTCGCAGATCGATGACGAACACCTCCAAAGCCCCAGCCGGGAGGCCGCCGTACGCTCGCTGCGCTCCTCGCTCAGTCGCTGACGCTCCTTCGCTGCGGTGCTTACGTCGCCTACGGCGACCTCGCGGCTGCCCCTTTGAGTCCCACCCCGCACAGCACCTCACGCCTCCCCAGCCTCGCGGTTCGCGCTCTCCGAGCGCTCACCGCGTCCCTCGCGCGTGCTGCTCGGCCGCAACGCGGCCTCGCAGGCACGCGCCACCGCGGTTGTCAGTTATAAACGATTGTCGCCGCCGCACGTCGGTATTTAAATTCCACCTCGTCGATTCCGCGCTCGACCACCGAGAATTATCCCGCGGTCGACCGAACGTGGGGTATGCCACTCGCGGACCCCGATCTCTCGGGCTCGACGGCGTTCATCACCGGGACGACTCGCGGCATCGGCAAGCAGATCGCGCTCGCGCTCGCCAAGCGGGGCTGTAACGTCGTCTCGACGGGCAAAACGACGGACGACGACGACTCCGAGCTGGCGGGATCGATCGAACAGACGGCCCGCGAGGTGCGCGAGCGCGGGCCCGAGGCGCTCGCGCTGGAACTGAATCTCCGCGACGAGGAGCGCGTTGAGGAGGTCGCCGAGGAGGCCATCGATCACTTCGGCGAGGTGGACATCGTCATCAACAACGCGAGCGCGATCCAGCTGGCGAACGTCGCGGACCTGCCCGCCGACCGCTTCGACCTCCTCACCGACGTGAACGTCCGCGGGACCCACCTCGTCGCGCACGCGTTCGCGGACCACCTCGCGGACCTCGACGAGGCGTGGCTGCTGACGAACGCGCCGCCGGTCACGACCGACCGCTCGCCGGGGAAGGCGCCGTACGCGTGGTCGAAGCTCGGCATGTCGTTCGTCACGCTCTCGCTCGCCGAGGAGCTGGCGGGCGACGACGTGGGCTGTAACACCTTCTGGCCGGTGACGACGATCGACACCCGGGCGACCCGCTACTTCGGGCTCGGGACCGAGGACGACTGGCGAAGCCCGGAGATCGTCTCCGACGCGGTCCTCGAAATCCTCGCGCGGGACCCGGCGGAGTGTACGGGCGAGAGCTTCTACGACGAGGCCCTGCTCCGCGAGGCGGGCGTGACTGACTTCTCCGAGTACAACCTCACCGAGGGCGATCCGGAACCGATGTCGGCGCGGCTGTTCGACCCGGAGTTCGAACGCGAGGACTGAGGCCCCTCACTCCGTCACCGCGTCCCGAATCGCCGCGGTCGCGGCCTCCGGGTCCTCGGCGGCCGTGATCGCCGACAGGACTGCCACGCCGGCCGCGCCCGCCTCGACCACCGGCGCCGCGTTGTCGGCGTCGATCCCCCCGATCCCGACCACCGGGATCTCGACCGCGTCGACGACCGCGGCGATCCGCTCGGTCCCGATCCCGTCGCGGTCACCGGAAACGTCCTTCGAGTCGGTGCCGTAGACGGCGCCGACGCCCAGGTAGTCGGCGCCCGCGGCCTCGGCCGCCTCGGCCCCCTCGACCGTCGAGGCCGAGACGCCGACGACCGCCGACTCGCCCAGCTGTTCCCGGGCGACCGCGACCGGGAGGTCGGACTGGCCGAGGTGGACGCCGTCGGCGTCGACCGCGCCTGCGAGGTCGATCCGGTCGTTGACGATCAGTGGCACCCCGGCCTCGTCGGTCTGCTCGCGGACGCGGAGCCCCGTCTCGTAGCGCTCCCGCGCGCTCGTCGCCTTGTCGCGGAGCTGGACGACGTCGACGCCGCCCTCCAACGCGGCCGCGACGACCTCCGGCGTCGTCCGCCCCGCCGAGCGGCCGGCCGCCGTGACGAGGTACGTCCGCCATCCGTCGATATTCACACATGGTACGAGCGGGTGGTCGGATAAAAACGGTTGCGCTCCCGGCGCGGTCGAGCGCGGGGACGCGGGTCGGACGGACAGACACAAGCCGGCCCGCCCCCTATGTCGGTCCAATGCTATCCCGGCTCCGGAACGGCGCCGCGCGCGTCGCCGAGGCGGTCGCGGGCGCGCTCGACCGGGCCGGCGTCATCGACCGGTCGCGGCTCGACGAGACGATGGGACTGGCGTGGCCCCGGATCGTGACGGGGTTCGCGATCATGTCGAAGAACACCGTCGACCTCGCGGTGATCGGGTACGCGGTCGGCGTGTCGGCCGTCGCGGGGATGGGGTTCGCGTTCGCGTACTGGCAGCTGGCGAAGTTCGTCTCCATCGGGCTCGCGGGCGGCACCGTCTCGCTCGTCTCACAGAACTACGGCGGCGACGAGCGCGGGCGGGCGGGGCTGGTCGTCAAGCAGTCGCTGATCGTGGCCGCGCTCCTCGTCGCGCCGATCGTCGCCGGCTACGTCCTCGGCGCCGAGCGCCTGATCGCGCTCGTCGGCGGCGACGGGGCGGCGCTGTTCGCGGGAACCACCTACCTCGTCGTCACGGCGCCCGCGCTCGCCTTCGAGTTCTTCAACATGATCGCGAGCCGGACGTACGCCGGCGTCGGAGACACCCGCACCCCGATGATCGCGCGCGCCGGCGGCGCGCTGCTGAACGTCGTCCTCACGGTCTGGCTCGTCCTCGGCGCCGGGCTCGGCGTGTTCGGCGCCGGACTCGGCACCGCGGTCTCCATCGCCGCGGTCGGGCTGGTCCTCGCGTGGGGGATGACCGGCCGGTCCTACTTCGGCCGCGGCGCCTCCCCCGTCCCGGTCGGGCGCTCCGGCCCGTGGTTCGACGCCGGGCTGACGCGTCAGCTGCTGCGGGTGTCCGCGCCCCTCATCGCCCGTCGAGTCGCGGAGGGGATCGTCGTCTTCCCGCTCCTGTGGATCGCGTCGTCGTTCGGCCAGGCGACCGTCGCCGCCTTAGAGGTCGGCCGCCGCGTCAGGGCCCTGCTCGGCAGCTTCAGCTGGGGCTTCTCCATCGCCGCCAGCACGCTCGTGGGCCAGCGGCTCGGCGCGGGCGAGGAGACGCTCGCGACCGCCTACGGCCGCGACGTGATCGCCTTATCGGCGGTCGTCTACGTCCTCGCGTCGACCGCGGTGATCCTCGCCGCGCGTCCGATAGCGGGCGTGTTCGTCGACGGTCCGGCCGCGGTGAGCGCGACCGCGGCGTTCGTCGTCGCCGCCGCGATCTCCGCGGTTCCGCTGGGGGTCGACGGCTCGATCACCGGGTCGCTCCGCGGCGCGGGCGACACCCGATGGCCCTTCGTCGCGTCGATGATCGGGCTGTACGCGTTCGCGCTCCCGGCCGCGCTGGTCGGGCTCGCGACGCCGCTCGGCGTCGGCGGCCTCTACGCGGCGCTGGTGGCGGAGAAGCTCGTGCCGGCCGGGCTGAACGGCTATCGATTCCGGTCGAACCGGTGGCAGGCCGTCAGCCGCAGATACCGGCCCGGCGCGGGCGACGCGGAAGAGGAAGCGGGGTAGGGCGGGTAGGGCAGGTGAGGCGGGTAGGGCGGTGCGGACGGCCGCGGGCGTCGCGGCGGCCTACTCGTCGGCCGCGACGTCTTCGAGCACTTCGACGCTCCCGGTGAGCTGCCGGTGGACGTACGGCATGTCGATGCCGGCGTCGTCGAACGCCTCCTTCACGGCGGTGACGTACTCGGAGCGCACCCGGACGAAGTCGCCGCGGTCGGGGTCGTCGATCCACCAGCGCGACTGGAGGCCGACGGCAGAGTCGCCGAGCTCGACGAGCCGGACCGAGACGCCCGGGTCGTCGAGTATCTCGTCGTGGGCCTCCGCCTGCTCGACGATGATGTCGGTCGCCTCGCCGATGTCGTCGTCGTAGCCGATCCCGAAGACGAACTTCTGTCTGAGCGTGTCGTAGGCGACGGGGTTGGTGACCGCGCTGTTCGCGAGGTCGCCGTTCGGCACCGTCACCAGTTCGTTGTCGAACGTCCGGACCCGCGAGACCCGCAGGTCGATCTCCTCGACGCGACCGGACTCGCCGTCCCACTCGATCCAGTCGCCGACCTCGAACGGCTTGTCCTTGAGGATGAACACGCCGGCGACGAAGTTGCCGAGGAGGTCCTGCGCGGCGAACCCGACCGCGAGCGCGATGGCGCCGCCGAACACCGCGAACGCCGAGAGGAAGCCGCCGTAGCCGGCCACGGCGAAGCCGATCGCGATCGCCGCGACCCAGACGACGGCGTTGAGCACGTTCGTCCCGAGGCTCAACACCGCCTCGTCGAACCCGCGCGACCTGACGACCCGCCGGAGTCCCGGGATAAGTACGTACTTGCCGAGCAGCAACACCGCGAGGAAGCCGGCGAGGAATCCGACCACGGACGTCGCGATCGCCGCGACGTCGACCGCGTTCGCGACCGCGTCGAGCTGTAAGGGGTACATCGTCCACCCCTTCACGAGACTATATAAAGAAGCTACTGGCAGCGCGGTTGTTTATTTCCGGTGCGGGACGCGGCCGGTCGGGCGCCCCGCTCGCGGGGAGGGTCGGTCAGTCGCTCCGCACGGCGAGCGGCCCGTCGCCGCGGGCGACCGCGCGCAGCCGCCGCCCGTGGACGTCGTCCGCGGCGATCCGCTCCCGGACCGCGGGCGGGATCCACGCCTCGCGGCCGTCGGGTTCGGGCGCGGCGTCGACGTCCCCGGGCCGGAGGTCTTCGGGGAGGAACCGCGCGTACGTCGGGAGCCGCTCGCACAGCGGCACGCCGCCGGCGTCCGCGACGGCTTCGAGTCCGCGGAGGTCGGGCCACTCGTAGGCGGGGTTGATGTAGTCGTCCGTCACCGGCGAGACGCCGCCGAGGTCGTCGATCCCGCAGTCGACGAGGTCGGCCGCCGGCGAGAGGTTCGGGGGAACCTGAACGGACACCTCGGGCGGGAGCGCCGCGCGCGCCATCGCGACGACCCGGCGCATCGTCGCGAGGTCGGGCTTCGGGAAGTCCGAGCGCTCGTTGGGGACGACGTTCTGCACGATCACCTCTTGGACGTGGCCGAACCGCTCGTGGAGCGCCCGGATCGCGAGCAGGCTCTCGGCGCGGTCGCGCCAGTCCTCGCCGATGCCGACTAAGATCCCGGTCGTGAACGGCACGCCCTGCCGGCCCGCCGCGCGGATCGTGTTGAGCCGCTGGCCGGGGGTCTTCCGTCGCCCTCCCGAGTGCGCGTCGACGTCGGCGGTCGTCTCCAGCATTACCCCCATCGACGCGTTCACCTCGCGGAGGGCGGCGAACTGGGCCTCCGTCAAGTCACCGGGGTTCGAGTGGGGGAGCAGCCCCTCCTCCAGGGCGATCTCGCAGGCCCGGTAGAGGTACTCGTGTATCGAGTCGAACCCCCACTCGGCGAGCGTGTCGTGGACCTCGGTGTACCGGTCGTCGGGGTCGTCCCCGAAGGTGAACAGCGCCTCCGTACAGCCCGCGTCGGCGCCGACGCGGCACTGCTCGCGCACCTCCTCGGGCGAGAGCAGCGACGCCTCGCCGGGGACGTCGTAGTAGGTACAGTACGTACAGGTGTACCGGCACGCCGTGGTGAGCGGGATGAACACGTTGCGCGCGAAGGTGAGCCGATCGGCGGCGTCGACGTTGGAAGGGCGCACCGAGAGCAGTCGCTCGACCGCGCGCTCGTCGACCGCGACGTCGACCCCGTACTCGTCGGCCCCGGCGAACACGGCCGTCACTCGCGGTCGGCGTTCAAAAAGGATCGCGGTTGCGGATCCCGTTGCGACACCTGATTCGGTTACGCCGAGAGGAAACGGAACCGCGGATCGGTTTCGACTCCCTCGCTCACTCTCGCGTGACCGCGACGCGGCCCTCGGAGGCGTCGAGCGCGAAGCCGGCCCCGCGGAGCCACGTCGCCGCCCGCCCCTCGCCGTGGATCAGCACTTCCGCGAGGTCGGCGGGTTCGTCGACGTCGGTGCCGAGTCGGTGCGAGTCGACCGCGGCGAAGTCGGCCCCGATCTCGGCCGCGATCTCGCGGTGGTCGAGGTACGACGCGCCGTGGTAGTCGACCCGGAATTCGGGGTGCGTGGCGACGAAGGCGTTCGTACCGCCGCCGCGCCCCGGAGCGACCGCGACGTCGGCGTCGCGCCCGGCTTCGAAGAGTCGTCGCAGCGCCGCGGGAGTCGCGAGCGCGAGGTCGGCCATCACGACGGCGACCGGTTCGAGGGAGCCGTCGATCCCGGCGCCGTCCTCGCCGCCGGTTCCCAGCCGCGCGCCCAGCGCCGCGTTCACCGCGGTCGTCAGGGGGCGATCGTCGACGGTGACCGGGTGATCGAGGTCGACGGCGTCGGTCGCGAGTATCCGGGGGTCGCCCCCGGCGGCGACGACCGCGTCCAGCACGTCGTCGAGCATCGCCCGCGCGAACTCGCGCCGCTCCTCGGGCGAGAGGGCGTCCGAGAGCCGCGACTTCGGGCGGTCGGTCGAAAAGGGGACGATGACCTCCATCGCGAACGGCGGCCCTTAGAACAGGGATTCCAGCTCGTCGCTGTCGTCGCTGACGAGCTCGTCGAGGTTCTCGTCGCTCTCCTCGCGGATCTCGTCGAGGTTGTCCTGCGCCTCGATGGCGACCTGCTGGAGCTCCTTGATCCGCGGGACGTTCGTGACGCCCGCGAGCAGGATGACCGTCGCGACGAAGCCGGCGCCGCGGTACGGGTAGTCCCCGCCGCGGACCTCCATCGAGCCGGTCTGCTCTTCGAGCCACTTGCGACCGCGCTCGATCCCCTTCCGGTTGAGGTACTCCGGCGGGCCCGCGAGCACGAGCAGCGCGCGCTCCGCGCCCTCGATCTCGCAGGGGAGCGTGAGCCGGCCGAGCGCCGCCTTGCGGACGAGGCTGGTGATCCGGTTCGTGGTGTGCGCGCTGTCGAGCTCGTCGTCGTCGCCGTCGTCTCGGAGCCGCGAGAGCAGGCCGCCCGAGGAGCGCTCCTCGACCTCCTCCTCCGCGTAGCCGACCGTGGAGACGCCGCCGCCGGAGAGCGTGTTGATGATCTCCGAGGAGTCGACGACGCTCTCGGCGACCTCCTGACCCTGCTGGATCTCGCCGGCGCCGAAGAGGATGCCGAACCGTCGGACGATCTCCTCGTTGATCTCCTCGTAGCCGCCCTGGACGGACTCGCCCGTCTTCCGCCAGGCGTCGTTGTCGAACACCATCAGGTTGTCCACCTCGCGGACGAACGTCTGGAACGAGCGGGCCGCGTTGAGGGTGTAGATGCCTCCCTCGTCGCTGCCCGGCAGGATCCCGAGCCCGTAGACGGGCTCGGTGTAGATGCGCTTGAGGTGTTTCGCGAGCACCGGCGCGCCGCCGGAGCCCGTCCCGCCGCCGAGGCCGGCGACGACGAGGAAAGCGTCGACCTCGTGGACCGGGATCGAATCGATGGCGCCCTGGACCTCGTCGATGTCCTCCTCCGCGATCTCCGCGCCGAGTTCGTTGTCCGCGCCGACCCCGTGACCCTTCACCCGGGACTGCCCGATGAGGACGCGCTGACTCTCGTCGATGTGTTCGAGCCCCATGAGGTCCGCCTTCGCCGTGTTGACGGCCGCTGCGGCCCGCACGATCTCGGAGCCAGTCCGCTTGTCGTACTCCAAGAACTTGTCGACGACTTTACCCCCCGCCTGTCCGAATCCGATCATTGCGAGTTTCATCGTGTGCTCCCTCCGCGTTTGAACTGAACAGAACGCGATCTCGTATATAAGCCTTCGGTTGCCGTTACCAGCGGTGATATTAGGACGCTTGACACGTTCGCGTCGCCGGTCATCGGATCCCGAGGTGTTCGCCGAGCGTGGTCAGTTCGGCCGGGTCGACGCCGAACGCGCCGACGTCGTTGTCGGCGGTCGTGTTATCGAACTTCAGCGAGCGGTACTGGTCCGGGCCCATCGGGAACCCGGGCACTGCGCCGAGGACGGAGAGCCCGATCTTCGCCAGCGGCATCGGCAGGGGGACGATGGTGACGCCCTTCCGCTCCGCCTCGTAGACGAGGTCCGTCACCTGCCGGAGCGTGAGCACCTCCGGGCCCCCTATCTCGTAGGTCTCGCCGACGTGCTCGTCGTCGGTCACCGCGGCGGCGATCATCGGCACGAGGTCCTCGACGTGGGCCGGCTGGAACCGCGTCTTCCCGCCGCCGGGAAGCGGGTACAGCGGGACGCCCGGCGCGAACATCCCCTTCAGCCGCTTGGTGAACGAGACGAACTCCCCGCCCTCGCCGAAGACGACCGAGGGGCGGAAGATCGTCCAGTCGAGGTCGCTCTCGCGGACGATCGCCTCCGCCTCGCCCTTGGCGCGGATGTAGGCGGTGTCTCCGTTCGGGTCCGCGCCGAGCGCGCTCAGCTGAACGAACCGCCCGACGCCGCCCGCCTCGGCCGCGCGGACGAGGTGCTCGGTCCCGCCGCGGTGGATCCGGTCGTGCATCCGGTTGCCGCCGTCCGGTTCGAACAGCGGCGAGAGCGCGACCAGGTTCACGACCGCGTCGTGGCCGTCGACGGCCGACGCGATGGAGTCGTAGTCGGTCACGTCTCCGGAGACGCCAGTCACTCCGTCCGGCGTTTCTTCGGGCGATCGGGAGAGCGCGGTCACCGCGTGGCCGTCGGCCGCGAGCGCGCGGCAGAGATACGAACCGATGAATCCGGTCCCGCCGGCTACCAACACTTTCATGCGTGGTATCTCGCGTGGAAGCCCCGTAAACCTACCGCGGCGTCAGACGCTCGGCGGCGGTCCCGCGTCGATCCGGCGCGTCGAGATCACGCCTCGTCAGACACCGGAACCGTCAACACCGGCACGGGTGCGCTCCGGAGGGTGCGCTCGGCGACGCTCCCGAGCAGGTACCGGCCCACGCCGGTCCGCCCGTGGGTCCCCATCGCGACGAGGTCGACGCCGGGGTCGTCGACGTACGCCCGGATCCCCCGCGCGGCCGAGGAGGCGACCTCGACGGCGCCGACCGCCTCCAGCCCGGCCGCCTCGACGCGCTCGACGCCCTCGGCGACCGCGTCGTCGGCGTACTCGGAGAGCACGTCGACCTCGACGTGGTCCCCGAGACCGACGCCGCCGGTGTCGACGACCGAGAGGACGTGGACCGTCGCCCCCGCCCGTTCGGCGATCGGGATCGCGCGGTCGAGCGCGGCGGTCGCGGCCGGGCTCCCGTCGGTCGGCACCAACACGTCCTCGTACGGGTACGGGACGGCCTCGTCGCCCGGACGGAGCGCCAACACCGGCACCGGCGACTGCCGGACGACGCGCTCGGTCGTGCTGCCGACGAGGTGTTCGACCCCCTGCCGCCCCCGCGTCGACATCGAGACGAGGTCGGCGCCGACCTCCTCGGCGTACGCGGCGACCGTCTCGGGGACGCCCCCCTGCCGGACGGCCGTCTCCGCCTCCACGCCGCGGTCCGCGGCGCGGGCGGCCGCCTCATCGACGATCGACTCGCCCTCCTGTTCCAGCACGTCGACTACGTCGCCGCCGATTCGGGTCACGCTGTCGCGGGTCGTGTCCGCGACGTGGAGAAGGTGGACCGTCGCGCCGTGGTCGGCGGCGATCGCCAGGGTGTGCTCGAAGGCCGCCGCGGCCGCGTCGCTGCCGTCGGTGGGGACGCAGATCCGGTCGTACATACGCCCCCGGTCGCGCCCGCGGGTAAAAAACGCTCGTGTGGTTGCCGCGCTGCGGGACCGTCCGGTCCCGGTCGCGGGAGGGAGACGCTCGTCCCGCTACGCGGCGTCGCCGGGCGACTCCGCGTCGGCGTCCGATCCGTCACCGGCGTCGCCCGACTCGTCCGAGCCGTCGCGCCGCGTGACGCGCACCGTCGAGATGCGCGCGCCGTCGACCGCGGTGACCTCGAAGGCGTACGCCTCGGTCTCCGCGACGTCCCCGACCTCGGGGGAGCGCCCGATGCGGTCGAGGACGTACCCGCCGAGCGTCTCGTAGCCGTCGCCACTGAGGTGGGTCCCGAGCGCGTCGTTGACGTCGACGAGCGCGACGGACCCGTCGGCCTCGTGCGTCCGGTCGCCGGTCCGCCGGATCGTGTGGCGGCGCTCGGCGACGTCGAACTCGTCCCGGAGGTCGCCGACCAGCGCCTCGGCGACGTCCTCGACGGTGGCGATCCCCTCGAAGGCGCCCCACTCGTCTATCACCGCCGCCATCTGTCGGCGCTCGTCGCGGAACTGGACGAGGAGGTCGCTCGCGCTCGTCGTCTCCGGGACCACGAGTATCTCGCGCGCGAGGTCCCCCGCGGTGGCGTCGGCGTCGTCCTCTTCGGTCGCGCGCAGCACGTCCTTCACGTCCACGTAGCCGACGACGCGGTCGGCGTCGTCGCTCCCGACGACCGGGTACCGCGTGTGCCCCACGTCGAGGACCGTCTCGCGGATCGCCGCCAGCGACGCGTCCGCGGGCAGCGAGACCACGTCGGGGCGGGGGACCATCAGCTCGCGGGCCGCGGTGTCGTCGAGCTCGAAGACGCCCTCGATCATCGCGACCTCGGACTCGTCGACGTGGCCGGCCTCACCTGATCGGGCCAGCACGCGCCGGATCTCCCGCTCTTCGAGCGTCTCGTCGCTCTCGGAGGCGGGCGGCACGCCGATCAGGCTCGTGAACGCGTTCGCGGTGCCGTTGAACACCGCGATGCCGGGCGAGAAGATCAGGTACGCCAGCCGCATCGGCGGCGCGAGCAGCAGCGAGATCCGCTCCGCCTGCGCGATGGCGATCGTCTTCGGCGCCAGTTCGCCGAAGACGACGTGGAGGAACGTGATGACGGAGAACCCGATCGCGAACGCGACGAGGTGGACCGCCCCCTGCGGCAGGATCCCCCCGAGGACCGGTTCGATGAGCGCCGCGACCGCGGGCTCGCCGATCCACCCGAGCCCGAGCGACGCGAGCGTGATCCCGAGCTGGGTCGCCGCGAGGTAGTCGTCGAGGTTGGTCATCACCTCCTGGAGCGTCTCCGCGCCGGCCGTCCCGTCCTCGACCAGCTGGTCGACCGAGGTGGCCCGGATCCTGACGAACGCGAACTCCGAGGCGACGAAGAAGCCGTTCAGCGCGACCAACACCAGCGCGCCCGCCACGCGAGCGAACGAGACGGCGATCGCTACCATCCGACCCCTCCGAGCGCGCGACCGACCGCTGAGTCGACGACCATGCCCGCCGTTCGGGGAGCGGTCACTAAAAAGGGCGGTCGGACGGGCGTCGCGCTCGCGGCGAGGCGCCCCGGACTGCGCCGCCGCGACCCGGGTCGTTTATTCGTCGCGGCGGCGGAACGCCACCATGCTGATCACGCTGGAGGGGCTCGACGGCAGCGGCAAGACGACCGTCTGGGAGGCGCTCCACGACGTGTACCCCGACGCGACGTTCACCCGCGAACCCACCGACAGCTGGTACGGGGAGGCGGTGGCGCGGTCGATGGGCGACCCGGAGGCCGACCCGCTCGCGGAGCTGTTCCTGTACACCGCCGACCACGCGAACCACCTCTCGGAGACCGTGCGGCCGGCGCTTTCCGACGGCGACCTGGTGATAGCCGACCGCTACTCGGACTCTCGGTTCGCCTATCAGGGGGCGACGCTCGCGCGCGCCGACGCCGGGATCGAGCGGCCCGTGGAGTACGTCCGCGGGATCCACGCCGCGTTCTCCCGCCCGCCGGACGCGACGATATACCTCGATCTGGATCCGAAGACCGCGGCCGAGCGCGCCGGCCGGACCGACAAGTTCGAGCGAGACGGCTACCTCGCGGCCGTTCGCGACAACTACGAGCGCCTCATCGACGCCGACCCCGGCCGGTTCCACCGGGTCGACGCGACGCGCGCGCCAGAGGACGTGGTCGCTCGCGTCGAGGAAGTCGTCGCGGACCTCGTCGAACGCTGAGAGGCCTCCGGTTCGCTCGAACGCTGAGATCCCTGTTCGCGAGTCCCTCAGCGCGTGTCCGGCAGTTCGTACTCCTCTGGCGACGGGACGTAGAGGTAGTCGATCGCGACGCCCAGCGCCAGCGGGAGCGCGACCAGCAGCGACAGCAGGATCGTCGAACTCCCGACGTCGATCCCGGTCCCGACGCCGAGCACGCCCGTGAAGACGATCGTCGAGACGAACAACAGCACTGGCGTCAACACGAGCGTGTACACGACGGATCCCCACGACGTCGAGAGCTGAATCCGAAAGAATCGGGTCGCGACCCCGGCGAGGAACGTGTGGAACGCGACCAAGGCGAGGAGGCTGCCGAACCCGAACAGCGCGAGCATGGTCGCCGTACGGGCCGCCGACACTTCCCCCTATCGTCCCCGGACCGGGTCGCCGCCGCTCAGACGGCACCGTCGCCGCTCAGACGGCACCGTCGCCGCCCTGCCGGCGCGCGGCCGAGAGCAGGTCCGAGACGGGCTCCGTGTACTCGTAGCCGGGAATCACGCCCTGGACGTACGTCCCCTCGACGAAGTCGATCAGCGCGCCCGCGTCGTCGACGCCGCGACGCTCGTTGCTGTCCGTGAACGCGTAGGTGACTCGGATCTCGTCGCCCTCGCGCTCGACGACCGGATCGAACTCGCGCTCGCGGCGGGTGACCCCGCCGACGTCGACCGCGCGTCGCTCGAAGGTGTCGGCCCAGCCGTCCTCGACCACGGCGGCGACCTCGTCGGCGGTGACCGCCGAGAGCATCGGCACGCGGACGGTCACCGCGAATCCGATTCGTTCCGCCTCTGTCGGCTCGGCGCGGACGCGCCCGTCGAACGCGGTCGTCGTCGAGACCCACGCGTCGCCGTCGCGCTCGAAGGAGCCGCGGTCCGCGAACGCCCGCCGGACCCGGTCGGGGAGTTCGTCGGCCGCGTCGGGCTCGTCGGCCGCGTCGGGCTCGTCGACCGCGTCGACGCGCTCGGCGTCCGGTTCGGCGTCGTCGGATTCCGTCATACCGATCCGGAGGCGACGCGGCCTGAAAAGGCGCTCGCGTCGACCGCGAGAGCCACGCCTCCGGTGTCGACGCGTCGCTTCTCGTCGTCGATACGGGCACTCCGAACCGGTACGTGGGACGCTTTTGTGCGTCGACCGACGAGACGGGGTATGGCAGACCAGTTTCGATCCACCGAGGGACTGATCGACGCGCTCGCGGACGCCGACTTCGACCGACCGCCGGCGCTCGTCAGCAACGCGCACATCACCGGACTCGGCGTCGCTCACGCGCTCGACGCCCACGACGTGCCCGTGATCGCGCTCGACCGCGCGGGCGGCGCCGGCGACGCCGGCGACGCTGGGACCGGGACCGTTACCCACGACGGGCTCGCCCCGCCGTCCGACGCGGTCGACTTCGCGGGGGCGGTGACGTACCCGCTCGACGACCTCGACGGGTTCCGCGAGGACGTGGAGGCGATCGTCGACGCCGCGGGCACCGAGGCGGTCGCGTTCGGCTGTATGGACGAGTGGGCGCTCTCGTACGCCGAGGCCGACCCGGACGGCGTCCGACTCCCGTTCGCGGGGAGCGAGACGCTCGACGACGTGTTGAACAAGTCGGAACTGTACGCGACCTGCGAGGCGCTCGGCGTGCCCTACCCGGAGACGTACCGGCTGGCGGAGACCGCGGCGGCGGGGACGCGAGACGCGGACGCGTCGGTCGAGGAGGCCGCCGACGCGCTCGGCTTCCCGCTGGTGGTGAAGCCCGAACTCAAGCGCGACTTCGAGGAGGCGTTCGGTACGAACGTGATCGAGGTCGCGGACCGTGAGGAGTTCGCGGACGTCGTCGCGGCCGCGAGCGAGGAGGGGATCGCCGTGATGGCCCAGAAGCGCGTCGACATCGCGACCGGGAAGGACCACTCGCTTGCGTCGTACGTCCCCCCGTCGGGGAGCGACGACGCGCTCGCGGTCGTCGGCAACGCCGCGGTGCGATACCCGCGCGACTTCGGCACCTCCTGTCTCGTCGAGACCGCGGACGAACCCGCGATCGAGGAGCGCGCGCTCGCCGTCCTCGACGACGCGGGCTACCACGGGATCAGCGAGTCGGAGTTCGTCTACGACGAGGCGCGCGACGAGTTCCTGCTGCTCGACGTCAACACCCGGCCGTGGAAGTGGATCTCGATGCCGGTCGCCGCGGGCGCGAACCTCCCGATGGCCGCCTACGCCGCGGTCACCGACGCGACCTACGAGTCGGACGGCGTCGAGCCGACGCGGTGGGTGTACCTCCCCGACTACCTCTCGCTGCTCGCGGGCGATGAGACGTTCTGGGACCAGCTGTCGGCCGCCGACTGGCGACGCCTCGTCTCCGGCGAGTTCGAGCGAGAGGGGAACCTCACCACCGGCGTCTACCGCCCCGCCGACCCGGGACCGGCCGCGAAGCTGTTCGAGACGGAGTTCGTCGACCGCGAGTACTACTGCTCCTGTTAACGAGCTCGGAACACAACGGTTAGTGCGCCCGCCGCCACAGGGCGCGTATGGGTTTCTTCGAGACGCTCGCGGACCGGATCGACGCGGTCGACAGCGTCGTCTCGGTCGGGCTCGACCCCGACCCGAGTCGGCTCCCCGAACACGTGACCGACGCCGACCTCCCGCGGTGGGCGTTCAACCGACGGATCATCGACGCGACCCACGAGCACGCCGCCTGCTACAAGCCGAACGCGGCGTTCTACGAGGACCCCGACGGCTGGCGCGCGCTCCGCGAGACCGCGGCGTACGCGGAGGGAAAGGGGGTCCCGGTCCTCCTCGACGCCAAACGCGGCGACATCGGCAACACGGCGCGGCGGTACGCCGAGGTCCTCGACCACGTCGACGCGATCACCGTGAACCCGTACCTCGGGCGCGACTCGCTCCAGCCGTTCCTCGACCGCGCGGAGAAGGGCGTGTTCGCGCTCTGTCGCACCTCGAACCCGGGCGGCGCCGACCTCCAGGACCTCGAACTCGCCTCGGGCGAGCCTCTCTACGAGCGCGTCGCCGCGCTCGCGGACGTGTGGAACGCGAACGACAACGTTGGCCTCGTGGTCGGGGCGACGGCGCCGGAGGAGCTGGCCGAGGTCCGCGAGATCGTCCCCGAGATCCCCTTCCTCGTGCCCGGCGTCGGCGCGCAGGGCGGCGACGCAGAGGCCGCGGTCGAGCACGGGCTCGCGGCGCGCCCGGACCTCCCGGTCGACGTCGGCCTCGTGAACTCCTCGCGCGGGATCATCTTCGCCGGCGAGGAGTCGAGCCGCCCCGGCGACGAGGCGACCTACTTCGGCGCGGCGGGCGACGCGGCGAAGCGGCTCACGAAGCGGCTGAACCGGCACCGATAACGACCGGCTCGCCGAGCGAACCGAGCTACCCGCGGCCGGCGGCGCACCCGGAGCAGGCGCGCGCGCTCTCGTCCCAGTGGTCGTCGCAGACGGCGCGCCCGCAGCGGTCACAGGTCCGGCTCGCCGTGGCCGCCTCGCAGACCTGACACAGGCCGGTGAGGCTCATACCCGGCGATCGGGTCGCACGCCTTATGAGGATCCGGGGCGAGCCACGGACATGCGCCAGTTCGTCGTCGTCGGCCGCGACGTCCCCACCGACCCCGACGCGATCTCGCTGTCGGACATCCCCGGGGCCGGGCGGCTCGACCTGCTTTGCCGGTGCGTGAGCGCCGGCGTCTTCCTCTCGCACGGGATCCGCGAGGCGGTCCGGGTCCACCTCGTGATCGCCGACGAGTTCACGGTCACCTTCGACGCCGACAGCCTCAGACGCCTTCACCCCGACGAGCGCAACGTCGCCGCGCGGGTCCGCGACGCGCTCGACGCCAAGGCGGACGCGATCGGCCACATGCCCGCGGACGTCTCGCCCGGCGTCGAACTCCGCCGGATGGGCCTCGACGCGACGCTCGACCGGCTCGTCGGCGGGGACGGGCGCGGGCCGGACGGGACGCTCGTCCAGCTCCACGAGGACGGCGATCCGCTCGTCGACGCCGAGCCCCCCGAGGATCCCGTGTTCGTCCTCTCGGACCACCACGACTTCGCCGAATCGGAGGCCGATGCGATCGCCGGCCGCGCCGAGCGGCGACTGCGCGTCGGGCCCGAGCTGCTCCACGCGGACCACGCCGTCACCGTGGTCCACAACTGGCTCGACACGGACGGGTATGCCAGCTACTGACCCTCCGGCGATGTCGACCGACCCCTCCGACCGCGAGACGACGACCGCGCCCGACACCGACCCGCGCTTCGAGGTGCCCCTGCGTGGAATCGACATCGACCCCGAGACGCGCTGCGCGCACTGGGACGACCCGGTCGACGTGGTCGCGCTCCGGTTCGGCTGCTGTGGGACGTACTACCCCTGCGACGCCTGCCACGACGCGGCCGCCGACCACGAGGCGGTCCCGTGGCCCCGCGAGCGCTTCGACGAGCCGGCGGTGCTGTGCGGCGCCTGCCGGACGACGCTCACGGCCCGCGAATACCTCGAGGCCGACGACGACGCCTGCCCCGCGTGCGGCGCCGCGTTCAACCCCGGCTGTCGGAAACACCGCCACCGGTACTTCGAGGTTGAGGGTTCGGACGACGGAGACGGCAACGACGATTTATAAATAAGGACGCGGTGCGGTGGCGCGTGCCGACGAGCGCCCGACAGGGCGCGAGTCGCACGCGCGAGGGACGCGGCGAACGCGAGCGGCGAAGCCGCGAAGCGTGAGCCGCGAGGCTGGGGAGGCGTGAGGCTGCGGTGCGATCGCGGTCGGGTGGGACTCAAAGGGGCAGCCGCGAGGCCGACGTAGGCGACACAAGTACCGCAAGGAGGGAGCGTTAGCGACCGACTGTGTATCGCAGCGAGCGTACGTCGGCCTCGCGGCTGGGGCTTTGGTGGTGTCCACCGAGGATCCGAGATCAACCATTTATAAGCGAGCGGCTGGGGCTTTGGTAGTGTCCACCGAGGATCCGAGATCAACCATTTATAAGCGAGCGACTGGGGCTTTGGTGGTGTCCACCGTCTATCTGCTTTTCTGACACTTATAAATGAACGAGGGATCTTCGGCGGTGCCCGTGGCTGCCGTCAATCCTCCCAGACATCATTGATCCGCATGCTGACTGTACCTCTCCGATCGCCCCCCTTTCGGAAGGATTAAAAGAACGAGCGGCCTTCAATCGAGTGCGGGCCGGTGGGGTAGCTTGGTATCCTTCGGCCTTCGGGTGGCCGTAACCACGATTCAAATTCGTGCCGGCCCACTTCCCGCATATACTTTTTCCAGCCTCTACTGACAGGTATCCGCGGCCACGTGGGTGTCTCAACGGGCCGCCCCGAGGCGTCTCAGTGGATCGTTTTGAAGCCGAGACGGAGCGCTATCGATCGACGCCCCGTTCGCGATCGGTCACCGAGCGTCACCACGACACGCGGCGACCGAGGACGAACACCACGAGCGCGACCAGAAGGGCGCCGAGGAACGACTCTAAGCCCGCGAGGAACCGAGACAGCGTCCCGACGGGCTGGATGTCGCCGTACCCGAGAGTGGTGAACGTGACGATGCTGAAGTAGAGGTTCTTCACCATGATGTCCGCGCCCTCGGGCGTCGCGAGCTGCGAGAGGCCGTCGAGTCCCTCGGTGGTCAGCCCCGCCGCGTCTCCGGACGTCCCCTCCGTGAGCGTCGCGTACATGAAGCTCCATCCGACGACCACGACCACGGAGGCGTAGATGACTCGCCACAGTCGTTCGCCGTAGCCGCAGGACTGGTGCAGCAGGTAGTTTCCGAACCACTTGCCCGCCGAGACGAGTCGCACATCGGGGTCCTGATCCGGGTCTCGAACGAACCGGTAGTTTTTCGCCCGCCTGTACTTCATCTCCTGAACGAAGAACTGCGCGGCCACGTGTCGGTCGCCGACCTGATCCGCGCCGTTTTTGGCCTTCAGGTAGGTGTTTTCGAGGTCGGCGGCCGTCGTCGTCTCACGGAACTCCTCGTCACCGGTCATCTCGTACAGCGCCTCGCTGCTCGGCATCTCCGAGGCATCCTCGGCGTCGGCGATCTCCTCGATGACTGCCCTGTCCAGTCCGGTCTGTTCTTGGAGCATCCCGACGTGATCGACCTCGTCGAAGAGCTCCCCGTCCAGCTTGTCGTCGACCTCGTCCAGCTCGTCTTCGACGGCGAGCGCGTCGATGAGGTCCTGTCTTCCGGGGTTCACGAACTCCGCGTCGTCGACGGTGGTGTGTAGTTGCCAGTTGGCCTCCGCGAGTTCCTGTTTGTAGTTCCCGAAGTCGAACCCGTCGAAGCTGGTGTTCGCGAACCGGAAGTACTCGAAGAGGTCCACGTCGCTCGTCTCCCCGAGGCCGTCGGAAAGTTCGACCGCGCCGAGCTCCGCGTTCGCGAGGTCGTAGGCGACGTCGCCGTCATCCGGGAGCGCGATCGCCCCGTCGGCGATCTCACAGTTCCGCATGTCAACGACCGACCCGTCGCCGGTCCGCGTTCCCAGACACGTGAGATCGGCGAACGTCGACCCGAAGAACGCGGCCCCCGACTCGAAGTTCACGCCGTCGAAGTTCGCCACGCCGCCGACCGTGATCGTCTCGAAGGAGGCCGGCCCCTCGACGACCGTCTGCGCGAACGACGCGTCTTCGGCGAACTCCGCGTCGTCGAACGCACACGCGTCCCGCAGTTCGCACAGCTGGAAGAGCGCGTCTCGCCCGAACGTCGCGTTGCTGAACGTCGTCGGACCCCCGACCGACGTGTCGACGACGTTGACGTCGTCCTCGAAGCGGGCGACGTCGCCGTCGAACTCGCCCTCGACGGTCATCGAGAGTGACAGCTGCCCCTCGAAGCGGCTCGACGAGATGTCCAACCCGCCCTCGATCGTCCCCTCGAAGAACATGACCGTCCCGCCGAACGTGACGGAGGAGAGGTCGCAGTCGCCACCCACGTCGAGGTGGACGAAGTCGGCCTGTTCGCCCACGGACGCGGAACTGGCCTCGAGCGAGCCGCCGACCTCGGCTTCCCGCAGCGTCAGCAGCTCCTCGAACGTCCCGAGCGAGAGGTCCATATCGCCGTCGATTTCGGCCCCCTGGAACGTCGTCACGTCCCCGAAAGAGACCCCACTGAACGCGCAGTCCCCGGCGACGCGCGTCCGCTGGAACGAGAACCGCTTCGCGACCGAGGCGGCGTCGAAGTCGACGCCCCCCGCGGTCAGGTCCTGGCAGAGTACGTCCTGCCGGACCTCGGCGCTCGAAACCGACAGCGTTCCACCGACCCGTGCGTCCGAGGCGTGGATCGTCTTCTCGACGGTCAGCTTCGACGCGGAGACGTCGCCGTCGACGTCGGCGTCCGACAGTCTGAGATTCCTGACCCGGCCGCCCCGGATTTTGATATCGTCTTCGGCCTCGATCGCTCCCATTTTGAGGGAGCGATCACAGACCACGTGTCCGAGGTCGAGTGTCCCCGCGGCGTGTGCGTGCTCGAACGACGCCGAATCGAAGACGGTCCGAGAGAACTCCGCGTGGGCGCCGAACCGCGCTCCCTCGAAGTCTCCGCGATCCGTGAACGTCGCCCCGGTGAACAGCGCCTCTTCGCGGATGGTCGCGTTGTCGAAGGAGACTCCGTCACGGAACTCCGACTTCCCGAACCACGCGTGTTCCATGGTCGTCCCCTCGAAGGACGCCCACGTCTTGAACGTCACCACGTTACAGTTCATCCCGCCGGCGACCCTTCCCCCCTCGAACCAGAGCGGTTGCCCGAACTCTGCCCGCCGACAGTTGATCGACCCCTCGACGGTGGCGTACCTGAGATCGATCGGGTAGTTGTCGGGCCCGTCTACGATGTCGAACGAGAGGTTCAGATCGCCGAACCGAGCGCCGACGAACTCCTTGGGCCCCCGTCCCGGCCGTTGAATCGCTTCGAGGAACGCGTCCCGAACGGCCTCGTCGTCGGTGTCTTCGACCGGGGCGTGAAACAGACAGTACTCGCCGTCTTCCCGCGGACTCCGGTGACAGGTCCAGACGTCGTCGTCCTGCTCCCGCGCGTGTTCTCCGAGGTCGCGTCCGTACGAACAGCCGTCGTCCGGGCGAGCGGCGGGGTCGACGCGCGCGTCCTCGTCCCAGCCCGTCTCGATCGCACCGACCTCGCCGTCCGTCGCCGGGTCGGAAGCCTCGCGGCCGTCTCCCCCGTCGATGTCGAGCGCGGTCCGAACGGTCTCGCGCATCTCCGCGAGGTCGCCGGCGTCGACGCCCGAGACGGCCTCGGCGTCGATCGAGTCCGTCAACGTGAGGAACTCCCGAAGCATGTCGTCGTCGAACGTGGCCAGCGTCTCCGCCCCGGCCGTCTCCATCACCGCCGCCAGCTCCCGGAGCTTCTCGCCCGCTTCGTCGGCCACCTCGTCGCCTGCCGGCGGCTCCACGTCCGTCGCGCTCGCTCCGTCGGCGTCCTCGGCGACCGCTTCTATCTCTCCGTGAACGGCGTCGACGCTGCTCGTGTCGAAGTCCTCGTCGCGGGTACTCGCGAGCACGTCGGCGACCTCGTCGGGGGACGCGTCGGCCAAGCCGTGGAGCGCCTTCTTTGCGTCCGCCCGCGTCTCCCCGCGAGCGTCCGCGAGCAGGTCGACGAGTTCGAACTGCGCCGGCAACACCACGTCGGGGTACTCGGCCACGAGCGCGCGACACGCGCCGACCGCGTGGGCACGGACCTCGTCGTTACTGTCGGTGAGCGCATCGGCGAGCGCACCGCTCGTTTCGGTCACGGCCCCGGGAGCGTCTTCGGATACGGACGCCAGCGCTTCGCTCGCGAGCGCTCGCACGTCCGCATCCGGATCGTCGAGGCGGTCGGCCAGCGGCTCGACGGCCTCGACTACCAAGTGCGGTTGCCGTTTGGCGATCCGATTCAGACACAGCGCAGCGTGGTACCTGACCACGTTGTCCTCGTCGTCCAGCCGGTCGCGGAGCGATTCGGTGTGCGTGGCGACTTCCTCGGGATATCTCAGCGCGAGGCGTGTGAGCGCCAGTGTCGCCTCGTTTCGCTCGGTCGACGTCTCAGCGCCTGTCCGGTCGGCGGCGTCTTCGACAGCTCTCACGCTCGCATCCTCGATGTCGCCCGCGGCGTCGGGACCGAAGTTATCGAGCGCTCTCCCGCATTTCTCGCGGACGTCGCCGTCGCCGTCCGTGAGCCCCCTGACGAGGGGTTCGATCGCGTCTCGACACGCCTCCGGGCGGTTTTCCACGAGCCGGCTGAGCGCGAGCGCGCTGTTGTGTCTGATCACGCTCTGATCGTCGGCCTCGAGCCGTTCGATCAGTGCCGGAAGGGCGTCCAGAACCGCGTCCGATCGCGTCTTTGCCACCCGGCTCAGGACCGTCACCGCGTCGTTTCGAACCGTTGCGTCGTCGTCGTCGAGAAGTGCCACGACCTCCGGAACGTGTTCGACGACCGCGTCCTGATCGCTCGCGGCCGTCTCCGCCCACTCCGAGAGCGGTGCGTCCTCGCGCATGTGTGCCCCGTTCAGAGCGAGCAATATAAGCGTGGGTGAGCTTCGACGACCGCCCGGGGTCGGTCCGGGCTCGCTGTCACTCGATCTGACACGGTTTATTACCGACACCGCCGACGGTGACGACATGCCAACCGAGACCGTCGCGGGCGTCGACTGGGCGGGCGGGGCGTGGCTCGCAGTCGCGATCGACGAGGACGGCGAGCCGGAGTGCCGCCTCGAACGCGACCTCGAAGCGCTGTGGAACGGCGACGACGGCGTCGATCGAATGCTGGTCGACGTGCCGATCGGACTCCCCGACGACGCGGAAACCTTGGCGGCTCGCGAGGCCGTCGACTCGGCCGCGCGGTCGGCGGCAGAGCGCCCGAGCAGCGTGTTCCCCGTTCCGTCGCGGGGCGCGTGCGAGGCCGCGAGGACCGGCGCGGACTACGAGACGGTGAGCGAGCGAAACCGGGTCGACCTCGACAAGGGCCTCAGCCGCCAGTCGTACCACATCGCGCCGGCGGTCGGCGAGGTCGACGCGTTCCTCCGGGAAGACGAGGCGGCGCGTGAGAAGGTGATGGAGGCGCACCCGGAGGTGTGTTTCCGCGGACTCGACGGCAGCCGCCTCGAGCGCTCGAAGACGACGGCGCCGGGCGTCGGGGAGCGGTTGGACGCGCTCGACGGGCACCTCGACGACCCGGGCGCCGCGCTCGGGCGGATCTGCCGGGATCTGGCCGGCGACCCCGAGGCGATCGGTGGCGGGCGCGAGGCCGACGCCGCGGACCCCACCGTCGACGACGCCGTCGACGCGCTCGGGCTGGCGGTCGTCGCGCGCTACCCGGTCGACGAGCTCCGGTTCCTGCCGGCCGGCGCGGAGTACCGAGACGCCGAGGGAATTCCGATGCGGATGGCGTACTGGAGCGCGGCGCCGCTGGCGTGACCGCGCCGACATCGACGGATCGAAAAGCGACCGGAGGCTCGCTCAGTCCTCGCGTTCGGGGAGGGATTCCCGGCGGCCGAACGCGGTCTGTGCCGTCCGCACCGTGCGTCTGACGAGTTCGTTCGCGCTCCGCCGCCGCTTGACGAACAGCGCGATCCCGAGGACCGCGTAGACGGCGGTGAAGGCGTACAGCACCGTCATGCTCAGTTCGGTCGCGGCGGGCTCGGCGTAGGTCCGGATGATGTAGAACTCGGCCATCACCTGCGTGGCGAATAAGACGAGCAGCGCGACCGCCTCCCGGGCGCTGATCTCGAAGTTGACGATGATGGCGATGGCGAAGAAGCTCTGGGCCGCCGTGATCCAGATCTCCGCGGCCTGCTTGGCGTCGAACGAGAGGGTCCCGATCGAGCCGGCCGAGATGGAGTACACGACCGCGAGCGTTCCGATGAGTAGGGTCCACTGGTTGAGCTTCGAGGAGATGAGCGCGTTGAAGCCGGCGGTCGAGCGCGCCTTGTTCACGAGGTACGCGACGACGATCAGCTCGGGGCTCTCGGAGGCGAGCGGCGCGAGCCACTGGATCATGAAGAACTCCGGGATCCCGTACTGGAGCCCCAGCTGCTCGAGCCCCTCGGCGAACGGGTGGACCGCGGTGAAGATGATCGCGCCCGAGAAGGCGAACCCGAACAGGACGACGCCGATCCGGCGCGCCTTCGGGTACTCCTGAAAGTAGGCGGGCACGCCGACGTGAGCGGCCGGCGGTTCGACGTCGCCGCGGATGATGATGGAGATGTACAGGACGAACAGTCCGACGAGGAAAGCGGTGTCAATCGGGCCGATCCCGCCGCTCAGCGGGATGAAGAAGGCGTACGTGGTCGCGACGAGGAGGAACGTGATCTCGGTCGCGAGGTCCCGGTCGAGGGTCACCGCGTCCGTGAGGGTCCCCGACCGTCGTTCGACCGCAGCGTCGTTCGTCGTCGCGGCGCGGTAGATGGTGAACAGCGCGATACCGGACCAGCCGAGCCCGATGAGGATCCGGTTCGCGCCGGTCATGTTCGCGACCGCGAGGTTGCCGGCCGCGGCCGAGCCGGCGCCGGCCTGCCACGCGTACAGCGCGTCGACGGCGTACTCGGGGGCGACGGCGAGCACGGCGAGGACCGCGATCGCGAACGCCTGCGGAACGTCCTTCTCGGCGGTCTCGGCGGCCCACGCGAGCAGGAACGCGGCGCCGAGGATCGATAGCCCGGAGACGAGGACGGCGGCCAGCGGCGTGATGTTCTCTCCCGGATGGACGGTGCCGTACCCGCCGTACGAGAAGAACGTCCCGATCCACGGGAGCGTGACGGCGAACGTCAGAGCGACGGAGACGAGCGGATGTCGGAGCCGGCTGGACATGAATGGGACAGTACCCACGACGGCGAACGAGAACATAAAGGGCCGGACGTTGCGACGGCCGTCCCGGACACGGTCCGAGCCGTCGCAGGTGGTCGTCCCGTTGGCAAGGTTCAAGGCCCTCTGTCACCCGCTATCACCTGAATGCAACTCTTCTCCTCGCGGGCGGACCGCCGGCGGGGGATCGCGGCCGCGGTCGGCGTCGCGCTCCTCGCGGTCGGGCTCTACGTCCTCGTGAACCGGTACGCCGGGTTCATCACCGACGCTGAGGCTCTCCGCACGTGGCTCGACCAGTTCGGGTTCTTCGCCCCCGTCGTCTTCATCGGCATCCAGGCCCTCCAAGTCATCGTCGCGCCGATACCGGGACAGGTCCTCGCCTTCGTCGCGGGGTTCCTCTTCGGGTCGTTTTGGGGAACCGTCTACAGCCTCACCGGCGTGCTGATCGGCAGCGCGGTCGCCTTCTCGCTCTCGAAACGGTACGGTCGCTCCTTCGTCGAGGGCGTCCTCCACGAGGACGTGGTCGCCCGCTTCGACGACTTCGTCGACACGGTCGGCGTCCCGGGGCTGTTCGCGTTCGTCATCATTCCCGGGCTCCCCGACGACGCCATCTGCTTTCTGAGCGGGCTCACCAAGTGGTCGCTTCCGACGTTCATGACCGTCATCGCCGTCGGTCGGCTCCCCGCCTACGTGATAACGGTGTACGCGGGCGGGGAACTCGCGAGCGGCCGGTTCCTCTCGGCGGTTGCGCTCGTCGCGGTCGTCGTCGTCGCGTCCGCCGTCGGCTACTACAAACAGAACGCGGTGCGTGACTTGGTCGAGCGCTTCGAGCCGCGGCTCCCCTTCTGAGCGCCCGCGGACCGTGCTTCTGAGTGCCCGCGGACCGCGCTTCTGAGTGCCCGCGGACCGCGCTCAGAGTCGGCGTCCGCCTCACCCCCACGTCCACTGTGAGTCGAGGACGAAGCGGTAGACCCCGCTGACGAGGATCGCGACCGCGTTCGCGACGAGGTACATGACGCCGACCCACCTGACCAGCGCGGCGAGCACGCCGAGCTGGATCGGGATCGCGGTGCCGCGGACGAGGTTCGTCTTCAGCAGTCCCGAGAGGTAGTCGGCGACGCCGGTGTTCCGGGTCGCGCGAAACGTCCACGCGTTGTTGAGGACGTACGAGCAGACGATCGTGATCTCGATGGCGACCGTCGCGCCGACGTAGAGGTTCAGTTCCGCGATGTCGACGAACAGCCACAGCAGCGCCATCTGGAGCCCGGCCGTGAGCGCGCCGCCGACGACGAAGCGGCGCATCTGACCCGCGATGGGCCCGCTCGCGAGGTCGCGGAGGACCGCTCGAATCATCACTTGTACCCGAGCGCTTCGAGGCGGGCTTCGAGGTCCTCGTCGACCTCGTCGTCGGTCGCCGCGCCGCGCTCGGCGGCCGCCGCGCCGCGCTCGCGCAGCAGTTTCGCGTGGTCGTCGACGACCGGCGCCAACCGGTCGATAACCGCTCGCGCCTCCGCGTCGGGGTCGACCGCGAGGTTCTCCTGTTGGGTCGGGTCGGAAGGGCGATGGTACAGCTCGCGCTCGCCGGCGTCGACGTTCTCGATGTACGTCCAGTCGTCGTCGCGCGCGCTGACGAACAGGTCGCCGTCGGACAGCGATCGAGGGATCGGCTGCTGGGTCACGTCCTCGCCGCGGACGGTGACCGAGACGACGGGGTCGTCGGGGAGCGCGTCGCCGTTCGGATCGCCCGATTCGGACGGAGCGTCGTCGCCGCCGAGCGCCGGCAGGAGCGACTCGCCGTGCCACTCCGGCGCGGAGTCGACGCCGAGCAGGTCGGCGACCGTGGGCGGGATGGCGTCGAGCCCGACGTGGCCGTCGACGCGCCCGCCGTCGAGCCCGGGCACCTCCGCCACGAGCGGGACGTGGATCAGCTCGTCGTACAGCTTCGGGTAGTGTGCGAGGTGGCCGTGGTCCTGGAACTCCTCGCCGTGGTCGCCCGCGAGCAGCACCGCGGTGTCGTCGGCCACGCCCGCGTCGGTCAACGCGTCGAGCAGCCGGCCGATACTGGCGTCGACCTGTCGCACCGTCGCCTGGTACAGCGTCCGGAGTTCGCGAAGGGTCCGCTCGCCAACTTCGAGGCCGAGGCTCGTTCGGGTGTGCGCGTGAAGCATCCGATGGGTGCCGACGATGCCGTCGGAGACCTCGCGGATGTACCGCGGCGCGGGGACGTACGGGGTGTGCGTGTCCATGTAGTGGACCCAGAGGAAGAACGGCTCGTCGGTGTCGTCGACGAACCCGATCGCGGCGTCCTCGACGTCGAACATGCGCGAGGCGTCGAGGAACGGGCGGTCGTCGTCGTCGCCGCGGAGCTTCGACGCGAGCCGGCGGACCGGCGAGGTCGCGAGCTGGATCCACGCTTCGACCGTCGGGTGCGCGGCGAGGTACCGGCTGTAAACGCTGGAACCGACGCTCGTAACGAACGGCTCGAACTCGTCGAATCCGTCGGGGTATCCCCAGTGATCGGTGAGGAAGCCGTTCGCGGCGTTGAACCCCCCGGTCGCGATTCCCGCGTCGGAGAGCACCTCCGCGAGGGTCACCGACTCGTCGACGCCGATATCGCCCGACCGGGCGAACACGGGCTCCGAGGCGAGTATCGAGGGGAACGAGAACGGGGTCCAGTTGCCGGTCGCGAACGCGCGGTCGAACACGGTCCCGGAATTCGCGAGGCCGTCGATAACGGGCGACTGACGCGCTGTATCGTACGGAGAGACGGCGTCCGCACGCAGTGAGTCCACCGTGACGAGGACGACGTTCGAGACGGTCGCGTCGTCGCTCGACGCGTCCGCGTCCGCGGCTGAGGGAGTCGACGAATCGGCTGTCATAGGGCACGTGCGAATCCCCGGAGAACGCGCTCACCGCGGTCGAACGCCGGAGTTCGTTATATACTCGGAATCGCGGCTGCCAGCCGCTTGAGGATTTCGATCCCCCGCACCCCGGGCGAGCGTACCTATTTGCCGGTACCGACACACGGGATCGGTATGGACGACGCCCCCGCTGGCCGGCCGGTCGACGAGGCTGCGCTACCGGAACCGGTCCCCGACGACGAGATACCGGACTCGGTTCCGGGCCGGTCCCGCGCGGTCGAGACGAACGGCGTGCCGCTCCACGTCGTCGAGGCCGGCCCGGAGGACGGGAAGCTCCTGATCTTGCTTCACGGCTTTCCGGAGTTCTGGTACGGCTGGCACGAGGCGATCGCGCCGCTCGCGAACGCCGGCTACCGCGTCGTCGTCCCGGACCAGCGCGGCTACAACTGCTCCGCGAAGCCGCCGGCGGTGCGCGACTACCGGATCGACGAGCTCGCGCGCGACGTCGTCGGCCTGATCGACGCCTACGACCGGGAGACGGCCGCCGTCGCCGGCCACGACTGGGGCGCCGCGGTGGCGTGGTGGCTCGCGCTCCACCACGAGGCCCGCGTCTCGGAGCTGGTCGCGGTCAACGTGCCGCATCCGAGCGTCTTCGAGCGCGCGCTCCGGACCTCGTGGGACCAGCGGCTCAAGAGCTGGTACGTGCTCGCGTTCCAGCTTCCCAAGCTGCCTGAGGCGGTCGCGAGCGCCGGGAACTGGCGGCTGGCGACGAACGCGTTACGCGACACGAGCGCGCCCGGCACCTTCGCGGACGAGGACCTTCGGCGGTACCGCCGGGCGTGGGACCGCGACGGCGCGTTCGAGGCGATGGTGAACTGGTACCGCGCGATCGTCCGCGACCGCCCCGAGCCCGCGAAGACGGCGGTCTCCGTCCCGACGCTCGTTATCTGGGGCGCGCAGGACCGGTTCCTCGCGCGCCGGCTGGCCCACGAGAGCGTCGAGCGCTGCGCCGACGGCCGACTGCTCGCGATCGACGAGGCGACCCACTGGGTCGTCCACGAACACCCGCACCGCGTCGCCGAGGCGATCGCGGACCACGCCGACCCGCTGCCCCCGGGCGCGCGGGAGTGATAGCCGATTCGGCCCGCGGGTCCGACGTTTCGGCGGACCCTTCGGACTCCGATCGACCCGGCGCGCCGAATACTGTCCTCGCAACGCGGCCACAAAGATTATATCTGCCCTCCACCAAAGGACAGATATGAGCAAGCACTTCGAAGACGCACGGTACTACCTCGGTCGAGCGGCGGAACACGCGAAAGCCGGCGTGGTAGAGGAGTTAGAGCCCGTTGAGGCGCGTGTGAAGGAGATCGTCGGTCGCGACGAGGAGGAGGAGCCCGAACCCTCACGGCTGGACAGGCTCCAGGCTGATTTAAAGGAACTCGAGGACCGCGCCGAGGGTGAGGCCCGCGAAGCGGTCGCGTCCGCCCGGAAGCGCGTGGCCGAGTACCGCGGCAAAGACGCCGCCGCGGAGTGACGCCGACCGAACCCGTCGAACGGCCCGAAGACGACGACCTATTTCAGCGGCGGCCCCGTGGTCGCGGCCGCGTCGCCGCCGATTCGCTGCTCGGCGGGTAGCACCGCGTACTCGATGCCCGCGTCCTCGAACAGCGACCGCGCCCGTTCGATGCCTTTCTGCGCGTCGACGTCGGTCGCGCGGTAGTGCCGGATCGGGTGGCGGATCCACGACGGCTCCCAGTGGGCGTACACGTCCGTCGTCGAACGGTCCGAACCGGCGTACAAGGCGAGGTGAAGTTGGTGGTCGCTCGCGAGCGCGCCCTCCGGATACCGCACCCAACTCGCGACGGTGGTCTCCGGAGGCGTCGCGTACGCCCGATACTTGAGCGAGGAGACGAGGTTGCGGACGAACCCGAGCCGGTGGAGCCGCGCCTCGACGACCGGGTACGGCTCGCGGACCGTGAACGCGTACTGCTCGCGGGGCGTCTTCCGCTCGGCGTAGAGGCCGACGAGCGACAGCGGCGCGTGGAGGAGGCTCGCGACGTGCTGGCGGAGCCGCTCGAGGAAGCGGAGTTCGTGGGTCACGGCGGGCGATTCGGGCGCCCCCAGAATGAAGCTTCGGCGTAAGGTAACTCTTAAGTCCGGAGGTCGGATACCTCGACATGGACGGGTTGGTGGTCTAGCTAGGTTATGACGGCTCCTTCACACGGAGCAGGCCGGCGGTTCGAATCCGCCCCAACCCATCCGCTTTCCTGACGTTCGTGAAGGAGCTACTGAGAGGTCAAGGATTCTCATCCGGATCCTCTCGACGGAACGCAGCGGCGATGTAGGAGAGGCAGCGATCGCCGTCAGACCTTAGCCCGCCGCGCCCCCGTAGTCTGCCATGGTCTCGCACGCCGGGTTCCACTCGCTTCACGAGGAGACGACCGCGTCGATTCCGGTCCGGGGCGATCTGCCCGCGTGGCTCCGGGGCAGTCTGATCCGGAACGGTCCCGGCGCGTTCTCGTTCCCGGACGGGAGCGACGTGGACCACTGGTTCGACGGCCTGGCGATGCTGTACCGCTTCACCTTCGATCCGGGGGACCGCGCAGACTCGGTTTCGGGTGGCGACGGCGACGCGGTCCACTACCGCAACCGCTTCCTCCGGAGCGACGCGTATGACGCGGCGACGAGCGGCGAATTCGAGGGCGGGTTCGCCACCGGCGAGACGACCCTGCGCTCGCGGCTGGCGACGTTCCTCGCGGAGCCGTACGACAACGCGAACATCGTCACCGAGCGGATCGGCGACGAGTACGTGGCGCTGACCGAGTCGCCGCGGGGCGTCGGGGTCGACCCGAACACGCTCGCGACGGCCGGCCACGTCGACCGGGAAGGCGACGCGCCGAGCGGCCAGCTCTCCTGCGCTCACTTCAAGCGCGACCCGGCGACGGGGGCGCTCGTCACGGTCGACACCGAGTTCGGACGGACGAGCCGGTACCACGTCACGGCGTGGACCCGAGACGGGGAGCGTCGCCACGTCGGCAGCGTCGACACCGACGAGCCGGCGTACATGCACAGCTTCGCGCTCACGCCCCGGTACGTCGTCCTAACGGAGTTCCCCCTCCGACTCGACCCGCGTCGGTTCCTGAAGCCGGGCCGGCAACCCCCGTTCATCGAACAGTTCGAGTGGGAGCCCGATCGCGGCACGCGGATCGTCGTGCTAGACCGGACGACGGGCGACGTGGTCGCTGACCCGACGACCGACCCGTTCTTCGGGTTTCACCACGTCAACGCCTTCGAACGGGACGGCGGGACCGAGGTGGTCTTCGATCTCGAAACGATCCCGGACGCGACCGCGATCGACTCGCTGTACTTAGAGAACGTCCGCGCCGGCGAGATGGGGACCATGGCGGGTCGGATCGAACGGTTCACCGTCGACCTCGGGTCGGCGATCGGTGCGAACCGATACGGCGGCGGCGACGCGGCGGTGTCCCGGGAACGCCTGTTCGACGGCGGCAGCGCGCTGCCGACCGCGTCGCCCGCGCGCTGGTGCCGCTCTCACCGCTACGTCTACGCGATGGGGATGGACACCCCGGTCACGGAGTGGGCGCGACGCGTCGTGAAGGTCGACGCCGAGACGGACGCGGTCCGGACCTTCGACGACGGCGGCGACTACTTCGGCGAGCCCCTGTTCGTCCCGGCGCCCGACGGCGAGGCCGAGGACGACGGCGTCGTCGTGACCGTCGCGCTCGACGTCGACGCCGGCCGGTCGCGCCTGCTCGTCCTCGACGGCGAGACCCTCTCTCTGCGCGCTCGGGCGACGTTACCGCACGCGGTCCCGTTCGACTTCCACGGCCGGTACTTCCCGGAGCTCCGGGCGAAGCCGGCCGAGTGAACTCGGTCGGGGTTCGTCCGGGTCGCGTCGGTAGTGCTCAATAGCCATCTATCGGCGTACGATGGCCTCATAGTTCGTTTTATGACGGATCGGGACGGCCCTCAGACCCATGGGAGCGAGCGACGTGGTCCGACGGCGATGTACGGTCGCGGCGGAACCGAACCGCGACGGTGGAGTGACGCTGTACGGCGTCGACGGGCGGGCCTACCAGGCTATCGACGCGAGTGAGGGGGTCTGCGAGCGGCTCCGGGAACTCGGTCGCGGAGACACCGTCACGGCCGTGCTGGAGCCGGTCCGATGTCGCGGCGACGGCTGGCGGATCGTCCGGCTCGACGGCGTCACCTCACGAGGCCACCCGCTCGAGCGGACGCCCTCGTCCTCGACGGACGGGGGGGTCGACGGACCGGAGCCCTGAGAGCGGCGCTGCTACGGACGCAGCCGAATCGCCGCGAACACATCGTTTTCAACCGGGCCCCCGTTAGCGGAGACATGACTCGCACGGCAGTGATCGCCGGCGTCGGTCCGGGGCTCGGGGAATCGCTCGCGCGGAAGCTCGCGGCGGAGGGGTGTCGGGTGGCCCTGTTCGCCCGCTCGACGGAGTACGTCGAGGCGCTCGCGGCCGACCTCCCCGACCCGGGGGAGGGGCTCGCGGTCACGACCGACCTCACCGACGTCGACGCGGTCCGGGACGGGTTCGAGACCGTCCGCGAGGCGTTCGGGCCGGTGGACGTCCTCGTCAACCACGCGAGCGCCGCGTCGTGGACCGGCCTGATGGACACGAGCGTCGAGGCGTTCGAGGAGGCGTGGGCGGTCAACGGCCGGGGCGCGTTCGTCTGCTCGCAAGAGGCCGTCGACGACATGCTCGAAACAGGCGGCGGGACGGTGATCTTCACGGGCGCGACCTCGGCGGTGCGGAGCCGCGGCGGCGCGATCGGGTTCACGGCCGCGAAGTTCGCCGCCCGCGGGATGGCGATGGACATCGCCCAGGAGTTCGGCGGCGAGGGCGTTCACGTCGCGCACGTCGTGATCGACGGACAGATCGACTCGCCCGACGCCCGCGAGCGCCAGCCCGACCGAGAGGCGGAGACGTTCCTCGACCCCGACGAGCTGGCCGAGACGTACTGGCATCTCGTCGAGCGGGACGACGTCGGCACGCAGCCGTTCGAGGTCCACGTCACGAACGGGCCGAACCCCTCGGAGTTCATCTAGCGACGCGGGCGCAGATGACGGGGCGTCTGGAACGACGCCGTGACGCGGTCGGAGTCGGACTCGGTGACGCGGTCGGAGTCGGACTCGGTGACGCGGTCGGAGTCGGGGTCGCAGTCGGGGGAGTACCGGGGCGACGCGTCTGTACGCCGGGGCGCACCGGTCGCCAGCGGTCCGAGGCGTCTGTCAGAACGTGATGATCTCGTCGTCGTCGTTCTCCGCGAACTCCGTGGCCGCCTCCGAGGCGTTCGCGAGGCGACCGTAGTCGGCGTGCGACTCGTCGCCGGCGAGGACCACGGTTGCGGCGCGTACCGTCGTGTGTCCGGATGAATCGCACTCGTACGAAACCCGACCGGGGCCGTGTGTTCGGACCGCCGGACCGACCACGAACGCGGGCAGACGGTCCCCGGACGGGTCCGACGTGACCCGTCCTCACCAGTCGCGCGACACCGGCGTCTCGCTCGCGTTGGCGTTCTCCAGCAGCCACGCCGCGGCCGCGTCGAGCGCGTCGTCGTCGGTCGCGGTCACCTTCAACCGGTTGTGGGCGGCCTCGCGGTCGGGGTAACAGCCGACGGCGACGTCGAACCGCTCGGCCGCCTCCGCTAAGGCGGCGATGATGTTCGACTCCGGCTCGACGGTGTACAGGAACCGCGAGCGACGGTCGCCCGCGAACTCGTCCCCGACCGTCTCGAACGTCGCCTTCAGCTCGTCCGGAATTCCCGGCATGACGTAGACGTTCTCGACGACGCAGCCCGGCGCGAGTCCCGCCTCGGTCACGAGCGGTCGGCTCCCCGCCGGGACCGCCGCCTCGGCCGCGACGTCGACGTCGAACTCGCGGTCGGGCACCCGCTCGCGGATCGCGGCCAGCCGCCGTTCGACCGACTCGCGCGTGAGGTCGGTGACGACCATCTCGCGGTCGAACGCGTCCGCGACCGCCTCCACCGTCACGTCGTCCGGGGTGCTCCCGATGCCGCCGGTGACGATCACCGCGTCGAAGTCGTCGGCGTACTCCCGGACGCGCGCCGCGATCTCGGCCCTCTCGTCCGGGATCGAGAGGATCCGCTTCACGGCGACGCCCCGGTCGCTCAGCTCCGCGGCGAGCCAGTTCGCGTTCGTGTTCACCGTGTCGCCCGAGAGCAGTTCGTCCCCGACCGTGATCAGCGCGACCTCCATCGATCGGCCGTACGGCCGGCCGACGGATGTACGTTTCCCGCGCCCGATCCGATCCAAATTATAATGAGGGATCGCGGCCTCGGTCGGGAGGTGACGCGCGATACCACGCGCCGCGCGGTCCTCGCGAGCGCCCTCGCGGCCGGCACGGCCGGGCTGGCGGCGAGCGACGCGGCCGACCTCCTCGACTCGTTCGCCCCGCTGTCCGGCGAGACGTGGGACGCGGCCGACCGGTCGCTCCCGGAGACCGTCGAGAGCCCCCACGGGGCGGCGAGCGTCTCGCGCGACGAGTTCGGCGTCCCGCGGATCGAGGCGGACGAGGAGCCAGCCGCGTACTTCGCGGTCGGCTACTGCCAGGCGTTCGACCGGCTGTTCGCGATGGACCTCCAGCGCCGCGCCATGCGCGGCCGGCTCTCCGAGGTCGTCGGGGAGGCGACCCTCGACAGCGACGAGTTCAACGTCGCGATGGGGTTCGCCGACGCCGCCGAGGCCACGTGGGGGGTCGTGGCCGAGACCCGCGCCGGCCCCCTCGTCGAGGCGTTCGCGGACGGAGTCAACGCGGCGATGAGGGACCTGCCGCTCCCGCTGGAGTTCGAGCTGATCGGCTACGAGCCCGCGCCGTGGACCCCCGTCGACTCGATGCTGATGGAGAAACAGATCTCGTGGACGCTCACCGGGAACTTCGGCGAACTCCGGCGCGCGCTCGTCGCCGACCGCCTCGGTGCGGAGCGCGCGGCGACGCTGTTTCCGAGGCGGTACGACCACGACGAGACGATCCTCGACGGGACCGAGACGCGGCTGTCCGAAGCGGGGGCGTCCGCACTCCGCGGGGCCGACCGCGCTTCGGTCCGCTCGCCCGTCGATTCGCTCGGATCGACCGATCCGGTCGGCCCGGTGCTGACCGACTGGCTCTCCGGCTTCGAGTCCCCGACGGGCGTCGGCTCGAACAGCTGGGTCGTCTCGGGCGAGCACACCAAGAGCGGAACGCCGATCGTCGCGTACGACCCGCACCTCTCCTTACAGGCGCCGCCGCTGTGGTACGAGCAGTCGGTCGACACCCCCGAGCGGTCGGTCCGGGGCGCGACGTTCTCCGGCGTCCCGTTCGTCATCGCAGGCGCGAACGACCGCGGCGCGTGGTCGTTCACCAACCTCGGCGCCGACGTCCTCGACTGCTACCGGTACGAGATCGACGACGCGGGCGACCGCTACCGGTACGACGGCGAGTGGCGCCCGTTCGAGACCGACGAGCGCGAGGCGATCCCGGTCGCGGGCGGCGAGGACCGCGAGCTCCGCGTGCGCCGCACCGTCCACGGACCGCTGATCGAGCGCGAGGGGCGCACGGTCGGCGTCGCGTGGACCGGCCACACCGCGACGCGCACCACGGCCGCCATCGAGGCGTACGGGCGAAGCGAGGGGATCGACGACCTGCTGGAGGCGACCCGCGACTTCGATCTGCCGACCCAGAACCTCGTGTACGCGGACGCGGACGGGCGGACGCTCTACTTCGCGACCGGCCGGCTCCCGATCCGCCGTATCGACGGCGAGGTCGTCGCCGGGGATCGGATCTTCGACGGCTCCGCGGGCGAGGGGGAGTGGGAGGGGTTCGAGCCGTTCGGCGAGTCCTCGTGGGACGGCTTCGTCCCCTTCGCGGAGAAGCCGCACGCGATCGACCCCGACACCCTCTCGACGGCGAATCAGCGCCCGATCGACGACCCGGTCCACTACGTCGGCGTGCACTACGCGGCCCCGTACCGCGGCGCGCGGATCGCCGACCGGCTCGACGACGCGGTGGGCGGGGACGACGCCGACGACCCCGGGAGCGGGACCGGCGCCACGGACCCCGACTTCCACCGCGCGCTCCAGAGCGACGTTCGCGACGGCCGCGCGCCGGAGTTCGTCCCCGAGTTGGTCGCCGCCGTCCGCGCCGGGGCCGACCCGGATCCGGCGCTCGTCGACGCCGCGAACGCGCTCGACGAGTGGGAGTACCGGATGCGGCGCGACTCCCGCGCCGCGCTGCTCTTCGCCCGCTACCTGCCGAAGTTCCGCGAGCGCGTCTTCGACCCGGCCTTCTCCGACGCCGACCTCGGGGAGGCGTACTACCCGAGCGACTGGACGCTCGCGCGCCTCCCCGACGACGACCCGCTGTTCGACGGGCGTTCGCGTGCGGACCTCGCGGTCGAGGCCCTCCGCGACGCGCTCGACGAAACCGACGAGGCGGGCTGGGAGGCGTACGGGGACTACAACACCACCCGGGCGATGGACCACCCGCTGGGCGGTGAAGCGCCGTTCCTGAACTACGAGGAACTGCCCGCCGACGGCTCGTCCGCGACCGTGAAGAACTACCGCGTCGAGTCCGCCGTCGGGTCGAGCTGGCGCATGGTGGTGCGCCCGGGGACCGACGCGACCGCGGTCCTGCCGGGCGGCAACTCGGGCGACTACTTCTCCGAGCACTACGACGACCAGCTCCGGCGGTGGCTCGACAACGACCAGCGCCCGATGCCGCTCGGCGCCGGCGGCGGGCCGACGGTGCGGTTCGAGCCGACGGAGGAGTCGCGATGAGCGGCTCGCCCTCGCTCCTGGACCGCGTCAGGACGGAGCCGCGACCGCACGCCGTCGCGCTCGTCGCCGCGACGGCGGTCGGCGTCGCGCTCGCGTCGGCCCACTGGCTCGGGCTGATCGCGGCCGGTGCCCTCGCCTCGCTCGCGGCGCCGACGGTCCGTCGCGGCGTCGCGTACGCGCTCGGCGCCGGCGTGACCTCCCTCGTCGCGTTCGCGGTCTCGCTCGGCCCGGCGGCCGCCGCGGTGCCGGGGATGCGGCCGGTCGTGTACGTCGCGGTCGGCGCGGGGCTGGGGCTGCCCCTGTTCGGGTCAGTCGCGCGCGCCGTCGCGCCGTGAGGATCAGTCGAGCCGTTCCGGCTCGGTCACGGTCTCGTCGCTCTCGACGTTCCCCGTGTTGCGCGTCTCGCTCGGCTCGAACAGCACGACGTCGGCCTCGGGCTCCGCGACCGGACGGTGTTCGGTCCCGCGCGGGACGATCGTGAACTCTCCCGCCTCCAACACCGCGTCGCCCGCCTCGCGGAACTCGATCCGGAGCCGCCCGGAGTGGACGAAGAACAGCTCGTCGGCCGCCTCGTGTCGGTGCCAGACGAACTCGCCGTCCGCCTTCGCGAGCTTGACCGCCTGCCCGTTGAGTTCGCCCGCGAGCCGCGGCGACCACGTCTCGTCGAACGAGTCGAACGCCTCGGCGAGAGAGACCTTCTCCATGGCCACGCTCGGCGGCGGAGCGGTAAAGTTGCTGTCCACCGGCGCCGGCGATCGGGCGGCCGCGGGTTCGACGGCGAAGAGATATATACCGCTCCGGAGCGGTCCGAACCGCTCTGGCGGCCGCGATACCCCTCATATAAGCGTTTACTACGGGGCTCGGCGTACGGCGGCGTATGGCAGCCACTCACGCGGACGAGGGGAACGACCCGGTCCGTGCGGCGCGGGCCGCCCTCCGGATCGAGCGCCGCCGGACCGTCGACGAGCGGGAGGCGCTTCGGGCGTTCCGCGGTCGCGTGTCGTCGATACCCGACGAGAGCGTGAGCACCGGTCCGTCGGACGCCTCGGGGGGTGACGGATTCGCCGGTGTCAGAGGCCTAGCCGGCGGTTCGGTGAAGGGTTCCGTCGGGGGCGCCGGCCGCGGGACCGCCTCTCCCGGCTCTCGACTCGTCGCGGTGCGGGACGCGTACCGAGCGACGGTGATGTCGGTCCCGCACTACGAGGCGGAGTACGACGACACCTACGAGCGGAGCGTCGTCGAGGAGTTCGGCCCCGAGCTCGCGTACGCGCTCACCAGGACGGACTACTTCCACGAGGAGTACAAGCGCTCCCTGCTGAGCGCCGCCGAGACCGCGGTCCAGGAGCGCGAAGCGTTCCTCGACGCGCTCGAATCGGAGACCGAGTCGGTCGAGCGCGCCGAGTCCCGACTCGACCCGATCCGGACGGAGATCGAAGCGATCCGCGACGAACTCGGCGGCGACGCCGAGCCCCGGAGCGAGAGCGACGACGAAACCGAGGCCGGAACGCCGGGGTTCGGCGCGCTGGACGCCTGTCGGACTCGAATCGAGGCGCTCCACGGGGACTGCGACCGGATCGCGGCCCGCCGCCAGCGCGTGCTCGCGGAGCACGAGCGGCGGCTCGCGCTGAGCGACGACGTCGACCTGCCGGCGTACTGCTACCAAGACCTCGACGTCACCTACCCGGTCCTCGCCGCGGTCGGCTCGGTCGGCGAGCGACTGGACGGGCTCCGCGACCGGATCGAGCGGGCGATGGCGCGGACGCGGTGAGCCGTCGGTCCGCTCCGCCGCGGCCGAGGACCCGGTAACATCCGTGTCCGCGCCGATTCAAGTCCCTGGGCCACGTATCGGGTACTATGACGGACGAATCCGATTCCACCGACGCCGGCGCCGAGGGCGCGGCGGGAGACGGCCCGACGCCCACCCCCGGAATCCACCACGTGACCTGCGTCGCGGGCGACCCCCAGCGGAACCTCGACTTCTGGGTCGAGACGCTCGGCCTCCGGCTGGTGAAGCGGTCGATCAACCAGGACGACCCCGGCACGTACCACTTCTTCTACGGGGACGCCGAGGGCACCCCCGGCACCAGCATGACGTTCTTCCCGTGGACCGACCTCCCCGAAGGCGAGGTCGGCGCCGGGCAGGTCTCCCGAACCGCGTTCCGCGTCCCCGAGGGGAGCCTCGGCTACTGGGAGGAGCGGTTCGACGAGCGCGGCGTCGACTACGACGCCCGCGAGGAGCGCTTCGGCGAGACGGTCCTCCCCTTCCGCGACCCCGACGGGCTCCCGGTCGAGCTGGTGGCCGTCGAGATCCCCGACGACGACCCGACGACCGCGTGGACCGCGTTCGTCCCCGAGTCGGCCGCGATCCGCGGCTTCCACTCGGTGACGCTGTGGCTCGACGACGCCGAGCGCACCGAGGGGCTCCTCGAAACGATGGGGCTGACCGAGTCCGAGTCCGGGGCGGACGCCGCGACCGGTAACGACCGAACTCGCTTCGCCGCGGGCGGCGCCGTGGGCAAGTACGTCGACGTCGTCGAGACGGACCGGCAGGGGAGCTCGGGCCGCGGCACCGTCCACCACGTCGCGTTCCAGACGCCGACCGACGCCGACCAGTCCGGGACGCGCGACGCGGTGGCGTCATTGGGATTACGCCCCACGGAACAGATCGACCGCCACTGGTTCCGTTCCGTCTACTTCCGCGAGTTCGCCGGCGTCCTCTTCGAGCTCGCCACCGCGGACCCGGGGTACGCGAGCGACGAACCGCTCGACGCGCTCGGGGAGCGCCTGGTGCTACCCGGGCGGTTCGAGGACCGCCGCGACGAGATCGAGGCCGGGCTCGACGACGTGACGGTGCCGAGGCCGGAGACGGAGTTCGCCGCGAACCGCGCCGACTGAGCGGCGTCTCGGCGCGCCACCCCGGGCTGAACGCGATCCGCCCGCCCGAGACCGATCCCTCCCGAGACCGATCCCGCCCGAGACCGATCCTTCTAATCGCGCGCGGTCGAACGGGCGCCCATGACCGAGGATCTCGGCACGCCCGTGCTGGACGATCACCTCCACCTCGACCCGCGACACGGGCGGGGGATCGAGGCCGTCGAGGAGTTCGCGCGGCTCGGCGGCACCCACCTGCTCGTGGTGAACAAGCCCTCGTGGCTGCTCGGCGTCGAGCCCGACGAGCCCGAGGAGTTCCGGGCCGTCTTCGAGGAGACGCTGGAGACGGTCGCGGCCGCGACGGAGGCGCTTCCGGGGCGCGCGTGGCCCGTCCTCGGCGTCCACCCCGGCCTGATCAGCCGGCTGGTCGACGAGCGCGGCTTCTCGCCGGAGGACGCCCGCGACCTCATGCGCGGCGGCCTGAAGGTCGCGAGCGAGTACGTCGCGGACGGCGACGCGCTGGCGCTGAAGTCCGGACGCCCCCACTACGACGTGAGCGACGCGGTCTGGGAGGCGTCGAACGCGGTCACGCGCCGCGCGTTCGAGCTCGGCGCCGAGGTCGACTGCGCGGTCCAGCTCCACACCGAGGCCACGGAGGACCTGACCGACCTCGCCGCGGTCGCGGAGGCGGTCGGCCTCGACCCCGCGAACGTCGTCAAACACTACGCCGCCGGCGAGCTGGCGGGCGTCACGCCGAGCGTGATGAGCGACGAGGAGCGGTTAGAGCGCGCCGCCGAGTCGGGCGAGCCGTTCCTGATGGAGACCGACTACGTCGACGACCCGGACCGGCCGGGGATGGTCCTCGGGCCGAAGACCGTCCCGCGGCGGGTGCGCTGGCTGCTGGAAGAGGGGCACGAGGAGGCGGTCCGGCGCGCGCACGTCGAGACGCCCCGGGACGTGTACGGGATCGACACCGAGTCGACGCTCGAACGGGAGCCCTGAATCCGGGATTCTCACGGGTGAGACGCGGTCTCGCGCGGCGATCGATAGGAAAGGCATTTGAGTAGTCCGGGCGACGTACGGGACATGACCGACGACGACGCCGTCGAAACGTTCTATACCGACGAACGCTGGCAGAACTGGCTCGACAGGCTGGCCGAGGAGGACCTCGACCCCGAGAACGAGGACTCCGCGCGGCTCCTCCTCAACCTCCAGGACGACGCCGCCATCGCCGTGGTGAAGGTGCTGGCCGCGTTCGACGACGACCGCATCGACGAGGACCGCGCCGTCGAGGAGATCCACGACATCCGCGACATCGTCCTCGCAGACGTCGACTTCGACGACGAGGACAAGGTGATGCTGATCGACGGCGTCCAGACCTCGCTCGTCCCCGTCTTCTACGCGGCCGAGGAGTACGTCGTCGGCGGCGTCGTGGAGGGCGACGTGAGCGAATTCGTGCGCGCGGCCGCCGAGGCCGAGGAGGGCGACGACCTCGACGCCGCGCTCGGCTACGTCGTCCAGGCCGGCACGCGCGTCATCGACGGCGAGGCGCTCGACATGGAGCTCGTCGAGGACCTGGCGTACGGGCTTGTCTCCGAATGGGTCAACGGGCTCGACTCGCTCCAGTCGGCCATCGAGGACCCGGAAGTCGTCGAGGAAGAGGACTAACGGCGTCGGCGGACCCGTCCCCGCCGGGTCGATCGAAGTGAAGTGTTTTCAGCGCACGTAGCGTCCGGTCCGTATGGTGACTCTCGCGGCCGGGGTGGCGATCGCGCTGCTCGTCGTCTGGACGGCCAGCTCGTTCGTCCCGCTCGTGCCGGGCGGCGTCCTCGCGGCGCTGACCGTCGTCGGCTACGCGTACACCACCGGGTTCGCGGAGCCGAGCCTCGCCGTGGCGGTCGCGCTCGTCGTCGTCTCGCTTTTCGCCGCCGCCGCGGACGTCGCGTCGGGGATGGTCTCCGGGCGGCTCGGCGGGGCCTCGACCCGGACGGTCGTCGTCGGGACGCTGGTCGGGATCGCGCTCCTGATCCCGCTCGGCCCGATCGGGCTCGTCGTCGGATTGGGGGGCACCGTCTTCGTCGCCGCCCTCGACGAGCACGACGGCGACACGCGCGAGGCCGCTCGGCAGGCGGCCTACGCGGCCGTCGGCGCCCTCGCCAGCGCGTTCGTCCAGGCCGTCCTGCTCGCCGGCGTCACGGTCGCGTTCGCGCTGGCGGTCCGCTGAGGACGGACGCCGAGTTCACGCCGCGACGGAGAACAACAGCAGGTTATGCGCGGCCGGCCCGAGCCCCATCGCCGCGACGAAGCCTAAGAGGAGGTACCCCTCCGCCGGCTCCTCGCGGACGTACGCCGCGAACAGCCACACGACGGCGCTCGCGACCGCGAGCTTCACGAGCAGGAACAGCCACCCCTCGCCCAACACCGGCACCGGGGGGATCCCGCCGAGTTCCAGGAGGATCCGCGATATCGGCGTGCGCTCGCCGAAGCCGAGCTGGGTCGTGCCGACCGCGGTCGAGACGCCGTCGAGCGCGTGGCCGAACAGCGCGAGGGCGCCGACGCCGCCGGTGACCGCGACCTCGGGCCGGAGGCGCGTCAGGCCGGCCCAGGCGGCGCCGGTGATCGGGAGGGCGAGCGCGAGCGCGACCGCCGACCAGCGCGCGCCGGCGAGAGAGAGCCCGGTCCCGAGGGCGACGGCGACGACGGGGAGGAGGCAGAGCGCGCCCGCGGCCGCGAGGGCCGTCGCCACCCGGTCCGGGCGAGCGGCGGCGGCGGCGAGCCACGCCGCGCCCGCCAGCGACCCCACCGTGAGATAGACGGTCGGAGATCCGGCGAACGGGGCGAGGAGGGGCGGGAGCGCATCGACGACGTAGAGGACGTGGGCCGCGGAGCCGAGCGCCATCCACGGGGCGAGCGCGAGCACGCGCCGGGCGGTGACCCGCGGGCGCCGGCGGCGGAGCGCGGCGACGACCCCGCCGGTCGCGAGCAGGACGACGAGGAGGTGGGGGAGGGGGGGTAGCGTCGTTCCCGCCGGGAGGAGGCCGACGACCATCAGACGGACAACACGGGCTGGCTCGCGTACAGCAGGACGTACTCCGCGGCCTTCCCCAGCACCTCGCCGGGATCGCCGGAGACCGGCTCGCGCGGGACGACGATGAAGTCCGACTCCAGCTCCTCGGCGGTGTCGAGGACGACGCTCCCGGGGTGGACGGTCTTCACCGACGTGGAGAAGCCGTAGGCGATGGAGTTGCTGTGGGGGACCTCGGCAGCCTCCGCGCGGCGCGCGACGGAGTCGGTGAACGCCTCGGAGTCGGCGGCCACCTCGCTCTCGTCGACCACGCCGTGGTCGATGGCGCGGACGACCTCCTCGTCGAGCACGTACAGCGCGTGGACGCCGGCGCCGTACTCGCTCGCGAGCGCGATGGCGTAATCGACCGCCTCGTGTGACTCCTCGCTGCCGTCGACGGGCACGAGGACGAGGTCGATATCGAGATCGGTCATACCCTGGCCGTCGGCGGGGGAGGTCAAAAAGCCCGCCGTAACGGCGCGGTCGGGGACGCGGAAACCGACACCGGCGGCCCCGGCGGTCGCTGCCGCCGGCGGCCGCTCGGGACCGGTTCAGAAGCGAGAGAGCTTCCGCTGGCCGGCCTCCCGGCGCTCGGCGGGCGGGACGTTCGTCGCGACGATCTCGTCGACGGCGTCCCGGTTGTCGGCGTCGCTGTTGATCGCGCGTGTCGCGTCTTCGCGGTCGACGCGGAACCCCGCGTCGGCGTACGCGTCGTACATCATGCCGCTGTTCGAGAGCACGACCCACACCCCGGCGTCGTCGAGTTCGCCGGCGACGTCGAGCAGGCGGCGCTGGTCCTCGCGGTCGAACCCCGACGCGCTGTACTCGTTGAAGTTCGCGGTCGCGCTCATCGGCTCGTACGGCGGGTCGAAGTAGACCAGATCGCCCGGTTCCGCCGCGTCGAGGACGTACGCGAAGTCTCCCCGTCGGATCTCGGCGTCGGCCAGCAGATCGCTCGCGCGCCGGACGCGGTCTCGCTGAACCCAGTCGGGGTCGACGTACCGCCCGACCGGGACGTTGAATCCGCCGTCCGCGTTCTCGCGGTAGAGGCCGTTGTAGCAGGTGCGGTTGAGGTAGAGGAGGAGGGCGGCCTCTTCGAGCGGGTCGAACTCCCCCTCGTACGGGCGGCGGTTGAACCGCGCGCGCTGTTGGTAGTAGTAGCTGTCGACGGCCTGACCGCGCGCGGTCTCCGCGGCGTACGGGAACTCCGGGTCGGGGTCGCTCTCGGGGTCGTCGAACGAGGCCAGCCGAGAGAGCAGTTCGTCGGGGCGGTCGCGGACCTGCTCGTAGAAGTTCACGAGCCGCGGGTTCGCGTCGTTGATCGTCGCGTGCGGCGGTTCCAGGTCGAAGAAGACGGCGCCGCCGCCGACGAACGGCTCGTGGTACCGGCCGAAGGAGGACGGGAACCGGGCGTACAGCTCGTCGAGCAGCTGCCGTTTCCCGCCCGCCCACTTGAGGATCGGCTCGGCCATCGCTGTCGGGTGTCGCTCGCGCCCGGACAAAAACGTCCCGGGCCGCGCCGGCGGCGGGGCCTCGTGCCGGGGCGCGCGATCGGTCGGAGCGTCAGTCGTCGGAGGGCTCCGGCTCCGGCATCGGGAGGTCGTCGACGTGGGCCGCGGCCTCCTCGAAGTTGGGGCCGGGTTCGATGGTCCCGGCCTCCCGGTCCCACTCGATGTAGCCGGCCTCCTCTAAGGCCGGCAGGTGCGTCTCGCGGAGCTCGGCGGCGATCTCGTCGGCCCGGCCGCGAACGCGCAGATCTGCGACCGTCTCGACGGTGTCGTCGGCGAGGCCGGCGACCGCGCGCCTGCGCTCCGGGGCGGAAACGACGAGCGCTGGATCGGTAGTGGGAGTGTCGGGTGTCATCGTGTGTCTCTGTCCGTATCTACGGGACGACTCGAACCGGAATAAAGCCACCGCCGAACGCGGTGCCGGTCCGGCGTCGCCGCCGGCGGAGCGCGCCCCCCGACGCCGGAACCGCGAGCGGCGTCCGCGCCCACCGGGAACCCCCAACCACCGGGCGGGATCGGCGCCACCGACCGACGTATGTCACAGATATATGAGAAGTGTACTAACCGTTCCCATGGTACCACTTACACGGCATGAACGACCGTTTTAGATGTTTTCCGTGCGTGAGTGTTGGTACCATTTCTCAAAACTTATTTGGAATATGAAAGGTTTTAGTCGTCGGAGCGTGTAGGGTGAGATATGAATCAAGGCTCCATGATCTCGGCGGACCAGCACCGACGGATCGGCTCCGAATCGCCGCCGGGCAGTCGCTCGCCGCTGGGAACCCTCGCGTTCCTCGCGCTCATCGTCGTTCCGTTCGTCGCGTTCGCGTACCCGGTGGCGAGCGTCGCGCTGTTGACCGGCACCGTCGCGCTCGCCATCCTCTCGCGGTCCGTCCTGCGGACCCTGCGCCGACGCAGCGGACGGGTCCAGACGCTCACGCTCCCCGGTCTGGGCACGGTCGAGTACCGGATCACGACGAACTGACGCGACCGCCCGGCCGCCGGCCGAGGCGTCGCAGAACCGCTTTTTCGAAAAGCCGCCGTTCTCGGAGCGGCGCCGCCGCGTCCGACCGCGGCGCCATCCCCGAATCTCTCGTTTCCCGCTCCTCCCTAGATCCGGTACGCGACGCGCTCGCCGGCGTCGAGCCCGTTCGCGATCGCGGCGTGGAGGCGTCCCTCGCCGGCGACCCAGTCGCCGAGGAGGTACAGCCCCACGTCGCGCGCCGAGTCGACGGGACCGCGGTCGACGCCGCCCTCGGGGAGCGCGTAGCGCCACCCCTGATGGTCGGTCCACGCCGGGTCGGCCAGCCGATCGTCGCCGATGATGTCGGCGGCGTGGGCCGCCAGCGCGTCGACGTTCCGGGCCGGGTCGTCGTCGTAGTGCGCGGCGGACCACGCGCCGTTCGCTTGGACGACGAGCAGCGTCTCCCCGTCGGGGACGTGGCCGGCCTTACACTCCTCGCGGGAGATCCAGCCGACCGCGTGCTCCTTGTCGGTGTTGACGAGCGCGTAGTAGGGAACGTCGAGCGAGAACGGGTAGTGGAGGACCGCGGTCCAGACGCTCCCGTACTCGACACTCCCGACGGCCTCGACGAGCGTCTCGCGGAGCGGGTCGTCCCACTCGGCCGTCCGGAGCAGCTCGGCCGTCTGCGGGGCCGGCGGATTCAACAGCAGCGCGTCGAACGGCCCGTGCGTCTCGCCGTCCGCGTCGTCGAGTTCCCAGCGGTCGTCGCCGTTCGCTTCGTCTGCGCCCCCGCCCGCGCCGCCCGCACCGTCGACCCGCCGCACCGTCTCGACCCGGGTGCGTCGGTGGACGGTCGCGTCGGTGCGGCCGAACAACCGCTTCGCGATCTGTGTGAGCCCCCGCCGGTAGCTCCACTTGTGGTCGTCGGCGTCGCGGCCCGGGGACACCGCTCCGTCCGCCTCGAAGGTGTACACCGGATCGGTCACGTCGACGAGCCCCTCGTCGTCGAGCGTCTCGGTGATCAGTTCGACGACGCGGTCGTCGTCGCTTTTCAGGTAGTTCGCCCCGTAGTCGTACGTGAGGTCGTCGTGGCGGCGGGTCGCCGCGCGCCCGCAGAGGCCGCCGGACTTCTCAAGGACGGTCACGTCCGCGTCGGGCACGGTGCTGTCGATCACGAACGCCGCCGCGGCCGCCCCGGCGCCCGCGCCGACGATGCCTACGTGGGTCACACCGATCGTTGGGCTCCGATCCACTTAATCGGTCGCGTGGCGGCGACCGCGGCGTCGAGGACGCGGTGACGGAGCGAAACGCCGGACGCGGGCCGGGACCGAGTCGGAGTGACGGAGGCGGTCGAGCCCGGGTCGGCGGGCGGCGCCGATCACCGCGAGGTCCGCGTCGTGCGAGTCGGCGCGGGGGACCGACCGCAACGACGCGTTTTAGTCGACGAGTGCGGTGAGTGAAAACGAGCGGCCCGCCCCGCGACGGACGGAGAGACGGGCGCGGGGACGCGGACCGACACGGGACACGCACGTCATGACACAGACCGACAGCACGCGGACGACGAACGACGATGGGTGAGGGCGAACCGACGGCGGAGGACGCCGATGGGGAAGCGGAGGGAGCGGCGACGGCCGGCGGCGTCGACTACGCCGCGCGCGCGGCCGACACCCTCGGCTTCTCGCGGTGGTGGCAGATCGCCGCCGCCGCCGGGATGATGGCCGCGGTGAGCCCGTACCAGTACGTCTGGTCGTCGATCTCGCCGGCGCTCTCGGAGGGCCTCGACATCGCGCTCCCGGCGCTCGGCGCGGTGTTCTCGTTTTACGTGGTGTTCCAGTCGCTCTCGCAGTTCCCCGCGGGAAAGTGGCGGGACAGCCGCGGCCCGGGTGCGCTCACGTTCCTCGCGGCGATCCTGGCCGGCGGCGGGTACGTCGGGCTCGCGTACGCGACGAGCCTCTGGCAGCTGTACCTGCTGTACTCGCTGGGCGCGGTCGGCGTCGGCATCGTCTACACCGTCGCGGTCAACACCGCAGTCAAGTGGTTCCCCGACCGAACGGGGCTGACGACCGGGGTCGGGACGATGGCGTTCGCCGCCGGGAGCGCCCTCGTCGTCCCGTACGTCCGCGCGAACGCGACCGTGACGGCGTACAGCGACGTGCTCCGCAACATCGGGATCGGGATCCTGGTCGTGACGCTGGTCGGGTCGCTCCTCCTCCGAGACCCCCCGAAGGACTGGCTGGATCGGGCGGACGGCGACGACGACGGCGACGAGGGCCTCGCGGCGTCGATCCGCGGCCGAAACTACTCGACGCGAGAGATGCTCACGACGTGGCAGTTCTGGCTCCTGTACGCGATGTTCATCGCGATGGCGAGCGCCGACCTCCTGGTCATCGCGAACGTGGTCCGGTTCGCGGAGAACTTCGGGCTCGCGGCGCTCGTCGCGACGCTGTCGGCGACCCTGCTGCCCGTCGCGGCAGGCGTCTCGCGGCTGATCCTCGGCGAGGCGACCGACCGCTTCAGCCGCAAGCGCGTGATGGCGGGCTCGTTCCTCCTCGCCGGGCTGTTCCGGATCGGCCTCGTCGGCGCCGGCGAGGCGGGCAACGGCGCCGTCTTCGTCGTGTTCGTCCTCGGAGCGATGTTCTTTTCCTCGCCGCTGTACGTCTTCTTCCCGTCGCTCCTGGCCGACTACTACGGCGCGGCCAACTCCTCCGGCAACTACGCGGTCCTGTACACCGCGAAGGTCGGCGGCGGCGTCTTCTCCGGCGTCGTCGCCGGCTACCTCGTCGCGGCCCTCGGCTGGAACCCGACGTTCCTCCTCGGCGGCGGGCTGGCGGTCGCCGCGGGACTGGCGACCTTCGCCCTCCGGCCGCCGAGCGGGTCCGGCCTGGAAACGGTCGAGCCGGCGGCCGCGGACTGAACGAGCGGCCTCGGAGTCGGGCGTTTCGGCCCCGCCCCCTACCGCGTTCTCCGACGGACGGCGAGCGACCAGAGCCCGACCGCGGCGCCGCCGGTCGCGAGCACCGCGTTGACGCCGCTCGGTTCGAGCCCGAACGGCGTGAACGCCGGCGCTATCGACGCGTGGAGCAGGAAGCCGACCCCGAACGCGGCGGCGACGCGTCGCGGGCGAAACACCCACGCGTCGGCGTCCCGCTCCGCGGTGCCGAAGACGCGGTCGCCGGAGGCGACGAGGACGTGCCCGACCCCGAACACGAGGCCGAGGGCGACCGAACCGGCGAAGTCGACGGCGACGCTCGTCGCGAGGGCGCGGTACCACAGCACGTGCGCGAGCCGCGCGGCCGCGCCGAGCGTGACGGCGAGCGCGAGGTCGAAGGCGACGACCGCGACGCCGCGCGGCGTCACGGGAGCCTCCCGACCACGGCGTGGAACGGGTCCTCCCCCGGCCGCTCCGCGATCCGCTCGGTGACCTCGAACCCGCCCGCGGCGAGGTATTCCTCGACGAGGTCGGCGCGCTCGGCCATCGAAGCGGCGCGCCACGCGCGCACGGCCTTCGTCGGGAACATGCGGTTCGAGAAGCTCACGACGACCGTTCCGCCGGGGGCGAGGACGCGGGCGAACTCCGCGAACACGGCCCCGGGATGCTGGAGGTACTGGACCGACAGCGCACAGCAGACGACGTCGAAGGCGTCGTCGTCGAACGGGAGCGACCGATCGGCGTTGAGGTCGGTGACGACGAACTCGTCGAGCCGGTCGTTCGCGGCCAGCTCGGCCTCGTTGAGCCCGTGGCCGACGACGCGCTCGTAGTCGGTGTCGGGCAGGTGCGACACCCAGCTGCTCATCGCGTCGAGGACGCGGTCGCCGGGCTCGGTGACGGAGTCGTACAGCTCGGTCAGCCGCGCGAGGAACGCGTCGTCGGCGTGGGTGACGAACCGCGGCTCGTCGTAGAACGTCCCGTCCGGCCGGTCGTCGCGCTTGCGGCGGTCGAGATCCGAGAGGACGGTCGTCACGGTACCGGATTGTGGGGAGCGGGACAAAAGAGCGCGTCGCCGTCGCGGGGCGGCACCCGCGCCTCGCTCGCCGTCCACACCCCGCCTTCCGCCGGTCCCCTCCACCGGACGGCTTTTGCCGACGGAGATTTTACCAGTTGGTAATGGACTCCACCACGACCACCGACCGCGGGCTCTACCCCGCGCCCCGATCCGACGTCTTTCAGGACCAGGGGAAGTTCCGCACTCGGTTCAACTTCCCCGGCCGCAACCTCCCGGACCACGACGACCACGGCTACGGCCCGCTGTCGACGGTCGTCGAGTCGTTCATGGACCCCGGCACGCTGATCCGGATGCACCAGCACCGCGACGAGGAGATCGTCTCGTGGGTGCCCGCGGGCGTGATGCGCCACGACGACCGCGAGGGAAACGAGCTCGTCACGGACGCCGACCACCTGCTCGTGATGAACGCCGGCGAGGGGTTCTGGCACGCCGAGGAGACGCTCGCGGACGACCCGCCGCTCCGGATGCTCCAGATCTTCGTCCGCCCGCGGGAGCTCGGCTTAGCGCCCGGGATCCAGCACGGCCCGCTGCCGGACCCCGAGCCGAACGAGTGGCGCCGCGTGTTCGCGTCCGCGGGCGCGGATCACCCGTTCACCGTGCGCAACGCGGTCGACTGCTACGACGTTCGACTCGACGCGAACGAAGGCGCGACGCTCCCGGCGGCCGGGGAACGAGACGCCTACGCGTACGTCTTCGAGGGGTCGGTCGACGTCGGCGGCGCCGCCCTCGACGAGACGGAGAGCGTCCTGTGGACCGGCGACGGCGCCCCGCCGACCGTGACCGCGGGCGGCGAGGGCGCGACGGTCGTCGCCTTCCTCGTCGACCCCGACGCGCCCGTCACGCGGCAGGGGACGATCGGGCGGTAGGGTCGGAAAGGCTCAACTCCCGGCCCGCCGAACCCGGGGTATGCGCACCCCGCTCGCGGCCGCCGCGCTCGTCGCGCTCGGCCTCCTCCTGATGGCGAACCCCCTGTATCTCCCCGTCTCGGTCGGTGAGCCGGACCCCGCGTACACGCACACGGTCCGGCCGGTGGGAGAGGGGTCGGCGGCCGGCATCGAGTCGCCGGCGGCCGGGAGAGCGAACGGCAGCGCCGAAGCGTCGAACGGGGTCGTCGCGTACGCCGACCTCGCGCCCGAGGCCCGGGCGGCGTTCGACCGCGCCCGCGACGCTCCCGAAGGCGGGTTCGGGGTCGAGAGACCGGACGAACGCGTCGACTCGCTGTCGTACCCGACGGAGCCGACGCTCGGGGACGGCCTGTTGATCGTCGCGTACGACGGCGAGCGGTACGAGTTCTGGACCCGGACCGTCGAGCGCGAGCCCGTGGGCGTCGTCGCGCAGCGCGTCCTCCTCCAGCCGGCGGCGTTCCTGGTCGGCTTCGTCGGTGTCGTCGCCGGCGCCGCGCTCGGGCTTCGGAAGCGGCTCGGCGGGAGCTGAAACCGCCCCTCCCGCGACCTCACCGCGACGCCGTCGGCGTCGGCTGTCCCACCGGCTCGGGCGCGTCGCCGGCCTCGATCGCCCGGCGGGTCGACTCGCCGATCTCGACGAGGTGACACAGGGGGTTGCCGGGGTAGACGACCGGGTTCTCTAGGAGCCCGATCAGGAGGCCGGTGAAGGGGGCTTCGACCGCGACGGCGTCCTCCTTGAACGGATTGGTGATCGTCGCGATGCGCTCGCCCTCGCGGACGAGCGACCCGCTCTCGAAGTGGGTGTCGACGATGCCGCCGGAGTCGGCGCGCAGCCACGTCTTCTCGCCCGCGCCGGCGACGATCGTCCGCCAGCCCGGCCAGCGCACCGTGTCGGTCTCTAGCAGGCCGTACTCCGCGAACACGGAGCGGACGCCGGCGAGGGCGTCGTCGATCAGCGGGCGCTGGAACCGGTGGGCCTCCCCCATCTCGATCGTGATCGTGGGGACGCCGTCGTCGGTCGCCTCGCCGCGGAGGGTGCCGCCCGGCCCGTCGCTGTCGATGATCACCTTGGAGCCGAACGCCAGCGCGAGCCGGTGGACCGACTCGTCGGTCATGTCGGCGCGGACGTGGAGCATGTTCGTCCGGCCGCGGGTGGAGGTGTGGAAGTCGAGTCCGAAGTCGCACGGCGCGACGAAGTTCTCGTAGATCCGGTGGGCCATCCGCTTCGAACTGGTCGACCCCGGCTTCCCGGGGAACGACCGGTTCAGGTCGCGGTCGTAGACCGGCAGGTAGCGCTGTTGGGCGAGGAAGCCGGGGACGTTGAGGACCGGGAGACAGACCAGCGTGCCCGCCAGCTCCGAGAGGTCCCACTCGTGGGCGACCTCGCGGACGACCTCGATCCCGTTGAGCTCGTCGCCGTGGGCGGCGGCGGTGAGGAACGCGGTCGGGCCGTCGCGCTCGCCGTTGACGATGGTGACCGGGATCCGCACCGGGTCGCCGAGGTACGTCTCGCTGATCCCGTAGCGGATGTTCTGGGTGTCGCCGGGCGGTACCGCCCCGCCGTTGTACGTGAACGCCCGGTCGTCGCTCATGACAGGAGGGAGCGCTGCGGAGGGTTTATATATGACGACCCGGCCGTCGGGCCGCGGTCCCGCGTCAGCGGTCCCACCGGTCGGTCCATTCCGCTCGGGACTCGTGTTCGGCGGCCCGCGCCGCGACCGCCGCCCGGTCGAGCCGCCCGTCCTCCGTTAGCACCCCGGCCAGCAGGTCGCCGGGGACCCGCTCGAAGATCGGGTTCTCGACCGCGACGGCGCGGTCGCCGTCGTACACCGCCGAGGGGTCGCCCGACTCGCGGACGACCTCGTCCGCCGTCGCGACCTTGTCCGCGGCCGCGACCGCGTACGCCGGGACGCCCGCGTCGGCCGCCGCCAGGGCGAGCGGATACGAGCCGACCTTGTTCGCGACGCCGCCGCTCGGCAGTATCCGGTCGGCACCGAGCAGGACGCAGCCGACGTCGCCCTCGCGGACGAGCCCGGGGAGAGCGGCGTCGGTCGCGAGCGTCGCGTCGACGCCGGCGGCGGCGAACCGCTCCGCCGCGTCCACCCCCTCGCGGCCCGGGCGCGACTCCCCGACGACGACCGGCCGGTCGACGCGGCGCAGCGTCGCCGCGACGGTTCCGGACCGCGACAGCGTCGCCGCCGGACCGACCGTCTCCGCGACCGCGGCCGCCGCCCGCTCCGCCGCCAGCCGGTCCGCGTCGAGCGCGGCGTCGAGCCCCGCGAGGGCGCGGTCGTGGACCGCCTCCGGCGCGCGGTCCGCCCCGCTCAGTACCCGGTCGATCCGGTGTCGGACGACGATCATGCTCGGGCGTGCGCCGCGGAGCTCCCGAGCGGTCTCCGCGACCCGGTCGACGCCGCCGTCGAGCGCGCCGAACGCGACCGCGCCGGCGCGGTCGCGCAGCGCTTCCAGCGCCCTGACGGAGAGCCACGCCGCGCCGTGGGTCCGGTCGGTCCGGAGCAGGTCGGCGTCGGGGCCGACACGGCGGTAGCTCTCCCACAGCCCGGGTGCCGTCGTGTGCCGGAGGAACGCCGTCGGCGGCAGCCACTCGCCCGCGGCGGTCGGGGGATCGCGCGGGGCGTCGTCGGCCGTGCCGCCGGCCGCGACCTCGAACAGGAATGGAGAGAGGGTCCGGTCGGTCCCCCCGACCGGGACGGACAGCGGCTTCCCGCGGCGGACGAGTTCGGACTCCCCTCGGGGTGTCGCGTCGCGGACAACCCGGCGCGCGCTCTCGGCGGGGTCGCTCTCCCCCGCGAGTACGTCCCCCACGAGGACTTCGAGCGGTTCGCTCCCCTCCTCGGTCGCGCCGCGGGAGGCGGGACGGAACACCCTCCCGCGGCGTCTGAGGAAGACCCTGACTGCGTCGGTCACGCGACGGGGTTCGGCGGACGCGGAGTTAACCGTGATCCTCCGTGGTTCCGCGCGACCGCCTCGCCGGTCGGAACCCGTCGCTCGCGGCCTCGACGGCCCTCGATCGGTCGCCGTGTCGAACCGATCGGCGCGCCTTTTAGCTCGGCCCACGCAGGTGTGGACATGAGTTCGGACTCGGTTCGGGTGGGAGTGCTGTCGCTGCACAACAGCAAGGAGACGAAGGCAATTTGCAACGCCGTCGAGGACCTCGGTCACGAGCCGGTGTGGCTCCGCGAGGAGAACGCCGCGGTCAGCGTCGAGGACGGCGACGTGTCGGTCGAACCCGCGGTCGACGTGATCGCGAACCGGCTCCTCCTGTCGAACACCGACCAGCCCGCGGAGCTGCTGGGGCTGGCGGCGACGTTCGAGCGCATCCGGCCGATGCTGAACGAGCCGAACGCGGTGCTCGCGTCGATCCACAAGTTCGCCACGGCCGCGACGCTCGCGGACTGGAACATCCGCGTGCCCGACGCGCTGCTCGCGCTGTCGAACGACCGCCTCAACGAGGGCCGCGAGCGATTCGGCGACGTGGGCGTGTACAAGACCGCGATCGGCACCCACGGCGGCGGGACGTGGAAGGTCGACCTCACGGAGCGCGTGAACCCGAAGGTGGGGAACCGCCAGGCGTTCCTCCAGCGGCTGATCGACCGGGACGACGAGAAACACCGCGACCTCCGGGTGTACGTCGTCGGCGACGAGATCGTCGGCTCGATGTACCGGTACGCCCCCGAGGGCGACTGGCGGACCAACGTCGCGCTCGGCGGCGCGGTCGAGGACGCGACCGACGACATGCCGCAGGAGGCGGCCGACACCGCCCTCTACGCGGCCGAGGTGATGGGGCTCGACTACGCCGGCGTCGACCTCGTCGAGGGGTACGACGGCTGGTACGTGCTGGAGGTGAACCCGACCGCGGGCTTCAAAGGCCTCTTCGAGGCGACCGGCACGAGCCCCGCGCCGCACATCGCGCGGCTCGCGATCGAGACGGTCGGCGGCGAGGTGGACGACGACGCGGTCGCGCGCGTCGCCGAGCGCCTCGACGACTCGCGGCCCTCCTGCGCGCCCGCGCCGAAGCCGACCCCCACCGAGCAGCCGGACATCGGCTACATCGAGGAGGTCGTCGTCACCGGCACCTCCGGCTCCACGCAGGCGCTCGCGAAGTCGGACACGGGCGCGACCCGGACGAGCATCGACACCCAGCTGGCCGCCGAGATCGGCGCCGGTCCGATAAAGAGCATGACGCGGGTCAAGTCGGGCAGCGTGAAGGGGGGAAAGGCCCGCCCGGTCGTCGACCTCGTCATCGGCATCGGCGGGAACCAGCACACCGTCACCGCGAGCGTCGAGGACCGCGGCCACATGGAGTACCCGCTGCTGCTCGGCCGCGACATCCTCACCGACTACCGGGTCGACGTGCGCCGCCGCGCCGACACCGACGAGGCGGAGCGCGCCGAGGCCGGGGAGGTCCTGGAAGAGGAGGAGTGATTTTCTCGGACGCCGCCGAACCGGACGCCGAGGACGTCACCGAGCCGGACGTCGAGCGCCTCTCCGAGCCGAACGCCGAGGTCGTCTGACCAAACTATAAGACCGAGGGTGTCAACGTCACGGCATATGGTGAAAAGTACGGTCCGGTTTCCCGAGCCGGTGGTCGAGGAGATCGAATCGCTCGTCGACGAGGGGGAGTTTGAGAGCAAATCGGAGTTCTACCGCTTCTCGGCCGACTACGTGCTCTCTCGGACGCTCGACGAGTACGACCCGGCGACGATCGACTACGACGCCATCGAATCGGAAGTGATGCCGGAAGCCGAGCGAGAGCTCGGCGGCGACGCCGACGCGGACGGCCCGCCGTTCTTCGAGTCCGTGGCGTTCGTGCGGAAGCTCGCACTCAGGGGAAAGTTCAGCGACGCCGAGGACTTCATCGACCACCAGTACGTCCCGGGCGACCGGCACGCCGTCCTCCTCGAAGAGATCCTCCGACTGTACCGCGAGGACGCGACGGCCGACGACCGACCGTCGACCCCCGAGCCCGAACAGGAGGCCCCGACCCGAAACCGATAGCGCGATCGAAATCACGCAACACGCATGAACGCGGTCACGGACGAGCGGACCCGAACCTGTATTCGATGCCACGAGCGCTTCACCGAGCCCGCCGGAACGGTCACGCGCATCTGTGACGAATGCCCGAGCCACGGGACCGGATCCCCCTTCGACGCGGGCGGCGGGAACGTCGTGGGTCGCAGCAGAGAGCGGGCGTGTATCCGCTGTGGCACGGCGTTTCTCGAGGTCCCGGGCGGAATATCCCGCCTCTGTCCGTCGTGTGACCCGGATCACGTCGTCCTCGAGTAGCGCCGACGGGCCGGCGGATCAGGACTCGTACTCGGCCCAGATGTATCGCGTGCCGTAGCTCCGGTAGGGGCGCCACGCCTCGCCGATCTCGCGCATCTCCGCGCGCGACAGCTCCTCGCCGTCGTTGTAGGCCCGCTCGATCCCCTTCCGCACCGCGAGGTCGCCGAGCGGGAGCACGTCCTCGCGCCCGAGCGCGAAGATGAGGTACATCCGCGCGGTCCACGCGCCGACGCCGCGGATCTCGGTGAGACGGTCGACGACCGCCTCGTCGCTCACGCCCGCCAATCCCGCTCGAGTGAACTCGCCGTCGCCGTCGCGGAACGCCGCGGCCGCGTTCCGCAGGTACTCGACCTTCGTGGCGCTGAGCCCGGCCTCGCGTAGCGCCGACTCGTCGGCGGCGAGGACGCGCTCCGGGGTCACGTCGCCGTCGAGTTCGGCCACGAACCGCTCGCGGATCGCGTTCGCGGAGGCGGTCGAGAGCTGCTGGTTCACGATCGAGGTACAGAGCCGACCGAACTCGTCGTCCGCGGGCGCGACGTCGAGCGGGCCGTGCCGGTCGACGAGCGCCGCCATCGTCGGGTCCTCGCGCAGTGTCGCCGCGACGGGGTCGTCCATGTCGGTGAGCGGGGCCGCAGGTACGAGTGCGGTTCGGTTTCGGGGGCTTGCGCGCGGGCGTCTGTCGCCCGAATAAACTTACGTCGAGTTTGGCGTTTGGAAGATGGAAACGTTCAACCATGACGGTTCCGACCCTCAGGTATGCAGCTCGAAGACGTCCAGCGCGTGACGGTGCTCGGTGCCGGGAACATGGGCCACGGCATCGCGGAAGTGGCGGCGCTCGCCGGCTACGACGTGTCGCTCCGCGACATCAATGAGGAGCTCGTTCAGGAGGGATACGACCAGATCGAGTGGTCGCTCGGCAAGCTCGCCGAGAAGGACCGGATCGGCGACGACGAGGCCGACGCCGCGCTCGACCGCGTCGAGGCGTTCGTCGATCTCGAGGACGCGCTCGACGGCGCCGACGTGGTCGTCGAGGTCGTTCCGGAGAAGATGGCGATCAAGAAGGACGTGTACGACGAGGTCGTCGAGCACGCGCCCGACGAGGCCGTCTTCGTCACCAACACCTCCAGCCTCTCCATCACCGAGCTGTCCGAGGTCACCGACCGCCCCGAGCGCTTCTGCGGCATGCACTTCTTCAACCCGCCGGTGCGGATGGACCTCGTCGAGGTCATCTCCGGGAAGCACACGAGCGACGAGACGCTCGACCTGATCGAGGGGCTCGCGGAGTCGATGGGGAAGACCCCGGTCAGGGTCCGCAAGGACAGCCCCGGCTTCATCGTCAACCGGATCCTCGTCCCGCTGATGAACGAGGCGGCGTGGATCGTCGAGTCCGGCGACGCGACGATGGAGGCGGTCGACTCCACGACGAAGTTCGACATGGGCCTCCCGATGGGCTCGTTCGAACTCGCGGACCAGGTGGGCATCGACGTGGGCTACCACGTGTTGGAGTACATGCACGAAGTCCTCGGTGACGCCTATCGCCCCTGCCCGCTCTTAGCGGAGAAGGTCGAGGCGGAGGACCTCGGCAAGAAGACCGGCAAGGGGTTCTACGACTACGAGGACGGCGACGGCGCCCAGATCCCGAGCGACGCGGTCGACGCCGACGTCCGTCGCCGCCTGCTCGCGGTGATGGCCAACGAGACGGCCGGCCTGATCGGGAACGACGTGGCCGACGCCGAGGACATCGACGAGGCGGTCAAGCTCGGCGCCGGCTTCCCCGACGGCCCGGCGAAGCTGGCCGACGCCGAGGGGCTCGACTCGCTCGTCGAGACGCTCGACGCCCTCGCGGAAGAGACCGGCGAGGCGCGCTACGCGGCGACCGACTACCTGCGCGAGGCCGCCGAGGCGGGCGGTTTTCGCGGCGACGCGGGTAGCGGGAGCGGCGACGCGGGCGACGCCGAGGGCGGCGCCGACTACGAGGTGCTGAACGTCGCGGTCGAAGACCGGGTCGGGCACGTCGAGATCGACCGCCCGCACCGGATGAACACGATCAGCGACGAGGTGCTCGACGAGCTCGCGACGGCGATCGACCGGCTCGACGGCGACGACGAGGTCCGGGCGATCCTGCTGTCCGGCGCGGGCGACCGCGCGTTCTCCGCGGGCGCGGACATCCAGAGCATGGCCGCGGGCGGCGCCGACCCGATCCACGCCGTCGAGCTCTCCCGGCAGGGCCAGCAGACGTTCGGCAAGCTGGAGGCGTCGGACAAGCCCGTGGTCGCCGCCATCGACGGCTACTGCCTCGGCGGCGGGATGGAGCTGGCGACCGCCGCGGACATGCGGATCGCCTCCGAGCGCTCCGAGCTGGGCCAGCCCGAGCTCGACCTCGGCCTCCTCCCGGGCTGGGGCGGCACCCAGCGGCTCGCCCGGATCGTCGGCGAGGGGCGCGCGAAGGAGATCATCCTCACCGCCGACCGCTACGACGCCGAGACGATGGCCGAGTACGACTTCGTCAACGAGGTCGTCCCGGACGACGAGCTCGACGAGCGGGCGCGTGAGCTGGCCGAGCAGCTCGCGGGCGGCCCGCCGATCGCCCAGAAGTACACGAAGCGCGCGATCCACGCCGGCCGGACGGACAACGAGGCCGGCCTCGAAGTGGAGGCGATGGGCTTCGGCCACGTAATGAACACCGACGACCTCATGGAGGGGGTCACGGCGTTCATGGGCGACGGCGAGCCCGAGTTCGAAGGGAAGTAAGAGGCGAGTGGGTCGGCTGTGGTGGCGAGGGCGACCACCTCGACGACCGTTTATTTTTAACTAAGTAATCGCCGAGTGGCGAAGAACACCGCCGAAGCCCCAGCCGGGAGGACTCGATGCGCTCGCTGCGCTCCTCGGTTGCTCACTCCGTTCGCTCCCTGCGGTGCTTGCGTCGCGCGTCTTCGTCCTCCCGGCTGCCCCTTCGATTCCCACCCGGCACCGCACCTCACGCCTCCCCAGCCTCGTCGGGCGGCCTCCGCTTCGCTCCGGCCGCCCGACTCCCTCGCACGCGCTCCTCGTGGCCGCCAGAGGCGGCCACTCGGAGGCGCGCGCCACTGGGAACATTAGAATCGCGACCCGCGGTCCAGTCGCTACTGGTTATTTAAAAATAGTCGAGGTCGCCGTCGACGATGACCGTAGACCGACTTCGATCTTAGACGTACCCTTCCTCGACGAGCAGCTCGCCGTTGAGCAGCGAGGCGCCGGCCGCGCCGCGGATCGTGTTGTGCGCGAGGCAGTTGTACTTCGCGCCGGCCTCGGTGGCTTGGACGCCGCCGGCGACGATCCCCATCCCGTCCGCGTACGTGCGGTCGAGGCGGGGCTGCGGGCGCTCCGGCTCGTCGTCGCCGAACACCTTGATGAGCTGGTCCGGCGAACTCGGGAGGTCGCCGGCGCCCTCGAACGAGCGCATCGCCTCGCGGAGGTCCTCGGGGGAGGGGTCGGCCGCGAACTCGGCGAAGACGTTCTCCAGGTGGCCGTCGAGCGTGGGGATCCGGTTGCAGGAGGCGGCCACGTCGGCGCCGTGGAGCGCGACCTCGGCGCCGTCGAACTCGCCGAGCAGCTTGCGCGACTCCGTCTCCATCTTGTCCTCCTCGCCGCCGATGTGCGGGATGGCGTTGTCGATGATCTCCATCGAGGTGACGCCGGAGTAGCCGGCGCCCGAGACGGCCTGCAGCGTCGAGACGCGAACGCTTTCGAGGCCGAACTCGTCGATCGCCGCGAGGGTCGGCACCATCGTGATCGTCGAGCAGTTCGGGTTCTTCACGAGGGCGCCGTCCCAGCCGCGCTCGTCGCGCTGGACCTCGATCAGGTCGAGGTGGTCGGGGTTGATCTCGGGGATCGTGAGCGGCACGTCCGCGGCCATGCGGTCGTTCGAGGAGTTCGAGGAGACGACGTACCCGGCCTCCAGGAAGTCGGGTTCGACTTCGGCCGCGACCCCGGAAGGGAGCGACGAGAAGAGGAGGTCGATGTCCGCGTCCGCGACGCCCGCTGGCGTCGTCTCTGCGACCTCCATCTCCGCGACGTCGTCCGGGATGGGGGTGTCGACGCGCCACTTGGCCGCCTCGCGGTAGCTCTTGCCCGCGCTCTCCGAACTCGCGGTGACCGCGGCGAGGTCGAACGTCGGGTGGTCGTCGAGCAGCTGAATGAATCGCTGGCCCACGGCGCCCGTCGCGCCGAGGATTCCGACTCGGACTGTCATTGCGCGTGGGTCCGTGACAGGGACGTAAGTGCGTTCGGATACGCGCCGATACCACCGATCGCTCCACGTGGCCGACGAACCGCTGACGGGCGAGAGCGGGGAACGGGAACCCCCTCACCGCCGAACAGGACCGTTAAGCCCCTCGGGTCGCTACGTCCCTCCGCGCGCCGTCAGTCCCCGCCCGAGTACTCCCCGATGGGAGCGATGACAGCGCGGAGAACCCAGGCGCGTGACACCGGTCGCAGACGCGACCCGCCCGTCGCCGCGCAGGCGACCGCCCGCCACGAGGGTTTCCCGGTCGACGCGGCACGCCGCCGGAGATGAGACCGGTCGTTAGTGTCGCGGGCGCACATTTCGAATCAGAAAGCGGTAGCGCTGTAGAGTCGGGCATCGAACTGTTGACTGTCAGTCACCCGTGTAGCCAGTCGTACCACTCGTCGAGGTCAACGATCTCGTTTTCGATGTCCGTCGCTCCGTACTGGGTGAACACTTCGTCCACGACTCGCGCTACTCCTTCCGGATCCTCGTCGGGGCGGTTCTGATCGTAGTAGAGCAGTAGCCCGGCGTGGTCGATCTCCCGGTGTAGTTTCTCGAAGTCCCGCGCGTTGTTCGTCATCAGCGCGACACCGTGCTCGCCGCACCACGTCAGTAACTCAGCGTCTTCCGTGAACTCGCCGAACACGTCCTTCGCCTGCTCGACCTCGTAGCCCCGTTCGCTGAGCACGCGCTCGAACACTCGCCCGACGTGCTCGTCCAAGAGAATCCGCGCTCCTGTCACTGAATCGTTTCCTTCGGCTTCAGCGATGACTCGTGAATTCGCTCGAAGGCAGCCTCGTTTTCACGCTCGAACTCACGCATTTCCTCGACGTGCGCGTAGTAGTACGAGAGCGCCTCGTACACCTCGGAGAGGGAGAGTTCGAGTTGGTCTGCGACGTGTGCGGGCGACCGGTCGCTATCGACGACCCTGGCCGCGACGTGCCGGACGCCGACTCTCGTCCCCTCGATTCGGGGTTCCCCCCCGAGGACTCTCTCGTCGCGGGAAATACTCATACGCTTCTGTTGGTCGTGTTCTCGTTTATATCTTTTCGGCAGTCACTCGTCGCTCACACGGCCGGTTCCACGTCCACCGAGCCTACTAGTAGATTCTCGCCCGGTAGTGTCGCGGGCGTACACACCTACGTTATAGTAAATTCACTCGTAAATGATATCCAGATATGAGAGAAATTTCCGGAAGGTCATGCGAGATACAGTAGGGTATCTCTACCAGATATCTGTTAGTAGCCGATTTACCTGCGGGCTTTTGTACGGAACTTGCGAAGAACTATATTTCAAACCTAGCAACGGACGCTGTGAGGGTACGTGGTTTTGATCTCGCCATGATCCAATCCTGGGTCGACACACACCGTGTTCCGGCGTTCCTCCTCATCGTGTTCAGTTGGTCGTGGTCGTGGGACGCGATCTACTACGTAATGGGCTTATGGGAGACCTTGCCGGTCTACATCAACACGTTCCCGCGACAGTGGGGTCTCCCGGTCGGAGCGGTACTCGTCGTCTGGGCGAGTGACATCCCGACCCGAGATTGGCTCGGGCGGGCACTTCAGTGGCGGTTTCCGGTGTGGGTGTACCTCGGCGCGGTATCCCTCCCGGTCGTCGTCGGGGAACTCCAGCCGGTACTCGCCGCGCTCAGCGGCGGATCAGTACGCTACGCACCGCCTGCCCCGCTATCTCTACTGTTCGGATTCTTCGTACTCAACGTCGTCCTTTTCGGGGGTGTTGAGGAGTTCGGGTGGCGTGGATTTCTCCAACCACGGTTCCAAGAGCGGCTATCGGTTCTAACGGCGAGTCTCGCCGTCGGAGTGCTGTGGTGGGTGTGGCATCTCCCCCTGTTTTTCGGACACCCGAACTTCACTCTTGATCCGCTGTTCCTTGTGGAATACACGACCTTCGTTTTGGGTGCGTCAACTGTCCTCGGTGCGCTTGTCAACCTCACCGACGGCGGAGTGATCCCTGCTGTGTTCTTACATGCCGCGATCAACGTCGGAAGCGTTCTGGAAGGTTCCGGTGGAATGGCAGAGGAAATACTGCCGGTGGCGTTCGTCGTCGGTTCTGGAACATGGTGGCTGATCGCCGTTGTTTTGATCGGTCTGTACGGGCGCTCGATGACCCCCAGAACACCGATTGAACCCCTGTCGGAGCGCTATCGATCCAGCAGTTCCAGCCCGGAGGAGTTCCCCTGACCGCTACCCACGGCTGCGGACCGCTGTTTCATCCCGTAATCGACTGACGTCGTTTCGCCTCGAGGCGGTGAGTCGCTTCGATGAGTACAGGGGTAGTTCACAGCGAGATCAACCCACTATCTCGGGTATTTCGTGTAGATTATTTATCTCATACGTGGGGGTGGTCGAAAGGGTCACGTCCGTACAATGGGGTCTGCGAACGAACACCGAGTCCATACCCGCTTGATGAGCGGCTATCACGTCGTGCTCGCTATCACCGACGTAGAGCGCGGATTCTCCGCCGAGTTCCGACAGCGCCAAGTCGAGATAATGCGTGTTTGGTTTCTTGTAGTCGAGGCTCTCCACCGTCTTCTCACGCCCATAATAGGTGTCGAATGTGGATTGTAGGTCGAAAAAATCCATCACGAATTCAATCGTACTGTGATGGTTGTTACTCACGATGCCACAGGTCTGAGAAACGTCCGAAATAGCCGTAACGTCGTCGTAACGGGTTCGAGAATCTGATTCAAACTTTTTAAATTGAGACTCCTCGTCGAGACGCTCACGGGCTTCCCAAAATGTGTTCACGTCAAGTTCGTAGGCGGCACATATTTCGTGAAGCCGTTCGACCGTAGTGCCATTCACTATTTCGTCGATATGATGGTTTTTAGGCCGTTTAACCCCTACTTCTGTGAAAGCCGCTCGTGTCGCTTCGACTTTGGTTTCATACGTTGGTGGCTCAACTAATACTCCGTCACTGTCAAAAAGAACTGTGTCGTATTCGGTCACTTGTTGTGAAATTCTTTGCCGTCGGATTAATTTTCTGATGCGTACGGTTCCGAATCGCAATTTGAACCCACCAAGAGAAGGGTTCGTGAAACCGGGGTTAGACGACTTTCTATGCTCGATGGACGATTGCGACGTCACAGTCAACCTCTTGAATGCGCTCGAATGTCGGCATGGACACGACTCGTGAGAGAACGCTTCGATCGGTGCTCGCCCCGACAACTGCTAGGTCGTACGAGGATGCGTTCCGATCGAGGAACGCTTCGGCAGACGCGACGCTGATGCGAGTCTCGATACCCGTCGAAAATTGTTCGACGAGATTCTCAAGCATAATCTCCGCTGTCCGACGCTCCTGTTGGTGTGAAATACAAGTACACGCACTTATCGTCCCGTCGGGGGGGAGGAGTCGAACCGCGAAGTCAAGCATCGCGTTGGCAGGTTCTCCTGACGAGCGGGCCATTACAAGAATGCGCCGCCACTCCGTTCGTCCGTTCGATGAACGCAACACGATCGAGTCCGTGTTACCCTTCAGGATCGTTCTGACGAACGGACTGGGGCCTCCGTCTTCGGTGTCGTACGGACAGACGATCAGATCACAGTTCTCCTCTTCAGCCGTCGTGAGGACGGTTTCTCCAGCTGAATTTCCCTCCGCGGCGATCACGAACTCACACGATACGTCGACGGTTGATTCGACCAGATTTTTGAGTCCTTCGAGCCGCTGTAGTTGCTGTTCAGTCACCAACTCTTCAGCCGCGCGGGTTACGCCTTCGTCCGGCGGTTCTTCAGGAGCCTCGGGAACAGTCCCCCGTTGAGTAGCCGCCACTATCGTTTCGGTTTCCTCGATGACCTCCTCACTGACTGTTCTCAGGAGAACGACCTTGCTGGCGTCGTGGGCGGCCGCGAGACGTGCGGCAAAGAGGGCGAGTGACTCGGACGTCTCGCCACGGACAGGTACAAGGATCTGATCGTCACCGTGGGTGGACGTGTACAGATAGCGGGCGCGCTCGTGATAGAAGTGCCGCCGCCAGAGTACGAAGGCGCCGGCGATGAGTAGACTCGCTCCGATGATTCCAGTGACGTACGCCAGCCGGTCGGAGCCGGTGACGAGGACGAGAAGCGCCGTCGAAAACGCCGTCGGTTCTTCGAGTGAGAGGACCCACGTGACGATCCCGGTGAGAAAAATACCGAACGCAGCCACGCCAGCCTGTACCTGGAACTGCTCGGCCGGAGTCTGGTACCAGAACCGCGTTCCGATTTCGAGCGCGAACCATCCGCTGAGCGCCCCGGCGGTCATCCCACCGACGAACTTCGTTGGCGAGGAGTACGGTCCGTCAGGGTCAGCAAACAGCGTATATGTGCCCGACGCCAGCGGCGGGTAAACGAGAAAGGACACGACCGGTGAGACGTTCGCTATCCACGTGATGGCTCCGATGAGAAGCGGTACGATAACCACGACAGAGAAGTGAAGCAGATTCTCCGTGTCCTCGAGCCACCGACGGATCTCGTGAACCTCACGTCGTTCAATTCGCAGGATTCGATTGCGAATCGAGTGATAATGACGTCGGAGCTGATCGCGCATACGTGGGTCTTGACACGCTGGCTGATTTGAGTGTCGGCTTAACACCCGAACGAGCCAGCCAAGTATCCAAGCCCGAGTACGGGCGGGAACGCGGATAGATTCTCAGTTGTCGGCTTCATCTCACGCGTGAACTACCCCACCCTACCGCTCGGGCTGACGCCCTCGCGCTTGAGGGTGGGGCTTCCTGTTTCCACGACGCGCTTTGCATCCACAACCGAGGACACAGGGAGCGCAGTCTCCACAGGCGTTGATTCGGAGCGTCCCGCTCCTAACCGCTTCTTCACACCGCGAGAAAGAATATTCCACGCCGCATTCGCGTCTCTGTCGGCCTCGAACCCACACGCCGGGCAGGAGTGTTCGCGCACCCACAACGGTTTCTCGGTCGAAACGCCGCAGGACGCACACTCTTTCGTCGTTCCGCGCGGATTCACAGCAACGAAGTGCGTTCCTTCGCGTTCGCACTTGTATTTGAGCATCCGCAGGAACGTCCCCCACGCCGCACCTGCCCGGTTCCGCGAGTTGCCCGGTAGTTCGACCAACCCCTTCGCGTCCAAGTCCTCGACGGCCACCAAGTCGTACTCCCGAGCGTAGTAGTTCGAGAGCTTGTGAAGGAAGTCGCGGCGCTTGTTCTTCAACTCGGCGTGGCGTTCTGCCACAACCCGACGCTGTTTCTCCCAATTGTCCGACCCGTGCTGTTTCCGCGAGAGGTCGCGCTGTGCGCGTTCCAAACGTTCGCGTTCGTTGGACAGGTCGAGGGATTCGACGGCGGTTCCGTCGGTGTCGTGAGCGTACTTGAGAATCCCCACGTCGATACCGACGCAGTTCTCGGGATTCTCCGGCTTCTCCGGCGGGTCGTCGGGCGTCTCGATGCCGAGAATGGCGTACCACTTCCCGGTAGGTTCTTGCTTGACCGTGACGGTCTTAATGTCAGCGTCGTCGGGGAGGTCGCGGTGGAAGGTGAGGGGGATTTCTCCGAGTTTTGAGAGCCACAGTCGCGTCCGACCGCCCGTGTTCTTGAGCTTGAAGCCGGATTGACTGTAGGTGAAACTGCGGTACTCGCCCGGTGCCTTCCACTTGAGCGTCCCGACGCGGTAGCCCTTCTCTTTGCGCTCTCGTAGTGTCGAGAGGTTATCGTACAGCCGTTGTACGACCTTCTGTAGTACCTTCGAGTGAACGCCTTTCAGGTCGCTCCACCACTTCTTGAGACTCGGCAGGAGCTTCTGCTCAGAGTACGCCGAGGTGTCGTCGGTGCGGTTGAGTCGGTGGAGAAAGTGGTTGTAGACCTGTCTACAGGTATCGACAGTCCACGCTAACTGTTCTTCGAGAGCGTCGGACGGTCGGAGTCGATACCTGTAGTTGTAGTTCACGAGCGTTCTTCGATGAGTTCGTCAAGTTGTCCGCGAACGAACGACGAGAGGTTAAGATGGTTCTCCTCGACCCACTCGGCTTGGTCTTCGCGGATGGTGATGTTCTTCCGCCTCACTACATACGTATTATGCGTATCTATGCGTATTGTTGTTTCGATTGCGTGGGTCTGTGGGCCGAGCGTCGAACGTGTTTGAGAACCGTGCGGCGCTGTATCCCCTCCCTACTCACTCTCTTCGCTCGTTCGTTGAGGAAGGGGCCTTAGCGCCTCAATTCAGGTAAACGGATGAATTCGCCTCGCTACCGTTGTAATCGAAAGCTGCGATTACTCCAGCCGATGAGGTGTTCTCGGGAGTCGGTGACGGGTACGCTTCGGACGGGTTGGGAACCACCCGGAGACCCGCCTTTTTGACTTGAGACAGATGGTTCTCGTTGTATTGAGAACCGGTGAAAACGCAACACGGCTCCGCCGTGTAGGTCCGGGTGCGAGAATCGAACCCGCGTCTCAGCCTCCACAAGGAGAAAGTAAAACGATATACAAATTTGGTTAGATTGAGAAAATAGATTTGAGCTAAAAAGTGTTTAGGGGCCCCTAGATGTCACAGAAGCCAATATGAGGAAACCAAAGATAATCTACGCAAGAGTGGTGAGTGTTTTCACGAATTTGCCGACTCGATAATCTCTTCGTCTACGTCCAGCAATAGCTCTGCCTTCGGTCCAAGCCGATAGATGGAGGACCCCTTGCTATCTTTCTTGAGCCAACCCAATTCTATCATCGTCTTCAGAACCCTTCTCACAGTCGCTGTCTGTGATTCATCGAACGAGAGGTCGCTTAACTTGAACTTGCCGCGGTTAACGAGCGTCGTCAACGCAGCATCCCACACTCTATCCCTAACGGTAAGATGTCCTTCGGGCATTTTTGGTCACTTCTCTGTCTGGGAAAGGTGGCTCAAGCATGGTAGTAGTTGCTGTCGCCTACTCGTGTCGATTACCGCACGTCGAAGTAGTCTTCAGAGGCCTTGTCCGCATTCTGGACGTATCGCAAGGCGGTCTCGTAGCGGTCGATGCGGAGCTGCTGCATCAGGAGACTGATGTCGCCGCCCTTGTTGACGATGTCAGTTCCGAGTCCACGTCGAATCATGTACCAGCCGTTCTCGCGCTTGTCGATGTTGATGCCGGCCTCTCGCTGAAGCGGAATCATGACCGTGCGACGGAGCGTGCTGCTCACGTATCGGTTCCCCTCACTCGTGAGCCAGAGGGCATCTGTGTCCTTGTACTCTGGTAGCGTCTCGCGCTCGTCTATCCAACGTTCGAGAATCTTTGCAGCCTCAACGCTCAGCCGACAGTTGCGGTTCTTCTTGCCCAGCTTCGAATCCTCTTTCCGTGGAATTCGAATGTACGGCTTGCTGGCACCCTCGATATCTGCCCAGTAGACCTGTGCCCGGGTCACCTCACAGGGGCGTAGACCAATGTCGCACGACACGTACACAAGGCTTGGAACCTTCCAACTTTCGGCCTCCCAGTCCTCATCAGTGAGTTTGTTCTTCGGCTTTTCAAGCCGTTGAGCGAGGTACGCTCCCCACTCCTCAATTTCTCCCTCGGAGAGCTTCTTTCGGTCTGGGGTCGTGTGGAGGTCCAGAGATGCTGCCTTGATATCCTTCAGCTCGTAGTCACGGTACCAGTCTCTGAATCCCGGGTCGGCTTCCTCCTCGGCGATGTCCCGATAGATTTCCTCGCTCTCCGGAATCTTCCACTCTTTCCCCCTCTGCTTGAGGACGAGCCTAACGTTCAACAGCTCTCGACGCTTGCTGTCGAGCTTCGTGTCCCGCCCAAGCTGGTAGTACCAGTAGTCGTCGAGGTGTTCTTCCGTGAACTCAACGGTGAATCCACACTCTGTGTAGAGCCACACGCTGAACCGCTCTACTGCGCTCTTGATGTGGGGCATGGAGTTCCTCGCGTAGCCCTTCCGTCGACTCGGCCGGCGTCCACGGTCGAACGCCCACCGGAGGACCGCGAGTTGCCAGTCCTTGTAGAGAGTGAACTGATTTTTGTTCAGTTCTCCCCGGAGCGTATCGCTGACTGTTCCAACGTTCATTTCTTCCCGGGTATACTTCGGGACTCGTACATCGTCTCGATTGTTTGGTTTAGAGGACATGTTTTATTCCTCATAATTTCGGACGCTTTACTCTATACATATATGTTGCTTCTGAAATTAGTATAAATAAGAACGGGTTTAGAAGGCCCTAAAAGCCTTTTTTCAGGCAATACAAATAATACATCATGTGTCATAACTGAGTAGTCCCACCATACAGTAGCCACATTTACACGCCTTCGATTGTAGCAAAATCAGTCTGTAGAACCTATGAGACTGACCTTTGCCAGAAAGAGTTGAGCAGGCCCATCAAACTGAGAATTTTGCTACTATCAAAATATAATGCCATATGAGTAAATGAGAGACTGATAATATAGATAGAGGCCCTGTGCCAGCTAAGTATAAGCGTTCTAACTCGTATGATAGCACGATGTACCCGTCGAGCGGGGCAATTACCGAGGTAACAATAGAAGCAGATGACCACGAACTCATCTGCCAACACTCCACTGATGTGAGTCACATGAATAACCCCCGTGATACGCTCCATTTTTTGCTCACTCGCGGTGCCGCGACTCGTGAGAACACAGACAACCGTTTAGAAGTCCAGCGAAGCAATTTTCATGATAGCACTGTCGATGTAGTTGCCACTCAGCACGACGCGATTGCCTACTATCTTGGCAATCTTTCCGCTCGTAGTGAACTCTCTGAGGATGAGGCTTACGGCCTCCTCATAGACGCTGGCGTTGATATGATTGAATACGAAAAGTGGCGTAATTCATTCAATAGACGCCGACGCGCGAACCGCTTGTTGGCAGATTCAAAAGAGCGAGTCCGCCACCTCGGGAGCGCGATAGACTACGCTGTGCTTACGGGCTCCTGTCCGATTGATGGGGTCAAGTATAATCCATCAAGACGGTCGACAAACCCACCGGAAGATGTGGTCGCCGTCGCCGAAGAATGGCGTGCCAACAGTATTGACGCGAATTCGTGCTATTTACTCGCTTTTGAGGCACTTCGCACGAACGCGTTCGAGGTCTACGACGATGTTCGCTATTGTGAAGGACTTGCTATGGCCAGTCATCCATCTCGCGCATCGACGCACGCGTGGGTCGAAGTTGACAACGAGGTCGTTGAAGTCCTGTGGAAATGGGATGGGCCTGCTCCATCAGACGAGGCAATTTATTATGGTGATTCGATTCCCTTTGAGGCAGTTATCGACATAGCGAATCGTCGTCCAACTCACGCGAGCGTTTTGATTTCCGATGAGCAATATTTCGAACTGGAAGAAGTCAAGAGAGTCATGGCCTCGCGCCTGTTCGGTCTGTAGAGAATACCAGCAACCGACTGTGGTTCACTCGAAAGCGTCGAAAAGAATTGTACGTCCAAGGTCTGCGTTCCTCAGTATTCATCCCACGATTGGGCTTGCTCTCTGAAGTCTCCCGCTTTCACGTGAGCCCACAGTTCTTGTTCCTCTTCTTCGGTGTCAGGAGAGCAGGTATTACACCACGCGTATAACTCCGGTTCGAGGGGGCTCAAGAGAGATTCGTACTGGATACGCACTCCGTCCTCACCAACGATTACACCACATTCGCCACATTCGAGGTCGTCGGGCCAGTCTATCGCTGAGTCGTCGACCATGGTCCTGAAACGGTCTCGCCGACTATATCGGATTCGCTGACCTCGACTGCTGTGCTGTCGCCGACTGGCTGCCTCCAAGTCCTGTCCTGTTCTAAGAAGTATCCCCCTTGTTAGTGTTCTTCGAGAGTGAGGTGTGTGGTTCGCGCGCTCGCTCGCATTACGTGTCGAGGTTCGTTCTCCGAGTATCTGGGAGTTGGCGATAACTAGGTGTACCTCGTCGTTGCTCTCTCCGGTATCGAGTTGTTCGCTGTGGACTCATACACTTTTTCAAGAGAATCACCTTGGGTTCTACACTCTTTGAGGGGGGCGTGTCTATGAGTAAGAGTCGGAAATAGTGGGCAAAGCCTCTGGAAGCCTTGGTAAGAAGCTTCGAATTATACCCCGTCAAAGGCTGTCCGACCATGCTTTGAAAGCCTGTGACACCCATACACATTTACAGTCTTACTATCAATAATTATATATGATTCAGATGAATCAGACCGAAGAAACGCGTGAATTTATCGCGGCTGTCCTTGAAGAAGACGGCGAAGCGGCCACGTCGACGATTCGGCGGCGCACAGAGTTAACTGAGGGCCAGTTACAGTACCAGTTCCGAAAATTAGAGCGACACGGATATATTGAAATCGAGCGGTCACAGATTCCCTCGCGGTCCGGGGTGAGAATGAAGGTCGCGGTTATCCCGGACGAAAAAATGAGAGAAGCGAAGAGACTTATCTCCCATGACCGCCAGCCTGCCCGCACAAAGGTAGATGTCGTTGAACTTGCTAAGGAATTCGATGAATTGGAAGCGTCTATCGAGGACGTACAGGAGTACGTGTCTCAGACCGTGTACAGGCAGCTCGCTATGATGCGTTGGAGTCTCGCGCGGGTCGAACTCGCGCTGGAAGACGCCAGTGTCGAACTCAACTCACTAGACGGAGTTGACGCAAAGGATGCGGAGCTGAAGCAGCGAGCGAAAGAGGTTGGCGTTTAAGACTGATTAGACCCAGTTCGAGTCATCGTCGCGAGACAACCGCTGAAATGACTCAGGGCCAATCAAGTCCAACTGGACGGCCGTCTTTCCATTCAATGGACTTGATAAGGTCCGGGAGAGCCTCCATTCGTTTCTCGAATACTTCCAGAGGATGTGCATCAATGAACGTAGCCGATACGTGCTCAACTACAGTTTTACCGTCGTTTACCTGTGCATGGACTTTCCCTAAGTCGTCGTGGCCATGGTCTTGATGCCATCCCACCATTATATTCCGATTTGGCTCAATCCAGTTCAACCGGTAGTGTTCATACGGTGCTGAAGTATTGATATCGAACCCGACCTCTAGACGACCTTCCTTTTCAGGGTACGAGGTGTCACCAAGGAAGATGCGCGGGTCCGTCTCAGCGTAGATTCGGTATGGACCTGCTGCTCGCGCTGGACTACGCTTTAGCTGGACCGTATGGAAGTACCCTCCAGACCTTAGCTGGTTCCGGAGCCGTTTGTGTAATTGACGAGCTTGAACGTTGGTACGATTTGCGAGAAAGAGCACAAATATCAGGGGAGAGCAGTCGGTGTAGTTGAGTCGGCCGAAGAGATGTCCTGTACGTCATCATAGAGACGCAATGCATGCCGGTAGAGCTTCTCCTCCATATTGAGCGTCTCCCACGTTGATGCGATGTTCTGTCTTTCCCGCAACTCGTCCGCCGAGATGTCCTCGTTCTCTAACATCTGCTCGCGGAACATCGTTAGCGACTCTACACCGAACTCATTTTCAAGTTCTTCTTTTTCTTTCTTGATGTCCACTAGTTCGACATTCAATTCATCCCGGGTGTGCTCCTCGATGAGTTCCATTATCTCATCAAAGAACAGCTTAGCCGGGTTGAGCTGGTAGCCCTTTTTGCCATCTACGAGGGTCTGGTGGACTCGGTTGTCAGCCTCCATCTGTTTGAGTTCGTCATCTGCCGTGTTCCGAGAGACATCCGCGCGGTCCGAGATTTCCTGTACCGTTGCAGCCCCGCTTAGCGTCTCCATCACCGCTCGAACACGCTCTCGACCGCTCATTTCATCCCACGACCCGGCTAGCGCATTAGTCATTGTATCCCCACCTTTGTGCCCCCTGTTCAAATAGTTTTGGTAGAATTCAAATGTTTGAATAGGGCCTCTCCTCTACTGTCTCGTGTTCCAGAAAAATCGAGAGCCTGACTCCTACCCGAGCTGTCCTTGTGACTTCTTTTACTCAAGACACTTCTTCTGAGTAGACGAAGTATAGTTATCACAGAGCCAAAGGCTGGACGCGATACGGCGGGTTCATCGACTACCTCGGTCAAGACGTGTCGCTCATCTCTCGGGCCATGCTTCGAGAGGTTGTCAGCGAACTCGGCGTCTCGAAAAAGTGATGTGGAGAAAGACGGAGGAGTGTCGAGAGAGGGGAAATAACGGAACAGACCTTAAGAGCGATTTTTACTCGGACTTGGTTGGATAATGTCAACCAAGATTGGGTTGATTAGGGCGACGGTCACCTGCTAAAGCCACGTTGACGGTGTGTGTTTTGACCGACCATTCGATTGGCCCAGATGATGAGCGCAAACGTCGGAATACCGACGACGAACAAGAGTGTAGCGACCGCGATAGAGTTGAGGATGGCCGCTACAAGCAAATCGAATACGAAGTAAGCGATGACACCCGGAACTCCTGCGATAATATAGGACCCTACAACCGAAGCGACAGTCAATCCGATACTGAATAATCCTAATACACCAACAAACATCATCGCGTAGCTTGCTGGGTCGATAAACGCATGTTCTGTAGCAGGTGCGTCGTTCAACACTCCCGCCATCTCAATGAATATCGTCTGGAAGACCGGTATCAGAATAACAGCAATAATTTTGCCTTCAAACGCATCCTCTGCAATCGTTGCGCTCGAAGCAGCGGGGCTACGTGTCATCCTTTACCCCCTGAGAGGGCTTCCCTCGTTTCGGTTGTTGTGGTAATCTCTTCTCGAATCTTGTCCTCGCCCTTCCACTTGATGTACCGATACCAGACTCCATTTGCGTCGGGCGTCGTCCGGTTCAGTTGGCGACGGTCCTCACTGAGTCGGTCGAACTTCGCCATAACTTCCTCGTCGTTCAAATCTTCCGAGACCACTGTGATTGCGAGGAAATCGCGGTACTCGTCGAAAAGTGCGTGATAGCGACGAGCTGACCGGCGGAACTCTTCTGCCCTGTCTTCCAGATTCGTACCCCGCCGATATCCAGTAATACCGGCGATGAGCAGCGCAGGAATCGCGATATATCGATTCGGCATCACACCCCAGAAATTCGTTGCGAGTATCAACGAAGCAGCAGCAAACATTACGACATCTAGCACACGCGAAAGCGCACGGTAGAAGTTGGCCGCTGCAAAGTGCTGTTTGTACGTGTAACAGATGGAGTCGGCCTTGTTCTCCGCCCTATGGCGAATTTTATCTCGAATTCCGTCCATTAGTCGATGTCCTCCCCGAGAGCATCGCCATACTTCTCGTTCGCCTCTTCATTGTCACCGGTCTGTCGATGGGCTCTTGCGTCTCGCATCTGTCTCCGAGCAGCTTTGGCCTTCCTGATAGCCTCTTTTCGATTCGAGCGGTCCATATTTGAGTCCAATCGGTCACCGTTTACGGGGTCCCGAGTCCCCCGCGAAATCCGGCGAGGGAGTTCTTCAACAAACCCTTCGACTAATTCCTCAGTCGACGCGTCCTTGTTGGGATGGTTGTGTACATGGTCATAGGCCATCACCTCCATGTGGTACGAACTAACCGGAACATTTCGATTCTCACGGAGCTTCTTCGCCACTCTAGCTACTTTCTGGAGTTTACCGCCACGGGCGTTGTCGACTGCTTCGAAGCGTTGCTTGTAGCCTCGCGGGTTCGTGCGCACCCAAGACCTACCTTCGCTGTACGTGTCCGGGATTTTGTAGCCTCCAGTTCCGTCCTTGAAGGCCGGAGCAACATCCACGGTGAAGTCGCTGAATTGGACACTCACGACGTTTCGGTCGATTTTGACCTTCGAATTGGGATATCGTTTCTCCAGTGCTCGTTTTACTGCCCGGAGGCAGTTGCTCGACCCATTTTCTCCACGTTCCCACTTGCCGTGTTTTTCACGGCTTAGAACGAACATCACGTCCGTATCGGAGTCCTCCGAAAGTGGGCCCACCATCGTCCCTCGGGTAAACGACCCGAACTGATGGCTCTCGACGACCTCCATCTCCTCTTCTAGAATCTGCTCTAGTCGCTCCCGACGCTCGTTAATCGTCTTGCCTTGGCGGTTCGTGGGTCCAGTTTCATCCGCATAGTCATCCAACGAGGTTTGACCTGTATTCTGTTGTTCAGATTCATTCTCATCCTGATTTCCGGGATATCCGGGTGGGGCGATGTCAGTCCCCATCAGGCCCACCCCCGTGAGTTCGTGAACGCATAGAGTGGTGCCTGTCCTATCGCAAGAGCGGACTCAACCTGTTGACTCCAAACATCGTACTGACGTACGGCTGTCTCGACAGACATGTTCCGAGGGTTGAATTTTCGTAGCCACCGTTGACCAGCCGCACCAGTCACGCATGGTGGAAAGTCCGATACCAAGTTCTCCGATTGGAAGCCGATTAGCATCATGTTCTCTGGTTCAAATTCACGTGCGATACGATGGATGCGCTCAAGCAGGGCCTTGTATCGAAATCCGTAGCTGAAGTATTGGACGCAGTAGTAGGCCAATCCCGTCAGGCCAAGCTCTGCGAACGCTTCGTAGCAAAGACGACGCTCGTACTCGGTTTCGCCCTTGACCAAGGGGACCACTTCAACACCAGCACTCTGGAACTTCGGAACGAACTCCTTCAAGTCGGCCACATAGGTCTGGACGGTCTCGATTCGTTGAGAACGCGCGTCACTATTGTAGACCGGACGGTCGCAGGGAACTATGGCATCTGCTCCGACTCTCTTAGCGAACGCTAGCTCACGGGCAGGAAACCACTCCTCCAATGTCTCGTCTGGTACTGTGGAGGTGAGTATGAGTTCGACATCGATGTCCGCGAGATTGACGCCATTCTGGTCGAGCCGGCGTGCATGGGGGTAGTCAAGCATCACAGTCTCAATCGACTTCGCCCTCGATGCGAGGTCGAGATGTTCCTGTTTCGCTTCTATCCGTGGGATTACACCCGTCAGATACCCACTATTCATTGACCAGCACCCCGCTTCTCGCGTCCCTACACATATCGCTACATCATCACAAGGTGCGGAGGGGGTATATAACCTGAGTGAAACAACGCAAGCTGTTTCTATATGAAAATACTGAGCGATGTTTTGATATACAACCATAATAGTGGTTGTTGATATGGCTGACAATTACGAACTCAATGAATCCCTCCAGACAATAATGGAGTGGGGACAGTACGAGGCAGCAGCATACCGAGTTCTTGTACGGTATGGACCGCTGGAGGCCTCAGATGTTGCTGTCCGAGCCGAGATTCCACAGGGTCGTGTCTATGATACGCTGAACAAGCTACACAGCGAGGACGCTGTAGTCAAGCAGGGCGTCCAACCGACCAACTGGGACGCACAAAACCCTCGGAAGCTGATTGAGCCAAACCAACGGAAGTTTGAGGATATGGCTGTGGAGGCGATTGAGGCGTTGGAACCCGCGTACGACCTTAATCTGGAGTCCCAATCTCATCCTGCATGGGTGACGACTGGTATTGCTGATACTTCGACGAAAGCGCGTGAACTCTTTGAGGGGGCTGAAGACAGAATCTGGATTCTTGAGCGTTCATTCTGGCTCTCCGAGCAAGACAGAGAACTAATTCAAGAGAAGGCAGAAGAGGGCGTAGATGTCCGAATTATCGGCTGGGGAGGCCGCCCCGAGCTCCAAGATGTTGCTAATGATATGCCTGCCGCAGATTTCAGAGAAGTTGATGAGGTCGATACATCGTTCTACGTAAGTGACGAAGGCACGGTCTTGATAAATCTCAATCAGGGGGACATGGGAATGCTCTTCTACGATATTGGCACAGCAAAGATTTTCACACAGCACTTCCAATCCTTATATAAGGATGCGAGTGAGGTGACCCCTGATGCATAGGAAAATGCTCCCGATGGCCCTGCTCGACGTTTGTGAAGGGAGCTGTGTTGAGGGTCGCACCCGGCTCCAGAAGTTGGTATTCCTCATGGAACAAGAGCTCGACGAGGTGTCTGCCGTATCACTCGATAGTCCAGATTACAACTTCATTCCCTATGATTACGGACCGTTCTCAAAGGAGCTCTACGACGACTTAGACTCGCTTGAGGAAGCTGGATTGATTGAGGTGGAAGAAGAGCCTATGGCGGACGGGAAGGTGAAATACACCTACCAGCTCACGGAACAGGGGCAGTCGTGGGTACAAAATCAATTAGCGGATTCTAGTGCTAACAAAGCGCATTCACTAGCAGAAGGCCTCGCTGCCGAGTATGACGATATGCTGCTTTCTGACCTTATCGACGAAGTCTATGCGGAATACCCTGAGTACGCGAAGAACAGCGTTTGGTGATTAGCGGCCTATTTTCTGTCTCGGTAGATTTCCTTCGATGGTCATCATCGTCGAAGGCTTGAACAAATGGAATCAGGAAGACGGGGCATTAACCTCTAGTCTTCAATCACAATCCAGCATCGACCGTTACTGAGGGTTTCAACCCAGACCGTTGTAAACAGTAGCAGGTTCTGCTACCGATAGTGGATGCTGACCTCGTGTTTGGGTCGTAAGACCAAGACAAGCTAGTAACCACACCTAATTATTACCATATCGAGTGCCGTTCACCATTTCGCTATTCTACTGATTGGCCAGATGGCCCGGCCTGTTCAGGTACGTATCCGTAGACTAGCTACGCGACTCACAAGTTTATGATACTATGGCAAAGACTGATGTTATGAAAAATAGGCCACGTCAAGGGGAGAAATCTGAACTAGCCGTTGCCTCAGAGCTGATGATGAAAGGATACGGTGTGTCCTTCCCGTTTGGCCACAATCACCAATATGACCTCATCGTCGACAAGGACAGTGAGTTATACAGGATTCAGGTTAAAACAGCAAAGAACGAGGACGGGAACCGGTATTACATTCAAGCGGAGGCCGGCCGTTATGACAGGAAGTATGTCGACTTGTTCGCGGGCTATTCAGAGGATGAGGTGTCTACATTTTTTATTCCGGTTGCTGAGGCGAGTGGAAAGCGGCAGCGCGTGACCTACACGGATTTAGACGAGATGGGTTCTGACGAAAATCGACAGAGGGCAAACCACATCAGTAAATATCGATTTTCTGAGGCAGTCGAACGACTAATGCGGTGACGCAAATTTATCACTCAGTATGATATTCGGTTATTCGCAATTACAGGTTCTCGCGGTATTCACAACGCTACTTATTGGTGGATGGTGGACGCTCACGTTGCGAACACGAATAACACGGGAAAAGGTAATGAGAGAGATGGAAACCCAATTTTGGATAAACCACTCTGTTGACCTACCATATGCGCCCGGACGGCTAACACCCGAATTGACAGATGTAAGACTATCTGTCAAGGGCATAGAAATCTATGAGAACTATTGGTGGCTAGAATTCGGGGACAGAACGGACCCCTACATCCTCGCTGACCCAGAGGAAACCTATCAGAGGCTAAAGCGACGGGTGAAATCATTCGGCGCGAAAGGCCGATATTTGCTTTACCGAAATCTTGTCCCATATGCCGGAATAAAGACTGAAATTGTACTTCTCATTCAGGCTGAAAAGTGCCACATTCGGATGAATGAGACTGTTGAGGAAACCGAGTTTGGTACTATGTACGAGGGACCACGGGTAGGGGAGGCTGTGCCGGTCGTCGACTCGGTAAACGAACTGTGGGATGACCTCTACCGCGTCCACGTAGTAACTGATGACTACAAGGAGGCTGATGAGGCGATGATGAAACTTGCCTCATCGGATTTCATTGAACCTCAACAGAACGATGAGACCGAAGGAGGAGACCATTAAATGCCAGAAGTCAGAATCGACTAGTAGATACTCCAACCGTAGCACTCTAATTGGACAGGTAGGCTTAATGACGTTCCATATGAACACGGATGAAAATGGACGAAAAGGAGTTTGCTGAGTATATTCCGGGCATTATTTCTACAACGGGTATGGACCGTCACGGTCATCAAATTCCTGAAGAAGAACTTGAGAGGTGGGCAGAGAAAATTAGGTCAGAGGGTATTCCGCTCACCCTACACCACGATTCCGATAAACTAGTTGGAGAGTGGGTGACCGCGGAGGTGATTAGCTATGGGAATTTCGCTGCTTTGAGTGGTATCGCTGGTGTCTACGGCGGAAATGAAGATATAGCAGAAGACCTTAACGACGGCGAATTTGGAGGGCTGAGTATAACAGCACAAGACTATCTCAATACATCTGAAGAGGACTGGCAATCTGTAGACGAAACGCTCTCACTTTCAGTAGACGGGTCATGGAGCCAATTCGTCTACAAGATGATTGAGGCAGAGGAAATTGAATCCCGATTCGAGATTCAGAAATCTGCCGCCGGACTCGCCCTATTCGAAATCGCGGTCGAGAATATCGACAAGATAGTACAATCAGCGATATTACTTCATGCCTATTGGAAGTTCCAACTGAAGAGTGGGCCGAGTGAGGAGGAAGAAGTTGAACCACCGAAAATCGAATTACCGAATGGGGAAATGATAACTCTCCCAGATACTACCCCTCCGGAGATTGTAGAGAAATTAGTCGAAGCAGGGTATCCAGTCACTATCACTCCTGAACAAGCAGATAAAATAAGCCAGAATACGGAGAAAGAACTTAACGAAGCGGTCAAAGACGATTCGAAGTAAGCGAGATTGATAGCATATCAAATCCCTAATCGGTAGATGTTGTTGCGGTAGAGTTCCTCAATACCCTCGTAGTTGGTTTGTCTGATTCAATATCCCAGAAACATTAGTTCTGAGCAAGTAACCCAAAAGCAGGTGCGGTTAGATGTGAATGAATCTTACTCAGAGTAAGCCTACAAGTGCCAATTATATCAGCGTATCTACACCTACACCGTCTACCGGCCAACAACGAAAAGCTGAGACAGACACTGCCTATTTGTAGTTCAAATGATATTGGCGATACAGCATGACTGAACAGCCCGAATCAGGTGTACTTCTCGTAGGGTCGTACCTCAGATTGGTTGAAGAGTGTGAGTTAGTAACATATAATCAGCGTTCACAAGAACAAGACAATCAACTCGAAATAGACGTTATCGGTGTCGACAATACAGATGATGGTACATGATTGTACTACCAGCTCTCCCCTATTTGTCAATTACAGATGACAAAACCATTAGCCAAATATTTGTGCTACCGCCTCAGAGGTGCTTGAATTTCCAAGCATGAGTCCAAGCATAATTTTACCAGAGGTGTCATCATCGTCAATATTTATTTCATGGATTTTCACATTTTCTAGCGATGTACGCTCTTCACACCGTTGTTCAAGCTGCCTACAAGTGTCGGAATCAGGGGTGCTGTCTAATGGCGATATTTGATACTTTCTATCCTCGGTTATACCCCAGACAATGATTTTGAGCCCCTCAGTGTCGCTCTCGCTAATTATTTGCTCTTCAAGGTCGTCAGCGAGTTCTTGTTTGTATTCAATAACGTCACTCTCATGCTCAACTGACCTACTCTGCGTTATCGTGAATGACTGGCATGCTTTCTTTAGATATTCTGTGTTCGTGTCAGAAGAAATGTCAATTAGCTCAAACAGAACTCGTGTGAGCATTTTTGCCATCATGTCGTCACGTATATTCTCATCAATATCTTCGTACACAGAATCAAGGACTTTTTTAGTCGGAGTATCAACATCTTCTTGGTCAATTGATTTGAACTCTATTCGATAGTCTTCTCCACTAGTTGGGATTGTTAACGGAGTGCGTGAGTAGCCCGCAGCCGGTGCGTACAGACGCAGTGTGGAGCCATCAACAATTCGTTCAATTATTCTGTTCAAAAACTCAGGCGTGAGATAGTCGTATTTTTCGGTCGCATAGATAGGTATGATATCACCTTCAGTGCCAACTTTACTATATCTTGAATCACCGACTTGGACATGGTCAATAGCTTCTATAACTTCTTCATCGCCTGCTTTCTCAATATTGGAGTCAATATTGGTCAGCTTTTCATCGTGGGTGTGGAGGTTGTTCTGTTTCCTATCAAGGTCTGAAAGAAACGCTTGTAATCGATGCGACTGAGAGCCAGTGTATGTACTACCGTTCCAGCTTACCTTTTGTAGGGGATGCTCATCACCGTAGAGAGTAATTGTACGCTCTTCTGGTGATATCTCTATATTGTCGTTTTCAATGAACTCAGATTCATTAATATTAATATACGTGTTTATTCCCTCTCCATTATAATCAAATGTAACATATACTGAAACTTCTTCAGTAGTAGCATCGGACAAACCGATATACCGCCGAAAGTAGTCTGATTTTGAACGAGAATGGTACTCTAACTGGAATTCATCGCCTGCTGTCTGGGTCACTTTAGCTGAGGAGATTATATTATCAGTATCAAGGATTCTTTCACCAACCTCATAATTGTCGCCAGTAGAGTAGCTTCCATCTTCAGTGTGCCCATGTGATATCACTACGTAGTCATTATATTTTAACAACAAGACGACCTTCTCAGGTTCACGTTGCCACTTATGTAATGCTTCGCGAAATGACTCTAGAAGTGCATCGACGCTATCTTCAGTTACAGTATCGTCCTCAATTAGACTCTGAATCTTCTCTCGAACCAGACTCTGCATATCAGTCTCAGAGAGTGACGGTCCCGATTCATATCGGTCGTCCAATTCAGATACAACGCGGCCATGGCCATCAATCTCACCACTTTCAATCGAATCTGAGTCATCTGCTCTTTTTATGAAAATCTTTGCAGGCATAGTGGCCATTTTGTAGCACCATCACATAACAGTTATCCAAGGTTTTGTGTAACGAAATATTCCCATTCTAGACACTATGTTAGCTAGAATGAATTCCTACATAGCCGGAGACCTCACAGTACAACCAGTCATTCGTTCATACTCAAGCCTTGACCCAGTCTACAAGGACGGAGGAAGTCAGGAACTCTACCTTACGGGTAAGAATGAAGACGAACGGCTCACCCTGCCCTCGGTGAATAGACTCCCCCTCAGAGTGAATTGAGCGAGTTGAAGAGCGGCTCACAGGGCTTAAGTCCAAGGTGAGGAGAAAAGAATAACCTGTATAGTAGAGCCACAATACTCCACTTTCACCGTAGATAGCTCACGTCTAAGTCACAATCAGCAATATAGGCAGGTATGTCGGACAGTCCATACAGCTGTACTCGGTGTAACCGCGAACTTACGCACGTCGCCAGTTACGATGTTGAATTTACTGTTCGCTCGGAGTCAACCGGTGAATCACTAGAGTCCGGACACATCACGTATTGTGCTGACCACGTGCCGGAAGAGATGAGTAGTGACACGTCACACTATCTTGACAACTGTGCCCAGTGTAATCGCGTTTTTATGAATGAACCTGCATATGAGGTGGAATACAGTATGTATCCGGACTCGTCGGGATTCGCAATGGACACGGGGAACCTCGCATACTGTGCCGACCACGCTCCTCGGGAGATAGTGGACGATGAGTGACTCCTGTGACGTATGTGGTGCCGAGAGCCCGCCATTCACCCATCTACACAGCCCTGACGGGACTGACTACTGCTACTGCGACGAGTGTGTCCCAGACAGACTTAGATTACCGTAAGTTGGAGCCTAAGGCCACCTCGGTACTTGTCCATTTTACTCAACCCTCTCCGAGAGAGGGTACGTGTGTCGACCTCTTAATTTGAGGGTATCAAGTGCCGCCCTCGTGCCCTCTCACTGAGCGAATTTCCCAACTTCGCCGGGACTCGGATAACCCGCTATTCAATCCGACTAGTTGCGTCACCTATTTTCATTGAATACTCATTCTCCGGAACCGAATAGTTCACATCGGACAAGCAATCGGGCTCCGGTTCGGTTTTTGATTTACTCACAGTATCGAACAGGGGTCTCATAGACAAGGGTCGTTACGCATTCTGGAGGCTCTCGTAGGCTCGGTTGAACCCTCGCTCTCGCAGTCTCGGACAGGGTGGCATAGGCACTTCTTGAAGGTCAGTCACCAGTACGCCAATACACTCTGCTGACGCCTCTTCAGTATGTACTGGACTACCGAATCACGCGCGTTTCTGTCCGCAATACATGAGGCTGGAGGAACAGCAACGATGCGAGATATCCGGCACCGAACCGACCTCACTGAAGGACAGCGTCAGCACCAGTTTGAGAAGCTTGAGGCTGATGGCTACATTGACGTGGACAGGGTAGAAGGCCTCACCTCTAACGGGGTAGCAATGAAGGTCGCAGTCCTCACACAGGCTGCCGTAGACGATATCCAGCGAGGTGTACTGTCAGGAGAGGCCAAGTATAGTCGTCGAGCATCTGTCGATGTCACAGAATTGGCTGAGGATGTTCAGACGACACAACAGTACGTGTCTGAAGTCCTCTACCCACGGCTTCAGGAACTACAACAGCTCTCACAGCGGATAGATGAGCTAGAGGCCGCAAACTGAGCTAAACGGCAATCTCCAACAAACTGGTGTTTCAGACCACTTATGGCGCATATGTTGGCTTTCGCTCTCGGTCGTGCTGACACTATGTATTTAGTCGGAACCTGCTTCTCTAGCGGTATGTCAGGAACTGCGCCGTCGCGGTTGCGAGGCCGCAACCACTTGGCATAGGCAACAACAATGAGAACGAACGAAAGCAACGTAGATAGAGGTATCGCCGTCTCGAATACGGATATTGCCGAATATCCGGCCCCTGCCCTACACCGAATCGAGATGCAGGGCCAGCTCGACGACAACAACGACCTATTCGACACTGTCTCGCAGTCTCTGGAACGGTTGGACAGACAACGGGGAGTCACAGCCGACAAGGACACACCGCACCGAATCAGCCGACAGTCGTTCAGTTGGACGAGCAGCCAGCCCGTAGAGGTTGGGCTCTTCGCGTCTAACTCCCAGTGCGGGTATCTAACCGGAGCTGGGTACAACTCGTCACAAAAGCTCCACATCGGCTGCTACAGCTCGATTGAATCCGGGAGAAAGACTACTCATCCGGTTCGGGTGAGCGTCGTACTCGAACGTCGGAGCTCGGAGCTCGTCTACCCGGACGGGAACGCGTTCACGTGGGCAAAGGGATGGGACGGTTCAACCCACATAGCAGGCACCCGACTTCGGATAGTGTCGACGTACGCGGCCAATCCTGAACTCATCTGGCGACGCGCGTTCGAGTTGCTCGGTGCGCTCGTCGACAGCCACCAACTCGCAGAACTTTACGCAAAAACCGAATACACGACCCTTCGCGTGGGTGGCGTTGAGACGTACCACAGACATCATAACAAGACGCTCCTCGGGGTCAGCGACACAATCCACCAGACGGCCGGGCTACTTGTTTGGTCTGAAGAAGACTGTAAAGAGCACCTCAGTCTGGAGCGGGGTGAGAGACTACTTCACCGGCTACAGAGCCCTCACTTCGGTCTCCTCGGGTTCGACATGACCATTCAATTTGAGCACAAGGGAGCGCGATACACTGATGATATCTCGGACGCCGTGGTCAAAGTCTATGAGCATCTTGAGGCCTCTCGCCTCCCCTCCGGCCACTCGCTCACACATCCGAAGTCCGAGGTCAAGATTCACGGCTGGTACCCCGCACCAGCGTTCGAGACCGTCGTCCGCCGGGCGACCACCATCCTCCACGCCTATCTGGCGTGGGGTGGGGTCGAGGCATCCGACCTCGTTACAGACGACCACTACACTCCGGACGACCACGAACTGGTCACTACACCCCTGCCGACAGAGTACCTCACGCGTCTGGACCGCTACTACCGGTCTGACCAGATACGGGATACTGCCATCGGGCACCTGTTCCACCGGCAGACGATGGCTCCTCACGACATCATCGCGACACTGCTCTTCCGCTCGTCGTCCAGTCGGTACGGTTCCTCCAGCCTTCCATACGACGCCCTTGTTGAACACACAGGACTCGCAAAAGAAACCGTTCGTCGCCATGTCCGAAAACTTGAGGAACTGAATCTCGTGAAGCGAGTTCGCTCACACAAGATGTACGTCGCGTTGTGCAAGGAATCACGAAACGTGCTTCGGGAGCTCGTCCTGCCCGCGAAACGAACCGTCGGGAAGGTTATGGATGAAGTGCGCAATCGAGCTCTCGCCAGACACGAAAGACGTGACGCGTCGAACGAAGATGACGACGACGAGTCATCCAATCTTGAAGTGGTTACTCCAGCCGAACGCCGGGACGCTGAGGAACACTGGGTGTCTATCTCCCGGATGGACTATCTGCCCGAGGACCTCCCTGAACTCGTCAGAGACGGAGTCATCTCAAGAGACGACATCTACCTCCGAAAGTGACTTACCCCTCTCGGGGGCCGCCGGTGTTGAGCGGACGCTATCGTCTAACCTCTCCCTTTTCGACGCCAATTTCCGTCACACACGTGATTCGAGTCCTCTCTCGCCTCATCTGACTCGTTCGTAACCACTTCTCGACGTGTCACACTCCTCGGCCAAAGAAGAGAGTCAACATTTTTCACCTTCGGCCGGTAACGCTCTCTCATAATATCCGTCTCTCAAGGATTGTAACGCTTGAATTTGGCATTTCGGGTATCAGACTGGTTGCTACTGTGTGGGGTTTCTCTTAGCTGTATGCCACTAAGACGTGGCTTCTCTTACTAGGTGAACTATAGCCACGTGGGCCGACACAGCTACAGTGGATAGTAGGGGGCAGCGGTCGATTTATGCTTAGCCGTATATCAGAGATTGACCGATATTTCTCGTACTCCTGTTATCTGGGTCAAAATCGGTCTATTTGCCTTCTTCATCCCGGCGTTCAGCAAACTCTTGCCGAGATGCTCCGCGAGCGTCTCTGGGTCTATTGTGGGTTACTAAGAGACGTACCGGTCAATGCTTGCTTAGCCGACTTCTTAGCCGTCTCGGCCGCGTGACCTTTGGGATACCCACCACGGCCCGGTACCTCCGGACCAGCAGAGTCCTGTTCGCCGTGGCTAATCAACTGCTTTCTGCTCGTCTCTTCTGGATGCCTTCCAGAAACGGTTCCTCCTGTTGTTGACTGGCGGTGAACAATCTCCACGAGTGTAACTGTATACCGACAGCACATCGAACTCCCACGCACGTCTCGTCTGGTCGCTCGTGGGAAATGGAATGGAAATAAGCTCACTGATTGGCTGGACCTCTCCATCAGGCGGGTAGCGGTTCATTACTTGAGAGACGCTACTCCCTCGAAGCGTGATATCGAGACCGAAGCTCTGGTAGATTCTAGAGATGTCCTCGACTTGCCCGACCTCGATGTACCGTCCAGTCGAGGTAGACACTACATCGGCGACGCGGAACTCAGCTGGGTATCGTTGTTCGTAGGTGATATCTGTAGCACCCTGTTGTCGGAGATACCATGTCGCGACTGCCTTGAGGTCCGCGTGAAGGGCTGAAAGCGTCGTCGACCGGGCGACAGCACGTCGTGCCCGTACAAACTCTGGAGTCGGGATTTCAGCGAGGTCTATTGGCGTCGATTCGAGGTTAAGATATCCATTCTTAACGAGATACTGGAGACGCCGGTTCTCACGCCCTCCCGGCGGTGGGATGCGTAACGCCATCTCTGCGTCACTCTTGACCGTCTGTGTCATTCGTCTGCGAGCCGGAGCTTCTCCTCAGAGAGATTCAACAGCATCTTGGCCTTTGGCCCCGCACGCCAGATAGCCGAGTGCTCAGAGGTCCTCTCAAGCCAACCAAACTCCTCGGCCTGTCGGAGGCACCTTCGGACCGTATGCCTTTCCGACTCTTTGAACGGTAAATCGGTTAATTTGAATTTTGGTGTCATCACGGTCTGTTCTAGCAGAGAGCTCCAAGCTTCGTCTCTTAGGGTCATCAACGCTCAGTAGGTAGTCAGCGTATATGAACCGTGAACTAAATTCCAACACCAAATATGGTGAGAATAGACCAAAGCAGTTCTCGCGTGTCCACCTATATAATGGCAAAACACGAAAAGGAGGTGACAGACGGACATCTGACCTACATACACGTCGAAGGGCAATATTACAGATGTGAGTGCGGTGTGAAAACCTCACTGCGTGCGATTCAAGAAGGACTCCACCGACGCCGCTGTAAGCGGCTATAATTACATACAGTGGAGGCAACGGTTACTGAGTGCTCTATACGAACAGCGGCTAAAACCTCACCTGAGCAGGCCCCGCACTCTGTCAAGAAATCCAGCCTTCTGCTCAGTCCCGACACCGAGCCACGTCTCAAACTCACTGGTCGACGTGATGTAGATTTCTTTCCGTTGTCGCTTTGCACGAATGTGCTGAGGAAGATTCCTCAGATAAGTGTCATCAATCTCATAGCTAGAGAACGTCTCGTCAAAGGATGCAACAATACGGCCCCGCTGCGTAGAGAGAGTGAAGTAATCGCTTTCATACGCCTCCAACCACCGGTCACGGCCAATATCATACTCCCACTCGGCTGGCTTCCGTGGGAAATAGTCTGGCACGTCGTGAGCTGACTCGTTGAACAGTTCTAAAAATACTTCTCGAACTGGGGCAAGTAGGTCGTCCCGGCTGGAGTCTTCGTCACGGAGGTCGGTTACGTCAAATGGCGTTGCGAGGAAGCGATGCGCGAACCACTTGAACAGAGGATTCTCCTTCTCGATTATCTCACGAGCACGGAGGCGCGCTTCCGAAGTCCCTTCGAACATCATTTTGAAGTGAACCATCTTGGCCCGGTTCATAAACCAGTCCTTGGGCTTGTTCTCGTTGCTGGTCAGGACGAACGTCGGGAACCGGTTGTTCTCCCACTCGTCCCAGTAGTTGCGGAGTCCACCTAGCGAGTCGAACTTCTGTCGTTCAACGTCGTCAAGGACGACTGGGAAAGAAGACTGGGGCTCCCGGGCAGCATCTGGCAGTCCAGCCCCGATTCTATCGCCGTCAATCGGCTGTGTGACCGTGTTATCCGAAATGAGCCGCATCGCAAACTCGATGAAAGTGCCCTTCCCGGCGTTCGATTCCCCGTGAATGTAGAGGAACGGCAGGCTCTTTTCGACGCCGTTCACTTCACCGGCACCGAACGCACGGGCGAATCGGTTCACGAACGGTGCGTAGAAGAAGTACAATAATGCCTCGAACATATGAGCTTGCGCGGCTTCCGTGTCATCGGTCTTGGCGTAGTTCTCAACGGTCTGGAAGTAGGCCTTGAGGTTTGAGAGTGCTTCATCGAGGACATCTTGGCTGGGGACGGGTTCTGAAAGTTGGATGTGAGAGCCTTCCGGTGTAAGCATCCGAACCCGGTCCTCCTCAACGACCATCTTTGGGAAGTCGTAGTACGTGTTCACCGCCTGTCCGTATTCGCTAAGGGGTGTCCGAATCGACGTACCGGTTATCTGGGCATCGTAGCTCTGGAAGGCATCTTCCAATTCATCACGCGTCTTCTCCTCGTACTTAGCGAGGTCTTCAGAGATTGTGACGTCCGAGTCAACGTCGGGGTCAAGGTCAGTGATGGCCTCGGTGAACTCCTCGTGGACCTGCCGGGTTTCGTTTCTATCTGGACTGTCGTTGACGGCTACCCACCGCTCGATGATGTCATCTTCATCTTCTTCTGGGTCGGCCTCATCAAGTGCCTGCGTCAACGAGTCGGTGAAGGGCTCGTCGTCACACTCCTCCAAATGTGTGTGATACGCGTCGATTGCTTCCTCGAATCTTGAACTACCAATCTCGGTGTGGAACTCGTCGACCAGATTGATTTGGTAGTAGCTTGACCACGCCGTCTCGGTAAAATTCGGTGACCCGTTGAGGATGGTAGCCTCTCCGTCTGGATACTCGATGATGTAGAGTTTCGAATGGAGGTCCCGGTCTGGAGCGAGGAATATCCGCAGGTCTCCTTCCTGTTTGAACTGCTCCAACTTCCGTGCAACTCCGACTGACTTGATTTCTTCCCGAAAGTCTGTCTTCTCCCCGACGACCACCTCCATCTCGTCCACGTTGTACTCCTCAAACAGTTCAAGCAGAACCTTCGGCGAGGTACAGTACGTAACCGCCCGGACGCGGACAGCGTCGGTGAAGTATTTCTCGAACGACTCATAGCTACGAATCAGTTGAAACGCGGAGAGGTCATCTGATGCGGTAGTGTCGCTCATGTCTCTCATCACCCCCTATACAGAGAAACGTCCCTGATGACCGGAACGGGCTGGCTGTCAGTCATGGTTCACCGTACAGTACCCCAACGTCCTGATTTCGGTCGGGCGAACCCCGGGAGACTCGATGACGCCCTGCCCCTGTTCGAACTTGATTACGTCGTCCTCGTACCCGGCAGGAACCGAGGAGAGGTCTGCGTCGCTCTCCATCTCCAGATACAGACCGGTTCTGGTCTGCCCGAGAATCTCCCCGTCAATATCACTCGGGTCCTGCGTAATCATACACAGTCCCAGACCGTACTTGCGGCCGCGCTTGGCGATGCGGCGAAATCGAGAGACGACCTCACGTTCGTGTAGAGAGTCCGCTCCGCTCAGGTACTCGTGAGCTTCGTCAACCACAAGCATGAGGGGAGTTTCGTCGACGTTCGGGTCAGGGTCGTTCCCGCCGAGCTTGTTTTGTACGATGTACGAGAGGAGTGCCATCACAACGAGCGTGCCACGGTCTGCTTCCTCGCCACCGATGAGATGTCTCGTCGGGATGACGGTAACGCGACCGGGCCTGAACAGCTCGTTCGTGATTTCGGTCATCTGGTGGGTGCCGGAGTCGAACACCTGATGGAACACACCGCTGTCGACGCGGCTCATCATCGCATCCCACGACTGGGAAGCTATGTTGTGTTGGGCTTGTAGTTGGTCCCCGTTGTTACGGAGGAAGCGGAGATACTCTTCGTAGGAGGGATTGGACGCACCGGGACCGTCGAAGTACGTCCCGATACACTCCTTGATAGCGTTCTCCGTGGCACTAGGTGGTTTGTAGCCCATCACCAGCTCTGGACGGTTCTCGACCAACTCGAAGGGGATTCCAAACTCGCGTGCTCCGTCGATTGCTGGTGTGGAAATCCCGTCAGCAACAGGGACGTAGGTCTGAAGGTCGTGGGAGCCGCAATTCGGCGTGTCGATGCCTCCAACCTCAATGCCGCGACTTTCCAAGTCGGACCATACGTCGTCTGAGAGGTCGGGGTCATCGCCCAGCCCGCTGTATTCGTTCTCTGGGTCGATGACGACGATACCGAGGGGCCGCTCACGCGTTTCGGCATCACCGTCATCAGTCCGAACTTCGACTTCGTAGCCTGTGTCCGTCGCCAGTTGGCGTAGGATGTTTTTTGTGGTGAATGTCTTCCCGGCGTCGGTCGCCCCTGCAATCAGCATATGTGTCCAGATGGCCGGCGTACCCTGTACCGTCGGCAGACGGTAAGCGAGCGGGTCGTCTGGCGGATGGGGCTCGCCGCTGACAGCGAGGTCTCCGATGTAGGGCCCTTCAGCCGGCAGATTCAGTCCGGTACGGAGGAACGCCTCATCACTCGCCTCGTACACCAGCGTGAACGGCTTGAGAACTCGGTCAACTGTTGTCCGAGTCAGGTCATCTGGGTCCGTGCCCTCAACGATAGCGATTGGGTCAACGTCTGCCACCTGTACGTACTGTCGCTCGTCGATGGTCGTATCCTGAATCCCCCGTCGGACATCCGACTTATCGTCGATGTCTGCTCTCTGTTCGTACCCAATGCGGGTCACTTCTCCCAGTAACTCTGAATGCGGGTCATCGGGACGATTCGGGTACGGGACTTGGATAAAGTCGCCCAGTCGGAGTTCGTCTCTGGTGTCACTCCGGATGTAGCTGTGAATCGTACTGTCGCCGCGGCTGATGTCCAGTCCTTCACTGGCCGTGATGTGCCCCAGCGGAGTTCCATCCGCCGTTGTGGGCATCGCGTTGTCTGTTGACTCCGGCGTAGTCGGGATACTCTCGCCGGCCTCGCTGTCGAGGACATTCTCGATTCGGTCTTCGAAGTCGTCGAATTCGTCTGAGTCACTCATGATTATGCGTAATGGGTGTCGTTGGAGTCGAAGTCGAAATCGAACCGTTCGTCGCGGTTGTAGTCTTGTACCGGTTCAGTGATGTCCAGAACATCTGTGAGGTAGTCCCGAACGTCGTTGGGAACCCGGGCAAGTTCGTCGGCCCGGTCAACGACCATCGGGGCACCGTTGGCCTCAGCGATGGCACCAAGCGCAAACATCTGCATCTCTGCGCGCTTCGAGGGGGTATCGACTTGGCCGTATGGTGCCTCCACACGGAAGACGATACCTCGTGGGAGTCGGACGAAAAAGAACGCCCGTCTGAAGTCAGCCGGCTCGTACCCAGCGGGAATGTCGAACCCGCCAAGTGGCTCAACCTGTTCGCCTCGGGCTCCGGGGTCGCGGTGCGTCCGAACCAGCCACGAAGTAAATGAGAATTGCCGCGGCTCATCGTGGTACAGCACATCGGCGAGGAACTGCGAGTCCTCAGCCCATGGGAGGAGCGGAGGGTTTTCGCTCGTCCGAACCTTTTGTCGGAGAGCATCGACCACCCGACTCGTGCTAATGGTTTTGACGATACCGACCACCGGTAGGTCACGCTCCATTAGGGTCCCAATCGCATTCACCCGAGACTGAATCGCCTTCGCAGCCGTTCCCAGCTGTTCTGTCTCAACCAGTTGACTCGTCGACCGTTGTTGATTGATTGCCCGTGCGAACTGTACGTTCGGGAGGACTGACATAGGGTAGAGACTCCCATCCAAGAAGAGCGGACCGTCGATTCGGTCGGCTACGCGCTCGCTGTGTCGGCACTCTGCCGGGACTCGGGCCGTGGCTCCGACCCAGCGACGCAGTTCCCGGGGTGAGACAGTCGCTCGAACGGTTTCGAGTTCGACCATCACGTCGCCGGCCTGTAACTCCTGCTCCGAGAACTCTACCCCGTCAATATCACAGTAGACCGCTCCGACGATTGACCGCTCGGCCTCAATCGCTGTGTCACCATCACCGAGCATCGCACAGATGGCGGTCGCAGCACTCGTGATGAGCCCGTTTTGGAAGTCTTGTGGGCGCACCGTACTGGCGTCTATCCCGTACCAACTATCGAAGCGTCCACGGTACTGGACCAGCTCTGACTCCGAGCGGCGGTAGACTTCGGGCGAATCAAGTACAGTGATTTCCCCACCGTCTGTCCCTATCCATTCACGGAAGATGTCGCGAGCACTCTGTCCATCTTCCTCATCGGCGACGGTCTCGGCGATGTGTTCGAATATCGCCTCAAGAGCCTCGAAGTCTGAGTGTCCGACCATTAGTCATCACCCGCGGCTTCGTCACAGTGACTACTGGTGTAGTCAGGGTTGAGGGTCGACGTGTCGGTCGCTTCATCTTTCGTCACTTCTATCTCGTGTGGTGCGTCGTGGACGAGGCCATTTCGGTGGCTGACGACGATGACCTGCGGAACATCCCACGTCTGTATGTTCTCGATGACGCCCTCGATTTGGTCGACGTGCGTGTCATCGAGGTGGCTCGTTGGCTCGTCGAGCACCAACGGCGGGAGACCTTCACCCCCTTCGGCGTGTTGGTCGGCCAAGACGTGGTAGACCGCGGCCCGGAGCGCGATGGTTGCGAGAACAGATTCCCCACCGCTGGCCTTCTTTGGGTCACGGGTCGTGTCATCGGCTCGGATTAGCTCCAAACTGTAGTCCTCGCCGATACGGAGGCCGTTGTACGACTCACTCTGGTAGAGGTCGCCGAAGATGTCGTTCGCGTACTTGTTGAGTCGGCCCAGCACCCGGTTCCGCATCTCGGTCTGGACCTCTTCGTAGGTCGCTTCGACCCCAGTGAGCTCGTTCTCGATATCCTCGGCCCATTCCGCCTTCTCGTCGAGCGACTGGATGGTTGCGCGCCTCTCACGCAGGTCTTCGAGGTTTTGCTCGACTCGTTCCTGCTTCCGGTCTTTTTCTCGAATCTCCTCCCGGACATTTGCGCGTTCAGTCTCGACCTGTTGCCTCAGTTTCTCGGCTTTCGCGTTCTGCTCCTGTAGCTCATCAAGAGAAGTCCCCTCGGTTACCTCCTCTGCGTCGGTGAGGTCGTCCTGAAAACTCGCAACGTCTGATTGCAGGTCGTCTATCTGCCCTTCCCGGGTCTCGATGGCTTCCCGCTGGGTCTCTTTCTCTCCCTCACGGTCGCTAATGGATTCGTGACACTCGACTGCTTTGTCAGCTATTCGTTCGTTTGCCTCCTTAGATTCGAGCGTCGTCTCAGCTTTCTCGTGGTCGTCGATTGCGCCTTCCAGTTCTTCACGGGCTTCAGACAGCTCGTCATGTTTTTCACCGACGGCGTCTGCCGCCTCGCTAATCTCTTCGACCACATCGTCCGCCGCCTCCTCGGCATTATGGAGCTCCTCCCTTCTATTCTGAAGCTTCTCCGCGGCTCCCTCTGCGCGCTCAACAGCTTCGGCGACCGATTCCCCAGTCCGCAACTGTTGACGGACTGTGTCGAGTTCCTCCCGAACTCCGGTGAGTTGCTCGGCTAGTTCGTCCCTGTCCCTCTTCCGCTCTTCTAGCTCACTCTCGTATGCCTCAATGTCAGCTGTGACACCGGCAAGCGCACGGAAGCTGGCGGCGGTCAGGAGGCACTCAGTCAGCTCGTCGAGTGTAGTGAGTTGTGACCGGGCGTCTTCTTGTGCCTTCGAGGCGGAATCAGTCGCTTGCTCGCTTTCTTCGACGACGCGGCGGAGGTCATCGAGCGCATCGGAGTAGTCGTGTGTTGCTCCGATATCTCCGCCATCGATGGGCCACTCGCCGCCTTCCAGAGCTTCGAGGTCTTCTATGCGCGTTTCGGCCCGAGCCTGCTCGATACACCCTGACAGCTCGTCATCGAACGCATCAGCCAGTTCGTCGAGGACCTCGCTACGTGTTTCTGGGAGTTCTCCGGTGAGGGTACTGTCGAGGGTCTCAGGAGCAACGTCTATATCGAATCCGTCACCGAGGTCGTCAGCGCGACTGAGTGCCTCCTCAAACGCTGTTTCCGGGTCGTCAACGTCGGTATCGAGCCGTTCCCGGATAGTCTGACGCTCCTCACGGGCAGTCTCCAGCTCACGTTCGATGCGCGCGATGTCCGTCTCGGCCTGCTCTTGCTTCTGTTCCAGTTCGTTCTCCTCCAGTTCGAGGTCTTGCCGTCGCTTATCGAGTGACTCCCGTTTAGCGTCCACAGCGTCGCCGATGTCTTCGACCTCCGATATCGCCGTGTCGAGGAACTCACCAGCGGCTTCATCACGCTCGGCCTCCCGTTCAGATAGCTCATCTTTCGCCTGTTCGGCTTCGTCTCGTGCGTCGGCGACCGTGTCGAGCTTCTGCTTGTGGTCAAGACAGGCGGTCCGAAGCTCATCTCGGTGGCTATCGAGTTCCTCCTCTAGGCGGGAGACTTCATTCCGGGCTTGGTCGACAGCCGCCGCCTTTCTCTCGACCGCTGCCGCGGCCTCTTCCCGAGCCGTCTCGAACTCGTTGAGTGCTTCGGCCGCTTCACTCTCGTCGGTCAGGTCGTATTCGGGGACGTCTTCGTTAAGCTCCTGTAGTCGCTCTCGTTTCCTCTCGATGACCTCCTCGCACTCGTTGATGGTAGCCTGACAGTCATCTATCTCCCCGCGAAGCTCCCTGATACGCTCCTTCTTGTCCCGAATTTTGTCTTCCAACTCTCCCTGTCGCTCCTTGGCCTCACGGTACTCGTCGATACGTTGGTCGAGTTTCTGAACCTGCTCTTGGGCATCTGCCACGGCCTCGTCGAGTTCGCCCTCTCGTTCCTGTAGGTCGCCAATAGTCTCTTGAAGCGACTGAAGTTCGCTCTGTAATTCGCTTTCGTCGACATCGCTAATCTCGTCCGAGAGCTGTCGCCGTCGCGCCTGTAGGTCTTCTTGGAAGTCCTCGATGGGCGATGTGACGTCACCAAGTCTGTCAGCATACGTCTCCGGCGCATCAAGTCCGAGGAGGTTGTCCAGAATGGACTCACGCTGGCTGTCCGTGGCTTCGATGAGCCGCGTGAGTCGGGCTTGCTGGGCGTACGTACTGTTCGCGTACGCCTCTGCGTCCATATCGAGTAAATCCTCTATGACATCTCGGACGTCACTCGGACCACTATATTCGGTGTCGAGTGCTGGACTGCTCAGAGTCGTGCGGTTGGACCGTGTCCGTCCGACGGGTCCGTCGTCACCTTCCTGTTTGGCAATCACCCACGTCACGGTGTATGGGTCCCCCTCGTAGCGGAAGGTGAGTTCAACCTCAGCCTCCTCCTCGCCGTCCTTGATGAAGTCAAGGAGTTCGTACCCGGTCCCAATCTCAGACTTCGCCTGCCCCTGAAACAGAGCCATATAGATAGCGCGGATAAGCGTCGTCTTCCCCGCCCCGTTGTCGCCGTGAACGAGCGTGAGGCCGTCCTCGAACTCGATAGCCGCTTGGTCGTACGATTGGAAGTTCTTGAGTCGAAGCTTCTCGAATTTCATGTCTGACCCTCCTCGAAGTAGCTGTCTCCCTCGAATTCATCCCTGACGAGGTCACCCAGCAAGTCTGCTGCTTCCCCCTCGACTTTGGTCGGACCGGTGTCGAGGTCCCGAGCGACTCGTTCGAGAGACGCCGCCGGACCACTCAGATTCAGTTCATCGACGGCTCCTGCGATGGCCGGGTCGACCGATATGTCGGCACCTCCCTCTGCTATCTCGTCCTCGAAGTCAGGGGTCGCCCGTTCATCGGTGACCTTGGCCTTGACGACGTTCTTGTCGCGGAGATACTCGATGACCTGTCTCTTGGTGACGCTGTTATCCTCTCCATCGAGGTCAACGAAGGTCACAGTTCCCTCAACCGGTCCAGAATCGGCGACGCGTTCTTCGACCAGCTCGAATCCATCGCCACGTCCGAAGTCGACCTCAACCCCGACGAACGGCCGTGTGTCCAAGACGACGCGGTCACGCTGGAATTCGGTCTCGGCATCAACGTCGAATGTCAGGAGGTCCACCGACCGGTTGGGACGTTCGTCTCGCTTGTTCCGCTCCGTGGACCCCGGATACCAAACTGGGATGCCGTTACAATTGGCACTCTGTCGTTCGTGGACATCTCCGAGTGCCACGCCATCGATATCGATTCCGAATCGGTCGATGGCGGGCTCAAGCTCATACGCGTGCGGGTACGAGTCCTCTGGTGGCGAAAAGAACTCGTGCATCGCGACGACTCGAAGAAGTGACTCATCAGTCGGCTCTGCGAGCGAGAACTCTGCCGTCTCCCACTCCCGGTCGCGCACAGCGTCGATACCATAGAGGGCAACGTCCTCCAGCTCGGTGGGTTCACGTTCGAGTCGTTCCGCGAGCCCAGCAGACTCGTAAACCTCAACGAAGTCGATTCCTCGCCGCTGCTCGTGGTCTCCGACGATGATGTAGAATGGTATATCGGCTTCAGCGAGTTCGGCGAGTGCCTGCTGGCAGTAGAATATGTCATCGAAACTCGTCCGCTGGTCATCAAACAGGTCACCCGTGTGAAGGACGGCATCGACGGGCCCAACATCATGGTCAGGATGCTGACCCGTAGCAATGTCGATGACTTGCTGAAACGCTGCGAAAAAGTCTCGACGTCGTTGTTCGCTACGATACTGTTGATACCCAAGGTGGGTATCGCTGACGTGGAGGACACGGGTCGTCATCTAACCACCTCTCCAACACGAACCGACAGGGCATCGGGGGATACCATGGCTCGTGACATCGTAACTCACAATTCCACAGCCTTTTACTTAATTCTTGTGCTAAGGACACACTGGTGTCCCTAACATATTCTGTAGCGGGGCTGGAGAGTAGAAAGAGAAACAAATAGCTGCGTATTGAGGTCCTCAATCAGAAATGGTAAGGCCACGGGTGAGGATATCGCACATATTCAGACACCAGCGTCGAGATAATTATGAGCGCGTTAGACGACCTCCAACAGAACCACAATCCGTGGTGGGAGTCAGGAACGGCTGAGAGCGCAGAACCGTACGTGTCGAGACAGCGTTCTGATTTCACATATAAGCGGGACGCGGTGCTTGAAAACCGTTTCGTGGCGTACGCGGGGCCTGCCGGTATCGGGAAGACGACGATTATACACCAAATTATTGATAGCCTCGTTTCTGAGCACGACACGCATCCACGAAACGTCCTATACCTGCCACTGGGGAATCCACAGTATCAGATTGGCTCTGGAGTGATAGCAGAGTCCATCGAAGAGTTTACGACGTATGTACGGGCAGAACAGGGGAAAGAAGATGAGGCATACGTGTTCATTGACGATGTACACGCCAGCCCCGATTGGGCACGGCAAGTCGCTTCCGCACTCGATTCATACTCGGACCTGACAGTCGCCGTCTCCTTACCAACCATCGACCAAGCCGACTTCGGCTTGCTCGAAGAGTTTCAGCCCGAGGCCGAGGATTTTGACGAAATCATCCTTCCGCAGAAGTTCTACGACTCTATCCGGAACGACTCCGCCCCGGACGAGTTACTCGAAGTGGGCGACACGCGATACGACGTCCGGCAATCGCTAAAACGAGCAACTACCGACGGTGACCCTGCGGAACTTTCGAGTTCATTATCCGATTTGTCCAAGAGCCTTGAGGGGGCCGAGCGCGATATCAAGCGACGAGTTCGACACTATATCACGAGAGGAGGGCGGGCGGAAAATCAAGCGTCAGAAGTGGCCCGTAACTTGGAGCTGACCGTCTACCGAGATATCCCACGGTTCCAGCAGTTCGAGCAGCGAAGCGACTTACACGCGCTGTGCGCAATCAGTGCCACCTCACCGGGTGAGACATTCCAGCTCACGGAGCTTAGCGACCGACTGGACTGCGACCGTCGCACACTCCAGCGATATCTCGATGTCCTCCGTGATTTCTTCATCGTAACGCCAGCGTATCAGTACAAGCACCAGCGACGGCGGACAGTCCGTCTACAACCACGTGACCCACAGTACATCGTCGCACTATCTGAAATCTCTCCGGATTCGATACTGGATGTGGAGGACGAGCGTCGACTTGTAACGGTCAGTATTTTCGACCACCTCAAGCGGCTTTCATACTACTATAACGGAGGCGATGAACCGGTTCCGTACTGGGAGAAAACAGCGGCGACTGTAGACCATATCGTCTCGACGGAGGGAGCTCCTCTGCCGTTCGCCCTTGCGTTCACTCGAAGCGAGGAAGACGCTAAACAATCGCTGCGTCGATTTATGCAAGAGTTTGATGCCGAACATGGCGTCGTCATAACCCGGGACACGGACTGGAGTGTTACAGAGGATTTCAGCGTTATTCCATTATGGTTGCTACTCACTATTTGTTGAACGAACAATCGATTTCCCTTCTCACCAGATGTGAAACAGTTTGAGACAACTAGTTTAACTCCAACCAATCACGAACGGTCCTCTTCGCCTCGGAGACGCTGAGTAGGGACGTTCCTTCCGGTAAATCAGCAGGCCCATCGTCATCAACAGCCGGTAAGACCACAGTCGCTTCGTCGGTTGCCTCGTATGTTGACTCTGCCACAACACGTTCAGACCCCTCCTTCTCACCGTATCCACAGACAAAGACGATATCACCACTACTAGCTTGGGCCGTGGTAGAAACAAGCGCATCAAAGAGTGGGTCACCCGGAAGCAGCAGACGGATAGATGGGAATTCCTCCGCAACTGGAGGGTCAAACGTAACCACCACGTCATCTCCATTCCGGAGCTCAGCCTGCGCAGTCGCAGTTGCGCTTTCGGGGATTTCAACGTCTATCTCCTCAGGCCCCTCCAGAACGTACGCACCTCTAGCTGTTCCGGGATACTCATCAGCCCGGTCGTGGTTCCGTAGCGCAGTGAATTCCCAGCCAGCTGCGTCTAATTCTCGGCTCTGTGTGAGAAGAGTCTCCATTAGTTCAAGACTCACGGTTGGCTCATATGGACGGTTACGCTGGCCGACACCCTCTAAGGCTGGATGGTGAGTATCACCCCAACCAATCAGTCCTGAATTACGTATGAGCGATTCTCGCGTTACCTCTTCTTCCTCATCCTCGTCAAGGCCTGCATTTTCCGCTTCTCTTTGAGCCGCCTCGGCGCGCTCCTCGGCTTGTTCAGTTATCTGTTCGCCCGTATCTCCGAAGTTATCGTCCATGACCGCGGTCTTGATGTCGCTTTCAAGACTGTTAAGAACGGGACGCATCGGCCCAACAACGTCCTCGAAGAGGTCAAGCCGCTTCTCTAACTCTTCGTAGATGTCACCGTCGACGCTATCCTCGTAGGCGTAGTTGATGATTTTGACTACTGGATTGGTCTGTCCGATTCGGTCGATACGACCGATACGCTGCTCAACGCGCATCGGATTCCACGGCAAGTCGTAGTTGATGAGGGCGTCTGCTGTCTGAAGATTTAGCCCTTCACTCGCGCTGTCCGTACAGATTAGGATATTCGTCCCACCCGTGCTGGTGAATTCCTGCTTGATTGTTTCTTTCCCAACTATTTCCCACGAGTTAGTCTCAGCGTCGTACCGACTTCCACCCGACCCGCTGTAGGTGCCGACATTCGGGTGTGTATCGGTCAGTGTGTGTCGAATGTGGTCAAGGGTATCCTGATACTGAGTGAAGATGACAATGTTGTCACGAGCGTCCTGTCGGAGGCTCTTGATGTCGTTCCGCAGGTGGACAATCTTCGGGTCGGTGATTGCACGGTTTAGTTCGTCAATGAAGTCACGGAGTTCTTCGAGCTCACGGCTTACGATGCTCAGGTCCCCGGTCGGCCGGTACGCGTCAAGCGATGTCTGCCCGACGACCTCGTCAATCGTCGCTTCAGTTACTCCCGTATCCTGACTGAGCTGCGAAACCTCCTCGGTCATATCCTCAACTTCTTCGTCCAGTTTGTCGATGCGGCGGCCGAGGCTCTCCTTGATAGCGTAGAGACTGCTCGTGAGCCTCTGACGGTAGGTCGTCATCACGAATCCAAGTGCGAGCTTCTCTTTTCCGGTGAGAGCCTTCTGCGATGCCTCGTAGGTGTCGTCGATGTAGTCTTCGACCCGGTCGTACAGCGGCTTTGCCTCTCCGAGGTCGATTCGCTTCGTCTCGACTGACCGCTTTGGGACGGTGTCTTCTAACAGACCCAGTTCCTTACACTGTTCCAAGACCGACCGAGTGTTCCGGAAGATGCGGGACTGGACGGGTGTCGCCCATTCGGCCGCCTCAACGAGTGCTTCCCAGCCTTCGACGCCACAGTCGAACGCAAGACGGCGGGGGTTGTCGAACCGCGAGGATGTCTCTCTGAGTCCAACCAACTTTTCAAGCGACTTGCGCTGTTTCAGTCCAAGCGAGTCGGTGCTGTCCACGACCTCCTGTGCTCGGCCGTCGTAGCCGAGATGGGCGTCGATGTGGTCGTGGAGCATCTCGGCGAACGTTTCGATGCGGCTCTGAGCGAGCTGCTTTCCTTCCTTGTCATCGCTGAGCTCCAGTTCTTTCCGGACAGAATCAAGAACTGTCTGTTCGGCAAGGGCCGACCCCGGAGAGCCCGTGTCCACTTCATCGAGGCTCTCTTCAAGCACTCGGCGCGTTTCGAAGAACTCCTCGAACTGTTCTTTGTCGTCCCACGATTCAGGGAGGTCGACCAACCGAAGTAGGTCGTACAGCTCTCCCACGTTCAGCTGCATCGGGGTCGCTGTGAGAGCGTAGAGACATTCCGAGACCGATTCGACTCTAGTGAGTAGGTCGTATAGCTGTGTCTCCTCTCGTGCGCTGTGGGCCTCGTCGACGACCGTGAGGTCCCAGAGTGTGTCATCGCGCTTAGGAGCGACGTGGGGCTGGTTGTTCTCCCGACGAGCGGTATGCCACGACTGGATAATGACGCTCGGCTCGTCGCGGTCACGGACGTACCCTCCAATAGGGGTATTGCTCCACGTATCAGCTTGCCGCCAGCCATCCAGCTTGACTCGATGGTCGCTTGGACCACCGAATGGCCCGACGAGATAGTCCCCGTCGTACGCCCTGTCGTGGTAGTAAGCGTGGATATTGAATCGGTTGAGCAGCTCGTCCTGCCACTGCTGTACCAATCCAGCCGGGACGAGCAGGAGCGCATTCTCAACCTGACCGGTGTGTACGAGTCGAGAGAGCGTCAATCCGATTTCGATGGTCTTCCCCAGTCCGACCTCGTCACAGAATAGGAGATTGTTCGGGTAGATGGAAACTGCCGTGTCGGAAATCGTCCGCTGATGGGGCCATATCTGTTCGAGCGTACTGATATCTTCGGCAAGGTGTAGTCCACCCGGGGTGCGCCCGGCGGCGGCGACAACTTCCCCAGCGGCAGTTTCCGAGACTATCGCTTCGGGTGAGTGTTCGCGAACGCGTTCGACGTGTTGGTCGAGGTCGCGGTCTGTTTCCGTCCAGTCGATGATATCTTGCTGGGCAGCCTCGTCGAGCTCGTACACATCGACAGAGGGGTGAGAATCCTCCCAGAGCCGCTGGAAGGTGTTAACATCTTCTTCGACGTACTTGCGCTCGCCGTCCATCCACGAGCGGTGGACCTTGAACCGCTCGTAGTTGTGTTGCCACGCACTCAACGTCTCGTTGACGCTACCCTCAAAAGATAGCTTGTTCGGCTCCTCAGCATCGTCGATTCCGATACCAAGCTTCGGGTGGAATATCCCGCCACCGGGAGCAGGGTCACCGACTCGGATTTCGAGGTCTCCCCGGTCAAGTAGCGTTCCAATGATGGCGAGTTGGGACTCGACCCACGGTGAGAGTGGTTCGTCGCTGTCGGGGAACAGGGCACCTTTTTCGCGTTCCTGTAGGTCGGCTCCAGCGATGACACGTACTTGACCCTCGGTTTCTAATAGTGAGTCGACGCCTTCGAGAGCATTGGCGAGACTGCGGAGGCTCAAGTAGCCTGCGAGACGGTCATACCGAACAACCTCACTAAGGAAGGGTCGATAGAACGCGTCCATCAACGTCTCGTCGCGGCCGAAGCCACTCTCATACACCGGTCGCCACGAGACATCGTGGAGTGTCATTCTGCGTGGTCACCAAGAGAGGTCTGTCGGTCAACGCCTGACATATCGATGTGGTCGACGTTGATGTCGAGGTACTCACCTGTTTCGCCGGAGATGAGATTGACGAGCGTTTCGTACATATCGTTCTCTTCGGGGAGAACCTCAAGTAGTGCGGTTACGGCGACCTCGAATGCGTCGTCAGATTTGAGATTCCGCTCGGTCAGCCAGTCCCACGCTGCCCTCGCGCCCTCTCGCTCGTAGACGTGGATAGCGGAGTGTACAGCATCAATTGTATACGTGAATCTGGTATCCGTCGGGTCAACCGGGTACTTTCTCGAAGAGGGATTGTCGACTGAGTCGTCCCTGAGCAGAACTATATCTTGAACCCGGTCATCGTAGTCCTTTAGCTGAATATCGCCGCGGCTCTTCCCCCAGATTTTGGTCGGCTGTTTTATATCGTTAATGTCCACACCAGCAGCCACACCCAGCTGATTTCCTTCGTCATATGGGAAGGTATCATTCTCGTAGATGAGCCATGCGAGAATGTACCAGCGTGTCAAGGTGTCCAAATTGTCTATCCCTCGGGTGTTAAGGAAGGTTTTAGCGATGACTTCTGTGACCGCTTCTCTTGCTTCAGAGAGTGCCTCCCGGGGGCGAACCGGCTCACCTTTCTTATCAACGACCGGATACTCTTGTGCGAATTTCTGGAGAGTCGGACCATACGCGGCAATCGCCATGTCGGTTTTAGAGATATTATACCCAGATTCGATGATACTCCGTGCTTCTTGCTCCGCCACCTCCGCAATGTCTCGCTTAATATCCTCCCATAACGTGGATTCTGACCCTCTACCTACAGCCTGCTTCCGCCCTACGAGGAATATTGAACTGTCTGCGCTTGCTTTGCCTTGCATTCCGACTCTATCTGATTGCTCGGTTTTTATTGGGTGGGTTGCCGAGATTGTGAATCCAGCTTCAATAAATGCAGTCGTGAGCGTATCCCAAGCATCCATGTCTCGGTGGGTGAACATCACGGTTATTACTCCTGTATCCGAGAGAAGAGAGTTCACCTCCTCGAAAATTGAGGTCATCTTTTTCTCGTAATCTTGTTTTGCTAACTCTGATTGGGATTTCTCATCACCCGCTATCTCATTGAAGCGAGAAGGATTAGCAACAGCTTCGTCATCCTTGTTTGTCAGTCTTGAAGAGAACATGTCCGAATGAATATCCTTGAGATACTCCTTCTGAAGAACATAGAAAACATCGGAGAGTTCAGCATACATTATGCTACTGTAGTATGGGGGGTCCACAACTGCCACATCAACCGAATCTTCATCCCACCTCTCTGAAAGTTGGGCTGCATCCATCTGTGCTATTTCAGCAGGGTTAGAGCCCTCAACATATGAGGCGAGGTCCTCATACGACTCCAACACCTGTTCAATTCGTTGTAAATAACCTCTTCTTGGCGCAGAAAGATTATTATCTGTGAACATTTTCTTTGGAGAGAAATTATTGTCTGTGAATATTTTATCAGGACAGCCAATTTCGTCATACCACTGACTGAGCCGCGTATTAAAACTCAAAGCACGGCTTGAAGCTAAAGCAAGGAGAGTCAGGATGGCATCGGCTACTCTGGAGTCGTATTGGTCGCGTACTTCTGATTTATATTTATCAAATGACTGTAAATACTCATAATGAACAACGAGTTGCCGGGGAGTGAATATGTCCCTCCACTCGTTCATTCCATGTCTCGGTAGCCGCTCCGTCTCCTGTCCCTCTGGAATTGGTTCCGAGAGGAAGTCCATCATCCCAAAGTCTGTCTCAACGCGCTCCGCTGCCTTCTCCATTCCGCGCATATCAACCTCCGACCCTGCACGGAATTTCCACTCTCCCTGACCGTCTTCGTAGTTCACTCCATATACGCTGTACTCGAACTCTCCGTCCTTGATTTTCTCTCGAACCTCGTCGCTCTCAGTCACGACCCCACAGTGTGGACACTCAGCACTCCCGCGCGTGACCGGACCGTCCTGAGGGTCATAGTCACTATCCGTATTTTGAACCTTTACGTGTTCATAGTGAACTTCGCCTGAATCATAGATTGGCTTCACCGCATCACCGCCGTTACTTGTCTTGTTCAACCACCACTTCATCACGAGCGGAATGTCCCCTTCGCATGAATCACACTTGATGAGATAGGTTACCGACGAATTCAGAATCTCATGGTCGGAGTTCTCAGTTGGGTAGTATTCCTCAATATTGCTCTTAGCTTCCGCGTGTATCTTCTCTTTCCACGTTTTGACCTCACTCTCAAGGGAGCCAATTTCAGGAGCGTACTCCAATGCCACTTTCATAATGAGCGAGGCAACAGGATTTAGCTCGCTAGCCTTCGCCGGAAGACCGTACCTGACTGCCTCAAACGGGATGATTCCTCTACCAGCAGTTGGGTCCAGAACCGTTGGGAGTTCTCCTCCCCATGCCTCCGCCACTTGTTTGTGAAGTTGTTCTAACTCTGTAGTCGTCGGAGATTGCGTGTTTGGATTCGGATATCCGTAATGGTCGTCAAGTCCGCCGCTCCCTTTGGGTTCGGAGAACTTTCTCTCGACGTATTCGGCTCGCCCGGACTGGAGCTCCTTTGGGCCGATTTGCATTAATTTCAATAATTCGTCGTCATCAACCTCGGCGGGCAGGACAGACCCAAGTACAGAGAGTCTGGAAGCAGGCGTGGGCCGCGCAGCGAACCATTTGTGAAGGCTTCGGAGAGAGTGATACCGGCGAGCCTTCATGTCTTTCTGACTCTCTATGTCAATGGCAGTCAACGGAAGCTTCCTCTCAATTACCACCTTGTCTGGGGAGTCTTGTTCCGTCGTCTCGGTCTCATCAGTGACTTTCTCGCTCATGGATTAGTAGTTACTCGATATTGTCGGCAAGCAGCGTTCGTAGTGCCTTCACTCCGTTTGGGGAGGTCGGAGACCGTGCCTTGGCGTGCCAGTAGTAGCACTCTCCGAGGCTCATCTGTGAGATACCATCGGCGATTGCCCGCAGGCGGTCGCGCCGTTGGACGTGCTTCATCGCCCGGAACGCTATTGACAACCGCACGCCAGCGGCTTCCGGGAGGGAGAGGCTCGCCGGCGCACCCGTACAGACGGTCTCAGGCTCCAGCCCAGCTTCGCGAAGCGTCGACTGGATGAGATAGCTCACCTCGTTGAACCGCTTCCCACGGAGTGTGGCGATTTTGATTGCACACCAATTTGCCCAGTCGTGCCCGAGCTTGTCACCGTTGAGGTCAGCGGGAGTCTCTCCCCCGACGATGGCTTCGCCTAGCTCGACGGTCGTCACCTGAGTCGATTTGTGAACTTGGTCGAACCGCTCCTGTCGTGCCGTGGCGATTTCTTTCGGTGCGAGTTCGTACAGTGTGATTTCCGCTCGGTCGTCCACGCGGTTCCGAGTGAGGATGAACGTCGGCCGGTCGCCGTAGACACCGCTTGTGAATGCGAACGACTCACCCTCGATGAAGCCCTGACCCTTGCTCATAGTTACGAGTCTCCTTGGTCGCGGGTTCGTATTTCAACCTCCGTTTCCATCGTTACCGTGAACGCATTGTCCACGGCGAGCAAGTCGTCAAGGGCCTCGAAAGTCTCCCCGTAGAGCATCGGGTCGTCTAACTCGTTGAATTCGATACTGAAGTCTGCCTCGGCCGTCCGCTCACCGTTTGGCGTGGAGAAATCTTCTGGTTCCATGTTGAATCGGAAGTGGTCAGCGAACGCTGACGGGTCACCCCGGTAAGTGATATCCACCGTCGACCTGCCCTCATCGTAAGCGGTGTAGTCGAAGTTGACGAGCGTGTGGTCTGCGAACTCGTCGGAGTCACCCAGCTTATTCGCCGTGAACCACGCGCCCTTCCATCCGTCAGCACCCTCTATCCGAATCCAAACGCCCTCAACTGTCGTTATTATCTCGTCGGGGTGCCCCGAGTATTCTGACCGAGCTTGTTCAATGGCCGTGTCGATGTCCGCTCGCATCTCCTTCAGAGCCCGAGGCACGTGATATGGAGATGAGGTTGACGCACTCGCCGACATTGGAAGTGGGCCGTCGTCGTCCGGGCATGGAAGGTGGTCTTGATACGCAGGCTGGCTGGCGAAGGTCTCTCCACATTCGTCGCAAGTTACTTTCTCGGGCGAATCACACTCGTGCTCGTCGTACGCCTCCTGCGAGTCGAAGGTCTGACCACAATCAGAACAGGTAATCGTCGTGTCCCAGTCGACATCGACCTCCTCAATGAGTCCTTCAAGCGAGTCGTACACGCGGTGGGACTTGGCCAGCTTCACGTCTCGGTAGCCGAGCCCGGTCTTGAGGTTGTTCGCTTCGCTGAGGTCGTTGCTGTGAGCATGGATGGTCGTACCCTCGCTGTAATACCCCGTATTGGTCTCCCCATTCCAATACGCGTATTCGCCTTCGGAGACCATCCGAGCTATCGTCTTCCGCAGCGGGATTGGAGAGAGCAGTATCTCGACATCGTGGACGTTTCCAGAGTCGTCCTTCACGCTCGTTCGTTTGCCGAACTGCTCTTCGAGGGCCCGCGTGGTCATCGAGTCGGCTCCTTTGTTCCAGAGCGTCTTCTCGAACCACTCGACACCATAGGCTCCCTCACCCTCTGGGATGATTTTCCCGGATTCTTCCAGCTTGTCGATGACAGCCTGATGGATGGTCGTGTCTGTGGTAATCCGACGATGAGCTAACCCACCGTCGCTGGGATAGTACAGGTGGGTATACGCCTTTTTGATGTCTTGGTCGAGCGTTCCTTTGGATTTATCGAGACGCTCAATCAGCTCATCCTGCTGTCTCTCATTCAGGTCGAACTCCTCGCCGAGCTTAGTCTGTATGTGCTTGATAGCAGCCACACGCTTTGCAGTGCGCTCGGCATCGCGTATCGCGTCACCGGTAGCAGCGAGGAATACGATGTTATTCTTGTACACGCGCGGGGAGAACTGTCCGCCACTAGATGATGCGGTGTTCTCGTGAAGCGTCTGGATGACACTGGGAACGTCTTCCGGGTCATGAACGCTCACCGTATCGAAGTCCATGACGCAGAGGTGAGCTTCGTCCGCCACGTCGGGAACGTTGTGTGGCTCTTCGGGACCGACGATGACGTTGAGGGTTCCTTCTCCCAACGCGGATTCAAGTGCCTCCTCCAGATGCCGACGGGCTAGTCCCTCTTTCAGCCGGTCGACGACCGAGTCGATGGTCTTGGTGAGATTTGCTTCCGATTTGAATTGGATTTTCTCACCAGCGTCACCGTGGAGGAAGAAGCACGCCGACTGCCGACCTCCACCGAGAAGGTTGGTCAATGCGTCGTCGTAGTGCGCGAGCTCCACGTCGAGATGAGCAACGGCATGTCGGATTGGACGACGTGTTGTCCCACGTCCGTCTGCCCCCTTGACGATGCTTTTCCAGAGGATAGTGGTCGTCAGATGAGTACCAAGAGGTGGGTGTCCCTTCGTTGTCCACTTTCGGTCTTCCTCTTCGGCATGAGCCGTCCCATCGTCAGAGTAGATGTCGTTCTTGATGGCCGCCTCGAAGTCCATGTCGACAGAACTGAACAGTCGGAGGAGCGTCGTGAACACGTCACTATCAGACGGATGAAGGTCGAACAGCCGAACGTAGTGGCGTTCATCCTCCCTATCCTCAGAATTCCATAACTGGTGGATTCCCCGGGAGAGGAGCCGAAGGGCCCCACGTGTTTTTTGGAAGGAAGGTAGTGAGTCAAGCTCCTCGGTGAGTGTGTCGATTACCGTCGGATGAATCGGGTAACTGTCTGCCAGCCGCTCTTGATGTTCGATGGAACTCGCGTGTTCCGGGAAAGATTCCCGGTCACTATTGTAGAACGAGGCGTAGGCATCGGCGGTAGCCTCACGAGCAGTTTCCGAAACGTCCTCAAACAGTCTGTGTCCAAGAACAGACGCCACCTCCTCGTCCTCAGTTGGTGTAATCGACCCTTCAGTACGGTCAGTGATACTGTTGAATTCGGAGATAGTCTCGGCAACCAGTCCCCGAACATCCTCAGCACGGTCGTGGAACGCAGTGTCGGCGATACTCAACACGACCGTGAGTTGGTCGGTGTTCTGTGTTGCCGACAGCAGGGACATAAGGAATGTATTTGTCTGTTTGGCGAGTGTCGAGTCACCAACTTCGACTGCAGCGGCCTGCTCAAGATACGCTGCAATTTCGTCGATAAGGATTAGAGATGGGTTTTCGTGTCGGTCGAACAGCCGTTCGAGTTTCTGGCTTCCGGGCGGAGACCGTTGCTCGTCGTTTTCGCGAAGGAACTCATAGCCTTCTTGTCCAAACAACTGGTAGGCAAGCTCCCCCCACATGGTCTTCGTCTTGGGAGCATCGGGGTCAGTATAGTCACATCGGGCATTCGTCGCATCGACGTGCGTTCCGACGAATACTCCGGTATTGACGCTCAGTCCAAGCGCGGCAGCCTCGGTGTATGCGTCCGCGAGTTCATCATCAGCAAGGAAATCAGAGAGTTCTGGGACGGCCGAAGGCTGCTCTGCCAAATGGTAAGCGGCAATCTGATTGTGCGTCTTCCCACCTCCGAAAGAGGTGTCAAGCCGTAGGACACCGTTCGTACCACTGTATTCTCCACGGTTATCGGCCACAAACCGCGTCGTGAGTCTGTTGAGGAGGTCTCGGAGCCCATCAGTTGGATATGTTTTTTCGAAGAACAGCGATGGCTTGCTGTAAACCGCTGGTGCGTCGTCGGAATGGGCTACGGCCGCAAGACTCGCAGCAAATTGGTCTTCTGCGAGTTCCCCGATGAGAACATCTTGGCGGGGCTCGCAAGCCTCAAATATACTTGGAGGGTCTTGTTCCCAACCCGCTGAGTCGGGTGACACATCACTCATTTGGTTATTGTGAACGTGGGCTGAACATAAAAGATGAGGGTGATTCTGTTCGCCGATTAGAACGCCTGCCGTCAGTAGTTATCTATGCTTGACTGCGACTGAAGTGATGGTCCGGAGTCGTCTTCCTCAGAGTCTACCCATTTGCTAAGTCCCTCGACTGTGTCGTCACTGACGCGAACCTGCGCCGCGGTCTCTTCAGAGTCAGGACCCCAGAGCCCGAAGACGCGCTTACCATCTTGATATTCACTGTACTCTTCGGGCAGAAGATACACCCAGCCAGCAGCTTCGTGTTCTTCTCTACCACACATCAGTGCCGTGTCGGGATAGCCGACCGGTTTTACCGCAATTGAATAGCGGTTCGTTCGAGGGGGATGGTCTTGACAGCGAACTATTGCCATAATATACCCAGCAACGTGCTGTCAATAAGTTCCTTCGACAGAGTTCGGGCCACCCTCCATTTGAGAATCGCCTGCCCACGGTTGAGATTGACAGCATCAAATTTGGTGAGCGGAGGCGAGGTACGTATCGAGGGTATCTGAACTCCTGACGACATTGTCCAGAAGCCGAACTTCCTAGTTCTCAACGTCTCAGCCGTAGAAGGCTGAGACCCAAATCTAAAGTGCCGAATTCGGGCGTTAGAAGCTTAGGTCCGGGTGCGAGAATCGAACCCGCGTCTCAGCCTCCACAAGGCTGAAGGATAGTCCACTACCCTAACCCGGACACGCGTCGCAAAGTACCCCGCTTCGGTAAATAACGGTTACGACTCCCGGACGGGCGTGGCATCGAGTGGCGTCCGGGGCGGCGCGGCCGAACGACGCGTCGCTCGCCTTCCCGATCACCGCGCCGCTTTTCAGGATCCCCGGCGTATCGGAGCGTAACCGTGGCCTTTACCGACAAGATCTACGTGAAGAACCACCGCCAGCTCGCCTCCCAGCTGGAGACGAACATCCCGAAGGGAGCGTTCGCCGGCGCCACGCTCGATCTGCTTTTCACCGGCGACGGTCTCTCGAAGCTCGACGAGACGACCCGCGACCGCGTCCTCGACTTCGCCGAGGACTTCCTCGACTGCGACTGCGACGCGAACCCCTACTGCGGCTGTCCCGAGGAGAAGTTCATGCGCTACGTCCTCGAACTGCGCGCGGAGGGGTTGGGCCCGCAGGCCATCGTCGACGTGATGACCGACGACTACATGGTGTACGCGTACACCGGCGACGTGCTCTCCTTCCTCGACGACTCCGTCAGGAAGCTCGAGGCCGTCGAGACGCTCGCCGACGTCGACGGCAACGAGGAGATGTCCGAGCGAGCGCGGACGGCGAAGCGAGAGCTTTCGGGATAGCGCGGCGCGAAGCCGGCGCGCTCGGTCCCCGACACCGCCGCTCCTGTCAGTCGTTGTCGGGCGACGCGACGCCGGATCCGATCTCCTCGGCCGCCGGCTCCTCCTCGGTGAGGTTCCCGTCGCGCCAGGTGTCGCGTTTAAACCAGAGGTACGCGACGATCCCGCCGACGACGTTCGAGATCGGGAACGAGATCCACAGCCCCATCGCGCCGAGGGAACCGGCAGCGACCCACGCGACCGGGAGGCGGACGAAACCGAGCGTGATCAGCGAGATGACGGCCGCGATCATCGTGTGGCCGGCGCCGCGGAAGCCGCCGGTGTACGCGCGCATGGCGCCGATGAATCCGAACGAGAGGCCGCTCACGCGGAGGAACGTCGTCGCGTGGTCGACCACGGCCGGGTCCGGGGAGAAGACGCCGGCGATCGGCCGCGCGGCGAGGACGATGATCCCGCCGCCGGCCGTGAGCAGGACGAGCATGGCGCGCGCGCCGAAGTGGTTCGTCTCGGCGGCGCGGTCCAGCTCCTCCGCGCCGATGTTCTGTCCGGTCATCGTCTCGATCCCCTGCGAGACGGCGAGCGCCGGCAGGAAGATCACCGAGAAGATCCGCGTCCCGATGCCGTACGCCCCGCTGACCGCGTTCGGGAAGTTCGCGACCACGACGAGCAGCGCGGTGATGGACACCGACCGCGCCGCCCCCTCCGCGGAAGCCGGCAGGCCGATACCGAGGACGGTCTTGCCGAACTCCGGGTCCGGAAGCATCTCCGAGAGCCGGATCCGAACGCCCCGGTCGCCGCGGAACATGATCTGAAGTCCGACGAGGAGCGCGAGCGCCCGCGAGCCGACGGTCGCGATCGCGGCGCCGGCGATCCCCCAGCCGGCGAACCCGGTCGCGTCGAACGCCGCGGCCTCCAGCCCGCCGAGTCCGAGGAAGCCGAACAGCGGGTTCGCGTCGAACCCGAAGATGAAGATCGGGTCGAGGAGGATGTTGAGGACCACCGACCCGGCCATGACGTACATCGGGGTCACCGTGTCGCCGTAGCCGCGCATCAGCGACATGAACACCGCGAACCCGAAGACGGCGAAGAGGCCGACGGCGTAGACGCGCATGTACTCGACCACGAGCGGCGCCACGGTCTCGTTCACCCCGAGGAGCGCGGTGACGTCGTCGACGAAGACGTATCCCAACACGCCCAGCACGACGGAGATGACGGCCGCGTACGCCATCGTCTGCGAGGCGGCGTACGCGGCGCGCTCCTCGTTGCCGGCGCCGGTGTGTTGCGCGACGAGGACGCTCCCCGCGACGGAGACGCCGAGCGCCAGCGAGATCATCAGGAAGACGACGGGGAACGCGAACGTGATCGCGGACAGCGCCTCGGTGCTGTAGCGGCCGAGCCAGAAGGTGTCGGCCAGGTTGTACAGCACCTGAAAGAGGTTCTGGACGACGATCGGCAAGGAGAGGAAGAACAGCGGCCACCCGATGTCGCCCGAGGTGAGGTCGAGCTCGTCGGCTCCCTTGAACAGCGAGTCGACCGAATCGCGGAGCCCCATCAGCGGCTCACCGCCGAAGGGGTCGCGTCGTCGCGTTCGCGGAGGGGGCTGTACGCGGCGTCGGGGAGCGGTCGTTCCGTGTCGTCCATTCGGTACCTGCCAATACTGACTGACTGGTCAGTCAAAAGCGTTCGGAAGCCGGCGGGCGAGACGCGCGCTTCCCGGGAGCGAGGGGCATTCGAGCTTCCCGGTCACGGGGAGCGGCCGAACGGTCTAAGTGCGCGCGCACCCGAATTCGGCCAATGAGTCTTCGGCCCGCGTGGCTAACGTTCAGGCGATACGCGGCGGCGACGACGGGGATGACGCTCGTCCTCTTCTCGCTCGGCGTCTACACCGCGGCGACCGGCTCCGGGCTGGCGTGCCAGGCCCAGTGGCCGCTGTGTTCCGACCAGCTCATCCCGGCGCTGACGATCAACCCCGACTTCATCGAGTGGTTCCACCGGGCGTGGGCGATGGTGACCGGGTTCCTTATCGTCGGCGTCGCCGGGTGGACGTGGCTCGGCTCCGGGTTCGAGCGCCGGACTCGGCTGGCGGCGACGCTGGCGGTCGCGATACTCCCGATTCAGATCACCGTCGGCGCCATCACCGTCACCCTCGGCGGACTCGTTCCCGGCGGGTACACGGTGTCGACCCACGCCGCGCACTTGATCGTGGCGCTGACCATCTTCACGCTGCTCGGGCTGGCGACCATCTGGGGCGGCGGCCGAGGGAACGCTCGGCTACTACGGGCCGCCGCGGGCGTCGCGGTCGCGGGGATCGTCGCCAGCGCGGTGTTCTCGCGCGCGGTGCCGTTCCTCACCTACGCGCCGCCCGCGCAGGCCGCCTTCTACGCCACCGGGCTCGCCGGCCACCTCGGGCTCGTCGCGACGGTGGCGTACGCGACGGAGGCGGTCCGGTCGGGGTACCCCGGCCTCGACGCCGACACCGCGGGCACCGTCCGCGCGCTCGCCGCCGGGTCCATGACCGCGCTCGTCGGCACGCTGCTGCTCGGCCGCGACCTCGTCCTCTACACCGTCGTCTGGCAGCAGATCAACCTCGTCGCGCTGGGCGTGGCGGTCGCGCTGGCCGCGGGCGCGGCGTGGACCCTCCGCGGAGCCGACGGGATGCGCGACGGCTCCGTCCCGATCGGCGGCGACTGACCGGCGCCGCGCGGCCGAGCTTTTGTGAGCCACCTCGGCAAAGGCGATGTCCGACCCCCAGAGACGGGTTGACCCTGCCCGAGGGAGGAAAGGTTGAAATCGCTCGCCGTACTCGCACGGGTATGACACGCCGTACCCAAGGCGACGTGAGCCGTCGGACGTACCTGAAACTGACCGGCGGATCGGCCGCCGTCGGACTGACCGGCCTCGCCGGCTGCCTCGGCGAGAGCGAGGGCAGCATGACGATCACCCCCGGCACCGCGCCCGGCTTCCCGCCGTTCGAGATGCGGCGGGACGGCGAGCTGGTCGGGTTCGACATCGACCTGCTGGAGGCGGTCGTCGCCGAGACCGACTACGAGCTCGGCGAGTGGGCCACCTTCGACTTCGACGGGCTGATCCCCGCGCTCACGCAGAACGAGGAGATCGACGTCATCGCCGCCGCGATGACCATCAACGAGGAGCGCCGGCAGACGATCGCCTTCTCGGACCCCTACTGGGAGTCCGATCAGGCGATCCTCGTCCGCGAGGGCGGCGACTTCCAGCCGTCGGGGTGGGCGGACTTCGAGGGCGTCCGCGTGGGCGCCCAGTCCGGGACCACCGGCGCCGATCAGGTACAGTCGAACCTCGTCGGGGAGGGGATCATCCCGGAGAGCAACTTCTCGACGTACGACAGCTACGTCCTCGCGGTCGAGGACCTCGTGAACGGGAACATCGACGCCGTCGTCGTCGACAACCCGGTCGCGGAGACGTTCGCCGCGAACCGCGACGTGACGGTCGCGTTCGTCGAGGAGACGGGCGAGCGGTTCGGCTTCGGCCTCCGGCAGGGCGAGTCCGAGTTACAGTCCGCGCTCAACGACGGGCTCGCGACCGTCCGCGACGACGGGACGTACCAGGAGATAACCAACACCTGGTTCGGGCAGGAGTAGGATGTCGGCCCCGGGGTCGCTCGCGCTCGCCGCGGCGGACAGCCTCGGCGCTCTCGCCCCGAGTACTGCCGCCGGTGAGACGCCGCTGACGGCCGCTACAGTCGGGTCCGTGAGCGAGTCGATCGACTGGTGGCTCGTCGGCGACCCCGCCGACTGGTGGTTCGTCCTCCGGAACGTCGACTACCTCGGCGGCGGCCTCCTGTTGACCGTCGGGCTCACCGTCGCGTCGATCCTGCTCGGATTCCTCGTCGGCTTCCCGGCCGGCGCGGTGGAGGTGTACGGCGACGGGCGCTGGAAGCGGCTCGTGGAGACGGTCGGCGTCGTCCTCCGCGGGACGCCCATCGTCGTCATCCTCCTCGTGATCTACTTTGTCGTCGGCGTCCCGCAGGTGAACCTCGGTATCGGGTCGATCTCGCCGGCGGTCTCGGCGGGGATCGCGGGGCTGGGGCTGCGGAGCGCGGCGTACCAGTCGCAGATCTTCCGCGCGGCGCTCGGGAGCGTCGACGACGGCCAGCTGGAGGCGGGCCGGGCCGTCGGGCTCTCGCGGTTCGAGTCGATTCGATACGTCGTCGTCCCGCAGGCGCTCCGGCGGTCGATTCCGGGGTTCCAAAACGAGTTCACCATCGTGTTGAAGGACACGAGTATCGTCTTCGCGATCGGGCTCGCGGAGCTTCTGACCCGCGGGTACGACCTGTTCACGCAGCAGACGACCGCGGTCCTCGAAGTCATCCTGTTCATCAGTGGCATCTACTTCGTCCTCACGTTCACGACGAACCGCGCGCTCGATTACCTCGGTACCCGGTACGCGATCCCGGAGGGTGAGTCGACGTGAGTGACGACGTCTTCCTCCGCGTGAACGACGTCTCGAAGTGGTACGGCGACGAGCAGGTGCTCGACGAGGTCTCCTTCGAGATGGACCGCAGCGACGTGACCGTGCTGATCGGCCCGTCCGGCTCCGGGAAGTCCACGATGCTGCGCTGTGTCAACCGGCTCGCGGAGGCGCAGGAGGGGTCGATCACCCTCGACGGCGAGGAGGTGCTCTCGCCCGACACCGATGTCGACAGGCTCCGGCGCGAGGTCGGCATGGTGTTCCAGAGTTTCAACCTGTTCGCGCACCTGAGCGCGCTCGGGAACGTCGCGCTCGGGCCGCGCCGCGTGCTCGGACTCTCAGCGGCCGAGGCCCGCGAGCGTGCGACCTCGCAGCTCGAGCGCGTCGGCCTCGCCGACCAGCTCGAGTCGTACCCGGCGGAGCTGTCGGGCGGCCAACAGCAGCGCGTCGGGATCGCCCGCGCGTTGGCGATGGAGCCGAAGCTCATGCTGTTCGACGAACCGACGAGCGCGCTCGACCCCGAGCTCATCGGCGAGGTGTTGGAGGTGATGCGCGCGTTGGTCGACGAGGGGATGACGATGCTCGTCGTCACCCACGAGATGAGCTTCGCGCGGGCGGTCGCCGACGAGGTCGTGTTCTTGGACGACGGGCGGGTCGTCGAGCGCGGCCCGCCGGAGCAGCTGTTCGAACGCCCCGAGAAGGAGCGAACCGGTCGCTTCCTCGAACGCATCGCGAGCCACGACTGATGGCGGGGGCGACGCGACCGCGGACGGTCGGCGAGCGCGTGGCCGATACGGACCCGTCTGTCGGTCGAATCCTCCTCGTCGCCGCCGGGGCGCTGTTCTGGGGCTGGCTCGTCGTCAGCTGGGTCAACCGATGGCTCGGCGGCGTGATCGCCCCGGTCGGCGAGCCGCTCGTCGCGCCGGACGCCGTCGAGGGCGCGCTCGCCGCGGTGCCGGGGCTCGCCGCGGTTGCGCCCGACGTCGCGTTCGTGGTCGGGCTCACGCCGACCCTCGCACAGGGGACGTGGCTCACGGTGGTCATCACCGGCGCGAGCCTCGTCTGCGGCTTCTTCATCGCCGTGCCGCTGGCGGTCGCGCGGGTGTACGGCCGGTTCTCGGCGTGGCTCTCGCTGGGGTACACCGAGCTGTTGCGCGGGACGCCGCTGCTCGCGCAGCTGTTCGTGCTCTACTACGGGCTGAACCTCGCGGCGTCCGTGCCCGCGGCGTTGTCGGGCGTGTTTCCCCGCGACGTGGTCTGGGTCGCGATCCTCGGGTTCACCCTCAACGGGGCCGCCTACCAGGCCGAGTACATCCGCGGGGCGGTCGAGAGCGTCGACGAGGGACAGATCACCGCGGGGCGGGCGATCGGGCTCTCGAAGCTCGAGTCGATATACTACGTGGTGCTTCCGCAGGCGCTCCGGTACGCGATCCCCTCGTGGACGAACGAGTTCGTCTACCTGATCAAGTACTCGTCGCTCGCGGGCTTTATCACGGTCCCGGAGCTGTACTACTTGGCGAACCGGGTCGCGACGGAGACCTTCCGGTACACCACCGTCTTCCTCGTGCTCGGCGCGATGTACCTCGCGCTCGTGCTCACGGCGTCGAAGTTCATGGAGCGCGTCGACGACCGGGTCGCGATCCCCGGACTCGGCGCGGATCGGGAGCGCTGACGGTCAGCCGCCGAAGTCGGTGACGACCTCGACGCCCCGCACGTCGTACTCGTCCATGGCGGCTATCCGGTCCGAGACCTCCGACAGCGACAGTTCGCGGGCGACGAGCGCGCCGGGGTCGATCCCCGTCGCCTCGATCAGCGCGAACAGGTCCGGGTAGCTCGTCGGCGGCATCCCCCGCGACCCGAGGAAGGAGATCTCCCACCGCGTCATCCAGTCCGTCGGCAGCGACACCTCGCCGCGCTCGGCGTCCGTCGTGAGCCCGACCTGGACGTGCGTGCCGCGCGGCCGCAGCGACCGGACGGAGTTACGGCAGGTCTCCGCGATCCCCAGGGCGTCGAGCGAGACGTCTGCGCCGCCGTCGGTAAGCGCGCGGACGCGCTCGGGGACGGAGCTCTCTTCCGGGAGCGACGCCGGGTTCACGGCGGCGTCCGCGCCGAACTCGGTCGCGAGCGCGAGGGCGTCGTCGTCGACATCGACCGCGACGACGCGCGCGCCGAGCGCCGCGGCGATCTGGACCGCGGAGAGCCCGACGCCCCCGCAGCCGTGGACCGCGACGGCGTCGCCGCCGCCGACGGTCGCCCGCTCCGCGAGCGCGTGATACGCGGTCATGTACCGGCAGCCGAGCGCCGCCGCCGCGGTCGCGTCGAGCCACTCGGGGCGCTCAACGAGGTTGTAGTCGGCCGTCGGGACGGCCACGCGCTCCGCGAACGCGCCCGGCGCCTCCGGCTCGAACCCCAACGCGCGGCCGTCCTCGCACACGTTCCCGGCCCCGCGACGGCAGTACTGGCAGGTACCGTCGCCGAGCGAGAAGGGGACGACAACCCGGTCGCCCGCTCGGAATCGCTCGACCTCGCGGCCGACGGCGACGACCTCGCCGGCCGGCTCGTGGCCGAGTATCTGTCCGCGCGGCACCCGATCGTCCGCCCACTCGCCGTGGCCGGCCCAGGCGTGCCAGTCGCTGCGGCAGACGCCGCAGGCGTCGACGCGGACGACGGCGCCGTCGGGCTCGGGTTCGGGGTCGGGAACCGTCCGAATCTCGAGCGGTTCGCCGTACTCCCGCAGGATCGCTGCGCGCATGCGACGATCGATCGGCGGACGCGACAAAGTTCTCCCGGCGATCCCGCCCGCTATCGATTATTTCGCGAGCTGGGAACTTTATCTCAGCGTCTGACAAGTGATAGCCGAGTAAGATTTATGCTGGCCGAGTCGCCTCGGTGACACGTGCCGCGACCCATGGAACGGCGCCCCGGGATAGCGTACCGTCGCCCCGAGGGCGACCCGTCCCGGTTGGTGGTCGAGGCGTCCGGGGAGCCGGGGCTCGACGCACCGCAACGGCCGGACGGCGGGTGGTTCGACTGCGTGGTCGACGAGGACTGCGACCGGCTCCGAGAGGCGCTGGAAGCGGGCCCGGTCGACGTCGTGTATCGGGTCGGGCCCCACGGGGAGCCGCAGTGGGTCCACGAGCGCGGGCGGACGACCGAGGGCGGCGACGTGGTCGGATACCTCTTCCTCGCGGACGACCGCGTGGAGCGACGGCGGCGGCTGGAGCGACAGCGGGAACGGCTCGAGGAGTTCGCGAGCGTCGTGAGCCACGACCTCCGGAACCCACTCTCCGTCGCGGTCGGGAACGTCGAGCTGGCCGACGAGCTCGACGGCGAGGCGTCGAGCGAGCGGTTGGACCGCGCCCTCGACGCGCTCGACCGCATGGACGACCTCGTCGGCGACCTCCTGACGCTGGCCCGGGAGGGGCAGACGGTCCAGTCGACGGAGCCGACCGACCTGCGATCGGTCGTCGAGAGCGCGTGGGGGACCGCCGGCGAACCGGCCGACGCCGCGCTCGTCGTCGACGGGGCGCTCCCGACGGTCCCGTGCGACGCCGACAGGCTCCGACAGGCCCTCGAGAACCTCTTCCGGAACGCGATCGAACACGGCGTGCCCGACGGGGACGAACCGGCGGACGCCGGTATCGACGACGAGTCGGCGCCCGGAGACGGCGTCGCGCCCGGCACGTTCGCGCCGCGTGCGGGACCGGACGCGGACGGCGCCCCGACGGAACCCGACGACGCCGCGGTCCGCGTCCGGGTCGGGCGGACGGACGACGGGTTCTACGTCGCGGACGACGGCCCGGGGATCGACCCCGAGCAGCGGGAGGCCGTCTTCGACCCGGGGCACACGACCGCGCCCGACGGCACCGGCTTCGGACTGGCGATCGTCGAGCGGATCGCGGAGGCGCACGACTGGACGGTGTCGGTGGCGGAGGGCCGCGAGGGCGGCGCGCGGTTCGAGTTCGTCGTCGGCGATTCGCTCGACGCCCCCGAGGCGAGCGAACGCGACTCTGACCCGAACTCGGCTCCGGTCAGCGGCGGCGGAGAGCGGTAGCCGGCGGCCGCGCCCGACTCACATGAAGTCGGTGAGTCCGGCCTGGTCGTCGTCGTCCTCCTCGTTCGACGCGCCGGTCTCGGCGTCGGATTCCGCGTCCGAGTCGCCTCCGTCGCTTCCGGCAGAAGTCGCCTCGGATCCGCCCCGGTCCGTCTCGTCGGTCGCGGCCGCGTCGCCTTCCTCGCCTTCCCGAGCCGCGCCGTCGAACGCGAAGGCGCCGTCCGCGTGTTCCTCGATCAGCTCGTCGCGCCGTGCCTGCGCGTCTTCGACGATAGAGGCGACCTTGTTCGTCGACTCGCCGGAGCCGGTGACGAAGGCGACGGCGGCCTCGTCGAGGTCGTAGGCGGCCGCCATCGCGACGGTCAGCTCGCGGGGCTTACAGTGGTGGGTGACCGCTTGGAGGAACGGCAATACCTCGCGGCGGGCGGTCGCGACGCTACAGCCGCTCGCGGCCGCGACCTTGTCGACGACCTCGTCCGCCGTCGCGTCCGACGACGACCAGAACTGCGGCCGGCCGTACCGCGTCCAGCCGCCCTTCTCGCCGTCGCGGGCCGCCGCGACGCCCGCGGCCGCGTTGTCGGTCGCGTACCGCCAGTAGGTGTAGTTCTGCGTGGCGCGGACCCGGCCGAGCCACACGTCCGCGTTGGCGAGGAAGTCGTACGCGCGGACCGCCTCTGCCGGTTCGTACACGTCGAGGAGGTTGTTCTCGATCCACCGCGTCAGGTCGTCCGGCGTCTCGTCGACGGCGTACGCCGACTGGAGCGCCTCCTCCGCGGACTCCTCTTTCAACACGGCGTCGAGGAACGGGAACAGCCCCAGCGCCTTGTCGCGGTCGCCGGTGACCACGTCCTCGACCGCGATCGAGTCGCGGCCCTGCGTCGCGGCCTGAAGGTCGTTGATCGCGCCCCGCAGGTCACCGCGGTTCCCCTCCGCGATCCGCTGGAGGGCGTCGGACTCGAACTCGATCCCCTCCTTGCGACAGACGTCGCGGAGGACGGGGACGATCGAGCGCGCGGAGACGTCGCGGAACTCGATCTCCTGGGTCGCGTTCCGGAGCCCCCGCGACATGTCGTAGTAGTCGTTGGCGATGAGCACGATCGGCTGGCCGGACCCCTTGACCAGCTCCGTGATCGCGCTCGCGCCGCCGCGGTCGTAGTTGCCGTGGATGTTGTCCGCCTCGTCGAGGATGACGAGCTGCCGGGAGGCGGTGTCGCCGCCGGCCGCCCCGCCGCCGGCCGCGCTCCCGCCGAGGGTGGCGTTGCGCGCGGCCCGCCCCGCGGACCGTTCGATGACGTCGGCGGTGCGCTGGTCGGAGGCGTTGAGCTCGACGGTCTCCCATCCCATGTCGTTCGCGAGCGCGTGCGCCGCGCTCGTCTTCCCGACGCCCGGGCTCCCGTGGAGGACGACCGCCTCGCGGTGGTCGTCCCACGAGCGGGCCCACTCCGCGAACGCGTCGCGGGCCTTGTCGTTGCCGCGCACCTCCGAGAGCGTGCTCGGGCGGTACTTCTCCGTCCAGTCGGCCATTACCGGAGCAAGGAGCGAGCCGCGTTTAGTGGTTGCGGAGCGACCGGCCGAAGGTGGTCAGCGGCTTTGTGAATCGAACCGATCTCGTCTACAGCTTCGGGGAGCGACGCGTCCGTCCGTGTGACTTCCACGCTCTCTGCCCGGAGCTGTGCGTCGAAGCTCGCGTCCGTACCGGGGCAAGATGGGCAACGTGCAAAAACTCGATGACTGTCTTCCACGCGGGGTCGCTCGCGCCCCCCGCTCCCGTCCGCCGAACAGCAGTTCGAAGACGAGCTCGGCGTGGACGTGACCCGCGCTGTCGTTCGAAGCCGATATAAAAACGGTGCGAGACTGTTCAAATCCCCCAGTACAAGCCAGCTACAGCGTGATGACCTGGTCGACGCCGACCTCGCCGAGCGCCTCGTAGAGGTCGGGGAAGCAGCCGACCGTGGCGCCTTCGACGGTGTTCGTCGGCTCGTAGCGGTCGCGGCCGTGCTCGTCGGTGCGGTCGTACTCCGCGAGCCCGCGGCGGGTCGCACACTGGTCACAGAGCATGAGCAGGATCTCCTGCTCGGCGGCGACGTCCGCCAGGCGCTGACCGAGCGGGTCGTCCTCGCGGAGCGCGTACGTGTTGTCGTGGAAGAAGAACATGCCGACCACGTCTGCGCCGTGCGCGCCGGCCTCCAGCTGCGGCAGGATCATGTCCCCGAGCACGTAGTCGATGGTCTGTCCGGCCGTCGCGAAGACGTATGCGACCTTCATACAGCGGGGACGGCGAACGGGGAGATTACGGCGGCGACTCCGGCAGGGTTCCCCGCGGTCTGTGACGCGTCAGACCACGACCGCGCCGAACGGGTACGCCGGCGTGTCGGCGGTCCAGACGGTCCCGTCCGCGACGTCGACGAGCGAGATCCGGTCGTCGTCGTAGTGAGACACGAGGAGCCGGCCGCCGCCCACCGGGGCCGCGACGAGCCCCGGTGCGCTCGTGTCGACGACCGCGCCGTCGAGCGACCGCAGCCGGGCGGCCTCGGCGTCGAGCACCCACCACCGACCGTTCGTCTTGAACAGGTCGACCGGGCGGGAGAACCCCTCGTGAACCGCTTCGAGCGTCAGGTCCGGCGAGAACTCGTGGACCGTCCCGTCGGCTCTCCCCGGGACGAACACGCGATCGGCGGTGACGACGAGGTCGTACGGGTCCGCGCCGACCGCGGCCGCGTTGCGAACGTGGCCGACTCGGGTCGCGGGCGCGTCCGGCTCTTCGCCTCCGTGACCAGCCGGCTCGAAGACGACGATCCGGCTCCCGTCCTGGTCGACGGCGTACCCGCGGTGCCCGTCGGGCGCGAGCGCGACGCCTTGTACCCTCGCCTCCGGACCCGCGTCGACCGTCCCGAGCCGCTCGCGAGTCGCGGTATCGACGACGTCGACGACGCCGTCGCGGCGGCTGCCGCTGTAGAGACGTCGTTCGTCGGGACCGACGGCGAGTTCGTGCGGTTCCGCGCCGACGCCGACCCGGCCAGTGAGTGTCAGTTCCACCGGGTCGATCACCGCGAGCGCGTCGCCGGCCGAACAGGAGACGTACAGGTCGCCGTTCGCGCTCGCGAAGTGCGAGGGGCCCAAGACGCCGGTGTCGACGCGGGTCACCTCGCCGCCGGGGTCGACCGCCGTCACCGATCGCTCGCCCATGGTCGCGACGAGCGTCCGGTCGGCAGTCGTCGTCGCGTGGACCGGGTGGCTGCCGACCGGGACCGAACCGAGCGGCTCGCCCGTGGCGAGCGCGAACAGCGCCAAGACGTCCGCGCCCTCGCAGGGGACCGCGACGACGCGACCGGGTGCGTCGCCCGCGTCCCCGTCGATCGGGCCGTCGCGGCTCATCTCATCCAGTACAGGAGAAGTCGCCGCTGTTGTCGTCGCCGCCGACGCTCCCCTCGGTCTCGACCACGACGTTCGTCGCCGTCTCGACCGGGTGTCGCCCCCGGTCGTCCGCGTTCGCCCACTCGCTGAAACCGCCGTCGTAGACGCGGACGTCCTCGAAGCCGATCGCCCGCAGCGTGAGCCACGTCGAGGTCGGGTCCACGTTGTCGTCGCCGTACACGACGACCGTCTCGCTCCGGTCGAGCCCCGCCTCGCCCTCGTACAGCTGGACGAGCCGTCCCGGCTCCGTCATCCGGCGGCCGGAGACGTTCCCCACCCAGTGGACGTCGATCGCGCCCGGGATGTGGCCGTGGCGCTCGTGGTCGTCGTTCAGCGCGGCGGAGCCGGCCGCGGCCAGGTACGCCTCGGGCACCCGTACGTCGACCAGCCCGGGGCCGCCGTCGTTGAACGAGCCGACCCGCTCGGCGAGCCACTCGCGAGTGACCCACGCCGACGGCGCGGGGTCGGCCTCGTAGTCAGTCGTCGAGACCTCCCGCCTCGTCCCCGTCCCGAGCCGACCGTTCCAGCCGTCGAGCCCGCCGTTCAACGCCTTGATCGCGCCGGAGTGCCCGATCGCCGCGAGGGCGAACGCGGTCCGGGTGACCCGGGAGCCGACGCTCGCCCCGTACACGAGCACGTCGTCGTCCGGCGCGACGCCGACCGACCCGAACGCGGCCGCGACGGCGTCGGCGTCCGGAACCGCGCCGTCGTCGGTGCTACGCTGACTCGTGATCGCGTCGAAGGGGACGCGGCGGGCGCCGTAGATGCGCTCCTCGCGGAACCGCTCGGCGTTCCGCGCGTCGAGGACGACGGCGTCGTCGCGGTGCTCGGCCGGCCAGCTCGGGCCGACGAAGTGGGCGACGTTGCCCGTCACCGCGTACTCCGCCGCCACGTCGGCCGGCGTTGTGACGCTCAGGCAGCCGGCCGTGCTCGCCGCGCCGGCGACCGTCGCGCCGGCCGCGGCGCGGAGCAGCCCGCGACGCGTCGCGTCGCCGCTTCCGTCGTCGTCGGTCTCCGGGGTTTTTTCGACCATTAGCCGCAGTAACAGTGGTCGTCCATACACCACGACGCCTCCATGTCGCCGAACGTGACGCCGAGCGAGGCGAGCGACGCCTGGAGGCTCGACACCGCGTCGCTCTCGGGGCGAACGGTCCCCGCGGCGGCGCCCGTCGGCGCCTCACCGACGCCGATCGTCGTCGCGACCTCGCGGTTCGCGTGGTCGATCACCGCGACCTGATTGGCGTCCTGGACCGGGACGTACAGCTTCTCGCGGTTCGGTCCCCACGCGCCGGCGATGCTGCTCCCGCCGACGTCGAGCGTCGTCGCGTACTCGTTCGCCTCGAGGTCGATCACGCCGACGCCCTCGCCCGGGATGAACAGGTACGCCGCCGAGTTGTCCGGGGCGACCTCGCTCGTGATCGGCGCGCCCGGGAGCCCCTCGTCGCGGGTGATCTTCGCGATCTCCTCGGGGTTCTCCGGGTCGGAGATGTCCCAGACGCTCTCGGAGCCCTCGCGCGGCACCTCGGGGTCGCCGCCGAGCGTCCCCTCGCCGTTCTCGACGAGGAGCAGCTCGCCGTCGAAGGAGGCCGTGCACATGAACGGGAGGACGTTCCCCTCGGTGACCGGCTCGCCGGCGTCGACCCGAGTCACCGTCTCGAACGGGTCGACGCTCAGCACGCGGATCGCCTCGTCGGCGACGTCGACGACGAACGCGTAGTCGCCGTTCGGGCCGAGCGTCATGTCGCAGGGGCCGACGTAGCCGGTCTCGATCTCGGCGGTCACCTCGCCGAAGGTGTCGCTCTCGCGGTTCGCGTCGACGCGGAAGATCGCGTGGTTCGCGTCCCCTTCGGGCGCCATCCCGGTCGTGCCGCCGGAGGCGATAAGCAGGTGTTCGCCGTCGGGCGTCAGGTTCGGGTAGTTCGGACCGAACCCGGTCTCAATGTACGCCAGCTCCTCGAGGGTGCGCTGGTCGACCGCGCGGACGCCGCCGGCGACGTTGAGCCAGAGCACGTCGTGGTCGGAGTCGACGCCGGTGGTGTACTGGTTGGCCGGGAACGAGGCGGTGGTCCCGAGGAACGCCGAGGTGACCAGCTCGTCGGACTCGGCGTCGATGACGCTCAGCGTCCGGTCCCCGTTGTTGAACACGAACATCGTCGGGACGGCCTCGCCGCCGCCGTCGCCGCCGCCACCGCCGGAACACCCGGCGAGGGCGGCCGTCGCGCCGACGGTCCCGGAGGCCTGAAGCAGGCGCCGCCGGTCGACGCCGTCCGCGAAGGGGTTCCGACGGGCGTCGTTCGCCAGCTCCTCGCCTTTGGCGGGTCGCGGGGACTGCGCCGTCCCCTCCTCGGCGGTGTCGGTCGTCCCGCAGCCGCAGTCATCGCTCATGCCACACCCCAACGGCTTCGCGGCAAAAGCCTCGCCGGCCTGCCGGGTCGTTGCCCCGTGTCCGTCTTCGCGGCAATAATTGTGTCGTCCCGTGATCGAGGGGCGTCGTTACCGTGTCCGGCGTCGTTTTACCCGTGAAGCGGGTACCGAGGAGCAATGATACTCTCGCCGAGCGGCTACATCGGCGTCTCGATCGCGGTCGGTCTCGCCTTCGGAATTCTGCTTCAGAAGGCGCGCTTCTGTTTCGTCAGCGCCTTCCGCGACTTCGTCGCGTTCAAGGACACTCGCGTGCTGAAGGGACTGCTCGCCGGGATCGCCGTGATGACCGTCTTCTGGAGCCTCCAGGCGACGTTCGGCTACTTCCGCGGCTTCTGGACCCCCGCGTGGGGGCTGGGGTCGGTGTTCGGCGGCTTCGTCTTCGGGCTCGGGATGACGCTGGCCGGCGGCTGCGCGTCGGGGACGCTGTACCGCGCGGGACAGGGGTACCTCCAGTTCTGGCTCGTCCTCCTGTTCATGTTCGTCGGCTACGTCCTCTTCGCGTTCGCGTTCCCGGTCGCGGAGACGTACTACTTCCAGACGCTGAACCCGTTCGAGGGGCAGACGCTGTACCTCGCGCTCCCCTTCTCGCCGGCGGTCACGGGCGCGCTCGCGGTCGCCGTGGGGACGGTCGCCTACGCGTTCGTGAAGGGACGTAGCCAGCTCCCGGACGACCCGTCCGGCGGCACCGGCGTCGCCGCCGACGCACGGGCGCAGGCCGCGCTCGGCGGCTCGCGGCTGCTCTCGTCGGTGGCGATCGGCCTGCGCGGCATCGCCGACGGCACCGTCGAGTACGTGCGCGGCCTCCGCGACGACGACCGCCCGGTGACGGTCCGCCTCCGCGACTCGTGGGACGCCCGGACCGCGGGCGTCGCGATGGCGCTCGTCGCGAGCCTCTGGTTCTCGGTCCACGGCCACTGGGCGATCACCGGCAGCGAGGCGCGCTGGGCCGGCTACCTCCTCGCCGGGGCGGGGTTCGACGTCGCGAGCGTCGAGTACTGGGGGTCGATCCTGTTCCGCGACGGGAACATCTCGCTCACCATCGACATGCTGATGATCGCGTCGCTGATCGTCGGCTCCTTCATCGCCGCGTACGCCTCCGGCGACTTCCGGATCCGGAAGCCGAAGCTGAACCGCGTGCCGAACTACGCGGTCGGCGGCCTGCTGATGGGCGTCGGCTCGCGGCTCGCCGCCGGCTGCAACATCGCGAACCTCTTCTCCGGGGTCGCGCTGCTGTCCGTCCACTCCTTCCTCGCCGGCGCGGGCATCATCCTCGGGGTCTACGTGATGACCCACTACATGTACCGCGAGGTCGGCTGCGCGATTTAGGTGGAATCCGCGGTCCAGTTCGGACTCCTCGACTGAGCTAGTGACTCACCGGGATTCGGCGGAGTGACCACCACCAGATCGACGTGGAGCTCCTCCAAAGCCCCACCCCGTACCGCTCCGCACAGCGCCTCACGCCTCCCCAGCCTCGTCGGCCTCCCTCCGCTTCGCTCCGGTCGGCCGACTCCCTCGCGCGTGCGACTTCGCGCCCTGTGGGCGCTCGTCGGCACGCGCCACCGCCCCGCCGTATCCAGTATTATGTAAAAATCGACATTACGTGCCCGAGAAATCACTCCGAGGCGAGGGGAACTGCGAGGAAATCTGACCGTCCGCTCAGGCGTCCGCCGACGCGCCGGTCTCCAGCTCGAACGTCCACTCCTGATAGCCGCCGGCCATGCTCGCGACGACCACGTCGTCCTCGACGCCCTCGTAGCTGCTGATCAGCATCGCGGCCTGCTTCGAGGACTCGCCGACGGGGCAGGCGCAGACGACGTCGGTGTCGTCCCAGTCGATGTCGGGGACCCGAGAGGGGAGGTCGCCGAGCGGGACGTTGATCGAGCCGGGAATGTGGCCCTGCTCGTACTCGGACGCCGGTCGCGTGTCGATGACGCGGATGTCGCCCTGCTGGACGCGCTCGTTGATTTCCTCGGGGGTGAGCTCCTCGACCATGGTTACTCCTTCCGCATGAAGATGCGGTAGCGGCCGTTACCGGACTTCCACACCTTGGCGGTCGCGTCCTCGCCGACCGCCTTCGGGACGTTCTCCGTGCTGGGCACGTGGTCCGTCTCCTGAACGAGCACGTCGCCGGGCGAGAGCCCCGCGATCGCCTTCTTCGCCTCGACCTGCGGGTAGGGACAGACCTCGCCGGTCATGTCCTGTACCTCGGTCGCGTCCTCGAAGAGCGCCTCGGCGGTCTCGTCGTCGAGCTCGTCGGGCATCTCGACGACGTCGTCCCACGATAGTTCACTCATGGCCACCCGTACGTCTCCCGTCGTGGAACGGCTTTCGTGACCGGCAGGTTTCTCCCGTATCACGGACGGGCGTCTGCCGCGCACGACCGCGACGTGGCCCGAAACCGCCGTTTTCGTCGGACTCTTATTCGGGAGCGGCGAACGGGAGGTATGACCGGACACGCCGTCGACGAGTCGACGATCTTCGAGACGCCGCTCGTCGAACTCGACCTCGACCTGGAGAGCGACGCGGCGGTGTACGCGAAGGCCGAGTGGTTCAACCTCTACGAGGCGCCCCACGGCGGCGGGTCGATCAAATCGCGGATCGCGAAGGGGATGCTCGACGGCGCGGAGGAGCGCGGGGACCTCGAACCCGGCGTCACCGTGATCGAGCCGACCTCGGGGAACACCGGCAGCGAGGTCGCCCGCCTCGCGGCCGCACGCGGCTACGACGTGGAGATCGTCATGCCCGACAACGCCGCCGGCGGGAAGGTCGAGGCCGTCCGCGACGCCGGCGCCGAGATCCACTTCGTCGACGCCGACCTCGGGTACGACGCCGTCATCGAGCGCTGCGAGGAGATCGTCGCCGCGGACCCCGACGCTTACTACCGGCCGAACCAGTACGAGAACCCGGACAACCCCGGGACCCACGAGCGGACGACCGCGCGCGAGATATACGAGGCCACGGACGGCGGGGTGACCCACTTCGTCGCCGGCGCCGGGACGGGCGGCACGATCACCGGAACGGGCCGGGGGCTGACCGACCTGAGCGACGGGGCCGTCGAGATCGTCGGGTTCGAGCCGGAGGAGCCGCTCCACGCCATCGACGGGCTGAAATACCTCCGCACGGGCGACCACTACCACCCGGAGACGTACGACGAGTCGGTGCTCGACCGGAAGCTGTACGTCACGACCGACGACGCCTACGAGCGGGCCCGGGCGCTCCGCGAGCGGTACGCCGACGAGCCCGTCCCGATCGCGGACGCCGGGCAGTACGACCCGGAGACGGTACGCGAGCACCTCCGCGTCGACGGGCAGTTCGTCGTGGGGACCTCGGCCGGCGCGGGCGCGGCCGCCGTCGCGGCCCTCGACGAGGCCGGCGACCTCGCGGACGACGACGCGGTCGTGTTCATGCTGTGCGACCGCGGCGACAAGTACGCGGACATCCCGCTGTGGGAAGAGTACCTATAAGCGCCGGAGGAGAGCCGAGAAGCGTCGACCGCGTTACCGCCCGCCGCTCGCCGCGGGGATGACCCGCACCTGCGCGTCGTCCGGGACTTCGGCGTCGAGTCCGTCCACCGGTGCCCCGTCCACGTAGACGTTGATGAACTCTTTGATCTCGCCGTCCTCGATCACGCTGTCGCGCAGCTCGTCGCCGTGTTCCGCGGCGTGGTTGTCGAACAGTTCCGCCACCGTCTCGCCGGCGACCTCGACTTTCGAAGTCGCCGACCCGCCGACCAGCGCGGCCGGGAGTTTGATCGTGGCCATACCCTCCCTTCGACGCTCGTCCTCAAAAGGGGCGTGTCGACGGCAACGTCGACCACGGTCTGACACGGTCGCCGGCGGCGTCGGAATGGATTCCCGCGTGTCCGGCCGACGGGTACCCTCTCGACGGCGATGACACCGGCAGGTACGGGAGTTCCGCCGCGGCGACGAGGCGTCACGCGCCGCCCGTGCGTCCGCGACGCACCTCCGAGATGGCGGCAGCACCCACCGGTGGACGGCCGGCTTAACCGTCCGCGGACGTTACGTGCGGCCGAATGAGTGACCTCGACCTCGATCCGACGCAGCTCGACCGCTACTCCAGACACATCATCCTCGACGACGTGGGGCCGGAGGGGCAGAAGGACCTGCTGGACGCGGAGGTGCTGGTCCTCGGCGCCGGCGGGCTCGGCGCGCCGATCATCCAGTACCTCGCCGCCGCCGGCGTCGGCACGCTCGGGATCGCGGACGACGACGAGGTCGAGCTGTCGAACCTCCAGCGACAGGTGATCCACGGCGACGACGACGTGGGCCGGAAGAAGGTCGACTCGGCCGCGGAGTTCGTCGCCGACCTCAACCCCGACGTCGACGTCCGGAAACACGAGATGCGGGTGACACCCGACAACATCGAGGAGCTGATCGACGGGTACGACTTCGTCGTCGACGGCACCGATAACTTCGAGACGCGCTACCTCGTCAACGACGCCTGTACCCTCGCCGGGATCCCCTTCTCGCACGGGTCCATCTTCCGGTTCGAGGGCCAGGTGACGACGTTCGCGGGCGACGACGACTCGCCGTGTTACCGCTGCCTGTTCCCCGAGGCGCCGCCGGCCGGGATGGTCCCGAACTGCGCGACCGCCGGCGTGCTCGGCGTGCTCCCGGGCACCGTCGGCTGCCTCCAGGCGACCGAGACGGTCAAACACATCATGGGCAAAGGCGAGACCCTCGACGGCTCGATGCTGTTCTTCGACGCGCTCGACATGGAGTTCGACAAGGTCGAGATCCCCAAGCAGGACGACTGCCCGGTGTGCGGCGACGACCCCGCCATCGACTCCGTCCACGACGTGGAGTACACCGCCTCCTGTGCGATCGACGTCGGCGGCGACGCCGAACCGGAAATCGAAGCGAGCGACTGAGGCCCGACACTCGGAGCGGTTCCACTTTTCAATTCGACCGCTGACCGCGGTGCGTCGGTGCGTATTTAAAAATGCGCGAGCCGGCGATGGTAATTTATAAACAGGCGATGCGGTGGCGCGTGCCTGCGAGCGGCCGGAGCGAAGCGGAGGCCGCGAGTCAGCACGCGCGAGGTCGTCGGGCTTCGCCCGACTGCCAGAGGGACCTTCGGTCCCTCGCTGGAGTCAGTCGCCGGAGCGAAGCGGAGGTGACTGACAGGGCGAGAGCGAAGCTCTCGCTTGCAGCCGGACGTAGTCCGGCGACGAGGCTGGGGAGGTGTGAGGTGCTGTGCGGGGCGGGACTCAAAGGGGCAGCTGCGAGGGCGAAGCCCACCGACGTAAGCACCACAGCGAGTGAGCGGAGCGAACGAGCGAGGAGCGCAACGAGGTGCGCGAGTCCTCGCGGCTGGGGCTTTGGAGGTGGTCACCACCGATCCGGAGTCGATGATTTACAAATAGACCTATCACTCGACCCCGTCCTATCGCTCGCTCCGGACCGACACCGTCTCCTGTTCGAACGCGTCCGCGTCGTCGCGCCAGCGCCACGACCCGACGAACGGGTAGCCGTCGAGCGCGCAGATGACGTACGAGCGGTCGGGCCACGTCGCCCGCGCGGCGTCCGTCTCGCTCGGGTGGGTCGGGCCGGTCGGGTGCGAGTGGTAGAAGCCGACCACGTCGAGGCCGGCCTCCTCGACGGTCTCGATCAGCTCGAACTGCTCTTCGGGGTCGATCAGGTACCGGATCTCGGGTGTCTCCGCCACGTTCTCGGCCGCGTACGTCTCCGTCACGACGCTCGGGTCACCGTCGTCGCCGTGTTCGCCGGCGAGCACGCCGCAGATCTCCGCTTCGCCGCCCTCGTACGCCCGGTACACGACCTCGTCGTACGCCGCCCGCGTGAGTTCGATCATGTCGGGAGATGGCGCGACGCCGTCATAAGTCCGTCCGGACCGGCAACGGGCACGGCGCGTCGGAGGTAACGGCAGTTGTCGGGGGTGCGATCCGACACGGACGACCGCGTCCACGTCAAGCACGCCTCGACGACGGAGGCGATCCGGGACTTGGGCTGCGCGCCAGCCGACTCGGACGAGGCGGTAAGGGACTTGGTCGCGAAGACAGGCGAGCCGATAGCCGTCGTTCGGGCGAACATCGAAGAAGACGGTCGAAAGTAACGGGCACCGCCGCGCCGATCGTCCGGGTTAGAACGTGATGATCTCGTAGTCGTCGACGACCGGGCGGCCGTCGAGCGTCCCCCCGACGAGCGCGGGATCGAGACGCTCCCCACGAACGGGCTCGATTTCCGCGACCCGTGGGAAACAGGCTACAGATAGTCGCGTACGAGGAGGTTCAGTTCACGAAAGCCGACCACGTTCGCGGGGGATGGGGCTGTCCGACCTCGGGAAGTCGCCGGCCGCACTCGCGGAACTCGCCGAGAAGGGGATGGCGCCCGAGGAGCGACGCGCCGAACGTACTCTCAAACGCCGAACGTCGTCACGAGGACGATCGCCCCGACGATCCCGAAGACGACGCCGAGCCCGCGCTCCATGAGCCCGCTTGGGACGTGCTTGCCGACGCGGGCGCCTATCGTTCCGCCGACGATTACGCCGGGAATCGACCAGACCACCACGTACCAGACCGGCGTCGCGGCCAGCGCGTGGACGGCGGCCCCGGCGACCGCGGCGATCGCGAGCACGAACACCGACGTGGCGACGGCGACTCGCGGCGGCATCCGACACCGCGCCACGAGCTGGGTCGTCACGATCTCGGGGAGACCGGCGCTGATCAACCCAGTGATCGCCCCGCCGAGCGCCGCGAGGGCGACGCCCGGCGGGCGCCAGCACGTCGGGTAGACGAACCGGCCGCCGTCGCTGGCGTTGACAACGGTGGTACCGCACTCCGCGTTCTTCTTTTCGAGGAACTCGCCTTCGCGCTCGCCGGGTTCGGTCTCCTCGGGGGAGTCGGAGTACAACAGGAACCCGCCGAGCACGAACAGCCCGACGCCGAACCCGCCGCGCAACAGCGTGTCGGGGACGTAATGGGCCGCGAACGAGCCGATCACGATCGCCGGCAGCGCGCCGACCAACAGCCACTTCGCAGTCGCGTAGTCGACGACGCCCTGCTTGACGTACGACCGGAGACCGTTCCCCATCCCGAACACTTCAGTCATCAGGCCCGCGCCGACCGCCTGCGCGGGACCGAGCCCGACGGCCAACAGGAAGAACGGGCTGAAGAAGAGCGCGCCCGAGACGCCGGCTGCGATGGCGACCATCGAGAACAGTATCGACGCGGGGAACACCCACCAGTGATCGAGGATTCGATCGAGCGACACCGTCGAGAGCAGCGGCAGCGGGTCGACCCCGGTCGCTAGTGCGAGTGCGCCTGACATTGCTTACTCCGGATGGTGAGCGCCGTGTCCGACCCACAGCAACAGCAGATGCGTCGCGATCGCGAGCGGGAGCCAGCCGACCGGCAGCGCCGCCGCGACGGGATCGACCGCTCCGACGACGTACGCCGTCGGAAACGCGATCGCCGTCCAGAACGCGGCGCGTCGAACGGTCGCTTCTATTCCGCGACCGACCGCCGATCCGGCCGCCGCGGTACAGCTGCGGACCGGGCGGTCGTCGCGCAGGCATCCCGGGCGAGGACCGTCCGCGTTCGTGTTCGTGCCCACGTCTTACACCGGGAGTAGCGCGATTCCCGCGCCCAGTACGACGCCGTAGACGACGTGGAAGAAGCCGAACGCAGCCATCGTCTTCGGGTCGGGTTCCATTGCGAGGACGATTCGCATCCAGAACATCATTCCGCCGACCATCAGGACGAGCCCGAAGGCGAGCCCCCACAGGACGCTCCCGACGAGGGCTCCGGTGCCGACAGCGAGCCCGAGTGCGGTCGCACCGACCGCGAAGGCGGCCCCCGCGCCGACCCCGTACAGCATGTGGAGCAGCATGCCCTGTTTCATGTACGCCTCGGGCCCCTCGTCGCCGACGTACTTCGCCCAGAGGGCAGCAGTCGGCGGCGGCGAGTCGTCTCCCATCGTCATCATGAACATCGTCATGACGACGGTCGCGATCAGTCCAGCGATCAGTCCGGTGAGTATGCTTACCATGATGTGTAATACGCGCCGGCGAGCCGACGCAGGTTACCTCTAGTAACCCAGATGCGAGACTATCGGATAAAGACGCGCGAACGGACGGGTAACCGAGTTACTGGTCGGTAATGGCTGTCAGCAGTTGCGCTCACAGGTACGACTTCCCGTCCGGCAGTTCGCACTCGTCACCGTGACACCGCGCGGCGTGTTCGACGGCTTCAAGATCCGGTTCGTCGTCGGTCTCCTCGCTTCGCCACGCGTACTGGACGGTGCGGTCCGGATCGACCACGAAGACCGCCGAACGCGCGACCCCGCGGTGGTCGTCGATCGCGTCGGCGCGCACGCCGTACGCCTCGGCGACACGGCCGTCGCTGTCTGAGAGCAGCGGGAAGTCGATGCGATGCTGTTCGGCGAACGCACGGTGACTGTAGACGCTGTCGGTGGAGATCCCGAGGACGACGGTGTTCTCCAGCAGCGACAGCGCCTCGCTGTCCCGCAGCGTACACATCTGGCTGGTACACACCGGGTGGAAGTCGAACGGGTAAAACACCACCACGACCGCCCACCCGTTATCGGCGTACTCGGCGAGGCCATGCGTGTCGATCCGTCCGCCGCCCGCACCCGGGAGTTCGAACGTCGGCGCCGTCTGTCCGGTTTGGAGCATACTTGAATAACGACGGCCGACGGGTATGAGCCTCGGCCGATCGTGCGGAGTGATTGCACACACCACATCACGCGTCCGACCACCCGAGCGCCGCCGTCGGAACACGGCCGACCTCGCGCCTGTGTCATGGCACTACACAGTCAGCGGTTATTTATGAATAACCGCGTCATCTCAGGCGTATGACGCTCGCGCTCTCGGTCGAACTGGCGGCAACGATCGCCGTCGTGGTCGGGGTCGCGGGCGCCGTCAACGGGGTCGCAGGGTTCGGATTCGCCGTCGTCGGGACGATGGTACTCGCCGCGACACTCGATCCCGCGACCGCCGTCACGTTCATGATCATTCCGATGTTCGCCGTCAATCTCGCGCTCGTCGGCGATCTCACCCGCGAGGAGCTCCGCACGTGCGGAACCCGATTCGCGCCGCTGCTCGTCGCCGCTCTCATCGGCACTCTCCTCGGGATGGCGCTCCTCGACCGGCTCCCGGAAGCCCCGCTCCGGATCCTGCTCGGGTTCGTCTCGCTCGGCTTCGTCGCGACGAATCAGCACGCCGTCCCGTTACCGTCACTCCCTGTCGTGAGCGAGCGGGAGTTCGCCGATACGCCGCTCGTCATGGCGGTCGTCGGCGTCGTCTCCGGCGTCCTGTTCGGCGCGACAAACGTCGGAGTCCAGCTCGTCGCGTTCGTGCGGAGCTTCGACCTCTCACACGGGCTGTTCGTCGGGGTCGTCGCGCTCGTGTTCGTCGGCATCAACGGCCTCCGAGTCGGCGCTGCTGGAGCGCTCGGACTGTACCCGGATCTCGGTCTCGTCCTCGCGTCGGTCGCCGCCGCGGTCCCCGCCGTCGCGGGGGTCGCGGTCGGAAAACGCCTCCGCGAGCGCGTGAGCGAACGCCTCCGGCGCGGGGTCGTCCTCGGACTGTTGACGGTCATCGGTGTCCGGCTGATCCTCGGCGGCGCGGGGATCGCCTGAGAGGCGCTCCGACTTCCGGCGGAGGCGACTCGGAGCACTCAGTTACGCAGGGCGGCCAGCGTCCGGTCCCGGACCGCTTGCCGGTCGGGAAGCGGCGGAAGCGTCGCCGAGAGCGCGCCGACGAGTCCGCCCCAGAGGAGGTGACCGACAAGAGAGGCCGGGCTGAGGTTCGGGAGCGGGGTCGCGATCCCCACGACGTTCAACCAGAGGCTCATAACCACCCCTGCCATGACGAACCACAGGAAGAGCCCGTACCCGACCCCCGCGGCGACGCTGGCTCCGAGGGATTCACCGAGCAGCCTGCCGGGCACCTCGGAGCGGACCACGGTGAACACGGTCGCGAACACGGCGCTGTGGAACAGGTGCGCGACCCACCCTACCGACGAGACGGACGCCCCGTACAGCGCGCCGATCACCGGCAGCGTTCCGGTGGTCGCCTGAAAGAACGCGCCCATCGCGACGCCGGCCGCCAGCCCGATGCCGAGCGTCCGCCACAGCGTCCCGCTCGCGAGTCCCGGCGTGTCGCCGGCCGTGCCGGTTCGACCGGTCCGCGGGAGCCGCACCCGGAGGCTCGTCGCTTCGCCGGTGTCGTCGACGCCGATATCTCCGCCGTATCTCCCGACAAGAAGCCGGAGGACCGGGACGCCGTAGTCCACGTCGTTCCGCTCCTGTTCGGGAATCCCCTCGACGAGCACGTCGCGCTCGCGAGCGCTGAGCCACGCTCCGGGGGCCGTGACGGACAGTTCGACGTATCGGTCCCCGACGTCGACGGCGAGGGGATCGGCGCCGGTGTCCGCCCAGTCAGGGAGTGCGACGAGTTCGTCGAGCAGCCGGTCAACGTATCGGTCCGCTCTGATCGTCACCGACGGAACCGCCACCGCCGACGCGTCTCGATCGGTGCGCTCCGCATGCCTCCGGATCGCTTCGTCGAGCCGTATCGGCTCTAGCCCGCTGCCGCCGTCGACGGTGCCGACCGTGAGAAAGCGCGTCTCGTCTACCGCCCGTTCGATCCGCGCGATCGCGTCGGTGATCGCCGTCTTGCTCCGATCGGCGGTCCCTTCGCGCTTCTCGAACAGGATCTCCGAGTGGCCCCGGAGGATCGTGACGGAGTTGCGGACCTCGTGTCTGAGGATCCGATTGAGGAGCCGCGCCTGCTCGATCTGCCGGTCGACCGTGGCCTGCCGTCGGTCCGTCTCCGCGCTGCGGACCCCGACGAGCAGTCCCGCGCCGCCGCCGACGATCCCGACGGCGGCAGCTGTGGCGGTGGCGTCTCCCGACGACGACGCGATCAGCAACGGTCCGAGCACGAGTCCGACCGCAGCGGCGCCGCCGAGGAACCAGCCGAGGACGGTCCGGGTGTACGTCCGGTCTCGGGCGCTGACGGTGAGGTTGATCCCGTACAGGACGACGCCGAATCCGACCGCTAACACCAGTACCGCGCTCATCTCCATCGCGAACCCCCGCTCTGTCACCAACAGGTCGGCGACCGTCCCCCGCGTCAGCGCGAACGCGACGACCGCTATCACGACGCCCTCGAATTTAAATGCGAGACGGTCGTTCGGAGACGGCCGGTCCATACGTTCGATTACTGTCCGTTTGTAAAGAGTTGTACTGGTTGTGTGACTCGACCGCGCTACCTCGTGAGGAGTCGCATCTGTCTGATGTCTGTCGACCACCGACGACTAACGTGTGGAAAGACGCCGCGTAGCCGAGTTCTCTTACGACGCTGCCCCTACTCCGCCGCCGCCAGCCGCTCGACCACGTCGTCGGTCTCGGCGGTCTCGTGGGCGATGAACCCGTAGTTCGTGAGCGCCGCCTGAAGCGCCTCCTCGCCGGCGGCCGCCGTGGCGTCGGTCACGGTCAGCACCTCGAAACCGTTCTCGACGGCGTCGCGCAGGTGTGACTCCACGCAGAGATTCGCACACATCCCTGCGAGCACGATCGTATCAATGCCGCGCTGCCGGAGCTGGATCTGCGCGTCGTTGCTCCAGAACCCGGAGAGCTGCTTGTGTGGCGAGAGGACGAACGTGTTGTCGTCCGGTTTGAGTTCCGGGACAAAGTTGGCGCCGTCGCCGGCGACGTCGAACATTCGCGTGTCGAACATGATCTGATCGATGGTGTTCAGGTGTTCCCAGCTCTCGTACTCGGCCTCCTCGTACTCGTGCGGCGAGTAGAATACGGGCACGTCGCCCTCGCGGGCGGCATCGCGGAGTCGTCGGATCTTGTCGACGACGGCGTTCTCTTCGACGGTCTCGCCGACCTTGTCCCACACCACGCTCTCCGGTTTCAGGAAGTCGATTTGCGGGTCGGTGATCAGGACGGCCGTGCTGTCGGCATCAATTTCGAGTTCGCTCATGGTTACCTACAGTAACTTAGTATGGATAGGTAATTGAAAAGCTCACGCGAACGGACGGGTAACCGGGTAACCGATTGGTATCCTTGGTTTCGTTTCCTCATCTGGTTACCAAACGTATCTTTATTTTCGTGGCGACCGTGGACCCGGTATGAGTACCGATTCCGAACCGTTAGAGGTGTGGTGTGCGGGCAGCGAGTGGTGTCCGATCACGACGACCGCGACGCTGATCGGTAAGAAGTGGCATCCCGTCGTCATTCACCGACTCTTGGAGAATGGACCGCTGGGATTCAACGCGCTCAAAGAGGAGGTAGACGGGATCTCAGGGAAGGTCCAGTCGGACGTCCTCGAAGACCTCGAGGAACACGGGTTCATCGACCGGACCGTCGTCAGCGAGAAGCCGTTCCGCGTGGAGTATTCTCTGACGGACCGCGGGCGGTCGCTCGAACCCGTGATCATCGCCATGCGCGACTGGGGGCGAGAACACCTCTCCGCTCCGGAAGACCAGTGAACGACTCGAACGAGTCGGTTATGAACGTGATTTCAGTCCTTCCGAAGGACGCGATCCCGAGCATCGACGACCCGACCTTCGGCGACGAGTACTTCGGTGAGCCCGACGACGAGGTACTCGTCGTCGAGCCGGGCGACAAGGGGGCGCCCGCCCGCGCCTACCCGATTCGGATCCTCAACTACCACGAGGTCATCAACGACGCCGTCGAGACCGCCGACGGCGACGCCGATCCGATCGCCGTCACCTGGTGCCCGATCTGCGGGAGCGGCGTCGTCTACGACGCGGCCGTCGACGGCCGCCGGCTCACCTTCGGCGTCTCGGGGAAGCTGGCCGACGACGACCTCGTGCTGTACGACCGCGAGACCGACTCCGAGTGGAAGCAGTCCACCGGCGAGTGTATCGCGGGCGAACTTGCCGGCGATCGACTCCGCGTTCGGCCGGGGCCGATGACGACGTACGCGGCCTTCCGCGAGGCGCATCCGGACGGGGTCGTACTCCAACCGGAGTCTGAGGGATCGGCCGCCGCGAACGGGTATGACACCTCCGGATACGAGACGTACGAAGAGCGCGAGGCGTTCGGCCTCCGCGGGATGCGTGGCGAGGGCCCGGAGCGCGAATGGAATCGGGATGACCTCGACCCGAAGACGGTCGTTCTCGGCGTGACGCCGGCCGACGGCGGCGCGCTTGGCTTTCCGCGTCCGATCGTTGAGGCGGCCGGCGGCGTCGTGGAGGCAACGGTGGGTGAAGCTGCTGTCGTTGTCCTTGCGACCGACGACGGCCTCCACGCCTTCGAGCAGCCGGAATTCGAACTCCGACTTGAAGACGGCTCGGTCAGCGGTGATGGCGTGACGTGGGCACTCACAACGGGCGAAAGTAACGACGGTCGCCGGCTCCGGCGCGTCGAAACCCGCCGTCTCTACGCGTTTGCGTGGCAGGACGACCATGGACCGCGTTCGTTCTACTCGTTGTGAGCGTATCGCGATGCGTAATCGTCGGACTGTCGCGGGTGGCGCATTTACACGCCATATGTAATATCGGTTAAATCGTAGTTTTTGATAGAGGAATCAGGGGCACACGCTTCCCTCCTCTCCCCCATGACCAATAATCCACCCTCGCTTGGTCATTGTCCTACCTACCCGAATGCGACGATTGAACCGCTCATCGTAGTGGTGTCCGAAAACGGCGCCTGGAGGAACACCGTTTCCGACGGCCTGCTGAAACCGCCTCAGGCGTACGTGTTCTCGAGATAGGCGACGATGTCGTCGCTCTCTGCCAGCCCCTCGATTCCGTGTTCGGGGTCGACGAGCACCGGTACCCCGGACTGACCGCTCACCGATTTCACCTCGAATCGGAGAAACCGAAAGGGGAGTACGTTATGCGGCTCGTATTCCAGATCTAGTTCGTCGAGCTTGTTTTCGACCTTCGCACAGTACGGACAGCCGGGAAGCCGATAGAGTTCCAACATTCGATCTTGGTATAGAGTGATCGCAGCGTTTTAAACAGTCTTGGCGGATGTGAAACGAGTTCGCACGAGCGCTCCGGCTGTCAGAACAAACAGCTCAGAACGGTGTGTTCGACGTTTGTTTTGGAGATCGCTACTCGATACAACAGCTCATCTTCGACGTATCTCTCCGGAACGCCTGACAGGCCTGTTTGAACGCTTCGCTGAACGTCGGGAACGGGTGGACGGTGTCGATGATGTCGCCGACGGTGAGACCGAACTTCACCGCCAGCGTCGCTTCCACGATCATGTCGGCGGCACGGGGGCCGACCGTGTGGACGCCGACGATCTCGTCGGTCTCGTGGTGCTTGACTACTTGAACGAGACCATCGGTGTCCTTGACGGCTTTCGCCCGTGGTACATCCTCCATCTGAACAGTCCGGCACGAACATGTCCCGTGCTCCTCCGTGTGCTCCAGTTCGGTCGTGCCGACAGCAGCGACCTCGGGGCTGGTGAAGACGACTGCGGGAACCGCGTCATAGTCGATGCTGACGGCCTCGTTACCGAACGCGTTCCTGACGGAGTGATTGCCCTCCTTGGCAGCAACTGTCTCGAGTTCAGGCTCGCCGATCACGTCGCCGGCCGCGTAGATGTGGGAATTCGTCGTCTGGAAGTGCTCGTCGACGTGAATCCTTCCGTTGTTGTCCGTTTCCACCCCTACTGATGCGAGACCGATCCCATCGCTGTTGGGCTGGACGCCGGTCGCGACGAACAGCGCGTCGCCAGTGATCGTTCGTTCGGTGCCGTCGACGGCCGTCTCGACGGCGACGCCCGACTGTCTCGTTTTGATTCCACCGGCGGCTGCTGGCGTCCGGACGCGCTGGAAGTCGTTGCCAGTAATTACCTCGATGCCTTCCTCCTCGAACGCGCGCAGCATCTCACGCCCGAGTTGTCCTTCCATCCCGGAGAGGACGTGCTCGGAGCGCTGGAGGATGGTCACGCCGACGCCGACACGGTGGAGGATCTGGCCCCACTCCAGCGCGATGTAGCCGCCACCGAGTATTACGATACTCTCGGGGAGATCGCGCTCTTCGAGAATCGTCTCGCTCGTGTAGTAGTCGACGTCGTCGAGGCCATCGATGGGCGGTGCCCACGGTGAGCTTCCGGTCGCGACGAGCGCCTTTTTTCCGGTGATGCGTGCGCCCTCGTCGGCGCCGTCGACGACCTCGATAGTCGTGTCGTCACCGGACTGCGTCCGGTTGCCCGAGGGACTGCGTCCCTCGCTGTCGACTAACTGGCCGTACCCCTCGTAGATGTCGGTCTCGAAGTGCTCGGCGACATCGACGTAGTTCTCCTGCCGGAACCGTTCGACAAGTGCGTCGGTGCCGTCGAGTGCGTCGGCCCAGTCGACGGTCGGCTCCTCAAGGTATCGAACGGCGTCGAAGGGATTCTCTGCCGCGGCAGCACCGTTCTCAGCGACGGCAAGCAGATGCTTACTCGGGACACAGCCGACGTTCACGCAGGTCCCGCCGATAGGCAGGCCGGTGTTCACCATTGCCGTCGTGAGGTCCCGTCGACTCGCTTCGGTGATCGCAGCGAAAGCTGCGGCGCCACCGCCGAGAATCACGAGGTCGTATTGGGGGTCGCTAGTCACGTGTACCCTTACTTTACAACAGGAAGCGTTTATACTTCGGAGTCCAAAGCTATGGAGTAAGTTGGAGGCTACAAAGCTATGGCAGATACCACCGCAGACGCTCCCGCCTGTGATGTTGACGGCACGTGCTACTGTCCGCTCACGGGTGTTATCAGCACACTGAGTCAGAAATACGCGATACAGCTCGTCAGCATCATCGGGGCGCACGATTCGCTTCGCTTCGCGGAGATCGAAGCACACCTTCCGACGGCGAGTACTTCAACCATCTCGAAACGACTCGACGAATTCGAGGAGGCTGGTCTCGTCTCTCGAACCCAGTATAACGAGATCCCGCCTCGCGTCGAGTATGCCCTCACTAAGGACGGTGACGAGCTACGGGCGCGGCTTGAACCGCTCCTGGAGTGGGCAGCGTCGACGGAGTGAGACAAACCGCGTCGGTCGCGGTGCTCACCTGTGTGAATTGATCGCACAAACGCTCGAAGATTAAGACGTTCGTCCGGCTATCTCCACCTGTGATGCCGGACGACACCACGATTTCGGCGCGGTCGGCGCCCCCGGAACTCCTCGACCTCTCGCCCAGCGCCAAGCTGGTCGCGAAGACCCTCGAGTACGAGGGCGAGAGCACGCAGTCGGCCCTTGCCGAGTCGACGCTTCTCCCCCCGCGGACCGTTCGGTATGCGCTCGATCAGCTCGAAGAGGCCGAAATCGTTTCGTCACGAATCTCGTTTGCCGACGCCCGAAAGCGGATCTACTCGCTCGAACTATAGGCCTGAGCGATTCGGCCGCGCCCTATTTACAGTCGGTTTCGCAGTCGTAGGTCCTGCTGTACACCCAGTATCCGCTCTCGGACGGAGGCGTCAGGGCCGCGAGATCGAGCGACACCCGGAGGTCGTCCGGGGCGTCGTGCGTCTCGACGAACCGCCAAGCGCCGTCCGGTTCCTCGAGATCGACGCGATACTGCCACACGTCGACGCCTCGAGCGTCGACGTGGATCGCGTAGGAATCGGGGACGGCGGTGTCGCGGTTCGGGACGGGCCTCTCCCGAGCAGTGTCAGTTCCCATGCCCGATACTCTCTCACTAAAAATTAATACGTATCGCGTCCGGTCACCGGCCGAACACGCGAGCGGTGGATTTATTTATCGAATCCAGGCGTCTCGGAGACCGCAGCTACGTATCGAGACGGGCGTTCACACCGGATCGGCATCGGTGAGGATCTCGACGAGCGCGGGACCGTCGTGGGCGATTGCGGTTTCGAGTGCGTCGTCGAGGTCGGCGGGGTCGTCGACGAAGAGACCGAGGCCCCCGCAGTTCTCCGCGAACGCCGCGAACTCGGGGTTGACGAGGTCGGTCTGCCAGACATCCCAGCCCCCGGTCCGCTGCTCCTTACTGATTTTCCCGAGTTCGTCGTCGTTCAACAAGACGTGGGTAACGTCCATATCGTACTTCACCGCGGTCGTGAACTCGCTCATGTACTGGCCGAAGCCGCCGTCGCTGGACACCGAGACCACCTTACGACCGCTGAACTCCGACTCCGGCTCCTGGGTGGCTGCCCACGCGCCTAGGGCCGCTGGGAACGCGAATCCGATCGATCCGAGGTACCCCGACATGAGCACGGACTGGTGTTCCGGCTCGAAGTACCGGCCGAACGCGTAGGTGTTGTTCCCCACGTCAACGGGGATGATTGCGTCGTCGGGAACGAGCCGGGTCATCGCCTCGAAGGCCGTGGCGTAGTTGACGCCGTGTTCCGGTATCCCCGCTCGCCGGCTGGCCTTCTCCTCACGCCAAATTGCCCAGCGGTCGGTGATCTCTTCGCGCTGGCTCTCCGCCTCAATTTCGTCAAGTCGCTCGTGGAGTTCGTCGACGGTGACGCCGATCTCGCCCCACACCGGCACGTCGATACTGTGGAACTTCCCGAGCGTCATCGCGTCGTAGTCGACGTGGATCGTCGGCTTGTACTCCGCGATGCCGGTGTGGTTCGAAAAGCTCGCGCCGAAGACGGCCAGTAAATCCGCCTCGTTCATGAAGTGGCTCGCAATAGGTGTCCCACTCCGGCCAAGGACGCCACCCGCAAGCGGATGTGAGTCGGGGATCTGTCCCTTCGCTTTGAACGTCGTCAGCACGGGACACTGTAGCCGCTCGGCCAGGTCGACGATCCCGTCCATCTCGAATCGGGCCCCGTGACCGACGACAATCACTGGCCGCTCGGCGTTCGCGAGGAGATCGGTCGCGTCAGCGAGCGCGCTTTCCGGTGGCGTGATGTCGCGGTCCGTGATCCGTCCCTCCGGGTCCCCGGGATCGACGCCCTCGGCCGACTGGGTCTGGATCTCGTCGGGGAAGACCAGATGCGAGACTCCACGGTCAAGAATCGCGGTCTTGGCCGCCCGCGTCGCGAGTTCGGCGTGGTCGCTGTCGGGGAGGACGGTCGCCTCGAACTCAGCGACGTCGCCGTAGGCCGCCTCCAGATCGACTTCCTGGAAGTTCCCTGTGCCGAGCACCTGCGACTCGACCTGTCCGGTGAGCGCGATCGTCGGCGAGCGGTCAACGTTCGCGTCCCACAGTCCGGTGAGCATGTTCGTCGCACCGGGGCCGGCGATGGAGAAGCACGCCGCCGGGCGGCCGGTGAGCTTCCCGTACGCGGAGGCAGCGAACGCGGCAGCCCCCTCGTGGCGGACGCCATAATATGCGAGGTTTCCCCCGGCCGCTTCGCGGCGGAGCGCGTCGGCGAGCCCGAGATTCGAGTGTCCGACGATCCCCCACACTTGCCGGACCCCCCAGTTGACCAGCGTCTCGGCGATCACGTCCGACACCGTCCGCTCGTGCGGCTCCTCTTCGGGGAATCCGACGTAGATCCCATCGTCGCGCACTTCTACCGGGAACGTCTCGACACAGTCGTCGTGGGATCCGGGTGTTTTCCCCGTCAGCGGGTCGAAGTCCCAGCCGTGCCACGGACAGCGGAGCAGTCCAGTCTCGATAGATCCTTCGCCCAACGGCCCACCTTGGTGGGGACAGCGATTGTCGAGCGCGGCGTACTCACCATTCTGGTGCGTCATCGCGACTGTCGTGTCGCCGCAGCTCACCGCCTTCACCCGTCCCTCCGGCAGCTCGTCCGGGTCGAGCGCTTTGTACCAATTCGTGTCGCCTGCCGCCCCGGTCGAAGTCGAGTCTCTACTCATGACGTCATCCGGCGCGCCGCAGTAAATTAAGTGTGCGGCGGCTGTTCGGTTCCATTATCCACACGCGGTATATCATTTGTATGTGCCGAATGGCCGAACAAAAGTCGTTTTCAGCGGCGTACCGCCCCGAGGAGGTTTCTAATTCGCCTCCCGCCGTTCCCGCCAGTACGGGGCTTCCGGAGGACTCTGGTTCAGGGAAGTAAAACAACCTCACCGGTCGCGGCCGCGACGATTATAAGATAGAACGTCGTCCCGAATGCCGCGCTTGCGGCGACAACCTGGTCCGAGTCGCGGTGTGGCAGCGTCCGCCGGATGACCGGCAGGTCGCGGAGCTCCGGCCGGGTCAGAATGTGGTTCATCGCGACGCCGAACGCGGCGACCAGCGGCGGGCCGAACGCGATGCTGTTAGCGAGCCGGAGCAGCCATTCAGTGGTCACGTCCGTGAGCGACACCGTCGCGACGGGGCCGAGGACCGATGCCGGGGCCGGGAGGAAGGAGATCGCGCCCCCGTAAGTCGCGTAAATGAACACGGCCCCGCCGGCGGCGATCGCGAGGAGTTTGGCGGCTGAGCGGTACCGCGGCGACAGTACGCGCGGAAGCACGAAAATCCCGACGAGGAGGACGGCGTTCATCCCGACCCACGGCCCGAAGTTCTGAATCGCGAGTGGAAGCCCAGTCGCGAGGATACCCAGACTGACCCAGTCGAGACTCATCAGCTCCGTTGTCGGACACGATCCCGAAAGCACCTGTGCCCGATGGACGGGATGAGCGAGGTGAACGGTCAGTCTCGTAAGCAAGAACACCGGCACGAGAAGCACGTACGCGAAGAGACGAATCTGGAGTCCGGCCGTCGTAGCGACTGCGCCGACGGCGGCCGCGGTCGAGAAGTCGAGCACGCCGTTGACGAACCAGAAAGTCAGGATCGACGGCGCAAACAGACACCCGTGTAAGATCGCGGCGAGGTGCCCCGAGGAATACGAGAACTCCTGTGAGAGGAGGTCGTCGAGACTCGAGCGGAGCCGCCGCCCGATGTCGACGAACCGAGCGGCTCGACTCGACGCGTCGGCGTCGCTCACCGTCGGCACCCGCTCGGTTTTTGTGGCGCTGTCTCTGAGTCCATGGCCGACCAGTCACTGGAAGCGGTTCCCGGGCCGCGTTCTTGGATGCCGTCTCGGCCACCTTGCTCGGCATCGGAAGCGCGTGAATGGCGCCGGCCACGTCGTTGACGGCCTCGCCGGTCCGCGTCGAGCCGTGCGAGCTCTCGCATTAGCGGTCGATCCCGTCGATCTCGAACCTTGCGCCGCCGTCCGCAGACTCCTCGACGCCGATCTCCCAGCCGTGTGCCTCCGCGATTTCGGCGACGATGGCCAGCCCGAACCCGGTTCCGTCCCCCGTCGTCGTGTGACCCCATTCGAAGACGTCGTCCTCGTCGTCAGTCGGGACTCCCGCCCCGTCGTCCGCGACGTAGAAGCCGTTCAGTTCCGGCCCGTCGAGTACACCGACCCGAACGGTCACCGACGGTCCGCCGTGGTCGCGGGCGTTCTCGAAGAGGTTCACGAGCAGTTCGTGAAGGCGGTCTCGGTCGGCCCGGAGCGTCGTCGACGATTCGACCTCGAGGCTTGCCGGCGCCATGTCACAGTCGGCCCAGACGTTACGCGCGATCGCGTCTAAATCGACATCCTCCCGCTCGTGAATCAGATCGCCTTCTCGGGTGAGCTGGAGGAGCTCCGACAGCATCTCTTCCATGCGGTCGGCGGCGTCCTCGACCGCGTCGAAATGTTCTGAGTCGCCGGTCTGTCTGGCGAGTTCCGCGTGCCCTTGAATGATTGAAAGGGGGTTTTGGAGGTCGTGTGAAACGATACCGGCGAACCGGTCGAGCCGTTCGACCTTCTGCTCCAGCCGGCGCCGGGTTTGAACGCGTCCCGAGATGTCTCGGAGCATCGCGATCATCCGTCTCGGTTCGGCGTCCGCCGCACCCGCCGTCGACTCCAAGGCCGCCCCGGAGACTTCGGTGGGGACCTTCTCTCCGTCCTTCGTCAGACACGTGAGATCGTCTGTGAAGCCGGTTCCCTCGCTTTTGACCTGCGAGATGAACTCCTCTCGAACCCGGTCGATATCGTCCGGGTGGATGTCCTCGGGATCCATCGAGAGCAGCTCCTCGCGGGAGTACCCCAACAGTTCGCACGCGCGTGGATTGACGTCGACGAACGACTCGGTCTCGAAGTCGACGATCATGACGGCGTCGTTGTTGTACTCGAAGACCTTTTGATATCGCTCTTCGACCGATGCGGGGTCCCCACCGGTTCCGCTCGCCTCAATGCCTTCGCCACCGTCCGTTGATTCGTTGCCCATGTGTCGACTGTCCAGTTTGCGATTCTGGTGGTCGGTTCGACCGGTCGGACCCAAACGGCGGTCGGACAGTTGCGGCCGAAGTCCGTTTCCGCCTCTCTATGGTTAGTTACTGCTCCGATGATATAATATTTCACTGGTCGGACGCAGGGGACATCGGACGGCTCTCGTGTGCCGGTGCGCTCGGCGATGGGCCGGTCTTCCTCGGCGCGCGCCGCGGCGACGCAGACACGACAGGTTACTCTGGCTTCCGCGCGTCCGCGTCGACGAACGTCTCACAGGTGAGGCAGTACTCGCGCTCCGCTTTCAGTTCCGAGGGCTCGATGATCGCGAGCCTGCTTTCCGTCTCGTCGCCGCAGGTCGGACAGGTAGCGTCCCCGCTCATAACTCGATCTGAATGGGTTTACGCTTCGTCCCCGAAGTTCTCTTCGTAGGCGTCGGGGTGATTCTCCTTGGCGTGGTCTTTCAGTTCGTCGAGCGTGTCGAACGTCGCGCCGCAGTCACACGCGTGGATATCGCCGTCGTCGTGGTCGTGATCGTGGTCTGACATCGTCTCTGATAATATGCGGACCACGATTAAATAGCCCCCGCGGAAGTGTACGCTAACCGCCTCGGCGGGAGCACACTCATGAGTCGACAATCACGCGATCGCAACGGAAGCGGAGGGTCGGACGGAACGGCCGATTCGGAGGGGAAGGCGCCCCTCTCGACGCTCACGGCCGAGCACGCGAAGCTCCTCTCGGAGATCGGGACGGAACTGAGCGAGTCGAGCGACGCGATCGAGTCGCTGTCTCGCGGTGCCGCGGAGGCGAACGAATCAAGCTCCGACACAGCGTCGCTGGCGGAGACGGCCCGAGGGTCGGCCCGTGAGGCGAACGCCGACGTCGACGAAGCCAAGGCCGCGGCGGCCGCGGCCGAGGAGAAACTGGAGTCGCTCCGCGAGACGGTCACCGAGATCGACGACATCGTCGCGATGCTGAACGAGATCGCCGACCAGACGAACATGCTCGCGTTGAACGCCTCTATCGAGGCCGCCCGCGTCGGCGAGGCGGGCTCGGGCTTCGCCGTCGTCGCGGACGAAGTCAAGGACCTCGCCGAACAGGCTCAGGAGCGCGCGACGGAGATCGAGGCGACCGTCGAGGAGGTGCGTTCGACCGCGGACGAGACGATAGACCAGATCGAGACGGTTGACGTGCGCACTGACACTGCCGCAGCGTCGATTACGGACGCGGTCGACGATCTCGACGGAATCGCCGACAGCGCGGTTCGAACCTCCGAGAATGTCGACGAGGTGAGCGAGACGACACAGGCGTACGCGGACGACCTCGACCACATCGCCAGGGACGTGATCGACGCGATCAGTCAGGCCAACGAGATCGACGAACGGACGGACTCCCCCGCGGAGCAGTAAGTCGCGTCGAAGCCGCCGGACTCACAACCCCCGCTTAGAGATCCATTTCGGCTGCCGAGTCGACTTCAAACCGGGTGACTTCCGGCTCGCCGGCGAGCAGGCCGGGTAGCGCCGCCTCGAACTCCTGGAAGTGTTCGGTCTGCGAGTGCGCCTCGAACGCGGCCTCGTCCTCGTATTGCTCGAAGAACCGGACCACGTTCGGATCGTCCACGTCCGTCGCCGGCCGGTAGTCGATCATCCCCGGCTCGGCGCGGGATTTCTCAGCGAGGTCGGCGATCAGATCGAGCGCCTCGTCGCGCTTCTCGGGATCGAGCGGAAAGACTGCGTGTAACACGATCATGCGATTCTCGCTCGTCGGCCGCGACGGATAAACCTCGGTCGTGAGGGCGCGCGATTCGGGCAGACGTGGGGAGCGACGGAGGGCGAAGAACACCGACGTGAGCCGAGAGAAACCCTGTTACGTCCGCGTTACCCGTGAGAGCCGTGCGTGATAATCGGTACCGACGAATTAAATCGGAGACCGTCACAGTCGCTCACATGGATTCGCGACAGATCACGGTCTGCGTCCCGCTTGGCCGTCGCTGGAGGTGGAGAGCGTGACGTCCGATCGAAGCCGCCGCGAAAGGGTTCGAAGTCGACTCGTCCCCGCAGTGGTGGAACAGAATCGGCTCGTCAAATTCGGACTCTCGATCGCCTTCGTCATCGCCGCGATCGCGGTGACGGGCCTCTTCACTATCCGACAGACGGCCGGGGTCGTCGATCCGGCCGCCCACGCTGCCGTGACGCGAAACATTCTGTTGATTATCGGCGTCGCGATCGTCGGCCTCGGGGCCGTCGGGGTGGGACTCGCACGTCCGACGATCCGTGAACTCGACGAACTCGGCCGACGGGCGGAAGCACTGGAAGACGGCGATCTCGATGTCGACCTCGAGCCGAAGACGAACGACGAGATCGGCCGGCTTTACGAGTCGTTCGACGCGATGCGGAGCGCGCTCAAGGGTCGCATCGAGGACGTGGAGGCAGAGCGGGAGCGCGCCCGCGAGGCCAAACGCGAGACGGAACGATTTGCGGACACGCTCGAGACGCGCGCCGAGGCCTTCGCGGGAACGATGGGAGAGGCCGCAGATGGCGACCTTACCGCTCGGCTCTCGGTCGAACGCGACGACCCGGAGGCGCTCCGCGAGATCGCGGACGCATACAATGAAGCGCTGTCGGAGCTCGAGACTACTGTCTCCGACGTGCGCCGCTTCGCCGACGAAGTGGCGGACGCGAGCGACGCGATGACGACGAGCGCGGAGGAGGTCGCCGCGGCCGCCCGGGAGACGAGCGGGTCGATAGACGAGATCTCCGCCGGCGCGGAGAAACAGAACGACCGGCTCGTCGAGGTCGCCGGCGAGATGGAGACGATGTCCTCGACGACCGAGGAGGTCGCCGTCTCGGCTGAACAGGTCGCGGCGACCTCCGAGCGGGCGACCGAGCTCAGCGACGAGGGGCGGGCGGCGACGCGGCGCGCCGTCGAGGAGCTCCACGCCGTTGAAGAGCGCTCTCGGTCCGCGACGGAGGCAGTCAGTCAGCTCGAAGCCGGGATGGAGCGTATCGGCGTCATCGTCGACACGATCACCGAGATCGCCGACCAGACGAACCTGCTGGCGCTGAACGCCTCGATCGAGGCGGCGCGGGCCGGCGAGGCGGGCTCCGGGTTCGGCGTCGTCGCCGACGAGGTGAAGAGCCTCGCCGAGGAGACGAGCGAGGCCGCCGCTGAGGTCGAGTCGCTCATCGCGGAGCTCGAAGACCGGACCGACGAGAGTGTGACGGAGATGACGGCGATTCGCGAGCGGATCGACGCGGGCGTCGACACCGTGGAGGCTGCGGAGGCCGCGCTCGCCGACATCGATGACCGCATCACCGAGGCGGACGACGGTGTCAAAGAGATATCCGACGCGATGGACGAGCAGGCCCGCGCGGTCAACGACGTAACGACATCGGTCGACGACGTCGCCGAGATCAGCCAGCGGACCTCGACGAACGCCTCGTCGGTCGCGGCTGCGGCGGAAGAACAGGCCGTCTCCTCGGACCGTGTCTCCGAGAAGGTGGAGGGCCTAGCAGAGCGGACGACCCGCCTCCGAGAGTCGCTCGCCACGTTCCGGACCCACGACCGGACGGAGTCGACGGGGATCGGAGGAGACTCCGACGGCACGGCCTCGGCCGCCGACGACTGACCGGTAATCGGTTATCCGAATGCCCAGTTCCAGTCGGCGCTTCTGTCCGGTAACCGCAGAGTAACGACGTAACCGGGTCCCCCGATAGCGTTTATATCGGCTCCCACCGCCAGTCCGTATGGGAAAGTACGCGGTGTTGCTCAGCGCGGGCCCGGACAGGACCGGGAGCGCGCTCAACGGGGTTGAGTACGCGCTCCGGCTCGCCGACGGCGGCCACGACGTACGGGTGTTTCTCGACGGGGAGGCGACCCGATGGCCGGAAGAGCTGGCGACGCGGGCCGACCACCCGCTCCGCGACGGGCTCGACCGGGCCGTGGGCGGCGGGGTCGAGGTCGCCGCCTGCGCCTTCTGCGCGGCCGCGTTCGACGCGACCGCGGGCTGTCGAAGGGAAGGAATCCCGCTTCTCGGAACGGCCGGCGAAGAGCACGGTCCGGACGTCGCGGCCCTCGTCGCCGACGGCTATGAACTGCTCACGATGTCCTGACGAGTGCGCGGGCGAGGCCGAATTGGTCTGATTCCCCACTCCGCGATTGGTTTCTTAAGCGTGCGTACCGAACGAACTAGTCGAGAGGCACACCGAATGAACGACGGACACTCCCCGCTTCGCCTGGCGTCATGAGCGATGTGCCCGAATCCGGTTCTGTGACGGGCGACGACCCGGAGTCGACGATCTTCGAACGGCTGTTCGAGCACACCCCCGATGCGGTCCTCGTCATCGACCCAGAGGCGAACCGCATCCTGCGGTGTAACGACCAGGCGTGCGAGCTGCTCGGGTACGATCGAGAGCGCCTCCTCTCGCTCGGCCCACCGGATATCCACCCGCACGACTACGATGTCTTCGAGTCGTTCGTCGAGCGTGTTCGCGACAGGGGGAGCGGGTTCACCGCAGAGCTGTCGTGTCACACGCGGGGCGGCGAGGTCGTTCCCGTCGATGTCACCGCGACGACCGTCCAGTTCGGAGGGGCCAATCGGATACTCGCGATCGTGCGGGACGCATCGGCGCGGACGGAGCACGAGCGCGAACTGCGCCGCCGATCGGCGGCGATGGCCGCGGCCGACGACGGGATCGCCGTGCTCGACGCGGACGGCGTCGTCGTCCACGCGAACGCCGCGTACGCCTCGCTGTTCGGGTACGACGACCCGGACGCGATCGCCGGCGCGAGCTGGGGCGAGCTGTACGCGACCCCGGACCGATTCGAACTCGACTGTCGACCGACGGTCCTCGACTCGGGAGAGTGGCGCGGCGAACTGACGATCTCCCGAACGGACGGCGACGACCTGCCCGTTCGAGCGTCGGTGACCGGCCTCGAAGGCGGCGAGTTCGTCTGCGTCGCCCGCGACGTGAGCGAAGAGCGTCGGCGGGAACGGCGCCTTACCGGGGTAACCGAGGCGAGCCGCGAGCTCCTCGCCGCCGCCGACCGTGATGATGTAAGCCGAATCGCGATCCGGACCGTCGTCGACGCCTTGGGCCACGAGCTCGCCTGCGTTCGACTGTACGACCCCGATGCGAATGAGCTGGTGCGGACTGCGACGTCGGACGCGGCCGCAGCGCTCGTCCGAGAGGCGGTCGCGTACGACCTCAAGTCGTCGAACGCCGGTGCGGCCTACCGAAGCGAGGAGACGGTCCAGAACGAGTCGAGCGCGAACGACGCGTACACCGACGACCCGTGTCGGGCCGAGGTCCACGTTCCGCTCGGCGATTTCGGGGTGTTGAGCGTCTTCGACCGCGAGGCACCGCTGACGGAGGAGGACATTCGGCTGATCGAACTGTTCGCCGGCGTCGTCCGCTCGGCGTTGACCCGCGCCGAGCGCGACGAGCGGCTCCGGTCTCGGCAGGAGGAACTGGAGCGTCGCCAGGAGGAGCTGGCGGCGGCCGACCGGTTCAACACCCTCGTCACCGAAGTGATTCGGTCGGTGCTGCGGACGACGAGCGGCGCGGCGGTCAGACAGTCAGTCTGTGACGAACTCGCCGACTCGTCGCTGTACGACGCTGCGTGGATCGCGACCGTCGGGACGGGAGGCGACGCCGACGCCGTGACGATCGATTCTAGCGCGGTCGCGACGGACCCGTTCAGCGAGACCGACGCGGAGTCGTTCCTCACGTCGCCGTTCGCGCGGCAACTGGTTCGGCAAGCCAACGAACTGGACGCCGCGGTCGTCCAGCGGCGACGGTTCGAATCCGAGAACGATACCGATACAGACGCTGAAGCCGATCCTATCGCCGCCGCAGTCCCCGTGGCCTGCGGCCGACAGCGGTTCGGCGTGCTCGCCGTGGCCGGGACCGAGGAGAGCGGGTTCGCCGAGACGACACAGAGCGGGCTCGAATTGCTCGGAGAGACGCTTGGGTTCGCGATCATCGCCGACCAACGCCGGAACACGCTGATCGAGAGCGACGCGGTCGAGTTGGAGTTCTCCTTCGCGAGCCCGCTTGGCGACCTCTCCGCGGCGTTCGACTGCCGGTGTGATCACCTCGGGAGCGTCGCCGACGGCGACGACACGCACGCGTACGAGACGCGGATTACGCACGGGGACTTCGACGAGATCCGAGCCTTCCTCGACGAGTACCCCGAAATTCGCGAGTGTCGACTCGTCGAATGTCGCGGCGAGACGTGTACCGTCGAAATCACGGTCGCGGGCGCGCCCCCGGGGCTGCTCGCCGAGGCCGGGTTCGGACTGGTGTCGCTCCACGCGAGCGACGGCGACACGAGGCTGATCGCCGAGGTTCCGAACGACGAAGACATCACGCGCGTGCTCGACGCGCTCTCGGAGTACTGGGACGACGTCGAGCTGGTCGCCAAGCGCCAGACCCCGACCCGCGGGGCGGACCTCCCTGTTCCGACGGACGGCGCGGCGGGGCTCACCGACAGGCAACGGTCGGTCTTGGAGACGGCCTACGAGAAGGGGTACTACGACTGGCCTCGCGACCACACTGCCGAGGAGATCGCCGAGAGCCTCGATATCGCCTCGGCGACGCTCCATCAACACCTCCGGGCGGCGGAGCACGCGCTCGTCTCGTCGTTCGTCGACGACGAGTGAGGGCCGCGGACCGAACCGGGTACCTACGTGTCTCGGTATCCCTCGCCCGAGACACGTAGCGTGGGTGATCATACCGGCGGCGCGTGACGCATAGTGTATGAGCACCGAACCGATCCCGCTGTCCCGACTCGACGGCTCGCACGAGCGCACGCAGCGCCTCCTCATCGAGGTCGCAGACGTGCTGGGCCACAAGTGGCACCCGATCATCCTCACGCAGTTACTGAACGGAGAGCACACGTTCAGCGAACTCGGCGCGGCCATCGACGACGTGTCGAACAAGATGCTCTCGGACAGCCTCTCGACGCTCGAAGCGGAGGGGCTCGTCGACCGCGAGGTGGTGAGCGAGAAGCCGGTCCGAGTCAAGTACACGCTAACTCAGCAGGGGCGAGAATTAGAGGCGGTCCTCGATCCGATGCTCAGGTGGGGTCGGGAACACCTGTCCGTCGACGGAGTCGAGGGGACGCAGAAGCCGACCGGCCCGCGTCTTCCGGGTCGCGCCGGCGGGGAGGTGCCGGACGATGAGTAGTCGAACGGACTTGTCGACGGACGTCTCGTCGGATGCGCGGGCCGAGCGCGGAGTCAGCCACCGGGGAACGAGAGCCGACGAGAGCGCGCTTTCGGTGAAAAATCCCACACGCGAGGAGGTGTTCCAGACGGTGTTCGACCTCGGCGAACAGGACGTTCGCACCTACGACGCCGTCGTCGAGGTCACGGGAGCGACGACCAGCGAACTGAGCGACCGCCTCGACCGCGACCGCAGCAACGTGAACCGTTCGTTGAAGCGGCTCCGCGAGACCGGTCTCGTGACGCGGGGCCGCCGGCTGCTCGACGAGGGTGGTCACGTCTACCAGTACTACGTCGACAAGGAGAGGTCCGAGGACCCCGTCGCTCACGCGATCGATCGATGGCGCTCCGCGGCGCTCGACGCCGTCGCGCCGGAGTAGCTCGCGGTCTCCTCGGAGCGTTCCGACGCCTGCTATCACTCAGTCAGTTCCACCGTCGGGCGCCAGTCCGAACGCCTCGTCGCGGACGTGGTTCTCGACGAGGAGCAGGTACGTCGCCTGACTCCATTGGAGGTTCGAGTTCCACCTGACCCGGCCGCTTCCGTCGACGCGCTCGGGCAGGAGCCCGGCGGTCGTCGTCCACTCGCGGGCGTCCTCGAACACGTGGTCCGCGACCGCGTCGGGATCGCTCCCGCCGAGCCAGCGCGCGGTATCGGCGTACGCCTCACAGAGCGGCCAGCCGCCGTCCTCGACGGTGCCAGTCGGAGTGTAACGGTCCCCGGGGTACCGGCCGAGACAGGGGGAATCGCCTGCGACCCACGCCTCGTCGGCAGCAGCCGCGAGCGTCGCGGCGACGGAATCGCTGTCCGCGTCGACGACGTTCCAGGGCCAGACGGCCATGAACGCCGCCGCGTCGGGCCGAGCGTCGGCCGACGGGTCGGACGGCGTCTCCGGGCTGTCCGCCGTGACGAGGGCGTCGCCGTACGGCGTGGATTTGAAACAGTACTTTTCGAAGTTCTCCGCCCAGACGGTCGCCTGCTCGCGGCACTCATCTGCGAATCCCTCGTCGCCGCGCGCGTCGGCGAGTTCGCTCATGGCGCGCAGCCCCGCGATCGCGGCCGCGGTGCCCTCCGTGCTGTGGCCCCAAATTTCCTCCCACGGGTCCTGGTGCTTCTTCGGGAAGCCGTAGCCGTTGTCGTACGAGAGGAGGAACTCCGCGGCGCGGCGTGACATGTTGTAGTGTTCGTCCAGCAAGTCGTCGTCGCCCGTCTCCCGCCAGACGAGCCAGTGGGCGTATATCGGGCCGCCGACCTGGTCGAGCTGGAGCGCCCGCCAGTGGGCCTCGCCGGTGACGTAGTAGTTCTGCCACCACGTCCCGTGCCGGTCGATCCCCCGGTCGTCGACGACGTCGCCGGTGATCTGGTTCTCGTCGAACCACCGGAGCGCGAGCCGCGCCTCGCGCTCGGCTCCGGCCGCGATCAGCGCCTGGGTGATGATCACCTGATCGCGCGGCCAGATGAACTTGTACGTCATGTCGCTCGGCTTGAACGCGCCCGCGATGACCCCGCAACAGCCGTCCTGAGCGCACTTCATCGCCGTCAGCGACCGCTCGTACAGGCCGTTGACCGCGGGGTCGTCGGTCGGGCCGTCCGAGACCGTCTCGTGCCACTCCTTCCACGCCGTCGCGAACGATTCCCGCTCCGACTCGTAGCCGCGGTCGAGGAGTCGGAGGGCGTGCTCGACCGCAGCGTCTTCGCCGTAGCCGAAGCCGACGCCCGTGAGCCACGACGCGGCGTCCGTCTCGCCGACGTACAGCCCGACGCCCGCGTCGAGGTTCCCTTCGCCGCGCTCGGCATCGTCGACGAACCCGTCGTTGCCCTCGTAGATATCGGCCCATGCGCTCCGGTCCGGCCCCGCCGCGACGCCCGTGTGGCCGATCCGGCGGCCGTCAAACTCGCGATCCCCGTCGCGGTCCTGTGCGAACGCCAGCCACCGGTCGCCGTCGGTCGCGACCACCAGCTCCGCGCCGTCGCGCTCCGTGACGTACGCCTCCTGGACCGCGTTCGGGTCCTCGTGATCGTGGCCGTGGATCCCGAGGTCGGCGACGGTGTAGAACGTCCGCTCCGCGACGGTTTCGAACTCGGCGTCGGTCTCGATCAGCAGGCCGCAGGTGTCGACGCTCGCGACGACGCGCTGCGTGAGCGTCCCGGTCGATCCCTCCTCGTCGAAGCGATTCTCGAGAGTGATCTCCGGGACTTTGCTCGAAGCGTACGAGACGTCACTCTCGACGGCGTCGTCGCGGGCGTCCAGCGTGTGCCCCTCGTCGGCGTTCCACGCGAGCGCGTGGAGGTCGTAGAACAGCTCGATGTCCGAACGGAACGCCGAGGTCTCCTCGATGATCGCCCCGTGACGGCCGCGGTCGGGGTCGTCGTATCGGTTCGCGGTCAGCAGCACGTTCGCACCCTCCTCGCGCGGCGCGCTGAGGATCGCGTCCTTGTCGCTCGGTACCGATGGCGCGTTCGACTCGACTGGCATGGCCGATAGACGGCCGACGAGCGGATAAGGACGAGGCGAAAATGTGTCCGCGTTACCATTCGACACGGAAGGGCGAGCGCGTCTCGCGGTGAGCCGAGGGTAACCCGCTTACCGCGCGGTTCGGGAAAGAATATCCCGTTTCGAGCCCTCCGTTCGGGTATGTCATCCGACGCGGCTTCCAGCGACGACGCACAGGTCGGCGGGATCATCGACGTGGAGAGCACCGAGTCGTTCGACGAGGCGATCGCGGAGAACGATCAGGTCGTCGTCGACTACTTCGCGGACTGGTGCGGCCCCTGTAAGCAGCAAACGCCCATCCTCGAGGAGTTGTCCGGGACGATCGACGCCCCGGTCCTCGGCGTCGACACTGACGAATACAACGGGCTCGCCGCGGAGGCGGGCGTCCGGTCGATCCCCACGGTCGCGGTCTACCGCGGCGGCGAGGAGGTCGAGCGGTTCGTCGGCGTCACGGGCGCCGACGAGATCCGGGCCGCGTTGGAGTGAGGACTGGAGGTCACCGGACCGACCGTGCTGGACGGCAGCGGAGAGACCGCAAAGGCCTACGCGCTCTCGTTCCATTGATCGGCACGAACTGCCGAGGATAGAGCGGCCCCCGCGACACCGATCGCAGTCGCAACGTTCAGGGAGACTGTCGGTCGGGTGAACCCGACGGAGACCTCGACGGCCACCCAGACGAGGAGCGCCAGCGCGACGCCGATCGCTCCCGGCCGGGCCCACCGTCGCCGCGTGTAGAGCTTGTAACAGACGATCGATGACACCAGACCGAACACCAGACGCAACACGAAACCGGGAAGGAGAAAGTTCTCGATCGGTGCGTTGTCGAGCGGTCCGGTCGGCGGTCCCACGAGTTCGCCGGACGGGGTCACGAGTAGCGCTGTGCCACCGGCGAGCGCGCGAACCGATAGCTGTCCAAGCAGTAGAAGTAGGAGTCAGAACGAGGTCGGACGGCCACGAAGCCTCATTGTTCAGGCTCGGGACGGCTCCTACACAAAAGTTAGCAATTCTCGACAATACCTCGCGTTCTCACCGGGTTTCTTTTGACTGAGAGGCGGTGAACTGCGACGGCTCGCCGACGTCGCTCTCGGTGCGAGCGAGTTTCTCGTATCGATCACGGGATTACGGCGGGGACGACGGCTTTTCCAGCGGTGTGTGACACGCTTCGTGAATGAGATCGGCTCGCGTGTGCGACAGAGGCACACGCCCGTTATGGTTACTTATAGTAACCGCACGTCTTCATTCGTATGGACGAGAGCATAGACCACGCGAACAGAGACGACGGGACCGACGACTGTACGACGACGGGGTCATTCGACGACCACGGAATCGATGACGGGTCAGAACTGATCCGGCGCACCTACTACCGACTGGTCACCGACGACCGGGACGCGTTCGAGCCGACGGAGCGGTTCCTCGACCGCCTCGCGGACGCGTTCACGCGGGCATACCTCACCGCAACCGACGCCTACGAGCTCCCGCCGCACGTCGCGGCCGCGGTCGACGACGCCCGCGCCTGGGTTGGAGCGGAGTTCGCGGACGAACCCGACGCAGACCTACGCGGGACGGTGATCCCGACGTTCTACCGGCATGCCGCCGGGTTCCACTGCGCGTACCGGGAATAGCGGGGCGGGCGACCGGACGGCGGAAGCGTCGGCCGGTTATAATTGATCGGCGTCTGTGCGGTTCGGCAACAACGCACGCTTTTGTTCCTCCCGCGCGACGAGAGCCGTATGTCAGCGGATTTACCGACGGAGTCGTACGACGTGGTCGTCGTGGGCGGCGGTCCCGCCGGCCAGACCGCGGCTTTGTACAGCACCCGATTAGGTCACCGGACCGCTTTGGTCGACCGCGGCGGCGGTCGCGCAGCGATGATGCAGGAGGTCCACAACCTGATCGGCACGCGAGAGGAGACGAGCGGGAACGAGCTGCTCGGGGTCGGGAAGGAACAGCTAGAAGAGTACGGCTGCGACCTCCACCGCGACGTGATCGCGTCGTGTAATCGGGCAGGCGACGACGACGACCGCATCGCGCTAGAGGGGAACAGTGCGGTGTACGAGACCGACGCCGTCGTCCTCGCGACGGGTTTCAACGACGTGCGCCCCGATCCGCCGCTGCCGCGGACGGGACGCGGGCTCCACTACTGCCTGCACTGCGACGCGCACATGTTCGTCGACAAGCCGGTGTACGTGATGGGGCACGCCGAGAGCACCGCTCACGTCGCCGGGATCATGCTCAACTTCACCGACGACGTCGACATCCTCACGCGAGGCCACGAGCCGGAGTGGAGCGACGACACCGCCACGATGCTCGACGACCACCCGATCGACGTGATTCACGCGGACGTCTCCGGCGTCCAGAACGGCGAGGACGGCTGGCTGAAGGCGCTGGAGTTCGAGGACGGGACGACCCGCGAGTACAAGGGCGGGTTCGCGATGTACGGCTCCGAGTACAACAACGGGCTCGCCCGCGAGCTCGGCTGCGACCTCAACGACGACGGGACCGTCGACGTCGGCGACCACGGCGAGACGTCGGTCGACGGCGTCTACGCGGTCGGCGACGTGACGCCGGGCCACAATCAGCTCCCGATCGCGCTCGCCGACGGCGCGAAGGCGGGCATCTCGATCCACTTCGCGCTCCGGGAGTTCCCGCGGACGCCCGAGGCGCTGCGGGAGGCCGGCCCCGTCCGCGACGAGGAGGTCCCGGGAATTCCGGACGAGCTGCTCGAACAGGCGGTCGACTTCCACACGTACGGCGACGAGTAGGACCGATCAGCGGTCGGTACTGTCGCCGTCTCCCACCCGCGCGGCGTATTCCCCCACCAGCCGCGCGTACGCCTCGGCGTTCCGCGCGAGCGCGTCGACGGTCGTGTACTCGTCGACCGCGTGGGCGGTGTCCGTTCCGAAGCCGAACTCCACGGTCGGAATGCCGTCGTGGCGCAGGTCCTTCGCGTCGCCGCCGCCGGTCGCGCTCCGACGGTAGATCCGCTCGTCGACGGCGGCCCCCGCCGCGGCCGCGCTCGCCTCGACCAGCGGCGAGTCGATCGGCTCGTAGCTCCCGCGACTCCACGAGGCGTCCGCGACAGATATCCCCTCGATCCCGCCGAGACAGCGCCGGATCGATCCGAGCGCGTCACGAGTCTCGACGGTCGCGGTCAGCCGCACGTCGACCTCCGCCCGCGCCGACGCCGGGACGGCGTTGACCGCGCTCCCGCCCTCGATCACGCCGAGGTTGACCGTCGGGTACCGGAACAGATCGCGGACGGTCTCGGCGTCGAGTTCCCCCTCGTGGAAGCCGACCGACTCCTCGACGATCGGCCCCATCTCCGGGGCGACGTCCAGCTCACGCGTCCCGAATTCCTGTTTCAGTCGGCCGACCGCGGCCGTCAGTCGGTCGATTGCGTTGACGCCGAGCATCGGTCGCGAGCCGTGTGCGGCCTCGCCGGTCGCCTCTAGCGTCAGCCAAATAGCGCCGCGGTCCGCGATCGACACCGCGAAGCGACCGTTCCGGGAGGTCGTCTCCCCGATGACGCAGGCGTCGGGAGCGAACTCGATCGCCTCCCTGACGCTCGGGAGGCCGGCGTCGCCGCCGGTCTCCTCGTCGCTCACGAACGCGAACCGTAGGTCGACCGGCGGCGCCGCGTCGGACTCCGCGTACGCGAGCGCGACCTGGAGCATCGCGGCGACGGCCCCCTTCATGTCCGTCGCGCCGCGGCCGTAGAGCCGGTCGCCCTCGCGCTCGCCGAGCGGGTCGCGCGACCACTCGGTCCCGTCGAACGGGACCGTGTCGACGTGGCCGACGAAACACAGCGTCCGGTCCGACGCTCCGGGCAGCGTCGCGACGAGATTGGGCTTCTCCGGGTCGACCGCAATCCGCTCGAAGTCGACACCCGCCGTCTCCAGCCGCGACGCGATCCACGAGACCGCCGTCGCGGTGTGACCCGGCGGGTTGGCCGTGTCGTGGCTCAGAAGGGTCTCTGCGGTCGAGACGAGGTTCGTCCGGTTCTCGGCGAGGAATCGCTCGACCGAGTCCGGGAGGCGTTGCTGCGTCATCGCCTCACGGCACCTCTCCGTCCATCGACCCGCGGTACCAGCGCCCCGTCTCGGTCCCGCACTCTGCGCAGCGGGTGACGACAGCCTCGCGACCCGACGCCGCGCCGTCGGCGCCCGGTTCGGTGACGCGGTCGAACTCGCTGTCCCGCTCGGCGTCGCAGTCGGGACAGTACCGGAGCCGCGGCATCTCGCCGTACTCTAGGGGGGCGCCGAGCGCGAGCGCACGGACCGGCTCGTCGCCGCGGTTCCAGCCGCGCTGGAGTTCGCCGCGGTCGAACCGCACGATCTCGTTTTTCCCCACCTCGACCGGCCCCTCCTCGGTCTCGAACGTCGCGGTGCCGGAGATGACGTAGAACGCCTCCTCTTGGACCTCGTGGCTGTGGTACGCGAACGCGAAGCTGTCGCCCGGTTCGAGCTCGTAGTAGTTCACGGCCATGTCCGTCAGCCCGAGCGCGTCAGTGAGCGGTCGCATCACCGCGGCCGGCTGAAGCGAGTTCTCCACGTCGTCGACGCGGACGCGTTTCATACCCGCCAGTGCGCGGCCAGTCGAATAAGCGACGCGGCGCTGTGCGGTGGCGGCCCCAACCCGCGGACGACCGAGTTATGTCTAGCGAGCGCCAGTCGCCGACGTGAACGTCCGACGAGTCCTTCCCCGAGACGCGATTCCGAGCGTCGACGAGCCTCGGTTCAGCGGCGCGTACGACGGAGACGCCAACGACGCGGTCATCGCCGTGACCGACGCAGATCCGCCGCGCGCGTATCCGGTGCGGTACCTCCAGTTCCACGAGATCGTCAACGACGCCCTTGACGGCGCGTCCGGCAGCATTCCGATCGCCGTGACGTGGTGTCCCCTCTGCGGGAGCGCGGTCCTATACGACCGGAGCCACGCGGGGCGGACGCTCGAGTTCGGGGTCTCCGGGAAGCTCGCGGACGACGACCTCGTGATGTACGATCGAGAGACCGGCAGCGAGTGGAAGCAGTCCACCGGCGAGTGTATCGACGGTGCGTTCGAGGGCGACTCGCTGTCCGTCCGCCCGGCGGCAATGCTCTCTGCCCGAGAGTTCCGCGAGTCGTACCCGGACGGCGTCGTCCTCGACCCGCCGGGGGGAGAGAGCGAGGCCGCGAGCGACGACAATGAGCCCGCCCCGATCGACTACGCCGAGTCGCCGTACGAGGCGTACGCCGCGGGCGAGGGGTTCGGGCTCGCAGCACACCGCGGCGCGGCCGACACTCGGGAGTGGGACGGACCCGCGGACCTCGACCCCAAAACCGTCGTTGTCGGCGTCGAGTTCGACGAGGACGCGGTCGGCTTCGCCTTTTCGCGGGTGCGGGCGGCCGGCGGCGTCGCGCGGACGACGGTCGGCCACCGGGATGTCGTCGCCTTCGCGACGGACGACGGTATTCACGCGTACGCGGACCCCGGTCACGAATTCGAGATGACCGACGCCGGCGTTGTCAGCGACGGGACGACGTGGAATCCACACACAGGCGCCGCGACGGACGGGCGCCGGCTCGACTGGGTTCCGGCGCGACGACTGTACGCGTTCACTTGGCTGGACGACCACGGTCCAGACGCGTTCCACCGACCCGACTCGCTCGACTGAGCCGCCGGTCTTCGCCGAGCCGACTCCCTCGGCCGAGCCGACCGTTCACCGCCGACGCCCCTCCGCGCCCACGCCCCCGTACTCGACGCCGGTGAGGTCGGCGACGTCCCGTTTCCACGTCGTCAGGTCGCGGCGCTCGAACTCGGTCAGCGCGTCGTGGCCGCAGGCGCGGGCCATCACCTTCATCAGCTTCACCGTCGCGGCGAAGTAGTTCGCGAGCCCCTCGGCGGCCGAGTCGACCACGAGCCGGTCGCGAAGTCCCTCCTTCTGCGTCGCGATCCCGACCGGGCAGTTGTTCGAGTCGCAGGCGCGCATCCCGAGACAGCCGATCGCCTGCATCGCGGCGTTCGCGACCGCGACGCCGTCGGCGCCGAGCGCCAGCGCCTTGATGAAGTCCGACTCGGTGCGAAGCCCTCCGGTCGCGATCAGCGTCACGTCGTCGGCGCCGCGGGCGTCGAGGTGGCGACGCGCCCGGGGGATCGCCGCGATCGTCGGCACCGAGATGTTGTCTTTGAACACGTCCGGCGCGGCGCCCGTCCCCCCGCCGCGGCCGTCTAAGATCAGGTAGTCCGCCCCGGCCTCCAGCGCAAAATCGATGTCGTCCTCGATGTGCTGGGCGGAGAGCTTGAACCCGACCGGGATGCCGCCGCCGACCTCGCGGACGCGGTCGGCCATCGCCGCGAAGTCGTCTGGGGCTTCTAAGTCGTCGAACCGCGCGGGGCTGACGGCGTCGGTGCCCGGTTCGAGGTCCCGGACCTCCGCGATCTTCCCCTGGACCTTCTCGCCCGGGAGGTGGCCGCCGGTGCCAGTCTTGGCGCCCTGGCCCGCCTTGAAGTGGAACGCCTGGACGTCAGCGACCTTCTCGATGTCCCAGCCGAACTTCCCGGTGGCGTACTCGTAGAAGTACCGCGAATTAACCGCCTGCTCCTCAGGGAGCATGCCCCCCTCGCCGGAGCAGACCCCCGTCCCGGCCGCGTCCGCGCCCTTCGAGATCGCGACCTTCGCCTCCTCGCTCAACGCGCCGAAGCTCATGTCGCTGACGAACACCGGGATCTCCAGTTCGAGCGGGTTCTCGGCGTTCGGGCCGATCACGAGCCCGGAATCGACCGGCGCCTCGTCGTCGAGGGGCGTCCGGTCGAGCTGGGCGGTGAGGATCTGGAGGTCGTCCCAGCTCGGCAGCTCCGTCCGCGGGACGCCCATCGCGGAGACGCTCCCGTGCTCGCCGATCCCTTCCGGACCCTCGCGGGCGAGCGTCTGGATGTAGTGGGTGTGCGGCTCGGTCTCGGCCTCCGGTTCGCCGTAGAACTCGGGGTTCACCGCGGCGTCCACGTCGTCTGCCTCGTCGGCGTTCTCCGGTAGGTCGTACGGCTCCGGGTGGTCGTCGGCCCACTCGGCGACCGCCGCCGCGTCGACGTACACCGCCTCCTCGCCGTCGCCGTCGGCTTCGATCCATGCCGGGAACTTCTCTAACCGCTCCGAGTTGTCGTACTCGCTCACGCCGGTGTCGTACCGGTAGTCCCAGCCGTGGACCCCGCAGATGAGGTCCTCGCCTTCGACGTGGCCGTCGCCGAGGAGCACGCCGCGGTGGAGACACCGGCCGTACAGCACCGACACCTCGTCGTCGTACCGGACCACGACGAGGTCGACGCCGGCCGCCCGGGCGTGCGTCGGCTCCCGGTCTCCGAGGTCGCTCCACGTCGCGACCCGCTCGGGGTCGCGTGCGCTCTCGGCGCTCATCGGCCCGTTCGCCGCCTCGTCGGTTCGGGTCGCTCTCTCCTCGCCTCTAGCCCCGCGTCCGCGTCCGTCAGTTCAGCCGCGTCACCGATCGCTGGCGTCATTGATAAACGGACACACTACACCGAACCGTATAACGCTCCGGTGAGTCCGAGGTAACCCGCGTGAACCGACGGGCCGTTCTACTCGGCGTCCGTCCGCGACAACGGGACGGCGAATTCGTCGCCGAACGGGTTGTCGTACTCAATATCGAGGCGGTCGTACACCATCGCCGGAATCGAGAGGTCGACGAGTAGGAGGTCACCGCCGACGGCCGCGAGCCCGGTCTTCGGCAGCGCGAGCGTGACCGTGCGGTCCGGTTCGACCGCGACCCCGGGCGCCTCTCCGGTCGTCGCGTTTGTGCCGGAGGGAACGTCGAGCGACACGATTGTTTCCGCCGCGCCGTCGACGGCTTCGATCAGTTCCGCCGCGGCGCCGCGGGGCGCCCCGGTCAGTCCGTAGCCGATCAGCGCGTCGACGACGAGACCGTCGAGCGCCGCGTCGATGTCTGCGTCGGCGTCGACCCATTCGATTGGTACGTCCATCGCTTTCAGTATTCGTAGCTGTTCCGCGGTGACGCCGTCGACTTCGGTCGGCGCGCGGTCGAGAACGACCCGGACGGGGTGGTCCCGGTTCGCCAGATGTCGAGCACACGCCAGTCCGCCGCCGCCGTTTCCGCCGTTGCCGGCGAGCACCGTGACGGGGAGATCGGCCGGTCGAGCGGCGAGAACGGCGTCGGCGAGCCCCCGACCGGCGTGTTCCATCATCCGGGGGAGGTCGAGGCCGATATCCTCCACGGCGACTCGGTCGACCGCCCGCATCTCTGCGGCCGTGACCGCCGTGACGGGCCGATCGTCGGGAGCAACGAATGCAGACGCGTCCATACGTTGTTGTTCGAGGCGGGATTCAAAAAACGGAGGTCGTCCGGGAGGTGTGAGGTCCTTTCGGCGCCTTAGAACGTGATAATTTCGTAGTCGTCGTCGACGAGCGAGCGGATGCTCGGGTGGCCGTCGTACTCGTCGAGGGTGACGAGCCCGGAGTCGGCGACGGCGTCCTCAACGCCGAACGCCCCGGAACAGAAATCACAGACGGCTGCTTCGTCGCGAACCGCCTGGTAGAGCTCGTGGTAGTCGCTCTCCTCGTCTTCCAGCTCCGGGATCCACTGTGTCCCAGCGCCGTCGAAGATGAGCTCGAGCTCGTCGTCGTCGTTCTCGGCGAACTCCTTGGCCGCTTCGAGCGCGTTCGCGAGGCGACCGTAGTCGGAGTGCGATTCGTTGCCGGCGAGAATCACGATTGCTGCTTTTGCCATCGTGTTCATTTATAAGACGCATACATACAAAACCCGTCCGCGGGTGTGTGTTCGGAACGTCATCTCGGCATGTGATCGCGTATCATACTCGTCGGAGCGCGTTACGAGAAGTGATCGGCGTCGAACGATTGCGGCTCGGGTCCCTGATCGGTGAACCGAACCGACCCGTCGTCGATGGCAACGAGGGCCGCCACCCCGCCGTACCCGTGCGTCTGGTCGTGACCGCGGACGACGACGCGGGCGACGTCCTCGGGAACCGCGACCGTCGCTGACCGCGTGAACGGCTGCTCGGAGTGGGCGTGGAGCAGCTCCCGGCGGCCGAGCCGCGTCCCGTCGAGCCGCTCGACCTGCCACCAGTTCGCGTACCCCTCCTCGCCGTCGTCGTGATGGAGCGTCACGTCGAACACGTAGCCGCCGTCCGTCGCCTCGAACGCGACGTCAACGACGTTCGCCTCCCGGAGGTCGAGGTCGTCGGCAGCGGGCGGTTCCGATCCGGTTTCGCCTGCGGTGTCGGTGTCGCCCCCAGAGCCGGTATCGGCGCCGCCTTCGGCGTCAGCATCGCCGTCGGTACCGGTGTCCCTCTCGGTACAGCCGGCCAGCGCTCCCAGTGCGCCGCCGCCCATGAGGCCGGCCAACAGTCGACGCCGAGAGAGATGACCGCGGTCGTTCATAGTGGGTGTTTGGTGGGAAGCGACAAAACCACTCGGCTGACCGGGAAGTCGCCGTGTTCGGCCGCAGCGCTGCCTTGACGGCTATCCGTGGTGATGATGTCCGTAGTCGTGTCCGCCGCCGCGTGAGAACTGCCCGGAGAAGGCCCGGTCGACGACCTCGGAGAGCGCGGGGTGGATGTGGACCGCGTCGCGGATGTCCGCAACGGTCCCCGAGCCGGCGGTCATCGCGACGACGACCTCCTCGATCAGGTTCGACGCCTCAGGCCCGATGATATGGCACCCCTCGATGTTCCCGTCGAGGTCGATGAGGACCTTCACGAACCCCTCAGCGTGCATCGCGCTGCCGCGGGCCGTGTCGTCGTATGCGTACGTGTTCATGGCGTACTCGGCGTCGGCCTCGCGGAGGTCTTGCTCACGTGCCCCGACGCCGGCGACCTCGGGCGAGGCGAACACCGCGAACGGCATCGCCGAGTAGTCAACCGGCTCTGGCTCGTCGCCCAGCAGGTTCCGGACCACCGCCTTCGCCTCGTGGTTCGCGCTGTGTTTCAGCAGGTACTCGCCGACCACGTCGCCGAGCGCCCACACCCCCTCCGCGTCGGTCCGGAGGTACTCGTCCGTCTCGACGAAGCCGTTCGCGTCGGTCTCGACGCCCGTCGCGTCGAGGTTCAGCGAGTCGGTGTTCGGGCGGCGGCCCGCGGCCACGAGCAGTTCGTCGCCCGCGACGGTCACCGGCTCGGCCTCCTCGGGCGCGCCGACCGGCTCGTCGCCCGCGCGGACCGAATCCGCCTCGGGGTACGGGCGAGCCTCGACGGTCACCTCGCCGTCGGCCTCCTCGGCGGCGACGGCCTCGTAGCCCGTGTACACGTCGAACCGGTCGGCGTAGCGGTCGGTGAACGCCTCGCCGACCTCCGCGTCCGCCTCCGGCAGGAGGTGCTCGCGCCGGCCGACGATCCTCACGTCGGTGCCGAACGTCCCGAAGAAGTGGCCGAGTTCGGCCGCGATGTACCCGCCGCCGACGATCACGAGGCGGTCCGGCGCCGTCTCCAACTGGAGCGCCTCCGTGCTCGTGAGGTAGTTGAGGCCGTCGATCCCGTCGATCGGCGGGATCGAGGGGCGCGTGCCGGTGGCGACGAGGACGGTGTCGGCCCGCAGCGTGGCGCCCGCGTCGTCGCCGTCGACGATCTCGACCGTGCGGTCATCGACGAACCGTCCGGTTCCCGAGAACAGATCGTGGCTGTTCGAGGACTCGAGCCCGCGGCGGATCGACTCCGAGCTCCCGGCGACGTCCTCGTTCACCTTCCGGACGATCTCCGCGAAGTCGATATCGGTCACCTCGGCGTCGATCTCGAACGCGTCCGCGCCCTCGATCGTCTCCAGCACCTCGGCGTGATAGAGGAGCTGTTTCGAGGGGATACAGCCGCGGTTGAGACAGGTCCCGCCGAGCCGCCCCTCCTCGACGACCGCGACCGAGTTCCCCCGGCCGGCCATCGCGTTCGCCACGTCCAGTCCCGACCCCGACCCGATCACGAGGAAGTCGAACTCCTGCATGTCCCGGTCGACGGGACCCGCGGTCATCAAGTCCCGTCCGCCGTGGCACGCGCCGCACACGACCGCGGGGCAGGCCAGCGGGAGAGGCGGGGCGGCGGATTCGCGGTTCCGAGCCGTTCGGCGACGGGATATCACCGCTCCGGCCTCGGCGATCGACCACGTCCGAAAACGACCCCGCCCGAGGCCGCGCGGGCCGGGCCGACCGCCCGACTGTGTTTTCGTCCCGCACGCGCAGCGGTCATTTATGACCGCTCGCCGCGTCGCGGCGGTATGACGCTCGCGCTCTCGGTCGAACTGGCGGCGGCGATCGCCGTCGTCGTCGCGGTCGCGGGCGCCGTCAACGGGGTCGCGGGGTTCGGCTTCGCCGTCGTCGGGACGATGGTGCTCGCCGCGACGCTCGATCCCGCGACCGCCGTCGCGTTCATGATCGTCCCGATGTTCGCCGTGAACGTCGCGCTCGTGGGCGACCTCACCCGCGAGGAGCTGCGAACGTGTGGAACTCGGTTCGCACCCCTGCTCGTCGCCGCGCTCGTCGGAACGGTCGTCGGGATGGCGCTCCTCGACCGGATCCCGGGCGCCCCGCTCCGGGTCCTGCTCGGGCTCGTCTCGCTCGGGTTCGTCGCGGCGAATCAGCGTCTCTTCGCTCTCCCGTCCCTCCCGGTCGTGAGCGACCCGGATGTCGCCGAGACGCCGCTCGTCATGGCGACCGTCGGCGCCGTCTCCGGCGTCCTGTTCGGCGCGACGAACGTCGGGGTCCAGCTCGTCGCGTACGTGCGGAGCTTCGACCTCTCGCACGGGCTGTTCGTCGGCGTCGTCGCGCTCGTGTTCGTCGGCATCAACGGCCTGCGAGTCGGCGCTGCCGCGGCACTGGGGCTGTACCCGGATCTCGGGCTCGTCCTCGCGTCGGTCGCCGCCGCGGTCCCCGCCGTCGCGGGGGTCGCGGTCGGAAAACGCCTCCGCGAGCGCGTGAGCGAACGCCTCCGGCGCGGGGTCGTCCTCGGACTGTTGACGGTCATCGGTGTCCGGCTGATCCTCGGCGGCGCGGGAGTCCTCTGACCGCCGGTAGCGATACCGCGCCTTCCATCCCCTCACCGGTCAAGCCGCCAGCGGATCGCGACGGCCGCGACGAACACGGCCGCGAACGTGACGCCGCCCGAGATCAACGCGCCGCGAGCGCTGGACGCGCCCGTGGTGAGGACGGTCGCGGAGGCGCCGCCCCCGGCGAGGAGCGCACCGCCCGCGACCCCGCCGAACCCGATACAACAGAGGCTCAAGAGGCCGACGACCGACAGCGACTCCAGCAGGCCGTCGTCGCTCATCGGCCTTCCTCCTCGGTCCGGAACGCGTCGAGCGCGAGCGACCAGTCGTACTCGCGGTAGCGTATCCGTGAGACCGCGTCGGGGTCGATCGCGTCGTGCTCGCGGAGGAGCGCGCGGATGCCCGACCGTCCGCCGAAGTCGCCGCGGTACCACAGGAGGAGGCGCGGCACGCTGGCGGTCCCCTCCTCGACGACCGTCTCGCTTCGCAGATACGAGCCGGCGGCGCGGTTGAGCTGGTCGTCTACGTCGGTCGCGTCGTACGCGGCGACGGCGGGACAGGAGGCCGCGCCGCAGTTGAGCGCGAAGTGGACGCGCGCGTCGGGGTCGGCGACCCGGTGCCGCCGGACGAACGCCGAGGGGAAGGGATTCGGGACGTAGCCCAGCCCGTACTTCCACTGCGAGCCGCGGAGAATCCCGTGTTCTATCTGATCGAGGCTCAGCTCAGTCCCGGCGACGGTGACGATCGGCTCGCCGAAGAGCCGACGACGGTCCTCGAAGCGGTCCGGGTCAGCGAGCAGCGCGGCCCCCGTCGCGGCGTTGTAGACGTTGAGCCAGAACGCGATCCGCTCGTCGGGTGCGAGCGCGTCCAGTTCGTCGGGCGAGGCGTCCGCGATCCGGTTTCTGACGGTATCGAGCGCGGGCCCGCGGTCGTCGGGAGTTCGGACCGCGCGGAGGAACCGCTGCGAGTCCGCGACGAGAGCGGGGGCGGCGGCGGACGCAGAGTCGGAGTCGTCAGGTGGCGACCGGTCGGAGTCCGGTGCGGGCGTCGACTCTGGAGCGACCATGAACGGACATCGATCACCCCGTGCGAATAGGTGACGCGGTCTGGTGCGCGAGGCGCCAGACCGACCCGGCGTTATGCCGTGGCCTCGTCTACCCCGTCCATGAGCGACTCTCTCGGTCGTCCCGGGCCCGATCGGTGATCAAGGTTCGATCGGCCGCCCCGGATCGATCTTCGTCGCGACGTACGCGAGGCTGGCGAGGAGCAGCGCGATCCCGATCGGTAACAGCCAGACGAACGCCGTCAGGACGACGGCGGTCGCCTGGACGCCGACCGCGAGCAGCACGACCGGGCCGCAACAGACCGTCCCGGAGAGGAGGGCGGGAACGGACGCGACCAGGCCCGAAACGGCTCCGATCCCGCATTCCGCGGGCCGCCGAACCGCGAGATACGTCGTCCCGAGGTTGATCCCGACGAGCCCGGCGACGACGGCGCCGATCGCGACGTCGACCGGTGAGAGCAGTAGCCGAACGACGCCGGTGTCGACCGTGGCGATCGCGCCGAACGACGCCGGCCCGGTCCGGGCGAACAGGCGACCGAGCGGGTCGTCGATCACGAGTACGCCGGGAGCGACCCCCGTGCGAAGGGACAGATCGCCCGTCGCCCAGAGGTACGCCAGCAGGTAGCCGACCGTCACGGCGGCGACGACCGCCGCGCTATCGCGGCGGCCGAGAGCCAGTCGCACCGCCCCGTCGACGTCCCCGAGGACACCGGAAACCGTCGCACGTGCGCCGCGAGCGGTCATCGGTGGAGGTCGGTCATGGGGTAGTAGCCGTACCAAGCGAACCACATGGCGTCGAAGGCGATCTCCCGCTCGAACGGCAGCGAGTCGGGAGCGTGAACGGAACCGTCGACGACGACGTCTCCGTCCTCCCACGAGAGCGTCGCGGTTTCGAGGTCGGCACCGTCGGTCCCGTCGCTCTCGGCGCCGTCTCTGGGCCGGTACACGTACCCGGTGTCGAGCGATCCGTCGTAGACGGCCGCGTGGCGGACGGCGTCGAGGTCGAACTCGATGATCCGCTCTTCGCGGAGCGTCTCCTTGCGGACGGCGACGGCGCCGTTCGCCGACCGCATCCCGATCACGACGGTCTTCGGGGCGAGCCGATCGTCCTCCGCGAGCGGCGGAAACAGGAGGGAGTCATCGGCGTAGTACCCGCTCCGGGGGTTGTACCCGCCGTACGGATCGCTCCCGTAATTCCGGGCGAATCCGGTGTCGTCGGTGAGCACGACCGTCTCGGGATGAGCCGACCGCCACCGTTCCCAGGTCGTCCAGACGACCCGGAACTCCTTCAGGTGGTCTCCGGGGTCGTCGCCGGTGATCCGCGTCGCGAGCATCTGCGGCCACCGGGCCCCCGTCGCCCGGTCGAACATGACGAGGTTCGCGTTGATCAGCTGTCCCGAGACCCCGAACGTCGTCTCCCCGCGGTGGAAGCCCTGTGCGGTGCCGGTGAGCGGACAGTACGTCACGGAGACGGGCGTCCCGGCGATAACGTCGTTGGCGATCTCGTGCCACACGAGGACGGACTGCGGGTACGCCTTCGCCTCGCCGTCGAGGACGACGCCGAACACCGGATCGCCGTCGTCGAGCAACGCCGGCGGGTCCGTCGCCTCGGCGAACTGCGGGTCCTCGATCGCGGGAATGCCGTCGGGCGGCGGCCCGCCGGACCGGCTCGCCGCCGCGAGCTCCTCGGCGGTGTACGCCGCCGGGAGCGACCGCTCGACCGTCGGTGGCCCCTCGGCAACCGAACCGGTCGATCCGTCGGAGCCGCCGTCGATCGACCCCGATTCGGCGCCGGCGTCGGAGGAGCCGAGACACCCCGAAACCGACGACATCCCGACCCCGAGGGCGCCGAGGAGGGACCGTCTGCCAATCTGTACCATACAATGAGTCGGGGTCGACGGATGTTAACAGCGTTCAGATCGTGCGTCGAGAGCGCACAGGCGGTTCGACCGAACCGAGAACGTGCTCGACCGGCGAGCGGCGATCGATCCGCTATCGACGATGGCTCCCGACACCTGGTCTCGGATCGTCTGCCGATCCGGAAGCGGCGGCGGCGTCGCCGAGAGCGCGCCGACGAGTCCGCCCCGGAGGAGGTGACCGACGAGCGAGCCGAGACGAGGGTCGGGAGCGGCGTCGCGGATCCGACGAAACTCGTCGACGACGGCGTTCTCCACGACGGTCTCGCCGACCTCGTCTCACGCCTCGCTCTCGGGCTTCGGGAAGTCGATCTGCGGACCGGCGATCGGGACGGCCGTGGTGTCGGCGTCGATTTCGAGTTCGCTCACAGATACATATAGTAGCCTAGTACGAGTGGGTATGTGACGGTGCGGCGTGGACGCTCACGACGGGCGAAAGTGACGACGGCCGCCGGCTCCGGCGCGTCGAAACCCGCCGTCTCCACGCGTTTGCGTGGCAGGACGACCACGGGGCCCGTTCGTTCCACTCGTCGTGAATACGCCGTTGCGAGCGGTGCGACGGACGAACCCCGGGACGAGCAGTCGAGACGAGACGTGGTCGCACGCTCCCAGGCGCACGACGAGATCGGATATATGACCCGTTGATTTCGCATCGATCTCCGGACGGAGTGCCGTTCGATAGAGAGCGATGGTCACATAAACGTGAGCCTCGTACGTGGGTACGATCAACCGTCTCATTACAAGTTCACTACTACTGTATGAAAGAAGCATGTGCCGTGATGCTCGCTCGAGTCTGCGCGCTGTCCGACTGAGGAAACGAGTCGCGCCCGTCGCAGTATGAGCAACGAGTGTTCCTTGTGCGGTCGATCGATTCAGTCGTCCTCTTTTGAAGCACCCGGTGAGCGCGCGTTCTGCTCGAGCGGGTGTCACGACGTGTATGCGACGCTCGGAGTTGCCGACCCGCCCGACGTCGACCGGTCCACACCTGAGCGGACACCGGACGGACACGGTCTGCCCGACTCGGATGACTCCCGGACGTTCTTGCGGATCGACGGGATGTACTCCGCGACGTGTGAAGCGTATCTCGAGTCGCTCGCCGAGAACCGGGCGGGAGTGACCGCCGCTGAGGCGAGTTACGTCACGGAGACGATCCGCGTCGACCACGACCCAGGAACCGTCTCGAAGGGCGCGCTGCGTGACGCGTTGAGTACGCTCGGGTACACGGCGTACCTCCGTGACGACGCCTCGACAGAGGCGGACACAGCCGGCGGGACGACGCGCCGGTCACGGGAGATGGGTGGCATTCGGAAGCGGCGGGACGACCAGCTCCTGGGGATGCGGTACTCGCTCGGGTTCCTCTTCGGTGCGTTTCTGTTGGTCCCGTACGTCGCGATCCTGTATCCCGCACACCTCGCGTCGATATTCGACTGGCAAGCGCTCGCGATATTCGAGGGCGCGTTTCAGTTGAACAGCGAGGGCGCGTTCGTGTTCCTCCGGCTGTACTTCGTGATGACCGGACTCATCCTGGTGTTCACCGGGCTTCCGGTGTTGCGGGGTGCGTACATCAGTCTCAAAATGCGGCGCCCGAACACCGACCTGTTGGTCGCGATCACCGCGGTGAGCGCGTATCTGTACAGTACGGCGGCCGTCGTCCTCGGACAGAACGACATCTTCTACGACCTCGCGATCGTCGTAACGGCTGCGGTCACCGCGTCGGTGTTCTACGAGTCGTCGATCAAACAGCGCGCGCTCGACCGGCTCACCGAGCTCACGATATCGCAGGTCGAGCGGGCGCGGACGTACGACTCGGACGGAACCACTCGGGACGTTCGCGTCGAGGACCTCGAGGCGGGCGACGTCGTCCTCGTTCGACGGGGGGAGCGCGTGCCGGTCGACGGCGAACTGGTCGAAGACGGCTGTACCGTCGACGAAGCGATCGTGACCGGTGAGTCGCTTCCGGTGTCGAAACGCGCCGGCGACGACGTGATCGGGGGGTCGATCGTGACGGACGGCGCGGCGTTGGTCCGCGTCGGCCCGGACGTGACGAGTAGCATCGACCGGATAACGACCGCCGTCCGGGACCTACAGAGCGCGACGCACGGGGTCCAGCGGCACGCCGACCGGCTCGCGTCGTACGCCGTGTTCGTCGTCGCCGGAGCCGCCGTCGCGGTCGGCGGCGTCGGTGCGCTCGCGTTCGGGATGGGCCCGGCGGACGCCGTCCGCCTCGCGCTGGTGGTCCTCCTCGCCGGTTCGCCGTGGGCCCTCGGACTCGCGACGCCGCTGTCGGTCGCGAAGAGCCTCTCCAGTGCGCTCCGTCGCGGGATCATCATCTTCGACGAGACGGTCTTCGAACGGCTCCGCGAGGTCGACGTCGTCGTCTTCGACAAGACGGGGACGCTCACGACCGGAGAGATGGAGGTGATCGAAGCGGACGCGCCCCCCGAGCTGCTCGACGCCGTCGCCGCGCTCGAACGACGGGCGTCACACCCCGCTGCGAACGCGATCGCGACGGCGTTCGCCGGCAGGGACGGGGGCGACGACACGGGGGATCAGTCGGACTCGGCGGACGACGCCACCGGAACGGAAGGCGGCGATCGGATACGCGAGTTCACGACCCATCGGTCCGGTATCGAAGGCGTGATCGGCGACACGTCATATCTCGTCGGGAACCTCGACCTGTTCGCGGAACGGGGATGGACCGTCGACGACGACATCAGGTCTCGGGTCGCCGACGCTCGGGGGTTCGGTCAGCTGCCGGTCGTGATCGGTCGCGACGGGACGGCGGAGGGGCTGATCGTCGTCGGCGACGAGCCGCGGGACGGCTGGGACGACACCGTCTCTCGGCTCGGGGAACGGGGCACGGAGGTCGTCGTCCTGACGGGCGACGACGAGGAGGCGACGGACTTCTTCAAGCGACACGACGCCGTGACGCACGTCTTTGCGACGGTTCCGCCGGAGGGGAAGACGGCGACGATCCGGCGGCTCGGATCCGACGGCCGGGTCGCGATGGTGGGTGACGGCACCAACGACGCGCCGGCGCTCGCCGCCGCCGACCTCGGCATCTCGCTGGGCGGCGGGACGGCGTTGGCCGCCGACGCCGCCGACATCGCGATCGTCGACAACGACATCCGATCCGTCGAAACCGCCTTCGACCTCGCGGGAGCGGCCCGTCGTCGCGTGAAACAGAACAACCTCCTCGCGTTCTCCTACAACGGCATCGCCCTCGCGGCGCTGGCCGTCGGGTTTTTCAATCCGCTGACAGCAGCGGCTGCGGTCATCGCCGGCGGCGGGGTGATCGCCGCGAATACTCGGCGGAAGCTGCTCGGGTGAAGAGTCGCTATCTGTCACTCGAGCATCGTCGATCCGATCGTTGAGGTCGTCGTCCGGATCCGCATCGCGTTCGTTTCTAAAGGACTATCCTTGTCTAGGCACAACCACACCCATGGAATTCGACTTCACGCGCTCGGTGGTTCCGCTCGCCGCGATCGTCGCCGTCGCAACGGTCGCGCTGACCGCGGTGATGACACCCTCGACCGTCTTCATGATGGTCCTCCCCTCGATGATCGCGTTCTCGGTGGTCGCGTACTTCTTCGGGATGAAGCACGGCGAGTTCCGCGCCAGTCCGTAGCGGTCCCGTCCGGTATCGGCCCCGAAGTCGCAGAGTCGGCCGTCCGAAACGTCCTGATTCGGTCACTACGTCCGGTAGTCCGCACTTCGTTTCGTAGATCTAGTCTTCAACAGCCTCCTCAACGATCTCGATCTCCTCGTCGGTCAGCCCGTACAGCTCATACACGATCTCGTCGATAAGCCGGTCCGTCTGTTCGATCTTCGCGTCGAGCTCCGCGGCGCGTTCCTTCGTGTCCAGGTAGTTCTCCAAGTCGTCGGCCACGTCGTCGACGTCCGGCACCTCGATCGCCTTCAGCCGGTCGATCAGCGAGTTCGTCTTCGTCGCCGTCTCGCGGAAGTTCGCGAAGCCGCCCGCCTCGTCGACCGCGACCGGGACGAAGTGCTCGATCAGGTCCGCCTCGCGCTCCGTGAGGTCCGTGATACGGAACGCCGGCAGGTACTCCGTCTCCGTGTAGCCCCACTGGTCCGTCTCGTGTGCGTCCTCATCGTCGGGCTTGTAGCGAGCAGTGAGGTGGATTTCAACCGTGTTTCTTGAGACCCGCTTAATCGTCGAGTCACCGGTCCGCAGGTTTGTCTTCTCGTCAGATGTCTGCTGGAGTATTGTCGGCGTCGAGCCTTCTGGAGGTTGTTCAAAACCAATATCTCCTAGCTCAGGCCCATTCGTATAGGTCCCAAGATGGTCTGTAAGATTTGTATTGAGTACTGACTGCTCTTTTTCTTGAGTAATCCGTTCCGCAGCCAGAGCTCGGAGAATTTCCTGATAAGACGGGCCATCTCCAGAATCCACTGAGTTTCCGGTAGCGAACAGATTATTCGCTCTTTCAACAAGGCGTTCTGAATTCAGCTTTTTGCTCGCCGCTCCGATCGACGGGATACAGAACGGTTCCAAGTAGTCCGTTTTGAAGGTAAAGTAGCCGCCGCGGAGTACGTATCCAGTACTCCTTAGGTAGAACCAGAACAGCTTACTGTTCAGTAAAGTCAGAAGGTATTCATTGTCGATGTTTTCTTCCGACACGATGCCGTAAACTTTCGACTTATGGAGTACACCAGTCTCGTCTAACGTGAAGTTACCCCCGTAGCTGATCTCGGGAGTGACTATTTTGTCATTCAGAAATTCACCCATATTCTGGGCCCGAGTGAAGTCATACCACCGTTCCGTGTCCATACTACCACTGTCACGCGATCGAAGCTTCGACTCGTGACTCTTGAAGTACTCAAATGCTCGTGGGAACTCTGAACGAAGGGATTCTTCTGGTATGAAGTCTAGTTCGTTGTCATCAACCCGGTATGGTAAGATGATTTGTAGAGGCGGATCTAAGGGAGCATATCGTTTCACGTCTTTTCCTTTCAAAAAGGGGTGTAGAAGCTCTGATTCTACCTTAAATTGCTCACCATGTCCGTTTTCTACAACTGTCAGATCTCCCATCTGTTCGGTGATTTCCACCAAGAAAATACTATCAGCACTCGTTATGATTCCCTGATATATTTTCTTCGTAGCATCAGCTAGACTTAGTGGGTTATCCTCGATTTCCTGAATAATCTCTAGAACTTCTGGCGATTGGAATACCCAAGCATCTCCGTCAAGTTCAGGATTGATGTGACGGAAATTAGGATCTTTCCCAGTTGCTAGATCCGCAGGATCGACTTCAGCATATTCGAGTCCGTCCTCGTCATATTTGCTCAATATAAGGACGCAGGTATAGACAGAGGCGTTCCCAAACACCTGCTTGTGACCGAATGAGAGGATCTTATCGAGGGAATCATTGTCTGCGAGGAACTCGCGGATACCTCTTCCAAATTCATTTTGGAAGAATTTGTGAGGCTCAATAAACCCGAGTAGCCCCCTCGGGGATAACAATTCGTACCCCTTCTCGGTGAAGTTTACATAGAGATCGAAATTCTGCTCGGAGGATCGATATCTAGAGAGATACTCCGCCTGTTCTGGCACATTTGTCTGTAGCTCTTGGATTCGCACATAAGGCGGATTCCCGATCACGGTGTCGAAACCGGCTTCAGGCATCCGCTCACCGTCGGCGTCGAAGAACACCTCGGGGAACTCCAGTTCCCAGTGGAAGAAGTCCTGCTCGTCGGCCGTCACCTGTGCCGCGGTAAACCAGTCCTCCTCGCGGATCTCCGCCCAGTCGGCTTCGTCCTCGATCGCCCCCGCCATCTGCTCGTAGGCGTCCTCGGGCACGTCACAGCCGAACTCCTCGGCGGTGTGGACGTTCGCCAACTCGAAGAGGCGCGTGTACAGCGGGTCGTCGCGGATCTCGTCGTACAGCTCCTCCATCGATTTCACGCTCTCCAGCGAGTCGTTGTCGTACGCCAGCAGGTCCGCCATCAGGTCCATCACGTGCCCGAGGGTGTCCTGCCGAACGCGTGCGAACGCCTGTGTGAGCGTCAACTGGCCGTCGTTCTCCTCGGTGTCGTCGGAGAGGACCTCCGTGATGTCGCTGCCGACGAGCGAGTTCCCGTCCTTCAGGTGGTGGTCGAGGAACGCGAGCGGCTGGTCCGCCGCGAGCGTCTCCAACCACATCGAGAGCTTCGCGAGTTCGACCGCCATCCCGTTCAGGTCGACGCCGTAGATGACCTCCTTCGAGATCGTCCGCCGGATGTCCTGTTCGTCGTACGACTGAATCTCCTGCTCGCGAACGACGCTCATGACGTGCTCGGTCAGGTAGCCCGTCGCCTTCGTCAGGAAGTGCCCCGAGCCCATCGCGGGATCGAGGACCGTCAGATCCGTCACGCGGTCGTAGAACCGCCGGAAGTACTCCCCGTCGCTCCGGGAGAGCCCGTCGGCTTCGAGGTCCGCGTGAATCTCGTCTATCAGCGGGTCGATCGTCTCCTCGACGATGTAGGTGACCACGTAGTCCGGCGTGTAGTACGCCCCCGTGGCCTTGCGCTCGCCCTCGTCGTTGACGACGTACAGCCCGCCCTCGTCGACGACCTCGACCGCGTCCGCGACGGAGACCTCGTCGCCGGGCTTCCACACTTGTCCGCCGTCCTCCGCGACCGCGGCCATGCCCGCCTCCGGCGCGATCCGGAACTCGTGTTCCAGCAGGCCCTCGTAGATCGAGCCGAGGTGCCGCGTGTCGAGGTCGGCGTAGTCCGCCGGGACGTACTCGCCCTCGTCGTTCTCCGTGGTCGACAGCCGGAAGATGACCTCGGCGATCGCCGGGTCCGAGACCGAGTTTTCCGCGAGGAACTCGTGGTCGTCGTGGTCGAACAGCCCGCCGTTGTACGGCGGGATGTCGAGCTCCTCTTCGCCCTCGTCGATCAGCTCGAACAGCCGCGAGAGCCGGTTCCAGATCGTCGTGGAGAAGGTGCTGTACTCCTCGCGGAACGCGGCGCCCGACTCGACGTCGCCGCCCTCGACCGTCTCGATGATGTCGCTCCGCACCGCTTCGAGGCTGAAGTTCTCGTGGTACTCCGCGTTCGCGCTCGGCTCCTCCGGGTCGATCAGCCCGCGCGACTCCGCGTAGAGAACGAACATCAGCCGGTACAGCAGCACGAGCGACTGTTCTTTCAGTTCGCTCCGCGCCGACTCGTCCTCCGGGTCGATCGCGAGGTCGTTGTTCTCGACGAACCCCTTCCCGAGGACCCGTAGCGCGGTGAACACGTTGTCTTGGAGGTCCTCCCCGAGCTCCTGTGCGGCGGTCTCGGACTCCGACCAGACGGTTTCGAGGAACGAGCTACCCGCGACCTCGACGAACGCCTCGGGCCGGAAGAAACAGTAGAAGTACTTGAACTGCTGGAGGTCCCCGGATTCGAGCAGTTCCGGCAGGTCGACCTCGTAGTACGTCTGTGTCTCGTAGTCCTTCGTCCCGTAGAGCCGCCACTTCTTCCCGTCCGTGAGAATTCCCCACTTGAGGTCGGGCGGCGTCCGTTCGAGGTAGTACTTTACCTGGTGCGACGCGTCGCGATAGGGTCGCTCGTCGCTGAACCGCTGCTCGAAGTCGTGGCCCCACTGTTTGGCTTCGAGCAGCGCGGACGCTCCGGAGAACATCCCCTCTCGGTCGTCGTTCTCCTTCCGGTCGACGGCCGCGTATCGGTCGTCTCTCGACTCGTAGAGCAGTCGGTCGACGTACCCGCCGCCGCCCGGAAGCGTCCCCTCGGAGATCGTGTCGAACCCGAGGATATCGAGGACCTCACCGATCCACTGGTCGATCAGTTCGTCTTCCCCGTGCGTGGCGACGTACTCTCCCTCCAGTTCCCAGAGTTCGCGAAGGTCCTCGAACGCCGCTTCCGCCTCGTCGTCGGACTCCCAGTCGTCGAGGTCGGCAACGCGTTCGTCGAGATAGTAGCCAGAGAAGAGGCTGGAGTTCCGGTAGGGACCGCTTCCGAGCGTCGCTTGGCTCATTGAATATCAAACCCACACGTCAGCGCGATTAAATAGATGACGGAGGAACTCACGGATTCCGAACGGTCGCGGGTCGACACGGAGACGACGCTCTCGTGTCGCGATTAGAACTGGTCGCGCGGCGCCGCTTCCGCCACCTCGGTCGCCGCCCAGCGCCTGCCGAACAGCTCCGTCTCGACCTGCCCGCCCGTTTCGATCACGACGTTCAGCCCCGCTCGTTGAGCTTCACGATCGGGCGCAGGTCGGTCGGGTCCGGCATCGACTCGACCACCGCCGCGACGCGGTCGGCGATCGCGTAGGTGTCCGTCGTATCGTCGGCGTAGTAGAGCACCGGCACGTCCCCTCGCGTCTCCGCGTCGAGAAAATCGGTGTCGTGCGTGAGGACGACGTGGCCGCCCTCGCGAGCGAACGCCGCGATCGACTCGTCGTCGACGCCTTCAGAAAGCGCCTCGTGGACGTGTTCCGCGGCGACGCCCTTTCCCCGGAGTGACTCCGCGACCCGCGGACTCGTGTTCTCGTCGACGAGGACCCGATACTCCAGCCAGTTACGCGCTCTCGTCGTCTTTCAGCTCCGAGAACGACACCGCGCCCGCCTCCCGCGCCGCGGCCTCGCGTTCCGCCCGTTGACCTTCGACCGCCGCCATCTCGTCGGGGTGACTGTGGTAGTACTGGAGCGCGCCGTACACGTCCGCCACGTCGAGGTCGAGCTGCTCGGCCACCTCCTCGGCCGACTTTCCGGCCCCCTCGACGAGCCCCTGAATCCGCCGGACGGTCACGCGCCGTCCCTCGATATGCGGCTCGTCGTGGACCTCGGTCACGATCCGAACCGACGACTGTGCCATACCCGCGCGTATTAGCCGAGAAAACATACAACGTCGCTCTAGCGGCCATCGCTGGCTTCAGCGAGTACTATTCGGTCTATGTCAGAGATATCATCATCACAGTACCGGCACTGCGCGGTTTCGTCGGAACCGCCGATTTGGCGGTTCATAGCGCACCCTCGAATGCGTTTTTCGGGCGTTAGAAGGCGTTGAGACTGCCGATAACGGCAATCTGTAAAGAATCTGATGGGACCGCTGAGGACACAAACACGGTTTTTGCTGCGCTTCATCCGAATCGAGAGTGTCGTTTGAGTGTATCATTGTTCGTACAGTTTGTCGAGGTTCTCGCGGCGGATCGCCATCCGCTTCAGCTGCTCGGGTTGGTCGTAGACGCTGTTCACCAGCTCCACAGAGGTCGCCATCTTCGTCGCAATCTCCTCCGGCGGCCACCCTCGGTCGCGATGCCACGTCACCGAGCCCGTCCGCCACTTGTGCGGTGACCGAACCGACGGGCAACGCGACTTCTGTCCGGGCACCCGTGCCTCGCATTCCTCGGGGTCGCGATCGTGAGGGCACTCCTTCCCGACCTGGCACGGCTGAGTAATCTCGTACGACCGAATCCGGATTCCAGAGACGGTGATCCGGCCCGGCGCCTTCTTCGAGGAGAGCAACGGCTTCCGTCCGTGCTCGTCGGTCCCCGCCGCTCGGCGGACTCGGATGTACGCGCCGAGCACGTCGCCGAGTTCCTCCGAGATGTTCACCGGCCGCGCGCCGCTGTCCTTCTTTTTCAGCGGCGTGTCGGTCTCCGGCCGGTGTCGGAAGTAGATGAATGGGAGCTCGACGCCCGTGAGGATGTCCTCTAGGACGGACTCCCCGACGTCAAGATCCTCCTGGTACCGTAGCCGGTCGAGGTCGTCCTCCTCGAGGTAGACGTCTTCCAGGTCGAGCGCTCGGAGCGAACCCGCACGGGCGCCGGTCTCCCAGAGCAGGAACGCGATGACGTGGTCACGGCTCGCGTACTCGTAGCGGTCGAGGAACGCGAGGATGTCCTTCGCGCGCTGCGTCGGGAGCTTCTCGCGGTTGATCCGCTCGTCCTTCGAAACGTGCGGGATGTCGACCTGACTGGCGACCGTAGGCTTGACCGCGTTCGCCTTGATCCCGAACTCGAGGAACTGCCGGATCGTCCCGAGTTGGTTGTTCAGCGTGTTCTTCTGAATGTCGCCGCTCGACCGGCGCATCGAATCGAACCGGAGCAGGTGACGGCCGTTCAGGTCGTTCAGGTTCTCGATACCCTCCTCATCCTCGAGGTACTCGACGAACGGCTTGACCCGGTAGCGATAGCTCTGGACCGTGCTCTCCGCCTTGTCCATCTCCTGGCGTTCGAGCCAGATGTCGAGCGCCTCCTGCGGCGCCATCGGGATCAACTCCTCACCGCCCGCCGGCGCCTCGTACGAGTCGTCCCTCACCGCTTACCTCCGAGTGCGCGGATCGCGTCCCGCAGCATCTCCTCATCGGCGCCGTTCGCGAGCTCGACGAGGCGCTTCACCAGCAGGTCCCGCTCGGTCGACGTCGGCGGGTCCGGCCACGGCGTGCCCTTGACCTCGGTCCAGAGCAGGTACATCGCCTCCTGGTCGAACTCGACTTCGAGCGGGCCGTCCGCCGTGATCAGCGTGAGAACGTAGCCGTCGGCGTCGACCGCAGGCCCGTACGTTACCCCCGTAAGTGGGCGCTCGGCGTCGACGACGCGGCGCTCGACGTTGCTCTCGCTCATCGAAGGAACACCCCGAGGCCGTTGATCTCGAACTCCTTCGGGTTCCCACACACCGGACACTCACCGGGGAAGCCGGGGAGGGAGATCTCCCCATCGGCGCCGACTCCAGCCGGCTCATCGAGTTCGATCGTCTCCGGCTCGTGGTCGCAGTACTCCGGATCGTCCGGCTCGAACCGGTCGTACGCCGCGACGCCACACTGCCACTCGACAGTGGTCTCGCCAGCGAGCCGTTCTTCGTACGGGTCGCTGTACTCGTCGTCAGCGCTCATCGATCGCCCTCCAGCATCGCCTTCTCGGCCTCGACGACACGCTGAAACTCGGCCGTACTCCCGCCGTTGTCCGGGTGCGTGTCCGCCTTCCGCGCTCGTGCGGCCGCCTCCACGACATCCGCCGGCGCGTCCGGGGCGACCCCCAGAACATCGTGCGGCGGTTGGCTCGTGGCAGACGCCGCGACGACCGCTCCCTCACCGTCTCCCGGCGGGAGCCGCGCCGCCGCGAACTCCGTGTCTCCCGTCTTCACGGGACGGGTCCCGCGCATCCGCGTCTCGCGGACCCACTTGTAGACCGTCCGGACGTTGTCCCGGATCTTCGGAGAGGCGTCGCACGCCACTGCGAACTGCTCTTCGTCGTCGGTCCACCGCAGCACGAATCCCGGATCGTCCGGGTTCGCGTTGTGGAGCGGGAGACCGTTCGACTTGGTGTGCGCGTTCGCGATTTCGCCACGCCACGCGTCGACGTCCATCCGGTCCATCTCCGTCGCGAGCGCCTTCGTCGTCGCGCCGAGCGTCGCTTCGAAGCTCCGGTTCCGTTCGCGCTCTGCGGCGGCCGTCCGCTCGAAGCCGGCGGGCCAGTCGAGTCCGCTCACGCCGAGACACCTCCCGAACGCTCTTGTCGCTGGTGAGCGACCACACCGGTAGATCGATGAGCGAGTCTACCTCCGAGACGTGCGCCAGTTGCGACGAGGCCATCGAAGGTCGTCCGCGCCACTTCCGACTCCCCACCGAGTGGCGGATGTATCTCGAAGACGAGCGGGACCTCGGGTGGTTCCCGCTGGCTCCCGTCGTCGTCACCTGCTTCGAGTGCTACCACGACCTGAAAGAGCTGAAGAACAGCCACTCCGAGCTTCGAGCGTACGGAACAGACAGCGATGTCGACGAAATCGAGGGTGAAGTCTTCGACGTGCTCGACGACCTCACTCTCGACCGCATCGTCGACGAGGGCGAGATCTGAGCTACGCATTCCGACCACCCCGCTCGAACGGAACCAGCTTCACCTTCAGGTGACCGAGCGGATGGACGCCCGCTGAAACGATCCGAAGATCGTGGTCTCGGATGACGGGGCTCAGGTAGTACGTCCCCGGCGAGCCCTCCACCTCGACGCGCAGGTACTTCGTGATCTCTCTGTCCTCTGGGCCGCGCTCGAAGTCGATCACTTCCTCGATCGAATCGAGGTCGTCGACGATCGCCTCGACGTCGCGATGGGCGCGCATGTCCACCGGCGGCGGCGACTCGCCGAGCTCCTCGGGTCGGTCGAACTCGCCAGTCTCGCAGTCCAACTGATCGAAGACCAGCACTGAGTTCGCGCTGGCGCCACAGTCGACGCATTCGTACTTCGCCAAGACCGACATTCCGGTCTCGACCGCGATCCGCCGGACCGTGTGGTCGGTGATCTCGAACGTCCGCTCCGTCTCGCGTTCGACGACTTCCGGCATCACGCATCCCCTCCGTCGTCCCGCGGGATCATCGCCCACTGCGCGCGCTGGTCCATCGACACCGTGACGCCGCCGAGCCGCTCGATGTCCGGGTAGTACTCCGCGACCGCGACCTGTGGCGCCTCGTCCGGCTTCCGGCACCACTCCGGCGTCAGGTTCTCCTCCGCGTTCTGGAGGAGGACCTCGGGGAAACGGTTGAACAGCCGGCGCTCGATCTCCTCGATGTCGATCGCCTTCGCGACCTCGTCACCGACCGCGCTCTCGTCGACCCACGCGTGGAGTCCCTGATCGTTCCGGTGGAGCTTGATCGGCACCTCGATGACGGTCGGTTCGTCGCCGTCGGCCTCGGCGATCGCCAACTGCTCCGCGACGGTGCCGGCGTGCGAGTTCTCCGACATCACGCGCCTCCGTCGATCGCTCGCGCGATGTGGTCGCGGCGCTCGTCGAGGACGCGGAACCCCTCCTCGGTGACGCGGTAGAAGTTCGACCGGTCGTCGATCTTCCCCTTCTCGATGAGCCCCTTCGTGGCGAGCTCGTCGAGGTTCGGGTACAGGCGGCCGTGGTTCACCGGCTTCTCGATGACGTCTTCGAGGCCGTCCTTGATGGCGAGGCCCTTCACCTCGCCCAGCGAGGACTCCAGCCGCGCGCAGACGGCGAGGAGGTCGATCTGGAACATCGTGAGGTCGGTGTGGCGGATGCGGTGCGTCTCGGGGTCGGTCGTCGGCGTGGTGGAGTCGGAACTCATGAATCTGTGAACTGCGAGGTGTCTCGGCCGATCGCGTCGAGCAGCTCCCGAAGGGGAACGCCGCTGACGTCGAGGCCGCACGGTGACAGCGTGGCGCGACCGCCGAAGCCCTCGAACGAGTAGCCGTGCGTCGAGAGCGGGCGACCGCACCCCGGACAAGCGTCGCTGTCGCCAGTGAGAACGATACCGCCGTGGTCTGTCCCGGGAGTTTGAAGATGCCCGGACGGGTTTGCTGACATGGCTTTCGTGGGGTCGACACGGAAGCCCACGCGGACCCGCTGTCATCACCAGCGGGGTCCGCATCGTTTCTGAGGGACCCACCGCCGAGCGACGGGTCCGCGAGATTGCTTCCGTAGCTACACTTTCTGAAGGCAGGGGTTATCAATCTAACGACGTACGTAGTTGAAAATTCACTACATACATGGGTAGACTGAAATGATATAGGCGAGACTTTACTTTCATGGTCAGTGATGTGATTCGAGAAATGGTTGAACGCGTATCGTGGCTCTCTCCGGTAGATTACGAGGTTCTCGAATTTTTCGAGAGCCACGACATCGTGACCTCGCCGAAGGTACTCGCAGCCAACATCGACTACGACCGGCAGTACGTGAGTAAACGGTGTCAGACCCTCCTCAGCAGCGGACTGTTGGAGCAGCCCGAAGACGGTCTTTACCGACTCTCTGACCTCGGTCGTGATTTCCTCGCTGGGGATGTTGAAGCAGAGGTCATCGAAGAAGCTGGCGAGTAATAATTCGGACACCAGACCCGGATCGACTGAAGCCTTTTTGTGTGACAGCGTGGTAGGCGGAGATATGTCTGTCAGGAATGTGGGGGAGAGTGCCTGAATGACCAGCCTCGCCCTCGCAGTCCTAGAGATCACCGCAATTTCCGTTCCGCTAGTCGCGATTCTGGTGATCCAGATCCTCCGAACGGACAAACTGAACGAGTTCGTCCCTGACGATCTACTGAGGTATGTGAACCGACTCCTTATCGCGACGAGCTTGCTGTTCGTACTCGCGATCGTCTCATCGATGAGTCTCGCTTTTGAGTCCGGGCTCTCTCTGTGGGGGCTGGCGAGCGTGACGTTCCTCGGGATGGGTTTGGCTCTCCTAGCGATCGTGGTGCTTTTTTTCCCGCTGGTGGCACTGACGCTCTTCGGCGAAAATACGGAACAAGCGACGCTCTCCGAGACGACCAGCGAATCGGAAGATGGTGAGGAAGATTTACCACCCCAGCGGAAAGAAGGATCAACTGAGAAGACAGCCGACTCGGAAAAAGAGACGTAGATCCGGGCCGGTTGCGGAGACCGCCCATGGCGATAAAAACGCTCAACCCGCGGGATATCGACGACCTGTTTAAGTCGGTAGTCTGGGCTATGGCGATTCTCGCAGGCGGCGTTGTACTCCTCGCAATTGGGGCGTTTACTGGGACCAGCGCGGTGAATGCCGTCGGCTACATAACCATTGGAATCGCGTTCGTGATTCTCATCATGGCGAGCCGACCGGCTTGGTAGTAGTTCGGCGCCGACGACCTCCACACGTAGTGTAGCTGGATCGACGAGCATCGCTGACGCGGTCACACCTCCTCCGGATCGAAGTTCATCACGAGCCGCTCTTTGGCGTCCTTCGATGACCCGCGCTTCCCGTTGTTGATGAACCGTTTCTCTTCGCGGTCGAGCACGTACACGTCCTCGAAGCCCTCCGGTAGGTCCTCGTACGAACAGATCCAGTCGCCCTCCAGCCGCGCGAGCCCCTCGACGAGCGCCTCGTGGTCGATCGTGTTCACGAGGTAGTAATCCTCGTAGCCGACGTACGGCGGGTCGCAGTAGAACACGGTATCCGCGCTGTCGTACTTCTCGAAGACATCAGCCCAGTCGAGGTTCTCGACGACCACGTCCCCGAACCGCTCGGCGAACTCGTCGAGGCGGTCGACCTTGTTCGCATACGATAGAGCCAGATTTCGGACCTTCGAGGTCCCGAACCCGGACCGAGAGTCGTACTTCCCTCCCCACTGCGTGTAGCGGAGGTAGAAGAACTGTCCGGCCCGCTCGATCGGGTCGGCTGGCCGATAGCCGTGGAAGAACTTGTGGGCCCACTCGTCATAGATTTCGCGCGAGTACGGCGTCCGATCGAGCCACTCGACCAGCTCCTCGCAGCGGTCGCGGAGAACCTCGAAGAACTGGACGAGGTCGCCGTCGCGGTCGTTGTACACCTCGACGTCGCTCGTGTCCGGGTCCTTGTTCGCGAGGACGCCAGCCGCGCCTCCGAACACTTCCACGAAGCAGGTGTGCTCAGGCGTCTGGTCGAGGATCCACGATGCGAAGCGACTCTTCCCGCCGGGATAGGGGAAGACGGCGTCCGCCATCACCGATCCCCTTCCAGGCGCTCGCCGACGACATCGGCGACGCGCTCGACCCAGTTGGGGATCACGTCCTCGGGAACGCCGTCGCCGTCGTTGAACGCGCGGACGATCTCCAGCGAGCCGCTGGCGATCCGGGCGTCGAGCTCCCAGTTCAGTTCGTTGGCCGCCTCGATCTCGATGCGGAGCGTGGAGTTCGCGTCGACGCTGACGACGACGCTCGCGCTGTAGGGGCCGGTGCCGGTCTCGATACCCTCGGCGACGAGGTCGACGGTGAACTCTTTCGTGTGTGCGCTACTGCCGTGGACAGGTGGCTTCGAGGCCATACCCATCCGTGGTCAGGACTACCTCTTGAGAGTCCCACAGGGTGTTCCAGATGGTTCCAGATGGTTCGAAACCCGAAGACGTGACGCGGTTAGACGAATTCCGGATGTTGTTCCGGATGGTCAGTCCCCCTAGATGAGATTTTACAGCTCCCATGCTGAATATACAGCGCGAAGGTCGCTGTCGCGGACACAATAGCTGCCGGTCGTGGAAATTGGTTCTAAGCCGCTTATATTCCTCAGCTAAAGATTAGGCATCTAGATTCCAAATTTGAACCATCGCATTCGCTAATTCAGAAGTCCGCTGTTCGATCTCATCAGTACTCCAGTTGTCGTAATCCTCACAAAGTTGCTGGTTCATACTGAGTTTTGACTCAGCGTATGCCTCTTTCTTCTTTTCAAATGGATCGGCACCGATGGATATGTTCTTGTCTGTCTCAAGTAACGTGAGGTTCCCGAGTTTATCTCGGAACTGTTCAAATTGAGCTTCCGTAGTACCGAGTGTAGAGGGCCACGCACTGTATTTTTTGGCTGTGAAGGAGGCTCTTGGCGCGATGTGCTCGCGATCTAGCTCGTCAAGATTCACTTTTGCGCCGTCGTAGTAGTCCATCTCAAGCCGTTTGAGGATATAGCTCGTACGGTCGTTTAGCCGCACTCGTTTATTTTCAATCGACGCAATGAACTCCTCGTCGCTGGGGCACCGATCTGAAAGTCCACTGTAGATCTCGCGGATCGAGTTTTCTTTCTCAAAGGCTTCAGAGCAAATCCGGGAGTAAATCCGATCAAGTTCCCCACCAGTCGGATAGCTGGATACCTTCCAGCGCATCAGGAAGCTTTCGAGGAGAAGTAGACTCTCCATTACCTTATTTGCCGTATTATATTCTTCAAAGACACGCAGAATGAGTGTCCTCGCTTGGACAGAATTGATGATCTCTAAATCTTCAAGCTTGGAATTAATTGCCTTGTTGCCCGCATCGTCGTACATGTCGATTTCGTGGCAGAGAATCTTTGCGTAGAGCTCTGCCTTGTCAGCCACCTCAGAAACGTACTCATTCAGCGAGATCCCTGCTTCAGGGAGCTTGGAATCGACAATCTTCTGGTACTCATCGTATAGTTTGTAGTCAGAGACGTCGCCATCATAATTCGGCTCTGACGCAGACATGATGTAATGTCGGAAGAATCGACTCGGTTGACTCATGTTCGGCATGAGTGTCTTAATGAGTCGCTCCCAGTCGTTCTGTACCTGCTCGTAGTCGATCTCCGAATCAGGAGCACTCGCAGCCTTACTAAACGTGTAGTTCTTCATCAGATCGACTGATGATAGTTCCATACCCCGATCGTTCAGTGTCTCGAACAGGCGGAACGCAGACTGTTCTCCCTCACAGCGGATCGATACAAGCGTAACTGACGCTAAGAGTCGCTTTCTCAACTCATCTAGTTCTTGAGTGTCCAAGTCATCGAGCTTGCTCGCGTAGAACTGGACAGCTTCACGCAGCTGTCCTTCATCCATCTTCTCGTATTTCCGCTCGATCACCTTCTCTAGGTTGGGGTTGTCGAACGTGCTGAGAGTGAGATTCTGGTACTCGTTCAGATCAAGATCTTGCTTCTTGAGATACTTGTTCTCGATATCCTCAGCCTGCCCTGGCTCTCCCAACTCGTAGTACTTCTCCCGCATCAACGACAGAAGGACAGTGATCGTTGCGATCCGCTGCTGGCCGTCAACAATTTCCAGTTTGTTCAGTTCATTCAGGCCACTTGAGCGCTCGATGAGGACAACCGAACCCAAAAAGTGCGTTGAGTCAGGCCGGATTGAGTTTAGATCAGCCCACAACGCCCCCCACTGTTCTTCCTGCCACGAGTAGCGACGCTGGTAGTCCGGAACAGTATAACGGTAGTTCCGGGTGAGAACCTGTTCGACTGTATCTTCAGTCGCAGAGAGTCCAATCCCGTTCGGCATGTCCGAAATGTATCATTCGAGTATAAATAAAACACAAAGAAAATTCCTCGGCGATTCCCGTCCAATTGGGATGAAGACAGTAGGGAGTTTTTACTAAGTACCTAAGGCGCGAACTCGTCGTACTTCTTGAGGACAAGATCAAAGTACTCGTCTGTCATCCGGCGCGGATTTTGTACCTGGTAGAAATCGTCGAGCACGAACTCGGTTTGCTCACGATCGAGGCCATATGCGTGGAACGCACCAGCGTCGAGTTCTGCCTGAATCCGTTCGCGCTCATCCGATGACGTCGCAGCTTCGAGGTCAAGGCGATCGCGCATCTCGGCGAACGAATCACCGTAGCAGTTGAGTTTCGCAGCTCGTGTCCAGATGTGTTCGAACCAGTTGTCACCCTCAGTTAGACGTGGCATCTGTGATTCTCTGAGCTTGTACATGACAATATGGCTCTCAACTTTTGTTCTCATCAGGAAGTCAAACGGAATACTGTTCAACAATCCAAGGGCCACAAACAGCTCTTTGTCGGAGAATCTACGTTCGTATACACTGTGTAGTGGTACAGCTTCCAAATCTTCTTTCTCAGGTTCAATATCGTAGGGACGAATAGTGTGAACAGTATGGACAGCGACTGAACCTTTGGGTATCACCGACGCAATGAGCGTTCTTTCATCATTCGCCCTTGCTACCTCCCGAACTGCAATCCGATATGTAGTACAGTCAAGTAGAACATCTTTATCGGATAGCGGTTCTCCACGCTCACGCTCTAGAAGGTCATTTACAAATTGAACTTGGGATTTGCTTGTTTTATTACCTCCCATTTCATCATAAATAGAACGTTTCAGATTGCGTACTCCCTTTCCTCGAATCATTGCTTTAGCGCTCTTGTCCTGATCTTTCTCCTCCGAAATTCCCCAGAGAGATATGTCGCCAATATCAAAGTACTCGCTGTTATATGAAAATTGATATACATTCTTTCCCTCATAGATTGGATAGTCACCACGCAATTCATCCTCAAATAGATATTCAGAATCTTTTGAACGATGTACCTCTGAGTACGGATCTATTTTCCAGGTTCCCTCTATTTCCTCACCAATGGACGGATTTTGAAGAATTCTATGTAAGGTGTCTACCTCCTCTTGTTTTGTTACGAAAGGGAACACCCCCGACTGTGGTGAAAATTCTCTAAGAACGGTTCTCGGAATCTCAATTGTATGATGTCTGAAGTTTTTGAGTATAGCCAGATCTCGTTGCTGAAATGTGCCCTGAAGAACATCGGTACTTCCAGAGTTTTTGAAGGTGGTGACAGCAAACTTATATCGATTATCAATTGATTCGAATATTCCATGGTTCTCAAATCCAACTATTGATTGTACATCTGTTTCATCAAGTAGATGAAGGCGAATATCCTTTGTATTTGATCCAGAAAAGATGGTTCCAGGTAATACCTGCGAGACGTAACCCTCGTCTGCAGCAAGTGAATATATTCTCTCAAGGAATAAGGCAGACAATTCGTTTTGGTTATTTGAGGCCGTCTTTCCTGCTATTTTGGGTGTTTGGAGTTGATAAACCTCTGAGCCATTAAAATAATCTGCCCTGTGTCGCATGCTTTCCTTATACGCATTGAAATCAGTCTGGATCTCCTCATCCTCCAATAGTTCATTTTCTATCTCATCTTTCTCACTCTGCGTTCGGGTTCTAAATCGCGGATCATAGCGAGCAAAGAACTCCTCGCGATCTGTTGTTAACACATCCCATGGAGGATTTCCAACAATAACATCAAATCCGCCTGCATTGAACACCTCAGCAAATTCTAGCACCCAGTGGAAGGGATCATAGTTCTGTAAATCGCTCTCAGAAACATCATCAACAATATCACGGAAGTCAGCGAGTATGTCTTCATTAAGATCTTCTCGGTATTCGTCTAATAATTTGAGCGCATTCTCCCGATGCTTTTCAGCTTTCTCCGGGAAAGCACTGTACTCCTCATGGAGTTCGATTTCCTCAATGACATCATCATATCGCGAGCGGACACTGTCTTCTGTCCACTGCTCAAATGTTGCTAATCCATCTTCTGTCTCTTCTTGGAACCCAACGTAGCCAATCAGCGAGTTCCCCTGACGGACGTTGAACGTGATATTCGGCAACGCCAGCTGCTCGGTACTCAAGTCATCGACGTCTTCTGCCTCCAGCTCGGAGACAATCGAGAGCCACAATCGTAGCTTCCCGATCTCGACGGCGGGCTCCATGATGTCGACACCGTAGATGTTCTCCTGTACCGTTGTCTGTTTCACGCGGTGCCGGCTCGGTGTCTTGTCGAGCGTCGCCCACAGTTCTTGGCGGACGTTGGTGATCTCCTCTACGACGGACGTGAGGAAGTGCCCCGAACCCATCGACGGATCCACGACATAGAAATCGTCGACGTCGTCGAGTAGCGTCAAAATCATGTCCTTAGACGCAGCGAGTCCATCGATGAGCTCGTAGAGCGTGTCGTACTGTTTGATCTCGGCCTCGGGCCAACCCCGATCCTCGATCAAGATGCGCTCGAATCGTTCCTTTAGTGCGGGACGAACCGTCTGCTCGGCGCTGAACCGGGTGATTTCCTTTGGAGTGTAGTAGGCGCCCAGGTCGGCGTTCTGATCGGCGGGATCGGTGGTGAGGTAGTTGATCGTCTTCTCGAACACCGAACCGAGGACGCTCGGGTCGATGTCTGTCGGTCCGCCGTCGACAGAGAACTGGTAGCGCTCTAAGAGCTCGATGATCGATTCGAGGACGCTGTCTCGGACGTTGAATCCGCGCTCGTCGACGTCGGAGTCGTTGCTGAGTTCCGGCCGGAACAGGCCACCGTTGAGATACGGAATCTCGCTGTAGAGGTCGATGTCCTCAATGTGCGACTCCCGCTGGTCTTCCTTCTCGTTGAATACGTCGTAGAACAGCGGGTCGAAGAACGACTTGTACATCGTCTGCGGGTACACGCCGCTCTCGTAGGTATCGAGGATGGTGCGCAGTAAGTCGGGTCGGACGATGCGCTTGTCTTCGAGGAACTTGATGAAGATGAGCCGATTCATCAAGTCGACGGAGAACAGCCGTGTGTCGTCTCCGTCGGCATCGTCCGGTGGCATGACGCCGTCGCCGACGAGGCTCCGAGCCCGGCGCTCGTCTTCCCCCTCCGCGACGCCGAACACGTACTTGATGTAGTCGTCGTAGAACTCGTCGGTGACGGCCTCCTGCTTCTCTTTAATGACATCCTGCGCGTCGTCGATAATCGACCGGAAATTCGTGTTTGCGAACGTCCGCACCAGCTCCGCGACGAGCTCGCGTTCATCGTCGGTGACGACCTCGGTCGCGGGGTCGTTCGTCGTCGACGCGTTCTGGTGGAGTCTCTGGAAAACAGGACGGAGATTGACGTCGGAGATGACGTTGTGCGTGTACGAGTCGGCGTCGTACCGGACGAAGATCCAGCGGATCCCGTCCGTCGCGAACCCGTAGTCAGACTCGAACTCGCGCTGGCTGAGCCACGACTTCACTTGGTCCAGTCCATGCCCGCGATCTTCGAGGGGCTTGTTGAGCGGTTCCGCTTCGATCAGGAGCCGCGAGGAGTCGACGCTGGCGACGTCACGAAGCGAGATCGCGTAGTCCGCCTGTTCGCCACGTGTGTCAGAGAAATCTCCCGCTTCGTATCCGTAGTCATCGTAGCCGAGTGTCTTAAGCAGGGGCTCGATTACACGCGCCTTCGTGAATGGCTCGGGATCCAGCTGGTCAGTGGTGTACTTGGACTTGAAATTGTACGGAGCAGGCGTTGATCGCAGAATCCCATCGAGATCGTCGTCGTCGATCTGATCGCGCATCCTGCCGATCGACTCGGCGATCGCCTCGATGACAGCATCCTCATCCTTTCGGGAGACGTCGGTGTCGAAGTCGTCAAAATCGAACTCAGTTTGTGAGCCGGAGGCCGACATTACGCCCGACTTTCACGTGCGCCGATAAGAAACTGGCTGTGGGTTAGCCAGCCCGGTGGGTACCCTGGAACATCTAGTCGGGAGTTCAAGACGATATCTTGATTCTAAAATAACCTGAGTAATCGGCTAAGGCTGCGCTACACGGCCGATACTAGCGGGCTCTGAGAGGCTATAGAGCTTCTTTCCGGCCCGACTTTCTGTCTCGACGAGTTCGTAGTGTTCTAGCTTCGCCAGGTGTGCGTCCCGGAAATACCGCAGACTAACCGGGTCATCGTGACGCTCGGAGTACCGCTCGTGGAGCTCGCGCTGGATCAACGGTCCTTCCTCCTGAAGCACGTCGACGACAACCCGCTGGTGATCGTTCAGCTTCGAGTACGTCTTCCGCGCGATCTCCTGCTCCGCCTCGGAGATCGAGTCCTCGACGAGCCGCCTCGGAATGTTCGACAGGCCCTCGCTGCTCGCCTTCCGCGCCGCCGCCCGGAGCGTCGTGATCCCCATGCGAGCGTCGCCGTCGGCGAGCCGCGCGATCGTCTCGAACACCTCGTCGCTCGCGGCGTTCGGCCCCAGCCCCTCACGAGCCCGTCGCTCTAGAATCTCCGCGATCGTATCCTCGCCGTACCGGTCGAACCGGACCCGGTAGCCGACTGAGACGCGAGAGCGAACGCGCTCGTCGAGATCGGCGAGCAGGTCGACCTCGTCGTTCGCGATGCCGATCCACGAGAGCCCGCGGAACTCGTGGAGGTCGTAGAGCAGCTCGGTCTCGCGCAGCTGGTCGACCTCGTCGAGGATGACGACGCCCGGGCCGTTGAAGTCACGATGGACGCGATCGAGGAGCGTCGACGTCGACGCCGAGCGTGGAACCGCGGCGCCGACGAGGTCGCGAGAGAGTCGTTCGAGCACGGCGTTCCGGGTGTAGTCCCGCCAGCAGTTTACGTAGGCGTACGGGACGTCGAGGACCTCCCGTCGGAGCTCGCGAACAGCGGCCCTCGCGACGGTTGTCTTCCCGGCGCCGGAGGGACCGAAGAGAAAGCAGTTCTCGGCGCGCTGGCCGTCTTCGATCGGGGCAAGGGCGTCGGTGACTTCGTTCATGTGGCTGTTCCGGCCGACGATCGGATCTGGAAGGTGGTCGTCTTCGAAAACTGCTCCGTCGCTTATCACGTCTCACCAGGAGACAGTACCGGGATTTAAGCGAAACCCTCGGTGTTCCGGATGGTTCCGGATGGTGCTGGAATCACTTTCACTACGGTCACTCAAGACTTTATTAGACGGGTTGATATGATGATGTATGCCGATTGAACGAGATTCTGGGGATTGGAGGACTGGGGATGAATCGCCGACGGCCGAATCCATAGTCGTTGATTTTCTCAGCAACCACCCAAACAAAGCCTATAACCTCCGGGAACTCGCGAACGAGCTCGGAGTCGCAGATTGGGATAAGGCGAAAAAAGTCTCCGAGGATCAAATGAGGATGGAGAAGTCGGAATTTGATAAAAAATACCCTGTTGAAGACAATCATCCGACGCCGAATTCAGAGATTGATGCTACCCGGCAGTTCTACACAATGATCCGACCTCTAGCCCAAATGGATATAATCGACATCCGCAAGGTGGACGCTGATGCTTTTGATGATGAGTATATACTGCCTGACGAAGATCTAGATACAATCACTACAGTTGCGTACACCGCTGACGAACATTCACTGACTGTATAGGTGTCTGGGACTGGTGGAGAGTCAAACAGCTTCACTCAATTAGGTCGCTGTCCTACCTCTATGTCGCCACATTGCGTACCAGTTGACGAGTGTTGCTCCAACAGCCATTAATCCAAAGGCTACAGGTATCAGCAATCCGGTTAGATGTATAATATAATATTCTTGAAGAGGTTCGTAGCTGAATATTAGAAGGTACGGTATTAGTATCGCACCGAAGACGACTAGCCTTGTACCACCCGCACAAAGTAATGTAGGCTCAGCACCACAAGCCCAGCGAGTGTAGCCTCTATCTTGCTCATTGAGACCAAATTTACTCAAATAGCCTGTAGTGATTGAATCTCCCAGTAATCCAATACCAAGTATACCCCAAAACAGAGTTTGAAGCTCTGCTAATGGAAGCGTGTACTGTATTACCACGGTGATAAGGATAGATACCACGGATATCAGTACAACTGGATACGTCAGAACAACTCTGTCAAGCACTTGTGTCCACTTCATGTGTATACTCATTCACAATTTGTCCGGATAAGAGCGGTGTCTCTGACTGGGTCAGATGCTACTAGCACATGGCGAGAAGCACATCCTTTTCGCCCAACTGGCGAGTTGCCGATCTATTTTATCAATCCTCCAGTTGTGGTCACTTGACCGCTCTGGATTACGCGCTAGACAAGAATAGTCTGTCTACGTCTTCGCCGATGCGATAATCTCTCAGATCAGTCTGGAGTTAACATTCGTGTTTTTCCAGATTCGGTCCCAATAATCACGGACTCAGCAAAACTACTGAGCGTCACGACTTCTTCGTCGATCTCCATTCTATGTGTCACCGCTCCATCCGACTTTCCACAGCCAGTCAGTCCATCATTGGAGTAATAAAATAGTGTATCTCCCAGCCATACTGGTTCTGTAAACCTCGCTTCATAGTCTCCGTGCGTCCATATTTCTTCTCCGGAAAAATCACCATGCCAGATGCCGCCTGTAGTATATATAAAAACTCCCGAGTTGATTGTCGGACCACTAATTGAAGGACTAACCCCCGTATCTTCTGAGTTGATCTCACTTGCGACGGTCTCTTTCCAGACCACTTCCTCACGTTCGAGTTCGATCGCGTGGAGTTCAATAGGCTCGCTCCCACTGTAAGCTCCCCCGCGTTCACCCCCGCCAGTAATGTAGTAGGCTAGTGACTCTCCCACTGCGAGACCGCCTGAATAATCAGTCTCAGGGATAGTTACCTGTGATTTCTCGCCAGATTGTCCTGGTTCTTTTATGGACTTTAGTTCGCCTCCACTATAGAATAGCGAGCCATTGAGAAAGACTGGATAATAAAAATAGTCATCTGTCATTTCCCAGATTGTGTCCCCAGCACTAGTTGAGAATGCTTGGAGAAATTTCTCTTGACCACTGGAAGCCAGCACGACTACATCTTCATTATTAGCAGCATCAGGCCTCGAATTGTAGCCAGTCGCGTTGTGGCTGACACTCCACTGTGTTTCACCTGAATCCTTTCTGAGGGAGGTTACGAGACTTGTAGTGACTAGTATTAGACTATCATTAGTTGTCCCAAGATGAATCAGCTTCCCGTCAAAACCTTGTGTCCAGTTTTCTTTTCCTTCTGGAGAAAGGCTCCGTACAAGTGACGAATCGGTCCCCGCATAGATGGCTGAGTCGCCCCTTTCGAGAGTGGTAATCGTTTCGTAAGTGTCGATAGCATCCGTCCATTCTTCTGTGAATCCTTTCACCGGGGTATCAGTCGAAGTTGGAGAGTCACTCTGTGTTGTGCCAGTTCCGTCTCCACCCGACACATCGTCTTCCGATGCGGAACTGGGCTGGTTACTGTCACCGCTAAAAAAGTACCCGGCAATTCCGCCTACCCCAACGAGTCCAAGAGTTTTCAGGATAGGGCGACGTGACTCGTCTCCACCTCCTCCTGATGTCGCGCTATCAGTACTCGGGGTCGAACCTGCCGCTCCAGCCTGACCACTGGTTTCCAGTGTGATTTCCTGGTAGTCCTCGTCCCCACCGACATCGAAAGAGCTGGTAGCTTGATCAAATCCATCTTTCGTAATACCCACTTCCACCTGTGTCCCAGACGGGATCGAGAATTCCACTTCTCCGTGTTTGTCGGTTCGAGAGCTCATTTTGGTACCACTCGTCGGGAACGCAACCTCGACTAAACTGTCTCGCAGCGGGGAGTGCTCGCTATTGACAGTACGAATGGTCAGAGCGGTAGATTTTGCGAGCCCCATATCTTCGAGAAGTTGGTCGAATTCATTTCGCATCCGTAAAGCATCACCTGGGCTGACCGGAATCGTTACAGCAGAGTTCGCAAATTCGTTTTCGCCAACCGGGCTCTTGTCGGCAATTAGTGAAATTTCAGGCTGGAACTCTTGTTTTTCGCCGTCAGTCACAGGTCTCCGAACTGTCGCCATTCGAGGATCCGCATCGGGGTGCGGGAAGATCGGCGCATCTCTCCACTCACCATCGAGGTTCTCTACATCTGGGTGGATGAGCTTATGACAGTCAGCACAGAGATTAACCAGATTGCTGAGGCTGTGTTGTCCATTTTTGCTAACTGGTCGGTAGTGATGACAATTAAAATAATATTCACCAGATAGTGAAATACGGCAACGGGCACATCGACCATTCTGATGTTCGAGAACAGCTTCGCGGCGGTCAGTCCAGTCTGGGGGGTAATTTCCGTTTCCGAAGTGGGAGTTCTCTTCGGATACGTTAGAAGGATGGTCGTACTTTCGGTCAATTCCGTATTTCTCGTACATCTCTCGGGTGGTAGATGTGGTTTTGTCTGAGGACATTACAGAATGAACACTAAGTCTATCTTATCGTATAGATATCTGGTCTGATATAGGTATATGTATCTCAATCAGATTTTGAGCATGCCAATAGCACTACTCGATCTTGAGTCGTTTGAGAGTGGGCCAAGTCTGAGTTTTTTCACGGAGGCCAATAGTGTTCACGTATCTAAAACTAGAGGGAAGTTGGAAAAGACCGGTGTGTCAAAACGTTGGCTATCCCTGTCATCAAAAACCCAGAAATAAATACATATTTACATGTAGGCTACAGAACACATATATGGATTCAATCTCTCGACGGCGTCTCTTGGAACTTACCTCAGTTGGGGCCGTTACAGGGACAGCTGGGTGCTCTAATATCCTAGGTAGTTCGGGATCAACAACCGCACCGTCATCGAATACTTCGGGAAAGTCTAGAGCTGAGCTTCAGAATCGTATTGCGGAGTTACAGAGCAGGGTTGAGTCTCTTCAGGATGACATTTCGTCAAAGGACGAGGAGATCGTGTCGCTACGTCAGGATCTGGAGGAACTTCAAGAGAGGTCCAACGAGAAGGATCAAACTGCTAGGTCTCTAAGGTCTGATCTCAGGGAAGCCGAGGCCCGAATTGAGGAACTAGAACAGTCTGTAGAGTATCAGTACAGTGCTGAAGTGAGACAATCTGCGACTGACGCCGGTCGGAAGCTTCGAGAAGCTGTCGTCTTGTTCGAATTCGAGTACGAAGGCAATTTTGGTTCAAGTGGAACAGGGTGGTTCATCGACCAGAATCACATCATCACGAATAGACACGTTGTTCAGGACGCGGGTACTGCTACTTCGAAGACTGGATATCTCCTTGACGGCACAGAATTTGATTTTTCGGTTAGTCACACAGCGGAAGATGATGATATAGCACTGGTTGAGACCGACGTGACAGCCCCCTATATCCCACCACTCGGGACTGCGTCTTCACTGACTGCTGGTCAACCACTTGTCCAGGTCGGGCATCCAGCAATGATTGGGAATTGGGTCATCAGTCTCGGTGAATTCCTTAAAGATCAGGAATTCGGGAATGGACTACATACAGAGATGCCGTCTACATCTGGAAATAGTGGGTCACCACTCATTACACTTGACGGGACCGTTGTAGGGCTCACATACGCGAGTGGCAGTCGTGACACCAACAGTGGACCACCGACACCGAGTGAGGAAGGAGCAGTTGAAGAGTACCCATATCAGGAGGTACAGTACAGCATACACGAAGGCATAGACACCGTACTGGACTACTACGAGCAATGGACTGAAAAGTAGCGACATGAGAACCAGCATCGGTCGATAGTGCTACTAAGAGTGTGTTTCTAATGCTGGTGTACTTCGGGTAGAGAGTCGGGCAATCTACTCATATTGTTGTCAAGGAAGTCATGGAGAGTCGGACACGAGCGGCTCTTCTGCGAACCGATTAGAACGGGAGATCCCGTCGTCGTGAGCGAACACTAGGGTTCCGGAGAAGATCACAAACAACGCCGCTCAACCAAAACCGGAAGACGTGAGCTCCGCACGACCGTTGCTCACAGCGCTACCCCGCTCATCGAGTCGATGATGTTCTCCTCTGTCGGCGCCGCGAGGTAGGGCTCGATCGCGTCATAGGAACTCCAGCCGCCGAGCGCCATCACGATCCGCGGGGAGACGTGTTCCTCGACGAGCAAGTGGTTCGCCCAGCAGCGACGGAGGTCGTGGGTACTCACCCGCTCGAAGTCCGAGTCACCGCTCTCTTCGGCAGCGCCGACGGCGGCTTTCTCGACCCAGTTCTGAACGGTGCGCTTCGTCACGTCGACGAGCGACTCGTCCCGCGCGATCTCCTCGGTCTGGACGTAGCGGTTGATGGTCGCCTCGACGTCGACAGGGAGCCACGTCTCGCGCTGCTTCCCGTCGACGAACTCGCCGGTCGTGTCTTTCCCGCCGACGACTTCGAGCTCGTAGTGCCGGCCGTCGGTCATCCGGGAGATGTGCCGAGGCTCGACGTCGAGTACCTCACCGACACGGAGTCCGCAGTCACCCATCAACCGAATCGCGATCTCGTGCTGGAAGGATCCAGCGGCTCGGGGTAGTGACTGGTACTCCTCGCGGGACATCCAGACGTTCCAGGAGCCGTCGCGGTTTCGCTCTGTTCTCATTTCGTGCTTCTCCGCATGTCCATGAAATATGAAGGTTGCGACGGACGGGGTTTCGGGAGTGATCGGGGCGGATTCGGCGGCTGTTCTTCGCGTTTGTATAGAAACGTGAAGCACCGTTCAGCAAACATCCTCAACATTGTCCTGTAGTTGAGGCCGACGCTTTTGGAGTGGTATGTATCTGAATGGGACTTGGAAACGCTCTTCAAACATCAAAATGGGGCTACCCACAGGCTGTGAGATGAGGAACTTGAGTGGTGGTAGAGTAGTTTTAGTCGACCTCAGAATATCAGCTCGGGATGAGTAAATCATTATCAAAGTTGCCAAACCAGATACAGCATCCAGTCCCGATTCTAATAGTGTTCATTAATTATAGATATTCACACATAATAAAGATATTTAGTTTTATAGAATACATGTATCAGCCAGTATGATTGAGTCTGTCGTGAGCAGCCTAATCGCCACTGGCTTAGCCAAGGCTGGCTCACACGGTAAAGAATACTATGAAGATGCCCTTTCAGAAGATTTCTCTGAAGATCTCAGCGAAATTGGTGAAGATTTTAATCGCTCGCTCCGCGATAGTGTCACCGAAAGGATTGAAAACCAAAACATCGAACAAATATCAGGTATAGGTGAGCAATGGACAGTAGTTGAACGTAGGTTGGGCGCAGAAACGCAGTTGGACTTCTCCGACGAAGACGCGGCGATCGAAGAGATCACCGATGCTATATTATATGCCGTAGGCCCTGAGGCAAGGGTTCGCTCCTGGATTCGCCGGAGTGTGAAAGAAGCTGTTGCCGAAACATATACTGAGGCAGTACAGGACTTCAAACAGCGGATCGCTGGTACTGATCGCGCCGACTTACTTGGGTTCGCAAACGATGAAGAGTTGTTGGAGCAGTGTAGCGCAATTGAGGCAAAGATCGGCAACATCCTACAGTTACTCCAGCGGCGACAGTACTACACTTTGTTCGATGGGACTCCTGAGGGTTTTGAACAAGCTCGACGAGAGTTAACGTCAGAAAATATTGAATTCGTTGACCGGGAAATTCTCCCCGAAGATATCGAAGCATATCGTTTGCTGCTTATCGGACGAAAAGGGGTTGGCAAGTCGCGGACACTCGCAGAATTAACGCGACGCATCGATAGTGACGAAATTTCACATATTATTATTCCGAGTGAAGGGTTCGATTCGAGAGAGGATATTGGAGCGATTGAACAGGAGTCCTTTTCAGGGGATGTACTACTCTTGTGGGATGACATACATAAGATATCTGAAGAGGGAGAAGACGCAACGGTTCTAAGTTTGGTAAAGAAACTAGAGAATATTCTTGACAACCAGGGGTATAGTCTTCGGGTGCTTGTCGCGAGTCGATCAGAACGTCTTGATCAGTTACCTGGAAGTCTTAACGACCCAGATTCATTCTGGTATGAGTTTGAACAAATCGAACTTCCCCCGCTTGATCCAAAGGTTCTCGTCGAAATACTGCGTCGAACGTTGGAACACTACGAAGTAGAAGCGAGTGAAGATGTAGTGCGAGAGTTCGTGGCGAAGGCCCTACAGACCGACCCTTCACCATTCTACGTGGTGTCTGTCGTCGGTCTCGCAGATAATGAATTGACAGAAGAAGACATTGAGAGGCTTCCGGAGACGGCTCTCGAAGTGTGGGAATATCAGTACGGGCAGCTCAGGGAGGAACCGCAAAGGATACTGCGCACTATTGAACTTCTGTCCCTCACGGGTAGTCCATTCTATAAGTCCCTCGTGGAAGGTGCGTATAGGAAGGTATTCAACCGTCCTGCACCGGAATATGGATTTCGAGACCCCGTTGAACCATTACTGAACCAACAGTGGATTACGCTCAGTGACTCAGACACAGATCCATTCAAAGGTGAAACTGAATACCGCGTACACGATATTCAGATCGAAGCTATTCAGCATCCAGTCGACAACGCTCTAGAACCTTTTTCAAACTACCTCCTCAGCGAGTTACGGGCGGATCTCCCTGAGGCAGAGAATGAACGAAGAGTATCAACACACCGGCAATTTGCGAATCAAGTTTCAGAACTAGGCACAGAAGAGTCATCAGAGATTGCGACGGTACACTACCAATACATTCTACAATCCATCGACTCTGATGACACTGCAACTCGGATATTCTTTGGTCGCCATCTCAAGAATCAGGGAGAAACAAAAAAAGCGACTGAAAAGTTCAACTTCGCTATCGAGTCTCTCACAGAAGAGATTGAGAACGGGCGCAACGATCCGGCAATCTACGCCATCCGAGGTATGACGAGA
>NZ_FOYN01000007.1 GCF_900111935.1 Halorubrum sodomense | reverse complement strand
TCGTCGAGATAGTAGCCAGAGAAGAGGCTGGAGTTCCGGTAGGGACCGCTTCCGAGCGTCGCTTGGCTCATTGAATATCAAACCCACACGTCAGCGCGATTAAATAGATGACGGAGAAACTCACAGATTCCGAACGGTTGCGAGCCGACGCCCTAGGCAGCGACTCGCACCGGCTTTTGTTTCGCGTCGCCATCGTCGCCGAACGCGTCACTGAACACCAGCACAGTGTCCCGATTTCAACGGTTTCGGTAGTACAGTTCCGGTGATCGCGATCCGCCGCCTCCGGCCGCCCTCGGCACTTCCACTTTCACCGCCCGTCCATGGCTCACCCCTTTTAGGTATCTCCCCGTCGCGACTACCATGCCAACTCGCTCCCGACGACCGACGGCCGATCTCCCGGACCTCGCGCCGGGCGTCACGCTCGTCGACGTCGACGACGAACTCGGAGTCACGCCCGTCCAAGCGCTCCTGCTCGACCGCGTCCTCGGCGCCGACGGCCCCGCGTTCTGGGTCGACGGCGCGAACAGGGCGAACACGAGCCGGCTCCGCGAACTCGCCCCGGCCGATCGCGTCCTCGACCGCATCGAGGTCGCTCGCGGGTTCACGGCGCACCAGCACACCTCGCTGCTCGACCGATTATCCGGCCGGCTCTCCGCCCGGGAGTCGCCCTCGGTCGTGGTCGCGACCGGACTCGACGGCATGTACCGCGCCGCCGACGTCGACGACGACACCGCCGAGCAGCTGTTCATCCGCGCGATCGCGTCGATCGCTCGCGTCGCCCGCGTCCACGACACGCCGGTCCTCGTGACGCGGTGCCGCGACGACGCGTTCTCGACGCCCCTCCGCCGCGCCGCGGAGACGCACCTCCAGTGCCGGAAGACGCCCTTCGGCCCGCGCTTCGAGGACGCCGACGGCGACGCGGAGACGCTCGTCTACCACACCGACGACGGCTGGCTCCAGACGACGCTCGCGTACTGGCAGGAGGTCCTCGAACACCGCGCCCGGATGTACGAGGGAGCGACCGTCGACCGCGCCCCGGCCACGGCGGGCATCCAGTAATGGGGCGGACGAACCCGACGTACCGGGACCAGTTGGGTGCTATCGAAGACGACTGGCGCCCGTTCCGACGCGTCCTCCGCCGGCAGGACAAGCCCCGATTCGACCGGCTGTTCGTGTACGCTCGCGACCACGCCGACGCCGCGGGGAACCTCAACCCCGCCGACCCGCTGGCGCCGATGTGGATGGCGATCGCGCTCGAACAGGAGCGCCGGATCGCCGAACTGGAAGCACAGGTGGAGTCGCTCACCGAGGCGTAGCCCGTGACGCTCACGCTGGAGTACCTCGGTGACGGCCGCGTCGCCCGATGGACGCTCACCCCGGACGGCGCCGCTCGCGAGATCCACGAGAACCACCACCCGACGCTCTTCGTCGGTGACTCCGCGGGTGACCTCTACGGTCGATCGGGCGGTCCGGACCCGACGCCGCCGTCTCGGGACGGGCTCTCGGACGCGCTCCAAGACCTCTGGTCCTTCCTCGACGGACAGGAGGCTGTCGAGCGGCTCAGCGTCGAGGCCCACCGGCAGACGTTCCGGACCGACGCCCGGCCGCTGCTCCGCGTCGACGCCGCCTCGATCGACGCGGTCCGGCGCCTCGCGAGCCGTATCGAACAGTTCGGCCAGCCCGACACCTACACCTGCTACAACGTCGATTTTACCCGCCAGCTTCGCTTCTGCCTGGAAACAGACACGCCTGCCGGTCCGGACCGCTCGGTGCGCGACCTGCGGACGCTCCACCTCGATTTACCCCAGCAAGAGTCGGGCATCGAGTCGCTGCCGCAGCTCGCCGTCGACGGTGACCGAGTCGGGTCGTCGCCCGCCGAGACCGTCGCCGGCGTTCAATCGGCGCTCGACGAACGCGAGCCCGATGTCCTGGTCGTCTCGACGGCGGACCTCGTGCCGCTACTGTTCGAGGCGGCCGACGCCTACGGCGTCGATCTCGAACTGGGTCGACGGGAGGGCTACACGAAGCTCGCCGGCGAGTCGACGTACACCTCCTACGGCAACGTGGGGCACTCGCCGGCCCGGTACTCGGTCCCCGGACGCGCCATCATCGACGAGTCCAACTCGTTCTTCTACCACGAGTCCGGGTTGGAGGGTTGTCTCGACCTCGTCGAGCGCTCCGGACTTCCGCTACAGGAACTCGGGTGGGCGTCCATCGGGCGAGTACTGACAGCGATGCAGATCCGAGAAGCGAGGGACCGCGACGTGCCCGTGCCGTGGCGAGCGTGGCGCCCGGAACTGTTCAAGCGGGCGTCGACGCTCGACGACGCCGACCGCGGCGGCACGACGTTCGCTCCCGACGTCGGGGTCCACGAGGACGTTCACGAACTCGACTTCGCCTCACTGTATCCCAACATCATCCGCACCCGGAACATCTCGCCCGAGACCGTCCGCTGTGGGTGCTGCGACAGCGAAGACGTGCCGGGGCTCGGCTACTCCGTCTGCGATCGGGACGGCTACCTGCCGGAGGTCCTCGGTCCGCTAATCGACGCCCGGAGCGAGGTCAAAGCACAGCTGCCCGACGCGGACGGCGACGAACGCGAGCGACTGGAAGCGGCCTCCTCTGCGATCAAGTGGATCCTCGTGTCCTGCTTCGGGTATCAGGGCTTCTCGAACGCCAAATTCGGCCGCATCGAGTGCCACGAGGCGATCAACGCCTACGCTCGCGAGCTCCTCCTCGACGCGAAGACCGCACTGGAGGCAGCCGGCTGGCACGTGGTACACGGCATCGTCGACTCCATCTGGGTGACTCCCGCCGACGGTCGCGAGCAGCGCCCCCTGGAAGAGGTCGCAGCCGAGATCAGCGCGGAAGCGTGTATCGAGTTGGAGTACGAATGCGCGTTTGAGTGGGTCGCGTTCTGTCCGATGCGAAACTCCGAGTCGGGAGCGCTCACTCGGTACTTCGGCAAGCGCCGCGGCGAGGATTACCCCGAGACAGGACTCGGCGACGCGGTCAAGACACGAGGCATCGAGGGTCGACAGCGCTCGACGCCGGAATGGGTCGAAGAGGTCCAGAGCGAGGCGCTCCGCGTGTTCGACGAGACGCGCTCTCCGGAGGCAGTGTGCGACGTACTCCGGCGGCACCTCCGGGAACTACGAGAGGGGACGGTCGACCCGAACGCGCTCGTCGTTGACAATCGCGTGTCGAAAGACGTCGACGACTACTCGATGGAGACACTCACCGTCGCAGCGCTGAAGCGGGCGCAAATCGAGGGCGCGGGACTCGCCCCGGGACAGACCGTCCGGTACGTGGTCGTTGACGCCGACGCACGGGGCGCGTCGCGGGTCAGATTGGAGTTCGAAGACGTACCACGGTACGACGACGCGTGGTACGAGGACACCGCTGTGCGCGCCGTCGAGAGCGTGTTGTCGGCGGTCGGCTGGCGCGAGGGAGCGATCCGGCAGTACCTCAGTGAGACGAGAGACGAGACGCTAGCGAGCTTCTGAGAACGGCTACCTGAGTACTGCGCCCCTCTGAGCAGAGCTGAGCTTGCGCTGCCTCGATCACCAGCCGATGCGTGCTGAATCAGTCGCCATCAATCTGCTCTCACTTGCGTCGACATGTGGTTTTGTATTCGATCGGTTACTTTGAGTGAATAAGTAGGAGAATGACATCCACACAAGATCTTCTTGAGCGTGCTGAGGAGGCGGAGAATCAAGCTTGCCAAGCTGAGGAAACGCTCGAAGAAGAGCTAATAATTGACGAGTCGACCGAAGATATCGAGAGCGCCGTTCATGGAGCACTTGTGGAGAATGACCTGGAAGAAACCTACTCACACTTCACACAGTCCCTTGAGAGAGCACTGCGGATCCGCGCTGAGGTTTATTTAATCCAGCAGTCTACAGAAGGACTCGAATCTGCTGTGTTGAATAGATGCTGAGTCACGGTTACAGCGGCTCACACAGTGGTTCTATGTTGGTAATGGCGAACATCAAGACGATTTCACGGAACTGCCGATACCAGCCAAGCGCTCGCACGGCATCGCCGAGCGAGCGCTTGGTTGTCGAGTAGGATGTTTCGGCCATCCACCGCTGAGAGTAGCCCTTTGCCCGGTTCAGAGCGTTTTTCGCGGCTGCGTTCGCTGACGAGCCGCGATAATGAACGAGGTAATCGATGTCGTGTGCGGCGATTTCGTACTCGGTGTGCCAGTCTTGGAAGCCGTTGTCGGCGGCGACGGACTGCAGGTCGTCCGCGTTTCGGCGGACGACCTGCGGTCCCGTCTTCGTGTCATGCTTCCACCGCGCTGTGATGTGAACGTCGAGAACAGCTAGTGATTCCACATCAGTCAATGTCGTCACTTTCAGCGTCTGTATCGTCCGTCCTGCCCGCTGGCGAAAGTACGAGGAGGCACGTCGCCGGTCGAAGAACGTGCTGTCGAGCGCAGCGTGTCCGGACTGCGGGTGCTGCTGCGCGGAAACGCGCAGCAGCGCC
>NZ_FOYN01000005.1 GCF_900111935.1 Halorubrum sodomense | reverse complement strand
TCGGTCGTTTTGAGAGACGCCTTGTACGCCCTGTCGCTCGATCGCCAGCTGATTTCAGGCCCTATTGCACCGCCCTTCTCGGGGTGCTTTTCAGCGTTCGCTCACGCTACTTGTTCGCTATCGGTCTCGAGGAGTGTTTAGCCTTTCCAGGGGATGCCTGGAATGTTCACAGAGGATATCCGACCCCTGCTACTCTGGATTTGACGCCATCTGTACTGTTTTCTCTTACGGGGTTGTCACCCTGTTTCACGCTCCGTTCCAGGAGACTTCAGATGAGTTGTCGAGATTTGGTTGTCAACCCGAACACCACATTGGTCCGAAGACCTTCGGTTTGGGCTGTGTCGCGTTTACTCGCGGTTACTGACGACATCGCTGTTGCGTTCTTTTCCTGCCCTTACTGAGATGTTTCAATTCAGGGCGTTCCCTATTGCGCGTGGCAATTGTTGAACGGATTCCGATTGGGAGATCTCGTGTTCGTACCCTCCATGCGGGTCCCACGAGCTTTTCGCAGCTTGGCACGTCCGTCGTCGGCTCTCGAGCCGAGCCATTCACCAGCTGGCACAGTAGCCAGTAGTGTGTCAGCCAACTCTCCGAAGAGAGTGCTGACGGTGTCAGAAATACTCGTCAGAGTATTCCGACTGTATATGGTTCACTGACGTTCCACGAACTCGGATGAGTTCAGTGGACGTCTGGATCGCACGTATACACGGTTGTCATTGAATCGCCCCGGGTGTGACGGGGCGTTCGTCGAACCCTTCCCATCCGCGGTTTCCCGGGATGGTGCATCGGTCGTCGTGTTCGATCCGAGTCGCGTCTCCCATATAAGGGGACGGATTCGGACCGAACGGACATGGACTCACTGGGATTCGAACCCAGGGCATCCTCCTTGCAAGGGAGGCACTCTACCGCTGAGCTATGAGCCCACCTTCCCGCGTGGGGAAGGTCTGGTGTGTTGTGTGAGCCGTGGTCGTTCTGCGGTGTCCAAGCCGGTGGGTGGACGGACGGGACACAGACCAGTGCGAATGAGTAGTGACCGTCGTGGTGACGGTCGTAAGGTGAGCCTCCCGTGTGGGAGGTCTCGGGTCGGTGGAGGTGATCCAGCCGCAGATTCCCCTACGGCTACCTTGTTACGACTTAAGCCCCCTTGCGAAGCCCAGATTCGACGTGCGTGGCACGCCTCATCCGGACCTCACTCGGGTGCTTTGACGGGCGGTGTGTGCAAGGAGCAGGGACGTATTCACCGCGCGCTTATGACACGCGATTACTACCGAATCCAGCTTCATGTGGGCGAGTTGCAGCCCACAATCCGAACTACGATCGAGTTTCTGAGATTACCGTCTCCTTTCGGAGTAGGAACCCTTTGTCTCGACCATTGTAGCCCGCGTGTTGCCCAGCACATTCGGGGCATACTGACCTACCGTTGCCCGTTCCTTCCTCCGTGTTAGCCACGGCGGTCCCCCTACTGTCCCCAGCTACCTCGCGGTACTGCTGGCAAGTAAGGGTGCGGGTCTCGCTCGTTGCCTGACTTAACAGGACGCCTCACGGTACGAGCTGACGGCGGCCATGCACCTCCTCTCTGAGGCTCGGATAAGGTCATCAACCTGATCGTCATTACCACAGTCGATGCTGGTGAGATGTCCGGCGTTGAGTCCAATTAAACCGCAGGCTCCTCCGGTTGTAGTGCTCCCCCGCCAATTCCTTTAAGTTTCATCCTTGCGGACGTACTTCCCAGGCGGTCTGCTTAGCGGCTTCCCTACGGCACAGCACCCACTCGTAGTGGGAGCCACACCTAGCAGACATTGTTTACGGCCAGGACTACCCGGGTATCTAATCCGGTTCGAGACCCTGGCTTTCGTCCCTCACTGTCGGATCCGTTCTCGCGACGTGCTTTCGCCATCGGCGGTCCGTCCAGGATTACGGGATTTCACTCCTACCCCGGACGTACCCGTCGCGCCTTCCGGTCCCAAGCCACGCAGTTTCTACCGGGCGCCCACCTGTTGAGCAGGTGGATTTCCCGATGGACTTGCGCGGCCAGCTACGGACGCTTTAGGCCCAATAAGATCGGCCATCACTTGGGCTGCCGGTATTACCGCGGCGGCTGGCACCGGTCTTGCCCAGCCCTTATTCTGGCACCGCCTTAGGGTGCCGAAAAGCACAGGCGCTATGCCTGTGCACTTGGGATCCCCCTATCGCACTGTCGTGCAGTGTAAAGGTTTCGCGCCTGCTGCGCCCCGTAGGGCCCGGAATCTTGTCTCAGATTCCGTCTCCGGGTTCTCACTCTCATGACCCGTACCGATTATTGGCACGGTGGGCCGTTACCCCACCGTCTACCTAATCGGCCGCAGCCACATCCTTCGGCGCCGGAGCGTTTGGCATACCACTCATTCCAGTGGTGGTATGGGATACACTATTAGCCTCAGTTTCCCGAGGGTATTGTGTTCCGAAGGGTAGTTTGGCCACGTGTTACTGAGCTATTCGCCACGAGTGTGAACTCGTGCGACTAGCATGGCTAAATCGGATCCCAATAGCAATGGCCTCCGGCAGGATCAACCGGAATGAATATCCTTCAGGCCTGATTCCCGGCCTGAAGGGGGTGTTGGCGGGTGTCAACGTAGTGTTGACACACCATTGCATTGGTCTGTGTGGTGTCCGGGCCAGCCAGCGACTTGGATGACACCGAACGACCACGGCTCACATCAGATCACCGCTTACGCCGGAGCGCAGGGGGCGTGATCCTCATCAGATGAGTCGGACGAACCGACTCTGCGAAACCGGGCCGAGTTGAACGGCCCGAGTCCGCGGTGCGTTTCTTCGCGTATCGACCGAACGGGCTTATACACTTAAGCACGTCGGAACGCTTCGACCGGCCGCGTCTGCGGCCGGTCGGTGCCCCCTCGTAGGGGGCGCCTCGCGTTTATTCGAATGCCCGGGTTGTATTTAACCCCGTCGAAGCATCTACGCCACGTCATGCGGTTTCATGGAACGATCCGCGACGAGCGATTTCGACAGGGAGAGGTAGCGGGGAGGGAGGAACGCGACCGTCGAGTGGCTCGATGGTGGGTCGATATCCGGAAAGTCATCCGATACTTGTCATAGTGAGCCGGTAGGATCCAGAGACTCACGCGTACGGGGAACAGAAGAGAGACGCGTTTTGGAGCGGGCGTGTCGTTTATACCACGGGCGTTTATAAGGGAGGGGGCCACATATAAAAGCGAACGATGACGAACCCTGCAGACTCGATCGAGATTCAGAACGTTGTTGCATCGACGGGTATCGGTCAGGAGCTCGATTTGGAGGCGCTCGCGGAGGACCTCCCGGGTGCTGATTTCAACCCCGACAACTTTCCCGGGCTCGTGTACCGTACCCAGGAGCCGAAGGCCGCCGCGCTGATCTTCCGTTCCGGAAAGATCGTGTGCACGGGCGCAAAGAGCATCGACGACGTTCACGAGGCGCTCGGCATCATCTTCGAGAAGCTCCGTGGCCTCCAGATTCCCGTGGAGGACGATCCGGAGATCACCGTTCAGAACATCGTGTCGAGCGCGGACCTCGGACATAACCTCAATCTCAACGCGCTCGCGATCGGCCTCGGGCTCGAGGACGTGGAGTACGAGCCGGAGCAGTTCCCGGGGCTCGTCTACCGGATGGACGAGCCGGAGGTCGTCATCCTCCTCTTCGGGAGCGGAAAGATCGTTATCACCGGCGGAAAGCGGACCGACGACGCCGAGGAGGCGGTCGAGGAAATCGTCGAACGCATCGAAGGACTCGGTCTGCTCGGCTGACGCGATCGCATCGATCGGTCTGTTCGGTGGCCTCGTCTCGACGGGGAGCGTTGCGGTGACGGTCAGTCGCCCGGAACTGTACCGGCGGTAGTTCGATCCCGAGTGACCGAGTGTGGCCCGACTATGGTTCCGTGTCGTCTTGGGTGAGGACTTCCTTGACGACGCTCGGGTCCTCGAGCAGCTGGTGTTTCGTGTAACTGCCCTCGGCGCTGCCGCCGCTGTGTTTCGACTGTTCGATGATGTCGAGGAACGCGTGTTCCTTCAGGAGGTCGCGGACGCGTCGCAGCGAGAGGCTGTCGGAGCCCTCCTGCCGACAGATGTTCTCGTAGATTTCGTACACGCGACTCGTTCGGAACCCGTCTTGACGCCCGTTCGAAAGCGACAGTAGCGCGAGCGCTTGGAGCACGTATCGCGAGTGCGGCGTCGATCCGCGGATGAGTTCTCGGAACCGATCGGTTTCGGCGCGCTCGCGCGCCTGCGTGACGAACTCCTCGCGGACCGTGGGCTCGCCGTTCGCTTGTGCGATCTCGCCGGCGTATCGGAGGATATCGATTGCCTTCCGCGCGTCGCCGTGTTCGCGCGCGGCGAGCGCGGCGGCGCGGGGGATCGTCGACGGTTCGAGGACATCGTCGTGGAACGCGTCCGCTCGCGCCTGCATGATTTCCCTGAGTTGGTTCGCGTCGTACGGCGGAAAGACGAACTCGCGCTCACAGAGGCTCGACTTGACGCGCTCGTCCATTCGGTCTTTGTACTGGATCTTGTTGCTGATCCCGACGACCCCGAGCTTACAGTCGGTGATCTTGCCGGCCTCGCCCGCCCGGGACAGCTGCATCAGGATAGCGTCGTCGTCGAGCTTGTCGATCTCGTCCAGGAGGATCAGGACGACGTCGTACCGCTGGTCGAGGATCCGCCAGAGCCGCTTGTAGTACGTGGAGGTGGAAAGGCCCTTGTCGGGGACGTTGATACCGGTCTCTTCGGGGTCGTTGACTCCCTCAGCGATCGTCTGGACCGCCTGCGTCTCCGTGGTGTCCTGCGCGCAGTCGACGTAGGCGAACGTCGCGGTAACGCCCTCCTCGCTGGCGGTCGAGACGAGCCGCTTCGAGACGTACTTCGCACACAGCGATTTCCCGGTGCCCGTTTTCCCGTAGATGAGCACGTTGCTCGGGCTCTGTCCGAAGATGGCCGGATTGACGGCCGTCGCTAAGTCGGCAATCTCGTCGTCCCGACCGACGATGCGCCCCTCGCCCGGTAGATGACTGATCTCGAGGAGTTCCTTGTTCGCGAAGATAGGGTCCTCTCTCGTGAAGAGATCGTCCGCTGCGTCCATGAGAGAGACACCGGGTTTCCGGTGAAATGCGTTCTGTTTCGTGACCGCGTGCGGGGTGGGGTTTGTGGTGAGATCGACGGGTCGAGACACACACCGTGTTTCCGGTGAAACGGGGGTGGGCGGTTGGGGGGTCGGGTGGGAAAGCCGAACAGGCGGTCGAAAAGGACAGGCTGGAACAGGCGGTCAAAAGGACAGGGTGACGACCCGAAGGAGCGTGAGGAGTCGGAAGTAGCAAGCAGCGTGAGGAGTCGGAAGTAGCAAGCAGCGCGAGAGAAAATACCCCTGAGCGTCGGTGAGCGGCCACTACTGGCACTAGTCGGCGCGGCGCCGACCGGTTGCGCTCTTTCACCGGAAACACGGTGTCCGGAGTCGGAGTCCGGGCGCCACCACATGAGGAAGGGGAGACCGCATTTCCGGTGAAACGCCCGATGTCGCCCAGCGAGCTGTCGCTCGTTTGGCTTGGCGAGCTGTACTCTGGAGTAAGTAATAAATCCTGTTGTTTTAGTTCGGTCACAAATGACAGCCACCGCCGCACGGACGCTACCCGAAGCCCACCACACCCCCATTTCACCGGAAACACGGTGTGTCTCTCCGATCGAAAACCGAATCCGAACCGCCTGTCGACCTACCGTTCGAGGGAGTCGCGTACCTCGTACCGAACGCCGTCTTCGCGGAGTCGCGTCGTGTGTCGGGAGAGTTCGTCGGTCGACACTAGTAGCAGTACGTCGAGGCCGCGGAGAGCAGCCTGCGAGACGCCCGTCGCGGATCCGAAGCGCACGTCCGGCCGAAGGTCGGCTCGGGTCGCGAGCGCGTACGCTTCGGTCCCACCGACAGCGACTAACTCCGCCCCGGCAGCGCGATCGGTAATGACGTCGAGAGGGGGCGGACTGCCTTCGGTTACCGCCGGAACGGGAACCACCGTCACCATCCCCGGGTCGTACTCGACGACGCCCTCGAAGTCGGTGACGCCGACGGCCTCCCCCGCCTCACCGCCGGTAACGACGACGGCGGTCGCCGATCCGCCCTCGGGGACGGCGTGTAACACACCGTCGCGCATCTCCAGTCCGACTTCGTCTCCCTCCTCGACCGATCCGGTCGTCACCGCAGCGTCGACGTCGACGCTTCCCAGAACGTCCTCCGACACCCGGGAAACGAACTCCGAGAGGGCGTCGGTTCGCGTGATGATCCAGTCGACGCCCTCCTTCGTCACCTCGTATCGGCCGCGACCGTGCTTCTCTACGAAGCCCCCGTCGACCAGATCCCGAACGTAATCGCTCACCGCCTGCGACGTCACGCCGATTACGTCCGCGATCTCCTCTTGGCTCACAGCCGGTTGTCGCGCGGCGATCTCGACGAGAACCCGGTAGCGAGTCGCGTCGCGCCTGTTGTCGAGCACTCGCGGTGCGGTCGCTTCCCCCGGATCCTCGCTCGGTCCCATATCAATACTATCGTAGTTGGAAACAAGTAAAATTGGTGTACCCACCGGCGTGGGACGTGCGACAATTCCCACCGGCGTGGGACGTGCGACGAACTACTCCTGAGCGTCCACGACGGCGACGCTGGCGAGGTTGACGATGTCTTTCACCTCGTCGCCCCGCTGGAGCACGTGAACCGGTTCGTCCATGCCGACGAGCATGGGGCCGATGGCCTCGGCGCCGCCGAGCCGCTGAAGTAGCTTGTAGCCGATGTTCCCGGCCTCGAGGTTTGGGAACACGAGGACGTTGGCGGCCTCGTCGAGCTGGGAGAACTCGTAGGTTCCGTTGAGGATGTCCTCGACGACCGCGGTGTCGGCCTGCATCTCGCCGTCGACGGGGAAGTCGACGCCGTCGTCGCGCTGGAGGATGTCGACCGCGTCCCGCGGCTTCCGCGTCCCCTCGTTGTCGACGCTGCCGAAGTTGGAGTACGACAGCATCGCCGCGCGCGGCTCGACGTTGAACCGGCGCGCGAGGTCGGCGGTGTGTCGCGTGACCTCCGCGAGCGTCTCCGCGTCGGGGTCCTGATTGACGGTCGTGTCCGCACAGAAGATGACCCGGTTCTTGAACGTGAGCATGTACACGCCGGCGACGGTGTCGGTGTCGTCCGCGGACCCGACGATCTGAAGCGGCGGGCGGAGCGCGGAGGGGTAGTGGTGGGTGAGCCCGGTGAGCATCGCGTCGACGTCGCCGTTTTCGACCATCACGCTCCCGAGGTAGTTGGTGTCGCGTTTGACGAGGTCGTCCGCCTCCCGCTTCGTGATACCCTTGCGCTTGCGAAGCTCGTACAGTCGGTCGCCGTACCCGGAGACGTCCCGGTCGTCGGGGTCGACGACCTCGGGCCGGAACGAGAGCCCGAGTTCGGCCGCGGTCTTCGAGATGCTGTCCGCGTCGCCGAGCAACACCGGCTCCGCGATCCCCTGCTCGGACAGCTGGTAGGCCGCGCGGATCATCTTCTCGTCGGTGCCCTCTGCGAGCGCGATCCGCTTCGGGTCGCTCTTCGCTTTATTCAGGACGACCCGCATCATCTCGCGGGACTTCCCGAGCCTCGCTTCGAGTCGCTCCCGGTACTTTTCCAGGTCGATCTCGGTTCGGGCGGAGCCGGACTCCATCGCGGCCTCCGCGACGCGCGGCGCCACCTCGAACAACACGCGCGGGTCGAGCGGCTTCGGGATCACGTAGTCGGGGCCGAATTGGAGCGGGTCGTCGCCGTACGCCTTCACGACCGCGTCGGGGACATCCTTTCGCGCGAGGTCGGCGAGGGCCGCCGACGCGGCCGCCTTCATCTCCTCGTTGATCTCGGTCGCGCGCACGTCGAGCGCCCCGCGGAACAGGAACGGGAACCCGAGCACGTTGTTCACCATGTTCGGGTAGTCCGACCGGCCGGTCGCCATGATCACCGTGTCGTCGCGCGCGTCCTTCGCGTCCTCGTAGGTGATCTCGGGGTCGGGGTTCGCCATCGCGAAGATGATCGGGTCGTCGCCCATCGAGCGGACCATCTCCTGCGAGACGATCCCCCCCACCGAGAGCCCGACGAACACGTCGGCGCCCGCCATGGCGTCCGCCAGGTCGCCGCTCTCGACCGGGCTGGCGAACTGGCTCTTGTACTCGTTCACGTCGCCCGCCTCGACGCGCTCCTCGGTGATGATCCCCGAGGAGTCGCACATCGTGATGTTCTCTTTGCGCGCGCCCAGCGAGACGTAGAACCGGGCCGTCGCGATTGCCGACGCGCCGGCGCCGGAGAAGACGATCTCGATCTCGGAGAGGTCCTTGTCGGAGATGTCGACCGCGTTCATCAGGGCCGCACCGGAGATGATCGCGGTGCCGTGCTGGTCGTCGTGGAACACCGGGACGTCCATCTCCTCGCGGAGCCGCTCCTCGATCTCGAAGCACTCTGGAGCCTTGATGTCCTCGAGGTTGATCCCGCCGAACGTCGGCTCCATCGCCTTCACCGCCTCGCAGAACGGGTCGACGGCGTCGATATCGAGTTCGATGTCGAACACGTCGATGTCGGCGAAGCGCTTGAACAGCACCCCCTTCCCCTCCATGACGGGCTTCGAGGCGGCGGCGCCGATGTCGCCGAGCCCGAGGACGGCCGACCCGTTCGAGACGACGGCGACGAGGTTCCCCTTCGCCGTGTACTCGAAGACGGACTCGGGGTCGGCCGCGATGTCGCGACACGGCGCCGCGACCCCGGGCGAGTACGCCAGCGAGAGGTCTCGCTGCGTGTTCGTGGGCTTCGTCGTCTCGATCTCGATCTTCCCGGGCGGATCCTGTCGGTGATACTCCCGCGCGTCGTCATCCAGTCCCATGTCTCCCTCCATTCGTGAACGGAGTAAAAAGCTATCCGAAGGCGTCGAACCCGATATTCGACGTTCGACGATTATCCGACGGTCGCTCACCGGTGCGGAGACCCCGGACGACGCGTACTGACCGGCGAATCACTCCCCGGCCGATTCCGACGGGCCACGAGCGGCGAGCGTCGACGCGACCGGTGCCAGGTCGGGATCGAACCCGGCGAGCGTCGAGACCTCGAACGCGGTCAGGTACGTCCGCACTACCAGGGTGACCGGGAGCGTCAGGATCGCGACGGCGGCGAGCGCGCAGACCAGAACGGTCGCGAGAACGACCGTCCCGGTGGTCGTCCCGATCAACGCCCCGACCCCGCCGAGCGGAACCGCCGCGAGGAGGAGCGCGACGAGCCCCGTCACGGCGACGACGCCGCCGACGAACGCGACGGCGACGGCCCGAACGATCCCGACGCCGGCCGCGAGGACGGCGTGAACCGCGAGGTAGGCGGCCACGTCGCCGGGCGATTCGCGGATCGACGCCCACACCGCTCGCCACCCGGCGAGCACGCCCGCGTCGCGGGCGACCATCGCGGGGGCGACGAACTCGAAGGTGAGCCGGGAACCGACGGCCCCGATCAGCGCCAGCGCGACCGCGGACGCGGCGAACGCCCCGACCGCTGCGGACGCGATCGTCGACGACCCGGAGGCCCCGCCGAACGGAATCCCGACCGTTCGCGACGCCGCCGGGTCGACGGCGACCGCGAGCGCGACCGCGGGGAGTCCGGTCGCCGCCGCGAGGGCTGCCGAGAATCCGAGCAGTCCCAAAGCCTGCCGGAACCGGTCGCGGAACGGCCGCCAGAGCGCGACCTCTGTCGTCGCGAGCGCGTCGTAGAAGGCGAGCCGGAACGCGATCGAACACGCGAGGAACACGGAGGCCACGAGCACCGCACCGACCGCGATCCCGGCCAGCAGCGCGGCGTCGAGCCGGGCGAGCCGCTCGGCGCCCGCGGCCGCGACGCGTTCGACGGCCGCGACGCGTTCGACGCCCGCGACGCGTTCGACGCCCGCGGGCACCGACTCGAGCTCGGTCGGGACGGGCTCGCTCCAGGCGCCGACTCCGCCGGCCGAGGCGCCGAGCGACGCCGATCCGACCCGCGACGCTCCGGCGCCCCCGCCCGCCATCACGAGCGCGAGAAACGCGAGCTTCGCCCATCGCACCGCCTCGAAGGGAAAGAGGAACCGCCGCGTCGCGTCGACGGCGCGGTCGACCGCGTCGACGGCGTGCCAGGTCATACCGACCGTTCGCCGGAGAGCGTGAAATAGGCTGGCCACGGATCGGGTTGCCCGTTCGAGGGACGGGCGTGCGACCCGCAGTCGTTTAGGGCGGACGCGACGAACCGCCCCGTATGAAGGTCCGCGGCGAACGCGAGTGCCAGTCCTGTGGCGCGCGGTGGTCGTACTACGAGACGGGCTCCGTCGCGTGTCCGAGCTGCGGCGACCTGCGCAGCGTCGGCGTCGACGCCCGCACCGCCCACACCGACGCCCCCGTCTCGCTCGACCTCGCCGCTCACCGCGAGCGGTTCGGGGACGCGCCCGAGACCCTCCCCCGGTCGGGGACGGACGATCTCCGGTCCGACCTCCGGGAGTACTGCCGGAAGCGCGGGTTCATCGACGGCGGCCGGCTCGCGCCGCTCGACGCGACGTACCTCGCGGCCCGCGAACTGCTGGAGGCCGTCGACTGTTTCGAGCGGCTGCGCGACCCGACCGACGCCGACCGCGAGTACCTCCTCGACCTCCTCGCCGGCGCCGACGACGGCGACCGACCCCCGGCGGACGAGGTCCCGACCGCGCTCCGCGAGGCCCGGGGGATGGCGGCCGTGCGCGCGGTCGAGGCGTATCGCAGCGACGCGCTCGACTTCCTCGACGAACTCGAAACCGGTGCCGATTCAGACGACGCCGATTCCCGCGGTGCCGATTCAGACGACGCTGGCGAGGGCGACGGTCCGGCGGTCACCGTAGAGGGAGAGAGCGCAAAAGCGAGAGTCGGACCGGCTCGCGACGCCTTCGAGCGCCTCCGCGACCGGGTCACGCGCGTCGACGCGCTCGGGGGCGACGTGCCGCCCGCGGCCGCGGACGCCCTCGTCGAGGCCGCAGACGCGCTCGGTGAATACGTCCGAACCGGCGACGAGACGGCGCTAACGAACGCCGACCGCCTGATCGACGACGCGAACGTCGACGACCTCGACCCGACGGGTCGCTGAGACCGACCGACCGCCTCTCGCCGCCGCTCCCGGAGACGCTCACTCCGCGCCGGGCGCGACCACCGCGTTCGAGAGGGTACCGACCCCCTCGTAGGTGATCTCGACGCGCTCGCCGGGTTCGACGAGGCCGGGATTCGCGGGGCTACCGAACGCGACGCAGTCCCCGGGTTCGAAGGTGAACCGCTTCGAGAGATGCGAGACGACCTCGCGCGGGCCGAACAGCATCAGCTCCGTGTTGGCGTCCTGGCGCGTCTCGCCGCCCACGGTGGTTTCGATGTCGAGACTCGTCGGGTCCACGTCGGTCTCGACCCACGGCCCCAGCGGCGCCGACCCGTCGAACGCCTTGCGCGCGGTCCGGCCCTGCTGGTCCAGTGCGTCGACGTCGTTCATCACCGTGTAGCCGCGCACGACGTCGGGCACGGCTTCGGGGTCGAGGTCGCGGCACCGCTCGTCGATCACGGCGACCAGTTCGCCGGCGTACGTCAGTTCGTCGGTCCACTCGGGGTACCGGATCGGCTCGCCGTGCGCCAGCAGGCTCGCCGGCGGCTTGACGAAGAAGTCCGGCTCCTCCGGCCGCTCGTAGTCCATCTGTTCGAGCGTCTCGGCGTAGTTCCGACCGACGCAGTACAGCGCGGTCGGGTCGCACGGTGGGAGCAGCCGCCCGTCGCGACCGACCTCGTAGCGGCCGTCGCCGGTGACGACCGCGCCGTCGACGTAGCGGCCGGCGACGGGTCCGTCCGGCGTGAGCAGTCGAGCGAGTCGCATTGGGACACGTCCACGCTGTCACACGAAAAGGCGTCGGTGATCGCGGGCGACCGCGGAGGGGGACGCGGATCAGTCGTCGCCCGCTTCGCCGTCCGCGTCGACCCCGATAACGACTCCCGACCGGATCTCCAGCGCCGTGTCGAACTCCGCCCGGCGACCGCTCCCGGACCCGATCCGCTCGACGGCCGCCTCGTGGGCGCGGACCGCGGCGTCGCGCTCGCGGTCGCTGAGCCCGACGCGGTCGGCCACCGCCACCCAGTGGTCCGGCTCGACGAGGAACGTCTCGCGGTCCGGCTCGGCCGCGATCCGCTCGTAGCGCCGGCGATACGCGTCGATCCTGGGGCCGAGATCGGCCTGGACGCGCGCGAGCAGCGTCGGCACGCGAGCGGCCGGCACGCTCGCGAGCGCGGCCGTCTTCACCAGCGCGGTCCCCTCGATCGGGTACGGCCCGGGATCCCGGCCGGCGTCCCCCCGGTCGCCGCCAGCCCCGGCGTCGGCGTCGTCCGACATCACCCGCCGGCGCGCATCGCCTTCTGCCGGTACTTCGGGAGGAGCTCGGCAAGGACCTCGGGGTCGCCCGCGAACTCGGCGGTCACCTCCGTGAGTCTGATGGCGGCCGCCGCGGTCACCTTCTCGGCGCTGAGGGTGACCCGCCAGCCGTCGCCGTCCACGCGGGTCGCCTCCGCGGGGTCGTCGGTCCCCACGAGTTCCCCGCCCAGGTTGCGGAGGTAGTGAGCCGCGAGCCGGCGGGAGATGCCCCGGTACGCCACCGTCTTGCGCTCCCAGCCTTCCTCCGAGACAGGGGGCCCGGGCGAGTCGGCACTCGCGTCGTCGTCGGTCCCCTCCGCCGCCGAGCCGTCGCCGCTCATGCGCCCCCCGCGACCGGCGGGAAGACGGAGAGCCGGTCGCCGTCCGTCATCGGCGTGTCGAGCCCGTCGAGGTGGAGCACCTCGCGGCCGTTCTTCAGGACGTTGATCTGGGGCGCGAGGTCGCCGTCGACGACGAGGCGACCCTCCATCCCCTCGTACTCCGACTCCAGTTCGCGCAGAATATCACCGACCGTGGAGCCGTCAGCGAACTCGGCGTTCACCGTCTTCCCGCCGGCGGCCTCGCGAAACGTCGCGAAGAACCGCAGTTCCAGTTCCATACCCGTAGTTCGGGCCGCGGCGGCTTAAAAGCGGCCGGCCGCGGAAAGCCGCGCCCACGGAGTCGACGCGCCGCCGGTCACAGATCGGACAGCCGGATGCCGTCCTCGACCAGTCGGAAGTTACGCTCGCGGTCGAGGTCGTCGGCGAGCCACTCGTGGTCGTACAGCTGCCCGATGAGTTCGAGGTAGAGGTTCCGCCACGCGATGGCGTAGATGGGCGACTGCCCCCACGCGCGCAGCTCCGGGACGAACTCGTGGTAGGTGCTCGCCTGTGACTCCATGCGCTCGACCGCGTCGGCGACGACCTCGGCGGCCTCGTCCGGGTCCGCGTCCGCGAGGGCGTCGTTCAGGCGCGACTGGATCCCCGTGATGGCGCGCCGCATGTCGCGTTCGGCGGTCCCCTCCTCCTCCGGGAGCGACTCGACGACGCCCTTCGGCACGCCGAGTTCGATCTCTGGCATGCTATCCACTCGGAGGAGCGCGCTCAAAAAACCCGTTCACCCGGCAACGACGATCGCGGCACCGAGCCTCTCGGCAGGGGTCTGGCGAACCCCCCTCACGGCGTCGGCGCGGCCTTCTGGAGCGCGGTCTCGGCGATGTTCCCGCCGTAGTCGGCCGACCGAAGGACGGAGTCGACGACGAGTCCGAGCAGTTGCGCGCGCGTCGGGTCGAGGTCGCGGAGGAGTTCGTCGATGGATCTGACGCGCTCGTCGATCGCCCTGACCCCGGTTCGCGCCTCGTTGGCCCGGCGGGTCGCCGCCTCGGTGTCGTCGTCGAACAGCGCGTCCATCGCCGTGTCGATCACGTCGACGGCGTCGCCGTGGAGGTCGCGTACCGCGTCGACGACCTCGTCGGGCAGGGGATCGTCGATGTTCAGGGTCAGGTGCGCGATCTTCGTCGCGTGATCGCCGATCCGCTCTAGCTGGCGGGCGCTGGAGTGGTAGTCGAAACACTCCTCGCGCGGGAGTCCGAGCTCCTCGGCGGCCTTCGGCGTCCGCAGCGTGGCGCGGAAGATCCGCGAGACGACGAGCCACAGCCGGTCGAGGTCGTCGTCGCGCCCGATCACGTCGCGCGCGAGGTCGTGGTCGCGCTCGGCGAGCGCGGTGATCGCGTCTTCGAGCATCGACAGCGAGATCAGCCGCATCCGGGTGACCGCGTTGTGGATCGAAAGCTCCGAGGAGTCGAGCAAGTCCTGGACGACGACGCGGTCGCGGGTCTCCTCTAACACCTCGAGGCCGACGAGGCTCTGGACCGCGTCGCGGATCGTCGAGCGCTGTTCGGTGGTGATCTCCGCGGCCTCCAGTTCGATGATGTCGAAGCCGCTGACGTACATGGTCGTCACCGCGCGGCGGAGCGCCTGCCCGGTCAGGTTCGCGATGTCCAGCGTTCCCCGCGTCCGCTCCGTCTCGGATCGCGGCGTGAGGAACAGCGAATCGCCGTCCGGGTGGAACTCGATCTCCGTCCCGGCCTCGACGTCGTTGTCGGTCGCCCACGTCTTCGGAATCGAGACTGTGTACGTCGAACCGCCGGTGACCTGGACCTTCCTCGTTTCCATACCTCTTCCTCCGGAGCGGATCACCTTAATTTTGATCAAAATATATACCTTCGGAAGAGCCCCTATCTGGCGGTTGAATCCGAGCGAAACGGGCAAAGCATACGCTGACGACGACAGTAATGGCTGTCATCCCCCGAAGACGCACAGATTATATAGAGATATATAGTATTCGCCACCGTCGGTCGGGGTGCCCTCTCACACCACGCGGTTACGGAGTTCGTCGCCGGCGTCCAATCGCGCCACGTTGTCGGCGAGGATGTCGGCGACGCGCTCGTAGTACTCGGGCGTATGGCCGGCGTTGTGCGGCGTGATCGTCGCGTTCGACAGCCCCCACAGCGGGTGGTCCTCGGGGAGCGGCTCGGGGTCGGTGACGTCCAGCGCCGCGCCGCGGATGCGGTTGTTCCGAAGCTCCGTCACGAGCGCGTCGGTGTCGACGATCGGGCCGCGCGCGATGTTTACGAGGATAGCGTCGGGCCGCATCGTCCGGAGCGCGTCGGCGTCGACCAGCCCCCGCGTCGTCTCCGTGAGCGGACACGCCAGCACGACGTACTCCGCGTCGGTGACGGCCTCGTGGAACTCGTCGAACCCGTACACCTCGTCGGTCGGGCCGCCCTTCTCGGGAGAGTAGCGGACGCCGACCGTCTCGACATCGAACGCCGCCAGTCGCTCGACGACCGCCTGCCCGATGGCGCCGAGGCCGACCACGGCGACCGTCGAACCGTACACCTCCGTCGTCTCGTAGGTGCGCCACTCGCGGCGGGACTGCTGGCGGTACGCCCGGTGGAACTGCCTCGCGTGCGCGATCATGGACCCGACGACGTGTTCGGCGATGTTCGGCCCGTGGACGCCCGAGGCGTTCGTCACGGCGACCCCGTGGTCCGCGAGCAGGTCTCGGGGGAGATGTCCCGTCCCCGCGAACACGCAGGCGAACAGCTCCAGTTCCTCGGCCGCGTCGAGCAGTCCCTCGTCGACGTTGAGGCCGACGGCGACCCGCGCCGTCCGGATCAGGTCGCGCTCCGCCGCGGGTGTCCGCGCTCGTACGACCTCGGCGCCGGGAAGTCGGTCGCGGAGGGCGGCCGTCAGTTCGTCGGGACCGAGTCCGTGAATCGTCTGTCGGAGCACCAGGATATCCGGGTCGCTCATACGGGGAGTCTCGGCGGTACCGATAAAAATTGTGCAGTCGTCGGCCGCCGAGTGTGGCGGCGCGACCAGCGAAGCCGAAGCGGGGAGACCGACGAAGCCGAGCGACGCGACCTACGACAGCGCGGCGTCGAACGCGGCCTGAAGGTCGGCCTTCATGTCGTCGACGTGTTCGATCCCCACCGACACCCGAATGAGGCCGTCGGTGAGCCCGGCGGCGAGCCGCTCCTCGCGCGGGATGGCCGCGTGGGTCATCGCCGCCGGCTGCTCGATGAGGCTCTCGACGCCGCCGAGCGACTCCGCGAGCGTGAACACCTCGGTCTCGCTCACGACCGTCGACGCCTCGTCGAGGGTGCCGGCCAGCTCGAACGAGAGCATGCCGCCGAAGTCGTCCATCTGTTCGGCCGCCAGCTCGTGGTCCGGGTGGCTCTCCAGCCCGGGGTAGTAGACGCGCTCGACCGCGTCGTGGGCCTCCAGCCACTCCGCGAGTTCCATCGCGTTCTCGCAGTGACGGTCCATCCGCACGGGGAGCGTCTTCGTCCCGCGGAGGACGAGGAACGCGTCGAACGGGCCGGGGGTCGCGCCGACGGAGTTCTGGTAGAAGCCGAGCCGCTCGTCTAGCTCCTCGTCGTCGACGATCAGCGCGCCGCCGATGGTGTCGGAGTGGCCGCCGAGGTACTTCGTCAGCGACTGGGAGACGACGTCGGCGCCGTGTTCGAGCGGGCGCTGGAGGTACGGCGTCGCGAACGTGTTGTCGACCGCGCAGAGCGCGTCGCGTTCGTGGGCGATGTCGGCGAGCGCGCCGATGTCGTTGACGTTCATCAGAGGGTTCGTCGGCGTCTCGACCCACACCAGCTCGGTCTCGTCGCGCAACGCCGCCCGGACCGCGTCGTGGTCGGTGGTGTCGACGAACGTCGTGTCGATGTCGTACTCGTCGTACACCTGCGTGAGAATTCGGTGGGTGCCGCCGTACACGTCGTCGCCGGCGACGACGTGGTCGCCCGCGGACAGCAGGTTGAGAACGGTGTTGATCGCGCCCATCCCCGAGGAGAAACAGCGCGCGTGGCTACCCGACTCCAGCGAGGCGAGGTTCGCTTCGAGGTCGGTGCGCGTCGGGTTCCCGGTCCGGCTGTACTCGTAGCCGCGGTGCTCGCCCGGCGCGTCCTGCTCGTACGTCGAGTTCGCGTGGATCGGCGTCATCAGCGCCCCCGTCTCCGGGTCGGGCTCCTGGCCGGCGTGGATCGCTCGGGTCTCGATGCGGCGGTCGTCGGGGAGTTCGCCGTCGCCCTCGTCGGATCGGTCGCTCATGGAGACACCTCGTTTCCGAGGCTGGTGATTCTTCCCCTTCGGACCGACCGGCAGATGAGGCGCGCCGCTCGCGGTGTGAGAGTGGATGCTCGGTCAGGGATTTGAACCCTGGTCGTCGGCTGACTTCCGAACCGGCGCCGAGGCGCCGCGTCCGCCGAAAGGCCAACATGATTGGCCGGACTACACCAACCGAGCGCGAACGGTGGTTACGTCGGGGGCGATTTAACTCTTCTCAAGTCCCCACAGCGTGGGACGGCAGCGCACGCGGTCGAGGGCGCAATCGACACGCGGTTGAGGGCGCATCAGCGCACGGTCGAGGGCGCAGTCGGCGTCGTTACTCGTCGACGTCGACCTTCTCGATCTCGACGGCCTCGCGGGGGTCGTCGTTGCGCCCGGTCGGCACCCCGCCGATCTCCTCGACGGCGTCCATCCCGTCGATGACCTGACCGAAGACGGCGTGTTTACCGTCGAGGTGCGGCGTGGCGTCGAGCGTGATGAAGAACTGCGAGCCGTTCGTGTTCGGGCCGGAGTTGGCCATCGAGAGGATTCCGGGCCCGTCGTGGGTGAGGTCGTCGTGGAACTCGTCGTCGAACTGATAGCCGGGGCCGCCGCGACCGTTCTCCATCGGGTCGCCGCCCTGGATCATGAAGTCGTCGATGACGCGGTGGAAGACGATCCCCTCGTACAGCGAGTCGCCGCGCACCTCGCCGGTCTTGGGGTCCTCCCACGTGTTCGTCTCCGGCGCGGGCTCCGCGTCGGCCGCGGGGTCGTGACGGGCTAAGCCGAGGAAGTTCTCGACCGTCTTCGGCGCGCGGTCGGCGAACAGCTCGACGACGATAGTGCCGTGGTTGGTCTGAATCGTCACCTGCGGGTTGTCGGGGTCGGAAACCTCTCGTGCCATGCTTTCCGGGAGGGACGCGCGTCGGAAAACCCTGCCCATCCGTGCGGGAAGCTCGCGGACCGCGAACATCCCATTTATAAACGAACGTCGCAGACGCGTCGATACAGGTCCGACCCCCGTTCTGTCCGTCGCCGCGTTCGGACCGCAACGGACCGAGGTCCGACCGCCTCGACGGCCGGTATCGTTTTCTGCCGGGCGAGAGCAGTACCACGTATGTACGACGACATTCTCCTGCCCGTCGCGCCCGGCGGCGAGGCGAACGACGCGATCCCGCACGCCGCCAGCCTCGCCGAGCGGTACGACGCGACGGTCCACGTCCTCTCGGCCGCCGACACCGCCGTCGACACGCTCGCGGGCCCGCGGACCGGCGTCTTCTCCGACCGGCTCGCGGAGGCAGCCGAGGAGCGCGTCGAGGCGGTGACCGCCGAACTGGAGGCGAGAGGCGTCGAGGCGGTCGGGAGCGTCGTCCGCGGCGAGCCGCTGGACGTCATCGAGAACGCGATCGACGACGGCGCCGACATCGTCGTCATGCCGAGCCACACCCGACGGGGGATCCGCCGGCTGCTCCTCGGTAGCGTCACGGAAAAGGTCGTTCGCGTCGCGTCGGTGCCGGTGGTGACCGTTCCGATGGCCGATCCCGACGAGGCCGGGGGAGAGACGAAGCCGACCGACACTGACGAGGACGCGGGCGACTCGACGGACGGCGGCGACGCGTCCGGTCCCCAGTGACGGACGAGCCGACCGCGCGGGAGACGGTCACCCGCGCCTTCCGGGTCGCGTACGACGGCCGTGAGTACGCCGGATTCCAGCGCCAGCCGCACGCGCACACGGTCGGGGACGCGCTCCTGAGCGCGCTCGCCGAACACGGGGTCGTCGACCGCGGATCGGGGGCGACGCACGCGACGCCGCCCGGCTACGCCGCCGCCGGTCGAACCGACGCCGGCGTCTCCGCGGTGGCCCAGACGGTCGCCTTCGAGGCGCCGACGTGGCTCACGCCGCGCGCGTTCAACGGTCACCTCCCCGGGTCGGTCCGCGTGTGGGCCGCCGCCGACGTCGCGGACGACTTCCACGCGACGCACGACGCGGTTCGGCGGACCTACCGGTATCACCTCCACGCCCCCGAGTCCGGAGCGGACGCTCCCTCGAGCGCCGCGCGCCGAGACCGGGAACACGCGGTGGACGACGATCGGTTCCGAACCGCACTCGCGCGGTTCGACGGGAAACACGATTTCCATAACCTGACCGCCGACGAGACGGGAACCGTTCGCGACCTCGACACGGCGGCGACTCGCGAGGGGAACGCGCTCGTGGTCGAGATCGCGGCGGACGGCTTCCCGCGGGCGCTCGTGCGTCGCATTATCGGAGCGGCTCGCGCCGTGGGCCGAGGGACGGCTGACCCCGCGTGGATCGACCGACTGCTCGACGCCGAACCGATTCCCGGCGAGCGAGGCGTCGGTCCCGCACCGCCGGAGCCGCTCGTGTTGTGGGACGTGACGTATCCCGACGCGGAGTTCGCCGTCGACCGCGAGGCCGCGGAGAGCGCGCGCGTCGCGTTCGGCGAGCGACACCGGGACGCCCGCCACGCCGCGGCCGCGACCGGCGCGGTCCGGGACAGGCTGTTCTCGGCCGCCGAGGAGGTGTGAACTCGATCCGCGAAGCGGCGCCGCTCAGGCCGCTGACCCGCCGGTTGGCGTCTCCATCCCGTCGACGCGGACCAGCAGGCTGTTACCGTCGACGTTCGTCGCGTCGACGACGCCCGAGAGCCGCAGTCCGGTCGCGGGCGTCGGCCCGACGGTCACGTGATCGCCCGCGTCGAAGGGACCGACCGGACCCCGGATCACGAGTTCGGCGCGGCACAGCTCCGGGTTCGCGACGCTGGACAGGTCTATCTCCGCGACGGTGACGTCTTCGACGGGGTCGCCCTCGCGCTCGACCGGGGTCGTCGCGGCCTCTTCCAGCCGCTCGATACCGAGTACGTCGTACGCGTCGTCGGTCGGGAGGTAGCCGCCGTCCGGCCCGGCGACCCCCTCGACGAGTCCGAGCGTCCGGAGGCTCCCCATCCGGTTCCGGACCGTCCCCGCGTTGCGGTCGATGGCGTCCGCGATCTCTCGACCCTGTACCGGTGCCTCCCGGCCCTCCGAGAGGTTCACGAGCGCGGTGAGCACCCGTTTCTGACTCGAACTCAGACGAATTCCCGACATGTACGGATTGAAGCGCATTTGACTGATAAATATTCGTATATAGCGACATTATATTCTTAGAAAATTCTTTGTACGACATACTTTTCAACAAACGTTGCTAAATACGGCGCAATTTCTTCGAGATGAGAGATCGGTCTCCGTGACGGGAGCATTCTCCGAGACACTGTTATTATACCGGATAGAATAAAACGAACATCGACTAAAAACGAGAGATAATTCTGTTATGAGATACAAACGTACTAATTCCTTATACCATCTACACCGCAAGTATTTACCAGCCCGACCGGAAGCGGCGGACGACAGATGACGATCCAACGCGACGCTCGCGACCGCCCGCAGAGACGCGCCCGTGTTCCGCGAGGAGCCGCCGACGGGCCGGCCCGCCGGACGGCCCGCGCCGGAGGGGAAGATGGCTGACCGCGAGTCGGCGTTCGACCCGGACGGGGCCGCAGACGGGCGTTCGAGGGGAGCCTCCGCGTCGGGCGGCGACCGAGATGCCGCCCGGGCTCGGCCGGTTCCGCCCTCGCTGCTTCCGGACCGGGATCCCGCGGTCGAGCGCGGCCGGGTCCGGTCGTTCATCGCCGACCGAGTCGACGCCGCGGGCGCCGACGGCGCGGTGGTGAACATGAGCGGCGGGCTCGACTCGACGGTGACGGCCGCGCTCGCGGTCGAGGCGCTCGGCGCCGACCGCGTGTACGGGCTGATCCTCCCGTGTAACAAGGTCGGGGCGCCACACGCCCGGGACGCCGAGGCGCTCGCCGAGGCGCTGGGGATCGACCACGACACGGTCCACCTCCAGCCGCTGTTCGCGCAGTTCGGCGCCGTCGTCCCGGACCGCTTCGACCTCCACGACGAGCCGGTCCGGTCCGGCAACGCCGTCGCGCGCCTCCGGATGGCCGTCGCCTACCTCGCCGCGAACGCGACGGACCGCCTCGTCTGCGGCACCGCGAATCGGAGCGAACTCCTGCTGGGCTACCTGACGAAGCACGGCGACGGCGGGGCCGACCTGTTCCCGCTTGGCCACCTCTACAAGACGGACGTGCGAGCGCTCGCGACCGAGCTCGACGTGCCGGAGTTCGTCGTGGAAAAGGCGCCGAGCGCGGGGTTCCTCCCGGGCCAGCGCGACGCGGACGACCTGGGCGCCCCGTACGAGGTCGTCGACCCCGTCCTCCACCTCGGCGTCGACCGCGGGCTCGACCCGGAGTCGGTCGCCGAGCGGATCGGGGGAGCCGACGCCGACCTCGACGTCGACCGCGAGCTCGTCGCGGAACTGCTCGGACGCCACCGCGCGACGGCGCACAAGCGGCTCCCGCCGCCGACCCCGGACGCGGACGTGGAGTGATCGAGCGGTCGGCGCCGGTCGGGCCCGACCGCTCAGTCCCAGTCGGCCGGCCAGAGGTCGGCCGCGCGCATCCCCGTCTCGAAGTCGGCCTCGCGGAACGCGGCCGCGAGCTCGTCCCGGTCGAGTCGGGGCAGGTCGCGTTCGGGCGCGGCGAACTCGACGACGAGCAGGGCGATCAGCATCGCGTGTTCGCGGACGTTCCGGTCGTCCACCTTGTCGCGGGTGTCCGCGTGGGTGTGGCCCCAGCCCCGACCGCGGTCGCCCGAGTCGCTGTGGAGCTGGAGCGCCGGCACGCCGCGGCGCACGAACGGCCACTGGTCGGAGAACGGGTGCGGCTGCGCGTCCACCTCGATCGGCCGGCGCGTCGCGGTCGACACCGCCTCCGCGACCGACGCGGCCGCCGTCGAGGCGTGCGCGAGCGCGACCAGGTCGCGGAACCGCCCCGCGCCGTCGACGTTGACCACGCCCTTGACGCGGTCGAGGTCCAGCCGGTCCGCGAGGTGTTCGGCGCCGAGCAGTCCGACCTCCTCGGCGCCGACCGCGACCACGTCGACCCCGAGGGGGAGGGCGGCGTCCGCTAAGACCTCGGCCGCGGTCGCGACCGTCGCGATCCCGCAGCCGTTGTCGAGCGCGCCCTCCGCGATGTCGTGGGCGTCGTAGTGGGCGAGCAGGAGGACGCGCTCGTCGGTGTCCGGCCCGGCGCGCCCGATCACGTTGCGGCTCTCGCCCGGCGTCGTCGACGCCTCGACCGAGAGCTCGGCCCGCGCGACGGACCCCGATCCGCCCGTCGTCCCCTGGCTCGCCGTGTCGACCGCGCCGCCGACGGAGCCGCGCTCGGCGCCGCCGACGGTCCCGCCGACCGCGTACTCGCGGAGCCACGCGCCGGTCTCCTTCGAGACGCCGACCGCGACCGCCTCGGCCTCCTCCCCGAACGTGAGCGACCCGGTGGGCGGTAGCTGCCCGTCGACGTGGTTGACGAACACGAAGCCGACCGCGCCCGCCTCGACCGCGTAGCCGAACTTCTCCATGCGGTGGACGAACCGGCCTCCCTCCGGGGTGGTGGTCGAGGCGACCGCGATCCGACCCTCGACGTCGCGCTCGTCGATCTCCGCCGGGGTGCCGTAGCCGACGTCGACGAGTTCGCCCGCGACGCGCCCGGACGGCGAGTACGGGAGCGCCAAGGCCTCGAACGAGCGCGTGGCCGGCTCGCCGTCCCGGCCCGAGACGGTCACGTCGAGCGACGCCGACCCGCGCTCCCACGCGGGTAGGTCGAACGGCTCCGCGCGCACGTCCGCCAGCCCCGCGCGCTCGAAGGCGTCCGCGACGAGTCCGGCGGCGCGGCGCTCCCCTTCGCTGCCGGCCATGCGGCTCCCGATCGCGGTGAGGTCCGTGAGGAAGCGCCACGGTTCGTCCTCGGTCCAGGTCGCGCCGAGCGCGGGGGCGAGGGCCGCCGCCCGCTCGCGCACGCGGTCGACGGCGGCGCCCGCGCCCGTTCGCGTCGCGTCTGCTGCGTCGTCGGTCATGAGCGTGCCTGCGTCGGTGACGGCTTAAGCGTATGGCTCGCGGCACCGGATCGTCGGGGTCGGCCGGCGTCGGCCGAAACGCTACGTTGAAGTGGGACGGTCGGGTACCTCGAATCGAGCACCGTTGGTCCAGTGGTAGGACATTAGCTTCCCAAGCTAATAGCCCGGGTTCAATTCCCGGACGGTGCACTTCTGACTGACTTCGGCAGTCAACGTTTGCTTCGCTTCGCTCGGCGAACTCCCTACGGCGAGCAGATCGCGAGCCGCAGGTGTGCCGGGGATTCGCGTGGGCGCTGGCTTCTATCCCGGACCGGTGTAGCTGTCGAGCTCGTCCGTTCGGTCCGGGTGTTCTTCCTCGACGTGCTGGTGGACGCGGTGCGTGGCCTGCTCGGGCGCGTTCTTGACGTCGTCGTGCGGGACGTCCGGTTCGAAATCACAGAACGGGCACTCGGAGAGCGTGTCCTGTGACATGCGTTAGCATTGGATTCGACGCCTGAAAAGCGATCTGACGACGCCGAGCGCGACTGACAGAAACGGAGTCTGGGACGCGGTCGCGTCTCGGAACGCGGTCCCGGCGACCGCTCAGAAGATGTTCGCCTGGTCGTACACGGAGATGCCGGTGTCGGTGATGTCGTACGGCTTCGTCTCGCGGGAGTGGTTCGCGTCGCGGATCTTCTGGATCTCGACGGCCAGGCGCGTCTCGCGGAAATCTGACCCGCGGACGTACTGGAGGACGAACACCGCGTCCGTGAGGTACTCGACGATCCCGTGTCGGGAGGCGTACGCCGTGTCCTCGCTCGCCTCGGAGGTGAGCAGCGTCGTGACGCCGGATTCCTTCAGCGAGCGCGTGAACCCGAACACCTCGGAGCGACGCTTCGCGGGGTGGTCGTACATCATCTCCAAGAGCGAGACGGAGTCGAGCACCAGCCGGTCCGCGTCGAACTCGGCGATGAGCCGGACGAGGTCGTTGCGGATCGACGACAGCGAGTTGGCCATCTCGATGGGGTCGATGGCGACGACCGCGAGGCGGTCCTCGGCGGCGTGTTCGCGGAACGACCACCCCTTCTCGGTCGCCGTGTCGAAGATCGACTCCCGGGTCTGTTCGAGGGTGATGTAGATCCCTTTCTTCCCCGATTCCAAGGCGTGGTTGAGGAACTGGAGCGCGAACGTCGTCTTCCCGGTCCCGGCGCCGCCGATGACGGACAGCAGCGACCGACTGGGCACCCCCCCGAGGATCATGTCGTCGAGGCCGTCGATCCCGATGTCGGTCCGGTCGATTTCCGACTCGAACTCCTCGGGGTCGACGTCGAAGTCGCCCCCGCCACCGCCGGCGTCGGCGTCGCCGCCTCCGAGGTCCTCGAAGCCGAAGTCGTCGTCGCCCGCGCCCGCCGCGCCGCGGTAGCCGCCGAAGGGGTCGCCACCGCCGCCGCTCGATACCGCATCGCCGTCCCCGCCGCCGGCACCGCTTCCGGATCCGCCGCCGCTCCGGCGCCCGCCGAAGGGGTCGTCCGCGCCGAACGGGTCCGTCTCGGCGTTCCCACCGTCGGAACCCGCGTCGACGTCCGCGTCGCCGCCGTCCTCACCGAAGGAGTCGCCCTCACCGAAGGAGTCGCCCTCACCGAAGGAGTCGCCCTCACCGAAGGAGTCGCCCTCACCGAAGGAGTCGAACTCCCCGTTATCGGCATCGGCGTCGACGTCGCCGAACGCCTCCGCCGGAAGGCCGCCGGCCGCCGAGTCGCCGTCTCCGGGCTCGTCCCCCCCGCGAACGCCACCGAAGGGATCGTCCGCGTCCTCCTCCGCGAGACCGGCTTCCCCGCCGTCCGATCCGCCCGCCGCGTCGACGCCGTCTCCCTCTCCCTCCTCGCCGTCGGGCTCCCGGCCCGCGTCGCCGGCCGGCCGCTCGTCGGACTCCTCGTCGGTCTCGCGTAACGCGCGCTCGAACCAGTCGTCCTCCTCGCTCATCGTTTCCGCCGCCCGTGGGGAGTCGACATGCGCCGAGCAACGCGGCCGAGCGGCTTGAAACTTTCCGGCGAGCTATCAGATTTCGAGAACTCGGTGGGAGCGGTCTGTCCCGACGTCCCGACGCGATTCGCCCGACCTCCCGGTGCGATTCGGCCGATGTCCGCACGCTTTTACCCGGTGGCGAGGATCGACTCCGCATGGAAGTCGGCATCGTGGCGCGAAGGGGAAGCGAGCGGGCGGCGTCGCTCGCGGCGACCCTTCGAGACGTCGTCGTCGAGGCGGACGAGGCCGTCTGGCTCGACGAGGAGACCGCCGCGGCGCTCGCCGCCGGGGACGACGCGCGGCCGGTCGACCGGTTCGACGACTGCGATTTGGTCGTCGCCGTCGGCGGCGACGGGACGTTCCTGTTCGTCGCGCGCAACGCCGGCGACACGCCGATCGTCGGGGTGAACCTCGGGGAGGTCGGGTTCCTCAACGCCGTCCCGCCGGCGGACGCCGCGGCCGCGCTCCGCGCCGAGATCAGAGCGTTTCGCAACGGCGGGCTGGACGTCCGCGAGGCCCCGCGGCTCGCCGCCAGCGCGGGTGACTGGACGTCGACGCCGGCCGCGAACGAGGTGGTCGTTCAGGGCGACCGGCGAGGGCCGGGCGGTGGGATCGACTACGAGGTTCGCGTCGACGGGTCCCGGTACGCCGGCGGCCACGCCGACGGCGTCCTCGTGGCCACGCCGACCGGCTCGACCGCGTACAACCTCTCCGAGCGCGGGCCGCTGATCCACCCCGAGGTGGACGGACTGGTCGTCAACGAGATGGTCGCGGACGAGGGGATGCCGCCGCTCGTTGTCGACACCGACGTGACCGTCACCGTCGAGATCGAGGGCGACGCGGGCGCGACGGTCGTCAGCGACGGCCGCGACACCGCCGCCCTCGACGGGCCGGTCGAGGTGAGCGTCGAGCGGACCGCGCCGCCGATACGGATCGCGGGGCCGCCCTCCGACTTCTTCGAGGCGCTCGGCAAGCTGTCGTGAGCCCGGAACGTGCGCCCTCGGGTCCCGTCGAACGCACCCACAAAGCGTTTATCGGACGCCCGACGACCCGGGAGCGTGAATCGCCGGTCGACGCTCGGACGGTACGCCCTCGCGGGGGTCGCCGTCGCCGCGCTGGCGGCGTTCGCGCTCGCGACGTCTCCCGAGGCGGCGCTCGCCCGGCTCCGCTGGCTCGCCACCGACCCGATACGGTTCGGGCTCGCCGCGGTCGCGCTCGCGGCCGTTAGACCCCTGCTCGCGTGGCCGACGACCCTGCTGGCCGTCGCCGTCGGCTTCGCGTACGGCTGGGTCGGGACCCCGTTCGCGCTCGCGCTCGTCGTCGGCACCGCGCTGCCGCCGTACGCGCTCGCCCGGGCGGGGCGACTCCGACTCCGGGACGACCCCAGAACCGGCGAGGAGCCGGGCGTCACCGCGCGGTTCTGTCGCGCCGGCGAGCGCTTCGCGGCGGAATCGGGGAGCGTTCGCGCCGTGGCCGGCACCCGCCTGCTGCCGCTCCCCTCCGACGCGGTGACGGTCGGCGCCGCGGCCGCCGGCGTCGGGACCCGATCGTTCCTGCTCGGCACCGCGGCCGGCGAACTGCCGTGGGTGCTCTGCGGGGTCGCGGTCGGCGTCTCGCTCGACCGCCTCGCGGCGGGCGGCGGATCGCTCCTCGATCCGACCGCGATCCTCGGCATGGCCGCGGTCGGCGCGCTCCTACTCGCCGGACCCCTCTACCGGACGTTCCTCGGGCCGGACCCGACGGCGTCGGCGTGACGAGCCGCGAAAACCGCTCCAAGGGCGTCGATCGGCGAACGGATCGGAGAAAGCGAAGATCGCCCGAACGCGTCGTCGCGCGGGCGATCGTGCGGATCGTGTGCCTCTGACGGCGAACGGGTGCCTCGGTTCGGAGACCGACCGCAGCGACGCGCGCATTCCCCCGGTCCCCGAATCCCGGGAACCGACCCAGCCCTGACCCCGAAGCCGCGGTGCGGTCCGCGCTCGCTCCGCGCGAACGGCCGGACGCGACCGCGACTCCAACGGGGGACCGGGGGGATGCGGCGTCGCTACGAGCCGTCGGTCTCGTTGCCGCCGCTCGATCCGTCGCCTTCCGCGTTCTCCGACTCCTCGTACTCGACCTCGATCCCGCTCGGCACCGGTCGGAGGAGGTACCGGCCGTTCCCCCGCAACACCGGCGCGAAGTCGGCCGTGAACGTCGTCCGCGTGTTCTCGCGGACCTCGAACGACTCGTTGAACTTCAGCGGCGCGTCGCCCGGCAGGTCGACCGTCGCGTCGCTCCCGTCGGTAAGCGTCCCGTCGGCCGACGAGACGTCGAGTTGGAGGAACGGGTACGTCCCCGTCCGTAGCTCGCGCTCGTCGATCAGCTTCGTCTCGCCGTTCTGGAGCTCGACGAGGTCGGCCTCCTGCGGCTCGTCGAACTCGAAGTACTCGCGGCCGGCGGCGGCGTCTTCCTCGCCGTCGGTCTCGTTACCGGCGGCATCCGTCTCGTCGCCGTCGGCGGTGTCGGTCTCGTTGCCGTCGGCGGTGTCGGACCCGTCGTCCGCCCCCGCCCGTGTCCCCTCCGGTCCCAACCAGAACCCCTCGACGGTGACGACGAGCGATTCGAAGTCGTCGATATCGGCGGGCTGGTCGGTGACGGCGGTCGCGAGCGTCCCCGTCGCGCGGCCGACGCAGCCGGCGAGGCCGGTCGCGCCGAGCGCGGCGGCGCCGGTCGCCAGTACGTACGTCCGGCGGTCGATCGCGTCGAAGTCGAGCGTGCGGTCCCGCACGTTACGTGCCCTCCTCGTTCGCATCGGACCCGTCGTTCGCGGCGGATCCGTTACCCTCGCTCGCGCTGTTCCCGGCGATGTCGCTCACGGTTTCCCCGAGGTCGTCGAGCCCGCCGTCGAGGAACTCGTTCACGCTGTCGAGGATGCCGCCGACGAAGTCGGGCACCTGGTCCGGCAGGTCGGTCGGCGGTCCCGCGTCGCCGGGGGCGTCGCCCGACCCGGGAGTCGCCGCGACGGCGCCGGCGGCCGCGCCGGTCCCGATCAGTACCACCGTGGCGAGCGCCACGATCAGCGTCGTTCGGATCGCGTTCATGACGGGCTCCCCTCGGTGCCCGACGCCCTTTAATGTCGCAAGCCGTTCAGCCGAGTTACGCCCGATTTAACCCGGTTTTATCGCCGGAAGACGGTCTGCTGCGGGATTTCTGCCACGAACAGCGGTAGTATATAACAGAACGCCTCGAACGGTCGCGGTCGGCGGCGCGGCCGCGGCCCTCGTCTCGGGAGGTGTCGGCGCGTCTGGCCGATCGCGGTCGACCGAGCCGTCCGGTCAGGGCTCCAGCCGGTTCGGGTCGCGCGGGAACATGATCGCCTCCTTGATGTTGTCGAGGCCGGCGACCTTCTGGACGAGGCGGTCGATGCCGAGCCCGTAGCCGCCGTGGGGGGGCGTCCCGTAGCTCAGCGCCTCGATGTAGAACTCGAAGTTCCCGGTCTCGACGCCCTCCGCTTCCATGACCTCGACCATGCGCTCGACGTCGTGTTCGCGCTGGCCGCCCGAAGAGAGCTCCTGGCCCTTGTAGATGAGGTCGAACTTCCGGGAGGCGATCTCGTCGTCGGGCACGTCCTGCATGTAGTAGAACTTCTCGTCGGGGTAGCCGACGACGAAGAACGCGGGGTGGCCCCGCTCCTCGAAGTGCTCGCCGAGCAGCTTCTCGCCCTTCGTGTCGAGGTCGGTCGGGTCGTCCGGGAAGTGCCCGTACTCGGTCTCCAAGATGTCGAGCGCCTCGTCGAAGGTGATCCGCGGGAAGTCGTCCTCGGGGACCTCCAGGTCGACGTCGAGCAGGTCGAGCTCGCGCTCGGCGTTCTCCGCGACCTCGCGGAGCGCGTGGCGCAGCGACGCCTCCTGGACGTCCATCACGTCGTCGTGGTCGTCGATGTACGCCAGCTCGACGTCGAACATCGCGATCTCGGAGACGTGGCGGGAGGTCGCGAAGTCCTCGGCGCGGAACGCGGTGCCGGTCTCGTAGACGGCCTCGTAGCCGGAGGCCATCAGCATCTGCTTGTACAGCTGGGGGCTCTGCGAGAGGAACGCGTCCTGGTTGTAGTAGAGGATCGGGAACAGCTCGGCGCCGCCCTCGGCGCCGCCCTTCGAGATCAGGGGCGTCTTGATGTCGACGAACCCCTCGTCGTCGAACCACTCCTCCATGGCGGTGATGAGCTCGGAACGCAGCGTGAACACCGCGAGCGTCTCCGGCTTCCGGAGATCGAGCGCGCGGTTGTCGAGCCGGGTCGAGAGGTCGACCTCGATGTCCTTCGAGATCTCGAGCGGGAGCGGGGACTCCGCCTCGTCGATGACCTCGTACTCGGTGGGCGCGATCTCGACGCCGCCGGGCGCCTGATCGCTCGCCAGGGGCTCGCCGACGACCCGGACCACGTCCTCGGCCCCGACGTCTTGGACGGCCTCGAACAGCTCCGGCTCGCGCTCCTCCTTGAAGACTATCTGGATGAGCCCCTCGCGGTCGCGCACGATGAGGAAGACGAGGCCTCCCAGGTCGCGGATCTCGTGGACGTGGCCGGCGATGGCGACCTCGTCCGCGTCCGGTTCGACGTCCGACGTGTGAATTCGCTCGATCATAACGGACTGCTTACGCGCAACTGGTCGGGCGGCGGTCATAGGCCTGTCGTCTCGACGGCGACGGAACGGGGCGCCGGCGGCCGCTCCGGCGGATTCTCGGGGGCTCTCGGGTCGCGCACACCGTGTCATGTGGTCGCATAACTAACATAATTTTAATACGAAACCGACATATCTGGTGAACAGCGGCGCACCCCACGCCGCGGATCCCGACCATGACCCGTTCCGCCCTCTCGACGCTCGCGCGGTCCGCGAGCGTCGCGTTCCTCGGGTGGACCGGGACCGGCTACGGGATTCCGAATCCACGGTCCGTCCGCCCGACCGCGTGACGCGCGTCGGCTGGGGAGATTTCCCCCGGGACGGACCGCACCCCGTTCTCTCCAGCCGCCGCTGTCCGTCGCGCGCGTCGAGTCGGACGACCGTCACCCTCGCGAGCGCCGCCGTCGGCGACCCCCGTCGTCGCCGGCGCGGCGTTCGAGGACGCGCACCGGTCGCTCCCGGATCGTCATCCGGGACACCGACCGGCCGCGCCGCGTTCGACTCGCGGCGAGGGCGTATGGCGGCAGCCATCCACACGCCGTCGGTCGAGGCGACGGTGACCGTCCGCGTCTCGCAGGCGGCCGCCGGCGACCTCGTCGCCGGCGCCAGAGCACAGATCGAACGAATCGACGGCCTCAGCGTCGAGGCGATCGAGATCGCCGGCCTCCGGCCCGGCCTCAATGACACCACGGTCGAAGCGATCGCCACCCTCGCGGTCGACGAGGGGGCGGCGTCCGACGCCGAGTTCGACGGCGCCGAGCCCAACGGCGCCGACGAGTTCGTCGTCCACCGCGTCCGCGAGCGGCTCGCGGACGGGTTCGGCGTCGACCCGGAGCGCGTCGAGCGGGTCGACCCGCCCGACTGACGGGGTCCGGGACCGCGGTGTTCCAACCTAGTCGCCGTCGAGCCGCTCCCGCACCTCGGCCTCGGCGCGCCGCAGCACCTCCCGGATCGGGAGGCCGGTCGCCGCGGCGACCGCGGCCGCGTCGTCGTACTCTCCGCTGACGTCGTACACCTCCCCGTCCGTCGTCGACGCGACCTTCACCGCCACCTCGTGGTCCGCGCCGCCGACCCGGAGCGTCGCCGTCTCGAACTCGCGCTCGGCGATCCAGCGGTGGCTCGCGCCGGACTGACGCACTCCGAGCGTTCCGGTCTCGCGGGCGAGTCGATCCGCGACCGCCTCGGCGTCCTCCGGCTTACAGATCGCCTTCACGAGGTGGCCGGGGCGGGACTTCTTCATCGTCGTCGGGACGATCGTCACGTCTCGCGCGCCAGCGCGCGCGAGGGTCTCCTGAAGCCCGCCGAGCACCTCCGGTGCCGCGTCGTCGAGATTGGTCTCTAAGACGGCGATGTCGTCGTGAGCGAGCGCCCCACCGCGGTCGTGGCCGACGTGGGGGTCGCGTTTCCCGTCGACCTCGCCGTGCTCGTCGCCCGCCCCTCCCCCGTCCCCGACGAGCGAGCGGAGGACGTTCGGGTGGCGCTCGAAGTCGGCGTCGCCGGCCCCGTATCCGGCGCGTTCGATCGCGAGGTCCGGGACCGAATCGACGCCCTCGGCGATCGCCCCGAGGATCGCGGCGCCGGTCGGCGTGAGCAGCTCGCGATCGATCGGCCCGCCGACGATCCGGAACCCGGCTCGCCTCGCGATCTCGGTCGTGGCCGGGGCCGGGACCGGGTAGGTCCCGTGGCTCATCTCGACCGTCCCCCCGCCGGCCGCGAGCGGCGTCGTGACCACGCGCTCCGGGCCGAGGTCGTCGACCAGCAGCGCCGCGCCGACCACGTCGGCGATCGCGTCGTCCGCGCCCACCTCGTGGAAGTACGTCTCGTCGAGGTCGGTGCCGTGGACCGACGCCTCGGCGCGACCGAGCAGTTCGAAGGCGTCGAGCGCGGTCGACTCGACCGCGTCGGGGAGATCCATCGACCCGACGAGGTCGACCACCTCGCGGTAGCTCCGCTGGACGCCCGCGCCCTCGGCGTGGGTCTCTGATTCGGCGGTGTCCGTCTCGCGGTCGTGGTCGTGACTGTGGCTATGGTCGTGCCCGTGGCCGTGGTCGTGATCGTAACCGTGATCGTGACTGTGGTCGCGACCGTGGCTGTGATCATGGTCGTGGTCCGCGTCGGCCTCGACCGCACCGTCGCCGTCGTCGACGAGGACGTCGACGGTCGTCGCGCGGATCCCGTTCTTCTCCGTCTCGCCGATCGCGTACCGAACCGGGAGCGCGTCCCTCGCCGGGGCGAGGGCGTCGGGGTCGGCGCCGGCCGCGATCAGCGCGGCGCAGATCATGTCGCCGGCGGCGCCGGTCCGACCGTCGAAGACGAGCGTTCGCATGGTTTCCCCGAGGCGACTGGCGGACAAATACCTCCGGATTCGGGCTTCCAACCGACGGCGAAAAGGCACGCTTACGACGGGGTTTTATGACCGGACTCCGTACCGTGCCATATGATCACACAGCCTACCGCGGCCGCCGATCGGACCGGAGGAATCGGCGGGCCGGAGACGGGCAACAGGCTTATTCCCGGACCGGGTCCAGATACGATCATCCCCCGCGAGGAACCATGAACGAAGTCCAACTCGAAGTCGCGAAGGCGTACCCGAACGACTCGGGACGCGGTATCGCCCGACTCGACCCCGACACCCTGCTCCACCTGAAGCTCTCGCCCGGCGACATCATCGAGATCGAGGGCGCGGAGACCACCGCCGCGAAGGTCTGGCGCGCCGACCGCCAAGACTGGAACACCGACACCGTCCGGGTGGACGGATTCACCCGACAGAACGCGGACGTGGGCATCGGCGAGCGCGTCACCATCCGGAAGGCGGAGGCCGAGAAGGCCGACAAGCTCGTCTTGGCCCCGCCGGAGGATGCGTCGGTCCAGTTCGGTTCCGACGCCGCCGGCATGGTGAAACGTCAGATCCTCAAGCGGCCGGTCGTCGAGCGCGACATCGTCCCGGTGATGTCCTCGACGAACCACCCGTTCATGCGGTCGCCCGGCCAGGCGATCCCGCTGATCGCGGTCGAGACCGAGCCCGACGGCGTCTGCCTGATCACCGAGGACACGGAGGTCGAACTGCGCGAAGAGCCGATCTCCGGGTTCGAGAAGACCGGCGGCGGCATCACCTACGAGGACATCGGCGGCCTTCAAAACGAGATCCAGCGCGTCCGCGAGATGGTCGAGCTGCCGATGAAACACCCGCAGATCTTCTCGAAGCTCGGGATCGAGCCGCCGCAGGGCGTCCTGCTCCACGGCCCGCCGGGCACCGGAAAGACCCTGCTCGCGAAGGCGGTCGCCAACGAGACGTCGGCGTCGTTCTTCTCGATCGCCGGCCCCGAGATCATCTCGAAGTACTACGGCGAGTCCGAACAGCAGCTCAGGGAGATATTCGAGGACGCGAAAGAGGAGTCGCCCTCGATCATCTTCATCGACGAGCTCGACTCGATCGCGCCGAAACGCGAGGACGTCACCGGCGAGGTCGAGCGCCGCGTCGTCGCCCAGCTGCTGACGATGATGGACGGGTTAGAGACGCGCGGGCAGGTGATAGTCATCGGCGCGACGAACCGCGTCGACAGCGTCGACCCCGCGCTCCGCCGGCCGGGTCGGTTCGACCGCGAGATCGAGATCGGCGTCCCCGACGAGGTGGGGCGCAAGGAGATCCTCCAGATCCACACCCGCGGGATGCCGCTCTCGGACGACGTGAGCTTGGACCACCTCGCCGACGAGACGCACGGGTTCGTCGGTGCCGACATCGAGAGCCTCACGAAGGAGGCCGCGATGAAGGCGCTGCGCCGGTATCTCCCCGAGATCGACTTAGACGAAGAGGAGGTGCCGCCGAGTCTTATCGACCGGATGATCGTCAAACGCGACGACTTCTCGGGGGCGCTGAACGAGGTGGAGCCCTCGGCGATGCGCGAGGTGCTCGTCGAACTCCCGAAGATATCGTGGGACGACGTGGGGGGACTCACCGACGCCAAACAGCAGGTCCAAGAGTCGGTGGAGTGGCCGCTCACCTCGCCGGAGAAGTTCGACCGGATGGGCGTCAACGCGCCGAAGGGCGTGTTGCTGTACGGCCCGCCCGGAACCGGGAAGACGCTGATGGCGAAGGCGGTCGCCAACGAGACGAACGCGAACTTCATCTCGGTGCGGGGGCCGCAGCTGCTCTCGAAGTGGGTCGGCGAGTCGGAGAAGGCGATCAGACAGACCTTCCGGAAGGCCCGGCAGGTGAGCCCGACGATCATCTTCTTCGACGAGCTCGACAGTCTCGCGCCCTCGCGCGGGCAGGAGGCCGGGAACAACGTCTCCGAGCGCGTCGTCAACCAGCTGCTGACGGAGCTCGACGGCCTCGAGGACATGGGCGACGTGATGGTGATCGGCGCGACAAACCGTCCCGATATGATCGACCCGGCGCTGCTGCGCTCGGGGCGGTTCGACCGCCTCGTGATGATCGGCCAGCCGGACCAGGAGGGTCGCGAGCGGATCCTCGAGATACACACCCAGAACACGCCGCTCGCGCCCGACGTGAGCCTGCGCGAGGTCGCCGAGATCACCGACGGCTACGTCGGGTCCGACCTGGAGGGGATCGCCCGCGAGGCCGCCATCGAGGCGCTGCGCGACGACGACGACGCCGAGGAGGTCGAGATGAAACACTTCCGGCGCGCGATGGAGTCGGTGCGGCCGACGGTAAACGACGACATCCTCGCGTACTACGACGACATCAAAGAGCAGTTCAAGGGCGGCGGCGGCGAGTCGCTCCGCGACACCGGCGGCCGGATCGGGTTCCAGTAACGCCGGCGACGCGCCTTTCCTGCGGGGACGTTTTGCGTATCGCGCGCGTAGCGGGCGCCATGTCCGACGACGTCACCGTCGACGTGGAGGTCGAAGTGGAGGTCGACCGCGACGAACTGGAGATCGAACGCGGCGACGCCGAACTGATCGAGGCGACCTACGAGGCGAACGGGATCGAGATCGAGGTCGAAGCCGAGGTGGAGACGCATGGGGGCGGTCACGGGGACGAGGAGGCCACGCACGGGGACGACGACGAACACGGAGAACGCGACCCCGAGTAGTCGTCCCCGTCCGAACCCCGAGCGTCTGGTTCCGCGCCTTTTAACCTCGCCAGCGACCAAGCGAGACCATGTCCCAGCCCCGCGTCCCCGGCGGCGACGAGAACGCGCTGGAGCTACCCTGCGGGGAGACGATCGGCGTCGGCGACCTGGACCTCGGAATGCGCGAGTACGAGTGCGACTGCGGCGAGGCGCACGCGGTCGTGATGGACGTTCATCCCCCCGAGCGATTCCTCCCGGAGTTCCTGGTCGAGGTGCTCCGCGAGGCGATCGAGACGACGAGCGAGGAGATGCCGGAGTTCGACACGCCGCACCTGCTCGGCGTGGTGTTAGAGGAGTTTCCGGAGGCCGTCGTCGCGCACGACGCCAGCGAGAACGCGGACGTGGGGTACGCGATGGCGTGGGTCACCCGGTTCGACTCGCGCCGACTCCACGAGATTGTCGTCGAACTTGTCATCGAACTGATGGAACACGCAGTGAGCCACGCCGACGACGACGAGGCGCTGTCGGCGTTCGAGCGGGAGATGGTCGAGTTCGACGTGAGCGAGTTCGTCGAGCAGTACCGCGCGGAGCGCGACCTCGAGGCCGAGGATCCCTACGCCTGAACTCCCTCCGAGCGCCGCTCGAAACACACCGAAGCGCCGGATAACGGCCGTCTCACGGCTCGTGTCTGACAACCGTCCGACTCCTGTCTCACTGAACCCTATATGTTCGGAGACCCTACGTAAGACGTATGAGCGCCGGCGAATACGACCGGTACGACCGGATCCGCGGCGTGCTCGCCGAGGCCGACGAGCCGCTGACGGCGCGGGAGATCCTCGCCCTCGTCGAGGAGTGCGACGAGTGCGAGGCGATCGACAGCCCGCACCGGGTCGCAACGGTACTCGGGCGCCGCGCCGAGCGCGGCGAGGTCGAGGTCATCGCGGGCCGGCCCTACCGGTACCGGCTCGAGACCTGAGTCGGTCGATACGCGGAAGGGGTCCCACGTCGAGGGGCTCGAGGCTCGACGCGGGCTCACGGCCATCGGGACGGACCGAATGCCGTGTAGTACCGACCACCGTGGTACTCGATGACTTGCGAAAATCGCAAACTCGCTGCGAGATTCGTACTCTACCGCCGACCTTATTACGATGAGCGTATTCCGTCCGCGTAATGAGCGAGGACCGGACGATTCTACTCATCGGCAGCGGACCGATCCAGATCGGACAGGCGGCCGAGTTCGACTACTCCGGCGCACAGGCGTGTCGGGCGCTTCAGGAGGAGGGCGCCCGCGTCGTCCTGGTGAACTCGAATCCGGCGACGATCATGACCGACCCCGAGACGGCCGACCGGGTGTACATCGAACCGATCACGCCCGAGGCCATCGCGGAGGTCATCCGGATCGAGGAGCCGGACGGCGTCATCGCGGGGCTCGGCGGCCAGACCGGGCTCAACGTCACCGCCGAGCTCGCCGAGGAGGGCATTCTGGAGGAACACGACGTCGAGGTGATGGGCACGCCGCTCGACACCATCTACGCGACGGAGGACCGCGACCTGTTCCGCCAGCGGATGGAGGACCTGGGGCAGCCGGTCCCCAAGTCGACCACCATCTCGCTGGACGAGGACGAGTCGGTCACCGACTTCGACGAGGAGTACTTCCGCGAGCGGGTCCAGGACGCGGTCGACGCGGTCGGCGGCCTCCCCGTCATCGCCCGGACGACCTACACCCTCGGCGGCTCCGGCTCGGGCGTCGTCGACGAGTTCGAGGAGCTGGTCGAGCGCGTTCGCAAGGGGCTCCGGCTCTCGCGCAACAGCGAGGTGCTGATCACGGAGTCCATCGCGGGCTGGGTCGAGCTGGAGTACGAGGTGATGCGGGACGCCGACGACTCCTGCATCATCATCTGTAACATGGAGAACATCGACCCGATGGGGATCCACACCGGCGAGTCGACGGTCGTTACCCCCTCGCAGGTGATCCCCGACGACGGCCACCAGGAGATGCGCGACGCGGCGCTCGAGGTGATCCGCGACCTCGGCATCCAGGGCGGCTGTAACATCCAGTTCGCGTGGCACGACGACGGCACCCCCGGCGGCGAGTACCGCGTCGTCGAGGTGAACCCGCGCGTCTCCCGCTCCTCGGCGCTGGCGTCGAAGGCGACCGGCTACCCGATCGCCCGCGTGACGGCGAAGGTCGCGCTCGGCAAGCGGCTCCACGAGATCGACAACGAGATCACCGGCGAGACGACCGCCGCCTTCGAGCCCGCCATCGACTACGTGGTGACGAAGGTGCCGCGCTGGCCCATAGACAAGTTCGACGACGTGGACTTCGAGCTCGGCACGGCGATGAAGTCCACCGGCGAGGCGATGTCGATCGGCCGGACGTTCGAGGAGAGCATGGTGAAGGCGCTGCGCTCCTCGGAGTACGACCCCGCGGTCGACTTCGACGAGGTGGACGACGACGAGCTGGAGTCGGAGTACCTCGAACGGCCGACCCCCGACCGCCCGTACGCGATGTTCGAGGCGTTCGACCGCGGCTACGCCGTCGACGACGTGATCGACCTGACCGGCATCCACCGCTGGTACGTCGAGCGCTTCGAGAAGATCGCCGACGGCACCGCCGCGGCCGCCGAGGGCGACTTCACCGAGGCGGCGATGGTCGGCCGCACCGACGCCGAGATCGCGGCGACCGCGACGGCCGGCGGCGTCGACGCCGACGTGGGGCGGGTCGAGAGCGAGGTCCCGGACCGCACCTACAAGCAGGTGGACACCTGCGCGGGCGAGTTCGAGGCCTCCACGCCCTACTACTATTCCGCGCGGCTGCCGGAGTTCCTTCAGGGCGCCGACACCGCGGGCGCGGCGGACGAGGTCCGCGTCGACCCGGACGTGGAGAGCGTCGTGGTCGTCGGCGGCGGCCCGATCCGCATCGGGCAGGGCGTCGAGTTCGACTACTGCGCGGTCCACGCGGTGCGCGCGCTCCGCGAGCTCGGAATCGACGCGCACGTGATCAACAACAACCCCGAGACGGTGTCGACGGACTACGACACCTCCGACGGCCTGTTCTTCGAGCCCATCTCGGCCGAGGAGGTCGCCGACGTGATCGAGACGACCGGCGCCGACGGCGTGATGGTCCAGTTCGGCGGGCAGACCTCCGTCAACGTGGGCGAGCCGCTCCGGGCGGAGATCGAGCGTCGCGGGCTCGACTGCGAGATCCTGGGCACGAGCGTCGAGGCGATGGACCTCGCGGAGGACCGCGACCGGTTCAACGTCCTGATGGACGAGCTGGGCGTCGCCCAGCCCGAGGGCGGCACCGCGACGAGCGAGGCCGAGGCGCTCGAGCTCGCCCACGAGATCGGCTATCCGGTCCTCGTCCGCCCCTCCTACGTGCTGGGCGGCCGCGCGATGCGGGTCGTCGAGGACGACGCCGAGCTGGAGGAGTACATCGAGGAGGCGGTCCGCGTCTCGCCGGACAAGCCGATCCTGGTCGACCAGTTCCTCGACGACGCGGTCGAGCTGGACATCGACGCCGTGGCCGACGGCGAGGACGTGCTTCTCGGCGGCGTGATGGAACACGTCGAGAGCGCGGGCGTCCACTCCGGCGACTCCGCGTGTATGATCCCGCCGCGCTCGCTCGGCGACGAGACGCTCGGCCGGGTGCGCGAGGTCACCGAGGACATCGCTCGCGCGCTCGACACGGTCGGCCTGCTCAACGTCCAGCTCGCGGTGACCGGCGTCCACGACCCCGACGCCGAAAGCGAGGTGTACGTGCTGGAGGCGAACCCGCGCTCCTCGCGGACGGTCCCGTTCGTCTCGAAGGCGACGGGCGTCCCGATCGCCAAGCTCGCGGCGAAGGTGATGACGGACGACCTGACGCTCGCCGACCTCGACGTCGACGAGCAGATCCCCGAACACCGCTCGGTGAAGGAGGTCGTCCTCCCGTTCGACCGCCTGCCGGGCTCGGACCCCCGGCTCGGCCCGGAGATGAAGTCCACGGGCGAGGTGATGGGCACCGCGACCTCCTTCGGGAAGGCGTACGACAAGGCGCAGGACTCGACCGGGAAGCCGATCCCGGAGTCCGGCACCGCGGTCGTCGACCTCTCGGCCGAGGAGTTCCCGGACCCGGGCACCGAGGCGGGCGAGGCGCTCGTCGCGGGGTACGCGGAGCACTTCGATCTGAGCGAGGCGACGGACCTGATCGAGGCGGCCAAGCGCGGCGAACTCGACCTCATCGTCTCGCGCCAGCGCGACCTGCTGGAGGTGGCGGTCGAAGAGGAGATCACCTACTTCTCGACGCACGCCTCCGCGAAGGCGGCGCTCGAAGCGCTCGACCACGCGGGCGACGACCTCGACGTGATGGCGGTCTCGGACCGTCCGAAGCGCGTCGCGGAGTGGGGCGCGGCGGAGTAGCGTCGGAGGGGCGACGCGTCCGTTCGGAGGGGGAACGCACAAGCCGTTCGCCGCCCTCCAGAGCGGTGTGAACGTCGACATTCTGCTGTACGACGGGTTCGACGAACTGGACGGGATCGGCCCCTACGAGGTGTTCGACTACGCGCTCGGCTACGCGGCGGAGGGGTCCGACGGAGACGGCGAGGCCGACGACGACGGCCGCGCCGGGCGCGTCCGCTACGTCACGCTCGACGAACGCGAGGCGGTGACCGCGAGCCACGGGACCCGCGTCGGCGTCGACGGGACCCTTCCCGACCCGGACGCCGACGCTTCCCCCGACCTGCTCGTCGTTCCCGGCGGGGGATGGAGCGCGCGCGACGAGGACGCGAGCGCGTGGGCGGAGGCGCGGAAGGGCGACGTGCCGCGCGCGCTCGCGGCGCACCACGCGGCCGGCACCCGGATCGCCTCGGTGTGTACCGGGTCGATGCTGCTCGCGGAGGCGGGCGTCACCGACGGGCGTCGAGCGGTCACGCACGCCTCCGCGATCGAGGAACTCCGGGAGTCTGGCGCCGAGGTCGTCGACGCGCGCGTCGTCGACGACGGCGACCTGCTCTCCGCGGGCGGGGTCACCTCCGGCATCGACCTGGCGCTGTACGTGGTCGAGCGCGAGTTCGGCGCCGGGGTCGCAGACCGCGTGGCGACCGTCGTCGAGTACGAGCGGCGGTACGAGGTCGCGGCGTAGGTCGCCCGCGACTCAGTCGTCCCCGGCGTCGTCGGGCAGCGGCGCGGCGTCGTCGCCGGTCTCGTCGACCGTGGTCTCGCCGTCGGCGTCGACGGTGATGACGGTGCAGTCGAGCTCGCCGCGGAGGAACGAGTCGATGTCGGGGTCCGAGAGCAGCTTCTGGACCATCCGGCGCCACCGCCCGGCCTGCTTCGAGCCGATGACGACGACGTCGGCGTCCTCGGCGACGATCTCTTCGAGGATCGTCTCCTCGACGAGGAACCCGCGCCGGACGACGTAACGCGCGCGGTCGACCCGGCCGATTCGCTCTTCGACCGCGCGCTTGAGATCGCTGCGCGAGACGCCGCCAGACCGCTGGTAGAGGTCGACGTGGAGGATGGTGAGGGCGGCGTCGCGCTCGGCGGCGACGCGGGCCGCCTCTCGGAGCGTCGCGGCGGAGTGCGACGAGGGAGGGAACCGGACCGGAACCACGACGAGCGTCATGTCGAGTCGGTGGGGCCCGGGGCGTAAATACGCTGTCGATGCGACGGCTCCCCGCGGTCGCCCTCTCGGTCGACCGGCGAGCGCGGTCGGGGTCGAGGACGGCTCAGCCGTGGCCGTCGATCGGGACCGGCTCGTACGGTTCCGCCAGCCAGTCGAGGCTGTTCGCCAGCTCCTGTTCGATCGCCTTCCGCGAGAGCCCGCCAGCGTTGGGGTCGTCGTCGTCCATTCGGAAGTACGCCTTCATCGCGATCACCTGCCGGTCGCGGTCGTACCCGTCGGGCGCCTCGCCGAGGACGCGCTCGCTCTCGCCGGCGTTGTAGGCGTTCGCGGTGTCGAAGAAGTTGATCCCGTGGTCGATCGCGGTGTCGACGACCGCCCGTGCCTCCTCGGCGGAGAGGTGCCAGTCCGCGTCCCCACCGAACGTGTTCGTCCCGATCCCGATCCGACTCACCTTCGTCCCGGACCCTCCGAGCGTCGTGTACTCCATCCGACCGCCACGCGCGGCGGGGAGGAATTCGTTCGGGTCGCGGCCGCGCCCTCGCGGTGCCCGCGCCTTTTTGCTCGGCCTCCCGATACGCCGGTAATGGATCGACAGGGAGCGCGGCCGTCGACGGAGGGGTGAGGTGGACCGACTCCCCACGAAGGGGCTCTCGCCGCTCGCGAGGCGGGTCGACGACGTGCTCGCGCGGTACGGCTACAAGATCGGCCCCGCCATCGAGGCGATCGACGACGCCGTGACCGGGTACGGCGACCTGTTCGACCCGGGGACGAGCGACGGCGAGATCCGGACCGCGGTCGAGGCGGTCCTGGCCGCCGACCCGCCCGCCGAGGGCGACGGCTCGTGGGGCTCCGACGACCGCAGTGTCGTCCTCTACGTCGACGGCAGCTCCCGCGGGAACCGGGGGCCTGCCGGCGCGGGCGCCGTGCTGCGGACCGACGGCGAATCGGCGGTCCGGTTGGGGCGACCGGTCGGGAGGGCCGGGAACAACACCGCGGAGTACGCGGCGCTCCACCTGGGGCTGGAGGCGCTGGCCGCGCGCTGCGACCCCGCCGCCGTCGAGGTCCGCATCGACTCGCGGACCGTCATCGACGATGTCTGGGGGAGCGGCGACGGCGTCGATTCGGCCGCGCCGTACCGGCCGGCCATCCGGGACCGGCTCGCGGCGCTGTCCGCCTGCGACTGGACGCACCTGGCCGACAGCGACCCCAACCCGGCGGACGCCCGGGCGGCGGTCGGCGCCGACATCGCGGCGCTCGGCCCGTGATTCGAGCCCGAAGGCGGCCGCTACGACCCGTCTACCTCTCCGTCGGCCGAGACGAGATCCTCGGCGCCGGTCGGCGCCTCGAGCCGGACGGGATGACGCGTGTGCCGCGCGTGCGTCTCCGCCCAGCGCCGGGCCGGCCGCTCCGCGAGGAACCGCTCGCCGTCCGGGCAGCGCCGACACCGAGCGGTCCACGGCGTCACGTCGTCCGGGTAGTGGCCGGTGTGGCGCTCGTGGTCGAGCGCGAACTGCTCGACCGCGTGACCGCCGGGGTCGAGGTCGTCGAGCTCGCGGTCGAGATTCCACTCGCGGCCGCACCGCTCGCAGGAGACGGTCGGTTCCTCGCGGTCGCCGTCGGAGAACGCGTCGTCGGTCACGGGTGCGCTTCGGGCCGCGCGCACTTGAACGGCGACCGGGCCGCGCCTCGACCTCGCCTCACAGCGCCGGCGGCTCGCCGCGACCGATCACGATCTCCTGGCCCTCGACGTCCTCTAAGGCGGCGACTCGACCGCCGATCTCGACGCGGCCGGTCTCGGTCTCGACGACCAGCGACGCCACCTCCTCGGTGTCGACGAACGCGACGTCGACCACTTTTCCGCGGACCGTCACCTCCTCGCCGGTCTCGATGTCGCGCCCCTCCACGCTCGCGTAGAACTCCTCGCCGTCGAACTCGCGGACGTCTTTCACGGCGCGGCGGATCGACGCGTAGCGGCGCGGGAAGGGACGTTCCTCCCCGTCGGCGGCGAGCGTCTCGGCGGTCGTCCAGAGGACCGTTCCGAAGAAGCCGGAGACGAGGAAGCCGAGCGCGGAGCGGTTGAAGATGACGCCGTATCGCTCGCGGTCGTCGCGCAGCGCGTCCTGAGTGGCGTACACGGAGTACTCCCCGTCCCCGACCGCGAGGACCGGCGTGGTGATCCCCCGCCGAGCGCGCGCGATGGTCGCGACCTCTAGGTAGTCGAACTCGGCCGGGTCGGGCGCGTTCGACGCGGGCGTGACGAGCAGTTCGACGCTGACGCCCGCGGCGACTTTCGCGGCGAGCTCGTCGCGGAACCGGCGGAGGAGGCCGGGCGTGAGCGAGACCGCGAGCTCGTACTCCGCGTTCTCGATCACCTCCTCGAGGTACCGGAGGATCGTCGAGCGCGACTTCACGAGCGACACGGCCTCGGTCTCGCGGGTCGGCGCGGTGTAGCGGGCCTCCAGCTCGTCGACCATCTCCGCGAACGACGAGCGCAGGTCGCCGAAGGCGTCGTCGGGGTCGACGGCGACGATCTTCATCGGCCGCGACTCGCGGAGTTCGACGAGCCCGCGGTCCGAGAGGCTCCGGACGGTGTCGTACACCCGCGGCTGCGGGATGTCGGTCCGGTCGGCGATGTCGCTCGCCGTCAGTTCCCCGTGTTCCAACACCGCGAGGTACGCGTCGATCTCGTACTCGCCGAGGTTGAATCGGTCCCCGACGCGATCGAGCGTGTCCCGGAGATCGTCGGTCATATCGGAAGAACGGGGGCGGGGATTATAGCTTTTTACTATGAGTCGAGTTGTACGCGTTTTCGGAGCGTCCTCTATCGGTGTGGACCATCCGGTCTGCCGTCGGTGGCGGACAGTGTGTTGTCCGATTCGCTCCCGGCCGTTCACGGTGGGATTCTCGCCTCGCAGAACGGCGGCGAGCCACGTGCGCAGCCTCGGTGCGCGTTCGGCGGCGCGGGTACCACGCCGCTCGGCGGGGCACGCGCCGACCGTCCGCGGGGAGAAACGCTTTTTCGGGTGGCCGACGGCGGATCGGCTATGGTACTTCCGGCAGGGGCGCCGACTCCGGGGGTGGTCTCGCGACTCACCGAGGTCGCCTCCCGAATCGCGAACCTCCCGGGAGCGGGGCTCCTGACCGTCGTCGCGTCGGTGGCGGTCGGCGTCGTCCTCGCCAACTTCCTCGTCAGACTGATCGGCCGGCCGGTCGCGCGGCGCGTGTCGCGGCAGAGCGTCGCACAGACGATCGTCCGCGGCGTCCGGGCGGGGACCATCGGCGCCGCGCTGCTCGTCGGTCTCAGCGCGGCCGGCTTCCAGTTCGAGGAGCTCCTCCTCGGGACCGCGGTGTTCTCGGCCGTCATCGGTATCGTCCTCGCGCCGCTTGTGGGCAACTTCATCAACGGCGTGTTCATCCTCGCGGACCAGCCGTTCGAGATCGGCGATATGATAGAACTGGAGGACGGGACGACGGGGTTCGTCGAGGACATCACGATCCGGTACACCAAGATATTCACGCTCGATAACACTTTCCTCGTCGTGCCGAACGGGACGATGCGCGAACGGGACGTGACGAACTTCTCCGCGGAGGACGAGCGGACCCGGCGGTCGATCGACGTCTTGGTCACCTACGAGAGCGACATCCCGGAGGCCCGCCGCCGGATCGAGCGCGCGGCGCGCGACTGCGAGGCGGTCATCGACGGCGGCCCGGACATCCGTATCGGGGTGGCGCGGTACATGGCGAGCCCCGACTGTCGGCTCCACGAGTTCGGCGACGACGGGATCCTGCTCCGGCTCCGGTACTGGGTGAAGAAACCGTACAAGCTGGCGAAGATCCAGTCGGACGTGAACACGCGGATCCGCGAACGACTCGGCGAGCCGGAGGCGAACGTCACGATGGCGTACCCGCACCGGCACCTCGTCTTCGACGACACCTCCGGCGTCGCGCGCGTCGAGGCCGGATCCGGGACGTCGAAGGGCGTCGATCCCGACGCGTCCGCGGCCGCCACCCCGGACCTCAGCGACGACGACGCCGCGGGCTCGGACCGGCCCGGAACCGACGCTTCCGCCACGTCGAACGACGGCGGCGCCCGGCACGACCGGAAGGACCGGGGCGGCGGCGGGGCGGGGCGGTGATCGGATCGGAAGCCTGATAGAGCGCCCCCGGCGTTTGTACGGCAGTGAGCGACGAGCCCGCTGCCGATCCCTCCGATCCGTCGGACTCCTCCGACGGGCCCGACGACACGTCCGCTGACGCCGCCGACCGCCGCGAGGCCGACGAGCGCAGCGACGCGCCCGGCGACGACGACGGCCCGCTCGACGACGAGTCGATCACCGAGGGGAGCCTCCTCCGACCGCTGTTCCGCTTAGCGTGGCCGATCGTCGTCATCCAGCTGTTACAGGTGACGTACAACATCGTCGACACCCTCTACCTCGGCCGGCTCTCGGCGGAGGCCGTCGGCGCGATCAGCCTCGCGTTCCCCCTCATCTTCCTGCTGATCGCGGTCGCCGGCGGCTTCACGACCGCGGGCGCGATCCTCGTCGCGCAGTACACCGGCGCCGACGGCGACGGGTCCGCGGGGCTCGTTGCGGGACAGACGATCTTCACCGTCTCGGTGCTGTCCGTGTTCATCGGGATCGGCGGGTACTTTTACACTCGACCCGCCCTCGAGGTCCTGCCGAGCGACGCCGAGACCGCGGCGACGGTGATCCCGCTCGCGGCCGACTACATGGAGGTGATCTTCGCCGGGATCCCCCTGATGTTCGGCTTCTTCGTCTTCTCGGCGCTGATGCGCGGCTACGGCGACACGCGGACGCCGATGGCGGTCATGTTCGTCTCCGTCCTCCTGAACGTCCTGCTCGACCCGTTCTTCATCTTCGGGTTCGACGGCAACCCCCTGTTCGAGTGGCTCGCCGCGGTGCCCGGCCTCGCCGCGCTCGACCCGGTCGCGCTGGAGGCGACCCTGCTCTCGGCGACGGGGGTCACCGGGATCGGCATTCAGGGCGCCGCGCTCGCGACGATCCTCTCGCGCGGCGTCGCGACCGCCATCGGGCTCTGGATCCTGTTCGGGACGGGCTACGGCCCCGACGTGACGCTCGGCCACCTCGCGCCCGACCTCGACTTCATCCGGGACATCTTCCGGCTCGGGCTCCCCTCCAGCGTCGAGCAGACGACGAGCGCGCTCGCGATGATCACGCTCACCGCGATGATCGTCACCTTCTCGCCGCCCGTCGTCGCCGCCTACGGGCTCGGCAACCGCCTCATCTCGCTCGTCTTCCTCCCCGCGATGGGGCTCGGCCGCGCCATCGACACGATGGTCGGGCAGAACCTCGGCGCCGACCGCGCCGACCGCGCCGCCAAGGCGGTGAAGTTCGCCGCCACGACCGGCGCTGGCGTGATGTTCCTCGTCGCGGTCGTCGCCGTCGCGTTCACCGAGCCGATCGTGGGCGCGTTCCTCGGCGACGTGCCGGACGCGCCCGAGACCATCTCCTACGCGGTCGAGTACGTCCGGATCCGGTCGGTGGAGTTCGCCTTCATCGGCGTCTCGCAGGTGATCTTAGGCGCGTTCCGCGGCGCCGGCAACACGAAGACCGCGATGGTCATCTCGATTCTCACCCTCTGGGTGGGCCGAGTCGCGAGCGTGGGGTACCTCGTGTTCGTCGCCGGCTGGGGCGAGACCGGCGTCTGGGTCGGCATGGCGCTCGGGAACGTCCTCGGCGCCGTCGTCGGCGTGGCGTGGTTCTCGCGCGGCACGTGGACCGAGCGCTACATCGAGGACCCCGACCCCGGCGTCGACCCGCTGGGCGACGACTGACGCCCCGGATCAGTTGCGATCCGTCACGAGTGAGATATTCCGACCCAATCGCGCTCAATACTGGGGTAGCGATGAGAGATTGCGGGAGTGAGTATAGTACATCATGAGTGAGGTCATTTATGATCCACCGCCACCCCACCCATGACCACACTCCACATCACCGTCGGCGACCGAGAACAGCTCCGTGAGGACGCACTCCAGTTCGTCCGGGACGTCGAGGACGACGACCAAGACGGAAAGGCGACGCTCCAGTTCGGAACCTACGACGACTTCGTCGACAGCCTCACGCCGCTCCGCCTGAATCTCGTCCGAGCGATCGCCGAGGAGGCCCCCGAAAGCATGCGCGAAGCGGCGCGGCTCGTCGAGAGAGACGTGTCCGACGTCCACTCTAACCTGAAGCAGCTGGAAGTACTGGGTATCCTGACGCTCGAAGAGGGCGGCCCCGGCGGCGCGATACAACCGGTCGTCCCATTCGACCGCATCGAAGTCCACATGGACTACCCGCTCATCGATGACGGGGATGCCGACAGCGCCCCCGCGAGTGCGTAATCGGTTCGTCTCAAGCTTGGAGGATTCTCAGCGATCAATTCGCACTCTTCAGCGACCAGCCGTTTCAGGCGAATATACGTCTGAAGAAGAGATTTCAGCTGAGCCGACGCTCCGATAACCGGTCGCCTGTGCGCTCAGTGTCTGAACAGGTACACCGCGTCGTCGTCGCGCAGCAGACAGAACCGCGCGCCGTCGTTCTCGGGGAACGTCGTCCCGCTCTGTCGGGTGACGAACAGGCGCGAGAAGGCGTCGTCGCACACGGGACACGCCATCCCCTCGCGGTTCGCCCAGAGGCTCGTCGCGCCCGCGTCGCGGAGCTGTTTCAGTTCGTGGCGGTGGTCGTGGACGTCGAAACTCGTCATGGGCGGCGATTCGCCGGCGGGGTGTTGAACGTGTCCTCGCGAGTCTCAGTTCGGAGAACGCGCGGTCAGCTCTTCAGTCGTATCGGCTGTTTCTCCCCGTAGGTGAGCGTCCGCCACACCCACTCGACGGGACCGAACCGGAAGTAGCGCAGCCAGAGCACCGAGAGGACTATCTGGACCGCCCAGATCGCGACGACGATCCCCATCGCCTCGACCCGGCTGACGTAGCCGAACAGCCCGAACCCGTGCCCGTAGAAGATCGTCGTCGCGATCACCGTCTGGAGCAGGTAGTTCGTGAACGCGGTCCGGCCGACCGCGGCGAGCGCGCGGGTGACGACGCCCTCGCCGCGCCACCGGACGAACAGGGTGATCAGTCCGACGTAGCCGCCGGCGACGAGGAGGCTCCCGACGTAGTTGAACTGCCGCCAGTACAGCGCGGCGCCCGCGCTCCAGTCGTTCGCCTCGATGTACGCGACGCCGGCGACGACGATTCCGACGCCGACGGCGCCGCCCGCGACGAGCCGACGGTAGAACGCGGTCGACCGCTCCCCGGTCAGCACGCCCCGCTTGTACAGCGCCATGCCGAGGAGCATGATGCCGCCGACCCGCCAGAAGCTCGACCCGATGAAGCCGGACGTCTGCCGCTGGAACGAGGAGTCGACGCGGTGGCTCATCTGGTCGAGCCAGCCGCCGCGGTAGGTCGCCACCTCCTGTCGGATCGCGGCCTCCGCGGGCATCCACTGCCCGGCGAGCGCCTCGCCGCCGATCGAGATCGCCGCGAACAGCTCGACCGCGGGGATAAAGAGCAGGAAGACTCCGGCCAGCCCGGCGAGCCGACGCGCGTCGAGGTCGCGGACGAACAGCAGGAAGATCCCGGTGAGCCCGTACGTGACGAGGATATCCCCGTACCACAGCAGGTAGGCGTGGAGGAGGCCGATCGCGATCAGCACCGCGGTCCGCCGGAGGTGGAGGCGGACGGCGTCTTGCCCCTTCTCCTCCTTGCTCTCGATGAACATGAGAACGCCCGCGCCGAACAGCGCCGAGAAGATCGTGATGAACTTCGACTGCGCGAACACGTGGCCGACGAACCACGTCCAGTAGTCGAGCCCGGTGAAGTCGCCGTAGACGTTCGGGTTGAGCAGGGTCTGCTCCGGCATCGAGAAGACGCGGATGTTGATGACGAGGATGCCGAGCAGCGCGAACCCACGGAGCGCGTCGAGGCTGGTGATACGTTCAGAGGGCGGCGTGGGGCCGGGATCGCTGGTCACGAGTTGTCCGCGGAAACGGCCCCCAGCACCGAATAGGTTCCCATCGCGGCGGGCGTCACCGACGGTCGGGGCGTCGTCGCTGACAGATTCTCACCTGTAACAGTCGATCGATGACCGGTGCTTCCCGATCGATACCGGGAGTAGGTGTAGTACGTTGTGAGTGGGGTCGTTTATAAAGAGAGTTGTGGTGTTGTTGTCGGCTGTTTATAAGTGATCACCGCTGCTGGGATGCCAGTCTCCAAAACCCCAGTCGCTTGCTTATAAATGGTTGACTGTGGATCGACCACAAACGGCTTCAAAGCCCCAGCCGGGAGGACTCGATGCGCTCGCTGTGGTCCTCGGTCGGTCGCTATCGCTCCCTCCCTGTGGTCCTTGCGTCGCGCGTCTTCGTCCTCCCGGCTGCCCCTTTGAGTCCCGCCCCGCACAGCGACCGCACCTCACACCTCCCCAGCCTCGCGGTTCGCGCTCTCCGAGCGCTCACCGCGTCCCTCGCGGGCTAGCTCGCGGCCGCCGGTGGCGGCCGCTCGCAGGCGCGCCACCGCCTGCCATTTATAAGCGGTTGTCGCCGTCGCTCACGGTTATTTAAATACTATATCGCTGCTACCGATCTGCGATACTCACTCCCGCCATCGCTCATCCCTTCCTCTATATTGAACGGAACTGGGGCCGAATATGGTTCTTGTAGAGGGTTTCAACGGGGCCGCTCAGTCCAGCCGGACCGCCGCGCCGGTCTCCGAGGACCGGTAGATGGCGTCGATGACGCGCTGGACGCGTAACCCCTCCTCGACGGTGTTGATCGCGGGCGCCTCGCCCGCGGCGACCGCCTCGAGGAAGGTCGCCTGCTCGGCGGCGTGGGCGTCGCCGTCGCGCGTCTCCACGATCGCGTCCGAGAAGTGGTGGCCGCCGCCGACGGCGGCCTCGTGGACCGTGAGGTCGCCGCTGCCGCGGTCGAACGTCGCGCCCGCCTCGGTGCCGCGAACGACGAACTCGTCCGTCGCCGGGCGGTTCGTCGCCCACGCGACCTCCAGTGACACCGTGGAACCGTCCGCGCCGCGGATGAACGCGGACGCGGAGTCGTCGACGTCGAACCCCTCGGGGCCGGCGTCGTCGCCCCACATGTGGACGTACGCGTAGTCGTCGCGCCCGCCGAACTCCGAGCGCGTCTCGCCCGAGACCTCCACGACCTCGGGGTGGTCGAGGAAGTAGAGGGCGAGGTCGATCGCGTGGACGCCGATGTCGATGAGCGCGCCGCCGCCGGCGACGTCCGCGGACGTGAACCACGACCCGCGACCGGGGACGCCGCGCCGCCGCACGTAGTTCGCCTCGACGTGGGTGGTCTCACCGAACCGCCCCTCGTCCTGGTAGTGTTTGATCACCCGGACCGGCTCCGCGAACCGGTTGTTGAACCCGACCATACAGAACCCCTCGGCCGCGCGGGCGGCGTCCGCGATGCGCTCGGCGCTCTCGAGCGAGTGCGCCAGCGGCTTCTCTAAGAGGACGTCGAGCCCGGCCGAAAGCGCCGAGGTCGCGTACTCCTCGTGGAAGCGGTTCGGCGTGGTAACCAACACGGCGTCGCACGCCTCGTAGAGGGCCGCTTCCTCCTCGTAGGCGGGGAGGTCGAACTCCTCGTGGAACCGCTCTCGGGCGTCCGCGTCGATGTCCATCCCGCCGACGAGGTTCGCGCCGCGCTCGGTGAGCTTCGTCGCGTGGTGGGACCCGATACCGCCGAGGCCGACGATCCCGACGGCGACGTCGTTCGGATGCGTCATGGACGGGATTCACAACGGGAGTTGTTAAGGCTCACGTCCCGTCGCGCGCGCCGCGAAAGCGACAGTTCGCCCCCCGGAACGACCGTATCACGCGGCCGGGAAGGCGATGACGGCGGCGATCGCGCCGTCGACGACCGCCGTCGCGCCGCCGACGACCGCCGTCGCGCCGTCGGTCATCGCGGGCGACAGCGAGTCGACGACGTCGAAGAGGTCACCGAGCGCGCCCGCGTTCTCGGCCAGCCCGTCGCGCGCGTCGAGGAGCGCCCGGAACCGCTCCGGTTCGCGAGCGAGGACGAACCGACCGACGGACGCGCCCGTGACGAGGAACGCAAGGGCGGCGAGCGCGCGCGATATCGCGAGCAGCTTCAAGAGGACGGGGAGCGCCAACGCCACCGCGAGCGCGGCGACGACTCCGGTCACGACCTCGCCGAGCGAGCCGCCGTCGGCGAGGTCGACGACGCCCGCGCCGGAGAGCAGGACGAAGCCGCCGACGGAGAGGGCCAACAACCCCCAAATGAACGCCGCCAACAGCCGGACTGGACCGTCGTAGCCCCTTCCGGGATCGTCCGGGACGTCGTCGTGAACCCACGGGTTTCGCATACGCGCACTCGGCGTCGGGCCCACATATAGATCGCTTCAGATCTCGGAAACGCTCGATGTGAAACGGAGCGGTCACTCCCCGGGTCGGGGTCCCGTCATCCACTCGCTCGCCTGCGGCTCGTTCGGGTCGGTGACGACCTCGACGAGCGCGGGCCCGTCCCGAGTCCGAGCGCGCTCGACGGCGTCACCCACCGCGTCGCGCTCGCGGACGCGCTCGGCCGGCAGGCCCATACCCGACGCGACCGCGACGAGGTCGAGACCGGTCTCCCCCCAGCCGTAGGCCCCCTCGGAGAAGTCGTACGAGCGCGACGCCTCCTCGCTGATGATCGCGTAGTCGTCGTTGTTGAGCGCGACGACGGTGACGTCTATCCCCTCGCTCGCAAGCGTGTGAAGTTCGTGAACGCACATCATGAGCCCCCCGTCGCCGGTGAGCGCGACGGCGTCGCGGTCGGGGTTCGCCAGCTTGGCGCCGATCGCGGACGGGACCCCGGTGCCCATCGTCGCCCACGAGCCCGGGTTGACGTACGAGCGCGGCCCGGACGCGGGGAACGAGACGAGCGTCCACAGCCGGAACCCGCCGGCGTCGGCGGTGACGACCGCCTCCTCGGGGACCGCGTCGCGCACCGCGGAGAGGGCTTCGACCGAGCGGAGCGGGCGGTCGTCGCGGTCCCGGTCCTCGGAGAGCGCCGCGAACCGGTCGCGGTCGGCCGCGCGGACCGCCTCGGCGCGCTCGGCGCCGTCGCGGTCGCGAGGCGGCGCGCGCTCGTCGGCGAATTCCTCGTCGAGCGCGCGCAGGAAGCGGTCGGCGTCGGCGACGACGCCGAGGTCCGTCTCGTAGCCGAACCCCACGTCGTCGCCGTCGAGCGTGACGTGGATCAGCGTCTCCGGCATCGCGACGGACCACGAGGCGGTCGCGACCGCGTCGAGGTCGGAACCGACGACGAGCCCCGCGTCGGCGTCCGCGAGGAGGTCGCGGAGCTCCGCGCTCGCCCCGCCACAGAGGACGCCCGCCGACAGGGGGTGCGTCTCCGGGAGCGTCCCCTTGCCCTTGTACGTCGTCACGACCGGCGCGTCCAGCGCCTCGGCGACCGCTCGGAGCGCGTCGCTCGCGTCCGATCGCCTGACGCCGCCGCCGGCGAGGACGACGGGCGCCGTCGCGTCGGTCAAGAGGTCGGCGGCCTCTGCGACCGCCTCCGCGGGCGGAGCCGGCGGTGGCGAGGGGCCGCAGTCGCCCACCGCCGGCTGGGGCGTGCGGCCCGCGAGGACGTCCTTCGGGATCCCGACGCGGACCGGGCCCTGCGGGTGTTCGCGGGCGGTCCGGATCGCCTCGGCGACCGCGGGGACCGCGCCCGCGGGCGAGTCCACGAGGACGTTCTCCTTGACGACCGTGTCGTACGTCTCCGGGGGCGTCTCGTGGATGCCGTCGCCGCCGCGAACTGAGCGCTCCGTCTCGACGGCGAGGTGGAGGAGAGGGACGCAGTCGTTCAGGGCGTTCTTCAGCCCGTTCATCGCGTTCGTGTCGCCCGGGCCGGGGACGACGCAGGTGGCGGCCATCGCGCCCGGCGCGCTCGTCTCGGCGTACCCCCACGCCTGATGGGGGACGGCGGTCTCGTGGCGGGCGACGACGAACCGCGCGTCGCGGTCGGCGAGCGCCCGGTTCAGCGGGAGGGTCTGCTTTCCGGGGATGCCGAAGACGGTGTCGACGCCGCGGTCGAGCATGGCGTCGACGACCGCCTCCGCGACGGTCGGGGGCTCGGCGTCCCTGTCGGCGGCGGGCGAAGGCTCGTCGGCGTCCATGTCGCGAAGTCGCCGGAGCGGGTGTTGAAAGCTTCGCCCGCCGACGGGCCGCGAGCGGTCGGCGGGGACCCGGCGGGGCGCGGTCGGGGGAACGCCTCGGAGGCGCGGCGACGTCTCCGGTCACACGTACACTTATGCTCGCGTGCGCTGACATATGGTATGTATGCGCTTACCAGAAACTCGTGACCTGTTCGCGAGGAAGCTACAGTTTCCGGCGCCCCGAGACGAGGTGCTGGAGACGGTCGGTGACACGGAGCTGTCGCCGCCGGACGGGGAGTCCACGACGATCCGGGCGGTCATCGATCGATCGGACGTCGAGACGTTCGACTCGGCGGACGACCTCTACGACACGCTGATGCTGCTCGTCGGCGCCCAGTTCATCGGCCGCCGGTACTACGACGACCGCGGCGGAATACCGGGAGACGAGGAGAACGAGGTGAGCTTCTGATGTCCGTCACGCTCGTGTCGGGAGTCAACGGCGTCGGTCTCTCGAGCGTCTGCCAGGCGGTCCGACGCGGACTCGGAGACGGGTACAAGCTGATCAACTTCGGGGACGTGATGCTCGAACAGGCGGCGACGATGGGCATCACGACCGAGCGGGCCCAACTCGGCACGCTCTCGCAGACCGAGACGCGTCGCCTCCAGCGTCGCGCGGGCGAGTTCGTCGCCGAGGAGGCGGAGACGACGAACGTGATCCTCTCGACGCACCTCGCGGTCGAAACGCAGACCGGCTACGTCCAGGGGCTCCCGGTCGAAGTGCTTCAGGACGTCTCGCCGGACGCGTTCGTCCTCGTGGAGGCGGAGCCGGCGACGATCCTCGAACGGCGGCGAGAGAGCGACCGCGACCTCGACGGAGTCACCGAACGTCAGATCGACTTCGAGCAGGACCTCAACCGCTCCGCGGCGCTCCAGTACGCGAGGGACCGGAACGCGCCCGTTCGGTTCGTCCAGAACGAGGGGGAGATCGAAGCGGCGGCCGAGCGCCTGACGGACTCGCTCTGACCGGGCGACCCGGGTCGACTCACGCCGCGGGCCGAGGGCACCGCGTCGCGGGCTACTCCGCCACGTTCGTCTCGCGGACGCGGACGCCCTTCCGACCGAGGTGGCGCATCTGGCGCTGGGCGAACTCCTCCTCGCTCGACCCGCGCGTCGCGAGGACGTAGACGAGCGCCGAGCCGGTCGGCCGCATCGTGCGACCGGCGCGCTGCGATCCCTGTCGGCGGGACCCGCCCAGCCCGCTCGCGACGACGGCGAGCTCGGCGTTCGGGAGGTCGATCCCCTCGTCGCCGACCCGGGAGACGACGAGGACGTCGAGGCCGTCGCCGTCGGTACCGTCAGTGCTGCTGTCCTCGGCCCGGAACCGGCGGAACAGCTCCGCCCGCTCGTGGTGGGGCGTCTCGCCGCTGATGAAGGGGGCCTCGAGCGCGTCGGCGATCGCGTCGCCGTGGTCGAGGTACTCGACGAAGACGAGCGCCTTCTTCTCGCGGTGGGCGGCGAGCAGGTAGCGGATCTCCTCGACCTTCGCGGGGTTCTCGGCCGCGAGCCGTCTGCGCTCCCGGCCGTCCGCGGCGGCGTACTCGTTGCGGGCCGTCTCGTCGCGCCACGGGACGTAGCGGATCTCCACTTCCGGCTCCTGGACGAAGCCCGCCTCGAAGAGGGAATCCCAGTCGGCGCCGATCGGCTGGCCGATCAGAGTGTAGACGTCTTCCTCGCTCCCGGTCTCGCTGACGGGCGTCGCGGAGAGCCCGAGCCGGTGTCGGCTCTGGAACTCGGCCGTCCGAGAGTAGACGGGAGCGGTGACGTGGTGCACCTCGTCGAAGCAGATCAGTCCCCACTCTCGGGAGTCGAAGAGGCTCCGGTGGCGGTCCATCCCGGCGATCTGGTAGGTCGCGATCGTGACGGGGCGGACGTCCTTCGTGCCCCCGTGATACAGTCCGACGTCCGCGGGGTCTATCGTGGAGTGGTCGAGCAGTTCCTCGCGCCACTGGTCAGCGAGTTCGCGGGAGGGGACCAGGATGAGGGTCTCGCCGCCCACGCCCGCGATCGTCGCGATCGCGGCGACGGTCTTGCCGGACCCGGGCGGCCCGACGTACACGCCCGACTTGCGGTCGAGGAACGTCTCGACCCAGGTCGCCTGGTACTCGCGGAGGTCGGTGGTGAGGTCGATCTCGACCGGGTCGCCGGTCTCAAGGTCGCGGTCGTCCTCGACGGGGTAGCCCGCGTCGTAGAGCGCGCGCTTCACCGCGGCGACGGCGTCCTCGTTGACCCACGCCTCGGTGTCCGAGATGGGCGCGCGGAGGTGGTCGTCGTCGAGGTGCTGGTCGGCGACGTTGCCCATCAGGTTCTCCGAGGCGGCCTCGAGCACCACGTAGCCGTCCGCGTGGGTGTACAGCCGGAACCGGTGCGCGCGGCGCCACTGGTCGCGCACCCACTCCTCGAGGTGCTCGAACCGCCGCGGCAGCACCGAGCGGAGCGCGTCGACGAGCGCGCCGGCGTCGTCGAACGGCGCGGCCCACACGTCCTCCTGCCGGATCCGGTAGAGGTACCCGCGGGTCCCCGGCTCGGTGCCGGTGGTGTCGACGAGCTGCGCGAACTGCGAGAGCCGCGCCCGGGTGTACTGCGTCGGGCGGTCGACGACGATCTCGCGGCGCTTCGGGAAGGCCACGACGCGCTCGCGGCTCGCCAGCGCGCCCCAGTCGCGCGGGTAGAAGACGACGGGGTCGGCCTCGACGTCGAGCCGGTCCACGTCGCCGCGGTCGACGAGCGCGGCGAGCGCGTCGCGGGCCGCGGCCTGCGTCGTGCCGAGTCGCCGGGCGACCTCGCTCGCGGTCGCGACCGGGCGCTCCTCGGCTTCGAGCGCCTCGTGGAAGCGGTCTAAGGAGAGATCGTCGTCGGAGCTGTCGGGGTCGGGCGTCGCGTCGTCGTCGGGAGCGTCGCCTCCGGAGTCATCGCCGGCGTCGTCGCCGGTGTCGTCGGTCATCACCGCCGCTTCGGCCGCGACGCGGAAATGGATAGCGTCACTGGTCGACGCCCCGGCGGTCGACCGCCCCCGGCACAGTCAGCCGTCTCCGACACAAGACATATACGGCGGATTCGAAAAACCCCCGCCCCCATGCTCGACGCTGAATTCGAAGTGTGTACCGAGTGCGGCAACCTTCACATGGAAGGCGGGGCCGGTCCCCGTGACGTGGCGGAGTGCGCGGTGTGCGGCGGCCGCGTGAGCGACGTCGAACTCGACGACATCATCGGATTGTGAACGGGTCCGGCCGAGTCGACGCCGCCTCCGAAACGGCGGGCAGGTGTGTTATTTATAAATAACTGGGCCAGGGCGAGTTCGCTCGTCCGACGGCGGCCCGAGCGGCCGCGTCGTCACCGATCTGGCTGGATCGACTTCGGAAATTCAGCTGCTGTTTATACGTAACCACTCTCGCCATCGCGGAGAACACCTCTGAAGTCTCAACCGTTCGTTTATGAGTGGCTTCTGACGAATCGACGGTGAACGCCGCCGAAGTCCCACTCGACCGCAACCGCACCGCACCTCACGCCTCCCCAGCCTCGCGGTTCGCGCTCTCGGAGCGCTCACCACTTCCTCGCGCGTGCCGTCTCGCGGTCGTCGGAGCGACCGCTCGCAGGCACGCGCCGCCGCACAGCCGAGCCGTTCGCGAATCGCGTGAACACCCGGGAATTGCTTGGAAACAGAGCCGCCTGCTATCGTCCCGGCGACCGCTGCCGACACCGTCGCGAGGTGATCCCCTCCTTCGAGCGGAACCGACAGCCGCAGTCGGTACAGCGCACGAAGGGGTCGCCGGGAGCGGTTTCGAGGCGGTGAGCGCCCACCTCGAACGGGCGGGTCACGGCCCGAGGTCGGATCCGGTCCGGAATCGGCGTCGAGGCCGACTCGCTCAGGGCGGCCCGCACGGCGATGGTGTCGACGTCGACCCCGTCCCACCGGGACGCCTCGAGGGCGGCCTCGCGGTCCGCGACCTCGGTCCACCCGGTGACGACGACCGGGGAGTTCGTCTCCGTGTCGCTCACGACGACGACGAAGCGGACGCCGCCCTCGACGAGGGCGAACCGCCAGCCGTCGGTGTTGTTCCACCGGAGCTGTCCGCTCCGGATCGCGTCGCTCACGGTGCGCGTCGAGACGTACCGACCCGGCTGTTCGAGCCGCTCGCGGAAGTGGTCGGTGAGCGCGTAGAGGGAGGGGTCGCGTACCGGAGGGTCCTCCGGCGTTCGGGCGGACGCCTCTCCGCCGTTGGCGGAATCGACCGACCGATAGTCCGTGGGTCGGTCGGGTCGGCCGGCCCGCTCGCGGCGGCGCGCCGGCGACTCCGGCGGCGACCGAGGCCGCACGTCGTCCTCTCGGCTCGCGGCGGCGGTCGTGGAAGCGGTCCGACGCTCCGTCGATCCGGGCCCGAGGGGCTCCGCGTCCCCCGACCCGCCCTGTCGGGATGCCACTACGACACCGTACCGAGCGCGCTCTTAAGTGTGTTACGCCGACGCAGGGGAAGCGCCCGTTTCGACCCCGAACCGGCGGAACGACTCGCAGGCATCGCCGTCGCCGTCGGCGTCGAGGGCGTGCGGGTCGCCCGGCGACCGGTCGAGGACCGCGTTCGCCTCCGCCCGCGTGTCGAAGTCGCCGCAGTCGTAGTCGCCGTCGGGCGGCAGCGGCGGGAGGTCCGCGTCGTCGACCTCGCTCGGCTCGGTGGGGTAGTCCGACTCGTCGAACGCCCAGAGCCCCGCCCCGCGCTCCATCGCGTCCGCCTCGGCCGCTGCGTACGCGTCGCGCAGCGCGAACTCGGTGTCGTACAGCCGCGCGTACCCCTCCGTGAGCAGGCGTTCGTTGAAGTCCTCGCCGTCGACGTACAGCACCGCGAGCAGGCGCCCGTAGCTCCCCCGGCGGTCGCCGCCGGTCACGACCGTGACCGCCTCGCCGGCGAGCTCCGACGCCGCGAACGCCGACGCCTCGTCGCCCCACGCCCGGAGGTGCGCCCGGCCGGCGTCCGTGTCCGGGATGCCCTCGAACTCGCCGGGAGCCGTCGACCCCGCGCTCGTCTCGGGCGTGTCCACGCCGAGCAGCCGGACGGTGTCGACCTCGCCGTTCGGGAACTCGACTTCCATCGTGTCGCCGTCGACGACGCGGACGACGGCGCCGGTCCAGGCGGTGTCGTCAGGATCGTTCGGATCGACGCCGTTGGGATTGTCGGGCGGCGAGTCGAGGTCGGCGGGCGGCGAGTCGGTGCCGACGTCCGGGACCGGCGCGCCGGCGCAGCCGGTGAACACGACGAGGAGGACGACGGCGATCGACCGCCAGCGAAGGCTCATACCCGCTCGTCGCCGGGAGTCGTGAAAAATCGGGTGGTGGTGTCGTCCGCCTCGCGCTCGACCGGGATCAGCCCTCGGGCTTGTCGACGATCACGCAGGGGTTGGCCCGACCGATCGAGCGCCAGTCGTCCTCGTCGACCGCCTTCCAGAAGCTCCGGGGCCTCCGAGAGAGGGCGTCCTCGATCGCCTCGTAGGTGAGGAGGTTCTCGCCGTCGAGCACGAGCTCGAATCGCTCGGGATCGATGTCCGGGTCCTCCAAGTACGCCCGTCTGGTGCGGCGGTTCGGGTAGTTGAAGATCAGGCGCCCGCCGGGCGTAACCCGTGAGTACAGCGCGTCGAGGGCCGACCGGACGTCCGCGACGTAGTGGAGCGTGGCGATGCACGTGACGCACTCGAACCGGCGGTCGACGTCCAACTCCGGGAGCCGCGCCGTCTCGAACCGCAGGGCGTCGGCCCCGCGCTCGTCGGCGATCGATCGGTTCCGTCGAACGACGGACGCGGCCGCATCGTATCCGAACAGGGTCGTGTCCGGGTGACGGCGGGCGGCCTCGAACAGCATGAACGCCGGACCGCAGCCGACGTCGGCCAGCGACGCGGGGAACCCGTCGAAGAGCCGCTCCAGTCGGTTGACCATCCGCTCGCCGGCGACGCGCATCTCGTCTAACTCGTCCCGGTCCGTCGCCTCCCAGTGGGCGTCCCAGTCGATGGTCGACGGAAACGACATCGGCACGCGCACGGTGTGCGCCGGTTGAAATCAACGCTTCGGCGCTTCGCCACTGGTAAGAAACTCGGTCAGCAACCGCGAGCGATAGCGAGCGGTTGCTGAGTGTCAGTCCGCCCTCCCCGAATTGAACTCCGAAAGACGTGCTCGCTACGCTGCGCGCGACTTCCGAGCCCTCGTTCGCTTCGCTCACGAGGACGGGGGACAAGCCGATCTCCAGCCACTACAAACCGGCTGAAAAGGAAGTCCGCCCTCCCCGAACGCATGATCTCTGCTGTCGCTACCCGTCGCCGAGCGTCGTAGTGCTTGTCGATTCATATGTCGAAGTACCTCCGTCGCTGCGCCGCTTTCTCGCGCTCGCTGCGCCGATCGTAGTGCTTGTCGAGAACGTCGTCGCTCGCGTTGAGTCGGTCCTCGACGAGGTCGCGCTTCACGTTCGATCGCCGATACGCCGTGACTCTGCCACTCCGCACGTCGTGGGGCGAGCGTGCGGACGGACAGCGGCTCATGTGGCCGGCCTCCGTGAACTCGCAGGTGTCCGGGTCTTCGTCGTGGGGGCACGCCTCGCCGCGCCAGCAGGGCCGCGTCACGCGGTACAGCGTACTCCTGATCGACGACGAACTGATGCGCCCCTGCCTTGTCGACAGGAGCGGCCGCCGGCCGTGTTCGTCGGTCGCTTCCTTCCGTGGACCGTCGATGTAGTCGCGAAGGACCGTCGCCACCTCCTGACTGATCGCGTTCCACCGCGTACCGGGCCCCTTGTTCTTGAGGGGTGTGCCGGTGTCCGGTCGGTGGACGAAGTGGACCGCCGGCCCCTCGCCGCGGGCTCGGGTTCCGTCGAGGTCGAGGTCGCCGAGATCGAGGCCGCGTATCGCGCCCGACCGGCACCCGGTGTGCCACAGCAGCAGCAGGATGACGTGCTGGCGGCTGGCGTAGTTGTACTTGTCCAGGTATTCCAGAATCGCGACGGCGCGATCCGGGTCGAGCGTGCTGTCGCTCACCTGCTCGTCGCGGCCGGCGACCGGGAGCGGGAGCTTGTCCCAGAGTTCGTCTTCGACGGCGTCGATCGTCACGCAGAACCGGAGGAACGCGCGCACCGTCGCGAGCGTTCCCCGGAGCGTGACGGTCTCGATCTCCTCGCCGGAGTAGCCGCCGTCGCGTCGCCAGACGCGGAACTCGTAGAGGTCGCGGCCGGACAGCTCGTTCATGTTCGTGAGGCCCACCTCGTCGGTCCACGCCACGAAGGCGCGGAGGTCGTAGAGCTGGGACTCGCGGGTGTTTTCGCTGATGTCGTCGCGGCCTCGCAGATACAGGTCGACCGCTTTCGACGGCTCGATCGGTTCGAGGTCCGCCACTACGCGACCACCTCGCCGGTTCTGAACTCTCTCGGCGGGATCTCCTCGCGGCGCCGTGCGAGGTCGACGGCGGCGGAGTCGGTCGCGAGCGGGGAGACCGCGGTCTCGACCGTTCTCGTTCCGTGTGCGGTGCGGAGCTTAACGAGGCGAGTCACCGCGTCGTCGCGTCTCCGCACGTCGGGCACGCTGCGCGTGGCGGCGCGCTCCGCACGCTTTTTACGGTCGCTCGCGTTGTCTTCGACGGGCCCTGAGGGTGTCTCTTTGGTCGGGGTCATCACGCGGGGCCCTTCTTCGATTCGCCGTCCGCCGAGCTGAGCGACTGCTCCGGCACCGCGAACGGCGAGTCGTCGGCCTGCCGGATCAGGTAGCGGATGTACTCAGCACGGCTCATTCCGTGTTCATCGGCCTGTTCGGTCACGTCGTCGACCATCTCCATCGGCATGTTGACGGTCACATTGACTGACAGCGCCATGCGTTGAATCACTTAATCACTACTGTGCTTAAATCTTGTGCTTGTTAAGCACACAAGCAGAGTGCTATTGTGCCGGGGTTATTCAATCACTTATTTCCTTGAGGATAGTATGGAGTCGGGAGACGGCCAAGACGGTAAGAAGAATATCAGCGTTCGCGCTTCAACCGAAAGCGTAGACGAGTTCGACCGGACAATCAAGAAGGCACAGATCGAGGGGAAGATTCCGATGAACGTCTCGCGTGGACAGGTAATTCGGGGGTTGATGAGCCTAGCCGCCGAGGACACGGAACTAGTCTCAGAGGCTGTTGAAGCAGATAGCGGATAGATGAACGAAACGTCGGAAAACGCTGCCTTGGGAGCCCATCCAGTCATCGCTGAAAGAGTCTGCCAGCAGTTACAGGTGTTCCCGAGAAAATTCAAGGAGCTGGGTGAGGGCGGTGAGTTAGAAGATGTTCTCAACTCTCCCTCAAAACTCTCAGGTCCCAAAATTCACCAGGCGCCGGAAGATTTCACCGAACAGTACCTAATTGAACCTCTACTCCACAGTTTGGGTTATCTGAACCCAATCTCAGAGAAATACGACGGCGAAGGACCTCACTTCGTTCGGCGGCCAACTACCTTTCGGAAGATTGAGGGAAACCGTCCGGACTACCGACTCAGGAACCTGTCTGAAGACATCGTCTGTATCCTTGAGGCAAAGGCTGCTAACAGAGAAAGGCCTGGAACAGCGGTTGAGAAGGCTACTGAGGATATCAAGGCCTACGTCAAATCAAACACTTTCTCGAAGTACCTGAAGAGCAGAGATCAGAGATATCTCGTAGCGATCGGGACTGACGGAATTCGTTGGTCGCTCTGGGCCAAGGATGTCAGGACAGGAGAGACCAAACAGAGAGTGACAGAAGCCTCCCTGATTGAACCCCTTCGGGTAATTGCTAGACAGGAAGATGTTATCAGTGGAGATTCAGAGATCTCTCGACCGGAGATGAGGAGACGATTGGCGTCAGAGTTTACGCCAGTATTTGCTGCTCGTTCGTTGCCTGAGTACGTTAGGTCACAGTTTGAATAACCTATCTCTCACGATCCGCTTTCACTATTTCCGCCGTCTTGGTCTTCTTCGTCTTCTTCATCATCCATGTTCCCAGCAAATAGAGCAACCAGAACAAAGAGGGCCCACAGATGTGGTAATATAAACACATCGTTACCCCTTGCTACGGTAATCCAAGGGTTATGAATGAGAAGCTGAAAAATAGCGAATAGACCGAATCCTAAAGCTGGAAACAGGACTATAAATGCTACTGCGTATCCTAATGATTCCGAAACGCTATCTTGTAAATCTGAAACTGGGATCTTGCCTACATTTGCTAAGTATACAACTACTCTAAGGGTGAGAAACACAAATATAATCGAATAATAGAGAGAGGGATCAATTATTTCACTGGAGAATATCGGACCAACATTGACCAACCATGGTAGGTACTCTGCGAAGACAAAGAATCCAAGAATGTTCATTGTAATCACAAGTGAGAGGACCAGTCCAATTTCAAGTATTTGAACAGTAACGGTTCTGAAGTTTGGAGAAGTGCCGGTCGTGCCGCTGAATTTCTCTGAAAGATTCAGAGAGTTCCAAGCTACTGCTACGGCAGCCAGTAGTAGAGACCCATTTATAAGCAGAACACTACCCACAGTCAATGTATTCTCTATTGTTCCCAGCAACTCGACAAGAAGGATAAGACTCCCAAAAATCATCGCTAATAGTGCTACTTCCAGTAAACTGAGAGCAAACGAAGTCCTACCATCTTTCTCTTCGAGGACTTGCATCAGAATCGCGATCGCAGGAGCAACTAAGGCTACGAATTGTAGTAGTGGGAATAGCATTTGAGATCCGGTCATATTGCTAATTAAATCATTCAAAGAAAAGACAGATTGATAATAATTCCGAAGCGGGTCGTTTACTCCCTCACGGCAGCTTCACCGGCGAGGTATTTTTTGATTTGCTCGATCTCGGCCTCCAAGTCCGCCACCTCCTGCTGTAATCGCTGCCGCTCCAGCTCGGCCTCGATGTACAGCGAGAGGTCCATCCCTCGCCGCGGTGACGCCGGCTCCAGGTAATCCGCAGCGCCGGCGTTGGCGCCCATCATCCCAAGCACCTCGCCGAACGCCTGCTCCGCCTCCGGCCGGAGCATCCGCCGGAAATCTTCCAGCTCCTTCGCGCGCTGCTCCACCATCGTCTGCTGCGTCCTACTTGGCGGCACACATGGACGGAGCGGGTTTTTAAATAAAGACATAAGCCATGGGCGCTGAGTAAAAGTGAAACATGTCTCTCCAATCCGCCTATCGCGAGGATCTGCGTGAATTGGTCGCCGCTCTCGACGATCACGGAATCTTCCGTCCCGGTGAACGTGAAGCGTGGGAGGAAGGGATCGAGGAGGCCGACGATATGAGTGAGCTGATGACGACCGCCGAAGCGCTACACGCGGCGATGGTCGACCGGGAGGGCGTCGACGAGGTCGTTAGCGAGCACACCGAGGAGCGGACGCAGGCATTCGTCTGAGTCTGAGCTAATCGAAATACCGATCGTAAATCGACCTACGGTGTCCGAGCGCGAGGATCTTGATGCGGCTGTTCTCGGATTGTGAGATCCTTGACGGGACAGATTTTATGTCCATTCGATTAGGTCATCTAGAAAAGGATGGCAAGTATTCCGAACCCTGCGGACATAAGATACGGCGGATTTTATCTGCCAGTCTTTAGCCTTCTCTACATCAATAGAGAAATCGGATTTCCTGTTGATTTACCAGTACCTGTCTTGAGTCGTGTATTCAGCGCGAGTAATTTCCCTCTCTTGCTCGGACTCACATTCTTAGGTGCTATTATTACACACGGTGAAAGCCGGAGCATCTACGGTATTGAGGGAGCAGAAGGTAGTCCAAAAGACTCCGGAGTCGTTCGCTGGTACCGTATCCTGTTCACATTTAAAAAGAAACCGGGAAGACCTCCAAAAACGTTAGACGATTTGTTCAGGAAGCTGGAATATTCTACTAGCTGGTTCGCTAACCAATCACTGGCCGGAAAATTCGCAATCGTGCTTTACCGAATTGGCCGTTTTGCCGTCACTTGGCCGTCAAAAGTCACACTCGTTGGAACAGCGTTACTAACGACAGCGATCCTCGCCGGAAGCGCCATACAGGCGAGTCTCCAATTAATTGGGGGAGTCTTATTATTAGGTCAACTGGTGTTCTTTTTCGGGTCAGCAATCTTTAATCGGTTCCCTACGGTGGTTCCAGCCGAGTCCGCTCCTTGGATTTACTTAGCAGAGTACGAGAAGGCGGACTACCTGTATGAGCGGGGTGACATTGAATTTGAATACGACCCCAGAGGGTTCACCGACTCGGCATATGAAATATTAGAAGAAATTGGTGTATTGGAGGGCGATCAGCGGAACATCTACAACACACCACCGAAGTATGATGACGAGAATACAGATTGGTTGGTGCCAATTAAAAAGCCAGATCCAGATTACCTGATTGACTTGGACGATAGTTCAACAGAGAAATCACCGGAAGAACAGTAGCCTCGTTGAAATATCAGAGCACCTAGATTACGATCGAGTCTGCGCCTCAATCTTCTCCACGATTGGGTACACGATCCGCTTCCACACCTGATCGAGCGGCGTCGGGTACGGCGTCATGTGCTCGATCACGTCGTCGAGCGCGACGAGCAGGCCGATGAACGCGAAGCCCGCGCCCGTCGCCGGGTAGTACGGCCAGATCGACGCGAAACCGAACAGCGACAGCGCGACGCCCACGTAGAAGTGGTGCGGCGCCAGCGCGTCCCCGTCCGGCTCCTTCTCGGGGTCGAAGAGCCTCACGCCTGAACCTCCCCGTCGGCGGGATCTCCGTCACCTGCCGGACCGTCACCGAGACGATTCCGGACGGCTCGCACAGCCTCACCGGACCACACCTTCGGATGGGTGAGCAGCGCCAGCGCGAACATCCAGTTCGGCGGACCGGGAGCGACCGCCCACTCTACGGCAGCGTCGATCACAGGTGACCCTCCTCCTCCAGCACCTCGCGATGCCGAAGAACCATTTCCATGAGCCCGTTCCACGCCTCGTTTTGCTCCGCGCCGAAGACCGTCCGCAGTATCCGTTTCTGGTTGCGCCACATGGAGACCGCGATCCCCAGCGTCCCGACGGCCGCAGTTGCCGTAATCGCGGCCGCAACTGCGATCACGTACTGAACGGTCGGGGTCACGTCAGGCACCACCCCCGAGCTGGATGTCGAAGAGCTGTCCGGCGACATACATCCCGCCGAACAGCAGCGCGATCGCGGCGGCAGCTTGAATCCGGGTCTGAACGCCGCTTTCTCCGCCAGTCGGCCACGCGAGATCGTCCGAACCGGGCCCCTCACCCGCGTCGTCCGGCGCCTCCTCGGGCGCGTCCCCGCTGTCGCCGTAGACGTCGACCGACTCCGACAGCCGGCTCGACTCCTCGCCCGTCTCGGCCATCCGAACGAACGCGTCGTATCGGTGCGTGCCGTCCCTCTCGGGCGCTTCGAAGGTCACCTCGGACGTGGCCTCGTAGGAGGCGACGATGTCGTGCTGCTTCGCGCAGACGGTATCGCCGACGAACTCCTCACCGTCCGGGCCGACCAGCACGCCCTCGACGAGCAGCCCGTAGTTGTTGCCCTCGTTACAGCGGTTGGCGTTCCACGGGTTGATGAAGTTGCTCGTGTTCGTCATGTCGATCCGCGCCGTCGCGGAGTCACCCGGACCCAGCGAATCCGGCAGATCGACATCCTCGATCTGAACGCCCTGCGCTCCGGGCATCAGTCGCCCCCTCCGACGTAGAGGGCGCCGGCCCCGGCGAGGAGCAGGGCGGTCCCCCCGAGAACGGGCGAGAGGCCGCCGCCGGAGTCGGCGCCGCCGAGTTGGTCGGGCACGGGCATGGACTCCATCAGCGACGCCATCTGCGCCTCGTAGGCGGCGCGCTGCTCGGCGAGCGCGGCGTCGATCTGCTCTCCCACGTCGACGCTGTTCGACTCGTCCGAGTTGTCCGGCGCGGAGCCGTCGCCTTCGCCCCAGATGCCGTCCGACGCCGCATCCTCGCTGTCGCTGGCGTCGTCCCCCTGTACCGGATCGGTGTCGTTGACCGTGGAGTCGGTGCCGTCGTTCGTGATCGAGACGTAGCCGCCTCCCGACCCGCTGTCCTCCCAGTCGTCGCCGTCGTCGTCCGTGCTGGTGTCGACATCCCACGAGTCGCTCCCGTCGCTTCCGTCCGAGTCGTCGCCCCACGTCGTGCTGCCGTCGCTGCCGTCGCTCGCGTCGGCGTCGTTTACGGTCGAGTCGGTCCCGTCGTTCGTGATCGAGACGTAGCCGCTGCTGGTGCCGTCGTCATCCGATGTGTCGCTGTCGCTGCCGTCCCAGTCGTTATCGTCACCGACGTACCCGTCGTTGCTGGAGTAGTTCGACGGCGGCGTGTAGCCGCCGCTGTCGTCGTCCTCCGGCGTGTTGTCCGTCACTCCGGCGTCGGACGGGTCGGCGTCGTCTCCCTGCGAAGTCTCCACGTCCTGATCCCAGAACGATCCGGAGCCGTCGCTGTCGTCGGTGTCCGTACTGGTCATACCGCCCGATCCGCCGCCGGTGATAGGTTGTGTGTACGTCATGATATCTTTAATTCCGATTCGTTCCAGCGGTAAAGCTGGGGGTTGGCTCCGTTTGCGTTGGCCGACACGGTGTAACTCGCACCGGGCGGGATGATACCAGACACCCCGAAGTTACTGAACTCGTCTATCGTACCGCTCGATAGATTCAGGCCGAATATGTCGATATTGTATGTTCCCCCTGTGTTAAGACCGACATCAAACTCAGAACAATTCCCGTCAGGACCGACCTCGACAGCGACGATAAGAGGGTTTCCGGTGTTATTTGTGTAGCTTGTATCGAGCGATCTGCTGCTCGTGACGTTGTTGTATCCGGTTTGGTCTGCCGAGTATGAGATACTCACAGAGCCGGTTTGACCGTTCACGTCATCGACGGGCGCCGCGTTCGCCGCCTCGCTGTCCGTGTACCGGCCATGATGCGCCGAGGCATCGCTGTCCGGGCTAACGTCCGTCAGTTCCGACGAGCTGGTAGTCTTTGCGTGATGGGCGTCTGCGTCGACGGCGTGGTCGTCGACGCGGCTCTGCGCCCCGCTCTCGGTCTCGAACGTCGCCGTATGGTCCTCGTTTCCGTGGTCTTGCGGGTGGTGCGTGTCCGGGCCGACTCCCGACAGTTGGGAGTGGTCCGTAACCGTCTGCTCGACCCATGCGCTGCCGTTGTAGACGAACGCGCGGTTCTCATCGGTGTGATATAGGCTCTCGCCTTCATCCGGATCGGACGGATAGGCGGCCTCTACGTAGTCGTACCCGCCGCCGCCGCCGCTGTTAATCCCCGTCATCCGTCCACCTCGAACGTCACAACCACGGCGTCGCCAGCGGTCGGCGTCCGAACGTGGATCACCGAGGTATCCGACACGCGGAACGTGCGGCCGTCTCCGACGCCGGTAAGTGCCGCCTCCTGCGTGTCGCTGTCGCCTACGTAGACGTTGCCGGCGTTGGTCTCCTTCCACTCCACCAGCACCTCAACACCGTCAGGCACCGCGTTCGACGGCAGCGCCTCGGCCGAGGTCGAGCCGGTCGAGTACGTGAACTGCGTGAGACCGTCGTGGTTTCCTACCCGGTCGGCGATCTCCTTCTGCTGGTTCTCCGTGGCTGGGGAGACCTGCTCGCCCTGCTCGTTCTGTACCTTCCGAATCTGTTGAACCTCCGTGTTGGTGTCAAGTCCCATTATTCTCCTCCTCCGGTCCGCTCGAAGCCGATCGGCTGTACCGTGTACCGGCGTCGCGCGTCGCTGAGGTTCGTGACCTCGCAGGTGAGCGACCGGCTGAACGAGTAGGCCGGGGCGAACGTGATCGCCTTGTCGTCGATGTCCGTCGGCGGGACCGCCGACTCCGGGTAGATCACCTCGGAGTCGTCGACCGTCGCCTTGTAGATGCTCTCGGGGTGCTTCGAGATCGCGAGTGTCGGCAGGACGAACCCGCCGCCCGTCCGCTGTTGCGCCTCGTAGGTGACCGTCGCCCGGTCGCCGGGATCGAGCGTGACCGTCTCGGGCTGGTTGAGCGGCCGGTCGTTCTCGGCCGGTTCGGGGACGCTATTCATCGTTTTCGTCCCCCAGCACCTCTTGCTTGAGGCGCTTGATCTCGGTGTCGTCGAGGTTCTCGACCTCCGTGTTACAGGTCGACCCCATCAGGCATTCACCCCGTTGAGGGCGAGGTAGAGGAACCCGAGCGTCCCGATCGCGCCGATGATGTCCGTGAGCAGTCGCAGATCCTCGCGTGACCACTTCGAGTCTTCAAGCCACGCCGCGATCGGGGACTCGATGTTTACCACCTCGGTGCTGGTCTCCAGACCGGTCGTTTGAGCCGTGCTGTTCCCCATCGTAGTCACAGGGCCGTCGCTGATGGACGGGCTCTGCCACGGATCGCCGTTGACTGTCGTCGAAAAATCGGACATGAAACAGCCCTCGCTACCGGCCCATGTCGGCGCTGATGGCCGACGTGAGCCCGCTGATCTCGCCGTTGGACTTCTGGGCGGGCACCTGAAGGAGCGCGTTCGTCGGCTCCGTGCCGTCCCCGTCCGGGTCCGTCCAACGGATCTGGTACGGTGCCTTCAGTCGCGCGGTCAGCTCCATGTCGCTCGCGAGGAACCGCTGGAGCTTCGACTCGTTGAGCTCGAGGAACTCCGGTTGCTCGGACTGGTTCGCGTCGTGGAGCAGCCCGAGGTTGACCTCGTAGAGCTTCTCGGAGTTCGTGGTCTTCGCCGATGGCGTCTTCTTCCGAATATCGAAGGACGCCGCGTCTCCGGCGATGTAGTAGGCGTGAACGGTGACCGCCGACCCCGGCCCCGAAACGGTGAACTCGTCGGTGTCGTGGTTGACCGACTTCGGCGACCCCTGATAGGCGTCGTCGAACCAGACCACCACGTCCTGCGTGTCCGGGCACTCGGTGAGGTCGTGGGTGACCTGGAACGTCTGATCGCTCCCGTCGCCCGCCGTCGTGAACGACTGGTACGCCGGGATCGCGATCCGGAGCGGGTTGCTGCGCCCGGTCCGGAGCGCGAGCGCGGTGTCGGCGACGAGCGCCGCGATGTCCGAGAGCGACCCCTGCGAGTTGGTCGACGTTTCGAACTGGCGCGGCGCGAGCGTCGTGTTCCGAACGTTCGCGTCCGCCAGCCGGTCCATCACGTCGGACATCTACCGCGAACCCTCCTCGATGGCGGCCGTGTCGAAGTAGAACTCCGACCGCGACCAGTCGACTTCGGCGGCCGACTCGACCGAGACGTAGAACGAGTCCACGTCGCGAACGTCGTGGAACGGCGCCGCGCCGTCCTCGCTGGCGGCCTCCGGGTACTCCAGCGTCACCTTCGCGTTGTCGATGTTGTCGACGTCGCGCTGCGTGGTGATGTCGTTGGAGTTCCAGAAGCTGATCTGCTTGACCTCCTCGCTCACCTTGTACTGGTCGTCGCCGCCGGCGCGCTCCAGCTCGAACTTGACGAGCGTGTTCGTCGGGAGCGGGTCGCCGTTCGAGTCGCGGAGCTTGAAGTAGACCGGGATCCCGATCTCTTCGCCCCGCGCCACACGGTTCAGAAGACGGACGAAGGTCCCGCGTTCCGGGTCGATTTCGAGGATCGGCGTCGCCCGCTCGATCCCGGCCGCGTTCGTGTGCTGAACGACGATGTCAGACTCCGAGCCGTTCGAAATGTAGATGTCCGCCATCAGGCGAACACCTCATTCAGGGAGTCGCGAACACCGAAACGCTCCATCAGGGAGAGGATGATCGCGACGCCGCCGCCGACCTGCGCGTGTCGCTTCGTCCGCCCGTCGATCATCGGCGCGTATTCGGCGCCGGCGATCACGGCGACGCCGCCGAGTTCCGAGGGGACGTTGAAGCCGGCGACCTCGCGTCCGCCAGCGAGGTATCCGAGCGATTCTCCTGCGAGGACGCCGCCGCCGACCGCGCCGGCGTCCATCATGAACTGCTGATCAGCCAGCTTGTCGAAGCCAGCCGTTACGTCGTAGGCCATGCGAGCGGAGCGAAACGGGGTCCGTTTGTGATAGGCCGCCCCAGAAAATTGAAAGAAGTTGAGTATCAGTGAGCTATGATCATTTTTATAAATTTTAACAAGTACTTGTTACTTTGGATTTAAATGGATTAGGGAACTGTATATGAATTACAGCTATTGTTTTATCCACCAGACTTTCTCTCCAGAGACTTTTTTGGACTCAATATGCCCACTCTTTTCTAACTCAACTAGATTGGATTTCACCGTACTTTCTGTTTGGGATTCTTCACCTGATTGTTGGATCTCGCCCAAAGTACGCGGTCTTTTGGAGACGCCAGCATACGTATAGCTGTATGGTGCCACTATTTCGACATCACGATTGTCTTTTGAAGTAATAAATTCCAGTACCACCTCTATTGTGACAATTGTTGTTGCTGTTGTTAACGCAATCAGCCAATTTTGACCACTAATTACGGAATTATCCGCTAGTAGTAATATGACTGTAGAGAAAAAAAGTAGATGGAGTAGACGACTAACGGCCCAGTGTGAGGTGATTTTATCACCTGGGGCAAAAATAACATCATAATTCAATTTTCTATAAGATTTTGTTAGTAAGTCCCAATCCAGTCCCCGTGAGGAAACAAAACTACTTAGGCTAAAAATTAAACCAACAGAGATACTCGCTACAATGCTCCCGAAATTGTTGGCTCTAATATAATTGAATATTATCGCCGCCCACAGGAAGACGGTTAGTATGCTGAATAGCAAAAGAAGCATTCTTTGTACCCTGTTTAATACGGCCATAGTATCTTGTGACTCACCATCTGAAGCATGTTTCAATATTAAAATAAATATATCTTATCACACATAGATCACTAATTGGAAGCTATCTCTTTCTTGGATCATCGTAGGGGAGTCCGTGCTGCCGATAAAGCAACAACAGATCCTCCACAACGCGAGCCCTAGCTACCTCATGTCCTCGAACCTCCTCAATCTCCTCTTTTAAATCTCGGAAGCTGTCTGCTGTCTCTCCGTATAGCGCTAGCTCTTCACTGGGCCGGGTCACAGTCCCACCTCGATGCGTTTCCCCTCGGCGCCGACGTGGTCGCACTCCGGCTCGTAGCGGTTCGACTCGACGCGCTCGATCTTCCCGGAGTCGTCCGAGTAGATCCACTCGGAGTTGACCGTCTGCGGCTCGCCGTCCGATCCCTCCTCGACCCACTTACGGACGGAGATCGCGCCTTCGTTGGGGGCGTGTAGCTTCTCCGGGAGCGCCGGGACCGACTGGCCGCCCGTGTTGTGCGCCTCCTTCGGGTACTCCAGCACGTCCTTCACCGCGTTGAGGTCGTTACCGGACTGATAGGCACCGAGGAACCGTGCGGTACAGTTCCCGACGACCTTCTTACAGAGCTGCGCGAGGCGTTGAGTGACCCAGATCGACGAGGTGGCCGAGCCACCCTCGGTCCGGCCGTCCGTCGCGAGCGCCTGTATCTCGTCGGGGTACCCCTCGCGCTCCGGGGCGATCCCGTGCGCCTCGTCGATGACGACCAGCACGTCGTGATCGGACCGACGGCACGCGAGGATCACATCGCGAGCGACATCCTGCCAGTCGTCTTTGTCGACGTGGCGACCGACGACGAGCGCCTCGTTCCGGTCGATCATGTCTCCCCACACGTCGGGGTCGAAGTGGTCCCGCTCGCGAGGGCCGGCGAACCAGTGCGACGCGAGCCCCGGCCCGGTCTCCTTGCTCACTAGGCCGCGGAACTCGTCGGACGTGTCCAGCACGACGACGCGGTCGTAGGTGTCGCCCTTGATGTTCTTCTCGGCGAGAGCGTGCGCCAGCCAGCCTTTCCCCCAGCCCGAGACCGCGCTTACGAGCATGTGCATCTGCTACACCTCCCGGTCAAGGGCCGCGAGCGCGTCCGTGTGCGTCTCGATCGGCCCCGCAACTACCTCCTGAAAGACGCGTCCCGGCTCGAACTCCACGACCTCCGACTCGAAGGTGTCGAGGCCGACGCCGAACGTCTCGCGAACGTGGACATCGGCGAGGTCGCGGTCGGAGCGGTCCGCAACGGCGTTCCCGGCTCGGTCCCGGAACGTCGCCGCCCACTCCTCGATCTGGGCGTTCCATCCGTCGGCGTCGACGCCCGCGAACTCTCCCGCCCGGTCGGTGTTCTCCAGCTCGTCCGGCGCGAGGTGGTCGACGTAGAGTCCCCACGCGTCGCCGACGACGTGCGCACCGACCGCATCGGCGAGTTCCGCCACGCGCTCCTCGGGGTCCGGCGGCTCGGCGAGACCGACCTCGTCCGGGTCGACGCCGAGATTCTCGGCGTGCTGTCGCATCTGCTCGCGCTGGTCGCGTTCGAGCCCGGCGAGGATCCCGGCGTAGGCCCGGATCTGCTCGTTCTCCGCGGGGTTCGACATCATCCGCTTCATCGCCTGCTTCTGGAGCCCCAGCATCACGCGCTCACCTCCTCGGAGGCGGCGCCGACGAGCTTCCCGGCCACGTCCCCGTCCTTCAGCAGCACGGTGCCGCAGACGATCGCGGTCGAGAGGAGGAGCGCCTGCTTGTCGCTCATCTCTTCCATCCCCATGTCCGAAACGACCGCGTCGAACTTCTGATCGAGTTCCACGGGCGGCTCGGTCGCGAGCGCCGCGACCTCCTCGGAGGACATCGCCTCGGCGTCGTCTTCGTCGCGCATCTCTCCGGCGACCTCCGGCAGAAGCACCGAGAGCGACTCGACATACATCTCGCCCCACGACCCCCCTTCTGAGGGGGTCTCGCCCCCCTTCTCACCCCCTTCGGTTTGGGTATCATCGGGGTTGGTCTCGTCGGACGATTCTGACCCCTCTTCGGCGGGGTCTTCGTCCCCTTCTTCCTCGTTGATCTCCTCGGAGATCGCCGCGAGGTCCACGTCGGCCCGCTCCTCGTCGTCGATCGGGGGTCGCTCGTCCCCCTCGTCGCCCCCTTCGGAGGGAGCCTCGTCGGGCTTGTCGGGGGCTTCGTCCTCGGGCGATTCGTCCGGGTCGGCGTCGTCGTTGGTGGGGTCGTCAGTCATGTTTCGGTCGGCGTGAACTCCATGTCGTCCGTGTCGGTGCCGTCGATGGGGGTCGACCCCCCGCTCTGGTCCCATCCCGACCCCCCACTTCCGCCCTCGTTTTGGGTATCGGTGGGGTTGGTCGCGTCGGGCGATTCAGTGGGGTCCGACCCCCGTCCGCGGAGCAACACCGCGACCGCGAGGGCGCCGGTACCCAGCACGAGGGCCGTGCCGAGCCCCATGCCACTCTCTTCAGCGGGGTCCGGATCGGGGGTATCGTCGCCCTCTCCGTCGGTACCCTCCTCGGAGGGGTCCGGATCGGCGCCTTCGGAGGGGGTCTCGGTGGGGGTATCTGCGCCCTCCCACTGCGCGGCGTATTCGTCCGCCTCGTCGGGCGATTCGGGACCCCCTTCAGAGGGGTCGGGATCGAGGGTATCTCCGCCCCCTTCGCCGGTACCCTCTTCAGAGGGGGCCGGATCGGCGCCTTCGGAGGGGCTCTCGGCTCCCTCGTCACCCCCTTCGACCGCGGTACCCTCGTCGTCGAGGCCGTAGGCGCTCGGGTACCAGTCGTGATGGCGCCGGTCGGCCGCGGCCTCGACGTGGTCGTCGTCCTTCCGTCCGTGGAGGTGCGACCGGAGCCCCTGCGGCGTCCCCTCGTAGTCGCACCCATCGATCTTACAGGCGAGTTCAGGCATCGGTCTCCTCGTAGTTGTCTAACGTCTCCTCGCCGCCCGTCGCGGCGAACTGTCCGAGCCCGTCGCGGGCGCTGGCGCCCTCGTCGAAGCCGCGAGAGCCGCTCCGGGCGTATCCGCGGTTCTGTGCCCGGCGATGCTCTTCTGAGGGGCCGTCGCGGCCCTCCTCGGGCTCGACGCCGAACCGGCCGAGTCCGTCGTCGGGGTCCGGGTCGTCGACGTGGCGATCGTCGCGAAGAAGCTGCTCGCTCGTGTCGTCGCTGCCCGCGGACCCACCCAGTGCGTCCGGTCGCTCCGGGACCGCGGGCCGGTCCGGCGCGCGCTCGGCGAGGTCGGCGTCGGTCGGGTCGCGGCCGCGCCCCGGCTGGCCGTGGAGCCGGTCGTCGTGGCTCCCGTAGAGGTTCAACAGCGTCCGGTGGTGGCCTTCTAGGGCCTCGAACCGCTCCGTGTCGGCGTCGCTGATCCCCTCCTCGATCGCGTCGATCGCGGCGGCGGCACGCTCCGCGTTCCGGAACTCGCGCTGTACCTCGTCCAGGAGGCCCGCGAGCCGGCGGACGCTGGTTTTGTAGCCGCGCCACGAACGCGAGAGGGCGCCTTTCGTCTCCCCGTCGAGGTGCTTGTAGGGGACCGCCTCGGCGAAGTCGAGGAGAGACGAGATCTCGGTCTCGTCGGCGCCGCAGTCCTCGGCGAGATGCTCGCAGGCGTCCGGGTTGCCGTGCTGGCACATGTTCCGGGCGTGGTCACATCCCTCGCCGTCGACGCGCTGCGCCGCGTCCGCTTCTTTCTGGAGGCGTTCCTGTTCGGTCGGCCCGTCGCTCACGTCGGCGCCCGTCTGCTGCTGGCGCACCTCCTCGATCCGACCGGTGTTCTCGTCGGCGGTGAGTTCCGGGTCGTAGTGCGCCTCCCAGTCGTCGATCCCCGCGTCGAGAAACGCGGCCTTGACCGCGGTCGCCTTCCGGTAGTTGTTCGACCCGGTGAACGGGCCGACGCGACGCTTCTCGCCGTCCGTTAGTTCGACGTGCCCGGCGCCTCCCTCTCGGTCGGCGCGGCCGTCGGCGGCGACGCCGCGGATCTCGGCCTCGACGTCGTCCGGGATGTCGTCGGCGAGCTCGACCTTCGCGAACCGTCGGTCGAACCGGCCGGTGAGGTGGTCGGCGTGGTCGTCGCGCACCGCGTTGGCGTCGGCTCGGGTGCCGAATTCGACGATCTCCGTCACGCACAGCCCTCCACGATGTCCGCGCCGGTCGGGTCGAACGCGAGCGCCGGGCAGTGTTCCCCATCGTCGACGCGCGCCCCTTCGGCAGCCTCGCCGTCGACGGCGTCGGAGCCCATCCCGTCGCGAAGCACCAGGGCGTCGGCACCGGTCGGGTTGAGGTCACAGTACCGGCCCGGCTCGTCGTCCCAGAACGGACACGGCAGGCGGTACGCGGTCGCTCGGCGGTAGATCTCGCGGAGCCGCGAGAGTGCGGTCCGCTCGCCCTCGTCCTCCGGCTGGAGCGCGAGGGCGGCGCCGGCTTCAGAGACGCGCATCACCGATCACCGCCTCGATGAGAGCCGCGGCACCGATACCGAGCAGCAGCCCCTTCGCGGCGCTCTCGTAGCCGTCCAACGCCGACTCGGCGGCAGAGGCCGATTGCGCGCTCCGGCTCGCTTTCTTCGCCGCGACGTAGGCCATGAAGGTGCTGTACTCGTCGAACTCGTCGACGTGGTGCCAGTAGGCGAAGTGCGGCGCCAGCTCCGGATCATCGTTGTCGAGCGCGTCCTGTGCCTCTTCGAACTCTTCTTGCGTCGGTAGGTCGGTTGAGACCATACCGAAACGTCACACGGCCGCAGTATAGTTATTATTGCTCAATTAATAACTGAATAAATTGTGAAGAGGAGACCTTCAGACTCGGTCGATGTGGTCGTAGACTCGCTCGGTGGTTTGGATCGTCGCGTGCCTGAGCCGGTTCCGCACGTCGTAGAAGGTGTGGCCCTCTTCGACGTTGAGCATCCGGTAGGCGACGCTGTGCCGGAGCGTGTGCGGCGTCACGTCCTCCGGGTCGCCTCGCCCGGTGACCGTTATCGGTCGCACGTCGGCGCCGACGGCGGCCTCTCGAACGACGTTCCGAACGGACTCGGTCGTCATCCGGTCGGACTGTCGTGACGGCCACAGGGCCGCGGCCTCCTTCCAGCGACCGGCGAGGTACGTCCGGAGCGTCCGGACGGTCTCGTCGGCCAGCTCGATCTCGGTGTAGCTCGGCGTGCGGTCGGTCGGATAGTCCTTCTGGATGTCGGCCGGGAGCGCGAGAACGCCGTCGTCGAGGTCGACGTGGTCGGCCACGTCGAGCGCGACGGCCTCCGCGACGCGAAGCCCGGAATCGTAGAGCGTCGCGATTAGCGCGTCGTTACGAGCGACGAGGTACGGCGCGCTCGCTTCGACGGTCGCGGAACGCATCTTGTCAACCTGCTCCGGCTTGAGCCAGACGGTCGCTTTGTCCTGAGTTTGGGTTTCCATTGTTCGGGATGTTTCGAGGTAGTTGGTTTATAAACGGTTCAGGGGAAGGGAGGTGCGAGTTTGGGTTTCTGTATAGAGAATCCCAAACTCGTCTTAGACGTTACCACGCCCTCAACTCCGGTTCAATTTCGCGTTGCCACCCACACAGGCGATAAATTATTTGTGCCATCAATTCTGTCTCTTTGACATGAGAGTCATATTCGGTCTTCTCGGGGCGCTGTTTGTTGGGTTCCTAATTCTCGACTTGTTTTTCTTCGGCCTTCTCTGGCCGATAGAAGAGCCGCTGTTTGAGATGTTAGCGGATGGGCTCTCTGTTTGAGGAGCGGCCTCAGTCAATACCTCAACACCTCGTCTCGGAGGTGTCCGGCTACATGGTACTGGAGCCGCGGCGGCACCGCGTTTCCGACCTGTGCGTACTGGCTCGTCTTCGTCCCAGTAAACACGAACCAGTCGGGGAACGACTGTAGCCGGGCGCACTCGCGGACTGTGAGCCGGCGGGCCCCCTCAAACTGCGACTCGTGGTGCCCGCGTTCGGTGAGCCGGGCGCCGGTGATCGTCGTCGCTGGAGCGTCGCTCTCGTAGTCGTGCGCCTCGTATTCGGTTGCCTCGCGAGGATTGTGGTTCGGGATCGTCCGGTAGTGAGCTGGCGGTGCCGCCTTTCCGGCGACGAGGGTATTCGAGGGTTCATCCGCCGCAACCCGGCTCATCGCGGCCGATGGGGCGGTTCCGGGCTCGATTTGTGCGAGACGCTGCCGGTTGGAATTCATCGCCTCGTGATTGGGGACTTTCAGCGGCGCCGTTCCGGCGCGGATCGCGTTCGCGGGCTCGTCAGACTCAACCATCGGCCGGCGGCCCGCTTTTTGGTGGGGTTCGTTGACCTGGTCGGTGATCTGGAACCCTCCATCCGGGCGCGTCACATGCGTTCCGCCGGTCTTGAGCGTGTGACTCGGTTCGTCTCGACCCCGCCAGCGCGCCGCAGAAGTGCCGTTGTTCTCTCCCTGCGGCCGGTGGTCGCCGACCGGCCGCCCGAGGTCGCTGATCGCCTCTTCGACGGTGACCCACTCGGCGAGCTCTCCGCCGTCGAGCGTGGTCGTCGGCGTCTCAGCGTGTGTCGGCGCCGGGAACCAGCGGCTCGGTGCTGGGAGATCCTCACGGACGCCGATTGTGATCACCCGCCGTCGAGTCTGAGGGACGCCGTAGTCGGCCGCGTTGAGCGTCCGCCACCTGACGGCGTAGCCCGCCTCGCGGAAGGCCGCCTCCACGCGGTCCATGAAGTGGGTCGTGATGTTCGTCATCCCGGTCACGTTCTCCATCGTCGCCACACGGGGCCGGAGCGCGGCGAGCCAGTCGGTGAACCGAAAGACGAGACTGTTGCGCTCGTCGTCGATGTCGCGGCCGTCGTTGGCCGTCGAGAACCCCTTACACGGCGGCGAGCCGTGAAGGTACGCGGGGCTGCGAGCACGTTCAGGGAGAATCGACGGGTCGACATCGGTGAGATCGTGGCGGACTGTGTAGCCGGGGAGGTTCTCAGCGTGGGTATCCAGCGCGACCGCATTCTTGTCGACGCCAGCGACGACGTCGAAGCCGGCGGCGTGGATTCCGCAGCTCGCTCCACCGGCGCCACAGAACAGATCGACGGCGGTGGGTTGATCGACCCCGTCCCTCTCTTGAACGCGGCCACCGTCGGTCGCTGCTGCGCGCTCGATCTTCGCGGCGTGGCCGGTCTCGTCGCGGTGTTCATCGGCGTCGCGAGCGGCCCCGTTCATCAGCTTCGGCTCGCCGGTCCAGTCGCATTCCGAGCAGACTGCGCGGTGCTTCATCGGCCCACCTCAACGTACTCGACGACGTGCGCCGCGTTCTGCTCGTCGTGGTCGACGAACCGCGTCTCGCCCGGTTCGACGTGGACCCGCTCGCTGTGGTCGCATGACAGGCACGTCGCCTCGTATATCCGGTGTCGACGGCGATCGGTAGCGTCCTCGATGTCGCGCTTCCCGCGGAGGTCGACGTTCGGCGCCGCGCCGACGACCGTCTCGTCGTTAGGCATCGCGATCACCTCTTCTCGTCGCGACCTCCTCGCCCGCCACGGCGAGCTCCTCCAGCTCCTCGCTCGGGGAGTCGCTCGGTGTATCGGCCGCCGGGACGAACTCCGCGAGGTCCTCGGGCGGACGGACCACCAGCACGCCCCAGACCGGCTTGACGATCGGGTCGCCGCCGACGCGGTGCCGGGCGAGCGGGTTGATGACGCGGCGGCGGACCACGTCGCTCGGGAGATTCGTGCGGTCCGCGATCCGACTCTCCGCGGCCTCGACGTCGATCCGGGACGTGAACGGCGCGGCCTCCTCGACGAGGATGCGGTAGCCGCGCTTCACCATCGGGTCGTCCGGCAGCACCGCGTCGACAACGTCGTCGGCGACGCCGTCGCGGTCGCCGTAGACCTCGCGGAGCGCGGCCCGGATGGCCTCCGACTTCGAGCCGTGGTCCTCGGCCGCGTCGTCAAGCGCGTCGAGGAGGTCGTCGTCGCTCACTCGGGCCGCCACGCGCTGGCCGGCGGAGTCGGCGCTCATCGGGCCACCCCGCTCCGCCTGCGGCCGCTCGGGCGGTCGCATAATGCGCACCGCCGCGCGCGCCGCCTGCTGTTTGCGCGTGAGAGCGCGGCGTGCGTGCCGCGGGGGAGAGACCGATTTGCCACCCCTCCCCCCGCTGTGTGACACAGAGCCGGAACGGCCGCATCGTTCTTGTTACCCCCAGAAAACGCGGCCTCGGACTGTGTGACACGGCGGGCGACTGTCACACGAAACGCCTCGATCATCGGTTCACCCCCTCGCCGAGCAGGCGGCGATCGTCGGTCACGGGATCGCGGTGACCGTCGCGACCGCCGTCGGTGCGGAGCTGCTGTTCGTGTTCGTGGACCTTCTCGCGAGCGACCCGGAGCCGGTTCGAGACCGTGCCAGGCGACGAGTAGCCCTGCTCGCGCTGGAACTCGCGGACGCCGGTGTTGCCGAGTTCGCACGCCAGGTACGCCTCGCGCTGCTTCTCCGTCAGGTACGGGTAGCGTCGTTCGGCGGCGTCGGCGGCGTCAAGGTCGCAGATACGGACCGTGCGCCCGTTGATGTCGCGCTCCGGCGTGACGCCGGTCCACGCCGCTTTTCTCACGGCACATAGGTGGACGCAGGGGCCGTCGTTGTACTCCCACCCCTTACAGTCGCAGAGACCGACGTGGTAGTCTCCCTCGCGAGCGAGAACGACGTGGTGCCACTCCTCGCCGTCCGGGGAACGCACCTTGAACCCGAGCCGCGAGACGGTCTCGATGTCGGACTCGTAGGGCACCGCCTTGTTCCACGAGGTATCGTCCGACCCGGCGAGGCGGTCGAAGTTGATCGACTCGCCGACCTCGGTGTCGACGCGGCCGAGCTCCTCGAACCGGCCTCCGGAGCGAGACCGGCTCACGGCGGCGAACACCCCCGAACGAACATCCCGACGGCACCCGCGTGTCTGTCGAGAACGTGGTCGCGGACGGACTCCGCCACGTCCTCCGGCGGAACCTGCTCCTCGTGGATGTAGGTCGACTCGACGACGACCTGATCGTCGCTGACCGTCGTCTCGGTCAGAACGTTGACGTGGTAGAACTCGTCGTCGCGGCGCTCGTAGCCGTTCCATCCGGCGCCGTCGCTCCAGAGCTGGAGCCGCGCGTCGCACTGGTCCGACTCGACCGGCTGAAAGAGCTGCTCGACGCGGACGTTCTCGATCCGCTCGCGCTCGATTTCGAGGGTGCCGCCCTCAACGTCGATCGCGATGTCGACCGACTCGTCGCTGTCGCGACGGGTACTCATGCTTCACCCCCGTCCACTTCGAAATTCGCACGACTGCGTCGGGGGGCGTTACGAACCTTGTTGAACTCCGATTTTTTCGGGCATCTTCTGAAAACGTGGCCTAACGGCTCACGTCTTCTACGGGCTGAAATCGCCGGTTCCGGGTTCCACCCGGAATCGGCGAGAAGTTGGTATCCGCCCTCCCCGAATTGAACGGGGGACAAGTCGATCTACAGTCGACTGCTCTACCAAGCTGAGCTAAGGGCGGTTACCGAAACGTAGCCGCTGGATCGGACTTAAGCGTTCCCTTTCAGAACCAGTGTGATCCGCCGTACCGCGGCGCCGATCGACCGACCCGGGCGCCGCGGCGAAGCCCTCGTGTCCGCGCTCGCCGCGCGGCAATTAAGTCGCTCGCGGCGGGAGCGGGGGCATGGCCGACGGCGACGACAGACAGGCGACGTTCGGGTCCGACGGAAGCCTCGAGACCGAGACGACGCCGGACGCGACGGGCGAGAACGACTACGGCGAGGAGAAGGGGCCGAACGAGACCGACGGCGGGTACAGTCGGTACGTCGTCTCCAGCCTCCTCCAGAAGGCGGTCAGGCGCTCCGACGAGGAGGTCGCGGCGTGGGCGGCGTGGGAGCTTGCCCGCTCGGGGTACGCCTGGAACCTCTGGGACCGCTTGAACCTCTACGTCGTCGAGGACCTCCGCGCGGGCGACGAGGTCGCGCTCCTGATCGAGCGCTACGAGGAGCTCGCGACCGAGCGCTGGGAGCCGGACGCGTGGAAGGGCCGCCTCTGTGCGATCCACGCCGCGCTCGCGGCCGCTCGCGCTCGCTCGACCCGCGAGGCGTCGAACGCGGACGCCTACTTCTCCGCGGTGGCCGAGATCCGCTCCGAGGCCCGCGAACGCGGCGAGGAACCCGCCCACGACTTCCCGGTCGGCGACCTCGAACCCGACGGGAGGTTCGACGCGGTCTTCGACGGCCACACCGGCGAGGGGTCGAAGCGGGGTCGCGGCACCCGGTTTTTCAAGACCCACGGCGCCCGCGTCGGCCCGGAGGGCGAAGACGAGCAGAGCGCGCGCTGGCAGCGGCTCGCGATGCTGCTCGACGAGGACGTCGAGTACGACGCCGCCGAGCTCGACCGGGCCGTCGAGCCGGTCGACTCCGAGGATCCGTGGGAGAGTCCGGAGTCGACTGGTGACGATTCCGAACCTGACGATCCCGGAGACGATGGGGCTGAAGACGACGATCCCGAAGTCGACGGAACCGGGTCGCTCACCGACTTCGCGGAGTGAGGATCGCCCGGTCCGTCAGCGCCGTCGACGGTCCCGTCCCTGTCGATCCCCGCTTCCGTCAACCCTTATGACCCGGGCCGCGTAAGTGGGCCCATGACAAACGTCGCAATCGTCGGCGGTGGACCCGCCGGACTGAGCGCGGGACTGTTCGCGAGCAAGAACGGACTCGACACCGTCCTCTTCGACACGGACGGGACGTGGATGCACAAGGCGCACCTGTTCAACTACCTCGGCGTGGGCTCTATCGGCGGCAGCGAGTTCATGGCGACCGCGCGCCAGCAGGTCGACGACTTCGGCGTCGACCGCCACCAGGGCGAGGAGGTCACCGGCGTCGAGTCGGCCGGCGACGGCTTCACGGTCTCGACCGAGGAGGGCGAGTACGACGCCGACTACGTCGTCCTCGCCACGGGCGCGAACCGCGACCTCGCGGAGGAGCTGGGCTGCGAGTTCGACGACGACGACACCGTCAGCGTCGGCGTCTCGATGGAGACCAGCGTCGAGGGCGTCTACGCGACCGGCGCGATGGCCCGCGCCGAGGAGTGGCAGGCGGTCATCTCCGCGGGCGACGGCGCCGCCGCCGCGCTCAACATCCTCTCGAACGAGAAGGGCGAGCACTACCACGACTTCGACGTGCCCGACACCGCGGCCAGCGTGTTCGGGGACCTGCGCGACGACGGGGAGTAGGCGCGACGACGGGGAGTAGGGGACATTTCGGCGCGCCCTCCCGCGCGAGCAGCGCGACCCGTTCCGTTCAGCGACGCGACAGCCGACGACGAATTCTCCTCGTCGCTCGACGCGTCCCGCGAGCGGCACGCATCGCCGCGAACGCGCCGCGGACGAACCAGTCGGCCGGGATCCGGTCGGGGAAGGTCAGCGGGCCGACCCGCGAGACGCCGACGGTCCGCGTCTCCGTGTAGCGCTGAATCCCCTCCCGGCCGTGCCGACGCCCGAGCCCCGAGTCGCCGAACCCCCCCATCGGCGCGTCGACGGCGCCCCACGTCGCGAGGAACGCATCGTTGACGTTCACCGTGCCGCAGTCGATCTCGCGGGCGAGCGCCGCGCCGCGCTCGCGGTCCCCGGTCCAGACGCTCGCGTTCAGGCCGTACGGCGAGTCGTTCGCGGCCGCGACCGCCGCGTCCGCGTCCGGCACCGGCGTCACCGCGACGACGGGGCCGAACGTCTCCTCACAGGCGACCGTCGCGTCCGGGTCGACGCCGGTCAGGATCGTGGGGTCGTAGCAGTACGGCGCGACGTCGGGGCGAGCTCGCCCGCCGGTCTCGACGGTCGCGCCGCGCTCGCGGGCGTCAGCGACGTGCGACTCGACGCGCGCCAGCTGGTCGGCGTCGACGAGGGAGCCGAGGTCGGCGTCGTAGTCGTAGCCGGTCCCGAGCGTCAGCGTCTCGGTCTCGCGGACGAACGCGTCGAGGAAGGCGTCGTACGCGGACTCGACGACGTAGATCCGCTCCGCCGAGAGGCAGAGCTGGCCCGCGTTCGAGAAACAGGCCTGGACCGCGCCGCGGGCGGCCTCGTCGACGTCGGCGTCCCCGAGGACGACGAGCGGGTTGTTGCCGCCGAGCTCCAGCGAGCAGCCGATCAGGTTCCGCCCCGCGCGCTCGGCGATCGTCCGCCCGACCGACGTGCTGCCGGTGAACGCGACGTAGTCGACCGCGTCGATCAGCGGGGGGCCGACCTGAGGGCCCTCGCCGGTGACGACCTGGAAGAGGCCGTCGGGGAGGCCGGCGACCTCCAGTAGTTCGGAGCACAGGAGGGCGCCGTACGGCGTCTTCTCGTCGGGTTTGAGCACGACCGCGTTGCCCGCGGCCAGCGCCGGGACCGCGTCGGCCATCGACAGGGTGAGGGGGTAGTTCCACGGCGAGATCACGCCGACGACCCCGACCGGCTCGCGGGTGACCGTCGCCGTCGCGATTCCGGGCGCGACGCCCCGCCGCCGCTCCGCAGCGAGCGCGTCTGGCGCCTCGCCAGCGACGTACGCGCAGCCGGTCGGCACGTCGAACACCTCCTCGACCGCGGTGCGCCGGGACTTCCCGGTCTCGACCTGGAGGATGTCGAGCAGCTCCTCGCGGCGCTCCGCGACGAGGTCGCCGAACCGCTCGACGATTCGGGCGCGCTCCGCCGCGGGCGTTTCCGCCCACTCCGCCTGCGCGTCCCGGGCGCGCTCGACCGCGGCCTCGACGTCGCCCGCGTCGCAGGCCGGGACGCTCCCGATCCGCTCGGCGGTCGCCGGAGCGAACACGTCGATGCGGTCGCCGCGGTCGCTCGCGTCGTCGTCCGCGGGCCGCGAGCGCGTCACGCGCTCGGTGAGGCCGTCGAGCCGTCGGGGCGTGAGGGTCGGCGCGTTGCCGACCGCAACGGGGGGATCCGTCGGGGGCATCAGATACCGAACGGACGGTCGGCCGAGGCAAAGCCGTGCCGGTCGGGCTACTCGGCCGCGTCCGCGGTCCCGTCGGCCGACTCCGTCGGGGCGTCGGTCTCGGAGAGCATCTCGATCACTTCGAGCAGCAGCGACACGACGAGCGGGCCGACGATGACGCCGATCGCGCCGAGCGTGAGGATCCCGCCGACGAACCCGACGAAGTACAGCCCCGGAGAGATCTTCCCGGTCCAGTCGGCGAGCTGGGTCCGGATCACCGCGTCCGGGACGAAGCCGATGACGACGATCCCGATCACCAGCACGGCGACCGCGCGTCCGGTCTCGCCGACGAGCGCGTCTCCGGCCCCGAGCGCGACGACGAGGACGCTCGGGCCGAGGACGGGGATGAACTGGAGGATCCCCGCGATGACGGCCAACAGGACCGGCGACCCGTACCCCAGCGTCCAGAACACCCCGAGCGCGAGGACGAACGTCCCCGCCGCGGTCGCGGCCTGAAGCACGTAGATCGAGTACAGCGTCCGCCGCGTGCGCTCGTGGAGCCGGGTCGGGATGTCGTGGTACGTCGCCGGGACGACGCCGAAGAGCGCGGTCCCGACCGCGCCCGGCCGATACAGGATCCCGTACACTAGGAAGGTGAACACGATGAGCTGTAAGACGAGCACCGGCGCAGCGCCGGCGACCCCGAGCGCGACGTCCCGGATGAACGTCTCGGCGGCCGCGACGTACGGGGCGACCTCGACGGTCGTCTGGAAGCCGCCGACGCTGATCGGGACGGCGTCGGGGATCTGTCGGAGGATCGCGATCAGCTGCGACCGACGGCGGTACAGCGCGTACAACAGCGGCGCCACGAGCAGGGTTGCGCCGAGGAAGGCGACCGCGGTGGTGGCGGCGCACGCGATCCGCCGCGAGAGGCCGTGACCCACGAGCTGCTTGCGAACCGGATAGAGGACGTACGCGACGGTGACCGCGAACACGACCGTCCGCAGCACCTCCGCCAGCACGACCGCGGCGAGGGTGGCCGTGAGGACGAGCAGCACGCCCAGCAGCCGTTGGCGGTTGATACCCATGCTCCGACGTCTCGATCCCCGAGGATAGTCGTTGGGGTGCGAGCGCGGACGTCGGTCCGTGCGCCGGTGAGCGACGGCGCCGGCGGCAGTGAGTCGCCGGCAACCACAGCACCTAACCTCGCGCCCGCCCGAGAGCCGGTATGCGCATCGACCCGTTCGGCCTCGAACGCTGGTTCGCGGAGCACGAACACGAGGCCGACATCATGCTGGCCGAAAGCGGCATCCGGTCGCTCGACGCGGACCGGTTCGACCTCGACCCGGGGAAGCTCGGCTACGTCATCCCGACGAACGGCGACCCCGAGTTCCGGGCGTCCGTCGGCGATCGCTACGACCGCGCCGCCGACGAGGTGCTCTTCACCTGCGGCACGCAGGAGGCGAACTTCCTGACGTTCCTCTCGCTGCTCGGCGACGAGGGCCCGGTCGACGGGGGGGCGGGGAACGGAAACGGGGCCGACGCCCCGCCTTCCGGCGTCGGCTCCGGCACCCACGCGGTCGTCGTCACCCCCACCTATCAGGCGCTCCACGCCGTCCCGGACGCGTTCGGCGGCGTGAGCCGCGTCGAACTGGAGCCGCCGGAGTGGGAACTGGACCCCGAGGCCGTCGCTGACGCCGCCCGCGACGACACCGCCGTGATCGTCGTCAACAACCCGAACAACCCTACCGGGCGGTACCACGACGAGGCCGCGATGCGGGCGGTCTACGACGTCGCCGTCGACCGCGACGCCTACCTGCTCTGCGACGAGGTGTACCGCCTGCTCGCCGAGGACCCGCAGCCGCCGGTGGCGAGCTACGGCGCGCACGGCATCTCCACCACGAGTCTCACGAAGGCGTACGGCCTCGCCGGACTTCGCTTCGGCTGGATCGCCGGCCCGGAGCCGGTCGTCGAGCGCGCGTGGCGCTGGAAGGACTACACCACCATCTCGCCAAGCCTCTTCGGCCAACACGTCGCGAAGCAGGCGCTCGGCCGACGCGAGGACCGCATCCTGTCGGAGAACCGCGAGCTGGCGACTGACCACCGCGAAACGGTCGCGGAGTGGGTCGACGACCACGACCTCGACTGGCTCGACCCCGTCGGCGTCAACGCGTTCGTAACCGTCCCTGAGGGCTTCGCGGACGCCGAGGCGTTCTGTCGGACGGTCGTCGAGGAGGCGAGCGTCGTCCTCGCGCCCGGCGGCCTGTTCGGGTTCCCGAATCGGTTCCGGATCGGGTTCGGCCTCCCGACCGACGAACTGGAGGAGGGTCTCGACCGGGTGAGCCGCGTGATCGAGGCGGCCGACGGCGTCGACGCCGCCGCCGACCGCGCGACCCCCGAAAGCGGGGGTGACGCCTGATGGGTCTGCTCGGTGACCTCAAAGACGACGTGGTCGGCTTCGTCCGCGACCCGACCGACGAGCAGAAGGTGCTGTTGGTGGCGTTCGTCGCCATCGCGGTCGCGGACCGCGCCCTCTACTTCGTCGACTTCCCGTTCGTCGTCCGGACGACGGCCGCGGTCGGCGTCGGCTTCATCGTCATGTTCCTCGTCAGCTACCTGTACACGGGAGGGCTCGTCCCGCCGGACGGGAACGTCGACGACGACGACGAGCCGGAGGAGTACGTCGACGAGCTCGACCCGTAGACCGGTTCCTCGGGCCCGGTCCGGCCGCCGCGGCTCTCTCGGCCGTTACGTCGCCGCGGCCGTCACCGTCACACCCGACGGTCGACTTCACCCCTCCGCCCCGCTCTTCCGCCCCGTGACCGGGCGTGAACGCCGCTTCGAGCCGCGTCCCGACGGCGTTCCAAACCGTTTATACACGCGCCGCGGGAAGTAGCGCCTATGCCGCGAGAGCAGAAGCAGGTTCGCGAACTCCAAGAGGGCAGCTACGTGATGATGGACAGCGCGCCCTGTAAGATCAACCATTACAGCACCGCCAAACCCGGAAAACACGGCAGCGCCAAGGCCCGCGTCGAGGGGAAGGGCGTCTTCGACGACAAGAAGCGCTCGCTCTCGCAGCCGGTCGACGCGAAGGTGTGGGTCCCGATCATCGAGCGCAAGCAGGGACAGGTCGTCAACGTGAGCGGCGACGAGGTCCAGGTGATGGACTTAGACACCTACGACACGTTCACGATGCGCATCCCCGAGGGCGAGGAGTTCACCTCGGACGACAACATCGAGTACCTCGACTACGAGGGCCAACGGAAGATCATCGGGTAGCCGGCATGTTCCCCGGGGCGACGACCGACCGCGAAGCTGCTTCCTACGTGGTCGTCGGCGCTCCGCTCGACGCCACGACCACTTTTCAGCCGGGTACCCGGTTCGGACCGGACCGAGTCCGGCGATTCGCCGAGAGCTGCGACGACTACGACCGCCGCACCGACAGTCGCTTCTCCGCGCTGGGCGTCCACGACGCGGGCGACGTGCGCCCGTGGGACGACGTGCCGGCGTACCTCGACCACCTCGCCGCCGAACTGCGGAGCGTCGCCTACGACGACGCGGTCCCCCTCCTCGTCGGCGGCGAACACACGGTCACCTACGCGGGCGTCGACGCCGTCGACCCCGAGGTCCTCGTCGTCTGCGACGCCCACCTCGACCTGCGCGAGAGCTACGACGGAAGTCCGTGGAACCACGCCTGCGTCACGCGTCGGTGTCTCGACGACCTCGGCGTCGACCGCGCGGTGATCGTCGGCGCCCGGACCGGCTCCGAGGCGGAGTGGGACCGCGCGGCCGACGCCGACGTGGAGGTCGTCGCGCCGGAGGACGCCCGCGGGTGGCTCGACGCGCTCGACGGCGGGCCGCCGTTCGACGCCGACGACCCGCCGTTCGACGCCGACGACTCCGTCTACTGCTCGGTCGACGTCGACGCGCTCGACCCCGCTTACGCTCCGGGAACCGGGACGATGGAGCCGTTCGGGTTGGAGCCGCGGGAGGTCCGCGACTTGGTCCGGGCGGTCGCGCCGCGCGCCGACGGGTTCGACGTCGTCGAAGTGAACGATCGCGACGACGGACAGGCGGCGGCGGTGGCGGGCAAACTGCTGCGGGAGTTCGCGTACTCGCACGCGAGCGCCCGCGACGACGGCTCCGGGTGAGAGCCCCCGCGCGGCGGAACGGAGCGCTACGACACCTCGGAGAGCCGCCGCCGCGCGGCGGTCACCGCCTCCATCGCGTCGATCCACTCGCGGGGGTCGGTACACCAGATGCGGTCCCCTTCGACGCTGACGCAGAAGACGGAGTCGCCGGAGGGAGACAACGTGACGCGGTCGACGTCGGGGCGGTCGCCGAGATACGCGTCGATGAGCCGTCGGGCGGTCTCCGCCTCGGACCGGAGGCGGTCCCCCGCGGCGTACTCGATGGCTATCTCTGTCATGCGCACTACTTGGAACTACACGATTAATAACTACTGTTTTCTGGCAGCGATTGCGCGTTTCGCCGTCGACCCTCGTCGGGCCACCCGAACCCGCCGACTCACCGCCCGTCGAACACGACCTCGCCGTCGACGACCGTCAGCGCGACGTCGACCTCGTCGATCGCGTCGTCGTGCTCCCACGGCGACGCGTCGAGCGCGACGAGGTCGGCCCGCTTTCCCGGTTCGATCGTGCCGAGCCGGTCCTCGTCGAAGCCGGCGTAGGCGGCGCCGCTCGTGTACGCGCGCAGCGCCTCGGTGACGGTGAGCCGCTGCGCCGCCGCGGGGGCGTTGACGGCGTGGTGGACGCCGAACAGCGGGTCCATCGGCATCCCGTCGGAGCCGAACGCGAGTCGGACGCCGGCGTCGAGCATGTCGCGGTAGCGGTTCGTCTCCGCGGTGCGCTCGGGCCCCAGTCGCTCCTCGTAGAGACCGCCCTCCCGCGCCCACTTCAGGAAGTTCGGCTGGACGCTCGCGACGACGCCCGTCTCCGCGAGTCTCCCGATCGCGTCGTCGTCGGCCAGTTCGACGTGTTCGACCCGGTGGCGAGCGTCGCCCGCGTCGGTTCGGGAGGCGTCCGCGTAGGCGTCCACCACGGCGTCGACCGCCTCGTCGCCGATGGCGTGGGCGGTGAACTGGAAGCCGGCGTCGGTCGCGTCCGCCACCGTCTCGTTCAGCTCCTCGGGGTCGACGACCCACTGGCCGGTCTCGTCGGGCGCGTCGGCGTACGGCTCCGAGAGGCGCGCGGTCCGGCCGCCGATACTCCCGTCGGTGTACGACTTGATCGCGCCGGTCTCGACCATCTCGCTTCCGGCGTTCGTCGCGAGGCCGACCTCCCGGACCGCGTCGAGGTGGTCGCTCCAGTAGTTGATCCGGACGCGGGCGGTGAGCTCCCCTGCCGCGTCGAGATCGCGGTAGACGCGGGGGGCGTGCGAGTCTCGGACCATGTCGTGGAAGGCGGTGACCCCGCGGGCGGCGCAGCCTTCGAGCGCGGCCTCGACGATGTCGCGCGTCTCGGACGGATCCGGTTCGACCGCCCGGTAGATCGGGTCGATTGCGGCTTCGAGGAGGACTCCGGTCGGCTCGTCGTCGTCGTCGGTCGGCACCGTCCCGTCCGGGGCGGCCGCGAGGTCGTCCGCGAACCGGTCGAGCGCGACGCCGTTGACCGCGGCGACGTGCATGTCCTCGCGGAACGCAGCGACCGGTCGCTCGGTCGAGACGCGGTCGAGGTCCGCGCGGGTGAGGTAGCGAGCGTCGGCCCACGTCGACTCGTCGTAGCCGTAGCCGAGCACCCAGTCGTCCGTCCCGTCCCCCTCGTCTCCCTCCTCTCCCGTCGCTTTCGCCACGCGTTCCACTTCCGACGCGCGCTCCGCGAGCAGGTCGACGGCCGCCTCGGGCGAGTCGGCGGCCGAGAGGTCCGCGTGGACGAGGTAGCGACCGACGGTGGTCAGGTGCGTGTGCGCGTCGACGAACCCGGGGAGGAGGACGCGCCCGTCGAGGTCGACCACGTCGGTGTCGACGCCCGCGAGCAGCTCCACGTCGTGCGTCCGGCCGGTCCGGACGATTGCGCCGTCGCGCACCGCGACGGCCTCGTGAACCGCGTCGCCGTCGTCTGCGTCGCCGTCGTCCGGGTCCGCGAGCGTGTGTACCTCCCCGTTCACGAAGATCCGGTCCGCGGCCTCTGTCATGGGAATTCGGGGGGCACACAGCGTGTTAACCGTTCGGGAAACGGCGACCGCGCCGGTCGGGAACCGGCGACCGATTTATTCGCTCGCCCGACGAAGCGCCGCGTATGTACGACGATGTCCTCCTGCCCACCGACGGAAGCGTCGGCGTCGACCGCGCGACCGACCACGCGATCGACGCCGCCGAGCGCTACGACGCGACGCTCCACGTGCTCTACGTCGTCGACAGCGACGTGGTGAACGCCTACTCCGGCGACGAGTTCGTCGACGGCGCCGAGGGCGCCGAGGAGACGCTCGAAGAGACCGGACGCGAGGCGCTCGACGCGGTGGCGACACGCGCCCGTGAGGCCGGCGTGGAGGCGGTCACCGCCCTGCGGTACGGCGTCCCGCACGAGGAGATCCTCCGGTACGTCGACGAGGCGGACGTCGACCTCACGGTGATGGGGTCGAAGACGCGTTCCGGCGACTACCGCCGGATGCTCGGCTCCGTCACCGAGCGCGTCTCCCGGCAGTCCCCCGCCCCGGTGAGCATCGTGAAGACGACCGTCGACGCCTGAGTCCCCGCGACAGTCACAGATAGCTCCGCGCGTCCCTCGCGACCGCCTCCAGCGCCGCCTCCGCGGCGTCGACCCGGTCCGCGAGGCTACAGAACCCGTGCGCCATCGCCGGGTAGTGGCGGTGTTCGACCGAGGTTCCCTCGTCCTCGAACCGCTCCGCGAGCGCGACGCCGTCGTCGCGCAGGGGGTCGAACCCGGCGGTGACGACCGTCGCGGGCGGCAGGTCACCCAGGTCGGTCGCCCGGAGCGGCACCGCGTAGGGGTTCGCGGCGTCGACCGGACTGCGGAGGTACCGGTCGTAGAACCACCGCATGTCCCCCCGAGTGAGCAGGGGGCCGTCGGCGTTCTCCCGGTAGGAGTCCGTCTCGAAGTCGCGGCCGGCGATCGGATAGAGGAGCAACTGGCCGGCGGGGGTCGGTAGGGAATCGAACTCCCGGGCACGGAGCGCGGTCGCGACCGCGAGCGCGCCGCCGGCGCTGGTCCCCGACACGCCGATCCGGTCGGCGTCGACGCCGAGCGCGCCCGCGGTTTCCGCGACCCACGCGACCGCCGCGGCCGCCTCGTCGACCGCGACCGGGAACGGGTGTTCGGGGGCGAGTCGGTAGTCGACTGAGACCACGACCGCGTCGGCGCGGACCGCGAGTTCGCGGCAGATCCCGTCGACCGAGTCGAGCGTGCCGAGCGTCCACCCGCCGCCGTGGAAGTGGACGAGGACGCGAGGCTCCGCCGAGTCTTCAACGATGCCCTCGGGACGATAGGTCCGGACCGGTACCTCGCCGTGGGGCCCGTCGAACGCGAGGTCGCGGACGTCAGCCACGGGCGGCTCGGGCGGACCGGAGAACAGCTCGTCCTCTAAGCGTCGGGCGGCCGCGACGGAGAGGTCGCTCCACGCGGGCGGTCCCAGCGACTCGATCTCGTCGATCGCCGCGGCGAGGTCCGGGTCGAGTTCGGCCGCGCGCATGGCGGACCGAGGCGGTGGGACTTTGTAAGTCGGTCGGCAACTCCGGGCGATGGACGTCCGGTTGACCTACGAGGACGCGACGATCCGGGTCGACGCGGACGCCGACCTCGCGCCCGACGCGCTCCCGCCGCTCCCGGGCGTCGAGACGGACCCGCGTTCCGGGACGAGCCGCGCGCCCGCGTACCGCTACGCCGAACTCCGTCGCGCGCTCCGGGTGGCCGGGATCGGCGTCGAGGACCGGGTGCTCGACGCGAGCGACCGCGCCGCCGAGGCGGCCGGGCTGCCGGACGCGCTCCTCACCGACTACGAGCTCCGCGAGTACCAGCGCGAGGCGCTCGACGCGTGGCGCGACGCCGGCGAGCGGGGGGTGATCGAGCTCCCGACCGGCGCCGGCAAGACCGTCATCGCGATCCGCGCGATGGTCGAGGTGGGCGTCCCGACGCTCGTCGTCGTCCCCACGGTGGACCTGCTCGACCAGTGGCAGCGCGAACTGGAGCGCGAGTTCGACCTCCCGATCGGCCGGTTCGGCGGCGGCGAGCAGCGCCGGGAGGCGATCACGGTGTCGACGTACGACTCCGCGTACCTGAAGGCCGACGGCGTGGGCGACGCCTTCGGGTTCGTCGTCTTCGACGAGGCCCACCACCTCGGCGGCGAGGGCTACCGCGACGCCGCCCGACTGCTCGCGGCGCCCGCGCGGCTCGGCCTCACCGCCACCTTCGAGCGTCCGGACGGCGCCCACGAGGCGGTCGCGGAGCTGGTGGGCGACCGCGTCTACGCGCTCGGCGTCGACGACCTCGCGGGCGACCACCTCGCGCCCTACGACATCCGGCGGATCGAGGTGGACCTGACCGACGCGGAGCGCGAGCGCTACGAAGACAGGCAGGGCACGTTCGTCGAGTACGTGCGCGACGCGGGGATCACGTTTTCGAGCGGGAGCGACTACCAGGAACTGGTCAAGCGGTCCGGCAACGACCCGGCGGCCCGGGAGGCCCTCCTCGCGAAGCAGGACGCCCGCGAAATCATGATGAACGCCGACCGCAAGGTCGACCGGCTCGCGGAGATCCTCGACCGTCACCGCGACGACCGCGTGATCGTGTTCACGGCCCACACCGACCTCGTCTACCGGCTCTCCGAGCGCTTCCTGCTGCCCGCGATCACCGCCGAGACGGGCGCGAAGGAACGCCGCGAGATCCTCGAACGCTTCCGCGACGGCACCTACGGCCGCGTGGTCGCCGCAAACGTCCTCGACGAGGGCGTCGACGTTCCCGACGCCAACGTCGCGGTCCTGCTCTCCGGGTCGGGCAGCGAGCGCGAGTTCACCCAGCGGCTCGGCCGCGTGCTTCGCCCTAAGGAGGACGGCGGGCGGGCGACCCTCTACGAGCTCGTCAGCGCCGAGACCGCCGAGGAGCGGGTGGCGAGCCGGCGGCACTGACCGGTCCCTGTGATCTCACTCGACGGCGTGGTCGCGCTCGCGACGTTCGTACTCGACGACGGACAGGGACTCGTCCAGGCGGAGCGTCAGCGCGGCGTCGGCCGTTTCGACGGTCGTCTCGACCCGGAGTGGGTCCTCCCCGACGACCCGTTCCGTGGCCTCGATCAGGGGGTCGAGCTCCCAGAGCGGCGTCTCGCGGAGGTCGATCCCCGCTTCGTGGAGCAGCGACACGACGGCCGGATGGTCGAGCACGACGCCGGTGACGAGCGAGTACGCGACGTGTCCGCACAGTTCACAGGAGAACGTGACGCTCCAGTCCTCGTGTAACTGCCCGTCGTCGTCGCGGTGGAACTCCGCCTCCAACGGACCGCTACAGTACAGACAGAAACCGCGGTTCAGCCGCTGAATCTTGGTCAGAAGGTGCTTTCCCAGCAGGGTTTCGAGCTCGTCGGAGTCGGCCGCCGCGACCAGCGCCGGCGGCGCGTGCATGTCGGCCTCGTGGTGTCCGCAGTCGCGACACTCGACGTGCATCTGCCCGCCCTCGTACCGCAGGGAGATGGGTCCGCCGCACTCGGGGCAGTCTCGGACCGGGCGCGGATCGACCGCGGTCTCCATGTCGGTCAACGCCCCCGAGAACGCCGCGCCCACGACCCGCCGACCCGCGGCCGTCAGCTGGTACTCGCCGTCGGCCTTGCGGACGAACTGCGGGGTGAGCTGGTCGAGGTGGTAGTTGAACTGCCCCGAATCGCGGACCCCGGACGCCTCGCGGAGGTCGGCGAACGAGGCCGACCGCTCGCCGGTCCCGGTCGTCAGGTCCCACAGCGCTCGCAGGACGGCGAAGCGCGTCTCGCTGGCGACCAGACTGAACGCCTCGTTGGGGTCGACGGATCGGCCGCTCCCCTCGCTCATAGCCGCTCATTCGCGTCGGTTCCTATCAGCGTTTGGGGATCACGGGGTCGCGATACCGGTATCCACGGAGTCTCTCCCCGGGTCCGGCGGCGAGCCGTGCGCGGGCGAGGCCGGCCGGGTCAGTCGTCGCCGTCGACGTCGAGCGAGCGCTTCTCGCCGAGCTCCTGTTCGAGGCTGCCGCGCTCCCAGCTGCGGACCGCGTCGCCCTCGACCTCGGCGCGGAGCTTCTCTTCGAGGAGGTTCACGGCGACGCTGTTGGCGCCCTCCGGGATGATCACGTCGGCGTGCTTCTTCGACGGCTCGATGAACTGCTCGTGCATCGGCTTCACCGTCGAGAGGTACTGGTCGATGACGCCCTCCAGGTCGCGCCCGCGCTCGATGACGTCGCGCCGAATCCGCCGCAGGATCCGCACGTCGGCGTCCGTCTCGACGAACAGCCGGAGGTCCATCATGTCGTTTATCTCCTCGTCGTACAGCGCCAGGATTCCCTCCAACACGATCACGTCGGTCGGCTCGACGGTGACGCGCTCGTCCTTTCGGTTGTGGATCTCGAAGTCGTACTGCGGCATCTCGACGGACTGTCCCTCCAAGAGGGCCTCGAGGTGTTCCCTGAGCAGGTCCCACTCGAACGCCGAGGGGTGGTCGTAGTTGACCTCCTGGCGCTCCTCGAACGCGAGGTGCGAGAGGTCCTCGTAGTAGTTGTCGAGCGGGATCCGGGTGACGCTGTCGCCGAGGTCGCGGGTGACGAGTCGAGAGACCGTCGTCTTCCCGGCGCCCGTCCCCCCCGCGATCCCGATCACGAACGAGGGAATGACCATACCGACGTTCGAACGTCGGAGGGTTTGAACGCTCCCTTTTTGTCCTCGCGCGTGGTTCTCGCCACCGCCGAGCACAGGGCGTCTCTCGCCCGAGCGTGCGAACCGATCGCATGCGTACGGCCGGCGCGAATAAAACGCTACCGGGGGCACCTTTTAGCCGGTCGGAGCGGATCCGAGTCATATGCGAACAGACACCACGGTCCGTGACGTGATGCACCGCGAGTTCCTCGGCGTCAGCGAGTCGGACTCGCTCCCGGAAGCGGCCGCGCTGCTGGTCGACGAGGAGACGAACTGCCTGGTCGTCGTGCGCGGCGGCGAACCGGTCGGACGGCTGGAGGCCCGCGACGCGCTCGACGCGCTGCTGGACGCGACCGCCGTCGGCGGCGGAGCGGACGGGGCCGCGGACCCCGCCGACCGCACCGTTGCCGACGCGATGGGCCCGCCGCTGCCGGCGGTGTCGCCGGACGACTCGCTGGCGTCGGTCGAGGAGCGCCTCGTCGCGGAGGGCGCCGACCGAGTGGTCGCCGTCGACGAGGGAGAGGCGGTCGGCGTCGTCACGGACGGCGACGTGCTCGCCGCCGGCGCTCCGCGAACGGGGACCGGGACCGACGGCTTCGGCGAGGAGACCGCGACCGGCGAGCCCCGGCCGGACGGAACGGTGCCCTCGGCGACCGTCGCGGACTCCGACGCGGAGCGTGGCGCCGGAGCGTCGATAGAGCCGGAGGCGGTAGCGGGCCGCGACGGGACCGCGTCGCGCGGCGGGGCCCCCGACACCGACGGCTCCGAGGCGGTCGCGGGAGCGTCGATCGGGGCCTCCACGCAGGGCGTCTGCGAGAACTGCGGCGCGCTCGTCCCCGACCTCGTCACCGCGAACGGACAGGCCGTCTGTCCGAACTGTCGCGAGATCTGAGTCGCTGACCCGACGCTCGACGCGCCGACGGCGCGGTCGATTCCTCGGGCGGCAGCCTCAACACGCCGCGAGCCGAAGCCGAACGCATGGCCGAGACGGACGCCCGAATCGAACCGGCGACCGCCGACGACGTCGACGCCGTCACCGACATGTGGGTGGCGCTCGCGGCGAGCCAGCGCGAGTACGGCGCCACGCTCCGCGCCGAGGCGAACCGCGCGACGGTCCGCGAGTGGGTCGCGGGGTCGGTCGTCACGGGCGACCTGCTCGTCGCTCGGGACTCGAAACCGGACGGGTCCGCCGTCGTCGGCTTCGTCGGCTTCTCGCTCGAACGCGGGGACTACGAGCGCGACGCCGTCCGCGGCACCGTCAGCAACCTCTTCGTGGTGCCGGAGCGACGCGGCGAGGGGGTCGGCGCGGCGCTGCTCGACGCGGCCGAGCGCGCGCTCGACGAGATGGGCGCCGAGCGAGTGGCGCTGGAGGCGCTCGCCGACAACGACCGCGCCCGAGCGTTCTACGCGGACCGCGGCTACGACCCCCACCGCGTCGAACTGGCGAAGTCGCTGGGAGACGAGGGCGGTGACGCCGACGACTCGGGCGACGAGAGCGACGACGCCGAGGGCGGCGACGGCCGCGACGAGGACGCCGAATCCGCGGTCGAAAGCGACTGACGCCGGCCGGGTTCGCGGAAAGCGACACGCACTCATAGGAGGACCGAGTACGGCCGCACGCGCCAGGGGAGCATGGGTGGGTCATGCACTCGACTTGTAATCGAGACTTCCGGGGTTCAAATCCCTGCCCTGGCTTCGAACGGCGTGGTCGCCCCGCTCCACGACTCCTTCCGCGGAAATTTCTTAAGTACCCGCGACGCGCACGTCGGGTATGGACCCGTCGGACCGCGCGCTGCTCGGCGTGGCCGGAATCGTCGGCGCACTCGTGGCGGCGATCGCGTTCGCCGCCGGCGCGCTCTTCGGCTTCGACGGGTCGGTCACACGGCCGCTCCGCCTCCTCGCCGTCGAACCGCTCACCTGGATCGTGATCGCCGCGCTGCTCGTCGCGGTCGTCGGTAACGCCTACATCGAGTGACGACGAGCGCGGCGCCCCGCGTGACTCCCCGCCGCGTGACTGCCTGCTGATGTCGGTGTCGGACGCCTCGCGGACGCGTGTCGGTCGAGGGTCGCGTCTCAGCCGTCGACATCTTCGATCGCCCGGACGAGCGCGTCGAGCGCGCGCTCGGCCGCGGATCGCTTCACCGCGTCGCGGTCGCCGTCGAGGACCGCCCGCTCGGTGCGAACGAACGACGCCTCGGTGCCCCACGGGGCGGCGTACGCGACGCCGACGTAGACGAGTCCGACCGGCTTCTCGTCGGTCCCGCCCGTCGGCCCCGCGATACCGGTCGTCGCGACCGCCCAGTCCGCGTTCGCTCGGTCGCGCGCGCCGGCCGCCATCTCGCTGACGACCGGGTCGCTCACGGCGCCGCTCGCGTCGAGCGACTCGCGGGAGACCCCGAGTAGTTCGCGCTTGGCGTCGTACGAGTAGGTCACGAATCCGCGGTCGAAGTAGTCGCTCGCGCCCGGCACGTCGGTCACCCGCGACCCGACCAGCCCGCCCGTGAGCGACTCCGCGGTCGCCAGCGTCTCGTCGCGGTCGCCGAGGATCGCGTTCAGGCGTTCGGCGGGATCCGTCGCGTCCTCCATACCCCCGTTCCGAGCGAGGCGCCCCTGAGGTTTACGCCCCGGCGCGCCGAAGGGCGACCGTGACCGACACCGACTGGGACGAGCGCTTCGCGTCGGGCGAGTACCCGCGCGCCCCCGAGCCGTCCCCCGTGCTCCGCGCGTACGAGCCGTCTTTTCCCGAGGGCCGCGCGCTCGACGTGGCCGCCGGGACCGGGCGCAACGCGGTGTTCCTCGCGGACCGCGGCCGCGACGTCGACGCGCTCGACGCCTCGGCGGAGGGACTCGGTATCGTCCGCGAGCGCGCCGCGGAGCGCGGGATCGGCGGCCGGATCGAGACGATTCGGGCCGACGTGTCGACGTACGAGTTCCCGACCGAGACGTACGACGTGATCGCGATGAGCTACTTCCACACGCTCGATCGGTTCGCGGACCTCGTCGAGTCGCTCGCGCCCGGCGGGTACCTCTTCGTTGAGGGCCACCTCCGGTCGGCGGAGCCGTCCCCGTCGGGACCGAGCGGCGACCGCTACCGCTTCGCGGCGAACGAGCTGCTCCGCGCCGGGCTCGGGCTGAGCGTGCGTTACTACGACGAGACGACCACGGAGCGCCCGGGCGACCGCCGCCGCGCGACGGCTCGACTGCTCGCACGGAAGGCGACGGGCGGCCGGCAGTCGTACCCGACGCGCCCGGAGGCGCCGGACCGGTGGCCGAGTGAGGGACACGACTCGACCGACGCGGACGGGCGGGACGCGTGAGCGACGACGACTCCGGGTCGCCCGCGGCGGTCCTCCGGTCGTTCGTGTCGCGCGCGGTCGACGCCGACCCCGCGGACCTCGCCGGTCGAATCGAGGTCGTCGAGCGCGGGAGCGGGTCGGAGGCCGTCGACGCGGCCGGGGACGCCGCCGCGACTCCGGCCGGACGACTGGCCGAACTCGTCGGCGAGGCCGACAGCGTCGTCGCCGTCGTCCCGCGGTTCGACGCCGACCTCGCCCGACGGCTGAACGCGTCGCCGGCGGCCGGAGGCGACGAGACGGACGGGGAGAGCGACCAGGAGTTCCGGGCGAGCGCGCCGCGGGCGGTCCGCGTCGCGTTCACCGGGTCCGCGGCCGACCGCCTCTCCGGGGCGGCGGGGTCGATCGTCCGGCGTGCGCTCGTCGACCGCGGCGTCGACGCGTACCGTCACGAGGGGGAGTCGCCGGTGACGGTAGCCCTCGTCGACGACCGCGCGGTCGTCGGGCTGACGGACGGAGACGGGGTGGCCGCCCTCCTGTGGACGGACGACCCGTCGGTCCGCGAGTGGGCGGCCGCGACCTGTCGGCGCTACCTCGACGCCGCCGAACGGGTGACCGGCGCCTGAGCGGACCCGAATTCGGTCGGACGCGACGATCCCCCGTTCCCTTTTGAGGGTCGCCGGCGAAGGAGGCGTATGAAGGCGCTCCTGCTGTTGGTGGCCGGAATCGGGGGACTGCTCGAAGCCGTCGCGCCGCGGCGCGCCGTCGCGCTCTGGACGCGCGCGCTCTACCGGAACGCCGGCGAGGCGGAGCCGCGCGAGTGGACGTACGCGGCCGCGAAGGCCGAGGGAGCGCTGGTGGCGGCCGGCGCGCTCGTGGGCCTGTTCCGGCTCGCGACCGCGGACGACGACGCCGCGTCGGCCGCGGAGTGAACCGATAGCCCGCCCGCGCCGCCGAGCCGACTGATCCGAACGTATATCCGACGGGTCCCGGTACGAGTTCGCATGCCGGGGCCTCCCGCAGACCACAGGTCGGAGGGCGCGTCGACGGTTCGCGTCCTCCACGTCGACGACGACCCCGCCTACCTCGATCTGACCGCGACCTACCTCGAACGGATCGACGAGGCGTTCGAGGTGACGTCCGAGACGGACGTCGACGCCGCGCTCGACGCGCTGGAGACGGGGCCGATCGACTGCGTCGTCTCGGACTACGAGATGCGCGAGACCGACGGGCTGACGCTCCTCCAGCGGGTCCGCGACCGGGGGATCGAGGTCCCCTTCGTGCTGTTCACCGGAAAGGGGAGCGAAGAGATCGCGAGCGAGGCCATCTCGGCGGGCGCGACGGATTACATCCAGAAGCGCGGCCGTAACGACCAGTACGAGGTGCTGGCGAACCGAGTGCGAAACGCCGTCGATCGGCACCGGTCGCGGGTCGCGCTGGCCGAGAGCGAGGAGCGGCTCTCGCGGTTCATCGACCAGTCGCCGCTGGGGACGATCGAGTACGACGACGCGTTCCGGATCGTCCGGGTGAACCCGGCCGCCGAGGAGATCCTCGGGTACGCCGAGTCGGAGCTGCTCAGCGGGACGTGGCTCCCGTTCGTCCCCGAGCCGGAGCGCCGTCACGTCGCTGCGCTCGAACGCGACCTGCTCTCGAACAGGGGCGGGTTCCAGAGCGTCAACGAGAACGTCCGGAGCGACGGCGAGCGGATCCGCTGCGCGTGGCACAACCAGGTCGTGACCGACGCCGACGGGGCGGTGATCGGCGTGTTCTCGCAGTTCGAAGACGTCACTGAGGCGACGGCGCGCAAACGCGAGATCGAGCGGACGAACGCCGTGTTGTCCACCGCGCTCGACGCGCTGCCGGTGGGGATGCTCGTCGAGGACGCGGACCGACGGGTCCTCCAGGTGAACGAGCGGCTGTACGAGCTGTTCGACGTCGAGGGGGACCCGGAGACCGCCGCCGGCCGCGACTGCGAGGCGCTCGCCGCCGAACTGAGCGCGTCGTTCGCTGATCCCGAGGCGTTCGTCGAGCGGATCGAAGCGGTAGTCGAGGGGCGACGCCCGGTCGACGGCGAGCGGATCGCGCTCGCGAACGGAGGAACGCTTATCCTGACGTACCGACCGATCGACCTGCCGGACGGAGAGGGTCACCTGTGGGCCTACCGGCGGGCGCGTTCGACCGACTGAGCCGGGGGCCCGCGACGGCGCCGCCGACTCCCGACGGGTCGGCCGCCCCCGGGGGTCGGCTCAGTCGTTCGCGGAGTCGGCCTCGGCGCTCTCGAAGGGTCGCTCCCCCTCGGGGCGGTCGCCGGTCAGGAGGACGTGGCAGTCGCGACAGCGAGCCTCGTAGGACTCCTCGGCGCCGACGAGGATCGTCGGGTCGTCGACGTGAGCCGGCTCGCCCTCGATGAGCCGCTGGTTCCGCGAGGCGGGCTCGCCGCAGACCGAACAGATGGCCTGGAGCTTGTCGACGTACTCGGCGGTCGCCATGAGCTGTGGGAGCGGCTCGAACGGATCGCCGCGGAACGTCTGGTCGGTGCCAGAGACGATCACGCGGCTGCCGCGGTCCGCGAGGGCGTTACAGACCTCGATGAGGGCGTCCGAGAAGAAGTTCGCCTCGTCGATGGCGACGACCTCGGCCGGGTCGTCGTCGAGGATCTCGAGGGGGCCGTCGCCCTCGTTGTCGACGACGGTCGCCTCCCACTGCCGCCCGGCGTGGCTCCCGATGGTCGCCTCGCCGTAGCGGTCGTCGATCGCGGGCGTGTAGACGGCGACCGACTGGCCGGCGATCTCCGAGCGCCGGAGCCGGCGGAGGAGCTCCTCCGTCTTGCCCGAGAACATCGACCCGGAAATGACCTCGATCCACCCGGATCGAGTGATGGCATGCATACCGTATCGGGCCGGAGCCAGCGACTAAACCGTTTCTCTCCCGGGGCGCGACGGGCGCGATGTCGAGCCCGCCGGCGCCGCGTCAGATCCCGGTCGCGACCGCGACGACGACCGCGGCGACGACGACGTACGCCGCCGCGGACGCGGCCCAGTCGCGCCGTATCGGGCCGAGCCGCTGGCGCGGGAGTCCGGACGCGCGCGGCAGCGGGACGAGCGCGAAGAAGCCGACCATCAGCGCGAACAGCGCGACGCCGGCGACGGCGACCGTGACGGCGGTCCCGGCCCCGAGGACCCGCCCGGTCGCTGCGACGAGGCCGACGAACAGCAGCCCCGAGCCGCCGCCGGCGACGTAGTGGACCCACGTCGCCAGCCGCTCGGGCGCGTCGTCGACGGGCGTGTCGGTGAGCACGCCGGCGGCCACCTTCGGCGCGGTCGTTCCCTCCGGGAGCCGGGCCATCACCACGTCCATCGCGAGCGTCGCGACGAGTCCGACGACCGGCCCCAACGCGAGGCCGGCGAGCAGCGAGAGCGTCGTCATAGGGAGGGACACGGGCGGGAGCCGTTTCACTCCGTCGGCGGGGGAGCCCCCGCCCGGAGACGCCGGACCGGCCGGGCGTCAGCCGTCGCGGGGGACGACGGGCTCGCCGCCGATCACGACCCGCGAGACGTCGGCGTGGCCGGCGCGCCTGACGACCGCGCGGACGAGGTCGCGCGCGCCGGCGAGGTTATCGGAGTCGCCGTCGAGGACGAGCAGGTCGGCGTCGGCCCCCTTCCGCACCACGCCGCGGTTCAGCCCGGCGATCTCGGCCCCGTTGACCGTCGCCATCCGCAGGATCTCTCGGGCCGGGAGGTCGGAGAGCTTCGCCGCGAACTCCATCTCGCGGAACATCGACGGCGAGTCGGTCATCACGTTGTCGGTGCCGAGCGCGACGGTCGTCCGCTCGGTCAGCCGGCGGACCGGAGGCACGCCGACGTTCGTCACGAGGTTCGAACGCGGGCAGACGACGACGGGCGTGCCGCGGTCTTCGAGCCGTTCGAGGTGGATCCCCTCCGCGTGGACCATGTGGACGAGGAAGTCCGGCTCTAAGTCCATCGCGGGATTGATGTCGGCGGCGTCGCGCTCGCCCGCGTGGATCCCGAAGGGCTTGTCGGCGGCGCGCGCCGCCGCCCGGACCGCGCCGAAGTCGGCGTCGCGCGCGCCGGAGGCGCCGTACCCGTCGGCGACCGAGAGCACGTCGGGGTCGTCGCGGCCGAAGACGACCGACTCGATCGCGCGTTCGCCGAACGCGACCCCCTCGCCCGCGAGCGCGTCGCGGAGCGCGGCGACGCCCTCGACGCCGCCCTCGCGGAACTCCAAGAAGGTGCCCGTCCCCGTCGCCTCCATGAACCGCAGCGTGCGCGCCATCGCGGCCACCTTCTCCTCGCGGTCCGCGTCCCGGAGGAGGCGGTGTTTCAGCCCGTCCGGCGGCGCGACGAGCTCGTCGAGCGAGAGCCCCTCGCCCGCCTCCTTGGCGATCGAGTCGCCGATGTGGGTGTGCGCGTTGACGAACGCCGGGAGGATCACCGCGTCGCTCTCGACCCCCGTCTCTTCGATCCGGACGATCTCGCCGTCCGCGACGACGACCCGGCCCTCGACCGGCTCGAAGTCGGGACCGACCAGAACCGTCCCCTCGAGATGCATGCCGATGGCTCGCCAGCGCGGGGTTAAAACGTCACGGGAAGGGGCCGGTGGAGCGCCGCGGAGTTCGCTACTCGAACTCGTCGAGCGTCGTCGGCATCGCCTTCCGGGCCTCGCTGACGAGCCCGTCGGGGTCGAGTCCGAGCACGTCGGCGGCGGCGCGCCCGACTCGCTCGGTCGCGGGCGCCGGGGCGTACACGCCGAGGCGCCACTGGTCTCGCTGGGCGGTCCGGAGCGCCGAGACGAGCGGGGACTGTCGCTCCAGGCGCCGTATCTCGCCGTTGACGGTGACGCGTGCCGTCGACTCGCGCATCGTCGGTTCGGCCGGCACGTCGAGGATCACGTGGTCGCGGGCGACGCCCGCCTCCGCCGCTATCTCGCGTTCGAGCGCCGTCTCGGCCGCGTGGTCCGCCTCGTGGACGCGCTCGGGGACGTCGTCGTACTCGGCCCACACCGCCAGCTTGTAGAGGTCGCGCTGGTCGTAGCGGCGGGAGAGCTCGGCGGTCGCCCGGCAGTCGCGGATCGCGGCCAGGAAGTCGTGGTCGTCCATCCGGCGGAGGTCGGCGGCCGTCGTCGCGGTCGCGTCGAGCAGCTCGCTCGCGGCCCGACGCAGCATCGCCTTCGAGATGCGCGCGACGTGGTGGGTGTAGACGACCGGGTTCATTAGCGCGCGCGCGAGCAGCAGGCTCTCGGCGGTCTGGACGTTCCCCTCGTCCAAGACGAGCTCCGGGCCGTGGCGGCCGGTCCAGTCGTCGTCGGCAGCGTCGCGGTCCGCACCGACCCCGTCGCCGTCCGCGACCGCGTCGCGCTCGACGAACGTCAGCTCGCGGACGAACCGCTCGGTGTCGATGGTGCCGTACGGGACGCCGGTGTGGTAGGCGTCGCGCACGAGGTAGTCCATGCGGTCGACGTCGAGCTCGCCCGAGACGAGCCCGGCGTAGGGGCCCTCGCCGGCGACTACCCCGGCGATCCGGTCCGGATCGAGGTCGTGATCGCGAAGCACCTCCCCGACCGCGCCGGTCGCGAGTAACTCGTCGACGTCGTCGTGGTACTTCCCGGTTCGCCGGTGGGTGAGCGACTCGAGGTTGTGGCTGAACGGGCCGTGACCGACGTCGTGGAGCATCGCCGCGGCCTCGATACGGTCGGCGCGTTTCCCCTCGATTCCGAGGTGATCGAGCGCGCGGCTCGCGAGGTGGTAGACGCCGAGGCTGTGCTCGAACCGCGTGTGGTTCGCGGAGGGGTAGACGAGCTGGACCGTGCCGAGCTGTTTGACGTGGCGGAGCCGCTGGACGGCGGGGGTGTCGACGAGGTCCGCGGCGACACCGTCGATCTCGATGTGGTCGTGGACGGTGTCCTTGACCGTGATCATACGTCGCCTTCGGCGGCAACCGATAAAAGGCTGGGAGTGTCGACCGCGGCAGGTCGACTCCGCCGCGACCCGGTTCCGCCGACCGTGAATTCGCGGGGTGATTTATGTTCCGGCTCGCCGAAGCGCCGGGTATGTACGACGTGTTACTCGGTATCGGGCTCGACGACGAGAAGCGGGCGGTCGCACAGGCCGAGGTCGTCGCCGACCTCCCGGACGCGCCGAACGAGGTGACTGCGCACCTCTGTCACGTCTTCCAGGACAATCCGGAGGGGGCGTCGGTCCACCAGCTCGGGACCGTCCGACGCGCCCGCGAGATTCTGGAGGAGGCCGGCGTGAACTGCGTTCACTACGAGGCCAGCGGCGATCCGGGCGAGGAGCTGATCGCGGCCGCGGACGAGGTCGACGCCGACCTCATCTGCGTCTCGGGTCGCAAGCGGAGCCCGGCGGGGAAGGCCGTCTTCGGCAGCACCACGCAGACGGTCGTGTTGAACGCGGACCGCCCGGTGTTGGCGGTTCCGGGGCCGGACGGAGAGTAAGGCGGCGACGCGCGACGCTCGGTGAAAAGCCGACCGCAACGTGCGACGGTTGGTGAAAAACCGACCGCGGTGCTCAGACAGAGAGTCGCCCCGTCGCGCGCAGCCCCAAGACCTCCCGCGCCGCGCCCGCGACGGCGTCGACGTGTTCGGCCGGGCAGTAGACCCCGAGCGTCCAGCGGCGTCGCTCGGCGGCCCGGAGCCCGGTCACGAGCTCCGAGGCGTCCTCCAGGCGCTGGGGGACGCCGTCGACGACGACGGCGGAGCCGGACTCCTTGAGCGCCGGACGCGAGGGGATGTCCACGAGGACCGCGTCGCGGTCGATCCCCGCCGCGTCCGCGATCTCGCGTTCGGCGGCCCGCTCCTCCGGGCGTCCGGCGTCGACCGTGCCGGCCGGCACCTCGTCGATCCCGGCCCAGACGGCGCGCTTGTAGAGGTCGCGCCGCTCGATGCGCTCGCCGAGCGCCGGGACGCGGTCCCGGAGCTCGACGAGGAGGTCGTGGTCCGCCATCCGGCGGAACGTCGCCACGTCGGTCTCCGTGCGGTCGAGGTACCGCTCGCAGGCACGCTCCAGCATCGCGCCCGCGACCCGGGAGACGTGGTGACGGTAGACGACGGCGTTCATCAGCGACCGCGCGACGAGCAGGCTCTCCGCGGTGGCGACGTTCCCCTCGTCTAAGACGAGATCGGCGGGGGCTCCCGTCTCGTCGCCGCCGACCAGTCGGAGTTCGGTGACGAGCCGGCCGGTGTCGACCGTGCCGTACGGGACGCCGGTGTGGTGGGCGTCGCGCACGAGGTAGTCCATGCGGTCGACGTCGAGCTCGCCCGAGACGAGGGGGCCGAACGCGCCCTCGCCGTCGATGAGGCCGGCGACGCGCTCGGGGTCGAGGCCGTTGCGTTCGAGGACCTGACAGGCCTCGCGGTCCGCGTCGGTGAGGAGCCACCCCACGTCGTCGTGGTCGCGCCCGGTCGCGCGCCGGATGATCCCCTCGGTCTGGTGGCCGTACGGGCCGTGGCCGACGTCGTGGAGCATCGCCGCGGCGCGCACGTGCGCCGCGGTGTCGTCGTCGACGCCGAGGCCCTCGACCGCGCGGCCCGCGAGGTGGTAGACGCCGAGGCTGTGCTCGAACCGCGTGTGGTTCGCGGAGGGGTAGACGAGCCGGACCGTCGACAGCTGCTTGATGTGTCGCAGCCGCTGGAACGCCGGCGTGTCGACCAGCTCGGCGGCGACGTCGCCGAGCCGGACGTGGCCGTGGACGCTGTCCTTGATCGCCTTCATCGCCGGCACCGGAGGTCCCGCTCGGTCCGCGGACTGGACGCGGCGACGGGGGAAACGGCGCGGGTCACTCGTCGACGACGTCGATCCCGAACCGCTCTTCGAGCGCTCGCACGACCGACCCGCCCACGTTGGCGGTCGCGGCGCGCCCGTCCTCGACCGCGAGCAGGTCGTCCTCGTCGACCTCCAGCTCGGCGGCGACCTCCTCGATAGTCAGCCCGGCGTCCCGTCGCGCCTCGGTGACGACGTCGCCGTAGCCGGAGACGAGGTACGGGAGCCGGTCGGCCTCGTAGCTCGTTCCCTCCTCCTCCCAGCGCTTCGAGTCCCCCGTCGCGGAGTCGTACATCTTCGCCTGCTTGCGGGCGAGCTCCTTGTTCCGGCTCTCTGTCGCCTCCGAGCCGGAGCCGCCGGCACCGCCGGGGCTGCCACCGGAGCTCCCGCCGCGCGACCCGCCGCCGCCGCTCGGCGCGTTGCCGGCGTCGTCGTGGGGGCGGCAGTTCGAACACACGAGCAGCTTCGCGCCGGCGACCGTCGCCTTCCGGAGGTCCGTGGTCTCGCGGCCACAGAGCTCGCACGCGTCGCCGTCGTCGCCGCCGCCGCCGCCGCCCGTCGAGTACTTCGGCATACCACGAGTAGTGGGGCCGGGTCGTTAAAAAGTCGTGGAGGGCGAGGTCCGTCACCGACGGGCCGGCGACGCGGGTCGGGAGTCGTCGCTCGGGCCGGCGGTCACGGTCCGAGGTACCCCCACGCCTGGAGGCGGTCGCCGTCGCCGTCGACCCAGCGCTCGCCGATGTCGTCGCGGTAGTACAGGTTCGGCATGACCACGTCGTCGATCCGGTCGTACGCCTGCTCGCGCGCCGCGCCCATCGTCTCCCCCTTCCCGGTGACGACGATCGGCATCCCGCTCTCGCCGGCGACGCGCCACTGCCCGTCGACCTGCTTCGTGTCCTCCAGGTGGATTCCCTCGCGGTCGTCGGTCTGGAAGACGACCGCCGCGTTCCGCGAGTTCTCGTCGTACGTCTTCTCGTCGTCGAACGGGAACGGCGGCAGGACGACCCGCACGGCGATCTGGTAGCCGCCGTGGAGGTCCGGCTCGGGCTTGTCCCCATGCGCGAGGTCGTAGAAGAACTCGGCCGTCGACGACTCGATCGACTCCTCCTGGAGGGCGATGGTCGGGTAGCCGAACCGCGGCGTGAACTCCAGCGGGTAGATGCCGGTCTCGTTGACGATACAGTTGATGTCGATGCTCCCGACGTACCCCTCGTCGGCGAGCCACCCCTCGATCTTGCCGAACGTCTCCTGGAACAGCCTGTTCTTTCCCGCCCAGAACATCGAGGTCCCCATCTCTCCGGTCGACGGGCCGATGTTCCCCGGGAACAGCTTCTTATGCTCGAAGTTGAAGTTCACCCGATCGACGAACTCGTTCCCGTCGAAGAAGCCGCAGACCGCGACCTCGACGCCCTCGACTTTCCGCTGGAGCTGGAAGCCCTTCATCCGGTGCCCCCACGCCTTCTCGTACGCCCGAAGCACGTCGACCACGTCGCTGCCGTCGTCCTCGTTGCCGACGTACAGCAGGCGCTTGACGTTCTGGACCTCCCCGAGCGGCTTGATCACGTACGGCGCGGGGTTCTCCTGGACGTGCCGGATGCCGGCGTCGAACTCGTGGAAGACGTGGTGTTCGACCGTGTTGACGCCGTGCGCTTCGAGGACCTCCATCGCGTAGCCGCGGTCCTCCTCGAGCCGGTCGGTGTTCGGCGTCCCGCCGACGACCGCGTGCCCGTCCTCGCGGAGTTCCCGTGCGAGTTCACCGGTGCCGACATCCGATCCGACTCGCGGGGTGTCACCCCGCTCGTTCGTTCCGGGACCCTCCCGCTGGTCGGGTCCCGTGACCCAGATGTCGTCGAAGATTATCACGTCGGCCCAGTCGACCTCGGCGCGCCAGTCGTCCGTCTTCGGGACGAACCCGTCGCCGATCTCCTGATCGCTTTCGGCCTCGATGTAGTACTTCACGTCGTGGCCCTCGCGGCGGACCTGCCACGCCAGGTCCGTGATGAGCGCCGCGTCGGCCGAGACGAAGAGGAAGTTCGCGGTGTCCATACGACGCCGTCGCCCGGAAGGGATTTGAGTGTGCGTGCCGGCGCGGGCTCCCCGCCGCGGAGTCGCCGACCGGCCGGGTCAGTCGCCCGCTCGCGCGCCGACCACGTCGGCGTCCGTGGGGTTCGCCCCGCCGTACTCGACGACGAGTTCGTCCAGCCGATCGGGCTCGTCGGCGTGTGCGAGCGGTTCGGCCGCGGTCTCGCAGGCGGCGTCGACCCCCAGCCGGTCGCAGACGCGGTCGACGGTCGTCTCGGCCATCTGGCGGTAGGTAGTCAGCTTCCCGCCCACGACGCTGTAGAGGCCGGCGGCGCCGTCGCGCTCGTGGTCGAGCAGCGTGAACCCGCGGGAGATGCCCCGGCGGTCCTGCCCCGCCTCGTCGGGCTCGTAGAGGGGCCGGACGCCCCACCACGTCCGGACCGTCGGCGCGTCGGCGACCGCGGGGAGCATCGCGGCGCACTCCTCGACGGAGCGCTCGACCTCCCAGTCGGCCGTCTCGTAGTCGTCGGGGTCGGAGACCGGGACGCTCGTCGTGCCGAGCACGACCTCGCCGTCGTGGGGGACGACGATGTCGCCGTCGTCCGGGTCGCGACACCGGTTCAACACCGGGCCGAGCCCGTCGTACTCCACCGAGACCATCACGCCCCGGCTCGGCGCCATCCCGACTTCGACGCCCGCCATCTCGGCGATCGAGTCCGCCCACGCGCCGGTGGCGTTGACGACGACCTCGGGCGAGAGCGTCCCGTCGACGTCGCCGCCCACCCGGACCGACTCGACCGCGCCGTCGCGGACGGTCACGTCCTCGACGGGCGCGTGCGGGCGGACGGTCGCCCCGCGGCGCTCGGCGTCAGCGGCGTTTGCGGCGACCAGCCGCGACGGGTAGATGACGCCGTCCGGGACCCGAAACGCCGCCGCCACGTCGTCCGCGAGCCCCGGCACCGCCTCCCGGGCGGCGTCTGCGTCGAGCCGCTCCGTCTCGATGCCGATCGCCTCGCAGGCGGCGACCTTCTCCTCGAGGTACTCCGGGTCGTCGCCGGCGAGGCGGACGAAGAGTCCGCCGGTGTCGCGCACGCAGGCCCCGGCGATCGACCTGAGCGTCCGGTTCTCCGCGATACACTCGCGGGCGCCCTCGGCGTCGGCCTCCGCGTACCGGGCCCCGCTGTGGAGGAGGCCGTGGGAGCGGCCGGAGGTCCCGCTCCCGAGCCCGCCGCGGTCGACGAGCGTCGCGTCGACCCCGCGGGCGGCGAGGTCCCGAGCGATCCCGGTGCCCGTCGCGCCGCCGCCGATCACGAGGACGGTCGGGTCGTCGCTCACGCGGCGCTCACCCCGGGCGAGCCGGCGCCGCCGTCCGTCCCGATACCCCGTCGATTCGGGTCGCAGTCGAACATGTGATCGGTACGCACTCGGGCCACTTGAGGGCACCGTCGGTCCGAAGCGAAAATATGGTTTAAACCCGTCTTGACGCTATAATTCGACGCTTTCGGAGCGATTTTCAGCGCGACCCACCGGCGTCCGCGGGACAGGTGTCGACGCCGAACAGAGCGTACAGGCCGCAGGTACCGGTCGCGGCGGTCGCGAGCATCGCGAGCGCGACGACGCCCAAGACCGGTGCCGCGAGGGCCGGGAGCGGCGCGGCGTTCGCGAGGGTCGCTATCGAGGCGAGGCCGGCGACGGCGCCGACCGCGGTCCTGACGCGCTTGTCCGTCGCACCGACGTTTTGGTCCATAAAATACAATACTAACCACAACCGTATGAAGCTTTCTACCGCGGCGGGTCGCACTCCCGCTCACGCGAGCGGGTCGCTTCGGTCATCCGAAGTCGTCGAGACCGGTCTGTGCGGGCCCGTCGCCCGCTCCCGTTCCCGTCGGCTCGCCGTGGTCGGCCGCGATCGACCGCGCGCCCGCTATCCCGCCCGACAGCGACGCGCGGCGGGCGATCGCCTCGTCGCCGAGGCGCGCCGCCGCCGCACCGTGGACGGCCCCGTAGCGCTCGCGGAACTCGCTGCGGGCCGCCTCGTAGTCGACGACGGGGTACGGGTAGTCCGCACCGATTTCGACGCCTACGTCGCGCTGGACCGCGAGCGGCGTCTTCTCGGGGGCGTCGAGGTGCGCGGCGGGCAGCGGTGCGAGCTCGGGAACCCACCGCGTGACGAACTCACCGCCCGGATCCTGGTCGCGAACCTGCTTGCGTGGATCGTACAATCGCAGCCCGGGGCGGCCGACCAGCCCGCACTGCGACTGCCACTGGGTGTAGTTGATCGCGGGGTCGCCGTCGATCAGGTGTTCGTGGAAGTGGTCGGCGCCGATCCGCCACGGCTGCTGGAGGACGTGGAAGTAGACGGAGGCGCACAGCGCCCGCATCCGGAAGTTGAGCCAGCCGGTCTCGCGCAGGCAGCGCATGCTCGCGTCGACCATGGGGAACCCCGTCTCGCCGCGCTTCCACGCCGCGACGAGGTCGGGGTCGTGACGGTCGCGATTGAACCCCTCGTACACCGGGTTCACCGCCCGGTCGAGCCACCCGGGCCAGTCGAGCAGCTTCTGGGCGTAGTGACGGTTCCAGAAGAGCCGGGAGACGAACATCGACTTCCCGCGCCCGTCCGGCGCGCGCTCGTCGACGTGCCGGTGGACCTCGCGGACGGAGAGACAGCCGAATCGGAGGTACGGGGAGAGCCCGCTCGTCCCGTCGCGGGCGTCGACCGGTGAGGAGATAGAGCCGGGGTACTCCGCAATCCGCTCCGTGAACGCGCGGAGCCGATCGCGCGCCGGTCCCCGCCCGCCGGTCGGAACGCGCGTCTTCGTCGGATCGACGCCGTAGGCGTCGCTCGCGCGGTCCGGGTCGACGCCCGTCTCGACGCCTTCGACCCCGACCGACCGGGGGTCCCAGTCGAACGGGTCGGCCGCGAGCCACGATTCGACGTGATCGCTCCAGCCGTCGCGGGGACGGTCCGCGTCCCGGACCAAGCCGTCGCCCTCGACGAACCGGACGCCGAGCCGCTCCCGGGCCCGCTCGTCCCGGCGTCGCCCGTACCGACCCGTCGGGGTCGCGGCCGCGACGACGTCCCAGCCGGCGTCGTCGAACCGCCCGAGGACGTCCAGCGGATCGCCGTGGGCGTACGTCAGCCCCGCACCGTCGACGTCGCGGTACTGCCGGTCGAGGTCGCGAAGGCAGTCGTGGAGGAACTCGATCCGGGCGTCGCAGGCCGCGCCGCGCTCGTCGTAGAAGGCCGGGTCGAAGACGAACAGCGGGAGGATCCGCTCCGACTCCGCCGCGGCCGCCGCGAGCGCCGGATGGTCCGAGATTCGCAGGTCTGCGCGGTGCCAGACGACGGTGCCCGGCGGCTCCGATTCGACCGCGGCCCGAACCCTCGCGGGCTCCGGCGCGGTCGGAAGCGGGGCGTCGTCGGACGAACCCATCTCGTCGTGAGGTTCGGCGCGTCCGGACAAGGGTCTGTCGGGGTCGTCGAGTCGTGCTCGGCCGGGTCCCCGGGAAACGTTCAAGGCGGTTCCGACGCCCGTTACAATCGGATGTCTGAGACCGAGGAATCCGACGTACTCCGCGAACTCGCGGAGCTCCCGACGTTTTCCAGTCCCCGAGTGTCGCCCGACGGCGAGACGGTCGCGCTCTACTACGACGTGACCGGCCGCAACGAACTCCACCTCCTCGACCCGTCCGACGGGTCGCTGACCCGACTGAGCGACGGCGACGTCCCGCGCTCCGTGCGGGCGGGCTTCGAGTGGGACCCGAGCGGCGACCGCCTCTTCTACCACCGCGACGAGGGCGGGAACGAGCAGCACGACGTGTGGGCGATGTCGCTCGACGGCGAGAGCGAACCCGTCGTCGAGATGGACGGCCAGACCCGCCTCCACGACGTGGGCGAGGACGGCGGGACGCTCCTGCTCGGCTCCAGCCGCGACGGGCAGATGAACCTCTACCGCCACGACGTACCGAGCGGCGAGACGACGAAGCTCACCGACTACGAGCGAGCGGTCGCCGCCGGCGAGCTGTCGCCCGACGGCGACCGGATCGCGTACGCGACCAACGAGACGGACGCCTACGAGAACAGCGACGTCTACGTCGCAGACGCGGACGGCTCGAACGCGCGGAACCTCGAGATCGGTGACGTGGGCGCGGAGGCCGCGCCGATCGACTGGAGCCCCGACGGCGACCGCCTGCTCGTCGTCGACAACACGACCGACCTCGGTCGGAGCGGGATCGTCGACCTCTCGGGCGGGGTCGGCGGGGAGGGCGACGTCGACGTGACCTGGTTCGGCGGCGACGAGTTCGAGGAGTCGCCGAGCCACTTCCTGGACGGCGGCGACCGGTTCGTCGCGAGCCGGACGCGCGGCGCCGTGACGGTCCCGGTCGTCTACGACGCAGACACCGGCGAGGGTCGCGAGCTCGACTTCCCGGCCGGCGTCGCCAACGTGACGGAGGGGCGGCTGGCCGACGACCGCCTGCTCGCGTACCGGACCACGTCGAGCCGGCGGCCGGAGCTGGTCGCGTACGACCTCGACGCCGACGCGGCCGAGACGGTGTTCGAGGCCGAGTACGGCCCGTTCGATCCGGACGACTTCGTCGAGCCCGAGACGGTCTCGTTCGTCTCCGACGGCGTCCCCGAGACGCCGGCGCGGGCGGTCGACCACGACCCCTACGAGGCGTTCGAGATCGAGGGGCTGCTGTTCGACTCCGGGCGACGGCCCTCGCCGCTGATCGTCAACCCCCACGGCGGCCCGCGGCACCACGACGCCCGACGGTTCAGCTACCGCGTCCAGTTCCTGCTCTCGCGCGGGTACTCCGTCCTCCAGGTGAACTACCGCGGCTCCACGGGACGCGGCCGGGAGTTCGTCCAGGAGCTGTACGACGACTGGGGCGGCGCCGAGCAGGGCGACGTGGCGACCGGCGCCGAGCACGTCCTCGACGAGCACGACTGGCTGGACGAGGACCGCGTCGTCGTGTACGGCGGCTCCTACGGCGGCTACTCCGCGAACTGGCAGATGGTCCAGTACCCGGACCTGTACGCCGCCGGGATCACGTGGGTCGGCGTGAGCGACCTGTTCGACATGTACGAGAACACCATGCCGCACTTCCGGACGGAGCTCATGGTGAAGAACCTCGGCGAGCCGGAGGAGAACGAGGCGATCTACCGCGAGCGCAGCCCCGTGAACTACGTCGAGAACGTCGACGCGCCGCTCCTGATCGTCCACGGCGTCAACGACCCGCGGGTGCCCGTCTCGCAGGCGCGGATCCTCCGCGACGCGCTCGACGACGCCGGCTTCGAGGCGGGCGACGAGTACGAGTACGAGGAGCTCGGCGAGGAGGGCCACGGCTCCGGCGACATCGACCAGAAGATCCGCTCGCTGGAGCTGCTCGACGACTTCCTCGACCGCCGGATCGGCGCGGAGCGGACCGCGGTCGCGTCGCTGGACGACTGATCGCGCGGCGGGACTCCCGACTCGGAATGGAGGTACGCGACGCGACGCCGAGGGACGCCGAGGCCGCCCGGACCGTCCACTACGCGTCGATCGTCGGGCTCGGCCCGGAGGGATACGACGAGCGGCAGGTCCGAGCGTGGGCCGCCGGGTGCGGCGACGCGGACTACGCCGACGGGATCGACGCCGAGGACGCGGAGTGCGTCGTCGCCGAGCGCGACGGCGTCGTCGTGGGGTTCGGGACGCTGACCGCCGACCCTCCCGACGGCTACGAGGCCGACCCCGACGCGGAGGTGACCGCCGTCTACGTGCTTCCGGCGGTCGCCCGCGAGGGCGTCGGGTCGCGCCTCTACGAGGAGCTGGAGCGCCGCGCCCGCGAGCACGGCGTCGAGGCCGTGGGCCTGACGGCGTCCCTGCCGGCGGTTCCGTTCTACGAGGCGCACGGGTACGACCGGGTCGCCGAACGCGACCACGAGTTCTCTAGTCAAGAAGGGACGGGCGTGACCGGACGGGTCGTCGAGATGCGAAAGAAGTTGTAAACCGGCTGCGTTGCTGGTCGGAACGGTGCGGCGGAGCGGCGCTTACTCGCCCGTCTCGATCGGCGCGCCGACGAGGTTCCCCCACTCGGTCCACGAGCCGTCGTAGTTACGGACGTCGTCGTAGCCGAGCAGCTCGTGGAGCAGGAACCACTCGATCGACGAGCGCTCGCCGACGCGGCAGTAGGTGATCGTCGACTCGTCGCCGTCGACGCCGGCGTCGCCGTACAGCTCGCGGAGCTCGTCGGCGCTCTTGAACGTCCCGTCCTCGTTCAGCGTGGTGCCGATGGGTACGTTGCTCGCGCCGGGGATGTGACCGCCGCGCTGGGCGGTCTCGTTGAGCCCCTCGGGCGCGATGACCTCGCCGGAGAACTCCTCGGGCGAGCGGACGTCGACCATCGGAATCCCCTCCTCGATCGCCTTGTCGATGTCGTCCTTGTACGCGCGGACGCTCTCGAAGGGACCGCGGGCCTCGTAGTCGCGGGGCGTGAACTCGGGCTCCTCGGTCGAGAGCGGGTAGTCGTTCTCGACCCAGTACCCCTTCCCGCCGTCGATCACGCGGATGTCGTCGTGACCGTAGTACTTGTAGATCCAGTAGCCGAACAGCGCGAACCAGTTCGGGACGCGCCCGCCGCCGTAGACGACGACCGTCGTGTCGGCGTCGATGCCGCCCTCGCCGTTCCGGGCCGCGAAGTCCTCCTTCGAGACGATGTCGCGCTCCGTCTCGTCGGTGAACACGGCGTCCCACTCGAAGTTCAGCGCGCCGGGGATGTGGCCCTCCTCGTAGGGCGTGTACTCCGACTCGTCGGTGACGGTCGGGTTGTTGATCTCGACGAGCCGATGATCGGAGTCGTCGTCTTGGAACGTGTCGAGTCGCTCTTCGACCCAGTCCGCCGTGACGAGTACGTCTTCAGACATCACTTCATCTTACGTGCCCAACTACTTTTGAAGACCGGATAACGGAGGTCCTTGCCAGCGTCTCTGACGCCGCCGCGGCTCGCGACCGGCCTCGCCGCGGGGTCCGCCGACCCCTCTCCGGGCGTCCGCCATCGCCTAGCGGATCACCGTCACCGGGACGTCGGCCTTGTCGACGACGCTCTTCGCGACGCTGCCGACGACCTGCTCGCGCTCCTCCGAGAGCCCCCGGTGGCCGACGTAGATGGCATCGACGCCCTCCTCGGCCGCGTACTCGGCGATCGCGTCGGCCGGACGTCCGGTGAGCAGTTGGGTCTCCACGGTGATCGGCTCGTCGACCGCCGCCTCTGCGATGCTGCGAGCCCCCTCCAAGACGCCCTCTCCGGCCTCGACGGCGGCCTCCTCGCCCGGGAGGACGATCGTCCCGTCGACCAGCTCCGAGTCAGGCGTCAACACGTGGGCGATCTCGAGCGTCTCGTAGAACGCGACCGCCTGTCGCGCCGCGTACCGAACGGCTTCGTCGCTCTCCGCCGATCCGTCGGTCGCAACGAGGTAACTCATACGCGGAGATGGGTCCGAGAGACACATAATTCCTGTCGGGCGTTCCCGGCCGGCGAGTTCGCGGCCGATTCACTCTCCGCCGGCGTCGATCCCGGGACGAACGCGGTCGCCCTCGGAGGCGTGGATCGCGTCGAGCACCGCCTGAACGCGCGTCGCCTCCGCGAAGGAGACGAGGTCGCCGCCGTCGTCGTCGACGGCGGCCGCGAACTCGGTCAGGAGCGCGCTCACGGTGTCGCCGCGCTCGTCGACGAGTGGTTCCTCGTCGTCGCGCCCGCGGTTCCGGACGAGCCGGTACCACGCCGTCAGCGACAGCGACGCCTCGTCGCCGACGACCGTGATCGAGTTCTCCTCCTCGCCCGCGTGGTCGCACAGCAGGTCGATCGTTCCCCGGACCCCGTCGGCCCGGAACGTCCCGACCACGTCGGCCTCGTAGGCGTCCGGTCCCGAGTAGCCGACGTCCGCCGAAACGGCCTCGATCGGCCCGAACAGCTCCTGAACGCCGAACAGGAAGTGCGTCCCGACCTCGCGGAGCGGGCCGCCCTGCTCGCGCGACTCCAGCCACGCCACGTCCTGCCACTCGCGGGGCCACTCCGGGAACCGGAACCGGAGCTCGACCCGGCGCGGAGCGCCGATCTCGCCCGCGGCGACCGCCTCGCGGAGGCGGACGAACCCCGGCGTGTAGCGGAACGGGAGGTTCACGGCCGTGATCCGGTCGGTCTCCTCCGCGAGCGCGACGAGTTCCCGTCCCGTCTCCGCGTCCGCCGCGATCGGCTTCTCGCAGATGACGTGCTTGTCGGCCGCGAGCGCGTCGGCCACCACCTCGCGGTGGGCGAGCGGCGGCACGCCGACGTACACCGCGTCGAGGCCGTCGCGCTCGACGAGCGAGGCGTGGTCGGTCGTCGTCGCGGTGCGGTCGGTGCCGTGGTCGGTCGCGAGCGACGCCGCGCGGTCCGCGTCGAGGTCGCAGGCGGCGGCCAGTTCGTACCGGTCGTGGTCGTCTATCGCGGCGGCGAGGCGGTTCCCGATGACGCCGCAGCCGACGATCCCGATCTGTATCACGGCCGTCGAGAACGGGCGAGCGCGCTTGTAGCTTCGGGAGTCGGAACCGTCGCGGGACCGGTCGCGGACTGGGTCGCCCCTCAGGACTCGTCGAGCGGCCGCGCGACCATCTCGCCCCACGGCTCGAAGCCGTGGCGGTCGTAGAACCCCTTCGCGCGCTCGTTCGCGGGGTCGACGTCGAGAACCATACGGTCGAGCGGGAGGTCCTGATCGGCCGCGAGCGCGAGCGCGGCGTCCATCAGGTCGTCGGCGACGCCGGTCTCCCGATACTCGGAGGCGACGAATATCTCGTTCAGCACCGCCGCGTCCCAGATCATCGACATGCGCTGGGGGAGGACGAAGACGTAGCCGACGACCTCGCTCCCGGAGTCCTCGGTCTCCTCCACCGCGACGGTCACGCATCGCGGATCGTCGTCATCGACGCAGCGGTCGACCCAGTCGAGCCAGCGGTCGCGGTACGCGTCGGTGAGCTTCCCCTCGTAGGCGGCCGCCTTCTCGTCGCCGCCGGTGGTCGCGCCGAGGCCGCGCTCGAAGGCGCGCTTCAGCTCGTAGAGGCCGTCCGCGTCGCGCTCGCGGTCGTAGGGGCGGATTTCGGGGCTCACGCGTCGTCACCCAGCACGAACTCCGCGAGCGTCGGCACGAAGGTCCCGATGTCCGTGACCATCCCGATCGCCTGCGCCGAGCCGCGGTCGAGCAGCTGGGTGACGGTGGCGGGGTTGATGTCGACGCAGACGGTCTTCGTCGTCGACGGGAGGCAGTTCCCGACCGCGACCGAGTGGAGCAGCGTCGCGAGCATGATCACGATGTCGGCCTCGTGGGCCTGCTCGCGGATCGCGTCCTGCGCCTCCACCGCGTCGGTGATCGTGTCCGGCAGCGGGCCGTCGTCGCGGATCGACCCCGCCAGCACGGTGTCGACGTCGTTTCGCACGCACTCGTACATCACCCCCTCGGTGACGACGCCGTCCTCGACGGCGGCCTCGATCCCGCCCGCGCGGATGATCTCCGAGATGGTCCAGATGTGGTGTTTGTGACCCTTCCGCGGGTGTTCGAGCGTCTCGACGTTCATCCCGAGCGACGTGCCGTAGATGGAGCGCTCCAGGTCGTGGGTGGCGAACCCGTTGCCCGCGGAGAGCGCGTCGACGTAGCCCGCGGCGACCAGGTCCGCGAGCGCGTCGCCGGCCCCCGAGTGGATCACCGCGGGGCCGGCGACGACCATCACGTTGCCGCCCTCGTCTTTCACCGCGCGCAGCTCCTCGGCGACCTCGCGGATAGTCGACTCCGAGGGGCGCTCGGCGGAGACGCCGCCCTGCATGAAGCCGAACGCGCCGCCGCCGCTCCGCGGGCGCTCGGGGGGGTTCACCCGGATCCCCGACTGGTCGGTGGCGACGAGGTCGCCCTCCTCGACCGCGTTGAGGGTCTTCGTGTAGGCTCGCGGAGAGCCGTCCTCGCCTCGCGAGGCGTCCGCTCGGTTCCCCTCGCCGGCGTCCGCTGCCGGGTCGGGGTCCACCACCAGCGCGCAGTCCATCTCGATCCGCTCGACCGCGATCCACTCGCCGTCGTACAGCACCTCGGTCGGGTGGTTCGTCGTCGAGTAGAAGTCCGGCGGGACCACCCTGTCCGCGGGCGCCGCGACGAGGTCCACCTCGGAGGGGTCCTCGAGCACCGCGCCGTTCTGGTGGAGCTCGTGGAGGATGTCCCGCAGCGTCTCGGGGTCGTCCGCGGAGACGGTCAGCCGGCAGTACGACTCCTCGGTCTCGTGTTTCCCGACGTCGAACCGCTCGACGTCGAACGAGCCGCCGAGGTCCATCACCGCGCCGAAGCAGCGCTGCATCGTGCCGCTGTCGATGATGTGGCCCTCGAGTTCGACGGTCCGCGAGTGGGTCATACGGAGGCGTCGCGCCCGCCCGGGAAACCGGTTTCCCTCGGCCGAGAGGGGACCGCCGCCGGCGACCGCGGCGGTAGTCGGCCGGCCGCCTCAGATCAGCCCCAGCGCGGTGAGGATCTGGTTGCCGAAGATCATCGCGATCAGCCCGGCCAGCATCACGAGCCCGGACGAGACCGTGATCGTCCGTACCGCGGCGTGTCGGTCGCTGATCGGCACCCGGCTGATCACCGCCTCGGCGACCATCCGGAGGATGCGGCCGCCGTCGAGGGGGAACGCCGGCAGGCAGTTGAAAAGCGCCAGCTGGATGTTGATCCACCCCGACCAGAAGAGGAGGTTCGCGAGCAGGAAGGTCCCGCCGCCGAGCGCCGCGAGCGGCCCCTCGACCACGAAGAAGTTGGTCACCTCGCCCGTGAACCCCGCGAAGTTGAACGGGAGCCCGAACAGGCTGCCGAGCGGGAGGATGAGCGCGACGAACACGAGGCCGAGCGGCGACTCGGTGACCCCGCCGAGCGGGATCCCGTCCGCGGCCTCCGCGCCGCCGTCGCCGCCGAGGAGTTCGAGGTACGCGCCCGCGGGGTACTCGGAGACGCCCACGTCGTCGAGCGCGAGCCCGCTCGTCCCGGGGAAGACGCTGACCCCGATGAACCCGCCGCCGCGGTTCGGGTGCGCGGCGAGTTCCACGTCGTACGTCTCGCGCTCGCCGTCGGCGTCGTACACCGTGACGGGGACGGTCTCGCCCGGATCGCGGTCGACGAGAACGGCCGAGAGCGCCTCGTTGTCGACGACGCGCTCGCCGTCGACCGAGACGATCGTCAGCGGCTCGCCGAGTGGAGCGCCCTCGTCGTGGATCGGGCCCCCCTCCTGAACGCCGAGGACGTACGCGCCGATCGGCACGTCAGAGACGGTGACCGCGGCCTCGCCGTCAGCCGTTTCGACCCCCGACGCGTTCTCGGCGCCGGGCGCGTCGCGGACCTGTTCGAGGATGGTCGAGTTCCCGGTCACCGTCAGCGACACGCGCTCGGCGTCGCCGACCGCGGCGAAGAACGCCGACTCGGTGGCGACGGGCTCGCCGTTCACGGCCGCGATGGTCACGGGCGATTCCGCGATCATGACCCCGAGGGGGTTGCCGCCGGCGGAGCCGACAACCTGTAGCTCGCGGTCGACCGTCACCGTCTCGCGGGTCTCGCCGCCGTCGACGGTGAGCGCGACCGACTCCCCGGCGTCGGCGATCGCGGCCTCGAACTCGGCGCTCGTCTCGATCGGGGTTCCCGCGACCTCGACGATCCGGTCGCCCTGCGAGAGGTCCGCAGCGGCCGCCGGGGAGCCGGGGTTCACCTCCCCGACCGCGTAGCCCGCCGCGGGCGAGATGGCGCCGACGACGGGGCCGAAGAGGAGCGCGAAGACGACGATCGTCAGCACCGTGTTCGCGGTGACGCCGGCCGCGAACATCCGGGCGCGGGCGCCGCGGGAGGCCTCCTGGGTCGCCTCCTCGTCGGGTTCGACGAACGCGCCCACCGGGAGCAGCGCGAAGAAGACGAGTCCCATCGAGTCGATGTCGATGTCCTCGACCCGGCAGAGGAGGCCGTGGGCCCCCTCGTGGATCACCATCGCGCCGGCGAGCCCGGCGACGATCTCGGGGGCGACCGACAGCGGGAGGAAGTCGTTGACGCCGGGGATGATGAGGAAGTTCTGCGGCTGCTGGATCGCGGCGGGCTGCGCGTTCGTGAACGCCGACCGCGCCGACGAGAGGATGAGCGCGAACGACGCCACCATCGCCACCAAGGCCCCCCCGAGCCCGAGGTTGGCGACCGCGCGCCAGAACCGCTTCGGGGCCGCGAGTCGGCCGAGGAAGGCGCGCCCGCGGAGCGTCCGGAGGGTCAACACGGGGCCGGAGACCCTGAACGCGTCCGGGAGGACCCCCCGGTTCCGCAGCCACATCGCGACCGCGGAGTACGCGAGGATCCCCGTCAGCACCCAGAACAGCGTGTTCATTACGAGCGGGTTAGGTTCGGCCGTCCCTAAGACGTTCGGTTCCCGGAATCCCGGCGGGTCGCCGTCGCGGGCGGCGAGGACTGATACGCCTCCCGCTCGTGTGGCGACGTATGACCGACGCGGACCGAACCCGTACGGAGGAGCCCGCGGACGATTCCGGCGACCCCGACGGCCCCGAGCGGTCGTTCGCGCCGCTGATGGGCGCGACGTACGTCACTGCCGGGGTCGCGCACTTTCTGATCCCCGAGCGCTTCGCGGAGGCGGTTCCGCCGTCGTTCCCGCGGCCGGTCGGGCTGGTGTACCTCTCCGGGATCGCCGAGATCCTCCTCGGGATCGGGGTCGCGTGGCCTCGGACGCGGCGCCCGTCGGCGTGGGGGATCGTCGCCCTCCTCGTCGCGGTGTTCCCGGCCAACGTCCACCTCGCTCGCGGCGACGTCATCGAGGACCTCGTCCCGGACCGGCTCGCCGGCCCGGCGCGGCTCGCGGCGTGGGTCCGCCTCCCGTTCCAGGCGGTCCTGATCGGCTGGGCGCTGCGGTACGCGCGCGCCGACGAGGCGGAGTCGACGGCGGCGGAGGCGTGAGGCTGACGCCCGCGGCGCGGCCGCGAACTCAACACCCAAGTACCCCCCGTTCCAACCGTGGCCCATGATGGCGCTCATCGACTTCGTCTCCCGGCTGGTCGGCGACATCGGGCGGTTCGTCGACATCTTCCTCAACGACCTGATCCTCGGCGCGGGCGACCCGCTCTCGGCGCTGCTCGTCGTCGTCGGACAGGTCCTGCTCGTCGCGTCCGTCGGCGTGCTCGGGTACGCGGCGGTCGGCGCGCTGCTCGGCGAAATCGGCGTGGACCTCCCCTCGCTCGGCGGGCGCGGGCGCTCGGAGTAGCGCCCCGGGATCGCGGTCCGGGCCCCCGTCCGTCTCCTCAGTCGTCGTCGACGCCGGCGGCCCGCGGGGTCCCGACGCGGCGCTCCGGACCGCCGATCGAACCCGCGGCTCCGCCCGTTCCGTCCGGGACCTCGAACTCGTTCAGCCGCGCCAGCAGCCGGTCGGACTGGTCCGAGAGGGCGTGGACACGCTCGGTCACCTCGGAGACGGTCGCGGTCTGCTGCTCGGCCGCGGCCGCGACGGTCTCCGCCTCGGTCGCGGTCTGTCCGCTCACGGAGGCGACCCCGTCGACCATGTCGACGACCTCCTGGGTCGTGCGCGCCTGGTCGTCGGTCGCGTCGCTGATCTCCTGGACGGTCTCGTCGACGGTCGTCACCTCCTCGACGACCCCCTCGAACTCCCGCAGCGTCGACTCGATCGTCTCGACGCCGTCCGCGACCTGCGCCTCCATCGCCTCGGCGTCGGCCGCGGTCTCCGCCGACGCCTCCTGAACCGCCTCGATGCGCCCGGATATCTCCGCCGCGGACTCGCGCGTCTCCTCCGCGAGCGACTTTACCTCGTCCGCGACGACCGCGAACCCGTCGCCGGAGCCGTCGGCGCGCGCCGCCTCGATGGAGGCGTTCAGCGCGAGCAGGTTGGTCTCCTCCGCGATCTCGTCGATCACGGCCGCGATCTCGTCGATCTCGCCGACCCGATCTGCGAGGTCGGTGACCGCGGCCGCCGTCTCGCCGATCCGGGATTCGAGCGCCTCCAGCTCCGCGATCGCCTCGGCGGCCTCCTCGCGGCCGGACCGACCCCGCTCGGCCGCGTCGCGGGCGGTCTCTGCGGCGTCGTCCGCGCTCGCCGCGATCTCCTCGACGGTCGCTGACAGCGTGTTCATCTCGGCGGCGATCGCCTCCAGCTCGTCGGTCTGTTCGGCCGCGCCGTCTGAGATCTCCTGGACCGAGCCGGCCACCTCGCCGCTCGCGTCGTCGACCTCGTCCATGCTCGCGCGCACCTCGTCCGCGGTGCCGGCCACGTCCGCCGTGAACGCGCCGACGTCGCCGAGCGTCTCGCCCAGCGTCGCGACGAGCCGGTTGTAGTTGTCGACGAGTTCGGCGTAGCGGTCCTCGTCGGTCGCCAGCGCCTCGTCGTCGATCGTCGCCGTCAGGTCGCCGTCCTGCGCGCGCTCCGCGGCGTCGCCGAAGGCGTCGACGAGCGCCTCCATCTCGGTGGTGTACGCGGCGAGGTTCCCGGCCATCTCGTCGAGCGACGCGCCGAAGGAGCCGGGGACCGCCTCGTCGAGCGCCGGGTCGTCGAACTCCTGGGCCGCGAGCGCCTCCGCCTGCGCGGAGACGGTCGTGAGGTATCGGTGGACCTCGTCGAACGCGCCGACGAGGTTCCCGATCTCGTCGGGCTGGGTCGGATCGAGGGCCTCGGCGGTCCCTCCGTCTCTCCCGTCGAGCTCCCCCGCGGCGATCGCCTCCGCCTCGCGTTCGAGCGCGCGGATCGGGGCGGCGAAGTCGCGCCGGACGATGAGCAGCGTGTTGTAGATTGCGACGACGGCCCCGAGGAACAGCGCCCCGGAGGCGACGTACGCGGCGGTCCCGGAGACGACGAACTGCGTGAGGAAGATGCCGACGGTGACGAGGAACTGGATGCCGACCGCCGTGGCGACCTTGCGCTCTATCGACTCGGAGACGCCGAGCGCGTCCATCGTCCGCCACAGGAGGGCCTCGTACCGCCCGCGTATCCCGGGGCGGCGCCGTCGTGTCGTGGACATGTTCGGACCTCGACGAGAGCGGGTTATGAACCTCCCGCCGAGGTTATCACGACCGATTCCCGATTGTCAGGGGGTGAGAATCCGCCGCCCGTGAGGGGGCGACCGGGAACGGGCGGCGGGCGGTCACGGCGTCGCGGCGCCTCAGAACAGTCCGTCGACCGCCTCGGCCGCGAGATCGACGGCGCTCTCCAAGTCGGGTCCGAGCGGCGACCCGACCACGAGCCCGTCGGCGTGTTCGGCGACGGCGGCGGCGCGCTCGCGGACGGTCTCGGGGGTGCCGGCCATGCAGAACGCGTCGACCATCGCGGGCGTCACGCGCTCGAACGCGGCCGAGAACTCGCCGGCGGAGACGCGCTCGCCGATCTCGCTCGCCGCGTCCGAGTCGATCCCGTGGCGCTTCAGGACGGGGGGGGCCGCACCCGCGGCGATGAACGCGACCGGCGGGCGGGCGGCCTCGCGGGCGGCGGCCTCGCTCTCGGCGACCGACACCGCGGCGTAGGCGATCAGGTCGAACTCGCCCCGGCGGTCGGGGCGATCCGCGAGGCCGTCGTCGACCTGCTCGCGGGCCCACGCGAGGTCCTTCGGATGCGAGCCGTTGTACAGCAGTCCGTCGGCGTGTTTCGCTGCCATCCGGCACATGTGCGGCCCCTCGCCGCCGACGTGAACCGGGACGTCGGCGCCCTGCGGAGGCTCGTAGTTGAGCCCCGCGTCCGCGGCGTCGAAGGTCCCCTCGTGGTCGACGCGCTCGCCGGCCCACAGCTTCTGTGCGGTCTTGAACGCCTCCAGCACGGGACGGAGTCCGCGCTCGTCTTCGAGTCCGAGGTTTTTGAGCGTCGAGGGGTCGCCGGGGCCGATACCGAGGACGGCGCGCCCCTCCGACAGCTCGTCGAGGGTGGCGACCTTCGAGGCGAGCGTCACGGGGTGGGTCTCGGAGGGGTTCGCGACGCCCGGGCCGAGCCGGACCGAGTCGGTGGCGGCCGCGAGCCGCGAGAGGAACGCCCACGGGTCGCGGTTGTTGTAGTGACACGTCGAGTAGACGGCGTCGTAGCCGGCGTCCTCGGCGCGGACGCCGAGGTCGACGAGGCGGGACAACTCGTGTTCGGGGGTGAGTTCGATGCCGAGCATAGTTACTCCTCGTAGCTCCAGTCGCGCAGCGCCTGCCGGACGAAGTCGCCCTCGACCTCGCGGAAGTGTTCGTCCGAGCCGTCGTGGTCGCCGAACGCCCAGTCGCGGACGACGACGACCGGGGTGCCCCCGTCGCCCTCGCCGGCGACGAGGTTGGCGGCGGCGGCGAGCTCGTCGACCACGTTCTGGACGGTAACGCCCATCTCGCGGCCGTCGCGGTCGCGTTCGCCGCGCCAGTCGCGGCTCGCGGGCATTCCCGCCCACCCGATCGCGACCCCGCGCTGGCCGTGTCTGAAGGGGCGGCCGCAGGTGTCGCTGACGACGACGCGGTCGGCCGCGATCCCCTCGCGGATCCGCTCGGCGCTCTCGGAGGGCCGTTCCGGGAGCAGCAGCAGGTCGCCGTCGGGGACGTTCGAGCGGTCGATGCCCGCGTTGACGCCGATATGCCCGAAGCGGGTCGCGGTGAGGAGGAACGGCGCTTCGGTGATCAGCTCCGTCGACTCCTCGATGACGGCCTGCGCGAAGCGCGGGTCCTTCTCCTCGCCCGCGATTTCGGCGAGGCGGTCGGCGACCGCCTCCGCTCGCGGGCTCGCCGGGAAGTCAGCGAGGTCGAAGACGCGCCCCTCGGCCTTCGAGACGACCGTGCTGGCGACGACGACGACGTCGTCCTCGCGGAGGTCGACGCGCTCGTCGATCATGGCCGCGAGGTCGTCTCCCGCCCGGATCTCCGGGAGGTCCGGGACCGCGAACAGCTCCATACATGTACCTGCGCGGCGACGAGGAAAAACCCCGCCGGTACCGGGCCGGTTTGACGGTATCCCGGGCGTTGCGTGGGACGAGGGCCACCGGCCACCGTCTGCGATCGTCGACCGACACTCGATTCATATGCGTGATATGTGTCGAATAGCGGTGTCGATTAAACGCGTATTAGGAGATAGCAGAGATAACGAGTCATTCAGCCGAATAGTTTTGTGCGACGACGGGCGACCGTCGCCCGCGATGTGCGAACCAGCAACGGAAAACGAATCGGCGCCCGTCGGGACGCGGACGCGCGTCCCGCCAGAGAACGACGACGACCCGATCGCGACGACGACCCGCGCCCCGTGACCGGCGGCGGGCGACGGCTCCGCCTATTTTTGCGCTTCCCCGGTCCGCACGGCTTATAATCCGCTCCGCCGAACCCGAGGTGTGGACCTCCACGTCCGGTACGAGGGCGACGACGACCCCGAGAAGTGTACGGCCCGGAAGCTCTCGCGCTTCGACCTCGCGGAGCTTCACCGCTCGGACCGGGCCACGCCGTACGGAGTCGTCCTTAACCCCCACGCGGAGCGGGCGCTCTCGCCCGCGGACGCCGAGATGGCTCGCGAGAACGCGCTCGTCGCGCTCGACTGCTCGTGGGAGTCGGCCGGCGAGAAGCAGTTCACGCTCCCGGGCGAACACCGCGCGCTGCCGTACCTCGTCGCCGCGAACCCCGTGAACTTCGGGCGGCCGATGCGGCTCACCACCGTCGAGGCGTTCGCGGCCGCGCTGATAATCCTCGGCGAGCGCGACCACGCGGAGCGCGTCCTCGCGAAGTTCACGTGGGGCGAGACGTTCCTCGAACTCAACGCGGAGCCGCTCCGGCGGTACGCCGACTGCGAGGACTCGTCGGAGATCGTCGCGGTCCAGCAGGAGTACCTCGACCGCGAGTAGCCCCGACGCGGTCCGACCCCTCCCGCGCCGATACCGGCACCGAACGGGGTCGCGACAAGCCTTTTGCGTGAATCGACCGTACGACGTGACGATGGTATCCACAGGCGACGCCGCACCCACGTTCACCGCGACGATCGGGACGAGCGACCACGAGCCGTTCGACCTCGACGACCACGTCGGCGACGGGCCGGTCGTGCTCGCGTTCTTCCCCGGCGCGTTCACGCCGCCGTGTACGAACGAGATGATCGCGTTCCAGGAACGCGCCGACGCGTTCGAGGGGGCCGGCGCCACCCTGCTCGGGATCAGCGCCGACTCGCCGTTCTCGCAGGGCGCGTTCCGCGAGGAACACGGCATCGAGTTCGACCTCGTGAGCGACATGGCCGGCGACGCGATCAGGGCGTACGACCTCGAGATCGACATCGCCGAGCTCGGGCTCCACGGGATCGCGAACCGCGCCGTGTTCGTGATCGACGACGACGGCCAGGTCGTCTACGACTGGGTCGCCGACGACCCGACGAACGAACCCGACTACGACGCGGTCCTCGACGCCGTCGAGAGCGCGTAATAAGTAGCTGATCGTGGAGTAGTCGGTTCCGTTGCTGTTCCGATCATCTTTTTATAAGGTATCGCGGTGCCCGTAGTGGCGAATCCTTCCGGAGCCCCAGCCGATCATTTATAAATGGATGCTGGCGGATCCGCGGTGAAAACCTCCAAAGCCCCAGCCGTGAGGCGGGCGCACGCTCGTTGCGCTCCTCGTCACTCGCTTCGCTCGTTCCTACGGTGCTTACGTCGCCTGCGCCCGCCTCACGGCTGCCCCTTTGAGTCCCGCCCCGCACAGCAACCGCACCTCACGCCTCCCCATCCTCGTCGGTCGCCGTCGCTTCGCTCGGCGACCGACTCCCTCGCACGCGCTCCTCGCGGGCCACAGGCCCGCTCGGAGGCGCGCGCCAGTGTGGAAGGCTGCCCCTTCTGACTCGCTTAAAAATGGTACTCTCGCGAAAACAGCGGCTATTCTCCGACGCCGCCGCCGATGGCGCCCGCGAGCGCCGAGTCGACCGCGAACAGGAACGTGAGGAACAGCCCGACCGCGAGGACGCCGGCGACGGCGAGCAGGCTCCCGAGCGGCCCGCCGACCAGCCCGACGAGGCTCCCGAACGCGGCGAGCGCGAAGGTGACGACGATCCCACTCACCGACCCCGCGAGTAGCCCATAGACCGATAAACACTCGCGGACGTTTTACTATCTCTAAGTACTATTTTAATAATATTTCATAAAATAACCCGCAGGAATGGCAGCCGAATTAATAACGCTGCGGCGGATAGGGGGACCCAATGAGTGACACACGCGAATCGAACGGCCCCGACGCGGGGTCGACCGATCGACGGCCCGGCGAGGCGACCGATCGCCCCGACGGGGCGCAACTCCGGCTCGCGGTGCCAGACATGGACTGCGCGTCGTGCGCCGGGAAAGTCGAGGGGGCGCTGGACCGCGAGGGCGTCCTCTCGGTCGACACCCGCCCGACGACGGGCGTCGTCGTCCTCGCGTACGACCCCGACCGGACCGACGCCGAGGCGCTGACGGCCGCCGTCGAGCGCGCCGGCTACGCGGTCGCGGACGCCGAGTCCGACGGCGTCGCCGACGACCTGTTCACGAGCCCCCGTGCGGTCGCGACCGCGGTCGGCGGCGCCTTCCTCGCGGTCGGGCTCGTCCTGGAGTGGCTGCTCCCGGGCCTCGACCCGACGTTCGCCACTATCGGCGGCGTCGGCTTCCTCGGACCGTGGGCCGTCACCGGCGCGTCGGTCGCGTACCTGCTGGCCGTCGCCGTCGCCGGCCCGCCGATCTTCCGGAACGGCTTCTACTCGCTTCGCGGCCTGAGCCTCGACATCGACCTCCTGATGAGCGTGGGCGTCGTCGCCGCGCTGCTCGTGGACCTCCCGTTCGAGGCGGCGACGCTCGCGGTGCTGTTCTCGGTCGCCGAGCTGCTCGAACGCTACTCGATCGACCGGGCGCGCACCTCCCTCCGCGAGCTGATGGAGCTGTCGCCCGACGAGGCGGTCGTGATCCGCGACGGCGAGGAGGTGACGGTGCCCGCCGAGAGCGTCGCCACGGGCGAGCGGCTGGCGGTGCGCCCCGGCGAGCGCGTCCCCCTCGACGGGGTCGTCCGCGAGGGCTCCGGCGCCGTCGACGAGTCGCCGATCACCGGCGAGTCGGTCCCCGCGGAGAAGGCGCTCGGAGACGAGGTGTACGCCGGCTCGATCAACGAGGCCGGCTACCTCGAGATCGAGGCGACCGCGCCCGCGGAGGAGTCGACGATCGCGAAGGTCGTCGAGCTCGTCGAGGCCGCCAACGGCGAGGAGACCCGCGCCGAGCGGTTCGTCGACCGGTTCGCGAGCGTCTACACCCCGATCGTCGTGGTCGGCGCGATCGCCACCGCGACGCTCGGCCCGGTCCTCGTCGGCGGCGGCGCGGAGACGTGGTTCGTCCGCGGGCTCACGCTGCTCGTGGTCGCGTGTCCGTGCGCGTTCGTCATCTCGACCCCCGTCAGCGTCGTCTCCGGCGTCACGGCGGCCGCTCGCAACGGAGTCCTCATCAAGGGCGGCGAGCACCTGGAGGCCGCCGGCGACGTCGACGCCGTCGCGCTCGACAAGACCGGGACGCTCACGCGCGGCGAACTGTCGGTGACCGACATCGTCCCGCTGGGCGACCGCGACGCCGACGACGTCCTCGCGTGCGCGACCGCCATCGAGCGTCGGAGCGAGCACCCGGTCGCGGCGGCGATCGTCGCGCACGGCGCCGAGACGGGTGGCGAGGCGGCCGCCGTCGACGGATCGACGGCCGAGACCGACGTCACCGACTTCGAGGCGCTGACCGGCGAGGGCGTCCGCGCCGACCTCGACGGCGAGACCCACTACGCCGGCAAGCCCTCGCTGTTCGAGGAGCTGGGCTTCGACCTGAGCCACGCGCACGTCCGCTCGGACGGCGGCGTGATTCGGGAGCGCGACGCGGACGGCGACGCCCACGACGACGCGAGCGCAAGCGTCACCGAACCCGAGCCCTGCGACCACGGCCGGTACCTCGACCTGGCGAGCGAGACGATCCCCCGGCTCCAGGCCGAGGGGAAGACGGTCGTCCTCGTGGGGACCGAGGCGGAGCTGGAGGGCGTCATCGCGGTCGCGGACACCGTCCGCCCGGAGGCGGCGTGGGTCGTCGACCGGCTCCACGGCCTCGGGGTCGACCGCGTCGCGATGCTCACCGGCGACAACGAGCGGACCGCCCGGGCGATCGGCGAGCGCGTCGGCGTCGACGAGGTGCGCGCGGAGCTGCTCCCGGACGAGAAGGTCGCGGCCGTGCGGGAACTCGCGGCCGAGACCGACGGCGGCGTCGCGATGATCGGGGACGGGATCAACGACGCGCCCGCGCTGGCGGCCGCAGACGTGGGTATCGCGATGGGCGCCGCCGGCACCGACACCGCCATCGAGACCGCGGACGTGGCGCTGATGGCCGACGACCTGACGCGGCTCCCGTACGTGATCGACCTCTCCTCGCGCGCGAGTTCGACGATCCGGACGAACATCGGGGCCTCGCTCGCCGTCAAGGCGCTGCTCGCCGCGGGCGCACCGCTCGGCTACGTGAGCGTCGCGATGGCCGTCGTCGTCGGCGACATGGGGATGAGCCTCGGCGTCACCGGCAACGCGCTCCGCCTCGGCAACGTCGAGCCCGCCGAGCCGCCGGCGGCGGACGCGGACCCCGACGAGTCCGGCGCGTAGCGGAGCGCGCCGTCTTTCGGCGGAAGCCGGCGGAACCGCCCTCACGATTTTTATCTGGCCCGCGGTAATTCGCGCGTATGCCCTCCGAGCGCGGACCCGCGGCCGCGGCCGACGCGGTCGACGCCGTCGACCCCCCCGAATCGGTCGAGGACGCCGAGCGCGAGGAGCCGAGCGAGCGCGACGACTCGGGGACCGCCGCCGGCGTCGACGGGGGTCGCGGTCCCGGACCCGGGGCGATCGAGTGGGGACCGGTCCGCCACGACCGGCTCCGCTCGCTCGCCGCCGGCGCGACGGGCGGGATCGTCGGCGCGGTCCTCGTCGGAATCGGCGCCGTCGCCGTCGCCGCGCTCAGTGGGGCCGGCGGGTTCGAGCCGCCGGCCGTCGGCCTCGCCGAGGCCGCCGTCGCCGTCGGGTTCCTGTTCGCGCTCGCGGTCGCCACCCTCCCCTCGCTGTACGTCTGGTACCGCGAGACCCCCGTCAGCGAGCTGACGGTCTCCCGGCTGCGCGAGGCCGCGGGCGCGCTCAGTCCCGGGTGGACGCTCGCCGGGCTCGGCGCGGTCGTCGCCGCGGCGATGGCGCTCCCGACGGATTTTCTCCCCGCCTTCTGGCCGCTGTTCTGGCTCGTCTGGTTCGTGCCGGCCGTCGCCCAGTCGTCGGGGAAGGTCGTCCGGCTCGATCCGGCCGAAGCGACGGTCGAGCGGACCGACCCGAGCTACGACCGAACCCGGAGCGACGACCTCGGGTCGGTCGTGCGGACGCGGCGGATCGACCTCCGGTGGACGACGCTGTTCCTGCTCGCGTACCGCGGGAACGCGTGGTTCCGGTCGACGCCGTGGCTGTTCGTTCCGACCGACCGCGCCGACGCGGTCGAGTCGGCGCTCGACGCGGTGCTCTCCGCGAGCGACGGCCCGGACCGCGCGAGCGTCCCGGAACGGCTCACGCTCGCCGTGTTGGGGTCGTTCTCGCTCGTCGTCGGCCTCCTCATGGCCGTCGCGGCCGGCGAGGGGGCGGGCGGACTGGCGCTGGCGCTGCTCACGGCGCCGTTCTCGCTGCTGTTTCTCGCGCTCGCGGCACGGCTGTGAGCCGGGGACGCGGTCGGACCCCGGCCCGCCGGCACACCGGACGTGCCACCCCCTACCACGCGACTCATATACCCGCAACCCCTAAACACGGGTATGGACAGACAGCGCCTGGAGAGTGCGCTCGAAGACGAGTTCGGCGGGAGCGAGGCCGAACGGCGCGCCGTCTCGCGGGCGGCCCGCGACCTCGTCGACTCCGAACGACCCTCCGAGGACCGCGGCCACGGACTGACCGTGGCGGGAGTGATCGGCCACCTGGAGGACGCGCCGGACGGCTCCTCGCTGGTCGAACGGTGGAACTGGTGGATGGGCGCGCTCGACGCCGCCTACGGCGGCTACGACTACTTCACGGTGCGGTTCGTCGAGGACGACGAGGCGACCGACCTCCGTCGTTAAGCGGGAACCGAAGCGGGAGTCTCCGCCCGGTCGAGGTCTCGAGCCGGCCGCCGGCGAGCCGGAACCCTCCACTTTCACTTTCACTCCGCGGACGGCTCGGTTATAGGTGCGTTCCGGCTCGACCGAGACGTATGAGCGCAGTCACCGCCGACCGACCGCGGTACGCGACGCCGACGCGCGTGGACGTCACCGAGTGTCGAACCGACCGCCTCCCGGAACGGGTCCGGGCGAACCGCGTCGACGGCAGCGAGGTCCACCTCGAACGCCGCGGCGGGCGGACGTTCCTCGTCACGCGACCGAGCGAGTGACCGCTGCCGCCGGGCAGCGACGAGGGGAGAGAACTGGTAGCGGCCGTCAGTCGTCGGCCGTCAGCTCCGTGTGCGCCGCGTCGCCGCCCCCGAGTCGGCTGTCGAGGCCCACGCCGAGCGTCTCGTTCGTGCGCGCGATCGACTCGGCCGCGTCGACGTCGGTCGCCATCGCGCGGATCGCGTCGACGTTCTCCGGGACGACGTCCGCCTCCTGGTGGACGTTCTGGAAGAGGTAGAGGTCCCGTCCCGCGACGCTTATCGACTCCTCCCAGACGCAGTTCTCCCAGAGGTCACCGCGGGGGCGGCCCGCGTCGGCCGCGTACTCCTTCAGGGCGCCGGCGCCGTCGACGTCGGCCGCCTCGGGGACGAGGAAGATGCGGCTCTCGCCGGCGAGCAGGTCGCGGACGGCCTGCGAGTCGGGGTCGGTCTCGAGGGTGACGTTGACGCTGTGTGTGTGCATCGCCGTGACCGGCGCCCGCAGCGCCGCGGTGTCGACCGCGAGGTCGGGAAGTATCTCGTTCACGTCCGGGCCGTGGTGAGAGGGGACCGTCGCCGGGTCGGGGACGATGTCGTTTATCGGACCGCGGTCGGTCTCGCTCGGGTCGCCGCCGCGGCGCACGAGGGTGACGCGCGCCTTCTCGACGCCGTACGTCTCGTCGAGGGGCGCGAGCAGCCGCGAGAGCGCGGTGGTGTTACAGGAGACGACCCGGACGGAGTCGGCGCCCCGCGCCGCCTCGAACCGGCCGCGGGCGTTGAACGAGGCGTCTGCGACGGCGACGTCCTCGCCGCCCTGAAAGATCGCCGGGGTGTCGTGGGCCTCGTAGACGGGCGCGTTGCGCTCCCCGACGCCGGAGGGCGCGCAGTCGACGACGACATCGACGGCGTCGAGCAGGTCGCCGAGGGTTCCGGCCAGGTCGACGCCGGCGGCCGCGAACTCGTCGGCGCGGTCCTCGACGGCCGCGTACAGGGCGTAGTCGCGGCGAGCAGCGGCCTCGACCCCGTAGTCGGGCGACGCCTTCGTCACGCCGGCGAGCTCCATGTCGGGCTGAGCCGCGACGGCGTCCGCGACCCGCTTCCCGATCGTGCCGTACCCGTTGACGCCCACGCGTATCATGCCTGTCCGTCGCTCGGGGACCGACATAATGTTTTCGAGAACAGCAAAATGAAATTAACTACCCCACGAGTAAGCGGTCGGTTAATTCGACGGCGATCGGCACCGGACGTAAATAATTCGGTTACGGAATAGAGTGAAGTCGTCGATGGCAAGGCCTAACGCCCGGCCGGACGGAGACGCGGGTATGGCAACCGACCTCTCCGACGCCGCGTCGACCGCGGTCGAACAGTGTCTGAACGTCGCGCCCGACGAGTCGGTCGTCGTGGTTACCGACGACGAGCGCGAGCCGATCGGCGAGGCGCTCTACGCGGCCGCGAGTGACGTCACCGACGACGCGACGGTCCTGCGATATCCGCCGGCGGACCAGCACGGGACGGAACCCCCGGAGCCGGTCGCGGCCGCGATGCGAGAGGCCGACGTCTTCCTCGCGCCGACGACGAAGAGCCTGAGTCACACCCGCGCTCGCGGCGCCGCCTGCGACGCCGGCGCGCGCGGCGCGACCCTCCCGGGGATCACCGAGGACGTGTTCACGACCGGGCTCGACGCCGACTACGCCGCCATCGACGCCGCCTGCGACGGCGTGCTCGCGCAGGTCGGGGAGGCGGAGGAGGTCCGGGTCACCGCGCCCGCCGGCACCGACATCACGTTCGGGATCGGCGACCGCGAGTGGCTCGCCGACACGGGGATGGTCCGGGAGCCGGGCGACTTCTCGAACCTCCCCGCGGGCGAGGTGTTCGTCGCGCCCGAGACCGCGACCGGGACGTTCGTCGTCGACGGGACGATGATGCCTCACGGCCTGCTCGACGAGGGGCAGACGCTCGCGTTCGAGGTCGAGGACGGGTTCGTGACCGAGATCGGCGACGAGGAGATCCGCGCCGACGTGGAGGCCGCCGCCGAGGCGGTCGGCGACGCCGCCTACAACCTCGCGGAGCTCGGCATCGGCACCAACGGCGGCGTCGAGGAACTGGTCGGCTCGGTCCTCTTAGACGAGAAGGCCGGCGGCACCGTTCACATCGCGATCGGCGACAACGCCGGGATCGGCGGCGAGACCGACGCGCCGCTCCACCTCGACGGCATCGTCCGGAACCCGACCGTCTACGCCGACGGCGAGCCGGTCGACCTACCGAGCGCGTAGGAACGGCTAGAGCGGATATCGACCTTTTTATTTACAAATGAACGAGGCGGTGGCGCGTGCCGGCGAGCGGCCGGAGCGAAGCGGAGGCCGCGAGTCAGCACGCGCGAGGGAGTCGCGAGCGAAGCGAGCGACGAGGGTGGGGAGGCGTGAGGAGCTGTGCGGAGCGGTGCGGGGTGGGACTCGAAGGGGCGGCCGCGAGGCGGGCGCAGGCGACGTAAGGACCGCAGGGAGCGAGCAGTGCGAGCGACCGAGGACCGCAGCGAGCGTGCGCCCGCCTCGCGGCCGGGGCTTCGGCGGTGTTCGCCGCGCCGGCAGCAACGGAGAGACGCCGAGCGATCCCGCGTCTCACTCGTCTTCTTCCACGTCCGCGAGCGCCACGCCTGCCACCTCGCGGACGCCGACCACCTGGTGGCGCCAGCCGTCTCCCGCATCCACGCAGAGCGTCCCGACCCCCGTAACCACCACGGACACGCCGGGGCCGTACCCGAGCGCGACGACCGTCTCGTCCACGGGCAGGTCCGCGACCGCCCACGTCTCGTCGTCCCACTCGCCCGCACCCGAGTGAACCAACAGATCGCCGTCGACGACCGCCATCGCGTGACCGTCGCCGTCGGCCGCGACCGCGTCCGCGGCGCCCTCGCGAGCCGTCATCCAGCCGTTGCCGAGCCAGTAGAGCCCCGCACCGGTCGCCGCGAGGGGCGTCCCGGACCCGGCCGCGTCGCGCGCGTCGTCGAGGCCGACGTCCGTGAGTCCGTCCTCGCCCACCCGGTACACCCCCTCCGCGCCCGCGACGAGCGCGCCGTCGACCGCGCGGGGCTCCGCGACGGATCCGAGGCGCGTCGTCGACGGCGCTGCCGACGGGCCGCCCTCCTCGCCCCCCTGTAACTCGACGCGCCCGACCGCGCCGTCTTCGCGGGCGACGAGGAGCGACCCGTCACGCGTCCCCGTCGCGCCCACCGCGACCGCCGGACAGTCGTCGACGAGCGCGAACTCCGGGTCGTCCCCGACCGCGGCGACGGCGAGTCCGTCGGGCGTGGCCGCGGCGACGAGGTCGGCGGCCCCGTCGCCGCGCGAGAGGACCGCGACGTCGCGGGCGGGGTCGCGGGCGACCATGTCGAACGCGCCGACCTTGTCGGCCGACAGCGAGACGCGGACGACTCCGGCCCCCGTCGCGACGTAGGCGTCGGTGCGGCCGGCGCTGCCCGCGTACACGCGCTTTTCGTCTATCGAGATGTCGTCCTCGGCGGGAGCCATCGAGCGGGCGTTCTCCGCGGGGCGACATAAGCCCCGGGCGCCTGGAACGGGCGCGCGTTCCGACGGCCATTTGAGCGCCCCTCGCGTACGTCGGTTCGTGCAATCGGTCGCCGCCGACCTCGCGGCGCTGCTCGCGGACGTGGTCCCCCGGCTGGCTCGGATCACGGCGTTCATCGCGGGCGGCGTCTTCGTCGCCAACGTCGCCGTCGCGTTCGGATTGGTCCGGTACGTCGCCGGAGTCGCGGGATGGCTCACGCGGCCGGCGAACCTCCCGGACGAGGTCGGCACGGCGATCCTCACGACCGCGGCGTCGACGACCGCGGGCTACGCGACGCTCGCGGAGTACCGCGAGGCCGGGCTGCTCGACGACCGCGCGACGCTCGTCGCGGTGGTGATGAACACGTTCTTCGGCTTCGTCCAGCACGTGTTCACCTACTACGTCCCGGTGTTGATCCCGATCCTCGGGGTCACCACCGGCGCCGTCTACGTCGGCGCGCGCGCCGGCATCGCGCTGCTGATCACGGTCACGGGCGTCGTCGCCGGCGGACTGCTCCTCTCCGAGTCGAACGTCGACCGGTCCGCGCTCGACGACGTCGACGCGACCGGGCCCGAAGACGACGACCGCACCGACCGGGAGCGCGTCCGCGACGCAGCCGAGAAGTCGTGGGGGACGCTCCGCCGGATCGTCCCGCGGCTCGCGGTCGTGTACACGCTCGTCATCTGGCTCGTCACGACCTACGACGTGGCGGCGCTGACGGACGTCGCGGAGCCGATCACGAGCGTGCTCGGGCTCCCCGGCGAAGCGGTACCCGTCATCGCGGTGTTCACGCTCGACACGACCGCGGGCGCGGCGACGCTGGCCGGGACCGAAGCCGGCACCTTCACCGCCCGCACCGCGGTCGCGTCGCTGCTCATCGGGAGCATCCTCTCGTTCGCCGTCTCGACGTTCCGGCGCTCGATCCCCTTCCAGTACGGGATCTGGGGCGCGTCGTTCGGCACGAAGGTGATCGTCGTCAACACCGCGCTGAAGCTCGCCTTCATCTCCGCGACGGTCGCGCTGCTGCTCGCACCGGTGTGGTGAGTTTCCCGTACCCGAATCAGTAGGTTCAACACCGCCCCGGACCGACCGGGGCACATGGCGCTCGAAAAGGACGTGGACTGTCCCGCGTGCGGCGAGACCCGCTCGTTCTACCGGACCGCGGCGATGACCCTCCACCTCGGCGAGAAGACGAAGTGGCGCTGCCCCGACTGCGGCTACGGCTACGTCGAAATCAACGGTATCGACACCCTCTCGGCCTGAGCCGACGCTCCTTCTCTCTCGGCGGCCACGGCGCCGCAACACTCAGTAGCCCGGCGGCTGAGCCGGATCGCATGAACCGGACACGGCGACGGTCCGCGGAGGCGATCTCGCGTGGTCGGTGAAGCGCGCGATCCCGAGGGCGACGTGGGGCCGCTGGACGGGCTCACGGTGCTGGACCTCTCTCGGGTGCTCGTCGGGCCGTTCTGTACGATGCAGCTGGGCGACCTCGGCGCGGCGGTGATCAAGGTCGAACGGCCCGGTCCGGGCGACCAGACCCGGACGTGGGTCCCGCCGGCGTTCAGCAGGGGTGACGGCGGCGAGGGCGGCGGGAGCGACGACGAGGGCGCGGAGAGCGACGACGGCGCGGAGAGCGCCTACTACGTGAGCGTCAACCGCAACAAGCGCTCGATCCAGCTGGACCTGACGACCGAGGCGGGCCGCGCGGTCGCCCGCGACCTCGCCCGCGAGGCCGACGTGCTCGTCGAGAACTTCCGGGTCGGCAAGACGGAGGAGTGGGGCCTCGGCTACGGCGACCTCGCGGACGAGAACCCGGGGCTCGTTTACTGCGCCATCTCCGGCTACGGCGAGTGGGGACCCGACCGCGACGAGCCGGCCTACGACATCACGATGCAGGCCCGGGGCGGGTTCATGTCGTTCACGGGGGTCGAAGGCGGCCCGCCGGTCCGGATCGGCGTCGCGCTCGCCGACATCGGCGCCGGGATGTACGCGACGCAGGCGATCCTCGCGGCGCTGCTCGAACGCGAGCTCGGCGACGGCCGCGGCCAGAAGGTCGACGTGAGCCTGCTCGACGGCCAGGCCGCCTGGACCAGCTACATGGCGACGAACTACTTCGCCAGCGGCGAGCCGCCGGGGCGGATGGGGAGCAAGCACCCGAACATCGTCCCCTACCGCGCGTTCGAGACGGCGGACGACTACGTCGTCGTCGCCTGCTCGTCCGACCGGTTCTGGCCCCCGCTGTGCGAGGCGCTCGACCGTCCGGACCTGCTCGCGGACGAACGGTTCGAGGAGAACGAGGGGCGCGTCCGGAACCGGGAGGAGCTGGACCGCGAGCTCGAGGAGACCTTCGCCGCGATGACGACCGACGAGGCGGTCGAGCGGCTGGCGGACCATGACGTCCCCGCGAGCCGCGTCCGCGACGTGAGCGAGGTGTTCGCCGACCCCCAGATCGAGGCGCGCGGGATGCTCGAAGCGGCCGAGCACCCGACCGCCGGCACGGTACGGTTCCCCGGCTCCCCGATGCACCTCTCGCGGACGCCGACGACGGTCCGCCGTCACCCGCCCGCGCTCGGCGAACACACGGAGTCGGTCCTCCGCGAGTACGGCTACGGCGACGACGACATCGACGAACTCCGTGAACGCGGCGCGATCTCGGAGTAGAACCGGGCACGAAATAAAAGGAGATGCCCACAGGGAATCGAGCGCGGGGCGGCGCGAGGTGACCTTACAGGATCCCCGCCTGCTCGGCGCGCGCGACGATGCCGCGGGCCATCTTGTCTGTCGCCTCGTCGACCATCTCGCCGTCGACCGAGACGGCGCCCTTGCCCTGCTCTTTCGCCTCCGCGTAGGCGTCGACGATCCGACGGGCCTTCTCGGCCTCCTCGGGCGAGGGCGCGAACGTCTCGTTGGCGGGCTCGATCTGGCTCGGGTGGATCGCCCACTTGCCGTCACAGCCCAGCTGGCTCGCCCACCGACAGGAGTCGCGGAACCCCGCCGCGTCCTCGATCTCGGCGTACGGGCCGTCGATCACCTGTAGCCCCTGCGCCTTCGCCGCGTGCGCGATGCGCGCGAGCTGGTAGTGCCAGTAGTGGCCGGGGTAGCCGCCGCCGGAGCCGATGGTGAGCCCCGCGGCGCCGACGTTCGCGGTGTAGTCGCCGGGACCGAACACGAGCGACTCCAGGCGGTCGCTCGCGCGGGCGATGTCGGCGACCTTCGTCATCGCCTCGGGCGACTCGATCTGCGCCTGGAGGCCGATGCCTCCGATCGGGAGGTCGTTGTTCGCCTCGACCTGCGTCAGGAGGTTGTCGACGGTCGCGACCGTCTCCGGATTGTTCGCCATCGGCACCATGATCGTGTCGAGGTGCTCGCCGGCGCGCCCGACGACCTCGATCACGTCGTCGTAGAACCACCGGGTGTCGACGCCGTTCATCCGGTAGCACGGCCGGGTGTCGGACCAGTCGTACTCGATCAGCCCCTCGATGACGTTCTCGCGGGCGTCGACCTTCGCCGCGGGCGCGACGGAGTCCTCCAGGTCGAGGAACGCCTCGTCGGCCCCGGAGTCGGGCGCTCGTTCGATCATCTCCGGGTCGGATCCCGGCGTCGCGAGCTGGCTCCGTCGGAGCGTGACGTCGTCCGGTCCGCCCATCAGTCGTCGCCCTCCGAGGCCGTGATCGGGTCGTTCTCCTCCTCGGTGAAGCCGGCCGACTCCTCCTGCCGCTTGCGCGCCTCGGGGTCGAACTCTGCCTCGACCTCCTGGTAGCGCGGGACGAAGGAGAGCTCGTGGTGGCTCTCGGTCTCGTGGCCGATGTACCGCTCCTCGAGGTCGAACTGCGCCTGTTCGTCGTTCTCGGCGATGTTCGAGAGGTCCTCGTAGACGGCGTGCGCGCCCGAGTGGAGCCCGTACAGCGTGATGAAGATGTACTGGTAGCCCAGGTCGCCCAGCTCCTCGAAGGTGAGCGGGTCCTCCTGGGCGCCCCACTCGAACGAGGAGGAGTAGTTGAAGGCTAAGTCGAGGTCGGGGTGCGTCTCGTGGATCGTCTCGGCGTACTCGACCGCGTCCTCGCGAGACGGGTCGGGCATCTCCGGCCAGACGAGGTCGACCCCGGCGTCGGCGTAGATCCGGCCGCGTTCGAGGTGCTCCTCCCAGTCGCCGTTGGCGGAGCCGTACGCGTCGGTGCGGGCGATGATCACCGTGTCCTCGCTCTGCTTGGCGTCGACCGCGGCCTCGAAGCGCGACCGCGCCTGCTCGCGGGAGACGATCTGTTTGCCCGCGATGTGGCCGCAGCGCTTCGGCGAGGTCTGGTCCTCGATGTGGACGGCGGCGACGCCGGCCTTCTCGTACTCGCGGACCGCGCGGCGGACGTTGTGGACGCCGCCGTAGCCGGTGTCGCAGTCCGCGATGACGGGGAGGTTCGTCGCCTCGACCATGCGCTTCGCGTTCTCGACCATCTCGCTCATCGTCACCATCTCCAGGTCGGGGAAGCCGAACTGGCCGAGGACGGTCGAGTAGCCGCTCATGTAGGCCGCGTCGAGGCCGGCCATCTCCGCGAGGCGGGCGTCGAGCGCGTGGTAGATCCCCGGCGCGAACGTGTACTCCTGCTCGTCGAACAGCTCGCGGAGCCGCCGGCCGGCCGGGTTGTCGATGTCTCTGTCGAAGACGTCGTCGTCGAGTTCGTTGGGATTCATCGGGTTACTGCGTGGCGGCGTCGTCTGCGGTCTGGTTGGGCGCGGTCCGGTTCGGCGCAGTCTGTTCCGGCGCGGTCCGGTTCGACGCGGTGGTGCGCCTCGTCGGCGCGAACGCCGTGGCGTCCGGTCGCGGGCCGTCGCCGGCCGGCGCCAGCGGGACGGCGCGGCGGAACGAACTCATCGCGACCCCCCGTCCGTCCGCGTCCGCGAGGCGGGACGCATGTCGGGGACGAGCGGCGCGTCGCGCTCGCCGTCCGTCGGCGGGCGCGTTCGGGAGCGGGTCTCGGTCCGCGGTGACGAGCCGGGCGACCGCGTCCCCGCGGCTCGGCGGGTGGCGATCGGCGGAACCAGCGGCGCGCCCGCCTCCTCGGTGGGCGGGATGCGGCCGGGGATCCGTTCGGGAGAAGTCGTCGTGTCCGACTCCGTGCGTCGGTCGGTCGTGCTGTCGGTGCGTCGGGTCGTGTCTTCGCTCGTGTCGTTAGGTGTCGTCATCGGGTCGTGTGGGCGGTTGCGGCGGTCGTCTGGTGATCGAGTCCGTGCGTCGGGTCGCTGCGTGTCCGTGTACGGATACTGCCATTGCGACTGGGACGATTCGGCGGGTAGTAATAAACATAATGATTGATAATGATAATATTCGTTATGTTGTTTTACCCGTTTAAATGTTCCATGACAACACGCGACACGGAACGGACGAATCGGAGGACGCGACCCGGGCGCAACTCCGAGGTGACCCCGCTAACTCCGAGGCGACCCGGCCTCGCCCGCCCGGACCGATCGCTTATTGGCCTCGCCGCGCGGAGCGTGGGGTAGTGAACGAACGCGACGCGCTCCGGGCCATCGCGGCCGACCTCCCGCACGCGGGCGACGACGCCGCCGTCGTCGACGGGACGGTCATCACGACGGACATGCTCCACGAGCGGACCGACTTCCCGCCCGGGACGACGCGGTACACCGCCGGCTGGCGCGCGGTCGGCGCCTCGCTGTCGGACGTGGCCGCCATGGGTGCGACGGCGCGCGCGGCGGTCGCCGTCTACGCCGACGAGGCGTTCGACCCGGACGAGCTCGACGCGTTCGTCGCGGGCGCGGTCGACGTCTGCGAGGCGGTCGGCGCCGAGTACGTCGGCGGCGACCTCGACGAACACGTGGAGTTCACGACCGCGACCACCGCCGTCGGGGACGTGACTGAGGCCGGGAGCGTCACCCGCGACGGGGCGCGGCCGGGCGACGCGCTCTGCGTGACCGGCGAGTGGGGGCGGTCGGCGGCGGCGCTGCGGCTGTTCGAGCGCGGCGACGACGAGGCGGTCGAGCGCGCCAACGAGCTGTTCCGGTTCACGCCGCGCGTGGCCGACGGGCTGGCGCTGGCGGGGACGGCGACCGCAATGATGGACTCCTCGGACGGGCTGGCGCGGTCGTGTCACCAGCTCGCCGAGGCGAGCGCGGTCGGGATCGAGCTGGAGCGGGACGCGGTTCCGGCCCATCCCGCAGTCGAGGAGGTCGCGGAGGGGTCGGCGGAGCGGTTCGAGCTCGCGGCGCACTTCGGCGAGGACTTCGAGTTGGTCTGTGCGGTGCCGGAAGACGAGGTTGATGAGGTCGAAGCGGCGTGTCCGGCCGGCTTGACCCAGATCGGGACGGTAACCGAAGCGCCCGAGGAGGAGTCGTCGCGCGTCGTCGCCGACGGCGACCCGCTCCCCGACCGCGGCTTCACGCACGGCGACGAGTAAGCGATCGACGACGGCAACGCGATGGACACGAACACCGCCGAAGCCCCGGCCGGGAGGCGGGCGCACGCTCGCTGCGGTCCTCAGTCACTCGCTCCGCTCGTTCCTTGCGGTCCTTGCGTCGCCTGCGCCCGCCTCCCGGCCGCCCCTTCGAGTCCCGCCCCGCCCCGCACAGCCACGCACCTCACGCCTCCCCAGCCTCGTCAGTCGCCGTCGCTTCGCTCCGGCGACTGACTCCCTCGCGGGCTGGCTCGCGGCCGCCGGGGGCGGCCGCTCGCAGGCGCGCCGCGGCGAAAATCCGTCTCGCGGCTGTCTATCGCAGGAACTCGATCGCGGCGCCCTGGCCGAAGCCGACGCAGAGCGTCGCGAGGCCGCGCTCGGCGTCGCGCTTCTGCATCTCGTGGAGGAGCGTGACGGGGAGGCGCGCGCCGGAGGCGCCGAGCGGGTGACCGAGCGCGATGGCGCCGCCGTTGACGTTGTAGATCTCCTCGTCGACGCCGAGTTCGCGCCGCGCGTACTCGCACTGGGAGGCGAACGCCTCGTTCAGCTCGACGAGGTCGTAGTCGTCGATCTCGGTGCCGGCGCGGTCGAGGAGGCCGCGGGTGGCGGGCACCGGGCCGATCCCCATCACCGTGGGGTCGACGCCGGCGACCGCGTTCGTGCCGACCTCCGCGAGCACGTCGAGCCCGTGTTCGTCGGCGAACGCCTTGCTCGTCACGACCGTCAGCGACGCGCCGTCGGAGATCTGCGAGGAGTTCCCGGCGGTGACAGTGCCGTCGCCGGTGAACGCGGGCGAGAGGCCGGCGAGCTTCTCGGCGGTCGTGTCCGGGCGGATCCCCTCGTCTTCCTCGACCAGGCCGTCGTCGGTCTCGACGGGGACGATCTCGTCGTCGAACCGGCCCGACTCGGTCGCCTCGGCCGCGCGCCGGTGGCTCCGGGCGGCGTACTCGTCTTGCGCCTCGCGGCTCACGTCGTACTCCTCGGCCACCTTCTCGGCGGTCATCCCCATCTGCAGCTGGAAGACGTTGTACGTCTCCGAGAGCTCGGGGTGGAGGTGCTGGTAGGAGTCGCCGTCCATCGGGACGCGGCTCATGTTCTCGACGCCGCCCGCGATGATACAGTCGCGGTTCCCCGCGGCGATCGCGTCCGACGCCGAGATGACCGCCTGCATCGAGGAGGCGCACCAGCGGTTGATCGTGGTGGCGGGCACCGACTCGCCCAGCTCCGACAGGAGGGCGATAACGCGCGCGACGTTGTTGTCCTGCTCGGTGCGCTGCTGCGCGACGCCCCACATCAGGTCGTCGACGTCGTCGCTCGACAGCCCCGTCTCGTCGAGCGCGTGGTCGATGAGCGTCGTCGAGAGGTCCTCGCTGCGAACGTCCGCGTAGACGCCGCCGTCTTTCCCCTGCGGCGTTCGGTAGGCGGCCGCGATCACCGGCGTGGTCTCGTCTGTCATGAACGATCACAGACGGGACCGCGTATTAAAACGCCGTGGAACGGGCGGGAATCTATCCCGAGTTTATCGTTTATTCGGCTGCGGTCGCGGGCGCCGCCGGGTCACTCCGTGAGCAAGCTCTCGCCCGTCATCTCCGCGGGCCGGTCGCGCTCCATCAGGTCGAGCAGGGTCGGAGCGATGTCGCACAGCGAGCCCCCCTCGCGGACCGCGTGCCCGCCGTCGTCGCCGTCGGGCGTCAGGTAGACGAACGGCACCGGGTTGTACGTGTGAGCGGTGTGGGGGTCGTCGGGGGTGCCCATGTCGTCGGCGTTGCCGTGGTCGGCGGTGACGACGGCGTGGGCGCCGGCGTCGGCGATCGCGTCGAGCAGCCGGTCGAGCTGTCCGTCGACGGCCTCGACGGCCTCGACGGCGGCGTCGAAGTCGCCGGTGTGGCCCACCATGTCGGGGTTCGCGTAGTTCAACACGAGCAGGTCGGGGTCGTCCGAGGCGATCGTCTCGACGGCCTCGTCGGTCACCTCGGACGCGGACATCTCGGGCTGGAGGTCGTAGGTGGGGACGTCCGGGCTCTCGACGATGGTGCGGATCTCGCCGGGGAACTCGACCTCGCGGCCGCCGTTGAGGAAGTAGGTGACGTGGGGGTACTTCTCCGACTCCGCGATCCGGAGCTGGGTACCGTCTGCGTCCGCGACGACCTCGCCGATCGTGTTCGCGGGGATCTCCGGCGGGAACGCGACCGGGAACTCGAACGTCTCGTCGTACTCGGTCATCGTCGTCAGGCGGATCTCGGGCTGGTCGAGGTCGAAGCCCCACTCGGGCCGGGTGTCGGTGAGCATCCGGACCAGCTGCCGGGCGCGGTCCGCGCGGAAGTTGAAGAATATCACCGCGTCCCCGTCGTCGAGGGCGGGCTCGCCGGCGACGAGCGTCGGTTCGACGAACTCGTCGGTCTCGCCGCGGGCGTGCGCCTCGCGGGCGGCCGCGACCGCGCTCTCGGCCTCGTGCGGGGCCTCGCGGGCGACGATCGCGTCGTACGCCTTCCGCGTGCGCTCCCAGTTCTCGTCGCGGTCCATCGCGTGGTACCGCCCGGTAACGGTCGCGACGTGGCCCGTCCCGCGCTCGTCGGCTTTGGCGGTCACGTCCGCGAGGAACTCGTCGGCGATCTCGGGGGCCGTGTCCCGCCCGTCGGTGAACGCGTGGCTCGTCGCGGGCACGCCAGCGTCGGCCGCGGCGTCGATCAGCGCGAGCAGGTGTTCCACGTCCGAGTGGACGCCGCCGTCGGAGACGAGGCCGGTGAAGTGGACCCGGCCGCCGGTCGATCTCGCGTGGTCGAGCGCGTCTGCGATAGCGTCGTTGTCCGAGAGCGACCCCTCCGCGAGCGCGTCCGTGATCCGCGTGTACGCCTGCTTCACCACCCGTCCCGCGCCGATGTTGAGGTGGCCGACCTCGGAGTTGCCCATCTGTCCCTCGGGGAGCCCCACGCGCCGCCCGTGGACGACGAGGCGCCCGTCGGCGCCGCGCTCCGTCGCCGCGTCGAACGTCGGCGTGTCGGCCGCCTTCACGGCGTCCCGCCGGTCGTGGTCGCCGAGCCCCCAGCCGTCGAGGATCACGAGTGCCGTCTCCATACCCCAGCGTGCCGCCCGGGGGGTAACTACCCTTCGGTGGGTGCCGTCTCGCCGCTCTCCCGGCGGCCCCACTCGCTCGGCCGACCGTCGTCGCCGGAAGCCAACCTTTTATCCGCTGAACGCTAACCACACGTTAATGGACTCCGCGGTACTGCTCGATCTCCTCGGCAACGAGAACCGGCGACGCATCCTCCGGCTTCTCGCTACCAAGCCGTGCTACGTCACGGAGATCTCGGAGTACCTCGACGTGAGCCCGAAGGCGGTGATCGACCACCTGCGGAAGCTGGAGGAGGCCGGTCTCGTCGAGTCGACGACGGACGACCAGCGGCGGAAGTACTTCCGGATCGCGCGCAGCCTCCGGCTGGAGGTCAGCGTCTCGCCGTACGGCTTCGGCGCGAAGAGCGCGTACCCGGCGAAGAACAGCCTCGACATGTCCGGACGGTGTCCCCACCTCTCGATCGAGGCACCGGACGGATCGGGCGCGACCGGCGGCCTCGCGGAACTCGCGGAGGAGTTCACGCGCCTCCAGGACCTCGACCGCGAGCTCTCGCTCGCCCAGCGGTGGGTTCAGGGTCGCGTCGAGGACACCCTCGCCGAGATCGACGATCGACTCGGCGGGCAGGCAGACAGCCGCTTTTTCGCGGCCGTCATCGCCGCGGTGGTCGAGACCGACGGCACGCCCGCCGCGGTCGCCGACGAGGTCGGCGCACGGGAGTCGACGGTCGAGGGCGCGCTCCGTCGGCTCTCCGACGTGGGCGTCGTCGCCCGCGACGCCGACGGGTATCAGGTCCGCTAACGGCCCGTCACGCTGCCCGGGCTGTCACGCTGCCCGGGCTGTCACGCTCCCCGGACTGTCACGCTCCCCGGGCGTCCGTCGCACTGCGCGCCCGGCGCCGAGCCGATCCAGCGACCGCGGCCGTTTCCGGAAGCTTTTGGCTCGGCGCCGGACGAGGGCGGACGTGAGCCGTCTCAGAAACCTCTCGCTGTTTCTCGTCCTCGCCGCCGCGTGGGGCTCCGCGTTCGTCGCGATCAAGGCGGGGCTGGCGTACTTCCCGCCGGTGCTGTTCGCGGCGTTCCGGTACGACGTGGCCGGTCTGGTAATGCTCGCGTACGCGGCGTACGCCGTCGACGACCCGATCCCCCGCGGGCGCGACCAGTGGCTGGAGGTCGCTTCCGGGGCCGTGTTCATCATCGCCGCCTACCACTCGTTCCTGTTCATCGGTGAGACCGACCCCGCGGTGACCAGCGCGGTCGCGGCCGTCATCGTCAGCCTCTCGCCGCTTTTGACCACCGTCTTCGCGCGGGCCTTCCTCCCCGCGGAGCGCCTGACCGCCGTCGGCGCGCTCGGTCTCGGTATCGGACTCGTCGGCGCGGTCGTCCTCGCGAACCCGGACCCCGCGAACCTCGCCGGCGGCGGCACCGTCTCGAAGCTCCTCGTGTTGCTCGCGGCGGCGTCGTTCGCGCTCGGGTCCGTGCTCTCTCGGGCCTCCGAGGCCGATATCGCCATCGAGACGATGGAGGCGTGGGCGATGCTGCTCGGCGCCGGACTCACGCACCTGATCTCGCTCGCGCTCGGCGAGTCGGTCGCCGACGCGGCCTGGAACGCCGAGTCGCTGCTCGCCTTGGGCTACCTCTCGATCGTCGCGAGCGGGATCGGGTTCCTCATCTACTTCGACCTGCTCGACCGGCTCGGCCCGATAGAGATCAACCTCGTCTCCTACGTCGCGCCGGTGTTCGCGGCCGTCGTCGGCTGGCTCGTCCTCGATGAGGGGATCACCCCCACGACGGTCGCCGGCTTCCTGATCATCTGCGTCGGCTTCGCCCTGGTGAAACGCGACGCGATCCGGGAAGAACTGCGAGCGGCCGAGCTGGTGCGGTGAGCGTCGCGGCTGCGACCGATCGCCGCCCGCCGGCGTCCCGCCGCAACCGTCTTGTCGGCGGCCCGACGACTCCCACGACGTGAGCGCCGACCAGATCGATCCGCAGGCGAAGCGCGCAGCCGCCCGCCAGTCGCGGATCCCGCTGCCGCACGGCCGCTACAAGCTGAAACTGCTCCGGCTCCTGACCGGTCCCCTGTCGCGGCTTCAGAACCGGAATCCGCCGAGCATCGGGGCGATCGAGTCGGTGACGGTTCCGGGGCCCGCGGGCGAGTTGGACGCGCGCCTGTACCTCCCGGACGGCGACCCGCCCTATCCGACCGTCGTCTTCTTCCACGGCGGCGGGTTCGTCCTCGGGAGCGTCGAGACGCACGACTGGCTCTGCCGGCACCTGACGCGCGAGAGCGGCTGTGCGGTGCTCTCCGTCGAGTACCGCCTCGCGCCGGAGCACCCGTTCCCCGCCGCGGTCGAGGACGCGTACGCCGCCGTCGAGTGGGCGGCGGCGTCGACGGAGCGGCTCCGCGGCACCGGGGAGGTCGCGGTCGCGGGCGACTCCGCCGGCGGCAACCTCGCCGCCGTGGCGGCGCTCATGGCCGCCGAGCGCGACGGCCCCGACGTCGCCCACCAGGCGCTTCTCTACCCGGGAATCGGCGTCGACCCCGAGCAGGAGTCGGTGCGCGAACACGCCGGGGTCGTCCTCTCGCGCGAGGACATCGAGTGGTTCTCCGACTGCTACTACCGGAACGATATCCACCGCCGGAACCCGTACGCCGACCCGATCAACGCCGGCGACCTCTCCGGCGTCGCGCCCGCGACGGTCGTCACCGCCGGCTTCGATCCGCTCAGGGACGGCGGGACGGCATACGCGGAGCGGCTGGTCGCGGACGGCGTCGCGACGCGCTACGAGAACTACCCCGCGATGGTCCACGGGTTCATGACGATGCGAGAGGTCGACCGCGCCCGCGACGCGATCGCGGACGTGGGCGCCGACCTCGCCGACGCGCTCGACGGCTGAACGCGCCGGTCGGACCGTGGAAACGGATCCCAGACCGCCGGTAGAGTTTATCCGTCCGCCGCCGTCGGCACCGGTGTGTTCCCCGAGACGATCGAGACCGACCGGCTCCGGCTGGAGGCGCGGGGACCCGAGAACGTCGACCTCGACACGTGCTACCGGATCTGCTCGTCGGACCCCGGGATCGAGGCGGTGACCGAGTACGTCACGTGGGACCCCCACGAGACGAAGCAGGAGACGCTGGAGTTCCTCGAACGCGGCCGCGAGCGCTTCGAGGACGGCGAGGCGGCGAGCTACGTGATCCGGCCCCGCGGGGGGGAAGACGGCGCGGGAGAGATCGCCGGTTTCGGCGGCTTCGAGGTCGACTGGGAGCGGCGCACGGCGGTCCTCGGCACGTGGCTCCGGAAGCGGTTCTGGGGGCGCGGCTACTCCGGCGAGCGCGCCGCCGCGCTCGTCGAGGTCGCGTTCGACGACCTCGACTTAGACGTCGTCGCGGTGAGCCACCACCCCGACAACGAGCAGTCGCGGCGCGCGATCGAGAAGTACGTCGACCGGTTCGGCGGCCGGCGCGAGGGGCGGCTCCGGAATCAGTTGACCTTCGCCGACGGGAGCGTCCACGACGAGGTCCGGTACACGATCTCGCAGGACGAGTGGCGAGCGGCGACCGCGTGATCGGCGCGGGATTTTCGCCGTCTGCGGAGGTTTCACCGGCCGTTTCAGTTGAATTACCGGCGTGACTGCGACCCAACAAACACTTACCGCGTCCGAAACGATCCCGGGCGCATGTCCTCGTCACCGACAGGTGGAACGACCGCGACGACGGGTTCGAATCGGAACATCGCGCGAGAGGCGCTCGGCGGCGCGGTCGCCGGCGCCGCCGCCTACCTCCTCGGCTACCTGTCCGTCTACGTCACGCAGAGCGGCCGGATCGAGGAGGGGCTGTCCGGGCTCAACTTCCTCGCCGAGCTGTTCGGCGGCGACCCCATCTCGGCGTGGCAGGTGTCCGGCTGGATGTTCTACAACGCTCACTTCGTCGAGACCGTGTTCCCCGCGCTGTTCGGGGGCACGTCCTCGCGGAACATCCTCATGGAGGCCGAGGGCGCGGGGTTCCTGCTCGTAGTCCCGCCGCTCCTGCTGCTCGTCGCCGGCCTCGTCGCGGGGCGGGTCGCCGGCGCGGACGCCCCGCTCGACGGCGTCCGCTCGGGCGCGCTCGTCGCCGCCGGCTACCTCCCGCTCGCGCTCGTCGGCGCGTTCCTGTTCCGGTACGCGGTCGGCGACGGGAGCGTGGCCCCCGACGTCGTCACCGCCGTCCTCCTCGCCGGCGCCGTCTACCCGGCCGCCTTCGGCGCGATAGGCGGTGCGGGCTCGTCGCTGTTGGGTGACTGAATCGGAAAACCGGACGCGTTCGCGCGCCGTTCGACGCCTCAGTGCGCCTCGTCCTCGGGGTCGAACCGGTCGCCGTACTCGCGAACGGGGTCGACCGGCTGGCCCTCGTCCGTCTCGGGCGCGACGTAGTCGATGAACGACTCGACGTCCGGCTCTCGGACGCGCACCTCGACGTCGATCTCGCCCAGCTCGTCGGGCTCGCCGACCGCGAAGTTGACGACGCCCTCGAGCGCCGCCTGCTTCTTCAGCGAGAAGGCGAACCCCTCGTCGGTGCGGTTCTGCAGGAAGACGCGCCGGGCGGTGTCGAGTATCTCCTGTTCGTGGAGCACGTCGGAGAAGGCGTCGAGGCTGTGGGTCTCGGAGACGAGTCGCCCGTCCTCGTGGACCGGCTCGGCGTCGGGGAAGACGTTCGCCACCGCGTCGGTGACTCGGTCGGTCACCTCGGTGTCGTGAACCGGCGTCTCGATCCGGACGTCGACGCTGTATATCACGCGCCGTCACCTCCGGCCTCGGGCGCCTCGGCGTCGGCGGCAGGCGTCTCGGCGGCCTCGTCGTCGGAGCGGTCCGGCTCCGCCCCCTCGTCGTCGACGCCCAGCACCTGGCGGACGCGCTCGCGGAACGCCGCGAGGCTGTCGGTGTTGTCGATCTCGACGTCGGCCCGCTCTAAGGTCTCGCCGAGGCCGAGGTCGATCTCGCGCTCGTCGCGCTCGCGGAGCGCCTCCAGGTCGGAGTCGGAGTCGTCGCGGCCGCGCTCGCCCAGTCGCTCGGCCCGGAGCTCGAACGGCGCCCGGATCGCGACGAGCGTGAAGTCGTCGCCGAACGCCTCGCGGAAGCGGTCGAGTTCGACGGTCGAGCGGAGGCCGTCCACGAGGACGGTGTCGCCGCGGTCGCTCTCGGTCGCGGCCTCCCGAATCCGGGGGAGCGTCCGGGCGGCGATGGCGTCGTCGCCCTCCTCCTCGCGGAGCGCCTGCGCGATCCGGCCGTGATGCTCGGCGGGGTCGAGGTCGCGGCGGCGGCACTCGGCGCGGATCACGTCGCCCATGACGACGACGGGGATGTCCGCCGCCTCGGCCACGTTCGCCGCCTCCCCCTTCCCGCTGCCGGGGAGGCCGACGGTTCCGATAACGTTCATTACCGGCGGATACTCCGCTCGCGGACTTAGGTCTGCTGTTGGCCCGCGGGCGGCGCGAACCGCGGGCGTTTTTTAGACTCGGGGGATCAGGAGTTGATGAGGGCACATAGCTCAGCCCGGATAGAGCGTCGGACTTCTAATCCGACGGTCGTGGGTTCGAATCCCACTGTGCCCGTACAGCGAGGAGCGAAGCGAGCGAGTGCGTCTGATTTTGGTTCGAATTCCACCGTACCCGTCGCAGCAATTCATGATTAGTACCACATGATATCGTCTGAATGTGGTCTAATACTAACCCCGTGCCTCTGTGTCCGTGAAGTCGGATAATAAGCACCCCTAGCCTCATAGGAGTCAAACAAATTATAACCAGTTGGATATCAACAGTGGATTAATGCCAGCCTCAGTTGGAGACCTCCACCAAGCCTTCATCAAAGTATACGAAGAAATCCGGCAGGAAGGAAGTGAGTTTGATTTTCGGTATAGTCTCGTAGACCATCTCTTCACGGACGCCCTTGGGTGGTCTAGAACCGTAGGAGAGGGTCACGTCAATTTCGAAGATGACCAGAAGGATTTACTCTGCTTTGATGATAGTGAACCACCGTTCCCTGTCATCGTTTGTGAGACGAAACGACCGTCTCACGAGCTTGAACTCGCCGATCGAGACCAATTAGAGGGATATTTAGTTGGTGTAGGGAGCGCAGATTACGGAATTCTGACGAACGGCCATACCTTCCAACTCTACGAATATCTCAATGACGACAGAACGATACGCAAAGTTGATGGGTTTGATGTTTCCGATATAGCAGAGGTAGATACAGTGCTGTGTTGAATAGATGCTGAGTCACGGTTACAGCGGCTCACACAGTGGTTCTATGTTGGTAATGGCGAACATCAAGACGATTTCACGGAACTGCCGATACCAGCCAAGCGCTCGCACGGCATCGCCGAGCGAGCGCTTGGTTGTCGAGTAGGATGTTTCGGCCATCCACCGCTGAGAGTAGCCCTTTGCCCGGTTCAGAGCGTTTTTCGCGGCTGCGTTCGCTGACGAGCCGCGATAATGAACGAGGTAATCGATGTCGTGTGCGGCGATTTCGTACTCGGTGTGCCAGTCTTGGAAGCCGTTGTCGGCGGCGACGGACTGCAGGTCGTCCGCGTTTCGGCGGACGACCTGCGGTCCCGTCTTCGTGTCATGCTTCCACCGCGCTGTGATGTGAACGTCGAGAACAGCTAGTGATTCCACATCAGTCAATGTCGTCACTTTCAGCGTCTGTATCGTCCGTCCTGCCCGCTGGCGAAAGTACGAGGAGGCACGTCGCCGGTCGAAGAACGTGCTGTCGAGCGCAGCGTGTCCGGACTGCGGGTGCTGCTGCGCGGAAACGCGCAGCAGCGCC
>NZ_FOYN01000008.1 GCF_900111935.1 Halorubrum sodomense | reverse complement strand
GGGCGGCCGACTCCCTCGCGCGTGCGACTCGCGCCCTGCGGGCGCTCGTCGGCACGCGCCATCGTATTTATAAATCGCATCGCCGCTGGTGGTTCGTCAGGTTCTTGACTCGGTTTCGCGTATTCGGGGTTGCGCGCGGGTTGCCGAGCCAGGCCAAAGGCGTAGCGCTTAGGACGCTATCCCGTAGGGGTCCGCCGGTTCGAATCCGGTCCCGCGCACTGAACGGAAGCCGACGAGCAAAGCGAGTCGGCTGGAGTGAGGGAGCAGGAGCGGATTTGTAACCCAGCGAGAAAGCGCAGCGAACGGAGTGAGCGAGCATTTCTCGCCTCGGTTCGAATCCGGTCCCGCGCACTCCCTTTACAGGTAGAAGCGACGCCGAGTCGCGACTACTCCGCGTCGGCGTCCGACACCCGCACCACCTGCTTGCCGATGTTGTCGCCGGAGAACAGGCCGAGGAAGGCGTCGGGCGCGTTCTCCAACCCCTCCACGACCGTCTCGCGGTGTTCGAGGTCGCCGCTCGCGACCCACCGGCCCAGCCGCTCGCTCGCCTCGCCGAACCGGGTCGCGAAGTCGCTGACGAGCAGGCCCTCGACCTTGGCCCGCACCGGAATCAGCTGCGGGAGCTTCCGCGGGCCGGTCGGGGTCTCCTCGTCGTTGTAGTGGGCGATCTGGCCGCAGACCGCGACGCGCGCGTCGAGGTTCAGCGTCGTGAAGACGGCGTCCGTGATCGGGCCGCCGACGTTGTCGAAGTACACGTCGACGCCGTCGGGCGCCGCCTCGTCGAGCTCGGCGCGGTAGTCGTCCGCGGTCTTGTAGTTGATCGCGGCGTCGAAGCCGAGGTCGTCGGTGAGCCAGTCGGTCTTCTCGTCGCTGCCCGCGAAGCCGACCACGCGACAGCCGTTCCGCACCGCGATCTGGCCGACCACCGAGCCGACCGCGCCGGCCGCGCCGGAGACGACGACCGTGTCGCCGGGCTTCGGCTCGCCGACCTCCAGCAGTCCGAAGTACGCGGTCCGCCCGGGCATGCCGAGGACGCCGAGGTACGCCTCGGGGGGCGCGACAGCCGGGTCGACGGGCGCGACGTCGTCGGCGTCGAGCGTCGCGTAGTCGGCCCAGCGCCCCTCGCCGGTCACGAGGTCGCCCGCGTCGTACGCGTCGCTCGCGCTCTCGACCACCTCGCCGACGACCCCGCCCCTGAGCGCGTCGCCCACGTCCCACGGCTCCGCGTAGGACTCGGCGTCGCGCATCCGGCCGCGCATGTACGGGTCGACCGAGAGGAACCGGACGCGGACGAGGAGTTCGCCGGGGTCGGGGGCGGGGACCTCGGCCTCGCGCAGTTCGAAGCTGTCCTGATCGGGCTCGCCGGTCGGCCGCTCGGCGAGAAGCCACTCGCGGTTGGTGTTCGTCACGGTCCCCGTTTGTGGATGGACCGCAATAGGGTTTGGACCCCAGCAGCCGTCGTGGGGATCCGGAACCCGCGGCCGGCGCGACGATAGCGGCCCCGCGAGGGCTCCCCGTCGCGCAGCGGGATCGACACGCGACCGCCGGGCCGCCCGCCGACGGAACGACTCACGTGACGGAGCGCCTCACGCGACAGCGACGCCGTTGCGGGTGAGGTAGTCGCTGGCGGCCTTGATCTCGACCGGGCTGCCGATGATCCGGTACCGGTCGTCGGTCTCGACGACGGTGACGGTGAAGCGGGCTTCGAGGGGCTCCCGGTGCCCGTCGAGCGCGCGGCGCGGGAGGACGATCTGCGTACTGTCGCGAAGGCTCGACGGATCTGGCATTCGGCGTGTCAGAGGATTATTCGTCTCCGATATAACCGTGTCGAAGTATCGGCGGACCAACCACTCATTCGGCGCGAACCGCCGATTCGCGCGGGGCTGTCGGCCGATTCGCGCGGAGCTGTCGGCCGATTCGATCCCCGCCGACGGGCCGGCGATCCGAAGGAACACCTTTAACGAGCCGACCGGCCGAGGGTGTGGTAATGGGACTGGAGGAGGAGATCGAAGACCTCCGCGAGGAGATCGCCGAGACGCCCTATAACAAGTCGACGGAGGCTCACATCGGGCGCCTGAAGGCGAAACTCGCCGAGAAGAAGGAGAAGCTGGAGAACCAGTCCTCCGCCGGCGGCGGTCACGGCTACGCGGTCGAGAAGCACGGGGACGCCACGGTCGCGTTGGTCGGGTTCCCCAGCGTCGGCAAGTCCACCCTCATCAACGCCCTCACCAACGCCGACAGCGAGGTGGGCTCCTACGAGTTCACCACCCTCGACGTCAACCCCGGCATGCTACAGTACCGCGGCGCGAACATCCAGATCCTCGACGTGCCGGGGCTGATCGAGGGCGCCGCGGGCGGTCGTGGCGGCGGCAAGGAGGTGCTCTCGGTCGTCCGGACCGCGGACCTCGTGGTGTTCATGCTCTCCGTTTTCGAGATCGAGCAGTACGACCGCCTCCGCGAGGAGCTGTACGCGACCAACATCCGCCTCGACACCGATCCCCCGAACATCAACATCCGGAAGACGCACAAGGACGGGCTCGGCGTGACGATGAGCGACGACGTGAGCCTCGACGAGGAGACGGTCAAGCAGGTCCTCCGCGAGTACGGCTACGTCAACGCGAAGGTGACGATCCCGCACGACCTCACCATCGACGAGCTGGTCGACGCCGTGATGGACAACCGCGAGTACCTCCCCTCGATGGTCACCGTCAACAAGGCGGACCTCATCGACAAGAGCTACCTCCCGACGGTGAAAGCGGAGTTGCGCGAGCGGGACCTGGACCCCGACGACGTGCTCTTCATCTCCGCCGAGAAGGAACTCGGCCTCGACGGGCTCAAGGAGCGGCTCTGGGAGGAGCTGGGCGTTATTCGCATCTACATGGACAAGCCCGGTCGCGGCGTCGACTACGAGGAGCCGCTAATTTTGTTCGAGGGCGACACGGTCGGCGACGCCTGTACGAAGATCGGCGGCGAGTTCGACGAGCGCTTCAAATTTGCGCGGGTGTCGGGCGACAGCGCGAAACACGACGACCAACAGGTCGGGAAGGGCCACGAGTTGGCTGATGAAGACGTGTTGCGGATCGTCGCGCGGAAGTGAATTTCCAAACCCGCGTCGGGTGAAGATACCTCCAAAGCCTCAGGCGCGAGGGCCTTCAAAAGACGTGTCCGTCCGCTTCGCCGTGCGGGCTGCGACGCTCGTGGTCTCGCTCGTTTTCGCTGCGGGGCTCGCGCGGCTTGCTGTCGCCCGAAAATCTCCGATTTTCGGGATATCGTCAGAACTCCTCGGCTCCTGACTGCTAGCCGGAAGTCTGTGACTCCCGGCGGTGACGAGAGAGCGAAGCTCTCTCGAACCACGCTCCTCGCTCGCCGCGTCCAGCGAGGGACCGAAGGTCCCGCTGGCAGCCGGCGCCTAGCGCCGGCGACAGCGAGGCGCGACGCGCCTCTGGCAGTCGGGCGAAGCCCGACGACCTCGCGCGTGCGACTCGCGCCCTGCGGGCGCTCGTCGGCACGCGCCGCCGCAGTGGGTCTCATCCGGAATCCTCCCGCGTCGCGGCACCGTCCCCGAACGCGTTCGCCCGGCAACCCTGCGGTCGAACGGTAGACCTTTGCCGCCTCCCGCGTCAGGTTCGGTATGGTCTCGCTGGGACTGGTGGTGGCGCGGTTCAACGACTCCGTCACGGAGCCGATGGCCGAGGCCGCCCGGGAGGCGGCCGCCGACCGCGACGCCGTCGTCGTCGACGAACTGAGCGTGCCGGGCGCGTACGACAGCCCGCTGGCCGCCGACCGGCTCGCGCGCCGGGACGACGTCGACGCCGTCGCGGTCGTCGGCGCCATCGTCACCGGCGACACCGACCA
>NZ_FOYN01000006.1 GCF_900111935.1 Halorubrum sodomense | reverse complement strand
ACGGCGTCGAGCTCGACGAGGTGCGCCGCGAGGTCGCCATCGCGGACCTGACGCCGACGCAGGCCCGCGTGTACGCCGACGAACTCGAGGGCCGACAGTACGAGCTCGAACACGGGCTCGCCGAGCCGCTCGTCGTCATCGACAACGGCGGCACCCTCTATCTCGCCGACGGCCACCACCGCGCCATGGCCGCCCACGAGGCCGGCATCGAGGCGATGGACGCGTACGTGATCGTCCCGCAGACGCCGGTCGACCTCGGAATGGCGAAGACCGCGGAGAAGGAGGGGCTCCGCGTCGTCGACGACATCGAAGTCGTCGACTACGCGCGCCATCCGCTCGTGGAGACGACGAAGCGGCTCCAATAGGCTGCGACGACGCGTATCCGCCGCGTCCGTACGCCGATCCGGTCGACCGAACCAATTCGTGGCTTTCGCAGACACATTTTTATGAACAGACAAGAAGTGGGGAGTATGGGATCCCGAATCCGAAACGCGGTTAACAGGGCGAAGTACGCGGCCGTCGGCGCCGCGGTGGGCGCCGCGGTCGGCGGGCTGTGGAGCCGGAACGCGGCCAGCACCGGCGGCGCGCTGGGCGGGTTGGCCGGGGCGACGCTCGCCGAACTGAAGTCCGGCGCCGACGGCCTGTTCGCGGACGGGGCCGACGCGGACGCCGATGACGACGGGGGAGCCGAGGCCGACGCGGCGGCTTGACATCCTCCCCGCGCTGAAACGCGAGGCTTTCGCCTCGAATTTTCCGTAATCGGTCCGACGGGACGGCCGGTCCGCGAAGCGGATAGCCCGCGGGCGCGTCGGGAACGTCACCACGAGCCGGGCGAGCAGCGGCGGCAACGAGCGAGGCCTCCGGCGGCGGGGTCGGTCGGCTCGAACCGCCGGCGAGCGACGCGACCGGCGGGCGACACGGCTTCCGGAGGGGACGAAGCGGCAAGCGCGCCGGTCACCTCGTGGAGTGTGACGCCGCCGTGGGCGCCGTCCGGCGGTAGATTGATAATGCTGGTGTCGGGACGAGTGTCACATGACAACAGGGGATAGTTTGGTCGAACTCGACGAGGTGACGAAGCGGTTCGGTGATCTCACCGCGGTTGACGGCATTGACTTCTCCGTCCGAAAGGGCGAGTTCTTCACCCTGGTGGGCCCGTCCGGTTGCGGGAAGACGACGACGCTCCGGATGATCTGCGGCTTCGAACACCCGACGGAAGGCGAGGTTCGGATCGAGGGCCGGTCGATGGGATCGGTTCCGCCGGAGGCCCGGGACACCAACCTCGTGTTCCAGCAGCTCTCGCTTTTCCCCCACATGACCGTGGGTGAGAACGTGGGGTACGGACTCGCCAAGGCGGGCGTCGAGGCGAACGAGCGGTCGGAGCGCGTCTCCGAATACCTCGATCTCGTCGACCTCGGCGGGTTCGAGGACCGCAACCCGGGGGAGCTCTCAGGGGGCCAACAACAGCGCGTCGCACTCGCTCGCGCGCTGGTCAACGAGCCGGCGGTGCTGCTGCTCGACGAGCCGCTCTCCAGTCTCGACCGGAAGCTCCGGAAGCAGATGCAGGTCGAACTCCGGCGGATCCACAAGCAGACGCAGGGCGGGTTCTTCTACGTGACCCACGACCAGGAGGTCGCGATGACGCTCAGCGACCGGATCGCGGTGATGAACGACGGCCACATCGAACAGATCGGCCCGCCGGAGCAGATCTACCGCGAGCCGGCGTCCGAGTTCGTCGCTGACTTCATCGGTGACACGAACCTCATCACGGCGCAGATCGTCGAGCGGAACGGAACGACGGTCGCAGAGATCGGCGGTGAGGGGGGTTTCAGCGTACCGGTAGAGGACCGGGCCGGCGAGGTCACCATCTCGATCCGACCGGAGGATTTCACCATCGCGACGGGTGACGATGTCCTGCGCGGCGTCGTCGTCGAGCGGTACTTCCAGGGAGACCAGACGAACTACGTCGTCGACCCAGACGAGGATATCGACGAACTTCAGGTGGTCATTCAGGGACGCGAGTCGTCGGTCGACACCGGCGACGACGTCGCGCTGGGCGTGGTCGACGGCGCGCCGACCGTCTTCTGATCACCGTCTTCTGACCGCCGGGGTACGGCGGTTCGCCTCGTCGTGCGTTCGTACGCGGGTGGTTCGCGGTCTCGAAACGCCCCTCGAAACGGTCCCCCCGGTCGGGAGCTACTCCTCGTCGGCGACCGTTCCGGCGACGTAGCCGGTCACGTTGCCGACGTTCATCGCGACCGCCAACGCGACCGCGACGCCGAACACGATGAGCGCGGAGACGGCGTTGAGCTCCGGCGCGTCGAGCTGTCGGATCCGGCTGAACATCCAAATCGTTAACACGTCCGTGTTGGGACCGGTGAGGAACAGGGCCCGGATGTAGTCCTCGAACGACCGGATCCACGCGAACAGGAAGCCCGCTCCGACGGCCGGAGCGATCACGGGGAGCGTGATGTCTCTGAACACCGTGATCGGGTCCGCACCGAGGTCTCTGGCCGCTTCCTCCAACGACTCGTCGAAGGTATACAGCCGAGCCGAGACGATGAGGAGCACGAACGGAAGCCCGTACAACGAGTGGGCCAACACCACGGTCGTGAACCCGGGGAGGATGCCGAGCAGGTTCTGAAAGTAGATCCGGAGCGCCACGCCGAGGATGATACCCGGGATCACCATGGGAATAATTCCGAAGGTCCGGTACATTTCCCGGAGGCGGAACCGGTAGCGCGTCAGCGCGAAGCTCGCCAGCACGCCGAGTATCGTCGCGATCGACGCCGCCACCGTCGCGATCGTGAAACTCCCGGCGAGCGACGAGCGCATCGAATCGCTGCTGATAGCCAGCCGGAAGTTGTCGAGGGTGAACCCCTCGAACGGGAAGATGGTCACGGCGTTCTCCGCGAACGCGAGGAAGATGATGATCGCGAGGGGAACCCACAAGAAGAGGAGCAACAGCCCGGACACGACGTACAGCGAGGTGCTGAGTAGCTTCTCTACCTGCTGGTGGCCGACGAGCCGGGTCGGCTCCGTCGTTTCGTTCGACTCGGCGGTCTCGGTCGCCATCTCAGGCACCCCCCAGTTCCTCGATGCTCACGTACCGGAAGGCGAGGACCATCGCGCCGATGATCGAGACGAGTACGAACATCGACGCCGCGCTCGCGTATCCGATCGAGTACGTCCCGGCGACCCGGTTTTCGATGAGCATCCCGATCATCTGGATTTTCCCCTGACCGAGGAACGTCGGCGTGATGAACGCGCCGACGCTCGGGACGAAGACGAAGAGGCTCCCGCCGATGATCCCGGGGAGCGTGAGCGGGATCACGTGGTCACGGAACACCTCGACCCGCGACGCCCCCAGGTCGCGGGCGGCCTCGATGATCGAGAAGTCGAGACCGTCGAGGCTCGCGTACAGCGTCAACAGCATGTACGGGAAGTACGCGTGCGTGAGTCCGACGATGATGGCCGGGATGCCGTAGTTGAATATCGCCAGCGGGGCGTCGATCAGCCCCCAGTTCATAAGCGTGCTGTTGATCACGCCGCCCGGGCCGAACATCAGGACCCACGAGTACGCCCGCACGAGGTACATCGTGAAGAACGGCAAGAGGACGAAGAAGATGACGACTTTGAACAGCCGTCCCCCGTTCCGCGCGAGCAGGTACGCCAGCGGGAACGCGAGCGCCAAACACAGCACCGTGGTCACGGTGGCGATGACGTACGAGAGCCACAGCGCCGTGACGAACGGGGTGTTCCATATCGCGCCCCCGCCGTCGAAGAGCGACCGGTAGTTGCTCAGCGTCGGCTCGTAGATTATCTGATACGTCAGCGAGCTGACTTCGAAGAAGCTCACGGCGACCATGAACGCCAGCGGCGCGACGAGCAGCGTGAGTATCCACGCCGCGCTGGGGCCGACCGTGACGCCGAGCCGACTGCGCGGTCCGCTCAACAGCCGCACCGCTCTCGCCCGCCTGCTCTCGTCCGGCTGGTCGGTCGACATCTATGCCGCCTTGACCTCTTCCCACGTGGAGAGGTACGCCTCCTCGACGTCGGAGGCGATGTCCTTGAGCGAGTACATCCCTTCGAGACGCGAGGGATCGATCCGCCCGTACAGTTCGTTCTGTTCCTCGGTCAGTTCGTCCGCCACGTTGGGGTTCGTGCTCGGCGAGAAGCCCGCCTCGGCGAGGGCCGCGCCGTTCTCGGGCGTGATGAACTCGTTCACGACCTCCCACGCGGTCTCTTGGTTGTCCGAGGCGGCCGAGACGACCGCGGTCTCGTACCACGCCAGCGCGCCCTCTCTGGGAGCGACGAACTCCACCCAGTCGTCGCCCTCGCTCCGCATCTGGACGGTCTCGTTGCGCCCGCTGTGTCCGACGAGGAAGTTACCCTGCCGGAACTCCTGAATGAAGGTCGGGTCGGGGGCGATGTACCCCTGTAGTCGCGACTTCTGGTCGATGAGCACCTCCTGGATCTCCGTGAGCTGCTCCTCCGTGAACGTCATCCGCGCGCCGGACATGGCGTCGTCCATGCCGAGGTACAGCGCCGCCGCGGGGATCGTCTTCGCCGCCTCGTTGTACATGATGATCTCGCCGTCGAGGTCGGCGTCGACGTAGTCCTCCTCGAACAGGATGTTGTAGCTCGGCTCGTGGTCCGGAACGCTCCGGGAGTCGTAGGAGTAGCCGTACCAACCGAAGCGGATCGGAACCCCGTAGGCGTCTCCGCCCTCCGTGAACTGTTCGTCGACGAACGTCTGGAACCGGTCGTACATCGAGTCGAAGTTCGTCACCACGTCGCGGTTCACGGGTGCGACGAGGCCGGCGTCCATGAACCGCGGAACGAGGTTGTTGTTGGGGACGGCGATGTCGTACTGCGCGTCTTGGCCGGCGCTCCACTGCGAGAACATCTCCGTCGACGACGTCGAGGGAGTGATGTTGAGTTCCACCCCGTCGAGCGTGGACTCGATGTTCTCTTGCATCTCGGCGTACTCCTCCCACGTGATGATGTTGATCGTGGTCGTCCCGTCGCCGCCCATGCTACCGCCGTTGCTACCGTTGCCACCGCCGCCACCGCTGCCACCGCCGCCACCGCCGCTACAGCCGGCGAGTGCGACCGCACCGGCCGCACCGGCACCGGCGATGTACTGACGACGACTCACGCTCCTGTTCGATCGTGCCGAGTCCTCGTGACTCGTTGGCATACGCCGTATGTACGAAGTGGAGTAAATAAATATTCCCCACGTAATACATATACAGAGTTATTTAATTTATCTGCTGTTATTGGGGTGTATCCGTGCTTTCGACGCGCTGCGGGGCGATTCGTCCGTGAACCGGTGTTACGGCCCAGCGCTCGTCGCGCGGATGGCTTCGGGAACGCCTATACGGGCGGGGAGAGTAACGGCTCGTCATGAGCGAAGACGTGGCGCCGGACTCGCCGCCCGACGTCGGTAGTGCGGGCTGGTTCGCTGTCGCGGTCGCCGGTGCGGACGACGACGCCGCGGCGCGCCGCGACCGAATCCTGACCGGGAGCGCCGCGTCGCCCGCCGACTGGCCCGCGCGCGCCGTCGAGGCCGGATTCACCGGCGACGCGGACGAGTACTACGACCGGCTCAAGGCCGCGACGACGCGCGCCACCCGCGAGGCGGTCCGCGAGCGGGAGCGCGCGGACGACGCGCAGCTGATCCACGCGATTCGAGCCATGGACGACGCCGAGCGGACCGCTAACGAGCTGGCCGAGCGCGCCGTCGAGTGGGCGGGGAGCCTCTTCGACGACGTCGACCCCGGCGTCGAGGGCGCCCGAGCCGTCGCGGCGCGCGAGCCCGAGGGCGAGGTCGAGCGACGGGCCGTCTCCCTCGCCGAGCGCGCGGCCGAACTCGACGACGAGCGGGCGGCGCTCGCGGAGACGATCGGCCGGATCGCGCCCGCGGTCGCGCCGAACCTCACCGAGATGGCCGGGCCGGAACTCGCCGCGCGGCTGATCGCGCTCGCGGGCGGGCTGGAGCCGCTCGCGAAGAAGCCGTCGGGCACGGTTCAGGTGCTCGGCGCCGAGGACGCGCTGTTCGCGCACCTCTCCGGACGAGCGCCCTCGCCGAAACACGGGATCATCTACACGCACGAGTTCGTCCGCGGGACGCGGCCCGAAGACCGGGGGTCCGCGGCGCGCGCGCTCGCCGGGAAGCTCGCGCTCGGCGCGCGTGCGGACCACTACGCCGGCGAGCGCCGGGAGCGACTCCACGACGACCTCCGCGAGCGGATGGCGACCATTCGGGCGCGGGCGGACGGCGAGGGGGACGCGGGCGAGGCGGAAGACGGAGAGACGGAGGACGGGGGGGCCGCCGATGAGTGAGTCCGCCCTTCCCGACGGGGTCGAACGTCGCCAGATCGAGGGCGGGCGGCGGTTAGCGACCCGGGGCGAGCCCGTCTACGGCGAGCCGACCGCGGACGGCTGGCGCGCGTGGGACCCCGAGCGGTCGAAGCTCGGCGGGATGCTTGAACTCGGGGTTGAGACGGGGCTTACGGGCGGCGAGACGGTCCTCTACCTCGGCGCCGCGAGCGGCACCACGGTCAGCCACGTGGCCGACTTCGCGGGCCCGACCTACGCGGTCGAGTTCGCGCCCCGGCCGGCGAGGGACCTGCTCGACGCCGCGGCGCCGCGCGACCGCCTGTTCCCGCTGCTCAAGGACGCGCGGAAGCCGGAGACGTACGCGCACGTCGTCGAGGCCGACGTGGACGCGATCGTTCAGGACGTGGCCACGCGCGGCCAGGCCGAGGTGGCCGTACGCAACGCGCAGTTCCTGGCGGACGACGGGCGGCTGCTGCTCGCGGTCAAGGCGCGCAGCGAGGACGTGACGGCGGATCCGGAGACCGTGTTCGAGGGCGCGCTCGGCCGCCTCCGAGAGGCGTACGAGATTCTGGAGACGCGGCGGCTCGACCGGTTCCACGAGGACCACCTCGGCGTCGTGGCGACGCCGAAGTGACCACTCGTCGGGGTCGAAGCGGTCCTCGATCCGGCAGTCGAAGTGGTCCGCGAGGCTGAAGGCGAGCTCCAGCGAGGGGTCGTACCGCTCGCGTTCGATGGCGTTGATCGTCCGGCGAGTGACGCCGACCGCGGCGGCGAGGTCGGCCTGGCTCTCGCCGGTCTCGGCGCGTCTGTCTGAGACGTCGTTTCTCATGTGCGCCGCTTGTAGTAGAGGACTGACGCGCCGAACGCGACGAAGCCCCCGAAGAGGGTCCAGGTCGCGCCGTAGAACTCGCCCGGAAGCGTGACGACGCCGCTCCCCTGTAGCGCGAGCCCGCCGGGCGTCCCGAGGACGGACACGTACGCGAAGCCGTTCATCGTGTTCTGGCTCGCCTTGCGCTCGATGGTGGTGTCGCGCTCGTCGTACAGTTCGACGGGGCTGAACCGCTGGACGAGCCCCAGCCCGAGGCCGCCGGCCCAGTACAGGGCGACGCCGAGGACGAAGCGGTCGAGGGCGATACCGATCCACAGCGCGAGGACGCCGGCGCCGAGCGGGCCGTACGCGATGCGTTCGTAGCGTTTCCGTGAGGAGGGCCGAGTCGTCGCGGAGGTGGTGTGTTCGCTTATGCTGGGGGTAAAGCGAGCGGGAACTGTGTGTAACGCTCGCTTTACAGTAACGGACACTGTACGTTAGAAACTAAGACCGTCGCCGTCGAAGACGACTCTGGTCCGCGACGGAAGGGACGGTCTTACGCCCCGTTTCCGCCGTTTCACCACGACGGCGGCGAGAAGCCGGCGTCTTCGAGGATCGGCTTCCAGCGCTGCTGGACCGAGAGCCGCGAGACGTCCATCGCGTCCGCGACCGCGGACTGCGACCGCTCCTCGCCCCGGATCAGGCCGGCGGCGTAGAGGCTGGCGGCGGCCGCGACGCGCTTGCCGCGGTCGTCGTCGGGCGCGCGGGAGAGGAAGAGGTCGACCGCGGTCGAGCGGGTCTCCTCGTCGAGGTCGAGGGAGACGCACGCCTCCTCGAGCAGCTCGATCCACGCCTCGTTGTCGACCCGGTCGCTCGCCCGGTACACGCGCCGAGGTAGTCGCGGGGGATATATAAACGGCCGCGTCGGCCGGCCGCGCTCCGCCCGCGGTCGCCGTCCCGAGGTTTCCGACGTCCGCCGGCCTCAAGTCGACCGCACACGTATCGCGCGTATGTCGACACAGCAGTGGGACGAGACGCGGGTCCGGGCGCTTCACGACGACCTCGTCGAGCTGTACGAGCCGGTCGACCGCGTCGCCGAGCACGGCGCGGACCCGACCGCGGAGCCGGGCGAGGGCGTCCGCCAGCTGGTGACGACGATCCTCTCGCAGAACGTCGCCGACGAGAACACGCGGCGCGCATCGGAGGCGCTGTTCGACCGCTACGACGACTTCGCGGCGATAGAGGCGGCCGACCACGAGGAGCTGAAGGAGACGATCCGCGTGGCGGGCCTCCCCGATCAGAAGGCAGCCCGGATCCGGCGCGCGCTGACCGCGATCCGCGAGGAGACCGGCGGCGCGTACTCGCTGGCGTTCCTCGACGCGATGGCCACCGACGACGCGAAGGCGTGGCTCACGGAGATCAAAGGCGTCGGCCCGAAGACCGCCAGCGTCGTGTTGAACTTCCACTTCGGGAAGCCGACGATGGCGGTCGACACCCACGTCGAGCGCGTCTCGAAGCGGTTCGGGTTGGTGCCGGAGTCGGCGTCGAACGAGCGTGCGCACGAGGTGTTGGACGAGCAGGTGCCCGACGAACTGATCTATCCGCTTCACGTGTTGTTGATTCGGCACGGCCGCGAGCACTGCTCCGCTCGGGGCGCCGACTGCGACAACCCCGTCTGTGACGAGTACTGCGACTGCGAGTACTGCTGAGACGGTGGAGCGGGGTCAGTTGGTAGTGGTTTATAAGCGAACGGTGACGCCCGCTTGGTAGCGAACACGTCCAAAGCCCCGGCCGCGAGGGCTCGATGCGCTCGCTGCGGTCCTCGTCGCTCACTCCGTTCTCTCCTGCGGTCTCGCCGGCGGCTCCGCCGCCGGCTGTCCGAGAGACCTTCGGTCTCTCGCTACTTGCGTCGCGCGTCTTCGCCCTCGCGGCCGCCCCTTTGAGTCCCACCCCGCACGGCACCGCAACCGCACCTCACACCTCCCCAGCCTCGTCGGCCGCCCT
>NZ_FOYN01000009.1 GCF_900111935.1 Halorubrum sodomense | reverse complement strand
AGAGACGAGCCGGCGTCGTGTCGTGCGTTTTGAAAAACGACCCAGGGAGTGCACTTGATTGGCGAGTCTAACCCGTGAACCGGGGAAGGCGCAGGGAAACCGATACGGCCGCAGCACATTCGTGCGAGGGCCACCGTGTTCAAGCGCGGGGAGTCAATCGGGTGCGACCCGAAACCAGGCGATCTACGCGCGAGCAAGGTGAAGCGTGGCGAAAGCCACGTGGAGGCCTGTTAGAGTTGGTGTTCTACAATACCCTCTCGTGACTCGTGTGTAGGGGTGAAAGGCCCATCGAGCCTGGCAACAGCTGGTTCCAACCGAAACATGTCGAAGCATGACCTCTCCCGAGATAGCCCGCGGGGTAGAGCTACCGATTGGATGACCCGCCTCCGAGAGGAGTCGGCCATCCTGTCGAACTCCAAACCCGCAGGCGTCGCAGACGGAGGGAGTCCGGTGCGCGGGGTAAGCCTGTGTACCGTGAGGGGAACAACCCAGAGCCGGGTTAAGGTCCCAAAGTGTAGATTAAGTGCGATTCGAAGGTGGTCTCAAGCCCTAAACAGCCGGGAGGTGAGCTTAGAAGCAGCTACCCGCTAAGAAAAGCGTAACAGCTTACCGGCCGAGGTTTGAGGCGCCCAAAATGATCGGGGCTCAAATCTACCACCGAGACCTGGCCGTGCCCGTGACAGGGCAACCGCGTAGGTTGGCGTACTGGTCGGACGGAAGCCCGGGCGAGAGCTCGTGTGGACCGTCCAGTAACGACAATCCTGGTCACAGTAGCAGCGATAGTCGGGTGAGAACCTCGACGGCCTGAAGAGCAAGGGTTCCTCGGCACTGCAGATCAGCCGAGGGTTAGCCGGTCCTAAGGTGTACCACAACTTGACTACACCGACGGGAAGCTGGTTAATATTCCAGCGCCATCGTGCAGTAAACGCCGACGCCGTGTGGAACGCTGAGCCGGGCACTCGCCCGGTCGAATCGTGGAAACTCGTGGACGCCGTCACGGCACGAAGCGAGCGAAACGCGAGACAGCGAAAGTCAGCCGTACATAGGGCCCGTGAAAAGGCAAGCGCGATGTCCGTACCGAGATCCGACACAGGTGCTCTGCCAGCGCAAGGCAAGGCCTGTCGGGAGAACCGACGTTAGGGAATTCGGCAAGTTAGTCCCGTACCTTCGGAAGAAGGGATGCCTGCTCTCTGAGGAGCAGGTCGCAGTGACTCGGGCGCTCCGACTGTCTAGTAACAACACAGGTGACCGCAAATCCGCAAGGACTCGTACGGTCACTGAATCCTGCCCAGTGCGGGTATCTGAACACCTCGTACAAGAGGACGAAGGACCCGTCAACGGCGGGGGTAACTATGACCCTCTTAAGGTAGCGTAGTACCTTGCCGCTTCAGTAGCGGCTTGCATGAATGGATAAACGAGAGCGCCACTGTCCCAACGTTGGACCCGGTGAACTGTACGTTCCAGTGCGGAGTCTGGAGACCCCCAAGGGGAAGCGAAGACCCTATAGAGCTTTACTGCAGGCTGTCGCTGAGACGTGGTCGCCGATGTGCAGCATAGGTAGGAGTCGTTACACAGGTACGTGCGCCAGCACGCCACCGAGACAGCATTGAAATACTACCCGTCGGTGACTGCGACTCTCACTCCGGGAGGAGTACACCGGTAGCCGGGCAGTTTGACTGGGGCGGTACGCGCTCGAAAAGATATCGAGCGCGCCCGAAGATCATCTCAGCCGGGTCGGGAATCCGGCGAAGAGCGCAAGAGCACAAGATGGTCTGACAGTGTTCTTCCCAACGAGGAACGCTGACGCGAAAGCGTGGTCTAGCGAACCTACGAGGTTCCGGAATGGGACCCGTAGATGACAGAAAAGCTACCTTAGGGATAACAGAGTCGTCACTCGCAAGAGCACATATCGACCGAGTGGCTTGCTACCTCGATGTCGGTTCCCTCCATCCTGCCCGTGCAGACGCGGGCAAGGGTGAGGTTGTTCGCCTATTAAAGGAGGTCGTGAGCTGGGTTTAGACCGTCGTGAGACAGGTCGGCTGCTATCTATTGGGGGTGTGAGGTACCTGACGTGAACGAACGTATAGTACGAGAGGAACTACGTTTGGTCGCCACTGGTGTATCGGTTGTCCGGAAGGGCAGCTGCCGAGTAGCCACGCGACACGGGGTAAGAGCTGAACGCATCTAAGCTCGAAACCCACATGGAAAAGAGGTACCACAGAGGTCACTCGTAGAAGACGAGTTCGATAGACTCGGGGTGTACGCACCGAGGCAACGAGGTGTTAAGCCCACGAGAACTAACAGACCGAGCCACATTCATTGGCGCTGACGCGCCACGACTCGCATGAGTTCAGGCGGTACCTGGATCGCACGATATACACGGTTGGTATCGAACCAGACCGACACAGGCGTCCCTCGCTCGAGAGCGCGACGAGAGAGGGTTTCGGTTCGAGTCCGAGAGTCGGC